>DGNS01000013.1:155424-219932 GCA_002389045.1 Thiotrichaceae bacterium UBA4486 | reverse complement strand
CATAGCTCACTCTATGTGAGGATTGGAAAAAGCGAGCACGGCCCGGAAAATGCTGTTATAGAAGGAGCGGAGCGGTCCTGCGCCAAAAATTTATGCAATGTCAGGGTTTATTAACACCTTGTCCCGCGCTTTACGCTGGCACCGCTATGCAGGACTGAAAGAGAGAAACTTATGCACATCCAGCCTCATATATTACTGACCTACCCTTTCCGGGTTTTTTTCCTGCTTACCGGACTCTATGGTGTTCTGTTCATGCTCGGCTGGATTGCTTTTTTTCTCGGTGGCTGGACGTTGCCGTCAGGGTGGCCCGCAGTGCAGTGGCACAGCCACGAAATGCTCTACGGTCTGGTCGCTGCCGCCAGCGCCGGTTTTCTACTGACCGCGATGACCAACTGGACCGGGGCGCCGGCCTTGTCCGGGAAACCCCTGCTGGCGCTGGCATTGCTCTGGCTTGCCGGACGTATTGCGTTGTGGACCTCGGCCTGGCTGTCGGCCTGGCTGGTGGCGATCCTGGATCTCGCCTTTCTACCGGTGTTTGGCGGCTATGCCGCAATGATATTGATACGCTATGAAAATCAACGCAATCTGCTGCTGGTCGGTGTACTCGGGCTGCTGTTTCTGGGCAACCTGTTCATGCATCTTGGCGTCATCCAGTCATCGGGCCCATTACTGCAGCTGGGTCAGAACACGGGATTCAATGTCATTACACTGATGATGGTCATTGTCGCCGGTCGCATCACGCCGGCATTTTCAGCGAACTGGTTACGCATGCAGGGCATGAACCCGGAACCCGTCTCTCGCAATCCCCGTGTTGACCAACTGGCCATCGGCACTATCGTGGTGCTCGTGGTGCTGGATCTCTTCAGCGCACCTGCATTAGTGCTCGGGTGGGCGATCATTATTGCCGGCCTGATCAATGGCCTGAGGTTGTGGCAATGGTCCGGATGGCGGGTCGCCGCCGAGCCGCTGTTGTGGATATTGCACCTGGCCTATTTCTGGATAGTGCTGGCGTTACTGCTGCGCGGCGCCGGATTGATTAGCGACTCAATGCCCGCCGGGTTGTGGCAGCACACGCTGGGCGTGGGCGCCATGGGCACACTCATACTGGGCGTGATGACCCGGGTCACTGCGGGACATACCGGGCGACCCATGCGGCTGGTGCGCTTTGCTATCGTTATCTATGTTGCCATTTTTGCCGCGACAGTACTGCGGCTGATGGCCGCGGCCGGAGTGATCGATTATCAAACCGGCCTCATCCTCGCGGCGATCGGCTGGATCCTGGCGTTCGGGCTGTTCACCGCGCTTTACACACCGATGCTGGCAACACCCCGGCCGGACGGGCGCCCGGGCTGAGCGGCAGCAGGCGCGGTCCCGCGGCAGTGCATGGTTGTGGCGGCTGTCTGCAAGGCATAGACTGAACATTCGCCCGGCAACAAACCACGGGTGCCGGTTTCGCCCGCACGGACACCTGGACAGACCCGGGGTATTGAACATTCATCCTGAACGCAATAGATCATGAACAAGTCCGCCAACAAACATTCAATCGCCATCGTCGGCGGCGGTGCCGCGGGCATTACCGTGGCCGCCTCGCTGCGGCGCCGGCGACCGGACCTGGATATAGCTCTGATCGACCCGGCCACGGATCATTACTACCAGGCGGCCTTTACCCTGGTCGGTGGCGGCACCTTCGATCTGGCCCGCACCCGCCGCAGCCAGCAGGATTTGATCCCACCCGGCGTTGACTGGATACGCCAGCCGGCAGAGGGGTTCGATCCCGGGAATACCAGCGTGATCCTGGCCGACGGCCGGCATATCACCTATGACGGCCTCATCGTCTGTCCGGGTCTGCAACTCGACTGGGATCGCATTGAGGGCCTTCAGGAAACGCTGGGGCAAAACGCAGTATGCAGTAATTACGCGCCGGAACTGGCGGCTTATACCTGGGATTGCATTCGCGATCTGCGCGGCGGAACCGCCCTGTTCACGCAGCCGCAAATGCCGATCAAGTGTCCCGGCGCACCACAGAAAATTGCTTACCTGGCGGCGGATCATCTACGCCGCAGCGGCTCGCTTGATGACACGGAAATACGCTTCGCCCTCTCCGGGGACGTGATATTCAGCGTCCAGGAATTCGTTGCTCCGCTGCAAGCGGTGGCGGCGCGCTACGGCATCCACGTGGACTACGCTACAACGCTGGTCGCCGTTGACGGGGCTGCGCGCGAGGCCGTGTTCGAAACCACCGCTGCCAACGGTGAATCAGAGCGCGTAACCCGGCGCTTCGATCTGCTGCACGTGACGCCGCCGCAGAGCGCGCCCGATTTCGTCAAGCAAAGTCCGCTGGCCAACGACGCCGGCTGGGTCGATGTCGATCAGCAGTCGCTGCAGCACAAACAATATCCCAACATCTTCGCCCTCGGTGACGCCGCCGCCACACCGAATTCCAAAACCGCGGCCGCAGTGCGCCTGCAGGCGCCGGTGGTCGTCGAAAATTTACTGGCGGCCCTCGACGGCAAGCCGCTGCCGGCAGAATACGACGGCTATGCTTCCTGCCCGCTGGTGACCGCCCATGGCCGGGTCATCCTGGCCGAGTTCATCTACGGCGGCAAGGTCACGCCCAGTTTTCCACTCGATCCGACGCGCGAACGCCGCAGCATGTGGTGGCTGAAAAAACATTTTCTGCCGTTTTTGTACTGGAACATTATGCTCAAGGGCCGGCACTGGGACATTCCCCACCGGCCACGCGAGTAGGCACTGTGCGGGTCTAAAACCATGCAAATTCGCCTGAAACGTGCCTATGATCCACCGTCAAAACAGGACGGACAACGCGTGCTGGTGGACCGACTCTGGCCGCGTGGCCTGAAAAAGCAGGACGCGGATATCGATCACTGGTTGAAGGAGGTCGCGCCGAGCTCTGAACTGCGCAAGTGGTTTGATCACGACCCGCAGAAGTGGGAAACCTTCAGGAAACGATATCGCCGCGAGCTACAGGATAATCCACAGGCATTTAAACAACTGAAATCGCTGGCTGACCAGGGGCGGGTCACGCTGCTGTACGCGGCCCGTGACCAGAAGCATAACCAGGCTGTCGTACTCAAACAGATTCTCATGGATGAACCGGCCGGACGGGGAGACTCGGGCATTCCGGCATCAGCCGTCTGCTATGCGGATGACTTCCCGGAATATAACCGCCTGCCGCGTAAATAATAAGCACAATGGCAGGAAGGCGTCGTCCCGAATACCCGGCATCATGGCAACGGGTACGGGTGAAAGCACAGCCGGCCGTGTAAGTCAGCAACACCCCATCATCCATTCAAGACACTGAAAAGCATCACAACCGGTCAGCGACGGGACCATGTAAAAGTATCCCCTGAACCAATCCATTCCTTCAAGAACTGCCTGGGCACCTCTCGGCCAGTAGACACGGGCAGCACTCGGAACTAAGATAGTAATAGATTACTAACTTATAGAGAATGCCCCATGACTACCACAACCAGGCACCTTCCCGCGGAACAAAGACGCGCAGCTACCATCGAGACGGTCGTGGAATTGGCCGCATCACAAAATCCCGGTGATATCACGACCACCGCCATTGCCGGACACATGAACCTGACCCAGGGTGCGCTGTTCCGCCATTTTCCCACCAAGGAGGCCATCTGGAAGGCAGTCATGGAATGGGTGGCCGAGCGGCTGTTGGCGCGCATCGATGGCGCCGCGGCGGATCAGGATTCCCCGCTGGCAACATTGCGCGCAATCTTTATGAGTCACACCGAATTCGTAGCTGACCATCCCGGTGTCCCGCGGATGCTCTTCGGTGAATTGCAGCGTGCCGAATCGACGCCTGCCAAGCGCATTGCCCGAACTCTCATCCAGCATTACGGCGAACGCCTGCAACGGCTCATTGAACAGGGCAAGGCGTGTGGCGAATTGCCGGATTCACTTGATAACGAAGCGGCGATAACCCTGTTTATCGGCACTATCCAGGGACTGGTGATGCAGTCCCTGCTGGCCGGGGACGTACAGCGCATTCACCGTGAGGCAGCCGGGGTTTTTGCAATATATGAGCGCGGCATACGGGCCGGGATCGAAACGGAGACGCAGGCATGAGCGCCGGGGTCGGGCGGCGCAGCCGGGCGTGGTGGATAGCGGGCGGCCTGGCGGCGGGTATCGGTCTGGCCGTCCTGTTTCTGATCAACCGCCAACCGCCGACACGCGACGAGGCATTTATCGATGTCCCTGCTGTCTCGGTAATCGAGGTACGGCCACTGGCGTTCCTCTTCGAAGCACGTGGCCATGGCGTGGCGCGGCCCGCGCAAAGCTGGCTGGCCATTGCCAATGTTCCCGGCCGGGTGGTCGAGCGCCATCCGCAACTGGAGAGCGGCGCTATACTGCGCGAGGGCACCCTGCTGCTGGTGCTGGATCCCAGCCGCTTTGAACTCGCCATCGCCGAGGCCGAGGCAGAGCTGGCCTCGCTGGACGCTGATACGAACCAGCTTGCAGTCGAAGAGGACAATACCGCCCGGTTACTCGAACTGGAGCGGGAACGGCTTGAGCTGGCCGAGCAGGAACTGGAGCGCATCGAGCGTCTGGCCGCCAGCGGCACAGTATCGCACTCGCAACGTGACGAACAGCGCCGCGCCACCCTTGCCCGGCGTCAGGCGGTGGCCTCGCTGAGCAATCAACTGTCATTGATTCCGCCCCGGCAAAAGCGGCTGCAGGCCCGGCAGGCACAGGCCGCTAGCCGGCTTGAACAGGCCCGCAGGGATCTGCAGGACACCCGTTTCGTGGCCCCCTATGACTTGCGCCTCGGTGAGGTGGATGTAGAACTGTACCAGCATGCCAGCGCCGGCCAGCGGCTGTTCCGGGCCGACAGTATCGAGGCCGCCGAGGTCGAAACCCATGTGCCGCTGAGCATACTGCGCAGGCTGATGGGCAGTGTTGTGCGCGTTGAGTCACCGACAGATTCCCTGGATATCGGCAAGCGGCTCGACTTCGCCGCCATTCAGGCTGAAGTCACTTTGACGGGCGCCAACAATGATATACGCTGGCCCGCCCGGGTGACACGACTGGCCAGCGGCCTGGATCCGAACACCCGTACCGCACGAGTCGTGGTCACGGTGGATGAACCCTACCGCCATGCCCTGCCGCCGGATCGTCCGCCACTGCAGCAGGGGATGTACGTGCAGGTGCGGCTCCTGGCGCCGGGTCAGGAACCGCTGCTGATCATTCCGGCTGCGGCGGTCCACGGTGACGAGATTTATATTGTTGATGATCAGGATCGTCTGCAACGCCGCCCGGTTACGGTAGCCTTCGAACAGCGGGACCTGACGGTAATCCATGAAGGTCTTGAACCCGGTGACCGGGTCATCATCGATGACCCGATACCGGCGTTGGAGGGTATGCCGGTGAAGCCACGCCGGGCCCCGGAAAAGGAACAGCGCCTGCAGGCAATGGCACGGGGAGAGAGTCCTTGATCCGCTGGTTTGCCGGTCATCCCACCGCCGCCAATCTGCTGCTGATACTGCTGCTGGCCGCCGGGCTGTTTGCGACACCGTCGCTGAAACGCGAAACGTTTCCCGACTACCGGCCGGTCGAAGTGAGCATCGAGATCGAGTATCGCGGCGCCAGTGCCACGGATGTCGAGGATGACATTTGCCGGCGCCTGCACGATACAGTCAAGGGCGTGGATTACCTCGACGAACTGATCTGCGTGGCCCAGGACAACCTGGCCAGTGCAACCGCCGGCATGAAGGCCGGCGGCGACGCGGTTCGCTTCCTCAGTGATATCGATACCGAGGTCAACGCCCTTACCGATCTGCCGGCCCGCGCCGAGGCGCCGGTGATCCGTGAACTGCACCGCAGTGACCTGGTCGCCGCCGTTGCCGTTGCCGGAGATCTGCCGCTGCAACAACTCGAGGACTACGCCATCGGACTTGAACAGCGGATCATGCGCCTGCCCGGGGTCGCCGGCGTCGCCATTCACGGACTGTCCCAGCGCCAGTGGCAAATCGAAGTATCACGCGTGGTGCTGGGGCAATATGGCCTGTCGGCGCGCGACCTGGCCAATCGTATAGCCCGTCAGAACATCGACATGCCACTGGGGACATTGGAAACTCCAGACCGGGACTTCCTGCTGCGTTTTACCGACCAGCGCCGTTCGCTGCGTGAACTGGAACACCTGGTGGTGGTCTCGGATGCCACTGGCGGCGAACTGATGCTGGGTGAGATCGCCAGTCTGAAACAGACCGGCGAGCGTGAAGAGGAGCAGATTCTATTTAATGATGAGCGTGCCCTGGTGCTGGAAGTCAGCAAGACCCTGCACGACGATTCGCTCGATGTCATGGACGAATTGACCGCCCTGGTCGACGCCGAACGTCGGCGCCTGGGTGAGGGCATGCGCCTCACCCTGACCCAGGACATGACCAGCATCATCCGTGACCGCCTGCAGATGCTGATCACTAACGGGTTGATGGGACTGGCCCTGGTGATCCTGGTGATGAGCCTGTTTTTCCGTCCCCGGCTGGCGCTGTGGGCAGTACTGGGATTGCCGGTGGCTTTTATGGGCGCCTTTTTCATTATGGGCCTGGGCGGACTGTCCCTGAACATGATCACCCTGGTCGGGCTGCTGATGGCCATTGGTATTGTCATGGACGACGCCATCGTCATCACTGATAACATCGCCGCCCACGCCGGTGAACAGGCCACAGCGCTCGATGCGGTGGTGACGGGCACACGCCAGGTATTACCGGGCGTGGTTTCGTCATTCCTGACCACGGTGGCGGTGTTTGCACCGCTGTCGTTTCTGGCCGGCGAGCTTGGCGCCGTGCTCGAGGTATTGCCGGTGGTATTGATCGCTGCCCTGGCGGCCAGCCTGATCGAGGCCTTCTGGATCCTGCCGCATCACCTCAAGGGCAGCGTACCGGGGTTGCGGGAAGGCCATGAGTCACGCCTGCGTAACGCATTCGAGCAGGGTTTTACGGTCTTTCGCGAGCAGGTCGGGCGCGGCGCCGATGCGGCGATCCGCCACCGCCACGCGGTGCTGGGCCTGGTGCTGGTAATACTGTTCGGGACGGCCGGTTTCCTTGCCGGCGGTCACATCGGCAGCGAAGCCATGCCCGACATCGATGGCGACGTTCTCGAGGCCCGTATCCTCATGCCCCAGGGCACACCACTGACGCGAACCAGGGCGGTGGCCGCACAGGTCGAGACGGCCATGCGGCGGCTTGATGCGCGCCTGTCACCGCAACAACCCGGCGCAGCCTCCCTGGTCAGGGCTATCCAGGTTCGTTTCAATCACAATCCCGGCGCTCGCGAGGCCGGCGCCCATGTCGCCACGGTCATAGTGGACCTGCTCACCGCTGAACTGCGCAGTATTGATCTCGACACGCTCACCGAAGCGTGGCGTGAGGAAATTGGTGAGATCAGCGGCCTGCTCAAGCTGATGATCCAGGAGCCGGGATTCGGCCCGGCCGGGGTGCCGGTGGAGATTCGACTGCAGGGCGAGGACCTGGATAAGCTCAAGGCCGCCGCCCTGGATCTCTCCTCTCATCTCGCGGGCTATGCCGCAACCTACAACGTTATCGACAATCTGCGCCCGGGCAAGCCGCAACGTACCTTCACCCTGGCCGAGGGCGCTCACGGCCTCGGGTTGACCGCCGAGGACGTAGCCTCGCAGTTGCGGGCGGCATTGCTCGGAGAGATTGCCGATACCCGGCGTATTGGTGACCGGGATGTCGAGATCCTGATCCGCCAGGCGGAAGCGGATCGCAGCAGTCTTGACGATCTCGCCGACCAGACGATCCGCCTCGATAATGGCGAACGCGTACCGCTGGAGGTGGTCACGACCATGAACGAGCACCGTGACTGGGGCAGCATCACCCATATCGATGGCCGCCGCACCGTGACCGTGGAAGCCAACGTGGATGCACGTCTCTCCAGTGGCCAGGCTATTGTCGGAGACTTGCGCGGCGACTGGCTGGAGGATTTTCTCGGCCGCCATCCGGGTGTGGACCTGAGCTTCGAAGGCCAGGTAGCCAACACCGCCGAGACCGCCGGTTCCATCGGCCGTGGCCTGCTGATCGGACTGGTCGGAATTTTCGTGATCCTGTCTTTCCAGTTTCGCAGTTACATGGAGCCCCTGATCGTGATGCTGTCGATCCCGCTGGCGTTCGTCGGCGCCCTCTGGGGTCATGTCTTGATGGGCTGGTATATCTCCATGCCCTCGCTGATCGGAGCGGCCTCGCTGGCCGGGATTGTGGTCAACAATGCCATCTTGCTGATCCAGTTTATCAAGGGCTACCGAGACAGCGGGCTGTCGGCGGTAGCCGCCGCGGGTCAGGCCAGCCGGGATCGGTTACGGCCGATCCTGATTTCATCCTCCACCACCATTGCCGGGTTGCTGCCGCTGCTGGCCGAGACCAGCACCCAGGCGGCAGCCATCAAGCCGCTGGTGATTTCGGTGGTCTTCGGTCTGCTGGCCTCAACCGTGCTGGTGCTGCTGATCATCCCGGCACTGTATATACTGTTCGACGACCTGGGCCGGGCGCGTTTGAAAGACAAGCAGCCAGGCACTGACTGAAGCAGGTTATGCCGGCTTCGATCAGATGTGGCAAACAGATGTCTTACAGGGCTGGCGGTGAACACGAGCCTGCCGGCACGACCGCCATTGAGGCAGGCAACGGATTGCCGGAATTTTCCGTAACGTAAGCGCCATCGCATCGGCCACTGCGTCTGCAACGGACGTGGTGGCATGGTGATCCAGGGAGACAGGATTGTTCACGGCAGCGCCTGCTCCAGGTCGGCAATGAGGTCATCGGTATCTTCCAGCCCCACGGAAAAACGCAGCAGAGCGTCTGAAATGCCGCGCCTTGCCCGCTCTTCCGGGGTCAGCCCGTGGTGAGACGTGGTACAGGGTTGGGTAACCAGACTTTCTACACCGCCCAGGCTTGGGGCAAGGGCGAACAACCGCAGACTGTTCGCCGTGCGTGTGGCGGCTTCACGTCCACCCTTCACCTCGATGCTGAGCATGCCGCCGAAGCCTTGCATCTGCTCACGGGCCAATGCATGCCCGGGGAAATCCGGCAGGCCGGGATAGAAAACCCGCTCAACACCCGGGTGCCTGGCCATGACCTCGGCGATTGACTGCGCCGAGGCGTTCTGCTGTTTAATCCGGATCACCAGCGTGCGCAGACTTCTGGCCAGTAGCGAGGCCGTGGCCGGCGCCGGCATCGAGCCCAGGTTCTTGCGCCAACTCCAGACCGGGGCCAACAATTCTTTCGAGCCCATCAGAACCCCGGCCGTCACATCGCTGTGTCCACCCAGATACTTGGTGGCACTATGTACGACCACATCGGCCCCCAGCGCCAGTGGCTGTTGATTCACCGGTGAGGCAAACGTGTTATCGACGGCTACAATCGCGCCATGGGCATGGGCACGACGGGCTATCCCGGCAATATCAAACAACTCCAGTGTCGGGTTGGTAGGTGTCTCAAGAAACACCATGCCGGCACCGGCAGCGAGCAGCGAATCCAGTTGATCCAGCTCGCTGCCAAGGATCAGGTGGGTCGGAATGCCCAGCTTCGGCAATTGATCCGACAGCAACTCCATGGTGCCACCGTAGGCATCACCGATGCAGATAATGCCTGCAAAACCATGGGTCAAAAACAGCGAGGTTACAGCGGCCATGCCCGAGCAGAAGACCCAGGCCAGTTCGGCATTCTCCAGTCCGGCCAGGGTTTCCTCCAGCGCGAAGATGGACGGGTTGAGACCGTAGCGGGTGTAGAGGCTGCCCACCTTGCGGCCTTCCACTACATCGAGTATGTCGGCGGTGCTCTCGAATGTAAAAGTGGTCGTATCATAGGTCGGCATGTGGGGACTGCCGTGTGCGTCCTTGTAGCTGTGGCCGTGAATGCTTCGCGTGGCCAATCCAGCAGGTTTATCCTGTTTCATATGGGTTACCCTCTTTTTTTTGGGAATGAGGCTGGCGGACTGTGTGAAACCGCCGGTTATACATTAGTCTGCTGGATCATGCGTTCACGATAGTGTTGAATCCGTCCAGTTTATTTTGTCTTTACGGCTGTTGATCCGGCCCTTGCCGGTATTCGCCATGCTCATGGCTGTTTTTGCATGTTGTTGGGATGCTTCACCAGATGGCCTGTTTGCAACGGTGTATGCGATGGGAGAATAAATTATCCTCTTGATTATGTGACAAGTTTGCATTAATCACAACGAGGCGGCATGGATTTGGATAAACAGAGTGACCTGGTATTACGCTCGTCCCGGGCACTGAACACCCACAGGATGGAGCGGCGGCTATATCCCTGTTGCCATGAATTTCAGTCTGCAAGTCCGCGTATGGTGAAGTCTTCGAACAGGCCCTGCAGTTCATCACGCAACCCGCTATCCAGCAGTGATGTTGCCGACACCTGTTGATAGGCGCTGTTCATGCAACCGGTGTCGCGAAACGCCTGCAGTACATAATGCCGAACACCCAGTGACGCCAGTTGCCGCGCCAGGTCCCGCAAGCCGGACGGGCTGAAAATCAGCGGATGAACGGTGGTACGAATTTCATAATCACAGTCACTTGCCAGCAGGTGCTCCAGACTTCTTCGCGCACGCTCTCCGCTGCCCGGTACGCCGGTTACCTGCGGGTAACGGTCGAACGGCGCCTTGATATCCAGTCCTACCCAGTCCAGTTGCGGCAACAGGCGTTGCAGGTGATCCGGATAGGAGCCGCCGGTATGCAGGCCGACACGAAATCCCATATCCCTGACCATTGTCACCGCCGTATCCAGGCCACGCTGGTAGAGCGGTTCACCGCCGGAGAAGACAACCGCATCGAGCAGGCCGCGGCGGCGTTGCAGAAACCCGGTGATATGTTCCCAGTCCCGGCCGTTGTCCGAACGGGCCGGTATCAGGTGCGGATTGTGACAATAGCCACAGGCCCAGGGGCAGCCCTGGCAAAACAGTACTGCCGCGAGTTGTCCCGGGTAATCCGTCGTCGTCAGCGGTGTCAGGCCACCCACCCGCAGGGTGGGCGGCCCGGACTGTTCACAGGGTTGCAGTGGGTTGCTCGCGGAAATGGCGGCGCTCATGATGTTCACCCTGCTTGCCGGTATTGAAAGAGGCCACCGGACGATGATACCCCATGACCCGTGTCCACACTTCGCAGGGCTGGCGCTCTTCGTCACTTAACCGGATGGTGTCAGTGCATGATTGTTGTAGTTGCTGGTTCATGGTCTTGTTACCTCCTCAGGTGAAAAAACCCTCTTTGATTTTATTTAACGTATCCCGGAAATCTCTCTGTGCCGATGCAGCCGGGCCATGCAGCGGCGTTCACCAAACCGCGTCAGTGCTTCGCCAGTGCCGCCTGCTTGTCAGCCAGAATCTGCTCATCGCAACGCGGGCAGAACTCATGCTCACCGGACAAATAGCCGTGTTTCGGGCAGATGGAAAATGTCGGTGTCACCGTGATGTACGGCAGGCCGAAGCGTTCCAGGGCCCGACGGACCAGGCGTTTGCAGGCATCGGTGCTGGAGATCTGCTCGCTCATGTACAGGTGCAGCACCGTACCGCCGGTATACTTGCGCTGCAGTTCATCCTGGCGTTCCAGGGCTTCGAACGGATCATCCGTAAAACCCACCGGGAGTTGTGATGAATTGGTGTAGTAGGGCTGCTCGTCGGTGCCTGCTTGCAGGATATCCGGATAGCGCCGGCGATCCTCGCGGGCGAAGCGATACGTAGTGCCCTCGGCCGGAGTCGCCTCAAGGTTGTACAGATGACCGGTTTCTTCCTGAAACGCCACCATGCGCTCACGCACATGATCCAGCAGCCGGGCGGCGAAATCATAACCCCACTCGCTGGTGATATCGTGCGCATTTTCGGTGAAGTTGCGGATCATCTCGTTGATGCCGTTGACGCCCAGCGTGGAGAAGTGGTTACGCAACGTGCCGAGGTAGCGCCGGGTATAGGGAAACAGTCCGGCGTCCATGTGGCGCTGGATGACCTTACGCTTGATCTCCAGGCTCTGCTTGCCCAGTTCCAGCAACTCGTCGAGGCGGCGATAAAGACCGCCCTCATCACCGCGGTAAAGATAACCCAGGCGCGCACAGTTGACGGTAACCACACCCAGCGAACCGGTTTGTTCGGCGCTGCCGAACAGGCCATTGCCGCGCTTCAACAGCTCGCGCAAATCAAGTTGCAACCGGCAGCACATGGAGCGCACCATGTTTGGTTCCAGGTCGGAATTGATGAAATTCTGGAAATACGGCAAGCCGTAGCGGGCGGTCATGGCGAACAGGCGATCGGCATTTTCGGAGTCCCAGGGAAAATCCCGGGTGATGTTGTAGGTCGGTATCGGGAACGTGAAGACGCGGCCGCGGGCATCTCCGGCTGCCATCACCTCGATGTAGGCGCGGTTGATGAGATCCATTTCCTGTTGCAATTCACCGTAGGTAAACGGCATTTCCTCACCACCGATGACCGGCGCCTGTTCGCGCAGATCCTCCGGACAAGTCCAGTCAAAGGTCAGATTGGTGAACGGTGTTTGCGTACCCCAGCGCGAGGGTACATTCAGGTTGTAAATCAGTTCCTGTATACATTGCCGGACTTCGCTGTAATCCAGGTTGTCCTTGCGTATGAACGGGGCCATGTAAGTATCGAAGGAACTGAACGCCTGGGCGCCGGCCCATTCGTTCTGCAGGGTACCGAGGAAATTGACAATCTGTCCGACCGCCGAACTCAGGTGCCGTGGCGGCCCGGCCTCGACCTTGCCGGGGATGCCGTTGAGCCCTTCCTGCAGCAGCACGCGCAGCGACCAGCCGGCGCAGTAACCGGAGAGCATGTCCAGATCGTGCACATGAATATCGGCTTCGCGATGCGCTTCGCCGATCTCCGGTGGATAGACATGACTGAGCCAGTAATTGGCGACCACCTTGCCCGACACATTGAGAATCAGACCACCGAGCGAATAACCCTGGTTGGCGTTGGCATTGATGCGCCAGTCCTGGCGGTTCAGGTACTCATTCATTGCGCTCTCCACGTCCACCAGGGTCTTGCGATCCTGACGCAGGCGCCGGTGCTGCTCGCGGTAGACAATGTAGGCGCGGGCGGTTTTGAAAAAATCGCTGTCGACCAGGGTTTGTTCAACCACGTCCTGAATCGCCTCGATGGTCAGCGGGGCCGGCTGCATCGCCTCAAGGCGCGCCAGCACCTGGCGGGCCAGTTCGCGCGCCACTGTTGCATCAAATTCGCCCGTTGCCTGACCGGCGCGTTGAATGGCGGACTGGATCTTGTCCGCCTCGAAGCGAACGCGGCTGCCGTCACGCTTGACGATTTCGTTAATCGATGTAGATTTTGGCGGCTGGGATACCGCCAGGCTGTCTATCTCTAGCATGGTCACTTCCCCCGGATATTATTATTGAATGACTGATCAGACGAGCGGGAATTATAGTCAACCCCAATATCTTGTGCATTGATCTGAATCAAGACACCAGATATTGCGCTCATGATCACTCAGGTACTAAGCCGGGAAATCCGTGGCTGTCCGGTACAGGTCAGAATTATCTGCGGGGATGAATTGCCTTTCATTTCAGAATGTTAAGTCATTGCGACGAGTCCAGAGGCGGGAATGTTGCCCGCACCAGTGGATTCCGGCCTCTTTACCGCTTTCATTCATTCCCTGAATTCAGCCCGTAGCACATCACGTAACGCCCCTGTTTCCACTACCACAGCCGGCGCATCACACCGGCCACGAAACAGTTTTACATAAAGACCGTGCTGGTATTTCACAGGTAAACATTACGGGCGCCGATGGAACGGTAACAGAAAGCGTCCGGTCATACCGGCACTGGCCGTTGTGAGAAACCCCGGTGCTTTTCGTAATTTGTCAGTGAAGCTTGACCTGGATCATTCACTCCCCTCATGGGCCGGTATATGGTTATTTTGTGTACGCTACGCAAGCCAGCAAATCCAGAATAAACCCACACCCGGACCGCGCCTCTGCAGTTGTAAACTGTGCGCTGGCCCCGGTGCCCCTGTTTATTATTCAACCGGCGCTGGCCAGGATCGCCCGGCATATCGCCCGCACCCGGCCGGAGTTATTTGATCGTATCGGCGAGCACAAGGACAAACAACTGATCATCGACCCGCTGAATCTGCCTTTTGCACTGGTTCTGCGGCCACACCCGCAAAGACCCGGGTTACGGGCCTGTCGGCGCTGCAACCTGCCACGCTGCGACGCGCGTATTGCCGGTACATTCCTGACCCTGCTCAACCTGGTCGACGGCAACCTGGACGGTGACGCATTGTTTTTTACCCGTGATTTAATGATCGAGGGTGATACGGAAATCGTGGTCTGCCTGCGCAATGCGCTGGATGACCTGGAAAGCAGCATCGCTGATGATGCCGCCGACGTATTTGGCCCCCCGGGCAGACATCTGTTATCCATGATGAGAAAAATCCGTATCCATGAAATCGATTGACGACACATTGAAACGCCCGGAACTGGTCTGTCCCGCCGGAACACCGGCGGCGTTGCGAACGGCGGTGGATGCCGGCGCCGACGCCGTTTATTGCGGTTTGCGCAATGCCACCAATGCCCGTAACTTTCCCGGACTCAACTTCACGCCGGAAGAACTCAAACAGGCCGTGGCCTATGCCCATGACCACGGCGCCAGGGTGCTGCTGGCGATCAATACCTTTCCGCCCGCGGGCAAGTTTGAGCTGTGGGAACAAGCGGTAGACACCGGCGTCGAGGCGGGTGTTGATGCCCTGATCATTGCCGACATCGGTGTTGCCGATTACGCCCGCAGCAGCCATCCCGGGCAAAGGCTGCACCTCTCGGTCCAGGCCGGCGCATCATCGGCCGAAGCGATCCGGTACTATTGCGAGGAATTCGCCGTCAAGCGGGTGGTATTACCGCGCATCCTTACGCTCCCGGAAATCACGGCCCTGCAGCAGGAAATCGATTGTGAAATTGAATGCTTTGTCTTCGGCAATCACGGTTTGATGTTTGAGGGCCGCTGCAGCCTGACCAACTATGTGACCGGCTATTCGACGAATATGGACGGTGTATGTTCTCCCGCCAGTCATGTGAAATATGATGAAGACAAGGACCGTAACCTGACGACCAGGCTGGGTATCTTTACCATTGACAGTTTTCCCTGCGGTCAAAGTCCCGGTTATCCGACCATCTGCAAGGGACGTTACCTGGCGCCGCACAGGCAACAGGGATACTACGCTTTCGAAGAGCCCTTGAGCCTGAACCTTGCAACCCTGTTGCCCGACTTGATAAAGGCCGGCGTCAATGCTTTCAAAATCGAAGGGCGGCAGCGCTCGCGCGCCTATGTCAAGACAGTGGTTTCCTCGTGGCGCCGGGCCGTGGACAGTGTTCTGGCCGGAGAAGAGTTACAAATGGACAATCTGCTGGCGCTCACCGAGGGTCATAAACAATCTCACGGCGCTTACGCCGGCAAGAAATGGAGGTGAAACCCGTGAGCCATGAGTTGACCCTGGGGCCGGTTCTTTTTCACTGGCCGGCCGAACTAAAGCGTGACTTTTATTTCCGTATCGCCGATGAAGCACCCGTGGATACCGTCTACCTGGGTGAGGTTATCTGCTCCAAACGCGAACCCTTTTTCAAACCGTATATCGATGAAGTCATCGAACGCCTGCAACAGGCGGGAAAACGCGTGGTATTTTCAACCCTGGCGGAGATCATGCTGGTGCGTGAACGCAGGCTGACCGAAGAATTGTGCGCACAGGCGGATACGATTGTCGAAGCCAATGATTCGGCGGCGTTGAATTTTTTGCGTGGCAAAGCGCATCGAATCGGGCCATTTCTCAACGTTTATAATGAAAAAACACTGGAATTACTGGCTGCCAGAGGGGCAACACACTTCACCCTGCCACCGGAATTACCTTATGAATCGCTGCTTGTGCTGGGTGCCGGCGCATCGAGGCTGGGTATTTCCCTTGAAGTTCAGGTCTACGGCCGTATCGGACTGGCGCTGTCAGCGCGTTGCTATCATGCCCGGGCGCATGATCGGGTAAAGGATAATTGCGGTTTCATCTGCGAGCAGGATCCTGACGGGATGGAATTAAAAACAATGAACGGTTCACCGTTTCTGGCAATCAACGGTGTGCAGACAATGTCCTGGAATTATCTCAACCTGGTGCGCGAGCTGCCTGAAATGCAGGGTCTGGGTATTGGCGCCTTTCGCATATCCCCGCACAGCAATGACATGGTTGCTACCGCCAGGGTTTTCAGGGCATTGCTGAACCAGGACATATCGACCGATGAAGCCATGACCCGGCTGGAAGAGGACGGACCTTCTCTTCCCTACGCCAACGGATTCTACCATGGCAGTGAGGGTTACCGCTGGCAGGGTCAGTATTGATCCATACCAGTTAAATAAAAGGACTGTCAGCAGGATTCGTGGTCAGGGACAAAGGATTTTTCTCACGCCAGGTAAGTCAATCACACTATTCATGAAGCCGGATCCAGTGAGATGGACAAGGAGCAGGACCAGGGTATATAGAATTCGGGATAGCACCATTCCGTACTATTCCAAATTCTGTTTCCGTTAGTATTTTTTCCTGGCATGCCTGGCGTCTTTGCGAGATCATAAAAATTCAGTTTATTGCTTCCATGGCACCGGCTCAGGCAGTATGGGTTCATTCATCAAGACTGTCTGTGCACATTGTATGAACACTCCCGTAACTAACAACAAAACCGCCGGGCAAATAAACCGGCGATCGAAAGTCCAGTCATACACGGTGTTTTTTCCGGCGGCGTCACTGTATGCCGCGATTGTCGTTCCGTTATCCGTATATGCCATGACCGGTGGCCGCTTGACGGCCCTTGCCGGTACAGGTCATGCACGGGAGATGTTGTTCGGTTTTGCCCTGGCCCTGGTGGCAGGTTACCTGCTCGGCCCGACCAACAGGCCCCGCCTGCTGTTACTGTGCGCCATATGGCTGGCTGCACGGCTGAGTTACCTGTTCGCACCCGGCAGTCTGGCAGCGGGTATTCTCACCCCACTGTTCGCACTGCTGCTTGCAGTAATCGTGGTGCCCAGGTTCAGCAGCGCAAAAAAATGGCGTAACCGCATGATCCAGCCCCTGCTGATCGCCCTGTGCGCGGTCCCTGTCGTCTACACAGTGGCGGCTCATGGTCGCCATGTATCCCTTGGCTACAGTTTATTGCTGGCCATGATTATCCTGCTTTCGTTGCTGATGTCCTTTATGGGTGGAAGAGTCATTGCGCCGGCAGCGGCCGGTGCTTATTACAGGCTGGGCATGAATCTTGAAGCGCGGGTACAACCGCGACTGGAAGCGGCGCTTATCCTGTTACACATGCTGGCAGTACTGGCTGTATTTGTGCCCATGGGCACATACATAACCGGGCCGGCAGTCATCGCCGCCGGATTGATTGCAGCCATACGCCTTTACCGCTGGCGACTATGGGGCCTTTTGCATCGTACTGATCTCGTTGGTCTTGGCATCGGCTACGGCTGGCTTGCGCTTGGTCAGTTACTTCTCGGTGGACTTCTGTTTTTCGGCACATCGCCGGTACCGGCCATTCACCTGATCACGGTAGGCGCCATCGGCACACTGTCCATTTGCGTAATGACGCGAATACATTTTCAGCGCCTGAAGCGGGACCCGTCCGCCTCCCGTTTCCTGGCGCCGGCATTGATCATGATGACCCTCGCCACCCTGACCCGCTTTGCAGCCGCACTGGGCTACGGTGAGCAGGTCCTGCTGCTGTGGGTTTCGGCGCTGGGCTGGAGTATCGCTTACCTGCTGACCACGGCGCAGCTGTGTTTCGGGAACAGTAACAGGATTTCAGAGCCTGCCGCTTGATGACCTGACGCCGGAGACGGGAACATACGACCGGGCACGCGATACACGGAGTGATGATCGAATCTCACCACCGCCGTCAAGGTTCACGGCGGGCGGTTCCCGATCAGGAATTTTTCATTCTCCTAATCAGTTCTTCAGCTTCCTCGCGGCTTGTTTCCCTGTCAATCCAGGGATAAAGCACATTTTCTTCCTTGCTGTTGTGTGCTGATAATATTTCGAACAAGGTGCCATGGTGCTTTTCAATTTCCTCGAAGTCATCTCCGGGAAGAAGCAGTGAGATCTGTTGTAAACAGTTCCTGATATGATCGTGTTCCATGCGCATGATGCTGACAGGCCCCATATCACGCATTCCGGTTTTCTCCTCGAATACGGGAAACAGGATTTCCTCTTCCCATTCAATATGCCTGCGCAATCCCTCGTTGAATTCGTTAAACATTGCCCCGGCCGAGTTCATGTCCGCTTTCAGGGTGTCAATAAAATTCGCTAAAATCGAGTCCAGCCGATCATGATCGGCCGCCATAAATTCAGAAATACCATGCATTTTTCCATACCTCTTTAATGTTAATGAACTCCCGATGATGCCACGGCAGCACCAAGTTCACTGCGGATGTGATCAGCAACACGAAAAGCATTGGCGTAGATAGTCCAGGTATAAGGCACGCTGCCGCCCGTGGGCATGAAACTGCCGTCGGTAACATAGAGATTTTCTACCGTGTGGGCACGGCAATTGGCATCCAGAACCGATGTTTCAGGATCACTGCCGAACCGGCAGCCTCCGGCCACCAGGTTCGGCGGCGGGGAAGCGCTGATACCGGAACGGACATTGTCTGCGCCCATCTGCCGTAACACCTGCTCTGCACGATCGGCAAGGTAACGGCCAACTTTCAGATCATGACGATGATAACCGACACGCACCCTCGCCACCGGGATCCCCCACTTGTCCCTGACTTCGGGATCGAGCGATACAAAACAATCATCGACCGGGTTCCAGTCACAGAAAACCTCAAACTGCAGGTACCGCGCCTCTGTAAAGAAGGATTTGAGTTTCTGTTTCAGTGGCCGTCCCCACAGCAACTGTCCGTTGCCGTCACGCTTTTGCGCATTGGCCCGGGCGATGGCATTGGGATGTTTGAACAGGAAATCAATAGTGCCGCCCTTGAGGCGCCGGTCCTGTTCCGGATCATCGTAAACATACCAGTCCTGCAGGGCACGGTTGACGAACGGCCCCCTGATTGCCAGATCAAAAGCCTTGCTGGATGGTAATTTATCGAAATAGAAATCGCCGCTACCGGAACCGCCGGCGGAAAAGATCAGGTTTTTGCCCACCTGGGCATTATCATTGGCGAGACCCCGGGGATGCTTCGGACCCGTGGAGGTTAACAACAGCCGCGCGGTTTCGATGGCCTGGCAGGCAACAACATAGATCCGCGCATCCAGCCGTTTCCTGGCTCCCTCGCGATCGAAATATTCCACCGCTGTGACCCTGCCACTGTTGTCACTTGTGAGTTTGAAAACCCTGGCATGCGGCCACACCTGGCAATGACCGGTGGCAACTGCCCGATCCAGCAGCGCCGCCCGGGAGCTGCCCTTGGCGCCGGTGGAACACCCGTAACTGCCACAGTAACCGGAATAGGAACATCCATGGCGACCCATTGCACCATAAGGCAAAATGGCGCGCGGCACCGGGACCGGGTGCACACCCAGTTCCGTACAGGCCTGATCGAACCAGCCGGCGATGGGATGCTCACGGGTCGGAGGATAAGGAAAATCATCCGTGGATCGCGGCTCGGCATGGGGGTGTTTTACCACCCGGCCGGAAACACCCACTTCTGTTTCAACCTTTGTATAATAAGGTTCCAGGTCATCATAACTTATCGGCCAGTCAGTGATATTTGCGCCGGCAATGGGGCCAAAGGCCGATAGCAGCCGAAAATCATCCGGCTTCAGGCGATGGAAAAAACCGCTCATGAAATTGGTCGCCCCGCCGACGCAATTGCCGTTCCAGAAATCACGACCTGTTTCATAGGTCGGTTGTGCAACCCAGGGGCCGTCCCTGTTCCTGTCCTCGATCACATGTTGTTCCTCCCATAACCTGGGGGTGTAGATACTGCGCCGGCAACAGGCCAGTTCATCCTTGTAAAAATGTTTCTCCCTGAACCAGGGCCCCTTCTCCAGCACTACCACCGAATACCCTGCTTCAGCCAGCGTCAGCGCTACCGGGCCACCGCCGGCGCCACTGCCGATCACGCAGACATCGAAGTCGTCAGTCACAGCTTTTTCAACTCCGCGTAGCTATAGCGTGCCGGTGGCAGTGGAAACCCGGGCTGATGGTCCAGCCACCGCCAGCCCGCCCCGTCGGGGTTGCCGCCATAAACCGGATCGCCCAGCAACGCCTCGAAAAGATAGAGCAGCAGCAGGCTGAGCCAGCGCCGGCCGGTCCCGGTTTGTTCAATCCGGCGCAGTACAGCTTCGCGCTGATCTTCATCCAGTCCGGCGAACCCGGCCTGATGGTGTTTCAGGGCAATATCGTTCAGCCAGGTAACGCCGTTATGGATGAATTCCCGGTAATCCGGGTCCATGTCCGGCAACTCCAGCGCAGCCTTGAGATAGGCCGTGGCGTGGATTTCCCTGGCGCCGGGAGCATCGGTGGTGGTGGGGAAAAGATGTTCCTGCACCGCGGACAGGGTATGCCAGGGTTCTTCCGTAAATAAGGCAGAGTCCATATTCCCGTCCATAGCAATGGCACCGGGTTCCGCCCGGACCATGGAGGGCAGTGCCGCCGCCGATGTCAATGCAGCGAAGTGCAGAAGAAATCTGCGCCGATCAATTCTGCCACTGCACCATTCATCAAAAAACGAGGTCAATGAGTCGGGGATACCTGCGTCGGATCCGTCTGACCGGGACTCTCTGCGTATGGTCATAATTGCAACGTGCCCGATAGAATCAATTGTCCGATCCCCATTTGTCGATGAATTCCAGAATCAGCGATTCCGAATACACACCCCGGTGCAGGAACCGGGAAGTATCCTGTGAATGAATCAGGGTTCCGTCGCTTTCGGTAATGAAGAAATGCGGATAAGCATGGATCTTCGGCAATCCCGCCATGAATTCACGATTATCGTTTTTGTCGCTGATATTCACTTTCAGGACCACAAAATTTTTGTACAAGGCCTCTCTGACCATCGGATTGCCGTGAATATAATGGTCAAGACGTTTGCAATACATACACCACTCACCGCCGGCTTCAATCAGGACCCGGCGACCGCTTTCCCGGGCAAGACGCAGCGCGTTATCACCATCCACGAACGGGTCACGCGCCGGGTCGAAACCCTGGCTGTAATCCGGCAAATCCGGATTTTCACTGAATGCCCCGTATTCCCCACCCGAAACAGGCAGTAAAGAAGAGAACAGCCATAACAGCAAACACCTGTATACAAAACACGTTGAAACACATGCGAGTCCCGGCCCGGCGTAAAACTTATGTAACGTTGATGCAGTCATTAGTATGTACAGTCAAACCAGACCTGCTTATTCAAACAGTACGATAACAGGCAAATATAAGGATCTGCATACCCGAAACGGTAACAGGCCCCTGCCGGTCTTCCAGTTCATGCCTGGGCGGATTTCGCCGCCTGCAACGCCGATCCCTGACGCATCCCGCGCTCTATGATCCTGTTCTTGATAGTGTTCAATACCTGCCATTTCTTCGTACACCAGTCCGGCGCCAGCAACAGATGTCCCGATGCCGTACCGGTAAGGCGATGATAGGAAATATTCTCCGGCGTCATTGCAATCATGTCACAAACGGTTTCGACATAATCATCCAGTAATAGCGGATGATAGTTTCCCCTGCGCCAGTCATTCGCCAGTCTTGTTCCCCTGACAACATGCAATGGATGAATTTTCAGTCCGGCAACACCCTGGTCAAGCACGCGTTGCAGTGTAGTAATGACATGTGCCCTGCCTTCACCGGGCAATCCGGCCATAAGATGGGTGCAAACCTGTAATCCATAGTGGTGTGCCGATGATACCGCCCGGCAATAATCCGCGTAGTCATGTCCACGATTGACTTCAAGCAACGTATCATCAAAACTGGATTGCAGTCCCAGCTCAAGCCAGACTTCAAAACCCTGTTCCTGATAACCGGCAAGCAGTTTCATTACCTCATCAGGCACACAGTCAGGACGTGTGCCCACTGATAATCCGGCAATATCCGGATACGATAAAGCTTCATCATAAAGGGAATGCAGGTATTCAATATCGGCATATGTGTTGGTATAGGCCTGGAAATAAGCGATATAACGGTTTGCCCCGGTACGTTTTCGTATCACGCGACGGCCGGATTCTATCTGTTCAGCCACAGGTGATGGTTTCAAACCGTTTGGACTGAAAGATGCATTATTGCAAAAACTGCAACCGCCCCGGCCTTTACTACCGTCGCGATTGGGACAGGTAAATGCGGCATCAATTGCAATCTTGTGCACGCGCTCACCATATCGGACTTTGGCATCCTGGCCGAATGTATGTACATAATCCGCAAGGGTGGATACATCAGTCTTCAATGCAGGTTTAACAAAATCCATATTATCTTCATTAAACATTTCCATCATAACTTCACGGACGATCCCGTATTATTATCTCCCCGTCCGACTTGATGACATGTCGGTGACTTTCAATGGAATTGACTGTAATAAAAATAACAGATTCTGACAGCATTAAGGGCCGATCATGGTTTCGAGACAGCCTGATATTTATCATTATCGACTGACCGTTATACTTCCCTTTGCTGAATACACCAATAAAATAAAAATATCAGTATTTACAAAATTCCGGTATTGCTTCAGAAACGCCGGCGGCATGAATAACCTGTTGCAGTCCTGTATTGGATATCCACATCTATGGTTGCGCATGGTCTGGCTTTCATATGATGTCCTGGTCTTCAGGATAATATGTGCAGTCAGCCGGTCAGGATGTCCACTCCTGATGGCCGCTGCTGTAAAATTCAACATATCAGCAATGTTTAATAAAACCGGCCATGAATTAACTGCAGATCATAACAATATACATAAAGTCTGAGTGAAGACTCCTTGACATACATCAATAAACTGCAGTTATAAATAATCGTGCACCTATTAATTGATACTCAATGAATTAAATTTCCGGAATCTGGTGTTCATTTGACCTATGTCAAAGAAGCTGATGAGGATCTTGATCATGCTGCATATGAGTTTTGAATATTCCGAGTCCGAGCCCTGAGGTCACATGAACAGACGCGAATTCCTGACTGGCTATTTTGGCCCTCACAGGGCTTCGATACGGCCACCCGGAGCTCTTCCCGGGGATGAATTCACCGCAGCCTGCAGCCGTTGTGCAGCCTGCATCGAGGCCTGCCCGGAACACATTATCATCCGCGGTTCAGGTCGCTTCCCGGAAATCGATTTCAGCCAGGGTGGATGTACGTTCTGCAACGCCTGTGCGGCGGCCTGCCCGGATGGCGCGCTGGTTGAGTTCGATACCGATACCGTCCCCTGGGATCTGAAAGCCGGTATCGGCGACACCTGCCTGGCAGTGAACGCCGTAACCTGCCGGGTCTGCGGCGATGCCTGCAACAGTGCTGCAATCTGTTTCAAATTACAGCCCGGTGGTGTTGCCCGGCCACAGATCAACTCCGAGACCTGCACCGGTTGTGGTGAATGTGTAGCCGTATGCCCGGTGCAGTCAATTACCATGCACAGGCAGCCCCCTGCAATCGCAAATGGAGACACACCATGTCCGTCATCAATATCAGTGGCCTGCTGATCCACAGCCTGCCTGCACATCGCGCGGCAGTTCTCGATTACCTCAACAATGAAGACGGTGTTGAAGTCCATAAGGTTATGCCGGACGGGCGCATGGTGATCACGGTCGAAAAACAAACCCGTGAAGAAACCGGTTACCTGTTAAACGAGTTACAGACACACGAACACATTCTCTCCGCTGCGGTTGTTTACCAGCATTATGAAGAGGATGACGCGAACGAGGAGATGTCATCATGAAGCTGACCCGACGAGACTTTGTCAAGAGTAATGCCATTCTTGCCACCGCGGCGGCGGCAGGTATCAATCTACCCGGCATCAGCCGGGTCATGGCCGCACACGAGGATGAAAAAATCCGCTGGGACAAGGCGCCCTGCCGTTTTTGCGGTACCGGCTGCAGCGTACTCGTCGGTACAAAAGGCGGCCGCATTGTTGCCACCCAGGGCGATCCGGATGCGCCGGTGAACCGTGGTCTGAACTGTATCAAGGGCTATTTCCTGTCCAAGATCATGTACGGTGAGGATCGCCTGACACAACCGTTGCTGCGCAAGAAAAACGGTAACTACGACAAGAACGGTGAATTTACCCCGGTAAGCTGGGATGAAGCCTTTGATGTGATGGCGGAAAAGTTCAAAGCCGCCATAAAAAAGGATCTGGCCGCCAACCAGGGCAAGGCGCCGGAAGAACTGACCTCATCGGTAGGCATGTTCGGTTCCGGGCAGTGGACCGTGTGGGAAGGCTACGCGGCTTCAAAACTGATGAAAGCCGGCTTCAGAAGCAATCATATCGATCCCAACGCGCGCCACTGCATGGCCTCGGCCGTGGCCGGATTCATACGCACTTTCGGCAGCGATGAACCCATGGGCTGTTACGACGACCTGGAACATGCCGATGCATTCGTACTCTGGGGCGCAAACATGGCTGAGATGCATCCCATACTCTGGTCACGCCTCACTGATCGCCGACTGACCGGGCATGATGTCAAGGTCGCCGTGCTCTCGGTATTTGAAAACCGTAATTTCGAACTGGCCGATCTCGGCATTGTTTTCCGGCCACAGACGGATCTCGCCATCCTCAACTACATCTGTAACCACATCATCCAGTCCGGCAACGTCAACGAGGAGTTCATCAAGAACCATGTCAATTTCCGGCTCGGCAATGCGGACATCGGCTACGGGCTGCGCCCGGATCATCCGCTTGAGGTCAGCGCGAAAAACAACAAGAGCCGTGCCGACACCATAGGATCACAAGCCATCTCGTTTGAAGAGTTTGCAGAATTTGTTGCTGACTATGACCTGGAAAACGTATCCAGACTCTCCGGGGTCCCGGCCAGGGATTTGCAGGAACTGGCCGAACTCTACGCTGACCCGGACAGAAAAGTCACTTCCTACTGGACCATGGGTTTCAATCAGCATACCCGGGGTAGTTGGGTCAATAACATGGTCTACAACGTGCACTTGCTCACCGGCAAGATCTCCGAGCCCGGTAACAGTCCCTTCTCGTTGACTGGTCAGCCGTCGGCCTGCGGTACGGCACGCGAGGTCGGCACCTTCGCCCATCGGCTGCCCGCCGATCTGGTGGTCAATAACGAAAAACACCGTGCATTCACCGAGCAGGTCTGGAAACTGCCGCAGGGGACGCTGAACGGCAAGGTGGGCTACCACGCTGTATTGCAAAACCGCATGTTAAAGGACGGCAAGCTGAATGCGTACTGGGTCATGTGCAACAACAACATGCAGGCCGCCCCGAACATGAACAATGAGACGTTTCCCGGTTACCGCAATCCGGACAACTTCATCGTCGTCTCCGATCCCTACCCCACCGTCACCGCCATGGCCGCCGATTTGATCCTGCCGACCGCCATGTGGACCGAGAAGGAAGGCGCCTATGGCAATGCCGAGCGTCGCACCCAGTTCTGGCGCCAGCAGGTCAAAGCGCCCGGTGAAGCCAGATCCGATCTCTGGCAGATAATGGAATTTTCCAAACGCTTCACAATGGAAGAAATCTGGCCACAGGCACTGCTGGACAAAAAACCGGAGTATCGAGGGAAAACGCTCTACGAAGTGCTGTATAAAAACGGCCAGGTTGATCAATACCCGCAAGCCATGGTTACTGACAGCCGCGGTCATCACTACGACAACGATGAAATGCAGCATTTCGGCTTTTATGTACAAAAAGGCCTGTTCGAGGAATACCGCCGCTTCGGTCTGGAGGGCCCCAAGAAGGGCCACGATCTGGGCGAATTCGATCACTACCATGAAACCCGGGGCTTGCGCTGGCCGGTAGTGAACGGCAAGGAAACCCTGTGGCGCTATCGTGAAGGCTACGATCCGTTCGTGAAAAAGGGCGCCGGGATCGAATTTTATGGCAAGGACGACGGCAAGGCCTGGATCTTCGCCCTGCCCTATGAACCCGCCGCGGAGGAACCGGATAACGACTATGACCTGTGGCTCTGTACCGGGCGGGTGCTGGAGCACTGGCATTCCGGGTCCATGACCCGGCGTGTGCCGGAACTTTATCGCGCCTTTCCCGATGCCGTAGTGTTCATGCATCCGAACGACGCCAGAAAACGCAACCTGCGCCGGGGCATGGTCGCCAGGGTACAGACACGCCGGGGCGAGATCAGTTTGCGTGTTGAAACCCGCGGCAGGAACCGCACCCCGGAAGGCCTGGTCTTCATTCCCTGGTTTGACGCCAGCCGCCTGGTAAACAAACTGACGCTGGATGCCACCTGTCCGATCTCCAAGGAAACAGATTTCAAGAAATGCGCCTGTAAGGTCGTTCGCGAAGCCTGAGAGTGACACTGGATGATGACATCAAACGGGCATAGCACCATTCCCGGACGCAGAAAATTTCTGCTCGACAGCGCCGGGGCCGTCTGCGGTTTCGGACTGCTGGCCACGGGCCTGGGTATTTACTCCGGCAAGGCCAGTTCCCTGCCGGCCGGCGCCATACGTCCGCCCGGTGCCATCGATGAGCATGAGTTCGGTGGTGCCTGCATCCGTTGCGGACTGTGCGTGCGCGATTGCCCCTACGATACCCTGCGTCTGGCCGGCTTTCTTGAAGACGTCACCACCGGCACGCCGTATTTCATCGCGCGTGACGTGCCCTGCGAGATGTGTGAGGACATTCCCTGTGTCAAGGCCTGTCCCACCGGCGCGCTGGATCCGGATCTGCAGGATATCGATGACGCCCGCATGGGGCTCGCTGCACTGATTGATCAGGAGACCTGCCTGAATTTCCAGGGTCTGCGCTGCGATGTCTGCTACCGGGTGTGCCCGCTCATAGACGAGGCCATCACTCTGGAAATGCTGCATAACCCGCGCAGCGGCAAGCACGCATTGTTCCTGCCCACTGTACATTCGGATGCCTGCACCGGCTGCGGTAAATGCGAATACGCCTGTGTGTTGCCGGAAGCCGCGGTCAAGGTCTTTCCCCGCAAACTGGCGAAGGGCGAAGCCGCAGGACACTACCGCATGGGCTGGGAGGAAAAACGCAAAGCCGGCAGGAGCCTGGTCACCCCGGACACGGAACATCAGTACAACCTGCCACAGGGAATACAGTACGAACACGGAGGAGCGGGTCTGAAACAGGACACGGGCGAAACACCATTTGCCGGTGATCCACTGAAAACCCTGAACCGGCACTCCGGGGAAGTTCAGTGAGAGTACTCGATACAGGCCCAGGGCAACACCGCGAAAAAAATGGCTGGGCGCTGCACCGCTGGCTGGTCTTCAGGCGCCTGACACAGCTGGGTATCCTGGGAATCTTCCTGCTCGGACCGCTGGCCGGGATCTGGATCGTCAAGGGCAGCCTGGCTTCGAGCCGGACACTGGATGTACTACCGTTGACCGACCCATACGTAGTGTTGCAGTCATTGTTTGCCGGGCATGTCCCCGGTATCACGGCGATCACCGGCACCCTTATCGTACTCGGCGCGTACATAATCCTCGGCGGACGTGTGTACTGCTCCTGGGTTTGCCCGATCAATATCGTCACCGACGTGGCTGCATGGTGCCGGAGAACACTCGGCATTACCGGTAACGGCTGGCGCCTCGGCAAATCCACTCGTTACTGGATACTGGGCGTGTCGCTGGCGGTTGCCGCCGTTACCGGCACTATCGCCTGGGAACTGCTGAACCCGGTGTCCATGGTGTATCGAGGCGTGCTGTTCGGCTTCGGCATGGCCTGGATATTCATCATCGGCATATTTCTGTTCGATGTGTTCGTCAGCAGGCATGGCTGGTGCGGGCATCTGTGTCCGGTAGGCGCTTTTTACAGTATCCCCGGACAAATCAGCCTGCTGCGGGTATCCGCCATCCGCCGGGATCAATGTAACGACTGCATGGACTGCTTTCGCGTCTGTCCCGAACCACAGGTGATCAAACCGGCATTGAAACCAGATACTGCCGGCAGCACACCGCTGATCCTTTCCGGAAACTGTACCAACTGCTTTCGCTGTCTCGATGTCTGTAACCGTGATGTATTCAGTCTGACACAGCGATTCGACCACCGGACAACCCCAGTAACTACAAACCAGGGTGAGGCAATGACATGAAAAAGAAGCGTATCTATCTGCTGATCATTTTACTGCAGTTCACAATCACCGCTAGTGCAGTGAAGTTCGCTGCGGCTGCTGATACAACCGAAGTCAAATCCCTGCGCGGTGAAACCATGATAGATGAACCGGACACCGCACCGGAACTGAAACAGTGGCAGCCGGATCGTGATCCCATTCCGCGTGATTATGTGCAACAACCGCCACTGGTCCCGCATTCCATCGAGGGTTATGTGATCAATGTCAAATTCAACAAGTGTCTGACCTGCCACAGCTGGGCCAATTACAAGGAATCCGGCGCCACCAAGATCAGCCAGACCCATTTTGAGGACCGCGACAGAAATGTACAGGCCAACGTCGCCGCCAGGCGCTATTTCTGCAATCAGTGTCATGTCCCGCAGGTCAATGCAAAACCCCTCGTGGATAACGAATTTGAACCGGTAAGGGCGATACAGCAGCACTGAATGACCATTCATAACCGGCACACAGTCCTGAATTGAAACCAATGCAACCGGAGCGGCGCAGTGGCCGGGGACTCTTCAATAAAATGAAAGCAGGGAAATGAACAATGTTTAAATCATCGTATCTGTGGTTCAGGTCTTTTCTTGGCAGGTTTTCGGTAATTACCATTGCTATAGGAGCATTCATCTTCGGCATCATGTTCTGGGGTGGATTCAACTGGGCAATGGAAGCAACCAATACCGAAACCTTTTGCATATCCTGTCATGAGATGGAAGAAAATGTTTATCGCGAGTACAAGAATACCATTCACTATTCCAACCGTACCGGTGTACGTGCCACCTGCCCCGATTGCCATGTCCCTAAAGAATGGCATCACAAGATAGTACGCAAGATCCGGGCAAGCAATGAACTGTTGCACAAGGCGCTGGGGAGTATAGATACTCCGGAAAAATTCGAAGCCAAACGCCTGGAACTGGCCACGCATGTCTGGGACGCCATGAAAAAAACAGATTCACGGGAATGCCGGAACTGTCATGATTTCAAATCCATGGATTACATGGCCCAGGGCCGCCGTGCGCGCGACAGACATATCGTGGCATTTGAGGAAGGACAAACCTGTATTGACTGTCACAAAGGAGTGGCGCACTCCCTTCCTGACATGCGATCTGTTGATCCGAGTGCTGCCGTGGGCGAGAGATAATCTCACCCACGGCAACAGTTCCGATATTAAAATACAGTCTGCTTACAAGCTGCTGAAGTAGGCGGCAAGATTTGCAATGTCATCATCACTGAGCGGCGAAGCCATAGGCGCCATCATGGGATCCTTACGATTACCGTCCCTGAAGTCCTTTAACTGCTTGACCAGGTAACCTTCTTTCTGGCCCGCAAGATTGGGCCACATGTCATTCGGGCTGATACCCTCGGCACCATGACAGGCAGCACAGGTGGATGATTTGGCCTTGCCGGCTTCGGCATCACCAGCCGATGAGACAGCCGGCATGCAGGCCATAAGTGAGTACAACAAAATACTGCGTGTTTTTATCATTGCGGTTTCTCCTGTGGTTATTGAATCACCCTGTACTCTCGCACCGGGAATCATTCAGGCCGCAGCGAATATCGTGCGACCGGACAGCAGCGGTAAAACCATGCATCAATCGGCACAGGTTACCTCTGCAGTTGTTTATGCATTCTCGCATCCCTGGTACTGAAGTGAATAACAAACCAGTCCTTCAGGCTCTGTCCGAACTTCTCTTCATCCAGCCTTGAAACATCATCCATGATATCCCTGATGCTATCCAGCAACCGTTCGTGATCTTCCTTGTGATCCTGATACTGGTCATATTCAAGCTCACGCATTATCTTTTCCTCAAGAGCGAAATGCGCCGAAATTTTTGAAAATATTTCACCCAGGCCCTCATCCAGAGCGTCTGAGGTGCCTTTTTCAGAGGCTTCTTTATAAGTATTATTGATTAACTCGATCAACTCCTTATGTTCGAAATCTACTTCATCAATCCCCGTTCTGAATTCCTCGCGCCACTCAACCAAACTCATGGGACAACCTCATTTATAATAAAAACCACCCAGCTCTTTTCTGAAATCAATTACGAAAAGCTCTCTGGGTTCCAGGTCGACTGTAATTTTACTCGTGTAATCGAAACCTTCCTTACGCCGGCTGTCTCGCATCCTGGAAACCAGCTCGTGTTTCCCCGGTTTCACAGGAATACTTTCATAAATCGATGTTGAACCGTCTTTTGCCAGACCCGTTGGTGAATAGGAATTACTCACGACAACTTCATCATCCATGGTTATTTCCAGGTATACAGGAACTCGCTCCCTTGGACAATCCATCGGGCGGCGCATATTGGGCGCCAGTTCCGCCAGTTCTTCCTGGGTAAAACGCCGACACTCTTCTTTTGTCTGGCTGGCATGACTGAAACTCACCATTAACAGCGCCTTTTCCGGGTCGTGATAGGTATAAGCCGGTGAGTTGGAGAAATAGCCGAGCACGATTGCAAATATGCCATAAGCTATTATCTGGCCGAAAATGAGACGTGGTTCAAGCATTGATATCCGCAACCCCGGTTTTTTTACCCTGCTGGCCGCTGTCCTGTTCTGGCCCCATAGCAGCCAGCCGTTTACGAAAAGCCGTCAACTTTCTGAAAAATTCCTTATGCCGTGTCAATCCTGCCCAGTATTTACTGACCCGATCCGCGTTGACCCGTTTTCGCAGACGCGGGTCGCGTTCACCCGCCAGGCGGGCATCGGTCCATTTAAGGCCAAGGCGGTAATTGCAATCGCCTTGCCGGCAACCGGTCAGGAATACACCATCGAAAAGATTTCTGGATAAAACATAATCAATAAATGATGGCGGCAGCATGCCGACACATGGCATGGTCAGCACCTGCGTTTTATCATCAATAACGTCGGTTGCATCAAGACTGTTATCACAACCGTATATAATAATCCTGTCATTGCCGGTCATTTTGCCGGAAGCCGCAATGGTTTTATCCCTGAGCTCACTGATTTGATGCTCGGGCAATTCAATCCCGGGAGACAAATCGGATTTTGTCCTGAACGGTGTCGCCGTGGGACAGGAACCCACGCATATCCCGCAACTGGTACAGTGATCCGCATGCACAACAGCTTCCAGCTGGTAGGCACTGCCATCGGAACGGGGTTCCATGGTAATGGCACTGAACGGGCAATCAGCCGCGCAACGGCCACAGCCGTTACAATTATCCAGATTGACAACCGCAACCGGATGACGTTTGCCCGGTGGCAACCATGGCATCATCATCAAAAAAACGGTGGCCGCCACCAGGGCGATCCAGACCGTAACACCCGAGACATTGTTCAGAACCGGGTATATCGGCATGTAGAACCAGTCCAGATTTACCGTCGCAGGCACATAGTTCAAATCCGCGGGGGGCTGGCTTAGCGCCGGTTTGACAAAGGAAACAACGAGCAACATTGCGAATGTGCCAAGAGCCAGCGTCCTTGGTGGATTGACCTTTGGTGATGCGTGCCTCTGAATGTGTATCCACATGATAAAGAGCAGGATCAGTGGCAAGGCAATGTGAACAAAAACCATCAGCGTAAAAAACCGTCCGCTCAGTTTTGCATCGGTGACAAAGTTCCTGGCAATGGATTCGCCAAACACTGGCAGGGCATCCAGGAATTCCGCGGTTGTGATAGCAATATACTGGGCAAGCTGGTCCCAGATCATCCAGTATCCGGAAATACCCGCGGCAAACACCAGCCATAACATGGGTACGCCTGTAAACCAGGCAAACCAGCGTGAACTCCGGAACCTGTCCATGGCAAACTCTCTTAACATATGCACCATCATCATCACAACCAGTGCATCCGAGGCATAACGATGCAGACTGCGCATGACCCCGCCTGCATACCATTGTTCATGCGTCAGGTATTCAAGTGACTTATAAGCCTGGGTAACGCCGGTATCGAAGAAGATATACACATAGATCCCACTGACCACGACAATCCAGAAATAAAACCATCCCAGGGCCCCAAGCTGATAGAAAGGATTGTTTTTTGCGCCAAAAATCCTGTCGAACAGGTCCTCAATGGTTTCGAACCCTTTCCTGAGCACGGCTTTGATAGCAGACATCAGTTACCTGTTACTGTCGGGTGTGTGTTGTCGCCATGAGCGTATGATAAATACCGCAATGGAAACGAGGATAACAATACCAATAATAAGTCCTATAAATATCGAATAATCGAAGTAATAACGTCCTGAACGGGCATCATACAGCGTGCAGAAAAGGCGGATGTTGTTGATCCAGCCTTCTACAAGAGTTGCCTCGCTGTACTTGCCGAACACCAGTTCCTTGAGCGGCTCAACCAGGACGGGAGCTTCGTACTGCACGCCGTATATCTGCCGGTAAACGCGACCTTGCGCATCAAGCAGCGTTGTCTGGGACAGGTGATCAAAACCCTTCGCCGATTCAAAAAAAATAAAGCCGATATCATTACTGAATGCTTCTATCGTTTCCGCATCCGCACTGAGGAAATCCCAGCCCCTGAAATCGATATTCCGCTCCCTGGCAAAAAGCCGCATGCGTTCAGGGCTGTCAACCGCCGTATCAAAGCCGATGGTTACAACCGAGAAACTGTCATGCCCCAGTGCCTCCCTGGCGATATCCACCACCTCATCCAGATGGCTGGTCAGCATCGGACAGACATGATGACAACTGGTATAGACAAGGCTGACAATCAATGGTTTCCCCCTGTATTGTAACAGGCTTACAGGTTTCCCGTCCTGATTGACGAACGCATAGTCACCTATAGTCCGGTTCAACGCTGACTGGCTGAACTCCAGTGCCTGGTCCTTATCATACCTGTCTGCCGTGTGCGTATGCTCATCCATGGCAACAACAGGTCGCAGACCGGTTGCCCAGAGGGCAATTACGGCACACAGGACCGGTAATGAATTTATCAGTGATTTTTTGATAGGGAACAGCACATGGTTACCGGATGAATCAGACAAATACTACATCCAGAACACATGCACACAGTAACAGTGTCAATTGAACAAGGGATGCCTTGAAGTTGGCGCGTGCTGTCGCTACAGATGGCCGGCGGACGAGATCATAACTTTTCTTCAGGAAATACAATCCGCCTGCCAGTGCTCCGACAAGGTAGATCCAGCCGAGACCATAAAAAAACGGTAATACTGATACCAGTACCAAAGCAACAGTGTGTAGAAATATAATCCTTGCAGCCACCGGTTTTGCAAATACCGCCGGCAGCATGGGTACACCTGCGGACCTGTAATCATCGGCACAAACGAAAGCGAGACTCCAGAAATGTGGCGGAGTCCAGAGAAAAAGGGCGACAGCCAGAAGAACCGGCGCCGCGGACAGGCCGGGATCAACAACCGCGGCACCCGCAAGAACTGCAAAACTGCCTGACAAACCACCGATGACGATATTCAGCCAGGTGCGCCTTTTCAACCAGACTGTATAGACGACCCCGTAGGTGAATGCTCCCAGGAATACATAGAGCGCGGCCATTGCATTGATAACAATCGAGGTGGCCAGTACCGAAACCAGCAACATCAGATATATCAGGGTCAGCCAGTATTTGTCGGCACGAAACCGGCCCGTCACGAAAGGCCGGTTTCTTGTACGCTTCATCCTCGCGTCGAGATCGCGCTCAACATACTGATTAAAAGCGCCGGCGCTTGCTGAAGATAACAATATGGCAACAGCGAAGAGAACGGTCTCTGCAACTGACGGCGCCATGCCGGGGGTTATTGCAAGACCGGCAAGACCGGTCAGCATGATTGCAAAACCAATCCTGAGCTTGAATACCGATGCTGCCAGTTTGATCGCGTTATACATCATCGACAGCCCGCGTTAGCGTAACGGCCAGATTTCCGCCAGGTATTTCCAGTTCACGTAATAGTAAAGTACGAAACTTATGAAGAATACCGCAACCAGCACCAGCGTACCGGGCACCGATGGATGTTCCTCACTGCCGTATTTGGTAGCAACCTCCGCTGCCGGATCGGTTTTCGCCACCTCAGAACTGGATTCGATTTTCTTGCCGAACAGAATCGAACCCACGACGACGACGACGAACATGATACCGCCAACACCGGCCAGAAGCGCGCTCAGGCCATTCAACCCCATCATCAGGTTTGCCGCGCCGGGGAAGTCATAGGGCAGTATCGCATCCGCCTGGGATATATCCCAGTGCCGTCGTGGCACACCCAGCGTGCCGGCGCCCATCATGAACAGCGATATACCGGCAACACCGATACCGAATACGTACGGTTGCACCTTGGCCCAGCCGGGCAAAACCAGTTCCCGCTGAAAGATCAGCGGGACCAGCAGGTAAGTGACAGCCATGAAAGCCAGGGTGGTACCGGCCACCACGGTGGCATGGAAGTGACCGGGAACATAAATGGTGTTGTGGATTATGAGGTTAATCTGTTCAACACCCATGACCACGCCGGAGATGCCACCGAGGAACCCGAACAGGATCAGTGAAATGAACATTCCCGAAAAGGCGGGATTACCCCACGGTGCTTTTCTCAACCATTCAAAAAGACCATTGTTGAAGCCCTTCTTTCGTTGCGCCGCCTCGATCTGACCTGGCACGGTGAGACCATGAATCATGCTGCCGAGAACAGCGAGATAGATTGCATAACTGGTATTGAACACCTTCCACTCGGAACTGATGCCCGGGTCAACCAACAGATGATGGGCGCTGGCCAGTTGCAGGAACAGAATATACAGCAGGAACGCGCCGCGGCTGACTTTTTCCGATAACGGCTTGGCGCCAAGCACCACCGCGGATATCAGGTACCAGATGGAGATATGTGCCGCAACGTTGATTTGCTGTGATGAGTGCCCCAGCCCCCACCAGATGGTTCTGTACATCAGTGTGTCGATATGACTGATATATCCAAACGACCAGAGAAATGTGGGAATCAGAATAATGGCGCCGGAGGCAATGGTGAAAACGGCAATAATGGCCGCCACGGTCGCGCCAAACGTCACCAGTGGCACCGAACCTTCATAGGTACGCTCCTGCTTGGCCAGAACCAGGGTGCCGAAAAACACGAAACAGCCGACCAGTGCACCTACCGCAAACAGGATGATACCGAGGTAGAAGGAAGGCGCCGCCTTCAATGGCACATAGGAGGTGAACATGACACTGGAATCACCCTGCAGCACCGCGACATTGGTCATGATGGCCCCGATCAACATCAGCACGAATCCGGCCCATGCCCAGCGAGGCGTCGCCAGGCGGCAGCCAAGCAATACTGCCGAAGCAAAATACAGTACGGCCATTTCGAAGAAAATAATCCATACAATCAGCACATTAATGCCATGTGCGGTCAGCACCAGGTAGAACCAGTCAGCGGGCAGCAGGTGGACCGCTTTCCAGCGTGTCAATGCGACCATCAAACCAAACAATCCCCCAATGGCGAGAAATACAACGGCCACTACAGCATTGGCCTTGATCAGATTCTCGGCGGATTTATAGACCCGGAGTCCGGTCGACTGGCATATTCTGTATTGTTCATTGGTTGCCATTATTTACTCTCCCCATTATCGACGACGTACAATCTACCCAGCATCTGGTGATGTCCGATGCCACAATATTCGTTGCAAACAATGCCGTATTCTCCGGCGACATCCGGTGTGGTCGTAATCACCATTTCATAGTCGGGGTGTACCTGAACATTGATATTGACCGGCTGCAGGGAAAAGCCGTGCAACCAGTCCAGGGATGAAAGATGCAGCCTGTATGTCTGCCCTTTTTCCAGTTCCAGAATAGGCCACCATTGCCATAATCGCGCAATCAGGTAGACGTCGCTGCCGGGAGGTGGATGCACGACCGGGTAACCGGACTCTTCACGTACCGTGTATTTTTCCACCATCGCTTCCGTTTTCGCGGAGTAGTCTTCCGCCGTAATGCGATAGGATTCGTTGGACAGGTTCTGCTCCCCGTAAGCATGCCAGTACACCATCATGAAAAACATGATCAGGCCCCAGATAAATGCGACGATGACCCAGATCAGTTCTGATTTGGGAACAGGTTCATTCCACCAGACTTTTTGTTGTGGAGGGGTAACCGACATAGTGCTATCTCCCGTATTGGATATTATTTATTTGGCAATCGGAATCGTTACGATCTCCATGATTCCCCAGATTAGATAGAAGACAGTGGGTATGGTCACGCCCAGGAAAAGCAGTAAAAACGGATTATCCAGCAGTTGTTGCATTACGGGAATCTTTTCCTCGTTTTCATTGGTATCCTTTTCTGATTCCGACATAGGACCTCCCCTCTAGATTAAGTGGTAATCACGACCTCAATTAAACAGGTCTTATTAAACTGCGACAATTCGTCACATGTCATTGACATAGGTCAAGTATTGATGACCTACAGGTGTATTTCAAGTGCAGTGGCGATCAGTGCAGAAATTTGATCCGGCAAGATCGTATCGGCTTCATTTGCAAGCGTACAAAAGTGCACTCAAAAAGATAATGACTCTGTATTTTAATATACGATTCAACAAGTTAAACGCATCTATTTTGACCCGGCCAGCCTGACATGGCGACATCGCCGGGACAATTTCCGGGTTGTCTTACCGATTGGTCAGGAAATGCTGCACAATGGCAAAACTGCTGACGGCAAGGACTGTAATTATAAAGAAAAAGACAAAACTTCTGTGCTCAAATCGCCGGCCGGCACGTAGTTCCAGTCGTTGCAGTATCCAGTCTGAAACCAGGTATAACAACACAGCGGCTGTGGTATAGATGATAGCTTCGAACATCGGCTTTTCGGTATGAAGTCTGCATTGAATTGTGCGGGTGTGTGGTTTGCATTATCCGCGTAATTCATCTAAAAAAACAACCTCCACAACACGCCCGGCATTCAGCATTTCATGAATACTCCGAATCCATACCGGTTACCGATACGGATTTTCATCTGCCTGACCGGGTCTGCACTGATACTATCCTTGACTATCCTCATGCTCAGTACCCATATCCGTCTGGGTGAAGCCGGCCTGGGATGCTCCCCGTGGCCGCAATGCTACGCTCAGCTGTCGTTCGCCGATGGCATCAAGGGTTTGCAAATACCGGATTCGGAATTCAGGACGTTCAGGGCCATGCACCGTTACGTAGCATCCCTGCTCGGCGTGAATATTCTCGTCATCCTGTTGCTGGCCTTGCGCTATCGCAGGGTTATTGCACCCGGATTGCCGGCGCTGATGTTTCTCGTCGTCATTTTTCTCTCCGTTATCGGCATGACGACACCGACACGCAGTTTACCCGTTGTCACGTTCGGCAATATCCTCGGTGGTATCGTGTTGTCGGGTCTGATCTGGCGGCAACTCCTGCGCATGAGGTCCCGCCGGATCATCGAGGGCCATTTCGTACTTTACCTGCTCTCTGCAACCCTGACATTGCAGTTAATCAGCGGTGCCTGGGCCAGCGCCAATTACACCGGCTCCGCCTGCCCGGAATTGTTAACCTGTTCCCATACTGAAAATATAAAGGCTCACATCACCGACAGCCTGAATCCGTTGCGCAGGCTTACGCTGGATGAAAATGACCGTATGGTGATTGATACTTCATCCAGCATCATTCAATACACTCATCGGCTCATAGCCATCGTCATGGCAATAGTAGTGTTGATATCCTGGCGGCTGGCGAGCAGACATTATCCACATTTGCGCGGCGCCATCAGAGCGGTTGTGATGGTCTTCGTGGCCGAATTCGCACTGGGTATCTTCAACGTCCTGGCCGATATGCCGTTATGGACCAATACCCTGCACAACCTGATGGCCGTGCTGCTGCTGTTTTCGGTAATCAACCTGACCATGCAGGTCCGCAACCATTCCGGTTGATACGGTAACCATCAACGCATCATTCCCGATGCCGCTTGCCTGCAACCATGGACCGGATGACGATCAGAATGAATAGAAATCCGCCGATTGTTGCCAGAAGACCGCCCGCCCCCATCAGGCCCATGCCCGCCACATGACCTGATGACGGGAATCCCTGCGCGGCATCGGCTACCTTGCGCTCGACACCGTAACCGCCCGACCAGACCAGACCGAGAATATGCAGAAACTGGCCGCAGGAGTATGCCCAGAGTTGCAGGCTTGCCAGCCGGTTATTGATGTTGTCAAAACCCAGTGCCGGCAACAACTGATAGGTCAAGCCCATGAGTGACAGTGTCACCCCGACAATACAGCCATGATAGTGGGCCGGAATCTTTACATTATTGCCGTCAATGAGAAAACCGATGATTCCACCTGCCCCGAACAGCAGTAGCGAGGTGACCAGCGCCGTGCGCGCGGATGAGGCAGCGGTTTCGTCCGCCCGTTTTTGAAACAAGGCGTAGATGATTGCGACCGCCAGCGGGAATACGGACAGACTGCCGCCGAAGCTCATCAAGCGGGTGAACCAGGCCCGGTAATCCACGCTCGTTATATCGTATGCATAGTAAATTACCGGCGTCAGGAAGATGGAAACAAGACCGACTGCAAACAGCAACAGGGCAACCCTGGGGCTGAGCGGTAATGTCAGCCCGGCGCTTGAAGAAAGCCATAACCAGGCGACCATCATCAGTAAGGTATAGGTAAATTGCAGCACATGACCACCGCCCCAGAACAGGACCTCGTAATAGGTTTCCCCGGGCAGATTGGCGGGTAACTCAATCCAGGACCAGGCAAACGCGGCCAGCGCCATGAAAACGCCGATGGCCGCGCAATTCAGGCCAAAGCGTATGACCCCCTGCCCGCTCACGGTTTCACCGACGCGAAACATCGAACTCATACTGAACAGCACCTGCAATCCCATACCCAGGGCAAACAGGCCCAGCCCGGTCAGGAACGCGGAACTGTCCAGTACCGGAATATAATTGCTCATCAATGCCCTGCTGTCGCCGAGGAACGGTGATACGGCCATAAATACAGCCGCAGTAACGACGAGAATGAAAATTGACTTGCCCGCAAAAGGATAAATCGGACGGCTGTTCAGGCTCCACAGCATACTGGCGAAGGCAAGTATCCAGACCAGCGAGGAGAAGTTAACGTGGATAACCAGTGCAGTATGGAAAAAATCCGTAAACGGGATCAACCCGCCAATTACCGGCGTCCTCGACAGTACCAGCAAGACCGAGAATATCCCGGCTCCCAACAGGGTGATGATCGCCAGCCAGAGCCAGTTAATCGCCAGGGCTCTCCGGTAATCTTCAGGAATATCAAGAACGTATTGGTATGCCATAAAGTTATTGATTCCATTAATAAATGATTATTCGATCAGGACATCAGTATTTACCGGGCTTACATACCACCAGTGCGTGTTACCAGACATTGTCCTCATGGGTGTATAATCAGCGTGAGACGTTGATCCAGCCACCCGATCATTATCCAGGCTGTTTACTCAATTCACCATCAGACCGGGTAGAATAATTGGCAGGGCCGCCTGGTTTGCGCCAGGTAATACAATACTCAACTGGCAAAGGCCCCTGGATCGATTTATTCGCAGAATTTTCTCTTTGCGTTAAAATCCCTGACCGGCTGACAGAGCGGATACTAACTTGCCGGAATTATATAGCATTGACCGAAGTCAAGTGGAAAACATCAATAATAATCAATCCGTTAATCGCCTTGAGCTACTCAGCGAGTTCAAATCAATCCCTTTATTCAAGGCCCTGGATGATGAACAGTTGTTGAAAGTACTCACCCGGGTTCACAGCATATCCCTGGCTTCGGGTCGCCACCTGTTCCATCGTGGCGACCACGCCGAGTACTTTTATATGTTAAGAAAGGGTCAGATCCAGTTGTACCTGGTGTCTGAAAACGGTCAGGAAAAAGTGATTGATATCATTGATCCAGGGCAGATTTTCGCCGAAGCAGTGACGTTTTTCGAGGGCCAGACCTATCCCGTTAATGCCATCGCCATTCAGGATTCCCGGTTACTGGCGATCAACATGGCCGGGTTCAGGGATATCCTAAGGGAATCGGTGGATACCTGCTTCTCCCTGCTCGCCACCATGTGCAAAAGGCTGCATATACAACTCATGGAAATCGATAACCTGACCCTGCATAACGCCACCTACCGCCTGGCCTGGCACCTGTTGAACTCCATTCCTGAACATTCACCCGTTGCTACCCATATCGCCCTGGATTATCCGAAAAGCGTTCTGGCATCACGACTTGCGATTAAACCGGAAACATTGTCACGGATACTGGCGCGGCTGAGAAAAGACAATATAATTGACGTCAAAGGGCATGAAATCGTTTTGCTTGATACTGATGCACTGCGGAAATTACTGAATGAATAACATCTCGACTGTGAAATTTCAGCCGCGGCGCTCCTCTACTTGCCGTAAACTTTGTCTGTACTCGTTAATTTCGTCTGTTAAAAAACTTACTATCAATCCGATTCCCATTTGATTTATGTCAATGCTGCTGACCGTTAGTTAGCCTAGCATGCCCGTCGATATAACCATCGATACACCATGATATACAGGGGAACAATAGCATGAAATTCGTGAATAAAAGTTTATCCGCTGTGCTGGTTTGCGCACTGTCCATGCCGCTCTGGGCGGAATCGGAACATACGATGTCAGAAAAACCCGGGGTTGCGTATGAAGGCGCGCCTACCACCATCCAGGGAGCCAAGCACGTAGTCACACCCGGCGCTCCGAATATGACCGAGGACGAATTCGGACGCGCCAAGAAAATCTTTTTCGAGCGCTGCGCCGGCTGCCACGGCGTACTCAGAAAGGGCGCGACCGGCAAGCCGCTGACCCCGGACATCACCCAGGAGAAGGGCACGGATTACCTGAAAGTTTTCATCAACTTCGGCTCACCGGCCGGCATGCCGAACTGGGGCACGTCCGGAGATCTCACGGAAGAGGAAGTCGATATGATGGCCCGCTATATCCAGCATGACCCACCGGTACCACCGGAATGGGGCATGGAACAGATGAAAGCTTCATGGAAAGTAAAGATTCCTGTGGAGGAACGTCCCACCAAAAAGGAAAATGACCTCGACCTGGAGAACCTGTTCTCGGTCACGTTGCGCGACAGCGGCCAGGTGGCGCTCATTGACGGACACAGCAAGGAAATCGTTAGTATCATCAAGACCGGCTACGCTGTGCATATATCCCGCCTGTCCGCTTCCGGCCGTTATATATTCGTGATTGGCCGCGACGCCCGCATCAACCTCATCGACCTGTGGATGAAAAAACCTGATAATGTCGCCGAAATCAAGGTCGGCCTCGAGGCCAGGTCGGTGGAAACATCCAAATATAAAGGCTACGAAGATACCTACGCCATTGCCGGTACTTACTGGCCACCACAGTTCGTAATCATGAACGGCGACACGCTGGAACCGCAGAAAATCGTTTCCACTCGCGGCATGACCGTGGATACCCAGGAGTATCATCCCGAACCGCGCGTTGCGGCCATTGTTGCCTCGCATGAACATCCCGAGTTCATCGTCAATGTCAAGGAGACAGGCAAGATCCTGATGGTGAACTATGAGGACATCGACAACCTGAAGATGACTGAAATCGGTGCCGCCCGTTTTCTTCATGACGGCGGCTGGGATGTCAACAAGCGCTACTTCATGACCGCTGCAAACAAGTCAGACAAGATAGCCGTAGTCGATTCGAAGGACAACAAGCTGACAGCGCTGGTCGATGTCGGCAAGATCCCTCACCCCGGCCGCGGCGCAAATTTCATCGATCCGGAATTCGGACCGGTGTGGGCCACCAGCCATCTCGGTGATGCATCGGTAGCGCTGATTGGCACCGATCCGGAAAATAACAAGGAACATGCCTGGAAAGTCGTACGCTCCCTGAAAGCACAGGGCGGCGGCTCGCTGTTTATCAAGACGCATCCGAAATCCAGTAACCTCTGGGTGGATACCGCACTCAACCCGGGTGAAAAGATCAGCCAGAGCGTCGCTGTGTTCGATATCAATAACCTTGATAAAGGCTTTGAGGTATTACCCATCGCCGAGTGGGCGGATCTGGGCGAAGGACCGAAGCGGGTGGTTCAGCCCGAGTATAACAGGGCCGGTGATGAAGTCTGGTTCTCGGTCTGGAACGGCAAGGAGCAGAAATCCGCTCTGGTGATTGTTGATGACAAGACCCGCAAGCTGAAACACGTCATCAAGGATGAACGGCTGATCACGCCGACCGGCAAATTCAACGTCTACAACACACAGCATGACGTTTACTGATATACGGCACGGGAACCGGCTTTTACGCCGGTTCCCTTACCCTTCAGTACTATTCCCGATGCTGATCGCCTGTTCCGCACAGGCAGAAAACGGACCCGAGCTACAACGGCAACAACAACTGCAACAGATGGTGTTGCATGACTGTGGCGCCTGTCACGGCATGTCCCTGAAAGGCGGTCTGGGCCCGGCACTGACGCCGGCCATGCTCGAGGGGAAAAGTGATGATCTGCTGGTGGAAGTCATTCTCGGCGGCAGGGAAAACACTGCAATGCCTCCCTGGAATTCGCTGCTCAATGCCAGCGAGGCTACATGGATCGTAAAACAACTCAAATCCGGCGCCATCGGCGCAAAGTGACCATGAAATACCGGGCGTTGGCCGGACTGTTCATTGCCGCGTCAACGACGCTCGTGGCCTGGGCAGCCGTACGCGGGACCGGCGATCTCGGTATTATCATAGAGCGGACCAGCGGCAGCATAACAGTCGTTGAAACCACACAACATACCGTACTGGGCAGAATACCGGGGCTGGGTGACCTGTCGCATGCTTCGGCCGTGTTCTCCCGTGATACCCGCTATGCCTATGTTTTTGGCCGTGATGGCGGCCTGACGAAGATTGATCTGCTGGAACAAAAAATCAGCCATCGCGTAATCCAGGCCGGTAACAGTATCGGGGGTGCTATTTCCCAGGACGGCCGCCTGATTGCTGTTTCCAATTACGAACCCGGTGGCGTCAGGGTATTCGACTCGGAAACCCTGCAACCGGTGGCCGACATCCCGGCAATACACGGTGCGGGAGATGCTGTATCCAGGGTGGTGGGCCTGGTCGACGCTCCCGGGAACCGCTTTGTTTTCAGCCTGTTTGATGCCGGAGAGATATGGATTGCCGATTTCTCGGATCGGGATAACCCGGAAATCCTGAAACTGACCGGCGCAGGTAATCAGCCTTATGACGCGCTGATTACCCCGGATGGTCGTTATTACATTGCCGGCCTCTTTGGCGAGGACGGCCTCGCCCTGGTGGATTTGTGGCAACCGCAACAGGGTATTCGCAGAATACTGCCGGATTATGGCCGCGGCGAGGAAAAACTGCCGGTCTACAAAATGCCGCACCTGGAAGGCTGGGCTGCAGCCGGTGACCATCTGTTCGTACCCGCTGTCGGCAGACACGAGGTCATCGCCATCAACCGCCATGACTGGAGTGAAGCGCAGCGGATTCCCGTGCATGGACAACCGGTCTTTGTCATGGCCAGGCCGGATGGCCGACATCTCTGGGTCAACTTTGCACTACCCGATAATGATACGGTCCAGGTTATCGATGCCAGCACCATGGCTGTTGTCCATGAACTCAAACCCGGCAAGGGTGTGCTGCATATGGAATTCACTCCGCGGGGTGAAGCGGTATGGGTCTCGGTACGTGATACCGACCGTGTCAATGTTTACGATACCGGAAGCTTTCGCCAAATCACCGCAATTGACGTTGAAAAACCCAGCGGTATATTTTTTACCGCACGTGCGCACATGACGGGATTGTAATAATGAGTGAGCGCCTGTCCAGTCCTGAAGAGCTTGCCGATATTGATCGCGAGCTGTTGAACAACTTCCAGCACGAGTTTCCACTCAGCGTACGGCCCTGGCAGGACCTGGCCGACAAAACCGGTATTGACGAGGACGCGGTTATACAGCGATTGCAATCGCTGCAGGAACGCGGCTACATCAGCCGTATCGGGCCCGTGTTCAAATGCAACTCGCTGGGGGTCAGCACGCTGGTCGCCATGTCGATCCCGGAAGCGGAACTGGAGAAAATCGCTGCCATAATCAATTCGTATGATGGTGTAAACCATAATTACGAACGGCAGCATGAATATAACCTCTGGTTTGTCATTGCCGCGTCGACGGATGATGAACTTGACAATCTCCTCGACAGTATAGAAGAGGCCACCGGCTATCGCTGTCTGAAACTGCCCATGCTTGAAAATTTTCATATTGATCTGGGTTTCGAACTGCAATGGTGATGAACAACCCGAAAATGCCGGAGTACAGACCGGATGCCGTGGACTGGCAACTGATCGATATCATTGCCGGCGGCATCGCCTTTGTAAAACGACCTTATCTGGACATTGCGGAGAAACTGGGAATCACTGAAAAGGAAGTCCTTGATCGGATCCGTATCATGCGTATTTGCGGACTGATCAAGCGCTTCGGAGTCGTGGTCAATCACCGGGAACTCGGCTACACCGCCAACGCAATGGTGGTATGGAATATACCTGACGAACACGTACGCGAATTCGCACAGCAGCTTGCTGCATCAGAAACAGTGAATCTGTGTTATCGCCGTCCCCGGATACTGCCACATTGGCCGTATAACCTGTTCTGTATGATACACGGCAAGGATCGGCAAACGGTAATCGATCAGGTGCACAGGCTCGCTAATGACTATACACATGGCAACGCCAGGTACGATATCCTGTTCAGCAAGCGTCGTTTCAAGCAGCGGGGTATGCATTATCATCCCTGCAGGAAGACAGGAGATGATGATTCCTGAAAGGAGACATACGCCAATGGACGATCTTGACAGACATATTATCAACAGATTGCAGGATGGCTTTCCTGTCTGCAAACAGCCTTTCGCCGAAATCGGCGGTGAACTCAACCTGGACGAGAACGCCCTGATCAAGTGCATTGAAACATTGCTGAAAAACGGGATACTGTCACGCTTTGGACCAATGTATAACATGGAAAGACTGGGTGGCATCTACAGTCTGGCGGCCATGAAGGTTCCCGATGATGTCTTTGACGAAACCGCCGCCCGTGTCAACGCTTTTCCTGAGGTCGCGCATAATTATGAACGCGAACATGAATTCAATATGTGGTTTGTCATCGCCGCCGACAATACCGGGGAACTGCAACGCGTCATCGATGAAATCGAAAATCACACCGGCTTGCAAGTGTACAATATGCCGAAGCTGAAGGAATATTTTGTGGGCCTGAAATTTCATGTCTGACTGTACTGTCAACGGTGCCTGTGATGATATCGATATAGCCATCATCAGACAGACCCAGTCCGGTCTGCCGCTCTGCCGTGAACCTTACAAGACCATTGCTGACAAACTTGGCATCAGTGATAAAACAGTAATGGAAAGACTTGAGCGCATGCTTGATCAGGGCGTAATCCGCCGCATCGCCGCGGTTCCCAATCATTATGCCCTTGGCTTCACGGCCAATGGTATGGCAGTCTGGGACGTGAGAGACGACTACGTCGACAAGGCCGGCATGATTATCGGGGCACTGGATTTTGTCAGTCATTGTTATCAACGCCCGCGGCACCTGCCGGAATGGCCATATAATCTGTTCGCCATGGTACACGGTAAATCCCGTGAAAGTACCGGGCAAAAGGCCGCGATGATCACCGAATTACTCGGTGATAAAAGCCGCTCCGGCACCGTGCTCTACAGTAAACGCATACTGAAAAAAACAGGTTTGCGGATATAACCCCGCAAACCCCATGTATTAACACGGAATTTTAGATTAACCGGGAGATCCCCTGTCATGTTTCGTATCAGCCAGTACCTTCGCGAAGTCGCCGCACCCACAGCCACGGGAGCAACGCGACAGCCGCCCGGCCCGGTCGTCATCTGGAACCTCATACGCCGGTGCAATCTCACCTGCAAACACTGCTATTCGATTTCGGCTGACCATAACTTCCCCGGCGAATTGTCAACCGATGAAATCTTCCGGGTCATGGATGAACTCAAACAGTTCAGGGTGCCGGTACTGATATTATCGGGCGGTGAACCGCTATTGCGGCCTGATATTTTCGATATATCCGCCCGCGCCAGGGCCATGGGTTTTTATGTGGGCTTGTCCACCAATGGCACGATGATCGACGAATCCAACATCGATCGCATTGCGGCCATGAATTACGACTATATCGGCATCAGCATTGATGGCCTGCGTGAAACGCATGATATGTTCCGCCGCAAGCAGGGCGCTTTTGATGCATCGATGCGCGCGATACGACTCTGCCGTGACCGTGATCTCAAGGTGGGTATGCGCTTCACGGTGACCATGGACAATGCCCATGAACTGACACCCCTGCTTGACCTGATGGAAGTCGAGGACGTCAACAAATTTTACCTGTCCCATCTCAACTATGCCGGTCGTGGCAACCGCAATCGCAAGGACGACGCCACCCATGCCGTGAGCCGTCAGGCTGTACAGACTCTGATTGATCGCTGCTGGTCGGATATTCAGCGTGGCATTGACCGTGAATACGTCACCGGCAACAACGATGCCGATGCGGTTTACCTGTTGCACTGGATAAAAAAGCACCACCCTGAACGTTATGACCATATCCATGAACGATTGCGGCAATGGGGTGGTAACAGTTCCGGCGTCAACATCGCCAATATCGATAACCTGGGCAACGTACATCCCGACACCTTCTGGTGGCATTACAGCCTTGGCAGCGTCAAGGAACGTCGATTCGCCGATATCTGGACCGATACCGGAGACCCGATCATGGCCGGTCTGAAACGGCGGCCACGACAGATTGGCGGTCGTTGCGCCGGTTGCCATTTTTTTGATGTCTGCGGCGGCAATACCCGTATCCGGGCGTGGCAAACCCACGACGATCCCTGGGCGGAGGATCCGGGCTGTTATCTGGATGATGATGAAATCAATCCAGCGGACTTCCGTGCAAATACAAGGATCGGTCAGGATGCGGAAATGGTCTGAACCCAAGGTTCCGGCGCTATTCCTGTTACTGTTCGTGCTCCCCGCAGTTACTGCGGCAGCGGATACCGGGATAATTTATAAACAGGAATGCGCGGACTGTCATGGAGATTCAAGGCTCGGGGGACAGGGTCCCGCGTTGTTACCGGAAAACCTGAAACGGCTGACACGCGAAGAGGCGGCGGAAGTTATTCGCTCGGGCCGATCAGCGACACAGATGCCTGCCTATGGTCACAGGCTCGATAAATCGACAATTGCCAGCCTGGTGGAATTTATTTACCAGCCGCTGGATTTTGTCCCGACATGGGATGAACGACGTATCACTGATTCCCACCGGATCCTGCGTGCTGCAAACCCGGATATCAGCCGGCCGGAATACACTGCCGACCCCCTGAATCTGTTTGTCGTGGTGGAAACCGGGGATCATCATATTACGATTCTCGATGGTGATCGGTTTGAGCCCGTGCATCGTTTCCGGACCCGGGTGGCACTGCATGGCGGTCCGAAATTCTCTCCGGACGGGCGCTATGTTTACCTTGCTTCAAGGGATGGCTGGATAGCCAAGTACGATCTGTATGCACTGGAGTACGTTGCCGAAATCCGTGCCGGGATCAATACGCGCAACCTGGCCGTTTCCAGCGACGGCAGATTCGTACTGGTCGGCAATTACCTGCCGCATTCACTGGCTGTGCTCGATGCCGCGGACCTGCAGCTCATCAAGCTCATCCCTGTCACTGACGGCACGGGCAATTCGTCGCGTGTCAGTGCCGTCTATGACGCTCCGCCCCGGCAGAGTTTTATTGTCGCGCTGAAAGATCTGACCGAGGTCTGGGAAATCCCTTACGCTGAAAACGCCGAACCCGTGTACAGTGGACTCGTTCATGATTACCGCTATGATGAGGCTTTGGCCGAAGAAGGACCGTTCCCCGTACGCCGCATACGTCTCGACGATTATCTGGACGACTTCTTTTTCGATACGGATTACAACAACGTCATCGGCGCCGCCCGTAACAGCCGCAACGGCCAGGTCGTCAGCCTGCTGGTGGGCAAAAAGATTGCCGATATTGACCTCAGCGGACTGCCGCACCTGGGTTCCGGTATCAGCTGGGAGTACGGCGGGCGCACTGTGCTCGCCAGCCCCAATCTCAGGGAAAGCAGGGTCAGCATCATCGATACCGGTACCTGGGAAGTCATAAAACGCATCGAAACCCGGGGACCCGGCTTCTTCATGCGCACACATGAAAACAGCCCGTACTGCTGGGTTGACGTATTTTTCGGTCCTGACCGGGACCTGGTGCATGTCATTGACAAGCAGACCCTGGAAATCGTCAAGACACTGCAACCGGAACCCGGGAAAATCTCGGCTCATGTGGAATTTACCCGCGACGGACGTTATGCCCTGCTCAGCATCTGGGATGAGGACGGTACGATCATTGTCTATGACAGCCATACGCTCGAGGAAATCAAGCGATTGCCCATGAACAAGCCGTCGGGAAAATATAACGTTTATAACAAAATCAACCTGTCACGGGGCACCAGCCATTGAAATTTAGCCAAAATAATAATAGAACATATCTGCTTTGATCCATATCAATGTCACAAATTCTGTCTCACATTACAATTTAATAATAAGACTACATGAAGGGAGAAGAACACTGAACACTGACTCCAAGACGCTTGTAAACCCATGGTTTTCCGGCCCTGCTCTCACGGGCATTCCGGTTGTCATACTCCTGTCGATGTGCCTGATGCTGCCGCCCGGGGCCCATGCCGAAGATCAGCTATGGAATGCGCTGACCGGCGGCAAGGTTCATTTTTCGGTACGCTACCGCTTCGAGCATGTCGATGACGATATCCTGTTCGGCGCGACAACCACGAAACTCAAGGACGCGAATGCATCCACCATACGTACGGTACTCGGTTATGAAACCGGCCGGTTTCACGGATTCGGCCTGACCCTGGATCTGGAAAATGTCACCGAGGTGTTCAGCGATGATTTCAATGACGGTTCCAACCGCAAGACGCGATATGCCGCCGTCATCGATCCCGAGGGCACGGAAGTGGACCAGTCCTTTATCAGTTATACCGGGTTAACTGCGACTGAATTCAGGCTGGGCCGCCAGTATATTACCTATCGCCAGGCGCCGTTTCATCGTTTTATCGGCACCATACTCTGGCGACAGAACTGGCAGACCCATGATGCATTCACGGTCAGCAACGATTATCTGCCGGATACCACCATCAATTACGCCTACGTCTGGAACGTCAATCGCATCTTCGGCGAGGATGCGACCAGCCCGCTGGATAATTTCGACAGCGACTCGCATTTTGTCAATGTGACGAATACCAGCCTGCCCTTCGGTAAACTTGAAGGCTATGCCTACCTGCTGGATTTTGATAACGCCGCCGCGTTCTCAAGTCAGACTTATGGACTGCGTTTCTCGGGTAAGCAGCCGATAATGAACAATGTCAACGCCCTGTATACAGCGGAATATGCCCACCAGAGCGACTACGAGAATAATCCTGCCGACATCGATGCCGGATATGTTCTCGGCGAGGCCGGGATCAATTTCAAACCGGCTGCATTTATCGATTCGCTGACACTCAAGTTCAGCTACGAACTGCTGCAGGGTGACGGTGGCGCCGATCGGTTTGTCACTATTCTCGGCACCAATCACGCCTTTCAGGGGTGGGCGGATCGTTTCCTGATTACACCGGGTGATGGTATCGAGGATTATATTTTCACACTGGTCGCCAATATTATGGGCGCCAACTTCGTAGCCGCTTATCATGACCTGAACTCCGACAATATGAGCTATGATTACGGTGATGAAATTGACCTGATGCTGAGCCGGACATTCCGTGAAAAATATACCCTGGGCATCAAATACTCTTCCTACTCCGCCGATCGTGACGCCCTGGCCATTGCCCGTAATGGCAGTAATAACGGCATTAACCGTGACGTGGACAAACTCTGGGTCTGGGCGCAATTCAAATACTGAGGTAACGTACCTCTCATCACCATAGCGGCGGTCTTCAGACCGCCTCCGAATCCAGGCCCGTTACGGCGGATTGTCTGACCGCAGCCCCTGCACAATGCCGGGAAACCGGGCGTGAGCGACCCGCAACAGCCTGGTTGCAGTGCCTTCCCTTGCGGATTTACCTGAATTTTCACAATTTTTATATTTCCATGAATTAATTGCCTATGCATTCGGTCTAAGCCAGCCTGCAAGGCTATCCCGGTACCCGAGACAATCCGCAATGAATTGTTATTGATTGTCACTCCGATACATGGACAATGCACATAACATACTGATCTGTAACAATTGATGAACTGCAAGGTATCCACACGACACAGATCGCATACATCCGGACTACAGATACTGTTGATTAGCCTGTTCTGTGCGCATCTACCCGCCCTGTACGCCGAGGAAGTCGGCCTCCCCGTGACGGTAGTCGATGTCACCCTGGGCACCATGGTGGAGGAAATACCGCTCACCGGCACACTCATGCCCATACGCAGAACCCGGATTGCCTCCAGGCAAAGCGGCATTGTCGAGGCTCTCAATTTCGACGAGGGTGATACTGTAAAGCAGGGCGATGTGATTGCCCGCATCGACAACGAACTGGCGAAAATCGAGTTGGCCAGGGCCGATGCCCTGTATGAAGAAGCCAGGGCCCGTTACCGGGAAGCCGAGCGCCAGCGTGATGAAGCGGCCGAACTGGTGGATAAAAAACACATTTCCACCACTACCTACGAGTCCCGGATTGCCGAGGTGGAAATCAATGCCGCTGTAGTCCAGCGTCTGAAGACCGATGTGGAACGGCAGAAGGAAATCCTCCGCCGTCATACCGTTTACGCACCCTTTGGCGGTGTCGTTACCGCCAAACTGACTGAAATCGGACAATGGATAAATACCGACGATCCGTTACTGGAAATTACCGAATTGAATACACTGCGGGTTGAAGCACCGGTGCCGCAGTTTTATTTCGCGCGCATTCGGCCAGGCACGCCGGTTCGGGTGGTATTTGATGCCTTGCCGGAGATGAAACTCGAGGCCACCATTACCGCGACCGTACCGCTGGGACTTGAAAACGCCCGTACCTTTCCGGTGAAAGTGGATATCGATAACCACGAGCGAAAGCTGGCACCGGGGATGTCCGCCCGCGTTTTTATCCAGCTCGAGGAACAATCCACGACCCGGACTCTGCAAATCCCGCGCGATGCGATAGTGCGTCATCCCGGTGGAACGGAAACAGTCTGGGTCATGCGTGAACAGAACGGCCAGCAGCGCGCCGCCCCTATCAACGTGCGCAGCGGCCGCAGCAGCAAGGGAATGGTGGAAATACTCTATGGCAACCTGAAAGCCGGCGATCAGGTCATCATCCGCGGCAACGAGATCCTGCAGCCGGGACAACTGGTATACGCCAGCAAGGATCAACCTCCCGCCCTCTAGATGTTTCGCTTCGCCCTGAACAATCCCATCATCGTCACGGTCGCCATGCTGATCGTGTGCCTGTTCGGTATCCTGTCTTTCCTTAATGTCCCCGTACAGATGATCCCGGACCTGGATCCCCGCGTCATTTCCGTCCAGACCCGCTGGCCGGGAGCTACACCACAGGACATCGAAAAGGAAATCCTCATCGAGCAGGAGGAGTACCTGCGGCGCATTCCCGGCCTGGATCGCATGACCTCGACCGCGGATACGGGTTCGTCCTATATCGAACTTGAGTTCCCGCACGGCACCGATATCAACAAGGTGTTGCTGGAAGTCAATAATGCCCTGTCACAGGTCCCGGGCTATCCCGAAAACGTCGATGAGCCACGCATCACCGCCAGTTCCTTTTCCAGCAACTCTTTCATGTATTTCAGTATCCGCCCGCTCGAGGGTAATCCGCTGGGAATCGACATGGTGCACATGCGTGATTTCCTCGAGGACAACGTGCAGACCTTTCTCGAACGGGTGCCCGGCGTTGATTCCGTGCGTCTGCGCGGAGGTGAGGATCCGCAGATAAAGATCTATGTTGACCCGATCAAGCTGGCTGAACGCAATATCAGTCTTATCGATGTGCGCAATGCCATCCGATCACGCAACCGTGATGTCTCGGGCGGTGATCTGGATACCGGCAAGCGCCGCTACCTGCTGCGTACCCGCGGCCGTTTTGACAGTATCGAGGAAATGGAAAACCTGGTCATCGCCCGCCGTGGAGACACCTTCATACGTCTGGGCGACGTCGGTTATGTGGATGAGGACATCGCCGAGATCCGCTCCATCGCCTATACCAACGGCGAACGGATCATAAACCTGGCGGTTAAACGCCAGCTCGGTACCAATGTCATCGAAATCAAGGAAGCGATGCTCGAGGTTGTCGACAGACTCAACAACGGCTTCCTGAAAGACAACGGCATGGTCATGGAACTGATTTCCGAGGACGTGCGTTACGTTGAACAATCGGTGAAAGTGGTTTCACAAAATCTGCTGATTGGCGCTGTCCTGGCTACCATTGTCCTGTTTATTTTCCTGCGTTCGACCTCGGCCACACTGGTTGGAGCACTCGGCATCCCGGTATGTACGGTGGTGGCCTTCCTGGGATTATTGATCAGCGGTCGCACCATCAATGTCATTTCCATGGCCGGCGTGGCCTTCGCCATCGGCATGACGCTGGATAACAGCATCGTGGTGCTGGAAAACATTTACAAGCATATGGCACTTGGCAAGACGCGCATGCAGGCAGCCTACGAGGGCGTCAGGGAAGTCTGGACTGCCGTGCTCGCCTCGACCCTGACCACGGTTTTTGTTTTCCTGCCCATTGTTTTCATCGAACAGGAAGCCGGACAACTCTATTCCGATATTGCCGTGGCGGTCTCGGCCTCGATTCTGATGTCGATGATAATCGCCATAACGGTGGTGCCCGTGGCCTGCAGTCGTTTCCTCACACCCAATACCTCAGCTTCCTTTCGCTTCGGTATTTACCATGCCGGACAGCTTTTCGGCAAGGCGGTTATGTGGTTTGTCGACTGGCTGCTGCATGGCGTAATCCGGCGTATCGCCCTGATAGGCCTGGTATTGTTTCTGACAGTGCTCATTATCACTGAACTGACGCCCAAGGCCGAATACCTGCCGGAAGGCGAGGAAAAGAAAATCTTCGCCTCCATATTCGCACCCCCGGGTTACAACATCGACGAGATGCATGCCATTACCCGGGCGGTGAATGACTTTTACCTGCCTCACCTTAACAAGGACCCTGCCGCTTACCAGGATGGAGAAAAGGAGATACCGCCGCTTGACTACATGGTGGTATTCAATGATTCATCCAGAACACGCTTTGTGGTGGAAGTGCATTCCCGCGAACACCTGGGCAAATTGATCGAGCTGACCCAGGACTACATCGGTCAATTTCCCGGTGTCATCACCTTTGTCTCCAGGGGCAGCATATTCGCCGGCAACAGTGGCGGTACACGCAGTATCAATCTGGATATCAGCGGTACCGATCTGGAAAGCCTGTATGCCGTCGGCTTCAAGGCTTTTATTCGCGCCAGGGAAATCTTTGACAATCCGCGTGTCAGGCCGGAACCGTCCTCACTGTCGCTCGGCCAGCCCATGATCGAGATAAGACCGGACTGGGAGCGTGCGGCCGAACTCGGAATCGATGCCGATGAGCTTGGCTATACCATCTGGGCCTATTCGGACGGTGCGTTCGTCGATGAGTACTTCAAGGGCGATCACAAAATCGATATGTTCCTCTATTCAACCGATGGCGTTATCGACTCGCCCGAGGACATCAATCACCTGATGCTGTACTCCGAACAGGGCGGTATTGTTCCCCTGGGTGCGGTCGCCGGCATTCGGGAAACGGTAAACACCGAAACCATCCGCCGCGTTGACAGCCGGCGGACCATCACTCTCTCGATAATTCCACCGCAAAATGTGCCACTGGAGGACGGTGTGCGTGTGGTCCGGGAGGATCTGATCCGGTATATGAAAGACAACGATCAACTGGCACCCGGCATGACCATGACTATCAGCGGCGCCAGCGATCGTCTGGATTCCACCCGGCAGGCACTGCAGGGCAATTTCATCACGGCCATTGTCATCGCCTACCTGCTGATGGTGGCTATTTTTTCACACTGGGGTTACCCGCTTTTGATCATGACCACGGTACCCATCGGTATCAGCGGTGGACTGGTAGGTCTATGGCTGATGAATTACCTGGGTGGTCAGCTCGATAAAATCGGCCTGCAAAATATCCAGCAACCCTTTGACATGATCACCATGCTGGGTTTCCTGGTGCTCATCGGCACCGTGGTCAACAATCCGATCCTGATCGTGGAACGCACCATGACCAGTATCAGGAGAAAAGGCATGGATTATCTTGAGGCTATCCGTGAGGCGACCGAATCCAGGCTGCGACCGATCATGATGTCCATGATCACAACCATATTCGGGTTGTCACCGCTGGTTTTCAATCCGGGAGAAGGTACCGAGCTTTATCGTGGTCTCGGCGCCATTGTGCTCTTTGGTCTGCTGTTCTCAACCGTGATTACACTCACTTTCATGCCATCCCTTTTGTCCCTGGTATTGCAATGCCAGTCACGCTGGTTTCCGCACAAACATCCGACACCGCTTAAACAGCAACCGTCTGAAATTTAAGAACGCTCTGATCAGCCTCCCTGAATAGCTGTTTCGGAAATATCGATCAAACAGCTATTCAGTGACTGGTTGCGCCTTCGGCGCCGAGACCCGTTTGCGAGCGTACGTACTGGTCCTCGAAGGCTTTGGCTTCATCTTTACCGGACTGTGAACTATCGAGTTTCGAAACAACTATGATAACGGCAAATGCGGCACTCATGGAGAACAGGGCCGGGTGCTTGTAAGGGAAAACGGCTTCGGGGTTACCCAGTATATCCACCCAGATGGTCGGCCCCAGCACCATGCACAAAACCGCGGTGAATAAACCGACACTGCCACCTATGAAGGCGCCCCGTGTCGTCAGACGCTGCCAGTACATGGACAGGAACAGAACCGGGAAATTGACGCTGGCGGCAATTGCGAAAGCCAGCCCCACCATATAGGCCACATTCTGTTGTTCAAAAATAATCCCGAGAATGATAGCGACGATACCGAGGATCACGGTGGCGATCCGGGATACCCGTACTTCCTCACCTTCCGGAATTTCTCCATGACATATCACGCTGGCATACAGGTCATGCGATATGGCCGACGCACCGGACAGTGTCAATCCGGAAACGACGGCCAGAATCGTGGCGAAAGCCACGGCCGAAATAAAACCGAGAAAAGCCTCCCCGCCCACGGCCCGGGACAGGTGTACCGCGGCCATGTTATTACCACCGTAAATACCGCCACTAACCGGGTCAAGAAAATCCGGGTTGTTGGTCAGCAGAACGATGGCGCCAAAACCGATGATGAAAGTAAGAATGTAAAAATAGCCGATAAAACCGGTGGCGTAAAAAACCGACTTGCGCGCTTCCCGGGCATCGGGGACGGTAAAAAAGCGCATGAGTATATGCGGCAGTCCCGCGGTGCCGAACATCAGCGCCAGCCCCAGCGAAATCGCGGATACGGGATCGGAAACCAGCCCGCCCGGCGCCATGATATCCATGCCATCATTATGAATTTTCACGGCGCTACTAAACAGATGCTCGAACGAGAAGTCCATTTTATACATCACGGCTATAGCGATGAAACTCGCACCAATCAGTAACAGAACCGCCTTTATTATCTGCACCCAGGTGGTAGCCAGCATTCCGCCGAAGGTCACGTACAGAATCATGAGTACGCCTACAGATACCACGGCATAGTGATAATCCAGGCCAAACAGAATCTGGATAAGCTTGCCGGCCCCGACCATCTGCGCAATCAGGTAAAACAATACCACCGTCAGCGTACCACAGGCGGCCAGACTGCGTATGGGTAGCGGCCGCAAGCGGTAACTCACCGCATCGGCAAAGGTGTATTTTCCAAGATTGCGTAAACGCTCGGCCAGAAGGAAAAGAATGATTGGCCAGCCAACCAGGAAGCCGATTGAGTAAATAAGTCCATCAAAACCACTGGCGAAGACCAGTCCTGATATGCCGAGGAAAGAGGCAGCCGACATGAAGTCGCCGGCAATGGCCAGACCGTTCTGTAATCCGCTGATACTGGAGCCGGCAGCATAGAAATCACTGGTACTGCGCGTTCGCCTTGCTGCCCAGTATGTGATCCCCAGGGTTACGGAAACGAACAGCATGAACATGATAATGGCGGTGATATTCACCGGCTGGCGTTCCACCGGACCCTGGAGGGCATCGGCAGCGGCCAGGACGCCGGGAAACAACGACAATATCAACAACAACCGATAACGCATCCCGGCGTTATTCATCTGTGTTTTGAACATGCTCGACTATATCCCGGGTCAGATGATCAAATTCGGTGTTGGCACGATGCACATACACACCGGTCAACAAAAAGCTCAACAGGATAACGAATATGCCTGCCGGCAGGCCCCAGGTGATGATAGTGCCCTCGCATACCGGTGTTGCAAAGAGTTCCGGGGCGAAAGCGATGATCAGAATGAATGTGTAATAACTGGCCAGCACGATGCCGGCGAGCAGCCAGCTGAATCGGCCGCGTTTTCGTTCCAGTTCATGAAATTCCGGATCAGCGTAGATCCGTCGATACCAGTGTTGCACAACAGCCCCCTTATTATTTATAAATCCCTGACTTCATCAGCGGTTTCCTGGTGTTATCCATGCCAGTGCTGAATATCCGCAGCAACACCGTCACCGGCTGAACGCAGGTTCATTATAACCGGTTATTCACCCTTCCATCAGGTTGACTTCGACGATATTTTCAGCATACCCCCGGTACTGTTCCCCGATCTTTCCGGCCATGGCATCCGGGTATACGTGAAAGTTGCCTCTGGTTAGAGCTTCAATGATGGCATCACTGACGGGTTCCGGCGACTGGACCAGTTCTCCGGGGAGGAAATATTTCCACAATCTTCAACCCGTGGTCATTTTCATGAGTGTACGGTCTTTCCTGATGAAGTGGTGATACATGGCGGCACCGGCATGCCCCAGGATCAACAACCAGACCAGCCACTCGCCCATGATTTTTTTGTGGAAAAAATCCAGTGGTTTTTCGAATTCCTTGAATGTCAATTCCATGCCATCAGCCACCAACGACTGAAAAACCGCTGTCGTCTCGAATTTCGGAATATCAAACAAAAAGAAATACTCGGTATTTACCCCGGTTCCCAGATACCCGGTGACCGGCATAATAATCATGATTGCATACAAGAGGTAATGCCCGGCATGCGCCGCCATGTGCGCAAGTCGGGAACCAGGCTCGGGATCCGGCTGACGGTTCTGCCAACGCCAGAGGATGCGTAACAGTACCAGGACCAGAATCGTGATACCGATTGACAGATGTAACTGGAGTGAAATCCAGTTTTCCGGGGTATCCTTGTCAGTGAACCATTGCCGGTAATAGACAGCCGTGTAGGAAGCCAGAAACAGAACTGCCGTAAGCCAGTGAATCCATCGGGCGACGCTGCCGTAATTTTTCGCAGTATTTTTCAATGTGTTCATATACCTCCAGTCTCCTGTATGAGAAATAAATCATCGGTTATTTTGCGGCGCCACCGCAGAAAGCGCCTCTCTGCCGTGGGGTCCGGTAAAATCGACCCGCGGACCCACTGCAACGATACCGTGAGGATTGATGGTCCGGTGACTGCCGTAATAGTGTTGCTTGATGTGGTGCATGTTGACCGTTCCGGCAATTCCCGGTTGTTGATACAGATCACGGGTGTAATCGTGGAGGTTGGGGTAATCGATGATACGACGGATATTACATTTGAAATGTCCGTGATACACCGCATCGAAACGCACCAGTGTTGTAAACAGCCGCCAGTCGGCCTCGGTGATTTGATCGCCGGCAAGATAACGCTGTGAGCCGAGCCTGTCTTCCAGCCAGTCCAGCGTCGTGAACAGTTCCTCGACCGCTTCCTCGTAGGCATCCTGGCGGGTGGCAAAACCGGCCCGGTAAACACCGTTATTCACCGTGTTGTAAATGCGTTCATTCAACGCATCAATGTCATCACGCAAGGCAACGGGGTAATAATCCCCGGGACTTGCACCAATCGAGTCAAAGGCATTGTTGAACATGCGAATGATGTCCGCCGATTCATTGGACACGATGGTTGCCTGCTGCTTGTCCCAGAGTACGGGCACGGTCACGCGACCGGTGTAGTGTTCGTTGGCCTTCAGGTAGATTTCGCGCAGGTAGTCAGCGCCGAACACCGGGTCCGGTATCACACCCGGTCCGTCCGCGAAGGTCCAGCCCTCCTCGCCCATATGCCAGTGAACAACGGAAACAGTGATCATCTCCTGCAAGCCTTTCAGTTCACGAAAAATCAGGGTGCGATTGGCCCAGGGACAGGCGTAGGAAACATAGAGATGATAACGATCATGTTCCGCCGGAAACCCCGCCCGGCCGCCGGGACCGGCACTGCCGTCGGCGGTGATCCAGTTGCGGAACTGTGCCGCGTCACGGACAAAGCGTCCCCGGTTTTCCTCCGTCGGATACCAGCGATCCTCCCAGACACCATTGACCAACATACCCATTTACTGATCCTTGAATTGATTGTTGCGATAATCTTCAAACGCCTGCATAACCTCTTCAGGCGTATTCATGACGAACGGGCCGCCGCGCGCTACCGGTTCCCGTAACGGTTGTGCCGCGACAAGAAGGAAACGGGCAGCCCGTTGCGCACGCAAGCGCACACGCTCGCCGTGTTGCAGGATACCCAGTTCCCGGCTTTCAAGATCACGTTCCGGGGTGCCCACTGCAACGGCGCCATCGATTACGTAGACAAACGCGTTATCACCGGCATCAACACCCTGTTCAAAGGTCTGCCCCGCCGGCAGCGAGATATCCATGAACAGCGGCGATACATGGTGATTGATGACGGGGCCGGTCAGACCGCCATCGCTACGGCCGGCAATGATGCGGACCTGGATCCCTCCAGGTTCATACGCCACGGCAAGATCCTCTGCGCTAAACTCCTGGTAAGCCGGTGCGCACATTTTCTCGCGGGCGGGCAGGTTGACCCAGAGCTGGAAACCCTGCAGCAGGCCGTTTTCCTGCTCGGGCATTTCTGAATGAACGATGCCGCGACCTGCCGTCATCCATTGCACGTCACCGGGCTCGATAACACCTTCATGGCCGGCACTGTCCCGGTGACGCAGACGGCCGGCGAGCAGGTAGGTAACCGTCTCGAAACCGCGGTGGGGGTGTGCCGGAAATCCGCCGATGTAATCGTCCGGCCGGTCCGATTCAAAGACATCGAACAACAAAAACGGATCGAGCATGTTCAATTCCGGTCCACCGATCATCCGGGTCAGGTTGACGCCGTCGCCATCGCTGGCCTGGATGCCTGCCGTGACCCGCCGCAATCCACGAATCGCCTGTTGGGGAAGTTGTGTTGCCTGCATATTGATGACACTCCGATGATGATTGATCCACCCGTCTAGCGGGCGGCAATGATAATTAACCGGAAGTCTAACTGTTGATATTTAAAGGATAAATAGCATTATATGCAAAATATTGTTCTTATTATGAGAATTATTAAATAACGGTCGATCTGCTGTATATGGTGTTAATCCACCTGCTTGCCGGCAATAACCGGCGCTAGCAGACTGCAGGCTGCACGATGCTGAATGATTACGACGAGGCGGGCGCGGACCAGGTTCTGATGCGAAACCTCGACAACACCGGCCACCGGATCAGTGCTGCAGACGCATCACACAGTACATGGCAAAGGCGAGGAACAGTGGCGCCCCGAACGAGGAAGCGACCAAAAAGCTGATCAGGTCATCAATCCATGACAATGGGCCGACGATGAACAGGACATCATCCGGATCAAAGCCTTTAACAGCGCTGAATGGCAAGGCGCCCATCATATCTCCCTTGCTTTCCATGATTGCGACCACCCAGAAAATGGCACCGACACTGGCGCCGGAGATAAACCCCAGTAACGGGGCCCACAGACCAAGGACACTGTTGCTGAGACCGATACCGATACCGATAAATAACAGCACATTGACGATGGCGTCGGAAAGCAGGTCGTAGCGGTGACCGGCGGCACTGGTTTGCCCACTCAAACGGGCCAGTTCACCGTCGGCTCGATCCAGGAATGCAGACAACACAAATAGCAAACCACCCCAGGCCGTCCACACGGAATCACCGGCTGTAAACGCGGCCGCGGCTGCAATACCGGTAACAAGCCGCAGGGTAGTCAAATGGTTTGGAGTTACAGGACTGCCTACAAGGGGACGTATAGCCCACCGCGCGGCCTGGTGTACCCAGGTTTTGGCGGGTGCATCGGTTAATGTGCCATTGTTGTTCATAGCGGTAGAATTACACTGTCCGGCAACGGCGCATCGTGCTCCACCAGGCCGGCATATATATACATAATAGTCATGAAATCAGGAAATCCCGGCGCGCTCCCGGCTGCAAGCGGCCGGATCGTGGATCTTCCAGGCTCAGCTGTTATCCGTGACCGCGTGCAGAACCGGATTAACGCATACACCGTGTGTATCAAGCCGGCGAGTGAACCTGTCCCCGTGGGATTTATTCCGGTAAATGTTCAACCCGAACAGAGGCTTCCATATTCAACCAGCGATGCCACCACTTTAACTTTCCCTGAAGATAAAGATACCATTACCCATTCTGTAAAACCAGTTGCCTGCCTTGGCTCGCCTTTGGTTATAGCGGGAAAACACCAGCATTTTTACGCATCACCGCCATCCGCAAGTCAGCGATCAGGCACCGTTATGCCGCAGCTATACAGCTACGCATTCATTACTGTTAATTCACTTTTTTTGAATAATACCAGCGCCGGCCCTCGGCAAACTGCCAAGCCATGAGTCCCGGTATTCCAAGACCCATTTCCCGCACACGTTTGATCAGCGAGGTGGCAAGCGCTGTCTCTGCAGGCACGGCGACCAGTGTCCCCAGCAATACGAAGCCACCCTCCTGTATGCCCCAGGCGCCCGGCACCGGGAAGGCGGCACTGCGCACGGCCTGGGTCAGGCTCTCAAGAATCAATGCATCAAGTACACTGACGGGATGACCGAGAAAATACAGCGCCAGCCAGATCTCCCCGGCGCCCAGGATCCAGGCAAGCAAAGCCCAGGCACTGCTTGCCAGCAGTTGCCGGGGGTGTGAGTACATTGCAGCTATGGCAGCATCCAGTGCGGCTGCACCGCCGACCAGACGGTCCCAATCGCGGTGGCGAACCAGTCGGGTCAGTGATTGTGCAAGAATTCGGAAAAGCCCACGCCGCAGCAGTCTCAACAGCAACAGTACCAACAGGCTTGCTGTCAGCAACCCCGCCAACAGGACAAGAGCGGCTTCATTCTGTCTCAGTGTGAGCAGAACGCCGCCGATGGCAAACACCACCAGCGTGAATACACTGAGAGTTAAGTCAACAACAATACTGGCTGCCGCCTCCGCCCTCGGTACACCCCGATGTGCGGCAAGTCTGCCACGCAGCATATCGCCGCCGATCTGGGCAGCCGGCAACAGGGCGTTGACTGATTCACCTATCCAGCGCATCCAGAGCAGTTGTGTAAATAGCGGGCGCGTTTCAACGGTCAACAGGCAACGCCAGGCTAGTGTGTCACAGATCATGGGCAGCAGATGAAAGGCAGTAACAACAACCAGTCCCCAGCCCGCCATAACCACCGCCACGGTAACCGTCCCGAAACCGTGGTAAAAAAGGATACCCAGAAGCAGCAGCATACCTGCTGCCCAGGCTGCCAAAGTCAGTTTCTGTAGCATGAAAAGCGTATCGTATCCATCAGCGCAAGCGACGGTCCGGAATTATACAGCGACAACATCCTTACAGAGTTCATCGTGGAAGTAGAATGGCAGGCTGCAATTGACCGGGTACGGAGAAACACCAGGACAAAAGCCGCATGTCTGCCTGCACAGGTATTGAAAAACATTCAATTGAAGTTTGCCTGTTTATTGCTTTAATACGATTAAAATCCAATAATCATGGTTTATTGTTCTGATAATAAGAATCAATAATATGGGCCAGCTTGAAGACATGCAATTGTTCATTCGTATCGTCGATGCCGGCGGAATCGGGCGAGCCGCGGAACAACTCGATATCGCCAAATCCGCAGTCAGTCGACGTCTGGTCGAACTGGAGAAGCATCTCGGGGTCCGCCTGCTGAACCGCACCACACGCACATCCAGCCTCACGGAGGCCGGTCGTATCTACTACACACGGGCATTAGGAATTGTTGATGATGTCACCGAACTGAATAGCATCACCGCCGATGACAATACCTCTCTGCAAGGCACCATCAAGCTGGCTGCGCCCCTGTCGTTCGGACTCTGCCACCTCGCCGGCGCGATTGATGATTTCTTAAAACAACATGCAAACATCCGTATCCATATTGATTTTTCCGACCGCCAGGTTGACCTCGTCGAGGAGGGTCTGGATCTGGCCTTCCGCATCGCTGAACTGAAAGATTCCAGCCTGGTAGCCAGAAGAATTTGCCCGATAAGATTCAGACTCTGCGCGAGTCCGGCTTATCTCGAGAAACACGGAACACCTGAACTGCCCGCGGATCTGAAAAAACACCGCCTGTTACATTACAACATGTCCGCATCCGGCTACTGGCGGTTATATGATGCCTCCGGAAAAGAATCCGTTATCAATGTTTCCGGGGAAATTACCGCCAATAATGGCGATTTCCTCAAGCGCATGGCCATGGCCGGCCACGGAATCGTGCAATTACCGACCTTTATCTGCTGGCAGGAACTTGCCAGTGGCGCACTGGTAGCGGTGTTGCCGGATTATTCCCTGCTGCAGCGCCATGCCTGCGCGGTTTATCCGCTTAACCGCTATCTGTCACAACGCGTACGAATTCTGATTGAATTTCTGGTAGAGCGTTTCGGTGATGAACCCTACTGGGACCGGAACATAAACCCTTAGCGAGATCCCGGCGGAAACACGCCTGCGATTGCCATGCGGTGCTAAAAGTGCCCGGTCCCCGGATCACCCAGTGGCCGGCCAGTTTCCGGCCTCTGCCGCACATTCACGAATGTTACGGGCCCGCTCCGCCAGATCACCGGGAACACGCCATTTTTTCGCTTCATCACCGGCTTCAAGAAAACGCACGGCCGCCGCAACTTCCCGGGCGTCGGCATACCTTGCAGCCCAGCAGTCCGCCTGTGCACGCTGGGTGGGCGGGTACGCCGAGGGTATATCAAGAATGAGGTGATTCAGTCGCCGATGGGCAAAGGCCTGCGAACGAAAGAAGCCACAGGCCACGCCGATTTCACGGCAGGCGACAGGATTGTAAATGACAACAGAATTTTCACCACGCAGTTGTCGGATAATAGCAATATCACGCAAGGAAGGGTCGGGGACTTCCCAGAAAGATTTGTGCGCAGGTGTACACGAGGCAAGCAACGGCATAGCCGTAATCATCAGCGACGCCACCAACCCGGTCATGGTTATGCTGCGATTCATGTTCATTGGAGTAGCAGACTGCAGCGAGGTTCACAGCCGGAACACGGATCAACTGCGCGCGGCGTATGCCGCATGCTCAGCCATCCCCGTCAGTCATGGCTGCCTGGGATAAATCCTGGATTTTCCCGGTTATAACGTGCCTGGTCCGCGGGTTGATAATCACCGGTCTGGCGATGAGCAGGTTATTGGGGTAGGTAATCACCTCGCGGTTCTCGCCGATGAGCCTGGTGTTGAACAGGTTGATTTCTGAAATATAGCCCTCGATATAATTATCCATATCGATGATGCGGATATAGTTGCCACGCTGGTAGGACTGGTGGGCCACCAGGATAAAGAATGCCGTAATATTGCTGAGTATAGACCAGTTGGCGAACAGGGCGACACCGGTGATCGCGACGAGCCCGGTGGACAAAGCCAGCAGTTCCCCGAAATTAAAACCCCAGGTAAACAGGATAAACAGGAAAGCCAGGACACCAATAAACAGATTCAGACTGAATACGGCGTCCTTCAGGGTCTTGTTTTTGAGCCGGTCACGCTCGATGAGTTTCTGCAGTTTCGGAATGATGAGCCTGCGGATGACCAGGTAGGCGGAAAGGATCACCAGGCTGATCACCAGCCTCGAACTGTTCAGTTCAATCCAGTTGTAAAATGCCGCGAATGTATTGTCCATGAGTAAAGAATATCAGGAAAATACAGAATGTGCCGCTGTGCTGATCAGGCAGAAAGCCAATACCGCGCGTATTTGCCGACAGGCCGGGGAACTTACTTACGCGAGCACAAGTCGCGAGCTGGCGAGGA
>DGNS01000013.1:155181-155384 GCA_002389045.1 Thiotrichaceae bacterium UBA4486 | reverse complement strand
TGAACACGCCCGGTATTCCAAAGCATCATCAGAGAGTGCAGTTTTCTTCCGGGACAAGGCGCAAGGTTTTCGAGCCGCGCAGTTTACATGACGGTAAATGAGCAGTGAGAAAGCCGCAGCAACGAAGTCCCGGGAGAAAAATGCCTCTCTGATGGATAGGACGGTGATAGTTTACGCTAATACAAGTCGCGAGCTGGCGAGGA
>DGNS01000013.1:106121-155149 GCA_002389045.1 Thiotrichaceae bacterium UBA4486 | reverse complement strand
TGAACACGCCCGGTATTCCAAAACATCATCAGAGAGTGCAGTTTTCTTCCGGGACAAGGCGCAAGGTTTTCGAGCCGCGCAGTTTACATGACGGTAAATGAGCAGTGAGGAAGCCGCAGCAACGAAGTCCCGGGAGAAAAATGCCTCTCTGATCAGCCGGTCCAGCCCAGCCCGGCAGATATACAGTTAATAGAAAGCAACAAAGGAATCAAATCGTTTAACGGATCATCCTCTTCCTTGCGATTCCGGAATTCATTGACCAGCCTGACCTGTTCCATGCCGGCCTGGTGCAGGATGGTGGAACGCCGGTTCAACTTGCGGCTGAAGCGTCTGAATCGCTGGCAGATTTTTTCTTCGCCGGTGATACGGAGTACCATGTCTATTGAGAGATTGTATTCCCCCGCGATCATGTTAAAAATGGTGTCGCGGATTTCCCGGTCTTCCACCAGCTCCGAGTAGGCCCTGGATACATCCAGATCCACAAGCGCCAGCGTCTTTTCAGTTTCATCGATGACCAGTCTGAACAGACGTGAGTCATTGAACATTTTTGTTATCAGCTTTTCACCTTCGGCACCGTGTGCATCAATGTAGTTTTTCAACGCACTGCCCATGCCGTACCAGCCGGGCACCAGGTGCCGGTTTTGCGTCCAGGCAAAGACCCAGGGTATGGCACGCAGATCAGCCAGTGACTTTGCGCCAAAGCGTCTTGCCGGCCGCGAGCCAATATTCATCTTGGCCAGTTCTTCCACAGGACTGGCTGCGTTGTAGTAATCCACCAGTCCATCGGTTTCGGCCAGTTCCCGGTATTTTGCATAGGCAAGCCCGGAGATGGTTTCCATGGCTTCTTCGTGATCCGGATGCGGTCCCAGTTCTTCCTCGTTAAGTGACTTGATGGTGTGCTCAAAGACGCTGGCCGCCAGCAGTTCCATCTGGTATTGCGCGGTGCCCTCGTTGGCATACTTGGATGAGACAACTTCCCCTTGTTCTGTGATACGCATCTGGCCATGGATAGATCCGGCCGGTTGCGCGGCAATCGCCAGACCCGTAGGTGCGCCACCGCGGCTGACCGAGCCACCCCGGCCATGGAAAAACGAGATTGGGATTCCGGCTTCCTCACCGGTGCGGGTGAGTCTGGCCTGGGCCTTGGTAAGTTCCCAGTTGGCCGTAAAAAAGCCGCCGTCCTTGTTGGAATCGGAATACCCGATCATCACTTCCTGAATGCCCTTTTGATATTTTATGGAACGCTGCACCAGTGGGATGTCGAGCAGGATTTTCATCATATCCGGCGCGCGCTGCAGATCATCAATGGTTTCAAACAACGGCACGATGGGCAGCCGGCTGTATTCCTGCCCCTGCTCGCCGGCAAACAGCCCCCCGAATCTGGCGAGCAGATAAACGCCCAGCAGATCACTCACTGACCGGGTCATGCTCAGGATAAAATGGCCAAAAGCTTCCTGGTCCAGTTGCTCAATCATGCCAGCAGTCATCTGGAACAGTCCCAGCGTGGAGTCAGCGGTTTTGTCCAGATTGAAAAAGGTTGGCAGGGTTTCCAGGGGCTTTTCCAGTTCTGATGTTAACCATTCCACCCAGGCGTCACTGCCCGGCTCCGGCGCTTCCTGCTTCTTGTGCATCGCCTTATAGAGCGATATGAGGGTATTGTTGATAGTGGTGGAATTTTCCCGCAGATCCAGGCGCACGGTGCGAAACCGGAATGCCTCGGCTTCCTGTTGTAATGGCACAACCATGGTCCGGGCCAGGTTTTCACAACCTGAACTGTTCATTCCCTGCACCAGTTGCCGCAGGTGGGTTATGAATTCATCGGCATCAATATAGCGAATACCGCTGTAATGTCCTTCCCGCTCTGATTCCAGCGTGCCACGCATCTTGATCAGCATGCAATTGACAAACTGGCGGAAAACCTCACCGGGATTGCGCTTGCTGACATGATGCAGTTCGTCGACTCCATCCAGTATGCTGGCCAGATCTTTTTCAAATTTTGCGGACAACTGGATGTTTGTCCGGGCTACGCTGAGTTTATGCAGCAGAGCCTCGAGTTTTTCCAGGTAATGTTCCAGTACCGTATGCCGGTTCTTCAGCAGCGTCTGTGCTGTCACCTCGTTGGTGACAAAGGGATTACCGTCGCGGTCACCACCAATCCAGGATCCGAACTGGAAAAACGGGGAAATGGAAAATTGCTTGTCCGGGTAACTCTGATGCAACGCCCAGATCAGTTTTTCGTGTGTCTCGGGTATGCGTTCGAACAGGGTTTGTTCAAAAAAATGCAGCCCCCAGGCAACCTCCTGTGCGACCGAGGGTTTTTCCAGTCTCAATTCACCGGTTAACCAAAGCAGATCAATTTCGTTATACAGGGCGGCAATAAACTTTTCCCTTTCCCTGGGCGTCCAGCGCGTAGCCTCGATACGGTAGAGAAGCACATAAATACGACGATGTATTTGCAGGACGCTGATGCGTTTCGCCTCGGTCGGGTGCGCCGTGATGGTGGGACGGATGTGGGCGATGTTGAGCAATGCCTGGATATCCGCCGCATCAATACCACGTTCCCGGGCCTGCTTGAAGACGTTGGCGAACGTTCCCGGTACATTCTGCAAACCGTAGGTTTTTTCAGCCAGTCGCCGCCGGCGCATGCCGGTGTTCTCTTCCGCCACATTGAGGAGTTGAAACCAGATTCCCCAGGCCTGAAGCACACCCAGCAACAATTCGCCATCCGTTGTCGGGACCAGTTTCTCACCCTGGAAGTAGGGAAGAATTTCCGGGTGACGCGATCGCATAACCTTCAGCAGCTGTTCGGTAAGCAGGTCCACGACCTGCCCGGCATAGGCCGCTGACAGCGCATCAATATCCTGACCCGGCTCGATGGAATCCGTTGTTTCGTCAGACACCCGTGGATACCCTCCGGAAGGTCAACAATAAATGGCGGGGCCCGAAATCAGGCTACCCGATTGGGTGGTTCTTCACCATTGAAAAATGCCTCTACATTATCGAGTGAACACATACCCATGGCGACACGGGTTTCTGTCGTGGCACTGCCCAGATGCGGAAACAGGACAACGTTTTCCATGCTCAGCAGATCTTCGGTGACCTTAGGCTCCCTGGCGAACACATCCAGGCCGGCACCGGCAATGACACCGTCTTTCAGCGCCTTGACCAGGGCTGGCTCATCGACGACATCGCCGCGCGCCGTATTGATCAGGAAGGCATGCTTTTGCATCATTCCGAGTCGTTCGGCATTGAGCAGGTTGGTGTTACTGCCGCCCCCGGGACAATGCAGGGTGACAAAGTCCGAGTTACGGAGCACCTCTTCCACGCTATCACACTGTCTGGCATTGTACTTGCCGATGACCTCGGCCGGTGGCGGATAGGGATCATAGAAACTGATCTCCATGTCAAAACCGTGATGCGCCTTGTGGGCGACGGCCTGGGCAATACGCCCGAATCCAATAAACCCGAGTTTTTTACCGGTTACCTTGGTGCTTAACATATGGGTCGGACGCCAGCCGTCCCACTGCTTGGTGCGCACCAGACGCTCACCCTCACCGGCGCGACGGGCTACCATCAATAACAGGGTCATGGCAATATCAGCCGTGCAATCGGTCAGGACTCCGGGCGTGTTGGTGACCACGACACCGGCTGCCTTCGCCGCATCGGTATCGATGTTGTTGAAGCCGACACCGAAATTGGCAAGTATTTTACACTTGCGATTCTCAACACCGAGAATGTCTGCATCGATCAGAAAATCCGATACCGTCGGGCAGACTGCATCATAGTTTTGCATGGCTGTTTTCAGTTCATCCACGGACATCTTGTGATCGTCATCATTCAGATGCACATTGAACTGTTCTCTGGCGCGTTCCTCGGCCGCTTGTGGCCATTTACGGGTCAGTAATACCTTGGGTTTGCTCACTCTCTACTCCTGATGATTGTTCACACGTGTACACCAATATTTTAAGATAAATCCTGATTAAATCAGTGATTCTCCAGGCTGGCCAAAAAGCAGGCATAGCCGCCTGCTTTCGACCTGTTCCCTGTTACCTGATCAGCTGACCTTGGCCAGAATCTCTTTCACCACCTCGCCGAACGAGGCCGGGTTGGGTACTACCGTCACACCGCACTGCTCCAGGATCTCGACTTTTTCAGCGGCGCTTTCGCCAACGGCGGAGATGATGGCGCCGGCGTGACCCATGCGGCGTCCTTTGGGCGCGGTCAGACCGGCGACATAACCGACCACGGGCTTGGTCATGTTTTCCTTTGCCCACAGCGCGGCATCGGCTTCCTGCGGACCGCCGATTTCACCGATCATCACCACCACTTTGGTGTCAGGATCCTGTTCAAAATACTCGAGATGATCACGGAAGGCGCTGCCGTTGATGGGATCACCGCCAATACCTATGCTGGATGAAATACCGATACCGAGGGCTTTCATCTGCGAGGCGGCCTCGTAGCCGAGTGTTCCGGAACGGCCAACCACACCCACGGGGCCGGGCATATAGATATGTCCGGGCATGATACCCATCATGCACTTGCCGGGGCTGATGGAGCCGGCACAGTTCGGACCGGTCAGCACCATCTTCTCCTCGGCGCGGTAGCGGCGCATGTAACGCTTGACGCGAATCATATCCTGGGACGGGATGCCATCGGTAATGGCAACACAATAACGGATGCCGGAATCCGCGGCTTCCATGATACTGTCAGCGGCAAAAGGCGGCGGTACAAACACGATACTGGCGTTGGCGCCGGTCGCGGCTACCGCTTCCTTCATGGTGTTGAACACGGGTTTGTCCAGGTGCTTGGTGCCACCCTTACCGGGCGTCACTCCACCCACGATATTGGTACCGTACTCGATCATTTCGGTAGCGTGGAAGGTGCCGATCTGGCCGGTAAAACCCTGCACAAGTACCTTTGAATTTTCGTCTAGTAAAATAGCCATTCTTAATCTCCCCCTACTTCTTGCCAGTGGCGTCTTTCCAGGCGCCGACAGCTTTCTCTGCTGCCTCGGCCAGGGTGTCCGCGGATATGATGGGCAGACCGCTGTCCTTGATGATCTTCTGCCCGGCTTCGACATTGGTGCCCGACAGCCGCACTACCAGCGGCACTTTCAGATCGATCTTTTCCACGGCCTGGACCACGCCCTCGGCGATCCAGTCACAACGGTTAATACCGGCAAAAATGTTCACCAGGATCGTTTCGACGTTGTCATCGGAAAGCACCAGGTTGAAGGCCTTGGCTGTGCGCTCGGGAGAGGCACCGCCACCAATGTCGAGGAAGTTGGCGGGTTCACCGCCGGCGTGCTTGATCATGTCCATGGTGGCCATGGCCAGGCCGGCGCCGTTGATGATACAGCCGATGTTACCGTCCAGGCCGACATAACTCAGGCCGCGATCCGCGGCGCGCATTTCCCGGGGATCTTCCTGGGACTTGTCACGCAACTCGGAAATATTCGGATGCCGGAACAGCGCGTTGTCATCGAAACCCATCTTGGCATCCAGCGCCACCAGATTACCATCCCTGGTCACGACCAGCGGGTTGATTTCCACCATGGTTGCATCCAGATCACGCATGGCGCGATAGCAACCGAGGAACAGCGTCACGGCCTGATTGACCTGGTTCTTGTCCATCCCCAGGGCAAAGGCCAGTTCACGTGCCTGGAATGCCTGCATACCCACGGCGGGTTCGACGGCGATCTTGATAATGGATTCGGGTTTTTCAACCGCCAGTTGCTCGATTTCCATACCGCCCTCGGCCGAGGCGACGACGGTCACGCGCTCAGCGGCACGGTCCAGAACAAAGGCCAGATAAATTTCCCGGCCGATATCACAACCGGCCTCGATATAAAGGCGGTGGCAGACCTTGCCCTGCGGTCCGGTCTGGTGAGTGATCAGTTTCTTGCCAAGCAGATCGTCGGCCGCGTCCCAGATCTCGTCGGGTGTCTTGCAAATCTTGACGCCGCCGGCCTTGCCGCGGGCGCCGGAATGGATCTGGGCTTTCACAACCCAGACATCACCAGCGAGTTCGGTGGCACGGTAGGTGGCCTGTTCGGGGCTGTAGGCCAGGCCGCCGGGGAGAATCGGCACCCCGTAACCTGACAGTATTTCTTTTGCTTGATACTCATGGATATCCATGATTTATCCTCCAGTTCTATATTGTTTTAAAGGTGAAAATGACAAGCTGAAACCCGGACCGAAATCAATAATGGTTCCATGGCTATCTGTCACTATTCACCAGTCACTATTCACGTTTTGTTTTTTGCCGCAATCGCATCAGCCTGCTGGACGATGTTACGGGCCATGCGCTCGGACGCAATATCGATCATCTTGCCGTCGAGCTGGGCCGCGCCCTTGCCCTGTTTGGCAGCCTCTTTCAGAGCTTCGAGTACGCGGCGTGCGCGATCCACCTCTTTTTCGGGCGGTGACATCACTTCGTTGGCCAGCGGGATCTGCGAGGGATGGATGGCCCATTTGCCCTCGTAACCGAGGACGGCAACACGGCGTGCGGCCGCCTTGAAAGCCTCCGGATTACTGAAGTCGCCGAAGGGTCCATCAATCGCACGCAGACCGAAAGCACGGCAGGCATGGATCATCTGGCTCTGGGCGTAATGCCACTGGTCGTTGATGGCGCCTTCGCAGTTGTATTCTTCCACCAGGCCGCCAATGACCGAGGTGCGCGAACGCATACTGGCCGCGTAATCGGCAACCCCGAAATGGAATGCCTCAAGGCGCGGGCTGGCCTTGGCGATGCTGAACACGTTGACACCGCCAAGCGCGGTTTCGATCAGGCATTCAAGACCAATCTTTTTCTTCAGGCCCATGGCGGTTTCGATCTGGGTGACCAGCATATCCACGGCGTAGACATCCTCGGCGGTGCCGACTTTCGGAATGAGAATGGTGTCGAGGTTGTTGCCTGCCTGCTCGAGAATATCCACCACATCGCGGTACATGTAATGCGTATCCAGCCCGTTGATGCGCACCGACATGGTCTTGTCACCCCAGTCGATGTCGTTGAGGCCCTCGATGATGTTCTTGCGGGCCTGCTCCTTGTCGTCGGGAACCACCGCATCCTCGCAGTCCAGGAAAATATAATCAGCCTCGGTTTTCGCGGCTTTCTCGAACATGTCCGGGTTGGAACCCGGGACGGCCAGTTCACTGCGCTGGATGCGCGGCGTGGCCTGTGTATATTGTGTAAAACTCATAATTACCCCCGGCGCTTACGCCAGTCGATCCTGCTTGGTATTTCGCAGGTATTCCTGCGCAGCTGCAACACCGCTGCCGAGTTCGATGGGATAGCCGAGGTCCTTCATGGCCATTTCCGCACCGTTGATGGGTGTCAGCACCATGAGTTCGTTCATGTCACCGAGGTGGCCGATACGAAATGCCTGCCCGGCAATCTTGGCCAGGGAAATGGACAGCGCCAGATTGTAATAGCGGTAAGCATGGCGAACCACCTCGTTGCCGTCGAAACCTTCGGGGACCTTTACCGCAGTGACGGTATCGGAATACCATTCCGGTCCGTCTGCAATCGGACGCATGCCCCAGGCCTCGACGGCCGCGCGAACAGCACTGGCCATGCGGTTGTGACGGGCAAAGACGTTCTCCAGACCTTCTTCCTCGATCATATTCAGCGATTCGCGCAGTCCACGCAGCAGGTTCATCGGCGGTGTGTACGGGAAGAAGCCGAGATCGTTGGTCTTGATCTGGTCGTTCCAGTCAAAAAAGGTTTTCGGCAGATCGGAATGCTCGCGACAGGCCAGGGCCTTCTCGCTGGCACAGACGATGCCGAGACCGGTGGGCAGCATGAAGCCTTTCTGGGAACCGGAAACGCACAGATCCACGCCCCACTCGTCCATGCGGAAATCGATGGATGCTACCGAACTGACACCATCAACGAACAGCAGCGCCGGATGGTTACAGGCATCCAGAGCCTTGCGCACGCCGGCGATGTCGGAGGCGACACCGGTCGCGGTTTCATTCTGGGTAGCAAATACGGCCTTGATTTCGTGGTTCTTGTCGGCCTCGAGGATTTTAGCGTATTCCTCGACCGGAACACCCTTACCCCACTCGACTTCCAGGGCCTGTACATCCAGACCCCAGCGCTGGCAGAGGTCAATCCACAGGTTGGAGAAGTGACCGAAACCGGACATCAAAACCTTGTCGCCCTTACTCAGGGTATTGGCGACAGCTGACTCCCAGCCGCCGGTACCGGATGCCGGGAAAATGAAAACACGACCGGTTTTGGTCTTGAAGATTTTCTTCATGTCTTCGTACAGCGGCTTGGTGAACTCCGGCAGGTCCATGGCGCGCATGTCCTCCTGCTCGACGTTTATGGCGTTTTGGATCCGGCGCGGAATAGTTGTCGGGCCGGGGATAAACATGAAATTTCTTCCAGGCATAATGGATCTCCAGTATTGTTTTATTTAGTAAAAAAGGGAAAAAAATACGACTCGTAAATTAAAAAAAGACCACAGATCTTTTTTTGAAATTCTTGAATTTAAAAATTCGGCCTCTTGCAGTGCCCGATAAATTTTTATGAAGAATTGTGCGGCGCACAATTTACACGTTCTCGCTTCCTCACTCAAGTCCGATGATTTTAATCGCTAAGGCGCCTGCTGGCAAAGACTGTTCCGGGTCCGCGAGCGGTTAACAATCAGCCCAGACCCGGCGCCAGGTCTTCCTGCAGATCTCCGACATCTTCGAGACCCACCGAGATCCGCACCAGGCCCGGCGCGATACCGGCCTCCCGGCGTTGTTCATCGGTGAGCCTCTGGTGGGTCGTGGTCGCCGGATGGGTGATGGTGCTTTTGGTGTCACCCAGGTTGGCGGTGATCGAGAAAATCCGCGTCTTGTCGATCAGTGACCAGGCGGCCTCCTGCCCACCGGCGAGTTCAAAGCTGATGATGCCGCCATAGCCGGACTGCTGTGTCGAAGCCAGTTGGTGCTGCGGATGACTGGCCAGACCCGGATAATGCACCCGGCTGACACCTGGCTGTTCCTCCAGCCAGGCGGCCAGGCGCTGTGCGTTTTCGCTGTGAGCGCGCATGCGGATATCCAGGGTCTCCAGCCCCTTGAGAAACACCCAGGCGTTGAACGGACTCATACACGTCCCCGCGCTCCTGAGGAAACCGAACACATCCTTGCCCAGCAGCTGCTCACTGCCCACCACGGCACCGCCGACACAACGGCCCTGGCCGTCGAGGTACTTGGTGGCGGAGTGGATCACCAGGTCGGCACCGAAATTGAACGGCAATTGCAGGCTGGGCGTGCAGAAACAGTTGTCCACCACCAGCAGACAATCGCGGGCGTGGGCGATATCCGCAAGCCTGCGTATATCGGCAACCTCGGTGAGCGGGTTCGAGGGTGTTTCCATAAACAGCATCCGCGTGGCCGGCGTGATGGCCTCTTCCCAGGCGGTGTAATCGGCCTGCGGTACGAACGTGGTTTCGAGTCCGAACTTCGGAAAAATATTACTGAACAGACTGACCGTGGTGCCGAAAATACTGCGCGATGACACAATATGGTCGCCGGCCCTGAGCAGTCCGAGGCAGGTGCTGAGTATGGCGCTCATACCCGACGAGGTGCCGATACAGCGTTCACCGCCTTCCATCGCGGCCAGACGCTCCTCGAACATGCGCACCGTGGGATTGGTAAAGCGGGAATAGATATTACCGGGTTCGTCGCCGGCAAATCGCGCCGCCGCCTCGGCGGCGCTCTTGAAGACGAAACTGGAGGTGGAAAAAATCAGCTCCGAGTGTTCGCCTTCCGGACTGCGGCGGATCCCGGCCCTGACAGCCTGCGTGTTGCGATGATATTTATTTTCATTATTACTCATAAGGCGTCACTCCTGCGTGAGACCTGACAGCATCAATACGGGAAAAAAAGAAAGGCAATAAAAAAACCCGCATCAGCTTGAGCTAAAGCAGGTCGTTCTCTTTAGCGGTATTTTTTGAGCGCCCGCAAGCTGATTGTCAAATCGGCGCTGAATATATCATTACACGTTAGTCCAATGAACGGGTTGAGTCAACCGCGCCCGGCCCGGAATCGGCACTGTCTGGCTGCCGCCTGAACAGGTCTGGCCATAGCAACGAAAAAAACGGCGGCGCTGAAAACGCCGCCGTTCCTTTTCCGAACTTGCAAATGTAAATACCTTTGCTTATTTAAACGCCACCTTGGCAGTACCAGTACCCGGCTGTACGGCATCGAAGCGATCAAGGTTCATCACCTTTGTCCAGGCGGCAACGAAGTCTTTGACAAATTTGGTATCGCTGTCGTTGGCGGCATAAACCTCTGCAAGCGCACGTAATTCCGAGTTGGATCCGAAAATCAGATCAACCGGGGTTGCAGTCCACCTGAGTTCGCCCGTCCCGCGGTCCAGTCCCTCGTAGACACCCGGAAACTCTTTCGACTTTTTCCATTGTGTCGACATGTCGAGCAGATTAACGAAGAAGTCATTGCTCAGGGTACCGGGCTTGTCAGTCAGGACACCATGCCTGGTCTGGCCGGTGTTGGCGTTCAGGGCGCGCATACCACCCAGCAGTACGGTCATTTCAGGTGCGGTCAGGGTCAGCAGATCCGCCTTCTCCACCAACATCAGGGCCGGCGAAGCATAACTGCGATCATCATAATAATTACGGAAAGCATCGGCAGTCGGTTCCAGCACGGCAAAAGACTTCACATCGGTTTGCTCTTGTGTGGCATCGCTCCGGCCGGGAGTGAACGGAATGTCAATCTCGTGGCCGGCTTTGCTGGCAGCTTCTTCAACAGCGGCATTGCCAGCCACTATAATCACATCGGCCAGCGATACCTGCTTGCCATCCGACAATGTCTTGTTGAATGTCTGCCGGACGTTGTCCAGGGTCTTTAAAACCCTGGCCAGTTCCGCCGGATCGTTGGCTTGCCAGTCTTTCTGCGGAGCCAGGCGAATACGCGCGCCATTGGCGCCACCGCGCATATCGGAACCACGGAAGGTGGAGGCCGAGGCCCAGGCAGTCCTTATCAATTCAGGTATGGTCACACCGGATTCAAGAATCAGTACTTCCAGTCTTTCTGCCTCATCGTGACTGATTAACTTGTAGTCAACCGCTGGAACCGGGTCCTGCCAGATAAATACGTCTTCGGGCACCTCACTACCCACATAGCGTGCCCGGGGACCCAGGTCACGATGTGTCAGTTTGAACCAGGCCCTGGCAAAGGTCTGATCGAACTCTTTGGGATTTTTCAGGAAGCGTTCGGCAATCTTGCGAAAGCCCGGATCTTTCTTGAGCGCCATATCGGTTGTGAACATGATAGGCGCATGGCGTTTATCAGCAATATGCGCATCCGGTACAAGCTGTGCAGCCGCTTCATCCGTCGGTACCCACTGTGTCGCGCCGGCAGGACTTTTTGTTTTCTTCCATTCAAATCTGAACAGATTATCAAGATAAAGTATGGACCAGGCGGTAGGCGTTGAGGTCCAGGCGCCTTCCAGACCGCTGGTCATGGCGTCAGCGCCTTTACCGCTGCCACAATTATTCTTCCAGCCGAAACCCTGTTCTTCTATACCGGCAGCGGCTGGCTCGGGACCCACGCAGTCGGCGGATTTGGCGCCATGCGCCTTGCCCAGGGTGTGTCCGCCTGCGATCAGGGCAACGATCTCTTCATCGTTCATCGCCATGCGGCCAAACGATTCACGTATATCCGCGGCCGCGGAGAGCGGATCGTTATTGCCGTTCGGGCCTTCCGGATTTACATAGATCAAACCCATCTGAACAGCGGCCAGGGGGTTTCCCAGTTTGCCGTTCTTGTAACGCTTGTCATTGGCCAGCATTTCGGTCTCGGGGCCCCAGTACACGAGATCGGCTTCCCAGTCATCGACACGGCCGCCGGCAAAACCCAGGGTTTCAAAACCCATGGATTCCAGGGCGACGTTACCGGCGAGGATGATCAAGTCGCCCCAGGATACACTGCGGCCGTATTTTTGCTTGACCGGCCACAGCAACCTGCGGGCCTTGTCCAGGTTGGCGTTATCCGGCCAACTGTTGAGCGGCTCGAAGCGGATCTGCCCTCCATCGGCGCCGCCGCGGCCGTCATGCACACGATACGTACCTGCAGCGTGCCACGCCGATCGGATCATAAGGCCGCCGTAGTGACCCCAGTCCGCCGGCCACCAGTCCCGGGATGTCGTCAATACCTTCTCTATGTCTGCTTTCAGGGCATTCAGATCAACGTTCCTGAATGCCTCGGCATAGTTGAAATTCCGGTATGGATTTGATGCCGGATCATGGACGCGCAGTTGTTCCAGGTTTAATTTTTCAGGCCACCAGAACTGGTTTGACCGAGCCATGGCATCCGCCGCAAGCGAGCTGGCCGGTGCAAGAGTGGTAATGGTTACCGCAACAGCGGTAAGGAATGGTATGGTTTTTTTAAACATGACTGTCTCCTCATTTGTTTAACCCATAAACATCTCAGCAGATTACGTGCCATGATTTAGAATGATTCTAATTACCAGAAAGAATTAAACGGAAACAGAAACTTACAGTAAAAAGGAAAGAGTACATCCCCGCTTGTATGGTCTTAACCGTGGTACGCGGCCGAGACGATTGAAGAAAAATACACAGCGGAATGGTTTATTAGAGCCATTCTAAACTCTGATGATTCGGCGCATGTGTCGCGGACCGGTGGGGGTTCACTGAAGTTGTTGCTGATTTCAGTCATTAGGCGGGGCGAAGTGGTATTCGGTATCCCGATCCCTGTCAGTGGGGATCTCTACTACGGTAGTCTTACCAAGAAATTTATCAGCAGTCAGACATCAAGTTACGGGACCGGCGGCAGGAAGGCGGCCGTCAAGCCTACGGGGATAAACCGCACTACAGTTCACCGGACAACAGGGATGTTGATGTCAGACGTCTGTAGTCTGCAATCTGTAATCTGTAATCTGTAATCTGTAGTCTGTAATCTGAAATCTGAAATCTGAAATCTGACTCATTCCTTGCTCAAGCGGCTGACCTGCAGCAACACGCCGAACAACGGATGATCAAAATAATGCACCTCGTTGAGTTTGATCTTGCGTGACTCGGTAATACGGGCGTAGCGAGGCGCTTCCTCCGTGCCCTCGACTATCCCCGTGAACAGGAAGGTCTCCGGCACCGGCTGGAAAAAATACGCCAGATCCACATCCACGTGCAAAAGCCGCGTACTGCGGATCTTCACCACGCCGTCCACTTTCAGCAGCGGCACTTCAAGACCGTTGTCAATGATCATGCCGTCTTCCTTGCGCACCTGTACGTTACGGGCACGCGAGGCGCCGAGTCCCGGCTGTTGCCAGGCCATGTGCAGAATCGGACGATATTGTTTCGAATACCTGAGGGCGGAATAGATCCCGGCAAGCCGCCGGTCGCCCTCCGGGTAGCCCTGGTAGAAAGGGCCTGGAGTGTCTGCCGCATCCCGGCTTACCGTAATCAGGCGCTCCTTGACCGGCAGACCGGGAATCTTGTCCCAGACCTCGCCATCGCCGTCGGAATACAGGTGTTCGAAGACGATCACCTCGACGCGATACCAGACCGCAAAGGCATTGCCGGAAAAGGCCAGCAGCAGCAGGGAGAGCAACAGTCGTTGTAAACGCATGGGTATCATTATTTCACGCGGCGTCATCAAGACCTATATGGTCGAGTAATTCCTCCAAAACTTCAAATCGTTGCTCGGGATCCGGCAACTTGCGCATGACACGCAGTTTGTCCTGACCATCGAGCCGGTAATCGGCCGGATGCGTGCGCAGCAGGTGAATAATACGTTCCGGATTGACGTTGGCTTCCTCGGCAAAGACGAGGCGGCCGCCGGATTCACCCAGGTCGATTTTTTTGATACCGATGGGATGAGCGCGGATTTTCACGGCGGTAATGCGAAACAGGTTCTGCACCGCCTCGGGCAACAGGCCGAAGCGATCGATCATTTCGGCCTTCAGATCCTCGAGCGCGGCCGGCGATTCCGCGCCGGCCATGCGCTTGTACAGGATCAGCCGGGTATGCACATCCGGCAGGTAATCGTCCGGGATCAGGGCCGGTACATGCAGATTGATATCGGTAACCTGATCGAACGGCCGATCCAGTGACGGCTGTTTGCCGGACTTGAGCGCGCGCACGGCGCGGTCCAGCATGTCCATGTACAGACCGAAGCCGATGGCCTGGATGTGCCCGCTTTGTTCATCGCCGAGGATCTCGCCGGACCCGCGTATCTCGAGATCGTGAGTCGCCAGGGTAAAGCCGATGCCCAGATCCTCCAGTGACTCGATGGCCTCGAGACGCTTGATGGCATCGGCGGTCATGGCCTTGCGCGGCGGCACGATCAAATAGGCATAGGCGCGATGGTGCGAACGACCGACCCGGCCACGTAACTGGTAGAGCTGCGCCAGGCCGAACTTGTCGGCGCGGTCTATGATCATGGTGTTGGCGCTGGGCACGTCGATACCCGTTTCAATAATGGTGGTACAGACCAGAATACTGAAGCGGCGGTGATAAAAATCCAGCATGACCCGCTCCAGTTCCTTTTCCGGCATCTGGCCATGGGCAATTTCGACCCGAACCCCGGGCATCAGTTTGCGGATTTTATCCGCCGTCTGGACGATGCTTTCAACCCGGTTATGCAGGAAGAACACCTGGCCGCCGCGCTTGATCTCGCGGGTGATGGCTTCTTTCAACAGCGCCTCGTTCCACTCGCGGACGAAGGTTTTCACCGCCAGCCGCCGCGACGGCGGGGTCGAGATGATCGACAGTTCACGAATATTCGACAACGCCATGTTCAGTGTGCGCGGGATCGGTGTCGCGGTCAGCGTCAACACATCCACTTCCGTGCGCAGAGCCTTGAAGCGTTCCTTCTGCCGCACCCCGAAGCGATGTTCCTCGTCGATGATTACCAGTCCCAGTTGCTTGTACTGCATGTTGCCCTGGATGAGTTTATGGGTACCGATGATGATATCGATGGAACCGTCTTTCAGACCCGCCACCACCGCAGCCTGCTCCTTGCCGCTGCGAAAGCGCGAAATCAGTTCCACCCGTACCGGGTGATCGGCAAAGCGATCCCTGAAATTCTGGAAATGCTGTTGCGCCAGCAGAGTGGTGGGAACCAGCAGCGCCACCTGTTTACCGTTTTCCACCGCAATGAAGGCCGCACGCAGGGCCACCTCGGTCTTGCCGAACCCGGCATCGCCGCAGACCAGGCGATCCATGGGTTTCGGGTCTTTCATGTCATTGATGACCGCTTCGATGGCGTCGGCCTGGTCGGGTGTTTCCTCGAAGGGAAACCCCTGCACAAAACTGTGGTAGGCCGTGGATTCAAAATGGAAGCTGAAGCCCTGGCGGGCGGCGCGCCGGGCCTGGATATCCAGCAGTTCGGCGGCAACATCGAACACGCGTTGCGCCGCCTTGCGCCGGGCCTTTTCCCATTGACCGCTGCCGAGCCGGTGCAACGGCGCATGATCCGGATCCACGCCGGTATAGCGGCTGATCAGTTCCAGCGAGGCAACCGGCACATACAGTTTATCGCCACCGTCATATTCCAGCATGATGTACTCGGCCGGTATACCGCCGGCTTCCAGCTTCACCAGGCCCTGGTAACGGCCGACACCGTGATCCTCATGCACCACCGGGGCGCCGATACTGAGTTCGGTGAGATTGCGAACAATGGCCTCGGTATCCTGCTGTTTACGCTTGCGCAGGCGCCGCTGCATCACCCGTTCACCGAACAACTGCGACTCACTGATCACGGCAATGCCGGGATCGTCAATCTGCGCGCCCTGCTCCAGCGTGGCCACCGTGAGTCCGAAAGCAATGTCCGAATCCACAAAGGCGGACCAGTTGTCCACTGCCGCCGGTCTCAAACCGTGTTTATGAAACAATTCCAGCAGGGTTTCGCGCCGCCCCAGGGTCTCGGCGGCAATCAGCACTCGGCCGTTGAAGCTGTCGAGAAAACGCTGCAACAGCGCCAGCGGATCGCGGGCCCTTGCATCGATGGAAAAGCGCACCGGCGTGGTGGTGGCGTAATTGTAAACACCGTTACCCGCCGGTTGCTCCATGTGCCGGGCGAGGATCTTCGCAAACGGCTTGATGCGGGTGTAAAAACCGGTCGGTTCGAAAAAGATTTCCTGCGGTTTCAGTACCGGGCGTTCAATATCATGGCGATGCGATTCATACCGCTCCCGGGTTTCCTGCCAGAAAGCGTCCACGGCATCCTCGATAGCTTCATCCAGCACCAGCAGGCTGCGATCCGGCAGGTAGTCGAACAGGCTGCAGGTCTCCCTGAAAAACAACGGCAGGTAATACTCGATACCGCTCGGCGCCAGCCCCTGGCTGACATCGCGGTACACCGGGCAGTCATTGGGATTACCCTCGAAACGCGCACGCCATGCGCTGCGAAAACAGGCGATGCCTTCATCAGTCAGCGCTACCTCGCGGGCGGGCAGGATACGGACATTTTGCACCTGGCCGATGGAACGTTGCGTCTCCGGATCGAATTCGCGGATGCTGTCGATCTCATCATCGAGCAGGTCAATCCGGTAAGGGTTGTCTGAACCCATGGGAAAAATATCCAGCAGGGAACCGCGAATGGCCGCTTCGCCGTGCTCCATGACCTGCGGCGTAATGTTGTAACCACTGTCCCGCAACCGGCGGCGAAACTCTTCCAGCGACAACGTCTGCCCGGTCTCCAGCATCAGACTGTGCGTGAGCAGATAGTCCCTGGGGATCACCCGGTGCATCACCGTGGTCACCGGCACCACCATGATTACGCGTTCGCTGGTGGTCAAGCGCACCAGCGTGGCCAGGCGCCCGGAGATGATGTCCTGGTATGGCGAATACTGATCATAAGGCAGCGTTTCCCAGTCCGGGAACGTCAGCACATCAATGGCGGCTTCCGGATCCAGGAAAAAATGGATTTCATCATAAAGACGGCTGGCCGCCAGCATGTCGGAAGTGACGACAACAACCGGCTGCTCTGTCGCTTCGGCCGCACGGGTAATGGCCAGCGCCTTGCTGCTGCCATAAAGACGCCCCCAGTAGTGGCGCTGATCGCGCCCCTCGGGGATATGCGGCTGAAACGGACTGAATTGTTGCTGACTGCTCATTAACAAATGCTGTTGATTAGCGGGGACGGCAAGAATAAACGCTCTGCTTCATGAACACCATGACCAGTTGATATCAAGCGGGTCTCACTGACTACTCCTTTTTGAGACTTACATTGAAATTTGGACGCGACAACTATCCCGGCACAGGGAGGGCCCTACCAGGGAGGGGCCGGAGTGATTTATTTTTAATCACTCCGGCCCTATTTTCACTATTTAATCACTCCGGCCCTATTTTCACTATTTTCAAAAATAAAAAAACGCCGGTTGTCAGGCCGGCGCGGTTTCAAAGTTTGTTTGGAGTAAATTTCCGATTGTTGTTCAGTTACGGGTGAACGACTACCGTTCTACTCCCCAGCTCTTTGTAGCCATATCATGCTCGGATGATTGATTGGAGATTGGTGCGGCAACGCCGGGGTTCTTCCAGTTTTCAGCAGCGAATTCACTCTGGCTCACCACCGGCTGTTCGAGACTTCTCCATTCTGCTGCAGCCATGCCCACATCATTGGAGGGGGCAACGGCATCCGTATCCGGACCACCCGGGGTATCCCAGTTTTGAGCAGCTATATCACTATCACTGACAGAGCGACCGTCTGCCACAAGGTATGCCTGGTTGCGGCTTACAGCATTACTGTCTGGCATTCCGGCCGAATTCTGGATATCTGCAGCTTCGGCCGACTGTATACCGAATCCGAAACTCGAAAATCCAGCGGCAAACATTGTTGCAACAACCGTCAGTAACAACGGTCGGTTAAAATTTTGTATTAAATTTTTCATAGTAACTACTTCTCCAAATAGGTAACAAAAGTGAATATATATATTTTCACAAAAACCATTTATGCATGGTTGCGATTCCTAAGCGGATATACTATCTAAAACACCCTGCCTGTTCAGTGCGCCGCCACACATAAGGAAGATGCAGTCTCTGGGCCAAAGTCATGTGTGTTGTTACAACAAGACCTGACGGCGCAGTGGCACCTTGTCCGACGCAGTGGAATGAAGATTACTTGAAGAGGCGAAAGGAGACGTAGTACGTACATGAAGTGCGATATGTAGCTGAAGTATAAGTATTACTGATCGAAGACGAGACAGATCCGGAAATACCGAACCATCAGCCACCTGCACGGTAACGAAATCTGTAATCGCTATTTTACTTCCCGCCTGAGGTGATCCGCCAGGCGCAGGCTGAGCGCAAGTATCGTTAATGTGGGATTGGCCCAGCCTGCCGTCGGAAAAACAGCACTGCTGGCAATATAAAGATTAGCCACACCGTGGACCCGGCAGTTCGCATCGACCACGCCATCCCGCGGATTGGCCGCCATGCGCGCCGTACCCATATGATGATAACCGCCGATCGGGTGATTGCTGACCAGCGGATCGGTTTCCCACCCCGGTCCGGATTCATCGAGCCAGTCGGCGGGCTCGCTACTGCCGAGTCCGTGATCCCGCAGCTCTTCATCGAAGGCCTTCATCAGGATACGGATACTGTCCTTGTCAATCGCACTCAGACGCCAGTCCAGGGCGATACGCGGCATGCCCAGGGCATCGCGGTCATCGGTCAGCACGATACGGCTGTCCGGGTTGGGCGCCTGCTCGGCACGGATCACGGCATAAAGCCCATAACCTTCGCGCCCGAGTTTACGGGTCGTCAGGTAAGCACCCAGGCGATCCTGGATCCGGGCCGAGACCCGGCGGGTAATCTTCCACAGGCCGCGCCCGAACCGGGTCGGTGACATCTCATGGCGCATGGAATTGTAGAGCTGCTTGTAAAGTACCTGCTTTGCTCCGGGATGTTTACGTACGGCCAGGGTGAAACCGCTGTTGAGAATGCCTTTTGTCTCCTGCAATTGATCGGACGGGTGAAACAGCATGCCGAAACGCCTGCCCTGGTAGCGGATGAAACGCGGCAACAGCTTGAACAATTGCCGGGGATTGCTGACATGAACAAGGGCCCCGCGCGCATGCGGGTGTTCCATAAAAAACCGTCCGACATTGTCATGATGATTTCCCAGACCGTTTGGATGGGTGGGCGATTTCGAGCTTAATAACAACCGCGGCACTTCCAGTCCCCCGGTTGCGAGTATGAAGATGCGCGCGCGAACAGTGCCGGTTCCGCCATGGAGGTTGCTGATGGTCACACTGTCGATCGCACTGCCGTCGGCATTGGTATGGATCTGTGTTGCCGTGGCATGCAGCAATATGCGCACCTTCGCCGAGGCCACCAGATCGGTACAGTTAGCCAGGGTAAAACGATCGAAGCGTTCATCGAATTGCCAGAATGCCGGACATACCGTGTGCAGCGGCGATTGAAATCCGGGCAACATGTTATTGTCGATGACCGGCAACTCCAGCAAGCCCTGCGCCTGGCGATAATACCCGGTCAGGACGTCCTTGCCGAAGGGCCAGCCGCTGTATGTCACCCAATCACGTTGGCGAAAGTCGATGGCGTCCAACTGGGCGCAACGTCCACCCCAGATGGCCGTGGTGCCACCGAAAAAGCGCAGGCGCGATTCCTCCAGGGGATAATAGGGCTGACCTATGGATTCACCGGCCGCCAGGTTTTGCGTCGGCGCCTCGAAATCCGCGCCGCCGCTTTCCAGCAGACACAGTGGAAGGCCGCTGTCGAGCAGGGATCGCGCCAGTGTAATGCCTGCCGCACCGGCACCGATGATACAGATACCCGTGTCATAGCCGGTGCCGTCCGCAACGTTGACGAAATCCTCGATCATGTTGCGAGCTTAACCCGCAACACCATAAATCGGCTTCACCGAACCCCAGGTTTTACAACCCGGGCACTGCCAGTGCAGGGCCTTGGCCTCGAAACCGCACTGGTTGCAACGATACGCGGTACGGTTTCTGAGCAACTCCGCGGTCAGATCCTTGATGGTCATCAAACGCTCACGGGTTTCGCCGTCGGTGTTGTGCATGACATACTCGAGCAGGCGATCCACTCCCCGCACAGAGGGACGTTTTTTCAGTTCGGCGGTGATGAACCTGGAGGCCTCTTCATGTCCCTGCTTCTCGGAAATCAGCCGGACCAGGGTCAGCATCGCGGTGATGGACCCGGTTTGATCGGTGACCTTGCGCAAGTATGCAATATAATCATCGAGCTTGTTCAACGAGGTATAGCATTCCAGCAGCGGCGCAATCACCTCGGAAATAAATTCGGGATCCTGTTTTTCGACGCGCAGATACGAGGACATGGCCTTGCGTGCATCGCCGGCCTGCAATGCCTGTCTGGCCGCCATGATACTGGCACGGACGCACCCGGGATCATTGCTCAATGCCTTGTTGATGCATTCAAGAAAGCGGTCGATACGCCCGCTTCTGAGATGTTCGTCGGCCTGCTCGCAATAATACTGGGCAATGACGTGGGCGAGCGATTCTGCCGAGACATTTTCAAGTTTTCTGGCGGTGGTAATCGCCTTGTCCCAGTCCTTTTCCTGCTGGTAAATATCGAGCAGTTCGTGGTAAGCCTGCTTGCGATAAAAACCCATATCGATCAACTCAAGAAACAGGCTTTCGGCACGATCAAGCAGCCCCGATCGCATGTAATCCATTCCCAGTTCCAGCAGTGCCTGGGCCCGTTGTTCTCTTTCCAGTGTGGGTCTTGCGATCAGATTCTGGTGAATGCGTATGGCACGGTCGACCTCGCCGCGACGGCGGAACAGGTTTCCCAGCGCCAGGTGGGTTTCCACCGTTTCGCTGTCGACCTCCAGCATTTTGACAAAGACCTCGATGGCCTTGTCAGGCTGCTCATTGAGCACATAGTTAAGCCCCTTGAAATACTCGGGATGCAGCCCGGTTCGCCCTTGCCCATTAACGGTTTCCGTCTGTGTACCGCGGCGGCCCAGTAACCAGCCGGAAACAACGGCAGCAAACAGTAACACAGCAATAATCAGGGTTTCATAACTCATGGTGAGTCGGTTTGCCGGTAGGGAATGGAACGCAGATTGGTGACTTCCGTATCCCGTGCCCGCACCTGCCTGGTGAGCCTGCGTACCCGGGTTTTCAGTCGCATCACAATTGTCATCATGGTGATCACCCCCAGCAATGCGCCGGCGGTGAAACTCAACACCATGAAGACCGAAAAATGATATTCCACTGAACCGAGGAGGTAGTTGAAGATCACCAGGTGGTCATTTTGCAGATGGAACACGAGTCCCAGCATGAAAACCAGAAAAATTACAACAATGAGCAGGAGACGGAACATTTTTCCTCCGACATGAATGCGGATCAGCGACAGCAATCAACAATAAGCGGAGAGACTGATGATGGCAATAGCCCGGGACCGACAGCCCCGGGAAGGTGATTATTCAGCGGGAATCGGAGTCGGCACGGTGTGCCTGGAGAGGTCAACCCGCTCTCGCAACTGCTTGCCGGGTTTGAAATGGGGTACGTACTTCGCCGGCAGTGAGACGGGCTCGCCGGATTTCGGATTTCTGCCCACCCTGGGCGGGCGGTAATGCAGGGCAAAGCTGCCAAAGCCGCGGATTTCGATGCGTTCCCCGTTGGACAGGGTATGCGCCATGTGCTCCAGGATGGTCTTGACGGCGAGTTCGACGTCTTTGTATGCCAACTGTGACTGACGTTTGGCCAGTTGGTCGATAAGCTCTGACTTGGTCATGTCTCTTGCCCCGGTAGAGATTGGTCCCTGGATGTATTATTACCGTATTTTGGCTGTTTTCAGCCGTCAAATCAACGGCTTATTGACGAAAACACGGATTTTATTTGTCCAGATGTTCCTTCAGTATGTCGCCCAACTTGGCCGTGGCGCCGGAATCCTGGGAATATTCCTCAACCGCGGCTGCCTCGTCGTCGTATTCCTTCGCCTTGATGGAAACCGACAGGGTGCGTTTCTTGCGGTCGATGGCAATGATTTTGACTTCCACTTCCTCGCCTTCCTTGAGCTCTGAACGCACGTCGTCTACACGTTTTTCCAGGGAAATTTCCGAGCCCTTGAGGGTCGCATCGACACCTTCAGCCAGATTGATAATAGCCTCGCGGTTATTCACTTCACTGACCGTGCCATTGACGATACTGCCCTTGGGGAATTCGGCCACATAGGCGGAGAATGGATCCTTTTCCAGTTGTTTGATACCGAGTGAAATGCGCTCGCGCTCGGCATCGACGGCAAGGACCACGGTTTCCAGCTCATCGCCCTTCTTGAAGCGGCGAATGGATTCCTCGCCTTCGTCGGACCAGGAAATGTCGGACAGATGCACCAGTCCGTCGATATTACCCTCGAGACCAATGAAAATACCGAAATCGGTAATGGACTTGATCTGGCCGGTGACGCGATCACCCTTGTTGTGCCTGGCCGCGAAGCTTTCCCATGGATTGGGCTGGCACTGTTTCATGCCGAGGGAAATACGGCGGCGTTCCTCGTCGATGTCGAGGATCACGACATCGACTTCCTGGCCGATGTGTACAATCTTGGAGGGATGAACGTTCTTGTTGGTCCAGTCCATTTCCGAGACGTGCACCAGGCCTTCGACGCCTTCTTCCAGTTCCACGAAACAGCCGTAATCGGCCAGATTGGTGACCGTACCGCGCAGGCGTGATCCTTCCGGATAACGGCGGGTCAGATCGGTCCAGGGATCCTCGCCCATCTGCTTGAGTCCCAGCGAGACGCGATTTCGTTCGCGGTCGAACTTCAGCACCTTGACCTCGATCTCGTCACCGATATTGACGATCTCGCTGGGGTTTTTCACCCGCTTCCAGGCCATGTCGGTAATGTGCAGGAGGCCGTCGATACCGCCCAGGTCCAGGAAGGCGCCGTAATCGGTCAGGTTCTTGACCACGCCTTTCACCACCACGCCCTCGGAAAGTTTCTCCAGCAGGGCGTCGCGATCGGCCGTACTTTCGTGTTCCACCACAGCACGGCGGGAAACCACTACGTTGCTGCGTTTTTCATCAATCTTGATTACCTTGAATTCCAGCGATTTGCCTTCCAGGTAGGTGGTGTCCTTGACCGGACGCACATCCACGAGTGAACCGGGCAGGAAGGCGCGGACCTTGTCGATGTCCACGGTAAAACCGCCCTTGACACGTTCGGCGATAACACCGGTGACGGTTTCGTCGGCTTCATGAGCAGCTTCGAGTTTCTTCCAGGCAATGAGTCGTTTGGCTTTTTCACGTGAAAGGCGGGTTTCGCCATAACCGTCTTCCACCACATCCAGGGCGACATCGACCTCATCGCCGATACTGACCTCGAGTTCGCCGTTATCGTCGTAAAATTGTTCGATGGGAATAACGCCTTCGGATTTCAAACCGGCGTTGACAATGACCTTGTCCTGGGTGACGTCCATTACCATACCACTGACGATGGTACCGGGACGCATTTTCTGTTCTATCTGACTTTGTTCAAATAATTCGGCGAAACTCTCACTCATGAAAATGGATTGACTCAGTTGGTTAGTTAATAAAAATGACGGGTATCGCTGCCTTCCCCTGACTGCGGGAAGACCCGGTTTACCTGTCACGCGTAATATTCGGGAATTTATCTCGAACAGTGCGAATCATCTTCTCAACCATAGTATCGATGTTCACATCGGTGGTGTCGAAGACAATTGCGTCGCCGGCCGGTCTGAGTGGCGAGATGTCACGTTCCGTGTCCCTGGCATCCCGCTCAGTGATATCGGCCAAAAGCTGGCGGAGATTAACACCGATGCCCTTGTCCTTCAACTGTTTATAGCGTCTTTTGGCGCGCTCGTCCGGGCTCGCAGTGAGAAAGATTTTCAACTCGGCGTCCGGGAAAACCACCGTACCCATGTCACGGCCGTCGGCGATGAGTCCCGGGGGGCGGCGGAAGGATTGCTGCCGATCCAGCAGCCCGGCGCGCACCTGTGGCAAGGCCGCAACAATCGACGCGGCACGGCCGCAGTCCTCATTGCGGATCGACTGGGTGATATCCCTGCCGGCGAGCAGCACACCCACGTCCCGCCCCGGTTCGGAGGGGATAAACTCAACATCGAGATTGCGGGCCACCTCGCCGAGCGCCGCCTCGTTATCCGGATCAATCCCCTGTGTTTGCGCGGCGTAGGCGACGATCCGGTACAGGGCGCCGCTGTCGAGCAGGTGCCAGTCCAGCCACTGGGCCAGATAGCTGCACAGGGTACCCTTACCGGTACCGCTGGGGCCATCCACGGCAATCACCGGCGCGGTCATGACCGCTCAGCGCTGATTTGCAGCCCGGCCTGGCGTGCGATATCCATAAAACCGGGAAACGAGGTGGCGACATTGGCGCAATCCTCAATTTGAATACGGCCCTTCGCGGCCAGTCCGGCCATGGCAAAAGCCATGGCGATGCGGTGATCACCGTGGCTGTCGATGCGGCCGCCACTGAAGATACCGCCCTGTACTTGCATGCCGTCCGCCCGTGGCTCGACCTGAATGCCGAGCCGGTCCAGCCCCGCGCTCATGGCGGCGATGCGATCGCTCTCCTTGACCCGGAGTTCTTCGGCGCCGCCGAGGCGGGTGACGCCGTCCGCGACGCCCGCCGCGACAAGTATGGCCGGAAACTCGTCTATAGCGATGGGCACCAGGTGCCGGGGAATATCGATACCGTGCAAATCACTGGTCTCAACGCGGATGTCCGCCACCGGTTCTCCGCCCTCACTGCGTTCACTGTTTAAGGTAATTCGACCGCCCATTTGCCGGAGTATATCGATGACAGCGCTGCGCGTCGGGTTGATTCCGACACCGGGCAGGATAATATCGGAACCGGGAGCGATCAGCGCACCGACCATAAAAAATGCCGCCGAGGAAATATCGGCCGGAATGGATACATCCGTGGCTCGCAGGCGGGCAGCCGGCTCGATGCAAATCTCGTTATTATTAATGTGTATGTCGACACCAAACGCGGCCAGCATGCGTTCAGTGTGATCGCGGCTGGGCGCCGGTTGCTGAAGACAGCTCTTGCCGTCGGCATAGAGCCCGGCCAGTAACAGGCAGGACTTTAACTGCGCACTGGCCACCGGCATCCGGTAGCGGATCCCCGAGAGTCGCGCAGACGGGCGGATGTGCAGGGGCAAGGTTTGATCCTCGCTGCCGCTGATATCCGCGCCCATTTCACGCAAGGGCTCGATCACCCGACCCATGGGACGGCGCATCAATGAAGCGTCGCCGATGATTTCACAGTCAACCCCGGCCCCGGCCAGCAGTCCGGCCAGAAGCCGCGTCGAGGTACCCGAGTTGCCCATATCCAGCGGCGTTCCCGGATTTTTCAGACCGTGCATGCCGACCCCTTTTACAACCAGTTCCGTTGCCGATGCAGGTTCAAATGCCACCGACATAGACGCCAGTGCCCGCTGCGTGGCCAGGGTATCTTCGCCGGGCAAAAATCCGCTCAGGTGTGAATCGCCATCAGCGATAGCGGCCAGCATCAGCGCCCGGTGGGAGATGGATTTATCGCCGGGAACATGCACCATACCCCGTAACGAGCCGCCCGGCTCGACATGAAAGATCACATTCGCGTCAGTCATTCGCGGGCAACTTGCGCAAATCGGTAAAGCGGTCCCGCGCCGACTTGGCGCGGGTAAAAATCGCCAGCAACTTGTCGCTGTCCCCGTCCCGGATCGCGGCCTCGATGTCGCGGAGATGGGCATCGAACTCCAGCAACACCTTGAGCAGATGTTCACGGTTGGCAAAACAGATGTCATGCCACATTTCCGGGCTGCTGGAAGCGATACGGGTAAAATCCGCAAAACCGCCGGCGGCGTAGCGGAAGATTTCCTCGCGTTCTTCCTTCCTGGCCAGGCAATCGACCAACGCAAAGGCGAGCAAATGCGGTAAATGGCTGGTCGCCGCAAGCACACTGTCGTGGTGTTCGGGATTCATTAATATCACTTCCGCGCCGGTGGCTCGCCACATATCCGATACCACCCGTGTTGCCGCGGCGTCGGTTTCCAGCAACGGGGTCAGGATCACCCGATGTGATTGAAACAACCCGGCAAACGAGGCTTCGACACCGCTCTGCTCCGTACCGGCAATGGGATGCCCGGGCACGAACCGGGGCAAGGCGTCACCGAGCGATGCTTTTGCCGCCTCGACCACGCTGCCCTTGCTGCTGCCGGCATCGGTGATAATGGTCTTTGCACCCAGCGCCGGTTGTATGGCTTTGAAAATTCCGCCGTAGGTACTCACCGGCGAAGCCAGCAAGACGAGATCCGCATCCGTCACGGCGGCGGCCGGATCCGTGGAATAACTGTCAATGACGCCCAGCTCGACTGCTTTTTTCAGATTATCCTCGTTGCGGCTGCAACCGGTGACATGACGGCACAGGTTCTTCGCCTTCAGCGCCCGCGCCAGCGAGCCGCCGATGAGGCCGACACCGATGATTGTCAGCTTGTTAATGGTTAGAGGTTCTATGTTCAAGGTTCGGAGTTCAAGGTTCTATGTTCGATGTTCGAATTTCAGGGATCGAATGCTTGTGATTCGTGAATAGTGAGTGGTGAATAGTTGTACCGGGGTTCAGCAATTCACCAATCACCAATCACCAATCACGATACACCGTTCTCAATAAGAGTTTGAAGTTCAATGTTCAAGGTTATCTGTAGTCTGTCGTCTGTCGTCTGTAGTCTGTCGTCTGTCGTCTGTTATCTGTTATCTGTCAAGCACCTTGGCCAGCGCCAGCAAAAAACGCGCATTCTCATCTTCAAGGCCAATACTCACGCGCAGGCAGTCCGGCATGCCGTAGTTGTCGACGGGACGGACGATCACGCCTTCATGCAACAGTTTTTGATACACCACGGCGCCGGGTTGCTGCAGATTGACAGCGATAAAATTGCCGCGCGAGGGAATAAAATGCAGCCCCATGTCGTCCAGTCCTGCGATCAGTTGCTGCATACCCGCCGCATTGACCGCAATACTCTCGGCCAGAAAGCGTTCATCACCTAATGCCGCCTGTGCCGCAATCATGGCCAGACTGTTGACATTGAACGGTTGACGTACCCGGTTCATCAGATCGGCGAGCGCCGGACTGGAAATGGCGTAACCGATGCGCAGGCTGGCCAGTCCGTATGCCTTCGAGAATGTCCGTGTCACCATCAGATTGTCGTGTTTCTGCATCAGCGCCGCAGAATCCGGGTAATCATCAGCGCTGGCGTATTCATAATACGCCTCATCCAGAACGACGATGACATGATCCGGTACCGTCCGCATGAACGCGACCATCTCATCATGACTCAGCCAGGTACCGGTCGGGTTGTTCGGATTGGCGATAAAAATAATACGGGTGTTATCGGAAACAGCCGCCTGCATGGCCACCAGATCATGCCCCCAGTTAACCGCCGCTGTGACTTTTGCGTTGGCACCCAACGCCTGGGTAACCAGGGCGTAGACGGCGAAGGCATGATCGGAGTAAATGATCTCGTGCTCCCGGGTCACCGTGGCGCGTGCAATCAGTTCGAGCACATCGTTGGAACCGTTGCCCACGGTGATACGATCAGCCGTCACACCGTGTTTTTCGGCGAGCATGGCTTTCAGTGTAAAGGCGTTACCATCAGGATAACGGCCATAGTCATTGAAAGCATGCACCGCCTGACGTACGGCGCTACTCACCCCCAGCGGGTTCTCGTTCGAGGCCAGCTTGATGATGTTGGATATGCCCAGTTCCCGTTCCAGTTCCTCGACAGGCTTGCCGGGCTGGTAGGGTTGCAGGCCGGCAACACCGGGGGTGGCAAGTGTAAGAAGATCGCAACTCATGAAAATCCGGGGATAGTGAATGGTGAATAGTGATTGGTGATTGGATACATATCCATTTTATATTCGTATTGAATACATTTGCATTTGAGTGTTGATAATAAAATCAGTGTTTAACACAGGCTCACTAATCACCATTCACCATTCACCATTCACCAATCACCAGTCACCAGTCACCAGTCACCAGTCACCAGTCACCAGTCACCAGTCACTATAGTACCGCCCTGGGATAAGAACCCAGCAACTTGACCATCGAGGCGTGTTCTTCCAGATCCCGGACCGACTTTCGTACCCGTTCGTCCTCGATGTGGCCCTCGACGTCGACAAAAAACACATAGTCCCACATGCCCCGGCGAGAGGGTCGTGACTCGATACGGGTCATGCTGACATTGTTATCGGCGAAACAGGATAACAACCGGTGCAGGGCGCCTGGCTTGTTGTCCGTGGCAAACAGCAGTGAAGTCTTGTCGTTACCACTGGCCGAAGCCGGCTGGCGGCCGATGATCAGAAATCGCGTGGTATTGTCCGGTTCGTCCTCGATGTTACCCGCGAGTTTTGCCAGCCTGTACTGTTCCATCGCCGCGTCACCGGCGATGGCGGCCGCGGCATTGTCTTCCGTCGCCCGCCGTGCGCCCTCGGCATTGCTGCTGACGGCAATACGCTCGGCCGTCTGTACATGACTGTCCAGCCAGGATCGGCACTGCGCGAAGGATTGCTCATGGGCGTAGATGCGGCTCACCTTGTCCATGCTTTCGGCCTGACTCAGCAGATGATGGTGAATACGCAATTCCACTTCACCACAGATACTGAGACTGCAATTCATCAGCATGTCCAGGGTATGGTTGACTACACCCTCGATGGAATTCTCAATGGGCACCACGCCATAATGACTGGCGCCCGATTCCACTTCGCGAAACACCTGGTCGATGCTGCCGAAAGCCCCGGTTTTGACGGCATGGCCGAAGTGCTTGAGGGCAGCGGTCTGGGTAAATGTTCCGGCCGGCCCGAGATAAGCAATACGCAACTGCTGTTGCAGGGCCAGGCAGGCCGACATGATTTCGCGAAATATACAGGCGATATTTTCATCGCTGAGCAAACCGGCGTTTTTGTCGATCAGGCGCCGCAGTATCTGTGCTTCGCGCGCCGGGCGATAACAGTCCTGCTGTTCCGGATCGATGTTCTTGGCCTTGACCACCTGGCTGGCCTTTTCGGCCCGCTGCAAAATCAAATCGAGAATACTGTCATCCAGTGCATCGATGGCCGCACGCAGTTCTTCCAGTGACGGTTCGTTCCCCATGAGTATCTTGTGATTGTTGGTTTACTAAAGGCAAAGTATAAAGGCAAACGACGATTAAACCAGAGGCCGTGGGAAATCCGCATGTATTTTTCAATATCACGGGCCGTTTCGATGGCCGCGTTGTCAGCCATGGCGGGTCTCGAAGTCGCGGAGAAAATCGATCAAGGCATCGACACCCGCCGTCGGCATGGCATTATACAGGCTGGCGCGGAAATCACCGGCGCTTTTATGGCCTTCCAGGGCCAGTAAACCCGCCGCGCGGGACGCCTGGATAAACGTATCACGCAGTGCCGTCTGGTGAAGTTCAAAGGTGATATTCACACGCGAACGGCAATTCACGGCGATACGGTTACCGAAAAGACCGGAGTCATCAATGCAGCGATACAACCGCGCCGATCGCTCTTCATGCATGGCCGCCATGGCGGCGGGCCCACCCTGTTGTTGCAGCCAATCAAGCACCCGGTCCATCACGTACCAGCTCACCACCGGCGGTGTGTTCATTAATGAATTCATTTCGTCCTGCCTGGCGTAGTTGAACAGGACCGGTGTTTCCGGCCGCGCCCGGCCGAGGAGATCCCGGTGCACGATCACCAGGCAGAGTCCGGCTGTGCCGAGGTTCTTTTGTGATGCGGCGAAGATGAGTCCGTAACGTGAGACATCCACCGGTGTGGTCAGAATACTGGAGGTCATATCACAAACCAGGGGCCGGCGTATGCCGTCCGGCAGCGCGTGAAACTCGACGCCCTTGATGGTTTCGTTGGCGGTGAGGTAGACATAACCGGCATTGTCATCCAGCTTCCAGCTGTCGGCTGAGGGAATGCTGTTGAAATCGTCCGCCTCGCTGCTCGCGGCCACGTTGACCGGGCAATAGCGTGCAGCCTCGTTCATGGCCTGGCGTGACCAGTAACCGGTAAGCACGAAATCCACTGCTGTTTCCGGACCGGCCAGGTTCAAGGGGATCATGGAAAACTGGGCGCGGGCGCCGGCGGGAAGCAACAGCACACTGTAATCGTCGGGAATTTCGAGCAGGGCGCGCAGGCGGGAACAGGAGCGGTCAACGATTTCGAGGAAGGCATCGCTGCGGTGCCCGAGTTCAAGAATGGACACGCCGGTGTTGCCGTAGTCCAGCAGTTCATCGCGGATCCGGAGTTTTACCGACCGGGGCAGAACCGCGGGTCCGGCCGCAAAATAATACGGCGGACCGTCCACTGCCGGGGTCAGCGGATCAGACAGAAGGTTCTTCCTCCTCCTCTTCGCTGTCTTCGACGATACGTTCAATATTGCTCAACAATTCGCCTTCGGCCAGCGTGACCAGGCGTACGCCCTGGGTATTGCGCCCCATGGTCGACACATCCCGCGCCGGTGTGCGGATCAACGTGCCGAGGTTGCTGATGAGCATGATCTCGTCGGCCTCGTCCACAGCCTCGGCACCGATCACCCGGCCGTTGCGTTCCGTGGTCTGGATGGAGATAACCCCAACGCCGCCGCGCGCCTTGCGGGCATAGTCACTGATCGGCGTGCGTTTGCCGTAACCATGTTCGGTAGCGGTCAGCACGGAAACGTCCTCGGACTCGACAATGAGCAGGGAGATGACTTTCTGACCTTCTCCCAGGCGGATGCCGCGCACACCGCGGGCGGTACGTCCCATCGGCCGCACATCGGCCTCGTTGAAACGTACGCACTTGCCGCCGTCACTGAACAGCATGACGTCGTGCTGACCGTCGGTCACTTCCACGCCCACCAGGTGATTGCCTTCCACCAGTTCAATCGCGCGTATACCGCTGGGCCGCGGCCGCGAAAAATCCTTGAGGCTGCATTTCTTGACCGTGCCGTCGGCGGTGGCCATGAACAGGAAATAATCCTCGGTGAATTCACGGATGGGAACGATGGCGCTGATGCGTTCGCCCTCGTCCAGCGGCAACAGGTTGATGATGGGTTTGCCGCGGGCGGTGCGGCTGGCCTGTGGCAACTGGTACACCTTGAGCCAGTACAACTTGCCCAGACTCGAAAAACACAACATGGTGTCGTGGGTACTGGCGATAAAGAGTTTGTCCACGAAATCCTCTTCCTTGACGTTGGTTGCGGACTTGCCGCGACCGCCGCGGCGCTGCGAGCGATAGGTATCGATGGACTGGTACTTGGCGTAACCGGCGTGCGACAGGGTCACCACCACGTCCTCCTCGTTGATCAAGTCCTCGATGGACAGATCTTCCTGGGTTTCGACAATCTCGGTACGCCGCTCATCACCGTAGCGTTGCTGGATGGAAACCAGTTCATCACGGATCACCTGCATGAGCCGCTCCGGGCGGGCGAGGATATCGCGCAATTCCTTGATGGCCTCCAGGATCTCGCTGTATTCGGTCAGCACCTTGTCCTGTTCAAGACCGGTCAGACGCTGCAGCTTCAGATCCAGAATGGCCTGGGCCTGGATTTCGGACAGCCGGTAACCGCCGTCAATCAGGCCCAGTTCGGGCGGCAGATCATCCGGTTTGGAGGCCTCGGCGCCGGCACGTTGCAACATCTGCTCGACGACCGTGGACTGCCACACCGGCTGCAGCAGGCCGGCCTTGGCCTCGGCCGGGGTCTTCGAGGCCTTGATCAATTCAATCACGGGATCGATGTTGGCCAGCGCCACGGCCAGGCCTTCGAGAACGTGGGCGCGGGCGCGGGCTTTCTTGAGATCAAACACCGTTCTGCGGGTGACGATCTCGCGGCGGTGCTTGATAAAGGCTTCCAGCAGGATCTTCAGGTTCAACAACCGCGGCTGGCCGTCAACCAGCGCGACCATGTTGATACCGAATACCGACTGCATCTGGGTGTGCTGGTAGAGATTGTTGAGGATGATGTCGCCCGACTCACCCTTGCGCAGTTCGATGACCATGCGCATGCCGTCCTTGTCCGATTCGTCGCGCAGCTCGCGAATGCCGGTGAGTTTCTTGTCCTTGACCAGCTCGGCAATTTTTTCCAGCAAGCGTGCCTTGTTCACCTGGTAGGGTAACTCGGTAACGATAATGCTGCTCTTGTCGCCGTCTTCCTCTATGCGGGCGCGGGCACGAACGTAAATACGGCCGCGGCCGGTAAGGTAGGCTTCGTGGATGCCGCGCGAACCGTTAATGATCCCGGCGGTGGGGAAATCCGGCCCGGGGATATGCTGGATCAGTTCCGCCAGGGTGATATCCGGATTGTCGATCATGGCGACACAGGCGTTGATCACTTCGGTCAGGTTGTGCGTTGGCATGTTCGTGGCCATACCTACCGCAATGCCACTGGAACCGTTGACCAGCAAATTCGGGATGCGCGAGGGCAGAACCACCGGTTCGTGTTCGGAACCGTCGTAATTGGGAATGTAATCGACCGTCTCCTTGTCGATGTCTTCCATGAGTTCGTGGGCCAGACGCGACATACGCACTTCGGTATAACGCATGGCCGCGGGCGCATCGCCATCGACGGAACCGAAGTTGCCCTGGCCGTCCACCAACGGATAACGCAGGGAGAAGGGCTGGGCCATACGCACGATGGTGTCGTACACAGCAGAATCACCGTGGGGGTGGTATTTACCAATGACATCACCGACGACACGGGCTGACTTTTTGTAGGGCTTGTTGTAGTCGTTACCCATCACGTTCATGGCGAACAACACGCGGCGATGCACGGGTTTGAGGCCATCACGGACATCCGGCAGTGCCCGTCCCACGATTACGCTCATGGCGTAATCCATGTAGGACTGCCTCATTTCATCTTCGATATTGACCGGGGTAACGGAACGCGCTAAATCGGAATCACTCATTCAGAAACTGCTTTTTTATTATGGCTGACGGGGTGTGTGAGAAGACTGTTTTTCAAGCCGTGTATAGTACCACAAACTGCCGCTTCAGGTTAATAAAATCACCGTTACAACAGCTTAATTTGTGCTTGAAAATCAGGTAGTTGAAATTAACGAATCAACATGACAAAAGCGCCTGTATTTTTTCCCTGTCAGGGGCTTCGACCACGCCCGATTCGGTGACGATGACATCGATCAATGCGGCCGGTGTGATATCAAACGCCGGGTTCCAGGCCGTGCAGTCCGGCGGGGCTGAGGGGCGTTCAAGACACGCCAGTACTTCACGTTCGGGCCGTTCCTCGATGGGGATCCCGGCGCCGTTTGCCATCGCACAATCAATTGTGGACACGGGCGCCGCCACCATGAAACGCACGCCGTGATAGCGTGCCGCAATGGCCAGTTGACAGGTGCCGATCTTGTTGGCGACGTCGCCGTTGGCGGCAATCCTGTCGGCGCCGACAATCACCCACTGGACCTGGCCGGTTCCCAGTAAATGACTGGCGGCGGTATCGGCGATCAGTGTGACCGGAATCTCATCCTGCATCAGTTCCCACGCCGTCAGCCGCGCACCCTGCAACCAGGGCCGGGTTTCACTGACAAACACCCGTTCCAGTGCGCCACGGGCACGGGCACTGCGCACCACACCGAGGGCGGTACCGTACCCCCCGGTGGCCAGCGCCCCGGCGTTGCAATGGGTCAACACCGCCCGGGCATCCGCGATCACTTCACAACCGAGTTCACCCATGGTGCGATTGGCGCGAATGTCGTCTTCGTGAATCTGTTGCGCACGGGCCAGCAGTTGTGGTTCCGGATCACCGTGGCACCGGGCGAACACGGCGTTCATTTCATGGATCGCCCAGGCCAGGTTGACCGCCGTGGGGCGAGCCGCGGCCAGACGTTCAAGATCGGCCGGTACGATGTCCCGCCAGTGGTCAGGATCACGCTTGAAAGCCGCGCGCGCCGCCAGCACCACGGCATAGGCCGCGGTAATGCCAATCGCCGGCGCCCCGCGCACGACCATATCCCGGATGGCCGTCGCCACCTCGTCAACCGTTCCAAGGTGCAGGTAGCTAACCTCGACAGGCAGGCGGCGCTGATCCAGCAACCGCACACCGTCATCCTGCCAGGCCACTGCCTGAACCCGTGAATCGAAACTGCTCATGGCAATAATCGTTTATGCTCTCTGACGCACTGTGAAATAATGTGAGTACAATACGTTGTGAATAAAATAATGCAATTCACCTTACCGCTCACATGAACGTCGACAGACTGTTGCACGCCCGCTGGATCATCCCCGTTGAACCGGCGGATACCGTGCTCGAGGATCACACCCTGGTGATCAGGGACGATCTCATCCACGACCTGTTGCCCACGGCTGAAGCCCGTGAACAATACAGCGCCGATACGGTGTATGAACTGGGCAATCATGTGCTGATCCCCGGGCTGGTGAACTGTCATACCCACGCCGCCATGAGCCTGTTCCGGGGACTGGCCGATGACCTGCCGCTGATGCAGTGGCTGAATGATCACATCTGGCCGGCGGAGAGCCGCTGGGTCAACGAAGACTTTGTCCGTGACGGCACCCGCCTGGCCGTGGCCGAAATGATCGCCGGCGGCACCACCTGTTTCAATGACATGTATTTCTTTCCGGATCATACCGCCGATGCCGCCATCGAGGCGGGCATCCGCGCCTGCGTGGGCCTGATCCTGATCGACTTCCCCACAGCCTGGGCCAAAAACGCCCAGGAATACATCGACAAGGGCGAAGCGGTACACGACAAGTACCGCCACTCGCCGCTGATACGCACCGCGTTTGCGCCTCATGCGCCCTATACGGTCTCGGACGAACCCTTGAGCCGGATCAGCGTACTGGCCGAGGAACTGGATCTGCCGGTGCATATGCACGTGCATGAAAGCGAGGACGAGATCCGGCAGAGCATGGAGACCTTCGGCAAACGCCCCCTCGAACGCCTGCACGATCTAGACTTGCTCAGTCAACGGCTGCTGGCCGTGCACATGACGTGCCTCACGGACAGCGACATCGAACTGGTGGCGAGATATGGCGTCAACGTCGTGCATTGCCCGCAGTCCAACCTGAAACTGGCCAGTGGTTTTTGCCCGGTGGCGCGACTGCTGGCCGCCGGTATCAATACCACGCTCGGGACCGACGGCGCCGCCAGCAATAATGATCTGGACATGCTCGGCGAGATGAACACCGCCGCCCTCCTCGCCAAGGGCGTCGCCGGGGATCCTACGGCCATGCCCGCGATGCAGGCGTTACGCATGGCCACACTGGACGGCGCCCGGGCCCTGGGCATGAACGAGCAAATCGGTTCGCTGGAAATCGGCAAACAGCCGGACATGGTAGCCGTGGATCTGGAACGGATCGCCACCCAGCCGCTTTACGATCCCCTTTCGCAACTGGTCTACTCCGCCAGCCACGACCAGGTGAGCCATGTCTGGGTCGCCGGCAAACTGCTTTATGACCATGGCGACTACACCACCCTGAACCCGGATGAGATCCTCGAGCGCTGCCATGCATGGGCGGATCACATTCGCGGTCAGTAACCCTGCCCAAGTTCACGGGTTCGTAAATTCACTAATTCATCAATGGCATGAGTCATGTAGGAACTTGAGCTTTACGGGATGGACCTCATTGACGTAGTATTCAAAAAAAACTGATCGAAATTGTGCCGGGTTGTATTCGTGAAATTATTTCGTAGCGTAGATATACAAAAATGTATCGTCGGTGTTTGTCTGGTCCTGGGGGTGGTATCCTGGCAGGCAAGTGCGGCCGATGAGGTCTACATTGACCATAAACACTGTGTCAGTCACGAAGGCGACCACGACCATGAAGACGATCATCATGGTGACAACGATCATACGAGTCATCACCACCACTGTCCCAATTGCAGTGCCCATTTCGTGGGCTTGACATCAACTGTCACCCTGGCCTTGGCCGGACATATAGATATCTACCAGAAAATTCAGTCCGATCGCTCGCTGCTGCGCGCCGAAGCGCCACCGACACCTCCCCCCAATTTATAGCTCCCTGCAATTTACTCACTGCTGATTGGTATCAGTTACCAATCAGCGCCCGGTAATTTTGTGCATGGCCGGTCATGGCTGGTCGGCGGGAGTTGCATTAATGAATAACGTATTTCGTCTGTCAATTACAGGTCTGCTGATCTGGGCTGGCATGCCTGTTGCGGCCGCCGGATCATTACATATGGCTGACGTACTGGCACGGGCACTGACCGAAAGTCCGAAACTTGAAGCTTTTTCTTACTCAATCCGTGCAGCGGAGGCCAGGCGTCTGCAGGCCGGCTTGTTGCCGAATCCGGAGTTGGGATTGCAACTGGAAGACATCGCCGGTACCGGCGAGGTCAGCGGCGTGCGCGGGCTGGAGACGACGCTGTTACTCAGCCAGTTGCTGGAACCGGGCGGTAAACGCCGAAAGCGCGAACTGGCGGCGGCACGCAACATCGGCCTGATCGAAGCCGATTATGACATCGCCCGGCTCGACGTGCTGGCCGAGGTGGCTCGACGCTTTGTTCATGTCGCCCGCGATCAGTTGTTGCTGGAAGTGGCCGGGTCGGCCGTCAATCTGGCGGAGCAGAATCGTGCCGCGGTAGAACAGCGTGTTATGGCGGCGCGTGCCATGCAGGCCGAACTGAGCCGCGCTGAAATCGAGTTGGCACGCGCGCAAATCCGGCTGGAGCATCGCGAACATGAACTCCTGGCTGCGAAACGGCGGCTGGCGGCCAGCTGGGGTAACGACGCCGTCGATTTTGGGCGGGTTGAGGCCGATTTGTTCAGCCTTCCTGCTACACGCGATCTGGACAGTCTGCTCAGCGAACTGCGCAACAGCCCGGACATGGCGCGCTTTCTCAGCGAGCGCCGTCTGCACGAGGCGGAGCTCGAACTTGCCAAAGCCCGCGCCGTACCGAATGCCCGCATCGGTGCCGGTATCCGCAGACTGGAGGGGATCAATGAACAGGCGCTGACGCTGAATTTCAGCGTCGGACTGCCGATCTTCGATCGTAATCAGGGCAATATCCGCGCCGCGCGCGAGCGCCTCGGCCAGGTTGCGGTCGATGAGACCGTGACCTACATCGAGGCCCAATCCTTGTTGTTTACCACCTTTCAGGAACTCATCCACGCCCGTACCGAAGCGAACACCCTGCGCGAGGTGGTCATACCCCGATCTCGCCAGGCCCTGAAGTCATTCGAGGATGGCTATGCAGCCGGCCGTTTTTCCTATCTGGAAGTCGCCGACGCCCGGAGCGAGTTTATTGATGTACGAGCCGAAGCCATACGCGCCGCCGCATCCTATCACGGCTATTTGATCGAGATCGAACGCCTGACCGGCCTGGGATTTGGCGTTGAACAGGGAGATCGAAAATGAAGACCTTCATGAATGTTCTTTTGTCATTGACGATTCTGCTAACAGGCGCCTATGTCGGCCAGCAGTTGCTGCTGTCATCGCCGGCGAAAGAGAATCGCGGGCATGAAGCCGGCGCCGATGAACATGCTGACGAGCAGACCGGCCCGCACGGCGGCCGCTTGTTGAAAGCGGGTGATTTCCAGCTGGAAATCACGATTTACGAACGCGGCATACCACCGGAATTCCGCGTCTATGCCCGTCGCAATGGCGAGCCGCTGGCGGCAGAAGCATTCGATATCGAGATCGCGCTGGCGCGGCTGGGGGGCAGGACGGATCGGTTCACGTTCCGGCCGCGCGAAGACTATCGTGTCAGCAATGAAACCGTGACCGAACCACACTCCTTTGATGTTCGGATCGAGGCGCGCCATGACGGCCGTGATTATGACTGGCGCTACGCTCAGCACGAGGGCCGCACGCGGATTGCACCGGAGCAGGCTGAGGCCGCGGGGATCGAAACGGCCGTGACCGGTCCCGCCACGATCCATCGCACTGTCAACTTGCAGGGACGAATCCAGTACGATCCCGGCCGGGTGCGGCAGATCCGGGCGCGCTATGCCGGCGTGATCCGTTCGGCCGGCAAGGCCGTGGGCGATCGGGTGCGCGCCGGCGAACCTCTGGCGCGGGTCGAGAGCAATGACAGCCTGCAAAGCTATGATGTGAGGGCGCCCATCGACGGCATCGTCACCACGCAACGGGCGGGCGCCGGCGAGGCGGTCGCTACCGATCAGTCGATTTATACGATCGCCAACCTCGATCGCGTCTGGGTGGACCTGGCCGTGTTCCAGGAACAATTGAATAAAGTCCGGATCGATCAACCGGTGCAATTGCAGGGTCTGGACGGGGAGATCAATGGCAGCGCCCGCATCGATTATCTGCTGCCGGTCACCGATGGTCGATCGCAGACCACCACCGCGCGTATCTATCTTGACAATCCCGACGGACACTGGCGACCGGGCATGGCGGTTACCGCCGAAGTGACCATCGAAGAGGCCGAAGTGCCGCTGGCGATACGCAACAGTGCGCTGCAGACCTTCCGCGACTTCAACGTGGTGTTCGCGCGTTACGGGGACACCTATGAAGTCCGCATGCTGGAACCGGGCCGTGGTGATGCAACGCATACCGAGGTGCTCGGAGGGCTTGATCCCGGTACCGAGTACGTAGTCAAAAACAGTTACCTGCTCAAAGCCGATATCGAAAAGTCCGGCGCCGAGCATGCCCACTGAGGAAACCAACATGTATCTTGTGATCAAATATCTGCTCTCGGCTGCCATCGTTGTCGGTGTATCTGAAATCGGCAAGCGTAGCCCCGGGCTCGGCGGACTGCTTGCCTCGTTGCCGCTGACATCGTATCTGGCCATCCTCTGGATCTACTATGAAACCGGCAATGATGCCGGGATTGCCGCACTGTCGCAGAGCATTTTCTGGTTGGTGCTGCCATCGCTGGTGCTGTTTCTGGCGCTCACGGCCTTGTTGCGCATGGGGCTGCCGTTTGCAGCGGCCTTGACCGCAGCAACGCTTTCCATGTTGGCTGCTTATGGCGCGATGATTGCGTTGCTGCGGTATTTTGGCATTCCGTTCTGAGGGACATCTGTCATGAACACAATCATTGAGTTTGCCATCGCCCAGCGCTGGCTGATCATGCTGGCGGTGGCGGTCATGATCGGACTGGGGATCTACAACTACCAGCGCCTGCCGATCGACGCCGTACCGGACATCACCAACGTCCAGGTGCAGATCAACACTGAGGCGTCCGGCTATTCACCGATCGAGGCCGAGCAGCAGATCACCTATCCGATCGAGCTTGCCCTGCAAGGCTTACCGAATCTGGACTATACACGCTCGATCTCACGCTACGGGCTGTCGCAGGTCACGGTAGTGTTCGAGGAGGGCACCGATATCTATTTCGCCCGCCAGCAGATCGCCGAACGCCTGCAGGCCATCGGGGAATCACTGCCGACTTCGGTACAGTCCGAGATGGGGCCGATCGCCACCGGACTTGGCGAAATCTTCATGTACGTGGTGGAGGCCGAGCCCGGCGCGCGCAAGGCGGACGGTTCGAAATACACGCCGATGGATTTGCGCGAAATCCAGGACTGGATCATCCAGCCGCAATTATTGCAGGTGGACGGCGTCACCGAAGTCAATACCAGCGGTGGTTACGAGCGCCAGTACCAAGTGTTGCCGGATCCGACCCGGTTGATCGCGTTCGACATCAGCCTCGAAGACATCATCGCCGCTCTTGAGGCGAACAACACCAATGTCGGCGCCGGCTATCTCGAGCGTTCCGGCGCGCAGTATCTCATCCGTATGCCGGGCCGGGTACAGACGCTGGCGGAGATCCGCGACATCATCGTCGCCAAGCGTGACGGTGTAGTGATCACGGTCGGCGATATCGCGACGGTGGACTTCGGCAAACCATTACGAACCGGCGCCGCGACCCAGGCCGGCGAGGAAATCGTGCTTGGTACGGCAATGATGCTGATCGGCGAGAACAGCCGCACGGTAGCCGCCGCAACCGCCGAGCGCCTGCAACAGATCAATCGCTCGCTGCCGGAGGGCGTGATTGCGCGTGCGGTGTATGACCGCACCAGCCTGGTTGACAAGACCATCGAGACGGTCAAGAAGAATCTGTTCGAGGGAGCAGTGCTGGTGATCACAGTGCTGTTGCTGTTGCTCGGCAATATACGGGCCGCACTGATTACAGCTTCGGTGATTCCGTTGTCGATGCTGTTCACTATCACCGGCATGGTCAGCAACAGGGTCAGCGCCAATCTGATGAGTCTGGGTGCACTGGATTTCGGCCTCATCGTCGACGGGGCTGTAATCGTTGTCGAAAATTGTGTCCGGCGTCTGGGCGAGGCGCAAAAGGCCAATGAAAAATTAAGCCGCAACGAACGCTTGGCGGTTGTCGTCCAGGCCAGTCAGGAAGTCATCCGTCCGGCGACCTTCGGCGTGTTCATCATCATGATCGTCTACGTGCCGATCTTCGCGCTCGGCGGCATCGAGGCGAAAATGTTCCAGCCCATGGCCCTGACGGTGATGATGGCGCTGGGCGCGGCGCTGGTGCTGGCCCTGACCTTTGTGCCGGCAGCGGTGGCGCTATTCCTTGGCGGGCGGGTCAGTCACAGGGAAAACTGGCTGATGCGCGGCGCACGCACTGTCTACCGGCCGCTGCTGCAAACCTGCCTCGGCTGGCGCTGGCCGGTGGTCATCACAGCGGCCGTGCTGGTTGTGCTGTGTGCATTGCTCGCCGGTCGCATGGGGGCGGTATTCGTGCCCAAGTTGGATGAGGGTGATATTGCCCTACATGCACTGCGGGTAACTGGTACCGGACTGCAGCAGTCCATTGACATGCAGGAAGAGCTGGAAAAGACGCTGAGCGGGTTTCCCGAAGTCGAGCGCGTATTCAGTAAAATCGGCACCCCGGACGTGGCCACCGATCCCATGCCACCTAACGTCGCAGATACGTTCATCATCCTCAAGCCGCGATCCGACTGGCCGCAACCGGGCAAACCCAAGGAACGACTGATCGCGGAGATTGAAACCGAGGTCGAAAAAATTCCGGGTAACAAATACGAATTCACCCAGCCAATCGAGATGCGCTTCAATGAACTCATCGCCGGCGTCCGCGCCGATGTGGCGATCGAGGTCTATGGCGACGGCTTCGATCAGCTGGTGGAGTTGGCTGGCCGGATCGAAACCCTGACCCGCGAAGTGCCGGGCGCCGCCGACGTACGCATGGAACAGGTCACCGGTCTGCCGACCCTGAGCATTGAGCCCAAACGCGCTGTTTTGCAACGTTACGGGTTGAACGTGGTCGACTTGCAGAATACTTTACAGATCGCTTTCGGTGGCCGCGAAGCCGGATTGATCTTCGAGGGCGACCGGCGCTTCCCGCTGGTGGTACGGCTGCCGGAGCCACTGCGCAAAGATCCGGAGGTGATCGCCCGGCTACCGGTCCCGTTACCGGCGCATGACGCAAGGTCGGACGAACCGGTACGTAACGTGGCTTTGGGCGATTCTCCCTCTCCCGGCGGCGTCGATTACATCCCGCTGGGTGAGGTTGCCGATGTCCGGCAAATCGAGGGCCCGAGCCAAATCAGTCGCGAGAACAGCAAGCGGCGGGTTTATGTATCCGCCAATGTGCGTGGCCGTGATCTGGCCTCCTTTGTCGATGATCTACAGGCACGAATTCGCCAGGAAATCGATTTGCCGGCCGGTTACTGGATTGACTACGGCGGCAGTTTCGAAAATCTGATTTCCGCCGCCCGGCGGCTGCAAATCGTCGTGCCGATGGCACTGTTGATGATCCTGGCACTGCTGCTTGCTGCGTTCGGCAGTCTGCGCGACGCGCTACTGGTATTCACCGGCGTGCCGCTGGCGCTGACCGGTGGGGTGCTGGCGCTGTGGTTGCGTGATATCCCCCTGTCCATCTCGGCCGGCGTGGGCTTTATCGCCTTATCCGGTGTGGCAGTGCTGAACGGGTTGGTCATGTTATCTTTTATCCGCGAGCGCCGGCACGAGGGCCTGCCGCTGGAAGAAGCAATTGTCGATGGCGCCCTGACGCGGCTACGGCCGGTATTAATGACCGCCCTGGTCGCCAGCCTCGGTTTTGTGCCGATGGCGTTCAATACCGGCATCGGCGCCGAGGTGCAACGACCATTGGCAACTGTAGTCATCGGCGGCATTATTTCCTCGACTATCCTGACCCTGCTGGTGCTGCCAGCACTATACGGACTCTGTCACCGCGATAAAACAAAGCAGAAGCTGTAGCTATGATTGTAATGACACCCGGTTGTTCGCTTCACCGACAACGACAACCGGATGTTTATTCTTCGATTCGAATCTTGCAGGTATTGACGATCCGGCAAAACAGCTCGGCGGTTTTCTCCGCATCGTAACGGGCTGAGTGGGCCTGCTTGTCGTCCCAACTGATGCCGGCGGCCTGCACCGCGCGGGACAATACCGTCTGGCCGTAGGCCAGGCCGGCGAGCGACACGGTATCGAAAGTACTGAACGGATGGAACGGGTTGCGCTTGATGTTACAGCGTTCGGCGGCGGCGTTGACAAAGCCGAGATCGAACGCGGCATTATGGCCGACGAGCACGGCGCGCCGGCAGTTGTATTGTTTCACTTTTTTACGTATGGACTTGAACACCTCGCCCAGCGCCTGGGCTTCGGACTCGGCGATTTGGCGGCGGAACGGATGATCGGGATCGATACCGTTGAACTCCAGCGCCGCGGGTTCCATGTTGGCGCCGGGAAAGGGATTGATGTGTTTGCTGATGACGCGCTTGATACGCCACTGTTGTTTCTCATCCGGGGCCACCAGCACCGCGGCAATTTCCAGCAAGGCATCGGTATCGGCATTGAAACCGGCAGTCTCCACATCCACCACCACCGGCAGAAAACCGCGAAAACGCCGGCAGACGATACCACTCTCCACCGCCTCGGCGTCGTTGTTTAATCGGTCAGGGTCCACGTCAGTTCCTCGCCGGCACGAAACGGGATGATCTCTCCATCGCCGTAAGGCAGGCTGTCGGGCACGGTCCAGGCGGCTTTTTTCAGTGTGATGCTTTCTGTGTTTTCAGGCAGGCCGTAAAAGCGCGCGCCGTGTTCGCTGGCAAAACCCTGCAGCTTGTCGAGGGCGCCGCAGTGCTCAAAAATTTCAGCGTACACCTCCAGCGCCACGGGCGCGGAAAATATCCCGGCGCAGGCATGAGCGCATTCCTTGCGCCCGCGTGCGTGCGGAGCGCTGTCGGTACCGAGAAAAAACCGCTCATCGCCGCTCACGGCGGCGTTCAATACCGCCTGCCGATGCGATTCGGCCTTCAAAACCGGCAAACAAAAATGATGCGGGCGCATGCCATCTCGAAACAGGGCATTGCGGTTTAACAGGCAATGCTGCGGGGTGATCGTCGCCGCCTGGTTGCGGGGACAGGATTTGACGTATTCCACGCCCTGTTCAGTGGTGATGTGTTCCAGCACCAGCCGCAGTTCCGGCAGACGTTCGCGCAACGGCTCCAGGACCTGTTCAATGAACACAGCCTCGCGATCAAATACATCCACCGCCGGGTCAGTCACCTCACCGTGCACCAGCAGGGGCAACCCGGTTTCGGCCATGATTTCGAGCAGCGGGTAAACATGCTCCAGGCGCATGACGCCGTTTTCCGAATGGGTGGTGGCGCCGGCGGGATAATACTTCACGGCATGCACATGCTCGTGTGCGGCCGCGGCCCTGATTTCGTCCGCCGGGGTATTGTCGGTCAGATACAGCGTCATCAGCGGTTCGAAGCTGTCGCCACCGAGCGCCGCCAGGATTCGCTCGCGATAGGCCAGCGCATCACTGACCCGGGTCACGGGTGGTGTCAGGTTGGGCATGATGATGGCGCGGGCAAAGCGGCGGGCCGAATAATGGACAATACTGTCGAGCGCCGCTCCGTCTCTCAGGTGCAGGTGAAAATCATCCGGTCGTTTCAGGGTCAGCATGAAATACAGCAGGCTTATTTTTCAATCGCTAGAAGGTATCATATGTGGCCTGGTTTGTACGCCTTACATCATCAACCTGCGGCATTATTATGGGAAAAATCCTTGTCATCACCGGCATCCTGCTGGCCGTTACCGGTCTGATTCTCATCTATGCGCCGGGTTTGTTAAACTGGTTCGGCAAACTGCCGGGCGATATTCACATCAAGAACGACAACAGCCAGGTGTTTATACCTGTCACGTCCATGATCGTCATCAGCGTGGTACTGACCATTCTGTTCAATCTTTTTCTTCGCAAATAAGGACCCGAATCACATGAAGTATCAACCGCTGGGAAACACCGATATCGAGGTCAGCGAATTATGCCTCGGCACCATGACCTGGGGAGAACAGAACGCCGAGGTCGAGGCCCACGAACAGCTGGATTACGCCGTTGACCGGGGGATCAATTTCATCGACACCGCCGAGATGTACCCGGTGCCGCCAAAGGCGGAAACCCAGGGCCTGACCGAACAGTACATCGGCACCTGGCTGCAAAAACGTTCCGACCGCGACCGCTTGATCATCGCCACGAAAATGAGCGCCGCGGCGGACTGGCTGCCCTACCTGCGCGACGGTCGCAACCGTCTCGATAAAACCAACATGCAGACCGCACTGGATGCCAGCCTCAAACGTCTGCACACCGACTATATCGATCTCTACCAGTTTCACTGGCCGGAACGCGACACCAACTTTTTCGGCAAGCTCGGCTATTACCACGCGCCGGAAAAGGACGGCGTCCCCATTGCCGAAACACTGGAAGCAGTGAGCGAACTGGTCAAAACCGGCAAAGTGCGCCACGTCGGGATCTCCAACGAAACGCCATGGGGTGTGCACGAATACCTGCGCGTGGCCGCCGAACAGGATCGGCCGCGCATTGTCAGCATCCAGAACCCCTACAACCTACTCAACCGCACCCTTGAAATCGGGCTTTCCGAATTCGCTCACCGCGAACAGGTCGGCCTTCTGGCGTACTCGCCACTGGCCTTTGGCGTCCTCAGCGGCAAATACCTTGACGCCACGCCCGCGAACGCCCGCCTGTCCCTGTTTACCCGCTTCACCCGTTACACCAACGATCAGGGCGCCGCCTGCACCCGCGCTTACGTGGAACTGGCCGGAAAACACGGCCTCGACCCGGCGCAAATGGCGCTGGCCTTCGTCAGTTCACGGCCTTTCGTGACCAGCAATATCATTGGCGCGACAAATATGGAACAATTAAAAACCAATATCGAAAGCGCCAACCTCGCACTGGATAAAGAGATACTGCGTGACATCGAGGCCATACACACCGCCCAACCCAATCCCTGTCCCTGAGGAGCCATAAACACAGATGGAGCTATCCCGACTCACCGCCATCTCGCCCATCGACGGCCGTTACGGCAACAAGACCGAATCCCTGCAGACCATTTTCAGTGAATTCGGACTCATCTATTACCGGGTAGTGGTGGAGATCCGCTGGCTACAGGCACTGGCGGCAAATGAACACATCACCGAGGTGCCCGGACTCAGTGATGCGGCCCATGCGTTCCTGGAATCCATCATTGACAATTTTTCACTCGCGGACGGCCGGCGCATCAAGACCATCGAGGCAACCACCAATCACGACGTCAAGGCAGTGGAATATTTTCTCAAGGAAACATTCGCCGCCTCGCCGGAAGTCAGCAGCATCAGCGAATTCCTGCATTTCGCCTGTACCTCCGAGGATATCAACAACCTCAGCCATGCGCTGATGCTGAAAACCGCGCGCGCGGATATTATCAATCCGCAGCTGGACGAGCTGATCGGCGCCCTGCGCGAACTGGCCGGCTGCTATGCCGATCTGCCCATGCTCTCGCGCACGCACGGTCAGACCGCCTCGCCGACCACGCTGGGCAAGGAGATGGGTGTCTTTGCCTGGCGCCTCGAACGCCAGAAGAGCCAGTTCAACAAACTGGACATGCTCGGCAAGATCAACGGCGCCGTCGGTAACTACAACGCGCACCTGGTGGCCTATCCGCAAGTGGACTGGGAATCGCTGTCACGCGGGGTAATCGAAGCACTCGGGCTGCGGCCGAATCCCTACACCACGCAAATCGAATCCCACGATTACATGGCCGAGTATTTTCACGTGCTCTGCCGCATCAATACCGTGCTGACGGATTTCAGCCGCGATGTCTGGGGCTATATCTCGCTGGGTTATTTCAAACAGAAAACCATCGAGGGCGAAGTGGGCTCATCCACCATGCCGCACAAGGTCAATCCCATCGACTTTGAAAACGCCGAAGGCAACCTCGGTATTGCCAATGCCCTGCTGGATCACCTCGCCCTGAAACTGCCCGTTTCGCGCTGGCAACGTGACCTCACCGATTCCACCAGCATCCGTAACGTCGGCACGGCCGTGGCCCACTGCGTCATTGCCTGGCAATCCTGTCTCAAGGGCATCAACAAACTGGAGGCCGCGCCGCAGACCATCGCCACCGATCTGGACCAGGCCTGGGAAGTGCTGGCCGAACCCATCCAGACCGTGATGCGCCGCCACGGTATAGCGAACCCGTATGAAAAGCTGAAAGACCTGACCCGTGGACAAACGATCGACAAGACGTCATTACATGAATTCATAAAAGGGCTGGATCTGCCCGAGGAAGACAAGCAACGACTGTTACAACTGACACCCGCCACCTATATCGGCAATGCCGTGGCGCAGGCACAAGACATCGGCTCCGGCAAACGGGCCAACCCGGGGAAGGATTGCGGCAAATAATCGGTTGTCGTTTGAGTTACATTAATTACACGTCATTGCGAACAAGGACGACGTGCAGGGATGGGATCCAGGTAAACCAATGAGAATTGAATTTATTGAATACTTCCGGCAATCGAATTTACCAGTTTCGGGAAACCCCGGACCAAACGCCGGTCTTCGGAAACCAGCGTGGTATTCAATGACCGGGCAAGGACAACGAACTGGGCATCATAGGCACTGATCTTGTGTTTGATAGCGAGTTCCAGCGCGGCGATCATATCCACTTCATATTCCATTTCCCTGAACAGATTTTGGGCGGAATTCCAGATTTCCCTGACCTCTCCTGCAGGCATACCGCCGCTACGGGCATAAGTAGCCAGAACATTCAAAAATTCATGTTGCCACAATCGCGGTAAGCGCCAGTCCGGGTCGATTTCCCACAACTTCCGGACCAAGCCGGTCTTGTCCCCCTCGATCAGAAAAAACGCCACGATATTCGTGTCCACCACGATCACTTGCGTCCCTCGCGTTTGGCTTTATTGATGAAGTCATTCGTTAATTTCAACTTTCCTTTATAAGGCGGTGGAGCCTCCCTGACAGAATCAGTGCAACAAAGAGCCTGCTCCAGCAATGCAATGGCTTCCTTGTTCATACTGCGATGGTGCCGGGCCGCCTGCTGTTTCAACCTGCTATGCAACTCCTCGGGCAAATCCCGGATTACGATGCCGGCCATAAGAGCCTCCTGAAACCGAAAAAATTGCACTCAAAATGATAGCATAATGATATCATATTGCACACACGGTTTCAGAAAAACGATTGGCCGGTCTTTTTTGATTGAAACCAGGCTAACAGCCCTCACCGATACTATACTGATCAGGCCGCGTGAAGCTGGAAAATCGTCGGGCCAGCCGGGCGATCCTGCCCTGGTAGCAGTGACGCCCCATGCGGGGGCGCCAGGCATCGCGACCTGGATGGCGTCCCGCCGCGCGGCTCCTTGCAATTCGTTGCTTTTCCCGGGTTACATGTCAGTTACTTCCGGATCACCACCGAGCCTCAGGATTGCCCGGATTACCAGCCGGTATTGCCGATTCGTATTCGTGGTTATAGGATGAAAATGTCGAACAACACAGGAGGAAACGAATACCCATCGTGCGGGCAGCCCCCGGCCGGGCCTCAAATTCCACGCACGGGGCGCCTGATGCGGGCCGGCGCATCAGGCTTTTATCCAAGGAAATGGTTTTGCCTGTTTGCCAAAAATGTTCAGACAGTTCAGACAAGGCAAATCTCGTATGATTGCTGATCCGATTGACGGAGGAAGAAGATAATGCAGCAAGATTTTTCGAACTCGAAGGGGACGAAGGGGCGGCCTCTGGATCCACTGAACAACCCGGCCGACCTGGACTGGATGCACAGGCTGGCGTATCAACGCGGCTGGAGGATCAACCTCAAGGACGGCCGGATCCTCAACCCGGACCGCCTGAAACTCTCGACCCCGGCGTTCGACCACCTGACCGCGTCCGGGCAGATCAAGATCGTCTCTCTGAACTAGAGTCCGGCCGGACCGGGGGCAGCACCACCCGGTAATCCGCGTTTAGTGTTCAGCAGCCTAATATATCTGACGGACTGAAAGCAAAGATCAGAGATCTTTTTGATTTTTCGGTCAGCGAAAAAGGAGATCAGCGACGAGCAATGCATCAGATGATGCCCCCTCTCTATCGGTCAAACCGTTTCGCGAACCTGACAGGAATATAGACGATGCAGGAAAAGTTTCACAGCCCGATAGGGATCTTCCCTAGGAAAACACCGTTGAACTGCTGCCGCCGGAAAATGAGGCCGCAGCGTAACGCTGCGGAAAACGCAGGGCAAGGTGGTACGGACGACACTGGATGACAAGCTTCAATGAGGCCGCAGCGTAACGCTGCGGAAAACCCGGAATATCTGATCGCCCGCCGCGGCGACTGGGTGGCTTCAATGAGGCCGCAGCGTAACGCTGCGGAAAACCCTGATCGACATCGACAAGTACCTGCGCCCGATCCTGCTTCAATGAGGCCGCAGCGTAACGCTGCGGAAAACCGCTGTTACTATCTCTCTCTCTTAAAAATATTATTAGCTTCAATGAGGCCGCAGCGTAACGCTGCGGAAAACAAAAATTACGCAGCGATCGCACGCGAGTACCGATCTGCTTCAATGAGGCCGCAGCGTAACGCTGCGGAAAACTATGAATCCGCCCAAAAACTCAAACATTGAGTTGATTGCTTCAATGAGGCCGCAGCGTAACGCTGCGGAAAACCTCATCGCCGTGCGGGATCTGCTCGGGCACGCTGACGGCTTCAATGAGGCCGCAGCGTAACGCTGCGGAAAACAGGTGTATTTACCTCTGGGATGCTAATGAAAAAGTTGCTTCAATGAGGCCGCAGCG
>DGNS01000013.1:0-105934 GCA_002389045.1 Thiotrichaceae bacterium UBA4486 | reverse complement strand
GCGTAACGCTGCGGAAAACAGCCTTATTCCAACAAGGAGTTAGGCGCGTATCACCAGCTTCAATGAGGCCGCAGCGTAACGCTGCGGAAAACCGGCTGACAGGCCACCGGGATCAATTCCTCGCGCACGCTTCAATGAGGCCGCAGCGTAACGCTGCGGAAAACCCAGGCGTTGTCTTTTCTGGGGTCATCGCGCCAGTCGCTTCAATGAGGCCGCAGCGTAACGCTGCGGAAAACGTATGTGGTGGAAGAAACTCATGAAGTATTCAAAGGCTTCAATGAGGCCGCAGCGTAACGCTGCGGAAAACTCTCAGGTCTTTGAGCAGCAAGATTGGCCAGGAGAATGCTTCAATGAGGCCGCAGCGTAACGCTGCGGAAAACCGGGCCTCCCCATGATCCTGCAGGGCCAGATGGGACAGCTTCAATGAGGCCGCAGCGTAACGCTGCGGAAAACAGCTGGGGGTTTTTCCTTGCCCGGAGGCCACTTGGCTGCTTCAATGAGGCCGCAGCGTAACGCTGCGGAAAACAGCTAATGGTTCGCGTGGAACACCAAACCAGTTTAGCTTCAATGAGGCCGCAGCGTAACGCTGCGGAAAACCGACAAACTGACCCCGGCCGAGAACGCCGCCTGCGTGCTTCAATGAGGCCGCAGCGTAACGCTGCGGAAAACTTTTAGCGAATTTGCTAGAATAGAAATCTGATCAGGGCTTCAATGAGGCCGCAGCGTAACGCTGCGGAAAACTCCAGTAATGTTAAATTCTAATGTATCTGGACTACTAGGCTTCAATGAGGCCGCAGCGTAACGCTGCGGAAAACACAAGAGGCTACAGCTTTTACAAAACAAGTATTCAAGCTTCAATGAGGCCGCAGCGTAACGCTGCGGAAAACGCGGAGAGGCAGAGGCAGCTCACAGAGGAAGAGCGCCGCTTCAATGAGGCCGCAGCGTAACGCTGCGGAAAACTTAACCATGAAACCTATTAATATTGGCACAAAATTGCTTCAATGAGGCCGCAGCGTAACGCTGCGGAAAACAACGCAACCAGTCAGGCAATACGTCGCGGATCTGGTAGCTTCAATGAGGCCGCAGCGTAACGCTGCGGAAAACAACGCCATTGTGGACGATTGAACACCCGCGCCCAGCGGCTTCAATGAGGCCGCAGCGTAACGCTGCGGAAAACAATAAAATTACGCCGTCTGAGTGCGAAAAATTTATGCTTCAATGAGGCCGCAGCGTAACGCTGCGGAAAACTTGCTACATGGAAATGGCGCGGGCTAATCAGCCTTTTGCTTCAATGAGGCCGCAGCGTAACGCTGCGGAAAACATAGTTCATTTTGATAATAATCTGCGATTGTCACTCCGCTTCAATGAGGCCGCAGCGTAACGCTGCGGAAAACTCCGCCCCTATGAAAATGGTTGTGTTTTCCATAACGGCTTCAATGAGGCCGCAGCGTAACGCTGCGGAAAACACCGAAGAGCAATGAATCATGGGCAGACTATTACCGGCTTCAATGAGGCCGCAGCGTAACGCTGCGGAAAACTTGTGGGTGCGAAATCGTCATGGTGGGGCATGAATAGCTTCAATGAGGCCGCAGCGTAACGCTGCGGAAAACCAAAACATACAGCGGAGTGACAGCGAAAACGCAACACGCTTCAATGAGGCCGCAGCGTAACGCTGCGGAAAACGCGCGATATCGAGGTTGAAATGGATAAAGAATCCAAGCTTCAATGAGGCCGCAGCGTAACGCTGCGGAAAACCACCAGCTCGGCATCCTCGTAGCCATCCAGCATGTGGCTTCAATGAGGCCGCAGCGTAACGCTGCGGAAAACCCATCGCTGCACCCACACGTTCGCATATTCATCCGGCGCTTCAATGAGGCCGCAGCGTAACGCTGCGGAAAACCATGGGGTATTTTTTCAAACGGTTGCGCGATGAATTCGCTTCAATGAGGCCGCAGCGTAACGCTGCGGAAAACATGACTGTTGAACTCGATCTCACCGGCACCACGCTGGCTTCAATGAGGCCGCAGCGTAACGCTGCGGAAAACGAGGCGCGCGGCGTAATATCGGGGATCTGCGTAATAGCTTCAATGAGGCCGCAGCGTAACGCTGCGGAAAACTTCACGCCATTCATTAATCCATTCATACAGATATTCAGCTTCAATGAGGCCGCAGCGTAACGCTGCGGAAAACGAGGCCGAAAACGAGATGGCCGCGAAACACAACATGCTTCAATGAGGCCGCAGCGTAACGCTGCGGAAAACGGCTCCTCCTGTGATCCTTGCCACATGCCGCATTCCGGGCTGGAGTGCGAGACCTGGGCAAGAAAACACAAAAGTGACCGGTTTGATGATTACCATAATCATCAATCATCTCCTAATTATCTGATTGTTAAAGAACATTTACAATACGAGAGGTCACCGGGTTTTCAGTCATCACCCCTGTGCTCGCCTGCCACCGGCAAAAAAAATCAGACGATTACCGGTTCTCTTGCGACAGCATTAAAATCCTTACCCAGACTCGTTACCCGTGGGTCAACCGAATCCGCAGGTCCCAGATCCAATAATAGTACATGATCCTCGCGGTGGTGAATCAGTTCGTCAAGTGTGGCTGTAAGTTCGGCATGCCGTTTTGCAGAAAGCCGGCATTGAAAAATCGATAGCTGTAACCACTCACCGTATCCATTCATCAGTTTGAAGATGGCGCGCCATCGTTTCTGGTCACTGATATCGTACGCCACGATGTAAATATGCTCTGTCATGTCTGCTCACCGGGTTATCAATTGAGGATACTCAATAATGTCGCCTAACAGGAACCGGGCCAGTAATCTCGCCTGCAATTCCAGCAAACGCCGGTAACTGAGCCGATAACCAAACAATGGGTGTGTGATCTCCTGGCTCAGACGACGCTCATAGGTTGCGATAAATCGTTTGCGACCATCCGGGGTCAGATTCACGCTGCCTGCGGCGGAAATAAAATCACTGGGCCTGACCTCGCCGTTGTTGATCGCCGTGAGGACAACGGACTCCGCAATCAGCGGCCGAAAGGGTTCCATCATATCGAGCGCCAACGCCGGCCTGCCATAGCGGGGCTGATGATAAAAACCGCGATAGGCATCGAAGCCGACAGCCGTCAAAGTGACGGTCCAGGTTTTCACGAGCAACGTATAAGCATACGACAACAAGGCATTGATCGGGTCCGTTGGCGGCCTGCGGTTCCTGGTTTGGAAATCGAAAGTAAATTCGGTTTCGTCGTCTTGCTGTTTAATCAGATTATTAAATGCACCGAAATACCCGGCCGCCGCATTGCCTTCCACACCCAGAAGAACTGGAATCGAGGATACCCGGGCCGCCTGATCCGCGTTGCGCCGTAATTCACCAATCAGCGTCTTGTTGTCATCACTGGTCTTCCAGTTTCGCCGTAACAGGGTTCGACAATTAAGGATCTTGGCGCGCACCAGACCTCTGGCCAGATTCAGGCAAACCTGCTCATCAAAGCTGGCCTGGTATTGCGCCGTACGCAGTTCCACGTTTTTGTGCCCCACACCCACGCTATGCCCCAGGAACCAACCGCCGTAGGAATGCCAGGTTATTGGAATTTCCCGGCGCATCAGTTCATGCAAGGTGGGTGTGGTGATATAGACATTACCCATCACCACTACCTGCGATACCTCCATCAATCGTGCCCGTGTGACGGCTTTATCATCAACAGCGATTTCAAGGGTGTCGCCTTTCTTACGAACCGATGCCTTGTTCGCCTGAACATACAGTGGCAGGGCTTCCTCACGGCCCACTGCCAACGGTCGCGGAGGTGATTCGGTATGGCGGAAAAAATTGACTTCATCCGGCAGGCAGATCCCGACCAAGGAACAACGCGGGCATTTGGGACTGTCTTCCAATGGCGGCGGTATTTGTCCACCCTCGGCAATGAGCCGCATGCCACTGATGGCCGATACAGTCAGATTACGCAGTTCTTCATCAAACTTTATCGTGACACGTTCTTTTGATTCGGCGAAATACAGAACACCTTCATTGCATTCATAACCGTGTTCCTCCAGCAGCATACCCTGCAGGCACAATTGGACACGTTCCGGATCATAGGCGCCCCTGGCCACATGCGGGCGCTTGCCTTTCTTGTAATCGACGGGAGTCACGGTGCCCTCCTCCACCTCGATCAGATCCAGTTTGGCGATAACACCCAGGCGGTTTGACGACAACGTGATTGAACGGGCATGGATCTTGTCGTCTTCCTCAAGCTCTTCCGGCTTCGGCAGTTTGCCTGAGGGCTTGTCCACACGCCGGTGTTGATAGCGGCCCTGCACTGTATCGGATGATTCCGCCCATTCACCCTGCACCCATTCGAGATAGGCCAGACGGGGACAGTACTGGTATTCGTTGACCATGCGCGCAGGTAACAGCGGCTGGTCGCCGGAGAGTTCCGGAAAAGGCAGAGGGAGTTCGATCTGGATTTCCTGCATCCAGTTTCTCCGTGTTCAATCTTGTTTTTTTATAAGAGTAGCAGATTTTACGGTGAGTATCGGGCCGGAATTGGCCGCCTTAATTGCGGAAGCGGTGGAAGTGGATAGGTTTGTGCTCACGCCCTTTGATCGAGATGGATTTCAAACGTTCAAAACCAACCGATTCCGGTAAGTCACGTAGGCGGCATTCTTTTCTGCCTGATTTTCAATGGTAAGTTTTTTGATATACCAAGGGTGTAAATGACACCTGTAATTTTATTACTTGATTATTATAATTCTGGCAAGGGCCGTCTGCGAAGACTGTCGCGTTCAATTACAAGAAAATATCCGGCAATCTGAATTCCCTGTTCAAATATGGATTGTAATGTTTGAGCCGGTTCTGTGGATGTTAGTGGAACAAACCGCATATAAATCACACCAGGCGGAGCGGGCAAACTGCGTCTGTAGACAAGCTCACCATAATCCCGAAAATGTAACATGAATTCTGTCCTGTTCACGGGCCAATGCTAAAACAGCCTCATCTTTTATTCCGGGAGAATCCAGGGACAGGGAAAGTACATCATGACCAGCCGTGCGCAATGCGGCAACGCTGGCTAATGGGATATTTTCATTAGCCAGCAGTTTCACTCCTGAACTTGCCTGAGTGCGAGATACTCCTCATCTTTCAGGCATTCAGACGCGTAGGAAAAGATTGCTTGCAGATCTGCGGCATTGAGCTGTGGATAGTTTTCCAGAATTTTCTTTTCGTCCCAGCCTTCCGCCAGCAATCCGAGAATGAATTCGACAGATAACCGGGTTCCCTTGATAACTGGTTTACCAGTCAAAACATCAGCGTCTGCAATGATATGTTTTTTCCAGTTAATCGTAGTCATTTGATTTTCCTTATGAATATCCAGATCAGATAAAAGGTGCTTAAGCTTAGCAAAATTGCAGGGTTTTCCCATGTTTCTGATCGGGAGTAACGTCAAATCTTACAGGTGTCCTGCAAGCGAAGTGCTGAATATTTTGTAGTTAACCATAAATATGTCATTTCGCTTTAAACATCCCCAGCCCATAGTGACAACCGAAGCCCAGCGCCAGCGGGCCGTAGACTGGTTGGGGAAAGGTCAGCTTCCAGAAGCTGCCGTGGGTATCCGGCTGGGTCAGGCCGCGTTTGTTGCGAAAGCGGTGGAAGTGGATGGGTTTGCGTTCGCGGCCATTAATGCAGATAGATTCCAGGCGTTCGATCTTTACTGGTTCCGGCAAGCTGCGAATGCGACATTCTTTTTTGATCTGATCCGCAACAGTGAAGTTTTTCTTTTGAAACCAGGGATGCAAATAGGGCGTTACACTTGCCCACGTTGCAGATTCAGCCAACAATGGAGAATATGCTTTCAACCGTTCATGCGGGCCATAGTCTTCCAGGATCAGTTTCCATTCCTGGCCTTTCTGATTCCATAAGCGGGTCATTTCTTTTAATACCCGTAATGTATCCCTGTCAAATCCAGATCGGGCATAGACGGTAATATGATCAATATGTCCATCGCCATCCACATCCTCCGGCAGATAAAAGGCATGATCATGTTTATTCTCTTCCGGCATCTCATGACCGGACAGAACCCGGGGAATGTTGTTTTCACCGAGAATTCGTTTGGCCTTGCCCATCAATCCCATGCGTAGCCATTCGCCGACACGGACGGCGTCTTCAATACGAGGCAATGGTTTTCCATGTAGCGCTATTCGTACTGAATTATTGGAACGTCCCGGAGTATCTGAAATAACGTGCAGGATTCGTGGTTTTGTCTGTGCGCGAAAGCAATCGTAAGGCCGTTGATAGGTAACAAATTTTGCGCCGGGGGGCTGGCTCCAACCCGCCGCTTGTATATCACCTGTTTCCAGGCGTAATGCATCAATCAGTTTTTCAGGCAGGGTTTTCTTTAATTGTTGATGAACTTTTCGTTTCATCGATTCCCAATCCAGTGAAGCTATCGTTTCAGAATGCCACTTCCGGTATTCATCAGAAGCCATTGGCGTTATCAGACGCACCGGCTCTCTGATTTCTCCGGTTTCAGTATCCAATGCCAACTCGGAAGATAGGCAATTTATGTTCCCTTTCCAATCTGTTAATAAGGCTGATTCGGCCCAGCTTTCAGTGCGGCCCAAGAAGCCGAGATTGTGCAGCAATATCGCCAATAATTGCTCTTCCCTTGGCTCCAATTGCACGTTTTCCCAAACGGCAATCAGAGGTTCATTTGTTTCAACACGAACAAATGCATCGAAAATAAGCACCGGCTTTTCTTTTGCGCCTTCCCTCACGGGCATGTAATGGCGGCTATGAGTCCGTATCGCAGGCGGCAACCGGTACGCCGGCAATTGTCCACTTACCTTGTGTATCAGCGATTCGAGCAGTTCTTCCGAATAGAGAGACTGATCCAGTTTACGGTGCCAAGTCGCTATTAGTGCCCGTAACAGGCGCCAGGGTGAAGGTGGCCATTCCACATCCGCTTCATTGACATGACGGCCCCAGGGATTGGCATGATAACGTCCTGCAATGAAATCTAATTGAATTGCCAGCATAATTATTTCTCGTATGTCATTTCGAGCACGCGTGGTTCATTGAAACGGCCTTCATCTGCTACAGCCTCAATCAGGCCGGGCAGTTCCGCTGCCAATGTCTTGAGATCGGGCAATTGAAAATCTTTCGGGCGTTTGATATTAATTTTCACCGGTTCTAGATCGCATGCCGTGCGCAGGCGCAGTCCCGTTTCAAGAAAGCGAAGAATTTTAAATAACGAAATGGTGATTAATAAATTATCGACATTTTCACCAAGCCCAAAGGCACGGATTTGGGCGAGGTCCAGGTTGAAATAGGCGGTGATTTTTGGAGATACATATTCATCTCTGGCAAAGGGAACATTACCAAATCCTTCCTTTGCCGTTTTACCTTCATCGCCTTTACCAGGTTTCACGTGGTCCAGTTTTACACCCCCGCTTGATGCGACTTTCACATCTTCTGCTTCAATGAATGCTGATAGCGCTCGCGGCAGGCGCAACCTGCCGCCTGCCAACTCCTTTTTGGCTAGAAATACACCATGTAAAATAGCATTGGTATCAAGTTTCAGTAAGGTTGCCGCCAGTTTGCGGATATCGACACGGCCTTCTTCCATGTGCGCCAGTTCGGTCTTTAGCATATCAAAAACTGTTTTGTCTTTACTTTCCAGAATGTAAGGGGAATTTATCCTGTGTGCTTCCAGCACGGAGTTAGTCAATGACTTACCACTCTTATCTTTAACTTTAATTACAGGCAGCCCTTTCAAGGCTTCTACCCAACCGTCGGCAACCTCATCCCAACACACCGCCTCCAGCCGGTTTGCCATGCTCTGGGCAGACTCAACCAGTATCATGCGCATGGAGCCATCCGGGCTGCTGTATTCCGCGGCGCCCAGATCGGGAAAGCCCGTGGGTTGAAATCGTGTGCCCTGTACAGGTTTAAGTTCAGCCTCTATTAATAAACGCGGGTTGCCGGACAGAGATGAAAAATCTATAGCCATGTTTTTTCTCCTTATTCAATAATCGTTTCAGTTGCAGGTTGCTGTTTTGTGCGTAATGGATCGGTGAGTTTTTGCAGTGACTTATTGGAAATGGGTATCATCAGCGCTGCCAGCAGCGCACGTCCGTTGTTTCCTTCATAGCGAATATGCTCTCCTTGCAATGGACATGCGGCTGCTTTCAGCCGTCGTTTAGCCAAATCCAACACCCCGGAATCGTTACGCCAAATTCGCATTACAAGTTCGCGGGACAACGGCAAACAGACCTCTTTGGGCAATAACCCCGTTTTGTGTAACTGCTCATCTGTACAGAAGAAAGGTTTCAGTAACGCGTACGCTGCGGGCAACGGGTAATCGTAACTGTCATCAGCCAGGCTAAATGACAGCCGTATCAGAACCAATCCGGCAAGCAAATCAGTTATTCTCCGGGGATCCGCTCCACCATTGAACCATGCGGTAATAGCAGATAACGGTGCCGACGCGGTGCCGGCCAAGGGTTTATCCGGAAGGCTGTTTCGTTCAACATCCAGAAGCCGTCGCTGTAATACTGCATATAAATTATCTTCCAGAGTATTACGACTCCACACTACACTATGGTGTGCTTCTTCATCCCATTTGCGGAATTTATATGATTCCTGTACTGGGGCAAAATGCTCGGCCATAAACATGGCAATTGGTGATTTATCATTAACTACTTTTGCATGGATGCTTGCCAAGGCACAGGCAATTTGGAACTCTGGGCTGTTGTCGTTTGCTTTGTTTACCCATTCCTCTGTGAGCACGGGCACCGGCGAGCATTTTTCGCGACCTGCCGAACTTTCGCTTAAATAACCCTGAATCTGTCCCAATAGAATCAACACTTGTTGCACATATTTTGGTTCATCAAATTTGGCAAGGTCAAATAAAGCATCTTCCAGTTTTCTGACCAGGCTTTGGATCCTTGCAGGCGATTCCTTGGCGCGAGCCAGTTTCCTGAACCGGTATAACCAATTATTGCTTTCCCGGCTATCCAGTTGATCTATGAGCCGTGCGGCAGTATTCCTGCTGACATTTACTCTGGCGAGCGGTGTTGCCAGATAGGCTTTCCCGGAACGCATGACAAACGCATAACGCTGAAATGCGTCTATGCCTCTTTCAATACCCAGCCGCGAAATGGCCCGCACAAAGTCCAGGCCATCTCGAACCGGTTTCCTATCCAGTGTCACCCTGCCTTCAGAGAGCAGGTTCTTTATTTCTTCCAGGCCCGTTGGGTTGTTCCAAAGAGGTAACCAGATTTCCGCGCGTGCATTCCCTTCGTCATTGAGCGCCGTGTTGCCTTCTCCGCTGCCTGTTGCCCGCACGGTAAATGGATAACTCATTACTCCGGGTTCGGCACTTTCAAGCCGGCGCGTAGCGGCGGCGGCAAACAATACCGCGCCTTCCAGCATAAGAACAAAATCCCATGGATTAATTAACGAACCGGCATCAAACCCGGTGGTTGCATTAGGACCGCCCGCAGCGCCAGGGTAAAACTGACCAATGGCAGAGGATTTAAGTCCCGTCGTCGACATACCAAATAATGCAGAATTCAGCAGCTTGGAAGCTTCCGGTGCAGCCTTACCGGAGGCCGCATCAAACAATTCAACTAAGCGCTGCATATAATTGTTGGTAAAGTCCAAACGACCATCATTGCCGCCTGTTCCCAATAATGGTGGATAGCGTGGGTTTTCTTCCGTCAACAATACTGCGGCATCCAACCATAACAAGGCGTGGTCATCCAGTTCACAACGTAGCCGTTGCAATAATCCTCGTTTCTGTTCGCTATGCGGTTTTTCCGTAACGCCTGCCGCTCCCAAAACACACTTGGCTGTCTCAATGGCTGAACGCAGTTTACGAAAGCGTTCGGCGTCACTTGCAGAAAGCGCATCAATTCCCGTTTTATTATCGTTGGGGAAGAATCCGCTGCCGCCGTTCCAGGGAGCGATTATCGAAGACGGTTGGTAAGAATCCAGGAAAAAAGTCACGACTTCCTGATTGGTTAATCTGCTTAACAAAATGAATGTATCGTTTTGCCAATACCCTTTAATATCAGGATCGGCCTGCTCGGCCAAAATCCGGAAAATACCCAGCGATTTAAGATAGGAGGCTAACGGCGCCGGGCAACAACCCGTTAATTTGATTTCAGTCATTTTTGTTCTCCTGCTCCATTCGAGAGGCGCGCCAATCAGCCAGACGAACTACTGTTTCAAGCCGGGCCAACTGGAATGGGCCATATTGCGATAATAAACGGCGGGTACGGGTAGTCCAGGACGCTCCCTGTTCAGGACTTTCGCCAAGCTGCATAAGGTCCAGTTTTAATACTGTTTCCGGGACAAGTTCACCATTTAATCTTACCTGCGGTAACTTATCGCCTGTCCATACGCCCCGTGCAAACAATCGATCGTCATCAGGTTCCTTTTCATTGGGCAAAGCACGCAGCCCCAGTCTCACCTTGCCGTGATGAGCAGCGATCAGGTAGGCAATTAAATCAACGTGCGGATGGTCCTGTTTATGTTCCAACCACGCCAGGGCTGAGGCCAGTTCGTGGCGAAAGTACGGGCGTTTTTGCAGTTTTTCATCAATCGGTATGCCGTATTGCAAGCACCCTTTGTTGGCCGACTTGGCCCACATCGTATTGTTATCCGGCGCCGGGTGTTCAGCATTGGTCGTGTTCAGGGCATGTTGAAAAGCGGGGTGGGCCTTGCCGATATCGTGCCAACGTCCTGCGGTTATGAGTAGTTCGGCTACTTCCTTCTCAACGCCTATTTTCCCGCATAAATCCTCAGCCGCCCCGGCAACGTCCTGCAAGTGTTCCGTCAATGACACCCAACGGCCAATCGTTGTCAGGGGATCACCAACATAATCTTCCTCAGTTGCCAAACCTTTTTCCTTAATCGCACTCACCTGCTTTTTCGACTTAGGTAAAAAACCCGATTGCGGATCATAACCGCCATCGGCAACACGTAACATTAACGTCATGCCGGGACGAATACGGTTACCTTGAATCGCTACCCACTCCCCTGCCAAGCTGTCCCAACACCAGGCTTTACTCTCTTTACCAAGGTGCGCATTAATCTGAGTGATGCTTACCGGGCAAATTTCGTTACGATAGGGTTTCGCTTCCCCGACGGGTTTTTCCTCAAAATCGCGCCAGAATACCTGGACCTGCGGTGTGCCCGTGTCCCGGATATAAGGCGAGATATCAATATCAAAACCGGAAAGATCGGGATCAGTATTGAACAATTCCAGGAAATCCTTCCGGCGCAGTACTTGCGTAACAGGGAAAGCTTCTTCTATTCCCGGGAGATCTGAAGGACTCGCACTGGTAACTTTTTCCAGGGTCTGCCGGGCGGTTGATAAGGCTTCCGCGTCATACGGCACGTATTCATTTGCGTCACCTGCGATATCAATCCAACGTATTTCCGCCACGTCATGTTCACCTGCACGATTACAACGTCCAAATCGTTGCACGAGTGAAGACCAGGGGGCCAGCTCAGTAAAGAGCAAGCGGCTGCTGATATCCACACCGGCTTCGATAGCCTGTGTCGCGATGATGATGCGCCCCTTATCATCAAGGGAATTATGTAAAGCGTGCTCTATAGCACGACGTTCCGTGGGACGAAAACGGGCATGTAATAATAATCGCGGGACATCCTTTAGCTTTTTACCGATTGCCTTATATAAATCCTGAGCGCGTTCTACGCGGTTAATGATAATTAATGTTTGTGTCTCTGCCACATGTGCGTTAATCACTTCATCCGCCAGGGTGTCAATGTAATCAGCGGCATTCTTTTTTCTGTTTTCAGGGCCAAGCTGAGTAGCGGCCTTATTTAACTGCTTATTGGCTTTCCAGCGTTTTATTATGGCAGGCGCTTGTTTTTCTTCTTGTGACAAACAAAGGCGGTTTAAATCCTGAGAGTGAACACGAAAATCAATACTGTTCAGCCAATCCGGCTTCAATGTCGCCGACATCCACAAACTCCGGCTGAGGTATGCAGAGTCACCTTGTTCACTGCGCCGGAATGCTTCAAGTTGAGTACTTGTCGGCAACGCCGGCCCCATGAGTTGAATTTCATCGTAGACCCATAATGCATCGTTATGTAACAAGGCGAAATCAATCGGCCAACGGTAACGGCTCATGCCGTATCCCCGCATTAATGCCCTTGATAACAACATATCCTGTGTACCCAGGATAATCATGTCTTCTTCCGGGTACTCAACCCATGACCTGGTATCCGGTTCACCGCCCATTATCAGATGCACGGAAACTTTTCCCTCACCGGCATTTCCCAATAAATTCAGGTTCTCAAGCCACTCGCGAACATTACGTTCAGTTTGTTCGACCAACACCCGCATTGGTAGGCAGTAAGTTAATCGTCTAGGGGTATCAGCGTCATGTTGAAATCTCCGTTTGTAGAGCCACGCCAAAATGATCGCAGCGGTCTTGCCCATCCCGGTCGGCACTTCCAGCAACTCCGGCCAAGGCTCTTTCGCTAGTTTTTCCTGGTAGTCATACGGCCCGAAGTTTTCTTCTGTTTCCTTGCCGTACGCTTTCTTAAAAAAATCTGAATATTTCACTATAAGCACCCACTCATCAGTTCAATAAGGCCACAGCATGGGGCTGCGTAAAATATAATGTAATTGATTTATAAAGACTTTTTTCATGCCGTGGCTTCGTAACAAAAATGTGGCTACAATTTCAAATATATGGCCACAAATCAGGCGGTGTCCCATGAAAGTTTCTGTTCGTGAACTCAAAGACCACTTATCCGAATACCTGCGCCGGGTAGCAGCGGGCGAAGAGGTTGTCGTCACATCCCATAAGCGCGTAGTAGCGAAACTGGTGCCGCCGAATGCGATCGGAGAGGAGTATGGCACTACGGAAGCAGCGGCCATTGAACGATTGATGTCACTACCCTGGGTGCGTTGGGCCGGTGGCAAACCGGAGTTGCGACCCGGGGCTGCAGTCAAGCAAGGCGAGAAAACTGTTGCGGAAACGCTCCTGGATGACCGGCGATGATCCTGTATCTGGATTCGTCCGCTTTCATCAAGAACTATATTCGGGAACCTGGCCGGGAAGAAGTCATGATGCTGATGGAGCAGGCGGCGATCATCGCCGCTCATGAATTGGCTCTGGTCGAGATATCGGCCGCTTTTGAACGCGCCTATCGGGAACAGCGTCTGGATGCGGAGCAACTGCGGCAGGTACATGCTGAGTTTAATGAAGACTGGTCCTTGACTCTGGTGATAGCCACCAGTGACCGCTTGCTTGTCGATGCTGTCAGGCTGGTTCGGCAATTTCCTCTTAAGGCGTATGACGCCATGCACCTGGCGGCGGCCCATGCCTTGAAACAGGAGAATCATCACGCGGAAATGATTTTCGCCTGCTTTGACGGGCAACTGAACCGGGCGGCCCGCCAATCGGGATTGAAGATCCCCGAGGCGCTGACTTAATGTAATCTCTTCTTCTTTTGCCTGCCGGATGCAGCGGATGAATATGAGTAAACAAAACAGTTCCCGGGAATCCCGTACAGACTGGAAACGGGTCGATGCCATGCGCGATGAAGACATTGACACTTCCGGCATTCCGGAAATCACGCCGGAGCCGTTTGCCAAAGCGGTTGTCAGGAAAGGCTTGAAACCTGTCGTCAGGTAAAAGCAGATGATGAAGGGATGATTCCCCTGGTTGATGGATATGACGCTATCCATGGCTATTCCCTGGTATTTTTTGAATGTCCCATTCGGGGCCCCGATAATAACTATAGTCGATTTACTCTGAATTACATGTTTGCAGTCACCATGAAATGAATGCGATTCCATGGATCCGGTGATTCTCGCCTGACTGAGATCCGGCATCGCAGAGGCATGCCCCGATCAAGCAGTTGTGCGATGACTGTGTTGTCCCGGCGCGGGATATAACCCAATTTGTAACCCTTCCAGAGCAGCGCCACGGCCTGCCTGTCGTGCGGGTTGCCGGGTTCACGAAACAGTTCCAGTTCGTCACCGCGCGTAATATTTGACCAGAGTTTTTCACCGGCATAATAATGATATCCGGCCAGTCGGGATGTGAGCAGAGTTAAGTGTGGAGCAAGAACGGTTTTTGGCCGGGCTGCCAGTGTGACCGGCAGCAATGCGGCCAGACCGGGCAAGGCCTGGAGGAAACGGCGTCTGTTCATGGCAGATATCCATTGTGGTATTTTGTGTTGATTCTAATGCAGCTACAGGCTCAATTACTGAGCCTGCCTAATCCTCACCCTGTCATTGACTTTCGCCGCTTTGAGCAAGGCATTGCTGGCCTTCACCACTGCCTCCCAGCCTTTTGGTGCATCGCACCACCATGACCAGGTCATTTCGGTTCCATTTTTAAAGAGTGTCAGTGTGTACGTTACTCCATCGCAACCCAGCATTTCTTCGCCTTCCATAATCGGCTCAGGAAAATCCAGCACCGCCTGCAGCTTCCCGCAGCCTTTCTTGTCCTGTGTGAAAATTTGTTCGTATTCATCAGTTTGTCCATCTGTATAACGGAAATAGCGCACAGCGCCCTTGCCGTCCTGGCAATAAAATTCAATGTCCTCGCAACCCTGAAAGGCCGCCATGATTGTCAGTCTTGCCAGCATTTGCCCCGGAATAACGGCCATATCCGCATGCCCCCGAATCATTAACCGGACAACGTCTCAAGGACGGTGTTTTCCCTGTTCCATGGATAGCGGGATATTTCCCCTGACGTGTTAATGGCGGCAAATGAGCCATGCCGATGTACAGGCCGGATAGCTGAAAAGGAATCGAAATCAGCGTGATTGCCCTGGAGTTCAGTGCTGTTCGGGCGAAACACGACATCTGACGTCAGCGGGACGGCAGGTAACGAGGCATACGGCAAGGTGCTGAATAGTCTGATATTCATCCGTGGTCGCCTGAAATGTTTGCAGTGTGACTAATCAAAGTCAGTCACTGATTATTTCAGTTTACAGCAGGTAGTGGCTCAAATTGTGAGTCACTGACAGGTTAATTATCTAACCGGTTTCCCGCGGTGACTGAAGGCATCGACAAGTCATTACAGCCGGGTTTGCGCGTGCCGCCTGCGCAGCATCACCGGTACCCGGTATCAGGTGATATATTAATCATCAACACGAACGAGCCGAAACCAGGCAAACTTCTGTATTTGTTGTCCCGGCGTAATATGACTTTCTGTTCGTTCCTCGACCAGGCGAAAGCCCGGTCCGAGCTCTGACAACAGTTTTGGGGCGTCGTATTGCACAATCGGCAGGCCACTGCATTTCTCGGGACCATCGATGGCAAACGAGGCCATTATGAGATGGCCGCCGGGACGGAGGGCCTTGTTGAGAACGGAAACATAGTTTTTACGGTCACCGGATTGCGTCAGGAAATGGAACACGGCCCGGTCGTGCCAAAGAGCAAACGGCTCGCGCGGTTCATACGCCGTAATGTCGCACTCAATCCACTGCACCCGTTCCGCGTCATCGCCCAGTCTTCGTTTTGATTCCGCCAGGGCCTGCGCGGAAATATCCAGGACCGCAAGGCGGGAGTATCCGCTGTTGATTAAACGATCGACAAGAACGGATGCGCCGCCACCAACATCAATAACCGGATCCGAAAGTGCAAGCTCACAATTGTTGATGAGTTCCAGGGAAATGGCCGGTTCGGCCTGGAACCAGCTTACATCCGCCGGCCCTTTCTCCTTGTAGATTTTCTGCCAGTGCGTCTTTATGTTAAAACCGGTCATTATGGCCTCCAAACTGGAAATCAACAGAGCGGTATAGCCTGCCGGCAGCGCTTGCAGCGCTGATAAAGTATCCGTCCGGCTCCATGCCTGGCGTAGTAACTCATATTCGTCCCTGGAATCATTCCGGAGAGCTCTTTTTCCGGGTACGTATTTCCTGCAGTGTTATCAATACTACAGTGACCACGGTCAGCGGGATCACGAAGTACAGCATGACTGCACTGAATACCGGCAAGGCATCATGGTGAGACGCGGCGAGGATGAGATACAGTGTATAGGCCACATAGTAGCCCAGTAATAACATGCCTTCCCGCCGGCTGATGACGCCACCGGTAAAAAATATGGGCAGGCATATCACCGCCACCCCGATCATGACCGGTAAATCGAAACCGATGACCGCGGTTGACACTTCAATGCCTGATGGCGCAACGATACTGGCAATGCCAAGCACTCCCATCATGTTGAAGATATTACTGCCGACAACATTACCAACAGCGATGTCGCGTTCTCCGCGTATGGCCGCGATGACCGAGGTAACCACTTCCGGCAGCGATGTACCCGCCGCGACAATGGTCAATCCCACGACCAGTTCGCTGACGCCCATATACGTGGCAAAGGCGACCGCGCTATCGACAAGCCAGCGCGAACCGAGCACCAACAATACAAGTCCGCCGAGCACCAGTCCCGCGTTTTGAAACCGGTTGCTTTTAACATGTGTTTGCGTACCGAATTCCCTGGCGTACTCCTCTTTCACCCCGGCACTTTCCCGGCGGCTCTGGTAAACCAGGAAACCGACGTAAATAACGAGGCCCGTGACCAGCATGAGTCCGTTGGCGCGGCCCAGGTTTTCATCCAGCGACAGGATCAGAACAATCACCGAGAGCACGATCATCAATGGCACATCCAGCCGCACCAGTTGTTGCGATACGACCAGCGGTACGATCAGGGCGGAAAGACCGAGAATAAAAAGAACGTTGAAAATGTTACTGCCGATGACGTTGCCCACGGCAATACCCGCCTGGCCAGACAGTGCTGATTTGACGCTGACCGCAAGCTCGGGCGAGCTGGTGCCGAACGCTACCACGGTCAGTCCGATGACCAATGGTGAAATGCCGAAATCCGACGCCAGGCGAGATGCCCCGCGTACCAGGGCTTCGGCGCCGATAATCAGAAAGACCAGTCCGGCGATGAACAGTAGAATTGCCATATGAGCTTCAGTTCCTGTTTTTGTCTCCCGGCGCTCTGGCCGGCGCGCGCAGTGTCAGTCACTGTCCATTCGGTAATAACTGACCGCATTTTCATAAAGCACTTTGCGTAGACCCTGCTCACCCAGGGCAGCGGCGATGATGTCTATATCGTCATCACGATAAGGGCGTGGCGCGCGTGTTGACGGAAGATCAGTACCGAACATCAGACAATCGGGATTGGCGGCATATAACTCCTGTAAAGCGCCTTGAATATTCATCTTCACCCGCCCGAAGCCGCTGGCCTTGACCCGCACGCCGTGTGCAGCAAGTTCGAGAAGTATATCAAAGCCGTCATCGCAAAGACCCAGATGATCGATGCTGACTGCGGGCAGGGACATCAGAACGCCGGACAATGCGCGCAATGCAGTTGAATCCGCGTATAACTCCACATGCCAGCCGGCGAGATCATGTAAACGACACGCCATCTGTTCCAGCTCATTGACTTCATCCGATCCGCCCCGCATCAGGTTAAACCTTGCCGCCCGTACCCCGGCTGCGTTCAGGGCAAGCACATCATCATCCGTAACCGATGACGGCAGCCGGGTCACCCCTGCAAATGATGGTCCAAGCCTGTGCAAGGCATCCACCAGATAGCTCTGGTCAAATGCCTGGAATGAACCGGATACAACCGCACCACCCAACAGGCGGTATGCCTGCATACGCTCGAGGTAGTCCTCACAACTGAAGTATTCCGGCACATAGCCCTGGTTGGACAGCAGCGGGAAGCGGCGGTCAATGATGTGAAAGTGTGCGTCAAACAGCTTTATGCGTGGAGTATCAGACATGAGCTGATAATTATCAGTTTATAACTTTACCGTGCTGGCCGGCCCGGAATGTGAATCACTGCCGGCCGTAACCATGGGCAGCTACCGCCAGCCTATCCGTCCACCAGGTAGCGCACATCAGCCCCGTTCAGGACCTTCACGGTGGCTTCAAATCTGCCGAATTTCACGGCGTCGCGCCCTGCTGATATTGCCCGAGCGCAACGGTCAGGGCCTGTTGCACGGCATCGCGCAGGGCTTTCGGTTTCAGCACCTCGGCATCAGGACCGTATTTAAGAATATCCATGACCAGTTCGCGGTGATCGCTGTAGGGCACGCTGACTTCGCAGCGGCCGTCTTTCAGTACCCGCAAGACCTGGCTCGAATGCCAGTGCTCGTCGGCCACCCAGCGGGCGGCGCTGGCGCTGAAGCGGATGAGTGCTGTATGCGCCGGGCGCCCGGCAAAGATACCGTAGGAGCTACTAAAATGATCATCAAGGGCTGATTCGGCCACTTCCCTCGCCTTTTCCCCGGCATACACCACATGCATTCGATCCAGGGAAAAGCTGCGCAGACCCCTGCGCAGATGGCACCAGGCATCCAGGTACCAGTTGTCGCGGTAATACACCAGCCGTTGCGGTGATAACCAGCGTTCGGTGGTTTCATCGCGTTCGCGGCCGTGATAGAGCACCTTCAGCCGTTTGCGACTGAGTACGGCGTCCGCCACCTTGCGAAACAATTCCAGTTCCACCGTGCGCGGCGCAGACTGAATGATGCGTATGCGCCGGGCCAGATCCTCGCCGCTACCGTGTTGGCCACTGAGGATGTTATTCAGTCTGTCTACCAGCGGATTGATGTAGGGATCCAGCAGACCCGGCTGTACCTGGGTGAGCAGGTTATGCGACGTCAGCAGCGCATGAATTTCCTCGGCGCTGAACCACAGTCCGGGCAATTCATACTCCGGGTTATCCCCGCTCTTGTAATGATAGCCGTTACGGCCGTAGTCATATTCAATGGGAGCATTGAAGTAAAGTCGCATCTCCCGGATCACCCGGATTATTGTGGCTCGCGAACATTCCATTTTCTCTTCGAGCGCCTTCCGGGCGATCGGCGTGCGCCGGCTGGCCAGTATGCGGTGCAATTGATAAATGCGATCAATTCGGTTCATGGGCGATCCATAGGATTGACACGCGAAGCCGGTTCTCGCGCATGCCCGGTTATTATGCCCTGCATGAGGCTGTTGTCATAATAACCATTCGTCATTGTTTTACATCTGCACAACAATGCCCTGATGACCGGGTCCCCGGCATTTAGACTCGATCCAGCCGACTGGCAGGCGTACTGCGACGACATCCGCTACCTACGCACCTGTGTATCCATCAAGTAGCCGGGGATCCCGGTAACCCTGCAATGGGACGTGGCCGGGATCCGCATTGCAAAATGCGAAAAAAATTGCCGGCCGGTGACTGACGCGGTCAGGTACAAGACGATATACTTGAGGTCAAATCATCTCACTTGAATTCGATCATGCTGAATCTGGACAACTTTGAACTTGGCGGTCTGAACAAGGACATTCTGCAACTGGAGACCAGCGAGGAAAACAATCTCTGCGCCACGGCCCTGGTCGAGCAAACCCGGCAGACGCTGGAAATCGCCAGCCGTAAGCTGGATCCCCTGGTTTACGACCAGGTCAATTTCATAGCTGCCATTAAAAACCTGGTGCTCGGCTCGAGGAAAGCCACGGTGCGCATTATCGTCTGGGAACCGGACCTGATCATCCGCCGCGGTCATCGACTTCTGGACGTGGTGAGCAAACTGAGCAGTTTCATGGAAATCCGCCGTGCCGGCATTGAACACAAGGATTACAATTCGAGTCTACTGATTGCAGACGGGATCGGTTACATCAATCGCAAGAAAAGTGAGCGTTTCGAGGCGCGGGCGAGTTTCAACGACAGGCGCCAGGCGACATTGTACCTGAACGAATTCGAGGAAATGTGGGATGCATCCCTTCCCGATCCCAACTTCAGGAGGATCGTGATATGAACACACTACGCGTGCTGGTTGCCGGTTTCGGCATACTGGTCTCAATCGCTGCCGTCGCCGAGTCCATGGTCGTCGAGGTGATCCCCCTGAAACATCGCCTCACGGCTGATGTATTACCCATTATCCAGCCACTGGTGGCGGATGGCGGCACCGTCACCGGCATGAATAACCAGGTGGTCGTGAAGACGACACCGGCGAACCTGGAAGAGATCCGGCAGGTTCTGGACAGCATCGACAGCGCCCCGCGCCGTCTCATGATCACTGTCCGGCAAAACGTCGACGGCAATATCAATCGTGATGAACAGGGCATTTCGGGGCGTTACACCTCCGGAGACGTGACCATTGCCAGTCCGGATCCCGGCGCCCGCCACGGCGGCGGTGTGGTGGCGATCAGGGATGATGAAGGTAATGTTATCGGTTACCGGGCGCTGTCGACGCGCTCGAGTCGTGAAGACAAGAGCAGTTTCAGTGTCCAGGCGACCGAGGGTTATCCCGCCTTTATACACACGGGTCAGTCTGTTCCTGTCGCCAACCAGCAGACAATCATCACACCCGGCGGCGGTGTGATAGTCCATGACGGTATCCAGTACCGAGATGTAACGTCCGGCTTTTATGTCCTGCCGCGACTCAGCGGCGACCGGGTGACATTGCTGGTGGCGCCGCAATTGAACCGGGTCAATGACGCCGAGGGTGGTGTTTTCGATATCCAGAGCGTGGAAACCACGGCCACGGGCCGGCTGGGCGAGTGGATAGAACTCGGCGGGATCTCGGAACAGTTTGACGACAAGGGCAGCCTTAACCTGACCACCACGCGACGGCGTGGTCAGGAATTCCGCAATATTGCGGTGAAGGTGACCGAGATCCCCTGAGCGCCGGATCATCGCCGCTGCGGGCGTTAACTGCTAAACTCCACGCTTTCCGATCGTGACCGGCAACCTCTTAACTACCCAGATGCACATTATTCCCGGCGCCCGCGCTGTTTCCGCCTTCCGTATTGAAAAATTACTGCCCCGCCTGCAAGCCTGTCTGCCGGCACTGACCGGCATCGAGGCCCGCTATATGCATTTTCTGCAATGCCGCGAGGCACTGACCGAGGGTGAACTGCGGGTAGTCCAGCATCTGCTTGATTACGGTGAGCGCATGGACACTGACCCCGGCAACATCCAGCTCCTGGTCACGCCGCGTATGGGTACGCAATCGCCGTGGTCCAGCAAGGCGACGGATATTCTCAAGCACTGCGGCATGGCCAGTGTGACGCGCGTGGAACGCGGCACCGCCTGGACCTTCATCACCGCCGACGACCGTCCCGTTGACCACGATACACTGGCGGCGATGGCCACCTGCCTGCACGATCGCATGACGGAAACCGTGCATTTTGAAATCGAGCGGGCTGAACAACTTTTCGCCCATCACAAACCCGGCAAACTTGTCGAGATCGATCTGCTCGGCGGCGGCATGGCCTTGCTGGAACAAGCCAATAGTGAACTCGGCCTGGCCTTGTCAGCGGCGGAGATGACCTGGCTCGAGAAAAACTACCGGCAACTCGGGCGCAATCCCACCGATGTCGAACTGATGATGTTCGCACAGGCCAACTCGGAACATTGCCGGCACAAGATTTTCAACGCCCGCTGGCGCATCGACGGCCGCGACATGGAATATTCGCTGTTCGACATGATTCGACAAACCCATGAGGCCAACCCGGGCCGGGTGCTGTCCGCCTACAGTGACAATGCGGCAGTGGCGCAAGGTTATTACGCCGGCCGCTTTTATCCGCATAGAGACAATCACATTTATGAATGGCACGACGAGGATGTACACCTGTTGATGAAAGTGGAAACCCACAATCATCCCACCGCCATTTCCGCCTTGCCCGGTGCCGCCACCGGCGCCGGCGGTGAAATCCGCGATGAGTCGGCCACCGGCCGCGGCGCCAAACCCAAGGCCGGCATGACCGGCTTTTGTGTATCCAATCTGCGCATACCCGGCTTTGAACAACCCTGGGAAAGCGATCACGGCAAGCCGGATCGCATTCTGTCGGCGCTCGAGATCATGCTCGATGGCCCCATTGGCGCCGCCGCTTTTAATAATGAGTTCGGACGTCCGGCACTGGCGGGTTATTTTCGCAGCTACGAACAATACCAGCCGTCCACCGGACGCATCCGCGGTTATCACAAACCGGTGATGATTGCCGGTGGCTACGGCATGATCCGCCCCGCCCATGTGCACAAACACGAAATCCCGCCCGGCGCGCGGCTGGTGGTGCTGGGCGGGCCGGCCATGCTCATCGGGCTCGGCGGCGGGGCGGCCTCTTCCATGGCTTCGGGTACGAGCCACGAGGATCTGGACTTCGCCTCGGTGCAGCGTCATAACCCGGAGATGCAGCGCCGCTGTCAGGAAGTCATCGATCGCTGCTGGGCGCTCGGCAGCCGTAATCCAATCATTTCCATTCATGATGTCGGAGCCGGCGGCCTCTCTAACGCTCTGCCGGAACTGGTCAGTGACAGCGGCCGTGGTGCGCATTTTGAACTGAGAAAGATCCCCAGCGCCGAACCCGGTCTGTCGCCGCTGGAGATCTGGTGCAACGAGGCACAGGAACGCTACGTGCTGGCCATCGACGAAAAACACCTGGCCGTATTCGAGCAATTGTGCGAACGCGAACGCGCACCCTTTGCGGTGCTTGGTTACGCCACATCGGAACAGCAACTGGTATTGTCCGACGCCTTGTTCAACAACACGCCGATCAACATGCCGCTGGCCATGCTGCTGGGCAAACTGCCCCGCCTGCAGCGATCAGCGAAGGCATCGACCCTCGACGTTGATGAACCGGACTTTCACACAACGGATCTCGATGAGATTATAAAACGGCTGCTGCACCTGCCGGCGATTGCCGACAAACGCTTTTTGATCAGCATTGGCGATCGCAGCGTCTCCGGACTGGTGATCCGTGATCAGATGGTGGGACCGTGGCAATTGCCGGTGGCCGATTGCGCCGTTACGGCCAGCGGCTACGGATCGCTGACCGGTGAAGCCATGGCCGTAGGCGAACGCACGCCCATGGCCCTGGTCAATGCCCCGGCTTCCGGGCGCATGGCCGTGGGTGAGGCCATTACCAACATTGCCGCGGCGCGGATCCTGTCGCTTGAAGACATCGCCCTGTCCGCCAACTGGATGGCCGCCTGCGATCAACTCGATGAAGATTACCGTTTGTACACGACGGTGGCCGCGGTCAGCGAACTGTGCCGCCAACTGGGGATCTGCATTCCCGTCGGCAAGGACTCCCTGTCCATGAACACCGTCTGGAACGAGGGCGAAACCGGCAAACAGGTCACCGCGCCGCTGTCGGTAATCATCAGCGCGTTCGCGCCGGTGGCGGATGTCACCCTGTCGCTGACGCCACAGTTGCAAAAGCCCGATGAAGACACCGCTATCGTACTCCTCGATCTGGGCAACGGCCGCAAGCGCCTGGGCGGCTCCTGCCTGACCCAGGTTTTCAATGTCATCGGCGGGGAATGCCCCGATGTCGATGACGCCGAAACACTACATGCATTCTTTCGTTGCCTGCAGATCCTCAATGACGGCGGCTATATCCTCGCCTATCACGACCGCTCGGACGGCGGTCTGTTTGTGACGCTGATGGAAATGTGCCTGGCCGGCCGCACCGGCATGGACATCAGCCTTGATGAGTACGGGAATGATCCCGTCCCGGCCCTGTTCAACGAGGAACTCGGTGCTGTGATCCAGGTGCGCGAGGCATCACTGGAAAGCGTGCTCGAGCAGTTCAATGCCCACGGTCTCGACAACCACGTGTTCGTGCTCGGTAATACCGGAACCGTTCCGCGCTTGCGTATCCGCATGAAGGACGAGGCAATACTGGATAAAGCCCTTGGTGATCTGCAAGCGCAATGGTCGGCAACGTCGCTGCAAATGCAGGTGCGGCGGGATAACCCGGAATGCGCCCGCGAGGAATACGCGCAGGTTTGCGACATGGAGGATCCGGGACTGGGCATGCAGGCTGACTTTCCGGTGGATCGGGCGGTTCCCGGTATTATCGAGGGCGCGCGGCCACGCATCGCCGTGCTACGCGAGCAGGGTGTCAACGGCCAGGTGGAAATGGCAGCCGCCTTTGATCGCGCCGGCTTCGAATGTGTGGATCTGCATATGTCCGATCTTGGGCAGGATAGCGGTCTTTTGAAATCCTGCCACGGGCTGGTGGCCTGCGGCGGCTTTTCATTCGGTGATGTTCTCGGCGCCGGCGGCGGCTGGGCGAAATCCATTCTTTATAATGAATCTCTGTGTGAGCAGTTCCAGGCGTTTTTTACCCGTTCCGACACGTTCGCCCTCGGTGTCTGCAACGGCTGTCAGATGTTTTCACAACTGCGCGGCATCATTCCCGGCGCCGCCGACTGGCCGGATTTTGTCACCAACCGCAGCGAACAGTTCGAGGCCCGGCTGGTGAAAGTCAGGATTGAAGCCTCCGCGTCCATTTTCTTCGACGGCCTGCAGGGATCGCTGCTGCCCATCGTCGTCGCCCATGGCGAAGGCCGCACCCGCTTCGGTGAAAGCATGACCGGGGAACCGGCCGGTGTTTGTCTGCGCTACGTGGATAATCACGGCAGGGTAACCGAACGCTACCCCGGCAATCCCAACGGATCGGCAGGCGGTGTCACCGGTTTGACCAGTACGGACGGCCGTTTCACGATCATGATGCCGCATCCCGAACGGGTGTTTTTGCAGCAGCAGTTTTCCTGGATCGATGAAAGCTGGCCATCCGAATACAGCCCGTGGATGGCCATGTTCAATAACGCCAGGCGCTGGCTGGACTGACCGCTACTTCCATAGCGCCGCGGCAACTGGCACTATGGGTGGCACTACCCACGGTCACGGCAGCCATCGCTGCCCGAACCAGCTGTAATTCACTGAATAGCTGAGGATATTTATTCGTGGTTGCTCTACAACAACCCGTTTTTATTCTATAATTTCCAATGAAATCCAAAATAAACAACCTCATGGATACGGTAAGTTCCAACGACAGCAAACTTTTCAGAGAGAGCATCGGCACTGTCACACCGGTTTCACACAACCTGGCCGGCGCCCGGCAGCAAAAGTCCCGACCCAGGCCGGTGCCCAGCCACACATTGAAAGACGCAGCCGAAGTTCTGCGGCAACTGCAGGAACAGCCCTTCGCTGTAGAGGCAGTGGAAACCGGCGACGAGCTTTCTTTCCTGCGGCCCGGCGTGCAAAAACAACTGCTGCGCAAATTGAAACGTGGTCACATCGCCATCCAGGCCGAACTGGACCTGCACGGGATGTTTGTCGATCAGGCCAGGCCGGCGGTTACTGCCTTCATCGCAAACTGTACGGCAAGAGATCAATACGCGATCAGGATCATTCATGGCAAGGGCCTCGGCTCGCGTGACAAATACCCGGTACTCAAGAACAAGGTCAATCAATGGCTGCAGACCAACAGCGAGGTTCTGGCTTTTTGCTCTGCCCGTCCGGTTGACGGCGGCACCGGCGCTGTTTACGTGCTGCTGAAACGATCCGATCGGTAATCCGGACAGACGCTGACATGGCACTCACGCCCGAAAACAGAAACCATCCCATGGTGTTAACGGTCATGATTGTCGATGATCAAGGTACCGAACGCCGGGTACTTGAAACCATTGTCAAAACCATCGGCAGTAATATTTCCATTGTCAGCTTTGATAGCGCCGCGGAAGCCCTGGAGAGCGCGCGTAAAAATACACCGGATCTGATCCTGACGGATTACCGGATGCCGGGATTGAACGGCGTTGAATTCATCAAATCCCTGCGCGAAATCCCCGATTGTAATGACGTACCCATCGTCGTTATTACCATCGTCGACAACAAGGCGGTTTTATACGACTCACTGGATGCAGGTGCTACCGATTTTCTGACCAAGCCCGTGGATCATTACCAGTGCAAGGTACGCTGCCGTAACCTGCTGACACTGAGGAAACAGCAACTGATCATCCGTAATCGCGCATCCACTCTGCAAATGCAGATTGAAAAAACAGTAAGAGATGTGCATCAGCGTGAAAAAGAAATCCTCTACCGTCTGGCCAGGGCCGGTGAATTCAAGGACCCCAACGCCGGTATACACCTGGAGCGGATCGGGATCATTACCCGGATCATTGCCGAAAAACTGGGACTGGACAGTGAACTCTCCGAAATTCTTGAATTTGCCGCCGCAATTCACGACATCGGCAACATCGGCATACCGGAATACATTCTTGGCAAGGCCGGCAGGCTGACGACTGACGAAAAGCGGGTGATGCAAAAACATACACTTATCGGCTATGAAATCATCAAGGACAGCCCGTCTCCCTACCTGCAAACCGGATCGGTCATCGCTCTCAATCATCATGAACGTTATGATGGCGGCGGTTATCCCCAGGGTTTATCGGGCAATGAAATTCCCTATGAAGCCAGAATTGTCGCCGTTGCCGACGTCTTCGATGCGCTGACCAGCAAACGCGTATACAAAGATGCCTGGAGTATCGACAAAACCCTGGACTACCTTGGCAATGCACGCGGCAAGGGTTTTGATCCGGACTGTGTCGATGCCCTGACAGCCTGTTCGCGGCAACTGGCCGGCATTATCGCCGCTGAAGATACAGGTTCCGCGGGGTATAGTCATGACCGTTAATGCTGTAATCACCGATCACACAACACTTCATTACCGGATCCTTTGACGGGTCTGTTCTTTATCACATAGAGGCTGAATCAGCTTGATTGTGAGCCATTTTGGTCCTTTAATAGTATAATTTTCCGAATTCAGCCCGGTCTGCTTTATATGTATCAGAACATTACCAGGATCCTCAATGACCGTGAAGACTCGGAACATGAACAGATCGTTGTCAGATTTCTGGTTGGCTTCGTATGGCTCAGCTACATCTTCTGGATGGATTCGGACTATCACTTGTCCAGACAGATATTCATCGCCTCCTATGCCTACCTGTTCGTAACGGTACTGCTGTTTATCTGGGTCATCGTCAGGCCTGCCATCCATGTGCCACGCAGGTTTCTTGGCATGGGAATCGATTACCTGTTCATGTCTTATGCCATTCTGACAACCGGGGAAGTAGGTTCCCCGCTCTACGGCACCTATCTGTTCATGACATTCGGTCACGGTTTCCGCTATGGGAACAGGTATCTGTTTGCCAGTGCAGCCCTCAGTGTTTTCAGTTTCAGCCTGGTCATGATCTATAGTGAATTCTGGCAACAGAACCTGATACTGGGTTACGGACTGGTGGCCGCGATTATCGTGCTGTCTGCCTATGTATCATTGTTGATCTCACGGCTGCAAACCGCCCTCAATGAAGCCAAGGCTGCCAACAATGCCAAAAGCCAGTTTCTTGCCAACATGAGTCACGAAATCCGCACTCCATTAAACGGTGTTATAGGCATGAGTGACCTGCTGGACAATACGGCACTGACACCCGAGCAGAAAGATTACACTTCCACCATCAATGCATCCGCGAAAACACTGCTCACACTCATTAATGATATCCTCGATATCTCGAAAATCGAGGCCGGCAAGGTTGAACTTGAATATGTAAACTTTGATCTCTACGCCCTGGTCAACTCAACCATCCGTATGCTGAGGCCGGAAGCCGAAAAGAAGGGTCTTGTGGTCTATTCATCAATTGCACCGGAAACGCCGATTCTCATGCGCGGCGATGCCCAGCATCTACGGCAGATCCTGATCAACCTCATCAATAATGCGATTAAATTTACCCGGCAAGGTCATATTGATATTCGTGTTTCCAGCGAATATACCGATGACCACAAAGTATGGTTAACCGTGAAGGTTACTGACACGGGGATTGGGATTACCGAGCACGCAAGAAATCGCATATTCGGCACCTTCTCCCAGGCAGATGAATCCACGACGCGTGAATTCGGCGGGTCCGGACTGGGTATGGCCATTGCCAAACAACTTATCGAGTCCATGAACGGCCACATTGATTTTGAAAGTGAAGTCAACAAGGGCAGCACCTTCTGGTTCGATATCGAGTTGATGGAACAGGCCGTTGCTTCGGAGCAGGTGGATTCACCGGTTCATCTCCCTGATTTGAAAGTGCTCATGCTGCAGGGAGTCAACCGCAACAGTGATCGTGTTCTCACCCACCTCGCTACCTGGAATATTCAACCGGAAATTGTTACTGACCACCGGCATGCGCTGGAAAGAATTGCCGCAATGGCCATGTCAAAAGACGCCTATCACGTCATCATCGTTATGCAGGAAGCACTGGATATGGATCCCGGCGAATTCCCTAACCGGGTAATACAGCAGGAACAGCACGTTATCAACAACCTGATCTATATCGGCACCGATATAACCCGGATCAGAAGGGAAGAACTTTTGAAAAGAGGCTACTCATCGATCCTGGAAAACCCGGTTGATTTAACACTGTTGTTCAGAAGTCTGCACAGTATCCTGGCAAGTTACCAGAACGATTCTGATTTCAGGAGCCTTAAAGTCATCGATGACATCAGTGCCACAACTAACATGGCCGGAAATCTGGACATCCTGGTCGGTGAAGACAACCGGACCAACCAGAAAGTCATACAAAAAATTCTGGAACGCGGTCAGCACAGGATCATGATGGTCGATAATGGGGAACGCGTGCTGGATGAACTCGAGAAGAAAGACTATGACCTGATCATACTCGACATGCATATGCCCGGACTCGGAGGCGTGGAGGCGGCCAAGCTCTATCGCATGATGTATCCGGACAAGAGAGATGTACCGATACTGGTGCTGACCGCCAATGCCACAACCGATGCTGTTCGCGAAGTCGAGGAAGCCGGTCTGGATGGCTACCTGTCCAAACCGGTAGAACCGCAAAAACTGCTGGATACGATCACAGCTCTGGTACAGAAACGTTCACATAAATCATCTGTACGGCGACCGAGATTGCAGTTGATATCAAACAATCTCGAACAACTGCCGGTTATTGACAAGAATACGCTCGAGGAAATCAACAGCATGTCTTCCGGCAAGGATTTCATGGAGGAGTTGATTAACGGCTACCTGGAAGATTCGGAGAGTATTGTCGGCAATATCTCCAGCCACTATGAAAAGGGTGAATTTCCGGCCATCGGCGACCTGGCGCATTCGCTGGACGGCAGTTCAAGAAGCATCGGCGCAAAACGACTCTCCGCCATCGCCGATAATATCTGTAAACTGACCAGAAACAACAACGAGGGTGACCTTAGCCATCATCACCTGGAACGCCTGACAACGGCGTTCTGTGAAACACGTTCAAGCCTGACCCGTTATCTCGAATACGGGGATACCGAAGCCGCCAACTGAGCAGCCGCATGCCCTGCCCCGGTCATAAACGACCGGGGACGGTATTCGCAGTGGATCGGATCCGTTTACTAAAAAGCGTCCTACGCCGCAGCGCGCAGGACCGGCTCCCTGTCACTCGCCATAACCGGCCTGCTGGTTCGTCTGCCACTGAAGTCGAGCCAGCAATGATTCTCGTAATCGTAGAGTTTGCAATTGGCCATTGTCCGCAGAAATTCGCGCAACGAGAAATCAACCGCGTGCATTGCGGGGCCGATCAGCCCCGCCAGTTGCTTCTGGGCATTGCCCAGGTTGTAACAGGGGATCCGCGGGTCTACATGGTGCGCCGTATGCTCCATGATGTTATGGCTGATCAGGTTATACCAGCGCGGATACCTGACATGCATGGTGTAGTCGACCTGTCCACCCATTTCCCGGCTTTCCTCACGGTCGCGGGTCCAGGCGATGTCCTCATGCGTATGATGTTGATACACCGTAAAACCCATCATGAAGTTCCAGACAAGAAAAGGCACGAACAGTCCGAAAACCAGTGCTTGTACCGGCCCAACGGTTGCCATGCCCAATCCCGCATAAACAAGTAATCCTGCATAGGCCGCCAGGTAGGTAACGATACTCATGAAATCCAGGTATACGGCATTGTATTTACCGGCTATGGATTTGAACGGATAGCACTTGTACTTCCACCAGCGTTCGATCATGTAGTAAAGGCACATGCCCGGTGGTGTACGATAGATGCGTTGCAGCAATTTCCGGCTTGCGGACAGGCCCTGGTACTCATCCCTGTCCAGCGGTGACCAGGAATTCATATCCCTGATGTTGGTCACCTGGTGATGCACACGGTTGTGCGCGGTTAACCACAGGCTGTAATTATGCAACGACAACAAGTATGTCACACGGGCAATAACCTTGTTCAATGTCTTGCTGGTGGTAAAGGAGTCGTGCGCCGCATCATGGGCAATGACGAAAATGGATGACACCAGCATACCGGCCACTATTCCGAGTACCAGTTTTACAACCGTGCTCTCGAAATACAGTATACCGGCGACAGCCGCGGCATAGAGCAGCATGTCACCCATGAAAATCACCATAGCCTTGACGTTGTCACGACGGGTATATGGCCTGAGACAGGCACGCAAATGTTTCGTATCTTGATAGCTCACCTTGAATTCTCCCGATGTCAGTGAGGCTGGACAGTCCGCTCCGGCGGAACTGCAACCTGTTAACAGAAATCAGACGGTTGACAGGTTTTACCTGTACTGCCGCTCATTTTCGTTCGGGAAATCCATATCACTTTCAGCATAACGCAACTGGCTGCGCACCAGCCGGGACATGGTGCGTATATCCCGGTCATCCAGTTTGAATGCGGCATCGACCCAGATATCGCAGATATCCAGCAATTCCTGGTAATCCACAGGATGGACGCGTTGTCTGACCTTGCTGATGGCCAGCCGTGCATTACGTCGCTTGCGGTCCGAACTGATATACGAATTCACAGCGGCGACACCTTCACCGTCATCGGCCAATGCATCAACGACACCCATGCTGAAGAGTTCCTCGGCCGAATAGAGTCTGCCGCTGAGCATCATCTTTTCCGCGGTAGCCGGGTTAACACGTTGCGACAACAGGTTATAGGCGCCCATTCCGGGAAACAGGTTGAACAGCACTTCGGGCAATCCCATGGCCGCATGACGTTCCGCTATAACGACATGACTGGACAGCGCCGCCTCGAAACCGCCACCCAGGGCATTGCCATGGACCAGCGACAGGGTGGTGATGTCCGAATCAAAACCGGTGTAGTTGGGATACATGGTGTCGATACAATCACGCGCGTACTTTCGTAACGCCTCGCGATCGTTTCTTTCAAGACATTGCAGGAAATAGTCCAGGTCACCACCGAAACTGAATACGGGATGACGAGAAGTGACTACATGGTATTCAATATCCACCAGTTGTCCTTCCCAGGGCAAGCGGCCTTCATGCTGTATCAACTGTGACTGGAATTCCCGCAACTCCTGCAGCAGTGTGGTGGTAATGCAGGCTCGCGGTACCGCGTTCAGGTAGACCCAGACACTTTTATTTTCCGGAACTACCCTGATTTCAAGATGTTTGTATTGATTGAATCTTGCCTCGTTAGCATAAATTAAAGTTTTCATAACTCCTCCTTCTCAGCAGTGGTCTGCTTGTATTGTTTTATTAGCAGTTGGGTATTTTACTTCTCCGGTAAACAGCGAGTCGTATCCGCCATTCACCCGATAACAGTCTATCAGGATTTTTCAGGCTGGGAACAAGTTAAGGCGGGATGTTACAGTTGTGAGAAAAAGCGGGAATGAATTACTATATTTTGTGTTACTTCATATCGATTAATACTACTGCGTGAACGGCGAGACCTTCCTTGCGACCGGTAAAGCCCATTTTTTCCGTGGTCGTCGCCTTGATGTTGATCCGGTCCGTGGTGATGTTCATATCACCCGCAAGCAGACTTCTCATGTCATCCAGGTACGGTGCCAGCCGGGGTGCCTGGGCAATGATGGTGATATCGGCATTCACAATACTGTAATCTTTTTCCTCCAGCATGCGTACGACATCGGCAAGTAGTAAACGGCTGTCTATACCGCTGTATTCGGCATCTGTATCCGGAAAATAATTACCGATATCGCCGAGGGCAGCCGCTCCGAGCAGGGCATCACACAGCGCATGAATAACGGCATCGCCATCGGAATGTGCGAGCAGGCCCAGTTCGAAGGGAACGCTGACACCGCCGAGTACCAGCGGCCGGTTTTCGACAAAACGGTGTGCGTCATAACCGTGACCAATGCGCATGTGTGTTTACTCCCGACGTTGAAGATAAAATTGTGCCACATCAAGATCACCCATTTGGGTGATCTTGATATTGGATATATGCCCCTCGACCAACAGGGGTTTGACGCCTGTCATTTCCATGGCCTGGGCCTCATCGGTTACCATTTCACGATTTTCCAGCGCCGTTGACAGTGCCTTGAGCAGTTTTTCATACCTGAACATCTGTGGTGTCATGGCGTGCCAGAGATCACGGCGATCAACGGTTGCCGCGATTTCGTGGTCCGCACCACCGCGTTTCATGGTATCACGCACGGGTGCCGCCAGAATGCCGCCGACGGCGTGATCACCCACCGTATCCAACAGGCGATCCAGATCGGCGCTGGTCAGACAGGGTCTGGCTGCATCATGCACCAGTACCCAGTCATTGCCGGCGGCCACACCGGCGAGAGTCTTTAAACCGTTGAGAACCGAATGACAGCGTTCACTGCCACCCGTTGCCGTCATGATCCTGTCATGCGATGCAATGGACAGGGCCGGCCAGTAAGGGTCTTCCGCCGCCAGTACGACAACAACAGCGCGGATACGGGGATGCTGCAGAAAACACTCGAGTGTGTGCTGAAGAACGGGTTTGCCGGCCAGTTGCAGATACTGCTTGGGAGTATCGGACTGCATGCGCGAACCGATGCCCGCTGCCGGAATGACCACCCAGTAATTTACAGAGGTCATCCGGATCGATCCCGTTATTGTGGATTCGTGGTCGAGCCGATGATCTGGTAAAAGGTTTCGCCTTCCTTGATCATGCCCATCTCGCTGCGGGCCCGTTCTTCAATCGCCGCCAGGCCCTGTTTGAGATCCACGACTTCGGCAGCCAGCGACTGGTTGCGTTCCCGGAGCATGGTGTTCTCTTCCAGTTGCGCCTGCTTGATAGCATCCAGGTGATGAATATCGGTGAGACTGCCATTGCCGAACCAGAGCCGGTATTGCAACAGCACCAGCAACAGGACAAGTATTGTGCTCAGCAGTCTCATGGCAGCATCAGATTGGTGTCATTGTGTCCTGATATTGTAAAACGCTTCACGTCCGGGATAGCTGGCCTTGTCACCGAGTTCGTCCTCGATGACAATCAGCCGGTTATATTTAGCCACGCGATCGGATCTCGACAGTGAACCGGTCTTGATCTGACCGGCGGATGTGGCCACGGCCAGATCGGCAATGGTGGTGTCCTCGGTCTCACCCGAACGATGCGAAATCACCGCCGTATAACCGGCTTTCTTGGCCATATCGATCGCCGCCAGTGTCTCGGTCAGGGTGCCGATCTGGTTAACCTTGATGAGTATGGAGTTGGCGATATTTCTTTCGATGCCCTGCGAGAGTATTTCCGTATTGGTGACAAACAGATCATCACCAACCAGTTGTACGCGATCACCCAGACGCCGGGTCAATGCATTCCAGCCATCCCAGTCATCTTCGGCCATGCCGTCTTCCATGGTAATGATCGGATATTTGTCGAACCATGGCGCCAGGTAGTCGAGAAATTCCTCCGCGCTCATGTGCAGTCCCTCGGACTCGAGATGGTATTTTCCATCTTTGTAGAATTCGGAACTGGCCACATCCAGACCCAGTAATATGTCATTGCCGATACTGAAGCCGGCCTTGTTGACAGCTTCAAGGATCACTTCCAGCGCTTCCTCGTTGGACGAGAGATTGGGGGCAAAGCCGCCTTCGTCGCCGACCGTGGTGATCAGTCCCCGCGAGGACAACACGGCCTTGAGGGAATGAAAAATCTCGGCGCCGTAACGAACGGCTTCCGCAATGCTGGGCGCGCCGACCGGCAGCACCATGAACTCCTGCAGATCCACACTGTTATCGGCATGCGCGCCGCCGTTGAGAATGTTCATCATGGGCACGGGCATGAGAAAAGGTCCGTCACCACCCAGGTAGGCGTACAGCGGCAGGCCAGCCTCGTTGGCCGCGGCGTGCGCGGTGGCCATGGACACTCCGAGAATGGCGTTGGCGCCGAGGCTGGCCTTGTTGGCGGTACCGTCGAGATCGATCATGGCCTTGTCGATATTGCTCTGGTCGGTGACTTCCATACCGCGGATGGCCGGCTGGATTTCCCGCTGAATGTTGTCAATCGCCTTGCGCACACCCTTGCCGAGATAGCGTTTGCTGTCGCCGTCCCTGAGTTCAAGCGCTTCGCGAACACCGGTGGAGGCGCCGGAGGGCACCATGGCGCTGCCTTTCGCCCCGCTGGCGGTGATCACCTGCGCCTGGATGGTCGGATTGCCGCGTGAGTCCAGGATTTCGCGGGCGATGATTTCTTGAATTTCTGACACCAGTATTTCCCCGATTTAAACCAATTAATAATTCGACTGCCTGCTCACTGCATCCAGTGATTTCAGTGTTTCCAGCAAGGCCGGCATTTGCTCGAGTGGCCAGGCATTGGGACCGTCACTGAGGGCCCGATCCGGATCCGGGTGGGTTTCCATGAATACGCCGGCAACACCCACCGCCACCGCCGCCCGCGCCAGCGCCGGCACGAATTCGCGCTGGCCGCCGGAAGCACTGCCCTGTCCTCCGGGCATCTGCACCGAATGCGTGGCATCGAAAACCACCGGGCATCCGGTTTCGCGCATAACCACCAGTGAACGCATGTCGGAAACCAGGTAATTATACCCGAAGCAAGCCCCGCGCTCGCAAACCATTATCTTCTCGTTACCTACCGCCCGCGCCTTTTCCACCACGTTTTTCATATCCCAGGGCGCCAGGAACTGGCCCTTCTTGATATTCACCGGCAGACCCAGACGCGCCACGTTCTGGATATAGTTGGTTTGCCGGCACAGAAAAGCGGGAGTCTGCAGAACATCGACCACATCGGCGACTTCCTGCATGGGCGAATCTTCATGTATATCGGTGAGCACGGGCACGCCGATTTGTTGTTTGACTTTCGCCAGGATGCCGAGCGATTTTTCAATACCGAGACCGCGGAAACTGTCATGCGATGTGCGGTTGGCCTTGTCAAAGGATGACTTGTAAATGAATGGGATCTGTAACTGCTCCGTGATCTCGCGCAGGCGGCCGGCGCTGTCCAGCGCCAGTTGCTCACTTTCGACCACGCACGGTCCGGCGATCAGGAAGAAGGGATGCTTCTCCCCGACCTCGAAATTACACAACCGCATGTTCAATCTCGCGCGATTCGCTGTCGTGGTATACCAGCGCGGCGTTGATAAAACTGGTGAACAGGGGATGACCGTCACGTGGCGTGGAAGTGAATTCCGGATGAAACTGGCAGGCGATGAACCAGGGATGGCCGGGAATTTCAACAATTTCCACCAGTTGTTCATCTACCGATAAACCCGCAATACGCAAACCGGCGCTTTCCAGCTTTTCACGATAACGGTTGTTGAATTCATAACGATGGCGATGCCGCTCCATGGCGGTATCGCGACCGTAGAGTTCCTGCACCCGGCTGCCCGGCAGCAGCTTGCACTCCTGGCCGCCCAGGCGCATGGTGCCGCCCTTGTCGGAATCGCCGTCGCGGCGTTCAACCTGGCCGTCCACAGACTGCCATTCGGTGATCAGGGCGATGACCGGATCCTTGCAATCCTGATCGAACTCGGTGCTGTTGGCGCCTTCAAGACCGACGACGTTACGGGCGTATTCAATCACGGCGACCTGCATGCCGAGGCAGATTCCCAGGTAGGGAACATTGTTTTCGCGGGCATAACGCACGGCTGCAATCTTGCCCTCGATACCGCGATTGCCGAAACCACCGGGGACCAGGATGGCGTCGGCCGCACGCAGTGATTCCGCGCCGGACGTTTCTATTTCCTCGGAATCCACGTAGACGATGTGCACGCGCGTACGCGTGTGAATAGCCGCATGGGTCAGGGCTTCGGTCAGGGATTTGTAGGAATCGACCAGGTCAATATATTTACCGACCATGGCCACGGTGACTTCATGTTCGAGATTCTGTAATGCATTGACCACCTGGTCCCACTCATGCAAATCCGCCGGAGCGGTGGTCAGGTGCAAGCGCTTCACCACGATGTCATCGAGGCCCTGTTCATGCAGCGCTCTTGGAATCATGTAGATATTGTCCATATCGACGGCCGAGATTATGGCGGACTCGTCGACATTGGTGAACAGCGCCAGTTTCTTGCGCTCGTTCGCGGGCAGCGGTTTCTCGGCACGGCATAACAAGACATCCGGCTGGATACCGATGGAGCGCAGTTCCTTGACCGAGTGCTGGGTCGGCTTGGTCTTGATCTCGCCCACGGCGGCAATGTAGGGCACCAGTGTCAGGTGTATAAACAGGGTGTTTTCCGGCCCGTACTCGATGCGCATCTGGCGAATGGCTTCGAGGAATGGTTGTGATTCGATATCACCCACGGTGCCGCCGATTTCAACCATGGCCACATCGGCGCCGTCGGCCCCCTTGAGCACGCAATTTTTAATCTCGTCGGTGATGTGCGGGATCACCTGCACCGTACCGCCCAGGTAATCACCACGGCGCTCGCGCTGGATCACATTCAGGTAAATCTGTCCCGTGGTGTAATTGTTGCGCTTGCCCATGTTGGTGCGCACGAAACGCTCATAGTGGCCGAGATCCAGATCGGTTTCGGCGCCGTCCTCGGTGACATAGACCTCGCCATGCTGGAACGGACTCATGGTGCCGGGATCCACATTGATATAGGGATCCAGTTTAATCATGGTGACCTTGAGACCGCGCGATTCCAGGGCCGCGGCCAGCGAGGCGGAAGCAATGCCCTTGCCCAGTGAGGACACGACACCGCCGGTAATAAAAACAAATTTGGTCATGGTGCGTACCCGTGCAGGCTGAAAAGAGGGAGTTGTGCGCCCTCGACTGTGCAAGCCGTCTCCGGAATAAATTCAGACTCGGGGCGTTTCATGGACGGGGAATCATGCTACCAAATTCACCCCGGCGGCACCATTAGAATTGAACAGGTATCAGATTACAGACGACAGACTACAGATGACAGACGACAGACGACAGACGACAGACTACAGATGACAGACAACTGATAACTGACAAAAAGAAACGGGTAATGGATGAATTATGAATAGAAACAACAGCTTTTCACTTGTTCACTGTAGTCTGTTCACTGTAGTCTGTAGTCTGTCGTCTGTAGTCTGGCACCTAGAAATCCTGTCCCCGCAACCGATAACCCCGCTCGATATCCTGGTAGGTGATGATGCCGTAGATGCGATCGGCGCTGACTCCGAGCGGCCGAATGACGTACAGGGCCTCGGCCTCTGTATTGCGCAACTGGCTGTGCGCCTCCTGCAACGTGGCCTGCTGACGTATGGGCGCCAGTTCCAGGCGCTGGGCCGGGATTTCCAGCAAGTTGAGTGTCTCGTCCGTATTTTCCTCCAGATAGCGGGCCAGGTCCGTAGCCGGCAGCAGCAGGTGCCTCTTATCGGCTTTGATCACCAGCCATTGCGGACGCTGTCCCATCATCGATTCAGCGCGTTCCCGGCTGACCTGTGGCGTAATCAGCACAAAGTCCGTGTTCATGACCGAGGTTACACCGAGACGGCGCAGGGACTGGGCGAAGGGATCGTTTCGGTAGTCGAGTCCGCTTTCCTGCATTTGCACCCGATAGATGGAACCCTGACCGAACAATTCACGGGCAGCCAGGTTAGCGCTGACAATGGCCAGCATGCCCGGGAAAATAATGTTCTGGTTTCCCGTCAACTCCAGCAGGGCGATTAACGCGGCCAGCGGCGCCTGCAGCGTCGCACCCATCATTGCCCCCATGCCCAGCATGGCGTAGAAACCGGGATGCGAGCTTGCTCCGGGGAACATGTCCATGACCTGGCCTACAGCCCCGCCGAGAAGCGCCCCGATCATCAGGGTGGGTCCGATCACGCCGGCGGGCAGATTGAAACCGACACACAACGCCGTGGCGATCACCTTGATCAGGGCTATCCATAACAGTAACAGGATACCGATGTCGGCAAGTATGGCCTTGTCGGCCGTGTCATAGCCGACACTCATGATTTCCGGGGCGGTCCAGGCGAGCAGTCCCACCATGAGACCGGCAAATGCCATGCGCAATGGCACCGGAAAGCGTTTGCTCTGAATGACCGCCAGCCGGGTCAGGCGGATCAACAGGGCGGCCGCGGCGCCGATCAGGATCCCCATAATGATAATCACCGGCAATTCCTGGAAGGACCCGATTTGCAGCGCCGGGACGATGAACACCGGATCGGAGGCAAAAACGATCTGGCTGACCACCGTGGCGCTGACAGCGGCGAGGATCACGGGGATAAAGCCGCTGATACTGTACTCAAGCATGATCACTTCCATGGAGAAAATCACACCGGCCAGGGGTGTATTGAAGGAAGCGGCAATGGCGCTGGCCGAGCCGCAGGCCACCAGCGAACGGATACTGTTGTTGGGCAGGCGCAGTCTCTGGCCAAGTAAACTGGCTGCCGCGGCGCCGAGGTGAATACTCGGACCTTCACGGCCGACGGAATGACCGGAAATAATCGAGAGACCGCCACCGATGAACTGGAACAAGGCATGTTTCAGCGGCAAGTGGCCCTCGTGATAATTCAGCCGTTCCAGCACGTGGATCACCCCGACCCGAACCGGTTCCCTTGAGAACAGGTAAAAACCCAGTCCCAGCAGCAGCCCTCCCCCGCCCGCCAGCAGCAAGCGCAGATAGGCCGGCAGCCCCTCGTAATTCTCGGGGTCACCACCCGGGAGCAGCAATCCCTGGGCTGTCTCGATGTAAAGCCGGAATAAAACAATGAGCAGGCCGACGAGTACACCCGAGATCACCCCGAGCAGCGAAAGAACGGGTAATCCGCCGGTGCCGGCCAGGCGCAGCCGTAATCGATCCAGGATCCGTGTCAACACAGCGGAAATTTCACGCTCGCTAATGAGTCATTACCCCATGATTTTGCCCGGCACTCGTTATAGAATGCCGGTTCCGGATGCGCCGGGAGGGCATTCCGGTTGTCCGGGTAACATAGCAAGAATGCGCTTCGGTCGCATCAAACGTTGTTGCCCGGCATCAGGTAACCATCTGGAAATACACCAATTTGGGTATTTCCCCGGACAACGGTACGTGCCACCATGGTCAATTACCAGGCGTCATTGAATCTGGTTAGCTGGGATTTTTTGATTCGCTCACTGGCCGGCCCCCTGGAAATATTACGCGCCGCGAGAGCCGTTTAAATAATGATTCCATAATCAACTGCCTTTCGTAAGCAGAGGAGAATTTTGTATGTCCGACATTGAAATCGCGCAAAAAGCCAACAAGAAACGCATCATTGAACTGGCGAATGAACAGTATGGTATCGGCAACGAACACCTGGAACCCTACGGTCATTACAAGGCCAAACTCTCTCTCGATTACATCAACAGTCTCAAAGACAGGGAAGACGGCAAACTGATCCTGACCACCGCCATCAGTCCGACCCCGGCCGGCGAAGGCAAGACCACCACCACGGTGGGTCTGGGTGACGCCATGAACCGCATCGGTAAAAAAACCATTATTTGTCTGCGCGAACCCTCGCTGGGACCCTGCTTCGGTATGAAAGGCGGTGCCGCCGGCGGTGGTTATGCCCAGGTCGTGCCCATGGAAGACATCAACCTGCATTTCACCGGTGACTTCCATGCCATCGGCGCCGCCCATAACCTGCTCTCGGCCATGATCGACAACCACATCAATCACGGCAATGCCCTGGACATAGACCCGCGGCTGATTACCTGGAAGCGCGTGCTCGACATGAATGACCGTGCTCTGCGCGATATCGTCATTGCCCTTGGCGGCACCGCCAACGGTTTTCCGCGTGAAAACGGTTTTGATATTACCGTGGCTTCGGAGGTCATGGCCATTTTCTGCCTCGCTACTTCCCTGGCCGATTTGAAGGAACGTCTTGGCCGCATCGTCATCGGCTATACGCGCGGTGAACGCAAGCCCGTACACGCCGCCGACCTCAAGGCCAACGGCGCCATGGCCGCATTGCTCAAGGATGCCATCAAACCCAACCTGGTGCAGACACTGGAAAACAACCTTGCCTTCGTCCACGGCGGCCCCTTTGCCAACATCGCCCACGGTTGTAACTCGGTGACAGCCACACAGACTGCACTGAAGCTCGCGGATTATGTCATCACTGAGGCCGGCTTCGGCGCCGATCTGGGCGCCGAGAAATTCATCGACATCAAGTGTCGCAAGGCCGGACTGAAACCCTCCGTAGTGGTTCTGGTTGCCACCATACGCGCGCTGAAATTCCATGGCGGTATCGCCAAGGAAGACCTGAACAATGAAAATCTCGATGCCCTGGAAAAAGGCATGGTCAACCTGGAACGCCATCTGAGCAATATCAAGGAACACTATGGACTGCCCTGCGTGGTCTGCATCAACCATTTCACATTTGATACCGATGCCGAAATCAAACTCCTCACCGAAAAGGTCGAGTCACTGGGCGGCAAGATCGTGGTCTCGAAGCACTGGGCCGATGGCGGCGCCGGCGCCGAGGACCTGGCCAGAGCCGTGGTCGATATAGTCGATAACAATCCCGGTCAGCACAAATTTGTATACGATGAAAACCTGTCGCTGTGGGAGAAGATCGAGACCGTGGCCAAAAAGATCTACGGCGCCGGCGAAGTCACTGCGAACGCGAAAGTACGCGCCGAGATCGAACAGTTGAACAGGAATTACGGCAATTTCCCGGTATGCATGGCGAAAACGCAGATGTCGTTTTCCACCGATCCCGCTACCCGTGGCGCACCCAGCGGTCACACCGTGGAAATCAGCGAAGTGCGTCTCGCCAACGGCGCCGGTTTCATGGTCGCTATTGCCGGTAATATGATGACCATGCCCGGCTTGCCGAAAGTACCCGCCGCGGAAAATATCGATGTCGATGATAACGGCAATATCATCGGTCTGTTCTGATTACCGCCCGTCCATGCCAACAAAAAGCCCGGCAGCGCCGGGCTTTTTTTTAATCTGCCGGTGAATAACCGTCATTGTGACAGGGCCATCACCAGTTCCCGGGCATTGTAAAAATCGAACTGGTAGTCACGGAATTCCATACGCGCCTGCAGCCAGGGGATGACCACCTGCGGGTAATCATTCAGCCAGGGAATGGCCGCTAATGACAGGCGGAGAGCATCCTTGAACTGATTGATCACCAGATCGTACTTGTCACTGCCGGCCGCAACATCCAGGTACAGATAGCCCCAGTCGATAAACAGTCCCTTCTCCCTGGCGTCACGCAATGCATCGGCCACCAGGTTCAGATCCCGGGCAATGTTCAGACAAACACGCTGCCTGCGCTTTTTATCCTGCAGATCGGGGAAGATAAAATTCAGGCCTTTTTTTGTTTTCAGAACATGCCGGCCGTTATCGGAAATTTCCCAGCGCGCATGCACCCAGATGTTACGGGGCAATTCAGTATCGGGCTGCCGGAGCAGTTGATCAGTGCAGGTCATGTCCCGGCAAACACGGTTGATAATGCGTTGCTCGAGCGCCTGCTGCCGGTTGATCACCGGGCTGCTGACCAGCACCGGCTTGCCCTCGACCAGGATATAAAGGACACCGAACGATTCAAAATACAGTTCAACTTCGCTGCCCGGGTGAACACGGTTACCCAGGTCCTGTAACCGGTTGGCAAAGGCAAGCGAATTCCTGCTCCAGCGAATCAATTTATCGCGGTCTTTCCCGGACTGCAGCGATTTTTCCCGGGCCTGCAGGGCCTCTTCATAATAGACGGCGGCCATCTCGTCGAGACTGATCTTTACGAAGTGCAGCAGTTGTTCATGGTCTTGCTGTTGTATGTACCGGGCCAGGCGAAACAGCCTGGTATTCTGCAAGCGCGCCGGGGTCAGGAAAACATTGGGGTATACAATGATCTGTGGCTGCCCGGTTTTGAAGAGGTAGGGCTCATAGGCCCGGGCCGGGTTAGCGGCCGATGCCAATAGAATGGTCAGAGACAGTGCCGCAACCGGTAGACGATGCAATGGGCATAAACATATCCGCTTCATGGTCATGCAGGTTTACAACAGGCAACGACAGGAAGGCAATGATTATTTCACACAACCACCGGCGAGTTTCCGTGATCAGCTACCTGTACTGTTGCCATCAGTCAGTGGCTGATTCAGGCGGTTATTAAAACCAATCATGAGCAGGAACAGGAAATACATCAACAGTAGTATGCCGGGGACGGGTTGGTAGGAATCGGGCTGTACGGCCAGGTAAACCCCGTACGGCACGACGGCCGGCAGTGAAAAGACCAGGAAGGCGAGAAAGCTGGTGCGATAGCTTAGCAGCGCCCCGGCGGTAAGGCCGGCAATGAACAGGACATTGATACCATGAAGAAAGGCCAGTTCCAGCCGGCTCATCTCCAGTCCGGCTATCACGGCAATACCCAGGTAACTCCACATACTGCCGGCCAGAATGCAGCCGAGCAGAAACAGGCTATACCATTCACTGGCGCCGACAATGGAATCCTGTTCACGGCCGCGGACAAGTCCATGGTAAATACGCAGCCCGGTGATGAACGCAAACACAATCAGCCAGTACAAACAGGCACTATCCGAGGAGAATTTATAGATGATACAGGCGCTCAAAAACGCGGCTACTGCTGAAGGAAAAACAGCTCTGGCGAATTGCTGTTGCAGCACTTCAACCTGGTCGAGAAAAACACCCGGGGCGAATACGGCCGGCGCCTGCTGTAGCGAAAACACTGAACGATAGGAACGGTCGGACCGCATTTTTTATCATGCTGATTACCGGCCACACGGCCCGGTAATTACACAGCTCCCCCCAAGATACTGTTGCTGCAACCATATCCCCATGACAAGCTCTTGTAAAGACTGGATTTTTATTGCATGGCACAAGATGACTCGCCGGGAATGCGACCGTAACGGGACGACGAGGTGCGGCCGTAAATCCGCCGGGTTGCGGTTTATTGATACTTTGTCACCGCTGCGGAAATAATTTAATTATTTGTTTTACATAGATTATTTTAATTGGTATCCACCCGGAGGGCAGGATTGCGTATATAAAGACGATCAGAGCTTGAATTTCGACAGCGCAGCTTTTATATTATGTCGCAGTGCATCAAATCCGGTTCATGGAAAACACTGACAAGAGACAGATGACCAGAAAATTTCGAACAGCGCATTCAGCCCTGCAAGGGCGCAATTGTGGTACGAAACACGCATTGGCGTTGCTGTTGAACGCCTGGCCGATTGACGGCATGAAAGCGCATTACGTGAGTGGATTAAAGCGGTAAGCCTTCCTGTAATTTATAACTGGAAGGCGCGAATACCAGGGCCTTCCAGGGTAAACATCAAAACCCCGGCTGGTTCTGAACCTGCCGGGGTTTTTTATGGCCGACCTGTCAATGCATGGCGGCAACCCCTGTGAGGCCAGGGATTCCGGTTTAAACGGTTGTCTCCCCAACCCACATCCTTCTATGTGGGATTTTTTGCGCAGGCATCTCCTCCTCCTCTGATGCCTGCGCATTTTTTTTACTTCATCAATAGCTGCAATCGACAGGACTTATGATCACATCATTGCGACTCCGCCGCGGCTGTTGTTGCCGTGTTGTGCTGCGACCGCTCGCGTATAACAGTATGGATGGGTGGACCGGTATTCTGATGCTGCTGTTCAGACTTTCTCCAGCGCCTGTTCGACATCGGCCAGAATATCGTCTATGTCTTCAATACCGATCGACAGGCGCACCAGGTCCTCGCTGACTCCGGCCGTTTTCATTTCTTCCGCTGACAGTTGCCGGTGCGTGGTCGTCGCCGGGTGACAGGCCAGTGACTTGGCATCACCGATATTGACCAGCCGCGTGATCAGTTGCAACGCATCAATGAACCGGGTGCCGCCTTCAATTCCGCCCTCAATTCCGAAACTGAGAATACTTGCAGCGCGCCCGTCACAGTATTTCTGCAGCAAGGCGTGATCTTCATGCTCGGGCAGGGCCGCGTAGTTGACCCAGCTTACTTTGGGATGCTCCTTGAGGTAATTCGCAACCGCAACGGCATTTTCACAATGCCTGTCCATGCGCACCGGCAGGGTTTCGATGCCCTGCATAATCAGGAAACTGTTAAACGGCGAGATGGCCGCGCCGGTGTTTCTCAGCGGTACGACACGGGCGCGGCCGATGAATGCGGCCTCACCCATGGCCTCGGTAAAGACCACGCCGTGATAGGACACATCGGGTTCGTTGAGGCGTTTGAACCGGGACGCATGTTCAGCCCATGGGAATTTTCCGGAGTCCACCAGCACGCCACCGATGCTGGTACCATGGCCTCCCATGTACTTGGTCAGCGCGTGCACGACGATATCGCAGCCATGCTCGAACGGCCGGCACAGATACGGTGTCGGTACCGTATTATCCACGATCACGGGAACACCCGCGGCATGGGCGAGATCCGCGATCCGCGCCAGGTCAGCGACATTACCGGCAGGGTTGCCGATGGATTCACAGAATACCGCCTTGGTGCGGTCATCGATTTTCGCGGCCATGCTGTCGTAATCCCCGGCATCCACGAGGTGCGTCTTTATACCGAGCTGTGGCAGGGTATGGGCGAAAAGATTATAGGTTCCGCCATACAGCGTGGTGGTGGAAATGATATTATCGCCGGCCTCGGCGATGGTCAGAATAGCGTAGGTAATCGCGGCCATGCCGGATGCCAGACCCAGGGCGCCGACGCCGCCCTCCATCAGCGCCACGCGTTCTTCCAGCACCGCGGTGGTGGGATTCATGATCCGCGTATAGATATTCCCCTCCACTTTCAGATCAAACAGGTCGGCGCCATGCTGCGTGTCGTCAAAAGCATAGGACGTGGTCTGGTAAATCGGCACGGCGACAGCGCGTGTGGTTGGATCCGGCATATAGCCGCCGTGAATGGCGAGTGTTCCGATTTTCATGTGTTGCTGCTCCCGTTGGTTTTATTATCCGCCGCACATTACAGCAGATGTCGCGGCCTGTTGACAGTTGGCGGCGGTATGGATTGATGACCGGCCCGGTTCAAGTACCGGCATAGCGGGCCGTTAACCCGTATGTATTAGTGATCAATATCGTGGAGTTTCATTTGACGACTGCCGATACCCGGGGTTATGGCGACAGTGATGAAGCCTTTCTCGCCGACCTGGCGAACAACATCCATCCGGAATGGATGGCGCATCATCCGCGCCTGGCGGCCGAAACGCTGCATTCCTGCTATATCTCCGGCAATGCCTCGCTGATTACGCGCAGGGGCCTGGCCCGGGATAACCCGGCGGCCTTGAGGGCGCCGGCCGTGATCGGCGCCAGGTATGGCATCCGGGCACTGGAATATCGCCGCGAACACAAGGTCACGGTTATTAACGGGCAGCACCGTAATATTGCCCTTTCCGTGGGCCTGTTCATGTGCCTGTCTGTTGAACAGCCGGTCCTTGCCGAAAACATCATCGACCGCAATGTTTTGCCGCCATCGTCACACCGCAAACAACGCCCATGCCCTCTATCCGGTGGAACACGAAGTCATTGAACCTGAAAACCGCCTGTACAGGAATATGAGTCGAACAAACGGCTTGAAAACCGTTCCCGGAGGTATGTATGCCTGAACCAATGAAGACAAATACCGTGCCTGAAGAGAAGAAGACCATCAGTCTTTACGACATCTACGAGGAGAAACGTGAATACCCGCGCATCAGTCTGAACGCCATTGCCTCATTGAGCCTGCCGGATGGCTTCGATGTCAGTATCATCGTCCATGATATGTCCCCTGATGGTATACAGTTGCGCTGTAACCGCAAGACCGCGCATATGATCCATCCTTCCGGTCAATTCATTACCGAGGCCACGGCGCCCGGTCTTGATATCCGTTTCAACCTCAACGTTGATAACAGCGAGCGTGAAATTCTGGCCCATATCAAACTGTTTTATTTCACTATCATTTCAGAGGATACGGTGGCTTTCGGCGCCCGGTTTATCCGCTTTGATAAATTCACCGATCGCCATGTCGACAGGTTCATCACTAATGCCATGAGTCCGGTGGAAGAAAAAGTGCTGGATATGCTGGATTTGCCACGCAGTGAACAATACATTGTCGAGCGTCTCGGCGAATCCGCGGTGAACCTCGATGACACGCTGAACATGCTGAAAAAGAAAAAAGCCATTATCAGTTGCGGTGATGATAAAAAACAGAAATACATCCGCATGGAATCAGCCCTGCAATCCATGTTCAAGCGTATTGAACGCCTTGAGAAACGTCTGGCTGAACTGGAAACAAAGACAGGCGGGAATTAATCCCGGCAAAAAAGGTTAAGCCGGCCGCTCAACAGGCGGCAGTGGCCTGAACAGATCCGCTGTGGCGGTAGCAGGCAAATCCAGCAAGTCTGTAATGGATTCGAACCGTACGCGGTCCGTGATCGGATCAAAAATCACGGGCGATGCAAACACCAGCACGTTTTGGTGCCCGGGGATTTCAAGCAATGTGGTGAATTCAAAGGCGCGTCTCAACGGCAGCAGCAGGTGCAACAGATCCTGTTCATGCTCCGGCACCAGGTTAAATACCATGATACCGGTTGGCGTCAGCCGTTGCCGGCAGTTGGCATGGAAATCATCCGCATAGAGACACTGCGGCTGGGTTTCACCGCTGAAGATATCGCAGAGAATGAGATCATAATAAGCATCGCTTGCGGAAACGAAGCGCTCGGCACTCTGCAGATACACCGGCCAGGTCGGATCAACCGCGAAGTACTCGCGCGCCAGGTGCACCACTGCCTCATCATTCTCCACTGAATGCACTTGCGCCCGCGGATACACTCCCGAAAAAAACCGTTCAAAGACAGCGCCGCCCATGCCGAGGTTGAGAACATTGTTGACATTGCCCGTATGGGTCAGCGCCAGCAGCATGTAGATGTTCACCGGATTGATCAGCCGTTGTGGTTGATCCAGATCCAGCACCGACTGGATCAGGCTGCCCTCGAGACTCAGCCAGCGATAGTTGCGGTATTGGCGCACTTCAGCGTTCGCCATGGCGCACAACAGATCGCTGTCATTGTCATCCAGATCATAAAGCGTATCGATAATCGACATGGCCGAAGAGTTAACCGGGTTATTCGCCAACACCGGGCGCATCCCAGCAACGCCAGCCGCGCAGCAGGGGAAAATACAGGCCCAGCCGCGTCCTGCGCTGTTCCATCCCGGACAGTATGCGGGCGTATTTTTCCAGTTGCTCCCGGTAGCGCTCCTGTTCACGGTCAAGAAACGCCTCAATGTCCGCCGCTTCATGCCGGCTGGTTTTATAATCGATGATCCAGCGTGTCCCCTCTGCGTCGATAAAGGTACGATCAATGCGCACACTGATCACCCGGTTTTGATACAGACCGGTCAGCGCCAGTTCACTGTGCTGTTCGGGATGTTCCCGGCTTAATATCCATCGCCCGCGTTCATCGGCAAGCATGCCTTCAAGCGCGCGAATGACATCCGCCGTGGCGTTTGCCAGCTCATCGTCAGTGACCCCGAGTTGCCGCAACTGCGCCTCGTACCAGGACCTGGCGGCATACAAGCGATCGCTATTCCATGCTTCGATGCCCTCCGCGGCGACCTGTTGAATACAGCGGTGCACCACCGCGCCGATGTGCTTGATGGTCTCGCCCGCCCATTCGAATTCTATGGCATTCCTGGTCTCCTCCGCGGACTGATCAGTGCCTGGCCATGACAGGCTAACCGGTAACGGCATGCTCCAGTCGGCGTGCAGTCGCCGCCACTGCTGATTGATCGTTTCGGGCTTCTCCGGCCCCGGTGTCATTACCTGATCCGGAAGCGCCCTTTCATAGTGATCGCACAACATCGGCCACAGGTGATACAAAAACGATCCGGCAACGGGTTTGCAGATCGGTTGACCGTTCTCTTCACCGACATTGACATGACCGAACAGGTGCAGGGATTTTTTCGCCCGCGTGGCGGCCACGTACAGTAATCGTATGTCCTCGTTTTCCTGTTTGCGTTTTTCGATACCGCTGATGTAATCGTACACCGGGGCCTGGCGGGCGCCGGCTTCACGAATCGGCGCCAGGATCAAATCGTGGCTCTGATCGTTGCCGGGGACCTGCATCCATTGCAGTAATTCCGGACTGTTCGGCCGTGTTTTCCTGCCCAGACCCGGTAACAGCACGTGATCGAATTCGAGCCCCTTGGCTTTATGGATGGTCATCAACTGCAGCTGAGAGTCTGCCGCGTATTCCGGCGCCGAAAACAACGCCGCCACGGTTTGTTGAAACGCCTCCATATCCTGCAGACGGCCGCCATGTTCACACTCGCGCAGGCACTTGAGCACGGTCATGACATTATTCAGGCACGCGGCGTTGTGCATCAGCGCCGGACCGCCGAGTTGCAGCCAGGCGGTCTCCACCGTTCGATGCAGGGGTTGGCGGTGCACCCGGTCCATGGCCTCGTGCATGACTTCGCGAAACTTGTCGAGCCGGCGCTGACCGGCCTCGCCCAGCATGCCGCATCGATCACCGTCACTAATGGCCTGCCATAATGCCGGTACGCCCTCCGGTGTTGACAGTTGCAGCAGATCGGCGAGTGACAGACCGCACCAGGGCGCCCGCAGGATCGCCAGCCAGGCGATGCGATCGGCCTGGTGTGAGAGGGCGCGGATCAAGGCCAGCAGATCGCGCACTTCAGGCCGCGTCGCCAGACCCTGTATATCCACGGCCTGAAAGTCCAGCTCGGCAGCGTGCAAGGCCGGGATGATGCAGCCGAGGTGAGAACGGCTGCGCACGAGAATGGCGATAGTACCGTCCGCATCGCGTTCGCGCAGCACCCTCAGCTGTTCGATCAGGCGTGCTGCTTCCGTGGCGGCATCGCGATCAAACTGCGGGTAGACGCTGACCGAACGGATCGGCTGAACGTTGTGCCAGGCCGTGGATTGTTCATAGCTGACCGCACCGGTGGTGACATCCTCGACGGTGGGCATGATGCGCGCAAACCCCTGGTTGACCCAGTCCACCAGGCCGGGCTGCGAACGGAAATTGGTATGTATGGCCACCGGCTGCAGCGCCACCTGGCCGAGCCGCCGGCGCATCCAGGTATTGATAAAAATACCCACTTCCGCTTCCCGAAACCGGTATATGGACTGCATGGGATCGCCGACAACAAATACCGTATGACCGTCGCCGTCACTCCAGCCGGTTGTCAGGCGTTGCAACAGATCGAACTGGTTTACCGAGATATCCTGGTATTCGTCCACCATCAGATGCCGGATCCGGTAATCCAGGATCAGGGCCAGATCGGTGGGTTCCTCATCGCTGCCGAGTGCATTGAGGGCGGCATGGCTGACGCCGGTAAAATCCATCTGGTTGGTCTCGGCGAAAATCAACCGTAACTGTCCCTCGGCCAGGATCAGTAACTGGCACAGCGCACCGACCACGTCCCATTCGGCATCGCTGTATCGCGGTGGCGGCAACATGCGAACTTCCTGCAATGCCTGCAGCAGTCCCGGTACGGCGCGCAGTTGCTGGATCAGCCCCTGTAAGCGCGTTTTCATGTCCGCACGCCGGCCGGCTTCCGCCTTGTTGCCCGAGGCCGCCGGGAACCCGTTGCGGGCATCCGCTCTCTGCCGCCACTCGTGTTTTGCAGTCAGCAGCATTTCGCTCAATCCCAGCCAGACCGGCAGATCCGACACCGCTGCACCCGGCAATGCCGGCAGGGAACGGCAGTTCACGATGGGATGATCCGGGGTTTTCGCTGCAAGATTCTCTGCCGCGAAATCCGCCAGCGCGCAGAGTTCGGATACCAGCGCCGGCGGCACGAGTTGCCGCGCCCGGTCCAGCGTACCGCTGATGATGTGTTGCAGGGCGGCTTCCAGGTCGTCGCGCCGGTGATCCGTTGCCACATGCGGTAACCACTGATCGCGTTTGCCCAGCATGGCCATGATCAGCTGTTTGACCCTGGGCAGATCATTGTCCAGATGCTCGAGCAGGCGGGCGATGCTGTCCGACCAGGAGTCGCCGGCGTTCAGCGCCGCCAGCGTATTGGTCGCCGCCTGCTCATAGAGTTCACCGGCATCCTCCAGCGTTTCCGGCTGTGCACCCAGACCGGACAACACCGGCATTTGCCGCGTCAACCAGGCGCACAGCGCATCGATGGTCATGACCTTGAGCCGCGCCGGGTTGCGTTCGAGTTGCCAGTCCAGCTGCCGGTCGCGTTGTAAGGCCGCTCGTGCCAGTTGCCAGGTCTCGCGAGCGTGATCACTGTCCGGCTCCGGTTCAATGGCAGCCCGCCGCAACGCCGCCAGAATGCGCGACTGCATTTCGGCCGCGGCCTTGCGGGTGAAGGTGATGGCGATAATTTCCTCCGGCGCGTCCACCTGTGACAGTAATTTCAGGTAACGCTGGATCAAAAGTTCGGTTTTGCCGGAACCGGCCGGCGCGCGGACAATAAAGGAGCTCGCGGTGTCGATGGCCTGCCGACGTTGTTCGAAATCAGGAACGATCCGGTTCATCCCCGTCTCCCGCAACTGCGTGTTCGGTTCGCTCATCGATTCGACAGAAAGCGTGCAGATCACAATATCGGCAACTCTGCGCATCCCGGGGCATGACCGCGGCCCGGCCGTCCAGGTACTCGGTGCCCAGTTGCTCCAGGGCGCTCCGCCAGCCCTGCACACGCCCGGGCCAGTCCGGTTCCAGGCGTACTCCGTTACCGGGCAGCAGACCCTCTTCGCGCTGAAGGCCGGCGAAACGCATGTCGCCCGGCATGATCCCGGCAAACACCAGGGCGGCAATGTCGCCGTCCGCGGTCACGGCGTACAGCGGCAGCTGTGGATCCGCGGGCCGTTCGCCTTCCCAGTCAGCAGGACTGAAACGACCGGTTTTGTAATCGATAATGACCAGGCGGCCGTCCTCGAGCCGATCCATACGATCCAGGCGCATGCGCAGGTCAAGCCCGGAAAAAACTGTCTGCACGGATGCTTCGGTGGAAACAACTGTGAACGGCGCCCGCCCGAGTTCGATTTGCAGCCAGTTTTCCGCCTGCTTCACCAGCCGCCTGGCTTCCAAATCCCGGAAACGACCGCTCAACGTTGCCGGTTGATACTTCTCCAACTCGCGGATTGCGACCTCCACGGCTTCCACGATCTGTTCGTGCAAGTGTTGGACATCGGTGTCCCGCAATACCGCGTGGCTGCCGAGCCGGTTCCAGATGGTTTGCAGGACACGGTGCACCAGCGCCCCGCGTTCGCGGGCATTGAGACCGATGTCGACCGATTCCAGACTGTCGGCGCCCAGCCGATGCCTGGCGAAAGCCCGGAACGGACACTGTGCCTGGTCGCGAAACAGGGAGGAACCGCCGCTGTGTGCCTGCCCGGTTGCCAGCGACGGACCCTGAATATCCGTGAAGCTCTCCGTTAGCGCGATCCCGGTGAGCTGCTCGTAGTAATCCTCGTCATCCACTCCGGGTTCGGGCGTCCACGGCGCGGCGGCAATCGCTGCCAGTAAGGGACTCGGCCGCAATTCCTGGTCCCGATCCGCACCGGCATGACTGAGTACGACATCGGTGGCCGAACGCACCAGCCCATCGAGCAATTCGGCAGTGGTGGCCAGTTGCGTGGCCGCCGTCGCCCGGGGGATGCCGGCCTGTCGCTGTGCGGTGATCGGGACGAAGGCCAAAGGTGCGGCCGGCGGCGGCCAGTTCTGATCGTGCAAACCGCAAATCCAGAGACAGTCGAACGCCTCGGCCGCCGCGCCTTCCGGTCCCATGATGTGAATGGGGACACTGGCGGCCTCGGGTTGAAAGCCGGTATCCGCGAGAATGCTGGCCAGTCGCGACAGTGCCGCAGGCGCATCCATGGCCGGTAGCACCCGGTCCAGGGACACGAATGTATCCAGTACCTGTTTCCAGGCCGACAACGTCTGGTGTTCATCACCGTCCAGCGTCCGATCGCCGGGCCAGCCCAGCAGCTGCAGACAGTTCATGAATTCAACCACCCAGTGCCCGGCATCGAGTTGCCGTGGTAACTGCTGAATTCGCTCCAGTAACGCCTGCAGTTGAACGCACAATCGCACTCCGTCGTCTTTCACCTGCCATACCCTGAGCAGGTCCAGTAACCGTCCGGCTTCAAAAACCCGTTCACCCTGGCGACGGATGCCTGCATCCAGCAGAGCACGCCGGGCCGATTCCGCCTCGTACCCACCCAGATACGGCGACAGCAGTAAGCCACCCAGCTGTTCAATACTAATCTCCTGATGCAGCAGGGACAGCACCCGCATGGCGGAGTCAATCAGCGGATATTCCGCCAGCGGCCGGCCCTGGGCAATCGTGAAAGGTGGATGCGTTGCGATTGATTTGAAGAAACTTTCTGCCGCGAATTGCCGGTTGAAAATACTTTCCACCTCGTCGCGGCAGCGGCCGGGATCCGGAACAATAATGCCGATGCGCTGATCAGGGACTTGCTCAATGCATTGCCTGGCCCAGCGCGCCGCCGTGCGTATCTCGTCCTGGAAATCGGCAGCCGTAAACAACCGGCAGCGGTTGTTACGATCGGCAGGGGTTGTTTGCACAACGCCGGGATGGGTGGTCCTCAACGCATCGAAGAGCGTTTGTTGTACGGGCGGCCAGTGGTCAAAACCGTAAAACGCAATGCCGACGTCCGCCAGCATGTGCCCGGACGCCAGCGCCGCCATGAGATATTCGGGCAATCCGGCGCTGTCGATCCAGCCGTTGGCGGACAACTCGTGCTCGTAGGCATGCACCCACTGGCGGAAATGAAAGGCATCGTTATTGAGATAGATATCGTCGGCAAAGATCGGGATCCGCCACGCCTTGCACTGACGATAGGATTCGCGCGCCTGCCGCGCCGCCCGGGACACATGCAACAACCGGCGGGCAACGTCGGACTGGCGAACGATACGCAGCCAGAGACTGTGTTCCTGGCAGGCATTCAACAGCAGCGGGCGATCCGGCAGATGCGGCAGCAATGTATCCCGGCAACGCCGGTACCAGCTGTCAATATCCAGCACTTCCGCGCTGTGCCAGCTGCGGGCGTCATTTTGCATCTGCAACCGCGTGTAATGCTCCCTGATCGTCCGGGCGAGATGACGTGTCGGGGTGATGACGGTCACACCCTCTTGCAGTAATTCCATGATCTCGGGATTCATCTGAACTGTTAATGAAATCCGTGTCGAATATGTTTTAATCAAAAGTACTGATTAGCGGGCCTTTGCCAGGCGGACATAAGCAGGGGGATTGTATCAGGCCCGCGCTTCTGTCGGCGATTAAAGACTGTTTACTGTCAAGGATGCGCACAGTGCGCCATAATTTGTACCATTAAATTGGGAAGCTGCCATACCGCCCGATATATAATTTCCGTAACCACAGCAAGAACAGGACAAGATCGATGCAACCGGAAACCACCACTGCTATCAGCGGCATCCAGATCAGACCCGGCCGCAGGATCCCCGGCCTCGATGAAGATGTACGCCGCGGCCTGCTGCAACCACCCCGATCACTGCCGCCGAAGTATTTTTACGATGCCCGTGGTTCAGAGCTTTTCGACCGCATTTGCGATACCCCGGAATATTACCCGACCCGTACCGAGGCCGCGCTGTTACGCGAGCACAGCGGTGAAATTGTCATGCAGACGCGCCCCGATGAAATCATCGAGCTGGGCAGCGGCACATCCGGCAAAACCCGGCATTTGTTCAACGCCTGCGAGGATCATAACCATGTCTGCAGTTATGCGCCGTTCGATGTCTGCGCACCGATGCTGCAGGAAAGCGCAACCCTTATCAGCAACGACTACCAGTGGCTTCAGGTAACGCCACTTGTGGGCGATTACAGTGCCGGGCTTGATAATCTGCCCGCCGGCAAGGGCTCGCGCTTGTTCGTGTTTCTGGGCGGCACCATCGGCAACTTCAATCGCGATGAAGCGCGCTCATTCATCCGGGAAATCAAATCCACCATGCAACCGGGCGAGCATCTGCTCATGGGCGTGGATCGCATCAAGGACACGGAGGTATTGAACGCGGCCTATAATGATGCCCACGGCGTCACCGCGGAATTCAATCTCAATGTACTCAATGTCATTAACCGTGAACTCAACGCCAACTTCGATCCGTCCCGGTTCCGGCACCGGGCTGGCTTTAATACCGGGGCCAGGCAGATGGAGATGCACCTGGAATCGACGTGCGACCAGAGCATTAGCATCGAGGCTATCGATGCCACCCTTGATATGTCCGAGGGAGAACGGATCCTGACCGAAATCAGTTGTAAATACGAATACGATGAATTCAGTTCCCTGTTGCAGGACTGCGAACTGGAACTGCTCAACCATTATGAACCACCGAACCGGTATTATTCGCTGTTCCTGGCCCGTTCCACCTGACCCCCGCGCGAGGTAGCAAGCAATGAAAACCCTTCTGAAGAGCCTGACCCTGTCCCTGTTACTGCTATCGCCGCCCGGCCTCCATGCCGCTGACGAGTCTGTCGTCGATGAGATCATGAAAAGCGCCGGGGAGGGATTTTCCGAACTGGAGCGCCGGATCATCAACCGCTACTACAGTAATCGTCACGGTGAAGAAAGCGGGGATAAGGATGAGAAAGGCGGAAACAAGAAACCCGGCAAGGAAAAATCCGCCAAAAAAGCCCCGCCCGGGCTGGCCGGCAAGGAGCAGTTACCACCGGGCCTGCAAATGCAGCTGGAGAAAAACGGCACCTTGCCGCCGGGACTGGCCGGACGTGACCTGCCCGGCGATCTCGATGAACAACTCGGCAAACCACCCCGCGGCTATGAACGCACCATAATCGATAACGACATCCTACTGGTCGAAGCGGCGACCCGAAAGGTGGTGGATATCATTAGCGATGTCGTCCTGGAGTAAAAATGACCGACTCGACAAACACCGACTGGAAACAGAAACTGACACCCGAGCAGTACCGCATCTGCCGTGAGAAAGGCACCGAACGCGCTTTTACCGGCCGGTATTACCAGTGCACGGACAAGGGCATCTACCGCTGTGTCTGTTGCGGGGCCGAACTGTTCGATTCAAAAACGAAGTTTGATTCCGGAACCGGCTGGCCCAGCTTTTACCAGCCGATTTCCGATGCCGCCGTCAGCGGCGAAACCGACCGCAGCCACGGCATGCTGAGAACCGAAGTCACCTGCCAGGCCTGCGGGTCGCATCTCGGCCATGTCTTCGATGACGGCCCGCAACCCACCGGCCTTCGCTACTGCATTAACTCGGCAGCACTGGACCTGGAGAAGACCGGCGACGACTGAGTCCTGTGCCGTATTGCCGGACGGAAGTGCTGATACCGCGATACGGATCGGCACGTATCAGTGTTCCAGATCAGCGTTCCAGCAGCGCGAGTTTATCCGGTTTGTCCTCCCACTCCCCGGCATCATCCGGGGGATCTTTCATTTCGTTGATAACCGGCCACTCCTTTGACAACTCCGCGTTCAGTTCAAGGAACTGCGCCTGGTCGGAAGGAACGTCATCCTCTGAAAATATCGCGTTAACCGGGCATTCCGGCTCGCACAGGGTGCAATCGATGCATTCATCCGGATCGATCACCAGCATGTTCGGCCCTTCATGAAAACAATCCACGGGACAGACTTCAACGCAGTCTGTGTATTTGCACTTGATGCAGTTTTCAGTGACAACAAATGTCATTGTTCTCTCCTTAAAAAAGAGTTTCTAGTAAAACGGTATGCCCGGCAGTGCTGAAGAACGGCATCCCGCCATCATGCATCTGAACATACCGCGCAGGTATGTGAATCGATATCGTTCCACGGCCAGGTGCCGGCGCCCTCCGCGCTGATGCAATCACGCAGGTGGTGGTATTCCCTCGACGCTTCCCCGGAAAAGACCGGGTCCGGCTGCCAGTAAAAAACGGAAGTCAGCACCATCCAGTCCGCGGGCTGGAATGAATCAGCCAGGGCATCGAACAACTCATCTTCCTCGGTTTGCATATGCACGCGGTAGGTATTGACGTAGGCGGCACCCGCTTGCAACAGCGCATCACGGGGCACCACCAGGCCATCGATGATTTCACCGATCAATACGCGCAGTTTACAGCCTTCAGTGGCGATTTGCTGATGCTCTTTTTCGATGCCGTCCACCAGGGTTGCGAACTCCGGCCGGCGCCGGATGAGGCGCGCGAACATAACATCCTCGAAAGGATGGTGAAAGCGATCCGGGTAATAAGTCAGGTAATGGACGATATCATACATCAGTCGGTAATCCGGCCGGTCGCCCCGGCGAATGCCGGCAAGCTGGCGTCCGAGGATGCGTAACAGCCCGTTGATGTTACGGTGGTCGTCCCGGAGACGATTCAGAATCCGCTCACTCATTTTTGATCTCCTCATTAGTGGTCCTGTTTTAAATAAGTATATTTAATACTTATTTAAAGTCAAGGCTCTTTTCCCGGCTTCCCGCCGCTTTTTCTGCGAGGTGTGATCAGGCGTTTTCACGCATTTTCAGCCAGCTGACGAGACCGGCCTGTGGCTGGATGAGATCGGCGAGAGTATATTGCCGCAGGGTATCGAGGAACGCGTCCCGGGCGGCTTCGATGGCCTGTTTGAACCGGCAGTCCGGCTCAATCCGGCACAGGGAGTCCCGGCCCAGACACTCGACGAGATTGAAGGCTTCAAATTCGCACACCAGTTCACCAACGTTGATCCCCTCCGGCTCCTGCCGCAAGGCCAGTCCGCCGCTGCGACCGCGCTGGCTGGTGATGTAGCCGCGCTGGACCAGGTGTTGCGCCACCTTGGCCAGGTGATTCGTGGAAATTCCATAGCGGTTGGCCGCGTCCCTGACGGTGGGAGAGTCATCGCCGCGGTGCACGGCCAGGTAAATAAGCAGCCGCAAGGCGTAATCGGTATGAGTGGTTAATTGCATGACGGGTCCGGTTTCTTAATCAGTATATTATATACTAAATATGACAAGAGACGGAAGAATACTCAAACCGCCGCGACTGCTGCGTTCACGGATGACAGCGGAGGATAGGCGTGACAGCCGGTGATGACCGGGCAGTTGATGCGAAAATACCGCGGATTCGAGTAAATCCTGGTGCAATCCGCCCGGCGCCGTTGGTTTATCCCTGACTGGCCTCGCTGACGGGCGGGATATCGCTGCCGGGTCTGTCTTCAGCGTTGACCGGCTCAAACCAGACCAGCTTCTCGTGCAGCTTCACGACACTGCCGATGATAGTCATGCTCGGCGGCTGGATGTGCTCGCGTTCGACGATTCCAGGCATGCTTTCCAGGGTACCGATCAATGTTCTCTGTTCGGCCAGCGTCGCTTTCTGGATCACGGCAACCGGGGTTGACGCCGCGAGGCCGTGTTCGATCAGGCCGGCGCACAAGGCGGGCATGGCCTTGACACCCATGTATATAGCGATGGTCTGGCGGGGTTTGACCAGTGTGTCCCAGTTCAGATCCAGTTTGCCGTCTTTCATATGCCCGGTGACAAAAATGCAGGTATGGGCGTGATCGCGATGGGTCAGCGGGATGCCGGCGTAACTCGCGGCGCCGGAGGCCGCGGTAATGCCCGGGACGATCTGGAACGGAATACCGGCCTCGGTGAGCCGTTCGATTTCCTCGCCGCCACGCCCGAAAATAAAGGGATCGCCGCCTTTCAGGCGTAACACCCGTTTGCCCTCGAGGGCGTGGGTCACCAGTAATTCGTTGATCTCATGCTGGGGGACCGCATGGCGGTCGCTTTCCTTGCCAACATAGACACGGTCGGCGTCGCGCCTGACCAGGTCCACCAGTGCCGGCGCCACCAGGCGATCATAGAACACCACGTCCGCCTGTTGCATAAGCCGCAGGGCACGGAAGGTCAGCAGATCCGGATCGCCGGGACCGGCGCCCACCAGGTAGACTTCGCCCTGCACGCGCGGTGAACTGTCTGCCTGTTCCAGCGCCTGCCGGAGGTGCTCCGCGGCGAGCTTATCCTGACCGGCAAAGAACATTTCAGCGATGGGTCCCTGCAATACATTCTCCCAGAATGGCCGCCGCCGGCTCATGGGCAGGCGCTCCTTGACCTCGTCGCGAAACTCGCTGATCAGTGATGCCAGCCGGCCGTAGGCCGCCGGGATCATGGTCTCCAGCCGTGCTCTCAACAACCTGGCCAGCACCGGTGAAACACCGGCGGTGGAAATGGCAATAGTCACCGGATCGCGCTCTACCACCGATGGCATGATGAAACTGCACAGTTCCGGAGTATCCACCACATTCACCGGCACATTGTATTTGTCCGCAGCCCTGGATACGTCTGCGTTGACTTCGGAACGATTGGTGGCGGCGATCACCAGCACACAATCCCTGACCATGTCTGCCGTGAATACACCGTCGATATGCGTAATCACGCCATCCGCGACCAGGGCTTGCAGATCAGGATGCAGATCCGGGGCAACCACGCGCACAGCGGCACCGGATCGCAGCAGACGATCCACCTTGCGCACGGCCACCGAACCGCCACCGACCACCAGGCAGGGGCGCGCGGCCACCCGCAGAAATACAGGAAGAAATTTCATTATTTACTACCGGCCTGAGTCTCTCGTGAAGCGGATTTCCGGACAGGCAGCCGTTTTTTTAACCGCTGTAAACAACGAATTAACCCGATAAAACCTGCTCACGAAGTTTAAAGTTTGTCCCGCGTACAACCGATACAAATACACTAGCTGCGCAGGACCCGCAACCCGCATTCTAACAGGGAATTCAACGGTCGAGACGTTATATCAATTGATGTTTGCAGTTTATTAAGGAGAGCTTCATTGGATCTTGCAACCCTAATCGGTCTGGTCGCCGCCATCGGTATCATTGCTTCCGCCATTATCCTGGGCGGCAGCGCGGGTCTGTTTTTCAATGTGCCGTCCCTGCTGGTGGTTGTTGGCGGCACCATCGGCGCCGTACTGATGCAATTCAGCCTGGCGCAGTTCCTCGGCGCCATCAAGGTGGCCACCAAGGCATTTTTCAACAGAAACCAGCCACCCAGGGAGTTGATCGAAACCACGGTTGAACTCGCCGATACCGCCCGTAAAGGCGGTCTTTTGGCACTGGAAGAAAAAGACACCGGCAATCCCTTCTACCAGATGGGCATCCAGATGATGGTGGACGGGCACGAACCCGACGTGGTGCGGCAGACCATGACCAGCGAGATGAATCTGACCGTGGAGCGTCATGACCTCGGTCAGAAGATTTTCAAGGCCATCGGCGATGTGGCGCCGGCCATGGGCATGATCGGTACCTTGATCGGCCTGGTGCAGATGCTCTCGAACATGGAAGATCCGAAAGCCATCGGCCCGGCCATGGCCGTTGCCCTGCTGACAACGTTGTACGGCGCCTTGATCGCCAATGTCTTCGCTCTGCCGATTTCCGAGAAACTGGGTTTGCGCAGTGATGAGGAGCGGCGTATCAAGTCCATGATCATCGACGGTGTTGCCGGTATCCAGGAAGGCAGAAATCCCAAGATCATCGAAGGCATGCTGAAAACCTATCTTCCCGGATCCGAACGCGATGACAAGGAAGAACCCAGAGAATAGGGCCCCCCGTGACTAACGAGGCGTCGGGCAAAAAGGAAAAGAGCCGCAAGGGTTTGCCGCCCTGGGTCATGACCTTTGCCGATTTAATGACCCTGCTGATGTGTTTCTTCGTGCTCTTGTTGTCGTTTGCGGAAATGGATATCCAGAAATTCAAGCAGGTGGCCGGCTCAATGAAGATGGCCTTTGGCGTCCAGCGTGACATCAAGGTCAAGGAAATGCCCAAAGGTACCAGCGTCATTGCCAGGGAATTCAGCCCCGGCCGGCCGACACCGACACCCATGGATGAGGTCCGGCAGAATACCATTGACGAAACCCGGCAAACGCTGGAATTCACCGACGCCATCACCAATACCACGGAAGAAGAAAGCATGGACGCCGGCGAGCAGGACAGTGGCGCCGAAACCGCACCCATACAAATGCACACCGAGCGGGAACAATCCGAGGCGGCAATGATGGAAAGCGGCAATACCGAGGAGGAGCTGCAAAAGCTGGCGGAAATGATCCGGCAGATGAACCTGGATCTGGAGGCACTGACGGACACACTTGAAAACCCTGTACCTGCGGACAGGCAGGAACTGGAAAACATCGCAAAGGCCGCCGCCGGTATTGAAGAACAGGTGGCGGAGATCATCGACCCTGACAGGGAAGCGGATGAGGCGCAAGAACACGAAGCGTCCGAAACACCTGAAACGTCCGAATCACCCGTTGACAAGCAGACACTGGCGGACGCCGAAAAACTGTTGCAGGCACTGGCCCCGGAAATCGAACAGGGCCTGGTTTCCGTGGAAACCCTGGGCGACAAAATCGTGCTTCGGATCAAGGAAAAAGGCTCATTCCCTTCCGGGTCATCCGATTTGAAAGGCGGTTTCATGCCGGTGATCGCCAAGCTCCGGGATTCCCTGAATAGCATCGAGGGCAAGGTCGTCGTGGCCGGTCATACCGATAACGTCCCCATCAAGACGGCACGCTTTCGCTCGAACTGGGAATTGTCCTCATCGCGGGCTGTTACCGTGGTACATGAATTGCTGGAAAATTCCAGCCTCGATCAAAAACGCTTTGCCGTGGAAGGTCATGGTGACGCCCATCCAATCGTACCCAATGACACGGAGGAAAACCGGGCAATCAACCGCCGTGTGGAATTGACAATTATCCAGGGTGAGGAGGCCGACCAGGTCAGCGACATGTCATCGTTCGAAGTTACAGAAGCAACGGATTACCCCGCCGGGGAAACCGAACCGGCGGCTTCGCACATGGACACGCCCGGGATCAAGCTGCCTGTACCGGTAGCGACAACAACCAGCGACCTGAACACGGAAAGCACGAACCCGGATCAAGAATCAGCGGAGATGGCCGATGACATTGGTACGGGTTCGCAGCCGGAACAGCAAGCGGAACCGGAACCGGAATCGAGTGCGGATAGCGGCTCAGAAACGGGTGAGTCCAGTCCGATCACCAGCAATCTCGACCCCATCATCAAGGGTGGCGTCGAACCGCTGGTCAGGGATCCGTTTGCCGATGTGATGAAAATAAATAACCAGGGGGGGACCGAACAGGACAAGGTGGCGCCTGATAACGTCACCATTAATGCAGGAGAACTGAAGGACAGACTGAAATCGATCATGGACCGCCTGAATACCGACGAAACAGAGAAGGACATGAGCAATGAGTGAACGCAGACGTTATTACAGAACCAACGATACCGTGGCCCTTCGTTACCAGGTGCTGGAAGGCAGCAGCCTCGAACAGAAACTGCACCGGAGCATGAACGGCCAGGCCGAACCTTCGGACCTGCGCAATGCCTCGCAATGCATTGACGCCCGCCTTGATGCCATCGCCCGGAATCTGTCCCGGGACAATCCACTGCTGGCCGAAGCGCTGACGCTCATCAACCGCAAGTTCGCCATTCTTGAACTCATGAGCGGTGAGCATAAACCGGAACAGGCCATGCACTGGCCCGAACAGGATGTCAATATCAGCGGCAGTGGCATCGCCTTCAGCGCCGATCGGGAATTAACCGAGGAGACCCACCTGAAACTGGAAATCATCCTCTACCCGGAAAACCGTTTTGTCCCGGTGCTCGGTCGTGTCGTCGGTTGCCGGCCGAATCCCGATAATGTCGACTACCGGGTCGCGGTGGATTTCGAGAGCATCAGCAGCGATGACCGCGAACATATCATCCAGCACATTCTGAAAAAACAGATGGAGGAAATCCGCGAGCACAAGGTCAGCCCGATCAAGGACGCCTCCGCCGCCTGAGTTCCCGTGCTTCAGATCTTCGGCAGGGTCACCCCGGTCCGGCCCTGGTACTTGCCATCACGGTCCTTGTACAGCCCCGCGGCCTGAACCCGGGATCAGGCCAGCAGCGCCGCGATAATACCCGATATCACGATCCCGTCGAAGGTACCCGCCCCGCCGATGCTGCCCACCGGCGTATCGAGGTTGGCGATATCCTTCAGATGCATCAGGTCGGCCCCGTTAACTGCCATTTTCATGTAGACGACCTTCTACATATTTATGCAGAATGCTGGCAACCAGTGTTTGATATGGAATGCCCTCGGCAAGGGCTTTTTTCTGTAACCCTCGAAGATCCCTGGATGACAGACGGATATTGATCCGGGCATCTTTCTTAAACATGGCTTCGGCATACTCCTGGTGCCGTTTCTGTATCCCGGCTGCGTCCTTCGCACGTTTCACCTTACCTGACTCATATGCTTCCAGAATTTCTCTTTCCTCATGATCAAACTTGTTCATTACTTAGCACCTCGATACGCTTTGGTTGCCTTCCGACTCGGTATAACTGTCTTCAGAAAGACTTCATCGTCCGATTCGATAAACGGAACCAGGTAAACATAATCCTCAACGGCAACCACATGGATTTGCTGACCTGGATAACGTTCCTGATTCGGATGTTCTATGGTGTCAAGGATGTCACCCGCCATCATGTGAAACACCACGTCTTCAAATGAAACTCCTCTCTCAGCCTTCAGAAATGTGTTCTTTTCAGGATTCCATGAAATCGGCTTCATACGACAAGTTTAGCACATTGTGTGCCTTTTGCACTCTGCACAACTAACGCCAATGCCCAGCCGACAAAAAACACGCAGCGGTTTTCGGAGCCCTGAGGGTGAGTGATCTCAATAAGGTTGATATCAGGTTTCCGGCAGGGTCCGGCCCTGGTACTTGCCATCACGGTCCTTGTACAGCCCGCGGCCTGAACCCGGGATCAGGCCAGCAGCGCCGCGATAATACCCGATATCACGATCCCGTCGAAGGTACCCGCCCCGCCAATGCTGCCCACCGGCGTATCGAGGTTGGCGATATCCTTCAGATGCATCAGGTCGGCCCCGACCAGGGGACCGAGGACACCGGCAATAAAGGCCACGGGCGGCGCCATCTGCGGCAGTAACACGATTGCGCACAGAGCGGCGACAAAGCCCGGCAGCAGGGCCGGCAGTGCAATACCGACCTTCGGGATGGGACGGGCTAGTTTGTAACAGATGACAATATTGATACCGGACGCGATGATAGCCGCGGTGACACCGGCCGGTCCGAAATTCATTAACCGCATCAGTTCATAAACAGCGACAGCGCACGGTACCAGGCATCCGCCCACATTCACCGCGATGAGCGTGTACTGACGGGCGGATCTGGTCTTGAGCAAGCGATCAAATCCCAGAAACCCGAACGGGACATGTTCAATCGTCGTTTCCCGGGGGATGCGTTTGACGGGAAGATTGATTGCGCCACCGAAGAAAATCATGAATGCGACCAGCAGCGATTCCTGCGCGGACAACCCCAGCTTCCCCAATGCCGTCAGCATGACATCGGCCAGGAAGAACGGCAGCAGAACAAGCAGAGCGAAAAAAGCAACTAACGATAAGCAGCCAATCGGCATGGTTTCGGTCAGACAGGCTGCCGGCGGTTACCAGTCACGTGACAGTGCAGGCATTCATTCACACATTCATGGCGGGTTCAGGTTTTCGGCAAAGTCACTCCGGTCTGGCCCTGGTACTTGCCATCGCGGTCCTTGTAGGACGTCTCGCAGACCTCGTCGGATTCAATAAAAATGACCTGGGCCACACCCTCGTTGGCGTAGATCTTTGCCGGCAGGTTGGTGGTGTTGGAAAACTCCAGCGTCACATGGCCTTCCCACTCCGGTTCCAGAGGCGTTACGTTTACTATTATGCCGCAGTTGTGAACGAAGACTCCCGCTTCAAGCGCGAAATTCCCGGCTTCCGGTACTGTCAGGCAATAAACATCATGTTCGCCGGACAACTCACGAACTCCGGTCACCCTGTGGTTGCGTTCCGATTGCATCTTTGAGTAATGCGCAGACCAATCAGGATCCAAAGCAAGACGACCAAGAGCCTGACGGATAGCCGCTGAATGTTCTTGCGGGTCAAAATCTTCGCCATAGGTTTCGGCATTATGCATGCGAATATGTTCAGACGCCTCCATGCGCATGATATTAGTGGGCTGATTATTGCGGCGGTTGTAATCAATATGGTGCCTGTGAGTTCCCGATACATCTTCGTAAATCCCGTGCCGAAGATTCCACTCGTCAGCCAGACGGTGGGTTGGATACAGGTGTCCATTCAGGGGCTGGTAAACCATTTCATAGCCGCGCTTAATATTACGATAAAGCGGCATTAACGAATCATCGGGCCTCAATTCAGCGGCGGGCAGGTAGCGCCCGTCACGCATCAGGAACTGATGATCCGGAGTGGCGCAAATGGTTTCGTCATTGTCGAGTTGTATTTCAACCAGGTGATCGCGCCCGATATAGCGCGGTGCTTCCAGCATGGTAACGATCAAGCGTCCCGCCGGCCCGATACTGTAGCCCCAGAAAAGCTCTCCCGACTCCGCCCTCCGGGCCATTTCCTCCAACGATGGCGCTGTGCCATCCACCAGGGCAACCCGCGTGTCACCGCGAAAACAACGTGCATACGTGCTTTTTCCCAGGCAGATGGTCAACACGTTGCGCGGGATGCGGAAGTATTCGACCGTTCTCGCCAGAGCAAATGAATTCGGCGGGATGATACAACAACTGTTCTTGATATCGACAAAACTGCTGGAATCGAAATTTTTCGGATCCACCGTGGCGGAATGCACGTTGGTGAAGATCTTGAATTCGTCGGAACATCGTACGTCGTAACCGTAACTGGAGGTGCCGTAGGAAATCAGCCGATCCGCACCGTTATACTTTACCTGTTGTTCCTCGAACGGCTCGATCATGCCGTGTTCGGCCGCCATGCGGCGAATCCACCTGTCGCTTTTGATCGTCAATGCTTGTTTCCCCTCTGGTTGTTCGGGCTTCCGCGATCCGTAATCCGTAATCTGTAATCTGTAGTCTGTCGTCTGTAGTCTGTCGTCTGTAGTCTGTTACTTGTTCTCAACCACGATCTTCGGAAAACGGCTGCTGTAGTCCTTCGATTGCAGGGACAGTTTTGCCGCCGCCTTGCGGGCGATTTCCCGGTACATTACTGAAGACGGGGAATCCGGTTGCAACGCCACCGTGGGTTTGCCGTTGTCCACACCTTCGCGAATCGCCATTTCCAGCGGCAGGGCGCCGAGCAGATCGACGTCATATTGCGCCGCCATGGTCTCACCGCCACCGGAACCGAAAATATGCTCGGCATGACCGCACTGGCTGCAAATGTGCACACTCATGTTTTCCACCAGGCCCAGCACCGTAACATTGACCTTCTCGAACATTTTCAGCGCCTTGCGCGCATCCAGCAGGGCGATGTCCTGGGGCGTGGTAACGATGATGGCGCCGCTCAGCGGGATCTTCTGGGACAGCGTCAACTGGATATCGCCGGTGCCGGGCGGCAGATCGATCACCAGGTAATCGAGATCGCGCCAGTTGGTATCCCGGATCAACTGCTCCAGCGCCGAGGTGGCCATGGGACCGCGCCAGATCATCGGCGTCTCCTCGTCGATCAGATAACCGATGGACATGGACTGCAGGTGATAGCTGACGTTCGGCTCCACCGATTTACCGTCCTTGCTGTCCGGCTTGCCGTGATAACCCAGCATGCGCGGCTGGCTGGGACCGTAGATGTCGGCATCGAGAATACCGACATTGGCGCCTTCGGCTTGCAGGGCCAGGGCCAGGTTGATGGCGGTGGTGGATTTGCCCACTCCGCCCTTGCCGGAAGCCACGGCAATGGTGTTTTTCACTTGCGGCAACAGTTGCACACCCTGCTGTACGGCCTTGGAAGCTATGTCGGTGTTGATTTCGATGACTGCCGATTCCACCCCGGGCAGGCTCTGCACCAGGGTGCCGAGGGCGCCTTTCAATTCCTCATGATGGCCCAGGCAGGGGAAGCCCGGCTGAACAGTGATATGGACGGTAGCGCCGTCAATCTCTATCGCCTTGACGGCTTTGGCGCTGACCAGGTCGGTGCCGAGGTAAGGATCCTGGTACTGCGCCAGGGCGGTGTTGATTGTTTCCTGATTGATTTCTGACATGGAGTTACCGATGAATGTTGAATTTATTCCGGTCGCATAATACCACAATGAAGGATCGCGGATTAATTCGTTGCCGAAGATTGATACAATGCCGCCAGCAAACCCGCAATCCGGAATAACTGCCCACTGATGGAAAATACCCAGAGAAAAATACTTGTTACCAGCGCCCTGCCCTATGCCAACGGCCCCATCCACATCGGCCACCTGGTGGAATACATCCAGACCGACATCTGGGTACGTTTCCAGAAAATGCAGGGGCATGAATGTTATTACGTCTGCGCCGACGATACCCACGGTACACCGGTGATGTTGCGCGCTGAACAGGAGGGGATTACTCCCGAGGCGCTGATCGAAAAAATGAGCCTCGCCCATCAGCAGGATTTCGCCGGCTTCGCCGTGGATTTCGATAATTACTACAGCACACACTCGGAGGAGAACCGCGCCCTGGCGGAAGAAATATACCAGGCGTTGAAGGACGCCGGACACATCAGCCGGCGCACCATCAAGCAGCTCTATGATCCGGAAAAGAACATGTTTCTGCCGGATCGCTTCATCCGCGGCCAGTGCCCGCATTGCAAGGCCGAGGACCAGTACGGTGACGGCTGCGAGGTCTGCAACAAGACCTACAACCCCACCGAACTGATCAACCCTGTCTCCGCCATCAGCGGCGCCAAACCGGTGGAAAAGGCATCCGAGCACTTGTTTTTCAACCTGCCCGATTTCGAGGACATGTTGAAGACATGGACACGCGCCGGGCACCTGCAGGAAGAAGTGGCCAACAAGCTCGACGAGTGGTTCGAGGCCGGACTGCAGCAATGGGACATCTCCCGCGATGCGCCCTACTTCGGTTTCAGCATTCCCGGCGAGATAGACAAGTACTTCTATGTCTGGCTGGATGCGCCTATCGGTTACCTGGCCAGTTTCAAAAACCTCTGCGACCGCGAGGGCCTGGACTTCGAGGCCTTCACCCGTCCGGGCGGCGATACCGAGATGTACCACTTCATCGGCAAGGACATCATGTATTTCCATTGCCTGTTCTGGCCGGCCATGCTCCACGGCAGCGGTTTTCGCACCCCCAGTGCCGTGTATATCCACGGTTTTCTCACCGTCGACGGGCAGAAAATGTCCAAGACCCGCGGCACCTTCATCAAGGCGGAAACCTGGCTGAAGCACCTGGATCCGGAATACCTGCGTTATTATTTCGCCGCCAAGCTCTCCAATCGCCTGGAAGATATCGATCTCAATCTCGAGGACTTTATCCATCGGGTCAATGCCGATCTGGTCGGCAAGGTGGTCAACATCGCCAGCCGTTGCGCGGGATTCATCAACAAGCGCTTTGACAGCCGCCTGTCGGCGCAATTGTCCGAACCGCAATTATACGATCGCATGGTCTCGGGTTCCGGCACTACGGACGTCGCGGCGCTGTACGATAACCGCGAGTACAGCAAGGCCATGCGCGAGATCATGCTGCTGGCCGACGAGGCCAATCAATACATCGACCGCATGAAGCCCTGGCAACTGATCAAGGAAGACGGCAGGGAGCGGGAGGTGCATGATATCTGCACCATGGGCCTGAACCTGTTTCGCCTGTTGATGATTTACCTGAAACCGGTATTACCGGTAATGGCACAAAAAGCCGAAACCTTTCTCAACGTCGAAGCGCTGGCCTGGAAGGATTTGAAAACGCCGTTGCTGAACCACACCATCAACAACTTCCTGCCGCTGATGACGCGAGTGGAAAAGGAAAAAATTGACGCCCTGATCGAGGAGAGTAAAAGCGACCTGATGACCACGGAACAGAACACAAACGACACCGGGCACGGCGATTACCTGCAATCCGATCCTGTCAGTGAGCAGATAGGTATCGAGGATTTCATGAAAGTGGACCTGCGCGTGGCCCGCATCATCCGGGCCGAGCACGTCGATGGCGCCGACAAGCTGCTGCAACTGACGCTGGATCTCGGCGGTGAAACCCGCAACGTCTTTGCCGGCATCAAGGCCGCCTACGAACCGGAGCAGCTGATAGACAGGCTGACAGTCATGGTCGTCAACCTGGCGCCGCGGAAAATGCGCTTTGGCGTCTCCGAGGGCATGGTGCTCGCAGCCGGACCCGGCGGCCGGGATATTTTTATACTCAATCCGGATACCGGGGCGCAACCCGGTATGCGCATCAAATAACTTCCATGTCCGATCTGGCAGCGATTGTTTTCGGTACGGCGCTGGTCAACAACCTGTTTCTGGAACACGCCCTCGGCGGTGAGGCCGCCGAAGGCTACTCGCGGCGGCTGGATGTCGCCAGGGGGCTGGGCATGACCTTGATCATACTCACGCCCCTGGTCTGTCTCGCCGGTTACAGTATCTCGGTCTTGCTGCTGATCCCGGCCGCACTTGAAATGCTGATGTTGCCGGTGATGGTGATCCTCATCTTTGCCGTCATGGTGTTCATTAAACAAGCATGCCGGTATCTGCCGGACGGCAAATTGAAGCAGATGCCGGTGTTTTTTCCACTCGCCGGGATGAATACGGCTGTCATCGGCAGTCTGTTACTGAGCCTGGATCAGGCGGCAGGCCCGTTCCAGGCCCTTGTCTACGGCTTCGGCTGCGCCCTCGGATTTGCCCTGGTCCTGATGCTGCTCACCGCCATGCGACAGCGGCTCGAAGCCCTGGATATTCCGTCCGCATTCCGGGGTACGCCGATCACACTCATCAGTGCCGGTCTCATGGCCATGGCGTTCATGGGCTTTGCCGGTATGTTTCAGGGTTGATGGCAATCCTGACACTGATACTGCTGGTCGTAATCCTGCTGCTGGCGGTGGTTTACCTGGACAGGGAGGATCACACCGCAAGCGATGATCCGCTTCTGGTCGATGCAATCAATCGGCAACTGCCGCAAACCCAGTGCGGGGAATGCGGTTATGACGGTTGCCGGCCCTACGCTGAGGCCATTGCCAACGGCTGCGCCGACATCAACCGCTGCCCGCCGGGCGGAGACATCACCATCCAGAGCCTGTCGCGCCTCACCGGTCATACGCTGAAACCGCTGGCCGGTGATCTGACACCCACCAGCGAGGGCGTAGCCGTCATTGACGAGGATCTGTGCATCGGTTGTCTCAAATGCATTCGCGCCTGCCCGGTGGATGCCATTGTCGGGGCGCCGAAACTGATGCATACCGTCATCGAGTCCGAATGCACGGGCTGCAAACTCTGCCTGCCGCCCTGTCCCGTGGATTGCATTTCCATGGTCAAACCGCCGCTGAACCTGCGTGACTGGCACTGGGCCAAACCGGCCAATCCCCTGCTCGAATGACCCGCACGCTGCACAGGTTTTCCGGCGGTCTGCACCTGGACACGCACAAGCATGAATCCAGGGATGTGCCATCCATGCTGGTGCCGCTGCCCGGGCAGATCATCCTGCCGCTGAAACAACACATCGGCCTGGCGGCACGGCCGCTGGTAAATCCCGGTGAGCGCGTGCTCAAGGGCCAGATCATTGCCGAACCGGAGGGTTATGTCAGTGTTCCCGTACATGCCACCACCTCGGGTGTGGTCCGGGATATCGGCGACTATCATATTCCCCATCCTTTCGGTATCCGGGAACCCTGTATCGTGATCGACGCGGATGGTCTGGACGAGTTGTTCCCCATCGAGGCCGTCACCGATTATGCAGCGCTGACCCCGCAGGCCTTGCAGGAAATCATCCGCGACCGTGGGATCGCCGGACTCGGCGGCGCCGGTTTTCCGGCGCATGTCAAGCTGAAGGAAGGTGTGGATAATGCCGTCGACACGTTGATCATCAACGGGGTTGAATGCGAACCGTACATCACCTGCGATGATCGCCTGATCCGCGAAAAAGCCATGTACGTCGTTTCCGGGGCGCGCATGATCCGGCACGCGGTGAATGCAAAACACTGCGTGATCGCTGTCGAGGAGGATATGCCCGAAGCCCATGATGCGCTGGCCGGGCACATCACCGCCCATGATGATATCGAACTGGTCAGGGTCCCGACCCGTTACCCGGCCGGCGGCGAGAAACAACTGATCCAGGTGCTCACCGGCAAGGAAGTGCCGAGCGGAGGCTTTTCCATCAACATCGGCATCATCGTCCATAATGTCGCCACCGCGGCCGCCGTGTACCGGGCCGTGACCCGTGGCGAACCCCTGATTTCCCGCTATGTCACGGTCACCGGTGAAGTCAAAACCCCGCGCAACCTGCAGGTGCTGCTCGGCACCCCGGTCAGCGATTGCCTGAAACTCTGCGGTTACGAGGATAGCAACGATACCCGGATCATCGTCGGCGGCCCCATGATGGGCACCCAGGTCAGGGATTGCAACATTCCGGTTACCAAGACCACCAACTGCATTATCGTGCGCAGGAAAATCCCGCCGATACAGGAACTCCCCTGTATTCGTTGCGGCCGCTGCGCGGATGTCTGCCCGGTCAACCTGTTGCCGCAACAGTTGTATCTGTATGCCAAAGCCGACCGTTTTGATGAAACCCGGCAGCACCACCTGTTCGACTGCATCGAATGCGGCTGTTGTTCCTGTGTCTGTCCGAGTCATATCCCGCTGGTGCAGTATTACCGCTACGCCAAGTTTGAAATTGCCCTCGAAGAACAACGCCGCCAGGGCGCTACCCGCGCCGAACAACGTTTTCTCAATCGAAAGCGGCGTCTTCAACAAAGACAAGAGGTCAAACAGAAGCAAAAAGCCGGCAGCACAACAACCGCGACAGAATCAGGAGATACGGATGCAGATCGCAAAGCCTTTGTTCGCGCCGCCGTGGCGCGTACGCGCAGCAGGAAAGAACGGGGCACAGACCGTTGAGCCGGCATATAATCAGTTCACCGCACAAACACGACGGCTCGACAGTCGCCGGTATCATGCGCGAAGTCGTGATTGCGCTCGTGCCCGGCATCCTGGTCTACGCCCTGGTGGTGCACTGGGGTGTGCTGGTGCAATGCCTGCTGGCCGTACTGTTTGCGCTCGCGGCCGAGGCCGTGATGCTGCGTGTTCGCGGACTGCCGGTGAAACTTTTCCTGTTCGATTACAGCGTCATCATCACGGCATTACTCTATGCCTTGTGTATTTCGCCGCTGACACCCTGGTGGATCAACCTGTGCGGGATCCTGTTTGCCGTCATGCTGGTCAAACATGCCTACGGCGGTCTCGGCGGCAATCTCTTTAACCCGGCCATGGCCGGGTTCGTATTCGTGCTGTTGAGTTTTCCCGCGGACATGAACGTCTGGCCGGCGGTGTATTCGCTGCACAGCGGATCCCCGGGGCTGCTTGACACGCTGGCGCTGATCTTCAGCGGCCGGGACAGTATCGCGGATATCGATGCGATCAGCGCCGCAACACCGTTGACGCATATGCAATCGCAGCTGGGCGGCATGAACATGATCGGTGAATTCACCACCGACCCGCGCTACGGGCTTGTCGCCGGGACCGGCCTGGAATGGGTGGCCATTACGTTTCTCGCCGCCGGCCTCTGGCTGGTGTTCAGGAAAATCATTGCCTGGCAGATGCCCGCCACGGTCATCGCCACCCTGTTTCTGGTGAGTCTTGTCTTTTACGGTTTCGATGCCGGCGTTTATGCCTCACCACTGTTCCATGTCTTTACCGTGTCCACCCTGCTCGGCGCGTTTTTTATTGTCACCGATCCGGTGTCCTCGGCGACCACGGCAACCGGCCGCTTGATCTTTGCGGCCGGCGTCGGACTGATGACCTGGGTCATACGCAGTTGGGGCGCCTATCCGGATGGCTTCGCTTTTGCCGTGTTGTTCATGAATGCGCTCGTGCCCCTGCTTGATCATTTCACCCGGCCACGTGTACTCGGAGAAGCCGTTGACAACTGAATCGTTGACGATGAAACACTTCCTGCCGTTACTCATACTGGTGTTGATTGTCATTGGCTGCCTGCTCCTCGTGGACAAGCTGACTGTGGAAAGGCTGCGGGAGAACAGACTGCAGCATCTGCAAACCCTGCTCTCGGCAGCGCTGGACAACAGCGTACAAGGTCCCGTCGATGGCGATCTGATCACGATCTCCGAACCGCAACTTACAGGCGCAAACAACCTCTTGTATATCTACAGGCAGCGCTCCGGCGGAACAATCACCGCGATAGCCCTCTACCCGGTGGTAGCCCGCGGCTACCGGCGACCGATCGAACTGGCTGTCGGCATCAGTGCAGACAATCGCATTACCGGGGTCAGGGTGATCGACCAGGATGAAACGCCCGGACTGGGTGACCGGGTCGATCAGTCACGATCCGACTGGCTGCAACAATTCACCGGTGTTGCGCTGGAGGCCATGCAGCCTGGCGACTGGGCAGTCAGCCATGACCAGGGTAAATTTGACGCCTTGAGCGGCGCTACCATCACGTCGCGTGGCGTCATCAACGCAGTTCACAAAACCGCGGAAATTCATGCAATACGAAAAGAAACATTCTATAGTTATAATGTAAGTCCCTGAAAGACTTGTTCAGATAACGGGAACGGACACAGGTGGACTGCTTGAGTAATAGATACCCGGATTGCAGGTGACTGTATGAGCCTGGCCAGAAGTACCGATGGTATTGCCGATCTTGTCGGTGACTATTTGCTCAAACATCCCGAGTTCCTTAATGACAATCCGCATATTCTTGAAAATCTCCGGCTCTCGCATGCCACCGGCCGGAATATCGCATCACTGATAGAGTTGCAGGTGCAGCGCCTGCAGGAAAGCCGGCGTTACCAGCAACAACAAATCGATTACCTGCATACGGCCTCGGAAGCCGATCAACAACGGGTGACAACGGTACAGGCAGCCGCACTCGATATTCTGCAAACGAACAACGGGCGTTTGCACGGGGTTTTGTTCAAGCACCTGCAAAACCTCTTCAACACGGATCACCTGAATATCTACCTGTTTACCGATCAGCCGCCGTCATCACAACTGCCTGACATTCAGGTCAAGCCACGTGATTGTCGCTTGCAGCGCATGTTTACCGAATTGTTCAATCGCAACAAGCCGCTGTGTGACAGCCTGCAACAGGAATACATAACCCTGCTCTTTGGCAATACGGCGCATGTCTGCTCAACGCTGCTGTTACCGTACACGGATGGCGATGAGCGCATGTTGTTTGCCCTCGGCAGTCAGAGGATGAATGTTTACCGGCAGGGATTTGAACTGGGGTTGACCCGGTTTCTGATCGACATTTATCGCATCAGATCAAGTCAGGTTTTCACAGACACTGTCACCACCGGCTGAGCGTACGCTCAGGGTTGTACCAGTTTCAGCAGGGCCACCATATCCTCGTCACCCAGGCCACCGGTCTCGCCGGCGGCATAAATGGATTCCGCAAAGGGCAACAGTTTCAATCCTTTCGCGGTGTGATCGGATGCCAGCGACAGGCGCACATCCTTTAACATGTTGGTCACGGAGAACTGCGCTTCAAAATCCCGTGCGCGCAGTTTCGGTTCCTTGTATTCACACAGGTAGTTCCAGCCGGTATTGTGTCTCAACACGTTGAAGTACTGGTCATCACTGAGACCATTACTGGTGGCAAAGGCATAACTCTCACACAGGGCCACGACCTGCATGGCCAGGTTCAGATTCATGGCCAGTTTGGCAATGCTGGCGTCGCCGACATCACCGACATGGATACAGGCCGGGGACAACGGCTCGAGGATCGGCCTTAGCCGATCGATCACATCAACATCCCCGCCGAGGTAGAACGGTAACTTGCGGTTGATCGCGGCCAGTTTACTGCCACCCATCAGCGCCTCGCAAAACCTTGCCCCGGCATCCCTGGCTCGCCGATCCAGCGCCCTGTTTTCATCGGGTCCTACGGTGGCGCAGTTCACCACAACATGCTCCGCGGTCAGATACGGCTGAAGCTGATCAAATACGGCGGACGTCGCCGCACCGTCACTGACCACCAGTAGCAGTATGCGGGATCGGTCCACGGCGGAGCCGATGTCCGCGGTAAAACCGGGTACGTCGGGCCGCGGGGAACGGTTCCAGGTTGCGCCCAGCACGCCATCGGCCTCGAGGTTCTGCGCCAGGGCCCGCCCCATGATGCCCAGCCCGAATACACTGACTTTCTGATCGTTCATTAGCCTCTCTCCCCTGCCGTCATTGTCGTTTACCACGCCCGTCAGCCGGCGCGGCTGATCCGGCAAAACACGGACTCATCATCGATTGATGTGGGACTGGCGAACCCCGTAAAGCTTGTTGTACAAACCGTTCTGGGACAGCAGTTCCCGGTGGCTGCCCTGTTCGCTGATGATCCCGGCTTCGAAGACATAGACCCGGTCCGCCTGTTTGATGGCGCTGAGGCGATGGGCCACGATAATACTGGTGCGATCTTTCAGGAAATCCATCATTGCTGTATGCAACTGGAACTCGGTTTCAGCATCCAGCGCCGAAGTCGCCTCGTCCAGGATCACGACTTTCGGTTCACTGAGGATCATGCGGGCAATGGCGAGTCGCTGACGCTGGCCGCCTGACAGGCGTACGCCCTGTCTGCCGACGATGGTATCCAGACCCGCGGGCATTTGCGCAACAGTTTCTTTCAGTTGGGCAATGTCCAGCGCGTGCCAGAGCCGGGAATCGGCGATTTCCTTGCCCAGGGTCAGATTGACACGCACACTGTTATTGAACAGGGCCGGGTGTTGCAGCACCGTGGCCACATTTTCGCGCACCACATCCAGTCCAATGCGGTTGACCGGCACATTATCATAGTAAACCGTTCCCGATTTCGCCGGATACAAACCAATCAATACCGAGACCAGGGTCGACTTGCCCCCGCCGCTGGCGCCCACCAGGGCCACCTTTTTGCCGGGTTCTATTTCCAGGTTGATGCCGTTGAGCACATCCGGGCCATCACCGTAGGCAAAGTGTATGTCCTCGATGCGAATAGCGACCGTATGCTTGCCCCGGAAGGGATCCTCGGCGCGTTCGTATTGCGGTTCCTGTTTCAGTTCCGTAAGCACGTTGATGCGCGCCAGCGCCGCCCTGGCGCTGTACCATGCATACTGGATATTGAGGATTTCCTGCACGGGTCCCATCATGAACCAGAGATAGCCGAAGACGGCGAACATCTTGCCGATGGTCAAACCGGAAAAGATCACCATGAGCATGGCCACGGCGCGAAAAATATCAAAACCGAACAGAAAGACCATGAAACTCAGGCGATTGGCCGCATCGCTCTTCCAGGCAAACGCACCACCGTGATCCTTGACCGAGCGGGCCTGGTCGATGATCTGCATGATGTAGTGGCGCTCGCGGTTACTGGCCCGGATCTGGTGAATGGAATCCAGGGTCTCGGTCAGTGCCTGCTGGAAGACGGCAAAGGCGGAATTCTCATGTTTCTTCAGTTCCTTGACATGTTTGCCGAGCACCATGGTGCAATAGATCACCACCGGGTTGGCAAACAGTATCAGCAGCGCCAGTTGCCAGTGCATCCACAACAGGATCACGGCCACGCCGATGATGGTCAGCACCGCTACCAGCAGTTTACTGATGGTCGAGCCGACAAACTCGTCCACGGTATTCAGATCGGTCACGAAATAGGAGGCCACGGTACCGCTGCCCAGGGTTTCGTACTCGGACATGGAGACTTTTTCCAGCCGCCGTAACAGCGCCGTGCGTATACGGAAAATCACATCCTTGGCGATCAATGTGAACTGACGCGCCTGCCAGACATTCAGGATCAGGGCCATGAATCTCAGCACCAGCGTCAGCAGCAGGATCAGGGATATATACAGGGCCGGGCTGTGCCAGGATTCCGGCGTCAGGCCGTTGATGGTATTGACCACGAAAGCCGGCTTGTCGAGCAATACTTCGTCCACCAGCAGCGGCATCAGCAACGGCACCGGTACGCTGGCCAGCGTCGCCAGTACGGCTATGATATTGGCCATCACCAGTTCGCGCTTGTGTTCGCGGGCGACATCCAGAATATATTGCCAGTCGTAATGCACCCGATCCGCCGTGCCCGCACGGGCTGCGGAACGAACGGGAACGGTTTGTGTGCTGCCGGTATTCAGAATATTGAGCCTGATCAGTATTTCAAAGAGAACGTTATTGTTGCATTAAAAGACCGGTGTTTTGCAGTTTCGTTTACCCCTGCCAATCAACGGGATTATTGCATGTATCCATCAAGGGGAGCCCTGACTTAATCAGAGAGGTTCAATGATACATGATTTTGCCAGTCCACAAGGCACACCGGTTGCGAAATGATGGGCAGAGCGCCGGTTCAGTCATATCATCCCGCAATAGCCGGGAAACAGTAAAAACACCCGGCTGCCGGCGACAGGTGAAATTCAGGGTCGGCGAAGATTAATGAACCATTACGGCAGAGATGGTAATGGCGTGCATCCGTTGCCGGGAGGTGCGGACAGGAAGCGGTTACTCAGTAGTTGATCAGCAGGCGAACATTTAATTTCCGGGCATGCAGCTATCAAATTTTTAACCCGCGTTTAAAGCCCCGCATGGCAGATATATTTGTAGTCAAGATATTCCTCTATACCGTGATGCGAGCCCTCCTTGCCCATACCTGACATCTTCACTCCGCCAAACGGCGCGTGGGCGGTGGAAATCAGTCCCGTGTTGATCCCTACCATGCCCGTTTGCAGGTGGCGTGACACATGGGCGATGGTCGCTGGATCGCTGCAACAGAGATAGGCGGCAAGACCGAAGGGCGTGTCATTCGCGAGTTCCAGGCCGTGTTCGACCGTGTCGAAGCAGATGACGCCGGCGAGCGGGCCGAAAGTCTCCTCTTCCGCCAGTTTCGCATTTGCAGGGACGTCTGCCAGCAATGTTGGCAACGCGAGCCGTCCGCCGGGCGAAGCGCCACCCGCCAGGCAGTGCGCGCCCCGGGACAGCGCATCCTCACGGTGATCGTCAACCTTATCCACGGCCCGGGAATCGATCAGCGGACCGATATCATTGCCCTCATCAAAGCCGTCACCGGCGGACATGGCATCGACTTTTTCGGCGAAGGCGGAAAGAAAGCGGTCCCTGATGCCGTTCTGCACATAGATGCGGTTGGCGGCGATGCAACTCTGCCCGCTGTTGCGGAACTTGGCGACCATGGCTGTTTCGACGGCCGTGTCGAGATCGGCATCGTCAAAAATCAGCAGCGGGGCATTACCGCCCAGTTCCAGACTCATCCGTTTCATGGTCGCACTGCATAGTTCCGCCAGCCGTATGCCGACCGGGGTCGAACCGGTAAAACTGAACTTGCGCACTACCGGGCTGGCGGTAAGCACTTTACCGATCACACCCGAATCGCCGGTCACCATATTGAACACGCCCGCAGGAACGCCGGCTTCCTCGCCCAGCCTGGTGAAGGCGAGCGCAGTGAGTGGAGTCAGGGCGGCGGGCTTGGCGACCATTGTGCAGCCCGCGGCCAGCGCCGGGGCCACCTTGCGGGTCAGCATTGCGAGCGGGAAGTTCCACGGCGTAATCGCGACGGCGACGCCCAGCGGTTCGGGTGCGGCCAGCAGGCGGCGGCCCGGCGTCGGCGCGGGGATGATCTCGCCGATGACACGCGTCGCCTCCGCGGCATAGAATTCCATGAACTGGTTGGCGTAGTCGACCTCACCGCGCGCTTCGCGAAAGGTCTTGCCGTTTTCGCGCGTGATCAGGCGTGCAAGATCTTCCCGGTGCGCTTCGATCAGTTCGAACCAGCGACGCAGGATAGCGCCGCGTTCCCCGGGCGTTTTGCCGGCCCATGCAGGAAAGGCATTCGAGGCTGCATCAACTGCCCGCTGCGCCCCGGTTTCGCCGACAGAGACAACTTCGGCAAACACTTCCAGGGTGAAGGGATCATCGACTTCGATCGGCTTCGCCGCGCCATCGATCCATTCGCCACCAATATAGTCACGCGTGACCAGCAGGTCGGTTTCGTCGAGTTTTCCGCGTTGGTCAGTCATCAGTTCCCGTTATCGCGTGAAGAATAACCCACATCTGTTTCAGCCGAAAGGTGATGACGGTCCAAGTCCTGGCCGGAAAATGGCACGGTGACCGGGATCCTGGACACGGTCCCGTGTTCAGTCGAAATCCACTTGCAATGGGTACTCGTCCATCAAGGCCGCCTGTTCACGCAAGCCCAGGATCAGGTCTTCCCAGTAACGCTGCGAATTGAAATACGGGAATGCGATCGGAAACGCCGGATCGTTCCAGCGCCGCGCCAGCCAGGCGGCATGATGCACCATGCGCATGCAACGCAGTGCCTCGACGAGATGCAACTCGGCCGGGTTAAACGCCCGGAACAGCCGATAGCCTTTCATCAGATCGTCAAGGCGCGCGGTCATATATTCCCGGTCACCGGAAAGAAACATCCACAGGTCCTGTACCGCCGGGCCACTGCGGGCATCATCAAAATCGAGAATCGCCGGAACCTCGTCGCGCCAGAGTATATTGCCCTGGTGGCAGTCGCCATGCAGACGGATCAAATCGAGTTTGCCGGCCCGCTCGTAACAATGATCGACGCGCACGGCAATATCCTCAAACAGTGAGCTGAATGCGGACACCAGCTCACCGGGCAGCAGATCCAGCCCGAGTAAATAGTCACCGGGTTCGCGCAAAAAAGTCACCGGGTTGATTTGCGGGCGCTCGCTGAAGACGCTCTGCTCACCGACATTGTGCAAACGCGCCAGGAACGTGCCCATGCGCCGTAATTGTTCCGGATTATCCAGTTCCGGCGGCCGCCCGCCCACACAAGGATAGAGGCTGTAGCGGTATTTACCCTGGTGCATGAGGGTTGCATCGCCGGACACGACCAGGGGCGGCACCACCGGCACCTCGGCAGCGGCGAGTTCACGGGTAAAATCATGCTCCTCGAGGATCTGCGCGTCGGTCCAGCGTCCCGGGCGATAGAATTTCACCACCACCGGCGGGCCCTCTTCCAGCCCGATGCGGTAGACCCTGTTCTCGTAACTGTTGAGCGCCAGGATATGACCATCCGGACGCAGATCCGCGGCTTCGAGGATGGTCAGGATCTCGTTGGGCCCGAGCCGATGAAACAACTCGAACTCTTGCGCCGATTCCGTATCACTGCTGTTGCCGTGAATTGTCTCTGTCAACTTGTATCCTCTCTGAAATGCTGCCCAGCATCAACTATTTTTAGTTAATATTCAATTAGATATATAAACGGAAATCTTGGCTTGTAAGGCCCGGCGTTCAATTCCATAATTTGCCGCAATCGAGTTGGACCAGAGCCGACCCATGGCGCAGTGTCAGAACTCGCCGGTTTTACAAAAATCATAAAAATGAGGGTGCCGGTCGCCACTGGCGAATCCAGCCCACGGGGAACAATTAAGGGAGTCACTATAACCAGGCTGTGCCCATGACTGTAGATATAGCGACTTTAACCGACGAAGCCAAAAACGGTTGCGTGGAATCACAACTGCAACTGGCGGATCTGTACGAGCATGGCTTTGGTGTCGATCGGGATATCGGCCAGGCGGCCTACTGGTACCGCCAGGCGGCCGACCAGGGTTCCATCAAGGCACAATCCTACCTGGGACAGATGTATCTGCGCGGCATCGGTGTGCCCGAGGATGTCACCCAGGGCGTCGAGTGGCTGCGCAAGGCCGCGGAACGCGATGATGCATCGGCCATCTCCAACCTGGCCTGGTGCTATCAAAACGGCACCGGGGTCAGCCGGAATCTGGAGCGGGCCTTCGAACTCTATCATAAAGCCGCGGAAATGGGCCACGCCGGCGCCCGTTACAACCTGGCCTACATGTATGCTACCGGTCAGGGCACACAGCAAAATGAGGTCGAGGCGGTACGCTGGTATGATCGCGCCGCCGAGCAGGGACATATGAAAGCCCAATTGAACGTTGGCATTCTGTACGCCAATGGCATCGGTACGGAGAAAGACCTGACCAGGGCCGCAAAACGCTATACCGAGGCGGCCAACCAGGGACACCCGAAAGCCCAGTACAACCTGGCACTGCTTTATGCCAGCGGTGATGGGGTGGAACAGAGCGACGAACAGGCTTTCAAGTGGAATATGAAGGCGGCCAGGCAGGCCTTTGCCCGGGCCCAGTTTAACCTCGGCCTGTTTTATCTGTACGGCATCGGCACAGAACAGGATCTGGACAAGGCCCGCGACTGGTTCGAGAAAGCCGCCGACCAGGGTTACATCAAGGCGCATTACCAGCTGGCAACCCTGTACTATTACGGTCGCGGTGTGGATCGGGACATGTCCAAAGCATTACAGCTGTACCGCAAGGCCGCCGGTCACGGTTACGCCCGGGCCCAGTACCGGCTCGGTAAAATGCTCGCCCACGGCCTCGGGATAGAGCCGGACGAGAAACTGGCCTACGAATGGATCAACAAGGCGGCCATGCAGGGATACACCCGGGCCCAGCACCTGTTAAGCATGATGTACGCCCGCGGCATCGGCGCCGAAAAAGATTTCGTGCGTTCCTATGCCTGGCTCTCCCTGGCCTCCGAAAGCAAGGATCCGGGTATTTTCCGCACCTTGAAACAGGTGGGCAGCAAACTCTCCAGCAGCCAGATCGATCAGGCCCGCCAGCTCGCCCAACAGTGGCATTCTCATTACCAGCCTCGCGCGACTCAACCCACCACCACACATCTTCAGTAATACAATCCCGCCAGGATCTCATGTCTTCCTGGCGATCTTCGCGCCCTGGCGAGAGGCCGTGTTTCTCAATGTATTGATCACAACACCGGTGAGGTGACGATATCCCGGGCCAGCAGGCGTTCCACCCGGTCCGTTTCCACCTCGATTTTATCCAGGCTTTTCATCACCTCGTAATAACGCCGGACATTTTCAACGAAATTCACCGGCTCATGTCCCCGGGCCTTGCCGTGCCGGGTCTGCGAGTACCATTCCTTATCGGCCAGCAGGCGCAGGCGCGGTTTGACGTCAAACCATTGATTCGGATCGCCGCCCTGCTTCTGGGTTATTACCCGGGCGTCCTCCAGGTGTCCCGGTCCGACATTGTAGGCCGCCAGGGCCAGCCACAACCGATCCGGATTGGTAATACGTTCGGGCAGCCTTTCAAGCAGACTGCGCAGGTATTTTGCCCCGCCCAGAATGCTTTGTTCCGGGTCGGTACGATCCTCGATGTTCATCTGTACCGCAGTCTGGTTGGTCAACATCATCAGTCCGCGCACCCCGGTATGGGAACGGGCATCCTTGTCCCAGTGCGATTCCTGGTAGCTGATAGCGGCCAGCAGGCGCCAGTCCAGCCCGGTTTGATACGCGGCCTTGACGAACAGATCCCTGTATTCCGGCAGGCGCAGCTCAAGCCGCTCGGTAAATCGCAGACTGTCGAGATATTCCGGGTCCTCGTCAAAACCCGAATAAAGCACAATCAGGCGCTGCAGTTCACCGCTCAGGGAAATATCCTGAAAAAACTCCACCGCCTTCAGATACAGGCTCAGGTCAGGGGATTTTTGAAAAGCCCAGGCCACCGGTTGCGGTTTGACCAGTTCGAAGGCTTTTTTGATGCCTGGGTAGAGAAAACGGATGCGGGCGAATTCGTTGGAATCGATCAACGCCAGCTTGTCTTCAGCCGAGACAACTTCGCTCATCAGGTCCTCGATGCCGACCTTCTTACGCTCGCGCCATTGAAATTCCGGGAAATTCCGCTGCAAGTCTTCGAGATTTTCAATAAACAGACTGCCCGCGGGGACGAGAATCCGGAATTCACCGAGGCGATCCAGTGACGCCGGCAGCGATTGATTACGCGGGCCTACAAGCACCCCGGCCTTGGTATGGTATTGCGGGCCAAAGAGGAAATCCCGCATCCTCGCCTTTGATATGGCCAGGTTGGCGGCGGCCATATCCACCTTGTCCCGCGCCAGCAGGGTGAGAACACCGTCCTGATGCACCGGGTGGAAACTCGCCTCGACGCCGAGGAATTCGGCAAACCGCCGTGCCAGATCGTAATCGAGACCGCTGATTCCGTAATTACGCGGCTGGTAGGTCATCGGCCCGATGCGCGTGGCAATGCGCAGTTCATTACTGTCCAGCACCTGCTGCAACCGGGATGGCTGCGGTTGCAGCCACAGGTACACCAGGCCCGTCAGCAGGACGGTCGCAGCGGTCACGTATAGAATTGTTGTTCGCATGGTTCGGGAGTAACGGGCTTGTTGCCCGGGTCAACTGACTATAAGCTATGCCGCTGGTCGTTGCAGCAGCGGACTGCGTACATCTAATAATTCCCCGGCGTGTATCAAATAAAAATAATTCATTTCTTCATGGGTCAATTCAGATCAGCCTGGTTACTGGGATTGTTGCTCTGCCTGCCGGGTTCCCTGCTCGCCGAACAAAACAGTTATGACGATGTCGTCAACCGTATCTTCTGGCAGAAACTTTACTCACAGGGGGGCTGGTCCCTGTACTGCGGTTTTCGCTTCGACAGCGCCGGGCGTACGGCCACCGGCGGCCATGTACGCATTGATCACATCTATCCCATGAAGCGGATGATTGAACAACATCAATGCAGCAGTCGCCAGCAATGCCGCGATTCCGGCAACCCCGATTTCATTGCCATGGAAGCCGATCTGCACAATCTCTATCCCGTCTGGTGGGAGATCTCGAGCACCAACCTCGATTCCCGCTTTGGCGAAATCGAGGGTGAGGAATGGCGCTTTGAGAATTGTGACTTCGAACGCAGGTTCGGTGTCATCGAACCCCGCCCCATTGCCCGCGGTAATATTGCACGGGCCCTGTTTTATATGCACCACCGTTACGGTATTGAGCTCGACCGGCAGACACTGGAGCTGATGCAACAATGGAACACCGGGGACCCGCCCAGCCGGCAGGAAAAAAACCGCAACAACATCATTGAGTCCATCCAGGGCAACCGTAATCCCTATATTGATAATCCGCAACTGGCGAACCGGATCGTTATCAAAGATTGACGCGTCACCGGGCGTTCGCGCAGACGCTGTTATAAAAGCGTCCTGACGTATTCGCTCACCTCCCTGACGGCATTGGCAAGACGTTCACCATGATCGGCGAACAGGGCAGGCTCCTGGCCATCGGCCCAGATCACATCGATGTGATTGATACCGATGTATTGAAACGGCGCCTTGAGGACGGCAAGGAAGTGATCATCACGATTGACCCTGGAACGCCGCCCGCCCGATGAAATCAACAGCAACAATCGTTCAATCGCGTGCAGGGGCTCGATGCCCCCGGGACCGAAACGATAGGTATGACCCGGCGCGATCACGAGGTCGATCCAGGCCTTGAGTGCCGCCGGGACCGAATGATTCCAGACCGGCGCGGCAATCACCAGCATCCCGGCCTGGCGCAGGAAGTCACAATGCCGGCGCATGTATTCGGTAGTGGCGCCGGGGTTCTCGGCGGCGGCCGCCTGTGGTTGCCAGAGCACCCGATACACCTGCTCATCGTAATATGGAGGCGGGTCGGCATAGAGATCCAGCGATAGCGGCGGTTGTGGCAGGGCCCGTTCAAAAGCCTGCAGTAACTGCCGGTCCGAGGCTTGCGCCAGGGGCAGTGGATCCGAATTGACAGTGAGAATATCGATAGTGTTTTCCTGTGTGTTTACAGCAAGCCGGGATATGAGATTGTTGACCGGGAGTATCTTTCCTTCATCGCCTGCAACAATTTGAATATAATGAGGGCCTTGAGGATGATTGTCATCTGCCAATAACACCAACATCAGGGGCCTGGTGTCCAACACCGCAGTCTGTAATGCAATTCACCATAAAAAAAGGCATCTCGTTGCCCGTTCCCGGCGAGCCTGAGCCATCGATTCATCCCGGTCACAAGGTCGCCAACGTGGCACTTCTGGGCAATGAGTACACGGGCCTGAAACCGACCATGCTGGTGACCGAGGGCGAACGCGTCAAGCGCGGCCAGCCGTTGTTCGAGGACAAGAAAAATCCCGGTGTGCTGTTCACATCACCGGGCGCCGGCATTGTCGAGGCCATCAACCGTGGCGCGCGGCGGGCCCTGCGTTCCGTAGTCATCAAACTGGACGAACCCGGATCGGAAGCGGATGAAATCTTCCCCCGCTACGCCAGTGAGGACCTTGCCGAACTCGAGGCCGATACCGTTCGCGATAACCTGGTGAAATCCGGCAGCTGGACTGCATTACGCACGCGCCCCTACAGTAAAATCCCGAACATCGCCGGCACGCCGCATTCCATCTTCGTCAACGCCATGGATACCAATCCGCTGGCGCCGGACCCGGCCCTGATCATCGGCGAACGCGAAGAAGCGTTCAGGGACGGCCTCAACGTGCTCTCCCGGCTGACCGAAGGCAAGGTTTATGTATGCAAGGCTGCTAACGCCCGCATCAAGACAACGGACGGCGAGCAACTGCGGGTAGTCGAATTCTCCGGTCCCCATCCGGCGGGATTGCCGGGCACGCACATTCATTTTGTCGACCCGGTCAGTCTGTCAAAAACCGTCTGGACGATCGGTTACCAGGATGTCATCGCCATCGGCAAGCTGTTCACGACCGGCAAACTCTGGATCGAGCGCATCGTCTCGCTGGCGGGTCCGGTGGTGCCGCAGCCACGGCTGGTACGCACGCGACTCGGCGCCAACATCGAGGCCATGGTCGCCAACGAAGTCATTCACGTGCAAAGCCGCGTCATCTCGGGGTCGGTGTTCAACGGTCATCACGCCCATGACTGGGCCGGCTTCCTCGGCCGTTACCACAACCAGATCACGGTACTTGCCGAGGGACGCACACGTGAACTGCTGGGCTGGATCATGCCGGGCAGACACAAGTTCTCGGCCACCAACGCGTTTGTTTCCAGCGTCATTCACCCGCAGGAATACGACATCACCACCACGCAAAACGGCAGCCCGCGGGCCATGGTGCCGATCGGCGTCTACGAAGATGTCATGCCCCTGCGCATGCTGCCTACCCAGTTACTGCGTGCGCTGCTGGTGCGCGATACCGATTCCGCGCAGGCACTCGGCTGCCTGGAACTGGACGAGGAGGATCTCGCCCTGTGTTCCTACGTCTGCCCGGGCAAATACGACTACGGCCCGGTGCTGCGCGCCAATCTTGAACAAATCGAAAAGGAAGGCTGAAAGTGAGCCACATCAGAAAATGCCTTGATCGCATCCATCCCTACTTCGCCAGGGGTGGTCCCTACGAGAAGTTCTACGCACTCTATGAAATGGTGGATACGTTCCTGTACACACCGGCCGACGTCACCCGCAACGCACCGCATGTGCGCGATGCCATCGACCTGAAACGCGTCATGAGTTATGTCGTGGTGGCCACCCTGCCCTGTATCTTCATGGCGCTGTGGAATACCGGCTACCAGGCCAACATGGCCATGGCCGCGCTGGACATTGACAGCGTCCCCGGCTGGCGTGGCTGGATCCTCGATGGTCTGAACGTCGGCCATGACCCGCAAAGCCTTTACGCCAACTGCGTGCACGGCCTGCTGTATTTTCTGCCACTGTACATCGTTACCATCGTCGTCGGCGGCCTCTGGGAAGTGCTGTTCGCCGCCGTGCGTAATCACGAGGTCAACGAGGGATTCCTGGTCACCTCGATGCTTTTCACCCTGACATTGCCACCGGATATCCCGCTGTGGATGGTGGCCCTGGGCATTTCCTTCGGCGTGGTGATCGGCAAGGAGGTCTTCGGCGGCACCGGCAAGAATTTCCTCAACCCGGCGTTGACCGGGCGCGCGTTCCTGTTTTTTGCCTACCCGGCGGAAATGTCCGGTGATGCGGTATGGACGGCGGTGGACGGCTTCAGCGGCGCCACGCCGCTGGGACTGGCGGCCCTGGGCGGCGTCGAGGCCATCACCGGCAGCGGCGTCACCCTGATGCAGTCGTTCCTCGGCAGCATCCAGGGTTCCATCGGTTCAACCTCGACACTGGCCTGCCTGTTCGGCGCGGTGTTCCTGATTTATACCCGCATCGCTTCGTTCCGCATCATTTTCGGCGTTTTTCTCGGCATGTTTTTCATGTCTTCGTTTTTCAACCTGGTCGGCAGTGATACCAATCCCATGTTCGGCATGCCCTGGTACTGGCACCTGTCACTGGGCGGCTTTGCCTTCGGCATGGTCTACATGGCCACGGACCCGGTATCGGCCGCCATGACCAACATGGGCCGCTGGATCTTCGGTGGACTGATCGGCGTGATGACAGTGCTCATCCGGGTGGTCAACCCGGCCTTCCCGGAGGGCATCATGCTGGCCATCCTGTTCGCCAATATTTTCGCGCCCCTGATCGATTACTTCGTCGTGCAGGTGGATATTGCCCGGCGCAAACGCGGTTACGCCCGGGCGGGATGAACGGCATGCTGAAGAAAATCCTGCAAATGAAAAACGACAGTACGGAAAAAACGCTGTTCGTCGCCCTTGCGCTTTGTCTGGTTTGTTCCATCGTGGTATCGACGGCAGCGGTGGGCCTGAAACCCCTGCAGCAGAAAAACCGGGCCGATGACATTCGCCGCAATATCCTCGACGTAGCCGGACTGCTGGAACCGGGAGTGGATATCAACGAGGCCTTTGCCAACATCGAACCGCGGGTCGTGGATCTGACCACGGGTGAAATTACCGAAGCGGTCGATCCCCTGACCTATGAACAGCGCAAGGCTTCACGGGATCCGGACCGGAGCCGGCCGGTGCCCGCCGATGCAGACATTGCCGACATCAAGCGCCGCGCCGATTACGCCACCGTGTATTTCGTCAAGGATAACGGCAACACACGCCTGATCATTCTACCGGTACACGGTTACGGCCTGTGGTCGACGCTGTACGGTTTTCTCGCCCTCCAACCCGACGGCAACACGGTGTACAGCCTGAAATTCTACGAACATGGCGAAACCCCTGGCCTTGGTGGTGAGGTGGACAATCCGCGGTGGCGCAGTCTCTGGCGGGGCAAAAAAATCTACGGCGATGACCATGAAACGGTCAGACTGGAAGTCGTGCGCGGCCAGGTCGATCCCGGCAGTGCCGGGGTGGAACACAAAATTGACGGCCTGGCCGGCGCCACGCTGACCAGCAAGGGCGTCAGCAACCTGGTGCAATACTGGCTCGGCGAAAACGGCTTTGGCCCGTTCCTGAAAAAAATGGCTGGAGATACGACCTGATGGCAAGCGAAGCGAAAAAAGTCCTTCTCGATCCCCTGTTTGACAACAATCCCATCGCCCTGCAGGTGCTGGGTGTGTGTTCGGCGCTGGCAGTCACGACAAAACTCTCGACCGCGCTGATCATGTGCGCTGCACTGACCGCGGTGACCGCCTGCTCGAATGCCTCGATCAGCATGATCCGTCATCATATTCCGACCAACATCCGCATCATCGTGCAGATGACCATCATCGCCTCGCTGGTGATCGTGGTCGACCAGATCCTGCAGGCCTATGCTTACCGGATGAGCAAGGAACTGTCGGTATTCGTCGGGTTGATCATTACCAACTGCATCGTGCTCGGGCGCGCCGAGGCCTACGCCATGAAAAACCCGGCCGGGCTCAGCTTTCTCGACGGTATCGGCAACGGGCTCGGCTACAGCCTGATCCTGATCGTGGTCGGCACGGTACGCGAACTCATCGGTTCCGGATCATTACTGGGCTATGAAATATTGCCGCTGGCCGCCAACGGCGGCTGGTACGTGCCCAACGGTATGATGCTGCTGCCACCGAGTGCTTTCTTCATCATCGGGCTGTTTATCTGGGCGCTGCGCACCTGGAAGACCGCCCAGGTGGAAAAAGCCGAGTACCAGATCCACCAGGTTCATCGCTCCGGGGGCATGTAAATGGAACACCTGTCCAGCATTTTCGTCGCCTCGATCTTTACCGAGAATCTCGCCCTCGCCTACTTCCTGGGCATGTGCACGTTCCTTGCAGTATCCAAAAAGATCTCCACGGCTATCGGTCTGGGCGCCGCGGTGATCGTGGTTCAGGCCATCACCGTGCCCGCCAACAACCTGATCTACCAGTTCATTCTCCGGGAAGGGGCGCTGGCCTGGGCCGGGTTGCCGGATGTGGATCTGGGTTTTCTCGGACTGATTTCCTACATCGGCGTCATCGCCGCTATTGTGCAAATACTGGAAATGGTACTGGACCGTTATTTTCCCGCGCTCTATAACGCCCTCGGCATTTTCCTGCCACTGATAACGGTCAATTGCGCCATCCTCGGCGGCACCTTGTTCATGGCCGAGCGTGATTACAATTTCATGGAAAGCGTTACCTACGGCCTCGGCAGCGGTGTCGGCTGGGCGCTGGCGATTACCGCGCTGGCCGGCATTCGCGAAAAACTCAAGTACAGCGATGTGCCCGACGGATTGCAGGGTCTCGGTATCACCTTTATTACCGCCGGGTTGATGTCGCTGGGCTTCATGGCGTTTTCGGGAATCCAGTTGTAGGCGCGGATACCGGTGCGGGTAACATTGACATGAATAAACGAGCAGACCGTCGCATGAAAATACATGACACTCATGTTTAACCAAAAGAGCATATGTTTGAGTAATGGCACTTGAAATTACACTCGGCGTCGTACTTTTCACCCTTATTGTCCTGGCACTGGTGTTCGTGATCCTCTATGCCAAGTCGAAACTGGTGGCCTCGGGCAATGTGCAGGTGTTGATCAACGGCGAGCGCGCCATCGAGACACCGGTGGGAGCCAAACTGCTGGGCGCCCTGGCCGAGGCTGATTTATTCGTCTCCTCCGCCTGCGGTGGCGGCGGCACCTGCGGTCAATGCCGGGTGCGGGTGCTGGAAGGCGGCGGCGCCATCCTGCCCACGGAAGAATCCCATATCAACAAGCGCGAGGCACGCCGCGGTGAACGCCTGTCCTGCCAGCTCACCGTCAAGCAGGACATGAAGATCAAGGTGCCCGAGGAAGTCTTCGGGGTCAGGAAATGGGAATGCAGCGTGCGTTCCAACCACAATGTCGCCACCTTCATCAAGGAACTGGTGCTGGAGCTGCCGGAAGGTGAAAACGTCGATTTTCGCGCCGGCGGTTACATCCAGATCGAATGCCCACCCTACACCCTGAGCTACAGGGATTTCGATATTGACGAGCGTTTTCGCGAGGACTGGGATCACTATAACCTCTGGCGTTATACCTCGGTGGTAAAAGAGCCGGTCATGCGCGCCTACTCGATGGCCAATTATCCGGACGAAAAAGGCATTATCATGCTCAACGTGCGTATCGCCAGCCCGCCGCCCGGCGCCGATGATGACATTCCACCGGGGCAAATGTCATCCTATATATTCGGCCTCAAACCCGGTGACAAGGTCACCATCTCCGGGCCTTTCGGTGATTTTTTTGCCAAAGAGACCGATGCCGAAATGGTCTTCATCGGCGGCGGCGCCGGTATGGCACCGATGCGTTCGCACATCTTCGATCAACTCAAACGTTTGCACAGCAAACGCAGGATCACTTTCTGGTACGGCGCCAGGAGCAAACGCGAGATGTTTTATGTCGAGGATTTCGACCGGCTGGAAAAAGATTATGAAAATTTCAGCTGGCATGTGGCGCTGTCGGATCCGAAACCGGAAGACCACTGGCAGGGTTATACCGGCTTCATACACGAGGTGCTGTATGAAAACTACCTCAAGGACCATCCGGCGCCCGAGGACTGTGAATACTATATGTGCGGACCGCCAATGATGAACGCCGCAGTCATCGGCATGCTGGAGGACCTCGGTGTCGAGGAAGACAACATATTACTGGATGATTTCGGCGGTTGACGACGTGAGCTGTCAACATCGCCATTTACCCGTGCAGACAAGCAGACAGTTCCCGTGTTAAGGCGACGCGGCCGAATCCTGTTCCTGCTGGTGCTGCTGACTGTCGAGGCCTGTTCTCCCGGAAATGAGGACAGCAACATGCTGGCCATTTCCGGTGCCACCATGGGCACGCAATATTCGATCAAGGTAGCCGGGGCACAGGTTGCGAAACAGCGTGAGTCACTGCAAGGCGAGATAGACGGGATCCTCGACGGGATTAACCGGGTGATGTCCACCTGGATAGAGAATTCGGAATTGTCCCTGTTGAATCGCAACAGCGGCAGCGACTGGGTTCCGGTCTCGGAAGACCTGTGGACAGTACTGCAGGAAGCCCACCGTGTCAGCCGGATCAGCAACGGCGCATTCGATGTGACCGTGGGACCGTTGGTAAACCTGTGGGGATTCGGCCCGGGCGAATATACCGCGGATATGATTCCCGACAGCGGGGCCATCGAGCAGACACTGCGGCTGACCGGTTATGAAAAAATTGCGTATCTGTCCGGGAGTAGAAAAGTCATGAAAAAGGATCCCGGCCTGTATATTGACCTGTCCGCCATTGCCAAGGGCTTCGCGGTGGATAAACTGGCCGCTTATCTCGAGTCAGGTAATTACAACAACTATATGATCGAAATAGGTGGTGAAATCAGGGTACGGGGCCGTCCCGGCACGGAACGTGGCTGGCGTGTCGGCATAGAACAGCCACTGACTGACCGCCGTGCTGTACATACGGTCATTGAGCTGCGAGACATGGCCATGGCCTCGTCGGGCGATTACCGCAACTTTTTCGAAATGAACGGCAAATATTATTCACATACGATAAACCCGCGAACCGGCAGACCCGTGCAGCACGATCTGGCTTCGGTAACGGTCCTGCATGAATCGGCCATGACAGCGGATGCGCTGGCAACCGCGTATACTGTACTCGGACCGCGGGCGGGGGTCGAACTTGCCGGGAAGTTACAGACACCGGCCTGTTTCATTACCCGGAATGAAGACAGTTTCAGTGAGCACTACACGGGCAATTTCGAGCAATTTATCATCCGGCAGACCAGACCATGAAAATATTCATCATCAGTTTTATTATCATCGGCTTATCGCTGGCCGGCATGGCCGCGGGGATCTTTCTGAAACGCGGTTGTCTGAAAGGAAGTTGCGGCGGTCTGAACAATTTTTCCGGCGCCGATGGTGAATGCCCCTGCCGCGGCAAGTCCGGCAACAGTCCGTCCGACAAGGAGGCGTAAGCATGCTTCGATCCATCAAGGTAAAAGATTACATGGCTGCCAACCTGATCACCTTTACTCCGGAGATGGATGTGATGGTTGCCGTCAACCTTCTGGTTGAAAAACGCATTTCCGGTGCACCCGTGCTGGATGAGCACGGTAACCTGGTGGGGATCCTGTCGGAACGTGACTGTGTGCGTGTCGCACTGGAAACCTGTTATCACGGTGAGCAGGCCGGTGTGGTCGCGGATTATATGAACAGGGATGTCCACACGGTTGATGGTGACATGAGTATCCTCGAACTGGCCAGACTATTTGTCGACAAGCCTTTTCGCCGCTATCCCGTGATTGACGGTAACCGGCTGGCGGGCCAGATCAGTATTCGTGACGTGTTAAGAGCACTGGAAAAGATTTCAGCGCCGCAAGCACACGCCAAATAGCCGTTCGCGACGGATATACCCGAACCGGATTCATTATGAAAACACTTCTTGTCCTGCTGGTTATCGTTGTTGCCCTCTGGTATTACTTCTCCAGGATGCGTGAGCAGGTCACATCGAGAGCACGTATAATCTGCAAGCAAAACGGCATGCAGTTACTGGATCAGACACTTTCCCTGAAACAGCTGCACCTGTCCGCATCCTTCCCGGATATCGCAAATCCCGTATTCGAATACCATTTCGAGATCAGTTATGACGGCATGGACCGTTACCGGGCGTCGGCTTTTGTCAGAAACCAGCGCATTATCCAGGTGATCATTTTCCATCCCGAAGGCAACATCATTATCCATGACCGCCGGCGTCCGGGAGAGAATTCACCACCGGATATCGAACCTGAAAAAATGATTGGAGAAGCCTGATGCCAACCTTTGATGTTGTCTCCGAAGTCGACAAACATGAACTGGCCAATGCCATTGACCAGTGCAATCGTGAAATCAACAACCGCTTTGACTTCAAGGGTACCGATTCCAGGGTCGAACAGAATGATTTTGAACTGGTCATCCATGCCCCGACGGAATTCCAGATCAGGCAGATCGTGGACATCCTTATCAACAAGGTATCAAAGCGGGGGATCGATTCCGCCTGCCTGGATTACGGCAATATTGTCGAGACAATCAACGAAGCCCGGATGCCGGTCAAGGTACGTCACGGCATTGAAACCGAGCTGGCAAAAAAAATCGTCAAGCACATCAAGGACAGCAAACTCAAGGTGCAGGCGCAGATCCAGGGTGAGCAGGTACGTGTGAGCGGCAAAAAGCGTGACGACCTTCAGGAAGTCATCAGTCTGTTGAAAAAGACGGATTACCCGGTGCCATTGCAGTTTACCAACTTCAGGGACTGATCAATCCAGCAGGAAAACGGGGCGCGGGTACCCTGTCCATTCAGGATGATTCCTTGTCATCCGTTTCGGTATGGTTCTTCAGGGCGGAATTTATTTCCGTAATCAGTGCCCGGTTGCGAACCTTCGCCTGCAGTTTTTTTCTTGATACGTGTTCATAGATACGCCGGATGATTTCCCGCTTTTCCCTCAACTTGCGCAGCTGTTCCTGTGAGTTTTCCAGGTTATGTTGTTCCTCGACCCAGTTCCTGATATCGCTGCTTGTTGTTCCGGATCCGGAAGCATCGCTGGCGGCGATGGCCGCTGCATCCACGGAATCCACATCATTTTGCACGGACTGTTCTTCCATCAATTTACGATTGATGCTGTCAATATCCACCTGTCTGCGGGTGTCATCCGCAGACGGGGCAGCGGTGATACCGGGCAGTTCACCGGCTTGCCTGAGTCCGGTAACCAGGTCTTCCGTTTCCTGCCTGTGCAGGGAACGGATGCGGTCACGATAGGTACTGTCTTCAAGGATTTGCAGCCTGGCATTCAGCGTCCTGTTGCCGGTCATGCCGCTATTTAATACCGCGTCCCGCCGTCGGTTCAATTGCAGATGTTTTTCAGCAATAGCTTTCAGTTTCTGCAGTTGCCGTATCTGCTTTTCCTTGACAGTGTAAAAATCCTCGATCTTTTTCAATTCACTGGAAACCTTGCTGCGCGCCTGCTCCTCAATGCTGTTTACCAGTTCTTCCTGGCGCCGTTTCTGGTTTTCTATCAGATTTTTCAGGGCGATCCTGTCTTCCAGGAGCTTTTCCTTGACGACGCGTATATCCTCGTAAATCGTCACGGCCTTGTGCATGGTCTCGCGTATTTTCCGGTATTCCTTGCTGATGGTCTTCCTGGCCTGAAGTTCAGCGGCCCTGACCGCCGCCTCGGCCGTATGCCTGTCGGAAAGACTCTTATCCAGCCTGTTTCTCAAATCCTCGAGTTCATCTCTCAGGGCATTGATCAATTCTCCCTGGGCCTGCACAAGATGCCGGCCCTGATCCAGGCTGTCATTGACAGGCCCGTTGCTTGCCGATGAAGACGCCGGCAGCCCCGGGGCCAGAGCACGGAACAGCGCATCCTCACCCTGGTAACCGGCACCGGCAACCAGTCCGTCAACCAGGTATCTTGCCTCTATACCATTCTGTGCAAGCAGAAACACGGCAACCTTGCTCATGATCCCGTTGCTGCAGATAACAACATAACGGCGATTTCTGTCCAGTTTTCCGGCCTCGATGCGCAGTATGTTCAACGGTATGTTTATCGATTCATGTATCGACTCGATCGCGGGTTCATCCGGATAACGAACATCCAGGAAAACCACATCCTTGAGATCCTCTTCATGCAATTGCCGTAATTCCACACCACGCACCACTTCGCTCATCAGGTACTTTTCAAAATCGGATCGGTGCAGTTTCAGCAGTTCTCCATCAGCAGACATAAGGACACTGACACCGCACGGTTCCCCGGTGATCAGTGCTTCTTCACCAAATGTTTCTCCGGGACGTAATCGGGAGATGGTTATCGAACGGGCATGTACAGAAGGTTGTCTGAATACTTCACACTCGCCTTGTTTGATAATATAAAAATAATCTCCGGGCTCTCCCTGATGAATGATTTCATATCCGGCCCTGACCTCTTCGGCTTCGATCATGGAAAAAATATTCTGGATACTGGCGGCGGAAACCCTGCTGAACAAATCAGAGGCGAGTAAATATGACATCCAGTCGGTGTCAATGGCAGCGCCCGGTTCGGAAACCAATACGCCATGATTATCGCCGCCCGTATCAATGCCGTTATCGGCTATCAACCTGTCCAGCCTGGACTTGTTGATGATCAGGATGGAGGACTCCGTCATTGTCCTGGCCGTGTATTGACGCGGGTGTACATGGGCGAGAGGATATTTTGCTTCAGCGGACACTGATGTGATCCGTATCCGGGTGCCGTCACCGGCAGCGAGTTCAACCTCACCACTGCACAGATAACAGGTCATATTATCATCGTCACCCTGGTTGAATATTATGGAGCCACTGCTGTAGGTAACAAGCTCGAGGTATTCAAGCAACTGTCCCCTGTCATCGGTCGAAAGATGCTTGACAGGGACCAGGTCATCAAACAATGAGAAGTCGAATTTCTTCATATTACCCTTATTGATCTTTCATGGATTGCGGGAATTCATTAATTTCCATTGTTAACAGGTCATGATCCGGTAACTTATCCCCGGTGATGCGCATGATTATCAGGATATAGACAAGTGTTTTCAGAAGCATCGGCGGGATTTGTGATTGTAATCACACACGCATAGTGTGATTGCACTCACACTTTGATTCATAACCGCTCAAGCTGATGCAGGATCGAACCAGGGCGCAGTGAATCGGTACACCGGGTCAGTGCTGACACCCTGAAGGCGAAACTGCCCGACCTGTCGCCATTCACAGACATGACTTCGTTATCCTTGCTGTCACTGACATCGTTCTGGTAGTTACACGCAAAACCAAAACCGGCTGAAGTCAAAACATAACTGTCTGTTTATCCTGTATTTATCCATGACATTCAATAAATTATCGGTTTTCGACTTGACCGGGGCCGGGGCTGGCACAGTACTTGATTAGGATTCAGCAGTACTTTTACTTTCAGTTGGAGAATGAAACGATGGATATCAACGACCTGATTAAACCGTCCGGGAACAACCAGGATTTACTCTGGGACACGTTCAGGTATGAACAGATTCTTGAAGAAACCGAGGAAGATCTACTCAAGGATCTGGAATATTACAACAAGAAACTGAAATTACTGGGTAGTGCCGGGACCACCCTGGATATCAGTATCGCGACTGTTTACAAGGCTCACATCAAGAGCATTAAAAGATTGCTGGATGTCATCAATAAAATCAAGAAACATGGCCTTGACGGTAGCCGCCAGTTGAACATTTTTCACGAGTAATCCTCCCCTGATCAGCAGGAGGGGGTGATGTCGCGGACAGCGCAGGCCACTGCCGGGTCAATTTCGCAAGCTGCCCCGTTTGAAAAGAAACTCCTCCATGTAGTCGATATTTGATTCCAGCATCCGGGTCCTGGACATTTGTGATAATGTCCCGTATGAGACAAGTATGACTTTTTTGTAGCCGTTGACCCTGGCTCTCTCATTGATCAGTTCCAGCAATTGCTGCCTCGACTCATCAATATAAAACAGATCATCCGGATAAAATATAACCTGTTCGTTATTTTCCGTGAGGCCACTTACTGTTTTGCCGATCACCTTGATACGGCTGATGGCTTCAATGTTATCCGAATACCAGGCGATCATTTTCAGAATCCTGGCGAAGGCATGAGCAGTGACTTCATCGGTAGCCAGTAACGACAGGGCAAGATAGTCCCTGTAATTATCGATCGCATACAGATAATCCATATACTTGATAATGGTAGTCTGCAATGAGGGCGAATAGGCCGGATGTGCGAGGAATTCCCTGGCTATATCTTCCGGCAAACCGATACTGTCAAGCAGACTTTCATTGTAACTGTACAGATCCTCACGCGTATGGATTCTTATGACTGAATTTATTTCCCTGTCAAGACGGCCATCAGCCACTTTTCTTTCATAACTGTTATCAATATTGATCAATACCGAACCGGACGAGATATTTCCGGCGGATCGTTCCCCGGCAAGCTGGCTCAACAGATGCTGTACAACCGCGTTGGAACTGTATACATCCAGGCCCAGTTGATGGGCAATATTACGCTTGTGTATGCCGAGATTGGGATCCTCCGTATTGATGTACTCATCGCTGTCCCCGTAGATGATATAGGGTGAATTGCCGGCAAGGGTATCACCCAGGTTTCTGGCCAGCTGACCGGCGAGATTGCCCGCGGTACCCAACGGAGATGCCAGTATATCAATGGCCGATTCAGCACGGATCCGTAACTGGCTTTTCAAATCCACCCGGGCCGGATCCACACTGTCGGAGATCTGGTTTAGGACCTGGCTGACGGTTTCCGTTTCCTTCAGGTACTTCAGGGTCAGACAAACAGATTCAATGCGGAAATTGCCGTAATCAGATTCGATGGTAAACAGATAATTATCGTTATTGACCGATACATCATTGATACGGTAATAGCCGGATCGGTGATAATCGCCGGGCAGGATCTCCGACAGCTGTTTCAGTTCCGGACTGTCCGTAAAACCGGCAAACACCGGGGCCGCAAGAAAAAAAACCGCAAGCATCAATGAACGGCAGGCTTTCAATCCGCAAGCGGGAGATGCGGTTCTGCTCAGGTCCATTCTCATAAATCTAGATTTTTCCATCCAGACCCATCTGAAAGTATTTATGTGTTATGGAGTCCTGGTTTTCCAGTAACCAGTCTATCGATGGTTCATTGCGCATGGCTTTTTCTATCGCCTGTGCGGTGGCCTTGCGATGAATATCGAACAAAATCCGGTGATCCAGATCATCGGTTTTGGCAACAACGGGATTCAACCAGACTGAAACAATAATACCGAGATCATTGACCTTGTCCCTGGGAATCACATTACTGCGAACACTGTCCAGCACACCATTGGCGATAGCGGCCTGCACCGTGCCCATGAGAATATTCGTATATCTTTCCTTGTTCACGGTAACCTTGCTCACCATCAAGGTGGCCGGCCTGACCATGATGTCCGTATTCAGGATAGCCAGCACCTTCGAATGGCCCTTGGTCTGGGCCGCCAGTTGGTTGGCAAAGGCGGTGCCGAAAGGGCCGTCCATTTCACCGATAACGACTTCCGGTTCCGCCGCGGTTCCCGGTGGACCGCCGGCAACCAGGGATTCCCCCACGCGCATGACAATACGTTCACTCATAATACCTGCTCCGGTTGGTTGTTGAAAAACTGACTCCGGATTATCAAAAGTCTGATACCCGGGTGTATATGGAATTTATTATATTGATTGTGCGGGACACTTACCTGTCGTCATCATCCAGCATGGACGCTACATCGGCAAACAGGCTTTCAGTTGCCTGGGCAGCCTGCTGTCTGGCGGCTTCCGCCCTTTCGTTAATGCGTTTCATGTAATCGTTGGTTGACAGTTTTTCTCCTGCCTTACGGGTTTGCTCCTCGTGTTCGGCGATAAATTCATGCAGGTCTTCCTGGAGTTGTTGCTGCAATAGCTTCTCTTCCTCTGATTGACGCTCCAGGTCAGCCTGGTTGATATGCACGGCCTCGACTGCCTGCTTCTCGGCGTTCTCGACCTCTTCTATCTGTTTGTCCGCTTCGGAAATCTTTGCCTCGACCTGCCTGATTTGCTCGCTGATAGTCTGTCGTGTTTCCTCATCCTTGTCCTTACTCTGTACGCTCTTGATCTTGAGCATGGCGATCTGCTTTTGAGCTTCGAGTTTTTCCTGTTCCGCTTTCTGTTTATCCTGCCTTATGGCCTCCATCTGTTCCTTCAGCTGGTTTGCCTCGCGTTCGAGTTTTTCACGTTCCTGCCTGAGTTTTTCCTCCTCGACCATCCTGGTTTTTTCGTGCTCGCGCTTGTATTCCTCGATTATTTTTTGCGCCTCCTCATGCGCCGCCTTGCGTGCCGCCTCGGCTACCGCCCTCTCTTTCTGTGCCTGTTCCAGGTCCATGTTGTTTTTGGCCAGCTGCTCGGCAAGTTTGCGGCGCTCGGCTTCAAGCTTGATTTTGACCTTCTCCTGCAGTTCCTTTTCTTTTTTCTGTTGCTCTGCCTTGTTGGCCTGGCTTTCCTGTTCGATTGATTTGCGTGCCGCCTCGATCTCTTCTTTCATCCGCCGGGCCTCTTCCAGCATGCGCCGGGCTTCGATGGATTCCTGTTCCAGCTTTTCCTTTTCCCGCCTGGCCATCTCCTCGGCTTCCTGCTTCATTTTCCGGGCTTTTTCATTTTCCTTCTCGAGTTCCGCTCTCGCCGACGCTTCCTTTTCTTCCAGCTCTTTTTTGAGTTTATTGATCTTCTCCATCTCGCTGGTATTTTTATTATAGATAGCCTCGAGTTTCTTCTTTTCTTCGGAGAGCTTTTTCTCGGAATCTTTTTTCAGCTTCTCAATTCTTTTTTCCTCTTCCAGGCGCAGTTTCTCGGCTTCTTTTTGAGCTTCCTTGCGTTGCTGTTCCAGATCCGATCGTTCCTTCTCCAGTTCCTTTATGGCCTGTTCCTGTTTCCGGCGCTCGACCTCGGCAACTTCCTCGCGGATTTTCTCGATATCCCTGAGCTTGATGTTGGTGCGCTCGAGTTCAGTCTCGATATAGGAAGTCTTGATATTCGGATCGGTTATTTCCATATCACCGGTCTCTTCGATCGGTTTTTCGGCTTCAGGTGTGCTGCTCTTTGCCGTAGCGGTTTGCGTCGCGGGTGTTTTCACCGCGGGCGACGCTGCGCTGTCCGCGGCTTGTGCCGGTTTCGGCGCGGGCTGCGGTTGTTCAGGTTGTGGTTCAGGCTGTGTTGCTTCAGGTTCCGGTTCAGGCTGCGTTTTTGCGGGTTGTGATTCCGGCGCAGCCGTGGACTTCGCCGGCGTCGCGGGTTTTTTCACGGCTGCCGGGGGTTCCTCATCCGCGGCTTGCGCCGGTGTGGACTGTTCACGGGAGGCTTCTGTTGCAATGTTGGGACTGGATATCAGCCCGCCCTGCAGGTAACGGACATTGTAGCCGCGTTCGATCAGCAAAAATGCAGCCGTGGAACTTCTGCCGCCGGTATCACAATAAACTATGTACTCCCTGTCCTTGTCGATCTTTTCTGACTGCATGCGCAGCAGGTTGAGTGGAATATTGATGCTGCCCTTGATATGCGACTCGGAGTACTCACCCGGATACCTGACATCAAGCCAGCAGGCACCCTTGTAAATCAGATCCTGGGCCTCGTCATAGCGGACGGCATTCAGGGTAGGTTCCTTGATCAGCTTGTTGAAATTGTCCTTGCTGAGTTGCATCAGTATGCCGTCAGTCGCCATGGTGACCGTGGCATTTCGGGTGGAATCCATGATCAACGCTTCTTCGCCAAAGCTGTCACCGGAGCCGAGTTCCGCCAGCTTGATACTTTCGGCTTTTTCCTTGGGCCTGCGGCTGACAATGCACTTACCCTCGGCAATGATGTAATAATGCTCGCCGGCCTCGCCCTGGCTGACAACCGTATCACCCGCTGAATACTCCACCGGCTCCAGCACGGCAAAGACATGGTGCATGTTCGCCATGGGAATACGGGCGAAGAGTTCGGATTGCAGCATCCGCGTCATCCAGTCGATATCGTCCTCGCTTTCGATATCACTGACCTCCATATCACCACTGCCGATGTCAAAGTTATCGCTACCGGCATCGTCCGTCTTTTTCTCGCCCAGCACCATGTACTTGTCGAGGATATTCCGATTGACCTTGAATATGACGCAGGGGGATTTGCTGCGTGCGGAAAACTGCCGTGGCTGTAACTGGGCCATGGCGTAACAGGCGCGATCCGAGCCGCCGGTTATCGTATTGTGTAACTGGTCATTGGCAAGCAGTTCAATCTCACCCTTGAGCAGATAGTAGGAATAATCGTCCCTGTCACCCTGCTTGAATAAAAACTTGCCTTTTTTAAGCTCGATAATCTCTGACTTCTGTATTATTTCATCCTGTGACTGGGTGGAAAGTTCATTGACGGGTATGAGCAGTCTGATCTGCCCGGCGTATTTATCGTTATCTTTTGACATTAAAACAATCTATCCGTCGCCGTTTTCACAGGGGAGTTGCATCAAGCGGGGTAGTACCACTTCACTGACAATTATTGCACAATGGTAACCCAAGCATAGAAGCTTATAAAACGGAATATTTGTATTTATAACATTCTGTTTTTACTGAAATTACAGGATTTATCAGGACATGCCCCGGCGTCACGGCAAAGCCCGTGCCGATGAGATCGGGTGCAGATCCCGGCCGGTGTCTGTCGACGAGACGGTTACTGGCGGGAAAAAATCGATAACCCGAAGTAAAGCCGATTCCGGCCCTGACGACTATTTCATTTGACACAACCCGAGGAGCTATAACAATGGAACATTTCTCATTCATGGCCTTTATCATCAACGTAATCGTTGCGGCGGTCATCCTGTTTGGCGGTCTGTGGCTGGCCAAACAAATCCGCGGTCTGGTTGTGGATTTACTGGAAAAACGCGGTGTCGATCCCCTGCTCGCGACCTTTTCCAGCAATATCGCTCATGTCCTGCTGGCGGCGTTTGTGATCATAGCCGCACTGGGACAACTGGGGATACAGACGACATCGCTGATTGCCGTTATCGGCGCCGCCGGCCTGGCCGTCGGTCTCGCCCTGCAGGGTTCGCTGGCAAACTTCGCCTCCGGCATCATGATCATCGCCCTCAGGCCGTTCAAGGTCGGTGATTTTGTCGAGGCGGGCGGCACCAGCGGTATCGTCGAGACGATCCAGATATTTTCAACCCAGTTCCGCACACCGGACAACAAAACCATCATCGTGCCCAACGCCACTATCACCGACGGCACCATCACCAATTACTCCACCAAGGCGACGCGGCGCGTGGATATGGTCTTTGGCATCAGCTACAACGACAATATCAAGATGGCCAGGGAAATTCTCCAGGACCTGGTCGAAAGTGACGAACGCATACTCAAGGATCCGGAACCGGTCATTGCCGTTTCCGCTCTCGCGGACAGCAGTGTCAATTTTGTCGTCAGACCGTGGGTCAAGTCAGATGATTACTGGCCGGTTCTGTTTGATATGACCGAGGCGGTCAAACTGCGTTTCGACAAGGAAGGCATCAGTATTCCGTTTCCGCAACGCGACGTTCACCTGCACCAGGTGGCGTGATGCAGTAAATGGTGCCCGGGCTCCGTCATGAACGGGGCCCGGTTCCTGCCTTCAGACCAGTACCGTATAGACCAGGTGATTGAACGCCATGACCAGGGGGATGAGTAACTTACCGAGGTAACCGGTAAAAAACAGCAGCAGTACGATCACCAGTCCCAGCGGTTCGATTTTCACATAAGCGCGCGCCCACTTCTCCGGTAATAAAGCGGTAAGCACCCGGCTGCCATCCAGCGGCGGTATGGGAAAAAGATTCAGAATCATCAACACGCTGTTGATAAGGATACCGCCCTCGGCCATGAACAGCAGGGCCCGGCTGATATCGCCGCCACTGCCCGCGAACATCACGGTAAACTTGATCACGAACGCCCACAGTATCAGCATGCACAGGTTGGCCAGCGGTCCGGCAACGGCGACATAGGCCATATCGCGCTTCGGCTGCTGCAGGTTCTGCCAGTTCACCGGTACCGGTTTGGCCCAGCCAAACGGTGAATGACCGCTGAGTACAAGAACAAACGGTATAATCAGCGTCCCCAGCAGATCCATGTGCCGTACCGGGTTCAGGGTCAGCCGTCCCATTACCGCCGCCGTGTCGTCACCGAGCTGTTGCGCTATCCAGCCATGCGCGACCTCGTGCACGGTAATGGCAAAAATAATGGGCACAGCCAGCAGTACGATGGTGACGGGCAGGGAAAATTCGCTCATCGAACAGGCATCCGGAAACAAGCGGGTTCGGGGCACATCATGCAAAAAGTAATGATGTCGGCTTAATCCTTGCGGCCGAGGTTGGCGAAATCATGGAGCGCATTATCAAGCAGGTGCGATGGAACCACATTCTGCATGCTCTTGAAAATCTGTTCCACCCGGCCCGGATACTGCCGTTCCCAGTCGCGCAACATGGACTTGATGGCCTGGCGTTGCAGGTTGTCCTGTGATCCGCACAGGTTGCAGGGAATGATCGGGAACTCCATGGCCGCGGCATAGGCCTTGATATCATCCTCGCGACAGTAGGCCAGCGGCCGGATGACGATGTTGTCGCCATCATCGCTTTGCAGCTTGGCCGGCATGGCCTTCATCCTGCTGCCGTAAAACATGTTCAGAAACAGGGTTTCGACAATATCATCGCGATGGTGACCGAGCGCAATTTTGCTGAAGCCCTGTTCCCTGGCGAAGGTATAAATCGCCCCGCGCCGCAATCGTGAACACAGGCCGCACAGGGTTTTGCCCTCGGGGATGATATCGGTCACCACGCTGTAGGTGTCCTGTTCAAGAATATGAAAATCGACCCCGAGTCCGCGCAGATACTCCGGCAACACATGTTCGGGGAAACCCGGCTGTTTCTGGTCGAGGTTCACGGCGATGAGCTCGAAATCCACGGGAGCACTGTCCCTGAGGCGCAGCAGAATATCCAGCAGGGTGTAGGAGTCGGCGCCGCCGGAGAGGCAGACCATGACCCGATCACCCGCATCGATCATCCGGTAATCCTCGATGGCCTTGCCGACATTGCGGCGCAGGCGCTTGCGCAGCTTGTTGAAATTATACTGCGACTTTTCGGAGGGATGGGGCATGTTCAGAAGGCGGCGGATGAGCAGGGGTACTCTGTCGCCAGTGACTGGCCGACCAGCACATAAGCCTCCTCATCCAGCCGATCCGGCTGATTGCGCAACCAGCGGGTCACATTATCCGTCACTTCCTGCAAGCCGATCTGGTTGGGATCGATGCAGAACAGTTGCGGTTGCGAAGGGTCACTGGTCTGCAGTGCGACGACAGTCTGCACAAAACCGAAAACATATTGCATGCAATACTGGTTGGGCGCGCCCGGAGCAGCGCCTTCCTCGCAGCCCTGCAGCAACTCGCGGCCGGTGAGAAATTCCTCTTCTTCCGCGGATTCCTGGGCGTAAATCATGGTCGTGTTGAGCAGTAAAAGCGCTGCCATGGACAGGCAGTGGGTGAGTTTTTTCATATGGGTTTAAACCTGTAATCCTCGAGTGAATGTTCTTATCGTATCATTGCCGCCGGCCGCTGACGAAATATCCGCCGTCAGAAACCGGAACCGGGCTGTTGCAGGTATTCAATCTCCGCGGCTGTCGATTCACGCCCGAGAATGGCATTACGGTGCGGGAAGCGTCCAAAACGTTGAATGACATCCAGGTGACGCCGGGCATAATCCAGAAAACCTGTGAAGGGCTGCGCCAGCTTTTCGCCGACCTCATTCAGCAGTCCTTCGTACAGCATGACTGACTGCTGTTGGAGTTCGATGGATTCGGAATGTTCCAGCGGCAGGTAAAAGAACACCCGTTGCAGCGGCCGCAGCGCAAGATCATGGCCGGCGGCCATACCTTCCAGGGCGTGCGCCAGGGCCTGCTCATCCAGCGCAAAACTCCGCGGATCGCAGCGGTAGATATTGCGGGAAAACTGGTCCGCGACGATGATCCATGCCAGCCGGCCGGCCGGCGTGGCCAGCCATTCAGCACAACCGCCCTGCGCGATTTCATCCAGCAACGCAGCAAAGCGGCGGCGTATATCCGCGTCGCAGTCCGCGTTCTTGCCCCACCAGAGCGCTTCCCTGTTGCGGATCACCGTGAGCGGGTCACCGGGACCGAACCAGTAATCCAGTATGGCCTGGTAGTTCTGCAATCGCGACCTAGACCATCAGGATCAGGAAAACCACGAACAGAACCACCACCCCGATGGGCAGCAAAAACCCGGCCCAGTCCTTGTTCTCGGCCTGCTCGGATTTCTGCATCGCGACCTTGACACCCGGCCAGAAAATAAACAGCGCCAGCAGCGCGAACACACCAAGAAGGATCTGTTGCCAGATAGCCATATCTCCGGACATACCACCACACCTGTAAGAAAATGAAATTCCGCGTTATCGCCCGGCGTTGGCTTCCTGAGCGACCCAGGTTATTAAAACATAAAAAAACCCCGCATACAGGCGGGGTTTTTTATCGGGACCTGGCCCGTTATCAGGTGGCTATTTCAACCTCGGTGGCATGGTAGCCCTTGGGCCCCTGCTCCACCTCGTAGCTGACATTTTGCCCCTCTGATAACGTTCGAAAACCATCGGACTTAATCACGGAATAATGAACGAAGATGTCATCACCGCCGCCTTCCGGCTCTATGAAACCATAACCCTTGGATGAACTAAACCACTTGACTGTTCCCACACTCATTGACACGCCTCCCCAGTACTTATATTGAACACTTATATGTTTTTTACGCGGGCACGCCATTTCGAGCGCTGGACGCCGACATTTCATGCCCGACAGGAAAATAATAGACGATACAAATGGCCAATTCCACAAGGATTGCCCCCTGTACATTGCACCGCACAATACAGGGGTGCGCAGGTCCCGGCCGGTCAAGGTGTGTTATTCGGGGTGTTCATCCTCGCGAACCACGTGAATGGAATCACGGTAAAAATCAGGATGCAGGGGCACATACATTTTCACCGCGGCCCTCTCGCCGCCCTGCCCGTTCGCATAGATGATGACATGCTTTTCATCCACAAAACGATCGTTGAATTTCATGGAGCCGTCCGCATAGACGTACAGACGATCAATATCCTTCTCATCTGACGAGACGCCCGCCTGCCTGGATTGATAGGCAGTGCAGGCACTGACAACAACCAGCAGCGGCAAAGTCAGCAGATTTAATGTCTGTCGTAGATACATGGTTAACCTTCATAGTTATACAGTTGCCCGAAGTATAGACGTCCGGATGATCATTTTATATTGAATTGAATCACAAACTTTTATATGCAGGTGTCTGACTTCAGTCAGACACCGTACCGGTGCAGGTGTCTGCCTTCAGGCTGACACCGTAAACCAGGCCGGTTATTTTCCCGGTGTCTGACTGAAGTCAGACACCTGTTTATTTTACTGTTGATTGACCTGAAGGCGAACTGTACTGCCTATGTAAATCAATAACTTGCATCTCTCGTAATTTTCAAATACTGTCAATAAATACGTAAATCAGGACGAGATGGCTACAATGTGGCTACGTACATGATGAAACAACGATATCAACGGGTACGATTAAAGACTACTTTTCTTCAGTGGATTGACGGAATATGACGTCCCCGGGATTTAACAAGGAAGAATATGGACTTTGAATGGGATCCAGACAAAGCCGGGATAAATTTACAGAGACATGGTGTTTCATTTTATGAAGCCAGTGAGATCTTTGGGGATACTCTGTCTTTGTCAGTAGCTGATCCGGATCATTCCCAGGTTGAATGTAGGTACCTGATTTTTGGGAAAACATATGGTGAGAAATACCTGGTAGTGTCCTACACAGAACGAAATGATAAAATCAGAATTATCTCGGCAAGAAAGATGACGCCAAAAGAGCGTAGAGCTTATGAACGATGATGAAGACACATTAAGAAAAGAATACCCCGAGGAACTGATTAAATCCGGTATTCGTGGAAAGTATGCAAAACAGTTTCAGGAAGGGACAAACATTGCCCTCATTGAACCTGATTTGCATAAAATATTTCCGGATTCAGACGCTGTGAATAGAGCTCTGCGGGAATATGTTCACCAGAAACAATCTACATCCTGACGAGGGTGTCTGCCTTCAGGCTGACACCGTAAACCAGGCCGATTATGAGGTTCCCCCGGTGTCTGACTGAAGTCAGACACCTGTTTTATTTTCAGTCAGACACCTGTCAGCCTCGCACAAATAGAAATACCCGCGAAAAAATGCGGGTATTTCTATTTGTATGGCGCGCCCGGAAGGATTACTCCGCGCATCCCTGCGCTACGCCCTTCGGGCCAGTTCGCTACGCTCACTGTTCAAATTTGCTCCCGGCAAATTTGTCGAACTGCTTTGTTTATTGTCGGAGGTTCGAATGATTTGCAAGCGCACAAATAGAAATACCCGCG
>DGNS01000011.1 GCA_002389045.1 Thiotrichaceae bacterium UBA4486 | reverse complement strand
GGGTAATGCAACGATGTCAGGCTAAAGCCTGACACCTGGATAGAGGGGTGTCTGACTCTGACGTAGGTGTCTGCCTTCAGGCTGACACCGTTTGACGTTAATAAAAATCCGACAAAAAACCGCCACGAGGGCGGTTTTTTCAGTGTGATCAGCACCGGGGCTGAACCCCGGCATCCAGCCCCGGGGGTTACAGGGCGTTGATTCGCGCGGTCAGGCGGCTTTTATGACGCGCCGCCTTGTTTTTATGGATCAGGCCGTGGCCGGCGAGGCGGTCCAGCAGCGGGACGGCGGTTTTCATGGCTTCCGTCGCGGCGGCCTTGTCATTGGCCTCGATGGCATTGAGTACCTTTCTCAAGTGCGAGCGCATCATGGAGCGGCGGCTGGCGTTTTGACTGTTACGTTTTACGGCCTGTCTGGCGCGTTTTTTTGCGGAGGCAATGTTTGCCAATGTCCTCAACCTCTTGTCTTTTTTGAAGGCGCGTAACTATGCGGATCTTGCCAACATTTGTCAATCCTCGGCGGCAAATATGCTATGCTGCCGCATCTTTTTGTAAATCATCAGTATAAACAACCATATACCCGGTTTTCTGAATCACTTTTAAAGACCCCTGTGAGCCGCTCGCTATTTCGATCCACTTTCAACGTCAGCAGCATGACCCTGCTGTCGCGCGTGTTCGGGTTGATCCGCGACGTGGTCATTGCCAGTCTGTTCGGCGCCCGCGATCACACCGATGCCTTTTTCATCGCCTTCAAGATCCCGAACTATTTCCGCCGCCTGTTTGCCGAGGGCGGTTTTTCCCAGGCGTTCGTGCCCGTACTCACCGAGATAAAAACCCGGCAGAGCGAGGACGACGTGCGTGAGTTGCTGGATTACGTGGCCGGTACCCTGGCCGGTGTGTTGTTTCTCATCACGGTGGTGGGGATCATCGCCGCGCCGGTGCTGATGCTGATCTTCGCCTCGGGTTTTACCGCCACCGAGGGCAAGTTTGAACTCGCCGTGGATATGCTGCGCATCACGTTTCCCTATCTGTTGTTCATCTCACTGACAGCGATGGCCGGAGGCATTCTCAATACCTGGCAGCGCTTTACCGTGCCGGCGTTCACGCCGGTATTGCTGAACCTGTCGCTGATCGCCTGCGCCGTGTGGCTGGCGCCGCACCTGGAGCGGCCGGTGATGGCGCTGGCCATCGGTGTGTTCATTGCCGGTGTGCTGCAACTGCTGTTTCAATTGCCGTTTCTGCTGCGTCTGCGGCTGATCCCGCGGCCGCGTTTCAAATGGCGCCATGCGGGCGTCACCCGCATTGCCCGGCTCATGGTTCCGACCCTGTTCGCGGGCTCGGTGGCCCAGATTAATATCATGATCGACATGATGATCGCGTCCTGGCTGGCCGCCGGCAGCATTTCCTGGCTGTATTATTCGGATCGGTTGATGGAGTTCCCGCTGGGTGTGTTCGGCATCGCCATTGCCACGGTGATCCTGCCGAATCTGTCGGAGAAACACGCCAACGGGTCGGCCGATCATTTCAGTCACACCCTGGATTGGGCACTGCGCTGGGTACTGGTCATCGGTCTGCCTGCGACGCTGGCGCTGATCGTGTTGTCGACGCCGCTGATCGCCACCATTTTTCAATATGGAGCTTTTGTTGCAAGCGATGTGGACATGGCCGGGCGCAGCCTGATTGCCTACGCTGTCGGCCTGCTGGGTTTGATCCTGGTAAAAGTGTTATCGGCAGGGTTTTTCTCCCGGCAGGATACGCGTACACCGGTGCGTATTGCCTTTATCGCCATGGGCTGCAACGTGGTTCTGAACATTATCCTGGTATTCCCGCTGGCGCATGCCGGCCTTGCCCTGGCCACTTCACTGGCCGCGTTGGTGAATTCGAGCCTGCTCTATTACATGTTGCGAAAATCAGGCACACTTCGGCACCGTACGGGCTGGGTGTTACTGTTCGTCCGTGTCTTTGCTGCCTGTCTCGCCATGTGCCTGGTGCTTTGGTGGTTGCAGCCGCCGGTCGAAAGCTGGCTGCTCATGGTTGCCCTGGACAAGGTGCTGCAACTGGCGCTGCTGGTTGTGGCCGGCGCCTTCGCCTATGGATTGACACTGTGGCTGGGTGGATTGCGCCCGGCACACATGAATCTGCCCACTGACTGAGCCGGGCGATAATGCATTTATACCGTGGCTTACATAATTTGCCGGCGCTGACATCACGCAGCGTGGTGACCATTGGCAATTTCGACGGTGTGCATCGTGGTCACCAGGCCATCTTTGAACAGGCCCGGAGTCAGGCCCGCGCCAGCGGTTGCAACAGCATCGTGCTCATGTTCGAACCCCAGCCCCTGGAGTTTTTCAAACCGGAGCTGGCGCCGGTGCGTCTGACCCGGCTGCGGGAAAAGCTGATCCTGATCCGGCAATTCGATATAGACAACGTGGTGTGTCTCACCTTTAATAGCCGCCTTGCCGCGATGTCCGCGGAGGATTTCGTCAGCGACATCCTTGTGCGGCGGCTGCGGGCGAGAGCCGTTATCGTCGGTGAGGATTTTCGCTATGGCCACCGCCGTCAGGCCGGGGTTGATGAGCTTGTTGAGTCCGGCCGCAAGCAGGATTTTGAGGTTCAACTGGCCGGGACATTGGTCATGGACGGGCAGCGCATCAGCAGCAGTAACATTCGCGATGCACTGAAAATAGCTGATCTGGAGACAGTGGAAAAACTGCTCGGGCGGCGCTATTCACTCAGTGGTCGCGTCATCCACGGTGATCGCCGCGGTCGGGAATTGGGCTTTGCTACCGCAAATGTCTCGCTGGAGCGCCGCAATGCTCCGCTTAAGGGCGTATTTGCGACAACTGTTTTAATGGGAGACGAGCACACACCACTGCCGGCGGTTACCAATATCGGCCACCGTCCCGTGTTCGGTGGCGGACCGTTGTTGATGGAAACCCATCTGCTCGATTTCAATGCGGATGTCTATGGCAGGTTGATTACCGTCGTCATTCACAAACATCTCAGGGAAGAACAAAAATTTGATAGCATTGCGGACCTTAAAACACAGGTTGCCAGGGATATCGAGGCAGCACGCGAGTATTTCGGGTCGGGCGGTTCGGCGTGAGCACAGGTTTACCCCCGGATAAGTTGCTGACAGCAGTGCCGAAAAGATCTCTCGCCTTCGGCTCGAGATGACAAAGTAAGTGATGCTCGGGATGACAAAGTAAGTAAGTCTCGGGATGACAAAGTAAGTAATGCTCGGAATGATGGTGTAAGCAAGGGCCGGGATAACAATTACGCAGGGCCCGGAATAGTGTGATGTGTGGCTCGTGCAGACCGGAGATAGCCACGAAGTAATGAAATCGATGTAACTTTATAAAAACAATGACCGACTACAAAAGCACGCTCAATTTACCCAAAACCGATTTTCCCATGCGCGGTAACCTCGCCCAGCGCGAACCGGACATGCTGCGCAGGTGGCAGGACATGGATCTGTACGGCGAGATCCGCAAACGGCGGGCGGGCGCGAAAACCTGGATCCTCCATGACGGTCCACCGTACGCCAACGGCGATATTCACATTGGCCATGCTGTCAACAAGATCCTCAAGGACATCATTGTCAAATCCCGTACCCTGGGTGGCTTCGATGCGCCCTATGTTCCGGGCTGGGACTGTCACGGTCTGCCCATCGAGTTGATGGTGGAGAAGAAAGTCGGCAAGGCCGGCGGCAAGGTGACACCGCGCGATTTTCGTAATCACTGCCGCGAGTATGCCGCCAGGCAGGTCAATAACCAGCGCGAGGATTTCAAACGCCTGGGTGTGCTGGGGGACTGGGACCGGCCCTACCTGACCATGGATCCTGTCAATGAGGCCAACATTGTGCGCTCGCTCGGTAACATCATCGCGGCCGGGCATGTGCAGGCCGGGTTCAAACCCGTGCACTGGTGCATGGATTGCGGTTCGGCGCTGGCCGAAGCCGAAGTGGAGTACATGGATAAAACCTCGCCTGCCATCGATGTTTGTTTTCCCGTCAGCGATGAAACGGCACTCTGGAATGCCATCGGACAGCCTGCAACCGGTGAGGGACCGCTGTCCGTCGTCATCTGGACCACCACGCCATGGACATTGCCCGCCAACCAGGCGGTGGCCGTACACCCGGGACACGAGTACGTCGTTCTGCAAGTGAATAACAGCAGTGGATCGCAACGGCTGATCCTGGCCGCGGACCTTGTGGCTGACCTGTTAAAGCGGGCCGGCATCGATCACGGCGAAGTTCTGCACAACTTCAGTGGCGAGACGCTTGAAGGTCTGCGCCTGAAGCACCCGTTTTACGCACGCGAAGCGCCGGTGATCCCGGGCGATCACGTCACACTGGATGCCGGTACCGGCTGTGTGCATACTGCACCGGGCCACGGTATCGACGATTACATTATCGGGCGTAAATACGATCTCGAGGTTTATAACCCGGTCGGTGCCAACGGCTGTTTTCTTCCCGATACTGAACTGTTCGCCGGCGAGCACGTGTTAAAAGCCAACGATCACGTCATCGAGGTATTGAAAGAACACAAAACGCTGCTCTTCGATGAACAGGTCCGGCACAGCTATCCGCATTGCTGGCGGCATAAAACCCCGGTGATCTTTCGCGCCACGCCGCAGTGGTTTATCAGCATGGATGCGCAGGGTTTGCGCAACAAGGCGCTCAGTGAAATCGCCGGCGTGCGCTGGACACCGGACTGGGGACAGCAGCGTATCGAAGCCATGGTCCGGGATCGTCCGGACTGGTGCATCTCCCGCCAGCGCAGCTGGGGCGTGCCCATCACCTTGTTCACCCACAAACAAAGCGGTGCACTGCATCCCGATACGCAGGCCTTGATTGAACAGGTGGCCGGCCGGATTGAAGAACAGGGCATCGACGCCTGGTTTGACATGGACGCGGCCGAACTGCTGGGAGAGGACGCGCAGGATTACGACAAGGTAACCGATACCCTGGACGTCTGGTTCGATTCCGGCGTCACGCATCACTCGGTGCTGGATTGCGATGAACGCCTGGGCTTTCCCGCCGATCTGTACCTGGAAGGTTCGGACCAGCACCGTGGCTGGTTCCAGTCATCACTGCTGACCTCGGTGGCCATGCGCGACGCGGCGCCGTACAAGGCCGTGTTGACGCACGGTTTTACCGTGGACGCCAAAGGCATGAAAATGTCCAAATCGCGCGGCAACGTGGTGGCGCCGCAGAAGGTGATGAATTCACTCGGCGCGGACATCCTCAGGCTCTGGGTCGCGGCCACGGATTATCGCCATGAAATGAGCGTCTCCGATGAGATCCTCAAGCGTACCGCCGATGCCTACAGACGCATTCGCAATACCGCCCGTTATCTTCTCGCCAACCTCGACGGTTTTGATCCGGACACCGACCAGGTGGCCTATGACGACATGCTGGAACTGGATCGCTGGGCCCTGCAGCAAACCACGCGCCTGCAGAATGACATCATCAGCGCCTACGATGAATTCCAGTTTCACCAGTTTTACCAGAAGCTGCACCAGTTTTGCGTGGTCGACATGGGTGGCTTTTATCTCGATATCATCAAGGACCGCATTTATACTCTGCCGGAAGACAGCCGCCCGCGGCGTTCGGCGCAGACCGCCATGTATCATACGGCCGAGGCCCTGGTGCGCTGGCTGGCGCCGGTGCTGAGTTTTACCGCCGATGAGATCTGGCAGCATTTACCCGGCAAACGCAGTGACTCCGTATTCCTGGAACAGTGGCAGCCGGTAGCGGCGTTCGCGACCGATACCGATCTTCTGCAGAAGTGGAATACCCTTATCGAAGTGCGCGACCAGGTCAACCGGGTGCTGGAGAACCTGCGTAACGAGGAAAAAATCGGCGCCTCGCTGGCGGCCGAGGTCACCATTTATTGCGATGGGACGTTACGCGATTTGCTCGGCAGTCTGGGCGATGAATTACGCTTCGTCATGATCACTTCACAGGCGTACCTGGATGATTACAGCAACGCTCCCGCCGCTATCGAACCGTGCACGCTGGAAGGCGGTAACAGCCGCTATGTCATCGACGCACTGCAAAGCGAACGGCCCAAGTGCGTGCGTTGCTGGCATTACCGCGACAGTGTCGGCGCCGATACCGAACACCCGGAACTGTGCGATCGCTGTGTGGGTAATATCAGCGGCGAGTGCGAGTTACGTGAATACGCCTGACGGTCGGGGAAACCAAAGGTCATGAAATGGCTCTGGCTCACTGTCGCCATTGTGATTCTGGATCAGGTGACCAAAATCTGGGTGGCCGGTTACCTGTCCATCGGTGAGTCACTGCCGGTATTGACCTGGTTCAACCTCGTCCACGCCTGCAATCAGGGTGCGGCATTCAGCTTTTTAAGCGACGCCGGCGGCTGGCAGCGCTGGTTTTTTATCGGCCTGACCAGTGTCATCGCCGTGGCCATTTTTATCTGGCTCGGGGCGTTGTCGGGCCCGCAGCGGGTACTGAGATGCGCACTGGCGCTGATCCTCGGCGGCGCATTGGGCAATCTCTGGGACCGTGTTGTTCATGGCTGCGTGGTGGATTTCATACAGGTTTTCCTGGAATTCATTCCCATGAAACTGTTTAATCCCTGGCCGGCTTTTAACGTTGCCGATTCGGCCATCACCATAGGCGCTATCCTGCTGATTATAGATACCTTTTTGTATGATCATGCCGAAGTCACGAAAAAGGTGAACAAATAGGCGGCAAGCCGATCCAATGCCGAAACCGGGCGCCGTGAATCATGTCGGCGAGCGGAAATTTATGTTAGCGTAATGACCCCATGAACAACACGAGTCGAAATACCGAGATGCAGATTACCCTAGCCAATCCCCGAGGATTTTGTGCCGGCGTTGACCGGGCCATCGAAATTGTCGAACGCGCCCTGGAATTGTTCGGAGCCCCTGTTTATGTGCGTCATGAAGTGGTCCATAACAAGTACGTTGTCGATTCGCTCCGCGACAAGGGCGCCGTGTTCGTGGAAGAACTCGACGAAGTGCCGGATGAGTCCACCGTGATCTTCAGCGCCCATGGCGTAGCCAAGATCGTGCGCGAGGTAGCGGCCAAACGTAACCTGCGGGTATTCGACGCCATTTGCCCGCTGGTCACCAAGGTGCACATGGAAGTCGGCAAATACCAGGACGAGGGCCGTGAATGCATTCTTATCGGTCACGCCGGTCATCCGGAAGTAGAGGGCACGCTCGGCCAGTACCGACGCAACGATGAACGGGGCGGCATGTACCTGGTGGAATCGGTCGAAGACGTCAATAAACTGCAGGTGAAAGACCCGAACTTCCTGGCTTTTGTCACCCAGACGACATTGTCCATGGACGATACGGCGCTGGTTATCGATGCCCTGCGTGCGCGTTTTCCGAAAATCGAAGGCCCGAAAAAAGAAGACATCTGCTACGCCACCCAGAACCGTCAGGACGCGGTGAAAAAACTGGCCAGGGAGTGTGACCTCATTCTGGTGGTGGGTTCACAGAACAGTTCCAATTCCACCCGTTTAAAAGAAATCTCCACCAAGTTCGGTGTGCCGGCCTATCTGATCGACAATGCCGACGAGATCCGGCGCGAGTGGTTTGACGGCAGAAACAAGGTCGGTGTGACGGCCGGCGCTTCCGCTCCCGAGATCCTGGTGGAAGCCGTGATCAAGAAGCTCAAAAGCTGGGGCGCCGATGTCGTTTCCGAGGCGCCGGGTATACGGGAAAAAGTGGTTTTTTCACTGCCTCGCGAGCTGAACAAGCACAACGAGTCCGCCGCCTGACGGCGGCCCGGCTCGTTCCCGTATTCACACAGTTCAACCACTGAAGAAGCATGGCGTATGCGATCGGTCGCCGTGCCCGTTTAATCCCGTTCCCTTAACTGACCATGCACACAGGGTTTGCAATCGTAGGCGGCGGTGTCAACGGCTTGATGACTGCGCTCGCCCTTTCTGAACACAGCAATGACATCACCGTCATCGATGCGCAGACCACAGGGCAGGGCTGTTCATGGGCCGGCGGCGGCATACTGTCCGCCCTGGTACCCTGGCACGAACACCCGGCCAATCAGGCTCTGTGCCAGCAAGGACAGAAAATGTATCCGCAACTGTGTGCACAGCTTCGCGATGAAACCGGCATCGATCCGGAATACACGCAGGAGGGGATGCTGATCCTCGACTGCGCGGAGACCGATTCCATCGCGGCCTGGTGCGAGGCCAACGGAGTCAATGCAGGGATTATCGGGCACGACCGTGAAGACCTGTTTCCCGGGGTGCGTCTGCCGGACGGTGCGTCATCGGTCTGGTTACCGGATGTTGCCCACGTCAGAAACCCCAGGTTGTTGCGTGCCCTGAAAGCGGCATTGCAGAAACGCGGCGTACAGATCCTCGAACATCACCGGGTCGAGGCGCTTGAATATTACGATCACCGCGTCCATTGCCGCATGGATACAGGCAACCTGGAGGCGGAAAAGGCCATTCTCTGCAACGGTGTCTGGATTAATGAGCTGCTGCCGGAATCGGCACACCTGCCCATGCGGCCCATGCGCGGTCAGATGTTGTGCCTCGAAGATCACGGTTTTGAACTGCAATCGATTATCCTGAACAGGGATTGTTACGTCATTCCGAGGCGGGGAGGGGTGTTGCTGATTGGCAGCACGGTGGAGGATGCCGGCTTCGATTCCGGCATTACCGACACCGCCCGCCGGCAGTTGCTGGCCTCCGCCGAGGCCATGATCCCGGGGCTGGGCAACCAGGCGAATGTCCGGCAATGGTCGGGTTTACGGCCTGATTCCATGCGTGGTTATCCCTACATCGGCGCCATTTCCGGTTTCGATAGCCTGTATGTCAATGCCGGGCATTTTCGTACCGGATTACTCGCGGCGCCCGCCTCGGCGGCCCTGCTCACGGCGCTTTTGAGCGGGTCGGAACCGGTATTGAACAGTGCTGTCTATGAACCATAGGCAGGCGTCGACATTGGCAATAGTATCGGTCTGCAAGTCCGATAATTGCCCGATCGGCGTTATAATATGCAATTTCCTCGCAGGATTGATTATAATTTGGCCATGAACGAGAAAACACCAGAGTATCCCTACACCAGAGAGGACATCATCGAAGTCCTCAAATCGCGTGATATCATCCCGACTTCCCAGCGCGTCGAGGTCGCCGGTATCCTCTTATCGCAGCCCCAGCACCTGTCCGCGGACCAACTGTTGCAGAGGGCCATGGAAAACGGTTCGAATATTTCCAAGGCCACGATTTACAACACGCTGAACCTGTTCACACGCAAGGGACTGACGCGGGAAGTGATCGTCGACAGCAGCAAGGTATTTTTCGATTCCAATACCTCCGGTCATAATCATTTCTATAACGAGGACACCGGGGAACTGATCGATTTTGACATGGCGAATATGAATATCACCGACATGCCCGTGTTGCCCGAGAACACGGAAACCACCGGCGTCAGTGTTGTCATCCGCATCAGAAACAAGGCCTGAGTTTTACTCAGTAGCGTATCTCCGATATTTCGGGCGCAACGGGAATTCTGCCGTACTGTAGCTTGCGTGGAATCTCTCTCTCATGGACGGTTTCAGTCTCGTGAATTAAAATCCGCACAGCGCCGGAATAGCTCAGTTGGTAGAGCAACGCATTCGTAATGCGTGGGTCGGAGGTTCGAGTCCTCTTTCCGGCACCAATAAAAACAATTATTTACATCTATTCAAGAGATTATTCACCCAGCTAAAATAAGCCTTGTGGTGCTCATATGGTGTCACACGAGCCATTTCTGGTATTTTCATAGGGTATGAGGGTAGGGGGTCAACTGGATTATTTTTGACCAATCCCGATCTGTCTGTCCAGCAACAATCCGGGCCACTCTACAGATGTACGCGGGTGGGATATATTTCCAGGAATCGCTGTTTGAGAACTGGAAACAGGCTGGATGATAATACGCAGGAATGTCTCACTCGGCTGACCTCGATTGGCTGGCCTCGGTATTTTGCAGGTTGTTTTTCTCAGCAACGATGTATCGGTCTCTGCCCTGACGTTTTGCCGTGTAGAGTGCACCATCGGCAGCGGTGATCAGGCTGTCCGGAGATTTACCATGCAGAGGATAGATGGCGATGCCCAGTGAAAGGGATAACCCGGAGACCTCCTCCCCCTTGTTCATAATCTGGATATTTTTTACACCATTGCGAATTTCTTCTGCACGTGTCGATACAATGTCAAGATCGATACCCGGCATAATCAGTATAAATTCCTCACCACCGTAACGGCATGCAATATCTTCACTCCTTATTTCTTGCATGAGGAAACCTCCCAATTCATGCAACACTGTATCACCAACATCGTGTCCGTAAGAATCATTGAATTTTTTGAAAAAATCGATATCCAGCATAATAACGCCAAGCATGGTGTTGTTGCGTTGACAACGTGCAATTTCCCGTTCCAGTGTTTCCTGCATATAACGGCGGTTATAGAGGCCGGTTAACGGATCGCGAACCGACTGCATTTGCAAGACTTCGCGTAATTTCAGATTTGCCATGGCCAGGGCCAGATGTTCCGAAGCTGTTGTTGCTAATTGATTCAGTTCCGGAATCATTTGTTGAGCAGCACCGGATTGTGATTCCGGATTCACCCGCAGGTGCAAAACCCCCATGACGTCCCCGTAGGCAATCATTGGTATACAAAGATACGGTCCGCTAATATCCTCCAGACAATGCGGGCAGACCAGATCATCATCCGGATCGTTTACCAGATGTTTATGCCCCTGCCGGAGAGCCCAGCAATCTTCCTGTTTGAACATTTCATTCTTCGGTGTGGATTCACCCCATAATACGATAGGTTCAACAAGAGATCGGGATGAGTTGTAGATATACAGACCCCCGGAGCTGCCGGGAAACAGTTTACGGATGTAATGAGCAACAACCGGGCTTGTCTCATTAACCGAATGGCAGACCTGCAGCCTGTCATTCATCTCTGAAAGTAAGGAAAATTCATGATGATGCATTTCAAGTTCACGATGAGCACGTTGCAGGCTTTTCTCTGCTTCCTCACGAATTTCCAGTTCATTTTTCAGGTTTTCATTGGCTTCCTGTAAAGCCTTGGTCCTGCGTGAAACTTCTTCTTCAAGTTCCTTACGATTTTGTTCAAGTGCCATATCCCGCTCTTCGGCACGTGCCAGCATGTCATCAATTCCGTTTGCCAGAATGCCGATTTCGTCAGCCTGTTTCATATTGGTCCGGATGCTGTAATTATGATCACTGGATACACGCTTCATGATTGTACTCAAGCGGGCAAGTGGATCTGCGATTGAATGACCCAATGCGATGGCAAACAACATGGCAATAAGAGATGCTATGATCAGAATACCGGCAGTAATTCCCATATTGTATTTCAGTAAATCGAGCCGTTGTTCCAATGTCGCATGGAGGACGACATGACCAACCCCGGAATCATCATGTATAACCGGCTGGACCACCGTAATATACTTACCACTAATCCTGTCTTCTTTGGGTATGCCACCAGTAATAATTTCGGTATCACTGTCCCTGATGTAGCGGGCAAATTCACCTCCGCTTTTGTCGTACAATGCTGCAAACATGACGTAGCCCAGGGCTTTAAGGGTAGCGAGAGTCTCACTGGCTGCCTGTTTATCGCGGAAAATCAGGGCCGCAGTGCTGTTATCTCCAATCAATTCGGCTGTCGTTTTCAGCTCGGTCAGCGCGCGGTTACGTTCATTAAGCCAGGATGTAATTGCCAGTGATGAGATGGAAACGACCAGGGCAACAGCCGCAACCACGCAAAACGTGATAATCAATTTCTTGCTGATGGGATAGTCGCGAAATCCGGACATATATCAGTTATCACCCCAGTTGCCACCGACAACGTTGGCCAGTCGGAGTATTTTTGAACTCAAATGAATATCGGCATTTCGGGCAGATGCAATATTGGCGATAAATTGTACCCGGTTGTCCCTGATAACCAGTTCAATAATACCTCCGTTATTGGCAAATCCCTCGATATCTGAAATCGTCAGAATCCCCTTATTATGTTTTAAATCATCCAGCAATATCTTAATAGTATCTGTCATGGATTGACTGATAAACAGAATCTGGCAACCAGTATCATTATCAAGAGCATTAATACGATGAACCTGTAAGGTAAAATCCTGGATTTTCTTCCCCTCGAGTTTATCGATTGCCTTTCCAAACGGATCGTCACCGAGTATACATAACGGCAGAATGTCAAGTCGCTCGGCCGTGGAATGATCTATCCATTCTACAAATTTGGCAATGTTATAGATAAATGCCGCCTTCAGTTCATATTCAGTGGTCTGGGCCCCCGTTTTTCCTGAAAGGCAGATCAATAATACGAGTATCAGTACAAAGCTGATGTTGCGTTGAATTGTATACAATCCCTTCATATAAGATTCCTTCAATATTCAGGTATTTAACTATGAGTTCATGCCCGCTACCATCGCCACACTGCTCTTACCAGAACCGAGCGCGGAACTTCAGTGGTGACATATAATTCGTTATCGCCTTCCTCATGCCGGTCATCCAGAAGATTATGGGCAAAGAGATCCAGAGACAGATTCGGGACCGGCCGCCATCCCAGATGTATATCGGCCCGTAAATAATCGTCCAGGTTAAATGCCGGCAGTCTGTCGACCCAGAACAGCGACACATCGAACGCCAGGGTATCGGAAAGATCGTAATAGGAACGGACCTGGAATTGTTGCTGGGGACTTCCCCGCTCCACAGCCGAGGGACCGGCCAGAAAGCCATCATCTAAAATGTTCGCAGCCGTCGCATGCAAGGCAACCCTGAGCAGTGAATACGAGCCTTCCAGGCGCCAGTCATCGCGAGGATGCCAACGAATGACCGTTTCCAGACCATAACTTTCGCCTTGTATCTCATTACTCCACGTCGTAGCCGCAAGGATATGCGGCGGCGCCGGCGTCGTTTCAAATACAGGAGGCAATGAGGCAAAACCCAGCAAATTGTCATAAATATTATAAAAAGCACTGATATCCACAAAAAGATCAGGACGTACGAGATTATGTGTACCTATCTCGAAAGCAATCAGTTCTTCCGATTCCACATCGGGATTCGGCAGCGTACTTGACAGTATCGGGGGAGCGCCTGGGATAAAGAGGGTAAATGCCGAAGCTGTCGTCTCTGTCGGAGAAGGTGTCCTCACCGCCCGGGAGACAGCCGCCCAGACAGAATGGTTTTCATGAAGATTCCACAACAAACGCAGATTGGGTTGCCATTCAAACCCGGTAAAATCGTTATGTTCAAATTTCGATCCCAGCGTCAGTCGGAATTTTTCTGTCAGTGCAATATCGCCCTGGACAAATCCACTGAACAGATCCAGATCATTACCGGGCAGGGATATAGCCAGTCTTTGGTCCGAGTTATAATCCACATGCCGATAACCCAGTCCCCAGAGCGCGTCGATGCGCTCCGTTACATCGATATGATGCTGAAAATCCACATCCCAGGTTTGAATAAGTTCAACCGGTGTTTCATCCTTGATTCCGACCCGGTCATAATAGGTCTGTAAGGTGATCTCATCGCCCTTTCTTGTCTTGTGACTCCACCGCGCCAGGACATTGGCGCCGTGTTGGTGGCCTGAAACCAGTCCGGGCACAGTGTCTGTCAATGACACAACGGGTAATTTGAATAATTTATCCTGTTCACCATAGTAGGCATCGCCCTGTAACGTCAGGGCATCGCGTGCGGAAATGTCCCAGTCGATCCGACCGCCAACCTGTTCATGTTGCCAGTCGTCCTGTGCATCCCGGCCGTTCGCCAGTTCAAAGTTACCGTGATCGGCATGCTTGCCATAGACACGATAATGGGCATCGTCATTGATTTTACCGCCATAGCGGATCGCGGCTGAGGGATCTTCCACATTGCCGCCACTGGCCTCCAGCAAACCACCCTGGCTCTCCTTGCTATGAAGGGTAATGATATTGATCACACCGTTGACAGCATTGGCGCCCCACAAGGTACCTCCGGGACCGCGGATCACCTCGATGCGATCAATGTCCTGTAACAACACATCCTGCTGGTTCCAGAACACGCCGGAGAAAATTGGTGAATAGATGGTGCGTCCATCAAGTAGCACCAGCAGTTTATTGGATAAATATCCGTTAAAACCGCGGATAGAAATCGACCACTGGTTACTGCTGGTATGGGCTATGTTAACGCCTGGGGCCAGGCGCAGGGCTTCGGGTATGGTTGTGACACCGGAGCGCAGGATGTCTTCCCGGCTGATAACGTAGATGGCGGCAGTTGTATCTTCAATTTGCTGCGGCTTTTTGGCCACCGATGTCACTTCCACCTGCATCAGGGATTCCAGTGACATGTCGAACAGGTCATCTACATGCTTGCTATCACCATTATCTGCTTCAACAATCTGAGGCAGGAATAATATAAAAAACAGAAACAACCAGCGAATATGCACTACAATCAAGCCGGGCTTTCCATCCAATAACCCCATTATAAACTCCTTATATCAGTCAGCTGTTTGCCGTCTCACAACAAGCCCAGTCCTTTTGGTACATTGTGACTTGTTAGTAGTGTAGAATAATATCCTGCCAAATTCCCTATAACCTGCTACCAGAACTTTTAAATTACAATCAGGGAAAGGTGAAGTCACTGAAATGTTTATCAGGGCTGATGACTGTATCACCTCAAGCAGCGGACCGATCCCAACATAACACCACGCACCCCGGCCGAGCGACCCCGGCTGTTGCTGCGTTGCCGGATATGAAATCAGGCTTCATCCAGTCAATACACCACCCGGTCGATAAAATTCCTCATTACCTGATGAAAATTATCAGGTTTATACAAGCGGCTATCTGCGGATTTTTTGGTAATGCCTTAATCATGGTGCGATACTTTAAAGACCATGAAAGTCAATACAACCCGGGACTTTGCATGATGAATGGGCAGGGTAATTCCGGTCGCCGGCTTATGCTTCATCCCTGACCATGATGCACAGGATCCACCTCTGCGTATTGGTACTTCTGGCGGCCACCCTTTCCTGGCCGGCCGCCGCTGTCGATAATGACAATCTTTTCCCGGTACGGGTGCAGTTGAAATGGTATCACCAGTTCCAGTTTGCCGGTTATTACACAGCGCTTGAAAAAGGCTTTTTCCGCGAAGCCGGTCTGGACGTCACCCTGATAGAAGGTGGTCCGCAGATTGTACCTGCGGATCAGGTGCTGTCCGGGGCAGCAGAATTTGGCGTCGGCACGTCCGCTCTGCTGATCGCCCGCAGCCAGGGACAACCGATTGTTGCCGTAGCAGCTGTTTTTCAACACTCACCATACATACTGGTTACCCGTGACGATCCCGGCATACGTACACCGCGAGACCTCGAAGGCAAATCCATCATGGTCGAACCCAATGCCGAGGAGTTGTTTGCTTATCTGAGTCACATAGGTGTCAATTTGGCCGCTGTTAAAATGGTAGAACATACCGGTTCCCCCCTGGACATATTCGAGGGCGATTTCGTAGGTGCGACTGCCTATACCAGCAATGAACCCTATATTCTGGAAAAGGCCGGCGAGCCTTATCGAATATTCGATCCCAAGCAGGTCGGTATCGACTTTTATGGCGATACGCTGTTCACGACGGAAGCATTCGCTGAAAAACACAACGACAGGGTAGTGGCTTTCCGTGATGCCTTGATCCGGGGCTGGCGCTATGCATTGCAAAACCGGGAAGAAATCATCGACCTGATCAAAAACAATTATCAAATCCGGGCTGATGAAGATCGCTTACGTTTTGAATCGGATGACATCCGGCGGCTGTTGATTCCGGACCTGATCGAAATCGGTTACATGAACCCGGAACGCTGGCGGCAAATTGCCGGTGACTTCAGGGCGGCGGGACTGATGGCGGGTGACGTGGATATTGAGGATTTTATATTCAAACCCGACATCACCTCCGGCTGGGTATGGGTGGCCTATATCCTGTTGATATCCATCGCTGTCATACTGGTTATCTCGGTCATACTGGCAAAATTTTATGCGCTTAACCGCAGTCTGAAGGCGGAAATAGCCAAACGTTCAGCCCTGGAAACGGAATTGAAACAACTCGCCATCACCGATCATGGTACCGGTGTACTGAATCGACGCGGGTTCCTGGAAGCAGCGCAGCGTGAAATTGACCGGGCAAACCGCCACAGCAGCCCGATATCCCTGCTCGAACTCGATCTGGATCATTTCAAGCAGATCAACGATAACTATGGCCACGCTGCGGGGGATCGGGCCCTGTCCATGGTGGCGGATATTTGCGAAGATATTAACCGGAGTCTTGATATTATCGGACGAATGGGCGGCGAGGAATTCATGATCCTGTATCCCGATTCCGGTATCCAGGGCGCCCTTAACGCGGCAGAACGTATATTGCAATCGGTCAGTAATAAACACCTGGAACTCGATGACGGCCGTACGCTGACTGTGACAGTCAGTATCGGGGTTGTGGAAAGACAGAATAGTGAAACCATGGAGGCAATGATGCAGCGTGCGGACCAGGCCATGTACGCAGCCAAGAACAGGGGCAGGAACCTGGTGTGTACGGTCGAGGACTGCGTGATCTGCAGCGATGAAAGTCCTCAAGCACGCTGAGTTTTCTGGCTGTTCAGGGCTTTTTATCTTTCAGACTGAAGCCCGGCATCCTGTTATCTTCTTCCCTGATTTGCAGATCATCTTCAACGGCAAAATCCTTCGGGTTTTCGAGGCGCAGCCGCAGACGAAGGTTATTGCGTGAATCGGCGTTCCTGAGGGCATCCTCAGCCGTGATCTTGCCGTCTTTATAGAGCTTGTACAGGGACTGGTCGAAGGTCTGCATGCCCTCGAGTTCGCCCTGGGTCATGGCATCCTTGATACCATCGATACGCGCATCGGCGATGAGTTCGGCAATGTAGGGTGTGTTCAGCATGATCTCGACAGCAGGAACGCGTTTTGAATTGATGCCGGGGATCAGCCTTTGTGAAATGATGGCTCTCAGGTGCTGGGATAAATCCATGAGCAGGCCATGATGCGCGGTATCAGGAAAGAAATTGATCACGCGCTCCATGGTCTGGTTGGCATTGTTTGCGTGCAGGGTCGACAGACAGACATGGCCGGTTTCCGCGAAATGAATGGCATGGCGCATGGTCTCCCGGTCGCGTATTTCACCGACGACAATGACATCGGGCGCCTCGCGCAGGGCGTTTTTCAAGGCTTCGGCGTAGGAACGCGTATCCAGTCCGACCTCGCGCTGGTCGACTACGGATTTTTTGTGTTCATGGACAAACTCGATGGGGTCCTCGATGGTCAGGATATGGCCGTGCCTGTTTTCGTTGCGGTAGTTGATCATGGATGCCAGGGTGGTGGATTTACCCGATCCGGTCGAGCCGACGACGAGGATCAGCCCCTGTTTTTCCATGATCAGTTTTTCCAGGATCGGCGGCAGCCCGAGCGACTCAATAGAGGGGATCTTGTTTCTGATATAACGGATGACCATGGCGATGTCGCCACGCTGGCGGTAGATATTGACACGGAAGCGGCCAAGACCTTCCATTGAAATCGCCATATTCAGTTCCAGGTTTTCCTCGAAAGCAACCACCTGGTCATCGCTCATGATCGAGTAGGCCAGTGTGCGCAGGTCCTTCGAGGTAAGGGTTTCCTTGCCTACACTCCTGGTATGGCCTTCGATCTTGATATTGGCGTGTGCACCAACACTGAAGAACAGGTCCGAAGCGTCATGGTCGACCATCAACTTCAGGTAATTGGTGATATCCATTGTTTCCCCCTGGATTAACCGGGCGTTGAGTCACTCCGGCCATTTTAATGCTTTATCAGTGTGACTGTACACGGTTCAGGAACAGGTATTCAGCAGAATCCGGGACAGTTAATCAGCCTGTTTCGATTCTGACCGCACAGACCTTGTACTCCGGGATTTTGGCGACCGGGTCCAGTGCGCCGATGGTCAGGTTGTTGACGTTGGCCGCATCCGGGAAATGGAAATTTCCGAATACCAGCCCGCCGGGCACGCGGTCGCTGATCCAGGCCCGGGCGCTCATCGTTCCCCGGCGCGAGACAATCCGGATCGGTTGCAGATCCTCGATATCCAGTTTCGCCGCGTCCTCGGCGGAGAGCTCCAGCAGCGATTCCGGATACAGCGAGGTCAGCGTTTCCGAGCGCCGGGTCATTTCCGCACCGTGCCAGTGATACAGTACACGGCCGGTAGTCAGGCACAGCGGAAAGTCATCATCGGGCAGTTCCTCGGACGGCAGGTGCGCGGTCATGTGAAACAGGCCCTTGCCACGGGTGAACTGTTCAACATGCAATATGGGGGTGCCGGGATGCGAGGCATCCTTCACCGGCCAGTGCAATTGTTCACCGTGTTGCAGACGCTCATGGGAAACGCCGGCGTATTGCGGCGTGAGCAGGGCCATTTCATCCATGATTGCGGCCGCCGACGGATAATCCCATGCGGCCTGTTTCCCGAGAGGCCGCTGCTGGCGCAACTCAAGGATTCGCCGCGCGAGATCCGAGGTGATGCACCAGTCCTCCCTGGCCTCGCCGGGTGAATCCACGGCATCGTGAATCAGTTGTATGCGCCGTTCCGTATTGGTAAACGTTCCGGCCTTTTCGGCGAAACTGACGCCGGGGAGCAGCACATCGGCATAGTCCGATGTTGCCGAGGCAAAGATCTCCTGCAGCACCGTAAATTCCGCATGCTCCAGCGCCTTGCGGACATGATTGACATCCGGGTCGGTCATGACCGGGTTTTCCGCCAGTATGTATAAAGCGCGCACGGAACCGTTCAATGCGCCGTCGATCATCTCGGTGATGGTCAGCCCCGGCGACCGGCTGATCAGCCGTTCACGGTTCGAGAGTGACCAGGCTTCGGCGAACTTGTCCAGGTTTGCCGCCACGGTGACCGGTTGATAACCGGGGAACACATTCGGCAGGCAACCAACATCGCAGGCGCCCTGAACATTATTCTGCCCGCGCAGCGGATTGACGCCACCGCCGGGGATGCCCATGTTGCCCGTGAGCATTTGCAGGTTGGCAAGAGCGAAGACGTTTTGCACACCCATGGTGTGTTGCGTAATGCCCATGGCCCAGATCACCGCCATGGGCCGGGTGCTGCCAAGCACATCGGCCGCGGCAATGATATCTTCGACCGCAACACCGGTGATGCCGCTGGTGTATTCGGGAGTGAAGGCTTGCAGCGATTCAACAAAGTCTTCATAACCCTCGGTGCGGGTATTGATGAATTCATCGTCCTGCATGCCGTTGGCCACGATCAGGTGCATGAGGCCATTGATGAGCGCGATATCCGTACCGGGACGGTGACGAAGGTGCAGGCAGGCAAACTCCACCAGGTCAATATGGCGCGGATCGGCCACGATCAGTTTTGCGTTCCGCTGATGCACGGCCTGGCGGAGCATGGAACCGAACACGGGATGCTGTTCGGTGGTGTTGGAGCCGATGACAAACAGGGCCCGGGCCTGGGCGGCAATATCGGCCATGGTGTTGGACATGGCCCCGGAACCGAAGGCGGCTGCCAGCCCCGCTACGGTAGAGGAGTGACACAGGCGCGCGCAGTGATCGATGTTGTGCGTGCCTATGACCTGGCGTGCGAATTTCTGCATCAGGTAGTTTTCCTCGTTGCTGCATTTGGCGGAGGAAAAAACACCGAGAGAGTCCGGGCCGGATTCATCGATGATCTCGCTGAACTTGCGTGCGACCAGCTCCAGGGCCTGGTCCCAGGAGATTTCCACCCATGCCCCCCGATTTCCGCCGGCGGGACGGGAGGCGCCTTGCAACAGCCATTCGCGCACCCTGGGTTTTTTCAGCCGGTCGGCATGATGCACGAAATCCATACCGTAGCGGCCCTTGACACATAAATGCATACCGTTGACCGGCGCGTGGGGGTTGGAGGTGACATGATGCAGTTGACCGTCCCTGACATTCAGATCGAAATTGCAACCCACGCCGCAGTACGGACAGGTGGTCATGATTTTCTCATCGGCCTGAAAATCCGTTTCCGTATTGCGATCAGACAGTGCGCCGGTAGGGCAGTAAGCCACGCAGGCGCCGCAGGACTCACAGCGTGCATCGAGCATGTTGCCACCGGAGCCGGCGGCGATGTGCGTATCCACGGATCGCCCGGCCATGCCCCAGACAAATCGGCCCTGCACCTCGGAACAGGCGCGTATACAGCGCGTGCACAGGATGCATTTGTTCATGTTCACACGAATGGCGGGATGCGGGTCGCTGTCCGCGGAATAACGGGGCACGGTCCCGGCATCCGTTGGCGCATGCAGACCGTAACGCCGCAGCCAGTAACCGAATTCAGTATGGTTTACGGAATCGGCATCTTCTACGTACTGTTCGAGCAACAGGGACAGGACCGTTCGATGTTCCTGCTCCAGGGAGTCGGAACGGGCCGTTACCTGCATGCCGTCAAAGACGGCCAGTTCACACGCGGGTTTGGATCCCGCGACACCGGCGACTTCCACCAGGCAGGTCCGGCAGGTGCCCGGACGGCTGAGGCCGGGGCTGTAACACAGTGATGGCGTCCTGATACCTTCGCGATAGAGCACATCGATCAGCAGTTCACCGTCACGCGCGCTGTAGATATGTCCGTCAATGGAAAGATGAATGGTGGAAGTTTCAGAATCGTTTATCGACATGGACACGGAACTGCATGATTTAACGGATTGTGATGGAATGCCGGCTGCTGTTCATTGATATGAATCAAGCTCAATAATGAGAGAATTGCGAGTAAGCAAAATGTACGAAGGCTCCGCCGGCGTACAGAGTCCCGTGCCCGGCCCGTAGGTATCAGTCAAATATAGTCTTCCAGCATTGAACGTTCTTCTTCGGATATATGGGAATTCTGCAAGCGGTTCTTGATGACTTCCACGGGAATGCCCTTGTGTTCGATCAGTTCCCTGCGTTCCTCGGGGATCAACGTGTCCATGAAAAACAGGTTGGTTGGCGGATAAAAACCGGCATCGACGATAAGCAGCGCCTCGCTGGCCATCATCCGGTACTTGCCGTTGTCCATTTCCATACGCGCATCCGCGAACTCTTTGGTGGCAATGCCCGCGGTGTAGATGGAGTGTACCTCCATGCGGTAACTGATGATGTGTCCCGGATCGCCGTGTTTTTCAATATCCTGTTCAATGTGTTTCAGTCGTGGTATCAGGAGTGTCCTGATACGTTCCAGAATTTCCTGGTCCTCGAGCCGTTCGGAATAGATATCCAGGATATTATCAATGGACAACTGGTTGTAGGTATCCGTTGAGAACAGTTCCTCCTCGCGATAGGTGAGTACCTTGAAGGAGCGGAAACCGAGTATGGAATGGATGTCGGTGAGATCGCGAATGTGTTTGTTGAAGCCAAGCGCGCAGATCAACTGCGTGTGATTGATGCCGAGTTGCGCGGCGACCTTGTTGATACGGACAATGAAATCATCCCTGGGATCAGACTTGATCTTGTAGAATATCTTCACGAGTTCGGCGTCCGATGCAGTCAGTATCTCTGTAAAACCTGGCATGAGTCTTTCCTTATTTTTTGTACTTGAGGTATTCGTACAGCATGTGTTTTTCCTCGGTGGAGGCGGATTCATCTTCAAGGCGGGCCTCGATCAACTCGTTCGGTATGAGGCCCCTGTTGAGCAGCTTGCGTTTTTCCTCGGGCAAAACCGTATTGCGAAAGAAGATATCACCGGCGGGTATGATCCTGGATTCGGTGATGATAGTCACCTCGTTCAACAGGGCCCGGAAGCCGCTGTCCTTTTGATCAAGCCGTTCCTCGACAAATTCGATATCGACAATGTGCTCGGAATAAATGGCCCGCATTTCCGCCTTGTATTTATCGATGATCAGGGAATTTACCGTCGCCTCGATCCTGGATTCTATGGTATGCAGGCGGTTCTTGAGCAGATAAGGCATGATTTGCAGGAATTCATCATTGTCCTTGACCGCGGTATAAATAGCGAGAATGTTGTCCAGTGACAGCTTTTTATAAATGTCGTTGATGAAATACTCATTGCGTTCGGCCAGAAGCGTGTCAAGGCTGTCGTAGCCGAGGATCGGAAGGATCTCCACCAGCCGGGGGACTACGGGATTGAAACCGAGAGCCGTTACCAACTGTGCGGTTCTTAACTGCAGATCCCGTGAGATCAGGCAGATTCTGGACGCATTATGCGTCTCTTGTTGCCCCCGGTAGCGGTAGAAAATACGGACCAGATCTTCCTCGGCTGCGGTCAATATTTCGTTAAAAGTGGTCATGTTTGAAATGATAATTCCATTTCCTGACAAAAGGTATTAAAGATATGTAATTTTGAGTTCGTTCTTGTTGTCTGCAATCAATACCGGTTCGTGTTCAACGAACCGGTATTGATCATCAGGGTCTGCTGTCATTGATCAGTTTCTGCAGGATGCCGAAGTTACGCACCCAGGGCCCGGCTTTCTGCAAATGCTCCGGAAGTTCGCGGGCAGCCGATTCCGCGGCATTGAAGGTGTCGTATACGCCATACAGGGCTGAAAATCGTGTGACTCCACTGACTATCACCCGGATGTAGGCAGCCTGCTCCGTGAGGCTGTTGTCCCGGATAAGATTGATAATTTTCTGTTCATTGACACTGCTGCCGATTTGCAGTGTGTATTGCTCGGGGGATTGCTGCATCACCCAGTCCTCGGTGTGGATGGCTTTGCCGGTCCTGTCCGTGGCTGTGGCCGGCTGCGATGATTCGGTTTCTGTCATCGGCGCGGGTTCCACCATTACCGGTTCCTGCAATACCGGTTGCGGCGATGCGTCCGCTGCTTCAGGATGTTCCAGCTGGTCGAGTTTTTCCCGGGCCTGTTTCAGTCCGTTGGCGGCCGCTTTCTCGTACCATAGCCTGGCCGTCTCCTCATCGGCGCTGATACCGAAACCGTTTTCGTAAAAGATCCCGAGGTTGTATTGCGCCTGGGCCACGTCCTGAACGGCGGATTTATGAAACCATTTAATGGCCTGTTCGTAGTCTTTTTCCACGCCTTGCCCGAAGGCGTACATGACCGCGAGGCTGTACTGGGCGTGACCGTGACCCTGTTCAGCCGCCGCCGTAAAGAGTTGCCGGGCACGGTCGAGGTCCTGATCGATACCGAGACCACGATAGAGCATCAGGGCGAGGTTAAATTGTGAATCGGCCAGTCCGGCATTGGCCGAGAGTTCCCACCATTTCGCCGCTTCCTGGAAATTCTGTTCAACACCGATGCCATGCAGATACTTGAAGGCGACCTGGTGCTGAACAATGGGAAAACCCTGTTCCGCCGCCATCATGTACCAGCGAAAGGCCTCTTCAGGATCCTCGCGCACCCCGTTACCATTGTCGTACATGATACCCAGGGTGACCTGTGCCTGGGAATGGCCGGTCTCGGCCAGCGGTTTGAGTATTTCCAGGGCCCTGGCGTATTCACCATCCAGAAAGGCCTGTTTGCCGGTATCATATTCGGCGTCCTGCGCCAGGATGGCAATTGGCATGGCCAGCAGGAAAATCAGGCTGAGAAGATATCTGAGCATAGGTTTCACAGGTCAATATAACATCAATGTCGAGGCGGCGGGCAGTGCCGGGTTGTTGTGTGCCGGCCTTTAACCGGTTACGTCACCTGCAGGGCAGATCCGGGCCTGACCGGATTACGCCATGGCCTTGGCCAGCGCAAAGATTTCAACCGCATCAAATAACTGGTCGTTGCTTTCGAATAACTTGCCAATGCAGGCCCGGTGTACGGCCAGTTTCAAAGTGCCGAAGCCGATGGCGCCCCAGATGATCTTGCCGTTGCGGTTTTCCCCGCGATCGAACATTTCGGTGCCACCGATGCCCAGTGGCGGGGTGGCGTTGGCATCGGCTATCATTTCAATGTTGTCGTTACCCTGCCAATGTTCCGGTAACAACAATTCCGTGCCGGCAGCGCCGGTGGCGAATACCACGTTGGCATCTTCGACAGCCCGGGCGCGAGCCTCGTTGTCGGCAGCGGCGATGGGTTCGATATCCACATCGAAAGTGGTTTTGATATCGGCGCAGGTCTGGCGGGCGCGATCCGCGGTGCGCGAGGTCAGAGCCACGTTAGCGCCCTCCAGGGCCATCATGGCCGCGGCACGGCGGCCCACCGGACCGGTACCGGCCAGGATCACGCAGCGTTTGTCCCTGATGCTGCCGCTGGTCAGCAACTTGGCCACGCCGGCTGCCGCGGTGGTATTGCTGCCGTTGCTGTCGAGCATCACGGACACGCGAAAATCGGCAAAAAAAGTTTTCTGCACCGCCTTGAAAAGCTTCTCCCCGGCGGTCATGTCGCTGCCACCCACGAAAATCGCGGTGTATTTCTTGTCCTTCGGCGCGCGGGTGAAAATGCAGCCTTCCACCAGTGAGGTCACGTTGTCCGGTGTAACATTGCCATGGCCAATTACATGGTCAGCACCGCCGTCATAGGCGACAACGGTGTCGAAAACGGCCGGGTGAGCATCCGTATCCAGTTGAAATAAAAGTTTTTTCATCAATCCCCCTGCAATTTTATTAAATTGATTTATGGTTATTATCCGGGCACACACCGACCGGCGCGGAACATTTTTTTACCTTGTGCCCTGGCCTCCCTGACTGCGCGCTGCAAAGGCGATAAAGTACCGTATGAGGGCAGCAGCGACAATAGCGCCGGATATGGTAGGATACGCCACCTTTTACACAGGGGACCGAGACGTCGACCCGTACGATACAAGCACTTGAAATGAACCCTAACCAAGCGGGGAGTTAAATAATGATCAAAGACCAGTCCGTAGCCAGCTTTCTTGACAACCTGGCCAGCAGCGCCTCCACGCCCGGCGGCGGCAGCGCGGCGGCCATCATGGGCGCCATGGGTGCGGCCCTGACCAGCATGGTCTGCAATCTGACGGTGGGTAAAAAGAATTACGCCGAAGTGGAAGATGACATGCAAGCGGCCGTGAAAAAAACCGAGCAATTGCGTGCCGAATTGGTTGAAATGATCAAGGCGGATGTGGACGCTTTCAACAAGGTGATGGCGGCCTATGGCATGCCCAAAGAGTCCGACGAGCAAAAGGCCGAGCGCGCGGACGCCATCCAGCAAGGACTGAAAGAGGCGACCGATGTTCCCCTGGCCTGCGCCAGTTTGTGTCGCGATGTCATAGATATCAGTGAAGAGGTTGCCCGCAAGGGCAACAAAAACGTGATCAGTGATTCCGGCGTTTCGGTTCTCGCCGCCCATGCCGGCCTGAAAAGTGCGGCCCTGAACGTGTACATCAATGTGGGCGGCATCAAGGATTCCGATTTCGTCAAGGACCGCCTGGGTCAGCTGGAGCAACTCCTCGAGGGCAGTGACGCCAAAACCGAGTCAATTTACCAGCTGGTAAAAGAACGCCTGTAAGCGAAGCGCGGCTTACGGTGTCGTAAAGCGCATCGAGAAATCGATGGCTTTTACATGCTTGGTCAGGGCTCCGATGGAAATATAATCCACGCCGGTGGCGGCGATATTGCCCAGTGTGGTCTCGTCGATGCCACCGGAAGCCTCCAGGGTAATACAGCCCCTGGCCAGGGATACGGCCTGACGCAGGGTTTCAATACTGAAATTATCCAGCAGCACGGCATCGGCCCCGGCATCGATGGCCTGCTGCAATTCCTCCAGCGTTTCCACTTCCACCTGGATTTTCTTGTCCGCGGTTTTCGCCTGGCTGACGGCGGCAGCGATGCCACCGGCGGCGATGATGTGGTTTTCCTTGATTAGCACGGCGTCATACAGGCCCATGCGGTGATTGACACCGCCGCCACAGGCGACGGCGTATTTCTGTGCGCTTCTTAATCCTGGAATGGTTTTACGCGTATCGAGGATGCGGCAGCCGCTGCCTTTGACACGCTCAACGTAGTGGCGGGTGAGGGTGGCCGTGCCCGAGAGACACTGGAGAAAATTCAGCGCCGTGCGCTCCCCCGTCAGCAGCGCCCGGGCCGGCCCCGCCAGTTCACAGATCACGTCGTCGGGTCGTATGGCATCACCGTCGGCACAGTGCCACTGCAGCGTGATTTGCGTATCCAGTTGCCGATAAACCTCGTTCACCCAGGCGCTGCCACAGAGAACGGCGGACTCGCGGGAGATGATGATGGCCCGGGCCCGGCTGTCGGTAGGCACCAGCGCCGCGGTGATATCACCCGGTCCGATGTCCTCGTCCAGGGCCAGGCCCACGACGGCCTGGATGTCCTTCGGTAACTCAGCCATCACCATTCCTCCGGTATTCCCGCGTCAGGGCAAACACCACCGGGCTCAACAGCAGCAGGGCGATGAGATTCGGGATTGCCATGAGACCGTTCAGCAGGTCGGAAAAATTCCAGACGATACTGATTTTGTGGATCAACGCGCCGACCATGATCACCGCGATCCAGCAGATCCGGTAAGGCAGGATTGCGTGGACGCCGAAGACGAATTCCGCGCAGCGTTCGCCGTAATAACTCCAGCCGAGGATGGTGGTGAAGGCAAAGATAGCCAGCGCCAGGGCCACGAGCGGGCCGCCGAGACCCGGCAAGCCGGTATTGAAAGCCAGTGATGACAGTTCGGCGCCGTTATGACCGGAGGACCAGGCCCCGGTGAGGAGGATGACGAACGCGGTCATGGTACATAACACCAGGGTGTCGATGAACGTGCCCAGCATGGCGATCATGCCCTGGCGCACCGGGTCACGGGTGCGGGCGGCGGCATGGGCGATGGGCGCGCTGCCCAGCCCGGCCTCGTTGGAAAAGATGCCGCGGGCGACACCGAAGCGGATGGCGGCCCAGACCGTGGCGCCGGCGAAACCGCCGGTGGCCGCCGTTCCGGTAAATGCCGACTCGACAATGAGCACGATAACAGCAGGGATCTGCATGAAATTGGCAATGATGATCACGAGGGCCACCAGCACGTAGGCGACGGCCATGAACGGTACCAGTTTCGAGGCCACTTCACCGATGCGGCGGATACCGCCGAGTATCACCACGCCGGCGAGAATCGCAATGATGCCGCCGGTGATGAACTGCGGGATGTCGAAGGTGGCGTGCATGACATCGGCGACTGTGTTCGACTGCACCAGGTTGCCGATGCCGAAGGCGGCCACGGTGCCGAACACCGCAAACAGCATCCCGAGCCAGCGCCAGTTGTCGCCAAGACCGTTCTTGATGTAGTACATCGGTCCGCCGACGTAATGACCGAGTTCGTCCTGTTCCCGGTATTTCACCGCCAGCACGGCTTCGGAATACTTGGTGGCCATGCCGAATATGGCGATGATCCACATCCAGAATACCGCGCCGGGACCGCCGGCGAAAATAGCGGTGGCGACGCCGGCGATGTTGCCGGTACCGATGGTCGCCGACATGGCGGTCATCAGGGCCTGGAACGGTGGAATTTCACCTTTCTCCCCGGTCATGGCCAGTCGCCCATGCCACAGTGCCCGTAACGCCTCGCCAAGCCGGCGCCAGGTGAAGGCGCGCAGTCCAAGAGTCAGGTAAATGCCGGTGAAGGCAAGCAGCGGGATGAGCACGTATTCACCCCAGATCAAACCGCTCAGGTATTCAAAGGTCTTGTCCAATAAAGTTTATCCCCGGTATGACTGGATAATCGTGAGTGTGTCGCCCTGCTGGCGGAACTCCAGTTGCTTGAGAAAACTCATGCCCAGCAGGATATGCCGGTCATGCATGTGCGGGTTGATATGGGCCCGCACATCATGGAGAACAATATTACCGATTTCAACTGTCTCAAGCCGGGTTGCGTAGACCGTGATCACCCCGCTGGCCGTCTGCGCCTGGCCGGCAAAGCCGCGTTGCAGTCCCAGCCGTTCCGCCACAACCGCCGGAACACTGACATCGGTGGCCCCGGTATCGAGCAGAAAGGTCACGGGCCGGCCGTTGATGCGCCCGTTACTGACGTAATGACCCTGCCGATTGCGTTTCAATTCGACGCGGCGTTCATCCGCATCCACTGTGCCGATGACATTGCGGTTGGGGTTAACCTGCCGTTCCAGTAGATCGCTGAACAATACCGCGAGCAGGACCAGTAACAGCGCCCAGGCGAAGAGGGTCATCAGGCGTCCGAGTTTGTTGGGGTATTCCTGGCTCATGGATGCATCACGGTCAAAGTCGCCGATTATGCCATAGAAGCCGGATTGCCCGATGCCAATGCACTCCAGTTTGCGTGGTAAAGGCCGATACAGACGCAACAGTCATATTCATCGATGCAGCACCATGTATAGCCGAATTTCAACCCTGATCCTGCTGTTCGGCCTTGTCCAGCCGGGCACCGTGACGGCCCAGGATGTCGCGGAAACGACGGCCCCTGCCGATCTGTACCTGGCCGCCAAGGAAGGACGCCTCGAGCAAGTCAAATCGCTGATCGCCGGCGGCGCCGATGTCAACGCGGTCAACGCCCAGGGCCGTTCGGCCCTGATGAGCGCGGTCTACAAGCGTAACCGGCGTATCGTTCGTGAACTGCTGGTTGAAGGCGCCAACGTCAACACCGTGGACGCCATGGGCAGGACCGCACTGATGATTGCGGTCATTACCGGCGATCATGACATTGCGCAGATGCTGATCGATGCCGGGGCGGACGTTTCCGTGCAAGACAAGAGCAAGAATACGGCCATCACCCTGGCTGAACGCCGCAAGGACAAGAAACTCGAAAAAATGCTAGACGCGGCCTCGTCCTGAAGTCGTCTTCAAGGCGTCCTGGCCAGCCGCAGTCCGGCAAAAATGTGTCGCTTATCCGCTTCGTAGTAATTGCGAAAAGACGGTCGGCGGATGATGTCCAGGGTATAGCGACTGCTGCCGCGAAGGACGAAGTGATTATTATCAAACCAGGGCAGCGAGTAACCGTCATAAGGGTAGGCCTTGAAGCCGGCGTAGGGATGGAAGGCATTCGCGCACCACTCCCAGCACTGTCCCACAGCTTTTAACCGGCCGCCGGCCGCGGCTGCTTCCCATTCGTATTCATGCGGCAGACGGGCGCCGGCCCATGCGGCAAAGGCGCCGGCTTCGTGATAATTAATCCCGATCACCGGGGCGGCATCGGCCAGGGGTTCACATCCATCCGCCGTTGCCTGTAGCCAATTATTGTGACCATTCACCCGCCAGTATTCCGGCCTCTTTGGCCCATAGTTTTCCTTCCAGCGCCGGCCCGCCCCGGACCACAACTCCGGGCGCCGGTAGCCGCCATCATCGATGAAATGCCGGTATTGGTGATTGGTGACAGGATGTTCCGCAATGAGGTAGCCGTCGAGCCGCCGGGTGAATGCGATTTTTTCATTGTCGTAATGCCAGTGACCGGTGCTGCCGATGGGATATTCCCCTGCGCTGATTTCAATCCAGGCGTCGTCAACCGGATCAGTAACCGTTGTTGTCAGATCGCCGTTATCCTCGGCATCGAGTTGCAGCCGGTGTTGCGCACGGATCATCTGCACGGTCTCGATGTGCTGGGCGTAATGTTGTTGCAGGAAACCGAGCAGGTAGCCGTCCTGCATGAGTTCGTGATCACCGGCGTGTGTCCTGTGTTCCCGGATCAGGGCCTGGTTCTCGGACTGCACCTGTTGCGACCAGTCCAGCAATTGCTGATAGGGCGCGATTCGTTCACTGCGCGCGGGTTTGCTGGACAACTCCGGCACATAAAGGCGTTTGAGATCCGGGTCAATGGTTTCCATGGCCAGCCAGCGTTCGCGGATCCAGTATGACTCCGTGTATATACAATGACCCAGGTGCCAGCCCGCGGGGCTGAGATCGGGATGGAAGCGGGTGGCGTAGTGATTTTCGCCGAAGTCACGGATGTGGTCCAGCAACAGTGATTGATAATCGGCCAGCTGCATATTGCCCATATTCAGGTAATCGTTTGTGTTTCCACCTGCAGGTTGTCATCGATGATCAGCCGTTGCTGTACCGGCACGGGTGTCCAGCCGGGATCGTCGTCGAAAGGTTCCGAGGCAATCAGCGCCGCTTCCGGAAAGCGGCGGCCGTTGACCAGGTAATACAGACTCGGACAGTCGGCATTGAGGGCAAAACGGCTGGCGACCAGACGCCGGCCGTCGCTAATGATCAGATTGGCGAGGATTTTTTTCTCTCCTGCGATGCCGGCCAGTTGCCGGCAGGTCTCGAGTAACGCGGTGTTGATGTCCGCATGCTGCTTCCGTTGCTGATGAAAGAGGGCCGCCATCCAGCCGGAATCCGTGTCGCCCTGGAGCGTGGCCAGTATGCCGGCATCGACCAGCGGGATCAGGCGTTCTTTCATGCCCTCCTGGAACTGTTCGATGAAACCGTTGTGCAGGAAGTGCAGGCGGTCATGAATAAAGGGCTGGGTGTTGCCGATGTGCACCAGTTGCCCCGGTGTCGCACTGCGCACATTACCCACCCAGAGGGGGCGTGACAGACTGGTTTCCAGTGCCGGCAGGTTGCTGTCCGACCAGGCCGGCAGGGTCTGCTTGTAGGCCACGGCCTCGCCACGGTCGTTGAACCAGCCGATGCCGAAGCCGTCGGCGTTGAGCACTGCTTCCTGCATTTCCTTCGGCGCGTAGGCCTGGACAACAAGGCTGTGTTCGGAGGCGGAGAAAAAATCGCGCAGGGTGATTTCCCTGCCCAGGTAGGCGGCCAGTCGACACATGTTTGCTTGGATGCGGTGGATTTTATGTTAGCCTAGCATGAACGACGCATCGCCATACAGTCTTGCATGAAACATCCTCGACCACAGTGAATATGCCCAGTGATCTCTGGCTTGCGGACGTTCGCCGTTGCCTTTCACCAAACCATGATCAGCGACCGCCGGGCTGCGATATAAATCTGCTGGTGATTCATGGTATCAGTCTGCCGCCCGGCCGCTACGGTGGCGGTTACATCGAGCAACTGTTCACCAATACACTGAACCCGGATGAACATGATTATTTTGCGACCATTCATTCGCTGCGTGTCTCCGCGCACCTGTTGATCGACCGGGCCGGAAACGTTACCCAGTTTGTGCCACTGAATCTCAGGGCCTGGCATGCAGGGTCATCGCGGTATTGCGGGCGTGACAACTGCAATGATTTTTCCATTGGCATTGAACTTGAGGGATGCGATGATGAACCCTATACGGCGGTACAGTACGACAGGCTGGCCGGTCTGAGCTGTGAACTGATGGCGTTGTTTCCGGGCCTGGTGAAAGATCGCATCGTAGGGCACAGCGACATCGCCCCGGGTCGCAAGACCGACCCCGGCCCCGGATTTGACTGGCATTATTATTTTGATCGGTTGACCAGGGAACAGCGCCGGCGCACGACCTGGTGAGCTTTGCAGCCTTGTACAGTACCGTCCTGAAACCCACGGCTGGAAGAATTACATGACCTTGATAGCGATCATTCTTGCCCTTATCGTTGGGCGTGCGCTCGGCGATGGCGGCAAACTGCTTTCCATGCGCTGGTTTGAAGTCCTCATCAACCGCCTGGAAAAACAGTTATCATCCTACCGCCTCTGGGATTCACCCGGAGGCATATTGATCAGTGTCGGCATACCGCTCGTTGTTCTGGCGCTGGTTCTGCATTTGCTGGACGAATTTTTTTTCCTGCTGCCGTTCCTGGTCTCGGTGCTGGTTCTGTACCTGTGTCTAGGGTTCGAATTGTTCGACCACAATATCGATAATTACCGGCAGGCGCTGGAGCAGGGCAACACCGAGGCGGCACAGGATGCCGCTGCAGATATCCTGGCCGCGGACATCAGCAGACGTGGCAGCGATGATTTCCCGGGAGTGCTCGGCAGCCTGTTTCGGCAAAGTAACGATCGCATTTTTGCCGTCCTGTTCTGGTTCCTGGTGCTGGGTCCACTCGGCGCGCTGCTCTACAGGCTGGTGTACGAAGTGCTGCAACTGCGTCATGACATACACGGGGCTTTCACGGATTCAGCACGGCAGTTGTATTACATTCTCAACTGGCCCTGCCTGCGTCTGACCATTCTCGCCTACGCGCTGGTCGGCAGTCTCATTCATACCATCGATGTCTGGCGTGACCAGGATGACCTGTCACTGGCGCAGGACGACAATCTGTTGCCCGCGGCGGGTATGGCGGCCATCGCCTGCGGTGATATGGACGACGGGGAAGATACGGAAAGCCGGCTCTACTGCATTGAACATGCAGACGGACTGGTGAAACGTTCCCTGCTCCTCTGGTTGACCCTGATCGCGTTGTCGACGATCAGCGGCTGGCTGACCTGAATGTGTTAATCATCCTTAGGAACCTCTGATTAAGTCAGAGGTTCCTGCATGACAGGGACAACATGCATGGATGCATTAGTGTCGCGGGAGGAGAGGAGTCCGGAGCGACTGTCATGCCAAAATCAATGCTTCCAAAGCATTGATTTTGAGAGGCAAATAAAAATCGCATTTTTATTTGCCGTGCTCTGATAAGTCCCGGATGGACTTATTCAGAGCTTCCCTTAATATAATCCTGTATCGATAGCATCCGCAGTGTGTCCGGCCGGCATACCAGCACGGATTCCCGGCTGTACCAGTCGCCCAGCACAATGCGTTGCGCTTCCCCGCCGTCGATTTTGACTGTGTGCATTGCCGGACGATGAGTATGCCCGTGGATGAGCAGGTCAACGCCGTACTTGCGCAGAACATCGATCACGCTGGCCGGGGATACATCCATGATCGCTTCGGACTTGCCGGCGTTTTCACGGTTCGAGAAATGACGCATCCGCGATGACAGGCCGCGGCGAAAGGCCAGCGGCATGCGCAGAAACAGCCACTGCAGCCAGCGCAGGTTGAACAGGCGGCGCATGCGCTGGTAGTCGGTATCATCCGTACACAGCAGATCGCCGTGCATGAGCAGGGCCCGGCGCCCGTAGAGATCGATCAGATGGTGGTCCGGAAGAAGGTGGCTACCGGTTACTTCCGCGAAGCGATCGCCGACCAGAAAATCGCGGTTGCCGCGCTGGAAATACACGGCGGTGCCGCCGGCGGTCAGTTTGGCGAGGGCGTTGATGATGCCGAGATGGGTGTCCGTGAGATCATCATCGCCATGCCAGAATTCAAACAGGTCACCGAGGATATAGAGAGCATCGATCCCGCCCGTCAGCCGTGCCATGAATTGCTCGAACAGCGCCAGCTTCTCCGGCCTGAGTTCACACAGGTGAAGATCGGAAATAAACAGTGTCTGCGAATGACCCGGCATGGGTACTGACAATCCGATAGTCGAAACCGCTGAAGTCAGATGTCGTCGAGGATTTCGGTTTTTTCAATAATGATATTTTCAACCGGTACATCCTGGTGACCGCCGCGGTGGGTCGTATCCACGGCCTCGATTTTCTCGACCACATCCATGCCCTCGACGACCCGCCCGAACACACAGTAGCCCCAGCCATCCGGCGTTTCACTGCGAAAATCCAGAAACGCGTTATCGGAGGTATTGATAAAAAACTGGGCGCTGGCCGAGTGCGGGTCCGCGGTGCGTGCCATGGCGATGGTGCCTTCGAGGTTGCTGAGTCCGTTGTTGGCCTCGTTTTTGATCGGCGCCCGTGTCGGCAGCGTGTGCAGATCGGTGTCGAGTCCGCCGGTCTGGATCATGAAATCGTCGATGACACGGTGAAAAAGCGTGCCTTCGTAGTGCTTGCTGCGCACATAGTCGAGAAAGTTTTCCACCGTCAGCGGCGCTTTTTCAGGATCCAGTGCCACGGTAATGTTGCCGTAGGTGGTGCTGATTCGTACTTTCATTAGTCTGTCCCCGTGGTTTTTAGATTGCAAAATGCGGTTTGCCCTTGATCGGAGCGGAATGGCTATATGATAGCACCCCGTTGCCGCTGCACGGAAAAGGCGGCGGAAAAACTTTTGTTGCCGCGTGGCGATTCCGCTAATATGCGCGGCCTTGAAGCCAGATCCCCGGTCATAGCCGATGCTGAAAATTCACAACAACCTGACCCGCAACAAAGAGCCGTTCGTGCCCATCGAACCGGGAAAGGTCGGGATGTACGTGTGTGGTATGACGGTTTATGACTATTGCCATCTCGGCCATGCCCGGGTGCTGGTGGTCTTCGACAGCATCGCGCGTTACCTCAGGTATTCCGGTTACGAAGTCACCTACGTGCGCAATATCACCGATATTGACGACAAGATCATCGCCCGTGCCGCTGAAAACGGCGAGTCTTTTGAATCCCTGACCGGGCGTTTTATCGAGGCCATGAACGAGGATGCCGCGGCGCTGGGTGTCATCCCGCCGGATCAGGAACCGCGGGCGACCCGTTACATCGATCAAATCATCCGCATGATCGAGGCTCTGTTTCGCAACGGCTACGCCTACGTGGCCGGCAACGGTGATGTCTGTTACGACGTCAGCAAGTTCAGCGACTATGGTCGCCTGTCCGGTAAAAAACTCGATGAGCTCAAGGCCGGTGCCCGGGTGGGCGTGGAAGCGGGCAAGGACGATCCGCTGGATTTCGTGCTCTGGAAACTGGCCAAACCGGGCGAACCAAGCTGGGATTCCCCCTGGGGCGCCGGTCGTCCCGGCTGGCATATCGAGTGCTCGGCCATGTCCACCCATTGCCTCGGCGACCACTTCGATATTCACGGCGGTGGCCTCGATCTGCAGTTTCCCCACCATGAGAATGAGATTGCCCAGTCCTGCGGCGCCACCGGCAAGCCGTTCGTCAATGTCTGGATCCACAACGGCTTCGTTCGCGTCGATGACGAAAAGATGTCCAAATCACTGGGCAATTTTTTCACCGTGCGCGAAGTGCTCAAGCAATACCGGCCGGAGGAGGTGCGATATTTCATCCTCTCCAGTCATTACCGCAGCCCGCTGAATTACTCTACCGAGAACCTGGACGAGGCACGGGCGGCGTTGGCAAGACTGTATACATCGCTCAGGGACACAACACCGGCGGACACTGACATCGATGAAAAATACCGGCAGGCGTTTTGCGAAGTGATGGATGACGATTTCAACACCGCCCGCGCCATCGCCGTGCTGCACGACATTGCCGGACAGTTGAACCGCTGCGCGGACAAGCAATCGTCTGAAGCCGCCGGCCTGGCTGCGACCATGAAGTCGCTGGGCGAAGTCCTGGGCTTGCTGCAGAGCGATCCTGTGGAATACCTGCAGAGCCATGCCGGCACGGGTGGTGACGGTCTCGCAGATGACGACATCCAGGCGCTGATCGACCAGCGCAACCAGGCCCGCGCCGACCGGGATTTCGCGGAAGCTGATCGCATCCGCGACCTGCTGCAGGAACAGGGCATCAGCCTCGAAGACGGCCCCGAGGGCACGATCTGGCGGCGGCAGTGAAATCCCGCTGCCAAATTGACGGGTATGGCGCTCGCGCGTATTATCCGACGCCACATTCAGATCTCAGATTTCAGATGTCAGATTTCAGATAACAGACGACAGTGGACAGAGCATCCAGCCTGCTGTGAGGACGATGAAGAGTCTCGGGCAATTGCTACCCGTCACTGCCATCTGATCTGTAATCTCAAATCTGACATCTGAAATCTGATATCTGAAATCTGATATCTGACATCTGGTATCTGAAACGGGGCATAGCGCAGCCTGGTAGCGCATCTGCTTTGGGAGCAGAGGGTCGGGGGTTCGAATCCCTCTGCCCCGACCATTTTTGAAAACACAAGGTCTCACCAGAGACAGACCTTGTGTTTTCAAAATAGGCGGGATTATGGAACCTCCATAAGGGGTTCACAAATTTGTCGGGAACAAATTTGAACGCGCGCAGCGCGGCCCGGAGGGCGGAGGACAGGATGTCCGGAGTAAATCCCTCTGCCCCGACCATATGGACAGCTAATAGCTATTAGCCATTAGCAATTAGTGTTGTACAGGATACGGCCTCAAAAGGAGCCGTCATCCCGGCGCGGTTGGGATCCGGTAAGACCAGGGTTTACTAATAGCTAATAGTTATTCGCTAATGGCTAAGCTTTGCGCTTGTAGCTCAACCGGATAGAGCACCGGCCTTCTAAGCCGGGGGTTGCAGGTTCGAGTCCTGCCAGGCGCGCCAGAATCAGATATCAGATATCAGATATCAGATATCAGATTCCAGATGTCAGAAATATGGTGACTGTAGCTCAGTAGGTAGAGCCCCGGATTGTGATTCCGGTCGTCGTGGGTTCGAGTCCCATCAGTCACCCCAAATTACTAGCAACAAGCCACAAGCTACAAGACACAAGCGATTAGCAACAAGTGTCTTGCTTGTGGCTTGTTGCTAGTCGCTAGTTGCTTTCAGTTTGGGCCGTTAGCTCAGTTGGTAGAGCAGGTGACTCTTAATCACTTTGTCGTAGGTTCGAATCCTACACGGCCCACCATATACATCCATCAAGAGTCGTTTATATTCGTCCCCAGAACCCGAAACAATGTCGCTATCTGTGTAGCATAGCTGGTGCGCTCGGTCGCCAGTTGTTGTTCTGCCGAGGCCAGTACCCGTTGGGCGTCAACAACATCCAGGAAGCTGCTGAGTCCCAGTTGATATAACCGTTCCGCTTGTTCAAAACTTCTGGCACTGGATTGCACAGCCTGTTCCAGTGATTCCTGCCGTATTAATGATAACTTCAATCCTGCCAGTGTCGTTTCGATACTTTGTGCCGCATCCAGTAATGCCTGGTTGTAGTCGGCCAGTGCTTCTTCCGCACGTGCTTTTGCTACATCGAGGTTGGCGTCACGCGCTCCGCCGTCGGTGATTACCTGGTCAATCATTGCGCCGATGGATGCGATTAAGAGATCCATGCCCGGTCCGCCTATGATACCAGCGGTACTGATCTGCATTTGTCCAAACAGGTCGAAGACCGGGTAGAAGTCCGCTTCCGCGACGCCGATCTCGGCCACAGTTTGTTTCATTCGTGCCTCGGTCTGCTGGATGTCCGGGCGTTGACGGAGGACATCGACCGGGATGGTCGACACGAGCTGGTATTGATAGCCAGGGATGCTGGTATTGTCGTTCAACGTGGTTTCATAGGCACCGGGATACTGACCGGTCAGGTTGGCCAGAACCAGTCGTGAGCTTATTAATGATTCCAGCAATGGGGGAATGTCGGCTTGCAGGCGTTGGACCGAGGTCTCCGCCCGGCGCAGGTCCAGTTCCGGCGACAGGCCAGACTGGTAGCGGCTATTGACTATCGATAATGTCTTTTCCTGCAGGGCTACCGATTCCCGCAGCAGTTCGAGTTGCCGTTGATTGCCACGAAGTCGCAGGTATTCGCTGACAACGTCCGTACTGGTGGTCAGCACGATGTTGCGCAATCCGGATTCGGAAGATTCCAGGTTGGCCAACGCGGCTTCGACCTCGCGCCGGTTACGGCCGGCGATATCAATCGGTAATACGAAACTTAATACTCCGCCCAACAACGAATCGCTGTCGGTTTCATCGGCATCGAGATCACGTTGCTTACTGACATTCGTATCCGCACCTGCGCCTGTTCTGAGAGTATCACCCGCATCGGCCAGCCGTACATTGGCACGCGCCGACTTGACCCGGGCCACGGCGCTTGCGATGCGCTGGTTGTTTTCGATCGCATCCTCGACCAGTTGCGTTAGCAGCGGATCGGCAAAGCCTTCCCACCAGTTGGTATCGACGGGCGGGACTTGTTTGCCTTCATTGAGCAGATCAAACACTTCCTGGAACACGAATTCAGCCGGGGCATCTATTTCCGGCGAGACGTAATCCGGACCCACTGTGCAGGCGCAGAGGAGGGAAGTCAGGGCAAGCGGCAGATATTTCATACGTTTCCGGTACCTGCTTTCTGCAATTGTGCAGACAGCTTGCGTTCCGAGTGCGCCCGCGGATTGAGGTGCGGTGCGATTAAGGAATAGCCCAGCGGGGCAACATATAAAGTGAACAGGGCCGACAGTCCGACGCCACCAAATACCACCCAGCCGATGGCGTTACGCGCCTCGGCGCCCGGTCCTTCGCTGAGGATCAGCGGCAGGCTGCCGAGCACCGTGGACAACACTGTCATCATCACCGGTCGCAAGCGTACGTCTACGCCCTCCAGGATAGCGGTGGATACGTCGCGCCCTTCGTCGCGCAATTGATCCATGAACTCGATCAACAGGATGGCGTTTTTGGTGATGATCCCGACCAGCATTACCAGACCGATCTGGCTGTACAGGTTGATGCTTTGCCCCGACAGCAGCAACGCGAATACGGCCGCAGCCAGCCCGAAGGGCACGGTGAAGATAACGATCAGGGCGCTGCCCGGGCTTTCGAACTGGGCCGACAACACCAGGAACACGATCAGTATGGCGAACAGGAAGGTGAGGGTGACCTGGTAGGAGGTCTCGGTCAGTTCGGCGGCCTCACCCACAAACAGTATGTTGGTGCCGGAGGGTAACACGTCATGGGCTACGGTCCGGATCCTGTCCATGACATTACCGAGCGGTATACCCGGCGGCACCCCGATGTTGATCTCGATGGCCCGGCTCTGTGCGTGGCGGTCCAGTTGCGCCGCCACGCCGCGTTCTTCCACCGAGATCAACGCATTCAACGGAACCAGTTCATTTTCCGAATTGGTGACGAATACATTGAGTAAATCCCCGGTGTCATTGATCGCGCCGCGCGATGACGCCATGACAATGGGCACGATCTGGTCACGAATATTGAGCTCAACGACTTCGGTCCGGTCTACCATGACCTGCAGGGTTTGCGAAATCGTTTCCATGTCGACGCCAAGGTCGTTGACCTTTTTGCGATCGATATTGAAATACAGTTCCGGTTGGGATGTATCGAACTCAATGTTCACGTCTTCGACTTCCGGCACGCGTTCCAGCAGCGCCGCGGATAACAGTTCGGCGGCGGCATTTATCTCTTTGTAATCACTGCCCTGCAGCGCCAGTTCCAGTCCGCCTCCGGCACCGCGTACACCGAGACTGTTTCCTTGCCGTATACGTACTAGTGCGCCCGGCAGTCCGGAAAGTTTGTCATTCAGTTCTTTCGCCAGTTGTATCTGGCTGATGTTGCGTTGTTCCCAGGGTAACAGGGTGGCTTCCGTCATCGATCGGTGCGGATCCCAACTACCGACGATGGTAAAGACATCGGTGACGATACCGCTGTCCACGTAAGGCTGCAGCGCCGCCTCGACCTTGCGCGATTGACGGTCGGCGTAGGCCACAGTGGCCCCGTCCGGCCCGGTCGTGAGAATACTCAATTGACCTCGATCTTCCTGTGGCAGGAGTTCCTGACTTAACTGAAAAAAACTCATGCCGCCGCCAACGGTCAGAGCAATCCCGAGCACTAGCGAGACATATGGCCGGGCCAACATGACCTTCAGAGTAAAGAAATACAGTTGTTTCAGGGTGTTTCCGCAGGCCTTCAATCCCGACGCCAGCAAGCGGACAATTCCATTCTGACTGGGGCGTTCCGGCAGGCGAGAGGCCATCATCGGGCACAGGCTGAGGGCGACAAAGGAACTGATGGAAACGGCGATCGCCAGCACCAGTCCAAACTCACGGAACAGCCTGCCCGTATCGCCGGGCAGGAAGGCGATGGGCAGGAATACTGAAATCAGGGTAATGGTCGTCGCGATCACGGCAAAGAATACCTGCTGTGTCCCGAGCACTGCTGCGGCCATGCTTTCCAGACCCTGGCTGCGCCTGCGCTGGATATTCTCCAGTACCACGATGGCATCATCCACGATTAACCCGGTTGCCAGCACCAGGGCCAGCAAAGTGAGCAGGTTGACGGAATAACCGAACAACCAGATCGCGGCCAGGGTCCCAATCAGGGACACCGGCATCGTGACCGCCGGGATCAGGATGGCTCGCCACTGGCCGAGGAAGACCGCAATCACCACAAGTACGATCAAGATGGCGAATGCCAGGGTTATGAGGACGTCTTTCAAGGCGCCGCGGATGTAGGTTGAATCATCCCTGGTTTTGACCAGGGAGTAATCACGAGCGCGCTGGTTGATCTGTCGCAGCCGCTTGTCCACTTCATCGGCGATCCGGATGGTGTTTGATCCGGGCTGCCGAATGATACCCAGGCCGAGTACCATACGTCCGTTTAACAAGGAGTAGGAATCCGCTTCCTGCGGCGCATAAAAAACCTCGGCGACGTCGCCAATACGGACGTTGTCACGTACGTACAGTTGTTCGATGCGTTCCGGCTCGATGACCGTTGCATAGGCGCGCACGATCAATTGCTGGTCCTCGGACTTGTAACTGCCGGCCGGAACATCGAAGCGCGCGTTGCGCAGGGTCTCCCGAATCTCGACAACGGATACCTTGTGTCCGGCCAGGCGCGCCGGGTCTACCTGCACACGCAGCTCCAGCGGTCGACTGCCGTACAGACTGACATCGGCCACTCCGTTGATCGACAACAGGGCCGGCGCAACGTCTTTTTCGACACGGCGGGCCAGTTCCTGCTTGGACAATGTGTCGCTGAAGGCCGCGAGTTGAATAATCGAGGTGGCATCGTCGTCCGCCTTGACCACCTGCAGGTTTTCGAGATTCTCGGGAAGTTTGCCGGTCACGCGGCTGACGGCTTCACGTACGTCGTTGGCGGCGGCGTTGAGATCAACGCCGGCCTGGAAGGTAACCCGCATACGTGAGTTGATCTCTTCACTGGCCGATTCAATGTATTTCACACCAGGCACACGCGCGACCGCGCCTTCGAGAATGCTGGTCACCCCGGCGTCGATGGTTTCCGGTGAACCGCCCGGCAGTTGCGCCCTTACGCTGACGATGGGTCGGTCGACATTGGGCAGTTCGCGTACATCGACGCCGTTGATCGCGGCCAGCCCGGCCATGATGATCAATAAATTAACGACTGCGATGAATACCGGTCGGCGCACACCAAGCGCCGCCAATCCACCGAGGGGATTCATTCGGCTTCCGCCAGGTGTTCCACCGGCTCTCCCTGACGAAGGCGTTGCAGCCCTTCCACGACCACCGCGTCACCGGCAAAGATATTGCCCTTGACCAGAACCGCGCCGGCGTTACGGGCGATTACGCGCGCCGGGACCCGTTCCGCCGTCTCATCGCGTACAATCCAGATGAACGATCCATTTCGGCCCCATTGCAGGGCGATCTCAGGTACAGTCGGGTAGGCTTCGCCGTGGATGTGCCAGCGTATATTGAAAGACATCCCGGGTCGCAGGGTGTCGTATTCATTCTCGATGCTGGCGCGGACCAGCAGGGTGCGGCGCTGCGGGTCGACGCGGCTTTCCTGGGCGCTGATTCTGCCGGTAAATTCACGTTGCGGGTACACCGGCGTGGTTGCCGCAACTTCCTGTGCGTGGTTGTTGTTTTCCAGCAGGTTTCCGGCCAATGCTTCCGATATCTCGAAATCGACGTGCAGGATATCGCGATCGTCGAGGCCGGTGATCACCGTACTGGTTGTGACACGGTCACCGGGATCGACACCGGGAAAACCGACCACCCCTGCAAACGGGGCCCTGATCTGCCGGTCGTTCAGCGCCATGATTGCCTGTTCCAGTTCTACCTGTGCCGCATCGACGTCGGCACGGGCCGAATCCACCTCGCTTTCAGGTACGGCGCCGTCCTTGACCGCTTGCTCGTAGCGCGACAATAAATTTCGTACGCCCTTGAGGTTGACCTCGGCCAGACGGACGGCCAGTTTTTCCTTTTCGTTGTCCAGTTGCACCAATACGACATTTTTCTCGACCCGGTCCTGCGCTTTGAAATTGACACTGGCGACTTCCCCGGATACGGCGGGATAGATCTGAACGGAGAGCCGTGCCCGGCCTGTCCCGATGGCTTCGAATACAATGTCATTACTGGTGAGGATGACGTTCTGGGTAATGACCTTGGCCGTCAGCGAGCGGGTTTGTGATTCCGTGGGCGCGGTCGTTTTTGCAATTGCGAGCCATTGTGAAATGGTGTCCTGTTCACGGTACAGACCGACTGAGAGTAGAAGTAACAGCGCCGTAATGAGAATTTTTTTACTTGTCATAGGTAGTTACAACTGCCCTTTCTGGGATTATCAGGGAAAAATGGGTGCGACAATAAAGGTTCATTTGATGGATATGCGGATCACTTTTGATTTTCCGGGATGTTTCATAACACTGATACCTTATTTTTAAGGAGATCGATGGATCCATTCCGTTCCCGGATGCCCTGAACGGAATACCTAATTCCACACCGCTGGTAGCGGATTGAACGGGCATATTTTCGCGGAATTCACAATCACGTCCTTATAACGCATATCATTCGATATGGTGCACTACGTGTAATTTGCGAGCAAATATGAGCCATTTCACACAATAGACGGCAACTGAAGGATAGTCATAAATGATTGAATTTGTTACTGCCGGTTATTGTGATGTGTTGCTGTGGTTTGTAGAATGAAATCACACAATCACCTGATTGAAGGTTCGAGTCGTCACGGTGCACCATACCCCCGCCCTGGTCAAAACTGAACCGCTTGTCTAATTGATAACAGCCCGTTTCAGCGTTGATTGCCCGATATAGAGACCGGTGAACACCACCAGTGCCCCGATGATAAAGTTCAGCGTCAGGGGTTCGTTCAACAACGGCCAGGCCAGGAACATGGCGGTAAGCGGATTTAACGGTACGAACAGGGTGGTAAACGTGGCGCTGGCGTGGCCCAGTACCCAGTTCATCATCAGGAAGGCAAGTCCGCCGGCTATACAACCCAGGTAGAGAATGATCGCCAGTCTGGCAACACTGAATCCGGATAACGTCTGTATCAGGCTTACATCCGCTGCCCAGGGCGCCAGAGCGGCGCAGCCTGCAATCATCATCACCGGTGTATAGCGGAATGCTGAGACATCAGCGAGCGTGGATTTGGCCAGCACACTGTAGACAGCGCCGGTCAATGCGGTCAACAGCATGATTATCTCACCCATGAATGTCAGTGGACCGGCGGCAGGCTGCACCAGTTTGTCCATCAGGGCGAAGGCGAGACCCGCCAGTGTCACGATAACGCCTGCTGTTAACCTGGGCGTCATGGGTTCATGTTTTGTGACGTGACCGATCAGCATGGCCCACATCGGCATCGTGGCCAGCACCAGTGCCCCGCGCGCGGCCGTGGTATATTTGAACGCCAGTGAAAACAGAAACGGAAACAGTGCGAAGAACAACACGCCGAGCAGCAGGCTTTTAACGAAAAAGGGACGTTGGGTTGCCCGTGTGTTTTTTATCATCAAACAGATTGATGCTGTGAAGACGCCGCCGATCAGGTAACGCAGAAAGGCCACTTCCTCGGGCTGCAGATATTCGACCAGGTAACGTGTTGCCACCGAGGCAGTGCCGGTAAGTGCATGGGTAATTACGATGACGAAGGTAATTGTCAGATGGGGCATAGACACCGCCGGCTAAAATGTGTATGAGTCAAAAGCGGCTACGGTATTGTTGTCGTGGTCAGCTAAAACAGCGGCATAAAATAGCAGAATTTACTTTAAGCTGCCGCAAATTAATATTTAGATTCCGCTATTTATCGTTCATTCCTATGAAATTACATGATAATATGCCATGTTATTTACCGGGCTCATACTAAAATCAAGAGAATGGTTGAACATGTAATTACAGGTTTCGAAAATGCAACCAAAAAATAAAGCGGTGCTCCTGGCGGACGATGACAGAACTACCCGGATGGTGCTGGCCCGGATGCTTGAAGAAGACGGCTACAGGGTCGAGCAGGCCGATCGTGGAGAGAAATGTTTATTCATGGCCCTGGAGAAAGATTACGATGCCCTGCTCATTGATCTGAATATGCCGACTCTCGGCGGCATTGATCTTTGCAAGCGAATCCGCAATATCCAGCGTTACAAAAACGTTCCGGTCATCGTCATCACTTCGCTCGACGAAAACGAAAAACTCAAGGAAGTTTTTGATGCCGGCGCCACGGATTTCATCAACAAGCCGGTCAACCAGGTGGTGTTGCATGCGCGATTGAAGTCACACCTGGAAAGGGTGGTGTACCTGCGGGAAATAGAAAAAATCCGTGAGTATCTGAACCGCTATATCTCCGCCAAGACCCAGCGCATGGTTGAGGCCTACGCGCTTACCGGTTTATTGCCATCGCCGGAACTGCATGACGTTTGCGTGATGTTCACGGACGTTCGCGGATTTACTGCCATGAGCCAGGAAATCGATCTCGATGAACTGTTTGAAAAACTCAGCAGGCATCTTGGCATGCAGGTGGATATCGTCCATCATTTTGGTGGCTATATCGACAAGTTCGGCGGTGACGGGCTGATGGCCATTTTCGAAGGCGATGACAAGGCTTCGCGTGCCTGTCGCTGTGCCCTTGAGATCGTTGATTCCCTGTACAGGGTCCAGGATCAGGAATCCGGCCTGACACTGCAGGTGACCGGCGTATCCCTGCCGATCGGTATCGGCATCCATCTCGGTCCGGTTCTGATTGGCAATATCGGTTCCCATGAACACCTGGATTACTCGGTGATCGGCGAAACCGTCAACCTGGCATCCCGACTCTGTGGCCAGGCCGATTCGATGGTTATCGATGTCTCCGAGACGGTGATGCGGGCAGCCGGGGAAGATACGACACTTCGATTTGCCGCACCGGCCGAGATCAGCGTACGCGGCGTTGCCGAACCGGTGCGTGTCTACAAGGTCCGCCGGGCCGAGGACAAGCAACAATCGCGAGAAACACGTGAAATCGATGCTCATCAGGTCGAACATTCCAACACGACACTGTCTAACCCATCATGATGACTATCACTTCCATGCCCCGTATTTCCTGTCTGTTGACTCTTCTTTCAATACTGCTCGTCAGTACCAACGTCGGTGCCGCAGTCGATCCCGGCTATCATCAAGGCCGGTCAACAGTGGCTGAACCGGCCGGAGTAAGCGGCAAACAAGTGCCTGTCCTGCTTGCTGAAGCTGAAGCTGAATCCGATACCGGTAAAGTAGACCCGGGACAGGCAGATATCCTGGAAAGCATCAAGGAAGCGGATCAGAAAGAGAATCCGAAGAAAAAATGCATGATGGTCTGTGAAAAGTGGGGCGAAGACTGTGTCATCAACCCGAGTACAGGCACTCGCAAGTGCCGGCGCACCTGCAAGCAACTGACCCAGGAGTGTTTCTAGCCCGCATTTCTCACCAGCGTTCGTAATAGGTGGTTCAGCGTCCGCAGTAGAAAGGTGGTGAGAAAGGCAGGCTGCTCCAGTCCGCACTCGAATCCCGGGGGTTACAAACATTTCGGTCCTCTCTATAATCCCCGCCCTTAAATTAATGTCTGGTTCAGTCCGGGAGCTTCGGTCGGACCTGTCAACGGACAGGCGAAAGTGGCGGAATTGGTAGACGCGCTGGATTTAGGTTCCAGTGGGGCAAACCCGTGAGAGTTCGAGTCTCTCCTTTCGCACCATCCGCTATCGTGTATCCTGCGGGCAGTTTTATGCTCTGGCCGGGCAGACCAGCGTTAACAAGTATTATGCCGAAACGGCATATGTGACCCGGACTCCCGGCCATCGAGGTTCGCAGGCGGCGGGGCGGAATACCCCCAAGCATTAAAAATACTGTTGGTAAGATACATACGATTTATACTATTATTAATTGATTCTACTATATATTTTGAGGTAATCGATGGAAGTTTCTTTAGAGAATACCGGGACATTGGAGCGGCGTTTGCAGATCGCTGTACCCGAGGAAGATATCTCCTCCCGCGTCCAGAGCCGCCTGGAAAATCTGTCCAAAACCACGAAGTTACAGGGTTTCCGGCCCGGGAAAGTGCCGTTCAAGCTGATCAAGAACCGCTACGGCGCCCAGGTGCGGCAGGAAGTGGTCAGCGAGGTAGTCCAGGACACGTTCCAGCAGGCCATCGTCAAGGAAAAGCTGCGCCCGGCGGGTATGCCCACCATCGATCCCATCAACAGCAAGCATGGTGAGGGCCTGACCTACACGGCCACGTTCGAGGTCTACCCCGAATTGCAACTGGCGCCGCTGGAGGATATCGAAATCGAGCGGCCCACGCCCGTTATCACCGATGCGGATATCGACAGGATGATAGGCGTGCTGCAAAAGCAGAACGGCAGACTCGAGGCCTGTGACCGCAAGGCGGCCGAGAAGGACGTGTTACTGGTGGATTTTGAAGGAAAAATTGATGGCGAGGTTTTTGAGGGTGGCAGTGCCAGTGATTTTCATGTCGAAATCGGCAGCAACCGATTGATTGACGGTTTCGAGGCAGGCCTTGTCGGTGCGGCCGCCGGTGAGACCGTGGAACTGGATCTGAGCTTTCCGGAGAAATACCAGCAGGCCGAACTCGCCGGCAAACCCGTACGTTTCACCGTCACGGTCAAGGAAGTCAGGGAAATCAAGCTGCCGGAACTGGATGATGCATTTTTCAAGCAGTTCGGTGTGACTTCCGGCGGGATGGAGGCCTTCAGGCAGGAAGTCCGGGCCAACATGGAAAGCGAAGCGGCCAAGGGTTGCCGGAGTCGGGTACGTGACACCATCCTCGACAAGCTCTACGAGCACAACCAGTTCGAAGTGCCGAAGGTGATGCTCGATGCCGAGGTCAATCGCCTGCGTGAGGAAATGCTGGAGAAAATCAAATCCCAGGGCATGGATGCGTCCATGCTCGACAAGGTCGAGGCCTCGCATTTCGAGGATCAGGCAAAAAAACGGGTATCACTGCAATTGATTCTTTCTGAAATAATCCGGTCCAATAACATGAAAGCGGACCCGAACAAGGTGCGCGGCATAATCGAAACCCAGGCGCGCAATTACGAAGATCCCGGTGCAATTATCAACTGGTACTACGCTGACAAGAGCCGTCTTGCCGAGGTCGAAGCACTGGCTCTTGAGGGCGATGTCATAGACTGGATACTGGGCAAATGCAAGGTCAGGGACGTGGAAATGTCGTTTGACGAGATCATGAATACAGGGCAGACTGGAACGGCCTAAAGATCCGGTTTGTAGTAACCGATAGGTATTTAACCGACAAGGCAAATTAATGAGTAACACCGAAATCAAAGCACTGAATCTGGTTCCCATGGTGGTCGAACAAACCTCTCGTGGGGAACGCGCCTATGACATCTATTCACGACTGCTCAAGGAACGGGTAGTCTTTCTCGTAGGGCCGGTAGAGGACAACGTAGCCAACCTGATCGTGGCCCAGCTACTGTTCCTGGAATCCGAAAATCCCGACAAGGATATCCATTTATACATCAACTCGCCCGGCGGTTCGGTTACGGCCGGTCTGGCCATTTACGACACCATGCAGTTTATCAAGCCGGACGTCAGCACCATGTGCGTCGGCCAGGCGGCGAGCATGGGTGCCATGCTGCTGGCGGGTGGCAGCAAGGGCAAGCGTTATTCGCTGCCGCATTCGCGCATGATGATTCACCAGCCACTGGGTGGTTTCCAGGGCCAGGCCTCGGACATCGACATCCATGCCAGGGAGATCCTCAAGGCGCGGGAAAGACTGGCGCAATTGCTGTCCAAACATACGGGGCAGCCGCTGGAGAAAGTCCAGCTCGATACTGAACGTGATAATTTCATGGGTTCCGAGGAAGCCATGGCCTACGGGCTTATAGACCAGGTGCTGTCTGAACGCAGTGCCGCGACACCCGCTGTCAGTGAAGTCCCCGAACCCGTGGGTGAATAGACATATTTAATGATTTGAACCGAGGTGCCTGAATGAGTGACAACAAACAGGGCAAAGGTGGCGAAGGCGACAGACTTCTTTACTGCTCCTTTTGTGGCAAAAGCCAGCACGAAGTCCGCAAACTCATTGCCGGACCATCCGTCTTCATTTGTGATGAATGTGTGGAATTGTGTAATGACATTATTCGCGAGGAAATCCAGGAGAATTCCTCGTCCGGTAATATCAGTTCGTTGCCCACACCGCATGAGATCAAGAATATTCTTGATGAATATGTAATCGGTCAGGAGCGGGCGAAGAAAATTCTTTCGGTCGCCGTCTATAACCATTACAAGCGTCTTGAAATGGGTGGCGGCAAGAAGTCGGAAATCGAACTTGCCAAGAGTAATGTCCTGCTTATTGGTCCCACCGGCTGTGGTAAAACACTGCTCGCGGAAACCCTGGCCAGGCTGCTGAATGTTCCCTTTACCATAGCCGACGCCACCACGTTGACCGAGGCCGGTTACGTGGGTGAAGACGTCGAGAACATCATCCAGAAGCTGCTGCAGAAATGCGACTATGACGTTGACAAGGCACAGACCGGAATCGTCTACATCGATGAGATCGACAAGATTTCGCGCAAGTCGGACAATCCTTCCATTACCCGGGATGTCTCCGGTGAAGGTGTACAGCAGGCACTGTTGAAACTCATCGAGGGCACGGTAGCATCGGTCCCACCCCAGGGCGGACGCAAGCATCCGCAGCAGGAATTCCTGCAGGTCAACACGGCCAATATCCTGTTTATTTGCGGTGGCGCCTTTGCCGATCTGGACAAGATCATTCGAGAGCGTTCCGAGAAGGGCGGTATCGGCTTTTCCGCCGAGGTGGCCAGCAAGGATACCAAGAAAACCATGAGCCAGGTGTTGAGCACGGTGGAACCGGAGGATTTGATCAAATACGGTCTTATCCCCGAGTTTGTCGGGCGTCTGCCGGTGGTCGCCACATTGAACGAACTCAACGAAGACCAGCTGATCCAGATCCTGGTCGAACCCAGGAACGCCATCACCAAGCAGTACTCCAGGCTGTTCGAAATGGAGAATGCGGAAATCGAGTTTCGCGAGGATGCCTTGCGGGCGGTGGCGCGCAAGTCCATGGAACGTAAAACCGGCGCCCGCGGACTGCGCTCGATCATGGAAAATGTTCTCCTCGATACCATGTACGATTTGCCATCCATTGAGAACGTCTCGAAAGTCGTGGTCGACGAGGCCGTTATCAAGGGAGAGTCCAAACCCTTGCTGATCTACGAGGGTTCTGATGTGCAAAAAGCCGCATCGGACTAACCCGATATTCCTTCCCTGCCCTTGATATTTTCAGGGGCAGCCACCATCTACGGAAGGTGACCTGACCTTAACGATTCGTGTGACCTTATGGAAAATGACAAGCAACTAACGTCCGAAGCGCCATCCGCCGAAGAGGGTGTATTCCCGGTGCTGCCATTGCGTGATGTGGTGGTTTACCCGCACATGGTGATCCCGTTATTCGTGGGACGTGACAAGTCCGTCCGCGCGCTGGATATGGCCATGGAGGGCAGCAAACAAATCCTGCTGGTGGCCCAGAAAAGCGCTACCGAGGACGATCCCGCACTCGATGATATGTACAGCATCGGCACCCTGTCCAACATCCTGCAATTGCTGAAACTGCCCGACGGCACCATCAAGGTGCTGGTTGAAGGTTCAAGCCGCGCCCGCATTGATTCCTGGCTGGAAACGGAAAATTATTTCTCCGCCAGGGTCCATATGCTTGAACCTGAAGTCGTTGATGAACGCGAACTCGATGTGCTGGCCAGGTCCGCCATGAACCAGTTCGAGCAGTACGTCAAACTCAACAAGAAAGTCCCGCCCGAGATCATATCCTCGCTGTCCAGCATCGATGATCCGAGCCGTCTTGCGGACAGCATGGTCGCGCACATGTCGGCGAAAATCGAGGAGAAGCAGGAAGTTCTTGAAATCATCGATGTACGCCAGAGACTGGAACACCTGATCCGCCTGATGGAGGCGGAAATCGACCTGTTACAGGTCGAGAAACGGATACGCGGCCGTGTCAAATCGCAAATGGAGAAAAGCCAGCGCGAGTATTATCTCAACGAACAGATGAAGGCCATCCAGAAGGAACTGGGTGAAATGGAAGACATCCCCAACGAGGTTGATGAGCTTACCGAAAAAATCGAAAAAGCGGGTATGCCGAAGGAGGCCCGGGAGAAGGCCACGTCCGAACTGAACAAACTGAAGCTGATGTCACCGATGTCGGCTGAAGCCACGGTGGTCAGGAATTACATCGATTGGCTGGTGAGCGTGCCGTGGAAAAAACGCACCAAGATCAGCCGGGATATCAAGAAGGCGGAACAGATCCTGGACGAGGACCATTACGGTCTGGAAAAGGTCAAGGAACGCATTCTTGAATACCTGGCTGTACAGGAACGCGTGAAGAAGATGAAAGGCCCCATTCTCTGCCTGGTCGGACCGCCGGGCGTGGGCAAGACGTCGCTGGGCCGCTCCATTGCCCGCGCCACCAACCGCAAGTTTGTGCGTATGTCACTGGGTGGTGTTCGTGACGAGGCTGAAATTCGCGGTCACCGGCGGACCTACATCGGTTCTATGCCGGGCAAGATCGTGCAGTCCATGTCCAAGGTGAAAACCCGCAATCCGCTGTTCCTGCTCGATGAAATCGACAAGATGGCCATGGATTTCCGTGGCGATCCGGCCTCGGCCCTGCTCGAGGTACTGGATCCCGAACAGAACAATACCTTCAACGATCATTACCTCGAGGTCGACTACGATCTGTCCGAGGTCATGTTCGTGACCACGGCCAACAGCATGAACATTCCTGCACCGCTACTGGATCGCATGGAAGTGATTCGACTGTCCGGTTATACCGAGGATGAGAAGGTCAATATTGCCACGCGTTACCTGATCCCGAAGCAAATGAAGGATAACGGTCTGAAAAAGAACGAGTTGTCCATCAGTGAAGCCAGTATCCGTGACATTGTGCGCTACTACACGCGCGAAGCCGGTGTCAGAAACCTGGAGCGGGAGATTGCCAATATCTGCCGCAAGGTGGTTAAACAACGCCTGCTGAAACCGGTCAAGACCAGGACCAGTATTACACCGGCACGTCTGGAAAAGCTCATCGGCGTCAAACGCTATCGATATGGACGCGCCGAGGAAGAAAACCGGGTCGGCCAGGTGACCGGTCTGGCCTGGACCGAGGTGGGTGGCGACCTGCTGACCATTGAGGCGGCGGTGGTGCCCGGCAAGGGCAAGGCCAGTCATACCGGACAATTGGGTGATGTTATGAAGGAATCCATCCAGGCCGCCATGACCGTGGTCAGAAGCCGCAGCGAGATCATCGGCATTGCACCTGAATTTTTCCAGGAACACGATTTCCATATTCATGTACCCGAGGGGGCTACGCCGAAGGACGGTCCGAGTGCCGGTGTCGCCATGTGCACGGCGCTGGTATCGGCGCTGACCGAAATCGAGGTGAATTCCAACGTCGCCATGACCGGTGAAATTACCCTGCGTGGTGAAGTCCTGCCCATTGGCGGGCTCAAGGAAAAACTGCTCGCGGCACTGCGCGGCGGCATCGAGATTGTCCTGATACCCAAGGAAAACGAAAGGGAGTTGAGTGAAATTCCGAAAAACATTCGCCAGAATCTGGATATCCGTCCGGTACGCTGGATAGACGAGGTGTTTGAAGTGGCCCTGCAACGCCTGCCTGAAGCACTGGCTGAAAAAATACAGGCCGGTAACCTGCTCAAGCAGCAGGAAGACAGCCAGGGAGATAATCAGGCGGATTCGATAAGAACTCACTAAGGCGCCGTTAATCAAATGTTTTTTACCGTCTATGCGGTCATTGGTTAACGACAGAATATAACTGCCTTGACGCTTATCAGGGCAGTTGGTATAAAACCTCACCTCAGGTTCAAGTCGACCCGGATCCAGCCACAATACAGTTGCTCTCTCCTTGTGGTCCGGCCACTCTAATAAATATCCTGATAATCATTTATCTGCCCATGGGGAACAACTGCAAAGGAGTTATAATTCTATGAATAAAGCTGATTTGATTGACGAAATCGCTGATTCCGCCGATTTGTCCAAGGCTTCTGCCGGCCGCGCGCTGGATGCGGCCATCGACACAATCACGAAAGCGATGAAGAAAGGGGATTCTGTAACGATTGTAGGTTTCGGTACATTTTCCGTACGTAAACGCGCAGCCCGAAACGGGCGTAATCCGAGAACCGGCGAGACTATCAAGATCAATGCGGCAAAAGTGCCGGCATTTAAGCCTGGAAAAGCCCTCAAGGATGCCCTAAACTAGCGCGCCATTTCCGGGTGCTTAGCTCAGCTGGGAGAGCATCGCCCTTACAAGGCGAGGGTCGCAGGTTCGATCCCTGCAGCACCCACCAGTGAATCAGGAGTGGTAGTTCAGTTGGTTAGAATACCGGCCTGTCACGCCGGGGGTCGCGGGTTCGAGTCCCGTCCACTCCGCCATTACGTGCGGGCGTACCGTAACAAGTACGCCCGTTTCATTTTTGACCGGTAAAGAACACGACATAGCATGCTGCAGAAAATTCGGGACAAGTCCAGTGGCTGGGTCGCAGGCATTATCGTTGGCCTGCTGGTACTGACCTTTGCCCTGTTCGGCATCAACTCCTACTTTGGTCAGGGCACTGAACCGGTTGTAGCCACGGTCAACGATACAGAAATCAAATCCGGCCAGTTCCAGCGCGCCCTTTATAACCTCCGCCAGCAGATGCAAAACCTGACTGGTCAATCCGTACCGGCTGATGATCCCGCCTTCAGGAATGAAGCCCTGCAACGGATTATCGATATCGAAATTATGAACCAGTCGACGCAAAGTTATGGTCTTGCCGTCAGTGATCTGCGGGTTTATGAAACCATCAACAGACTTGAAACATTTCAGAATGATCAGGGTTTTGACCAGGCGCTTTATCAGCGAACGCTGAATTCGATGGGTATGACCGAGCCTGCGTTTGAAAACCAGATCCGCAATGACATGAAAGCAGAACAGTTACAGAGCGCTGTTGCTGAAAGTGCGTTCACCGTTCCCGCCGAAGTCAAACGCCTGGCCAGGATCAGGCAACAAAGCCGAACTTTCAATTACGCAATTATTCCTGTCAGCGATCATGTTGATGATATTGAAGTTACTGAGAATGAAATCGTCGCTTTCTATGAGGAAAACAGGTCACAGTTTGTGCAGCCGGAACAGGTCAGAATAGGGTATATCGAACTTACCCTGGACAAGGTAGCGGAACGGATCGAGATTGCCGAAGATGAAATAAAAAACTATTTCGAGGCCAATCGCATCAACTACATACAGCCCGAACGACGGCAGATATGGCAGGCTAAAATCAAGGCGTCGGATACGGAAGCCCTTGATGGCGATGGTGATGCCCTGGCCCTGGAAAAGGCCGAAGAAATTGCCGGGGTCTTCAAATCCGATGCCGACTTCGTCAAGGTGGCCGAGGAATACTCCAGTGCGCCTGATTCGGATATTCTGGTCACAATCAGCGAATCCGGTGAAATGCAGCGCGGTGTGCTGAAGCAGGAACTTGACGATATCTTGTTTACCATGTCGGTGGGTGATGTCAGCGAACCGGTCAAATCCGGTGATTCCTACCATGTGTTGAAACTGGTTGCTATCAAGGAAGCCGAAGAAAAGGAAATTGAGGATGTCAGGGAGCAGGTGGAAAGGGATCTGCGCCGCCAGCTTGCCGGCAAGGAATATTTTGAAATTGCTGAACAACTGGCTGCCCTGGCCTATGAGCATCCGGATACGCTTGAATTGGCCGCTGATGCCACTGACCTGGAAATACAGGAAAGTGATTTTTTTACCAGCGAGGGCGGTAACCGCGGTTTGACGGCGGAGCGCAAGGTCGTGACCGCGAGTTTTTCAGAAGATGTACTTCTTAATGGCCATAACAGTGATGCTATCGAACTTGATCCCGAACGGATGGTGGTATTGAGGGTGATAGAGCGGAAGGCAGAGGGAACGAAACCACTCGATGACGTGCGTGGTGATATTACGGAATTTCTCAAAACCAGGATGGCCGCGGAGAAGGTCCACGAAATCAGCCAGGCAATCCTCGAAAAACTCGATCAGGGTATGACACTGAATGAGGCGGCCGGCGAGTACCGGATCGAGATGCAACGTGCTGAAGGCGTGGATCGAGATGATATCTCGGTAAACCGATCCGTTTTGCGCACGGCCTTTCGCATGCCCGCCCCGGACACAGGTGAATCCCGCGTCGATAGTGTGACCATGGGCGACGGTGATGTGGCTGTCATCGAACTGACAGGCATTGCCTCTGCCGGTGAACTCAAGGGCAGAACCCTTGACTCGGTCACCGCGGAGCTCCGGCAACTGCGTGCAGAAACAGAGTGGAATGGCTTGTTCGATCAGCTTAAATCGGAAGCTGATATCAGGATTCTGGAAAGCAATCTCTGATAGTCTGCAACTGATCCTGTAGAGGATGACTCTCGCAAAGACGCCAGGCACGCCAGGAAAAAAATAATAACGGAAACAGAATGTAGAATTATGGTGGAATGGTGCTATCCCAAATTCCATATACCAGATTACTGCTTTTTGTCCATCTTACCGGGTCCGGCTTCATGAAGTGTGTGGATGACTTCCCTGGCGTTCCTGGTGTGCTTGGCAAGTGAAAATTCTTTGTCCATACCCACTAATTCTGCTGACGATCCTTTTACTTTTCCTCATTCTATTGGTTGCGGCAGGACTTTCTCTATAACAGCGGCGCCGACGCTGTCTCCCCAGACATTGACCGTGGTCCGTATCCGGTCAAGAAACCAGTCTACCGCCAGTAACAGGCCAATACCTTCCACCGGCAGATTGACCGCCGAAAGCACGATCAACATGGTTACCAGGCCAGCCTGGGGGATGCCGGCCGCACCGATGGCCGCCAGGGTCGCGGTAATGAATATGATCACCTGCTGGGTCACTCCCATATCGTAGCCATAGGCCTGGGCGATAAACATTACGGCCACGGCTTCGTAGAGGGCGGTGCCGTCCATGTTGACGGTCGAGCCCAGCGGTAATACGAAGCGGACAGCCCGTTTATCCACCCCGGCTTCCAGGGCGCATTCCATGGTCAGTGGCAATGTCGCTGATGAACTGGCGGTGCCAAATGAAGTCACCAGTGCCCGCGCAAGGCTCGACAGATACTCACGGCCGCGGTGGGTAAGAAGCTTCAATATCGCCAGCAGAAGAAAAAAATGCAGGGTCAGGCCAATAATAACGGTGATCACATACAGTCCGACCGCGGCCAGTTCATCGGCAAAGGCCTCACCGCCACCGGCGGCGCCCAGCCTCGCGGCAATGAGGGCGAAGATCCCGACCGGCGCCAGGGCCATGAACCAGATCACCAGCTTCATCATGACTTCATTCAGACCATCGAAGAAAGCCAGCACCGGTTTGCCCCGGTCCCCGACTGTAGTCAACGCCGCGGCAAACAACAGGCAGAAGACAATCAGCGGCAAGAGCTGTGTTTCGGCTGCCGCGGCAATTATATTCGGGTGAACGAGATTGAGGATAATGTCCGCAAACGTCGTCGGCGGACGTTGTGATATTTCCTCGGGTATGTTCAGGGTGCTGGTATCAATACCATGACCCGGCTGTATGAGATTGACGACGACGAGCCCGATGAAGACGGCCAGCGCCGTGGTCGAAGCGTAATAGAGTATGGTTAATCCACCGACCCTGCCCAGCTTGCGGATATCACCGAGTGAGGAAATGCCGCTGATCACGGCGGCCGCGATCAGGGGTACGATGAGCATTTTCAGCGCATTGAGGAACAACTCGCCAATCCAGGCCACGGACTGCATGGCCGGACCGAAATACCAGCCACAGAAAATACCGGCAATGGCGCCGAACAGAATGGCTTTCAGCAGCATGATACAAACATGTGCAAGTCAGGGCTCTTTTTTTGCAAGTGATCGACCTGTTCGCGAACAGTTTAATACCCGGACCGTTTACGTGGCCGGTGCCGGACCGGATGCTGGCGTCAGATACTTACACCAATGGTATTGTAGCCACAATCCACATAGGTGATTTCACCGGTCACTGCCGAGGCGTAATCGGAGCACAGGAAGGCACCGACATTGCCGACTTCGTCAATGGTCACATTGCGGCGCAACGGAGCGTATTGTTCAACCTGGTTGAGAAATTCCCTCAATCCCTTGATGCCCGAGGCTGCCAGGGTCCGTATCGGGCCGGCCGAGATAGCGTTGACCCGGATATTCTCGGGGCCAAGGCTGGCTGCCATATAGCGTACGTTGGCTTCCAGACTGGCCTTGGCGACACCCATCACATTGTAATTGGGCATGGCCCTGACCGCGCCTATATAGCTCAGGGTAAGCATGGAAGCACCCTTGCTGTTACGCATCATCGGGCGGGCGGCATCGGCCAGTGCGGTGAAGCTGTAGGAGCTGATTTCATGGGCGGTGAGAAAACCTTCACGGGTCACGCTCTCCAGGTATTCTCCCTCAAGCTGCTCCTTGGGCGCATAGGCGACGGAATGCACGAGAATATCGAGACTGTCCCAGTAATCATCGAGATGCTCGAAGACATCCAGGATCTGCTTGTCATCGGCTACATCACAGGGCACGGTAATGCCCGTATCCAGTTGCGCGGCAAATTTTTCCACCCGTTCGCGCAGCTTTTCATTCTGATAGGTGAGTGCAATTTCGGCGCCCTCGCGTTTCATCGCCTGGGCTATGCCCCAGGCGATGGAACGGTTGCTGGCGACACCCACAACCAGTGCCCGTTTCCCCTCAAGTAATGCCATAGTGAATTATCCCGTATTGACGTTGTCTATTAGCCGGTGTGCGTATACTGTACACCTTGTTTGTGCAGTTGTTTATAATGCATCCAGACGAATAAAACCGACAGCCACATCTTAACAATTTCATGAACTTTTTGTCTCTTGTTTCTCTCGCTGTCCCGGTTTTACTCCTGTCCGCATGCGAGGGTTCCCTGAACAATCCCTATCCTGACAGCGAGTCGGATAAAAATATCTATTATGATTCCTTCGAGGAGCGGCCCAGGCACCTCGATCCGGTTGCCTCCTACAGTGCCAATGAATATGTCTTCCTGGGGCAAATCTACGAGCCACCGCTGCAATATCATTTCCTCAAACGCCCTTACCAGTTGGTGCCATTGACGGCCCGGGAGATGCCCGAGCCGGTCTATTACAATGCCGACGGGGTGATTCTGTCAGCGGACGCCCCGGCTGAAGAGATCTCCCAGGTGCGCTATGTCATCCGCATCAGGCCGGATATTCATTTTCAGCCGCATCCCGCCTTTGCGCGCGATGACCGCGGTGAATACCGCTATCATTCCATGTCCCCCGAGGCGATCAATGCCGTGCATACCCTGGATGATTTCGAGCACAGCGCTACCCGCAGGCTGACGGCGGCGGATTATGTCTACCAGGTCAAGCGCATGGTGCATCCACGGGTGCATTCGCCCATTGCCGGCCTCATGAGCAAGTATATTGCCGGCCTGGATGAACTGGCATCCAGACTGAAAACAGCCAATGAGGACAATCCCGGAGAGTATATCGACCTTCACGATTACGATTTCAAGGGCGCCAGGGCGATTGATGAGACTACTTTTGAGATTGTCCTGAAACAAAAATACCCGCAGTTTATCTACTGGCTGTCCATGTATTTTTTCTCGCCGATGCCCTGGGAAGCCGATGTGTTTTATTCACAAGCGGGCATGAGCGATCAGAATATCACCCTGGACTGGTATCCTGTCGGCACGGGACCCTTCATGCTGACTGAAAACAATCCCAACCGGCGCATGGTGCTGGAGCGCAATCCGAATTACCGGGGTGAACTGTATCCGGAAGAGGGCGAGGAGGGCGATGCGGAATCGGGGTTGTTACGCGATGCCGGCCGCGCGATGCCGTTCATCGACAAGGCCGTGTACAGTCTCGAGCGTGAAGCCATACCGACATGGAACAAGTTTTTGCAGGGTTATTATGATACTTCCGGCCTGGTCTCCGACAGCTTCGACCAGGCCGTCAGGGTGGGTTCCGGTGGCGAAGTGATGCTGACCGAAGAGATGCGGGCGCGTGATATCAACCTGCTCACCGCTGTTACAACATCGACATTTTATATGGGCTTCAACATGCGAGACGATGTGGTCGGCGGTGATTCACAGCGTGCGCGACTGTTGCGCCGCGCGGTCTCCATCGCCGTGGATTACGAGGAATTCGTATCCATATTCGCCAATGGCCGCGGCAAACCGGCACAGGGACCGTTGCCACCGGGGATATTCGGGCATCGCGAGGGCAGGGCCGGGATCAATCCATATGTTTATGACTGGGTGGACGGCAGGGCACAGCGTAAACCCGTGGCAAAAGCGCTGGAATTGCTGGAACAGGCCGGCTACAGCAACGGCCGCGATGTGCGGACAGGTGAACCGCTGGTGCTGTACCTGGATTCACCCGCGGCCGGACCGGGCTCGAAGGCCAATTTTGACTGGTTGCGCAAACAGTTCAGGAAACTCAATATCAACCTTGTGATCAGGGCGACCGATTACAATCGGTTCCAGGAAAAGATGCTCAAGGGAACAGCGCAGATCTATACCTGGGGCTGGAACGCGGATTACCCGGACCCGGAAAATTTTATGTTCCTGCTCTACGGTCCCAATGCCAAGGTGGGTAGCAACGGTGAAAACGCTTCCAACTACGAAAACCCCGAATTTGACCGGCTGTTTAATATCATGAAAAGCATGCCCAACGGAGAGAAACGGCAGCAGGTCATCGATGACATGATCGAGATAGCACGCAGAGACGCACCGTGGTTGTGGGGATTTCATCCGCTCGCCTATTCACTGCACCACAGCTGGTACCACAATGCGAAGCCCAACCTGATGGCGAACAACACGCTTAAATACAAGCGTATCGACGTGCCCTTGCGGAATAAACTCAGGGCTGAATGGAACCGTCCCGTGTGGACTCCCGTGATCATCCTTGTACTGGTACTGCTGGTGAGTCTGCTGCCGGCAGCTATTCTCTACAAGCGCAGGGTGGAGCGGAGCATACGATGATCAGCTATATCATTCGTCGCATGTTGTACGCGATTCCAATCCTCATCGGCGTCAACGTAATTACATTTGTACTGTTTTTTGTGGTCAATACACCGGATGATATAGCCCGCATGCAGCTTGGCCAGAAACGGGTAACGCCGGAAGCCATAGAAAAATGGAAAGCGGACCACGGTTATGACAAACCGGTGTTATGGAACAGCGACGCTGCTGCTGCCGGCAAGATCACCGAAACGATTTTTTTTGAGAACTCCGTGCGCCTGTTCGTGTTTGATTTCGGCCGTTCCGACAGTGGTCGCGATATCAGCTACGATATCTCGCAACGTATGTGGCCGAGCCTGGCCATAACCGTACCCTCGTTGATCATCGGTTTACTGGTTTACATCACCTTCGCGCTGACACTGGCTTTTTTCCGGGCAACCTATATCGATACCTGGGGCGTGGTCCTGTGCGTGGTCATGATGTCCATTTCCAGCATGTTTTATATCATCGGCGGGCAGTATCTTGTCGGCAAGCTATTGCACCTGGTGCCGATATCAGGCTATGACACGGGCACGGAAGCGATCAAGTTTCTTGTCCTGCCGGTGCTGGTCGGTCTGGTCGGCAGTATCGGTTCCAGCACCCGCTGGTACAGAACGATTTTCCTGGAAGAGATGGGTAAGGATTTTGTCCGTACCGCCAGGGCAAAGGGTCTGTCGGAAACTGTCGTTCTTTACCGCCATGTATTGCGTAATGGCCTGATACCCATCCTCACCGGGGTTGTGGTGATTCTGCCCATGTTGTTTATCGGCAGCCTGATCACCGAATCCTTCTTTGCCATCCCTGGCCTGGGCAGCTATACCATTGATGCCATTAATAACCAGGATTTCGCCATCGTCCGTTCCATGGTGTTCCTCGGTTCGGTGCTCTATATTCTTGGCCTGTTGCTGACGGATATTTCCTACACCATCGTTGATCCCAGGATCCGGTTGAGTTGACCATGCCGGTAATCTTTCTCACCGATGGCCTGATTTTCCTGCTCTTGCTGATGGTAACGGCCTTCATCTGGTATGCCCGCCGGCATGAACATCTGCGTGTGCCCTGGCGACAGGTCGGTCGTAACGGGATGGCCATGTCAGCCGTGGTCGTGCTTCTGTTTTATATTATTATCGGCTTGCTGGACTCCATGCACTTTCATCCGCGGGTCGAGACACAGAACAGCACTGAAAGCCGTTATTCGAACGAGATAATCAGTGTACTCGACGTGCTGTTGAAACATTTGCCGGAACAGACCGAAAAAACCTATTCGGCGCCGTTTGCGACCCATGCCTATGCCATGGAAACCATCGATCACGAGGACGGCACCCGAACCCGTGAGTACCCCCGGTTGCAACACGGCGGCACGCATCTCGATGATCCGGAAAACCGTGGACAGGATATTCTCCTGAAAAGTCTACCGGGTATCGCCGCCGGTTTGCTGGTATGGATGACGATCAGTTTTATGATCGTCATGGTTCTGGCGAGAAACGCAGGCGTGACGATTAGCGGCCAATTGCGTTACATTGTTCACAGGCAAACGGCACTGCCCTGGCATACGATTCTGTTAACCCTGGGCGCGGTGCTGGTCCTGTTCGTCTGGGCTTTTTATCTTTCACATTACTACCATATTTTTGGTACCGACAAGGTCGGACAGGATGTTTTTTACCAGGCCATCAAGAGCATTCGCACCGGCTTGATGATCGGTACATTAACGACCCTGGTCATGCTGCCGTTCGCGCTGATGCTGGGCGTCATGGCGGGTTATTTTCGTGGCTGGGTCGATGACATCATCCAGTATATCTATACGACATTGAATTCCATCCCCGGGGTATTACTGATTGCGGCCGCCATACTTATGCTGGAAGTGTATATGAGCAATCATTCCGGCGATTTTTCCAGCAATGCACACCGGGCCGATCTGAGGCTGTTCTTTCTCTGTGTCATCCTCGGTATCATGAGCTGGACCGGGCTGTGCCGGTTGTTGCGCGGGGAAACCATGAAATTACGTGAAATCGATTACGTTCAGGCAGCACAGGCGTTCGGTGTCAGCCATGTGACGATCATGATACGCCATCTCCTGCCCAATGTTATGCACATCGTCATGATCACAATCGTACTTGATTTCAGTGCCCTGGTCCTGGCCGAGGCGGTACTCGCCTATATCAATATCGGCGTCGATCCAAGCATGTCCAGCTGGGGCAATATGATCAACAGCGCCCGCCTGGAAATGGCGCGCGAACCCGTAGTCTGGTGGTCATTGAGTGCGGCGTTCGTGTTCATGCTCGGCCTGGTGCTGGCCGCCAACCTGTTTGCCGATGCCGTGAGAGATGCATTCGATCCGAGAATACGGGAGTACTGAGACCATGACGACTGAATTGCCTGAACATATCCAGCCGGTACTGCGCATAGTGGCGATGCCAAGGGATGCCAATGCCGGTGGCAGTATATTCGGGGGCTGGATCATGTCGCAGGTGGATATAGCCGGCGCCATTGTCGCCATTGAACGGGCTGAAGGCCAGGTTGTGACCGTAGCCGCCAAAGCCTTTGAATTTCATGAACCGGTTTTTATCGGTGACCTGATCAGTTGCTATGCCGAGGTTGTGAAAACAGGCAGAACGTCCATTACGGTGAAGGTGGATGTGTTTGCCAACCGTGATCCGTCCCACCGGCAGACTGTGAGGGTGACCTCCGCGGAACTGACCTATGTCGCCGTGGATAAACAGCGCAGACCCAGGGTATTACCCGAACTTGAGCATTGAGTGAAGCCGATGACACACTTGCTTGAAGTCAACAACCTGACCACGCAATTTGGCAGTGGTGAACGAGTTGAAGCCGTGGTCGATAACGTCAGCTTCAGCGTCGGGCAGGGCGAAACCGTGGTCCTGCTGGGTGAATCCGGTAGCGGCAAGTCCATCACTGCCCTGTCCATCATGCGGCTGTTACCGCAGGCAGCCCGGATTAGTGGTGGCGACATACTGCTTGGCGGCGACAGCCTGTTTACCCTGTCTGAACGGGCCATGCGCCATGTCCGTGGCGGCAGGATCGGGATGATTTTCCAGGAACCGCAATCCTCCCTGAATCCCGTCCTCACTGCCGGACAGCAAATCGGCGAGGCCCTGCAACAGCACAAGGGACTCAAGGGCCGTGATCAGTTGCTGCGCGCAGTCGAGTTGATGGACGCCGTCGGTATCCCGGAACCGGATCGGCGCGTCCATGAGTATCCGCACCAGTTTTCCGGTGGTATGAAGCAGCGCATCATGATCGCCATGGCCCTGGCCGGAGAACCAGACCTGCTGATCGCCGATGAGCCGACCACCGCGCTGGATGTCACAATCCAGGCACAGGTGCTCGAACTTTTACGTGACCTGCAGAAAAAAACAGGTATGGGGATCCTGTTTATTACCCATGATCTTGGCGTTGCCTCGGTTATGGCCGATCGCGTCGCGGTTATGTACAAGGGGCAGATTGTCGAACAGCAAGGCAGTGATGCTTTTTTCAAGTCACCCGAACACGAATATTCCATTCACCTGTTCAATTCACTGCCGAACCGGGACAAACGCATCAGGGATGAAAAAACAGCCGCGACCATGCCTGATCGCAGCGGTAAACCGTTACTGTCCGTTGACAATATGAAAGTGTATTACCCGATAAGAAAAGGACTGTTCAAGCGTGTGGTCGGGCATGTCCAGGCTGTCGATGATGTGTCTATTGAACTCTATGCCGGTGAAACCGTGGCCATTGTCGGCGAATCCGGTTCCGGCAAGACCACCATGGGCAAGGGCATATTGCAGTTGCTGGAAGTGACAGACGGCAATATTGTTTTTAATGGCGAGGATCTGAACCGCCTCGATGCCGCCACCTTGCGCAAACGGCGCTCGGACATGCAGATTGTTTTTCAGGATCCCTATTCATCCATGAATCCGCGCATGATGATTGCCGATATCATCGAGGAAGGCATGCTGGCCCAGGGCATCGGTTCCGGCAGCAGTGACCGCCAGAACCGTATCGACAAACTTCTGACCGATGTGGGGATGAAACCGGAACACAAGTTGCGTTATCCGCATGAATTCTCCGGCGGACAGCGTCAACGTATCTGTATCGCCCGGGCGCTGGCAGTCGAGCCGAAACTGGTTATCTGTGATGAACCTACCAGTGCTCTCGATGTATCGGTACAGGCGCAGATCCTGGATCTGTTGAATGACCTGCAACAGAGACTCGGCCTGGCTTACCTGTTTATTACCCATAACATCGGCGTCGTTGAATACCTGGCCCATTATGTTGCCGTTATGTACCAGGGCCGGATTGTCGAACAGGGTGCCGTGGAAGACGTACTCTATGCACCGGCACACAGTTACACCCGAAAACTGCTTTCCGCCGTGCCGATGGTCAGGACCGGCACCGAAGATAAATGACGGCTTCACTGTTGTTACAGGCAGTCGATTTTGCCGCAACCCGTCATCGCATGCAGCGGCGCAAGGATTCCGAACACACACCCTACATCAATCACCCCGTTGCCGTGGCCCGGTTGCTCGCCGTGGAAGGTGGGATGACGGATACGGAAATCCTGATCGCGGCTGTTCTGCATGATGTACTCGAGGATACCGATACACAACCGGCAGAGATCGAAGACCTGTTCGGTTCCCGCATCCTTGGCCTGGTACTGGAGGTTACAGATGATAAAAGCCTGCCAAAACAGCAACGCAAGCAAATCCAGGTGCAAAAAGCGGCATCGAGTTCGGAATCGGCACGGCTGGTGAAACTGGCTGACAAGATCTGCAATCTCAGGGATATGCATGATACTCCACCGGCTGACTGGAGTATCGAACGGCGCCGGGAATATTACGACTGGGCCCGTGCCGTGGTTGATAATCTGGGTAATGTTCACGTGGGTTTGCAGCGCCTGTTTGATGAACAGTATGCAAAAAGACCATGACGTCCGCCCGCTTCCGGTGCGGATATTTCCCCGATTTTTATAACCCCGGAGATCATCCGATGTATGTCAGAATATTCCTGTTAATACTGTTGTTTATACCGCATGTTTATGCCGCTCCTGTAACTGTCAACGACACGGCACCGGACTGGACACTGCAAAGCGCCGATGGCGAAACTATAAACTACCATGAAGACAGTGCCGGCAAGGTGACGATGGTGCTGTTCTGGGCGAGCTGGTGTCCTTATTGCAGGACCCTGATGCCGCATCTCGAGGTGATATACCGCAAGTACCGCAGTAAGGGACTGAAGTTCTATGCCATCAATGTTTTCGAGGAGGATGCCGATCCGGTCAAACACTTCCGGGAACAGCAATTCACCTCGACCATGCTGCTTGACGGCGATGAAGTTGCCGCCCACTGGGGCGTTAAGGGAACACCGGGCCTGTTCATTATGGACAGGGATAAAAAAGTAATATACCGGCGGCCCAATGGCGTTAATGATGTACTGGTAAAACAGAACGTCGACCTGAAAATCAAATATGCCCTCATGCAGTAGCCTGCATTCCGGCTACTGCACGGTGTTATTGCTGAGCATAGCCTCACTGTCGCTGAATTCTATCCGGACCTGGTAGTTTTTCCCGCGGTCATCGCGGAGGTTGGAAATGCCTGTGAAGGTTTTCAGAACCGGTTGATCATATTCGTACTCCAGCAGGATTCTGTCAGCCAGCAGCCTGACCAGGAAACTATCCGGTTCCACTACAATGACACGAGTATCTTCCGGATCGGCACCGGGTAGCGCCTGACGGTAAATCCGGAAGTCGATGAATTTCTGCATGCTCGGGACCAGGAATCCGGCCCGCAATGTTTCGCCATCGATAATTTCCCGCCAGTGATCGATGATGAAACGATCAAAACCGGCATCGGCTACTGTCCCGTCTCGTGGCAACAGCCTTTCCTTCAGGTCCTCATTGCTGGCCGCATTGCGATAGATGATTTCATAGTAGCCATCGTTGTGTACCGTGATCTCCTGGTGACCGGGTGGACGGTTGTCGAGCCTGAATTCCGGCAGATATCGATGGGCACGGTAATCCAGGTGTTTTTCGGCAAAAACATTGCCGGAACTGTCCCGGTAGATAACCTGCCCCTCGACGATTTTATCATTCTCGAATATCTCGGTGTGTTCCTCGGTGTAAAGCACCCTGTCAGTGCCATTCGCATAGGCGGTTGAATAACGGTAACGCGTCTCGGCATGCGATGGCGCCATTGTCACCAGTAACAACAGGAATATCCATCGTTGAATATTATTCATGGTAAAAGTCCTCTATTCATAGAGTTTTCATATGTAGTTCTGTACAGGGCCAGCAGAACATAGATACAGCTGATGATATTGCCGAGTATCATGATCAGGGTTATCCACGGCAGCGCTCTGCTCAGGGTATCCTCTCGCCATAGTATCCAGAGTGATACAAGGATGAATCCGACATACACATCGATGAGTGTCACAACACCCCAGGGCAGGGAGGTGATCAAAGCCAGTTCTTCCGCAATATCACCCTTGTTGAACGCATACCCCGCCGAGACCAGCAATAAAACCAGCAGTGCCATGACCAGCACCATCATCACCGGAATACGGTAATTGTTAATAATTCCGTTCATCGTTTCCTGAATTGATAATGCGCTACCCACCATTCCTGACCATTGTCGTAACCGAACAGCTCGGCACAGGCCATGAAAAATATTCTCCAGCGCATCCACCACTTGACTGCATTATCCCTGCCATAGATTGCACCAAGATCATTCATAAGCGATTCTTTTTGAGCATCCATGTTGGCAAGCCAGGCATTGGCTGTTTTTTCGTAATGTGTTCCGTCCCAGCGCCACGTTCTGCTGATCTGCAGGTGTTCCTGGTAATAAAGGGGTAAATCATCAGAAGGCATAATGCCCCCGGAAAAGAAATAACGGCTCATCCAGTCTGTTTCATCCCTGACGACAAATTCATAAGGATTGTCACGGTGAACAAATATGTGTTTGAAAAACAGGCCATCGTCTTCGAGCCAGAGTGATATTCTCTTGAACAATTCAGCATAGTTGTGCATGTGTTCGAACATTTCGATTGAAACCACACGATCGTATTTGTGGCCGATATCGAAGTCGTTCATATCACAGGTGATTACATCGATGTTACTCAGGCCGCGCCTGGTGGCCTGCTCAAGTATATAATCCTTCTGCGAAGCCGAGTTGGAAACAGCGGTGATCCGGGAAAGTGGATAGTGCTCGGCCATCCATAATGTCAGCGATCCCCAGCCACAGCCAAGTTCGAGAATATTCTGGCTATCCTGTAATTCGGCGCGCCGGCAGTAAATGGCGAGTGAGTCTGATTCTGCACTGTCCAGATCCCCGGTCTCGTCGCCCCAGTAGCAGGCGCTGTATTTAAGATGTTTTCCCAGAATCCTGCGATAAAAAGCAGCAGGCACCTCGTAATGCTGGATATTGGCAAGTTCGGTCATGATGGCAACCGGTGATGCATTCATCATCTGAATGAACGAAGCTTTACTGTCCGAGGATTTTTCGCAGTCTTCAGCATCGATCTGTGCCAGCCTTTGCCGGATCAGCGTCTGGATGCTTCGCCGGATCATCGCATCGGGTATGTAACCACGTTCGGTCCAGTCAAGTGCGAACGTATAAGCAGGAGATATTTTCATTTTTGGGTATTTCCTGTATCACGTGGTGGTAGAGGCAGGAATACGCTGGTTCTGCGGCGATAGGACAGGTATGCCTCTCCGCGTGTGCGTATGGCCTGTTGCTCGGTATAGGGAATACCGGTCAACCTGAGTAAGAAGAAGAGGATCACAGGCAGGGCCAGCACGTTGATCCACCAGAATGGTGAGCCATAACCAATGCACAGGTAGGCGAACCAGTGGATCCATTCAAAAAAATAATTCGGATGCCGTGAGTAGCGCCAGAGACCGATGTTGCAAACCTTACCGCGGTTTTCCCTGTTGGCCCTGAAGTTTTGCAACTGCTGGTCGGCGATTGCCTCACCTGTTAACGCCAGTAACCAGATCAGCACGCCGATGATATCCAGCCAGTCCACGAACGGCCGGGGAGCCTGCATCGCGGCCCAGGCCGGTAATGCAAACAGTACTACCCAGGTGGCCTGGAGCTGGAAAAAGATGAAAAATACCGGCTCTGCGCGCTGCCCCAGATACTCACGCATATAGGCGTATCGTCCATCTTCGGCCTTGCCGATGACACGCCTGGCCAGGTAATAACCAAGCCGTATCCCCCACAAGGCCATGAGCAATGCAATCAGATTATGGCGTGCATCAACACCGGACTGGCTCGTAAAACAGAAGTAAACAGCCAGGCAGGCTGTGGCCCAGGCCCAGCCTACATCGACGATTCCGGCGTTTCTGTTGCGTATCTGCAGCAGCCAGAGTGCCAGCATCAACAGTGCCGCGGCTATCCAGCCCTGGAGCAACAGGTATGCATCGTGATTGATCATCGTGACAGGACAGCCTCGGCAGCCCGCCTTTGATGCATTGTCAACCATGTTGCCAGCCAGAGCAGCAGCGGCATTGCCAACAGCCATTCAAGACCGATAATGGCCAACGCATACGGTTGTGCTGATATGCTGATGGCATCGAGTTTGTAACCGGCGTAGTAGGCCAGCGGTCCGGCCAGTGAGCCGAGAATTGCGGCGATATGGCGATGATCGAGCAGCCAGGACAGGGAATAGCGAAGCGTGGCCGCCAGGTTTACCCACAGGGCAACCATCCACCAGGTTGTCGGCCATCCAATCGAGGCGGCCGGCGGGAATGAAATAACTCCGAGCAGTACCAGTGTAGAATCGAGCACATAGCCGATCATGGCAGCGGCCAGCATCAATTTTAAATCGACGTACCAGCTCTCGTTGTTGACAAGCAGGCACAGTGTCCAGCCTGCCACTAATATTACACCGACCCAGGGTTGGCTGGTCGCATTCATACAGCAGACCAGCCAGCTGACCTGGAATGCGATGAAATTCATTATCTTGTTCGTGAAAATCATGTTAGTAGTTAACACTTGAACGGCAGCCCGGCTTGTTGAATACAATCTGCAAATCGCCGCTATAGCGCTCGCGAAAGCCGGCCTCGCAATAACAGAGGTAATATTCCCAGAGCCTGATAAAGCGGGTATCGTAGCCCAGGCCCAGAACCTCCTGCTCGCGGGTCCTGAAATTGTGCCGCCACTCGGCAAGAGTGGTCGCATAATGCTCGCCGATATCCTCGAGATGACTGATTTTCATATCCGAACCCGCAGTTGCGGCACAGGAAACAGCATTCAGCGAGGGACAGCAGCTGCCGGGAAATATGAATTGCTGGATAAAATCCGAACGGGAAAGATAGTCTTTATAGCGATGGTCCGGCATGGTGATGACCTGGATCAACATCTGGCCGTCCACCTTGAGCAGTTCTGAACATTTCCGGAAATAGACCGGCAGGAACCTGTGACCAACAGCTTCGAGCATTTCTATGGAAACGAGACGGTCGTACTTTCCCTGAAGATCCCGGTAGTCCTCCAACTGCAGGGTTATCCGGTCTTCCAGGCCGGCATCACGGATTTTCCCGGCGACGTAGTCATACTGCTGCCTGGAGATCGTGGTTGTCGTGACACGGCAGCCGAATTTGCCCGCGGCATGCAGTGCAAAACTGCCCCAGCCGCTGCCAATTTCGAGAATATGCATGGATGCGTCGAGGTTCAATTTACGGCAGATACGGTCGAGCTTTTCTATCGATGCCTCCTTCAGGGTCGAATCAGCGCGAGGATAGATCCCGGATGAATAGGTCATGGTTTCATCCAGAAACAGCGCAAACAAATCATTACCAAGGTCATAGTGGGCATGAATATTATCCTTGCTGCCGCGCAAGGAATTGCGGTTCAGATAATGCAGTGTTGAGTAAAGGATATTAGCGATTCCGGCGCTGTTTTCGAGTTCATCCATCAGCTGCATATTGTGCAGAAACAGTCGCAACAAGCCGGTCAGATCATCACATGACCAGTCACCATTCATGTATGCACGGGCTGCAGCATTACTGCCACCAAGAAGTAATTTTCGGTAAAAGCCGGTATTGTGTACGGTGATATTGATACAGTGGCCATGATGTTCATCACCAGCGGTCCATTCGCCCCAGGGATCCTGCGCGATGATCAGACCGCCACGCAGCCCGGATAACCTGGCCACTACCCGGTTACGGATAAAACGGGCCAGCCCGGGGCCGGTTTTCGAAGGCAGGGCACTGGCCGTTTCCAATACTTTCATGAAGATATACCTCGCTTGTAATGTTCGGGGTGATTATAAAAAGGTGTCTTTTTCAGCCACAGGCGCAGCGCCTGCCAGTAGATCCCGCCAATGACCCTGAGGGTCATCAAGGGATAGGTAAACAGCATGCGATTCAGATTAACCGCCGAGGCCGGTTGCCTGTGCAGCCTGCAAATAGCGGTGAATATTCGCTTACGCTCTTCAATATTGGTCATTTTTATACACAGATTTTTATCAGGCCCGGAGAAACTCCAGTGGTAGTCCTGCTGCATACCCATGAAAGGTGAAACATGAAATGCCTTGCTGAACTCGAAAGTTCTTGTTTTTTGTTCACGTTGACCGGTACAGTCAAGAACGTAACAATGGCGTTCACCCCACGGCGTGTTGTTGATTTCTCCGATAATAAAATCAACCTGTCCGTCATTGTTGTTATGACAGAAGTAAAAACTCACCGGATTCATCACGTAGCCGAAATAGCGCAGGTGTGTCAGTAAACGAATCGAACCATGATGCCGTTTCCCGGTTTCTCTCTGTATCAATGCGCGGATTGAATCAGCAAGTCCCAGGCCCTGTTCGCTGTAATGGTCTTTCTCGTAAAAACTGGCCAGGTTGGGCCGGTTGACCGACCAGAAGAGGTTCCCTGAAAACACATCCTTGAGTTCATCCAGGTCCAGGTACATCATAAAGACCCTGTAGGTAAAACCATGTGCATGCGGAAGTCTGCGGAAGTGCCCGACCTTGCCCGTGTAAATATGACTGTTCATAGCAATGAACTCTTCCTGTATTCGGAACACACGGCGAGGGCGCTGTTAACACCGTCTTCATGAAAACCGTAACCCCAGTAGGCGCCGCAGCAGGAAATACCGCGATTTCGGATCAATTCACCATGCCTGGCTTGCAGCTGATCACGTCCCCGGGAAAACTGCGGGTGCGTGTAATCATAGCGGGCGATAATCCGGTTTCTGTCGATGGCGTCGCCTTGGTTGAGCGAAACACAATAGGTCGTATCAGTTTTTAACGACTGCAGCATGTTCATGTTGTAGGTTACGGCAGCCGGTCGCGTGTCATCAGCCGAGATGCGGTAATTCCAGCTTGCCCAGGCCTTTCTCACCGGTGGCAGCAGGCGGGTATCGGTATGCAATACCACCTCGTTGTGTTCATAACTGAAGCCGCCGAGTATTTCCCGTTCATTTTCCTGCGCCTCCTTGAGCAGGTGCAGCGCCTGATCAGAATGCGTTGCAATGATAACTTCATCAAAACAGGCTGTAGAACCGTCGGTGAAACGCAGCTCAATATGATCCGTGGTCCGTCGAATGTCCGATACCGGGTGTGACAGGTGTATACGATCCGTGAACGATCGCGTCATGCGCTTGACATATTCGGAGGAACCGCCGCTGACAGTTTTCCAGAGCGGCCGGTTATTGACCTGTAACATTGAATGATTGTTAAGGAAGTCGAGTACGAATTTCACCGGGAATTGCCGGAAACTGGAGGCCGGACTCGACCACAGGGAGGCACCTAACGGCAACAGGTAATGTTCATAGAAACCTTTGCTGTAATTATGGATTTTGACAAAGTCCTGGACAGTGACATTGTCACTTATCCCGGTTTCCAGTACTTGCCTTGCGTGATTGTTGAAGCGCAGGATTTCCTTCAGCATATAGATGAATGCGAGGTTGGCAAGATTGCTCTTCTGTACAAACAGGCTGGAGAGAGAAGTTCCGTTATAAACCAGTCCCGTCTGTTCACAGTGGACACTGAAACTCATATCGGAATCCTGTGACGGCACCTCAAGTTGATTGAAGAGCCGGCACAGATTCGGATAGTTCTGTTCGTTGAAGACTATGAAACCGGTATCGATATTCAGATATCGTTCATTCTCAACCACTCTGACTGTGTTGGTATGGCCGCCAATGTAATTGTTACACTCGAATAACGAGATATCATAATGATCCTTCAACAGGTAGGCGCAGGTCAGGCCGGATATGCCCGTGCCGACGATGGCGATACGCTGGCCACTCATTTCCCCATACCCTCCCGGTAAACTGACGCAGGTACCGGCTTGAGATTGTCAACAATGCCGAACATGGAAAGCAGGCGAATCACGTAATAACTGATGTCTATTTCCCACCAGTAAAATCCCTGCCGGGTGGAATTCGGATAACGATGGTGATTGTTATGCCAGCCCTCTCCGAGAGTCAGAAGAGCCAGTAAAAAATTGTTGCGACTGTCATCAACCGTTGCAAAACGCCGGCTGCCAAATTGATGCGCAAACGAATTGATCGTATAGGTGCCGTGCCAGAGCAGGACTGTCGATATCAGGAATCCCCAGACCAGCAAAGACATGCCGGTAACCTGCAGTTCCGGTCGGGAGGTCTCCAGGTAATTGCCGAAGGCAAGGCATCCGGCACCGAAGAGCAGGAATGGCACCCAGTCGAATCGCTCCAGCCATCGTAATTCGGGAAATTTCATCCAGTCGCGCACCCGGCTCTGCATGGTGCCGAAATTTCCCTTACGTAAAAACCAGAGCATGTGACTGTTAAGAAAACCCGTCCCGGGTGAATGCGGATCATCCCCGGTGTCGGAAGTAAGATGATGTTGCCGATGGTGGCTGGCCCACCATAATGGCCCGCGTTGCCCGGTTGTGCAGCCAAGCACAGCCATGCAAAAGGTTACGATACGGCCGGCATCAAAGGATTTGTGTGAGAAATAGCGATGATAAAAAGCAGTAATGAAAAACATTCTTGTGAGGTAGAAAAACAGGCACAGTCCGACCGCGGTCCAGCTGAACGGAACCAGCAGCACCGTCAGGCACAGGCCGTGAAAGACCAGGTACATGGTCAGGCGCAGGCGATCGACTTCCTGCTTCCCGGTTTCGGTGAGATTGTCAGGGAAGGATGGATCGTTGATTAACCAGCGCAGAAATCGGCTGCTGAGGTGCTCTGTCCGGCGTGTGGTTTCATGTTCAGTGTTATTCATGGCTGGAGAATCTATCACTGGACATGTGAAGCCGGCGTTTATGCCGCGTGAATTCCATGTGAAGAGAGTTCGATTGTTACTGCAATCGGCAGAACCCGGGTATTTACCGGTTCAGCGGGGAATTCCTGGAACCGGGAAAACTGACCTTGACACGGGTGCCTACACCCGGTGTGCTGTCGATGTGTACAGGCCAGTTAAACCGCTGCGAAAGCATTTTCACGATGGTGAGTCCGACCCCGTGACCGCCACGCTTGTTACTGCCGCCGCGATTAAAGGCTTTGAATACTTCCCTGACATGCTCTTCATGAATTCCCTCGCCGGTATCCTCGATTTCAATACTTGAACCTCCAATAGTGATGGTAATGACTCCCGAATCCGTATAACAACAGGCATTCCTCAGCAGATTGCCGATCATGACCTGGAGCACACGATCCGGTGCATTGATAATCAGGCGGGTGTGTTCATGCTTCCTGAAACTGATGTCCTTGTCACCAAAGAGAATCCTGGCACGTTCAATCTCCTCGTCAACCAGGTCATTGAGGCACACGGGAGTGGTTTCAAGTTTGTCATCCGATTCCCGTGCCAGCAATAACAGGGCCTCGATCAGGCCTTCCATATCACGTGCAGATCGCTTGATACGGTCGAGGTACTGGCGCGTGCTTGCTGACAGGGATTCGTCCATCTCGATCAGGTCGGCTGCAATCTTGATTACAGTGACGGGGCTTCTCAATTCATGACTGGCGTCACGGGTAAAGTTTCGTTCGCGTTCCACGAAACGGTTAATCCTCGACAGTAACTCATCCAGTGCGTTGGAAAGTACCAGTACCTCCTGGTCGAGGTCACTGATCCCGAGATCATGGCTGAATGAATAGTCATCGCCTTTTTTGGGGTCAAAACGCGTGACATTCTGCGCCAGCCGGATAACCGGCGAGATGGCTCTTTGCGAGGATTTATAGAGCAACCAGCTGCTCAGATAGATGACAATTAACAGCAGCGACAGCGGTACGACCCCGAAGATCAGTGCCAGCTTGCCGACGTTTTCACCGTCAAATTCGAGATACAGGCGCTCGTTGCCATGCTCGGATACGTAGATTATATAAAGTTCACTGCCAGGTCTGGAGATGTGGTGAAATCCGGGACCAAGGTCCTGCATTATGTCGGGTATGCTGTCCCGGTCACCCAGGTAACCGGTGAGATTACGGGTGTCAGGTCCGGGAAAATCAGGGTCTTCACGGTAGTGCTGCCAGAAAAATTCAGCTTCGTCCTGGAGTGCCCGTTCAAGAAGAATGTCGCCAAGTACGTAGCGTGTTGCATAAATACCCAGGATAACCGTGACGCTGATCAGGGCAATTTGCAGTACGAAGGCCCGCCAGAATTTTTTCCTGAGACCGGCTGCGCTACTGGTCAATATCGGCAATCTTGTAGCCCGCGTTCTGGATGGTGTGCATCAGCTGTTTATCAAACGGCTTATCGATTTCTTTCCTGAGGTTGTACATATGGCTGCGCAGGGTGTCACTGTCCGGTAACAGGTCTCCCCAGATCTGTTCCTCTATTTCGCGGCGCTGGACGACGCGTGGTGATGCCTGCATCAATATATGTAGAATCTTGATGCCTATCGGTGTGAGTTTCAGCTTCTGGCCGTTGCGTGATACTTCCAGCGTGCCGGTATCAAAACTCAAATCGCCTACTGTCATCATGCGCGGACTGACCTGGCCACGATTGCGGCGTATCAGTGCGCGTATGCGTGCTTCCAGTTCCTGGATCTCGAAGGGTTTCAACAGGTAATCATCGGCACCGGCATCCAGTCCGGCAATCTTGTCGTTCAGTGTATCCCGTGCGGAAAGTATGAGGATCGGAGTATCGTCGCGGGCGCGGGTACGAAACTGACGCAGAAGCTCCAACCCATCCAGTCCCGGCAACATCAGATCAAGAACGATCAGATCGTGGTTGTGGGTAACGGCAAGGTGCAGCCCGGAAATGCCGTCCGCTGCATAATCGATCGTATAATCGAGCTGTTCCAGGTAGTCGCAAACCATGTCGGCGATGTCCCGGTTGTCTTCAATCACCAGCAGTCGACCCTGTGTTCCTTTGTCCATGCGTTTATAGTAGCAATTGGGCCGTGATGATGGTGTGAAATTGGCGGCTCAGTCGTCGGCGACCGGTTCTCTCATGGTAACCAGTTCCTCGGCGGCCGTCGGATGTATGCCGATGGTGCTGTCAAACACGGATTTGGTGGCGCCGGCACGCAGGGCGATGGCGATACCCTGGATGATTTCACCGGCTTCAGGGCCGAGCATGTGCACACCCAGTACCCGGTCACTGTCGCGGTCAACAATGATTTTCATCAGGGTTTTTTCCGGATCATCTGAGAATGACAGTTTCATCGGCTTGAAACTGGACATGAACACGGCGACATTGGCATACCTTGCCCGCGCTTCATCCTCGGTCAGCCCCACGGTGCCGATAGCCGGCTGGCTGAACACTGCAGTGGCCACGGTGTCGTAATCGACCGGGTTTGCGCCATCACCGTAGAGTTGCCGGGCCAGAAACATACCTTCAGCCAGGGCAACGGGCGTCAGGTTGATGCGGTCGGTGACATCACCGATGGCGTAAATGGAGGGAACGCTGCTCTGGTATTGCCCGTTGACGACAATGGCGCCGTTGTCATTCAGTTGTACGCCCAGCTGTTCCAGGCCCAGTTCCTTGCTATTGGGTTTTCTGCCGGTGGCATACATGATGGCATCGAATTCCCGGTTTTCGTCATCGGTAAAAGCGGCGTGTAATACTCCGTCCTTTTTTTCGATGTCGGTGATGTTGTTGTCGAACAGCAGATGAATGCCCTTGTTGCGCATTTCATCGGCAAGTTTTTCCCGTATATCCACATCGAAACCGCGCAGGAACAGCGGTCCCCGGTAGACCAGGGTTGTGTCCACACCCATGCCGTGAAAGATGCCGGCAAATTCCACTGCGATGTAGCCGCCACCGACGATGGCAATGCGTTCGGGAAGCTTGTCGAGAAAGAAAGCCTCGTTGGAACTGATCACGTGTTCCTTGCCGGGGATATCCGGTATGTCCGGCCAGCCACCCGTCGCAACCAGGATACGTTCCGCCGTGTATGTGTGGCCGTTGATATTTACACTATTGGCATTGATCAGCGTGGCCCGGCCATTGATCAGCTCGACGCCGTTATTTTCCAGGATTTTCCGGTAGACCCCGTTCAGACGTTCAATTTCGCGGTTCTTGTTTTCAAGCAGGGTGTTCCAGTCAAAATTCGGTTCACCGAAGGACCAGCCGAAGCTTCGCGCCGTGGCAAAATCCTCGGCAAAGTGCGAGGCATAGACGAACAGCTTCTTGGGGACGCAGCCGACGTTGACGCAGGTGCCGCCCAGGTAGCGGTCCTCGGCAATAGCGACGCGGGCGCCGAAGCCTGAAGACATACGAGCGGCACGGACACCACCCGAGCCGGCGCCGATGACAAAAAGATCGTAATCAAAATCAGCCATAAATCAGATTCTCGCCCTGTTGTGATAATTTTAACAATGCAAGCAGGTATCCCCGGGCATGATGTTGCCTCCGGTCTCCGGCGACATGCGTGCCGCCTGCACAGCATATCAGGCCTGCTCAACTGTTGCATGAGCGGACCGGCATTACCTTGCTTCACGCCTGTACAGTCGCCGGGATTTCAACCTTGAAGCCTTCGCGGAGCCGGTCTTCCCGCACTTGATCGACTCTTCGCCGCACGTTTGCGATTACCAACAATCTACCAGACCTTGTGTGAGGCCGGATAATTGATTTGATCAATACACCTGATAGGCGGGGTATATATTCACACCCGGGGTAATCGGTGAGATATTACCCTTGCGGGTCATGTTCGGGTCCCGGAGATTCTCCGGCGTTGCAGCCGTTCAAGCGTTAATCGGGTCAGGAGCGGTAACAGCCCGAGCAGTACAAAGGCGAAAACGAGATCGACTGAAAGGATACTTCCCGGTGAATCCAGTTCTCCCAATTGTTTGCCGGCATTCACGTAAACCGCTGTAATCGGCAACATACCCAGTTGGGTAACCCAGTAGAAGGTGCGCAGGCGTATGGGAGTAATGCCCATAAGCAGGTTGATTATGACAAAGGGGAAAACAGGTACCATCCGCAAGGTGAACAGATAATAACCGCCGTCGCGTTCTATGCCACGGTCTATAATCCGGAGGCGTTGACGGTGGCGATCATGCAAGAAGCCCTTGAGCAGGTAGCGTGAGATCAGAAACGCTGCACAGGCACCCAGTGTAGAGGCGAATGAAACCAGGACCGTGCCGGCGACAAGGCCGAACAGCGCGCCGGCACCAATGCTGAGGATGGTTGCCCCGGGAATGGATAATGCCGCCATCAGCAGGTAAGCCAGGAAATACAGGCATGGAAACAACAGCGGATGAGCAGCGTGATAACCCGATATCAGCCCTTGTTGTTGCTGGAGAAAGTCCAGGCTGAGGTATCTGTCGAGGTCAAGGACAAGGAAGCCGGTGATGGCGGCCGCTACGGAGACGGCCAGGATGGTACGGTATAGCTGTTTTCTGACTGTAGCCATGTCAGCAGGCGCTTGTATGTATTCTGCCGGGAACCGTCCGGATGTGGAAAGTCACGGTCACGGGGTGCCCCGAGACCGGATTAATTTGCCCGTGAAACTGGCGAGAGGATTCAAAACAGGTATGATGGGCATGTGAATATTCGATTTTTAATGTTCAGGTGAAATGAAATTATGTTGGGTCGTATTGCCGTTTTTATATGCAGTTTTCTGCTGATTGCAAATCTTACCGCCGACACCTTCTCAACGCCAACGGGGCAGGTCAGGGACTCGGTGGAAAGGGTCTTGAAAATTCTCAAGGACACCACTCTGGATCGTGATCAGAAGTGGGAAAAGATCGGTGTCATTATCAATGAACGATTCGATTTCAGGAGCATGTCGCAAAGCATCCTTGCTACCAACTGGAAACGCGCCACCCCGGAGGAACGCGAGAAATTTGTTGAATACTTTTCCCAGTACATCGAGGAGACTTACCGGGACAAGATCGAGGCCTATGACAACCAGGAAATCCGCTTCGTTGACGAGAAAATCTACGGCAAGCGCGCTCTGGTAAAAATGATGATTGTGACCGAGAACACCGAGATCCCCATAGACTTCCGGGTCAAGGACAATGACGGCGAATGGTATTCCTACGATGTAGTTATTGAGGGCGTCAGCCTGGTGAACAATTACCGCAACACCTTTGCCACCATACTTAAAAACGAGGGCATGGACGGATTGCTCAACGACATCAGCCGGCGGGTGCAGAAGTACAAGGAGAAGCAGGCTGCAGGCGATTCCCCCGGCTGAAACGCAGTGTCATTTTCATCTAATAAACTGAAACTGATCTGTTTATTGGATTTCTGACCCAATCGGATTTTTATGTGTCAGCACATCCGGTTCCGGGTTACTGACGCGCCGATTTCAGGTACTTTTCCAGCGCCTTGCAACAGGTCTGCAGCACCTTGATACGGGCGTAGCGTTTGTCATTGGCTTCCACCAGGTGCCACGGAGCATATTCCGTACTGGTGCGCGCCACCATGTCGTTGACCGCCATCTTGTACTGCTCCCATTTCTCCCGGTTGCGATAATCCTCCCGGGTGATTTTATAGCGTTTATAGCTGATCTTTTCGCGTTCCCGGAAGCGTTTTTCCTGCTCATCCCTGTCGATATGCAGCCAGAATTTAACAATGACAATGCCGTGTTCGCTGAGTTTTGACTCGAAGTCATTGATTTCCGTATACGCCCGGAACCATTCCCTGTATGCGGCAAGCGCCTCAACACGTTCCACGAGAACACGTCCGTACCAGCTGCGGTCATAAATCGTGAATTTACCGGCGCGGGGCAGGTGGCGCCAGAATCGCCACAGGTAGTGATGGGCTTTTTCTTCATCGCTGGGTGCGCCGACGGGAATTACCCGGTACTGGCGCGCGTCGAGCGCCTGGGTAATCCTGCGGATGGCGCCACCCTTGCCGGCCGCATCCCAGCCCTCGAACACCAGAATGGCCGAGATCCCCTTGTCCCGGTATTTTCGAGCCAGCAGGTTCAGCCGGCCCTGGTGTTTGGCCAGTGATTCGTTGTATTCACGCTTGCCCAGGGTCTTGTCATCCATTTTCAGCGTTTGCAGGATGGTAATGTCCTTTTTAATCTCGATACGCGGCGGGGTTTCCACTTTTGCCTCCGCGGTGATCAGGGCAATATGGTTTCGGGTACGTGTCAGGATATGATTGGCCACAGTCAGGCTGCTGTACCTGAGATCCGTCCCTTCAACGACCAGCCACGGCACATGACCGGTGCTGGTCTCGCGGACCACGCGGTTGGCCAGGGCAATGAATTCATCGTAGAGTTTCAGATGCTTGAGGTCACGCTTGGTCACCTGCCAGCGGGTTGCGGGGTCCTTCCTGAGTTCGGCAAAACGTTTTTCCTGGTCCTTTTTGCTCATGTGAATCCAGAGCTTGATGATCAACATGCCGTCATCGGTGAGTTCACGCTCGAGTTCATTGATGTGCATGAGTTCACGGTCGAATTCGTCGTGGCTGGAATTCTTCTGCATCCATTTCGATATCGGATCGCTGTACCACGAACCTGAAAATATCCCGATCTCGCCATTGCCTGGCAGTCCCATCCAGTAGCGCCAGTGATTCGGCCGGCTTGCTTCATCATCCGTGGGTTCGGCAAAGGCATGGGTGCGGATATAACGCGGATCCATCCATTCATTCAGCAGGTTGATGATATTGCCCTTGCCGCTGCCATCGACACCGGAGACCAGGATCAGTACCGGGAAATCATGACTGGTGAGATCATCCTGCAGGCGCAGGAGTTCGGTACGCAGTGCGGGGACCCTGGCCTTGTATTCCCGTTTGCTGAGGTGATGGCCCATTTCTGCAACTTCAAACATGACGGCGGCTCCTGTGGTTCAGTCGGGTATCCGGTTGCAACAGTTGCCCGTGATCGGGCCGGTGCTGAATCGACCAGCATTTGCTAGTTTGAAGTGTTTTTCAGGAAAGTAAAACAGGCAGGAGGATTTCCAGGCTACAGGTATTTCACCGAACAGCTGTTTCCTGAACCTGCTGCAGACCAGAGGCAGGTGACTGGTTTGACGTCAGTCCGGAAACTTCAGAAGGGATTCCAGGTTTTCTCGCGCGTGTATTTCATATAGCCGACATTGATGCCGCTACGCAGCCCGGCGCCGAGGCGCACGGGCGCGAGAATGATATCCCCGGATTGATGATAGTTGGCGCTGATGCCGCCGATGATATAGAGGCTGCCATCGACCGCGGGGAAACGCTGGAAGAGAGCATCAGCATTCGGCAGGTTGTAAACCAGAACATAAACCTTCGATACATTGGCGCCGGCGTCAAAGCCGATGGACGGCCCGGTCCAGTGCACCCGCTGACCGGCACCATTGTAAATTTGCAGTACGCCGTTACCGTAACGGGCGCCAACCCCAAGCGCGCCACTGGCTTCCTCACCCTTGATGACGGCATTGGGCTTACCCAGATCCTCGAAAATTTTCTCAATAACCTCACCGACACCCTCGGCGCCTTCACCAAAAAAGTCCGCGGCATCATCAATGACCGTGTCCCGGCTGTATTCACTGTCTTCGGCACGAAGCAGGAATGGTTGTAACAGTAATAACAATACCAGTGCGATGTATGCCACGCCTGACTTCGTTGTGCTCATGTACTTTCTCCAGACTGAATATGACAGTCGTCAAACTCATGTGACATATTGAACGGAAGGGGCTGATCCGTTCAATCGTTGGACTCGAATATATACTTGCTTATGAGTTCTTCCAGGTTGATCGAAGGCTCGGTTTCCAGGATTTCTCCGCCTTCGGGCAGCATGATCTCCGAACCGCCGGGGGTGATTTTGACGAATTTATCGCCAATGATCCCCGACGTGCGAATGGATGCAATGGCATCGTCCGGTATTTTAACGGCATTATCTATCGACAGCGTCACATTCGCGAACCAGGTTTCCGGTTCGAACTCGATGGATTCGACCTTGCCGACACGGACGCCGGCGGCTTCCACGAAAGCGCCTTCCTTGAGCCCGGAGGCGGAAACAAAGCGCGCATGCACCCGGTATTCATCCTGCGTCAGAAAGTCCACATCACCGAGACTGATGGCCAACCAGGCGATGGCGGCGAGGCCGGCGAGCATGAATAATCCAACTGAAAGTTCTGTGATCCTCGTGTTCATATTCAATCCTGTTTATTGTTTCTGTTCTGATTGATGGCTGCGGCCCTGGTGATTAGAGCATGATTGCGCTGACCAGGTAATCGGCACAGAGCACGGCAATGGATGAATGCACCACGGCCATTGTGGTCACACGGCTGACGCCTTCGGAACCGTAAGCACCCGTGACCAGGTGCAGGTAAAACCCCTTGGCGGTTGAAATCCAGATGATTAGCAGGCTGAACACCAGGGTCTTGACCAGGCACATGCGCAGGTCTCCCATCAGTACCGTGTCGGACATACCCTGGAAGTAGGCGCCCTCGCTGAGTCCGAACAGTACAACGCTGATGAAATAACCGCCCACAATGCCGATGACAATGAAAATCGCGGTCAGCAAGGGGATGGAGATCATGGCGGCCGTAAATCGCGGTACGATGACATGACGGATGGGATCGATGGCCATGCATTCAAGCGCGTCGATTTGCTGTTCGGTGCGCATGATGCTGATCTCCGCACATATTGCCGAACCGGCGCGGCCAATGACCATCAACGCCGTCAATACCGGACCCAGTTCCCAGATCAGGCTTAACCCCACGGCGGATCCGGCCATGCTGGTGGCGCCGAAACGAACCAGCGTATCCTGGAACAGCAGGGCCACCACCATGCCCACGAACAGTCCCGACAAGATGATGACACTGAGGGATCGCACACCGATGAAGTGTATCTGCTTGATCAGGGACCGCGGCCGCCACGGGGGCGTGAGCATGGCGGCCACGCTGTGCCCGAGAAAGATGCCCATGCGGCCGAGTGAGCGAATGGTTTCAGTCATGACGGCATGCTTATCTCGTCAACTGGTCTATGTAGTCGCTGTCGACGCCATGCCGGGACGGACGGCGATGAATCATGTTCAGAATGCGTGCATCGCTGGAGGCATGCAGTTCATCGACAGCGCCGGTAAAAATCTGATCACCGTGGTGCAGAACGGTAACACGGTCGGCGATGTTCAGTGCACTCTGCATTTCGTGGGTAATGATGACAATGGTCATGTTCAGGGCCACCCGCAACTGTTTGATCAGTTCATCGAGTTCCGCCGAGGTTACCGGATCGAGACCGGAGGATGGTTCATCGAAAAACAGCAGCCGTGGATCCATGATCACGGCGCGCGCCAGGCCGGCGCGCTTGAGCATGCCGCCGGACAGTTCCGAGGGCATGAGATGTTCATGATCGAGCAGGTTCATCATCTCCAGCTTCATGCGCGCCATGATTTGAATGGTGTCCTTGTCCAGCACGGTATGTTCGTGTAACGGCAACTCGATATTCTCGATCAGTGACAGGGAACTGAACAGGGCGCCACCCTGGAAGGCAACTCCGATTTGCTTGCGCAGATCAAACAATTCGCGGCGTGTCATGGTGGTTATATCCCGGCCGAGCAGTTTGACGGTTCCCGCACTTGGTGCCTTCAGGCCGAGCAGGTGTCTGAGAAACGTGCTTTTCCCGGAGCCGCTGGCGCCCATGATCACCAGGATCTCGTTTTCCCGCACATCCAGCGAGATGTTGTTCAACACCTGCCGATCGCCGTAATGACTGACCAGGCCGGAAACTTCGATCAGGTTCTGTTCATCCGTTGCAGACATAGTGGGGAAACTAAACGAGAAGCGCAGTGGAGTGCAAGAACATCGTAAGATCCACACTTCGCCGTACCATGCCTGATGCTCCGCAATATGCCGCGTTGGCGGCGGGCATTAGCGCTGTCGTGTCGAACTTCCTGGCCGTTTCCTGTTCCGGGCGGATACTGCGCAGATGATGTACGGGATCTCAGAGTTTCTGCAATCGCGCGTGAATTTCTCCGGCGATGCGCTCGGATTCCGTCAACTCGGTTGCAGATAACTTCTCCTGCAGCATATCCCGCCGGCGAATATCCATGACATTGCCCGAATCGGCCACTATGCGGTACCAGGCATGGGCCATCACCTTGTCACGGGGGACGCCGTTGCCATCCAGGTACATCGATGCCAGGGTCCGTTGGGCCACGGCATTGCCATTCTGGGCGGACTCACGGTACCAGCGTATGGCCTGGTCTGTATCGCGCTCGACGCCTTCACCGTAGGCATAGGCGACTCCCAGCCGGTACTGGGCGCCGGCGTGCCCCAGTTCGGCAGCCTGCTGAAAGTACTCGAAAGCCTTGCTGTCATCCTTGCTGACACCGTCACCAAAAGCGTGGGCCATACCCATTTCATACAAGGCCTCCGGATCAGCGCCGTCTGTATCGCCTGCCGCTGCGTTTTCAACCCTGCGTTGAGTTGACTCATCATCGAGGTCATCATCCTCCAGGGTGACCTGTGGCTCCGTTTGCGACGGGTCTTCATCCTTTTTCGAAAGACCGAGCAACTTGCCGGCAGCAGCCCAGAAACCCTTCTTTTCCCCGTTACCGGCAGCGATGTCATTGTCCGCGGTATCCGTCTCGCGGGCGGATGATTCAGCAGCGATCGGCGCCGTATCCCCGCTGGCGGACCGCGACGATTCAAATCCCGGATTCATGGACGGTGTGGCTGCCGGTTGCGGCGTGGATTCAGTCTGATTACCGGCAACAAATTCTTCTGCCGCCAGCCGTTGCAGGTTTTCATAATTATGGCGGGCCGCTTCGTGACCCTGTTCGGCGGCACGTTCATACCACTGCGCTGCCTGGACGTCGTCCTGCTCGATGCCTTCACCCATCAGGTAAATGTTGCCGAGTTTGTACTGGGCGTTCATATTGCCCTGCTGGGCGGCGCGCCGGTACCAGAGGAACGCCTGGGTGTAATCCTGCTTGAGGCCGTTACCCGTGTAATACATGTCGGCCAGTTGCAACTGGGCATCGGCATCACCCCGGGTGGCCAGAGGCCGGATCGTGCCGACATCTGCTGCAGTGTCCGTGACGGCTTTGCTATCGGTGATGTAGGCAACGGTTTCGTTAGCCGGTTCACCTGCGGTCTCTGCTGGTTCAGGTTCGGCGCCTGTTTCTGCCTCAGCCTCTGTGACTGATATGGATTCGTTCTGCGGCGGCGGTTGCCTGAGCGTCTGCTCCGTCATCGCCGTCGAGGCGTCGCGATCGCTGTTGCTGAACATCTGGTCGAAGAAAGCAAACTCGTCTTCATCGGTCGGTTCGACAGTCTCGTCCGTACTCTTCGGAGTTTCGTCCGCCGGGTTGTCATGATTGTCATTTGCAGTGCCGGTTAACGCCGTGTCGGCTTCCATGATTTCGACAGCCTGCTCGACTTCATCATCGGCAACGGCGTCGCTGTCAGGGGTCCGCGTGCTGTCGTCACCCGTCCCGAACAGGCGGGCAAAAAAACCTTTCCCGGTACCGGTGTCCCCGGCATCGGTGGTGCGGGTTGTTTCACCGGATTCGTTGGCCGTAACGGTTTCAGCACTGTCTGTGTCGGTGGACGGTTCGGTGGCTGTTGTTGTCGTTGTCGCTGCGGCTATGGAGGGTTCCGGCGTTTCTGCTTCACTCAGCACGACGGTATCGACCGCATCTTCTTCCGGATCGCTGGTCAGTTGTTGCGAGACGGGAGCGCTACCGACGCCATAGGTTTTCACTTCGGCCGTGGGTTTTACCTCGGCCGGTGAGCCGGTTGCTTCCGCAAGGCCGGCATCGACATCCGGGGCGGCATCGTCGCTGTCGTCGTTTGCCGTGAGGGTATCCGAATCCATTGCAGTGTCTGCTTCGCTGCTGTCCTTGCCGCCGCCGAACAGGCGGCTGAAAAAGCCACCGACGCCGGAGGCAGTCCCGGCCTTTTTCTCGACCGGTTGATCCGTTGCCGTGGCCGTGTCGGAATACGGGGTTGTTTCCGCTTCGTCATCCACGCGCGCCCGCACAATGGCATCCGTTTCCGGCATATTGGACACCACGGCCACCGTTGGCGTGGCAGGCGCGGTGTCTGTATTTTCCGGGGTTACCGGGGTTGAAGTCGTCGGGGCTGCATCGTGGATCGTGTTCTCAGACGCAGTCGTGGTATCGGCATCAGGCATTGCCATGGTGTCCGGCCGCGTGGTTTCGGGTCGTGTCAGGGTGGCCACCTCGACAGGTTGTGGTAGCTCCAGTGGTTCCCCGGATTGCGCCATCAGCGTCTTCAGACTCTGCAGGTTGTGCGCGGCCGCGACGTGGCCCTGTCGCGCCGCCTTGTCGTACCAGAGGGCTGCCTTCTGGTTATCCTGGGGCACGCTTTCCCCCAGCAGATACATGTTGCCGATACTGTACTCGGAATCCATGTGGCCCTGTTCGGCCGCTTTCAGGTACCAGTTGAAAGCCTTGTCGTAATCCTTGTCCACGGCACGGCCGACGTAATACATGGAGGCCAGGTGAGACTGCGCTTCCGCATCACCGGCTTCGGCCAGCGGCCGAAACTCCGCCAGCGCCTGGTCATAGTCGCCGCCGGCCAGGGCCCTGCGTCCGCTTTCCACGGAGTAACGGGCGCTTGTTTCTGCCGACTCCGCAGACTCAACGCGGTCGATTGTGGACGCGCTCTCGGCCAGGGCAACGGTTTCCGGCTCCGGGGTTGCAGCCGGTTTGTTGCTGCCGAAAATCCGGCTGAAAAAACCGCCTGTGCCGGCGGTGTCGGATTTTGCAGCCGCATTATCGCTCGCAGGGGAATCGATGGCCGCGATGGTTTCTGCTTCTGCCTCTACCGTGGCATCTTCCCGGCTATCCAGCGCTGTCGTTAGCGGCTCGCTGCCGGGTGATTCCGGTACCGCCGGTGTGTCGATTACCGCCGTCTCAGGCTGTGCAGTCCCGGTGTCGATTTCGCCACTGTCGATGCGGTCGGCAGTGTCTTCAACCCGCGTCTCATCCACGGCAAGACCTGTCACGTCCTTGCTTGCCTCGCTGATGGTGTCTTCAGGGCCAGCCGTTTTGCCCGTGCCGAACAGGCGGCTGAAAAAGCCGGGCTTTTTCTCTTGTTCTTCGGCTTCCGGACCGGCCGGGATGGAATCAGCGTCAGCTTGCAGTGCCTCGGTGATTTCAGGCTCCGCTATGTGATCGGTTTGCGCGGTAGAGACGATTTCAGTGTCAGCCGCTGTTTCCGTATCGTCAGTCGCTACCACTTCAATGTCTTCGCTGCTGACTTCGGTTTCTGTTGATGGCGCAGGCGTGTCCGGAAAAGTATCGCTGTCATCACCGGCGTCCACGGGCTCCCCGACAATCGCCGTAGCCGTTTCCGGCTGCTGATCCCTGGCCTTGAAGATCCTGCCAATGGCGCCGAACAGGCCGCCATCCTCGCCGGCCGGCGTCGATTCGGCCCCGGCCGTATTATTTTCAGCCGCGTTCTTTCCGGCTCTATCGACCAGGCTGGAGATCCCGTCCGAGGATATGGAACGCAGTGGAGTGGGGGTCTGGGTTACCGCCACCGGGGCTGATTCCGCAACCGCCGGGGTGAGTTCGGGTTCAGGTTCAGGTTCGGTGGTTGTTACGTCCGGCTCGGGCGTACTGACGGTGGCGCCGGTATTGACGACACTCTCCGTGCTGCCCGGCCGTACCTGCGGGGTGGGGCGGGCGGCAACGGCAGTGACCGTGCGTTGCAGGCTGGCGAGTTCATTCTGGGCGGCGGCATAGCCCTGGTCAGCCGCCATGGTGAACCAGCGTATGGCCTGCGGGTAATTCTGTTCCACGCCCTTACCGGCGCGGTACAGGGTGCCGAGGTTGTACTGTGCCGTGGCATCGCCGCGATCGGCCGCCATCCGGTACCAGTGTATGGCCTGGCTGTAATCCTGCGTCACACCTTCGCCGGTATGGTAAGCGCTGCCGAGATGGACCTGGGCGCGGATATAGCCCTGTTCCGCGGCGCGGGTAAACCAGCGTACCGCCTCCGAGGAATCCTGCGGGACGCCTTCGCCATAGGCATAGGAAAGTCCCAGGCTGTATTGAGAGATGACATGACCCTGCTCGGCGGCACGCCGATACCAGATGGCGGCTTGCTTGAGATCCTGCTCTATGCCTTCGCCGAAGGCATAGGCCACGGCGAGGTTGTACTGGGCGTCCTTGTCCCCCTGGGTTGCCGCCTTGCGATACCAGGCCACGGCCTGGCTGTAATCCTGCGGCACGCCTTCACCCACATAGTAAAGGTAGCCGAGGTGCGACTGTGATTTGGCGTCCCCCTGTTCCGCCAGGGTCCGGATTTGACGGGCCTTGTCTTCAAGCGGTCCGGCGCTGGTCATCGTGGTGACGGTGAATAAGATGAGAGTGAAAATAACTCCGGACAGGGAGTGATTGCGTATCATCGCCGTTTCCCCCTCGTGCGAGACGAATTTTGATAAATCTGACACTTGTCGATCAGGTACTTAATACTCTTGTACACCTGTAAGGATCATCTGGTTCAAGTCAGTGTAAACTGAATCCATAGATCCCGATATTGCCTGAAGTATAGGGCAATGTAATCTGAAAATACACAATATCTAGCGCTTTAAGCCCACTGATTCCTCCAGATATAGACTATGGATATCAGCAGTTTGAGGCGAAAATTCCGGCCTCAAACCAGCAAACCACCGATGAGTGCGCCGATCAGCAGGGTCGGCACATACACCAGGTACAGTAAAATGCCACTGCCTGCCAGCAGGGCCCCGACCATGGGCAGCGCCGTCAACATGGTGCCGCTCACAAACAGGGCAATGGCGATGAGAACTCCGGGCAACAGCGCCGCCAGCAAACCCGGCAGTACGCCACCGGCCTGCTTGCCGCCGACGATGCCGGCGATCAGGCTGCCGATGCCGGGAAGCCAGAACAATAACAGTGAAATGATGAACATCCAGAACATGCCAAGGAGTATGCTGCCGCGTTCTTCCGCCATGGTGGTCTCTCTTTGCATTGGTTTTACGGTATTATAAATTTTCAGCCAACAAACTGCTAAATGCATTTTTCGTCGCTGTTGCGGCCTGTTAATCCATACCCGGGGTATTTCATGTCAGACATTAAAAATCCAGCAAAACAACTTCGCAGCCTGATGAGCCAGCCCGGCATCATCCGCTCTCTTGGCGCCCACGATGTGCTGAGTGCGGTGATGATCGAGCAGGCCGGTTTTGAAACGGTGTTCATGGGTGGTTTCGGCACCAGCGCCAGTATGATGGGTCTGCCCGATCTGAATTTTCTGGGCCTGATGGAGATGGTGGAGGCCTCGCGGCGCATGGCGCATCGCCTTGATGTGCCGTTGATCGCGGATGCCGATACCGGCCACGGTGATCTGCACAATGTCATGCGTTGTGTCGAGGAATTCGAGGGTTCCGGCGCGGCCGGGATCATTCTCGAGGACCAGGCCTTTCCGAAACGCTGCGGCCATTTCGGCGGCAACCGGGTGATCGAGGCGGCCGAGATGGTGAGCAAGTTCAAGGCCGCGGTCGATGCGCGCAACGATCCGGATTTTGTGTTCATTGCCCGTACCGATGCCCGCGGCACCCATGACCTGGACGAAGCCATCGATCGCGTCAATCGTTATTGTGACGCCGGCGCTGACGTCGCCTTTATCGAAGCGCCGCGGAGTATTGAAGAACTGGAGACCATCTGCCGACGGGTCGAGTACCCGAAACTGGTGAACATGCTGGCGTTTGGAAAGACGCCCATACTTTCGGCTGCGGAACTGCAGGAACTCGGTTTTAAATTTCTCGTCGCTCCCATCGATTCGGTGCTGATCACGGCGAAAGCCATGCGCGAGATGGCGCAGGTTTTCAAGCGTGACGGTCATACCAAAGCCCTGCAGGCGCAGATGGTGGATTTTGACGAGATCAAGGATATTCTCGGCCTCAAGGATTACCTGTCGCTGCATGAACAGTTCAAGTCATAAGGGACTCGACATCGGGTGACTCATCATTCCCGTAAAGCTTGTCCCCGTGAAGACGGGGAACGGGGATCCAGTGAAATGAAGCATTGCCGTCGGCGATTCATATAATTGTGCAACGCCCTGATAGCCACAACCACATGCCCTTGCCCGTCAGAACCATCATTCTGGTTTATCTGCTGCTGTTTGCCCTGGCCATTCCCTGGTATCTGCCGCAACGCTATACCTTGCTGTTCGGTTTGCCGTTGTGGGTGACAGTCTCGCTGCTGGTTTCACTGTGTATTTCCCTGTTTACAGCGTGGCTGCTGTTGACGATGAAATGGCCGGATGAATGATCTGCTGCCTTTCGGCGCCGGCGCCTGGCTGTTCATCGGGGTTTATCTCGGTTCGCTGATCCTGGTCGGCTGGATCGGCTACCGGGCGCGCCGCGAAAACACGCTGGCGGATTTTTACCTTGCCGGTTCGAGCTTTGGTTTTGTTGTCCTGTTTCTCACCCTCTATGCCACGCAGTACAGCGGCAACACGTTTTTCGGCTACACAGGCAAGACCTATCGTATCGGTTACGCCTGGGTGATGGCGGTGCATTTCATGACGGCGATCATCGTCTGTTACCTGATCTTCGCGCCGAAGCTGTACCGGTTGTCACGGCATTTGCATTTCATTACGCCGACGGATTTTCTCGCCCATCGATACGGATCATCGGCACTGAACCTGCTGGCCACGATGATCATGGTCGTGGTGCTGGCGAACTTCCTGCTCGCCCAGCTCATGGCCATGGGCCGGGCCATGCAGGGACTGGCGGTGAACGATCCGGTGCAGGCGTACAACTACGGGGTAATCCTGCTCACCACCATCATGGTGATCTACGGTACGCTGGGCGGCATACGCGCGGTGGCCTGGACCGACGCCATCCAGGGTGCGGTGCTGATGACGGGTTTTCTCATTCTGCTCTTTATATTGCATCGTATGTATGGCCCGGTGAGTGAAGCCACGCAGGTGATCCACACCTCGGCGGATGCGCTGACCCGCGCCAAGGTGGCGCCACCCGACGCCAATCGCCTGCGTGAGTGGCTGAGTTATGTCCTGCTGGTGGGACTGGCCGGTTCGCTGTATCCGCAGGCCATCCAGAGAGTCTTCGCGGCCCGGAACGCCCGTGTGCTGCGTCACAGTCTCGCCCTGATGGCCTTCATTCCCCTGACCACCACGTTGATTGCCGTCTTTGCCGGCATCTACGCGATTGCCTATTTTCCCGGTCTGCAAGGCGCCGCCAGCGATCAGATCCTCACGCGTATGCTGGCCGAGGTACAACTGCATTCACTGCCCGGTTACTGGCTGGTGGTGGTACTGTTCGCCGCCGCGCTATCGGCCATGATGTCGACGGCGGATTCGGCGCTGCTCAGTATTTCATCGATGCTGAGCAAGGACATTTACGGGGTGTTCATCCATCGCCGGGCCGGGCAGGCGGTGTTGACCCGGGTCGGGAAATTAAGCTCGTGGGTGCTGGTGATTTTCCTGGTGTGGCTGGCCATTTACCTGCGCGACAAGGCCTCGCTCATCCAGTTACTGGATCGCAAATTCGATCTGATGATCCAGCTGGTACCGGCTTTCATGCTGGGTATTCACTGGCAGGGATTGAAACCCGGGCCGGTGTTAACGGGTATTGTTGCCGGCATCATTGTGGCGCTGTTACTGGCCTATGGAGACATTACAGCGGTAGTGGATGGGAAGCTCTATGGATTTCACCCGGGCCTGTACGGATTGCTGGTCAACCTGGCGCTTGCCTGCGGCTTGTCACTGCGGGCAACGCATCAAACCTGACTATCGCACAGCACTCAGGAATGCGGGTTTACTGAACCCATTCCGAATTCGCGGCAACGTCCCACTTGAAATGGAAGTCATGACTCTCGGTCGATTTGACGTTTTCTTTCATATCGTCGGCTTTTGTAAATTCAAAGTTGATGCGGTCGAAGAGCAGGGTGACATGTTCCTTGAAAAAGTTATCTTCAACACTGCCCCCGGTCACGATGGATTTGATAACAATATTCTCGAGTTTGATAGACATGTATTTACCTTCAACCTGCCTCTTTGCAACAACCGGTGTAATGCTGAACTCGATAGCGGGAATCACCTTGCCCTGGGCAAACAGCAGGCGGATATCGGGGCTGTCAATGTCCGTGGGTTTGACAATCGATATTTCGTTAAAGCTGGTTTTTACATTGTCATCGCCTTGTGTTGATTTGCGATTGCTGGTCATGCCCCAGTTCCATGAAAGTACTTCGGACCATCCCTTGTGCTTGTAATCCCTGGCGCCGCCGGTGACACCATCGATTTTCATAAACATGTGTAATGACATAACAACCTCCGGAAGGTAAAGCAGATGCAATCATTAGAGCACAGCCGTCCCGAATTAGCGATGACAATGCACCGATGCCGGCAGGACGGGTGACGGTACCGGATTGGCGGCCGGACATGGAACAACTGTTCAGAAGTTAAAGCTCAGAAATAATTCGATATAGTCATCGCGGCTGACGGCGAATGCCGGATCGGAAGTGGAGGGATCGATGAAAAAGCGTGCCTCGGCTTCCAGAAACCAGTGCTCGGACATGCGGCGCGATGCCTCGAGATTATAGAATAGACCGCCGGTATTGCGATCCCATATGACTCCGGTGAGTAACTGGGTGGAACTGGGATCATTGAAGGCGAGCCGCGCGCCGATTGCGATGTCATCCTCAAAAATCGTCGGCGCTGATTCACCGCGATCATCGTAGTGGTATTCGCCCAACAGGCCCAGGTCTACGACGGAGTCCATAATACCAACAAAGGTATATTCAAAGCCGCCGGCAACGGCGTTGAATGTCTCGTCCTGGCCGCTGCGATGCAGGGCTTCGAGTTTCCAGAGCATATTGCCGTGGGTGGCCTGCACATCCAGCGAGGTCTGGTGAATGGTGTCATAAAAAGGGATCAACACCGGGTTGTTACCGGCATCGAGCGCAGGCAACAGGCGCGGTTCACGGCTGGTCCCGTAAAAATGCGCGAGACCGATGTCAAAGGCGCCGAAATAGTGCGAATAACGCACGGCGAAATCCACGTGTTTTTCCTTCGCACCTGATTCAAATTGCGACAGTCCCTCATCGATCGGTGGACTCGTGCGCAGGCGTCCCTGGCGGCCGGCAAATTCCCGCTCGCGAAAGTATGGCATGACGAACAGATCCACCGTGCCCCAGTCACGGATCAGCGCGAGATTGAGCATGGGCTGGCCGAGTTTGTCCTCGGTATCGATGTTTTCCACCAGGTCAGTTTGATTAATCACATCGACGAGGTGCTGGAATTCAACCACACCCCAGAATACCTTGCGTATACCAAGGCGCAATTCCCAGCTTTCTTCCACCTTGACATACGTGAGTTCGCGAATGTCCACGTGAGTGCGTTCACTGTCGTGCTGATCAACCCGGAAAAAAGGCGCGAAGGCGAACAATTGCCGGTTATCATCCCACTCGTGATAATACTCGGGCTCGAACACCAGTGAAGTATTGAGGCTGTGGTCCTGGCGGGGATCGAAAGCATCCTGTGTGAACAGGCGCGTCTCAAGGCCGGCATATCCATACCACTCGCCGGCATCGGCTGTTGTTGACAGTAACAGCAGGGGGATGAGACAGATGCGTTTGCCGGCTTTCACGATCATAGGTTTGTTATTTTATGAGCCTTGGATGGTGAATGGTGAATAGTGAATAGTGAATGGCGACTCCATTGTCTCGCTACTCACCAATCACTATTCACAAATCACCAACTCACCGTGACCGCTTCAACGTGTTCTTGTCAAAGTCGCGCTCGGTGAAACCATTATTGAACCGGTAATCATTCCACTCCAGCCGTGTGCCCTTGCCGGTCTGATGGTTGACCATGTCCATCACCGCAGCCCGCCAGTATTTGTCCAGGTATTGCCGGTAGCCGCTGAACATCAGGGTTTTCAGCAGGGTATTCTTGCGATCGTAAAAGTCGATTTTTAACGGTTGGTACATGGTCTTGTCCAGCCACACGACCTGGCGCGTATAGCCGGAATTTTCATATTGCGGATAGCGTTCAATCACAAAGGCCTCGCGGCCTTCAAGAGTTTCATCGCGCAGCCATTTATATTGGTATTTTTCCACCTCCTGCGAAGTCAGATCCTCGTAGGCAAATTCACTGCCGACAAAGGGGCCGGACTTGTTGGCGGAAGAAATACGTTTGACCCGTTTCAGCGCCGGCAGAAACAGCCATTGATCGTCCGGAGTGAGGGCATGGGTAAAACTGAGCAGGGCCGTACCCTTGATATCCCGGGGCGAATCAAATACCGCCAGGCTCTTGTCACCATCACCTTCAACCTCGAGCGTATCAATCTCCAGGGTGCGCCTGCTTTCCTCGCCCTGGCGGTTACTCAGAATCATGTACAGATCGGCGCTTTGATCTATCCAGCCACTGTCTCTTTTGTCGGCCTCGATGGCGATGGCAAGACCTTTTTCCGCGGCGGTCTCAGCGGAAACCCCGCTCTGTAACAGGGTCAGAAAGACCATCAGCAACAGGCTTTTTCTCATTCATCTTCTCCTCGATTTTCATTAACAGTGGGGGCAGGAACAGGAAGTCGGCAGCGAGCGCCAGAATGATAACAATGGCTGTCAACAGTCCCATACCGGAATTCAGTTCAAAACTGGAAGTGGAAAGCACCAGGAAACCGGCGGCAAGCACGATGGAAGTGATTACCAGTGCGCGGCCGACGGTGCGGAACGCATAGCGTACGGCGTCGGCGGGATCGAGTCCGTTTTCCCGTCGCGCGCGCAGGTACTTGCTGAGGAAATGCACGGTGTCATCAATGACGATACCCAGGGTCATGGTAGTGACCACGGACAACGACAGTCCGATTTCCCCGACCATGAATCCCCATAAACCGAATCCCATCGCGGCCGGCGCCAGGTTCGGGATCAGGCTGACCAGGCCGATTTTCACGGATCGCAAGGCAATGACCAGGATCAGGGAAATCAGGATCAGCGCCACCGTGGTTCCGACCAGCATGCTGCGGATATTACGCTGGCCGATGTTCGCAAACATGATCCCGGGACCGGATCCATAACCCGATTTGATGTGCGTTGTATTATCCTGCAACCATCGTTGAGTTCGCGCGTCCAGCGCCAGGAATTCCTTTGTTGAAATGGTTTTTAGCCGGACAATGATACGCGTGGAGGATTTATCCACGTTGATGCGGTCGTTCAGGTCGAGGCCGTAGGGCAGCGACATTTCATACAGCAACAGGTATTGGGCGGTCAGGTCGCGTTCATCCGGGATGGTGTACATGGCGGGATCATCATTGTGCAGGTTCATGTTCAGGCGCTTGAGGGTATCCGTGATGGTCGTGACCTGGATGGTCTCGGGCTGGTTCCGGTACCATTTCACGAAGGCCTCGACATCCTGCATGAAACCGGGATTGCTGATGCCGCCGGTCTCTCCCGAGTCGAGCGAATATTCGATGGTATACAGTCCGGTCAGGTTTTCGGTGGTGAAATCCGACGCCGTGCGAAACGGAATAGTCTCGTCGAAATAATGCAGATAGATATCGTTGAGTTCATTGCGCGGTAAGGCAAACAGCAAGGCGATGATCACCAGGCTCATGCCCCAGAGCAGTGCGGATCGTTTTGCCACCACGAAATCACCCACCCGGGCCATGATCGAATCCTCCTGCACTTTCAGCTTGCGCGCGCTGAACGGCAGCAAGGACAGGATCGCCGGCAGCAGGGTAACGGAAAAAACAAACGAGGTGATAACGCCGAGAGCAACGAAATTACCGAGATGCCGAAAAGGTGGTGCGTCCGAAAAATTCATCGACAGGAAACCCAGTGCCGTCGTCGCGCTGGCCAGAAAAACCGGTTGCAAATTGATTCTCAGGCTTTCTGACAGGGCTGCCGGCTTGTCCTTGCCGCTCTGCAGTGCGAACCTTGCACTCACCAGGATGTGCACGCAGTTGGCGATGGCCACGGTGAGTATGATGGTCGGGGAGGTGGCCGATGGCGGCGTGATGGGCATGCCCAGGTAACCACCGAGCCCCATGCCGCAGATAATGGAAAATGCAATGACGACCAGCGTGGTCACGGTCCCGGTTATTCCACCCACCAGTAACGCCAGCAGCACCAGCATGATACCGAAACTCACCGGCACCAGATGAATAAAGTCATCTATTGAAGATTCTGAAAACGCGTTGTTCATCATCGCCATGCCGGTGAGATGAATCGTCACCGGGTAGTGGTTCTCGATGTCCCGTTTCAGTTCGCGTGCATAATCCACCACCTCGGGTGTTTCCCGGGCTTCGTTCTTCCGTGGCAACTGCACGGTGACATTGACCGCGGTAACACGTCCCGATTCGGAGACCAGGGAACGCACCAGCAAGGGTTCGCTGAGCGCAATACGGCGAATTTCCTCGATGTCCCGGTTGGAGAGGGATTCGGGGTCACGGTAAAGATCACGGACGATCAGTTCGTCGTCCCCGGATTCGGTGTGCTGAAAGTTGGATAACGAATCCACGCGTCTTGAGTAAGGGATTTGCCAGGCTTTTCTGGTCAGTTCATCCACCGCCTTGAGCGTGTCATGCGTGAAAACCCGGTGATCATGCGGCTCGATCACAAACATGACGTTATCGGACTGGGCGTAGGTTTTTTCCATGGCATCGAAAGCCAGCAGTTGGGGATTTTCCTTGCTGAAAAAAACCCGGTAATTCGTGGTGAAGGACAGGTATTGTGTGCCTGCGCCGGCAATGGCGACCAGCAGCAGTGAGGCGATGATGATCAGGATGCGGTTACGCAGTACCCATTGACTGAAACGGATTTCAAATTGACTCATGGCGGACTCCCTTCCTCGTAGCGTTGTAACTTACCGGTATATGATAACCCCTTGAGCAGCAGGTCGACCACTTCATTGGCACGCGCGCGGAATACCTGCAGCGGGTAAAAATTCATGGACAGTGGAATATCAAAGACGGCGATGCTGGAATAAATAGCCCGCGCGGTGCTGACAGTGTCCTCCACCTGGAATTCGCCGGTGCTGACGCCGTACTCTAGTATGGCCTGTAACAGTTCCTGTAACCGGGCAATCTTGTCGTGGACTATTTCCGGATGTTCGCTGGTGATGAACAGCAGTAATTCATGAATCTTGAGGTCCTTGGACCAGGTATCGTGACAATTTTGCAGCAGGGTCAGCACAAAGCCCCTGAGCCGTTCGCTGGCGCTGCAATCCACACGGCTGGCGACCTCTTCCACGCAACGGATACGATCCTGAATGCAGTTCGCTACGCAGAGGCCGGCAATTTCCTGCTTGTTGGCAAAATAGCGGTAAATATTTGCCGTGGACATGTCACAGTCAGCGGCAATTTCCGCCATCGTGGTTTTGTTATAGCCATACTGGCGAAACCGGATAAGGGCGGCCGCCATGATGCGGTCCCGGACGGCCTGATCATCCTGAATGACTCTCGTCGATTGCATGGCCCTGAATTATGAGTTGTAAATAATGAATATTCAATTAAATATTCATTATTCAGGACAATCTGGCAGGACTTGAAATTCAGGAATTTATTGCTGAAAACAGCGCAATTCCGCCATGCGATGGCGAATTTTATCCAGTTCATGGTTTGACTGGTGGGCTTCTCGTTCCGATTTGAAGCTCATATAGCTGGAATACCCCAGAAAATACAATGCCGGGGTGAAAACGGTGCCAACCACACTGGCCACGGTGTTGTTCCTGTGGTTGAAGACATCGGATTCATAATTCAGGGCCTTGTTCTCCAGTTTCCCGGCTGCAAGGTAGAGTTGTTCACAGGTGCGATTTTCGTAAATGCTTTCCGGCCGTTGCCCCTGCAGTACCGAGATCGGCCACGCCGGGGTCGTTGTGATGAGCAGAATGGGATAGATAAAGACTCGTAAATTCAGTGACCTGGATATAATCATTGGCTTCGCCCTGGTAATGTTTCAGGTAGTACTCGACCATCAGGTCCGCCTGTATCCGTTCGGTGGATCCGGGTTTCCTGGTGAGTTGCTTCTTTATGCATTCAGCAAGGAATATGCCAGTGGCGGGGGCGAGGCTGTTTCGGACTACAGACGACAGACGACAGACGACAGACTACAGACGACAGACTACAGACTACAGACTACAGACTGCAGATTACAGATTACAGATGGTGGTGGGTTTACTGTCCGGGCTGGTATTTTTCCAGTTCAAAACGCTCGGCCCCGTAGGATTTCACCGGTTCCGAGCTGTAGGTTCTGGCCGGGGTTTCGCTGTAGGTGCCGGCGGGCGGGCGCTTGTAGGTCTTGACCTTGAGGCTGCCCGGGTCGGTACGGTCCACGGTGGCGGGACGGGGGAGGGTGTGGCTGGATTTCTGTATTTTGACGAAACGTTCCCCGGCCTTTTCCGCTTTTTCGGGTTCGTCGTATTCCTGCGCAATCTCTTTGTAAAGCTCGCGTGATTTTTCTTTCTCGGTCGCGGTCAGGCGGGATCCTTCGATAAATTCACCCGCTGACGGGTTGCCCTGTTCGGCGGCGCGGGTGAACCAGGCGTGAGCGGCTGCCTCATCCGTCTCCACACCCTGGCCCTTGCTGTTCATGATGGCGAGCATCAGGCTGGCTTCAGCATCCCCCTCGGCCGACAGCGCCTTGTAATGCTCATAGGCTGTTTCAAAATCCCCCTTGTTGTATAGCTGTTCGGCTGTTTGCGGCGTCGTCTTCAGGGCAGGTTCTTCGGGTTCCGATTCGGTCTTTTCGGCCACATCAGGGCTTGCAGTCTCGTCGGTCATTTCAGCTTCATCGGTTGCTTCAGCCTCTTCACCTTCTTTTCCTTCTTCACGGGCCTTGTGTTTTTTGGCGGCGGCCTCGATCTGCTCCATGAATTTTGCCAGTTCCGGGTTTTCCGATGCTTTCACGGTGACTTCCTCGCCCTTGACGGTATAGGTAATGGTCTTGTCTTCATCCTCCTTGTCGGCGGCGATGACGGGCTGGATGAGGAGAGCGAAGAGCAGGAGTAAGTATTTCATGGGCACCTTCGGGATATTTTCGTGACTGGACTTCTGTAATCCCGATTATAGACATCGGGCAGCCCGTTTGTAGAGTGAAATTACCGCAGTATCAGGGTAGCCTGTTGAAATCAGTAATATACATCCCAACATATTAACCCATGAGGAAAATACAACATGCCGTCTGACCCGCTTCTGGAAGCTGATACGCCCTTCTACCGGCGCCACCTGCGCAGTCTGGGTATCGCTATCGCGATCATTATTCTGCTGAATCTGCTGCTGATGTTTTACTGGGACAGCGAGCCGGACAGCTTCGATGTCCGCCAGGTTGCCATCGAGCAAAACGGCGGTGAGGCGAACCTGGTCACCGGCGCCTTCACCACGGCGACGTTGATTCGGGTTGCTGAAACCATGCTCGACAAGCCTGGGGGTTATCTCAGTAATGATGTCATGCCTCCCGGCGTGATCATGGACAATATCCCGAACTGGGAATACGGTGTGATTACACAGGTTCGCGATCTCGCCCGCGCCCTGCGTAATGATTTCAGCCGTTCACAGACCCAGTCCACCGAGGATCAGGACCTGGTGCTGGCCGATCCCGATTTTCATATCGACACGGAGTCATGGATGTTTCCGGCCAGTGAAAATAAATACAGGCAGGCGATAGAATCCGTGCGCCGTTACCAGCAACGGCTCAGGGATGAAGGCGAGAGCGAGGCGCAATTCTATAGTCGCGCCGATAATCTGAGAGACTGGCTGGCCATCGTTGAAAAGCGCCTCGGCAGCCTCTCGCAACGGCTCAGCGCCAGCGTCGGCCAGGTACGCATCAATATTGATCTGGAAGGTGACGCGGAAGCGGTGCAGTCGACGGTCAAACCCGAACAGGTAATTGTTACCACTCCCTGGCTGGAAATCGATGATGTGTTTTACGAAGCTCGTGGATCGACCTGGGCGCTGCTGCATTTTCTCAAGGCCATGGAGTATGATCTTCGTGATGTGCTGGAAAAGAAGAATGCCCGGGTCAGCCTGAAGCAGATCATCCGTGAACTCGAGGCCTCGCAGGAGACGATCTGGAGTCCGATTATCCTGAACGGCTCGGGCTTCGGAGTGCTCACCAACCACTCCCTGATCATGGCGTCGTACGTTTCACGCGCCAATGCCGCGGTAATTGATCTCGGGAATTTGCTGGAGCAGGGGTGACAGACTCCAGACTCCAGACTACAGACTCCAGACTACAGACTCCAGATATCTGTTATCTGTAATCTGTTGTCTGTAATCTGTTGTCTGAGATGGGAGGTGAGAAGAACTCTCCATAGGCGCGGCTGCCTTCGCCGGTCTCGATGGTGTCGATGACTTCCAGGCTGTTGGTGTCGATGACGCTCACCGTGCCGTCGAACCAGTTGGCCACGAAAAGCTGTGGTTTGTGCGGATGCAGTGCAATGCCCTCGGGGTATTCTCCCACATCGATGGTTTTCACCAGCGTATGCGCGGAACGATCGATAACCGAGACATCACCGGAGCGCTGATTAGTGACATAAAGCCGGTCATGTTCGACGTCAACGGCGATGGCATAGGGAAACATGCCGACATCGATACTGGTAATGGTCCTCGCTGTATGAAGATCCACCACGCTGATGGTGCTGCTCTGCACATTGGCGCTGTACAATATATTTTTCTCCGAATCCAGTGTGATCCCGAACGGCGCCATGCCAACGTCAATCAATTGCCGGATATCCCTGGTGTCCACATCGATAACGGCCACGTTATTGTCATCACGGTTGGCTACGTAAATATGCCGGTTATCCGCAGCGGCGACCACGCCGGAGGGGGCGTTGCCGCTGTGAATCTCCTCTATAACCTCATAGGTCCGGCAATCGATTACGAAAACACTGTTGCGATACCAGTCAGCTACATAGAGCCGCTCGTCATCCGGGCTGATGGCGATGGCCAGGGGACCCTCACCAAGAGGAATGGTATGTGTGACTGTTTGAGTGGCGGTTGCGATGACCGAGATTTCCTGGCTTTCAGGATTGGAGATATAGACATGCTTGCCGTCATGACTCGTGGCCACACCGGCCGGCCGATGGCCGACCTCGATGTGCTCAATGACGCGGTTACTTGCCGCATCAATCACGGCGACCCGGTCCTCGGACTGGTTGGTGATATACGCAAACGGCTGGGCCGGTGTCTTGCCGGCCCAGCCGGAGCATAAAACGGTGACCAGTATCGCCCTGTAGATCACGGGATGTTCCGCGATTTACTGTTCGGCCAGTTTCTTGATGTTCTCCAGGCCATTGACGTAAAGTGCTTCAAGGGCCTCCTGGCAGGCAGCATCGCTGAGTTCCGGTGGTGGTTCCTGGCCGGGGAAGGCCCGGTAAAAAGCGCCATTCCATTCCACTTTTGAGCCGCTGTCGGTAGCACTGACGGTGATTTTTGCGCCGTGAGTGGATATCGGCAAACCCTCGATGATGCGACCTTTCTCAAGTTGCATGGCGTATTGCATGAATTTTTTCTCGTTGTCGATCTTGAACAGTTTCTCCTTGATGACCTCGCCATTGGCCAGGGTTATTTCACGGACCGATTCCGGCTCTGAACCCTTGTCCGCGTTGCATTCGCTTATGTCCGGATGCCAGTCCTTGATACTGCAGTAATCGCTGATCAGCGACCAGACCTTGTCCGCGGATGCGTTGATCTCGATTGATTTGGAAACCTTGACGCGCGCAGGTCCGTGGGCCAGGACCAGGCCGGGAACGAGCAGGAATGCAATCAGCAGGGTTGTTATTTGTTTATGCATGAAGACTCTCCATTCATATTTGAAGTTGTTATCATTCGACGGGCGTCATCGGGAATAATTCCACCCGGCGAAAAAAGGGCATATATTAATCGGTCACATCCATGAGTGCACGTCGATTTTCCCGGGTTATCAACAGGCCGGATATTTTTATCCGCTGGCGGATGGTATGAATTATCAGCCTGTTATCAGGGGTATTTCGCTGTGCGGTCTGTTTTTGCTGATCATGTCCGGCGCCGTTCCTGGTGCGGAGCAACAAACCCTGCGTATCCATACTTCGGCTTCAGCTTATGTTGATTTTAATGTTGAACTGGCTGATACCGACGAGAAACGCCGCCGCGGTCTTATGTTTCGTGAACGCCTGCCGCGCATGTCCGGTATGTTGTTTGATTATGGCAGACCCCGGCGTGTGGCTATCTGGATGAAGAATACCAACATATCGCTGGATATCCTGTTTATTAATGGCGATGGCAGAATAGTCAGTATCCATGAACGGGCTCTGCCTGGCAGTCTTGAACACATGCTGTCCAAGGGCAGGGTGCTGGCGGTACTGGAATTGAATGCCGGCACGGTGGACGAGTTTTCAATTTCAGTGGGTGATGTGGTTGAGCACCGCATATTCAGCCGCTGATTTTCATTGTCGGGGAAGTCTCATAATCCCGTGTCCTCGATCAGTGACTGCAGAATATACGCTGCAAAGGGAATATCCGAATTCCGGTAGATGCCGCGTATGTGTTCGTTCCATATGTTCGCAGCAACAGCATGCTGGTTATCGACAATCGCAGACAACACGGTAGCCTTGAACAGGAAGCGTTTACGTGCCGGGTCCAGGTTGCCGGCCGCCAGTAATTCCATGCCTGTGTCGAGCGACAAGCGGGCATTGCCCTGTGCCAGGGCCTTGTAAAGAACCAGCCACTGCAATTGCCGTAACGTCATGGTGTCCCGGCATGCTCCATTGATTGTTTCAATCAGGTCATTGAGTTCACCGGGTTGCAGGTATGGCAGCGTTCCGTACATTAACCGGAATATGGCATCCAGCCACAATGGTTCGTAATCCGGCGCGGAACATTCAGATCGTGGATGTTTGAGTACATAAACAGCTGTTTGCGCCTCCCGTGCTACCGAATCAGGCTGCATCTCCCCGGTTTCCATGAAATAGGCGTACAGGTTCATGGATAGCCAGGCAAGGTGACTGAAGGTATGCCACTTGTTATCGGTTACGCGGGTGCGGTTTTCATCATAGTAACCCGGCAACAACAGGTTGATTAATGGTAATCCTTCAGTTCTGTATTCCGTCATATTCAATGCGTTATGTTGCAGGAACCTGGAACGTTCGGCATTCAGGTCCAGCACCGGGAAATAATCCGAGTTATGCGAAATATTGAAACTCCTGATCAGGTTGCCAAAAACTCTTTCATTACCGAGATAACGGGTCTTGATATCCTGGATGCCGTAAATTCCCACGTGTTGCAGTTCTGCCGCCAGGCCGGGGTTATCGAAAACGGCTGAATCCAGGGTGTTTGCTATCGGTTTCGCGCTGGCGATGATTAACAGGTTGGAGTTGTCGGTCGTATAGATTTCGAAATAGGGGAAGTGGACCTGCAGGGCCTTGAATACCGACATCAGCAGGCTGGTGTCGAGTTCATAAATCTGTATCCATTGCGCCAACAGGCCGCCATCGACGAGATAGCGTTTGATTTCCCGGTAGAATTCCAGTGTGAACAGGCTGGCAGTACCGCTGACCCAGGGATTGGAAGGTTCAGAGATAATCAGATCGTACTTGTGCTGGTTCAGGGAAAAAAAGGTTTTGGCATCTTCGATATTGATGCGGCTTCTCGGATCGTTAAATACATTGTCGACACGTGGCAGGTAATGCCTGGCACCTTCGACCATGGCGGCTTCAATTTCCACGGTGTCGAGCTGTTCGATACCCGGCCACTCGAGTATGGTGTGCGAGGTCAGACCCGAGCCCATGCCGATATTGGCGACCTGGCGGATATCGGGATTGATCAACAACGGCAGTGCCCCGGCCATGACCATGGTGATTTCATCCAGGGCCGCGGTACGGGTATTTTCCCGCATGTTGATAGCCGCATCCGGTTTGCCGTTGGTGGCAATGACAACACGGCCATCTTCAAGCCGGGTCACACTGATTGTGGCGGTTTTGCCATCCTTGTAATAGAGAATGTCACGGGCGCTTTCCATCAGGGAAGTGCCGGAACGATAGACGCCGGAGATGATCCGGTACCTGTCGATCTCGGTCAGATAGAACGCGGTTGCCAGCACCCCGGCGCAGACCAGGAAATTCAACACAGTGCGCGAGACGGGCACACTCTTGACGAGAAAAACCAGCAATGCAAAACCCAGTATAATGTCGATGCCGCTGCCGAATATGATGCTGCCTTTCATGCCCAGCAACGGCAGCCCGATAAATATGGTAAAAAGCACCCCGAAAATCGCACCAATGGTATTGGCGGCGTAGACATAGCCAATGGAACGTTCGCCATACCCTCTTTGCAGCAGGATGGTCGAAAACAGGGGGAAGGTCATTCCGGCACAAAAGGTGGCCGGCAGCATGACTAGCAGGCAGATCAAATGCCCGGTCAGGGAATAGAAAAAATAACCGGTTTCGGTACGGGCCAGCGCCGATAACGACAGACTCATGATCTCGTAGGTAAAGTTGTACAACGGGATGGTAATGATTGCCAGCAGGCCCATGATGATCTGTACCCCGGCCGCAAAGGCCACCGGATCACTGATGCGGTCGATGCGTTTGCGTATCCACAAACCGCCGAAGGCAAGGCCGGCAATAAAAGCGCTCAACATCAGTTCGAAGGCGTGTGTGCTTGAACCCAGCACCATGCTTAACATGCGTATCCAGCTGATCTCGTAAATGAACGAAGCCATGCCGGTGAGGAAAGCCGCGATCAGAAAGGTAATCGGCAACAGGTCACGGCTGGACAGGTCATTGCTGAAACAGAGCTGTTCCCGGTCCGTTTTTGCCAGCAGGTAGACAACCAGCGCCAGCAGGATATTGATGAGGGCCGCCGTCATGATTGTGCCCGGCAGGCCAAAGGCTTTGAGCAGGATGAAGCCGCTGACCAGAACACCGATAGCGGCACCGATGCTGTTGCTGAAATAGAGAATGGATACCGTGCTCCCTGTCCCGCCCTCGTGTCGCCGCAGTAATCCGTTACATATCAACGGAAACGTGGTGCCGAGCAGGAATGATTGCGGCAGGATGAGTGCCGAGCCGATCAGCCATTTTACAGCGTGTACCCAGCCGGGCGAGAGTCCCGGCAAAAGCGTGTTATAGGAAAAGTCGAGAATGAATTCGAAGACCGGATGAAAGACCAGGCCCAGTACTCCGATGATCCCCTCGGCGAGGGCATACAGTAACAACAGGTTTGTCTGTTTGACGGAACGGGCGCCGATAAACCATGAACCGAAGGCCATGCCACCCATGAAAATAACCAGTACCAGCGCCTGGGCATAGGCTGCATGCCCCAGGAACAGTTTCAGGTAATGTGACCAGATCGATTCATATATCAGCCCGGTAAAACCGGAAACCGAGAAAATAAATATGATTAGCCAGTGCCTGTTTGCTTTGGTTATCATTCCGATTCGTTTATTGTTCTGCACGCACGGGTGATGTCGGCGGGAAAAAGAATTTACACGAGATGGCTGTTTGTTATTCTTCTGTTTGCCGCTGTCCTTTCAGTCACCGTACCATTTTACATGATCTTCATGCCCGGGCTATCGGTTCACAGAGGATTTCCCGAAGCCGACGATGCCGAGCGGGCTACCGCAGTCCGGCTCCGGGCCCACGTCGAATACCTGGCCGATGACATCGGCGAACGTCATTACCGGTTGCCGGCGGCCCTCGCACGCGCGGCCGATTATGTACACGATGAATTCGTTCACATGGGTTTCGCGCCGTTCGAGCAAATCTATAACGGCGAGGATCAGCGCTTTCGTAATGTAGTGGCTGTGAGCAGGGGTGCACGGTTCCCCGACAGTGTGATCGTGCTGGGCGCGCATTACGACAGTGTCTGGCTGTCGCCCGGCGCCGATGATAATGCATCCGGTGTGGCCGTGTTGCTGGAGGTGGCCCGGCGTTTACAGCAACAACCCCTGGAGAGAACACTGCATTTCGTCGCCTTTACCAACGAGGAAAGCCCGTTCTTTGCCACCCCGTTGATGGGCAGTCGTGTTTACCTGCAACGCATCCGCCATGAGGGGCTGCAGGTTCGCGGCATGATTTCCCTGGAAATGCTCGGCTATTACGATGCCACGCCGGGCAGTCAGCATTATCCTTTTCCACTCAGCCTGATTTATCCCGATCAGGCCGACTTTCTGGCCTTTGTCGGTAATTTTGATTCCAGGAAGTTTGTGCACCGGGCAATCGATGCGTTTCGTGAGGCGCGGCGCCTGCCCGCGGCAGGACTTGCCATCCCCGCCGTGCTGGTGCCGGACATCCGCCGCTCCGATCAGTATTCCTTCTGGCAGGCCGGCATACCGGCGTTCATGATCACGGACACGGCCAACTTCCGCAATCCGTATTATCACACGGGCGGTGATCTGCCGGGCACACTGGACTACGAATCCATGAGCCGCGCCACCACCGCCATTACCCGGATGCTGCAAGTCCTTGCCGGTCCCTGAATGCGGGCAGTTTTATCTGTTTGCCATAATCACGTAATATGAAGCGGCGGAAGGCAGTGCATCAATCTGCTGCTCGAAGCCGTCGATTCATTACAACAACAAGGGACACCCGCCCAGGGCAGGGTTTCCATATCAAACCACCAGTGGATATCAGACTATGAAAATCGTAATCGCGCCCGATTCCTTCAAGGGCAACATGACCTCACTGCAGGTAGCCAGCGCTATCGAAAAAGGCATCAAACGGGTTCTGCCACGGGCGCGTTGCGTCAAGGTGCCGATGGCCGATGGCGGTGAAGGCACGGTGCAATCGCTGGTGGATGCGACCGGCGGCCGTATCGTCCGCAAAAAAGTCACCGGTCCGGCCGGGAAACCGGTCACCGCCCGTTATGGTTTGCTGGCCGATGGAAAAACCGCCGTCATTGAAATGGCCGAAGCCTCGGGACTGCCGCTGGTCAGCGGCCGTGACATGAACCCGCTGAAGACAACCACTTACGGCACCGGTGAATTGATCCGGGACGCCATGGATCGAGGCGCAAGACATATCATCATCGGCATCGGCGGTTCGGCAACCACCGACGGCGGCGCCGGTATGGCCCAGGCGCTGGGCGTGAAATACCGCGACAGCCGCAACGCGGTTATCAGGGAATACGGCGCCGGCGGCATGCTCAACCGGATTGCCGGCATTGATACCAGCGAACTCGATCCCCGGCTGCGCAGAACCCGCATAACCGTGGCCAGTGACGTGGATAATCCCTTGTGTGGCACGCGCGGGGCCGCTCGCGTGTTCGGTCCGCAGAAAGGCGCCACGCCGGCCATGGTCAAAACCCTGGACGCCAACCTGAAACACTTTGGACAGCTGATCAAAAGGGATTTGAAAAAGAACGTTCTGACGCTCAAGGGCGCCGGCGCCTCCGGCGGTCTGGGCGCCGGACTGGTAGCGTTTACCGGCGCCCGCCTGAAAAGCGGTATCGATATCGTGGTCGAAGCGACCGGATTGAAACAGGCCATCAAGGGTGCCGATCTTGTCATCACCGGCGAGGGCCGCGTGGATTTTCAAACGGCGTTCGGCAAAACACCGGCCGGCGTCGCGCGGGCGGCCCGACGTTTCGGTGTCCCGGTCGTGGCCATTGGCGGCGGACTGGCCGATGACGCACGCGGTGTATTCGAACACGGCATACACGCACTGGAAAGCGCCGCGGCCCGGGATATGTCCCTGGAAGAAGCCATTAGCCTGTCCAGACAACATCTGGCCAATGCCGGTGAACGCACCATACGCATGATCCAGGTCGGACAAAAGATGGCCCGGAAAAAACGCCGGAAAACGAATTAAAAAGTGAATTTTCCGCGCAAGCGGATTGAGTTTCCGTATCAGGGTTCAATCTATTTATGTGTTCCTGAACTCTGACATCTGACATCTGGCATCTGGCATCTGACATCTGAAACATGAATTTCTCCAGTTTCGCGCAACGCTTTAACGCCGACTCGGGCATTGTCCAGTTGATGGAAGACCTGGGCAATGCCATGGCGGGCAATGAGGAGGTGATGATGCTGGGTGGCGGTAATCCCGGGCATATTCCCGAGGTACAGGAATATTTCACCGGGTGTATGCGGCGCATTCTGGACACCCCGGGGGAATTCGGCCGCATGATCGGCAACTACGATCCGCCGCAGGGGCCGCAGTCATTCAATCAGGCCATTGCCGATCTGTTGAATCGGGAGTATGGCTGGGATCTGACACACCGCAACGTGGCGCTGACGGCCGGCAGCCAGTCGGCATTTTTTCTTTTGTTCAACATGCTTGGTGGCGAGTTCCCCGATGGCCAAACGCGCCGCATCCTGTTACCAATGGCACCGGAGTATATCGGTTACAGTGATGTGGGCCTGATGGACGGCTTGTTCGTCTCCCGGCGACCGGCCATCGAAAAGCGCGAGGATCGCTTTTTCAAATACCATGTCAATCTCGACCCGGCCGATGTCGACGACAGTATTGGCGCCTTGTGTATTTCCCGCCCCACCAACCCGACCGGAAATGTCATCACCGATGATGAACTGGACGTGCTCCTGCAACTGGCGCTGGATCGTGATATTCCATTGATCGTCGATAACGCCTACGGCGCGCCGTTTCCCGACATTATTTTCACCGACGTCAAACCGGTATGGAACGAGCAGGTCATCCTCTGCCTGAGCCTGTCAAAGCTGGGGTTGCCCGGTGTGCGTACCGGTATTGTCATTGCCCGCGAGGCGATCATAGAAACACTGACGCACATGAGCGCCATCATGAATCTTGCCCAGGGCAGTTTCGGGCCGGCACTGGCGATGGACCTGGTGCTGACTGGCGATATCATCACGCTCAGCCATCAGGTGGTCAGGCGTTATTATCAGCAAAAGGCCGAAGCCGCCATCGGCTGGATTCGTGAAGCCATGCACGATGTCGAGTATTTCATTCATACCCCGGAGGGCGCGATCTTTCTCTGGCTGTGGTTCCCGCAACTACCGGTCAGTACGCGGGAACTCTATCAGCGACTGAAACGCCGGGGTGTACTGATCATTCCCGGTGAATATTTTTTCCCGGGCCTGGATGAGGACTGGCCGCATAAACAGCAATGTATACGCCTGACATATTCGCAGGACGCCGACGTCGTCAAACAGGGCATTGAAATCATTGCCGACGAAGTGCGTAAGCTGTCGTCGGAACAAGGTGATGGATGATTGCAGGTTCAGGCTGATGAAATCGGAGGTAGTGACCCGGTTTGATAATAAAATCCGGTTCTGTCATTTCGACCCCGTTCGGACAAGCCTCAGGGTAAACTCCGGGGGAAATCCTGCTTTCACAGCTTTAAACACAAGGTTTCTACCTGCGGTCGAAATGACAATAGTGACGTGGGTTCGACAGACTGAACCACTACCGGAATTGAACAGCCATTCAGCCGTGGCCATGCAGCATATCGCTGATCCGGGTGAATGAGGACAACAGCTTTTCGGTAAAACGCTTCTTGCGCTGATGAACCAGTTCGTAGACATCGTGATCCGATGCGGCTCTGGTGAGGTAATCCTCACTGGTTTTTAATTCATCGATCAGTTGCAGTTCCAGGGCGCGGCTGCCGTACCAGTGTTCGCCGGTGGCGATGGCGTCGATATCCACCTGTTTGCGGTTGTCCTTCACGAAGCGCTTGAAGAGATCATGGGCTTCCTCCAGTTCCTGGCGGAATTTCTCGCGGCCCTCGGCTGTGTTTTCACCGAACATGCTCAGCGTTCGTTTGTATTCGCCGGCGGCGATTTGCTCAAAATCAATATCGTGTTTCTTCAACAGCCGGTTGAAATTGGGCACCTGGCCGAGTACACCTATGGATCCGATGATGGCAAAAGGCGCGGCGATGATCCGGTTGGCCACGCAGGCCATCATATAACCGCCGCTGGCGGCAACCTTGTCCACGGCGACAGTCAGGTGTATGCCCCGGTCCCTGATCCGGGTCAGTTGCGAGGCCGCGTAACCGTAACCATGTACCGTGCCACCGGCGCTTTCCAGGATCAGCAGGGCGGCATCGTCTTTATTCGCGATCATGAGCAACGCGGTGATCAGCTCCGCCAGTGAACCGGCATCGCTGGCACGTATATCACCATGGAAGCGGATCACGAACAGCCGTTTGCGTTCCGGTTCAGGCCGTTTCTCACGCGCCTTGTGTTCCTTTTTAATCGCTTTCAGATCTTTTTTCAGCTGTTTTTTTGGTAGTATCGCCGACTTCAGCATCAGCCCGAGTTGTTCGTATTTCTGATTGAGGTTTTTTATCTCTATATGACCTTCATCCGGACCGCGGGATTGCGACACCAGGAAAAAAAGAATGAGTGCTAAAACAACAATAATACCGGCGATGGTCAGTAACCTGGCCAGGAACATGCCGTATTCAGGTAGAAATTCAGTCAAGGGAGTACTCCGTTTGCCGACAGGCGAATGGTTGCACGATGCATGATTGTAGCATGGAGCCTCAACGGTTCACGATCGTCAGGCCAAGACTATGGCCGTGATATGGCAAAAAAAACAGGCGGGACAGCATTACGAGGTACGCAGGGCCGGGCACAGCCGGCGGCTGTATAAAAACGGCGTCTGCCACAGCCAGTACAATCCGCGTTCGATCCTGACCGGGAGCATCTGGGACCTGCTGGTGCTGCCGGCGTTGTATCAGCCGGACTGTAAACTCCGTCGCGTGCTGGTGCTGGGTGTCGGGGGAGGGGCCGTGATCCGGCAATTGAACGCCCTGTTGCAACCCGAACAGATCATCGGCGTTGAAAAAAATGCCGTGCATCTGCAAATCGCCCGGCGTTTTTTTGAACTCGATGCCGACAATATCGAACTGATCGAGGCCGATGCCGTTGACTGGCTGAGGACCTGCAAACGAAAAAAGTTTGATCTGATCATCGAGGATATTTTTACTGAACAGCGGGGGCATCCGGTGCGTGCAATTGATGCCGGCGAAGAGTGGTGTTCTGCCCTTACGCATCGATTGTCGGTACGCGGTGTGCTGGTGATGAATTTTGCCTCGGCGGATGAATTCAGGATGTCTGCTGTATACCGTGACATGGCGCTGCGCAACCGTTTTACCAGTATATTCCAGCTTGGCGCACCGGCACTGGACAACCACGTTGTTGCCATGCACAGGGTTGATATCAATCAGCGGGATATACACAGGAACATCATGGCGCATCCGGAACCTGAAAGAGCAATCTGCTCAGGAAAACTGAAATACCGGTCCAGGAAACTGCGGCAGACAGTAAAAGCTGAATGACCGCTATTTCGTAACAATCATTTAATACACCGTAGAATTCAGGCGTTTGTCCAGATCGTAGGTTTCGATATTGGCAAACTCATCGAGCTGGGTTTGCGGGGTGCCCACAAAGTCGCCCATGGCCAGGTCGGCGCCGGCCGCAATGGCGGCCATGAGTTGCCCGGAGTCGTGGATGTCACGGGCAATCAGGTGAATATGTTGCTTGCGCAGCAGATTGACAAAATTATCCGCCTGTTCGCCTTCCACCTTGATGGATTTCAACTGTTCGATAGTCGCGGATTCCAGTATCAGCATGTGAATGGCCGGCTGGTCAACAATGGACTTGATGTCGTTGATGTCCTCGATATGTCCGAGGGCAAAATGAAATCCATAGGTTTTTGCCAGGTACTGGATAAGCGCGGATATCTGTTTGCGATTGTGCATCATCGCAGCCATGGAAATCTCCAGTGTAATGAATTCACCGGGTCTGAATGATTCGATCCCGGAGAGCAGGGCCCGTAGCCAGTTGAACAGGGTGGTATCGGAGAGCGAATGATGGCTGAGTTTGATGATGAACATCGGGCTGGTGTCTTCAGCGCCGGTATCGACGATATGGCCGATGATTTCCTTGATCATCCAGCGGTCCATGTATTTGCTGACTTCCGGGTTTTCCTGTGTTGAAAATATCTCCTTTGCGGATTCCTCGTCGCCGGCCTTGTCCACCATCCGCAAGGAAACATGAAACACCTCGTTGTAATCGAACAAGTCACTGCTGAATACGATAATCGGTTGAAACAGTTGTATGATGCGTTGCTCATCCAGAGCCTGGATGATTTTCCTGTCCTGTTCACCCAGGGTGGATTCATCGAGCCGTATCTCATAACTGTGTGACGGTGTCGCGGCAGGCGACGTTGTCGTGGTGGTGGAGAACGCATCCCCGTTTGCTTCCGTGGGGCCTTCCGATGTGGCAGTTTCCAGTGTTTCACCGCTCTCGATGTCCGCTGCTTCCACAGCGGCCGGCGCCACCGGTTCACTCGGCTTCGCCGGGGCATCAGCCGGCTGCGGTGCGGCCGGCGTTACAGGCGGAATCTGCGTTTCGGATGGCTGCTGCTCTCCGGCTTGTGCGTCCGCTGCAGTGTCGGCCTTTGCAGTCGCCCCGGACTCTTCAAGCTCACCGGTTGCGGCCGGTTTTTCGACACTGACATGATGCAATAGAACATGATTGTTGCCGCTGGCCACGGTACGGGCACGGATTATGGCCGCCCTGAACTGGCCCGTGATGTCATCGCCGGTCAGCCCCTGTTCATTGACGATGGCTACCGTTGTACTGATCCCGTAACTGATGCGATCATCACCGCTGCGCCAGGAATTATTGATCACCTCTGTCTGCAGTTGACTGATTTCAGTCCTGATCGCGTTCTGGTCGGTGCCGTAATCAAGGATCAGGGCGAGCGAATCGTCAGTCAGCGTGGTAATACACAGTTCCGGATGACGTACGGACAGGAAACGGAAACAAATCAGTGACAGGTGCTTGAGGATACTGTTCCTGGACAACAGGTCGATCTTGCCGCCACCGCCTTCCGAGACTATTTCCATCGACAGGATGCAGCGGGTCAGCCGGTTGAAATCCAGTCCCGGCGTAGATTCCAGCTGCTGGTAGAAACGCCTTTTGTTGAAGGCGTGGTTACGGCGTTCAATCAGCCTGCGTTTCCTGAGATTATCCTGGTGCCGCTGCCAGGCTTCCTCGATGGATTCCTTCAGTTGTGTTTTGGTCAGGCCCTGTTTGTCGATATATTTGTTGGCACCGAATTTCAGTGATTTTGCCGCCACTTCCTCGTTGCCGGCACCGGTCAGCATGATAGAGGCGGGAAAGAGTGGATTGGTCTGTTCGCGTTTCAGCAGATCAAGACCGGTAAAATTCTGTATGCACAGGTAGTAATCCAGGATCAGGAAATCGTATTCGCTCCAGTCGAAGTCTTTCGGCGGGATGCCACTGGCGATGGGATCATACTCGGTGATAATCGTTTGCGGATAGATCTTCTTAAGATAGGTGCAGACAAGCTGCCGGAAATCGTGGTCATCATCAATGATGAGTATATGATTCATGAAATTAATAACAGAACCCGGCTTATTTCAGCTCTTCCAGCTGTCTCCTGCGCTCCTCGACCAGCATCATAAACGCATGGGCAACATGCGGAACATTTTCAAAATAATGCGTCAACGCGGAATAACCCGCCTGCAGCATATTTGACGTTTCCACCGTTCGTGCCGATGCAGTCCTCAGACCACCGGAAAAATACGCCATTTCACCGATCGGGTCGCCGGGGCCGAGGAAGGCGATATGCGTCTTGTTGCCATCGATATCCATGTGATACACCTCGACCTTGCCGCTGGCGATAACATACATGGTGGGATCATCGTCGCCCTGGAAGATAAATTGTTCTTCAGCCGGAATCGTGATTTCCCTGAATTTGTTACTGATGCCGACCAGCTCGGTGCTGGATAAAGTCTTGAACACCGGACATTGAGACAGTCGGGCCATGCGCTGTTTGCGCAGTGCCGTCGTCAATTCCTCCTCACTGATGGACTTTTGTTCCAGCAGGATTTCCCCGAGTAACTTGTACGGTTTATGGTTTTTTAGCAATTGCCCCTGGCGTTTTACGGCGGCCTGCAATGTCCCGGGTGAACAGACCAGGTATTCCCCGATGCGTTTGGGTGCCGGCTGGTTTGGCTGGATATTGTCTGTCACTTTTCCCCCTGGTTATGGCGAGTCTGTCTCATACTGGCGGCCTTTGGTCCGGGATCGCTGTTGTTTGCATAACATGTTTCAGGAGAAATCAAAATCCTGGCCTTCATTAATGGATAGGGCTATTGTAGTCAACCCGCTGTCGCTTGCCAAAGTTAAATTGTTCCGGTTGCCGTATTAATCCACCGATCAGTCGAGTGACTGTCTGCGGCCTGCGGCTGGAACGGGAACGACTACTCAGTGCAGTTTATCCAGGGATGGTTGCAGGTCGGTGAAGTTCCAGTCAATCCTGGTCAGGCTTTGCTGCAACAGGTCATCGCATTACTGCGATCCGGTTGCCAGCGGACCTTCGATTGGTTTATTCACCCCAGAGTGTTTTCAGCCTGGCATCCCGGCCACAACCGAAGCGGTAATACTTGTAACGCAGCGGATTTTTCATGTAGTAATCCTGGTGATAATCCTCTGCCGGGTAAAACCTGGTAGCATCGATGATTTCGGTGACGATATCGCCTTTGAAAGCCTTGTTTTGCTGCAATCGCCGTTTCGATGCCTCTGCCTTCTCGCGTTGCTCCTTGTTGTGCGTGAATATCGCCGAGCGGTACTGGTTGCCCTTGTCACAGAACTGACCATGGGGATCAGTGGGGTCGATATTTTTCCAGAATACCTCGAGCAATGTGTCATACGTGACCTTGTCAGGATTATAGGTGACCTGCAGAACCTCGAGATGTCCGCTCCTGCCGGAGGAAACCTGCTTGTAGGTCGGGTTATCGAGATGGCCACCCATGTAGCCGGAAACGGTGGCCAGGACACCGTCAATCCTGTCGTAAGGCGGTTCCATGCACCAGAAGCACCCACCGGCAAAGGTGGCCACTGCCGTATTTGAATCGGCCGCAGTGGCCGTATCAGCGCTGGATGTGGAGGCTGAAAACACCAGTAACAGGCCGGCGAGGGCGCTGCCAAGTCTGTTGTAAGTCATGGATTTGTTCCTGTTGTTGGTTACAGTAATGTATGACCACTCAGATAACGAACTCGTTCATAACGCCAGATTGTCAGACAAAACGGAACAACCTGTATCCAGAATGTTCCAACCAGTATGTCGAGGGAACTGATAACAAACCTCGACGATCCCGATTCAGCACCGAGAACAGGTGAGCCTATGTTTTTTAACAGTAAAATGTCCATGGTCGATCCCGAACACGCCTTGCCCGGCCGCTCTGCGCCGATCACGGTGAATAACCGGCATTATGTCACCGGCGAACCCATCCAGCCGCCTTTCGCTGCGGAACTGGATACAGCACTCGTTGGCATGGGTTGTTTCTGGGGTGCCGAGCGGCGTTTCTGGGAACTTGATGGCGTCGTCTCGACGGCTGTGGGTTACGCCGGCGGCCTGACACCGAATCCCGTCTATGAGGAAGTCTGTTCCGGCCTTACCGGCCACAGCGAAGTCGTTCTGATCGTCTACAATCCCGGGCAGGTCACTTATGCGGAATTGCTGAGGGTATTCTGGGAATCACACGATCCCACACAGGGTATGCGCCAGGGCAATGATGTCGGCACCCAGTACCGGTCAGGGATTTACTATTACAACGACATTCAGAAAGCGGCGGCTGAACAGAGCCGGGAGACATACCAGCAGGCACTGAATGCGGCCGGTTATCCGCTGATCACCACCGAGATCCTGCCCGCAGCCGAATTTTATTATGCAGAAGACTATCACCAGCAGTACCTGGCGAAAAATCCTGGTGGCTATTGCGGACTTGGGGGCACCGGCGTGAACTGCAGCCGCTGATCAGGCCGGTTAAAATAATTTCCGGCGCCCGGCATCAGACGGGCGGGAAATAATTCAAGCGGTAGTATTGTCCTTGCTATGACGACGCGCGCCCATGATACCGGCGTGTGTCACGTATGCGCAGTCAGGAGCACGTTGATGTTGTCCGGGACCAAGCGCCGGCCTGATTTCACCTGAAGACTGGCTGTTGACGCTCTGTACACTACCGCAATAACTCCGGAATTTGTTGGCTAATGTCTTGATCATTACCTTCTCTTGCAATTGTATTGTTGATCTAGATGCCGGGAAAACTGCCGGCAAATTTTGAAATCCACTCTTCGGCAACCCGTTCACGGCTGACAAAAGGGCCTTCTTTTCTGTGTTTGTCTTTCAAATATGTCTCGATATGACAAATTTGCTCGACCATCCTGGCGCGATGGGCATCTTGTTTTTCTTCCAGCCAGATACCGATCTCGAAATAATCACCACGATGTCTTACCAATACGACTTTGCCCCTGAATTTTTGTTCCTCACCACGCAAAGGGATTGTAATTTCAAGTATAGCGCCTGTGGGTATGTATTTCTTTGACCTGAAACAAATACCCAGATCGCTGTCATAACGCATATTCCTGTGCGGTTTACGTTCGAATCGCTCAAACCAGATTCGACGGAGTGTGATCGGGAAGGCGCGTGGATGACGAATAAACCCTTCCATTGATGATGATTCGAGTCTGGCCCGGACATTATCGCCGAAGGGCGACCGGGCCATATTTCCGTTGTTGATTTCTGCTTGTTGCATCATGCCGGCTTACCTCTAGTGACGAACCGAAACCATGTAAGAAAGTATTAGCTCAATATTGCATAAAATGCAAGAAAAAATCTATAAATATCGGTAAGTTAAATGCTCTTTATAATAAAATATATTAAATGAATAAAATCACTATAGTTATTTAACCTGTTGAATTTAATATTAATTATTTTGTTTTTCGTCACTTTTTTAACCCTTCTGCGTTAACCGGATCAGAGCTAACTGACTGATCTATCTGGGTTCATTTTTAACCGTCATGATTGCGACGGGTTCAGGTCCGTGCGCTTTTCCGCACCTCCCGGCCATAGTCAGGTGACATTGCGATGCACTGTGCAGGCGCATAAATCAATCCAGCCGGCACCGCAGTGATCATGAGATCGTTGAGATGTGATGTTTGCGACAGGCAGTCAGTTTCATAGTGTGGATGCATGGTATAAATGTATTCTCTGTATACGTAATTTATAACGGTTAGAACGTGTCGGCGTTGACGAATGCCCCGATAATCGGCCCGCTTGATCAGAAACTGTGAAAGGCTTGTTATTATGGACAGGCATGGAAATGCATGAGGTTCAAGATGCGACAATTCAACTTTGAAGACGACTTGCGTAGTATCTGACTGTCCTGAACATACAACCCGGAGATTCGAGATGCGCAATGTCATTGCGCTTACCGCCGTACTGGTAGCGATTGCTGCTTATATGCTTATTGCCCAACCACAGGTTGACGGGCCGGCGACCGAAGTGGCCGTGGATGACAATGCAGCGGTCACGGTAGCGGAACCGGACGCAACCGATCCGCCGGTCGAAAATACGGTTGACGGGTCTCCCGAGGTCGCAGTTTCAGAAGCCGACCGCCTGTTTGCTGAAAAGCAGGCTGCCTATGACAAGCTGGAAAAAGCCCGCCGGGACCTGGATCGGCGACTGGCGCGCATGAAAATGAGCCTGTGGAACATGGAATTACCAAAAGAAGAAGCCGAAGCCATGACGGAACAATTAATGAGCGCTGCCCGCTTGCTGCAACGTCCGAAGCTGATGGGCGCGTTTCATAGTCTCGAAGAGATCCGCCAGGAACTGACGCGCGTGGAATACGCCATGGAGCAAGTCAGGGCACTGCGCATGCGGGTGGAAGCGATGAAACAGACTGCCGGTTAGGTATTATTGGCGGGTCCGTCCCGCATCATCTGAATAATCCCTTTCTGAGACAATCCTGCCGATCAGCCTGTCTCCAGTCGCGTTGATGGCGGTCAATCGTGTCGGTGTAATGGTGTTTTCAATGCCTGAATCGCGCCCGGTACGCGTCTCTACGCGCTGGAAACCGGGCGTGTATCCGTAGTGCGCGATGGTATTGCCCAGATCATCGCTGCGGGATTCCCACAGCACATCGACCCTGGCGCCGATACTGGCCGCCAGCGACTCACGCTTCAGCCGCTGCATCAACTCATGCAACTCGTGACTGCGCGCCTTGATGACTTCGCGTGGCACCGGGTCCGGCATGCCTGCCGCCAGCGTGCCCGCGCGCGGTGAATAACTGAAAATATGGATGTGGGCAAAGCCGGTCGCCTCGACAAAGTCCAGGGTTTCCCGCCACTCGGTTTCGGTTTCCCCGGGGAAGCCGGCGATGATGTCCGTCGTCAATTGAAAACCGGCAACGGCTTGTCTCAGCGTGTTTACCAGGTTCGTGAAATCATCCGTGCGGCAACGCCGTGCCATGCGTTTCAATACGCGATCGCTGCCGCTTTGCAAGGGCAGGTGCAGGTGCGGCATGAAGCGCGGGTTAGCGAACAGTTCCAGGAGATCATCTTCCAGGTCCCAGGGCTCCAGCGAACCCATGCGAATTCGGGGAATGTCTGTTTCGCTCAATACGCGCCCGAGCAGCGTAGCCAGTGATAAACCGATGTCGCTGCCATATCCGCCGGCATGCACACCGGTGAGAACGACTTCATTGACGCCCTGTTCGTGAGCGGCGTTGATTTGTGCGACGATCGATTCCGGTGACTGGCTGCGTTCCTCTCCTCGCGCCACGGTAACGATACAAAAACTGCAGCGATAACGGCAGCCATCCTGGATCTTGATAAACGCACGGCTGCGGTTGCGTGCAAACAGGGCGGTTTCCCCGGCGCCAGTGGCAGTGCTCGGCATAACCGGCAAGTCCAGCAAGTCACTGGCGATGTCGACGAGACGATCCTTATCGGTATTGGGTATGACGAGATCGATGCCTTCAATCTCGGTCTGAACCTTGTCATCGAGGCTGGTGTAACAACCGCTGACCACCAGTTTCGCCGAGGGGTTGCGGCGCTGGCAACGGCGGATGAGATGGCGGGATTTGCGTACCGCATCGCCGGTCACCGCGCAGGTATTCAGCACCAGCAGGTCGGCCGAGGTTTCATCGTTGACGATGGTCAGTCCGCGCTCCCTGAATTGATTCGACCAGGTCTGGATCTCGGCTTCGTTTAACCGGCAGCCCAGTGTTTTCAGTGCTATTCTCATACCAGGATCATTACAGTAGGTGTCGTGGGGCGCTATTGTGACGGATTTTCAGAAAATTCACAGATCCGGGGCTGACCGCCGCGAAGCAGGGCGGGCGCCGGTATGTCCTCTTTTCTGTCCCGCCGCAACAGGTTACCCTATTGCACCTCAATAAAGGCCCGCCATGCGCCACGCCGGAAATAACGATATGAAAGACGAGATCAAAAACGGCACCATCAGAACAATCGATGGCAAGAGCTGCATCTATTATGACGGTCACTGGATACGCCATTATTCGATGCACTCGGACAAGATCTCGGACAAGAAAACCATCATCGACCAGATGACCCGCCGGGTGTTCCATCACGTGGAAGTCGGCATTAATACGCCGGGACATTACCTGGATGAGATTCGTGCTGCCTACGAAACCGAAACCTGTTCGCACAAGAAACGGGTGAAGGCGGCCATGCTGGCCGGGTCGCTGCTCAACCGCGGTCGCGATATTCTCACCGCTATCGTTAACCTGGAATCGGCCGGGGTCAAGGTTGAAAAGAACAATCCATTGTACTCCCAGTGTGGCCGTTGCCTCATGGAAGCCCTGGAACTGGGCGAAAATATCCGCCTCACCGATGGCGGTGAGGGTATTTCCGAACTCTGGGGCGAACCGTTTCGGGTATTCACCATGCCCATGCAGGAATTTTTTGAAACGCGATACATCAAGCTGGCGCAGACCATGTCGGAAATCGATCGCATCACCGGTGCCATGACCGAAATCATCCGCAGCGACGATATATTTCACGGCATGGAACCGCTGCTTATGGATTTTGCCGATTCCGCCAAGGAAGCCTGTGAAACCCTGCGCAGCGATCCGGCTATCTTCGAGGTCTGGCCGACGTATGTGGCCGCGAAAGAACTGTTTGATGAATTCCGGGTCGTGATTCCGAATAATCTCGAGGAAGAGGAGCGGCAGGCGGCGAAGGAAAAAAACCGGCTGCTGAAAGAGGGCAGCGAATTGTTATCGAGGCTTACCAACCTGCGGGTACCCGTTCCGGACAGTGTGGAACATTTCCTTGAACGCAGTGAACTCTATTTCCGGATGCATTCCGAACAGCAGGGACAGTAATCAGCACCACGGCATGCCGGTTATCAAAAGTTATATTTCCTGACGTCTCATTCAACAGTCAATCACCGCTGTTCGTAGCGTCGGGGACCGGGTTTCGGAATACTCTCCGGTTGTTTGATATTTTTCGGTCAGGCGTTCTCCCGGTCGACGCGAATAGAAACGCTCTCATCACCGCAATACACCTGCAACAGGATCGGCCGGCAACAGACCTGGCAATCCTCGATGTATTCCTGCTCGCTAACCGAGGGATCAACCAGCACCGAGATGGTTTCCCAGCAGTAGGGACACTGAATCGTTTGCTCGTCCTGGAACCGCATGATGAGGGATCAGGCGTGTTGCTCGATCACTTCCTGCGCCGCGCGGAAGGCTTCCTGCGCCGCCGGTGCGCCGCAATACACCGCCGAATGCAGCAGTACTTCACGGATTTCCCCGGCGCTGCAGCCGTTATTCAATGCCCCGCGTACATGCCCCTTGAGTTCATGAGTCGCTTTCAATGCAGTCAGCATGGCGATGGTCACCAGCGAGCGGGTTTTGCGTGACAGCCCATCGCGTTGCCACGTGGAACCCCAGGCGTGGTCGTTGATCCAGTCCTGCATGGGCGCGGTGAAGCCGGTGGCGTTGTCCATGGCGCGTTTGACAAATTCCTCGCCCATCACCTCGGTTCGGGTGCTGAGTCCATTGTTTCCGGATTGTGTTGTCATGGTGAATTTCCTGAAAATGATAGTGATAGGGAAGACAGCATTGAAACTGTAGGAAGTGTAGCACTTTGCAACCAACCTGCGATTGATGGCCGGATTTCTGACAGTTGCCGGCAGCAGGCGGCGATCCACGCCCGTCAGGTTTTGATGATAAGAAAAGTGCCGGCGCCTGCCAACAGGCTTCCGGCCGCACCCCTTGCAACGCGGCCCATAGCTGACCTGCCATGTAAAAAAAGTGTCTTCGCGGCATACGCATAGCCCAGTTTGATGCCGCCAACGGTGGCCAGCGTCACCAGGTAGACCGATGCAACGTCATATGCCCGCAGTGAATTCATATCCAGAAATACCGGGAGCAGGCTTGCGTAAAACAATATTGCCTTGATATCGCCCAGTGTGATCAGCAAACCGGCCAGGAAACTGGAGCCGAGATTCGAAACGCTTGTCTCCGTTATCACCCTGTTTTCCGGAGGCGCTGATCGCAACAGGTTGATCCCCATCCAGATCAGGCAGGCGCCGGCAAGTATGCGCACCAGCATGAACAGACTGCCCATCATCTCGGCCAGTGCCGCCATCCCCAGAACAGCCACGGTCAGAAAAACGAAATCGCCAAGGACGATTCCGGCTGTGGCCGCGGCGCCATTGGCAAAGCCGTTGGTAGCAGAACGGGCAACGACCAGGACGGTACTGGCTCCGGGCACCAACGCCAGGGTGATCATGAGCAGAACGAGGGCGAGTATATCAATCAGGTTCATGAAGAAAAGCCGGTGTTTCGCAGTGGATGAATGCGCAGTAGTTCCAGGGCGGAGCTTACGTTAAACGGTTATGCCTCATGAGTCTATACGTTGTTGGCGGCAGGCTGGCGTTACCGGTTAAACAACTGCCTGCACCGGAGATACGGCAGAACAGGCAGAAAGCTTACATTCGTGTTAATAGCCATGATATCGAACAAAATAAAGCCTCGACCCTCAATCGAAAGCTTTTCGTCTTCGCTGTAGCACACGACGTCCAGTTCCGGATCAAATTTACTGAGCTGCTCTTGAAGTTCTCGAACCTTAATTTTTCCTCATCCTCTCATAGTGCGGCCGGTTCATATAGCCTGACGCCCCGCTTCAGCCGCGCTGCTTTATGCATCGGCTGCAAGCGATTGTTGGGCGGAATTTACGACCCTGGCCGTCAGCCGCAATTTGCCAGTAACAGTCATCGAAAAGGTAAATTATTGGCCCCACTCAGCGAGTGGTTAAATCACGAGGAGCCCATCGAGCGTTCGAATATACGCTCAGCGCAGTAACCGTGACCAAAATCAGTCCCATGCCGAAGATCTGTAGACCGATCAGGCTTTCATTTAAAACTACGACACCGAATAGGGTCGCGGTGACCGGTTCGACCATTGCAACAATTGAGGCAACGGCCGGGGCGGTATGCTTCAAGCCGACGATATAGAGAATGAACGACAATCCCGCGCCAAACACCCCCAGTGCTGCGAACAGCGGCCAACTCGGCGTGTTTGTAACTGCAACGATCTGGTCGGCATCGCCCGGCCAGACGAGTACGGTTACGAGTACGGAGAACGCTATCACGAGAATCGCCTGCGGGCTGCCGTGCGGTGCCGCATACTTGAAGCCGAAAATAAATACTGCGTAGGACAGCCCGGAAAGCAGGCCGGCGCCGGCGCCGATCAGCGTGACGCCGCCCGCCCCAATCTCGTAGATACGTGTGAGCAACACGACGCCAAGCATTACCATGGCAATCGCGGCCCACTTAAGCGGAGTCGGTCGTTCGAGCTTGAGTGCGAAGGACACGAGATAGACGAACACCGGTGCGCAGTACATCAGCGTCGCTGCAACCGCGACGCTGCCCTCCGCGATGCTCACGAAATAGAAAGCGAAATTGCCAGCGACCCCGAGGCCGGCAAACCCCGACCAGAACCATAATCGTCGATTTGCCAGTCCGCTGCCGTGCGGGCGCAAGGCCAGCCAGACGCAAACAAACAACAGCCCGATCGCGCCCCGGTAGAACGACACCACGAACGGGTCCCACCCGTCGGCCATGAGAATGCCCCCGATCCCGCCTGATAGTCCCCAGCATAGCGCCGCCAGGACCACGAACGCCGAGCTCAAATTCGCCATTTGTTTCTCTTTTGTCTGATGAAATTAACTCAATCGGCGATGGCAAGTTCCGTAGCAATCTGTAAATCCTTGACCATCGGTTCCAACCGGGCGCTGAAATGCAGATCCTTCGGGTGGAGCATATCTGCCTGGAATTACACAGCTGTTCAGCGACAGTTGTGCCGCCCAACAGTTGAGCCAAGCCGTGTGCCGAACCAAGTGAGGCAAATCGGCTTGAGCGATTTGTTTGCCATTGCCGTGCAGCTTTCGTAACTGTCCTTGTTTCGGCAATTCAGCATGGCACCTCAGGTACTCACCACAACGACACTCAGCGCGACGGCGTAAACACCCAGGATCAGAGCACTTTCGAATCCGATTCGGCCGATTCCATAGGTCTCTCGTCGTACCAATCCCAGCAGCAGGATGGCGGTCATCAGGATGCTCACCAAACCCCACGTCATCTGAATCGGTGCCATGTCATGGTAGATGGAGCCGTGAGCATAGCCCGCGTCAGCCGCGGCGACAACGAGCATGTTGAAGCAGTTGGTGCCGAAGATATTGCTTACTGCCAGGGTCAGCGCTCCAATTCGTATCGCTGCGATGGTGGTCACCAACTCTGGAGTGGAAGTAGCCAGAGCGGTGAACACGCCGCCGACCAGGGTTTCGGACAGCCCAGTCAGGTCGGCGATGGCCTTTGCGGCTTCCATCAAGATCCAGCCGGCCATACCGGTCACGACAGCCATACCGATGAACCCAAGCCAGACACTGGCCGAACGGCCATGATGATGCTTTTCGGGCTCATCTGAAACTGTCTGAAGTGTTTGTCGAGGGAACCACATAGGCTTTGCCCGCGTGCGGTGAATCAAGTGCAGGCCGAACAGATAGGCGGCGATGATCACCGGCGTGATCGGGTGCACGCTCCACCGGGTGACTGTCGGCGTAAAGATTGCGAGCAGCGGCAAAGTCAGCAACACAATCAGTAATCCCGCCAGCATCAGGTTCACAGGGGACGCCGCCGCGTGTTCCAGGTTGGCTTTGCGGTAAAAAATGTCGGCCACGCCAAGAAACGCCAGATTCACGGCCATGCTGCCCATGACGTTGCTCATGGCCAGATCGGGTCGGCCGTCTACCGCCGCGCTCAGGGTCGCGGCGAAGTCAGGCAGCGAAGTAACCCCGGCCAGCAGCAAGACCCCGAAGAGCGCCTCGCCCAGGCCGGTTCGGTCGGCCAAGGTATCAGCCAGCCGGGCAAGCTGACTGCCCGCGATGACGATCACCAGGGCAGCGATGCCAAAGGCGATTATGCTGGGAATCAAGGAAGAGAACACTCGGACCTCGAACAGCTATGACATGTGCCCGCTCCTGGGGTCGGACCTACGCAACACACTGAAATCCAGACCAATTCATTCAGAAAAACCATGTTCTCAGTGCTTAAACAGGCCATTTCAGGGCGAAAAAGGCCAGTGTAAGGTCCGCGGTCCCGGTAGCCGAACACAACTGAAAAAAACGATTCGCACACGACATGTTTTGCTCTCTCTCTTAAAACGCGATTTTCGATACCAAAACGGACTTTTTAAGCATTGATTTTGCCGTTATTACGCTGTGCTTTGCTTTACAGTCAAATGGTTACGTGGGTTCGACCTCGCTCAGCTCACAGTCCAGAATGCCTGAATCTTTTTATCATAGAACAAGTGCAACCTATGTAGTAACGGGTTACAAGGTGAATTTAGCGTCATAACGTTTTTCATAACCGGACGCTTGGTGGAGCGAAGCGGAGTCCAAGCGGTCCGAGTTTATGCAGTTGTTATGCGGCATTTTCTCGAACATACAACACATACCGCCCTTCTGGGCCTTCTGCCATCTCTGAACAACGCCACCCCCGTTTTTCGTAAAACCGGCACGCACCAATATTAGATTCAATACACTTCAATGACATTGGCAAACCAAACTGGCTAACACAGTGTTCGACAAGCGCACTACCGATGCCTTGATGCTGGTAATGTGGCGAAACATAAAGATGGTGGAGAAAAATATCTGGTTCCCATACCGACGCAAACCCTACTATTTCACCTCCGATACGAGTCACCAAAATCGTTTCACCTTCAATCACTCGTAAAAATTCCGCAACGCCGTAGTGTTCTTTGGGGAAACTGCCATTCCTTTCCCTAGCTTGATTGAACAGCTCACAGAGAGTTGGCATATCGGTTTCTTTGGCTGCTTCTACGATCATTTATACGCATAACGGCAGAATTGAGTGGCGCGCCTCTTAGGTGCGTCCAGCTCGAATGACTGGTTATGTGTTACTTGACTGGTGGGATACCAAGATCTCTGCAGATTTTCTTGGCTAAAATATCGCTGATTTCGGAATGGCGAGGGACTGCGGAACGGGTATTTAGACTCTGATTTTGCCACCATGAATGGTTCCCTCCCTCACGCAGCAGTTCACATCCTTGGCTTCTCATATGGCGAAGCAATTTGCTTCGTTTCATAATGCGATATTTTCTTCACTGTACTGGTTTCCGGCTGCAGAAATGGCTTCTTTTCTATTAAAATCAATTGCTTCCTGCAGTGTCTCGCGAAGACTCACCAGGAGTTGTTCACGAGAATTTTCCTGGCAATTCACGCCTGGAACCTCTTCGATCCAGCCGATCCACCAGTCCTTATCCTGTTTGATAATTGCTGTATATTGCGTGTTCATGCGACTAGTTTATTCATTTTGGGCTTTATTTCCAGTAACACATAACGCCTCACATAACCGGCAGGGAAAAGCAGAGCGACGAGGAACGAGGAGCGGCGCTTTTTGCTGTCCGAGTGCATGTGATTGTTAGAGAATGTTTCACTTAAATATCAAATATAGAACAATGATTACACCAACAATCCACCAAACTATAGACGATCTGCTTTTTTTCTTTGAACCAGCTGATATTCTTTGTTTTGGCGCTTCATCTTCAAGTTGCAGATTGACTTTTATTACATGCTCATTCCCTGAATGGCTTTGCGCACTTTCTATATCCCAGCTCGGTTTAAAACCACCAAGAACATACCTATTGATTTTCTTGATAATAGGCTTTACCCCCACAGCAACTTCTTTGTAATCCCCATTTACTTCGGTAATCCCCCCATTTTTAA
>DGNS01000003.1:47495-93827 GCA_002389045.1 Thiotrichaceae bacterium UBA4486 | reverse complement strand
CTAATCACTAATCACTAATCACCACTCACCCAACGCCCATTCACGCAAAACACAATATTCAACCCCACCCTCTCCCTGCATGGATTCCACAAGTACAAAACGATTCACCTGCCAATGGATGTTAAACGTGTGTCGAGCGCGGGGCCGTTGCCGCACCTTGCGCGCCAGCGTCGCGTGCGGTTTGAAGGAACGGCTGTCCAGGCTTATACCGGCCTTTACCGCGCATGATCGTATGGACTCAAAAAGCTGCAGCATCGGCTGCGGAACATCACGCGGCCCGACCCAGTAGACACCGGGACCGCGCCACCAGCCGTAACGATCGATGGTGAACGTAAAAGACGGGGATTTTAGCGTGTCAATGCAATGCGTCAGTTGTGCGAGCACCGCGGAAGATATATCGCCCAGAAAGACCAGCGTAATATGGATATTCTGCGCACTGGTTGGCCGGCTGAGCGATTGTGGTATCAACTCGTGTAATTGCCGGCGTACACCTTCATCCGGCCACAGCGCAAAAAACAGACGTTTGTTATCTTCATATTCTTGCATTTGTATCAGCCTGAAGCCAGGAGTCAGCCCGCTAGATCTCAGGTGTCAGCCTTCAGGCTGACACCGTCATTCTAATAATCACTCTCGCCAAGACGCCAGGCTCGCAAAGAAAAAATTACCCATCAGCAAGTCCATTTACCATACGAGTAATACCATTTTTCATTAAAGATTGACTGAAGTTAAGTAAAAAACCCAATTTTAAATCAGCCATACGTAAATATGTTAACAATTGCTTTTTATGTGAGTTTGCAAGTTTTTCAACACACTTGAGTTCAATGATTACCTTGTTTTCAACAATCAGATCTGCTTTGAACCCTTCATCAAATCTGATGCTCCTATACTTTATGGCAACAGGAACCTGTCGTTTTACGTACAAATCCAACTGACGTAGTTCATAAGCAAGAACAATCTCATAGACGGATTCCAGCAGGCCTGGGCCCATCTCTCTGTGTATCTTAATTGCTGCATCAACGATGTAACGCCCGATCTCATTTTCCGTCATTTTTCAGCCCTCCCTGGCGTTCTTTGCGTCTTGGCGAGATCCCTTTGTTCAATTCGATTTCAGATATCTGCCTTCAGGCTGACACCGTAACACCTCCACTAATACCGCGAATACTCCGCAATCAACGCCTTGGCCGATTCAATCTCCTGCGGCGACAACGATGCCTGCAAGGTTTCCATCCTGTTACGCAGGTCGTCCAGCTTGCTGCCGGCCGATGCCTGCCTGAATTCTTCCTGTTCCTGCAGAAATTCCTCGCTGGCTTCATCATTTTCAGGAGTCGTTTCTAATACGGCCTCAAGCTTGCCGTAAGCCACCGCCAGCCAGGCATAGGCCTTGACGTTATCGGCCGTAACGCTGTGACCGTCGGCATAAAAAGTGCCCACCTTGTACTGGGCCTGCGGATAACCGGCCTTGGCCGCCTTGCCGTAGTAACGCAGCGCCTTGTCGTAATCCTGTTTCAGCCCCAGTCCCTGCTCGTACATGAGACCAAGTTTATAGTTGGCATCGGGGCGACCGTATTTCGCGGCCTTTTGAAACCAGCCATAGGCCTGCCGGTAATCCAGTTCCACACCCTGGCCACCGGCGTACATGGAACCCAGCGCGTACATGGCGCGATGATCGCCGCGTCCGGCGGCTTCACTGAAATGATTCGCCGCCGTTTCGTAATCACCCTGCATGTAGGCCTTGCCACCCTCGCGGAAATCGGCCAGAACGACGAATGGAAAGCATATGACAAGTAATAAAACAACGTGGCGCATAGGATTATTAAAGCATAAAAATGGAAAAAAGGTTCCAGGTTCGAGGTTCGAGGTTCGAGGTTCGAGGTTCAGTGAAACAGGTGTCTGCCTTCAGGCTGACACCGTACATAAATGAAGTTCAAAGTTCAAAGTTCGAGGTTCGCAGCCGAAAGTTGAATAATATATATTCCAAACCTCAACTATGTACGGTGTCAGACTAAAGTCAGACACCTGCGTCGGTACGGTGTCAGACTAAAGTCAGACACCTGCATCGGTACGGTGTCAGCCTGAAGGCTGACACCTGAGAACCTCGAACCTTGAACATTTATTGATCCTCTCTCTCAAGCATTTCAACCATCCCCTGCAAGGCCATCAAACAAGCCTGATGCCGGACGTCTTCGCGATCACCCGACAGTTGCGCGCGCGTTGACCGCAACATACCCGCATCGCTTGCCCAGGCAAAACACACCGTACCCACCGGTTTGTCTTCGCTGCCACCGCCAGGACCGGCGATTCCGGTAATGGCAACCGCCAGCTGCGCCTCGCTGTTGGTCAATGCCCCGCGCGCCATGGCCTGCGCGGTTTCTTCACTGACGGCGCCGAAAGTCCGGATGACTTCCGCGGGGACACCCAGCATGGATATTTTGGCGTTGTTGGAATAGGTAACAAATCCGCGATCAAACCACTGCGAACTTCCGGGGATGCGGGTGATGATTTCCGACAATCCACCGCCGGTGCAGGACTCGGCCGTGGCGACAAGCAGTGTCCCGTTCAGCAACAGATAACCGAGGCGTTCGGCAAGGTCATTGATTGTATCTGATGTCAAAAGAGACCTCTAAATCAGGAAAAGTAAAAGTTGTAATTATTCCTTTCCGCGCGTGGCTTCTTGAATAAATTCCTGCATCCTGATCGGTTCACCCCGACTCGCTGATTCATAGGCCGCGATCATACATGCCAGGGTACCAATATTGTTACGGCCGCTGCAGGCGGATTCGGTTCCATCCTCCAGACAATGCAACCAGTCCTGAAGCAGGTTGGCCGTCGAATGAGCAAACAGGTTTTTAGGATCAGATGTTAACTTGCGACTGTTTTCGGACTGCCATTGATAGGCGGAGCTGCTCCAGGAAAAATCAAAGTCCAGATAGGGCATTTTGGTACCTGGCTTGATCCCCGCTGCAAATGACAGGTTGCCCCCGATGCTGGTTTCCACACACGACTCCGTGCCATCCAGCCGGATATCCAGATAGCGGTGGCGGCCGCGTGACAACCGGTCCAGTGTGATATGTGCATACCGGTCCGAGGAAAATTCAAGATCGATAAGATTCAGATAATCCGGTCCATCCTTGCGCCCGGATAAAGGCATGCGTGCACTCAGGGTTGCCGGTTCTTCATCGTAAAAAAAACGGCAAAGATCGAGGGCGTGTATCCCGAATTCCTTGCAGGTCCGCTGTGGATCCGCCCCCCGCCAGCCCTTCTCTGTGTCTTCGGTGGTATAGAAGGTCTGTCCCATTTCAATAAAACACAGCTCGCCGAAATCAGGTTCACCGATTTTTCTCTTTGCCGCAAGATGGCATTCCATGAATCTGAACTCGTTATTAACCACGACGGACAATTCCTGGCGTTCCGCCAGTTCGACGATTTCAAAAGCCTGCGCCAGGGTCTCGGTAAAGGGTTTCTCACAGATCACATGACAACCGCGTTGAAGCAGTTCCTTGCACAGTGGATAATGGCTGTCAGTCGGCGTCGCAATAATCGCTGCATCGGGGCTGATTTCCCTGAACAGGGAGTCCACATCCCGGAATACAGGAAATGAAACCTGTGGAGGCGTCGTCCCGGGTTCAATCCCTCCGATAATTTCCAGACCGGGCACTTCATGACAGGCCGGTATATGGATATTACGCGCTGCCGCCCCCAGCCCGATGATTACAACGGTCATATTCATCAGGTTTTCCTTATGCAATAATTTGCCCCGCAAGCATATCATCATTACCCGGTAGGGCGGAAAGGCAGTTATTATTACGGTGATCCGGCAGTAACCGCTGGATATGCTGATACCGCCATGCCTGTTATATCGGTTAATATCGTACTGTGACAAAACCGGGGAATAATTTGTGCGCGCCATTCTGACTTTTCACAGCATTGATGACAGTGGTTCCGTACTGTCTTACCCGGTTGGTGCGTTTGCCCGGCTGATGACCACTATCGCCGAATCCGGAATGCCTGTTATTGAACTGGATAATCTCTGGTCAAGTCCGTCCGGCATTGTGATCACATTTGATGATGGCATGCAATCGGTCCGGAAATCTGCGCTCCCCGTTTTGCGTGATCTGGGATTCCCGTCCCACCTGTTCCTGGCGACCGGGGTTGTCGGTGGCGACAACTACTGGCCGACACAACCTGCCTCGGCGCCGAAGATGCCAATGATGACCTGGGATGACATCGAACAATGCCGACAGGCAGGCATGCATATCGAGTCGCACACCCATTTGCACCCGGATATGCGAACGCTCACGGACAGCGAGATTGAACAGGAATGTGAAACGGCTGACAGCGAGATCCTGGCACACACGGGACGCACACCACGGCACTTCGCCTATCCTTACGGCTACTTCGATGACCGGGTTGCAAACACCATCAGCAAATATTATACGTTTGCAGTAACCACAAAAATGGCATTCGTTAATAAAGACCGCCATGTCGCCGCTAAACTGCCACGACTGGATGCGTATTATTTCAAAAGCTCACTGGTACGTTCCAACCCGTTTGGGCCTGTATCCCGTTCCTATCTCACGCTCAGACGGTTACTGCGGGAAGTCCGGGAAGCAATGCAATGACCGGGAAGAAACTTACGGTGGTCATCGCGGTTGAGCACTCCCAACGCAACCTGTCCGATATCCTGGCCGCGATCACGGTTCCCGGAAATGGTCCCGACGAAACCATCATTGCCCATGCCATGGATGATGACACACAATCGGAACTGAAGAGTCGTTTTGAAAATATTGTTCTGATCAAGTGCAGACAGGGCAGCCGAATCCCTCATATGTGGGCCGAGGGGTTCCGCCGTGCACAGGGCACATTTGTCGCATTGACTACCGCACACTGCGTGCCGGAACAAGACTGGATAGAGAAAATACTGTCTCTGGATATGCCCGAAGATCTGGCCGGCGTGGGCGGCGTATTCCGGAATTCAGGTTCGGCATCGGCGCTGGACTGGGCCGTTTTCCTGCAGCGTTACCGGCAGTATCCGGTCTCCGGGCAACGCCGTGAGGTAACGGAAATTGCCGCGGACAATGCCGTTTACCGGCGGTCGGCGATCATGGCCTGCGAGGATCTGCTGGAACACGGCTTCTGGGAACCCGAATTTCACGCACGTTTCCGGACCCGGGGACTGAAACTGGTCATGGATCCATCACTGGTGGTCATTCATCGCAATCTTTACACGTTCCGGCAATTCGCCGCGCAGCGGATTGTACATGGCACGGAATTCGGCGCTGCACGGGCTGCGAAGCTATCGATTTTGCGCAATATTGTTTTATTAATGCTTTCTCCGGCCTTATGGCTGCTTTTTTTATACAAGATCGTTTCTGCTTCAATTCGGGTGCAGGAATATCGAATTCATGCAGTCAAGTCTTTTCCCTGGCTTCTCATATTCGTCCTCTGTTGGGGCTATGGAGAGGGCAAGGGTTATTTGCAGGGTTTGTCCAGACGCCAGCGAGGTAAAAAGTGAATAACAAGGGAATCTCCCTGTCGGTAATAATGCCGATGTATAACGCAGCATCCACAATAGAACGATGCCTGGAGCCTTTGCTGGCCATGCAGGAGCGTGGTGAAGTGGAGGAAATTCTTGTCGTTGACGATTGCTCAACCGACGAATCGCCGGACATCGTCCGCAACCTGCCGGTCAGGATGCTGAAAACATCCGGACAGGGCGGCCCGGGTGCCGCGAGAAATCTTGCCGCGCAGGAGGCGAAAGGAACGGTTCTATGGTTTGTCGATTCGGATGTAATCGTGAAAGACGACGCTTCCCGGCACATCGTGGCGGGATTCGCCGACCCCGGCGTTGTCTCCGTTTTTGGTTCTTATGACGACGCACCGGACGCAAAAAGTTTCCTGTCACAATACAAGAACCTGGTACATCGCTATTATCACCAGCGTGGCCAGGCTGATGCATCGACCTTCTGGGCCGGTTGCGGAGCCGTGCGGCGGGACGTTTTCCTGGAACTGGGAGGTTTCGACACGGAGCGATACCCGTATCCATCCATTGAAGATATAGAACTGGGTGAGCGTATCGTGCAGTCGGGGGGACGGATCCGGCTGTTGCCGGAACTTCAGGGCAAACACCTCAAGGAATGGCGGCTCGGCAATCTGGTACACACCGAAATCTTCCGGCGCGCCATCCCCTGGTCACGCCTGATGCTCGCGAAAGGAGAATTGACGGACGATTTAAACGTCAGTACCGGAGAACGGATACGCGCAATAGCCGCCGGGCTGTTTCTACTGGTTGTATTCGCTGTCGTCGCGGGCTGGCTGAACTGGATAGCCATACCACTGCTGTTGACCGTACTGGTTGTTCTGAACCTGGATTTTATCCGCTTCTTTATAAAACAGCATGGATTACTGTTTGCGCTGGGCGCATTTGCCTATCACCAGTTTTATTATCTGTACAGCATGGCGGCATTTGCCTATGCATGGATGGAACATCGTTTTAAGGCAAAGGAAAGGTACACATAGCGCCCGGGCATCCGACATGAAATCATTTCAGCCTGTAGATTTTCAATACCGGTTCCGGAGATGGTTTCCTGGCAAGCCGGAGGTCTCGCTCATGGATGAGATCGTAATGTTCCAACATCTTATGATTCACCCTGTCGAACACGATCACGAGTATTTCAGGCAGACGTTGAACGTCAAAGTCATCCTCGATACCCATGTATTTCATATAACGAAGCCTGTTATTTATGAAAAGTGAAGCCGCGGCTCCCGAGTAAAAACCTGAATCATCTTCTGAAAACTGCGCCAGGTCGGCTGAAGCCTCGGCAATGGTGTAGCTTGGATTGACAAGCCCCGACAAGTTTTGGCTCAGCCAGATACTCCCGATGGCAACCAGATAAATGTAACCCAGCAGACGAATCATGCCAGCGCGGGCCTGGAGCCTGACGATGTAAATGGTCATTACCCCGGAGACAGCCAGGAGCAATACCCAGGCCAGCAGGTGGTCCGCACCGGCGTTCCAGAAAACATCGTCGATGAGCCCCGATCGAACGCCGGCGAACCAGAGCAGCGCAACGATTAATGAAAACGCGGCCAGGCCGAACCCCGTTACGTCCGACCGCCGGATCCTGAGAAAGAGCACGGCAAGCGAAGCTGTCAGAACCAGAAGCAACGGCAAATGCTCGCGCAACCTGTCGATTGACAACCCGGCCAGATCGGCAATGGCGATCACGGCGGGACACAACACCGCGGCCGCCGGCAAAGACAGCCACAGGTAAACGACCACACGCCGCCGTCCGTCAAGCCGTGACAATGATTCAAGCACCGCGCGCCAGCCCAGCGATTGCAACAATGTCAGGCCGGCGCCCAGGTGCAGTATCAGTGGTATCAGGGCATGAAAGACATAGCGAGGCGGGAAATACGTGAGACTGGCGGACACGGCAAGCCAGCCTGCAATCCAGATCGCCGAACCGATGTAAATTGTTGTTGCCTTTGTTTCCGGCAACCTGCCCTTTGCAATCAGCAGTCCTGCCATGACCCAGGCACCAACCAGCAATAAGTTCAGGGAGGGTGCACTCTTACCATAGAACAAAAGCGACAACATTTTATAGATGGAAGCCCGCTGTATGAAACTTTCCAGACCCAGCAATGACCCCAGGAAGCGCTCGATGAATGCGCCGTCGGCCAGCAATAATGCCGCGATGACAATCACTACCACAGGCGCGATCATCACGCCCAGGTAGGCACTGACCCGCTTCCAGTGTGGAGCGGAGCCATGTGTACGCCGGGCACACAGGATAATAACCGTAAAGATCACGACAACGGGTGCAACGGTGGCCTTCATGCCCAGCGCGACCATGGTTAACAAACCTGCAAGCGCGGCTTTCCCCACTGAGCGGGGCTGCGAGACCAGGGTGATGAAGGCCAGAAGCTCGAACAGCATGGCCGGTATTTCAGGAATGGCCACCCGGCTGAAGAACACCAGATCCGGCTGCAAGGCCAGGGCCAGTATGGCCAGAAACAAAGCGTCCGCGGTGAAACGACGGCGCAGAAATAAAAAGGATGCCAGCAAGATAACACCCCCGCAGAGCATGCTTACCAGCCTGGCGCTGGTAAAATTCACACCGAACAGTGAAAAACTGATGGCAGTCAGGGCCTGGAACAGGGGTGATAATACGAGGTGTATGAGTGAAAGCCAGTTATCAATATCGAGATGCCCGAACAGCAGAATGTTTCGTGCCTGTTCGGTCCATCGGCCTTCATCGGTAATGTAACTGGTCCAGATAGCATAGTATGGATCCGATTCGGGGAAGACTGCCCGTAACAGAAGACCTGACAACAGGACAACCAGGGTAATCCATATTAAAAGCCTGTGCTGACGGATGGTATCTTCCCGGCTCGCGCGATCTCTCATGAATTACACTTGACTCATTTCAGAATCAAAATATTCAATGGTTTTTTCCAGACCGCTGCGAAGCGGCGTCATCGGTTTCCAGTCAATGTATTGTTTGGCCAATGAAATATCGGGTTTGCGCCGCACCGGATCATCCTGTGGCAACGGATGATAATCAATTTTCGAACGTGACCCCGTCAATTCAAGCACAAGTTCAGCCAGTTCCAGAATCGTGAATTCATCGGGATTGCCGAGATTCATCGGGCCCGTGAATTTGTCATCGGTAGCCATAAAATCAATGATGCCGCGAACAAGGTCATCGATATAACAGAAGGACCGTGACTGCGAGCCGTCACCATAAACGGTAATGGGATCGTTGCGTAAAGCATGCACGATAAAATTGGAGACCACGCGGCCGTCATCCGGGCGCATTCTGGGACCATAGGTGTTGAAGATACGCGCCACCTTGATAACCATGTTGTGCTGGCGATGATAATCGAAGAACAGGGTTTCCGCACAGCGCTTGCCTTCATCGTAGCAGGAGCGTATCCCGACCGGATTGACGTTACCCCAGTATTGCTCGGTCTGTGGATGCTCAGTCGGATCTCCATAGACTTCACTCGTTGAAGCCTGGAATATCTTGATCTTCAACCGCTTCGCGAGGCCCAGCATGTTTATGGCCCCGTGAACACTCGTCTTGGTGGTCTGTACCGGGTCATGCTGGTAATGGATCGGACTTGCCGGGCATGCAAGATTGTAGATGCTGTCGACCTCAACAAACAGCGGAAAACAGACATCATGCCGCAATATTTCGAAATAGGGATTTTCCAGAAGATGGGCAATATTCCTCTTTGAGCCGGTAAAAAAATTGTCTACACAAATGACTTCCTCACCGGCTTTGAGAAGTGCCTCGCACAAATGGCTGCCAATAAATCCTGATCCTCCCGTTATTAGCACCTGTGACATGTAACCTCCCAGTGTTTAATTATTGGACGTTATAGATCCGAGAATCCTTATTAAGTACCATGGATCGCTCCCGGTAACCACATCCGGGAACCTCTGATTAAGTTGGCATTTCGACCCCGTTCGGAGAAGCCTCAGGGTAAACTCCGGGAAAAATCACAATTATTAAAGCAGTCATATAATCAATGAACTATGAACTGCGAGACTTCTCGCTTCACTCGAAGTGACATTGAGTGCTTTATCAGGGCTTCCTATGCTACAACAAAAACCGTAGTTATACACTTGACCCGGACGGACACATGTTCATGCATTATCTTCAACAATTGGAAGCCGGATTGCCTGACCGCTTTCGGAACTTTCGTATGCAGTATTCGCAACCAGGCAGGCTTTCAGGCCGTCCGTTCCGCTGGCAGCCGTAAACGGGCCCTTTTGTCCCCTTACACGCGCGGCAAAATCGCGGAATTCATGAATAAATGTTTCGACTACAGTAACCTGCCATCCAAATAATTTTTCGCGAAAGATGTCCAGAGGAAAAAAGTTTCGCTGTGTATGGACAGGTGTTCCCTTGTCATCAACGGTGGTTATCCGGGTCCGCATGGGTGCATAGTACATCCCGGCCATGCCCCTGTCTCCGTAGGCCTCGACAAAAAACCGGTAACCCTTCCATTCGGTCCAACTGGAATGAAAATCACAGACCACCCCCTCACTGTTCGTGATATGGAGAAAGGCATTGTCTTCCACTTCCAGATTCCAGAAATCGTGCCGGACATAGCCGTTAACGGACTCGATTTCCGACATCAAATGGCACGCCAGGTCGAGTAAATGCACGCCATTGTCCATCAACGTGCCACCGCCCATGACCTTTTTGTCGTACATCCAGGGCGCCTTGAACTCGGACAGGCCGGTGTGCCCTGTAAATGCGCGGATCCAGGACAACTTGCCAATCGTGCCATCATGAATGGCGCGGCGAACCACCTCAACGCCCTTGAAAAAGCGGTGGTTAAAACCCACCGCGAGGATCCGGTCAGCATCCCTGGCCGCCGCAATCATTTCCCGGCAGGCAGCCACCGATTCGGCCATCGGTTTTTCAACCAGCACATGCAGGCCCCGTTGCAAGGCCTCCAGGGCCAGTTCCCTGTGCGTATCGGGCGGGGTGCAGATAAGCACGGCATCAAAAAGGCCCGACTCGAAAAAATCCTGCTGTGAATCAAAACCCCTGGCTGTCCCGGCCAGACCGGCTACGCGCTCCGGATCGATATCCAGTGCAGCGGTCAGTGTGCAATCCGGTGATTTTTCCAGGGCCCTGGCCCGCACGGCGCCTATGCCACCGGCGCCAATCAGGCCAAATCTCAACGGCTCATTGTTCATTACTTACTCCCGTCATTAATTGTTTAACCTTGTTCCAACCGAGGTTTTATGGCCATGACTTCCGCTACCGGTCCGATCCGGACCAGTAATTTTCGTGACAGTGACCAGCGGCACAGTAACCGGTAAAGACCGATCAGGACTCGCTCGAACAGGGGCGGTTGCCACTGCATGTCCCCGGAAATGCGTTTAGGCCGCACTGTGCATATTTCCAATCCGGCCCGCTTCAGGGCAGCGGTTACCTGCCACGGTGTGAGAAGCTGGATATGACGCAGCGAGTCTACACCCCGTAGCGCGCGACTGACCCGGCCGGCCCAATGCTTTGGCAGATAGCCGATGGCCCACAGACGCGTTGATGGGTGAGGCCCCAGGGTATAGCGGTTGGGTACTGTCAACCAGACCCGTCCCCCCGGCCGCACCAGGGCGGCCAGGGAATGCGCCGTCCGATCCAGATCCCGTGTGTGTTCTACCAGATCAATACCGGCGATGACCGCGAATGACCGCTCCCTGAACGGCGGCTGAAGCAGGTCCGCGCAGACAAGCCGGCGGTCCAGTCCCGCCTCCTGCAAACGTTTTTTGCATATAACAAGCCATCTCAGGGCTATGTCGAGACCGACCACCGGGCGCCGGCTTGCGGCCAGTGCAAGCAACAGCGAGCCGCTGCCGCAACCGGCATCCAGCAACGGACCATCATCGTGTTGATCAATGTCCCGCGCCAGGCCGGCAAGGTGCTGTGGACCGTTATTGATAAAGCGGCGGTAAACCTCGGCCAGCGCAGCAGGTACGTCATCCGTGATCGAATAGTAGAAATCCACCAGTTCATCGAAACTTGATTCCGCCGCCCGGCCCGCCAGCCTGCATGCCTTGGCGCGTTCATCCTCCAGGCTCAGGTAGGCATCGGAGTTGAGCCTGAAGTCGGGGATCCCGTAAATCACGGGATATGAGCACTCGCACACCGGGCACTCATAGGCGACATTACGTTCGTGTAGCTTGCCTTTACATGCCGGGCAAATATAGTCCAGATCAGGGATCGCGGTGTTCACCGGTTCATTCGATTTCCTGTAACGCGTCGCGCGGACCGAACAGATAGCCCCAGGCTTCGCCCACGCCCCAGACCAGGTAAAACAAGAGCAGGTAGGGCGTGGCTGCCGTCAAATGTTTTCTCACGCTGGCCTTCTGGCGGGCATTGCGGAAAAAGCGAAAGACCAGCAGTGGCGGCAACACCAATGATGCCGCGGCATAAAGATAGCGTTGTACCCGGGCTCCGGCGGGAAACCTTAGACCGGCATAATACCGCGAATAGACAAACCGCTGTCTTAAAAACAGACGCAAACTGAATTTCTTGCAATGAAATATCTGTATGTCGTTGTCAGCTATGAGAAGGCGCCCCTGTTTGTGCAGCAAGGGGTGTAACGTCGTTTCCCAGAATCCGGACTTCAGGACCTGTTCGTCCACCTCATTGAAAATCTCGCGCCGATAGGCGACGTTCATACCGGCGAGATTTGCCGTTGGTCCGTTGGCGATCGGTGGCGACATCGGGGCGTATTCACACAGAAACGTTGCCCAGTCGAGTGCCGTGTCCGTTACGCCGTTGACTACGCTGCCGGCAATCGCAACGGCATCCGGGTGCCGGGCAAAGGCCGCGGTGAATTTCCTTAACCAGTCCCGCGGTGGAACACAGTGATCCTCGGTGACCAGTACGTATCGACCGGAGGCCTGCTGCATGGCCAGTGTACGCATGGTCGGAAGATCCATATCGGCGGGACAATCGATGATACGAACGTCCGGATATTCGCGGCGGATCCGGTCCGAGATATCATCTTTAAGCCGGTCAGCCAGGATGATCTCCGGTACCACTGCGTCTTCCTGATCGTGCAGGGACGCCAGCGTTTCGAGAATACGGTCACCATCTTCCGTGCTGACACGACCTGCCACGACGGAATACTCGATACCTGTATCAGCGCCGTCGCTACTGTTGGTACTGTTTCTGTCGTTATTGTCGTTATTGTTGTTCACGTGAACTCCCTGGTTTTCTCTCAATCCAGACAGGCCTCGTCCGACGCGGCGCCGGCAAGATAGCCCAGACATTCACCGGCGGACCAGGCGCATTCGGATATAAAAATAGGCACGCTAAAACGCACCACTTCGCGTACCAGTCGCGGCGGGCGCCGGGCGGCGCGGAGAATGCGCCAGTAGCGTAACAGCGGCAGCACGATCGTCCCGCCAGCATACAGAAAGCGGCGCTTTCCCAATGACAAGGCGTGGCCGGATCCATACAGGCGACCGTGGCGCATCCGCCTGCGCAGGTAACAGGACCACGGGTAACTCTTACGATACACGACCGTCATGTCGTCGCAAGCCCGGGGTTGGATGCCCTGAACCTTCTCCACACGACGCAGGAAAAAGGTCTTCTGAAATCCGCCCTCCTCCGTGACCGCATTCTCCGCCAGCACCCGCCGGAAGACGATATTGTTGCCCGGATACTCTCCCAACTGTGGATCAAGTGGCCGCCGGAACTGGGCGTATTCGATCAGGTAGCCGATCATTCCCGGGTCGCCACTTTCCCAGGCACATTCGACCGGACCATAAAAAATTGCCGTTGCGGCATGGAATTGTTCCCGTGCCGCCGCCAGCCAGCCCTGGCCGGGTGGACACCCGGCATCCAGCAGGGCCACGTACTCGCTGTCGCTCTGTTCAAGCACGGTTGCATAGAGCCGGAAAAACGGCGTTCCCGGCGGACAGGATACAATCCTTACATTGGCCGCATCGCAAACAAGATCGTGCCTGCCGGTGTGGGCAACAATTATTTGTACATCGGGCTGATGCAGCAGGCCGGCGCCCGACAACTGCTCAGACAGTTCCTCAAGGCTTTGCAGGTCACCAGCGGCGATTGCCGCTGTGAGCAACGGCCTGGAGGATTCCTGCTCGGGACTCACGTCACAAGCCCGTTTTCGGCGTGTGAGTCCCGATTATCCCGGCTTGCGGCAGCCGTCCCCCGGTGACCGGACAGTTTTTGATCCCGGATCCCGGCAACTATCGCCAGGTAGTCATCCAGATAACGCTCCCGCGTGTAATATTTCCTGTAACCCGCCAGTGCGAGTTGCGAGAGTTGTTGCCGCAGCGCTTGATCGTTCACCACCCGGTGGAGTAATTCCGGTAACTCTGCCGGTGACCGGTAAACAAAACCGGCACCGGTCGTCTCTATGATCTCCCGGCAACCACCGGAATCCATAACAATAGCCGGTGTACCGCATGCCATCGCCTCCACGGCGGTCAGACCAAAGGTCTCGGGCGCCAGTGACGGGAAAATCAGTGCGTAGGCCCTGGCATATAACGCAACCAGCGCTTCCTCATCGAGTTGACCGGCGAAAGAAATGTTGGGGCAATCGGCGTAACGTTGCTTGAGCCGGGGCAGTGCGTCGCCGTCGCCGGCAAGAACCAGATCGTAATCGCGCATTTGTGCAAATTGTTCGACTACGGATTCCACTCCCTTGGAGACCGTTATACGACCGGAAATGACAAATAACGGTCGCTCACTGGTACTGTGTCTTTGAAGAAAATCATCGGCCGGCCGGATACGGGAAAACAGGGGCACGATACGCATGGGGGCATCGGGAAAGAGCCGGAGGTGCTGATCCGCGGTAAACCGGCTGGAAGCAATCAGTACGTCCACTTCATCCAGTGCCCGGGGTATCAGTCCGGTATAGCGCCATAGCTGGGGAGGAATACCGGAGCGAATGCTGCAACGGATGCACTGCCTGCTGTCACATCGCCGCGACCGGTTTTTCCAGAGTATATGCGTAGCACAGACGAGCCAGTGTTCATGCAGTGTGTACAATTTGACCGGAGCGCGGCCGTAGCCGAGCACGGCCGGTCCGCCAACCAGGGAGATATTGTGAAAATTGATCACATCGTAGCCGTCATCCAGCATCCGCTGTAGCTGGCTTGCCTTCAGCGCCGGACGACCGAGTTGCTGGGTCAACAAGGGTGATAACGCGCCACATAAACTTTTCAGACGGCACACTTCCACACCGTTGTCTTCGTAACGGGCCGGCAGGCCCGGATCGGGAGCGTTCGACTTGAGCCTGAAGGCGTCTTCGCAGTGGATGACCCGGACCTCATGACCGATCCCGGCCAGGGCCATAGCCAACTGGCGGACAAAGATCCCGTCACCTCCGAAATTGTAGGGAGGGTAAAAGGTTGTGACCATACAAAAACGCATCATGCCCCCCGGCATCGTTCAATCGAAGTCAGTACACCTCTGGCCGCGGCTTCCCAGGTGAAATGACCCGCCTGGGCGAGAGCCCGTTGACGCAGAGTTGTAAGTTCCTGTTCCGAGGCCAGCACTTGTTCCATGGCGCGCGCCATTTCGTCCCTGTCACCGGGATCGAACAGGATCCCGCCCGAACCCACCACCTCCGGCAGGGATGCACGGTTACTGGCCAGCACCGGCGTACCGCAGGCCATGGCCTCAACGGCGGGCAAGCCAAAACCTTCCGAGAACGACGGCAGGACCATGGCCACGGAGGCCCGGTAAATCGATGCCAGCTCCTCGTCCTCGATGAAACCGGTAAAAACGACCGCATCCCTGAGCCTTTCGCTGGCATCTATACGCGCCCTGAGTTCCTCGTAATTGGAATGGAACCCGTGACCGGAATAATCGCCCACCATGAACAGCCGCACATTCCTGTAGCGATCCCCGGCTTTCAACGTATCGAGGCTGTCCAGAAGGCCCAACAGGTTCTTGTGAGGGGCAAACCCACCCACGTAGGTAAACAACTGGCCATCTTCGGGAAGTTCGTAGCGACGGATGATTTCAGACCGCTGTGATTCGCGATCCTGTTCATCTTCCGGCGGCTGAAAGGCGTCTTTCGGCCCTTCGGTAGTCAGGTCAATGCGATCCAGGTCGATCCCCAGGTGCGTATGGATTTCCTCACGCGCGGCGTTCGATACTGTCAAAAAGCGTGTGGCCTGCCACCTTGCCAGACGCATTTTGAGATTCCAGAAAAACCGGTTTCGCCATTGCGGGAAGACAAGTTCCGGGAAATGTTCGGCGATGGCATCATGCAGCGTCAATACCACCGGCATGCCCGGAGGGGCCGGGAACCAGGAATACACGGCCGGATAGAATAGGACATCCGGTTTCTGCCGTGCGACCGCACGTGTAAAGGCGAGCACATCTCCCACACTGCGATTGCCGTCGCTCACGGCCGATTCCGTCACCAGGGCTTTCGTTTGGACCGTGATCTGATCTGCCCGATCCGGTGCGATATCCAGCCGTCCCGGGCTGTCGCCGAAGAGAATAAATTCATGCGACGTTGGCAACTTGAGCAAGGCCGTAATCACCTCGCGAGTAAAGCGTCCGAAGCCCCGGCCATTGTGCCAGGTCGAAATGTCTATTCCAATCTTCATTATTTCCAGTCCTCAAGGCTGTGGCCACAGCCTGACAGATAACCGGTGCATTCGCCGCAGCTCCAGACGGTCTCGAATAGTATGATGTATAAAAACGTGACGAGGTTACGATTGCGGACCCGGGCATACGCGCGTAATGATCGATATGACAGCACGAAAGGCAGCAAGACACAGGTCAGGGCACGCACCATGCGTATGGCTGGCCTCATATTTCTTGATTGCAATCCGCCGTAAAGGCGTCCGTGATTGAAACGCGAGTGAAGGGTCGCGCCGGTTTCGTCGGCATGATCCAGTGTAACGGCAAGGTCTTCATGTATATACAGGGTGTGACCGTCCTCGATCATCCGTCGATTCACTTCCGATTCAATCAGACCATCAGCGTTGATGTATTGCATTACAGTCTCCCGCCGATAAAGCAGATTGACCCCGGGCAATACACTTGTCCGGTGCATCTTACCCTTTTTCCCACCATCTGCTCGTTGCAGTGCTGACGGAAAGAATGTCCCGTAATCCGAACAATACAGCGCCCGGGCTCGCACGCCCAGCGATTGGCCCGGTATAACCGGGCCGGATCCGGCGCTTGCATCCCTGCAAGCAATGAGTGACGCGCAGCCGCGGCGCCACTCTTCGTTAACTGTGCATGTATCCTCGATCATCGCTATCCACGCCGATGCTGCCTTCCTGACTGCGATTGCCCGTTTACCCGGTACTGAATCGCCATGTGTAACTACCAGTTCAAGATGTTTATCGCTGATGAGTCGAGTGACTTCATCTATGATATCCCTTTCCTCGGCTATGACCATGCATCCAAGGCCTGATTGAAGAACGGAAGAAATGCAGTTGAACAGGGCTGTTCCCCCGACAATGGATATACAGGCGATTGTCAGTGATTCATCATGCTTTTCATTCATGTGTCATTTTCATCAGCAACAGTCATGGAGTAAAGACAAGTGACGGGGATCACGAATATACGCACCTCTGCCCAGCATACTTCGATTTCTTGCCGGTAGTATGCAATATTTAATGCTGAATATCCCGGAATCTTTGGTTGATTATCGTCAGCGGATAAACAGATCATTACCCTTTGTAACAAGCGGATTCCCCGCATTCTTTGAGACCTGACAATAAAATATTATTGAACAAGTACCCGGGCTGGCCACACACTGCGGGTCTGTTAATCAGTCATCACCGGTATGCTGCTCCGAATGAATATCATAAACCTGGATGTTACGCTCCCGGGAATAATGACAACTGACCGGGCAGTGGGACTTTTAAACCGCCCCCTACCGTTTCTGTTACTTCCTGATTGCGATAGCGACAGCGGTACATTTCGCTTATCTGCCTGATATCGGCCGCAGTTCACCGGGACCTGATCGCCGGGCCGCAACCTGGAAAAATCTGCTGCATTCAGTATTCCCGTGGAGGCGGGAGATGCCGTCATCGCCACCCCTGATCCTGTTACTGTTCGGGGATCAGTACATCCAGGGTACTATGGCATCCCGGTTGCTTATATGCAGCGTCGGCATCCTGTTTTTATCCACAGGTATGTTTGCATATGTTGTTCTCTAATTGTGTTACAAAAGGTTCCGGAAGATGCTGTTGTGGCAACACTCCGGATTCTTAATCGCCGTGACTCGACCTCATAGTGTGTATAATGTATTCATCCAATTTTGTTGTGTATAGATATTGATGACTTGCAAATCATCCGATCACAAAGTTATAAATGTCATAATCATTTTCATGTTTCTTACAATGAGGACGCGTGAGCACACACGAAGCTAGCCGCCGCATGGGCAATGCACTGGCACTGGGTGGCGGTGAATTCGGTTCCAGAATCATTGCCTTCGTGGCCACTGCTTATCTGGCGATAGTACTGGGTCCTGAGCGATTTGGCGTGCTGGGCTTTGCATTCGCAATCATTTCCTATACATCCGTATTCCTGGAAGCCGGATTTGTCGACGTCGGTTCAAGAGATGTTGCAAAAAAACCTGACAACGCCATAACACTGGCCACATCTGTAACACTACTAAAAATCGGATTGGCTGCGATTTGTTTCATCGTCTTGTCGATAGCGGCCTGGCTTCTTGAATCAAATACTGAACATGCCCTGGTTATCATTGCAACGGGTTTGCTGCTGTTCGCCACTGCACTGGATACTTCCTGGGTCTACAAGGGACTGGAACAGGGATTGCCTGTCAGTATGTCACTGATTTTCCGCCGACTGGCTTTCGCGATGCTTGTGCTGTTTTTCATTACCGGACCTGAGCATATGTTGAGAGCCCCGATGATGCAGTTCATCGGTGAATTGCTGGGTGTATTGTGGCTCACCAGGCGCCTGTTCGCGGAAGGTTTTGGCCGGATGGATATTGCACTCGCCTGGCATACCTACCGTTCCTGCGCTCCGCTCATTGCCGGGAAACTGCTGCGTACAAGCATCGTTACCCTGGATGTGATTCTACTCGGGCTATTGACGACGGATCAGGAAGTCGGCCTGTATACAGCGCCCTACAGGTTCTGTTATTTCCTGATCGCGATTGCTGCAGCGATACAAATTGCTTATCTCCCGGATGTCGGACGCAGCACCCCTGGCCACGAACGCCGTGCCGCGGCTCGACGTCATCTCGAAATATCCGCGACCCTGGGTATCCCTCTGGCTGCAGGAGGGGTATATGTCGCAGCACCTCTTATCCAGTTACTGTTTGGCAACGAATACACCGATGGAACTCATGCTTTCCAGTTGTTACTTTGTAGTACAGGTGTGGTGTTTCTCTTTGCACCGTTGCATAACATCCTGTTGGCTGAAGATCGCCTGCAGTGGGAATTCTGGGGTTTTGGTGTCGCGGCGCTGATTAATCTGGTACTCAACCTCATCTGGATACCGGTTTATGGCATCGTTGGCGCAGCGTGGGCAACACTGCTTGCGGAAATCATGGTTCTGATCTGGGTAGGGATCTCGGTGTTTTCCTCGATGAGGGCAACATTACTGCGGCCTCTGGTACCACCCTGCATAGGAAGCACAGTGATGATCGCGGTTTTGATGGCGCTTCCGGATCAATTAATACACTTATACATCACTGTGCCTGCAGGTGCCGCCGTTTACATCGTAACACTTGTAGTTTTGCGCAAGGTTCCGGAAGATGCCGCATCGGCGTTGCGCAGAATTATCCAGCGTAGCGGTGCTGCTTGATTTTAACGTGCAAGCTGGTGCAAACTGACGTAAGGCTGATTTAAATACGTGCCGTAAGGCATTTCGTAAGTCCTTAGGAGGAAGCGTTCAACCCGTACCCGCCCTGAATCATTCCGGCGGGTTTTCAAGTTCCAGGGGAGTACTTTCATGGATACAGCACACCGACCGGACCGTCCTCAAATCGGGGTTGGCGGATTTGAAATCAGCCAGCGTGCGAAAGATCTCGTAGCGGAGGTTCTTGATAGTGGCAGGATTACTTCCGGCCCAATGATGGCGAATTTTGAGAAGGAATTCTCCAGACTACATGACAGTCGTTACGCGCTCATGACCAACAGCGGCACAAGTTGCCTGCAGGTAGCCTTGGCAGCATTAAAAGAAATGCATGGCTGGGAGGATGGCGACGAAGTGCTTGTCCCGGCTGTTACGTTCGTAGCCACCTCCAATGTGGTTATGTATAACGGATTGAGACCGGTATTCGTGGATGTCGATCCTGACTACTTTACGATTGACCCAAATCTTATAGAGGAACGTATAACCGAGCGAACCCGCGCGATAATGCCCGTGCACCTGAGTGGACTCCCATGCGACATGGATCCCATCATGAAAATAGCCAGTCATCATGCTTTACGGATCATTGAGGATTCAGCGGAAACGATGTTCGCCCGCTATAAGGGCAGGACTGTCGGTTCCTTCGGCGATATCGGGTGTTTCTCCACATATGCTGCACACATTATAACGACCGGTGTGGGCGGTATTTGTACCACCAGCGATCCGGATCTTCTCGTGTTGTTAAAAAGCCTTGTCAATCACGGCAGGGACTCTATATACATCCGCATGGACGATGACCAGAAGTCAGATAATGTATTCGAGATCGCCAACCGTCGTTTCAGTTTCATACGGCTGGGTCACAGTTTCCGCGCCACCGAGATGGAAGCGGCTCTTGGTCTCGCGGAACTGGAGCAGCATGAACAATCCATCCGCAGACGACAGGAGCTTGCCCGCCGGTTAACAGAAGGGCTGTCTGACCTCGATACAATGCTTCAGTTGCCGAAAATTCGCCCGGAATGTGATCACACTTTCATGTTCTATCCTATTGTCATCAGGGATGAAGGAGGAAACCGCGATGACATCATTCGCTATCTCGAAGAAAACCGGATTGAAACCCGCTACCTGCTGCCGTTGATCAATCAACCAATCTACCGCCAATTGTTCGGCAATCTCGACAGCGAGTATCCGGTTGCAGCAAGGCTCAACGAACGGGCTTTCTATATCGGTTGTCATCCCGCCATCAGTAACTCCGATAATGAGTACGTTATCGAGCAATTTCATACATTCTTCGAGGAGACAGGTTGACATGGTCACCACAAAAATATACCAGGAGGGGCTTTCCGGTCGCGCCGACCGGCGTGATGAGCCCAAATCGGTTCATTGCCAGATCTGCTCGACGGTTATCCGGCCTGGCCTGGACCTGGGACACCAGCCGGTCGGTGATCTGATACTGGATCGCGCCCAGCTCAATGAACCGGAAACCTACTATCCGATGCAGTTCCATCACTGTGATGAATGCGGTCTGACACAACTTGGTTATATAGTAGACCCGGATATTGTTTATAAGGATTTCCCTTTCCTCAGCGGCACAACACAAACCGCACGACAACATCTACAAAGCTTGCCGCCCCGGCTGATTGAGATGGAAGGCCTGGACGCCCGGAGTTTCGCCGTGGACATCGGTTCCAATGACGGCACCCTGCTTGAAGCCTGGAAAAATAATGGTGTGCGTTTTCTCGGAGTTGATCCTTCCGGTGATCCGGTGCGTATAGCAAACGAAAGGGGACTGACTACATGGCATGCATTCTTTAATAACCAAACCGGGGAACGGATCCTCAAGGAATACGGACAGGCTAATGCAGTAACGGCCTGCGGGTGTTTTGCTCACATCGCTGCGCTGGACAGCATCATGCAGGGAATTGTCAAGATTCTTGCCCCAGGGGGTGTATTCGCGAGTGACAACCAGTATTGGCTGGACATGGTGCAACGGTTGCATTATGACAATGCATTTCATCAACATCTGCGCTATTACTCACTAAGACCGCTTGAATATCTTTTCGATAAATACGGGCTTGAAGTGTTCGATGTAGAACGTTCTGACACCTATGGTGGACAAATACGTGTTTACTCCGGTTTCAAGGGAGAACACGAAATTAACAGCCGGGTTGTCGAACTTCGGAAACTGGAAGAGGAAGCCCGGCTCTACGAACCGGAAACCCAGGCACAGTACATTAATCAAATAGAAGCAAAACGGGACAAACTGTTCGATGATGTCTACAGCCGCAAGCAAAGCGGACAGAAAATCATCGGCATAGGCGCACCGGCCAAGGCCTCTACGGTCTGCACCTATTGTTCACTGGGTGCTCATCTCCTCGACTACATTACCGAGATCAACCCGTTGCGGGTCGGCACCCATTTACCGGGCGTGCATGTACCCATCATTGACGAAAGCTTCATGTTCGAGGATCCGGCACCCGCGGATGCCGGTGTCCTGTTCGCATGGAATTACGCCGATGAGGTCATCCCAAAACTCCGGGAAAAAGGCTGGAAGGGAGATATCATTTTCCCATGACAGATATCCTCGAGGATGGCGGGGCACGCACCATTCTCTTTGGTGGCAGCGGATTTCTGGGCCCGTATATCCTGGAACGATGTCCCAATATGATCAGTGTCGGCCGGAATCCGCCGCCGACAAAAAATCGCCACATACAGGTACCGAGCCTGGATGACTTGCGGAAACTGGATGATGTCGATTTCGATCGCGTCATCTACATCATCGGCAATACGGATCACCATTCGCTTGAAAAAGACCGACTTGATATCGGTGAACCCAGCGCATTTGATTATCATGTAACACCGCTTGTTCATACGCTGGAGCAAATCAAACACCGGCCGATCAGGAAATTTATTCATTTCTCTTCGATGCTCGTCTACGATCCCGAGCGTGTTCCCGATCCAGTGGGAGAGGACGCGCCCATTGCACCGTACCGCAACCGCTACGTCCTCAGCAAATACCTGGCAGAAGAAGTATCTAAATTCTATGAACGCTGGATCCCCATCATTACCTGCCGGTTCTGTAATTTATATGGACCAACGCCTCTCGAGCGTTATGATCTTATTCATGTGATGGCGAGAAAACTGCTGGCCGATGGCAAGGCCGAGGCCTGGAGCGGAAAACCGCAACGGGATTTTATCTACGTAACGGATGCCGCGGATGCGATCTTGAAGTTACTTGACAGCGATTTCACCGGTCTGGTCAACCTGGGAACCGGAGAGTTGACATCAGTAGGTCGGGTACTCGAAATCCTTCAGGAAGTCAGCGGTTGTCCTATTCAGATCCTCGACCAACCGGTAGATGGCCCCATGTGCTTCCGTTCCGATACTACCCGGCTGAAAAGCGCTATCAAATGGGAACCGGCGGTTACCATCGAGAAAGGTGTTCGGGAAGTGTGGGAGAAAACCCGATTTTGGTGGGAGGACCGGGAATGAGAGTTGGTGTTGATGCATGGCGAATCCATGGCCATACCGGCGTTCCAAGATATATTGAGAATATTATAAACAGCTGGTCATCAGGCATCACAAGCACTGATGTAAAACAAATTACCCTGTATACTCCAGAGCCAATTGATCAGTCCCGCGTATTGCTGAATGGTTCCGTGAAAGAGCAGGTAATACATTCATACGCTCATCAGCTTGTCTGGCAAAATACCATACTTTCACGTGTTTGTGATACCGATGTTTTATGGTGTCCCGCTTATGTAACCCCGATTTTTTGCCGGGCCAGGATCGTGGTGACGACCCACGATGCCACGAACACCATTCATCCGGAACTCTACGGGTTGGGTGATCGTGTATTCTATAAATACTTCTATGGATGGTGTGCGCGACATGCAACACTGGTGATTACTAACAATAACCAGACGCGCGCGGATATTCAAAACTACTATGGTGTACCCGGTGACCGTATACGTGTAGTACCCCTGGCACCGGCACAAATCTTCCGAAAACTTGAAAACGACGAAGACGCAAATGCCACACGGCTCCGCCTGATCGGTGATTACCGCCCCTATTTTCTCTCGGTTGGTAAGATCAGCGGCCGGCGTAATGTGCCTCTTGTTATTGAGGGTTTTGCCCGGTTCCGTGAAAAGACAGGATTGCCCCATCGCTTGGTGGTTGTTGGTCGTAGTGGACTTGGTAGAAACATCGGTGAACTTGCAAAAGATTTCGGACTTTCAGAACACTTGATACATATCGACTATGTTACTGATGAAGAATTGTTGCACTTGTATAACGGGACTGAGGCGTTCGTTACTGCTGCAACCTATGAGGCCAATTCTTTAACCACAATTGAAGCACAGGTTTGCGGTGCACCCGTTGTAATTCCGGATGTACCGGGCATGGTGGAGATGACCGCCGGCATCGCGGTCATCCTGCCACAGGTCGGAGCCAAGGAGATTTCGGAGGCTATGGAGAAACTCGCGACGGAACATAATCTGCACAGGCGGTTATCGGAAGAGGGGCATATTCATGCCTCAGGATTTTCCTGGGGAAATACGTCTCAAGGGATACTGTCTGTGTTAGAAGAGGCTGCGGACATATCAAGTCCCGCCCTGAAAGAGAGCAAATGAAACACAGCTTCAACAATAGATCCGTACTGGTGACCGGCGGCGCGGGGTTCATCGGTTCACATTTGGTAGAATTACTACTCAGGTATGGTGCTGATGTCGTAACTGTCGTGGACAGCCTGAGTACAGGTCGTTTGAGCAATATTGAATCGGTTCGCTCCAGAATAACCATAGAGAAACTCGATTTGGTGAAAGCGGACCTTCGTCCACTACTCAAAACGACATCGTTTGATACTGTTTTCCACCTTGCCGGTAATGCCCATGTAAATCAGTCGGTTGATCATCCGGATATGGATATGGAGAAAAATATACTGGGAACATTTCGGATGCTGGAAGCGATCCGTGATATTTCACCTGAATCGCGTATTGTTTTCACATCTTCCGCCACGGTCTATGGAGAGGCGGCGCATGCACCTATCAAGGAAGATGATCCCAAGATTCCTGAATCTCCATATGGAGTGAGTAAACTGGCCTGCGAGCATTACTTGCGATTGTTTGCCAAACTTTATGGTCTGCGAACCTCCATAGCGAGATTATTTTCTGTATATGGTCCACGCCTACGAAAGCAGGTGGTATACGATCTTATGTGCAAGCTGCATCGAGATCCGAACAAACTGTTTCTTCATGGTGACGGTACCCAGGTCAGGGACTTGAACCACGTTTCAAATGTTACAGATGCATTATTACTAATTGCACAAAAAGCCCGGCTTGAGGGTGAAGACTATAATGTCGCCATGGGTGAACCGGTTTCTATCCGGGAGATAGCTGAACAGGTCAGCAACGCCATGGGAATGGATCCGCAGTTTGAATTCAGTGGCGAGGTCAGACCCGGGGAAATACAAAAGTGGTTTCCCGACGCAAGCCGGCTTTTCTCTCTCGGCTATCGAACCAGGGTCTCACTCAGGGAGGGCCTGAGGGATACGGCTAACTGGTTCTTAACGGAAGAGGCGGGAACCTTGGGAAACAACAACGGAAATTTGAGGTAATACTTATGACAAAACGCGCCTTAATTACAGGGCTAACCGGGCAGGATGGATCGTATCTTGCCGAGTTACTTTTATCGAAAGATTATGAAGTCTACGGTTTACGCCGCCGTTCCAGCAGTTTTAATACAGGACGCATCGACCACCTGCTTAATGACTTTCGGCATGATAAAAATGCAAAACTGTTTCTGGAATACGGCGACCTCGCCGACGCCAGCAGCCTCGCCCGACTGCTGTATCGCCTGCATCCCGATGAGATCTACAACCTCGGCGCACAGAGTCACGTCCATGTGAGCTTCGAGATGCCGGAATACACCGGCGATGTAACCGGTCTGGGTTCTGTACGAATCCTCGAAGCAGTTCGGGAAAGTGGCGTACGTGCAAGAATTTACCAGGCTTCAAGCAGTGAAATGTTCGGCTCCGAGCCGCCACCCCAGAATGAAAATACTCCCTTTCATCCGAGAAGCCCTTATGGCTGTGCCAAGGTTTATGCTCATCATATCGCGGTAAATTATCGGGAAAGCTATGGCATGCATGTCAGTAACGGCATTCTGTTCAATCACGAGTCCCCACGGCGCGGTGAGAATTTCGTTACCCGAAAGATCACTCAGGCCATTGCAAGAATTCACTGCGGCCTGCAAAAAAAGCTTTATCTGGGCAATCTGGACGCAAAACGGGACTGGGGTTATGCCCCGGAGTATGTCGAAGCGATGTGGATGATGTTGCAGCAGGACACGCCAGATGATTACGTCATTGCAACCGGTGAAACACACAGTGTCCGGGAGTTTGTCATAGAAGCATTTGCACATGCCGGACTTGACTGGGAAAAACACGTGGAGATCGACCCGGTCTATTACCGCCCGGCCGAGGTCGACAACCTGAGAGGTGACGCCTCCAAGGCCAGGGTCAAACTCGGCTGGACCCCAAAAGTCGGTTTTGATGAACTCGTCCGGATCATGGTCGATGCCGATATTGAAAGTCTTGAGGAACGCCTGCGACGCGGCGAAGAATACATAAAATCGTCGTGACCGGACCCGTATTTGATATCCCTGGAATTGCCCTTAACGTTCAGGCGGAATAAGACATCATGGATGCAGACAATAACTCCAGTCAGTTCAAGCATAGGGATTCGTCCAGTTACGACGATGTCAGCGAGGACTTTGATCGATTTACAGAAAGATTTTCCCGGCCAATGGCAGTTCGGATTATAAACATTGCCGCATTGCAGCCAACAGATAGCGTACTGGATGTTGGGACAGGCACTGGAGTACTGGCACGCGCAGCAGCCCGTTTTGTTAATTCTGATAACATAACAGGGGTTGATCTCTCACAGGGCATGTTAAATACAGCGAGACGAAAAGTTGCTGAGGAAGGACTCAAGGCAGAATTCCTGATTATGGATGCCGAATCTCTTGAGTTTCAGGATAATACTTTTGACCTTGTCGTCTCATTGTATGCTCTACGCCACTTCCCGAATCCTGTTCAGGCAATGGCCGAAATGTTTCGGGTACTGAAACCTGGTGGCCGTATCGTCATCGGGGTAGGCAGTGCGCCCCGGTTAATGACCGCGGAAGGCATCAAGGCTGGTTTGTATCGACTAACTGAGCTTATTCGAAGGTTAGTAAAAAGAGGAGACTACCAGGCCTGCAAATATCTTGAAGATCTGGTTAATACGTTTTTACCAAAAGTTGATGATGAAAATGCAGAATGGACTGAACATCACTCAGAATATTCCGGTTCTGTTTCCGAAATAATGTCGCAGGCCGGTTTCACAAATGTAAAATCGTGCTGGATTGGCCAAAGATCTCTTATTGAAACGGCGGAAGAATTCTGGGATTTGCAAGTCACATTTTCAAGTATTGCACGAAAGCGAATTGGTTCAAGTAAGCCCGACCGCGTATCAGAACTGAAAGACTTGTTTATCGAAAATTGCACGGAACATATGCAAAGAGGAGGCAGTTTGGTTTATTCAACCGGCGCTTCTATATTGTACGCAGAAAAAACCGATTAGTTTTATAGTTCTAGGCTTGCAGTTTTATGCCTGTGATTTGAAAAAAGGGACATATAACCAGAAGTAACTGTCGAATTACAGGCCATCGATGAATATAATTATACAGTCGGGCAAGCCTGCCCCGAAGATTCGGAAAACTGCTGATCTCTGATTCCGGTACTGTACCAGGGAGAATCATGGCATTTATAAGCGTGTTTTCTCTTATCATCCTTTTCAAGTCCCGGTAACTTAACAAGCAGGTATAATTATACTCTTTACCACTGAGTAACTTGACGTATTTTTTTTGCCAGCGGCGTGGTATCCAGCCGACACCCCACACAAATACATGGGGCTCGGCCGTCAGGCTGTAACGATTCGGTGTGGACAACGCTACCCTGCCGCCGGGTTTGAGGATACGATCAATTTCCGAGAGATATCTTGCGGGGTCATGCACATGCTCTATGACGTCCAGTGACGCCACCAAACCTATGGAATTCGCGGGTAAAGGAATATCTTCCCCTGAGGCTGCTGCAAGACAGGGTGTCCCACCATGTTCCATAATGTATCGCTCGGCGACGACCAGCCATTCCATTGAGATATCGATACCAAGTGCTGTTTCGGAATAAGGCGCAATAGCAGCCGTCAGCATTCCCCCGCCACAACCTATTTCCAGGACAGTACCGGTATTATCCAGGCCACCAGCCAACCATCCTGATATTGCTTCCTTATACCTGGTACATCCCTCCAGAACCTGGCGTGTTCGTAATCTAACACGGGATTCATCGAAACCCGCCTGTCGTGCGAACACGGTATATACCATGTCTTCCAGACTCAGTGTATTTGAGAGCGCATGCAACTCTATTGCATTTTCAAGATCCTTGTCATAATCCAGCCAGTTGTAGCCGGAAATGCGCAGATCCGGGATGTTACCTATTGTTGGGTAGTTTACACCGCACATGCTGCACCGTACCGAATCCGGTCCGGTAGTAAGAGCACCATGGCAAGCAGGACACACCCAAATCAATGTCCACGTTCTCCCTGTAACATAAAACCTGTAGAATAAATATTTATATCAATTCTGCATATGACGCCAGTAAATACCGGCGTTTCCCATTCATAGCTGCGGTTCGATTGTGAAGCTGTTGAGAATAACAGAACTAAAGTATACTTCAATCCAGCGTTTTGGGTTCCGGAATGGAATATTGATTTCAGATGTTTTTGAATTTTCCCCGTCTGGTTGATGTCGTTGCGCGTTTGATTGTCGATGTTCTTGCCACGGCTGGATTAGTAGCTTCAGTATGTGAATTGCCTTTAACCAAATTGAAATATTTTTTAATATCAAATACCAATATGAGAATATAAATGACTGCTGACAGGAAACGCTGCATCATCATCGGCGCAGGTCCGGCCGGCCTGACTGCCGCCCTGGAACTGGCCCGGGCAGGAGAGGAACCGATTGTATTCGAAATGGATGACCTGGTCGGCGGTATCTCCCGCACCGTGGAATACAAGGGCTACCGGTTCGATATCGGTGGGCACCGCTTCTTTACCAAGGTCGTCAGGGTGCATGACTGGTGGATGGATATATTAAGTGATGAATTCCTGGTGCGTCCGCGTCTGTCTCGTATCTATTATGACGGTAAATTCTTTGATTACCCGCTCAAGCCCACCAATGCGCTCAAAAACCTGGGGCCGGTTGAGGCCGTCCTGATCGGTCTCAGCTATCTGAAGGCCCAGGCATTCCCGCACCGGGAAGAGAAAAATCTCGAGCAATGGGTAACCAATCGTTTCGGCAAGCGACTCTATTCCATGTTTTTCAAAACCTATACCGAAAAGGTATGGGGCATGAAGTGCACCGAGATTGGGGCCGACTGGGCCGCACAGCGCATCAAGAATCTCGATTTGCGCAAGGCGGTGCTGTCCATGATCGCACCGAAAGCGCTCTCCGGAAAAAACCAGGTGACCACATTGATCGAGCAGTTCCACTATCCGAAATATGGTCCCGGGCAGATGTGGGAACGGGTTTCGGGGATGCTGGGCGATATGGGTTATCCGGTTCGAATGCAGCAACGGGTTGTAAATATCCACCGGGACGGTGAGCGTATAACCGGGGTAACCATGCGCGATGGTGATGGCCGTGAAGAACTGGTTGAGGGCGATGAATTCATTTCCTCGATGCCAATTCGGGAACTGCTGAACGCCATGGACCCGGCACCGCCACAGGAGTCGCTGGAAGCCGCAAACCGGCTCAAATACCGTGACTTCCTCACCGTGGGACTGATAGTCGATTCCCCCGAACTGTTTCCGGACAACTGGATCTACATTCATTCATCGGACGTCAAAGTCGGTCGAGTTCAGAACTTCGGCAACTGGAGCCCGTACATGATTCCGGACGAGTCGACCAGTTGCATCGGGCTCGAATATTTCGTGCAGGAAGGTGACTCGCTCTGGTCTGCAGATGATGATTCGTTGATCGAACTCGGCAAACAGGAAATGGCAACACTCGGTTTGATTGATGCGGACAAGGTGCGGGACGGTGTCGTCATTCGCATGCCGAAGGCCTATCCGGTCTATGACCACGGTTACAAGGATAATCTCGCCGTAATTCGGGAATTCACTGACCGGATCCCCAATCTGCAACTGGTCGGTCGCAACGGCCAGCACAGATATAACAATCAGGACCATTCCATGGTGACCGCGATGTACGCCGCGGAAAACCTGCTGGGTTCCAGACATGATGTCTGGGAAGTCAATGTGGAAGAAGAGTATCATGAAGAAACCCGGGAAGAAAAAGGGCATGGCGCCAGTGGAGAACGTATGGTCCCGCAGAAAGTGATACATTCACCAGTACAAGTCCTCAACGAGGCTTTCGCGAAATATGATCCCGTGGCCCTGGGCGGGGCAGTCGGTACGATTTTCGGACTCGTTGTTTTTCTGGCTACTGCCAGCCTGTTGTTGCAAGGTGGCGAAAAAGTCGGTCAACACCTGGCCCTCCTGGGCAACTATTTTCCCGGCTACGATGTCACGTGGTTCGGATCACTGATCGGGTTCCTCTGGGGTGCGTTATCGGGTTACGTTGTCGGTTTTGTCACTGCAATATCCATAAACATCGTGGTCTCCATTCACCTCGCAAAACTGTTCAGACGTCTGAATTTAATGGATGAGCCTTGTGAATGAGTTTTAAAACACACCGGACTAGAGGTAATAACCAATGAAAGATGATTGTTTTTCTGACGAAGAGTGGCAGGCCATAGGCCAGTCTATCGCCCGCCTGAGGGCATCGATCATGGCTGTGACCTTTGGTGTCGCGGGAGGCGTGCTGTTATTTGCCGCAACCGCCTGGTTGATCATTCAGGGCCCCGCAGAAGGCGCGGTCCATGTTGGCCCGACACTCGGGCTTCTGAGCAACTACTTCCCCGGTTACAGTGTCACCTGGTCCGGCGCTGTGATCGGATTGTTCTATGGCACGTTGACTGGCGCCGTTGCCGGGTTTCTACTGGCGCTGGTATACAATCGCATCGTTGATATGTGGGGTTCAGAAACGTAATTTTTCTTAACCAGACTCCTGCCCAGGTAGCGGCATTCCATCCAGGAACCTGTCACGAGCCAGTGCCAGCGATACTGATACATTTGCCGCAATCGGCTCCCCGGTTCCCTTTTCCACTACCCGATAAAATTCCCGCAGCAGCTGCTCCAGACCGGGATACGCGGGCTGACGCCGCCAGACCCTCCCGGCCAGATTCATGGCAGCTGTCGAAAACAATCGCACAGTATCCGTGAACGGGTATACCATCTTCCTGAATCGCGATACCCGGCCGGGAAACCGAACACAGTAACCGTGAAAAAAATCGACCAGTAAACTGCCACGGCTGCCCTGGATTTCCATATAACATCGGGTAGGCCGACCGGACATACTGATTGCCAGCGATATCGGTATTCCATTGAATCGACATTGCGCCAGTACCTCGCCTGCAGCGGGCCGGATGTATTGCCATTGGAGATCCTCAATGGTCACACCGGGCCACAGGCAGGACATTACGGATAGAGGATGCGGAAGAATATCAGCCACTATGGCATCTTTTCCCGCTGCATCCATTCCTTCCGCACCGGCCGAACACATGACAAAACCGATGCGACTTATGCCGCCCAAATCATCAAGTAAACGTTTCGCCTTGCGCACACCGGACTGTGCGGCGAACTGATGAACCGGACAGATCATTTTTCCGGCCTGGCGGGCCCGCTCGTACAACTGACGCACTCCATCCGCCGTTTCGGCCAGTGGTTTTTCGCAGACGACGTGTGCCCCGTGTTCCAGCGAAGCAAGACAAAGGTCCTTGTGTGTTGATAGCGGTGTGCAGATATGCACGACATCCGGCGAAATCGAGGAAAAAAGATCTTCGCTTGATGTAAAACAACCGGCACCCGGATAATGGTTTGCCAGCTTGCGCACATTAGCCCCGTTGAGATCGCAGACCCCCGTAATACAAGCACCCAGTTTACGGGCGGTATGCGCGTGCCAGCCGCCCATCAATCCGGCGCCGATGATTGCTATATCCAATGATTGAACCTCACCAGATTGTCACTCCTGTATGTGGAATATGTAAACAGTATACATTTTGTTACTCATTTATCCTGATAACGAATACCAACTGACATACAGCATGACAACATTCCAGACTCATACATCACCGGGCGGTGTCGAATCAACATAAAACAAATATCCTGCCGTAAAAAACAGGAATATTATGCCGGAATTTTATTCCGATACTTGAAAATTCCTGAAATCTGGAACCCTGTACAGATCATAATAATTGCCAGCATACTCATAGTGTACAACCCTGTGCGTTTCTCTAGTATCTGGTAAACCAGACCGTGTATGGGAATTGCAGCCAGCAGGAAATATGTTGAGCGTTGCCATCTTTTCCATTTGACGGCCCCCAGTATGCCGAGAGCACGATTATTGGAAAGGATTAACAGGACAATCATTATAATCGTACAAACCAGTCCCAGGTAGTTTGTCAAACCAAAAGGGTCGTATCTGACAGGGATGATGTGCGGCTTGTCAGCAGGATATATAAAGTAATTTATGAAATTTCCACCCAGATGCACCTGCAATCCGACAATGGTATGAATAACTGCCAGAATTGCCGACCAGATACCAAGATCTCGCCTCAGGTAGATTGAGATGGGCGTTTTCCTGGACAAGAGCAGGTATATAGGACCGATTAAAAGAGCTCCCGCAAAATATAACAGGCTGACATAAGCAGTGCTTATGGATATGCCTTGCATCAGATGCTTGCTGTCAACAAGACGGCAAAGTGCAAGAGTGGTTACAACGGCAAATATGCAAAAACCGATATGGCGTATTATTCTTGCTGTTCCCATTATTCTTCTTGTTTGTTTTACAATATCAGGGTTGCCTGGATTGTTTAAATAACGTCAATTCGAATGATACGAGAAGTCTGGCGATTTATTGATAATATAACCGTTTTATCTGAAGATTTCCCCCGGTTCTCTCACTTCGCTTCGGGAGAAAGCCTGAAATGACAACTTATCCAGAGCTGCTTTACTTACGGATATACCTGTCCCGGAGAAAGATGATTTTTTCAACAAAACCCGTAATCTGCAACAGGAAACGTATCTGCAGGCAACTGTTTCCTGTGTATGTCATTATAGCCAGCCTGGTAATTGCATCCTGCGCACAACCCGCTGTTGAATACTTGCCTCGGGTATTCGTTAAACCTGTCACAATCCGTATTGACAATTCTGTGGTATACCAAGATATAGAGGGATTCGGCGCTACTACACGCGCATCGGTAATGTATACGGGCAATGGTTTAAAGGACTTGCTTGAGCCTTCACTGCGTCAGCAGGCAATTGACGCCGTGTATGGACAGGCCGGACTCACTATGGGTAATCTTGAATTCTGGATGGAGCCTGTGAATGACGATGGCAACCCGTTCACTTACAACTGGAAGGGGTTCATGTTGTCTGGACCGGACACCATGTATCGTCTTCTTGTACAACCTGCCCTTGAGGCGGGTTTTGATAATTATTCCCTGGGCCTGAAAATTGATATGCGCAGGCATCTGGCATGGCTGAAACCATTACGTAACACCGATTACCGGCGCTACCTGGACGAAATTTCGGAATTCGTTACTGCTGGAATGATCTACTGGCGCGACAAATCCGGATTTACGCCACGTTATATTTCCCTTTTCAATGAACCGCTCAGCGGCAACCGTGAACTGCGTGGCGGCGATGTCAATGAGGTCATTGATATCATTATCCATGCCGGAGATCGTCTGCGCTCGGAAGGATTCGCGGAGGTCCTGTTCATTGTACCCGGTGAGGAAACCGTTGAAAAATCCCTTCGTACCGCAGAAGCGATCCTGGCCGATGACAGGGCACGTAAGTATGTTGGTGCCATTTCCTATCACGCCTATCCATATCATTCCTCTTATTCCAGTATCCGACGGATTCTGCAAAAATCCGGGGCGGGCGAGCCGGAACCGGAAGAAATCCGGATACGTAATGAATTGAAACAACTGGGAGAAAAATACAATATCCCGGTATGGATGACCGAGATTTCCGAGGGACCGGGTAACGCGGAATATGAATTTGGCGCAGACGAAAACCTGCGTGCGCGGGCCATTCATATCCATGATGAATTAGTCCATGCCAATGCATCAGCATTCTTCGGTATGAATAATATGTGGGACCGCAGAATTCACGAGGCGCATTTCAAGAACCGCAACGTGGGGTTCTTTACAGAGTCCAGCAGTATCGCGTTAATCGACCAGGATGCCTCCGAAGTGTATATATCAGGAATGGGATATGCCATTGGCCATTATGCCCGCTGGATAAAACGGGGGGCGGTCAGGATTGATGCAATGACAGATGACTCTCATATACAGGTCAGCGCGTTTCGGGACGATGCGGCCGGGCGGCTGGTCGCCGTTATCATCAATAACAATGATGACAACAGGGAGATCAACGTGCTCCTGGATAATATCCGTATAGGCTCACCCGTAACGGGGGAACAATCGGCTGAAGGACTGCGCTGGGACAGAATTACAGGGTTCGCCCCCGGCGCTCCTGACCGGATGCGTCTGAACATGCTCCCCCTCAGCGTTATGACGGTATCAGCACCGATACAAGTTAACCAGCGAGGCTATGATTAAGTACACTTTCACTTCGAGAGAAACGAGAAGTCTCGCAGTTATTGATAACACGTCCATTTTAATTACGAAATCACTCCCGGAGTTTACCCTGAGGCTTATCCGAACGGGGTCGATGTGACAGCTTAATCAGAACTTCCTTTAACAGCCTTCGTTTGTCATCTACCTCTGGTTTAAAAAATCCCGTTAATATCATGGAGACCTTATCAGCCGCACACCTGCCGTCACTTCTACCTTGTGATTCAGTTCACTGGTATACAGGAGATCAAACACTGAACCAGCAGCACCGGCTTTGGGGTCGGCAGTTGCATAAACCAGACGGGCGACGCGAGCCTGTATCATTGCCCCGGCGCACATGCAACAGGGCTCGAGTGTGACATAGAGCGTGGTGCCGGGCAGGCGGTAATTCTGTTGCATTACTGCCGCTGTACGCAGGGCGATGATTTCAGCATGGGCGGAAGGATCGTGTCTGGAAATGGGCGAGTTAAAACCCTCACCGATGATCTCGTTGTCTTTGACGATAACCGCCCCGACGGGCACCTCACCGGCCTGCTCCACCTGTTCGACCAGTTCCAGAGAGACCAGGTGTCTGCCTTCAGGCTGACACCGGAAAAAACACAATCAATCCCACCATGCCCATAAAGAAAACAAGCTACCCATCAACCAGGCATGTAATTTATCAGACGTTCACTGAAACTAATGACATATACCGGTTTCATGTTCAATTCCTTTTTGCCGTGCGGTTTCCGTCACGGTGTCTGACTGAAGTCAGACACCTATACATTTTTCAGGTGTCTGCCCTCTTCCACGGTGTCAGCCTCCAGGCCGACACCATACTGCATCATTCACCGTCTCGATCTGAAAAAATCCCTCAGTAACTCACCCGCCTCATCAGCCATAATACCACCGGTGATCTCCACCCGGTGATTCAAGGCCTCTGACTGCAACAGATGAAATACCGAGCCGGCAGCCCCGGCTTTGGGATCGGCGGCGGCATACACCAGGCGTTTAACACGCGCCTGTATAATAGCACCGGCACACATGCAACAGGGTTCGAGTGTGACATAGAGCGTGGTGCCGGGCAGGCGGTAATTCTGTTGCATCACTGCCGCTGTACGCAGGGCGATGATTTCGGCATGGGCGGAAGGATCGTGACGGGATATGGGTGAGTTATAACCTTCACCGATAATGTCTTCATCCCTTACCAGCAGAGCGCCGACCGGAACCTCGCCTTTAGTCCCGGCTACCCGGGCGAGTTCCAGTGCATGCTGCATCCAGTGATTATCGTTTTTCATGATTTGGATCTTGCCACGATATCTGACTGAAGTCAGACACCTGCATAGAGAGACCCGGTGTCTGCCCTATTCCACGGTGGACACCTGCATAGAGAGGTCAGGTGTCTGCCTTCAGGCTGACACCGGAAATACAAAAGACAGGTTGAAATCAAAGCCCGTTCCGGGTGATCCTGTACCAGACAGGGAAGACAACGATGCAGGCTGACACACCCACCTCCGACAACCCCGAATTGCAACTGGCGCGGGATTTTGTCCGCTATACGCGGCACAACATGTTCCTCACCGGCAAGGCCGGCACGGGCAAGACCACGTTTTTACACAACCTCAAACACGACACGCCCAAGCGCATGATCGTCACCGCGCCTACCGGCGTGGCCGCCATCAATGCCGGCGGCGTCACCCTGCATTCGTTTTTTCAACTGCCGTTCGGCCCTCATGTGCCGGGTAATGACCTGCAACAACGGCGCTTCAGCAAGGAAAAAATCAATATCATCAAAGGTCTCGATCTGCTGGTCATCGACGAAATCAGCATGGTGCGCGCCGACTTGCTGGACAGCGTCGATGCGGTATTACGCCGCTACAAGCACCGCCAGCGACCCTTCGGCGGCGTGCAGTTATTGATGATCGGCGACCTGCACCAGTTGTCGCCGGTGATCAAGGAAGACGAATGGCAACTGCTCAAGCCGTATTACGATTCCGGTTATTTCTTCAGCAGCCATGCGCTGCAACAGACCGACATGATCAGCATCGAATTGAAAACCATATACCGCCAGTCCGATGCGGATTTTATCGAGTTGCTGAACCGGGTGCGCGGCAACCGGCTTGATGCCATCACATTGCAGACTCTGAATTCACGTTACCGGCCGGATTTTCAACCCGGTGAGGACGACGGTTACATCACCCTCACTACCCACAATCGCAAGGCCGACCAGATCAATGACCGGCAATTACAGGACTTGCCTGCAAAATCTTTCAGCTTTACAGCGCTGATCGAAGGCGATTTCCCGCACTACAACTACCCGACGGCGGAAACACTGACCCTGAAAAAAGGCGCACAGGTGATGTTCGTGCGCAACGATGGTTCCGCGGATAAACGCTATTTCAACGGCAAGATCGGCAAAGTCATCCGTCTCGACGGTGAGCGTATCATCGTCAAGTGCCCTGATGATGAAGGGGATATCCCGGTCGAGCCGGTGAGCTGGGAAAACATCAAATACAGCCTGGATGCGAAAACCAAAGACATCACCGAAGAGGTGATCGGCACGTTCACGCAGTTGCCGTTGCGCCTGGCCTGGGCTATCACCATTCACAAGAGCCAGGGGCTGACCTTTGAACGCGCCATCATCGACGCCCAGGCCGCGTTTTCCCACGGACAGGTCTATGTCGCCCTGAGTCGCTGCAAAACCTTCGAAGGCATGGTATTGAGTACGCCGCTTTCGCAAGGCGCAGTGAAAACCGATACCACTGTGGCGCAATTCGTCGACAGCGCCGGCAGGAATCCTCCGACACAGGAACAACTGACCGGCGCCAGGATGCTCTACCAGCAACAATTGCTGACGGAGTGTTTCGATTTTCAGCCACTGGCGTTCAGCCTGAAAAACCTCGACAAACAACTGCGCGACAATAGCAAGCTCGTTCAGGCGTCCGCCAGTGAACCCCTGGCAGACGTTGAAAAAAAATTCATCGAAGAAATCCGCAGCGTCGCGGAAAAATTCAAGCGTGAACTGCAATCATTATTCGAACACCGCACCGTGCCGGAAGAGGATCCCCATCTACAGGAACGTGTGCAAAAGGCATCGCGCTACTTCAGCGATAAACTGCACTCGGGAGTGATCCCCTGGGTCACCGGCTTTGCTTTTGAAACCGACAACAAGGAGATCAGGAAACAGATCAACAAGTCACTCGACGCCTTGCGGCATCAACTCGACGTTAAAACCGCCGCGCTGCAAAGCTGCCGCGACGGTTTTGCCACCGGTACCTACCTGAACGCCCTTGCCCATGCGGAAATCGAATCCGCATCGCGGCCGGCCGCAAAAAAACAAACGCATGAGATCAACGCTGAGGATGTTCAACATCCGCAACTCCTGCAGGCACTGAAAGCCTGGCGCGCCAAACAGGCCGCGGAGGAACAGGTGGACCATTACCGCATCCTGCACCAACGGGTTATATTGCAGATCGCCGCGCTGCTGCCGGATACGCCACACGCCCTGCTGCAAATAAAGGGCGTGGGCAAGGCTACGGTGGAAAAATACGGCGCGTCGATCACCGCCCTCGTCAGCGACTATTGCCACGAACACGGCATCGAACCGCAACAGATGCCCGCGCAAGCCTTTGTTAACAACAATGGAAAAAAAGACACCAAACAGATCAGTTATGAACTGTTCCTGCAGGGGAAAAGCATAACGGAAATCGCCGATGCCCGGGGACTGGTCCGCGGCACGATCGAGGGTCACCTCGCCTACTTTGTGGGCCTCGGCGAGCTGGACATCAACGACATCGTGCCTAAAGAAAAAATAGCAATGATCAAACAGGCGGCGTCGGATAAAGGCCGGGAAAGCCTGAGCCTGATCAAGGCACAGCTGGGTGATGCCTGTTCCTATGGCGAGATCCGGCTGGTGCTGGAATCTTTTTGATATAGAGACAGGTGGCTGGTGTCAGATGACAGATCTCAGATTTCAGTTTCATTAAGTAAAGTTAAGTGTTTTAAGGGGTCTGTTTTAAGGGGTCAAGTCTTGTGTTAAATGTTTTATCTGGCCGGCCAGGAAGAGATATAACTGGATCTTCAACAATCTGATTTATTTCGCCTTGTCTCATGCTTGCGATCTGATGATTTATGATCTTGGAAAATAAATCTGCCGCCATTTTTCAGTCAGGGTAGCAGGCAGGTTTTGCCATGTGTTTCCGGCAATCGCAGTCGATCAAGGAGTAACGTTTAAATTATCCTGAAACAGGCAGAAAATCACCAACTCCTGATGTCCTTAGTTCATTGTGGTTTTTCCATTAACTATCAGCATTTTTGCCATTCCATTTTCATTTGTACCATATTCCATTTAATCAACAGCATCTATGTATCTGTTGCAACAATTGTAACAATTGCAACTGCAACATTGTCAGTAACTTATCAATTGATTTACGCTGAAATGTACGGAGCCTAAAAACGTAGTTAACAGAGCCGAGGTGAATAAAAGCAGACCACTCCGTCCACGCCACGTTTTTCGATCGGATACACTTTTTTATGCCTTCAGTCGCATAGCTCCTATCCCCAAGAGCCCGAAGAAAAACAGTACGATCGCTGCGGGCTCTGGCACATTTGATGAAGGTATCGAGAAAACCGCATATGTATTATTGTCAAAAAAACTGTCGTTAAAGGGTCGCGGTTCGAGCGCGTCGTTGATGTCAATAAACCCAGTGTTGGGCGTCACGCCATCAGAGAAGTAGAGGACGTCCGTGAAGGTTGGCGATACGATCCCGATCAGAACCTCCGCCTGAGGCCCAACGATCGCGTTACCTGGATTCACAGCGAACGGGAGGTTTATAATGCATTGGTTCGCAGAGAGGCCAATCGGACATCCGTTGATAGTGCTCGGATCATTACTGAAGCTTGAGGGAATTTCCGCCAAAAGCGCGAGCATAGCGGCTTCGGCATCGGCAACAGTGCTGAACAGGAAATCCGATGTATCGTTACATCCGCTGAACTGGTCAACGCAGGAACCATCGCTGAGCGATACGTCAAAGAGCGTTCCGTTAACGTCGACATTCTTTGCTCCGGTCAGTAGTCCACTTCCATCGATTTGCAGAATCGGTGCAGCTGTCAAGGCAGGAGAAATTGCGAAAACAGTTATTAAGAAAAATACCTTGTTGATGTGTTGTATTACTTTCTTTTTATTCATCAGATTAAGCTGGAACATAGTAGGCTCCTTTCCGGTCACGCAACCGAGTATTTATCATTTATTATTAATACACAGGCATATTATGTACCATTTATCATAAATTATCGGATATTCAATATTTTATGATTGCATCAGAGGTCTGGTACGTCGGAGACTGTAAAGAATCCCGACATTAATATATCCGGAATAGTAGAAAATTGGCTGGTTATTCAACAGGTTATTTTATGCGTGTTGATTGTAAAAAATCCCGACACTCAGACACACAGACACACAGACACAGACAAGAGTTAAGGTTAATGGGTCAAGTCTTGTGTTAAATGTTTTACCTTGACGACCAGTCTTTTGTCGTCTTGCATCACACGTCTTAATTGTCCTATCGCGTTGGATATGCTGGCGTAATGGCCCACATGGAATGTTCGCGCAATATCCTTCAGCGACATTCCACACACTTGTTGACACAAATACATAGCAATCAATCTCGGATAATTGATGCCCGGATGGCGGCCGGGTCGGGACATCGTGATACTAGCCCGGCTAACCTTGAAATATTCAGACACCGCACGAATGATTCTGCCGGATGAGGGCACATGCCGCGCACGTTTTCCATCTGGTATTTCCCTGTCTCTCCCGCTGCTACCATGTCGTGCCATGATATTTTTTATGAAGGTTTCGCTACCCAGAACCGGCGGCAGATCTTTCCCTGTGTAAAGTTTGTCCAACTCGGTTTCTGATTCCCCTTCGGTAAATGCCCGGTAACTATCCCGGCTCCCCCGGGGGCCGCTCACCTGCTCCATGGTATGCGTGGTATGTAACCAATCAGGTACTTTTTGTTTGCCGATATAGGCAGGATAACTCGACCAGGGATAGGTATACAGGCGTTTCACCAGCTTCGCTTCCAGCGGATTACGATGAATATAACGACTCAGATTTAACAGGTAGTGATCGGCATCCACCAGTATTGCCTTGTATCGTCCCCGGAATAACGGGCCGTCAGTGCGCATCATGCGATTGTATCGTTGGGTATAAACGCCGTTCAGATGACGCATAATACGCTGCAAATTGCCTTCAGGTGTATGCAGCAAAAGATGATAATGGTTTCCCATCAGGCAGTACGCGTGAACTTCAGCCCCGAATCTCGTTGTGACCTCTTCCAGTAAGGTCAGGAAAAGTTCGTAATGACCATCGGTATTGAAGATCCTTTTGCGGCCAGCGCCACGGTTCATCACATGATACCACGCGCCGGGATATTCGATTCGTAAAGGACGTGCCATGAAGGATAAGTATGGCACTAAAAACATTTAACACAAGACTTGACCCTTATTTCTTTTCTTTATGGCTAATTGGTAATAACATTGACAATTAGCCATTTTCCCACAAAATGTAGGCATGTAAAACAACCAGAAACCACCGTGACCTACATCCCCCGAAACGCGGAATCCAGACTTAAACACTTCGCCAACGGCTATCCAGTGCTTGTCGTCACGGGTCCACGCCAATCCGGCAAGTCCACCCTGGTGCGGCATGCCTTTCCCGAACACTACTATATTTCGCTTGAGGATCTCGACCAGAGGGAATTCGCCGAAACGGACCCGCGGGGGTTTTTGAACCAGTTTAGTGGAGGTGCCATCCTGGATGAGGCTCAGCGCTGCCCTGCCCTGTTTTCCTATCTTCAGACACGCGTCGATGAAAGACAGCAACCCGGCGAATTTATCCTGACGGGATCCCAGCAATTTGGCCTGTTGTCAGGCATTACACAGAGTCTGGCAGGCAGAGCCGCACTGATGACGCTGTTACCCATGACCTACGACGAGTTACAGCGTGCAGAAAAAGTTGGCCGGAATCTCGACAAGATACTCTTTGATGGCGCGTTCCCCCCCATCTTCGACCGCGGGCTTGAACCACATCCCTGGCATGGAAACTATGTGCGCACTTACCTGGAACGAGACGTCCGGCAATTGATCAAAGTACAGGATCTGGGCACATTTCAACGCTTCCTGAAACTATGCGCGGGCCGGACCGGGCAACTCCTCAATCTTTCCTCGCTAGCCAACGACTGTGGTATTACGCATAACACAGCCAAAGCCTGGATATCCGTATTGGAAGCCAGTTATCTCGTGCATCTGTTGCCACCGCATCACCAGAATTTCAACAAGCGTCTGGTCAAAACTCCCAAACTCTATTTTCTTGATACCGGTCTTGCAACTTGGCTGCTCGGCATTCAAAACAGCAAGCAACTGACTACCCATGTTCAACGGGGCGCCTTATTCGAAACCTGGGTCATCAGTGAATTGCTTAAAGCCCGTTACAACGTGGGTGAAACCTCGAACCTTTACTTCTGGCGAGATCGTTCGGGGCACGAGGTGGACCTGCTGATCGATCATGGAATCCATCTGTCACCGCTGGAAATCAAATCCGGGCAAACCATCAACCAGGATTACTTCAAGGGGCTTGAGTTCTGGCAAAAGCTGGCCGGTGATACCGCTGGAAAAGCATGGCTGGTTTATGGCGGTGATACCCGGCAGATACGTTCCGATGTCACTGTACTACCGTGGCATGAAATCAACTCTGAGCAGATCGTGATATGAAAACACCGGGCACCGGATGCAATGATCCCTGCCCCTGTGGCAGCGGAAAGAAAGGGGCATGTTAAGGGTCACATGTTAAGAGTCAAGTCTTGTGTTAAATGGTTATTCATCAGGCAGTACGCGTGAACTTCAGCCCCGAATCTCGTTGTGACCTCTTCCAGTAAGGTCAGGAAAAGTTCGTAATGACCATCGGTATTGAAGATCCTCTTGCGGCCAGCGCCACGGTTCATCACATGATACCAGGCGCCGGGATATTCGATTCGTAATGGACGGGCAATGAAGGGTGAGTATGGCACTAAAAACATTTAACACAAGACTTGACCCTTATTTCTATTTCCTCTTCTCTAATCGTCATCATTGATTAGATCAGCACGCCGGCCAAGATCACCATAGCTGCCGCTGCTGCACACACCGTACGGATCGTGTTCAGCCTTGTCCATTCATCCAGGTAGTGCATCCAGATATCGCTGGCTCGTGGATCATCGGCATCCATCGCTGCCAGCTGATCGTTCAGTGGCACATTGCCCATGCCGGTCACCAGGAAGGTACCGATGAAATATAACAGGCCGCCGGTCAGGAAATAGGGCGCAGCAGGCATACTCCATGCCCAGATCGCAATGATCACGAGCATCAGGGAGATGGCTGTCGTTCCCATGAACACAGTCATGAAAGCGGGGTTGATCACCGCGATATTGATCGACTGCATCGCCGCCATACCCTCCGAAGAGGGCAGGCGTGCCAGTGCTTTCATTATGAAGCTCGAAAAGGCGAAGAATATACCTGCTGCCAGCGCAGAGCCGATCAGTGCAAGGATGACTGTTATCTCGCTGAAGTTACTCATGTTGCATCCTCCTGTTTATCTGTATTCCAGACACCCCGTGCGGCGATGCGATTTGCATAGTCGCGGAAGTCGACAGGCTTGCGGCCGAGTGCACGCTCGACACCATCACAGATGTTAGCGTTCCGTCCGTCCAGTACGGTCTCGAACAGGTAATTAAGCAACCACGCGATGTCAGCTGGTGCGCCGGATTCGCTGATGGCCTGGTTGAAGTCGTCTCTGGGTAGCGGAATGAACTGAACATCATGTCCTGCTGCTTCAGAGATCTCGTGTGCAGCATCGCTGAAGGTCAGCAAGCGCGGGCCGGTGACTTCATAGATTTCATAGGCGTGGCCTTCTTCGGTCAGTGCCGCGACAGCGACATCGGCGATATCGTTGACGTCGATGAACGGCTCCGGTGTGTCGGAGGCGGGCAGGGTGATAGCGTCGTCCAGGACCATACCCAGGAACTCACCTTCCGAGAAGTTCTGCATGAACCAGCTGGCGCGCACGATAGTCCATTCGGTATCAGTTGACTGAACGATCTGCTCGCAGGCCTGGGCCTCTTCTTCGCCACGGCCAGACAGCAATACCATGCGACCGACGCCGCGGGATTCGGCAAGATTCACGAAATGACGGATCGTGTCCGTGGCGCCGGGGATAGCCAGGTCTGGCGCATAGCTGATGTAGACAGCAGTGACACCCTCGAGAATGTCGACCCAGTTACTCTGGTCGTTCCAGTCGAATGAAGGTGTCGCCGAACGCGACGCGATACGGGTTTCGATACCGCGTGCCTGCAGACGTTCTGCAACGCGGCGCCCGGTTTTACCGGTTCCGCCCAGTACCAGGGTGATGCCTTCGGTTTTATTGATGTTGTTGGCAGTGTTGGTCATGTGATATCTCCTGCTGTTCGTGTTATGTGGGTTAACTTAAAGAAACGATGTCGAGTTGCTGGAGCATGCTCAACTGGTCGAGTTGTTCCCATTCCTCGATGATCTGGCCAGCGTCGAAACGGCTGCGCAGCATGCCATCGATGTTCACTGATCTGCCGGTTGCCGGAATGCCCATGAGCTCATCCTGATGCGTACCGGTGAAGGTGAATAACAGGACGACCTTGTCGTCCGTACTGATAAGGTCATCGATACGCACATGCAGGTCGGGAAAGGCGGCCTGGTAGGCGGTGAATAGGTCCTTCAGCGCTTGCCTGCCGTGCAGTTCATGGTCTGGTGTGCGGTACACGTAGTCCGGGTGGACGATCTCGTCGATCACCTCGAGGGAGCTGTTGTTGATGACCTCGTCGATGAAACGACGCATGATGGTCTCGTGGTTAATGTCATTAGCTTGTAACATTGAAAATCTCCTGAATGCCTGTTTCGATACTTTTTGTCTGGTCTGCCAGGTTTGTCTGTCTGGTTGATCTGTCTTGCTTATGGATAACTGTACGGAACAAGCCCTGATGGCACCATTTGCGGAATGCTCAGATTCATACGCAATCGTCTATAATGGCTCGCATGGACACTTTGGGCGGCTTACTGGATGCTCCACGCGCACGCGGCGCCTTCGCGCTGCGCGCTGTCATGTCTTCGCCCTGGTGTCTGAGAGATCTCGCCGATTCGCCGCTCACCCTGATCGCAGGCGTCACCGGTACACTCTGGGTGGTGCCGGACAGCAGTGAGCCGTTTCAGATCGGTCCGGGTGACATCGCCGTCATCCGTACACACGAGCACTACAACCTCGCCGACGCAATCGATACCCCGCCGCGAATGATCATCCACCCGGGACAGAATTGCTGTGACCCTGACGGGAACTCGTTACACGATGAACTCATGCATGACGTCAGAACCTGGGGCAATGATGCCAAGGGGCCGACCTTGTTCCTGGTCGGTGCCTACGAGCATCTCAGCGATATCAGTGACCGTCTGTTACGCGCGCTGCCGCCGGTATTGTCCTTGTCACATGATGATTGGGAATCGCCACTGGTGGGTCTGTTATGCGATGAGGTTATCAAGGATGAACCGGGACAGGCGGCGGTACTGGACCGGTTGCTCGATCTGCTGGTGACGGCGGTGTTGAAAGCCTGGTTTGCGCAACAGGAGTCGAATCGCCCCGAGTGGTGGCGTTACCAGGGCGACCGCATCGTCGAACGCGCGCTACGCATCATGCATGACGATCCCGCGCATTCCTGGACACTGGAATCACTCGCTGCCGAAGCCGGGGCGTCACGTGCGTCACTGGCAAGACGCTTTCAGGGCCTGGTGGGTGAAGCACCGATGACCTTCCTGAAGAACTGGCGTATGGCATTGGCCGCTGACCTTTTGAGCCAGCCAGATGAATCCGTGAGTACTGTGGCAGAGAAGGTTGGCTACGCGACACCCTATGCCTTCAGCGCGGCATTCAAGCGTGTTCGCGGCATGAGTCCGCAGGAGCATCGCAAGGCGATGCGAGAATCTGCCTGAGTGAGTTTGATTTTTCGACTTATAAAAAGTATAGGGAGAATAACCACAACACCCCTGCATATCAAGGTAGAAAACTGAAGGCAGGATACACCGGAAACATCCATCTACCCGGCTATTCATCAGCTCAACACCCTGGATTTCCGGCTGAATCTGCCCTCTTCCACTGCCCTTCTGGCCTTCCGGCTTAGTTCGGGCAACAGACCACCAGGCAACCATCCTTCTGTCGCTGTGCCGTGTAGGGCTTAGTTCGAGTGAGTTTAGGGGGTCAAGTCTTGTGTTAAATGGTTATTCATCAGGCAGTACGTGTGAATCTCAGCCCCGAATCTCCCTGTGACCTCTTCCAGCAGGGCCAGGAAAAGTTCGTAATGACAATCGCTATTGAAGTTCCTCTTGCGGCCAGCGCCACGGTTCATCACATGATACCACGCGCCGGGATTTTCGATTCGTAATGGACGGGCAATGAAGGGTGAGTATGGCACTAAAAACATTTAACACAAGACTTGACCCCTATTTCCATGACCCCTATTTCTCAGAAATTATTCTCGTTTGCTCATGTAAACGTAAGAATTAAAAACTGATTGCCCTTCTTTTTACCCTGATTTATATTCATTTTTGTTATTTATGAATATGCGAGGTGCGATATGGCAACGACAAGTCTTAGCCTGGGTGAGCACTGGGAAGTCTATATCAAGAACGAGATTGCCAGTGGGCGATACGGTTCCGCCAGTGAAGTAGTTCGTGATGCTCTCCGCGCAATGGAGGAGCGGAAAAGCAAACTCGATGCTTTACGGAGTCATTTGGCCCAGGGCGCTGAACAGGCCAGAGCCAATGAGTTCATAGATAATTTCACGATGGACACACTGATCAACGATCTGGATAACGAAGCCTGATGCCCGGATTCAGAGTCACCCCTAGAGCTCAGGAGGACTTGAAAAACATCGGCCGATATACAGAGCGGCAATGGGGTAAACGCCAACGTAATACTTACCTGAAAGCATTCGAAAAACGCTTTGGCTGGTTAGCCGAAAATCCGCAATTGGGCAAACACCGCACGGATGTGGCTGAAGGCTATTACAGCTTTCCACAGGGCGAACATGTTGTCTTCTACCTGATTGGAGATAAAGGCATTGATATTATCGGCATCCCGCA
>DGNS01000003.1:47249-47450 GCA_002389045.1 Thiotrichaceae bacterium UBA4486 | reverse complement strand
AGTCAAGGGTCCAAGGGTCTCACAAGGGGTCAAGTCTTGTGTTAAATGTTCTTGCGGCCAGCGCCACGGTTCATCACATGATACAAGGCGCCGGGATATTCGATTCGTAAAGGACGGGCCATGAAGGATAAGTATGGCACTAAAAACATTTAAAACAAGACTTGACCCCTATTGTCCCTTTGATATTATCGGCATCCCGCA
>DGNS01000003.1:0-47218 GCA_002389045.1 Thiotrichaceae bacterium UBA4486 | reverse complement strand
AGTCAAGGGTCCAAGGGTCTCAAGGGGTCAAGTCTTGTGCTAAATGTTCTTGCGGCCAGCGCCACGGTTCATCACATGATACAAGGCGCCGGGATATTCGATTCGTAAAGGACGGGCCATGAAGGGTAAGTATGGCACTAAAAACATTTAACACAAGACTTGACCCCAATACTTCCAGACCCCAATACTTCCAATACTTATTCCCACTCAATCGTAGCCGGAGGCTTGCCGGAAATATCGTAGGTAACGCGGGAGATGCCATCGACTTCGTTGATGATGCGGTTGGAGACCACTTCCAGGAATTCATAGGGCAGGTGCGCCCAGTGCGCGGTCATGAAGTCGATGGTTTCCACGGCGCGCAGCGCCACCACGTAATCGTATTTACGCGCATCGCCCATCACACCGACGGAACGCACCGGCAGGAACACGGTAAAGGCCTGGCTGACCTTGTCGTAGAGATCGTGACGGTGCAGTTCCTCGATGTATATCGCATCGGCGAGGCGCAGCAGATCGGCGTATTCCTGTTTCACTTCCCCCAGTATGCGCACGCCCAAGCCCGGACCGGGAAACGGGTGACGATAAACCATGCCCTCGGGCAAGCCCAGTTGCACGCCGATGCGGCGCACTTCGTCCTTGAACAGTTCGCGCAACGGTTCCACCAGTTTCAGGTTCATTTCTTCCGGCAAACCGCCGACGTTGTGATGCGACTTGATGACATGCGCCTTGCCGGTTTTGGCCCCGGCCGATTCAATCACATCGGGATAAATCGTGCCCTGGGCCAGCCATTGCACTTCGGTGAGTTTATGCGCTTCTTCGTCGAACACTTCGATGAAGGTGCGGCCGATGATCTTGCGCTTGTCTTCCGGATCGCCGACGCCCTTGAGCGCGTTCATGAAACGGTCCTCGGCATTAACGCGGATGACCTTGATGCCCATGTGCTCGGCGAAGGTTTCCATGACCTGGTCACCCTCGTGCAGCCGCAGCAAACCGGTATCGACGAACACGCAGGTCAGTTGATCGCCGATGGCTTCGTGCAACAGGGCCGCGACCACGGAAGAATCGACGCCGCCCGAGAGCGCCAGCAACACCTTGTCGCCGCCCACCCGGGCGCGCACGGCGGTGGTGAGTTCCCCGATGATTTCCTGCGTCGTCCAGCGGTTGTCGCAACCGGCGATATCGTGCACGAAACGCTGCAGGATGGCCATGCCCTGCGGCGTGTGCGTGACCTCGGGGTGAAACTGCAAACCGTAAAAATGCCGGCGCTCGTCGGCCATGCCGGCGATGGGTGCGTTCTCGGATGAAGCAATCACCTTGAATCCGTCCGGCAAGGCAATGACGTGATCGCCGTGGCTCATCCACACGTCCAGCAGACCGTGACCCTCGTCGTTGTTGCGATCCTGGATGTCCTTGAGTAAATCGGAATGACCGCGGGCGCGGATCTCGGCATAACCGAATTCACGCTTGGTGGAAGGCTCCACCTCGCCGCCAAGTTGCGCCGCCATGGTCTGCATGCCATAGCAGATCCCGAGTACCGGCACGCCCAGGTCGAAAACACAGTCCGGCGCCTTGACGCCGTTCAACGCCGTCACCGATTCCGGCCCCCCGGAGAGAATAATGGCGCTGGGTTTGAAATCGCGGATGTGCTGCTCGTCCACGTCCCAGGCGTAAATCTCGCTGTAGACCTGGCACTCGCGCACGCGGCGGGCGATGAGCTGGGTGTACTGGGAACCGAAGTCGAGGATGAGAACGCGGTGGGCGTGGATGTCCGGATGGGGATTGGTGGATGATGATTGGTGAGTGGACATATGTGGTGATTGGTTGATTAGTGATTGGTGAATAAAAGATCGTTCAAAGTTCCAGGTTCAGGGTTCGATGTTCGGGTTGCCCGGTAAGTAAGTGAACGCCGAACCTCGCATGGTGAACATCGTCACGGTACAGGTGTCTGCCTTCAGGCTGACACCGGCATCGAAGCCGGGGTTTTTAAGATTCCTCCCAAGCTCCCTCGCAAGTTCCCTCGCTACGCTTCGGGACAAGGCTTCGGGACAAGGCTCGGAATGACAATGCCTTCGTTCAGAATGACAGGACTCGAGTTCACCACTCACTATTCACCATTCACCATTCACCTTTCACCTTTCACCTTTCACCTCTCACGGTATCAGCCTGAAGGCAGACACCTGATTCAAACCCGGTAATTCGGCGGCTCCTTGGTAATAGTAACATCATGCACATGGCTCTCGGTGATGCCGGCGTTGGTCAGGCGCACGAACTGCGGCTTGACGCGCATTTCCTCCAGGTTGCGGCACCCGGTATACCCCATGGCGGCGCGGATGCCGCCGACCAGCTGGAACACAATCTTGTTCAACGCGCCCTTGTAGGGCACGCGGCCCTCGATGCCCTCAGGCACGAGTTTTTCGATTTCGTCGTTTTCCTGGAAGTAGCGATCCGAGGATCCATGCTGCTGCGACATGGCGCCCACCGAACCCATGCCGCGGTAGGATTTGTAGGATCGGCCCTGGTACAGCTCGACCTCGCCCGGCGCTTCCTTGGTGCCGGCGAACAGGCCGCCGATCATCACCGACCAGGCCCCGGCGACCAGCGCCTTGGCAATATCGCCGGAGTAACGGATGCCGCCGTCGGAGATAAAGGGCACGCCGCTGTCTTTCAGTTCCGCGGCCACGTTCATGATGGCGCTGATCTGCGGCACGCCGACACCGGTCACAATCCGCGTAGTGCAGATGGAGCCCGGACCGATGCCGACCTTGACGGCGTCGGCGCCGACCTCGACCAGCGCCCGCGCGCCCTCACGGGTGGCGATGTTACCGCCCACCACCTGGATATCCGGGTATTGCTGCTTGATCCACTTGACCGTATCCAGCACGCCTTTGGAATGGCCGTGGGCGGTATCGACGACGATCACATCGGCGCCCGCTTCCACCAGGCCGGCCACGCGCACATCAGTCCCCGGCCCCACACCCACGGCGGCACCGGCCCTGAGCTGTTCATACTCGTCCTTGCAGGCATTGGGGAATTCCTCGGCCTTTTGTATATCCTTGACGGTAATCAGCCCGCGTAGCTCGAAATTTTCGCTCACAACCAGCACTTTCTCGATGCGGTGCTTGTGCAGCAGGCCGACGACCTCCTCGTTATCCGCGCCTTCCAGGACGGTGACCAGCTTCTCCTTGGGCGTCATGATGGTTTTCACCGGCTGGTCCATGTGGGTTTCGAAGCGCAAATCGCGGCTGGTGACAATGCCGACCAGCTTCTCGCCATCCACCACCGGCACCCCGGAGATGTCGTACTTGTGAGTCAGGTTGATGACTTCCTGGATGCTGGTATCCGGCGTCACGGTGAAGGGATCCTTGATCACTCCGCTTTCGAATTTCTTCACCATGCGCACCTCGTTGGCCTGGGCCTCGGGGCTCATATTCTTGTGGATGATGCCGATGCCGCCTTCCTGCGCCAGGGCGATGGCCAGACGACCCTCGGTGACCGTATCCATGGCCGAGGAGAGGATGGGGATATTCAGGGTGATATCGCGGGTGATGTGCGTCGACAGGTCCACCTCGCGCGGCAACACTTCCGAGTGAGCAGGCACCAGCAGTACATCGTCAAACGTCAGTGCCTGTTCGGAAATTCGCATGTTATCGCGTCCCATGGGTAAAATGCCGGGGTAAAAGAGCGCGCTATTATAGTGACTCGCTCTGGGCCAGACAACGACTGTGACAGATCTCAGACTTCAGATATCAGACATCTGAAGTCTGAAGTCTGAAGTCTGAAGTCTGATATCTGAAGTCTGATATCTGAAATCTGAAATCTGAGATCTGATGAACACCGAAATCTACTCAGTAACCCGCCTCAACCGCGAGGTGCGCGCCGTGCTCGAGGGCAGTTTCCGCACCGTCTGGGTCAAGGGCGAGATCTCCAACCTCGCCACCCCGGCCTCGGGCCACCTGTACTTCTCGCTCAAGGACGAATTCTCCCAGGTGCGCTGCGCCATGTTCAAAAACCGCAACCGCCTGCTCAAATTCAAGCCGCAGCACGGCGATGAAATCCTGGTGCAGGCCAACGTCAGCCTCTACGAGGGCCGCGGCGAATTCCAGCTCATCGTCCAGACCATGGAACCGGCCGGTCTCGGTGCCCTGCAGCGGGCGTTCGAACAACTGAAGGAAAAACTGCTGGCCGAGGGCCTGTTCGACGACGCCCTGAAAAAACCCGTGCCGGAATACCCGGGGGCCATCGGCGTCATCACCTCGCCTACCGGCGCGGCCATCCGCGATATCCTGACCACGCTGAAACGCCGTTATCCCCTCGCCGGTGTGGTCGTCTACCCGGTGCCGGTGCAGGGCGCCACGGCGGCGGCGGCGATCGCCGCCATGCTGGGCAAAGCCAACGCGCGTAACGAGGTGGATGTGCTGATCCTCGCCCGTGGTGGCGGCTCGCTGGAAGATCTGTGGTCGTTCAACGAGGAAATCGTGGCGCGGGCCATCCATGCCAGCGAGATCCCGGTAGTGACCGGCATCGGCCACGAAGTGGATTTCACCATCGCCGACTTTGCCGCCGATCTGCGCGCGCCGACACCGACCTCGGCGGCCGAACACGTCAGCCGCGATGTACGCCAGATCCACAGCAGCCTTGAGAGCCTGCACACACAAATGATCCGCCATCTCGAGGTGCTGATACGCCACCTGCGCCAACAGACCACCAACCTCTACCACCGACTGCCGCATCCGCAACAGTGGATAGTGCAAATCCAGCAGCGCCTCGATGACCTGAACCTGAAAATGCTTTACGCGCAACGCCAACTGGCAGCGCATAAAAGCCGCCGCCTGGCGGATCTGCACTCCCGCCTGGCCGGATTCAATCCAAAACATCTGCTCGGGCACTGGCACGACAAGAACGCGGGGCTCGGCAAGCGGCTGCTGCACGCCATGCAACAGCAACTGAAAGATCGCCATGCCATGCTCGGATTCCAGACCCGGCAACTGGAGGCGGTCAGCCCGCTGGCGACGCTGTCGCGGGGCTATTCCGTGACCCTGAACACCGAAACACGGCGAGTGTTGCGCGACATCAGCGACGTGCAAACCGGCGAACGGATCACCACCCTGCTCAGCGAAGGCGAACTGGAAAGCGAAGTTGTGGCACACTATCCCGACAGGCGGATGCCGCGCTGATGCAGGTGTCAGGTGTCAGCCGCCCTGGTGCAGGTGTCAGCCTTCAGGCTGACATCGGGGGAAAGACGCTGACACCACGGGAAAAGGTGTCTGCCTTCAGGCTGACACCGGGAAGATGACACCAACACCACGGTATCTGACTAAAGTCAGACACCTGAAAAAAACACAGCAAAAAAGGACCTGCTAATTGACCATCCCTGACAGCAAACAACAAGCCTGGCTCCTGTTGGCCGCCGTCTATGTCATCATCCTGCTGGCCTACGGCAGCACGCTGCAGACATTGTTCGGCCACTGGACAACCTGGGACGGTTCACAGTCCCACGGCCTGGTCATCGTGGCCCTGTCGGTTTATCTCTATATCCAGCGCATGGAACCGGGGCTGCTGTTAAAACGGGCACAGCCGCTCACGCTGGCGGCTATCCTCCCCGTCTCCCTGTTCTGGGCGCTGAGTGCGGCGATCAGCGTCGACATCATCGCCGAACTGTGCCTGCTGCTGTTGTTGCTGATGATGCAGTTCGCGCTGTTCGGATCCAGAAACGTCAAAGCCCTGATCGGTCCCGTCGCCCTGCTGATTTTCGCCATCCCAATCTGGGACTACCTGAACCCGCCACTGGTGGAACTGGCCAGTCACGTCGTCACCACCATGCTCGGGCTGAGTAATCTCACCGCGCATATCGAAACCAACAGTATTTTCCTGCCCTTCGGCACCATCATTATCGCGGAAGGCTGCTCGGGCCTGCGTTATCTGCTCATTGCCCTGGCGTTATCGATTTACCTGGTGCTGACCTCGCATGTCAACCTCAGACATTCCGTGCTCATCATCCTCGTCTCGGCGGCGCTGGGATTGCTGGTGAACTGGTTGCGGATCTACATCATCATCCTGATGGCCTACCGGACCGAGATGCAGACCGGATTGCTGGAAGACCATGAAACCTTCGGCTGGGTGCTGTTCGTCATCGTGATCATCCCGATGTTCTTCATCGCCAATCGCCTCCGGATCTATCAACATGAAAAACTCGACTGGCCGTTCGACAAACGATCACGCAAGGTCATACTGTTGACCACGGTGGTCATGATCACGGGACCGTTGTTGTTGCTGCTGCAATCGCAGGCCCTGTCAGAACCCGGCCACATCGCCGCACTGGAGGAAGATAATTTCGTACAGGCCGGATTCATCCCGGCAAAAGGTAAACTAAAAACCGACCCGCCGCCGGACAAGCTGTTCGTGCTTGAATACCGTAAGTCCGCATCGCCGGTAATGATCACCTCCGCGTTCTACTGGCAGAAACAGACCGGTGACGCTCTCGTCCCCTACATCCCTGAAATCATCGATACCACGAACTGGCGTATTGTATCGAATGAGAAAACACCATTATCGGACGGAACACTCGCCGCCGTAATGGTACTGGAGCGCAAGCTGACCTCCGAAACCCGTCTGGTTGTTTACTGGCTCAAAGTCGGCGGCTTCACCACAACGAATTACAAGGCTGCCAAGTTGTTGCAATACCCGGCCATGCTCTCGGGCAACAACCTGTTTGAATACACCCGCCTTGAAACCGGTTGCTCGGAAAAGACCTGTAACAGGGAAGTTGATGCTGTACTGGATGTTGCAAACAGCTTCAATGCCCTGGTTAACGCATCGGCACCTGACTGAAGGCGACTGCCACCACAATGCAGGTGTCAGCCTTGGCTCGGCATAGGTGTCAGCCCTGGCTCGGCATAGGTGTCAGCCTTCAGGCTGACATCGGACAAATGTATAACGGTGTCACAGGTGTCTGCCTTCAGGCTGACACCGGGCAAATCTGTAACGGTGTCAGGCTAAAGGCAGACGCCGTTCACTTGATTAAATATCCCTTATTCATTAAATATTTTATTTACATCATCAACCATGCTATTCGGCACAAAAATATAATCAAAGGATTCTTTATTTTCTTCCGACCAGTATACATTTGGGAATTGATTAATCTCTTTCAACTTAATTATTTTTTTAAGGTCTTCGGACTTCTGCAGATTGTAGACAGTATAATTATATGTATTTAATAGTTGAATAATTTCAGAATTCCGTTTTTCTTTAATTTCTAACGGTCGATCTTTTGCAGTGCCTAAAACTTCACAAATTATAATCGACTTACTCCTTTTCAGGAGTCGACTCATGCCTCTGATAACTTCAAGTTCATAAGCTTCAACATCAATTTTTATAATTCCGGGATCTTCGAATTCACATTCCTCAAGAAAATTATCAAACGTATTCATTGAAACAATCTGTTTATGACGACCCGTAATATTTCTTAAATTAGTCATCATTGTTGCCCCAGTGTCAGTTGCATAAGCTGAATATAGCGAAGAAAAACCATTTTTATCTGACAAGGCCAAAGTTATAACAAAGGAATCATCCATGCCGTTTTCAACCAGCAACTCATCAACAAATGCAGAACATGCCGGATTGGGTTCTATGCCTATATATCTCCCATTACTTACCAATTTATATGCTAATAATGTTTGACCAACATTGGCTCCAACATCAATAAAGCCGGGTTGTGTACAAGTCATTAATTTGGACAGGATGTCTACCATCCAGTTTGGAGACCATTGAAGCAGAGCTAGGGCACCTTTACCGTCAGATGGCACGAAAAATTTCGGGGGTTTATTCAATTCAATAAATATCCCAAATCTTTTTAGAATTGATATAGGGATAAATTGTGCAATACAAATATTTATTTTTATCATCTAAAACCCTATTTACGAAATAATAAAGAAAGCAAACTACTATGCAATTACACAAAATATAGCGAATATGATTTTTAATTATTTTTTACAATCAAAAACCCACCCCGGCTCATTATCAAGCATAGCAGAAGTATCGTTCCCCTCAACAAGTATACTATACCCATTAATAGTTAATAATCTTTCTGCACTGGTTTTATCTGTTTTACTCAAGCTCCCATGTTCGTATCTAATAATTTCAGGTTTTATTTTTTTAAAATCTATCATTTTAAGTACCTCATAGTCATAACCCTCAACATCTATCTTCAATAGATCTATCTTCGTAATATCATATTCGCTCAACAGATCCATAAATGTTGAGCAGTTGACTTCTTCTTCTAATATATATTCTTTCGGTGTGCCACTTTTCTTATAATGCATTGGATCAAAGGAGCCGATGCCATGCATCCATTCAGGAATATCTTTTAGTGCAGGATCAACTCTGTAAATAGTCATTTTCTTTCTTGAAGAGTGCACTGCTCTATTTACGCATTTTATTTTGTCGATATGTTGATAATTATCTTTTAATCTTTCAAATATATCTGGGAGCGGTTCAACTACAAGGCCTGATACATCGCTGTTTGATAAAAATTCATATATCGGATCCATTGATTTACCATCATTTGCACCAATCATTACAAAACAGAAATTTTCACAGACAGTATAACGATATCCAACTATATGTTTGAATCCATATTTGAAACTATATTCATTGGAGTTAGACGTAAATTTGTTCATCAGTTCTTTAATCTGTTTAATCATCAGTTTTTACCATTTTTCAGATTGTGATTTTTGAAAGTTATCGCTTATAGAAATAACATATTATTTCTATATTGTATTCTTACGGCTTCTCATTAACTAAGAGTTCATGAATTATCATCTTAATATTTCGTAGTGATTTCCAGAATAGCACGAATTTTCATCACTTCACTCTGCATAACAAACTCATGCACCGGCAAGGTCAACATCCGATCCGCAAACACAGCTGCATTCCGGTAATCCACCGGCGCTCCACCCGAACCCGCACCAATGATCTCAAGCGGTACGCCCTGGATCCCCGTTAACGGGCGTTGGTACATGGCCGAGCCCCCCAGACCCTGCCGGTTCAGCGCCTCCAGCATCTCATCGCGTGCGGCCTTGTCTTTCAGCAACAGCGGATAACGCAACATGCGCCCGGCTCTGGCCGAGAGCCGCACCGGCAGGTTGACCCGCTCCTCGCCCTGATCGTCCAACTGTTCCCGCCAGGCCTGTTCAACCGCTCTCCTGCTCAGCAGGTATCTTTCAATATTCCCGGCCAGCAATGCCCGCATCGTGGCCGGCATGGCCGTTACCGGCTGCGGTGGCTTGTACACCGTTGCACCAATCGCAAGGCCCGGCAGGCGGGCGACAAGACCGTAAACACTTGGATTCAGGCAAATATTATAGGCAACTACTTTCGCGAGATACTGCCAGCGTTGCAGGCCACGCACACCGACTGCATCCCGGTAGCCGGAGAGTATGTTATTGCAAGCCTGTGCTATTTCATCACGCACCAGCAATGCACCGCCACCGTGAATGGATGCCGGTTTGCCACGGCCAAAACTCGTTATTACCATGGCGCCCCTTAACAATGATTCATCTTCCGGGTACCACTGCGCATCGTCTTCAATCAACACGGCGCCGCAGTGGTTGGCCAGCGCATCAATCTCATCCAGGCGATCGCGTATACCCAGGAAATTCACGGCAATGACCGCCAGCGTTCGCTCCGACAGCAGGGATTTGAGGTGTTCCAGCTCATAGCCCGGATCGCCGGCGCCGATATCGCACAGCACCGGCGTGACCCCGGCACCGGCACTGGCGGTAATCAGATCCGGACAGGCATAGGCGGGAATGATCACCTCGGTGCGCTGTTCCTCCGCCTGCTGTTTCGCAACCCTCAACGCCAGCGTCAGCGCGGCGGTGCCGCTGTTCACCAGCACAGCTTCGTAGCCGTCAAATACCGGCAGTGCCGCATCCGCGCTATTCAGGGAGATCGAATTGCCGACCGGCGCCAGCATGGTTAAATAGCAACCTGAAAAGCATGTGGAAAAAAACTGTTCAGCGCTGCGAAATCACTCACCATCATTCCGGTTTCACTCACCGCCATCCCGGTACCACTCACCGTCATTCCCGCGCCACTCACCGTCATTCCCGCGCAGGCGGGAATCCAGTCAAACAACAACCGCCCGTGGCGGTTCATTACTCGGTAATGTGTCATTGATGCAAACCTATCGCTGCGAAGGCTGCCAGACGGCCATGCGCCTGCCGGAGAAATACAGCAACCAGGCCTGGACGATGGCGACATTGACCTGCAGGAAAAAATACACCACGCGGATCAACGCATGCGAACGCGCGGCCGGTTGGACATGGGCATAAAGCCCGATCCCGTAAAAAACCAGTTGGATGAGAAATACCAGCATGTACAGCGCACCCTGATCCAGCAGCACGAGGTTCAGCAGCAGCGTCGTCAGCAGAAACACCGGCACCAGCCAGCGCATCAGCTTGTGGCTGAACACCTGCAAGGCAAAGAGACCGAATTTCGCCGGATTCAGCACATCCAGATGCCTGCCGAGGCCGCTCATGCCGCGCAACACCGTGCGCACCTTGCGCTGGTACTCGCGGGCCGGATCGCTGAGATCCTTGTAATAGCCGAGCACATCACCGGCGGTTACTGCACGCAAACCCAGCCGCGCGCAGTTCAGCGCCGTGTTGAAATCGCTGGGGGCGTGAATATCCCACAAGTCCGCCACCTCCCGGCGGCAGGAAAAGAAAGAACCGGACAGGCCCACCAGGCCGGCCAGGGACGACTCCAGTCGCCGCAACCACATCTCGTATCGCACATATAGCCCCTCGCCCGCCACCTGGCCCTCGCTACTGATGAAGCGATCCTCGCTGGAAACGGCGCCCACGGATGGATCCGTATACCAGGCCACCAGTTTTTGCAGGGCATTACCGGGGATTTCGGTAGCCACGTCCGAGAACACCAGAATATCGCCCGTGGCGGCCTCGATGGCGCACTTCTGGGCGTACTCCTTGCCCAGATGCTCATCAGCACGCACCAGCTTCACACCCTTATCGGCGTAGCCGCGGACCATATCGTCGGTGCCGTCATCGGAACAGTCCGAGGCGACAATGATTTCCAGGGTCCCCGGGTAATCCAGCGCCAGCGTATTATCCAGCTTGGCCTCGATACGCGCTTTTTCGTTGTAGGCGGTGATAATCAGGGAGAGCGGCGGGAGGTTTTCACTGGCATCGGCGGGCGGCGCCGGCAACGGCTTTTTCCCGGCCCGCAACAGCACCAGCAGCAGTGGGTAAACAGCGTAGCTGTAAATGGCCAGGAAAATACTGACGAAAAACAAAAACTGAAGCATAATGTATTGAATTAACGAATCTTTTTATCGATTATTATCCGTTTTGAACACACCAACACAATGCCCGCAAACACTGTTTGAGTCCAGCACAAGTTCCAGCGACACACACCCTGCAAGCACGTTCTGAATGATGACCGGCCACACCCAACGACTGAAAATCACCCACTTCGCTTCCGGCGACATCTGGGCCGGCGCGGAGAAACAACTCTACACGCTGGTGAAATGTCTTGGAAAGGACAACACGCTGGATATCGAAGCGGTGCTGATGAACGAGGGTGAACTGGCGGATAAATTGCGCGACCTCGGCATTCCGGTGACCGTCTTCGATGAGAGCCGGCACAACGGCATGGCTCTATTCTGGAAAATACTCAATTATCTTCGATCCACTCACCCGGACGTCGTCCACACCCACGGCCACAAGGAAAACTTTCTGGTCAGCATCGCCAACTCGCTGTCAGCACGGGCCCGGAACGTACGCACGGTACACGGTGCGCCGGAGCACGATTACTCGGGATTTCACCGCCTGCATAAACGCCTGCTGGCCTGGCTGGATGTGTGGACCGGCAATCACCTCTGCGACCGCGTGGTCGCCGTCACCGAAGAACTGAAAGACAAGCTGATGTCACGGTATCGTGCCGACAAACTTACTGTCATCGTCAATGGTATCGACATCGAGGATAAAACCGAGTATCGCATCGAACTGGATTTCCGCAAGAACATGCCGGACAAGCGCCACATCGGCATCGCCGGCAGACTGGTGCCGGTCAAACGCGTGGATATTTTCCTGGAAACCGCAAAGTTGCTGCTGGATAAATCACCGGACAGCTATCACTTTCATGTCTTCGGCGACGGACCGCTGATGACGGAATTAAAAACGCAGGCAAACCAGCTCGGAATCACAAACCATGTGACATTCCACGGCCACCGCCAGGACATGGACACCTGCCTTGCCAACCTTGATTTACTGATGATGTGCTCGGATCATGAAGGCATGCCCATGGTGGCGCTGGAAGCTATTGCGGCCGGGACGCCGGTGATGGCGCATGCTGTGGGGGGATTGAAAAGTCTACTAGCTATATATTCAGAATCACTATTAAATAACGATAATAACCTTCAGATATATTTTGAAAAGATTGAGAAGCTTCAACATAAAGAACTCGACGAAATTGCTAAAATACTTAAATTCAGCTTATTAGAAAACTTTTCGAGTCACCAAAATCAAGTGGACTATAAATACATATATAACTGTATCTCGAGAATTAATAATTAACCTGGTTATGTCAAAGATTTATCAAAATTATCACGCCAGTTATCAATGAATTCTGGATCCTCATAAGCCGGATCAAAATAATCCGGAGTATCGTGGAGTATCGAAAATATCATTGAATCTCCAGCTTTAGGTTCTGGAAATACCTCCCAATATGGTGAAGCTAATAGATAGGGAACCAGTATTTTTCCTTTTCTGACCGGGCTTAACACATCTTTTTCATTGGGTAATGCTGCATTATCAATTAATAAGCAAGCTCCTGTTCCCAGCGCTGATTCACAGATTTGAAATTCACGGAACGTATGCATTGCTGACGCTGCAGAATCCAGAAATAAAAAATCTATCTGATGCTCTTTTGTGATTAAAGGCAAAGTCGTTAAGCTATCACCAATAATGAATTGAATATTCCTGACTTTATCTCCAACTCTTGATTTTAATTCATCGCTTTTCTCTCTGTTATAATCTAAAGAAAAAGCTTGAGCATTCAATACTTCGGCACATTTATTCAAGGAGATTGTTGAAATTCCACAACCGGTCTCCACGAAAACCGGCGACAAATTAAAAGTATCTTTATGTTCCATTATTACTTTCTCAATATACTCACCATGAGTGAATTGCCTTATTCTTGTTCTATCTTGATTTAATAACTGTTTAAGCTTTGTTAACATTTTTCAGTGTCCATAAAAAAGAACCAATGTATCTAATAATAAATGATTTTAATCTAAAATTTCGTAGCCGAATCTTATGAGATAATCACCCGCCACCTCATTGATTATCGCAAGCTCATCACAAGTAAGACGTTTAATACTTTCATCATTTAAATCCCTGATCGACTCATCCCGCTCGTGGATCCGGAAACTTGAGTCCTGGTCGAATTTCTCGAAATGGCTGATCTCCATAAAATCACAGATCCTGTTCAATTCGTTTTCCGTATCCCGGGCAAGATCCTCGTATTTGACCCAGAGTAGGTGCTCCAGATATTGCTCGTCTTCATGCAAGAGCTCGTAACTGCGCCTCCATTGCCGTGCACACATATCGATTGACCAGCTTTCCGGCCGATCTTTAGGATCCGCCTTGCGATGGATACCTTCCGTCACGGCATAACCGTTTCTGACAATGGCAATGAATCGGGCCGGCTTGAAATGTTTCTGCAGCCAGCGAACCCGGGGTGTATTCGGTGGGGATTTCTCCAGAAAAACCGGTTTACTGAGATCGAGACGCATGCGCCATTCCCGTTTGATACGTTCAGCATCCGGGCCATCATCATTTTCGGTGAGTCGGAATACTTCCTCTCTCTCGGCCCACATACGAGGTATACCAATTTCGTAATCCTTGATAAATTCATTGGTCAGGAAGTGACCCTCTGTAGGCAATGAGGATATTTCCGGATGGCGTGATAGCAATTCGGCCAGCAGTGTTGTCCCGGAGTTGTAACAGCCCACGAGGAACACCCACTGGCGGGGATCGACTTCAGGGGTGAAGTAGATTTTTATTTCCCGGTGAATGCTTCCCAGTCCTTCACGGATGCGTTTCAATATTGATACCGATTCCAAACTCATCGAATTCTGATTATTATGGAGATGAAAAGTAAAATAAATGTCATATTATACAGTCAATCGGTTGATTTTGTTTATTCCAAGGTTGGCATACAGCCTATAATTTTAACAGGTACTGATCATTCATGAAAATACTTGTTGTTGCGCCAAGATTCCCATCCCTTAACCAACCATGGATCGATACCTATCTTGAACAATTACTGAAACATCACATTGAATTCAGAATTTACTCAAGTCTGGATTCGCCTGAAGCATATAATTCAAAAGTCGATACACTTGACCTTAAAAAATACCTGCTTCATGAAAGAATAAATACCGCGCAAAATATCCGCTTAATGATAACATCCTTACTCATCAGTCCGCGCGTTACTCTTCGAATAATAATTGATAGCATAAGACTGACAAAAAACATCTCACACAGACTCAAAGAACGGCTGATTTCTACATTAAACTTTTTTTATTTTCGAAGATTTAGTAAAACATACAAGGATATATCACTGGTTCACTCCCATTCCGAAATCGGGGCTTACCTTTTTATGCATCTATGTATCCTTGAAAAGATACCCCTGGTATTGACATTTCATGGATTGACCCCTGCGGGCGTTACGCAACTTGACCCGCATAAACGCAAGATATTGTATGATAATGTAAGTTTGGTACTCGTTAACACAAACTTTGCAGCAAAACAGGTCACACTTTTGGGTGCAAAGAAAAAAACACTAAAAATTTTACGACAAGGCCTACCTATGAATGACTTCCGGTTCTCGCCGGCAACACGGCCGGAAGACGGGAAACCTGTCCGTATAATGACAGTTGGCCGATTTCACAGGGACAAGGGTCAACATTATGCGATACTTGCTCTGAGGCGTTTGAAAGATAAGGGATATAGAATTGAATGGAATTTTGTAGGTGTCGGATCAGGCGTTGAAACTCTTAAGGCACTGGCGGTTAAACTCGACGTGCAAAAAGAAGCCAGATTCCATGTTGCCTTGTCCGATATTGAAATGAAAAATCTCTACGAATCGTGCCACATCTATGTTCTTTCAAGTATTGAACGTGCTGTGCATATTGAAACTCAGGGAGTCGTTTTACAAGAAGCGCAGGCAAGTGGTTGCCTTGTAATAGCCACACGGGCAGGTGGTGTTCCTGAATGCGTTAACCACAAAAAGGACGCACTCTTAATCCGGCCAGGATCATCGCGAGCCATTTATGAAGCTGTACGTTTTTATATTGAGAATCCGGATCAATGGGATGACTTTCTTCATGCGAGTCTTAAAAATGTAAAAAATAATTTTTCAGCTGATGTAATTGGTGAAAAAATGTCATTAATACTTTATGAAACAGCCAGAAATGCTGGCAAAATCTAGCTGGTAGAGGGGTGAGTCACCTCAACCCCTCAACCAGCTAGCACAATTTGAATAGTGAATATTCAATACTAAATCTTTTATCCGCAACAAGTGCAAATATTTCTATTGGCCATCGAGCGATGAAAATACTGGTTATTGCCCCAAGATTCCCATCACTGACTCAACCGTGGATTGAAACATACCTGGAGCAGCTCAAAGTCAATAATATTGATTTCTCGATATATACCAGCATCGATACGCCGGAAAAATACAGCATAAAGGTGAAAAAACTAAAACTGCTTGATCACAAGCTGGAGAACAGGATTACAACACCATTTATCATTGGCTACTATATCAGGCGATTGCTCAAATCCCCGGTTGAATCTATAAAAACAATATTCCCCATCGCTCAGACGGCATGCCGGCTGGCGCCTGATACCAGGTCGAAAATCATATCGAGTTTGCTCCTTTTTTATTTTTCAGGCGCAGAACGCAGCTACGATGGTATCACGCATATTCATTCCCATTCTGAGATTGGCGCGTATCTTTTTCTGCATCTCGCGATCATCAGAAAAATACCAATCCTGCTGACGTTCCATGGTCTTTTACCCGAGGGTGTTAAGCATATAGACCCTCGCAAACGAACCATCCTGTTCAAAAACATTGACTTGGTACTGACGAATACAGAGTTCGCAAAAAAGCAGGCTATCTCCATCGGAGCGGATCCCCATACAACCAAAATCCTGCCGCAGGGACTCCCGATGGAAGAATTTCCCTACCTTCCGGCAAAACTCCCGGCCGGGAATGAGCCAATACGCATACTTTCGGTAGGCCGATTTCATCGCCAGAAAGGACATGCGTATTCCCTGTTATCGGCAAAAAGACTGAAAAAACTGGGAGTTCCGTTTCACTGGACTTTCGTGGGTGGAGGGCCACACCTTGAGTACTTTCTTAAACTGAAAGAAATTCTTGAACTGGACAATGAAGTTGAATTTTTAACCGAGATGGACCAGGCAGAATTACAGCCACTTTTCCAAAATACCCATATTTTTGTTCTGGCAAGTCTCCAGTACAACCTTGATCAATGGAACGAGACACAGGGTGTCGTACTTCAGGAGGCACAGGCAAGTGGCTGTCTGGTCATTGCCACGGAAGTAGGTGGTGTGCCGGAATGTGTCAACCACGGGAAAGATGCCCGTTTGGTCCGTCCGCGGTCGTCGAGAGCTATTTTTGAAGCCATGTGTTTTTATATCGACAATCCGGATAAATGGAGCAGCTATCCCGATGCCGGCCTGGAAAATGTAAAGAATAATTTTTCCGCTGATGTCATCGGACAGAAGGTTGCTACCATACTCCACAATATTGCAGGTAATAACTGCACTTCCTAGCGCGCTATTTTTCCAACAAGAGGCAAATGTACCAAAATTCTCATTGCCAGCTCATACAACACGACATCCCTTTTTATAAAAAACCATAGCCAGAGCAATGATAGTAGATAAACAGTTATCCTGAAAACTGTTTCATATATAATATTGTGAATTACAATCTGATCAGAAATGATCACAACTATAAAACTGCAACTGATAAGATAAAATATTGATTTAATATCCAACTGCATGTCATATATTTTTTTGCTGGCCATATATGCCAGATAGAACTGCATAAGCCTCGCCAGACATAAAGCCATTGCTGCACCTACAAAACCCATAACTGGTATTAACATCAGATATAATATTGTTACTATGAAAGCAGTGATGTAATTGTTATTTCTGATTATCTTGGTCCTTGATGCGGCCTGAAAACTGAAATTGGTATACATCGTCATACACTCAATAAGGCTAGCAAACACCAGCCATACCACAGCCTTGTATGCTTCATGAAAGGCTGAATCAGCCATTATAATTATGGCCGGTTTACTGAATAACACTATTGCCAGAGATGCTGATATCAGGAAAATACAAATCACCTTGTGCATGTCTCTGTAGATAGCAGGCGCAGGCTGTGCTGCATCATAGTATTTAAATCGTTCTACCTCCCAATATTGCATGATCGGCACCCAGATCAATACCATTAATATTTGAGAAAACTTAGATGCGAGCTCAAAAAAGCCTACATTATCCAATGAAACAATATGGCCAATGTAATATCGATTTGATGACCCGATATAGAGGGCTGCAAAACCCGCCAACCAGAGTGGCCAACTGAATATTATCAGCTCTTTTGCCTTTTCAACCTTGAATCGCAATCGGGTGTGATGCAGCGTAAACAGACTCAAACCCAGAGCAAACAAGGATGAAGCAATAACGCTGCTCAGCACTACACCGAGCACACCCAATTCCTGGATAATGACCAGATAGATATTCAGTGCTACCTGGATTATCAGTTTTATAATGCCTATCGAGACAAAAAGTATGGGCATTTCCCTGATCCTCAGATAGATCAGTCCATAGTTTTCCATTCCCATAGTGACAAGATTGATACAGAACAGCGTTACTGCAAGGGTGAACTGGCTGGTATCAAATAAAAACAGGGATATTCCTTCCCCATTCACCATTAGAATAATACACGTTATAAGGCTTATACTCGTCGTGAGAACCCATGCTGTCGCTATGATTTCAGAACGTGATTCCTGATTCTGTTCAGCATGATAGAATTTTGGCATCGCCTGGCCCATCCGGGCACCGAATATTATTTCTATCAGGCTTAGCGAAAATATCAATAATCCCACTACCCCATAGTCGGCTGGAGTCAGATAGCGGGTATATATCGGCAACATGATGAAGCCCGTAAGTTGCCGGGCAATATTGCCAATAGCATAAATGCCCGTGTGTTTTACAAAACGTTTTGCCTGAGATTCCACCATGGGAAAAAGTCTGTATCAGCTTTTTTATAGAATATTATTAATGGATTCAAGTAACTGCCGGTGCGTGTTTTCCAGACTATACTCTGAAATCACAGTATTGCGTGCGTTCTTCCCCATTCTGTTCATTTCATCGGGACTGTCCAATAGAAATTCAATTTTTTCCGCGGCAGAGTCGATACTGTTTTCTTCATATATCATGCCGTTGGTCCTCTCCGTAGTTGCGCCGCTGACCGAAGGGTTACTCGGCACCAGAACGGGCAGTCCTGCATACATGTATTCAAGAATGGACAGTGAATAGCCCACCTCGCCACGAGAGGCATGGATCGCGAAATCACAGGCTGCCAGTATTGCCGGTATGTCATCACAGCGACCCGGCAGGGACACATAGTCTGTAATACCCAGTTCGCCCGTCAGGCACCTGAAATAGCCCAGATCCGGACCATCGCCACAAAACAGAAAATGCAGATCCTGACGTCGCCTGTCGTTGACTACAACAGCCATACATCGCAGAACAAAATCAACACCTTTGTAACGATTCGCCCGCCCTGTCATTACCATCACCTGCCTGTTTGCCGGGATCCCGAATTGCGCATGCACATCTGGCGGGGCAGTTGCATCAAAAAACCGGATTCCATTGCTGGCGGTATAACACTTCTCGGGCGGGAAACAATTGACCTCGATATGCCGCTTCCTGACAAAATCGCTGACTGCGATCATGGCATCGGCCGCGAACAGTGACCGGGTTAGCCGGGATTTCAGCCACTGTTTCATCGGGGCAGGTGGAATTCTCATGCCCGGCGTATGATCATGAACAATAATCTTCCTGACCCCTGCCATGTGGAACAGCGGATATTTCCAGTGAACGGCCGGCCAGTCACTCAAATAGAGAACCTTGATATTTTCCCTGCACAATAATTGCAGAACACGGATAACTTTAAGTGGTGACGTTGTACGAAGATCGTATTCCAGCACTTCGATTGGCGCCTCCCTGATTTCATCCGGGACTGTGTTCACCTCCGGGTAAGTGAGCATGACGTGGTATTTTCCGGAAAATTCTCCGGCCAGTGTTGCCCAGAAACTTTCCATCAGCCACCAGGCATAACCCACATCGGACTTCCAGTTCCCTACCATGAGCATGCCCGGTTTGTTTTGGCCGGCATTGTTATTCATTATTTTTTCCAGGGCTGCCGTTTTTCAAAGCCATCAAACGAATAACCCAGTTTATCGATATCACGGGCATAGAGTCTGGCGACCTTGTCCCTTGCTTCTCCGCTGTAGATATCCCGGTAATCCGAGCGACGTGAAGGATTTTTATGCGGCAAGGTGGTCTTGATTCCGAGCCTGCTCGCTATCACCTCAAAATCTTGATGGATCGTTTCGAAATAGGCGATATGGTCGAGGAGACACCGGCCCTTGTGATCTTCGATAAACCGGTACTGCGGCCAGAAATGGATGTGACTCCACAAGCGCTCTTCATTCATCCACTGGCAGACGAACTCGTTAAAATCGTCAATATGGCCCAGATGCCCGGCCGCCCACGCAGCGTCTTTCTCATCCCATCCGCCCTGCTTGAGAAAATTCCATGCTGAATACAACCGGTCCCAGGGATTCCTGACAAAAGCGAACTTGAAATATTGATTAAAATTACGACGACCGAATATGACCCGGTACTGTACGGCCGTGTAGTGATATGGAAGCTCGTCGAAGAACGCCGTGGCCACGGAAGTCCCGGCAGTCTTGGTGATATGGATAAATATACATCTGTATTCATCGTAGCGCCTTAATGAAAAGTTGCCCTTGGCAGATGGATTTACTTCCCTGCGCAGTTTCATGAAATCCTCCCTGTTTCTCAGCTTGTAGAGCCAGAAACGCTTCTCATATGGCAACAGGAATCTATACAGGGATTTGATTGAATTCATCATTAGCTCTACATACAATTAGCTTTGCATTTACTTTGGATGTTACCTGTATTCTTATTTTTTTTCCGCAAGGAACCTGATTTCATGTTTATCTCTGACAAACTGGTGTTCGTGGAGCTGCACAAGACAGGCGGCACGCATATTCTAAACTTGTTGGAGAAAATTTCGAACGGGCAGCGTATCAGCAAACATAACCGGGTACACAAGCAATATCATGACCGTTATATTATCGGTTCGGTGCGACATCCCTGGGACTGGTATGTCTCACACTGGGCCTATGGTTGTTCCGGTCATGGCAGTGTTCACTCTCAGCTTACCCGAGGTCTGGATCTGCTCTATAACTATCGTCAATTAGCAAAAAAGATGGGGAATAATCATTTGACAGCAGAACTATGGTATCGCCAGATACTTCAAGGATGTGAAAAAATCGGTTGCACTCTGGCGCGACATCTATCGTGGCATAGATGACACCACCGTCATTCGCCGGTGGCAGCCGAAAACCTGATCAATATATGGATTAACTACGATATTACCCGTTTTATCATCAGAAACGAAGCACTGGAAGAGGACCACACTTATGCTCTGGATAATGCCGGAATACCGCTCTCGGATACAGACAGGCGAATGATACAGGATGGGCGAAATCGTATATCCAATACCTCTTCGCGTGGAAAAACAGAAGATTATTACAATAACGAGACAGGATAACGAGACAGGTAAACTGGTCGCGGAGCATGAACTGTTTATCATCACTCGCCATGGTTACGTATTTCCTGGGTAAGTTGTGCGGAATATAACTTATTGTATTTACTATATTTAGTGGTGACCTCGCGCTGATTTCCAGCTTATGAACTGACCATTATCAATAGTAAATTCCCGCATTGGGAATCGAGCGACTATATTTTCGGATGTGAATATGTTCACACTAAGTTGCTAGAATAATCATTGGATTACGCCATAATATTTGCTGAGTCCATAATTGCTCTGAATCATATATGATGCTGTTGTAATGTACATGATTGGTATTGGTCATTCCCTATCGACCTTTATGAATTTACCGGATCAATATACCCGTTGGAGAATATCTATGAGGTTATCCAATAAACAACTCCTGATCAGGCTCACAGCCTGTCACGCCCTGTTATTGTTGCTCTCAGCCAGTGTCCAGGCCGCAACCTTATTTGAGGACGACTTCGAAGCCCCTCTTTTTGATCCAGTCACCCCTGTTCCCACCCCCAACCCGGTTCTTGAATGGCAAACTCCTTTTGATCCTGTTTCTAATGTATTCGGCATGATGTTCGGAGAGGGGGATATTTACACCCGCAGTCTTGCCTACAAGCATAGCGGTAAATATTCCCTGCGACTGAACTTCGCAGGAAGAAATAATTTCTGTAATGTGTGCATCAGCGGGTCAAAAACCTTTTTCATGAAATCTGGCGAAAACGACCGGACTTTTTTTCAGGATAATGCCGGTACAGACCTGACTGCTGAATTTCCAGAATTGCCTGATTCACAAATGCGGGTTTACAACAGCACTGACAGATGGGCGCGTTGGCAGGTACAATCCGTCACCGGCGATCGGCTTGATTTTGTCGGTAATGCACCTTTTCAAAACGACTTGCAGGGCGACGGAGATTTTGATGATGGGGACGAAATCAGAATTGTAAAGATCTGTAACAGTGGCGATAGACGTTCTGACTGCAACCTGGGCATCAATTATCTTCGCGAGGGTGGTGGGAATCCAGTAAGTGCTGCCCATTTCCCTTTTGGTGGAACGCTTGCCAGGCGAATGTATATTTATGTTCCGAGTGAGACAATCATGCCTAATATAGGTATTAAATTAGGTTATGCTCACTTCAAGAAAGGAGGACCGCCGAAAGCACATTTTTTAATTTTGATGGTTCAGCGCAATAGTAGTCTTGAGGTGGATCAACTAGGCATCGCCGGTAAATATTTTGCTAAAATATTACCGATTGAAAAAAATCGTTGGTATTACATTGAAGAAGTCTTCAAAAGAGAGAGCGCATTGGGTGCTTCTGACGGCACTTTCGAGTTGTATGCAGCGCCCGCAGGTGCCGATGCGTCTGTACCCTTGCGTGTAAATACAGGTATCGAATATGGAGACCTCAGTGATATATCAATCGTTGGCAACTGGCAAAAGACAAATGAAGATGCTGGCTCCATGTATTTTGATGACGTCGCAATTGCAACCAGCAAGATTGGACCTGTACCCAATCCCAGCGGGTCTTATCCACTAGCACCCGGAGAGGCCGATATTCAGTAATTAATTTATTCGACTTATATTGGATCAGCTATAACATTCGATGAATTATATCTATTTTCTCTTCATAAAATTGCGCAAAATTTCATGTATAGGGTAATACATTATCATTGGATATAATCTTTATTTCTGTTAACCCATTCGACATAAGAATATACAGCCCATAACCTGTTTGCATTATTTCTTATACCGGAGAAATGCTCATTCATGACTCCGGATATCATATTGTAATCAAGGCCGATCTCATCATCTTCACCAATTCTGCTGATACAGCCTTCAAGGCTGGATCGTAATTCATTTTTAAACCAGTCACCCAGCGGTACGGAAAACCCCATTTTAGGCCGGTCAATCAGCGACTGCGGAACATGCTGATATAAAACCTGCCTCAACATCCATTTGCTCTGGCCTTGTGAATACTTGTAGGGTAATCCCAGTCCATTGGCGTATTCCACGATTCTTCTGTCCAGCAATGGCAATCGTACTTCCATGGAATTAGCCATGGCCGCTCTATCGACTTTGAAAAGGTTATCCGATACCAGGTAATTACCCTGATCAGCGAACATGGCTGTAGTAATAAAGTGTTGTTCGAAACTACTACTGAATTCACGATATTTGTTCAGATCCTGACCCTGCCAGTCTAATAACGGTGGAGACCGCCAGAAAGCCATGAGTTCGTCATAACAATCCGCAGCGCTACCAGAATTAAGTATTTGTGCAATTTTCCTGATCTTGTCACCGATATCTTTTTGACCAGCCTTGCCTGGTTTACGCAAGCCTGCAGCAAAGCCGTAAACTTTGTCATAGAAATCCCCGGGTAATGCCGTGAGAATATGTGCCAGCCCGGCATTCACTACTTCTGGCATGGATTGTTTCCACCTGTAAGCCCGTGCGCCGGAAATGTAACGGTTATAACCGGCAAATAATTCATCACCGCCATCACCGGACAGGCAGACCTTGACATGTTTTCTTGCTTCGCGGCTGATCAGGTACGTTGGCAGAAAGGAAGCATCTGCAAAGGGCTCATCATGATAATGCATGATTTCATCCATTTGCGTCAGACATTCTGTCTGGTCAAGCTCGATTTCACAATGCTCCGTGCCGAGGTGTCTCGCCACGTCACGTGCAAAACCGGCCTCGTTATAGGTAGGGTGTTTGAAAGCCACCGTGAATGACTTTGGTCGCCGTTCACTGACATCGCCCAGTATGGCAGTAACGAGGCTGGAATCGATACCGCCCGAGAGAAACACCCCCACATCAACGTCCGCGATGGCGTGCTGTCGGACGACATCACGCAACAAATCACTGAATAAACTGATAACCGGCCCGGTCCTTGACGCATCAACCGGCATATCTTCATGGTTGATCTGATTTTTCCAGTACTGCCTTGCATAGCCGAGAATACCGGAGGTGGTGCTTGTACCAGACAATATGTCGCTTGATATCGTCAGTAGTCGAGCCGGTGGTAGTTTTTTGATATTGACAAAGGGTGTCTCGGTCACCGGAAAATAACCGTAGTGGAAATAACTCGCCACCGCACTTCTGTCGATTGCCTGCGGTTCATCTACACATTCCAGAATTCCCTTCAGCTCCGAACAAAAAACAAATCGTTTGTTCGAGTAATACAGATACAAAGGTTTTTCGCCCATTCTGTCACGGGCTATATGCAATGTGTTTTGACGGCGATCGTATAGTGCAAATGCGAACATGCCATTAAACGACTGCATGGCCTCTTCAATCCCGTACTTTTCCACAGCAGCCAGAATAATTTCAGTGTCACTGTGACCACAAAAATCCTGATTACCGGCTTCCAGTGCTTTTCGCAATTCACGGAAATTGTAAATTTCACCATTGAACACGATGACATATCGCCCGGTGGAGGAATGCATCGGTTGGTTACCGGCCTCACTTAAGTCCTGAATCGATAACCTGCGATGCCCCAGTAAGAGACCATGCTCTGGTTCAACAAAAATGCCTTCGTTGTCAGGACCACGATGCGCTATTGCCTTCAGTGCCGATTTAATTCGAACCTTTTCCTGATTATGGTCAACCGTGCTCCAGACGCCGACAATACCGCACATGTATCACAAAACCCCGCCATGCAATTGACTGTAGAGCTGTCTTAATCTCCTTCCGACTACTTCATAACTGTAGGTGTCTTCGCATTTTTCTCTTGCATGATTCCTCAACTGATTGCAAAACCCGGGCTCTACGATAATCTTACGGATAGAATCAAGGTAATCCTCAGCAGTGTTGCAGAAAATCACCTCTTTCCCATTTACAATATCAATGCCTTCAGCAGCAATCGGATGACACAATATGGGCATTGACATAGCCATCGCCTCGACAATCTTGAGTTTCGTTCCACCACCATCAGTAATTGGACACAGAAAGGCGGCGTCGCTGGTGTAATCATCAAGGCTGTTGACAAATCCATGTAACGTGACATTGGGCGTGCTACTGGCCAGTGAACGTAGAAATTCCGGGGGATTGGCACCGATGATATCAATTGATAACTCTGGAAACTCACTGGCAAGAACAGGCGACAAATACCTGATAATATACTCAACTGCTTCAATATTCGGATACCAGTTCATGGTACCGAAGAAAACCAGCCGGTTGATACTCTTGTACTCCTTCGGTACCTCATACTTCCGGGTATCAATTGCATTTGGTATCGTGGTTACCCTGGCTTCAGGTGCGATTTTCCCGAGCCGGCCTGTATCTTCATCGGAACAGGTAATATTATGTGCAACCCTGGGGCAATAGCTTTTCTCCGTATGCTCGATTTTCAGCGCTTCCTGGTAGAAAAACAGTTTTTTAAACAGGTTCTTTTCCTTGCCTGCTCTTCTGAACATCATGTGTGATTCAATGTTGTGATGATCAAGAACAACCGGCAAACCCGTTTTGAGAATAACATCCATATAACACATGAAACTGATTGTATCGACGTGTATCAGATCATATTGAGATTCATCCAGCGCCCGCCGCAGCGCGATTCTGAAATCACGCGACTCAAGCCATTGGACGGTATAACCTGATAACGAAAAGAGCGACGACACTGCCAGTCTCGCCGCGCCATTTTGGCGGGTATCACAGGGTATTTTATGTACCGAGAGGACATTGGCGAATTTTGATACTTCGTCGATTGCTATTAACTTGCCTTTTTCAAGATCATCCACCATCGGCGCCATAAGTCTCGGCTGATGAAAGGCCAGAATATCAATCTGATTTTCCGCCGCCAGTTCCGTAATCAGTTGATAGCAACGCATGATAACGCCGGCTTTCAGGGGCCAGGGCAGAAGGTGGGACAACCAGAGGATTTTCATTATGCTACAGCCGGGCTGGAATAACGGGAGGATATATTTCTGATACAGACAACGAAAGCCAGATGTATCCACATAAACGGGTAATAGACAACTGAGACAAATTGTCCTGCTATGTAAAAGCCTATAATTGCCGCATTAAAGCCATTGGCAAACTCATGGGTCATCGTACCCTCGTTTCTCTTTCTATGTTTTAAAAAGGTATTTTTAATCAAAAAAAGATACGGAATCATTCCAACTAGGCCCAGGTCTGTCAAAATCTGTATGAATATATTGTGTGGCAGTTCGGCACCTTTGTAACTCAAGATATCTTCTGGATAGTTTTTTTCAAAATATGGCTGAAAGTTATAATAACCGACCCCTGCCCATTTATTTTCTTTCCACATCTCAATGCCATTTTCCCAGTAAAGCAACCTTTGCTGGGATGACTCATCCTCACCCATTTGCTCAAAACGTTGCATCTGTTCCTCGGGCATCAGATTCCAGAACAATACTCCGACAAGTACTGCCGCTGTCAGATTTGTAAAGTTGATTTTTGATTTGAAATAAAATGCGGCGGCGATCAGAAAAGCCAGTTGACCTCCCCTGCTTGAGGAGGCCATGATGGTCATGAATCCGGTCATGGGTAACAATAATAAAAGAGCAATATAAAGATTCCGGCTTATCCAGTTTTTTATGATTTGTATAAATTGATAAGACAAGAAGGTAAAGATGATCATCTGTATGGCAAGCTCTCCGGAATTTTGAAAAAACCCGGGAGGGCCCATCATACCCCATGATGTGAATGAAAAACCTCGCATGGCCCAGGTTTTCGCACCAAACAGTGACAGCTTGAAACTTGCCAGAAAGAAAATGATGAGAAAAATAATCAGGCGTTCACGGGTGTTGACGATGTTAATTATCAAAAAATAAATAATCAGCCAGCTATAAAAGTTAATCAGTCTATTCCAGGAATACTCAGGAAAATAAGCCGTATAGCTGCAAATCAAGATCGCAACAAAAAAGAGTAACATCCATTTAGTCGCAGGATCGCTGGTTAATACTTTTTTCTTCTCTACCAGCAATCCAATCGCAGAAAGAATAATGAAAGTCTGCGACCATGGTATGATATCGAACTGTGGCATGATCGACTGTGGCCTGACATATTCAAATACCAGGTATATACAGATCATTTTAAAGGCGAAGGTCTCGCCCTTGAAATGACGCCAGATAGCACCGGGATCCAGCCTGAGGAAAGGCTCTATGCCTTTGGACCACACTGGAGGTTCTGCAACAACCTCCGCGTCCTTTCGATTACGTCGTTTTCGCATTTATTAAAATAGGCTGGGTTGGTGTTATAGGGATCGTGAATGTAGGAAAGGGGATTATCGCCCCAAAGGCCCAGTAATGTACGGTATGTGCTGTCTTGTTTTTCGATACATGGTGTCTCGATATGTTCCAGTTCCATGCCGACGATCAGATCGCCCGTTTCGGGACTGTAATCCTCAATTGGCCTGGCGCTGTGGCTGTTGATATCATAACCTTTGTTTTCGGCGAACTGGATTGCCCTCGGGTCGGCTTTCGCGCCACGGGTGCATTCGAGTCCGAATGATTCAGCCTTGAATCCGGCCTCCCTGGCGACCGCCTCGGCCAGCGGGCTGCGGCAGATGTTGCCATTGCAGATGAATATCAAGCGTTTTACTTTATCAAACGGGATATCGGTATAGCGGTTCCAGTAACCAAACTGTTGCAGTATCCAGGCTTTGCAGTATTGGTAAAGCCCTCGCCTTGAGCCGAAATTGTTTTTTATGTATCCGTCCATTAGACCTTGATTGCTCCGGTTATCAGGATTCAAGATGGATTGGTCTTGCAGTCATTGTTGAAAACCAATTTGTCCTTGTGGTTTGTTGACTGGGTTTCGGCTGCGCGCATTCGTGATGATATAAGATCCCTCATAAGATCCCTCACGTTCGTTCGGGATGACAGAGTAGTAGTTGATCCCGGTAGCCGCCTTAGATCCCTCACAAGTTCCCTCGCTATACTTCGGGACAGGGTTCGGGATGACAAATAGTAGTTGATACCGGCATTTTCCGGGATGACGGAGTGTCGCGAGAAAGCATATGATGACAAGCTGGTTTCATGGTGATGTAGCTGATATGGATGGTGGAAATACAAATGCAATTTCCAGTGAGTACCAGCCTTCAGTGGTTGAAGTTGGATTGAATGCATGCTTGTTTGACTGGATTCCCGCCTGCGCGGGAATGACGGGGTATTTGTTGGTTCTGGTAGCAACTTTTGCGAGGAAAGGTTTCGCCGGGGTGACATAAGATCCCTCACAAGCTCCCTCACTACGTTTCGGGACATGGTTCGGGATGACAGAGTAGTAGTTGATTCTGGTATTCTCCGGGATGACAGCGTAGTAGTTGATTCCGGTAACCGCCTTGATGACGGTGTGTCTGTTGATTTCGGCTGGGGCATGCCATGGAGGTGTGCAATTCCGGGGCGGAATGATAATACTGTTCGTTGGTTAATGTGCATTCGTCTGTTTATCTTGAAATAAGTCCTGTATAAATTCTTTATCCTGCAAAAGCGTATTTATCAACAATGTCATCAGTTCTTGTTCTCGATGGAAACCAGCGCAGCGCACTGGCAACGGTGAGGTCGCTCGGCAGTCAGGGTTTTGATGTCTATGTGGCCGATTGTACCGAAAATTCCCTGGCCGGGACATCGCGCTTCTGCCGGGAATCGCTGACCTGTCCGTCGCCGCTTGCGGATACACACGGCTTCCTTGGCTGGCTGACCGCTGCCATCGAGCGGCTGGGGATCGATATTCTGCTGCCGGTCACCGAGGTATCCAGCCAGATTCTTCTGCATCATCATGATCAGTTGCCTGAGAGTTGTCATTTGCCATTTGCCGAGGTCGAGCGGGTGCTGAAGCTCTCCGACAAGATACACCTGATGGAACTGGCTGAGGATATCGGTGTGCCACACCCGGCCGGTGAAGCCTTTGCTGATATGACGTCGTATTCCTCCGCGGGCGAGCCCGACTTGCCGTTCATCATCAAGCCGGAGCGGTCGGTTGTTCATGTGGACGGAGCCTGGCATACCACCGCGGTCAGCCGCATCGACAACCAGGCGGATCTGCAGCGCTTTCAATCATCGGCAACGCCCATGGGGGCGTTCATGCGGCAAGCGTTCATCCCCGGCCACGGCGCCGGGGTTTTTGCGATCTATGATCGCGGCCAGCCGCTGGCATTTTTTGCCCACCGGCGGCTCCGGGAAAAGCCGCCCGGCGGCGGTGTCAGCGTATTGTCGGAAGCGGTGAAAGTGGATAGTGAACTGCTCTCGCACACCCGCCGCTTGCTGGACGCCGTGGACTGGCACGGCGTGGCCATGGTGGAGTTTCGTATTGATCCCGAGGGCCGGCCCTGGTTGATGGAAGTCAACACGCGGTTCTGGGGCTCGCTGCAACTGGCGATCGATGCCGGTGTGGATTTTCCGAAACTGCTGTGTGATATCACGCTGGGCAAGCCCACCGCGCCGGTGACGACGTACCACAACGGGCAACGGCTGCGATGGTTACTGGGTGATGTGGACAGTCTGTATTTGTATCTCCGGGATGGTGGTTATAGCGCCGGGGAAAAGTTGCGACGGGTCGTGGCGTTTCTCACGCCGCGACCGGGTTGCACCCGTCATGAGGTGAACCGGATCGGGGATATGCGGCCGGCGTGGTTTGAGTTGAAGGGGTATGTTCGGGATTTGCTGGGTAAGGGTGGTGGGTGAGTTTGGTCGGATGTCTGGGGTTCTTTTACGGTGTCAGGCTATCGAGGATCAGGTGTCAGGCTTAGCCTGACATCGAGGGCAAAACCCACAGTGCCGTCATCTTCGTGAAGCTTGTCCCCCTGAAGACGGGGAACGGGGATCCAGTGAAATAAATATCGCCGCAAGCGGGTTTTTTGTACTGGTTTCCCGCCTGCGCGGGAATGACGGCAGAGGAGACTGTGCGGGACGATTGGCTGTTTTTCGGTTTCAGGCTGGATGTTCTTTTACGGTATCTGACTGAAGTCAGACACCTATTAGCTACGATGTCAGGCTGAAGGCCTGACACCTGAGAGAGAGAAGTCAGACACCTTTTTGCAGAGCGGCTTTGTAGAGTTCCAGGTAGCGTTGGAGCATGGCCTGTTCGGAGAATTTTTCCGTGGCGGTCTGGCGGGCTACTGTGGCCAGACTTTGTTGCAGGTCGGGTTGGGTGAGCAAGCCTTTCAGGCCCTCGGCCAGTGCCTGTGGACTGCCCGCTTCCACCAGCATGCCATCGACGCCATCGGTGACGATTTCCTCGGGGCCGCCGCAGCGGGTGGCCAGCACCGGCAGGCCGGCGGCCATGGCCTCGACGGTGGAGATGGAAAACCCTTCCGAGGTGGAACAGAGCACGAACACATCCAGTTCGCTTAAAAAGGCCGCGCTGTCGTCGTGAAAGCCGATGAAATGAAACCGAGACGCAATATCCAGATCCTCCATCAGGCGTTGCAATTCAATCATGAGGGCCGGTTTCTGGTGCCCGGCGATGATGACGTGCAGTTCCGGAAAGTCATCCCTGAGCGCGGCAATGGCCCGTATCAGCACATCATAGGCCTTGGCCGGGCGGATATTGCCCAGACAACCGATGATGGTGGCGTTGCCTGGTATTGAAAGTTCTTCGCGCAGGATGCGTGAGCGCGTATTTGTGTAGCGTTGCAGATCCACGCCGTTGTAGATGATGTCGGTTTTTGCGGGGTTGAGCAGGCGTTCACGTTCGATGATCCCTGCCAGGTTTCCGGAAACGGCCACGAACCGGCGAATGCCCCGCTCCATCAACCAGAGTTTGATACGCCGGAAACGCTCATCGGGATGGATGTCCACGCGGCCGTGGAAGGTGCCGATCACCGGCACGCCCGTGATCCAGCCGGCCAGGGCGCTGTAGACATTGGCGCCGAGCAGGTGCGATTGAATGAGCGCTATGTCTTTGTCCCGGATCAGCGTTATCAGGGCGCGCAGGAAATGCCAGTTGAAGCGGCCGCTGGTATCCAGCACCACGGCCAGAACCTCGCGGCGCCGCAGTTCGTCATGCACCCAGCCCGGTCCCCGCACGACGGCGATGGAGTCGTAGCCGTGCGCGCGGATTTTATCGGCCAGGGTAATGTATACCGTTTCCGCCCCGCCCGGCCCGGTGGTGTCGATGATGTGGAGGATGGTTTGCATGTTCGCAATTATTTTGTATTCGTAATTCCGCTTTAGTTTTTGAATTTTGTCAGAAATACATGCAAAGTTAATAATATAGTCATAAATCAATGACACTTAAATAAGCCTAAGGGGTTTCATTGATATAGCGCAACCCTTTGAAAACCAAAGAAAAGATTGGCTCGCATGGTAAGATAGTTGGTGCAAAAACAAGCATCCACCGATACGAGGCCAACCTTCATGAAACACGGTAACCGTGAATCTGTTCAGCAACAACGTCGTATTGCAAAACAGGTACAAAAAGTCGATGCGGATCATTTTTTCAACCTGCTTACCGGCCCGGAGTTATTGGACATTGTGGAGGCCCACTTGCCGGCACACCGGGAACGCCAATACCCGCCGACGGTGACGCTGTCCATGTTTTTAGGCCAAACCATGAGTGCTGATGGCTCCTGTCAAAACGCAGTGAATGACGCAGTGGTCAATCGTGTATTGAACGGCCTGGCGCCCTGGAGTGTCAGCACCGGTGGTTACTGTATTGCCCGGCAACGCCTGCCGCAGGCGATGGTGTGCGCGTTGGTCAGGCAGACGGGCGAGCGATTGAACGATTCTGCCCTGCCGCATTGGTTGTGGGAGGCCGGCCGGTAAAAGTAGCGGATGGCACCACGATATTGATGCCGGACACAGAGGCAAACCAGGCATGCTTTCCGCAGCATGGCAAACAGGCGTCTGGTGTCGGCTTTCCGTTGGTCCGGTTGGTCGGCGTCATCTCGCTGTCGACGGGTGCGGTACTGGATGTGGCGATGGGGCCTTACCAAGGGAAAGGGAGTGGTGAATATGGCTTGTTTCGCCGTCTCACTGACGCATTCGTTGCGGGGGACGTGATGTTGGGGGACAGTTATTTTTGCAGTTATTTCCTGATTGCCGAGATGATGCGGCGCGGGGTCGATGTGGTGTTCGAGCAGCATGGGGCGCGGCATACAGATTTTCGCCGGGGCAAACACCTGGGGACGCGTGACCATCTGGTGTGCTGGAGCAAGCCGGCGATTCGGCCGAATTGGATGAGTGTTGAGCAATACCGTGCTTACCCGGATGAACTGCGGGTACGGGAAGTGAACGTCGGCAAGAAGATATTGGTGACCACGTTCTTGTCCCCGCGCCAGTTTACCAAGGCGACTCTCAAGGACTTGTTTTGGCAGCGCTGGCAGGTGGAGTTGACGTTGCGACACATCAAGACCACGCTGGGGATGGAGATCCTCAGTTGCAAAACCCCGGCAATGTGTGAGAAGGAAATGTGGGTCTATTTTCTGGCGTATAACCTGATTCGACTGTTGATGGCTCAGGCGGCTTTGCAGGCCGGCATATTACCGCATCAATTGATGCTTTAAGCATAGCATACCTTGCAAATCTGGGTGGCATGGAGTGGACGACAGTTTTTGTCGGATGCCAAAGAAGATACTATGACGTTGTTTATCTTGATTGCGAAAATACGAGTCGGTAACCGACCGGGAAGAATCGAACCACGAGCCGTCAAGCGACGACCAAAACCTTATGCACGGCTGAAAAATCAGCGCCAGAAAGAACGAGAATATATTAAAAAACATGGGCATGCTGAGAAGCTTCAGCTTATTTAAGTGCCATTCAGTCATAAATTATTAATAATTGCATGCCTTAGTCTAATCATATCAATCATGCATATTGCGGATATTATCGAGAAGTCATATTAGATACTGCCCTTAAAAAACCAAACTTAAAACCAACAATATGAATATAAAATTAGCTGATGCCAATTTTGCTATTATGCTTTCGAACTGGTATTCAGGCGCAACATTGCTAGCAATTCTTTTGGATCAACATGCTGACATTATATGTAATGGTGAGACATTTCCATTTTCACCCGAGGACAAGAGAAGATATGTTTGTTCCTGTGGTGAGTTTATCGATGAATGTAATTTTTATAAATATACAACCCAGGCCAATTCTGAAGATAAAAAATGGGACCATAAAAATTATGTAATACTGCCAAATTTTTCTGATATTCACCTAATTAATAAAATTATATTATCACCAAAAAGAGATTCGCTTTTGAGATATGTGTTAATAAATTATATTTCTGGAATAAAACAAAAATATAATGAATTTCTTGAAGCGCAATTCTCATTCATGCGTAATGCCATCAAATTTAAAAATGCAACTGTTTATTTGGATGGCACTAAGTCAATAACACGGGCACAAATGTTTGCCAACGCCCATAATGAAGAAATAAAAGTTATCCATCTACTTCGAGATGGAAGAGGCTTTTGTAATTCCTTTGTGAAAAATAACAAGCTTAGCAAGTCTGATTTTTTAATGGCTGCGAAGCTTTGGAATGATTATATCTCACTAGTTGAACAACTTGAAAAAAAATATAAGAACCTCAGCGTTCTTCATATAAAATATGAAGAAATATGCAATGACACCAATACGGCCTTATCTAAAATTTATGATCATCTATGTATTGATAAAACAAATACAAACCAGAGTTTCGAACATCATGTCCTTGGTAACAGAATGAGAAAGAACTTTGATAACAGAATTATTGAAGACAAAAGTTGGGAATCTGAGATTGACGAAAAACAGATAGTGATAATTACGAAAAAAATGAAAAAATACCTGAAAAAATATAATTACATATAAAACTATTTATTCCTAAATTTTCTCGGACTATGCCTATTCGTGTGATGAGACACAAAATATACAATATATATTTCTCTTCCGAAATCTTTTCCTAAATTAGTAATTCGATTTTCATAGGCTTGGGTAATGTAAACGGCCCGGCCCGGTGGTGTCGATGATGTGGAGGATGGTTTGCATGTTCTTGTTATTTTTTACTTTTTAACCAAGAATAGGCCCTGACCCAGTACTTTCGCTACCCCGGTTGATGTTGAAATCTCTCGCCAAATCCATGTTGAACCGCATATCGGCCCTGGCCGGACCACAGCGCTGGCCGCTGTCGCAACCGCGGCTATGGATACTCATGTACCACCGCGTCCTGCCCCGGGCCGAGGCGCTGGCGCAACGGGAGGAACCGGGGATGTACGTCACCCCGGAAACATTCGACCTGCATATGCGCACACTCGGTGAATGGATGACGCCGGTCAGCCTGTCCGACTGGGTTCGGCGGCGCGCGGACAATCAATCGCTGCCGCGCCGCGCCGTGGCGATCACCTTCGATGACGGCTGGCGGGACAATTATACGCATGCCTGGCCGGTGCTGGAAAAATACTCGGTGCCGGCCACCATATTCGCGGTCAGCGGCATGATCGGCACGGCACGGATGTTCTGGCCCAACCGGTTGATGCAGTTGTTGGCCGCGCGTGAAGACAAGCGCCAATGGCCGGCAGGACTGGAGTGGCTGGCGGAGATCGCGCCCATGAAACCGGAACAACTGACCACGCCGGAAACGCTGAGCGAACTGGTGCAGGCCTGCAAGCAGTTTCCGGATATTGAACTGTACAAACGCCTGGAGGCGGCGCCGGCGACCACGGCCGCTGCCTCAGCCGCGCAAACCATGCTCAACTGGGAGCAGATCGAACAGATGCAGGCCTCGGGCCTGGTGGAGATCGGCAGTCATACGGAAAACCACTGCCGCCTGCTGGAAAGCCTGGCCCCGGAGAAGGCCGAGCATGAGATACTGGCCAGCAAACGGATGCTGGAAGAACGCCTGGGCAAAAGCGTGCAGAGTTTCTGTTATCCGAACGGGGATGTTTCCGCCCATGCGGCGCAATTGGTAACGGCGCATTACCGCCTGGCGGTGACGACGCAACGGGGGATTAACGGGCCGAACCAGGACCCGTATCGGTTGAAGCGCATCGGCCTGCATGAAGATATCGCGAATACGCGCACGGCGTTTGCAGCACGGTTGTCGGGCTGGCGGTGAGGGGTATTGGATGGCAGACTTCGGGGGAGCTGGTGTCAGGCTTTAGCCTGACATCGTTGAAATACAGATGACGTGGAAGGCAGATACGATGTCTGACTGAAGTCAGACACCTGTACCCTCTACTCAGGTGTCAGGCTTTAGCCTGACATCGTAGGCAAAACCCACGGTGCCGTCATCCCCGTGAATACGGGGATCCAGTGATCAAAGGACTGCCGCAGGCAGACTTTTTGTACTGGTTTCCCGCCTGCGCGGGAATGACGGCAGAGATTATGCGCGGGAATGACGAGAATTAAATACGGTGTCTGACTGAAGTCAGACACCTACACACCTCAACAGGTGTCAGGCTTTAGCCTGACATCGGGAAGTATTCACGGGGTCTGGCTGGAGTCAGACACCTACGGGGGATTCACGGTGTCAGCCTGAAGGCAGACACCTGGACTTTTACTACGGAGACTGAATGTGTGCAATGAAACAAGGCAGTAACGGCCGCTGCGCCATGACCGTGGACGTGGAGGACTATTACCACGTCTCGGCGTTTGAAAAGAACATCAAACCCGGTGAATGGTCGGACCTGCCGTCGCGGGTGGAGCGCAATACCCGCGAGCTGCTTGATCTGTTCGCCGAACAGAATGTCAAAAGCACCTTCTTTGTGCTCGGCTGGGTGGCGGAGCACTATCCCGCCCTGGTGCGGGAGATCCACGAGGCCGGCCACGAGATCGCCTCACACGGTTACAGTCACCAGTTGATCTACAACCAGACACCGGAGGTCTTTCGTGAAGAGACCACCCGCTCCAAAGCCATCCTGGAAGATCTCATCCAGACACCGGTGCGCGGTTACCGCGGCTCCTCCTATTCCATCACAAAGCGTTCACTGTGGGCGCTGGATATCCTGGCCGAGCACGGATTTAGCTGGGATTCGAGTATTTTCCCGGTGCGGCATGACCGCTACGGTATTCCCAACTCCCCGGTGCAACCGTACAAAATCCGCCTTGAAGGCGACCGTGAGCTGGTTGAATTCCCGCTGACCACGGCCCGCTTCGCCGGTCTGAACCTGCCGGCGGCCGGCGGCGGGTATTTCCGGCTCTATCCTTACTGGTTGTCGCGGCACCTGTTGAAAAAAGCCTGTCACGACAAGCCCGGGATCTTTTACCTGCATCCCTGGGAAATTGATCCGGACCAGCCGCGGGTGGCAGGTGCCAGCCTGTTATCCCGCTTTCGCCATTACAACAACCTGACTGCCTGCATGCCACGCCTGCGCGCGCTGATCGCGGATTTTCAGTTCGGTACGGTGTCTTCCATCCTCGATCCGCTGGAGGACATGACGGTCGTGGACAGCAAGCAGCTCGGCTGATTCCGCCCTGATGGTGAACGGACCCTCTGCGACAGAACCGGCCGTGGACGAACAACTGCGCATACTCGCGGAGGAGATCAAGGCGCTGGTCAAGGCGCGCAAGGACTGTTCGCATGCTTTGGCCGAGTGCCGGAAAAACAACGAGGATGTGACGCCGGTACAGCAGCGCATGCGGGAGATCAAATCGGCGCTGAAAGCCAAAAAACAGGCCAAACAGGATCTGCTGGCGAAGATGCAAAGCGGCAGCGATCAGGCCCGATCCGTGGATCCTCTGCCACGGCGCTTGCGCGCATCCATAAGCGATCACCCCGCCGCCGCGGACAGTCTGCGCATCTCGCCGTACACCGCTGATCTGGCCGCTGCCGTCGATGATTTCGTGCGTCATCATCCCAAGGCCTCGCCCTGGCATTTCTGCTGCGTACGCGAGGTGATACAGCGCGTCTTCGGAAAACAGGATGTCTCCCTGGTGGCGCGGGATCCAGACGGGCGCATACTCGGCGTGTTGCCGCTGGTGCGCCTGAAAAGCCGTCTGTTCGGTGACTTTCTCGTCTCCATGCCCTATTTCAACTACGGTGGGCCGCTGGCCGTGGATGGCGCGACCGAAACCCGATTGCTGGAGGCCGCGGTGAAACGCTGCGAAGCGCTGGGGGTGGAGCACATGGAAATCCGTGAAACACAGACCCGCGAGGCGTGGCCGCAACGCACCGAGAAGGTGAATATGATCCTGCCGCTACCGCGTGATTACGCCGAACTCGATGCGGGACTCGGCACCAAGGTGCGGGCGCAGACCAAACGCGCCGAACGGGAAAACGTGCGTGTGCAGATCGGCGGCGTGGAACTGCTGGATGCCTTCTACCGGGTGTTCGCCATCAACATGCGGGACCTGGGTACGCCGGTTTACAGCCGTGCGTTTTTCCGGGCGTTACTTGAGTGCGATGCCTTTTATACCCGCCTCATCGTGGTAGAACTGGATGGCAGGCCCGTGGCCACCGCCTTTCTCGCGAGCCATGGCGATATGCTGGAGATCCCCTGGGCCTCGACCCTGAAACAGGCCAACGCCGTCAGTATGAACATGTTTCTTTACCGGCATGTGCTGAGCCATGCCATCGATCATGGCTATGAGTTTTTTGATTTCGGCCGTTCCAGCCGCGACAGTTCCACTTATCGATTCAAGCAACAGTGGGGCGCACAGCCGGTGCAGAACTACTGGCACTACTGGCTGGCCGGTGGCGGCGAGCTGCCGCAACTGAACCCGAACAATCCGAAATTCCGGTTGTTGATCGCCACTTGGCGGAGACTGCCGGTACTGCTGACCAGGGTTATCGGACCGCATGTGGTCAAGCATTTGCCTTGAGGTACGATGTCAGGCTGAAGCCTGACACCTGGGTATCGGCAGGTGTCTGGCTTTTGCCTGACACCGGAGGGATGCCACAGTTTTAACGGTGTCTGACTGAAGTCAGACACCTGGGTATCGTCAATCCCTCACCAAAACCGCATATGCAAATACAACGTATACAACAACCACTTGAAACTGTATCGATAACCAAGAGCCGTCCGGGCCTGCTCACGACCCTGCCTCATATCACCCTGCTTCACATACAACTCGCATAGCCGCCTGCAGGCCTCGCCCAGGTAATTACGGGCGTAACGATGCAATTCGGGTTCATGAGTAACCGCCAGGGCATGGTGCATAACGCCAATTGCGATCGTTTCCTGCTCAATTTCCGTATGCCTTCTGCTGGCATTCCCCGAGAGCCCCGGTGGAGGAATGGTTTGCACCGCGATCGGTTTCAACCGAATGAAGATCGGGGAATCCACTGTATCCATAAGCCGCAGATACAGATCCAGATCCTCGGCGTATTGAAGTTCCTCCCTGAAGCCGCCAACGGATCTCAATACATCGGCCCTGACAATCGTCATGTTGACATGGGCGCATGAGCCCTGAAACAACCGCAGCAGATTGGATTTATCGACCCGGATGAATTCCGGATTTTCCTTTTCAAGCGGAGTGCCGGTCTGCCGGAGGCGTTCGATGTTCCAGTATTCACGCAGGACCCGGTTGTCACGGCTGAGGACCTGGTTGGTGATATACAGCGGTGGCCGCCGCTGCGCCTCCAGTAACTCGCGGGCAACGGCCAGGTGATCCTGATCAATCCAGTAATCATCGTCATCGCAAAAAGCGATGTAGTGACTGTTGCTGTGTTGCAGGCCCACGTTTCTGGCGACGGCCGGGCTGCCACCCCGGCCGCCGGCACGATGGAAACGGATGTTATCTCTGTTACCCCACTGGCTGATACATTGGTCATAGACAGACTCCGGCGAACCATCATCGATCACTTGGATTACATAGTCCGTCATGGTCTGTTCAAGCAGATGTTCCATGCAACGCGAGAGCGTTTCCGGCCGATTGCAGGTGGGAACGATAATCGAGAAATAAACGGGTTGTTGCTCCGTGCACCCCGTGTTTTCAGGGATGGCCATGGTCAGTCCACTGTAAACTCAAGGCCGGTGGTGTTTGTATAGCGCTTGTAAAATCCCAGAATTTGCCGCTTATGAATTTTTCCGAGACTGGTTGGCGAAAACTTTTCAATAACACTTTTAGAGTTGCGATTGGTATCAGCACACGAAATAAAGGCCTCGCCATGTGTATTGATGATCGTTTCTATCGCGCTGGTAAAAAGTCCCCGTCGCGAGTACTCGGGCAGAGTGCGGCAGTTATATATATACCGTGCACCATCGGGGAGGTTGAGATACATATCCATCTCGCTTTTCCAGATTTTTTCATAACCCACACATGAATAATGCGCTATCCTGCCTGAATCGTCCTCGTAAATGTAAACGGTGCTGCCGCTGTCAAGTTCCCTGGTCAGGGTTTTGATGATCCGTTCCTGCTCGGGATCGGTTTCATTTTCAAGTTTTTTTGCCGCACCGCGACAATCCAGTTGCCGGAATTTGACATTGACATCAATACCGATTGGCGAATTGATGCGGTAATAGAGTAACGATGTATTCGTATAGATAGGAGAAAGAGCTTTGGGCAGGATCATTTCGGTTTTCCAGACATATACTCTGCTTGATGACCGGAGTTAATGCTGGTGGGGATCATATCATAAACACTCCTATAAGCGATTGATTTTTCAATTTTTATTTGAATTTATCATGACAATATGCGAATCTGCCATGAACGTTGCCAACCCGTATAATCGGTGTATCTATTGACCACGAACATAACACCACATGTTTCCTGAAAAACTCAAGGTTACAATGAACAAGGCGGCTGTTCGTGTTCAGGAACTCGTGCCTGCCTCCCTGATCAGGTTGTTCACAGGTCCGTTTGTTCCGGTTTTCATGATGCACCGGTTTGCTTGCCAGGACCGGGATATTAACGGTATCGATATAGCCTCTCTTCGCGGTTGTCTTGAATACTTCAGGAAATCGGGCTACGAGGCAATATCCCTGGAATCGCTGGCCTCGGCATTGATCAATCGTAATCCGCTGCCCGAGAAAGTTGCTGTATTTACAATCGATGACGGCTTTATCGATCAGTTCGATATAGCCGGCCCCCTGTTTGCCGAATATGATATTCCACTGACCTACTTTCTGATTACCGATTTCATCGACAAAAAGCTCTGGCCATGGGATGACCAGATCTCTTATATCCTGACTCATACTCGTGCAGGCCAATACCGTCTGACACTTAACGGCCGTAACTTCGACATCAGCGTCGGCTCCGATGCAAACAGACGCCCGCAGTATGTAAAAATCCGCAATATTCTCAAATCTGTCCCGAATAGCAGTCTTTATGATGATCTGTCTGATATTTACCGGGTATTTAACGTGGAGATCCCTGCGGAAATTCCGGACAAATATCGACCGATGGAATGGGATGACGCCAGAAAACTGATCGCCCAGGATCATAAAATTGCTGCTCACACCTGTTCACATCGTATTCTTTCACGGCTTGAGAAATCGGAATCGGAAAGCGAAATCAGTCATTCTATACAACGCGTGAATGAGATGATTGAATCATCATCCCCGGTTTTTGCCTATCCAACCGGCCGTTCCGGTGATTTCACGCAAAGAGAGATTGATTACATGGCAAACACAGAGTTGCTGGCTACTGTATCTACCATTCCAGGAAGCGTCCTGACCAAAAAGAACAAAAAATCCTATTTGCATTCACTGCCAAGATACTCCATGCCTGATGATTTGATTCATTTCCGTCAATGTCTGTCCTGGGTTGAAATCATCAAGGAAAAATTAAGGGCATGATTTGACTTGCGGTCAAATCATTATTCAAAAACCATGAACGTCGAATTAACAAGTGACCTTGACAGGGTTGAGGAAATCCGGGACGAATGGACAATACTTTTTAATGAAGCCGGAGGAAATTCCATATTCAGTCATTACGACTGGGTTTATCAACAAATCCACCGGAAGAATATCGGGCAATTCCTGGTTTTCCTGTTATTTGACAATGTGCACCAGCTGGCCGGGGTCTTCCCTTTCATTATTAAATATAAAAGAATAATGAAAAAAAAACTGCGTGTATTCTCGCACGCAGGTGGAAATATAGCGGATTATTCGCCATTCATCCTGTCTGATCGGATAAACCGGAATGTCGCAATGCGAAAAATCAGCAGTGCAATAATCGATGCCCAGCCCGATACATGGGATTTTATCGATATTGCAGGATTGAATGACCGCGATGATGTCTCCAGGTTATTCGCTGCAACGCTCGTCGATATGATTCATGGCAAGCGGGTTTTTCACGAAAACACATTCAGTATTCAGTACGATCAGGTATACGGAGAGTCGAAGAAGATCAGTGATATCAACAGACGATTCAACAAACTTTTGAATACTTCTGATATATCAATAACAATCGGGGATGAGGTTAACGGGACAATCCTTGAGAAGATGGTGGAACATCATTATTCCAGATTTCCCGGTATGGGGTTTAATAATGTGCATTTTCAGGAAATTATAAAACACCTGTACGAGAGTGAAGATTTCAGAAAGCATATCGAATTTTCACATATCCAGTCCGGAAATGATTTCATTGCCGGTCATTTTGGCTTCAGGTTCGATAGCAGGATTTATTATTACGTGCCAGTTTTCAACGACGATTACAAAATCTACGGACCCGGCCAATACCTGTTAATGAAGATGATTGAATATTATCGTGACAAGGGCTATAGCCGCTTCGATTTTTTACGTGGTGGTGAAGAATACAAGAAAAACTGGGCCAACACTGTTTATGGTAACTATTCAGTCGTCGGCGTGCCGGCCAATGCATCCTGGTTACACAAGGCAATCACGGATGTTTATTTACTCAGACACGAATTATCCCAATGCAGGAATACATCAATTACAAAAAACTGATACCGAGAACCGGGTTTTTCACATGCTTATGTACCCTCAACGTGTACTTCGATCGATATCCCTTAACAGTTGTTGCAAAACATTCTGTGTCCATGTTCACTAATCACAAGCCAGGGAAGCAATCCATTACCGGTTTGTGACAATAAATGGGTTGTTATAATAATTTCATTAAAATCATATAGTTATATATTTCTGCGTCGATTAATCCGTAAATACTTCACATTTCATTAATTAATCGGGCGCTGCACTTGATTTGTAAATACAATCAATCTTAAATTGCAGTCATGATTCAATCCCGGGAACCTGTAATCATATGATACGACATCAGATTCTACTGCCACTGGCCGGCTTCATTGGCTTACTCGGCTTTAATTCGTCCGTATTCGCTGCCACTGCATACAAGTGTGTCAACAGCGCCGGAGAAACCACATTCAGCGCCACCCGTTGTGCATCGGATGAAGTCGAAGAGCAACTCAATATCGATGCCGATACCAACGTAATGGAGTCTGATATACCTCCCCCACGACCGGATAGCGGTGATGATACAGGCGGTTCCGGAGAAGGTGTTACTGTCGGTGAAACCGGTGGTGGTCCCGAGACGGGTGCCGGTCCTGGTGGTACCGGGGGTACCGGAGGTGGTGCTGGAGGTGCTGCAGCCGGAGGTGGTGGAAGTTCCGGCGGCGGTGGTACCGGTGACGGCGGAAGCGGAGGTGGAGATGGCAGTTCTGGTGATGCCGGAACATCCGGTGATGCCGGAACATCCGGTGATGGTGATGCTGGAACTACGGCTTCCGGTGAAACCGGTGAATCAACTGCGGAACCGATTTCAGAAGGCACCACCATCACGGATCCGAGTACAGATACGACTTCCACGTCAGTGCCTTCAGGCGATGATGATTCCAGCACAGAGGTGACAGACAGTAATCCACCGACAACGGATCCGACGCCTTTGCCGCCGCCACCGCCACCGCCTCCGCCACCGCCGCCACCGCCTCCGCCGTTGCCGGATAATATTCCGACCATTGATATGTCATTCAATATTACTGTCAATGGCTCCGCGCATACCCTGACGTTCAAACAGCCGGATGCGAACATTGACGGCAGTGATCCCGTGGATGTTGGTAATGGATACCGGCTCTACGTGGGCACCGAGAATGACCCGAACAGTTTCTTCGGATTTCAGGACCTGAACGCTGACCCGACACCCGTGTCTATCACTGGAGTGCCGGCACCGGGGACTGTTTATTATTTCGCGGTGAGTGGTATCAACTCATCCGGGTTTGAAAGCAGGCATTCGAACCTGGTCCCGCTTGCTGTGAATCCCTGATTCCGGTTTTTTTCATTATCAGACCCGGAAGCAATTAGCTTCCGGGTTTTTTGTGTTTGTTTATGCCGGCTGATAATCTTGCAGCCAATAAGTCATAATCCAATAAACTGACAACCGCCTGATACCGGAACTGTCATATTACAAAAACGACCACCTCCGATGAACAGACCTGTCATTGCCACCGGCGCAGCGATTTTCCTGGTACTGACGGTATTTTTTCTGTCTTACCCGGTTACGCTATCAACCGCCAGGGTTTTTAATAATTACAACGAAGGCTGGAATGCTTATCACGCACAGTCGGTAATTGATGGTGACGACCTCTATCACGGACGCGATGCTCTGGTCGTAAATAATTACCCGCCGCTGTACTTCATGCTGCTGGCCGGCAGCAGTATATTCTCAAATGATCTTGTCCTATCAGGGCGTGTACTGTCACTTTCGGCATTTATCATCTGCGCATTACTGATTGCGCTGATCATCTTTTCCCTTTATCGCTCTTTGTTTCTGGCAGTATTCGCATTCTGTTTTTTCATCTGTTACTTCATTCTGCATGATATTGACTATATCAGCATTAACGACCCACAGTGGACCGGCCATCTAGTCCAGCTTCTGGCACTGTTTTTGATCATAAAGCAACCCGACTCCAGAACGGCCATAGCAGTCTCTTCATTTTTGCTTGTGATCTCCGGATTCATCAAGCACATCCTTGTGCCACTTCCCCTGGCTGTATTCCTTTACCTGGTCGCAAGTAAACATCGTTTCTGGAAAGAGTGGCTTATTATTTCAATATTCTGCCTTGGAATTGCATTTGCCCTGTGTTTTTTCATTTATGGAAGTGACTTCTTTACCAGCCTGTTCGGGAATCCACGTAATTACTCTCTCAAACATGCTTACTGGAAGTTTTTATACTGGTCAGACCTGATTGTGCCATTAATGCTTTTTGTTCCGGTATTTCTGTTTGTGTGCAAATACAGCAGAACAGACAAGCTGCTGCTGCTTTATCTTGTCTGCTCACTTGTCATCGGAGGTCTGTTTATCGGTGGGAAAGGTGTTGTCCATAATGCCCTGTTTGACCTGCTGATAGCATTGATACTGATCGCCTGCAGTACACTGTTTTATATAGGTAATATGTCCGTAAAATTCCTCTACAAGAGCCTGATTACGGGGTTGCTAATTGCCTACATCCTGTATCCTGCCGTGAGCCTGTCATATAACCTCAGGGTCGTCAAAAAGCTGTCCCTGTTGCATGTTTTACCTGTTTATGAAGACATTACCGCACATACTGTTGCTATCATTGAAAAATATGACGACCCCGTTGCCTGCGAGAATCTTGCTCTTTGTTACTGGGCAGGCAAGGAATTTTTTCTTGATTACTTCAACATCGGTGAGCGGATACGGCTGGATGATCGTGGCCAACGCGACTTGTTAATTTCCATGATTTCAAACAAGGAGCTGAAACTCATACATATCGAACCAGACAGTACCGAGAAACGCCTACCCGATATTATAGTCTCGGCCATTGAGGATAATTATTATCTCATTGATAAAAATGTATACGGGCATATTTATGCGCCAACACCCTGATATTTTCAGCTACTTTTTCACAACCTTATGATATTTATAAATAATTATATTGATCAATTTACGACCTGAGTGAGATTAGAGATCAATGGATTACTGTTTTTAGTTATATCAGACCATGGATCGTAAACGCCAATTATACTTATAAAGATCCCGATCATTGTAAAAGACTGATATATTTATATTTTCAATGTTCCGGCATCAATAAAATATCTGTAATTAAATAATATCAGTACTGGTAACGGTGGCACTAACCACCGAATTCCGTAACTCCATCCGCCATAATTACTTGTAAAAATCAGATAATATAACAATATAACCAGGCTCGTTATACTAACTGCTACTGCTTACAGGTAGAATTCCCTCTGTTTCTTATAACGTAAGAAATACATGGGCTTCCATCATATATAAAATATTCACTAATAATCTGTATTAGCATGATGCTGCCATGTATATATAGATTCGTAATCAGTGTTGGAATGCTCACGACTATTCCCGGCAACAGGTAATAGATTAAAAAATCATTTATTCTGCACTTGTTTAATATGAGCATGCTGAAAACAACATAAAAGAGCATCATTGGCATATCACTATTGCCGGCTAATGCAAAAAATATTAATGATGATAATAAATAAACTCTTTTATTTTTAACGTATGAATGCATAAAGTAATAATAGAAACCTGTCATAATTGCAGAGGCAGCTATTACATGATTATTGAATGTGCTGGACCATGTAAATAACAAACTCCCAAATGCAAGACTGATTAAAATCAGATTTTTATTACCTGTGCCTATTCCTGTAAATTCCAGACTTCTATAAAAACAATACAACCCGAATATATATAAACCCTTAATTATTAATAATACTATTAGATAATAAGTAATAACCGGTTCATAATTGAAAGAAAGACCGCAATAGTAAAGCAGCCCATAGACGATTGCGCCTAGATAGGATGGTGTTGGTGGTTTGTCCGAATAATATTCGCCATCAATATATACCTTGTCACCTGTATAGTTAAATACTGATTCTTCAATAGTTAATGATCCGTGCTCCACTATTGATTGTATGGTAGCCAGCCTGCTGGAAACATTCCAGCCCTGGTAATTAACGTTAATAACGAATGTTGACAACAATATCAGGGACAATAAAAACCATTTGTTATTAATCCATGTTTTTAAATTAATATTTTCCATGTCATTAAATAGCCAATATGGTCATCAGGCATTATTCATTATCATTTGCAATTATTGAGGAATTTTATTCACTTTCTATTGACCGTAGCATTCTTATATTCACAGGTCTTCTTTTATGTAATCAATCGAATTTTTGTCACACTTCAATTGTGCACTATATTTACTGACATCCAGGGAAAATCCTGCTCCTCACTGCTCGTGTCAGGTCTTTAGCCTGACATCGTTGGCTATCAGGCCGTGTTCTCGGTGACAGCCTGAAGGCAGACACCTGGATCGGGGGACGGCGATGTCATTTTTTGCCCTAATGGAACCAGCGGTTTTCGGCGTAATGGAGCCATTTTTTTGAACTGGACTGCCCCAGGTTCTGTGTACACAGTTAAGCTAATTTAGCTTGTTTCTCATACTCCATCGGACTTAAATAACCCAGCGTCGAATAACGACGTTTCGGATTATAAAACTCTCGATATAATCAAACACATCGGCCCTGGCTTCATCCCGACTGCGATACGTCTTGCGGCCTGTTCGTTCCGCCTTCAGATTCGAGAAGAAGCTTTCCATTGTCGCATTATCCCAACAGTTCATGGCCCGGCTCAATGAACATTCAATGCCATGGTCACTCAGTACCCGCTGAAACAGATCACTGATGTACTGGCTGCCCTGATAGGAATGATGCAATAACTCTTGTTTCGGTCCACGTCGCCGCAGCGCCATGAGCAAGGCATCGGTCACCAGCTTCGCCGTCATCTGTGGTTGCATGGACCAACCGACGACCCGTCGGGAGTATAAATTCATCACCACGGCCACAAACAACCAACCTTCACCAGCCCAGATATACGTAAAGTCTGCCACCCAGCGTTGATTGGGGCGTTCAGCAGAAAAGCACCGCTCAAGGGTGTTCGGGGCTAATGTATGATTCGGTCGCTCCCCCTTATCGTGCGGGCGTCGACGTCATATTACCCAGCTTTTCAAGCCCTACCGGCACATCAACCGGGCGACTCGCTCCCGGCCAAAATCGTAATCCCAGGCCAAAAGGTCCCACCATACCCGTCGCACACCATTAGGTTCCATCGCTCTCGGTAAAACTGCGACGGATTGGCCTCACCAGCACGTAATCCTCTTGGGAGCGCCTGGAAGGCGGTCGATTCAACCAGCTGTAATATCCACTTGGCGAGACATCAAGCACCTCGCACATCCACGTTGGCAGCCAGACTCACCGATACTTCGCAATGAACCCGTATCTCAATGCGGGTCGTTTGCGAAGAAGGCCGCCGCTTTTTTTAGGATATCCCGTTCAACTTTCAGTTTCTTGATCTCACGCTTCAGTACCAGAATCTCGGCTTGCTCTGCCTTCGGTTGGCCGTGACCCCCCTCTGTCAGGATAGATGT
>DGNS01000018.1 GCA_002389045.1 Thiotrichaceae bacterium UBA4486 | reverse complement strand
TATTTGTGACTAAGAGACAGGCATTCGCGGGAATGACGTATTTACATGTGTCACTTGTTCCGGCTTTCGCCGGAATGACAAAAACGGTGTCATGCCAGACTTGTTCTGGCATCCAGTGGTTGATGCGCCGTCGGAGACGGTTCTTGTTTCACTGGACTCTGGCATGCACTGGAAATTGCTCCTGCATTTCCAGTACTTCCGCCATCCCTGGCGGTCGCGCAAGAGTGACTAAATAATGTTGTACCGCCTAAGGCGGTGATTCGTTTTACTGGATTCCCGCATTCGCGGGAATGACGTATGACTTTTTAACTTAACTCATCTCCTCCTTATTCTGCGCGGCCTTTACCAATGGCATCAGGATATCCATGGGTACCGGGAAGGCGATGGTGGAGTTTTTCTCGCCGGCGATCTCGGTCAGGGTTTGTAAATAACGCAGTTGAATACTCTGCGGGTTCTGTGACAGCACCTTGGCGGCCTGCAGGAGTTTTTCCGAAGCCTGCAGTTCGCCCTCGGCATGGATGACCTTGGCGCGGCGTTCGCGTTCGGCCTCGGCCTGCTTGGCGATGGCGCGGATCATGCTCTCGTCGATGTCCACGTGCTTGATCTCGACGTTGGCCACCTTGATGCCCCAGGCGTCGGTGTGGCGATCGAGGATTTCCTGGATGTCGTCGTTGAGTTTGTCGCGTTCGGCCAGCATGTCGTCGAGATCGTGTTTACCCAGTACCGAGCGCAGCGTGGTTTGCGCGAGCTGGCTGGTGGCGTCGGTGTAGTTTTCCACCTGGATAATGGCGCGTTCAGGGTCGATAACGCGGAAGTAGACCACGGCGTTCACTTTCACCGAGACGTTGTCCTGCGAGATGACATCCTGGCTGGGTACGTCCATCACGATCATGCGCAGGTCCACGCGGACGATCTGCTGGATCAACGGGATGACGATGATCAGGCCCGGGCCTTTCACCGAGGTGAAGCGTCCGAAGGTGAAGACCACGGCGCGTTCGTACTCGCGCATGATCTTGAAGATCATCGGCAGAATGATGACCGCCGCAACGATGATATAAATCAGTGTGGTAATACTCATGTGTTTACCTCCCCGGCCGGTTCGACCTTGAGTGTCAGTCCGTCAATTTCAGTTACCTTGACCTTGTCGCCGCGTTTCAGCGGTTGTGTGGCCACGGCGTTCCAGTTCTCGCCGTGGATATAAATGTGTCCGTGTTCATCGAAATCGTCCACCACTTCGCCAACGCTGCCCACCATCTGTTCCGAGCCGCTGACCACCGGTTTTCTCAGCGAGGTGAAGACCAGTCGGATCGCCACCAGGATGAAGCCGCCGGTGACCGCGCTGACCGCGCCGATGAGCGGCCAGGCCACCTGCATATTGCTGCCCTCGACATCGAACAGGATCACCGAGCCGATGACAAAGGCAATGATGCCGCCGATGCCCAGCACCCCGAAACTGGGCGCAAAGGCTTCCGCCACCATGAACATCACGCCCAGGATGATGAGCGCCAGGCCGGCGTAGTTGACCGGCAGGATCTGCAGGGCATACAGCGCCAGCAGCAAACAGATGGCGCCGATGACGCCGGGCAGCACGAAACCGGGATTGACGAATTCGAAGAACAGGCCGTACATGCCGATCATCATCAGGATGTAGGCGACGTTGGGATTGGTGATCACGGCGAGCAGGCGGTTGCGCCAGTCGGGTTCGAATCTCTCGATGAACAGGCTGGAAGTATCCAGCATACGGTTGATGCCGTTGACATTGACTTCCCAGCCGTTGGCCTTCGCCAGCAGATCGTCAATGTTGCCGGCGACGATGTCGATCACGCCGAGTTGCAGGGCCTCGTCGTTGGAAATGCTGGAAGCTTCACGCACGGCCTGTTCCGCCCATTCGACGTTACGACCGCGCATTTCCGCAAGGCTGCGAATGTAGGCGATGGAGTCGTTCAATACTTTCTTGCCCATGGCGTCGGCGGGCGCGGCACTTTCCCCGGCTGAGGTATCTTCATCGCTGCTGTCTTCCTCGCCCTCGCCTTTTTCCGGTTTCTTTTTCGGTTCGGGCGCAGAGGGTTTCATATCGGGCAGACCGCCACCACCGCCGATTTGCACGGGCGTGGCGGCGCCGAGGTTGGTACCCGGCGCCATGGCGGCGATGTGCGAGGCATAGAGCATGTAGGTGCCGGCGCTGGCGGCGCGGGCACCGGAGGGTGCGACCCAGGTAATCACCGGCACCGGCGAGGCGATAATGTCCTGGATGATTTCGCGCATGGCGGTATCGAGGCCGCCGGGCGTATCCAGGCGCAGGATCACCACTTCGGCGTTGCGATCGAAGGCCTCTTTCAGACCGCGGTGAATGTAGTCGTTACTGGCGGGACTGATGGCGTCCTTGACGCTGAGGATGAGTGCGGTGCGGTCTTTGCTTTTATCCGGTCCCGCAGTAGTCAAATCGGGCTCGGCCTGCACAAGGAGGACCGACCCCAGCGCCAGCAGCAGCAGGGACAGGGTTTTGATCCTGGCGGAGCCCGGGTTCCGGGCCGGCTGTTTCATCCACATACCGATCATGCTTCCTGTCTGTTGATAGGGTAATGATAACACCGCAAAGCGGAATATGTGCCAGTCGATGTTTGGCTAAAGGACTTTTACCGGTGCGTGTGCTGCGCCAACAGCCTGTTTCGATTGTGTCCCGGAACGATTTGGGTTCGGGCCGGTCGCCTAGTAGTATTATTTACAGGATTCTTACAGGAGTAAGCACATGAAGCAGCGAATCACACAGTCTCTTTACACCCTGATGTTCACCGCCGTATTCACGCTCGCAGCCGTCCCGTCCGCCCGAGCCGCCAATCTCGAGGCCAATCTCGGTAAACTCAACCTGCCGGAGGGCTATGCCATCGAGATTTACGCCGATGATGTGCCCGGTGCGCGCAGCATGGTGCTGGGGCAATCCACCGGTACGGTGTTTGTCGGCACCCGCGAGAGCAGGGTGTACGCGGTGGTCGACAAGGACAAGGATCGCAAGGCCGAGCGGGTGGTTACCATTCTTGAGGATCTGAATGTGCCGAACGGGCTGGCCATGCACCAGGGCATGCTTTACGTGGCCGAACAGCACCGCATCGTGCGCTACCCGGCGCCCGGCTTCAGCCTTGATTTACCCTTTGCGGATATGGGCGAGGTGATTTATGACCGCTTGCCCGACAAGGCGCATCACGGCTGGCGCTACATCGAGTTCGGCCCGGACGGCAAGCTGTACGTCACCGTCGGTATAGCCTGCAATATCTGTGATACCGAGGAACCGGAAGGCACCATTCTGCGAATGAACCCGGATGGCACGGATGCCGAGGTGTTCGCGCGCGGCATGCGCAATTCCGTGGGCCTGGGTTTTCATCCGCAAACGGGCGTTTTGCATTTCACCGACAACAACACCGATATGATGGGTGACGACATCCCGCCGGGAGAACTGAATGCCGCCCCGAAGCCCGGTATGCATTTCGGCATTCCCTATTACGCCGGGGGCGATATTCGCCATCCGAAATGGGAAGACCAGTCCCCGCCGCAGGAAGTGACTTTCCCGGTGGTGGAGTTCGCCGCGCACACCGCGCCGCTGGGAATCGAGTTTTATACCGGCGACATGCTGCCGGCGAAATACAAAAACACCGCTTTTGTCGCCCAGCATGGTTCCTGGAACCGCACTACGCCTATCGGATACCGGCTCATGCATGTGGAATTTGATGAGGCGGGTAACGCCACCGGCCATCATGTTTTTATTGACGGCTGGTTGCAGAACAACGAGGCCTGGGGCCGGCCGGTGGATATATTGCAGTTACCGGATGGCTCGCTGCTGGTTTCGGATGATTACCAGGGCGTGATTTACCGGATTTATTACAAAGGGTAGCTGGGGCTGGGGTCTGGCTTCACGATTTCTCAGGTGTCTGGCTTTACGATGTTTCAGGTGTCAGGCTTTAGCCTGACATCGTCAGGGACCAGACAGGGTTTACGATGTCAGCCTGAAGGCTGACACCTGACCCCCCCTCTACAGGTGTCAGGCTTCAGCCTGACATCGTCATAACTTTTACGGTGTCTGACTGAAGTCAGACACCTTTTGCCTTAAACCACGATTTTCCGGTACGTCAGGCCGGTCTCGGCATCGATTGCTTCCTTAAGTCCCTTCACTCTTTTCACCGCCTCGCCGGGGATCTTCCAGAACGCGCCGGTTTCGTTGTCCAGGAACTTGCGTACGATACGCTGCACGCGTTCGTCTTTCAGAAACAGGCCATGGCTGTAATCGCGATGGAAAAAAGCGTCCTCGATCACCAGTGTTTTCACCGCGTCGTGGTAACAGCAGGAACTGGCGTCGGCAACGCGGCCGTCACCGTGATCGGTGCGTAAGCCGTGTTCAAAGTCGATGAAGTTGCGCGGATTCGGCGGTTCCGGATCTTTCAGCACGCGCACCGATTGCCAGGTCTCGTAGCCCGTGCGCGCCAGCACCAGGCACTTGCGTTTTTCGGTCGCTGAGAGTTCGTTCAGATCCAGCAGCCGGTTGTTTACCGTGCTTTTCGCTTCCTTCAACGCGGCGATGAATTTCTCCGCGTTGTCCCGTTTCTGCACACTGGTGTTGCGGGTATTGGTGATATTGCTCTGCCAGTGCTCCGCATTGAAAAAATTGTGCCGGCCGCGGCCGCTGTCGAAGACGCCGGCTTTTTCGTAGGTGGGCAGCAGTTCCAGCGCGCCGGGCATGGTGCGAATGAGTTTGCGGATCCGGGTTTTAACGCTGTCGAAGAATCCCTCGCCCACGGTAACCACGGAGGCAATGTCGAGCGAGCCCCGGAACGGCGGTACGGTGAAAATCACCTTGCCGGTACGGTCAAAGCCGAAGTGTTTCAGGTAGGCGCGAACGATGAAGTTGCCGAGACTGTGGGTGATGAAGTCGAAGGATTTGAAAGTGCGCATCTCGCGGCTGGCCGTGGATTTTTCCACCAGGTAATCGATAAATGCCTCCAGCCGGTAAGCGTTTTCAAACGCGGAGAGCCGCCAATCGTAGTTGAAGATGTAAATGGGCTTGCCCGCATCCAGGTCGCGAATGAATTCCGCGTAGGCCAGTTCTTCCAACTCACCCGGCTCCACGATGACGTCGGCGTGCTCGTCGTAGTATTGATCTTGCAGCGAGCGGGTGAGTTCCAGGTCGCCGATGGTTTCAAAATTGCTCTGCAGCGCAGACCAGATGGTGTCGTGGTTGACGAGATTGGTGTTGAGTAACTTGGTGCCCTTGATCCCGGGCACGAAAATGATGGCGTCTGCCGGCATGATGTCTCCTCCTTAATGGTCCTTATCCACAGATTGCATAGTATGAAACAAAACGGTTGTTGAAGGACACACCTCTCTCTCCCGCAAGGTGTCAGGCTTCAGCCTGACATCGTCGTGGCTTCACGGTGTCAGCCTGAAGGCAGACACCTGATTAATGGGGGAAGGCTGACACCTGTCATATCGGGTAGACAGATACCGGATCAGTTATGCACCGTCTGTTTTTGTTGCGGCGCACTATCAGCGACCGGCTGAATCGACCGTTTCATGATCTGGATCAAAGGATTTTCACCGCAAAGACTCCATGCTTGAATCGGGAATAACTGCGAAGGTATGGATCATGGTCAAGCGAAATGTACCACGTGAACTGTTCCGGGATGTGCGCCGCGTCGGTCCCGGGATCGACCGGTTCGAGGTGATGGAGCGATATGTGCTCAAACGCCTGATGGAGGCCGGGCAATATGACGCCCCCATCGATGAGGCCTTTATCAAGGCCGGTTACCGGATCCTGCGTAACCTGCCGGACTCTGCTCAGCACATTTCAGCGGCCTGAGGTCGGACGTTTCCCCGCCTCTTCAGGTGTCAGGCTTCAGCCTGGCATCGTCATGGCTTTCACGGTGTCAGCCTGAAGGCAGACACCTGAGAAGGCAGACACCTCTCTCCCTTCAGGTNNGGTGTCAGGCTTTAGCCTGACATCGTCGTGGCTTGTACGGTGTCAGCCTGAAGGCAGACACCTGGGAAGGCAGACACCTCTCTCCCTTCAGGTGTCAGGCTTTAGCCTGACATCGTCGTGGCTTGTACGGTGTCAGCCTGAAGGCGGACACCTGAGAAGGTAGACACCTCTCTCCCTTCAGGTNNCAGGTGTCAGGCTTTAGCCTGATATCGTCGTGGCTTATACGGTGTCAGCCTGAAGGCGGACACCTGAGAAGGCAGACACCTGATTTGCTACTCGCTGCCGAATGCCTGGTAGCGATCCTGCAAGCCCAGCGCCTCGGCAATGGCGGCGTAGGTCACCCGTCCCTGCCAGGTATTCAGTCCACGGGCAAAGCCTGCGTCGTGTTTCAGTGCCTCGATGCCGTCTTCGGCCAGTTGCAGTATGTATGGCAGGGTCGCGTTACCCAGGGCAATGGTGGCGGTGCGCGGGTAAGCGCCGGGCATGTTGCTGACGCAGTAGTGGATGACATCGTGCACACGAAACACGGGGTCGGAATGACTGGTGACATGCGAGGTCTCGATACAGCCTCCCTGGTCGATGCTGACATCGACGATCACTGAGCCGGGATGCATGGACTTGACCATGGACTCGTCAACGACCCAGGGCGCCCGCGCACCGGGAAGCAACACCGCGCCGACCACCAGGTCCGCATCGGTTATATCACGGGCGATAATCTCAGGCGTCGATTCCACGAAATTGATGTTATGCGCCCACATGATCGCGGTGCGCTGCAGTTTCTCGACATTGCGGCCGTAGATAGTCACATTGGCGCCCATGCCGTCGGCGGTGAAAGCGGCATGCATACCGACAATACCATTGCCGATCACCATCACGTTGCCATGGCGCTCGCCGAGCACCGTGCCCATCTGCACGCCACGGCCGCCGTTACACCTGGCCAGGTAATAACTACCGACGCAAGCAGCCATATTGCCGGCAATGGCGCTCATGGGCGCCAGCAGCGGAAAGCGGCCGTCCTCGTCCTCCACGGTTTCGTAAGCAATGGCCGTGGTTTTCGCCGCCAGCAGGGCTTCGGTCAATGACGGCGCCACTCCGGCGAGGTGCAGGTAGGTAAACAGGATATTATCGCGAATATAACCGTACTCGGATTCCTGGGGTTCCTTGACTTTGAGTATCAGATCGCTGTCCCAGGCCTGCGCCGTGGAGACTATTTTCACACCCTGTTTTTCGTAATGCGCGTTGGTAAAACCGGACCCTTCACCGGCGTTGTCTTCCACTACCACGCGATGGCCGGCAGCGATCAATTGCCGGGCGCCTGCCGGCGTCAGGGCAACACGGTATTCCTCGTCCTTGATTTCCCTGATAACCCCGATTTGCATCATGGACGTGATTAGTGAATGGTGAATGGAAATTCAATGTTCACAGTTCAATATTCCGTCTTCTGTATTTTGAATTCTGCTTTTTCATTCCTGACAATGCAGCCAGCGGTGAAAGAGTTTCGACATGAGCGGCATGACCAGATAGGTCATGAGCAATACCAGTACCAGTGAAATGATAGCAATCTGCACGATCACATGCAGGTCGCCGATCAACGGCCGCAGCAGGAAGTTGACGAGTAACGATAACGGGAAAATCGACACCCAGATGACAATAGCCATTTTATGCTTCGGCGGCGGCACCAGCGCCTCGCCGCCGGGCAGGGTGAACCAGGTTTCGAGGCCGCTGAGCACTTCCTGTTCGACATCACCGAGTGTGACTTCGGCGTATCGCTGCAACCATTTTCCCCGCGTTTCGGAACCCTCCCAGGCAATGTAATTGCGCATGGAGTCAAACTTGAAAACGATGCGGTAATAGTCGCCGGGCGCGGTCGGTCGGATGATGTTCACACCCAGGTGGCCCGGAAAGGTCATGGCGTCACGCGTGGTGCCGGCCATGACTTCTTCAAACTGCTTTTCCATGCCGGGTTTGGGCCGGCGCTTGACGATGATGGTCACCGGGGAATCGCAGGGGATACCGGTTTTGTTATTTTCTGGCATGGATATAGTTTACAGGGTAATGATTGCCGGTGTCTTTTCCATAGGTGTCAGTCTTCAGGCTGACACCTTAATAGTAGTTTCCCTACGGTGTCTGACTGAAGTCAGACACCTGATCCATGATATCTGATGTCTGAGATCTGAAAAGCACTCACTCCTCGATGTAATCCTTGAAAGTCTCCTCGCAAAATTCCAGTTGTCCCTCGAACCAGTGCAACAGCGCCATGTGTTTACGGCTGTAGTCATTCCACTTTTCCCTGGTCAGCGTTCGGGTCTGTAAGGGCACGCTGATTTTATGCAACGCCTGCAGTTGCCGGCCGAGTTCGCGGATGTATTTACGCTGATCGGTATCGAACAGCAGTGCGTGATCCCTGGTCTCTTGCCTGAAAGTTTCAAGATCATCCAGCGACAGATAGGTTTCCCGGTTGACCTTGCTGATGGTGTCGCGGATACAACGGATCATGCTTTGCTGGCGGGATCGTACTCCAGGGCTGATATTGTGCTTGAAGGTCTGGTGCTGGCGGTAGCTGACCCACAGGCGGGTGAGTCCGATCAGCAGTGACGCCGAGGCGATGACAATGGTAATAATTTGCCAGTTGATATTATCCATACCGCGCCCCCCGCAACCATTGTCCGGGAGATCCCGCCGCTAAACAACCGGAAAAGCGGCAGCGGTCATGTGTGCTCCTGCCAGGTGAATGCCATCAGGCTGACACCGTGAAGCTATGACGATGTCAGCCTGAAGGCTGACACCTTAACTCAACTCCTGTGTCTGACTGAAGTCAGACACCTGATACAATCTGGTTTCCCCACGATGTCAGCCTGAAGGCTGACACCTACTTCACAAACTTCAAAGTCATGCGATCGGATTCACCAATGGCGCGGTATTTTTCCATACACGCATCCTGGCCTGTGTCCATTTGCCGGCAGTGGCGCAGCGACGGCGGCAGGGTCCATACTCCGGCCGGATGATCGGCGGTGTCTTCAGGGTTGGCATTGATTTCGGAGCGGGCAACGAGTTTGAAACCGGCCTGTTCGGCAAGGGCGATCACATGGTCTTCGGTGACATAGCCGCTCTTGATCATGTCATCCATTGAAGTACCCGCTTTGGCGCGGTGTTCGGTCACACCGAGGATGCCACCGGGTTTCAGCATGCGGTTGAAGGTGGCAAACATCTCCCCGGCGAACCCGCCCTTCATCCAGTTGTGCACATTACGAAACGTCAACACCATGTCGGCGCTGCCCGGAGGCGCCGGCGTCGCGCGTTCTGGTGGAGACAGTTCGGTGACCACGACGTGATCGTAAACATCCGGACGCTGACCCAGTTTATCCAGGAAACCCCTGTGAATGCGCTGCCGGTAATCCGGGTTATTGTCCAGGGTCAGGGCGAATCCGGCTGCGTACAGGGTACCCTGCCCGCGCAGGACCGGCGCCAGAATCTCCGTGTACCAACCGCCGCCCGGCCAGACTTCGATCACCGTCATGTCCGGCTCCAGGCCGAAAAACGTCAGGGTTTCCCGCGGGTGCCGATACTCGTCGCGGGCTGCGTTGGCCGCATCACGATGATCGCCGCTGACGGCGCTATTGAGACGTTCGGCCAGCGTTGCCGCGGAAACCGGAGAAACTGTGAATAACAGGAAGGCGAAATAGATAACCGGGCTAATACTGCAGTGTTGACGACTCATAATGGATGTTCCCTGTGTTGATGATTACCGGTTACGACTGTTTTCAACCGATTTGATTCAGACGCTTTTTGACTGCCTCGAGTTCCTCGGCGGTCACGCGCTGGATTTCATAGAGCACATCGCGGTTTTCCAGTTGCGTGGCGCGTTCCTCGGAATCCGGATTCAGTCCACCGGCGATGTCCTGCCTGATTTTTTCAAGACGTGCCTCCAGTTCTTTTTTCTTCTCCAGCAATGCGATCTTGTCCTCGCTCATGATGATGCCCCTCGATAATTATGAATTATACAGTGTGCCATTATTTCACACTCTCTGAATGGATTAAGACAATTTGGTAGTGGCTCAGTTTGAAACTGAAAACCCGGTTCTGTCATCTCGAATCCTGTCCCGAAGCGTAGCGAGGGAGCTAACGAGAGATCTCAATAATTGGTTTTCAGGTCCCTCGTGTTCACTCGGGATGCCAGACGGCAATTTCTCCCGGAGTTTACCCTGAGACTTGCCCGAACGGGGTCGAAATAACAGCTTAATCAGATCCCTGGAAGAATTTTACAACGCCTGCCCGTCCGGGTACTCGGACATGATCGCACGGACAAGCCGCTGCTGAGGCGCATTCGGAACCAGTTCGAGATCATAGCCCCTGCCCACGAGCCCCAGAGATCGGTAGACCGCCGACAGGTCCGGGAACTCATCGGAATTGGCGTATTCGTGGTACATGTCGGTGAATATCCCGGTGCCGGACAGCTTGTCCATCATCTGCATGTATTCAAGCGGCGGCCAGGTACGCCCGGAGTCCAGGCAACAATCATGAAATTGTTTCATCACCGCATCAAGTGAGGAATCGTGACGAGTACGCAATAACCAGTCGGCGCGCAGCCACAGTGCCGTGCCACTCCAGTAAACACGCATGTATTGCCGATTTTCATGCATGTTGCGCGATACCTGCTTTAATTTCCTGCCACTCCGGGTTTCCGCGATGCCGCGTTCGAAACCCTGGTGCAGCTTGGTCCAGGCTTCGCGGCTGGAAAGCACACCCGCGCGTGCCTGCAGTACATTCTGGTAATAGGTGGCCAGACCTTCCGACAGCCAGCGGCCTTCCATACTGATATACGGATGCAGCGTGTGGCTGAGTTCATGCACCAATGTCCAGTCATCGATGATCCCGGCCAGCGGTCGCGTATGATCCACATACAGGTGTACGCAGTTACCACCCTCGCGTTTGATTTCGCCCCAGGGGACAATCTCCCTGCCAGGCCCGACAGGAAATATCAGCACCGGAAGCTGTGCCGCCGGAAAACGGCCGTAAACGCGGGTCAACGCCCTCGCGCCGTATTCGATCCAGTCGATGAGCTTGCCGGCGCTGTCGTCGTCTATATCGCCCATGATGCTGAGCCGCAGATCCGTATCGCCCACCGGCAGAATGTGCGAACGCATGCGGCCGAAGTAAACCAGGCTTGCCTCGTTGTCATGGCCGGGATAAAGACGGTAGTGCGTGCTTTCGGCATCGGTATCGATCAGATGCCAGGGCGCACTCACCCGGTAGCCCTCATCGAGATGAAAAACGATATCCAGGGCCGCGTACGATTCCGGCAGCCACAACCAGGCGGCCGCCTCGGTACGAACGTGATTGGATTTTTCCGTCATGAAGCGCAGGTTTTGATGCGTGTTCATGACCCGCAGGAAATCCACCTGGTAATGCAGACAGTCCTGACCGTGAAGTCCGGCGGTAAGAATACGCCCATTGCGCACCAGCAGCGATTGCGGTTGCTCGTCAATGACTACATAGGCCTTCTTGATAAAGCCGCTGGCGCCACGGCGGTGGTTCACCAGCAGGTTCGGCGGATCTTCGCCAAAGCAGGCCTTGACGGTCATCACACGCTGGTTATGTGTGAAGACGATATCGTAACGGCCGTCCGGGGCGGCGGCCGCTGCCGGTAACGGCACAAGCAGGCAGAGCAGCGGCAACAGACTGTACAGACAGCGGGTTACATTCATCCGGGAAGGAGTTAAGAATGAGTTATCCATGTTAAGAGAAATATTAGCCCCGCAGGTTCCATTATCCGGAATATACCGGGCTCGATTCCTGTCATATTCGCTTACCTGCCGAAACAGAATGCACCCGGATCAAACACCGTATTCAGCCCAACGGTTCGGCCATCTGCAACCGGATCTGCTTCTCAATCTCGATTATGGCAAAGAAGACCACGCCAGTAACGATAATCAGCATGCCATCAAACAGGGAGATGGGCCGTGTCGCGAACAGTTGCTGCAGTGGCGGCAGGTAGGTGATGGCAAACTGGGCCAGGGTGACCGCGATGACCGTCAGCCAGACCACCCTGGTGCCGCGTATGGCTGCAAAGGTCAGAGAGGTTCCATGGATATTGCGAATGAAAAACAGGTGAAAGATCTCCATGACCACCAGAGTATTCAGGGCAATGGTGCGGGCCAGATCGACCGAATATCCCTGCTCGATCGCATAGCTGTATATGCCGAACACGCCGCACAGAAACAGTACCGAGACCAGCACAATGTGCCAGACCAGGCCGCCGGTCAGCAGTTTTTCACTACGCGGGCGAGGCGGCCGGCGCATGGTGTTTTCCTCGGTCGGTTCGAATGCCAGCGCCAGACCCAGCGTCACCGCCGTCACCAGGTTGATCCAGAGGATCTGTACCGGAGTTACCGGCAGGGTCATGCCAAACAAAATCGCCACAATGATGGTCATGGCCTCGCCCGCGTTGGTGGGCAAGGTCCAGCTAATCACCTTCTTGATGTTGTCGTAAACCGTCCGCCCCTCGCGCACGGCCGCGGTAATGGAGGCAAAATTATCGTCGGCCAGCACCAGTTCCGCCGCCTGCCTGGCCGCCTCGCTGCCTTTTTTACCCATTGCAATGCCGGTATCGGCTCGCTTGAGCGCCGGCGCGTCATTGACGCCGTCACCGGTCATGGCCACCGTCATACCATGCGATTGCAGGGCCATTACCAGGCGCAACTTATGTTCGGGGCTGGTACGGGCAAAAATATCACAATCGCTGACCGCTTCTTTCAGAACCGCGTCGTCCATGCCGTCGAGCTCCGTTCCCGTCAGTACCGTTTCGTGGTTCCGCAATCCGATCTGTTTACCGATGGCGGCTGCGGTTTTGCCGTGGTCGCCGGTAATCATTTTCACCCGGATACCGGCGCTGTGACATTCCGCCACCGCCTCGATGGCTTCTTCCCTGGGCGGATCGATCAAACCGACCATACCGATCAGGGTCAGTGTGCTTTTCACATCATCAGATTCCAGAACCGTATGCTCCGGTTTTACCGCGCGCACGGCAAATGCAAGTACGCGCTGGCCAAGCCCGGCTATCTCACCGGCTTTCTCCAGCCAGCGGGCTGTATCGAGCGATTCGGCTTCACCAGCGGCCGTGCGTTGATCCGTACACATGTCGAGGATCTGTTCCGGGGCGCCCTTGACGAAGATGAATGCATGCTGTTCATGATCATGATTCAACGTCGCCATGTAGCGGTGTTTGGTGTCAAAGGGGATGGTGTCGGTCCGCGGCCAATCAGCTATCGTCTGCTGGATATTGCGGCCGGCCTTAACGGCAAAGGCCAACAAGGCGCCCTCCATCGGGTCACCTTCGACTGACCAGGCGCCGTCACGGTGGTGCAGTTCCGCGTCGTTGCACAGAATGCCGGCGCGGGCGATTTCATCCAGTGCGCTATGTTGCCGCGGGTCGATATCCGCGTCCTCAAGCCGGATAACCCCTTTCGGTTCATAGCCGTTGCCCGTCAGGGTAAAACAACCGGCCTGAGTCAGCACCGAGGCCACCATCATTTCATTGCGGGTCAGGGTGCCGGTTTTGTCCGTGCAGATAACCGACACCGAACCCAGCGTTTCAATGGCCGGGAGACGACGCACAATGGCGTTGCGCCGGGCCATGGCCTGGACGCCGACGGCCAGTGTAATGGTGAGAATGGCGGGCAGTCCTTCCGGTATGGCCGCCACGGACAATCCGACCACGGCCATGAACATATCGGCGAATTCGTAATGGCTGACGAAATAGCCAAAAACCAGCAACACTGCTGAAATCAACAAGATCAGGATCGTCAGCCACCTGGCAAATACATCCATCTGCGTGACCAGCGGCGTCGTCAGTTTCTCGACTCCGGAGAGCAGGCCACTGATGCGTCCGATTTCCGTGCCGGCCCCGGTGGCCACCACCACACCCCGGCCCTGACCGCTGGTGACCAGTGTGCCTGAATAGGCCATACAGGTACGGTCACCCAGCGCCGCATCCACGCTCACCGGTTCGGTCTGCTTTTCGACCGGGACGGATTCGCCGGTGAGTATCGCTTCCTGTACGAAAAGACCGTGAGTCTTGAACAATCGCAAATCCGCAGGGACCTTGTCGCCGGCTTCCAGCAGAACGATGTCACCGGGCACCAGCGTTTCGGCTGCGACGCTGTGCCGTTTGCCCCCGCGCAATACCGAGGCGGCCGGCGCAAGCATGTGCTGTATGGCCTCCATCGCTTTTTCCGCCTTGCCTTCCTGGATAAAACCGATCATCGCATTAACAATGACCACGGCAAGGATCACCAGTGAATCCACCATGTGATCCAGAAATACTGTGATCACGGCGGCAGCGAGCAGCACGTAAATCAGGATATTATTGAATTGCTCGAGGAAACGCCTGAGTGCACTGCGTCCCGGTGGTTCCGGCAGGCGATTGGGACCATGATGTTCCAGCCTCCGGGCGGCTTCTTCCTCGCCCAGTCCCGCCCGGGTGGAATCGAGATCCGCAAACACGGTCTTTGCAGGCAGTGTGTGCCGGTTTTCCGGTTTGTTATCCGATCGAGACATTACCGGTTAATATCAGCTATATTCCTGGGAAGCTCTGGCCTGGTCAGAGCTTCCCTGACCGTTGAACGCATTGTGGGGCCGGGATGAGGTTGTTTGCAGCCCTGTCTGCCGGAACAATGCCGGTCACACATCAGTCTCATTCGTCGGCTTTAATCGGCGAGACAAAACCGGCTGGTTTCAGGGCCAGAACTGAACACTGTAATTGATCAAGTACGATTTCCGCGGTATTACCGATAAGTATACCGGGTATGCCGGTTCGTGCGATGGTTCCCATCACCACCAGATCGGCGCGCAGATCGCGGGCTGTTTGCGGGATAAGTTTTTTTGCCTCCCCCTTGAGCAGATGGCATTTGGGCGAAAGAAACTCATAGGTGTCCTTGCCCAGGTCCTTACGCAGCTTTCCCAGCAGCTGATCCAGGGCATTTTTATGTTGTTCGCGTTCACTTTCAACATAACGCAGAATCGCCTCCTCCGGATTATCACTCCATGTTCGCAACGCCATTTCATCGTGCGCATTCCAGACATGCAACAGGTGGAATGCAGAAAATTCGGATAATGCCAGTGAAGTGGATAACTCTATAATCTCCTGATTCAGCTTCTGCTCCTCGGGGTCCGGTTTCCATGGATCGAAATCGACTGCGGCCAGAATGCATTCATTTTTCGATTTAATACCCGGTTTAATCAACCAGATCGGACACGGACATTTGCGTAACAGGTGCATATCATCACTTCCAAACAGCATATCCAGCCAATCAATATCTTCCGCGGGCTTGATCACCAGATCATGATTATCACGTAGCACCGCGCGGATTACTTCAAGAACGGTTTTCCCCGCCTTTACCTGCAAATGTATATCGAGTTTTTGGCGGTAGGGCTCAATCGAGGTTTCCAGTAATTTCTGATGCTCCGTCACCATGGTGTTTTGTAAATCATCCGATATGCGCCCCAGACCGGATAAATCTATTCCCGGAGTCAACGACGGTATGACGCCAATTACCGTCAGTTTCGCCTGGTTATTTTCCGCCAGTGTAACAGCCCGTTCGATCACCGCAGTCTGTTCAACCAGTGGTTCAGATACATAAAGAATATTTTTGAATCGATTCATAAGACATCACCAGTTAGTTAATCGGATGAAGACGGGGCGGATATGGGATAAAGACGCTCTGCCGCTTCTTTTGCCGCATCTGCATACGGTATCAGAACCTTGTCCACACCATACTCATTCAACAAATCCGCCTCGTACCGGCTTGAGGCAGCAACCGCCACTTTACCTGTATAACCCTGCTGTCGGAGCCCGTGCAGCAACATACGGTTAATCGTGCGATCACGCACAGTGCTGACCACCCAGTTTGCACGTTGCAATGGCAGGGTAGCGATAAATTCAGGATCTTCCACATCCCCGTAGTTAACTGCGTATCCGTCCCGTATATGGCGCTGTACAATTTCCGGATCAAAATCCACAGCCAGTAAGTGACAACCGCGATCACGCAGAGTTTCCGCCATAATAGCGCCGAATCGACCCAGACCGATTAATAATATGTCAATATTTCCATCATTCTCTATCGGGCTGTCCAGTTCCCGATGTGTCACCTTTCGCTCAAAAACCGTCAACCACGGTGAAAGCCGCTCATAGAGATTGTGAGAATACAGAATCATGTAGGTGGAAATACTGATGGTAACAAGGCCGACAAGGGTAATCAGTCCCACGGCTTCCTGATCGAGGTGACCAATGCTTACGCCCAGTGCCGCCAGGATCAGTGAAAATTCACTTATCTGGGCGACCGTCAATCCGGCCAGGAAACCGGTGCGTTTGCGATATCCCATGTAACCCATGATAGCCATGACAATGAGTGGATTGCCAATCAATACAAACAGCGAAAAGACCATCGCCGATCCCACCTGCGCGCCGAGAAGACCGATATCCAGCGCCGCACCCAGTTCGATGAAGAAGAACAACAGCAGAAAATCGCGCAGACTGACCAGTCGCGCCGCCACCTGTTCCCGGTAGGGAGTCGATGCAATGGTAATTCCGGCGAGGAAAGCGCCAACTTCCTTGCTGAAACCCAGGGCATCACCGGCTGAAGCGCCCAATACGGCCCAGGCAATAGCGAAAAGCATTAACAATTCAAGCGAGTGAGCAAGCCGATGCAACAACGACGTCATGATGTAGCGAATCAACAGCGCAACCACCAGTAACATCAACATTCCCTTGAACAACACCATCACTGCTTCCCAACCCATGCTGGCACCGTCCGCGGCCTGACCAAACGATGTCAGAGAGATCATGACCAACACCACAATTATGTCCTGAACAATCAGAAAGCCTACAGCTATACGTCCATGTAACGAGTCCACCTCGTGTTTGTCCGAGAGCAACTTGACGATAATAATAGTACTGGAAAAAGTAAGCGCCACCGCGATGTAAACGGCGGTGATATGCGAATAGCCGAGTATAAGTGCGATCAGGTAACCGATAACAGATGTAAACACCACCTGACCCAGACCGGAGGCCAGTGCAACCGGGCCAACGGTGCGGATTATATGCAGATCCAGTTTCAGGCCGACCACAAAAAGCAGCAAGGCTATGCCCAGTCGTGCGAACAATTCAATTTCACTGCTCAGCGCCACGATTCCCAGCACCGAGGGTCCGAGCAGGATTCCCACAGCAATAAAGGCAACAATCAGCGGTTGACGTAATAACTGGGCAAGTATACCCCCGGCAGCAGCCAGCCCGAGTATTATCCCGATTTGCAGAAATACATTATCGTACATGCTGTAAAATCAACGGCGAATTCAAGTTACTTTGCCACAGGCATGATAAACTATCCATGCAGCCGGAATGCAGCTGGTTTAATTATCCATGCTGGATGTGTTCGATCGCCTGTCTTGAGCAATATCATTTCTGTATAATTTACCCGCCAACATCAATCTTGCTGTGACACATACGGCAATCAACCATTGATGCTGGTGTTTCAGTTACACTGTTCCATGCCTGTAAAATACCACAATCTGCTGTTTTCACTATTACTGATAATGACACCCTGTGTTTGTGCGAACACCATTAACAAGCAACTGATCAGACTGGACCGGGACATCGAGGCATTGCGGGTGGAACTCGATATTCCCGCGCTGGCGCTGGTACTGGTGGATCGTGACCAGGTGCTGCTGTCAAAAACCTATGGCGTCATCGACCGCGACTCCCGTGAACCTTTCGGTCCCGACCATTACTTTCGCATTGGCTCGATCACCAAAACCTTTACCGCGCTCGCGGTGTTACGGCTGGTGCAGGAAGGGCGTCTGGCGCTGGATGACAGAGTCGGCGACATCGTTCCGAAACCGGATATCGACAATCCGTGGCGGCAAAGCGATCCGATTACCATCGAACACCTGCTCGAACACACGGCCGGCCTGAATGATTTGACCGCCCGCGAGTTCGAATACAACAAACCACTGACGCTGGAGCAGGCTTTCAGACTGAGCCCCGGTTCCAGACAGGTTCGCTGGCCGCCGGGACGGCACCATTCCTACTCCAACAACAACCCCGGCCTGCTTGCCCATGTCATCGAGAAAATCACCGCCATGCGCTTCGAGGACTACATGGAGCGCGCGGTACTGCGACCGCTGGGCATGGACAGCGCGACCTTGTTTCCGGAACCCCGGGTCATGGAGCACCTGGTCACCGGGTATGACAGCGACGGCAAAACCGCCATCCCCTACTGGCACATGACCTACCGCGCCTTTGGCGCGCTGAATCTCAAACCTGCGGATATGGCGCCGTTCCTGCAACTGTTTCTGAACCGTGGCCTGCACGGCAACGGTGTGTTTCTCGACAGCGACCTGATTGAACGCATGGAAACACCGCGGACCACGCTGGCCGCGCGCTCCGGGCTGGACTTCGGATACGGCCTGAACCTGTACGCGTTTTTACACGACGGCCACGTTTTTTACGGTCACGGCGGCGATGCCGACGGTTACTTATCCCGCTTCGGTTACCAGAAACAGGCGGGCCTCGCCTGCTTTGTCGGGATCAACGTCTTTCGCAACCGCGATTTGGACCGCATACGCAGGCGCGTGCAGGATTTTATCGTCGCCCGGCTGCCGGAGCCGGAAGCAAAAACCGCGGACGTACCCGCCACGGTACTGGAAACCTACAGCGGCGAATACGAATCGGTGAGCTGGCGTTTCCCCAACGCCCCGGCGGATGAAGTCAGCCGGCAACGGCTGAGCATTGCCATAAAGGATACACAACTGCTATTGCGTAAAGATGATGGCAAGCAACGCCTGCTGTTACCGGTTACGAGGCAACACTTTCGATATCAGGATGAACCCGTGGCCACCATGGCTTTCATTGAACATGAAGGGGAACTGTATCTGCAAACAAATGATGGCAATTACAGAAAGATTAACCGCTGATGAATCCGGCGGCACTACCGGCTGATAAGTAATAAGTGGGTAGCCTGGAGAATATCACCGTGCCGGTCCTGATCAATGGTCCGTTATATATGAACATGCACACCGGCAGATGTTTTGGAACGGGCCGAGTGTTTCTTAACCGAGATTTCAACATCCACATCCAGCGCATTCAGGCAGCGATATAGCCGATCAAAAGTAAAACCGGACAGACGGCCCTTGCCAAGGCTGGAGACTTCCGGTTGTGTGATGCCAAGTAACGCGGCCGCATCTGTTTGTTTTATACCGCGCTTTTTTATCTGCTCATTGATTTGTGCAGCCAGCTTGACTTTTGCCAGCCGTTCATCACCGTTCGCTAAGCCTTCAAAAGGATGTGCAGTCTCAACAACCGTTGTGCCATTTTTATGCTTTGTGCGATTCATAATGTTCTCTTGCCAGTTGCAACCGGTGATCTATCAGCTTGAGATCGGCTTTTGCAGTTGTAATGCCTTTTCTCGACTTTTTCTGAAAAGCATGCAGCACATAAATAACATCCTTGAACTGCACTGTGTAAACAGCCCGCCAGGTATCGCTGGTAAAATTATCTGCAATTTCATGCACTGAAGTGCCTTTGTATCCCATAAGCGGTTTTGCATTACCGGCTTTTTTGCCTTGCTGCGCCAGGTACAGTGCATAACCCATAACATCCTGTACTTCCCCTGGAAACGCTTTCCAGTCGCTGTATGAAGAACCAATCCACCGGACGGGTTTCAGTGATATCCTTGCCCATACATGTTTATATGAAATATCATATATATATTGTCAGGCCTCGACAACTGAAAAATCAACCATTCGTTTGTCATTCCGGGCCTTGTCGCGAAGGGGAAGAATAAAGAGAATAAAGGGTCGGTGACAACT
>DGNS01000006.1 GCA_002389045.1 Thiotrichaceae bacterium UBA4486 | reverse complement strand
TGCTGGCCGACAGCCTGGCCTTGATGAGCCTGATTGACACCATTGACCCGAATATCAACCTTGGCGGCAATAATCGTTCCGAAATCAACCAGATTCTGGCCTCCGCCAGTAGTGCCTCCAGCAACAATCTTCCCCTGTTTCAAAGGGCCGAAGGCGATGCGCTGGAGAAGACGCTCGATATGCTGGGCAAATTGTTTTTGCCCGACCCATGGACGACCACCGGCATCAGTTACGAGCCGGGCAGCTTTGCCGACGTGGATTTGCGAAACAGTTATTACGATCACTTGCAGTTGCTCAGAACGGAATTAATCGAAAGCCAGGGCAACCTGAAGCCGAAATATCAAGGGCTGAAGATCACCGGGCTTTACAATGCCAATGCCACCGAACTCAAACTCAAGGCCGAAGGCGATACCAATGTTTTAAGCAACCAGGATGATGCTGTTGCCTGGCGCTACGCCCTGGTGAATCTTAATCCCTTCGTTATTACAGGTAATCCCGCGCTCTATGAACCTCACAACCTGGAGAGTGAACTCGATCTCTTCAACCCGGATACGAAGGAAGGCGTTCTGACGGAGGATTACCTGAAAGACCGGGCGGCCTTTCTGGTGGCTACCATAGAGGCCAATCTGCGAAACGACACCGGTATCAATAAAAATCTGGGCGATGAATATGGAAACACAAAGTTTATCGATGCCAACGATGGCGATACGGACCCGAATACTGCCATTACTGTGACCAACACATCACCGCTTGGCAGCGTTGATAGATTGGTCATCTTTGGTTTACAGGGCGATGATGTCAATACTCCCCAGACGGGCGCTACCATTTTGCATGGTAGCGATGGCAACGATGCGATTTATGGCCAGGGTGGCAATGACAAGTTATCCGGTGGTGAGGGCCGTGATCTCCTTGTCGGTGGCGCCGGCGCAGATACGCTTTATGGTGGCGGCTTGTCGGCCCCGGCACTGGAACATGAAGACGACGGCATCAAGGATACCCTGAAAGGCGGCGCGGGAAACGACACCTACTACGTGGGTCACCTCGATGTTATCGAAGATGCCGATGCAAGCGAACAAACCGAACTGATTGACTTCTATGACATAGACGTGCGCGGTACCTACGAGCACCTGGCCGGGGAGGTCTATAAACACGAAAACAATGGCTTGTTGCTCATCCTCAGCGGCCGTGATGCCAATATCAAGCAGGTAACTGATGATGGTACTAAATTCTTTACCATCAAAAACTTCCTCGACGAGAACGGCCAACGCAACGACGGCGAATACGGCATCAGTCTGGACATACCCACACCTCCCGAACCGACCCAGGTCTACACCAACCCCGCCGGCACGACGGAATTCACCATTCGCGAGAGCAATCTTACGGATAGCAGCACGGTTATCTCTGGCCCGTACGAGAAAGCTGTCGGTAACGACGATGCGGTCTTTCTTGGGGCGACCGGGTCACTCGGTAATCTCATCTACCATGAAATCATCGACGTTGAACGTTCGCCCGGCTTCGTGGTTGAAGGCGGCGCCGGTTATGACTGGATAAGGATCGATTACAACGTTTCCCCTTTCGTAAGCGGCCAGACCTATGAACCCACGGCGGGCGGCCCGGGTGGTTTTTCCACGGGCGTCGAAGTACACGGCCAGGGTGGCGATGACATTATTTACGGGGGCCTGGACAACGACCGGCTGTTTGGCGGGGAAGGCGATGATCTGATTGCCACCTGGGACGGGAATGATGTTCATCATGGCGGCGCGGGCAACGATACCCTGGGTTCCAACGATTTCTTTTTCGGCAAGAATCAAACCGAAGGCGCCAATTTTGATGTGACCGCCGACGACTTCTACTTCGGCGGCGCCGGCAAGGACTTCATCACCGACGACTGGGGCAACGACACCGCCTTCGGGGACGAGGGTAGTGACTTCATCGCCACCGGCAGCGGGGCGGATACTGTGTTTGGTGGCGACGGCGACGATGTGATCTATAGCGACCGCCGGTTCAGTGGTTTCCATGGCGAGCGGAGCTGGACTTTGTTCTATGACGGCAAAGGACGACCGGTCAATGTCAATCTGTTCTCAATGACGTTTCAGGGTGAAGCCCTGCAAGCCGGTGGTGATTACATCGACGGTGGGGCGGGCAGCGATCTGATCCTGAGTGGCAAAGGTGATGATACTGTGTTGGGAGGGAGCGGGAATGACGCCATCAATGCCCAGTCCGGCGATGATTACGTGGATGGCGGTGATGACGACGATCTGATCTTTGGCGAGGACGGTTTTGACGTGCTTGCAGGTGGAAAGGGCGAGGACAGTATCCATGGGGGCGCCGACGATGACTTCATCGAAGGCGGCGCGGACGACGACTACTTAAAGGGCGATGCGGGCAACGATGACATCAGCGGCGATGCTGGCGAAGACCGGATCTATGGGGGTACCGGAGACGATTCTTTGTATGGTGGCTCGGAAAACGACGAATTGTACGGGGAAGCGGGTCAGGACACATTATTCGGCGGAAGCGGCGAAGACATCCTGGACGGGGGAGCGGACTTCGATTTTCTGGACGGAGGCTTGGGGGCGGATACCCTGTACGGCCGTGATGGCGAGGATACGCTCATTATCGGCGAAGGCGACACCGTGGATGGCGGACAGGATGACGATCATTATTACCTGCTGGCCGATGTCACGGATGCCAACATCATCGACTCCCAGGGCAACGACACCCTGGAATTTACTGAAAATATCACGGCATCCGATCTGATCATCAACCGTGTCAACGGCAACGTGACGATCACCACACCGGAAAGCCAGGTCACCATCAACGACTGGGCGAATAATACCTTTGAACGCTTGTTGTTCTCCGATGCCAGTGAACTTACCAATACAGATATCGAGGCGGCCATCAATGACAAACCTGTTCTGGATGGCACTTTGGCCGATCAGGTGATTAACGAAGATGCCTTCTTCGAGTACGTCATACCGGAGACCACCTTCAGCGATCCGGATGGTGATTCATTAACTTACAGCGCCACCCTGACCAATGATGATCCATTGCCGGGGTGGCTGAATTTTGATCCATTGACATTGAGCTTTTCAGGCATACCGAAAAACGCCGATGTCGGCAATATCGATGTCAAGTTTATCGCAACTGATGCAGGTGGTTTGAGTGAATCAACAATATTTAATCTCCAGATCAATAATGTTAATGATACCCCCAGTGCTGCACCGGATGCGGCATCACTAACCTTGTTAGGTGCATCCAGTAGCCCGGAGATCACGCCGGATCCGGAATTTCTGGTAAGTGATTCAGGAACGTCGGGTTATGGAATTACATCAAATGTTGCGAATTTATCCGATGGCGGCTATGTCATTGCGTGGGAAGAATCCGGAGGCGGCATCTATTCGCAGGCTTATTATGCAAATGGAACTAAGAACGGAGATATTGTTGCAGTAGCCTCTGTATCCAGTTACATCACCTATTCCACTGGCCCGGCGGTTGTTGGCCTTACGGATGGCAGTTATTTCGTAAGTTGGATTGAGGATTCATTTGACTCTTCGAATAGTTTTGATACAGAGGTAGTTGGCCAACGATTCAGTGCAGATGGCACCCCAATTAATAGTAAAGTGTCAATAAACACGGATACATCGAATAGTGAATACAATGTAAATCTGGCTCCTCTGTTGAATGGACAATTTGTAGCAGCATGGGACAGTGGCTTGACTTCCGGGATAAATACAACGCGCGAAGTTATCGGGCAGAAATTTGACTCAGATGGAAATAAATCCGGTGCCGAATTTATTATTGCCAGTGCATACCAACAGAAACCTATGGATCCTGCGGTTTCTCCAACTGCAGATGGTGGATTTTTAGTAACCTGGCGTAGTGAAGATGAAGCCGCTCCATACGATAATGAGAGGGGAATATTTGTTAAACACTTCGACTCAGATATTAATGATTTATCAGGTGACATACATGTATTAACATCTCTTGTCAGTCTGGAGGAAACGACTCCAGATGTAGTCGCACTTGACAACGGTAATTTTCTCGTCACATGGATGGCTGCTGAAGGGATATCAGATTTCTATATTTTAGGTCAATTGTTTGATAGTAGTTACCAGGCAATCAGCGGCTATATATCCATAACAGACCTTCCAGACAGTGAAGCTTACAAATCAGATCCTTCTATTGTAGCCCTTAATGATGGTGGATTTTTGGTGGCATGGGTAAATACAGATCCCAGGCCGGAATATAATACCAATGTTATATTCGGACAGCGCTATGATGCTAATGGATCCACATTCGGTAATCGCTTTCTGGTAAATGAATTTGCCGTAGATAGTAATCCTAATCCTGATAGCATTCGTCTCAGTGATGGTAGTATCCTGGTAACCTGGACAAGCGATGATGCGAACTGGGGAATATCCTCTGATAGTATTGCTGCCCGTCGATTTGATCCCTCTGGTGGTGCGGTAGATAACACAGTAATCATCGATGTTCTTGCCAATGACATGGATGTGGATGCTGCAGATGATGCATCAAATTTCACCCTGGTCTCGGCAACTCTGCAAGGTGGCCGGGGACAAGTCAGCATCGATAATAATCAACTCGTATTTGATCCGGGCACGGACTTTGACACATTGGCAGATGAAGAGTTGGCGGTAGTCGAAATCGATTACGTGATGCAGGATGCCCAGGGTTCACAGTCCTCCTCAATGGTAACACTCACAATTGGAAAAGAAGGTGCTACCGGTCAGGGTACAAACGGGAATGACTTCATCAATGTGCCAAGTGACCAACTTGTTGTTCTTGCCGGTAATGGCGACGATATTATCAATATATTTGATTATTTTACTGTTCCTGATAAAAACCTATTGGTTTACAGCGGGAACGGCAATGACACTGTCAATATTACCGGTTCTATTCCAACATCCGGCGCGCAAGGTCGCATCAACACCGGCGCGGGCAATGACACAATCAATATCGACCTGCGCAATAATTCCGGGGCGACGATCCCGGGTTTTATTTTCAATCTGTCGGGCGGGGCGGGCGATGATACCTACATCTATGCGGGAACCACGGCCGGAGCGATCAGGATTAACGACATCACACCACCCACTCAGCAGCAACTCATGAAGTTCCAGTTCCCAATCGAGGCCGGCGTACCACGGCTTGGGTTTGGTTCACTGAAAATGACCTTTAACGGCAACCCGGTGGAAGTACATTTTGAGAACTTCGATCCAAACGATGTCTTTGGCGGGCCGCGGGACATCAATGTCTTCGAATTCGATGACGTCACCCTGACCTATGAGCAATTGCTTGCCCGGGGATTTGATATCGACGGCACCGCTGGCGACGATACTTTATCCGGCACCAACACGACCGACCGCATCAATGGCCTGGCCGGGAATGATGCCATCACCAGTGGCGACGGCGATGACGTCATCACCGGTGGCGCCGGAAATGACGATCTCCGCGGCGGCCGGGGCAATGACACCTATATCTTCAACCGGGTCGATGGCCGGGATGTTATTACAGACAACCAGGGCATCGATCAAATCACCTTCGGCCCGGGTGTCGATCTATCGGACTTGCGTGTCACTCAACAAGGCGATGATCTCATCATCGGCCTGCTCGACAACGGTCAACCGACCGATGACCAAATCACCCTGTCGAACTGGTTTGTTGACGGCAACCGCCAGGTTGAAATGGTGCAATTGTCGAGTGGGGAAACGGTCAGCGCCGCGGAACTGGAAGCCATGATCCCAACGGAAAACGCCTACCGTTATTACCGTTTCACGCCCACAAAACTCCGCAACGACGCCAGGGCCAACAGCGTGCAGGTCTCGGAACTGCAACTGTTTTACCAGGGCCAGGCAGTCACGGGCGCGACGGTGAGTAATCCCGGCGGCATCAACCCGGTGAATGAAGAACCATTCCGGGCGGTGGATGGGGACACCGCCAGCAAGTGGCTGGATTTTAACAAGGGCTCGCTGGTGTTCGATTACGGCGATGCCATCGTCATCGATGGTTTCAGCTGGTCGACGGCCAACGACCATCCCGAGCGTGATCCGGTGCGCTGGCGGCTGGAAGGCAGCACGAATAACCAGGACTGGACGGTTCTGGATGACCAGACCGGCGCGGATTTTGCCGTGCCAACCGCCCGGTTCACGGCCATTCCCGAGCAGGCATTCGTTAATATCGCTCCTGTGGCTGAGGATGATACCGGCACAGTGATGACGGGATCCTCAGTAAACATCAATGTGATCAATAACGATACGGATCCCGACGACGGGCTGGATCCGGCCGGGATCCGAATTGAGACAACTCCGGTGAATGGCACCGTCACCGTGAACGAGGATGGCACGGTGACCTATGACCACGACGGCAGCAGTACGGGTGCAGACAGTTTCACCTACACCATCGCGGATGTATCGGGCGATGCGTCCAATCCCGCCACCGTTGATCTGACCGTTCTGGAACAGGATGGAACCGCGTATCGTTATTACCGCCTCACGCCCACAAAACTCCGCAACGACGCCACGGCCAACAGCGTGCAGGTCTCGGAACTGCAACTGTTCTATCAGGGCCAGGCGTTGACGGGCGCGACGGTGAGCAACCCCGGCGGCAGCAATCCGCAGAACGAGGAACCGTTCCGGGCGGTGGATGGCGATCTCACCAGCAAGTGGCTGGATTTCAACAAGGGTCCGCTAGTGCTGGATTTCGGGACGGAACTGGTGGCGGACAGTTACCGATTTGCCACCGCCAACGACCATGCCGAGCGCGACCCGGTGCGCTGGCGGCTGGAAGCCAGCCAGGATCAGCTTGAGTGGAACGTACTGGATGATCAGTCCGGCGCCGATTTCCCGACGCCGTTGAGCCGCTTTACTTTCCTTGAGGAGAAGACGTTCACGAATGAAGCGCCCGCCGCCGCTGATGATACAGCGACAGTGATGACGGGATCCTCGGTGAACATCCATGTGATCAATAACGATACGGATCCCGATGACGGGCTGGATCCGGCCAGTATCAATATCCAATCCGGCCCGGAGCATGGGAGCCTGTTCAGTAATGATGATGGCACCGTGATCTATACGCATGACGGCAGTGAAACATTCCATGATTCTTTTACCTACACCATTGCCGATCAATCCGGCGCTGAATCGGAGCCGGCGACGGTTGATCTGGGCATTCTTGATCAGACCGGATCCGGCTATCGCTATTATCGCCTCACGCCTACAAAACTCCGCAACGACGCCACGGCCAACAGTGTGCAGGTCTCGGAACTGCAACTGTTCTATCAGGGCCAGGTATTAACGGGCGCGACGGTGAGCAACCCCGGCGGCAGCAATCCGCTGAATGAGGAACCGTTCCGGGTGGCGGATGGTGATCTCACCAGCAAGTGGCTGGATTTCAACAAGGGCTCACTGGTGCTGGATTTCGGGACGGAACTGGTGGCGGACAGTTACCGTTTTGCAACCGCCAACGACCATGCCGAGCGTGACCCGGTGCGCTGGCGGCTGGAGGCGAGCAACAACAACACGGACTGGGTGATGCTGGATGATCAGACCCTGTTCAGCGCCGACGTGCCCACGGACCGGTTCAGTTTTATCCCTGAACAAATGACGGCCGATGTGCAAACCGGTGTTGATCCACAGGGCGGGCCGTTCATGGCCGATGCCGGCAGCAACACCCTGTTGGGATTGACTGGCGATGATCACTATGTACTACAAGCCGGTTCGGGGGTTGATCACATCCACGATACGGGGGGAGACGACACCCTGGAATTCACGGGACTCCAGCACAATGACTTATGGTTCTGGCAATACGATCAGGATCTGAGAGTGGGCGCCGTCGGCTCGCAGGATTATGTATCCATCCAGGACTGGTATGCCGATGAGACGAACCACATTGAGACCATGACGGCAGCCGATGGCAGCGCCACCCTGATAAACACCCAGGTACAGCAACTCGTTGAGGCCATGGCGGTGTTCGATGTACAGGCCGCCGGGAACCTGAACGTCCCGCAACAGCATCAGGACGATGTGCAATCGGTGATTGCCGCGGCGTGGACGACGACCTAGGCCCCGGTTGCTGCCGGGTGTTATGGATTACACGGCATTCTGACCCGGAACGACCGGATGAGAGTGCATTAGTCCGGTCCATGTATTGTAACTCTGTTATTTTGACCGAATGCGAAAATGGTCGCCAGGTGTCCTGAGTGAAAACCGGGTCTGTACGCCGAGGGAAGAAGATCCCTCACGTTCGTTCGGGATGACACACCAATACCAAAGGATCAACGCTAAACGATATGGGAGCCGGGCGATAAGTTGGCTCACATCAGGTGCCCGTAACATGAGCAGAAAGCATGGATATTCGTTACTGACGAATCAGGATCATCAAGGCAGCTATCGCTGACAACAACTGCAATAAAAACTGGACCTTTGGGCGATGCGCAGTTGTTTGATCGGCTGGCCACACTTAAGACAGGGCAGACCGGTGCGGTCATAGACTTTCAGTTCATTGCGGAAATATCCCGGCCGGCCGTCACCGTCGACGAAATCCCGCAAGGTGGTGCCGCCCCGGGCAAGGGCCAGTTTCAGCACGTTTCTGATTTCATCCACCAGGGCAGTGTATCTGGCCAGGCTGATCCGTCCGGCGCCGCGTTGCGGATGTATGCCGGCGGCGAACAGGGATTCGCTGGCGTAGATGTTGCCGACGCCAACGACAATGCGACTGTCCATAATGAAACTTTTTACCGCCTGTCTGCGCTTTCTCGATTGTTGAAACAGATAGTCACCCTGCAGATCCTCGCCCAGAGGTTCCGGTCCGAGGTGTTTCAGCAGGGCATGCTGTGCCGGATCCTTCATCGTCCAGTGTATGGATCCGAAACGGCGCGGATCGTTAAAGCGCAGGGTGGCGCCCGATGCAAATTCAATATCCACATGATCATGAGCGGTTGCAGCGGTCTTGGACTGCAGTACTCGCAGGTGACCGCTCATGCCGAGGTGTAAAATCATGCAGCCCCGTTCAGCATGGAACAGCAGGTACTTGCCGCGCCGATCCACTTTGCGGATCTGCTGACCCGGCAGTTCCCGTTGCAATCGCCGCGATACCGGCCAGCGCAGGTTGCGGTTGCGAATCGTAATGCGGGCAACGGTTTCACCAAGAATATAAGGGGCGATACCGATACGGGTCGTCTCGACCTCCGGCAGTTCGGGCATCTACTCAGCGCCCGCGGTGTCGATGTCCTCGCGCGGGAAAAGTTGTTCCGACAGGTATTCCGGGATGTGATATTGCAGTTTCAGATCCGGCCGCGCCAGGATCAGGGTTGGCAGATCCGAGACCACGGCGTAATCGATGACCTCGCCGTTGTCCAGGGTGACGCTGATTTCATACAACGGTTCAAGAGGCTCGTAAGCACGCACATTGCCGGCGCGCAGTTCACTCCAGACGCGTCCCAGTTGTTGCACGCGTTCATCACTGATGTCCAGTGCCGACTCCAGTTGCCATTGACCTTCCTGTCTGAGCAGTCGGAATTGCGGATACTGGACCATGCTGATGTTTGCGTCATCCGGCACGACTTTGGTATCGATAAAAAACCCCGCGCCGGTTGTGAGTTGCGGATAGAGATGGTCGTTTATTAAATGGATGGTATCGCGATAGAGCACATAGCGGGTCTGATCCAGCGGATTCACATCGCCGAAAGCAAACACCTCGTCGTCAAGCCGCAAGGTGACTTCCGGTGTTTGCAGGTTCATCCTGTCAAGAGCAGCGTCACCGGCATCGAGTTGATCGACGCTCGGTGTAGCCAGCAGTCCCAGCAACGTCTCGATTCGCTGTGGCCGGGCCTTGACCTCGAACGGTGAACGCATCATCCAGGTGTCGCCGTCCTTGCTGAAGTGAATGGCCTGCCGGTCCTTGCGTTCAATACGGATGGTCCGGATTTGTTCTGCGGGCACATCACTGATGGCTGCGGTTTCAGAACCTTCATCATCGGGCGGAGTGAACGTCAGGTAGAGACTGATGCCGACTATGATCAGCAGCAGGATTAAATTAATGATGAACCGTGACTGCATTGATCAGAGTGTTCGCCGGCGCCACCAGATAACCAGCCCGGTCACCAGCAGCGTCAAAGGCAGGACGATGAGAAAGCCGATGATAATAGCCAGCTTGGCGGCATTGGACAGCTCCAGGATCCGATCCTCGGCAATACGCGGCGGAATGGCGATCAGTTCATCGTCGTTACTCAACCAGTTCACCAGCCGTACACCGAGATCCAGGTTGCCGCTGTTGCCGACAAAGGTGTTGGAAAGAAAATCGCCGTCACCACTGATGATGATGCGTTGCACGCGGCTGACCGTGTCGCCGTCGTCATCGGTTTCGATTTCACGGCTGAGGCTGAGCATCAGGTTCAGTGGACCCGGTTCATCCACGCCTTCATTGAACTCGACCGTGCCCTGCAACGCTCCGTTCTCCACCCAGGTGTGATCGCCGCTGACGATCAGCGGATCAGCCTGCCAGGTTTCATTGTCAATGACATCAATGGACGCGGCCGCGGGAAACAGCGTGGTGATGTTGAAATCCCGCAGGGCCGGATGCGGTCGGTACGACGGTCCCGTGGCGATAGCAATGGTGGGATCATCCACGCCCAGCAACTGGCCGACGAAATCGATGATGGTGCCGGGGTGTATTTCAACCTGCAGATGCCGGGCCAGGGTTTGCAGGCCGTATAGATTGCCCGGGTCAACCAGCCACAGCAGATTGCCGCCCGACTCGATATAGTTCAGGATCTTTTCTAACTCGCCGGGCAGGTAATCCACTTGAGGGCCGGCGATCACCATCACCGAGGTATTGTCCGGAACACGGTCGATTTCGGCGAGGTTAACGGGTTGCACCTGGTAGCCACGGGCAGTGAGTGAGCTGACCCACTGTCCGAGATCATGGTTTGCCTTGCCCAGGGCGTTGCGTTCACCATGACCTTCCAGGAAGGCCAGCCAGCGCTCACCGCCGCGCGCCAGCCGGTGCATGGCGTTGGTAAACTCTTCTTCGTTGTCCGACTTTACGTGTTCAACCTGGTCTCCATAGTGTATGACCAGTTCACCGTCCACGGTGATGCCCATGTTGCGAACCTCGTCCGGCACGGCGATCGGGTTGACGAAGTGCAGGTTGATGTCTTCCTTGACGAGTTGATAACGGCCGACGATGTCCCTGATGATGTTGCGTAATTCCGGCTTGTCGCTGGCGTAGGCGGTGATCTCCACCGGCCCCTCGATCGTTTTCAGTACTTCACGGCTGGTTTCCGATAACGTATGCCGTCCGGCGGTGGTCCAGTCGTACTGTTTATCGAAGCGCTGGCTGAGCCAGCCCAGGACGATGGCGACGCCAATCAGCAGCAGGAACATCAGCGCGCTGTTCAGGCGGAACTGCAGCCGGGTTTTCGATGAGATCCGCATGGCCTAGTTCATTCGCTCCATATCGAGCCGCCAGACCGACAGCACCAGGAACGAGATGGTCATGATCAGGTAGTAGACCACGTCAGAGAGATCAAACAGGCCGTCGAGCAGGTTATTATAGTGAGTCAGCAGCGACAGATAGCCAAGCACGGCGGCTACCTGTTCGGAGCCGCTGTTGCCGGCGAGATTCAGGATCCAGAGCAAAAACAGCACGCCGAAGGTGCCGATGGCGGCCACGGCCGTGGATTGTGTCAGCGTGGATACGAACAACCCGATAGCAACGAAGGAAGATACCAGCAGGGCCAGCCCGGTGATGCCGGCAAGCAACTGGAAATAATCCAGGCGGGTGCCGGTGCCGAGCGACAGCGGCATCAATGTCACCATGGCCACGACCAGCAACAGGAAACCGAGTATGCTGAGGTATTTACCGATCACCAGCTGGGTGATGGAAACCGGGGATGACAGCAACAGCCGTATGGTGCCGCTGCGCCGTTCTTCGCTGAAACCGCGCATGGTGATGAACGGTGTCACCAGTAACAGGATGATCGCGGTGCTCTGGTAAAGGCTGGTAACCACGATCTCGGTCAGGCCGATGTCGCTGTACGCGGCGCCCCGGGTCTCGAAGATCTCCCAGTATTTCAAAAACAGCTGCGCCAGCAGGAACTGGACCACGGCGAGGATGACCCAGGCCAGCGGCGACTTGAACAGGCGGCGCAGTTCATGATTGGCAATGGCCAGGGTTACGTTCATGCCCCGGCTCCGGCTTGCGTATCATCCTGCTGCGTCAGTTGCAGGAAGGTTTCTTCCAGGGTATGGGTTTGCGGTGTCATGGCCTTCAGACCCCACTGGTTGTCCATTGCCGCGCGACACAGATCGTCATGCACAGACCGGCCTTCGGCATAGCGCAGCCGGAAACTCTGCGCGCCGGTTTGTTCCACGTCGGTCACATAATCCAGCGCCAGCAGGGCGTCTCTGCCGGGCGGATTGAGGAAGCTCAGGTTCAGCACGTTATGTTGTTGTTCTTCCAGTTCGGCGATGGCTTTATCCATGACCAGCCTGCCCTGGTGAATGATGAGTACGCGGTTACAGACGGTCTGCACTTCGGAAAGAATGTGCGTGGACAGGATGACGCTGTGATCGTTGCCGAGTTCGCGAATCAGTTCGCGGATCTCGCGGATCTGGATCGGATCAAGGCCGGAAGTGGGTTCATCGAGAATCACCACGGCCGGTGAATGAATGATGGCCTGGGCGATGCCGACCCGTTGCCGGTAGCCCCTGGACAGGTTGCGGATCAGGCGGTGCCCGGTATCGCTGAGTCCGCAACGTGATCGGGCGCGATCCACGGCCGCGGCAATGTCCGCTCCGGCAACCCGGCGCAGGCGTGCGGCGTAGGCCAGGTATTCGTCCACGGTCAGATCCAGGTACAAAGGCGGTATTTCAGGCAGAAAGCCGATGTGCGACTTGGCCGCGGCAGGCTCATCGAAAATGTCGTGTCCTGCTATACTGACGCGACCCGTACTGGCGGTCTGCACACCGCAGATGATCTGCATGGTAGTGGACTTGCCGGCGCCATTCGGCCCCAGGAAACCCAGGACTTCACCGCGTTGCACGGTAAAACTGACATCGTTAACGGCACAATGCTCACCATAAAAACGGCTGATCTGATCAACTTCAATGAGCGTTTGTTTTTCCATGCCGCCGCTATTATTCCCAAACGCCCATGAGTTGCAAGCCTGAATCGGCAAACAGGTTGCTCGGCGTGGATACCGGCGGCACGTTCACGGACTTCGTGTACTGTGATGATCAAGGCGTGCGTTTCCACAAGGTGCTGTCGACACCGGCGGCGCCGGAGCTTGCCATACTGCAGGGAATACAGGAACTGGGCATTGTTGCTGACGGCTTGCGTATCATTCACGGTTCCACTGTCGCCACCAATGCCGTGTTACAGAATCGCGGCGCCCGTACGGCCTACATCAGCAACCGCGGGCTGCAGGACGTGCTCACCATCGGCCGCCAGGCGCGCAGCGAACTCTATGAGTTGCAGCCACAAAAACCCTTACCACCGGTGCCGCCGGAGTTATGCCTGCAAACCAACGGCCGCCGCGGCGCCGATGGCAACGTCATCGACGCCCTTGAAGAGGCCGATATCAAGGCGCTGCTGGCGGAACTCGACAAACTCAAGCCCGAGGCCGTGGCCATCAACCTGCTTTTTGCCTTTATCAATGGTGAAGACGAAGCCCGGATCGCCAACGCCTTGCCTGCCGGGTTGTTCGTCTCCTGTTCGCACCGGGTGTTGCCCGAATATCGTGAGTACGAGCGCGGCATCGCCACCTGGCTGAACGCCTCGGTAGGCCCTCTGGTGCAGGGTTACCTGCAACGCTTCGAGGCCGGTGTGCAACCGGCGCGGGTCAGCATCATGCGCAGTTCCGGGCAAACCTGTGCCGCCGAACAGGCCGGAGAGGAAGCTGTGCACCTGTTATTGTCCGGACCGGCCGGCGGCCTGGCGGCGGCGCGATTCATCGGCCGGCAAACGGGTGAACAGCGTTTGCTCAGTTTCGATATGGGCGGCACCTCCACCGATGTGGCCATGGTCGACGGGGAAATCGCCCTGACCAGTCGCGGGCGTATAGGCCGCTACCCGGTGGGCGTGCCGATGGTGGATTTGCATACCATCGGCGCCGGCGGCGGTTCCATCGCCCACGCCGACGCCGGCGGCGGACTGGTTGTCGGTCCCGAGTCAGCGGGCGCCGATCCGGGACCCGCGTGTTACGGCCGTGGCGGCCGCTCTCCGACCGTGACCGACGCCAACCTGGTACTTGGCCGGCTTCCCGAAACGGCACGACTGGGCGGCACGCTGGCCCTGGATCGTTCCGCCGCGGTGGCGGCCATGGAGGAACTGGCCGCCGCTTTAAAGTTGCCGGACGCGGCCGCCGCGGCCGAGGGCGTCATTCGCCTGGTCAACGAGAACATGGCCCGGGCCTTGCGCGTGATTTCCGTGCAGCGCGGCGTTGATCCCCGTGAATTTGCCCTGCTGGCCTTCGGCGGTGCCGGCGGGCTGCACATTTGCGCACTCGCCGATGCGCTGCATATCAGCCGGGCCCTGGTTCCGGATCGTTCCGGCGTGCTCTCGGCCCTGGGTATGCTGGTGGCGCCGGACGGCCGCCAGTTGTCAAGGACACTGGCCGGCTTGCTGGATGAGTACACCGACAGCGATCTGGACCGGCTTTTTTCCGAGCTGGAAGAGCAGGGCCGGGAAATCCTTGCCGGCGAGGGCATCGAGCCGGATAGTATTCAGGCCGGGCACAGCCTGGATCTCTGTTATCGCGGCCAGACCTCGACGCTGAACCTGGTGCGTGCGCCGGTTCGAACCCTGGCGGAGCGGTTTCATGCCCTGCATGCACAGCGGTTCGGTCACCGGCTGCAGAGTCCGGTCGAGCTGGTCAACGTTCGCGTGTCAGTGAATGCAAAAGCCCATGTCATCAACCTGCCGGAACGGAAACACACCGGTACGCCGGAGCCCGTGGATCAGCAGCAGGTGTCCGGCTGTAAAGCCCCGGTCCCGATTTATGATCGCCATGCGTTGCCGGTAGAGCTGGAAATCGATGCTCCGGCCATTATAGTCGACGCCGTTTCCACCACGTTCATCGATACCGGCTGGCGCGGGCGGCTGGATGCTTACGCCAACCTGTTACTGACCCGCACCGCGGGGGATGCTACTTGATCGCGCTGCGGATTTTTGAGATCACGTTTCCCATTTTTGCCGTCGTCGCAACCGGCCTTGCCTATGGATTGCGTTTCAAGCCGGATATGACCTTGCCCAATCGTCTGAACATGGGTGTGTTTTTACCCGCGCTGTTATTCAGCGTATTGACCGACAGGACTGAACCGTCCAGCCTGTTCGGGCCGCTGGCGCTGGGCGGGGCGCTGATCGTCCTGTTACCGGGGCTGATCACCTGGGTTGTGGCGCGCGCCATCCGGCTGTCGCCGGCCACCCTGTGCCCGCCGATGATGTTCGCCAATGCCGGCAACCTCGGCTTACCGCTGATCACCCTGACCTTCGGCGAGGGCGCGCTGGCGCAGGCCGTGATCCTGTTCATTGTCTGCAATTTCCTGCACGTGACCCTGGGCAATTACCTGCTCAGCCACGACAGCCACATTGGCAGAGTCCTGCTTTCCCCCATGATCCTGGCCACCCTGCTGGCGCTGGGCCTGGGTTTCGGCGATGTAAGGGTACCGGACGTGCTGATGCAGCCGGTGCGCCTGCTGGGCGATATCTGTGTGCCGCTGATGTTGTTCGCCCTTGGTGTGCGCCTGATGGATACGGATTTCTCCGAGTGGCGCATCGGGGTCCTGGTGGGGTTGGCCTCGCCAATTCTCGGTGTTACGCTGGTGTTGTTGGTGTTGCCGTGGTTACAATTGACACCTGTAGAGCAGGGGGCCCTGTTCCTGTTCGGTGCCCTGCCCCCGGCCGTCATGAATTATATGTTCGCCGAGCACTACAGGCAGGAACCGGCACGGGTGGCGTCCATGGTGTTGTTCGGCAACGCCCTCACCGTAATCACCCTGCCGCTGGCGCTGTATTACGTCTTGCCACGATTTTCCCCGGCATGAGCGCCGGCATCGAACCAGATACTGCACGGACGCCACATTCACTTACTTGAGGAGTCTGTATGGTTATCTCCGGTCTCATTACCCTGCCCTGGTGGGGCTACGTGCTGGTCACGCTGGGTCTGACACACATTACCATTGCCGGCGTCACCCTGTACCTGCATCGCTGCCAGGCGCACCGCGCCATTACCCTGCACCCGATCGTCAGTCATTTTTTCCGCTTCTGGCTGTGGCTGACCACCGGTATGCAAACCCGGCAATGGGTGGCCATCCACCGTAAACATCATGCCAGAGTCGAAACCCCCGAGGATCCGCACAGCCCGCAGACACGCGGTATCAAAACCGTGCTCTGGCAGGGTGCCGAACTTTATCGCAAGGAAAGCAAAAATACGGAAACCGTGGAACGGTTCGGACATCATACACCCGACGACTGGCTGGAACGCCACCTCTATGTGCCCTGGGTGGACTACGGTATTTTTGTCATGCTGGCCATTGACGTGCTGCTGTTCGGCGTCATCGGCATCACTGTCTGGGCTGTACAGATGATCTGGATCCCGTTTTTTGCCGCCGGCGTCATCAACGGCCTCGGCCACTGGTGGGGTTACCGCAATTACAATTCCCCCGACGCCTCCACCAACATCGTTCCGGTAGGGATCCTGATCGGCGGCGAGGAAATGCATAACAATCACCACGCCTTCGCCAGTTCCGCGCGGTTTTCCAACAAATGGTGGGAATTCGACATCGGCTGGCTGTATATACGCCTGCTTGCCGCGCTCGGCTTTGCCAGGGTGAAAAAACTGGCGCCGGTGCCGATGATCGTGCCCGGCAAGAACCGCATCGATCTCGATACCGTCAGCGCCGTGATCACCAACCGCCTGCACGTGATGTCCGACTACACGCATTCGGTGATCACCCGGGTGTATCGGGAGGAGCGGGCCAATGCCGCCATCTCGAACGGTATCAGGCTGGGCAAGCTCAAACGTTTGATCAACCGGCCGCAGTTTCTGCTCGATAATGAAACCCGGCAATATGTCGAACGCCTGCTGAACGAAAATGACACGCTGAGAGCCGTGTTCGAGTTCCGGCAACGATTGCAGCGGCTATGGATGACCCGACATCTCAGCGAGGAAAACCTGTTGCAGGAATTCCAGGACTGGTGCCATCAGGCCGAGGCAACCGGCATCGAGGCCTTGCAGGAATTCGTACAGACCCTGCGTGGCTACACCCTGCAGCCGGCGTTGGCGGCACCGGCCTGATCGGCCTGGTCACAATCATTCATAAAAAAACCCGCTTCGATGAGCGGGTTTTTTATGTCCGGCCGTCGTTTCGAGCCTTGTTTCGAAGCGCAGCGAGGGAACCGGGAGAAATCTTTTATTTGATCTTGGCTTCCTTGTAGATCACATGCTTGCGCACCACCGGATCGAATTTCCTGATCTCCATCTTGTCCGGCATATTGCGTTTGTTCTTGGTGGTGGTGTAGTAATGGCCGGTGCCGGCGCTGGAGACGAGTTTGATCTTGTCACGCATGATGAACTCCTAAACCTTTTCGCCGCGGGCGCGGATGGTTTTCAGCACGTTGTCGATACCTTTCTTGTCGATGATCCTGAGGCCCTGGTGGCTGATGCGCAGACGCACCCAGCGATTCTCGCTTGCCACCCAGAAGCGGTGAGCCTGAAGATTGGGCAGAAAACGCCGGCGTGTCTTGTTGTGGGCGTGTGAGACGTTGTTGCCCGACATGGGGCGTTTTCCGGTTACCTGGCATATGCGGGACATGGTCGTTTCCGTTCTGATTGCAGTGATTAAAAAGAGCGCGGATCTTACATGGATTCATTTTCCCTGCCAAGCTTTTGCCCGCTGAGCGGTTCGTCTTGCGCGGCGCCGGGGAGTGTGGTGGAATTTGCGCCCCCGGGCTGTCGCTCAATTTAGTAAAACATTCGAAATAACAATCATATAGAAACGCACTGACCATGACAGAGTATACGCCTAAAGCCATTCCCGCCAGGGAACGCCTGATTTTCGCCCTCGATGTACCCAACCCGGAAAAGGCCCGGCGGCTGGTGGAGAACCTCGATGATGCCGTTGCTTTTTACAAGATCGGCCTGGAATTGTTCATGGCCGGTGACTATTTCCAGCTCCTCAAGTGGCTCATCGACAACGATAAAAAGGTCTTCGTGGACCTGAAGTTTTTCGATGTCCCGCAGACGGTGCGCTCCGCCGTGCAGGCGCTGAGTCATCATGGCGCCAGCTTCGCCACGGTGCACGGAAATGACGCCATCATGAAAGCGGCGGGCGAGGCAAAAGGGGATGTGAAGATCCTCGCGGTGACCGCGCTGACCAGCCTGGATCGCGGCGATCTTAATGATCTCGGTTTTGACTGCGATGTCGAGGCGCTGGTGCTGTCACGCGCCCGGCGGGCGCTGGAAAGCGGCTGCGACGGCGTGATTTCATCGGGCCTGGAAGCCCCGGCTCTGCGCGAATACCTGGATCACAAGCTGCTCGTTATCACCCCCGGCATTCGACCGGTGGATAACAGGGATGACCAGAAACGCACGGTCAACGTGGAACAGGCGTTCGCCAACGGCGCCGATTACATCGTCGTCGGCCGGCCGATACGCGATGCCGAGGATCCCCGCGCGGCGGCACAAGCGATTCAGACAACCATCGCCGGGATCTTTTCCGGCCCGGACTGATCCGGTACAGGGCAGCTTCGGCATTGCGGCCGATCGACACGATGTTTTCTCAGCGTTTGTTCTATAGTTAAAGACGATCAAGTGGTTAAATGTATCCGTCGAGGCCTTTTCGCACATGGAGATAATCCGGTTGTATTTATTCGGAGATAAGTCGCACGAACCGGCTGGAGCATTGTCAGGCGCGTGACTGTTTATTTAAGGAAGCTCTGAACCAGTTGTTTGTGTCATCCTGTGCTGGCCTGGTCATTTCGAGCAGCTTGATCATTTCGAACTGCTTGGACGTTTTGACTGGCCTGGTCATTTCGAGCGAAGCGAGAAATCTTGTGGCTTATTATTTTTTTTGGCATTTATTACAACAGATTTCTCCCGAAGTTTACCCTGAGTTCTGTACGAACGGGGTCGAAATGGACAATTTGGTCGGATGGTTCCTTAAACAATCCAACAAGCAAAGCCAAGGGGAGAGTCTATGAACTGGTTTATCGAGGTCGTGAAAAAGTACGCGGTGTTCACCGGCAGGGCGAGGCGCAAGGAATACTGGTTTTATGTCCTGTTCTATCTGATTTTCGCGCTGATCATCGGGATCGTGGATGCCATGATTTTCGGAGTCGATCCCGGGCTCAGCACAGGCCCCCTGGGTACGATCTATGTGCTGGCCCTGTTAATTCCCTCGCTGGCGGTGGGAGTCAGGCGTTTGCACGACACCAGCCGCAGCGGCTGGTGGATGCTGCTGTTGCTGTTACCGGTGATCGGCCCGATTATTCTGCTGGTGTTTTTCGTGCTCGACAGCACGCCCGGCACGAACGCATACGGACCGAATCCAAAAGAGGCGCCCGAGCCGGCCTGACTATCTTTGCTGATGCTGTTGCAGGCGTTTGCCCGACCCGGGGTCACGGCCGTCATCGACGCTGGACATCATCGGTGCAAAGGCCAGCGCAATCAGTAACACCAGGCTGACGATGCCGATGACAATTCGATAACCCTGTTCCCGCGTGACCCGGCCCAGCACCGCGTTTTTGATGTAGCGAAAATGCACCAGCAGGTGCACGGTCATGAGCAGGAGAAAGGCGACGGCCAGGTAATAGTGTATCTCACCCCATTGATGCCGGGTCAGCCCCCAGATACTGTCGCCGCCACTGCGGGGCGGCAGGGTGAATTTCAACAGCGTGCCGGTGGATATCATCGTTATCAATACGATGAATGACAACAGGTCGATCAGTTTGATCAGCGTCGGTAGTTTCATCATGTCATTATCCGGTTGCCGGCGGGCGTTGAGCGGATAGTAACCTGTCCAGTTGATTGGCGAAGTTCTGTTTTTCACGCTGCCCCGGCGCGGCCGGCCCGCCGGTGTTGACACCGCTTGCACGCAGGGTTTCCATGAAGTTTCGCACACTCAGACGCGCTTTAATATCGTTGGCGGTAAACAGCTCGCCGCGTGGACTGAGCGCAACAGCCCCTTTCCCTACGACTTCCGCCGCCAGCGGGATATCGGCGGTGATCACAATATCGTGCTTGCCAACACGCCTGACAATCTCATTATCGGCCACATCAAACCCGGAGGCGACCTGGATGAAATGAATCACGGGTGAGGATGGAATCGGCAGTGCCCGGTTGGCGACCAGTGTCAACGCGATACCCGTTCGCTTCGCCGCCCGGAACAGGATGTCCTTGATCGCTGCCGGGCAGGCGTCGGCATCAACCCAGATGTTCATGGCGCGTGATCTCATCCAGGTTTCTTATGATGGTCAGTTTGCTGCCGTCGGCATCGAGGCCGAAGCGGCGCATTTTTTTCTCGATCCGATCCTGCGCATTGAGCAGGTAAAGCCTGATGTTCCGGCCGGACAACAGATCAGCAATGGATCGAAGATTGACCATGGCTGTTGTGTCTATGACCGGCACATCGCTCATGTCCAGCACCACGGAATGAACCTCCCGATCGATAGCGGAAATCACCTTCAGCGCCTTGTGCGCGGCGCCGAAAAACAACGGGCCATTGACGTCATAGATAATGACGCCGGGACCGGTTTCTCCGTGTGTGTGCGCGCTGTGATCACTGGTTAGTGTGGCGCTGCTCAGTTCGCTCATGCGGCGAATGAACATTACCGAGGCCAGGACCATGCCCGCCGCAATGGCTATCTGCATATCGACCAGTACGGTCAGAATATAACAGGTCAGAAACACCGCCACATCGGAGCGCGGCGCCTTGCGGATCAGGTGTATGACGTGGTTTGCCTCGCTCATATTCCAGGCCACGATAACCAGCACGGCGGCCATGGCCGCCATGGGTATGAGCGACAATACGGGCGCCAGGAACAGGATGGCAATGAGCACGAACAGTGAATGGACTATAGCCGCCACGGGCGTGCTACCGCCGGCGCGAATATTCAGCGCAGTGCGTGCTATTGCAGCGGTCACCGGAATGCCGCCGAAAAACGGCACCACCACATTACCGATCCCCTGGCCGAGGAGTTCACTGTCCGGATCGTGCTGTTCTCCGGTCATGCCGTCCGCCACCAGTGAACACAACAGGGATTCCAGCGCACCCAGAATGGCGATGGCAAAAGCCGCCTGAAACAGGATCTGGAATAATTCAATCGACAGACCGACGGGCTCTCCATCCGGCCCCGGTAACTGCCAGGGCAGTGTCCAGGAAGGCGCCAGCGGCGGTATGCCCGAGCCTGTGATATCGCCGATACTGAAACTGAAACGGCTGGCGATCGTTTCTACCGCGGGCAAGGTGTCGATGCTGTTAAAGCCAAGCGCGATAAGTGTCCCCCAGACCAGGGCCACGAGATAGCCGGGGATGCGGCTGCTCATGCGTTTCCACAGCACAAGCAGCAGCAGGGTGGATAGACCGATGAGCACTTCCTGCCACTGCAGTGTGTGCAGGGACATGACATACAACCAGACCTTGTCAAGGAAATGCAGCCCGGCCGATTCCGGTCTCAGGCCCATTAAATCCTTCATTTGCAGAAGGGCAATCACGGTTCCGATGCCTGCCGTAAACCCGATCACAACCGGGTAAGGAATGGCCTGGATAAACCGTCCCACCCGCAACAGGCCAAGACAGATCAGTATGCCTCCGGCCAGCATGCCGCTGATCAGGAGGCCGCCGGTGCCGTATTGCTGTACAACGGGCAGCAGGATGACGACAAAAGCCGCGGTCGGTCCGGAGATATTGACGCGGGAACCGCCCGCCAGCGCAATGATGAAACCGCCGACGATAGCCGTGTAAAGTCCATGCTGGGGTGGCACACCGCTGGCTATGGCCAGGCCCATGGACAGTGGCAGCGCAACGATGCCGACAGTCAGGCCGGCGATGATGTTTCGCGGCAAGGACCGTAACAGGGAACCGTCCTGTATCGAGGTTAAAAAAGCGGTGGCGATCACGGCATGTATACCGACGCTATCGCAATGTCTGCACGCAAACGTTCATATCACGTCACCGGCGGCAAGGCAGGTAACCGTCCCGGTAGCGGGGTGAATATCCAATGGCCGGCTGTCAGGCACCCGGGTCCTTCGGGTTCTGTTGTTTTTCTTTCAATTCCTTCAACTCCTCGACATGTTCGATCAGGGTGTTGATGGTATCCCTGAGCAGATCGAGTTCCTCATGGGACAAATCGTCGAGTTGTTCCAGATTGTATTCGATGGTGTCGATGATGCGTTTGTGTGGCCGCTGCATCGGCCGCATGAAATACGAGGTCACCGTGGCTACGATGGCCCCGAAAAAAAGCACTGATCCGATAATGATCCACAGCCCGCCGATCAGCTTGGCGGATCCGGTGACGGGTGTGTCCGCGATACCGGCGGTTGAAAAGGCGGCTATACCCCAGTACAGGGCATCGCTATAGGTATGCAATGATGTGCCTGTCTTGCCGTTTTCCGACAGGTAAATGCCAAGAGAGAAAATCAGCCAGAGCACGATCAACAGGATCACCATCTGAATAAACGGTGTATGAACGACAATGTCGCGAACGAATCGGCCGGCGCGGCTATGGTATGTGTTTTTCATCGGTTAACAATGCCGGGATTAATGGAGCCGGCTAAAACTGGTTGCGAGTAGTTTAATGGAAATCCGGATTATACGTTGACTGTTATTCACGACAGTCATCGTCCAGCAGTTGATCCAGGTGTTCTGCATTGATGTGAAAATGAAAATGTGCGGGAGCGTCCCTATCGATCACCAGATACCTTAATTCCGCCGAATACGCATCCGCCGGCGTGGCCAGATGATGGTCAGCCAGCTTGTTGGCAAGGTTGATGAGTCGTTTTTTCGCGAGCGTATGCTTGTCGGTCCGGCTGCCGGTCTGTTTGTCCGCCTGCTGTGAAATCCATTGGTACAGGTAACAGCGTTGTGTCCTGATTTCAAGATCCGGTGTGCCGGCAAGCCAGTCCGGGACGCTTTCCCGGGCGCTGGAAGCCGGGATCAGCAAGGCAGTCGATAAAACAAGCACGGGAAATTGACGAAACATGGCGGGTATTTTAATCACTGCAAACAAAATGAAGAAACCGCCCATGCGGGCGGTTTCCGGTGTTGCATCCGGCGATTAGCCGGTTGTAGAGTCTGGCTCAGGCAGCAGGGGTAGCTTTTTCAACCAGCGCCTTGACTTCGTTCAGATAGGATTCACCGATTTTGGCGATCTTCTCTGCATTGCTGCTGGCGCTCTGCGACAACTTCTGGGCTGCGGTAACCTGGCTTTGCAGGTAGGTCTGCAACGAATCCAGATCGGTTACGCCCGAGGATGATTTCAGGGAGTTTACACTCGCCTTGGCACTCTCCTGAACGGTCTTGACCTGAAGCTCGGCAATTTGCTCGATGGTTTTGACTGTCAGGTCGTTCAGTGCTTTAACTGGCGTTAACAGGTTTTCGTAAACGTTATTCATGATAATTCTCCAATGTGATGTATTTGATTCATGGAGAGAGTATAACACAGATTTGTTGCAGTGCAACATAAATTAATATATTTATTATCTTATTGTTTTTGAATGACTATTTAGCAATCAGTATGGGCGGTGACACCGTTCGTGCCCGAACGGTGGTTTGTGTTTCACAACAACCCCCGCTCCGAGAATGACACGGCTTCACTGTCACCGATAACAAAATGGTCCAGGACATTGATATCCACCAGCGCCAGGGATTCCCGCAGCCGCCGGGTAATCTGGATATCGGCGCGACTGGGTTCGGCCACCCCCGAAGGGTGATTGTGAGCGAAGATCACGGCGGCTGCGTTCAGCGACAGGGCTTCCTTGACGACTTCACGTGGATAGACACTGGCGCCGTTGATGGTGCCGCGAAACAGTTCACGGTACTGAATAACACGGTGGCGATTGTCCAGGAACAGGGCGGCGAAGACTTCATGCGGGTAGGCGCGCAGTCGCAGCCGCAGGTACTCGCGGGTGGCCTCGGGGCTGTTGATGTGGTCGCTGCGTTCCAGCGTGGTGGCAAGGTAACGTTTGCCGAGTTCCAGCGCCGCCTGGATCTGCACGTACTTTGCAGGACCAACACCCTTGTCCTGGCAGAAGGCTTCGGCATCCGCATCGAGCAGGGGGCGCAGGCCGTCATGACGGTTGATTAAATCCCGGGCGAGATCCACCGCGGTTTTCCCCCGTGTACCGGTGCGCAGAAAAATCGCCAGTAATTCAGCATCGGATAAATGGCTCGCACCCCGGTGCAAGAGTTTCTCCCGGGGGCGTTCGTTTTCGGGCCAGTGGTTGATGGGCATGTTGACCTCCGTTGTCGTCTGGTAAATCCGTGATAGTGAGTGTAAAACATTAGCCATGCCCCTGCATTGATTCAGGGGACAGTAAATATAGTTTAGAATCCATTTGACAATGAACAGCCTGTTGAACAAACACATTCTGCTGGGAATCACCGGCGGCATCGCGGCATACAAGAGCGCAGATGTGGTACGGCGCCTGCGTGAGCAGGGCGCCCGGGTGCGCGTGGTCATGACCCGCGGGGCCTGTGAATTTATCACTCCCTTGACCCTGCAGGCGCTGTCCGGGGAGCGTGTTCATCGCGACCTGCTGGATGCGGAAGCGGAAGCCGCCATGGGCCATATTGAACTGGCTCGCTGGGCGGATCTGGTGCTGGTAGCGCCGTGCAGTGCGAATTTCATGGCGCGTTTTTGCCATGGTTTTGCCGGTGATCTGTTGGCGACCCTGTGCCTGGCCACGACTGCGCCTGTGGTCCTGGCCCCGGCCATGAACCGGCAAATGTGGCTGGCGGCGGCGACACAGGCGAATGTGGACAGGCTCGTTCAACGCGGTGTGCCCCTGCTGGGTCCGGATGAGGGCGCCCAGGCGTGTGGTGAAACCGGGCCGGGACGCATGCTCGAGCCCGATGCCATTGTCAGTGCAGTCAACAAGTTATTTCTAACCGGCCGTCTTGCCGGCCAGACGGTATTGATCACAGCCGGTCCGACGCGAGAGTATATTGATCCGGTGCGTTACATCAGTAATTGCAGTTCCGGCCGCATGGGTTACGCGATTGCCAGGGCGGCTGCGGAAGCCGGCGCCCGGGTGACCCTGGTAAGCGGGCCGACAGCCCTGGCGCCACCGGAGGCCGTGGCGATAGTGCGGGTGGAAAGCGCGAACCAGATGCACCGGGCCGTCATGGAGCACGTGGCTGATGCGCGGGTGTTTATCTCGGCTGCCGCGGTGGCTGATTACACCTGCAAGGACATGGCTGATGACAAGATCAAGAAACATGTAAGTGAATTCTCACTGACACTGAACAAGACAGCCGATATACTGTCCGACGTGACCAGCTTGCCTGAACCACCCTTTACCGTAGGCTTCGCGGCGGAGACCAGTCATTTGGCCGACAACGCGAAAATCAAGCTAAAAAACAAACGACTTGACCTGATAGCGGCGAACCAGGTGGGTAATGGCCTGGGATTTGATAACGAGGACAATGCCTTGCATCTGTATTGGGAGGGAGGCAGCCTGGATCTGGGGCAGGCGAGCAAGGACCAACTCGCCCGTCAGCTTGTCAAGGTGATAGCCGAGCACTATGAAGAAAAAAATCGCCATAAAATTGCTGGATCCGCGACTCGGCACTGACTTTCCATTGCCGTCTTATGCGACCAGCGGATCTGCCGGACTGGACCTCTGTGCCTGTCTGCACTCGACCATGACATTGAAGCCCGGCGACACTGAATTGATTCCCTGCGGATTTGCCATGGATATCCGTGATCCCGGGCTGGCTGCCGTGTTGTTGCCGCGTTCCGGTCTGGGTCATAAGCACGGCATTGTGCTGGGTAATCTCACCGGTCTTATAGACTCCGACTACCAGGGCCAGATTTTCGTATCCTGCTGGAACCGTGGCAGTGAGCCATTCACTGTCGAGCCCGGTGCGCGCATTGCGCAAATGGTGCTGGTGCCGGTCATCCAGGCCGTTTTCGAAATCGTCGAGGATTTTGAACAAAGCCAGCGCGGTGCAGGGGGATTTGGCCATACCGGAATACATGTGGGGGAACGGGTTAATGGTTGAAGGTCCGGTTGCCGGAAAAAAACTGAAACGGCGCACGGTGCGCAATCTGATCGTAGCCAGTGTTGGCGTACTCATTTTATTCATTATCGCGGTCGGCGGGTCATGGCTCTATAACGTCATGGCTGAAAAAGCCGCGGCCACGGCCGAGCGCGAACTTAAACAAAAGATCATCGATCTGGCTGCACCCTTTTCCACAAGCATTGACGCCACCTGGCAGGCCCTGCAGAAGGTCACCAACGATCCGGAAACTGCGGCCCTGTTTACGGCGGCTGACAAAGATGAGCTTGAACGCGTTGCTGATGACAAATTGTCATTACTGCCCAACGGTTTAAGGCTGCGTTTTCTTATCCCTGGAAACTACGATGTGGAAACCGGGGGCGATTACGCTCTCGGGTTTGCTTCCCTCGACCTGCTCAGAAACATCGAAAAAGGCAAGCCGGCGACGGGTGCCGAGGCGCATAAATTCGGCAGCCCGGATGAACATGTGGTCATGGTGCAGGGAGTGAAACAGGATGGCAAGCTGGTGGGTCTGGCGCACCTGTCAGCCAGTGCGGACCTGTTCAGACAACCACTGGCATCCATCACCCCGGAAGACGGATATGTCGAACTGCGTCAGAACACCTCGGGCAAACACGTGGTCCTGGGGAAAAAAGGCAATGCCGCCAACAGGCAGGGCGCGCCAGTCGTCAGGAACATCAAAAACAGCCGCTGGGAAATCGCCTATTGGCCGGCAGGGGCAGCGACGGCAGGCGCCGGTGCGGGTGGCTCCATGATGATCTACCTCATCGTGACCGGATTGTTGCTAGTGGGCGTACTGGCCTATGTTTTTTACAAAAAAGGCAAAACAGGCGGTGGCGGCAAGTCTGCCGGGAAAAAAGACAAGGACGTAGTCTACCAGGGCGCGGTCAGGGCCATTATGGACGGCGCGCATCCCGGGGTTGAGTCGTTGATCCCGGAACTGCCCGGTGGTGGCGGCGGTAAAAAACCGGCCGCGGCTGATGTCTCCCCCGGCCTTCAGGTCGAGGATGCCACCATGATCACCAATCCCGGGGCCATCCCGACCACGGCCGGTGCGCCGGATTTTGATATTACCGGTGCCGCGGCTCCGGAGCCGCCCTCACCTCCACCCGAAGACCTTGCGGAACCTGCGCCGGCGACCGTGGGGATTTCGGAAAGTATCTTTCGGGCCTATGATATTCGCGGCATCGTCAAGGACAACTTCGGTCCGGATGTCGTCAATGCCATCGGCAAGGCCATCGGTTCCGAGGCGCTGGCCGATGGTCACCAGGGCATCGTGGTCGGCCGGGATGGCCGTACGCACAGTCCGGAGCTGGCCGATGCGCTGATCAAGGGGTTGCAGTCGACCGGCCAGGATGTCATCGACGTCGGCATGGTGCCAACCCCGGTGCTGTACTTTGCGACCCATCATCTGGAAGCCAACAGCGGCGTCATGCTGACAGGCAGTCATAATGGTCCGGAATACAACGGTCTCAAGATCGTCATCGGCGGTAACACACTGTCGGGTGATGCCGTCAGGAATCTGTATCGCCGGGTGGTGGAAAATGATTTCCTCAGCGGCCAGGGTAATGTGCAGACGGTGGAGATCGTATCCGACTACATTCGCCGCATTACCGAGGACATCCCGGTGGCACTCGGCAACGCATTCAAGATTGTCGTCGACGCCGGCAACGGCATTGCCGGCGCCGTGGCCCCGCAGCTTTACCGGGCCATGGGTCACGATGTCATCGAGATGTATTGTGACGTCGATGGCCATTTTCCCAATCACCATCCCGATCCCAGCCAGCCCGAAAATCTGGAGGAGCTGATCGCAAGGGTGAAGGCGGAGCAGGCCGACATCGGGTTTGCGTTCGATGGCGACGGCGATCGGCTGGGGGTAGTCGATGGTGAAGGCAACATCATCTGGCCTGATCGGCAGTTGATGCTGTTGGCCAAGGACGTGCTGACGCGCAATGCCGGCGCACCCATTATTTTTGATGTGAAATGCAGCCGCTACCTGAAAGTCATGATTGAATCCTGCGGCGGAACGCCGTTGATGTGGAAGACCGGACATTCCCTGATCAAGGCCAAGATGAAAGAGGTCAAGGCACCGCTGGCGGGCGAGATGAGCGGTCACATCTTTTTCAAGGAGCGTTGGTACGGTTTCGATGATGCCATCTACACCGGCGCCCGTATGCTGGAAGTGCTGACCAACAGCAAAGCCAAACCGGCCGAAGTGTTTGCCGCCATTCCGGAAGGGGTGTCTACACCCGAATTGCGGGCGAAACTCGATGAATCCGAACATGCCGCGGTGATGAGCAAGCTCATGGAAACCGCAAACTTTGATGATGCGGAGATTTTCGATATCGATGGCCTGCGGGCGGATTTCCCCGATGGCTGGGGACTGGTGCGGCCCTCGAATACTTCACCCTACCTGGTCATGCGCTTTGAAGCCGAGAACCAGGCTGCCCTGGAACGCATCCAGGGCCGGTTTCGTGAATGCCTGCTGGCCGTGAAAAGTGACCTCGAACTGCCATTCTGATCGACCATAACGACTTTTGCACATTGAATCGCCAGACCCGGCCCGATGAAACAGCCATGAACTCACCGAGGGATCCCGCTTCCATTGCCAGAGTGCTGACCGAGGCGCTGCCTTATATCCAGCGCTTTGCCGGCAAGACCATGGTCATCAAGTACGGTGGCAACGCCATGGCCGACGATACGCTCAAGAACAAGTTTGCCCGTGATGTCGTGTTAATGAAGCTGGTCGGCATGAACCCGGTGGTGGTGCACGGTGGCGGGCCACAGATAGGCCGTTTGCTGGACCGGATCGGCAAGAAAACCGAGTTCGTTAACGGCATGCGTGTTACCGACAGCGAGACCATGGACGTGGTGGAAATGGTTCTCGGCGGCCTGGTCAACAAGGAAATAGTGAATCTTATCAATAGCCATGGTGGCAACGCCGTGGGGCTCAGCGGCAAGGACGGTTCGCTGATCCGGGCACGTAAAATGGTATTCAAGCGCTCCAGCCCGGAAATGGAAGCCCCGGAGATCATCGATATCGGCCATGTCGGCGAAGTCAGCAGCATCGATACCGCGGTGGTCGACATGCTGGTGAAGGGCAATTTCATACCCGTCATCGCCCCCATCGGCGTGGGCGATGACGGCCAGTCCTACAATATCAATGCCGACCTGGTGGCGGGCAAACTGGCTGAAGTGCTGGATGCGGAAAAGTTGATCATCCTGACCAATACCGCCGGATTGCTCGGTGCCAACGGTGAGGTTTTGACCGGTTTGTCCTCGCGTGATGTGGCCGACCTGATTGAGCAGGGTGTGATCAGGGACGGCATGCTGCCGAAAATCCATTCCGCTATCGATGCCGTCAGTGCCGGTGTGCGCAGCGCCCACATTATTGATGGCCGGGTTGAACATGCCCTGATGCTGGAGTTGTTGACGAATGAAGGTGTCGGCACTCTGATCCATGGCGGCAGTTTCCGCAGGCCGGTGTAAATGAACGCATCGGCAAGAGGCAATCGCCGCCAGGAAATTCTCGAGGCCCTGGCGCGTGAACTGGAAACCCATCCCGGTACGCGCATCACCACCGCCGGCCTGGCCCGCGCCGTGGGTGTCTCCGAGGCGGCTCTGTACCGTCACTTCGCCAGCAAGGCGAAAATGTTCGAGGGTCTGATCGATTTTGCCGAGGATACGGTCTTCGGTCTGGTCAACAGGGTAATAGAGCAGGAACAGGACGTGGTGATCCGTTGCGAAAAAATCATCACCGTGGTTCTGGCTTTTGCCGAGCGTAACCCGGGGATCAGCCGGGTCCTGACCGGCGATGCCCTGGTGGGCGAAAACGAGCGCCTGCGAAAACGGGTCAGCCGGTTTTTCGATCGGTTGCAAACCCAGTTAAAACAGGTGTTACGTGAGGCGAACCTTTCCGGGAACACGCGCGCGACCGAAACCATCGATGCGACGGCCAACGTGTTAATGACCCTGGTTCAGGGCAAAATGTGTGAATACATACGCAGTGCCTTTGCCAACAAACCCACGGATCATCTCAACGAGCAATGGGCGATCATTTCGCCCGGAATGTTTCGTAACTAGCCTGCATTTCCGTCAGCGTTCGTGACGGCGAGCGGATCGGCGTCCGCAGTAGAAGGGTGGTGAGAAATGTGGACTGGAGAACCGCCGATTCCGGATCAGGCCTGGATCATGGCGATGCCGGCAGTGCCCGTTACTCCATGCCTTTCAGTTCCTGGAACCGGGCAATATCCCTGGCGAAGCTGTCGCGAATTTCATCCTGCTCACGCCGCTTCTCGGCGATGAAGGACTCGTTGTTTTTGATCTGTCGCTTGAGTGAATTGATGCTTTCCAGCAACTTCTCGGAGGGCTGTTTGCCACTGCGTTCCTGGGCGGCGGCACGCTCGATTCGTTTATCAAGATCTTCCTGAATTTTTTCCGTGCGCTTGTTGGTAAGGTTGATGGTCGTATCGAGCGCTGCAATTTTCTCGTCGCGTGCAGCCTTGATGCCTTCGACACTGGTAAAGGTATTCATCAGGATTTTGTCCAGGCGAGCCTGTTGTTTCTGCTTTTCCCGCTCCAGCCGCTCCTGTTCCTTCCGGGCCTCTATCTCGGCAAGCTCTTCCTCGGTCGGAGCGCGTTCGACCTCGTCCTTTACGGTGCCGTGTTTAGTCAGCTCTTCATGTCCCTGCTGGGCGAATTCCGGCGGCACAACCTGACCGCATTCGCGAACGCCTTCGTGGTTTGTCCAGCACTTGATCCGTGCTGTTGCCGGCAGACTGACAGCCAGCAAGGCAATGGTAATAGTCAAATATCTGGCCGGGTAATGGCAGCGAATCATAATGGTTTCCTGTTAATGTTCAGACACGGTTTTAACAATATACAAGTTTACTAACTGCCATCGGAAGGTCAAACCGGTGTGGCAACGCCGTAGTTTTCCCTGTACCGGCGAATATTTGCGAGGTGCTTCGACATAGACGCATCACCTCGCAGATAATTCACCAGATCATCTAGACCGATAATACTTATGACTTTCAATCCGTGATCCTGTTCCACTTGTTGCGTCGCCGAAAGATCATTGTTATTACCGCGTTCCTGGCGATCCAGCGCGATTGCCACCGCCACCGGCGTTGCCCCGGCGGAGCGGATGATGTCCACGGACAGGTTCACGGATGTCCCGGCGGAGATTACATCGTCCACTATCAGCACACGGCCGTCGAGTGGCGCGCCCAGGGTCATTCCGCCTTCCCCATGGTCCTTGGCTTCCTTGCGGTTGAAGCAGACCGGCACATTGATGTCATGTTGATTTGCCAGGGCAACAGCGACGGATACACCCAGAGGAATGCCCTTGTAAGCCGGACCGAAAATCATGTCGAACCCGAGCCCGCAATCGACGATTGCTGCAGCGTAAAATTCGCCCAGGCGGGCGAGGCTGTCACCGTCGTTGAACAGCCCGCTGTTAAAGAAGTAGGGGCTCTGCCGGCCGGACTTCAGTGTAAATTCACCAAAGCACAATACCCCGTGGTGAAGTGCAAACTCTATGAAATCACGCCGGTAATCCTGCATGGTAGTCCGTGTTATAAAAAGTTAAGTTATCATACCCCGTAAAAAATCAAAGAGACAATGTAACTCATGAAAGTCATTACCCTGAACCTCAATGGAATACGGGCTGCGCACAGAAAGGGACTGTTGCCATGGCTCTACCGGCAGAAAGCCGATGTTATCTGCTTTCAGGAAACCCGGTCACAGTTCCATCAGCTTGATGATGAGCTGGTGAGGCCGCGTGGATATCATGCGTATTTCAATGATGCGAAAAAAAAGGGTTACAGCGGTACCGCCATCTATGCGCGCCGGCAGCCGGACCGTATTCACGACCGGCTCGGGTGGGACTGGGCCGACGCCGAAGGCCGTTATCTACAGGCGGATTTCGGTAATGTCAGTGTGATTTCATTATATATGCCATCCGGAACTTCGGGCGATGAACGGCAGGAGGTGAAATACGATTTCATGGACAGGTTCATGCCGTTATTGAGGAAATTCCGGCGGCAACGCCGCCATTACATCATCTGTGGCGACTGGAATATCGCACACAAGACCATCGATTTGAAAAACTGGCGCAGCAACCAGAAGAACTCCGGCTTTTTGCCGGAGGAGCGCGCATGGATGGATCAACTCTTTGATGAAGTCGGACTGGTGGATGCTTTCCGGATCGTCAATCAGAAGGAAGACCAGTATACCTGGTGGTCGAATCGTGGCCGGGCCTGGGACAAGAACGTTGGCTGGCGTATTGATTACCAGGTGGTCACACCCTCGTTAAAAGACCGTGTAAGACGGGCCAGTATTTACCGGGACGAACGATTTTCCGATCATGCACCACTGACCATCGAGTATGATCTGGATCTGCCCGTGTGATTGCGGCTGGCCTAATCCGTCACAAAGGCCTGGTCAAAAGTCAGCGTAAAAGGCGTGGTCTCGCCCTCGGGCGTGATATGCAATGTATATTTCAGGGTTTCGTTATTGCTGACGTTTACCACCGCTATGTAGTAAATTGCGCCGTCCTCGGTGAGTTCACGCACATCCAGATCACGCAGTTGCTGATTAAGGTTGATAGCACTGCCGCTGATTGTTGCCCGTACCGGCTTGCTCGTGGTTCCCATAACCTTTTTCAATACCGAGACATTCAACAAAGCCCGGTTTTTGCTGCGCTGTATATGATAGTTCTTGGCCACTGCTGGATTGAGGACATCGGTGGTAAAAGCACTGTAGTGCACGGTGTAATCACCAAATGACTGAGACTGTTCGGCATGGCACAGCCATGGCAGGCAGAAGAGAATAGTAGTGGTAAATATCCCTCGGATGTTCATGATATATGACTCCTGACCATTGGATTTCCGGTGGCGCCGAACCATGACAAGGGACCGGACGCCGATGAATACCGATTAATTCTGACGCCTACTGTTAATGCTGACAAGCGGGCCGGTAAAAGTTCCGGTTTATTGTCTGTTTGTGCATCGCAAAACCCGGTGCAATCACTGATGATGGTTCTATTATCAGAAAAGCCGGAAAGGAATACCGCTCAGGGAATGGCCCAGATCCTGCAGCGGAGCGGCGATCAGGGTCATGCCCAGGTACAGCAATAACAATACCACCATCGGTGACCAGTCGAGACCGCCGGTGGTGGGAAGTCGCCGTCTGACCGGTCGCATCAGCGGATCGGTGAGCTGGTAAACCAGGATAGTCACCGGGTTATACGCACCCGGATTGATCCAGCTGATGATGACGCCAACAAATATGAGGGCGATATAAAGAAATAACGCCAGTCGAATGAGACCGGCCACACACAGCACTAACAAACCTGCCGGCCCCGGAATGGTGCCGATAACCAGCAATGCAACCAGGCAGATCTCCAGTGCCTGGAGGATGAAAAGCAGGATGATGGCCGGCCAGTCGATGCCGCTATAGCCGGGGATCAGGCGGCGCAGCACCCGAAGCGGCGGATTGGTGACCTTGACGATGGCTTGTGACACGGGGTTATAGAAATCCGCGCGTACCTGTTGCAACAGAAAGCGCAGCATCACGATCACCAGGTAAATGCCGACGGTAAACTGCACCAGTGTCACTGCGGCCTGGATAAGATAGCTCATTTGGACTCCTGTGCGCCGTAGAGCCGGGCAAGCTCGATGGAACGGTCACTGGCCGCTTTCAGGGCGTCGGCAAATATGCGTTCTATCCCTGCCCCGGTGAGAACGTTCAGCGCCTGCTCGGTGGTGCCGCCCGGTGATGTAACCTGTTTCCTGAGTTGAGCGGTGTCGGACTCACTCTCCAGCGCCATGCGCGCGGCGCCCAGTGCGGTTTGCAGGGTCAATATACGTGCCTGCGAGGCATCCAGTCCCATAGACATGGCGGCTTTCTGTATGACTTCCATGACCAGGAAAAAATAGGCCGGACCGCTGCCTGATACGGCTGTGGCGGTGTTGATTTGTGACTCGTCTTCCAGCCACAGGGTAATGCCGACAGCGCGCATGATGGCTTCGGCCTGGTTGCGATGCTCCGCGGTGACGTTACTATTGGAAACGAGGACGCTGGCCCCGGATTGGACCAGCGCCGGCGTATTGGGCATGACGCGGATAACGGGACAGGCCGGGCCCAGCCAGTGTCCGAGACTGTCAAGCTCAATGCCCGCGGCGATAGAAATGACCAGCGAGCCGGATCCTTGCAGGTGTTCACGCAATTGCCCGCAGATCCCGGCCATGATTTGCGGTTTGACGGCGAGGACAATGATGTCGGCACGGGTAACGGCGCTTTGCAGGTCCTTGAATACCTCGATGCCGAAGCGTTTGACCACGGCTTCACGACGTGCAGGGTCTGTTTCAGCCCCGGTAATTAAAGCGTTGTCGTAACCGTCGGCGAGCAGGCCGCCGATCAGGCTGTTGCCCATGTTTCCGCAGCCGATGAAGGCGATATGTTTGTTTTTCATGATTATGGGATCGTTATTGTTTGCGATGACTAGTCTATCGGTTTACACGATAGACATCATCATCCCCCTCTGGGTCCGAAGATGGCGGTCCCCACGCGGATAATGGTGGCGCCCTCGGCGACAGCGGCCTCGATATCATGGCTCGTGCCCATGGACAGGGTATCCAGGTTCAGACCGGTCGCATTCAGTGATTCCAGCAGCCGGCGCAGGCGGCGGAAAGGTTGTCGCTGTTCTTCCAGATTGTCGGCAGGCGCCGGCATGGTCATCAAGCCGCGTAGCTTCAACCCGGGCAGCTCCACTATCTGTTCACACAGCGCCGCCGCATTATATTCGTTGATTCCCGATTTGCTGGATTCGCCGCTGATATTGATCTGCACGCAAATATTGAGTGGATGGTTTTTGTCGGCTGCGGCACTGAGCCGGCGCGCCGTTTTCAGTCTGTCGACACTGTGACACCAGTGAAATTGTCCGGCAATGGCACGGGTTTTGTTGGATTGTACCGGGCCGATAAAATGCCACTCAATGTCCCGGGATGACAGCGCGGAAATCTTGTTTTCGGCTTCCTGCAGGTAATTCTCACCGAAAGCGCGCTGTCCGGCCTGATAAGCCTGTTCTATCGTTTCCACGGGCCAGGTCTTGCTGACGGCGAGCAGGTTAACGCTGCCCGGTGGGCGGTGGTATTGATTTTCCAGAGACCTGAGCCTGGATTGCAGTTGATTCAGTCTATCGGCGATATTTTTCATGGATTGGCGGTAGTCTATACTAAAAAATATCAGTAATATTGGGTTGTTAATGCAACAATCTAAGGTTCGTGTGCAGTCCGGCGCGGCCTGGGGACATCAGCCCGTGAGGCCCTGAATAACAATAACGGCTGGTGTCAGATAACATGCTTGATCTTGAATCCGTTCGAGGAGTAATCAATGGATATTGGCGAACTACTGGCCTTCGGCGTGAAAAACGGCTGTTCGGACCTGCATTTGTCTGCCGGCCTTCCACCCATGATCCGTGTCGACGGTGATATCCGGCGCATCAATGTCCCCTCACTGGATCACAAGGATGTGCATGACATGGTGTACGACATCATGAATGACAAACAGCGCAAGGATTACGAGGAGTTCCTGGAATGCGACTTTTCCTTCGAGGTTCCGGGGCTGGCGCGATTTCGTGTCAATGCCTTCAACCAGAATCGCGGTGCCGGCGCCGTGTTTCGCACCATCCCTTCGGAGATCCTCTCGCTGGAACAGTTGAATGCCCCGGCTTCATTCAAGGACATCTCCGACTATCCCCGGGGAGTCGTGCTGGTGACCGGCCCGACCGGTTCCGGCAAGTCGACCACGCTGGCGGCCATGGTCAACCACAAGAATGAAAACGAGTACGGCCATATCCTCACGGTGGAAGACCCGATCGAATTTGTGCACGAAAGCAAAAAATGCCTGATCAACCAGCGCGAGGTACATCGCGATACGCTGGGATTCAACGAGGCGTTGCGCTCGGCCTTGCGCGAGGATCCCGACGTGATCCTGGTCGGCGAGATGCGTGATCTGGAAACCATTCGTCTGGCGCTGTCCGCCGCGGAAACCGGTCACCTGGTGTTCGGCACCCTGCATACCAGCTCCGCCGCGAAAACGATAGACCGCGTGGTCGACGTGTTTCCCGCCGAGGAAAAGGACATGGTGCGGGCCATGCTCTCGGAGTCCCTGCGCGCGGTGATTTCACAAACCCTGCTCAAGAAGAACGGTGGCGGCCGTATCGCCGCCCATGAAATCATGATCGGTACCCCGGCTATCCGTAACCTGATCCGTGAAAACAAGATTGCCCAGATGTATTCGGCAATCCAGACCGGCCAGCAATACGGTATGCAGACCCTGGATCAGAATCTGCAGGAACTGGTACAGAAGAACCTGGTGAACCGGAATGAGGCGCGTCTGAAGGCCTCGAACAAGGATAACTTCTAGGGAAGCTGTGACTCAGTCAGTGCTTCCCGTATGCAACTGTAATGCATTTTCAGTTGCCGCACTCTGACAGGTCTCTGATGGACCTGCCCGGAGGGTCACTGAATTAACGTCAGTCGACGGAGGAACCTATGGAGCGAGAACAGGCGATAAAATTCATGCGTGATCTTCTCAAGCTCATGGTTGAGAAGAAAGGGTCCGATTTGTTCATCACGGTCGGGTTTCCACCGGCCATCAAGATTGATGGCAAGGTCACACCGGTTTCCAAGACGGCGCTCACGGCCGATAACACCAAGGCCATGGCCTACGCCATCATGAACGACAAGCAGTTGAAGGAATATGAGGCGACCAAGGAGTGTAACTTTGCCGTTGCCCCGGTCGGGATAGGCCGCTTTCGCGCCAATGCCTTTATCCAGCAGAGTTTCTGCGGACTGGTCATGCGTACTATCGAAACGGATGTCCCCACTCTCGACAAGCTCGGCTTGCCGGAAGTCCTCAAGGAGGTGGTCATGACCAAGAAAGGTTTGGTGATCATGGTCGGCGGTACCGGTTCCGGTAAATCCACCTCGCTCGCGGCAATGATCGATTACCGCAACCAGAACAGTTACGGTCATATCATTACCATCGAGGACCCGGTGGAATACGTACACCCGCACAAGAACTGTATCATCATGCAGCGTGAAGTGGGCGTCGATACCGATGACTGGGACATCGCCCTGAAAAATACCCTGCGCCAGGCGCCGGATGTGATTTTACTGGGCGAGATCCGGGATCGTGAGACCATGGAATTCGGTGTCGCCTTTGCCGAAACCGGTCACCTGGCCATGGCCACGCTGCACGCCAACAGCGCCAACCAGGCCCTGGATCGAATTATCAACTTTTTCCCGGAAGAACGCCGGCAACAGTTGTTGATGGATCTGTCACTGAACCTGAAGGCCGTAATTTCCCAGCGCCTGCTGAAATCCAGGGATGGCAAGGGCCGCGTTGCCGCCATCGAGATCATGTTGAATTCACCACTGATCTCCGACCTCATCCTCAAGGGCGATGTGCATGAGATCAAGTCCATCATGGCCAAGTCCAACGAACTGGGTATGAAAACCTTTGATCAGGCGCTGTTTGATCTCTACGAGGCCGACAAGATCACCTACGAGGATGCCCTGAGAAATGCTGACTCCATGAACGAACTCAGGCTCAAGATCAAACTGCAGGGCAAGGCGTCCAAGGACTCTGACAAGATGGAGGGACTGGACCATCTGAGCCTGGAGGAATCCGAGGAAGAATCCGGTTCGCTGTTATAGTCGAACACGCAATCAAGTCATCATACTGACCGTTAGGAGCCTGTTTTAATGGATATCATGCCGTACCTGAATCTGATGGTGGACAAGGGTGCCTCGGACCTGTTTTTCACCACCAATTCGCCGGTGAAGATCAAGATCGAGGGCAAGGCCACTTCCGTGGGCAAGACCATGCTGACCCCGGAACTGTGCAAGTCCGCGGCCTATACGATCATGAACGATGTCCAGAAGAAGCATTTCGAGGAAACCATGGAATGTGACTTTGCCATTGCCCTGCCGGACGGCTCCTGCCGTTTCCGGGTTAATGTATTCCGCCAGCGTGGCGAAGTCGGCATGGTGCTGCGCCAGATCCCGTCGGAAATACCCACCGTAGCCCAACTCGGACTGCCGGACGTGCTGAATGATCTGATCATGCACAAGCGCGGCCTCATACTGATGGTAGGCGCCACCGGCTCCGGTAAATCCACTACCCTGGCCGCGATGGTCAATCATCGAAATGAAAACATGGCCGGGCATATTCTGACCATTGAGGATCCGGTGGAATTCAGTCATCCGAACAAGAAGGCAATCGTCAACCAGCGTGAAGTCGGTGTTGATACCTACAGTTATCGCAATGCACTGAAAGCGTCCCTGCGTGAAGCGCCGGATGTCATACTGATTGGTGAAATTCGTGACCGTGAGACCATGGAAGCCGCGCTGGAACTGTCCAATACCGGTCATCTGGCGATATCCACGCTGCACGCGAACAATGCCAATCAGGCCATGGAGCGTGTCATTAACCTGTTTCCCCAGGATTATCACAAGCAGTTGTTCATGGATCTGTCCATGAACCTGCGCGCGGTTATTTCCCAGCGCCTGGTGACGGCAGTGAACGGGAAGCGTTGCGCGGCTATCGAGATCATGATCAATACACCGCATATCGGTGAGTTGATTCTCAAGGGTGAAATTCATGAGATCAAGGAAGCCATGGAGGACAGCGGCGCACACGGCATGCAGACTTTCGATATGGCGCTGCATAATCTGTACAAGGAAGGCCGCATAGAGCTGGAGGAATGTCTCAATAACGCCGATTCCCGTACCAACATGGAAGCCAAGATCAATTTCGGCTGAGTGTGGCTAATCCATATACTGAAGGCACCTGATGCCGTGATGACACGGGACGCCAAATCTGCGCTTCAGGACTGCCCCGGTCGTGCGTAAGTTCATTCGTCACCCTTCCAGCATTCCTGTCCAGATCCGTGAAATCAAGACCGGGAATGCGACGGTTTCCTCGCTGGTCAACGTCAGCTACGGCGGCCTCGCCCTGCACTACGACGGACATGTGCAGCCCGGCACTGAAGTCGAACTTTCCATTATCGCCATCGATCCCCGTATTCGTTTGCGTGGCATCGTCATGTGGTGCCGGGCACATTCCGGAGGCTATGAGCTTGGCCTCATGTTTCAAAATGACAATGATGTATTCCAGTTGCGCATGGTGGAACAACTCTGCCATATCGAGGATTACCGCAGGGAAGAGGAATGCCGGCAGGGACGTTCCATCAGCAGCGAAGAGGCCGCCGCGGAATGGATTGAAAAATTCGCCGGGACATTTCCCGCCACCGACTGACGGCGGACTGCTCCTGCCGTCCAAACGGCAGGATTCATTTGTTTGACTTCAATCAAAATAATTAATTGAAACCATGAATATAATTGGTTTTACAGTCTCGCGGAATCAATATATACAGCGCACTGGTATTCCAGTGCTGGGATCTTAAGTAATTGTTTCAAAAGCACTTGTTTTTTGCCATGTAGATGAATTATGAGGACTGGCATAAATGAAGCGATTCGAACTTGAGCAGGATGACCTTGAGGAAACCGTGATCAACGCGGATCAAGAAGACGGCGATTTCGACGATACAGAAACTGAGCAGGTGACACCTGCAAGCCAGAAGGCAATATGGCGGGAAATTGAAAAGCGTCGTGAATTGATGGCGCTGTCAAGGATGATCGGTGAAAGTCTGGATGACCAGATTTTTAACTAGGCAGGGCTGATCTGGACTGATCGAATACGCCTGCAGCAATGCATAACCCGTAGCCGGACGCGCGATTCAGGTGGCGCCATCCCGGCTGCATAACAGAAAAGAACCCGGACGCTGAACTGGCTGCATCGGACATTGTCAGTGTAAGGCAGATTTCAATTAACAGAGTAATAAATCATCATGAAAAACTTGTTTAAAAGTGCAGGCAGTATGTTTGCATTCAGTAATGTGGATAACCGGGAAAGCGTGAATCAGCCGCAACAGCAAACCGCTCCGGTTTACAACACGCCTGTCGTGGAAACCGATCAGCTGGAAATCCGGGGCGGAATTGCCGCGCTGTCCAGCCGCAACATGGAATATTACGACTGATCAGGCAGCGCGACTATTTCATGAGATCGAGCACGCGCTGATAGTGCGCGTTGTCCCGGTTCATGATCAGGTAGGCATTGCGTTCAATAACAGGGGCGTTTTTAACCACGAAAAGACGCCCTTTTTCCATGTCACGTTTCACCATTGTATCCGGCAGATAGGCTGACCCTCCCACCTTGATAATGTAATCCCTGGCGATCCGGCCCAGGTCGAGTCGCAGTGCCGGGCTGGGCATGTCATGAAAAATCTGGCTGTGCGTGATGGAAAAAGGTGTACCCCAGTCCACGTACACATACCCGGAATCCATTGCTGATTTACAGTCCAGCCCGTGACTTGCGGAAACCAGCATAAAGCGGATGGGGATGGTGCGGAGAATACGGATCCGGTCCAGTTGCGGCGGTTCATAGGTAAATGCCAGATCCAGTGACCCTTCAACGATGTGCCGATGAATCGCATCCGAAGAAACCACGTTGCAGGTCAGCAGAAAATCCTTCAGTCCCGGACTGATATCTTTCAGCCAGCGCGGCATATAGATATCCCAAAGGCTGGATACAGCGCCCACTATCAGGGGAATGCGTCCGTACTGTTCACCGGCGACATCCAGCTTGACGCGATTCCACATGGCGATGATCGCTTCGGCGTGTTCAATGAGTTTTTCACCGGATGCGGTCGGTTTGATATTTTTACGATCACGATGAAACAGTTGTACGCCGAGGATTTCCTCCAGTTGCCGGATACGCGCACTGACGGCAGACTGGGTAATAAACAGGTTTTCAGCAGCCCTGCCGAAGTGCCGGGTCTTGTGAACCTCGAGGAAGGTTTTTAAAAGATCTACATCCATATTCTATGTTATCGTTGCCCGACTGTCTGATGATAAATGCTTATAGCAATGAAGAGTGACGGTGCTTCCACTGTTATTGGCTGGAGAGAATGGCTGGCACTGCCCGAGCTCGGCATCCCCTGCATCAAGGCCAAGGTCGACACCGGGGCCAAGTCTTCCGCCATACATGCCTGGTGTCTCGAAACTGTGATTGAGAATAACAGGGAGTATGTGATATTCAAGGTTCACCCGCTACAAAAAAGGACAGACATCAGTATCGACTGCAAGGCCGAGGTGATAGACAAGCGCATCGTGCGTGACTCGGGCGGCCACGAAGAGGAACGATATTTTATCAATACGCTGATCCGCTACGCAGGCCGGGAATGGCGCTCGGATTTCAGTCTGACCAATCGTGAAGGCATGTTATTCCGGATGTTGCTCGGCAGAAACTCGATCAGCAGTGGTGGTTTTGCGGTCGATCCTTCACGTTCATTCATCGCGGGCAAGGGCCTGCTATCGGTATACGATAATCCAGCTGCTGTTAAGGACTTATGAAAATTGCATTGCTCTCAAGAAACGCGAATCTCTATTCCACCCGGCGACTGGTGGAAGCTGCCGAGGCGCGCGGCCATACAGTACGTATCCTGGATGTGTTGCGTTGCTATATGAACATTACCTCGCTGGCACCCAGCATTCACTACAAGGGCGAGGATCTGATTAATTTTGACGCCGTCATCCCGAGGATCGGTGCATCGGTGACGTTTTATGGTACGGCAGTGCTGCGGCAGTTCGAGATGATGGGAGTCTATCCGCTCAACGAATCCGTAGCCGTGGCACGATCCAGGGACAAGTTACGCGCCCTGCAACTGCTGTCACGTAAAGGTATAGGGCTGCCCGTTACCGGGTTTGCCAACAAGCCCGACGATATCCAGGATTTGATTGAAATGGTCGGCGGCACCCCGCTGGTGATCAAGTTATTGCAGGGTACCCAGGGCATTGGTGTCGTGCTGGCCGAGACCAAGAAAGCTGCGGAAAGTGTTATCGAATCATTTCTAGGCCTGAAAGCCAGTGTGCTTGTGCAGGAATACATCAAGGAAGCAGGCGGCGCCGATATTCGCTGCCTGGTGATCGGTGACAAGGTGGTGGCCGCCATGAAGCGTCAGGCCAAGGCCGGGGAATTCCGCTCCAACATCCATCGTGGTGGAGCCGCCTCGTTGATCAAGATCACACCCGAGGAACGATCCACGGCCACGCGCGCGGCGAAAACCATGGGACTGAATGTCTGCGGTGTCGATATCCTGCGTTCGACCCACGGGCCGGTGGTTATGGAAGTGAATTCCTCCCCCGGCCTTGAGGGTATTGAATCCGCGACCAACAGGGATATCGCCGGCATGGTCATCAGTTTTCTGGAAAAGAACTGGAAACAGGGCAAGACCGGAACCAAGGGCAGCCGGGGGTGAGTCCAATGCAGGCGCCGTTCGAAATTGCAGGCGTTGTCATCAAACCCGGTCAGCGTATCTCTCTCGAAATCCCCGTTCCCAGCCTCTATACACACACCGAACTGGAGATGCCGGTGCACGTAGTGCATGGCCGCAAGTCCGGGCCGACTCTGTTTCTTTCCGGCGCGGTTCACGGCGACGAGATCAATGGTGTCGAGATCATCCGCCGGGTGCTGCGTACCAAATCGCTGGCCCGGTTGCACGGTACCCTGCTGGCCATACCCGTGGTCAATATTTTCGGTTTCATAAATCAGTCCCGTTACCTGCCTGACCGGCGTGACCTCAACCGCTCCTTTCCGGGTTCGGAATCCGGCTCGCTTGCCGCCCGCATCGCCCACCGCTTTTTAAACGAGATCGTGGCGCGTTGTACTCATGGCATTGATCTGCATACCGGCGCCATACACCGGGATAACCTGCCCCAGGTGCGCGCCGTGCTGGATGATGAGGAAACGGAGAAAATGGCCCGGGCATTCAAGCCCCCGGTCATTCTGAACACCAGTATCGTCGAAGGCTCTCTGCGTGAAGCCGTGGAAAAACTCGATATCGCCGTGATTGTTTACGAGGCCGGGGAAGCTCTGCGCTTTGATGAGGTCTGCATTCGCGCCGGTGTTCGCGGGGTGCTCTCGGTCATGCGCGAGCTGGGCATGCTACCGAAACTGAAAAGCCGCAAACCCCTTCCTGATCCCATTGTCGCCAGTTCCAGCAGCTGGGTCCGGGCGCCGCAGAGCGGCATTCTGCGTCTGGTCAAACCGCTTGGTTCCAGGGTTAATAATGGGGAATCCCTGGGTGTGGTATCGGACCCTTTTGGCGAGCGGGAAGAAAAAATTCTCTCCCCGGCGGAAGGTATCATTATCGGTCGCACCAATATTCCGCTCGTGAACGAGGGAGAAGCCCTGTTTCATATTGCCCGTTTCAAGCGTCTCGATACGGCCGCCGAGCACATCGAGGAATTTCAGCAATCGCTGGATCCGGCAACCGACAGCTCCAGCCCGGCGGATCCACCCCTGACCTGATCAATCTGCAGGCATAAAAAAAGGCCTCATCAAGAGGCCTTTTTCAGTACCAACAAGTGATTACTTGTTGTTGATGTACATGGTTACTTCAAAACCAAAACGAATGTCGCTGTATTCAGGTGTATCCCATTTCATGATGCTTCTCCTCATTGATGGTGAATGTATAAACTTCTACTCTTGTATATGCATTCGCTGTGCCAGGATCTGACAAGATTATGTATATATTGCACAATATCAATGGGTTATTTGATTTAAATCAAATGATGAATAGGTCGATACTGTCTATTAAGCCGTGGTTTCTGGTTCAAATTAACCACGTGTCTGGTTACTGATGACCACCTGGTTGTAACCACGCCGTTAATCGATGCAGGTCATGACCGCTGGCCCTATATTTGCGCTCGAACGGGCTGACCGTGTCCGGCGCCGCGTTTACGGTGGTGATCCGGTACGGCTGATCACAGGCGCAGAGGGCGCTGGAGAACTCCCGGATGTAGGTTGACCAGTTACTGCGAACTTCCAGTTCACCGCCAAGGCGCAGCAGAAAGGGGAACACCGGGTGCGCATACCAGCGCCGTGCCCGGTGCTTCTGTTTCGGCCACGGGTTGGGGTAATAGATGACATGACGATGCAGGGACCAGCCGGCTGCTACCGCCAGACGCCAGATATCGATGACATCAGCGTGCGCCAGGACCAGGTTGCCCTGGCGGTAAATATTCCTCTCCAGCACACGCCGGCGCAGGCGGTAGGCCGATTTATCGATGCCAATGACCAGAGAATGCGGATTATTTTCGGCCAGCGCCACTGTGCTGGCGCCGTTACCGCAGCCGGAATCCAGGATCAGCGGTAACGCTGAGCGGGCATGCAGTGCGTGCAGCGTTTCGAATACCTGTTGATTGTTGACCGCGATCGGGCGCTGATAGTCATGCCGGCGATATCGCCGGACCAGGCATTGAGTACGCACAGCGCTGCCGGTGTGATCGCTGCTGACCGGGCGGGAATTTGCGTACATTGCTTTATCGGCGGGGAAATACCGCGGCGCCCTCGAATACCGGTCCGTCCACACAGACCCGTTTCATCGCCGGTCCCGTCGCCGTTTCTATCCTCACGGCACAGCCGGCACAACCACCCACGGCACAGGCCATGTATTCCTCCAGTGAGACCTGGCAGGGCAGTTCGAATTCCTGGGCCAGGTGGGCCACGGCGCGCAACATGGGTGTGGGACCGCAGGCGAATATCTCGATTTCCTCAAGGTGCGCATCCCTTGCGCTGATCCATTCCCGGGCAAGATCCGTGACCAGACCCTGATGGCAGCCGGGGTAACCCTGCTGACTGGTGAGACGACTGGCAATCTGCCAGTCCTCCAGCAATGGCATGGCGGCGATGGCATCGCCGGGGATCCCGCTCACCAGGATGGTCGAGGGCACGGGCTTGAACGGAAACGGCACTTCCGAGCCAAGAATTACGAATGGTTCGCTATCCCTATGCTGTTTACGCAGATGCTCAGCCAGGTAGATCATGGGAGGCATGCCGACACCACCACCAATCAGCAGCGGCAGGCGGCGATAACCGTTCTGTTTGAACGGTACGCCGATGGGGCCGAGAATTCCCAGTTGGTCGTCGATTTTGCGGTGTGCGAGCAGTCGTGTGCCTTCGCCATGGGCCTTGTAAAGGATATCAATCCAGCCGGCATCGGCATCGGCGCGCATGATGGACATGGGCCTTCGCATGGGCAGGGTGGCATCGCATTGCAGATGTATGAAACTTCCGGCCCGGCTGTGCGCCGCTGTCTTCGGCGCCCGTAACCTCAGCACGTACTGCTCGCCGGCATAAGCCTTGTGATCGATGACGGTGGCGTTTTCAGAGAATATCGTTCCGCGGCTGTCCGGATGCTGCATTGTAGTCGTGGCGTTCTGGATTAATCGACAGTATACACAAGGCGCCCGTCTATCAGCGTATGGGTTACCGTGGCCGGTAGTTCCCAACCATCGAAAGGCGTGTTTTTCCCGGCGCTGATCATCGAGCGCCGGTCGATGGTGAATGTTTTCCCCGGATGAAAAATACACACATCCGCCGGCCGGTCCACGTCCAGCCGTCCGAGATCCGGCATCACGATAGCCGCCGGATGATGGGTGAGGGCGGCAATGGCATCGACCAGGGTCAGGTACTCTTCCCTGACCAGTTTCATGACCAGGCCGAGCAGGTGTTCGATGGTGGAGGCGCCGGGTTCGCTGAGACTGAAAGGCGCTGCCTTGGCATCGTTATCATGGGGTTGATGATCGGAACAGATGGCCTGGATAACGCCGTCAGAAAGAGCCTGAAGCAGGGCCAGGCGATCGGTTTCGGTGCGCAGCGGCGGGTCAAGATGGCACTGGGTATTGAAATTGTCCACCTCGGTGTCATTCAGGTGCAGATGACAGATCCCGGTATCGGCACTGACGGGCAATCCGTGGTCTCGCGCCCGGGCAATGAGGTCAATACTGCCGGCGCAGGTGATGCGCGACAAATGGACGCGTGCACCGGTCTGGCAGGCAAGTAACAAGGCGCGGCTGACTGATAGAGTTTCCGCGGTCGCCGGTATGCCGGGCAGACCCAGGCGCGTGCCCAGCGCGCCTTCATGTACCACACCGTCGTTTTTCAGGCAGGGATCCTCGCAGAACAGGTGCACCGTCAAGTTGCAACTGCTGGCGTATTCCAGGGCCCGGCGCAGCACCTCGGCGTTGTTCATGTCGGCGTTGGCATTGGAAACACCGATACAGCCGATCTCCTTCAGGGCGTTCATATCCGTCAGTGTCTGGCCGGCCAGGCCCTGGGTAAGCGCGGCCAGCGGCAGGATCCGGCAGAGATCATTGTTCAGGGCACGCTGGTGTATCAGTTCGGCCACGGCCGGGTTATCGAGAACCGGTTTGGTGTCGGGCTGGCAACAGACACTGGTGATGCCGCTGCTGACGGCGGCATCCAGTTCACTGGCGATGGTTGCCTTGTGTTCCTGCCCGGGCTCGCGTAAACGCACACTGAGGTCCACCAGTCCCGGGCAAACGACCTGGCCGCCGGCGTCAATCTCGCGGTCCGCTGTGAAGCCGTCGGGCGCCTTGCCGACACCAACGACATAACCGTCGGCCACGTACAGGTCCCGTACCCCGTCGACCTGGTTGGCCGGGTCCACCAGATGGCCATTACGGATACTAAACTTCATCACGCGATTCCAGCGTCGGCGTATCGGCCAGCGAACCCATGGTCATGGCCATGACGGCCATGCGCACGGCAATACCGTGACTGACCTGTTGCAGGATTACGGACTGGCGGCCGTCCGCCACGCTGGAGTCGATCTCGATACCGCGATTGATGGGGCCGGGATGCATGACAATGGCATCCGCCCTGGCGTTGGCGAGTTTCTTTTCGGTCAGGCCGTAGAGGTGGAAATATTCATGTTCGCTGGGCAGAAGGGCGCTGCACATGCGTTCGTTCTGCAGTCGCAGCATGATGACCACGTCAACATCCTCAAGGCCCTGTTCGAGATTATGGAATACGCGCGGGCCCATGGCCTCGATATCAGTCGGTATGAGCGTCTTCGGGCCGATGACCCGTATTTCCTCGGCGCCGAGGGTTGCCAGCGCATGGATCTCGGAACGGGCGACGCGTGAATGCAGAATGTCACCGACGATTGCCACTTTCAAACGGGTGAAGTCCGGTTTGTGCTGCTGGATGGTGAACATGTCCAGCATGGCCTGGGTCGGGTGCGAGTGGCGACCGTCGCCGCCGTTGATTACGCTGATGTGCGGAGCCACTTTGCCGGCAATAAAATGCGCGGCGCCGCTGTTGGCATGGCGAACGACGAACATATCACAGTGCATGGCTTCCAGCGTTTGCAGGGTATCAAAGAGACTCTCGCCTTTTTTGGTGGCCGAGGTGGAAATGTTGATGTTCAGGACATCCGCCGAGAGTCGCTTGGCGGCGAGTTCGAAAGTCGTGCGGGTGCGGGTGCTGGGCTCAAAGAACAGGTTGACGATGGTTTTGCCGCGCAGCAGGGGCACCTTCTTGACGGCACGGTCACCGACGCCGGCAAACGATCGGGCATGATCCAGGATCGACAGTAATAAACCGCGATCCAGTCCATAAATACTCAGGAAATGTTTTAGATGGCCGTTTTCGTCGAGTTGAATGTTAGCGTGCGTCATCCGTTTTCTTTGACAACCAGTGCCAGGGGCTCTGGGCCGGAGAGTTTAACATGTTCTCCGGCTTTCAGGCTCAGTGTTTTTCCACAGATGTCGGCATGCATGGGTAATTCGCGGCCGCCACGATCAATGAGCACAGCCAGTGTGATGCGCGCCGGCCGGCCGTAATCAAATAATTCGTTCATCGCCGCACGAATCGTGCGCCCGGTGTAGAGCACATCGTCCACCAGGATAATATGGCGGTCCTCGACCTCGAAGGGCAGGTTGGACGGACTGACATGCGGATGCATGCCGATGCGACTGAAGTCATCGCGATAAAAAGCGATATTCAATTCTCCCAGCGGGATTTCGGTTTGCATGCGTTCGCGCATGGCCGCGGCAATCCACAGACCGCCGGTATGGATGCCGACCATAACCGGCGTCTGCTCGGCAAAACTGCGTATGCGCTCATCGACCCGCGCCGCCATATCGCTGATGAGATCATCAAGTGAAAGCTTACTTACATCCATGGCCTCAGTTTACTCAACATTCTGTTGTTGGGAAAACCAGGTTTCCAGAATCACCTGGGCCGCGACCGCGTCGATGTTGTGTGCGCTTTTCAGGCGCTCCCCGGCTTCGCGGGAAGACAGCCGTTCATCCACCGGGTAGACGGGCAGTTCAAAGCGGCCCTGAAGCTGGCGGGCGAAACGTTCCGAGGCTTCGGTCATGCTCTGGCGCCGGTCGTCCATACATAGCGGGATGCCGACCACCAGGGCGCCGGGGTTCCAATCCCGCAGCAGTCTCGAGATGTGCTCCCAGTCCGGTTTTTGATTTACGCAGCGGACGATGGCAATCGGCGTGGCCGAGCCGGTCAGTGTTTGCCCCACGGCGACACCGATGCGTTTGCTTCCGTAATCGAAGCCGAGCAGCGTCTTTTCGGTCACGCGTGACCGACGTCGCTGGAAATGAGATCCAGATCCACGCCAAGCGCCCGTGCGGCCATTTCCCAGCGCTGGTGCACCGGGGTTCTGAAAATGATATCGGAATTCGCCGGGCCGCTCAGCCAGGCATTCTGCCGGATCTCGTTTTCCAGTTGGCCCGCTCCCCAGCCGGAATAGCCGAGCGCGATCAGGCAGTCTTCCGGGCCTTCACCCTCGGCGATGGCCTTGAGCACATCACGCGACGTGGTCATGTCGATGTGCTGGCTGATGGAAATGGAGGAATCCCAGCCGGAGCGGGGATTGTGCAACACGAAACCGCGGTCTATCTGTACCGGCCCGCCCTGGTAGACGACGGTATTGGCGATAGCCTCGGTGGTGGCCTCCAGTTGCATTTGCTGCAACACTTCCTCGAGCACAAGATCAAGCGGCCGGTTGATGGTTATGCCCATGGCGCCGTCTTCGTTGTGGGCGCAAACATAGGTCACGGTTTTCTCAAAATTGGGATCGGCCAGTCCCGGCATGGCAATCAGGAAATGATTGGTTAGATTTGATGATTGCATGTGAATAGTATCGTGCTTGAATGATAATTAGACAAGTGACGGCAGGATTCATTTCAGGAGAAATGAGAGCTGGTCAGCTGTTCCGAATTGCAGATCAATCAGCCCCCGCCAGGATTACTCGAGGCCGATGATGTACTCCCATTCATCCCGGCTGACCGGCATCACGGACAGCCGGTTGCCGCGCTGTAACAATTTCATATTTTCCAGGGCCCTGTGTTCACGTAATTCAGTCAGGGTAATCGTGCGTTTGAATTTGCGTTTGAACCTGACATCGACCAGGAACCACCTCGGATTGTCCGCATCACTTTTGGCATCAAAGTGTTTATCCTCCGGATCAAAAGCCGTGGGATCGGGATATGCTTCGCTGACAATCTCCATGATGCCTGCGATGCCGGGCTCATCGCAGTTTGAATGATAAAAAAAGGCCAGGTCGCCTTTTTGCATGTCGTCACGCATCATGTTGCGGGCCTGGTAATTGCGTACCCCGTCCCAGGGCTCGGTTTTTTTCGGGCGTTGTTTCAGATCATCAATGCTGAATTCACCCGGTTCGGATTTCATTAACCAGTAATTCATGGGGAATATCGGGGAATATAAAGATCCGGAGTCACGGACGACCAGGTTGTAAAGAGGGTATTACCACGATGCCGTAACAGGTGTTGAACTTGAACCGGAAGTTCAAGTGGGAGCATTGGCACTCCATCAGGCTTTCCACTCGTGGTGGACATGCACAACAGGGGTGCGGTCACGTTCCCTTGGTCATAGCGTATAGGCTCAAGTTACGACCGCCTGAATACGCACATCGCAGCAATACCCATATCAAATTATATTGCTTTGTCTTGCTGACGTCCCTGTGAAGTTTATCGGTTATTGTAATTAAAAACTTGATTATCTGTCGGTGCAAGTCCGCGACCGCTCAGATCTCGAGTTGTTCACCCTTGCCCAGGGCGTTGTGGATCTTGCCCTGCAGGCGCCGAATGGTGTCGTCCAGCCTGGAGGTATAGACCTCGTTCTTGTCACGGTAGTCGAGCAGTTCGTGGGCGATATTCAGCGCTGCCATCACGGCGATACGCTCACTGCCGATGACGCTGCCGGCGTTCTTGATCTGGGTCATCTTGCTGTTGACCATTTCGGCCGCATTGTACAGCTGATCACGTTCATTTTCCGGACAGGAGATCAGGTACTCCTTGTCCATGATTTTGATATTAATGGGCTTGGCTTCAGAACTCATGTGCGGGTTTCCATCGCGCGCAGGCGTGAAATCATGGATTCAATACGCGTTCGCGCCTGCTCGGTTTTCTCAATCAGCACGGCGCGTTCGTTGACCAGTGACTCCTGCTGGTTACGCAGCGCGGTGTTTTCGGTCTGCAGCGTTTCCACTGTCCTGATGAGTTCATCGACGCGCGATTCCAGCGCCACCAGATCCATTGTTTCTTTTTCTTCATCAACCATTACAAGCACCAGTCCCGATTCAGTTATGTGATGAACAAGCTCTACGCTTCGTTTATATTATGGATTTCCCAATATAGAGCGGCGCTTGGTGACGGTCAAGCGATGACACAAACGGGCCCGGGTCCGTGCCAAATCGCCGGTGTCAGCATGTTGCTCTGCAAAATCAATCACGTACGTAACCACAGGTAGGTCATGCTGGAATATAATGAACTGCAGGAACTGATGAAGGAGATTGCCTCGGGTATTGATGCGGCTGAATGCCACGGCTTTATTACCGGTTATTTATGCATCTCTGATACCCTCGACGCATCCGTCTGGAAATATCTATGCGCCGGGATGGAGGGCGGTGATGCGATAACCGAACGACACCGTGACGAAATCTACGAGCTGGGCAGGGATATTACGCTGCAGTTGCTGTCAGATGAATTTGATTTCGAACTCCTGCAACCGGATTCGACGTCGCCTGCAGCGGTACGTTGCCAGTCCCTGTCAGAATGGTGTCACGGTTTTTTAAGCGGCCTTGGTGTCGCCGGAACCATCGACTGGAGCGCGCTGTCCGGGCAATGCCAGGAAATGGTTTCGGATCTCTCCGAGGTGGCCCGGCTGGATCCTGAACCCGGTGAGCAGTCCGCGGAAGAAATCGAACAGTCACTGACGGAACTTGGCGAGTATGTGCGCATGGGCGCCGTTTATATCCATGACGAATTTGCCAGGCTGAAAGCTGAAAACGGGAATCCGGAGGTTTTGCATTGATTGACAGGAAAGAACTGGCCAGGCGCCGCAAACGCCTGATGGACATGATGGGTGATGACAGTGTGGCCATCATTCCGACGGCGCCGGTACGCATACGTAACCGTGATGTCGAGTTTCCTTTCCGTCCGGAAAGTGATTTTTTTTACCTTACGGGATTTCCCGAGCCGGAAGCCGTCGCCGTTCTGATCCCCGGCCGCCCGCAGGGTGAGTACCTGCTTTTCTGCCGGGAACGGGACCCGAAACTGGAGCGCTGGGACGGTGCGCGCGCCGGTCTCGAGGGTGCCTGCAGTGTCTACGGCGCCGATGATGCATTTCCCATCGGCGATATGAATGACATTATCGCCGGTTTGCTGGAGAACAAGGAGCGGCTGTATTACAACATCGGCAACGACACCGCGTTTGATCAGCGCATCAGCGGCTGGGTCAATGCGGTGCGTGACCGGGTACGTTCCGGGGTACACGCGCCGGATGAAATCATCTCGCCCAATCATTTCCTTCACGAGATGCGTTTGTACAAGAGCCGTAATGAAATCAAAATTATGAAAAAAGCCGCCCGCATCTCGGCCGGGGCGCACAAACGCGCCATGCAGGTTTGCCGCCCGGGAATGATGGAATACCAGCTCGAAGCCGAACTGAATTATGAATTCATGGCGCAGGGCGCACGCTTCCCGGCCTATCCGGCCATTGTCGGCGGTGGCCGCAACGCCTGCATTCTGCACTACACTGAAAACAGTGACGTGCTCAGTGACGGTGATTTGCTGCTGATCGATGCCGGCGCCGAGTACGACAGCTACGCCAGCGATATCTCGCGCACCTTTCCGGTCAACGGCAAGTTCAGCAAAGCACAACGCGCCGTCTATGAAATCGTACTCGAAGCCCAGTTGGCCGCGATCGAGACGATCCGTCCGGGCACGCACTGGAACGAACCGCACGAGGCGGCGATTCGCGTCATCACCAAAGGCCTGGTGGATCTGGGTATTCTCAAGGGCAGCGTCAAACAACTGGTCAGCGACAGCGCCTACAGCCCCTATTACATGCACCGCACCGGTCACTGGCTGGGCATGGATGTGCATGATGTCGGTGATTACAAGATCGAGGGCGAATGGCGAACGCTGGAACCGGGCATGATCATGACCGTGGAACCGGGACTGTACCTGTCAGCGGAAACCCGGGGACTGGCCCGTAAATGGTGGAACATCGGCATTCGCATCGAGGATGATGTGTTGGTCACCCGGAACGGTTACGAGGTCTTGAGCAAAGATGCGCCCAAATCCATTGACGCGATCGAAGAGCTGATGGCGAAACAGCTTGCGGCCTGATGAAACGCGTGAATGGCCCTGATTACGATGTAATCATCGTTGGCGGTGGCATGGTCGGCGCCTGCCTGGCCCATGCGCTGTGTCCCGTTGGTCTGTCGGTCTGCCTGGTCGAGGCTGTCCCCCCGAAAGCCGACCATCAACCCAGTTTTGACGATCGCTCGCTGGCGCTGTCGATCTCCAGCCGGCAGATTCTCACGGCGCTCGGGCTCTGGGACGACGTTGTCACCGCGGCGACGCCCATTCAGCGTATCCACGTTTCCGATCAGCACCGGCCCGGCATGGTGCGCCTGACGGCGCGGGAGATGGGTGTCGAGGCCCTGGGTCATGTGTTGTCGGCGCGACACCTGGGACGGGCCTTGTTGAAAAACCTGCAACAGAGTGTGCAGGCATTCATTTGCCCGGCCGGCGTCGTTGCCATCGACAATCGTGCGGACAGCGTCACGGTGACCATTGCCGCCGACTCCGGCGAGCAGGTCCTGAACTCACGTCTACTGGTGCTGGCGGATGGCAGCCGATCCCGGACCCGGGAAATGTGTCATTTCGAACGTATCGACAAGGCTTATGGGCAGACAGCCATCGTCAGCAATGTACTGACTGAACTGTCCCATCAAAACACTGCCTTTGAACGTTTTACGGCGCACGGCCCGCTGGCGTTGCTGCCCGCCGGTCCTGACCGCATGGCCATGGTTTTTACCGTAAACAGCGCTGATGCGCAGGTTTATCTGGACATGAATGACGACGCCTTTGTAGCCGAGGTACAACGCCAGTTCGGACGCCGCCTCGGCAGGCTGCACAGTCCCGGTAAACGCAGCAGCTATGAAATAGCCTTGCAGCATGTCAAGCACCAGTACCGCGACCGTGCGTTACTGCTGGGCAATTCGGCGCATACGTTGCATCCGAATGCGGCCCAGGGCTTTAACCTGGCCCTGCGTGATGTCGCCGGACTGGCCGAAGTACTTGCGGCAGCGGCAGTTGCCGGCGCCGATCCCGGCGGCCTTGCAACCCTGCAGCGTTACAACGATTTGCGCCGTTCCGATCAGCAGCGAGTGCTGCGTTTTACCGACGGCCTGGCGCGGTTGTTTTATACCACCAATCCCTGCCTGACCGTGGCCCGCAATAGCGGTCTTTTGTTGGCCGGGCTGGCGCCTGCACTCAGGCGCCGGATCATGCGCCTGGGCGCCGGTCTGGGCGCTCGCCTGCATCGGGTGCCCGGGTAATGGCGGGCGTTAGCAAGCAGGGCAGTCACGCTGTCGATGTGATTATTGTCGGCGCCGGGATCACCGGGCAGGTAGCCGCGGGTTTACTGGCGCGTGAAGGCCTGCAAGTCGCATTGATCGACGCACAGGAGACAGCGAAGGCAGCACAGGATGCGCTACCGGACCCTCGGGCGCTGGCCATTACCCCGGCTTCACGGCAGATTCTGGATGCCGTTGGCGCCTGGTCAAGGATGGACCCGCGGCGCATCGGCCATTTCCGAAAAATGGACGTCTGGGATGAAAACGGCCGTGGCGAGATCCACTTCGACAGTGCCGATGTCTGCCGGCCCACGCTCGGTTACATCATCGAGAGTACTATTCTAACCCGGGCTCTGACCGCTGCTATCCGCAACGAGTCCCGGGTAAGCTGGTATCAGCCGGCCCAGCTCCGGTCGCTGGACGTCGAATCCGGACAGGCAGTGGTCAGTCTGGATGATGGCCGATGTATTACCGCACGACTGGTAATCGCGGCCGATGGCAAGGACTCACTGACCCGGTCGCTGGCCGGTATAGGGTTCGTCCGTCATGAATATGAACAGGCAGCGCTCGCCTGTATTGTCCGCACAGAAAAGGCGCACGGGGATACCGCGAGACAGCGATTCCTGAGTGACGGCACACTGGCGTTTCTACCCATGAACGATGCGCATGAATGCGGTATTGTCTGGTCGATCCTTCCGGAGCAGGTGCAGGCATTACTGAAACTTGAGACAACTGCGTTTCAGCGGGAACTTGAGGCGACACTGGAGATGCGTCTGGGCGCTGTGACGGCAAGCGGGCCAAGCATGCACTATCCGCTGGGACATGGCAGTGCGGAACGTTATATCGGTGACAGGCTGGCGCTGATCGGTGATGCGGCTCACGTGGTACATCCCCTGGCCGGACAGGGCGCCAACCTCGGCATACTGGATGCCGCTGCGCTGGCCCAGGTCGTTACGGAAACATACCGGCGTGGACGCGATATCGGGGATCGGCAGGTCCTGCGGCGTTATGAACGCTGGCGGCGGGGCGATGATCAATTCATGATGCATGTGATGACCGGGTTCAAGGAGTTGTTTACCCGGCAGACTCCTCCGCTTCCGCAGTTGCGTAATCTCGGCTTGCGGATCACCGACCGCCTGCCGCCGGTAAAACATTATCTCATGGAATACGCCATGGGGATTCGCGGTGATATTCCGGATGTGGCGCGGGTCCGGGAAGCGCCGGGTTAGAGTAACAATTCCCTTCATTTCAACTTTAACGGATAACACGCAGTCAATGACAAGCAAAGATATGGACACGGCGGCGCCCGGCCACTTTATACGCAGGATCATCAGCGAGGATCTGGCCCGGGGGAAAAACGACGGCCGGGTGCACACCCGCTTTCCGCCCGAGCCGAACGGTTACCTGCATCTCGGGCATGCCAAGTCTATCTGTCTCAATTTCGGTATAGCCGGGGATTACCACGGTCTTTGCAACCTGCGTTTCGATGATACCAACCCGGAAAAGGAAAACGAGGAGTACGTGGAATCGATCAAGGCCGATGTGCACTGGCTGGGTTATGACTGGAAGGATCGGTTGTATTTTGCCTCTGATTATTTTCCGCAATTGTATGAATTTGCACTGTATCTGATCCGGGCGGGCAAGGCCTACGTGGACAGTCTCAGCGCGGAGCAGATCCGCGAATATCGCGGGACCCTGAAAGAACCCGGTAAAAACAGCCCCTGGCGCGATCGCAGTGTCGAGGAAAACCTGGAATTGTTCGAGGCCATGAAGGCCGGCGCATTCAATGAGGGCGAGCATGTATTACGAGCCCGTATTGACATGGCTTCCCCGAACATGAACCTGCGTGATCCCACCATTTACCGGATCCGCAAAACCATCCATCATCGCACCGGCGATGAATGGTGCATTTATCCCATGTATGACTACACGCATTGCATTTCCGATGCGCTCGAAGGCATCACCCATTCCCTGTGCACACTGGAGTTCGAGGATCACCGGGCGCTGTATGACTGGTTCCTGGATCAGTTGCCCGTTCCCTGTCATCCGCAGCAGATAGAGTTTGCCCGGCTGAACCTCAATTACACGGTCATGAGCAAACGCAAACTCAATCAACTGGTGAGTGAGTTACGGGTGGATGGCTGGGACGATCCGCGAATGCCGACCATCTCCGGTGTGCGCCGTCGCGGGTTTCCGCCGGCTGCCGTGCGTGAATTCTGCGAACGCATCGGTGTAACCAGGAATGACACGGTAATTGATGTGGGTGTGCTGGAAAACTGCGTGCGCGAGGAACTGGATCGTACGTCGCCGCGGGTACTGGCGGTACTGGATCCACTGAAAGTCACCATTGAAAATTATCCCGACGGACAGGTTGAAATGCTGGAGGGGATCAATCATCCCAACAACCCGGACATGGGTAAGCGCGAGATCCCTTTCTCGAAGACCCTGTACATCGAGCGTGATGATTTCATGGAAGATCCGCCGAAAAAGTTTTTCCGGCTCGGCCCCGGCCGCGAAGTACGCTTGCGCTATGCTTATTTCATCACCTGTAACGAAGTGATAAAAAATGCCGCGGGGGACGTCATCGAACTTCGATGCAGTTACGATCCGCAAACACGCGGTGGTCAGGCCCCGGACGGCCGCAAGGTCAAGGGCACCATACACTGGGTCTCGGCGCAGCATGCCATGCAGGCCGAGGTCCGGCTTTATGATCGGTTGTTCATGGATGCGGATCCGGAAGCTGCTGATGGCGACTGGAAAGCCGGGCTGAATCCCGACTCACGCCAGGTGATCAAGGCCGCGTTATTAGAGCCCTCCCTGAATGCGGCAACACCCGGCGCCGTGTACCAGTTCGAGCGACTCGGCTATTTTTGTATGGATGGCAAGGATTCAATATCTGAACAGCCCGTCTTCAACCGCACTATCACGCTCAGGGATTCCTGGGCAAAGCAGAAGTAACACCGCGGCTTCAAACCCGCTTCGCTCTTCTCAAGGTAACACCGCACTGACGCGGATTGTTACCGGGTTTGACAGCGATTTGAGATCCCTGTCAGCGCATTGCCGGCCGCGGCACGCTGATTCTCTGGATCGACTGCAGGGATCGCATCAGGTTGTTGATCGTGCGCAAGCGCATGCGTTGTGGCGGCGAGGGCGGTGAGAACTCATCCGGTATTTCGGTGCCATAACCCGGCTCATCAATATAGACACTGCCGAACTGGTTGGAAACCTCGATGGCCGTGCTGCGCGAGGTGTCATCGGGTTGTTCCAGAACCACAATGGCCGAGTTGGCGCTGGCTTCCACGCCGACAGTGGTGCCACGGATACCGATGGTGGCCACGGCGGTACTGACTTCCATGGATTCCGGTTTGTAACGTGCGATAAGGCCGGTGACAAAACGGAAAGTGCCCTTGAGCAGGCGGGTGGACAGTGCATTCTCGGTATCGGGCTTATTGTAGGAAAACTTGTCGACTTTCATCTCCGAATCCGGTCCGACCAGGAATTTGGAATCATCAACAAATTTGATCTCAACCAGGGCCCCGGGCTCGGTAGAGATGAGATCGTTGGCAAATACATCATCGCCTTTGGACAGGCTCCGGGTCTGGTCATCCAGCGTCGCACTGACCTCACCCTTGATGGTTTCAACCTGCCCGGCCCTGGTAGCGGCGAGGGCGGCCTGATTCAGTAGCAGTGTCAGAGCCAGTACAACGGTCTTGATAAGGATTGGGTTGTTCATGGTTATGCTCGTTTTGTTTCCCGGGTTGCTGTGCAAATGCCGGTTAAGATGATTTTTGTTGCTGACTGTTTTGCCGGTCATGTGTCAAGCAACAATACCACGGTCGATGGCACCCGCAATATGTTCGTACAGACACTTTTACAGTATAGCCGGGCAGATTGTCATGTATTTATGACCCTTATTATACGTTGAGTTGCCTGAATATTCATAAACCGGCGGGAGAATTCACAAAAACTTGACCGTGTTCACGCTTCATCTCGCTAACGTCCGCATTCCCACCGCCAGCCGGATGCGGTCCGCGTGGCCATTATCCGTATAATCACCGGTTATGAGCGTTCGCCCCGCTGTCGTGTATCTTTGCCTGCTGTTGTCTCCCGGCTTCGGCTGCACGGCGTTGCATAACGTCAAGGCGCGCCTGCAGACTGCCGGGGATATTGCCCATGAAGCAGGACTGCAGGCACGGATCATCAATACCGGCGAGTTCCGATTGCTGAGCTTTTACAACGGCGTTGCGGCACCCAAAATGCCTCTGGAAGTGTACATCGAAGGTGATGGCCTGGCCTGGCGCAGGAAAAATCGTCTCTCGGCAAACCCGACACCCACTGACCCGGTCGCACTGCGGCTGGCTGCCCGGGTGTCCGGCGCAAATCTGCTCTACCTGGCCAGGCCGTGCCAATACAGTGATGATGTGCAGGACGGGCGCTGTTCTCCCCGTTTCTGGTCCAGCCATCGCTACGCGGAAACCGTGGTCGATGCCATGAGCCGCGCCATTGATGATCATCTGGCTTACACCGGGGCGGACGGGGTGCGTTTGATCGGTTATTCCGGTGGTGGTGTCATCGCCGCCCTGCTGGCGGCCAGGCGTAATGATGTGCAATGGCTGATGACGGTGGCCGCGAACCTGGATATTGACACCTGGACGAGCCTGCACCAGGTCTCGCCGCTCGACGGTTCATTGAATCCGGTGAATTTCGCCCGCCCGCTGGCCCGACTGCCGCAACTGCACTGGACCGGCGCCAATGATCACATCGTGCCGGAAGCCGTGGTGCGCTCCTATCTGCAGGCACTGGGGCCGGAGCACATGCAACAACTGCACAGTGTGCCTGATTACACCCACGACTGCTGCTGGGTCGAGTCCTGGCCGGATCTCCGCCGTAAGGCCCTGGCGGTATTACTTGATTCGCAGCGGTGAAAGCGGTGTGAGGCTGCGCAAAGCTCAGGCAGTGGTGGTGTGCTGTACGACCAACTCCGGTTTCTCAGTTGGAAAAACTCCGGTAAATACCATCCAGCTCACCGCGTATCAATTCATCGATGCGGGATTGCTCTGCCGCGGACAGCTCAACGTCGGCGCCATCCAGCAGATAATCCCCGGTCCGGAACGCTCGTCGCAGCATTTTTGTGTGAAAGATATTTTCATCGCGTAAGTTGCAATCCTGGCTGTGGTAGTCGGCCAGCGTGGTTGCATCGATGTAGCTCTGAATCGAATTTATGTCATGGTCCATGAAGAGCTTTTTACCGCATTCACTGCGGGTGAACCCCCGGACCCGGTAATCGAGCACTACCACATCGGAACTGAAACTGTGGATCAGGTAGTTCAGGGCCTTGAGCGGGGAAATCATGCCACAGGTGCTCACGTCAATGTCGGTGCGAAGAATATTGGCGCCCACACCGGGATGATTTTCGGGATAGGTGTGCGCGGTCAGGTGACTTTTGTCCAGGTGGGCGACAACCGCTTCCGGTAGCGGCCCCGGTGTCTGCTGGTTGGTGACGCCGGCCAGCGCCGGGGTTTCCTCTGAGATCAGCAGGGTTGTGCTGGCGCCGGAAGGTTCATAGTCAGCCGTGGCGACGTTGAGTACGTTGGCGCCGATAATCCTGGCCACGTCCTGGAGTATGCCGGTCAGCCGTGTGGAGCTGTATTGATCATTGATGTACCCGGTCAGCGCGTCAATCTCCGTGACTGAACGCAGAAAACTCAAATCGTAGATATTAAAGCTGAGCGTTTTGGTCAGATTGTTAAAGCCGCTGAGTTGAATCCTGTTATTATTATCGCGCATTGACGTGGCCGCAGAATCAAGTAGTCCGGTATGATAAAAGTTAATGATTGCACGTAAAACACCTTCAACTCAATCCATCTGCAATGAATAATACTCTTTACACTCCTGAAATAACCTCGTTGAAGCCGCTTTCAAGAGGCAAGGTACGGGATCTGTTCGAGGTGGATGATGAATACATGCTCATCGTCACCAGTGACCGGTTGTCGGCGTTCGATGTGGTGTTGCCGGATCCAATCCCGGGCAAGGGTGAGGTCTTGAACCGGGTTTCCCGCTTCTGGTTCGCCCGTATCGGCGATTTGATTTCCAATCATCTCAGCAGCATTACTCCGGCCGATGTTCTGAGTGCGTCCGAACTCGAACAGATCGGTGATCGTGGTGTGGTGGTGCGGCGTTTACGGCCACTGCCGGTGGAAGCCATTGCCCGCGGCTATGTCATCGGCTCGGGCTGGAAGGATTATTGCGCGACCGGCGCCATCAGCGGTATCGCCCTGCCGCCCGGTTTGCGCCAGGCGGAACAGTTGCCGGAACCGATATTCACGCCGTCCACCAAGGCCGATATCGGCGCCCACGATGAAAACATCGACTTTGATCGCACTGTGAGATTGATCGGCCACGAGCTGGCTGAACAGATGCGGGACATCAGTTTGCGCATCTACTCCAGCGCCGCCGCCTATGCCCGCGAGCGTGGTATCATTATCGCCGATACCAAGTTTGAATTCGGACTCGACAGCGACGGTAACATGGTGCTGATAGACGAAGTATTGACACCCGACTCTTCACGCTTCTGGCCGCTGGATGAATACCGTACCGGCATCAGTCCGCCCAGCTTTGACAAGCAGTACGTGCGTGATTACCTTGAAACCCTGGACTGGAACAAGACACCGCCGGGGCCGCGATTGCCCCGCGAGGTCATAGACAATACCGCGAAAAAATATCTTGAAGCACAACAACGACTGACGGGAGTGATATGAGCGACGATTTCCAACCCCTGCTGGATGGCTTTCAGCGATTCAGAAAAAAATACTTTGAAGAACGGCCCGAATTGTACCGGCAACTGGTTGACCAGGGGCAGTCACCCAAGACTATAGTGATCGCCTGTTGTGATTCCCGTGTCGACCCCGCGCTTATACTGGATACCGGCCCCGGAGATATATTTGTTGTTCGCAACGTGGCCAACCTGGTGCCGCCCAGTGTCGATGACGGCAAGACCCATGGCACCAGCGCCGCGCTGGAATTCGCCATCAAGCATCTCAAGGTGCAAAACGTCATGATTCTGGGACACGGCCTGTGTGGCGGCATACAAAGCCTGATGGAAGGCAGTCACGACACCAGGGATTACCGTTTTATTGATCCCTGGATGCAGATTGCCACCCCGGCCCGTGACAAGGTGTTACAGGAATTTCCGGATGCAGGTTTCGCGGAACAGTGCCGGCGCTGTGAGTCTGAATCCATCAAGGTGTCCATGCAGAATCTGCTGACGTTCCCGTGGATAAAGTCCCGCGTTGAATCCGGCAGCCTGTCGGTACACGGTTTTTATTTCGATATCGAGAGCGGTGAACTGCAACCGCAGTGACAACAGGAGATACCATGATGCGTAAGCCCCGGTTCATGCTGATTACGCTGTCGGTTTTGTTGATGTCCTGCTCGGGCGATGACGCCGGCAGTTCCGGTACCGGCTCCGGTGACCACGTCTGGAAAGACCAGGTGGAGACCATGGACCGGGCCAGGGCGGCCGAGCAGAAAATGCTCGACGCCGCCGAGGCACAGCGCCAGGCCATCGAGGAGCAAACCCGCTAACACCGTGCATAATCCGGCCGGTTCAGCAGCAGACGCCGCTTGATGGCATTGTCTACAGGACCGGGAGTGTTTACGTGATCCCCCTGCACGATGACAATCCCACGGATATTTTCCCCGTTCTGACCATCCTGTTCATCGTCACCTGTGTGCTGGTTTTTTTCTGGCAGGTGTCGCTGGGCAGCCCTGGCGGACAGATGGCGGTCTACAGCCTGGGAGTGATTCCCGCGGTGCTGCTGGACAAGGTCAGCCTGCCGGCGGAACTGGTACTGGTGCCGGCCGAATTGACGGTGATAACGTCCATGTTCCTGCACGGCGGTTTCATGCACCTGGCGGGCAACATGCTCTACCTGTGGATCTTCGGCAATAACCTGGAAGATGCGCTCGGGCATTTCCGCTTTATTGTGTTTTACCTGCTCTGCGGTGTTGCCGCCGTGTTCGGACAGGTATTGCAGAATCCGGCGTCCGAAATCCCCATGATCGGCGCCAGCGGCGCCATTTCCGGGGTGCTCGGCGGCTACCTGTTGCTTTACCCGCATGCCAGGGTGTTGGTGTTGATACCTCTCGGCTTTTTCTCACAATTGATCCGGTTGCCGGCCGGCTGGGTGCTCGGTTTCTGGTTCCTCATCCAGTTGGTCAGCTCGGCGCTATCCAGTCCGGACGGCGCGGGCGTGGCCTGGTACGCCCATATCGGCGGCTTCATCGCCGGCATGGTGCTGGTTCCCTTTATGAAACGCCGGAATGTGCCACTGTTTCACAAATCCCATGGCTCCAGCCGCTGGCACAGAACCCTGCATCGCTGATGGACTGTGCGAGCAGATAAAAAAATGCCAGCCCGAAGGCTGGCTGCTAACAATGGAGTTATGAAAATGTTTTTATTAGATTGTTTTGGAAGCAACAGCTTCCGGGCCACAATCGGTTAAAGCCCTTTCGTGGAAGGGCTGCATCCGGCGCCCATTCGGTTTATGGTTACTGTCTTTCTTTGCAGATAGAGTGCCAACTACTCAATCAATAATAAAATCAGTAAGTTAAGTTCAAGATGGGCTTACGATCAGGTCGGAATGTAAGAAAAATCGACACGGTGTGTTGTCAAAATTTCCATGTGGGGTGGAATACCTTCAGGAATTCAATAACTTATGGAGTCAAAAAGCTGGAAATAAAATGTCTGAATTCAACTGCGAATGTCACCGTTTTGTAAAAAAACTCGACAGCATTTGTCATATAGGCCGTTATCTCACTCGTTTGGATGAGTAGTCAGGTGTTTAATCTCTGGATCAGCGCCATTCTGTCTTCCGTGTCGTCCACCTGACTCATGGCTTCGTTAAAGGCCGATACCTTGCTGTCGTGGACTTTGAGCAACTCATCCAGACGCTGTTTTTCCCCGTCCGTGGGATGCCCCCAGTTCTTGTATTTTTCATCCATGGCCTGCAGTTGCGAAAAATATTTCTGCTTGCTTTCGCGCATGGCTTCATAGGCCGCTAACGCGGTCTCGGCCTGCGCGGATAATTTCCCGGGGTTGTCAGCGGTATCGGTCATGACGGCCGGCCAAAGGCTGCGCTGATTATGTCCGGCTGATGTCGGGCCGAACCCGGCAGGTCCGGGGGCGGACGATTCTCCGGTCCCGCTGCGTCTTATGGCAATGTTGCAATGCCACCGATCAAGCAGCCTTTTCCATATCCTCGGAGTACTCCCCCCTGCACGCCAGGCTGTTGCATTTCTCCCGGTGCAACAACACCTTGAGGGCGGCCTCGACATTGTCGGGATTGCCGGCCCAGGTTTTCAGGCAGTCTTCCTGCAGGGCGCGGCCGTAGGAAAAACTCAGCGGCCAGGGCAGCGATGAATAGGTTTTGTTCATGGCGTTCAGGTGCGCGGTCGCCAGCGCTGAACTCTGGCCACCGGAGAGAAAAACGATCCCCGGTATGGCCGCGGGTACGGCGTTGAGCAGACAACGCACGGTTTTGTCGGCGACTTCCTGGATGTCCGCCTGCGTCGGACACTGCTTGCCGGAGATGACCATGTTGGTTTTCAGGATGGTGTGTTCGAAGGTGACATCCTGTCGATAGAGTTCGTTGAACACGGTTTTCAGCGTCCGCTCGGTGACGTTGTAACAGGTATCGATGGTATTGTCGGCATCCATCAGCACTTCCGGTTCTACCATCGGCACGATGCCGGCTTCCTGACAGAGGGCGGCATAACGGGCGAGGGCATGGGCGTTGGCCTCGATGCAGGCCGAAGACGGGATCCCGCTGCCTATGGTGATGACTGCACGCCATTTGGCAAATTTCGCGCCCAGTTCCCGGTATTCGGCCAGGCGTTCACGCAGCCCATCGAGCCCCTCGGTCACTTTTTCTCCCATGTGCCCGGCGAGATCCTTTGCGCCGGCATCCACCTTGATGCCAGGCATGATGCCCTGGTCAACCAGCGCTTTCGGAAACGGGGTGCCGTCACTGGCGGACTGGCGAATGGTTTCGTCGAAGAGGATCATGCCGCTGATGTAATCGCTGCCCCCGGGTGCGGTGATCAGCAGGTCGCGGTAGGCGCGGCGGTTTTCCTCGGTGGATTCAATGTTGATTGAGTCAAAGCGTTTCTTGATGGTCGGGAAACTTTCATCGATGGCCAGGATGCCCTTGCCCTCGGCCACCATGGCGGCGGCTGTCCTCTCCAGTTCTTGTGCACTCATTACTGTGTCCTCTCAGTTTCTGTCGCGGGTATGGTTGAAAGTATATTGAGTGAACAGTGATTAGTGAATAGCCTTTTGGAGAAATTGTGAATGGTGAACAGGAAACAGTGAACAGTGAACAGTGAACGGTGAACAGTGAACAGTGAACGGTGAACAGTGAACAGTGAATGGTGATTCAAATTGTAATCCGACCGTAATCTGCGGCAAGTCCCTATTCACCAATCACAGAATATGTTCAATCGCCTCGCCGACGCGGATGATTTTCATGTTGTTGGTTTTGCCGCGCTTGCCGCGCAGGTCACCCTTGGTGATGATGACAATGTCGCCCTCGGTAACGATATTGCTTTTCATGAGCAGATCGATGACCCCCTTGTTGGCCTCCAGCGGATCGGTATGGGTGATATCAAACTTCACGGGATAGACGCCGCGGTACAGGGTGACCTTGCGCCGTGTCGATTCGTGACGCGTGAAGGCAAAGATGGGGATGCCGGAGCTGATGCGTGACATCCAGACACAGGTGGAGCCGGTTTCGGTCAGGGCGGCTATGGCCCTGGCGCCGATGTGGTTGGCGGCGTACATGGTTGACATGGCGATCGCCTCACCAATGGATTCGAAGCGCTGGTTGATGCGGTGGTCCGAGACCCGGGTATCGCGCTGCTTTTCCGTTTCCGCGCAAATGTTGGCCATGGATTGCAGTACCTTGTGCGGATGCCGGCCAATGCTGGTTTCACCGGAGAGCATCACCGCATCGGTACCGTCGAGTACCGCATTGGCGACGTCGAACACCTCGGCCCGGGTCGGAATCGGCTGGCTGATCATGGACTCCATCATCTGCGTTGCCGTGATCGTGGCCCGGTCCATATCCCGAGCCATCTTGATGAGCCGTTTCTGCACCGGCGGCAGACTGGCATCACCGATTTCCACGCCCAGGTCACCGCGGGCGATCATGACGATATCGGTGGCATCGATAATGGCCTCGATATCATCTAGAGCTTCGGCACGCTCGATTTTCGCGATGATCCCGGCATTGCTGCCTTCCGCCTTGATCAACTCACGGGCTTCATGAATATCACTGGCGCGCCGGATGAATGACAGGGCAATAAAATCCGCGCCGATCCTGAGAGCGTGTTTCAGGTCCTTGAGATCTTTTTTTGTCAAAGCGGCGGCGGACAACCCGCCACCTCTGAGATTAATGCCCTTGCGATCAGAGAGCTTGCCGCCGGTGGTGACGCTGCAGGTGATTTCATGGTCTCCCACTTCTTTCACCAGCAGGGAAATGCGTCCATCGTCGAGTAACAGGGTGTCCCCGACATTGACGTCCCGGGGCAGGTTTTTATAACTGACCCCGACGTGATGCACATCACCGCCGCCCTGTGACAGATCGGTATCGATCACGAACGTATCGCCTTCGTTCAGTTCAACACTGCCGGTATTGAATCTTTGTATGCGGATTTTCGGACCCTGCAGATCGGCGATGATGCCAACTGCCCGGTGTTCAGCTATGGACAGCTCCCGCACTTCCCTGACGCGGCGTTCATGGTCGTCATGGGTCTGGTGTGAATAGTTCAGGCGTACGGCATCCATTCCGGAATCAAACAGTTTTTTCATCATGCCCGGGCTGTCCGTCGCCGGGCCGAGCGTCACGATAATTTTGGTCCTGCGCATTATTCTGTGAGGCTGCAAAAGATTTTTTTAATATTCACGAGCGCGTTCCATTGCCGCCCAGGCGCGTGCCGATTCCTTCAAGATGGTTACGGCTGGCAGTTCCCTGCCTTCGAGCAATTCCAGGAAAGCACCACCGCCGGTGGAGATGTAGGAGATGCGGTCGCCAACGTCGAAGCGGGCAATAGCGGCCAGGGTATCGCCGCCGCCGGCGATGGAATAGGCATTACTGTTGGCAATAGCCTCTGCCATCACGCGGGTGCCGTCGGCAAACGCATCGTATTCGAAGACGCCCACCGGGCCGTTCCAGACGATAGTGGCGGCATTGTCGAGGTATTTTGAAAACATGGCGGCGCTTTGCGGCCCGATATCAAGAATGAGATCATCGTCCTCGACATCGTAGATGGATTTCAGACTGGCAGTGGCTGTCTCGGACAGTTCCCGTGCACAGACCACATCAACGGGCAGCGGGATCTCCTTGCCGTCCGTTTTCATCTGGCTGATGAGTTCGGCGGCAGTGTCGACCAGGTCGGCTTCAAACAGTGAACGGCCGATGTTGTAACCGGCGGCCTTTAAAAATGTATTGGCAATCCCGCCACCGACGATCAGTTGATCGACGACGCCGGCCAGTTGTTTCAAAACCATGAGCTTGGTGGAGACCTTGGAACCGCCGACAATGGCGACCAGGGGCCTTGCCGGATCGTCGAATACCTTGCCCAGAGCATCGAGTTCAGCCACCATCAGGGGCCCGGCGCAGGCCACCGGCACGTACTTGGCGACGCCGTGAGTCGAGGACTGGGCGCGATGGGCAGTGCCAAACGCATCATTGATGTAGATATTGCACAGTTCACCGAGTTTCCTGGAAAGATCTTCGTCGTTGGCTTTCTCGCCCTTGCAAAAGCGGATGTTTTCCAGCATGACAACATCCGTGTCCCCGAACTCAACCCCGTCCTCCTGCCAGTTGCGAACCAGGTCGACTCTCCGCTCCAGCAGTTCGGACAGACGCGTGGCCACCGGGGCAAGCGAGAAAGCCTCGTTGTACACACCCTCCTCGGGCCGGCCCAGGTGCGAGACCAGGATCACCTGGCCGCCCCCGGACAATACCTCCCTGATAGTGGGCAGCGAGGCGCGAATGCGCGTGTCATCCTGTACCCGTCCATCTTTAACCGGCACATTGAAATCGACGCGGATGAGAACACGTTTATCAATGAAATCCAGATCGCCGGTTTTGATAAGTTCAGTCATCGAGTCAGGATGCGTTCATCAGGGCGATGGTGACATCAAGCATGCGGTTGGAGAAACCCCATTCATTATCGTACCAGGAAACCACTTTTACCTGGGTGCCTTCCAGGACCCGGGTCAGGGTAGCATCAAACGTGGAAGAAGCCGGGTCGTGATTAAAATCAATGGAAACCAGCGGCGCATCATTCCAGGCGAGGACACCCTTGAGCTCGCCGTCGGCCGCGTCTTTCATCAATGCATTGATTTCCTCGACGCTGGTTTCCCTGGCCGCGGCAAAAGTCAGGTCAACCATGGACACGTTGATGGTGGGGACGCGTACGGCATATCCATCGAGCTTGCCGTTGAGTTCGGGTAACACCAGGCCGACGGCCGCTGCCGCCCCGGTCTTGGTGGGGATCATGGACATGGTGGCCGAGCGCGCCCGGCGCAGATCGGAATGATAAACATCGGTCAGCACCTGGTCGTTGGTGTAGGAGTGCACCGTGGTCATCAGGCCCTGGAGTACGCCAATATGTGTATGCAGGACCTTGACCAGAGGCGCCAGGCAGTTGGTGGTGCAGGAGGCATTGGAGATAACCGTATCCGATGCATTCAATACATCATGGTTAACGCCGTAAACCACGGTGGCGTCGACGTCCTTGCCACCGGGCGCGGAGATGATCACCTTTTTCGCGCCACCCTGAAGATGGGCCGAGGCTTTTGCCTTGCTGGTGAAAAAGCCGGTGGATTCATGGACCACGTCCACGCCCAGTTCGCCCCAGGGCAGTCTGGCCGGGTCACGTTCCGACAGCACACGGATTTTGTCACCGTTGACGATCATGTTATCGCCCTCGACGCTGACTTCGCCGGGAAAGCGGCCATGCGCGGTATCGTAACGGGTCAGGTGAGCATTGGTATTGGCGTCACCGAGATCGTTAATGCCCACGATCTCGATTTCATCCGTACGCTTTGATTCATACAGTGCACGAAGTATGTTGCGACCGATTCTGCCGTAACCATTGATACCAACTTTGATTGTCATTTTATTCTCCAGAATTACTGATTAACTTGTGCATCCTGTATCACAGGCCTGGTGGCTGTACTTTCCCGGACACATATAAATTCCTGACTGAACGGTCTATCGTTTCAGCAGTGATGTGATCATTTCAGTGAGTATTTTTTCGGTAAAACCGAAATGTTCGAAGACATCATTCGCCGGTGCTGATTCTCCAAAGGTATCGATACCGAGCGCAATTCCGTCCAGTCCGACATACTTGCGCCAGTAGTCGCTGACCCCGGCTTCCACCGCGATGCGTTTGCGGCAGGCGGGAGGCAATACCAAATCGCGCCAGGCCTCGTCCTGCGCGTCAAACACATCGGTGCAGGGCATGGAGACCACGCGGATACCGGCCCCCTGCGCATTCAGGTTTTGCGCCACCGCCATGGCCAGCGCCACTTCCGAACCGGTGGCAATCAGAACGGCGTTGACCTCGCCATCGGGATCCGCCAGCACGTAACCGCCGCGGGCAATGGCCTCGATCTGATCCGGTGTGCGTTCTATATGCGGCAGTGTCTGGCGTGAGAGCAGTAACGAAGTCGGTCCTGTTGCGCGCTCGATGGCGGCACGCCAGGCCACCACGGTCTCCACCGTATCGCAGGGCCGCCATACCGACATGTTCGGCATCATGCGCAGCGTTGCCGCCTGTTCCACCGCCTGGTGGGTGGGGCCGTCTTCGCCGAGCCCGACGGAATCATGGGTGAATACCAAGATGTTACGTACTTTCATCAGCGCTGCCATACGCAGGGCGTTACGCGCGTATTCCGAGAACATAAGAAAGGTGCCGCCGTAGGGAATAAAGCCGCCGTGCAGGGCGAGTCCGTTGTTAATGGCGGTCATACCGAATTCGCGCACGCCGTAGTAAAGGTAATTACCGGCGGGATTGTCCGCGTCGATCACGGTGGAATCGGCTCGCAGGGTCAGGTTGGAGCCGGTGAGATCGGCCGATCCGCCGATCAGTTCCGGCAGCAGGGGACCGATGGCGTTGAGCGCAATCTGCGAGGCCTTGCGCGATGCCACGGACTCGCCCTTGCTGTTGATATCATTGATGATGCGCTGCAGTTGTTGCGTCCAGTCGTCCGGCAATTCACCGGCAACGCGGCGCAGAAGTTCGGCGGTCTGTGCAGGAAATTCGGCGCGGTAGCCGTCAAAGGCGCGGTTCCATTCGTCTTCCATGGCCTGGCCGGCTTCGCGGGCATTCCAGGCGGCGTAAATGTGTTCGGGAATTTCAAAGGGCGCGTAATCCCAGCCAAGGTTTTTACGGGCCAGTTCGATCTCATCACTGCCCAGCGGTGCGCCGTGACTGGACGCCTTGCCGCCCTTGTTCGGTGAACCATGACCGATTTCCGTAGTGCAGACGATAAAACTGGGCCGATCGAGGGTGTTTCTTGCGGTCTCCAGCGCGACCCGGATCTGCTCCGGATCATGGCCGTCGACATCGCGGATCACATGCCAGCCGTAGGCCTCGAAGCGGGCCGCGTTGTCGTCCCGGAACCAGCCGTCCACGTCGCCGTCGATGGAGATGCGGTTGCTGTCGAAGAGGGCGATAAGCTTGCCCAGTCCCAGTGTGCCGGCGAGAGAACAGGCTTCATGCGAGATACCTTCCATCAGGCAACCGTCACCGACGGAGACATAGGTAAAATGATCGATAATGTCATACCCGGGCCGGTTATAGGTGGCCGCCAGGGTGCGTTCCGCCAGTGCCATGCCGACGGCGTTGGCCAGGCCCTGGCCGAGCGGTCCGGTGGTCGTTTCGATTCCCGGGGTATAACCGTACTCGGGATGCCCCGGTGTTTTTGAATGTAACTGGCGAAACTGTTTCAGATCGTCAATGCCCAGATCGTAACCGGTCAGGTGCAATACGGAATACAGCAGCATGGAGCCGTGACCATTCGACATGACAAAACGATCGCGGTTGATCCAGTGCGGGTTGGCCGGATTGTGCCGCATAAAGTCGTTCCAGAGCACTTCGGCGATATCGGCCATGCCCATGGGCGCGCCGGGATGACCGGACTGCGCCCGTTCCACGGCGTCCATGCTCAGGGCGCGGATGGCGTTGGCCAGTACGCGGCGCTCCGATGTAACGTTGGCCGTTACGGATTCTGAGAGATTTTCCTGTTTCATAACCATGAGATTGTCAAAGCCGGGGTCTCATCAGCTTGCGCCCTGTGCCCCCGCCGGGTTGAAATTACCGTAATCTGTGGATTCCGTAAGTCTATTGCCGGGTACTGGCAAACGGAATGGACGAAGCGGCCCCAATATCAAGCGCGCTATTCTCACTCAGGCCGCACCTGCGGGCAAGCCGGAGAGGTAAAAAAATACGCGCTGTCAGGACTGTTGCGATCGTCTTCGATAATACACTACTCCGTCATGACCCATCGCGGGCGAAGTCTAAAGACGTTCCGATATCGCCCTGGCGATGAACTCATGGCCAATCGGGGTCAGATGCCCGTCGACGGGATAAAACAATTGCGAGGATGTTGTTTCATAATCTGTACGCAGCAGCGTGGCCATATCGATCACATCAAGGCTCTGTTCCGGTGCCGCGTTCAGAATTTCCCGGCGAAAGTATTCCTGGTAGGCCGCGGAAAAGCTGTACGGTTGCTGTACAAATGAGCGTCCAGGCATGAGTACGATCAGGGGCTGCATTTCTGCCGCCTGGGCCTGTATTTTCCGTAGTAAAGCTATTATCACATCTGTTTCATATTGAAAGTGTGTGCTTACATCATTTGCAATGTAGCGATCCGGGAAGAGGCTGTTCAGCAACAGTGCACCCACTGCCGAGGATTCGAGTAACCGACGCCACGCGGCGGGTTCACGCCGGGGTGCGTTCAGGCGAGCCAGATCGCGTTGCAGTTGCGCTTGTGGTTTGCTGATCAGGGGCACCGGCTGGTTGCGTACCCGCAGTTTGCCGTTTTCCAGTTCAACATAGGGTTTGGCGTGCCGGGCCTGCAGCGGGAAAGACAGTACATTATCGAACGGGTCATTACCCAGGTACACCACCACCAGCAATCGCCGGGCGCGACGGATCTCCGGGTTTTGTTGCAGTAACAGCCATTGCTGATCGGTGCTGTATCCGGGCACAGCGTAGTTAATGAAATGCTTGTCCGTCGCCTCGCGGTTCATGACCGCGGTGAAGGTTTCATTGTCATTGACTCCGAGACCGAAGGTAAAGCTGTCGCCCAGTACGGCCCAGCGTGCGGCGGTAGAGTCGTTATTTGTACTATCGGAAACCCGAAAGCCTTGCGTGCCGGTATGGTAGCTGACCCGGTACTCGCTGCGCTCATGGCGGCCGGACCAGCTGCGGGCAAGCTTCCAGCCGAGGTGTTCATCGTAGAGGATGAGGCCGGCGGACATGTGCTCGCGATCACGAACATGCTTTTGATAAAGCACCAACCCGGCCTCGAGCACCAGCAGCGCGATGACCAGGCCAATGACGATGCTGATGGCACCGTACCACCGCGTTCGAACGGGCTCGACGCGGTTCAATGCCGTGGACACGTAAGCCGTATCGGGATCATGCGATTGGCGTTGTTACCCGTTTTTCCACTTGATGGAGCAGCCCATGCTCGGGATCTGTGTTCTCGGGCCCTCGCCGGTCTGGGCAACCAGTTGCATGGCTTCAAAAAGATCGCGGCGCATGCCTGCCTGCGGTGGCGTCGTGGGTGTTACCGCGTTCAGCCGGCCCCGGTACTGTAATTCAAGATCGGCGTTATAGCCGTAAAAATCCGGCGTGCAGACGGCGCCATAAGCTCTGGCCACTTCCTGGGTCTCATCCAGCAGGTAGGGAAAGCAATAGTTATTCTCTTTGGCTACCTTGCGCATGTTTTCCAGGGAATCTTCCGGATATGCGCTGGTGTCGTTGGACATGATGGCGACACTGTTGATGCCGATCTCGAGCAGGGCGCGGGTTTCCTCCACCAGACTCGGTTGGATAGCCCTGACGTAGGGGCAGTGATTACATATGAACATGATCAATGTTCCCTTTTCGCCCCGGCAGTCGGATAGACTCAGGTACTTGCCACTGACATCGAGTAAATTGAAGTCATGCGCCTTCTCACCGAAGTTACAAACCGGTGTTTCCGTCAGTACCATAATTCATCCTCCAGCGGTTTTCGAAAGTGGTTTTGATCATATAGAACTGCGTGGTTTTTTGAATGTGCCTGTGAAATTAACCCTGATTCTGTATAGAATAGCGCACCCGAATTCATCATACAGGTAGATAAATGATAAAAAATCAACTATTTACATCCGAATCGGTTTCAGAAGGCCACCCCGACAAGGTGTCGGATCAGGTCTCCGATGCGGTTATCGACGCAATATTTGCACAGGACACCAAAGCCCGTGTCGCCTGTGAAACCCTGGTCAATACCGGCCTTGCAATTATTGCCGGCGAGATCACGACCTCGGCCGAGGTGGATTTCCAGGATGTGGTCAGAAGCACCATTCGCGACATCGGTTATACCAGTTCGGACATCGGTTTTGATGCCGATACCTGCGCGGTCATGATCGCGCTGGACAAGCAATCCGCCGACATCGCCATGGGCGTGGACGAAGGCACGGACAAGGAACAGGGCGCGGGTGACCAGGGCCTCATGTTCGGTTACGCCTGCAACGAGACAGACAGCCTGATGCCGGCCCCCATCGATTATGCGCACCGTCTCGTGCGCAAGCAGTCCGAAGTGCGCAAGAGCGGCAAACTGGACTGGCTGCGTCCGGACGCCAAGAGCCAGGTCACCTTCCGTTATGAAGACGGCAAGCCGGTGGCGATTGACGCCGTTGTACTCTCAACCCAGCACAATCCTGAGATTACTACGGACGATCTGCGTGAAGCCGTCATGGAAGAAATCATCAAACCGGTGTTGCCGGAAGAATGGATGAGTCCGAAGACGCTCTATCACATCAATCCCACCGGGCGCTTTGTCATTGGCGGGCCGATGGGCGACTGCGGTCTGACCGGCCGCAAGATCATTGTCGATACCTACGGCGGCATGGCCCGTCACGGCGGCGGTGCGTTTTCCGGCAAGGACCCGTCCAAGGTGGATCGCTCGGCGGCCTACGCGGCCCGTTACGTGGCCAAGAACATCGTTGCCGCCGGCCTCGCGGATCGTTGCGAAGTGCAGGTTTCCTATGCCATTGGTGTGGCCGAACCCACTTCCATCAGCGTCGATACGTTCGGCACCGGCCGTATCGATGAATTGAAACTGGTCGCCGCCATTCGCGAGCATTTCGATCTGCGCCCGCGCGGGATAATCGAGATGCTGGATTTACTCCGGCCCATTTATCGCAAGACGGCAGCCTATGGTCATTTCGGTCGTAATGATATCGATCTGCCTTGGGAAAAGACCGACAAGGCCGAGGCGCTGAAAGCCGCACTCTCCTGATAACACAGGTCCACTGCGGATCTGCTGCAAGGCAGGTCCGAAGTGGCGCCATTTTCATGATTCATTGGTTAAAACCATACAAATCAGCAAGTTAGTCTGGGTTTATTATAGCTCAGAGAGCGTAAAATCAGGTCTTTAACGGCGGTCCAGCTTGAATTTCCGGCGTGAAGTTATATAATAACCGCCGCTTTTTCGCTTTATTCTCCCTGTTCGAGGAGCGTTGCAAGGGTAGCACTACCTTCAGGCTCGTTCAGTGGTCAACACATTTCAACGGCGCTCGCTTATCTTGTTTGGAGGTAAAACAACATGAGCGTAGCATCTGCTGCTATATCCTCAGATTATCAGGTCGCTGACCTGTCACAGGCCCAGTGGGGTCACAAGGAACTCCGTATTGCCGAAACCGAAATGCCGGGTCTTATGGCCCTGCGCGAGGAATTCGGCAAGGATAAACCCCTCAAGGGCGCCCGCATCGCCGGCTCCCTGCACATGACCATCCAGACCGCCGTGCTGATCGAAACACTGGTGGCCCTGGGCGCCGAGGTGCGCTGGGCCTCCTGTAACATCTATTCCACTCAGGATCATGCCGCCGCCGCCATCGCGGACCTGGGCATCCCGGTATTCGCCTACAAGGGCGAGAGCCTGGAGGAATACTGGGAATTTACTCATCGCATCATGGAATGGCATGACGGTGGCACGCCGAACATGATCCTTGATGACGGTGGTGACGCCACCATGCTGGTCACGCTGGGCGCGAAGGCCGAGCAGGACGCTTCGGTACTGGATAATCCCGGCAGTGAAGAAGAAAAATTTCTGTTCGCCGCGATCAAGAAACGCCTGGAGTCCAAGCCGGGTTGGTATTCCGAGGTTCTGAACAACATTCAGGGTGTCACCGAGGAAACCACCACCGGCGTAGCCCGCCTCTACCAGATGCAGAAAAACGGCGCCCTGCCGTTCCCGGCCATTAACGTCAACGATTCCGTGACCAAGTCCAAGTTCGACAATCTCTACGGTTGCCGTGAATCCCTGGTCGACGGCATCAAACGCGCTACCGATGTCATGGTAGCCGGCAAGGTCGCCCTGGTGCTTGGCTACGGTGACGTCGGCAAGGGCAGTGCACAGTCGCTGCGCGGTCTCGGCGCCACTGTCTGGATTGCCGAAGTCGATCCCATCTGCGCCCTGCAGGCAGCGATGGAAGGTTATCGCGTCGTGACCATGGACGACGTCTGCGACAAGGTGGATATCTTTGTGACGGCAACGGGTAACTTCAACGTGATCACCTTCGAGCATATGGAGAAGATGAAAGACCAGGCCATCGTCTGCAATATCGGTCATTTCGATAACGAGATTGCCGTGGCTGCCCTGGAAAAGAAATGTGAATGGGATGAAATCAAGCCGCAGGTGGATCATGTGATTTTCCCGGATGGCAAGCGGATTATTCTCCTGGCCAAGGGCCGCCTGGTAAACCTGGGTTGCGCTACCGGCCATCCGAGCTTCGTTATGTCCAATTCCTTTACCAACCAGGTGCTGGCACAAATCGAACTCTTCTGTCACGGCGATCGCTATGACAAGAATGTTTATGTGCTGCCCAAACACCTGGATGAAAAGGTGGCACGTCTGCACCTGCAACGTATCGGCGCCAACCTGACCACCCTGACCAAGGAACAGGCGGACTATATCGGGGTTCCGGTTGAAGGACCGTACAAGTCGGATCATTACCGGTACTAACGGAAAGCTATTAGCCATTAGCTATTAGCTATTAGTTATCAGTTCCTGGTGATTAGTGATTGGTGATTGGTGACCGAATTCGGTCATCGGCGCCGTCACCAGTAAACTAATCGTATTCACTATTCACCATTTACGAGTCACTAAATTATGAAATCCCAGAAGAAATACGAACCCACCTTCAGTTTCGAGTTTTTCCCGCCACGCACGCCGGAGGCCGTGGGTAAGTTGCAGATGACCCAGGAAAGACTGGCGAAATTGCAGCCGAGTTTTTTCTCGGTGACCTTCGGTGCCGGTGGCAGCACGCGTGATCGAACCATGGAAACCGTGCTCGATATTCGCGATAAAACGGGCATCGAAGGTGTGCCACACGTGTCCTGCATCGGCAGCATGGCGGAGGATATCAAGGCGATCCTGCAGTCTTACCTTGATAACGATATCCGCCACCTGGTGGCCTTGCGCGGTGATTTGCCATCGGGTACTTCGGGTATGGGGCCATTTCGCTACGCTAACGAACTGGTCGAGTTCATTCGCAAGGAAACCGGTGATGCATTCCATATTGAAGTGGCGTGTTACCCCGAGTTTCATCCGCAGGCGGCCACGGCAAAGGCGGATCTGGCCAATTTCAAACGCAAGGTCGATGCCGGCGCCAACAGCGCCATCACCCAGTATTTCTATAACCCGGATGCGTATTTCCGCTTTGTGAATGAGTGCGAAAAAATGGGTATGGATATTCCCATCGTGCCGGGTGTCATGCCGATCATCAACTGTACCCAGCTGGTGCGTTTTTCCGAGGCCTGCGGCGCCGAGATCCCGCGCTGGATCCTGAAGCGCCTCAGGGACTTTGGTGATGACCGGCTTTCAATAAGGAAATTCGGCACCGATGTCACCACGAACCTCTGTGCCGCCCTGCTCGAAGGCGGTGCGCCCGGCCTGCATATCTACACCATGAACCAGGCCGATGCCGCGGAAGAGATCTGGGACAATCTGAAGCTGTCGGAGAAGATGAATCTGGCGACCAGCGCATAAGGCCATGCCTCCACGGCCAGTGATTGGGGAGTGGTGAATAGTGAATGGTGATTGGTGAGTAGTGAGTGTTGAGCGATGAGTGGTGGTTTAGAGTGTCATCCAGCCGTGATCTGCGGCACGGCCCCCTCACTTCCCTTAATCACTATTCACCATTCACCAATCACCGCAGTCCATTCACCATTCACTATTCACCACTCCACACTCCCCACTCCGGTCGTTACTCACAATTAACCCCTCCGTTCCTGTTGCCGTTCCAACACAATGGTTGTATGTTGACCAGCTAGCGCCCATTCTGGAGTTCACCACAGCCGGACTATGCAATCCCTCAATCTGGCAACCGCGAATAAAGATATCCTGCTACTGGTTGATGATGATCCATTGATTGTTGATTCGCTGGCGCTGGTATTGAGTGATGATTTCGAAGTGGTGACGGCATCCAATCGCAAGCATGCGCGCAGTATCCTGCAAAACCTGGAGATCATGCCATCACTGGCACTGGTGGATCTGGGATTACCGCCGCGGCCGCATTCGCCGGAAGAAGGTTTCACCCTGATCCGGGAACTCATCGCATTTAACCGCAGCATCAAGACCATGGTGCTGTCCGGCCAGAGCGACCAGGCTAACATCCGGCACGCCCTGACCCTGGGCGCGGTCGATTTTATTCCCAAACCCTGTGATATCGATCTGCTCAAGGCGCGCCTGCAGCATCAGCTCATGATACTGCAGGCTGAAAAAGCCGCCGGCGACAAGGGCGAGGACAACACCCTGCTCGGTGAAAGCACCGAACTGCATACCCTGAAAAGTCTGATTCAGCAATTTTCCGATCAACCCTTTCCAGTACTGATAGAAGGTGAGTCCGGCAGCGGCAAGGAACTGGTGGCGTTGCAACTTCATTCACGCAGCAGCCGCAAGGATTCACCCTTTCTGACCATAAACTGTGCGGCCTTTTCCGGTGATCTGCTGGAATCCCAGCTGTTTGGCCACAGCAAGGGCGCCTTTACCGGGGCCACCAGTGATAAATCCGGTTTTTTTAGTGAGGCCGCCAACGGTAGCCTGTTTCTCGACGAGATTGGCGAGATGCCCATGGATCTGCAGTCCAAGCTGCTGCGTGTGCTCGAGAACGGCGAGTTTTACCGGGTCGGTGAAACCCAGCCACGACAATCCGCTGCGCGCATCATCGCCGCGACCAATCGTGATTTGCGTCAGGAAATGCGGGATCGCCGCTTTCGACAGGATCTGTTTCACCGCCTCAGTGTCTTGACGATCCACGTACCGCCGCTGCGACAACGGGGAGATGACTGCCTGATTTTGCTGGATCACTTCCGCAACCTGTACAGTTCGGGTAATACCGGCTTTACTCTTTCTGACGAGGCGCGGGATTACCTGAAAAGTTATCCCTTCCCGGGTAATGTCAGGGAATTGCGTAATGTAGTCATTCGCCTGGGCGCCAAACATCCGGGGCAGACAGTCAGTCTTGCAGGATTACAGGAGGAACTTGAGACCGAACTGACGGATTATTCTGTCGATGAGACTGTCAGCCACGACCACAGTGTCGAGGAAGAACTTGAGCGCGGTGAATTCAACCTTGATGATATGTTGAAAGAATGGGAGATGCGATACATCAATACGGCATTGAAAATCACCGGCGGCAATCTCAGCAAGGCGGCGCGCCTGCTGGGAGTGAACCGGACCACGCTGTACAGCCGCATGCAGAAACATTCCATGGAGGGATCTGACTGATGTACGTCGAATACTTTGGCCTGAAACAGGCGCCGTTCAGGATTACGCCGGATACCAACCTGTTTTACCCCGGCGGCAACCGCGGCGCCATCCTCGAGGCGCTCGTCTACGCCATCACCAGCGGAGAAGGCATTGTCAAGGTCGTCGGCGAAGTCGGCACAGGTAAAACCATGCTTTGCCGCATGCTCGAGGTGGAACTGGCGGACAACATCGAAGTGGTGTATCTCGCCAATCCCAGTCTCGAACCGGATCACATCCCCTATGCCATCGCTTTCGAGCTGAAACTGGATATCGCCGCCGATAGCAACAGGCTGCAGGTCATGAACGAATTACAGAACTACCTGCTGAAAAAACACCGGGAGAACGGCCAGGTGGTCGTCTTCGTCGAGGAAGCGCAAAGCATGCCTATTGCCAGCCTCGAAGAGTTGCGGCTGTTGAGTAATCTGGAAACCGGGCAAAGCAAACTGTTGCAGATTGTCCTGTTCGGCCAACCGGAACTCGATGAACGCATTGCTTCCACCGACATCCGCCAACTCAAGGAACGCATTACCTACAGTTTTCAACTGGCGCCGTTCAAGACCCCGCATATCAAGGAATACCTGAACGCCCGCGTCCGTGCCTGTGGTTACCGTGCCGGGGAGCTTTTTACAAAAGGCGCCACCCGGGAAATCGCACGCTACTCCAATGGTCTGTTACGCCGGGTCAATATCCTCGCGGACAAGGCCCTGCTTGCGGCCTACGCTACCGGAACGCGGCAGGTCAAGGCCCGGCATGTGAAGATCGCGGCACGGGACAGTGAATTCATCCCGGGATGGAAACGTCATCGCTGGCCATTGGTGGCAACCGCGGCGCTGGCGACACTGCTCATCGCGACCTTGCTGGTGCTTGATTCGGGCATCATTGCCAGCATGAAAAGCATGGCGCTTCCGCCACAGATTGAAGCCGGGCAGGAAGGCCTGGCAACAAACGATCAATCCACCGCCGGGACAGACAGCCATTCTCCCGCGCAACCGGAATCCGCCATCGGCCGTTCTGTTGCTGACACACCCGGAGCCGAAAGCAAACTCCCGCCAGCCGATACGGCATCAACAGCATCGCCACCGGCCTCATCCCCGGCTGAAGCTCAGCTCGTCGACGCGATGGACAGCCGGACGCCCGGAGAAATCAGCTTGAAGATCGAATCAGCACTTACAAATTCAACTACTATTGAAGAGAATCCTGTAGTAAATCGTGTTGATGATCCGCGCGCCGACAGCGTAAAAGCCGGCTTTGGTTCACTGACCCGGACAGACGACCCCCGGGCCAGTGAAAAACTCATGGCGCTGGATAACCTCATTCGACAACAGGAGCTGGGTGAGATCCGGTATTCCGAAAAAGAACTGACCATGATGCTGCAACAACTGGAGAGAATTCCGTCCGAGTCGTACATGGATAATGGTGACGAAAATGTTCCTTGCGAACATTGTGCTACGTTGATCTATCGTCCCCTTTATGAAAAAGAAAACCTATAAATCTTAATAAGTTGTATTATATTTATAATGTGATAGCTTATATTTTGAACACCCAACTATCCACCGGAAATCACCATGGATCAATTTAAAAAAGTTATATTAATCAGCTTGTTAGGACTGGGGTTAACGAGTTGCAGCGAAATCGAGCCGAAACCCTTCGAGCCCTCGGCCGCACACATCAAGAAGGAGCAGGAGCTGCCGAAGACGGATATTCCAAAACTGGTGGAGCAGGCGCCCATCCTGCCGGAGCCGGTTCCAGCCCCGGACATGGAAAAATACACTGTGGTGGTCAACGAAGTTCCGGTGAAGGAATTGCTGTTTGCGCTGGCCCGCGATGCCAGTATCAACGTCGATATCGCCCCCGACATCGAAGGCACGGTAACCATCAACGCCGTGGAACAGACCCTGCCGCAGATCCTCAGCCGCATTGCCCGCCAGGTGGAAATGCGTTACGAGTTTGAGGACGACAACCTGATGATATCCCGGGACAAGCCGTTCTTTCGCAGTTACAAGGTGGACTACGTCAATATGTCCCGTAACACCGACAGCAACATCACTATCGCCACCCAGATTTCGACCACCGGTGGCGGTTTTGAAGAGGGCGGTAGTGGTGCAGGCGGAGCCGGCGGTAATAACAACTCCACGACTGAAGTAAAAAGTTTGTCCAAAAACCAGTTCTGGAAAACGCTGGTGAACAACATCATGTCTATCCTGGGTGAAAAGATCACAACGAGTGGTGATACCGGCGAAATTCCCTCTTCGGTGGATGTCATCCCCAGTCCCGAGAGTGGCGTGTTGACCGTAAATGCCACCTCGCAGCAGCACCGGGAAATCCAGGGCCTGATTGACCGGGTGGTTGACAGTGCCAAGCGCCAGGTCATGGTCCAGGCAACTATAGTCGAAGTAACATTGAGTGACCAATACCAGGCGGGCATTGACTGGTCTTTTATTGATAGTTCATCCGGTCTGGATTTCGTATCAACAACATTGACGGGGTTATCAACTCTTGCAGGTGTTCCGGCGGTTGCGACGTCACTATTACTAACCTATGAAGATGATGATGTTGGTGATGAAGGTGATGCTCTACGCAGTACCGTCCGACTTCTGAATGAATTTGGTGATGCCAAGGTGCTCTCCAGTCCGCAATTAATGGTACTGAATAATCAAACCGCAGTTCTGAAAGTTGTGGATAACATTGTCTTTTTTACAATTGAACAGGAAACCAACCAGACCCAGGGCGTACAAAGCACAACGTTTGAATCCACTATCCATACAGTTCCAGTTGGTATAGTCATGAATATCACGCCATATATAAGTGATAATGATTCGATAATACTTAATGTTCGACCGACTATTTCCAGAGTGAATCAATTCGTTGACGATCCAAATCCGGCACTATTTATCGATACTAATAATGACGGTATAGCTGATACCCAGGTCGAAAACCGTATACCCGAAATTTCGGTCCGTGAAATGGAATCCATGTTAAGAATGAATGACAGGCAAATAGCTATACTCGGTGGATTGATGCAGGACGAAGAGCGAGATAACACAAATTCTATACCGGGTATTTCCAGGTTACCGCTGATTGGAAAAGCATTCGAAACGAAATCAAAACAATTTGTAAAAAAAGAACTGGTCATCTTTTTGAGACCGACTATTGTCAGGAATCCGAGTCTTGATGGTGATCTCGATATTTATGGTCCTTATCTCGAGCAAAACACAGGCATACCTGATTATCCGGGGCCCGGGGAAAGCTGATGAGCCTGTTAATGGATGCCCTGAAACGGGCGGAACAGGAAAAAAAGGAAGCAGCAAAACGGATCAAACAGACCGGGCCTAATCCCATCGCCGATACCGGCGAGCATTTAATTCATCCGGGTATGGAAAACACCGGCCCGCACGAGACGACCCGGGATATGGACCTGTCGCTGGAACCCCTCGAGCGCGGTCGTGCGCAAGCCGAATCCATACCGGAAGACACCAACGAATACGCCGAAATCGAAAATACCAGCGAGATGCCCGTCGTTTACGGCGAGTCGGACGATGATGATGGTGGTCCAATCGAAGATACCGCGGATATGGAAATAGTCGAAAATACCCAGGAAATGGGCACGGAATTGCCTGCCGCGATGAACCGCGAGCGGCAAAACAGCTACGACAATACACTTGAAGAAGACATGGACGATAACGCCTTCGACGATCCGTTTCTGGACAGCGGTTATTCGTTCGATGAAACGCTGGACAGCGTCACCGCCAGCCAACTGGCCGCGGATCTGGGTGGTGGTCCCGGTCAGCCTACACCCGTTGCTGCCCATACCGTATTCGAGGCAAGCCGCGGTAGCGCCTGGTCGCAGGGCGGACGCTGGGTGGTGATCGGAACAGGCGCCCTGATCCTCCTGATTCTGGGTGGCGTGGTCGTGCATTACCAGACGACACCGGTTGCCCGCGACATTCCCAGTCCGGTCGCCTTGCCCGAGGAAATACGGGCGCAGCAGGCCGCCATTGCCGCCCTGCCAAAACCGCGCATTCCGGCACAGGAAACATTTCTGGATACACAGGACTCAATCGAGGGCGCCATCGAAACTCCTGAGACATCGGTAACACCGGAAGTTGCGGTCACGGAGACGGAAACAGAAGCCGGGACCGGGACAACCACGGAGGATGCTGTATCAGAAATAACCGCGGATGCAGGTGCTTCACAACAAGCCGCCGCGGGTGAGTTACCACCTATGGAAATGCTCGTCGGCAGCGAGGAAGAGTCAGGCGCAGCCGCGATAACGGATACCGAAACGCCGGCGGAATCCCCGGCATCCGCCGCTGCTCAGGACACGGAGGCGATGACGGCAGAGACGGAAGAAACTGTCGCCATGGCGGAACCCGGGGAAGCGAGACTGACTGAATCTCCGTGGACGGAAGAAATCGACGAGCCGGCTTTTGAACCCATAGCGCCGTCCAGCCCGATAAGACCCGAGATGATCCGTATCAGTCGCAGTACTTCCCGGGATATGCAATCCGGCAACAATCAGCAAGCCTACCGGGCTTACCAGTCGGGTGACCTTGCCCGTGCCGAATCACTGTACAAATCAACTCTGGCTGATGCCCCGGAAAATCGTGACGCCATACTCGGGCTGGCCGCCATCAGGATGCGCCAGAATGACAGAGCTGCCGCATATCTGCTCTATCGCAAGCTGTTGCAACTCAATCCCTCTGACGGCGTTGCCCGGCTGGCCCTGTTGAACATGCAGGGCGCCATCGATCCGATTCGCAACGAGAGCCTGCTTAAATTGATGCTGGCCGATAAGCCCGCATCCCCTCACCTGTATTTCTCCCTCGGTACCTTATATGCCGCGCAGGAAAAGTGGGCTGCCGCCCAGCAGGCATTCTTCGAAGCCTATAGCCTGGATAATGAAAATCCGGACTATGCTCTTAACCTGGCGGTCAGCCTCGATCGTATGGGACAGTCCAGGCCCGCCCGGGATTATTATGAAAAGGCGGTTGAACTGGCCGACAAGCGACCGGCCAGTTTCACAACCTCTGACGTATTGACACGTTTGCAGGCACTGCGACAGTTACAGAGTTCCTGATGACGCAAGCTCCCAGAAAAACCCGGCGCCTGGGCGAGATCCTGATCCAGCGAGGCGTGGCCACGTCCGACCAGATCGAGATCGCGCTGTTTGAACAGAAAAAAAGCAAGGAGCACCTGGGCAAGATCCTGGTTCGTCTCGGCTTTGCCACCGAAGCGATCATTCGCGATGTGCTCGGTGGCGTCATCGGCCAGGAAAGCGCCGATCTTGCCCGTGCGGTACCGGATAGCGAAGCCATCAACCTGGTGCCGCAGGATATTGCCCGGCGACTGAAAGTTCTGCCCCTGACCTACGATTCAGCGCGTAATCGCCTGACCGTGGCCATGGCCGATGTGTTCAACGTCGTTGCCCTGGATCAGCTCGAAGCCCACGTCAGCCGGACCACGGAAATCGTACCGGTACTGGCCGGCGAAGCCGAGATCGAAAAAGCCATTGATCAGTTTTACGGTTTCGAATTGTCCGTGGACGGCATCCTGCGCGAGATTGAAACCGGCGAGGTGGATTACCAGAGTCTCGATGCGGAATCCGATGAATACAGCCAGCCGGTCGTGCGGCTGGTCAACGCCCTGCTCTCCGATGCGGTGAAACGCGGCGCCTCGGACATTCACTTCGAACCGGAAGAAGGCTTTTTGCGTTTTCGCTATCGCATCGACGGCGTGCTCAGACAAATCCGCAGCCTGCACAAAAATTACTGGTCGGCCATCGCCGTGCGCCTGAAAGTCATGGCCAACCTGGATATCGCCGAGATCCGCTCACCCCAGGACGGCCGTATCTCCCTGTCGCTATCCGGGCGCAAGGTCGATTTCCGGGTTTCCACCCTGCCGACCATTCACGGGGAAAACATCGTTCTGCGTATTCTCGACCGGCAAAAAGGTATTGTTTCCCTGGAAGAGCTGGAACTGAAGCCGGAAGCACTGAACACCCTGAAACTGATGGTGGCCCGTCCAGAAGGCATGATCCTGGTGACCGGCCCGACCGGCAGCGGCAAGACCACCACCCTGTATTCGATCCTGAACTACATGAATACCGAGAGCGTGAACATCATGACGCTCGAGGACCCGGTGGAATATCCCAGCACCATGATCCGGCAGAGCGCCGTGCAGGAATCCGGGCGGCTGGATTTCAGCAACGGTATCCGTTCCATCATGCGCCAGGACCCGGACATCATCCTGGTCGGCGAGATCCGGGATGAAGACACCGCCAATATGGCCTTTCGCGCGGCGATGACCGGCCACCAGGTGTTTTCCACGCTGCATACCAATTCCGCTATCGGTTCCATCCCGCGCCTGCTCGATGTCGGCATCAAACCGCACATCATGGCGGGGAATATCATCGGCATCATTGCCCAGCGGCTGGTGCGTAAACTGTGTGAACGCTGCAAGGAGCCGTTCCAACTCGGTGATGTTGAACGCAACCTGCTGGGCCTTAAAGTAACGGACAAACAACAGGTCATCTATCGCTCCAAGGGTTGCCGGCGGTGTGAAAACACCGGTTTCAAGGGCCGCATTGCACTGATGGAGGTGCTGCGTTTTGATGATGAGATGGATGAACTGGTGGCGCGTGGCGGCACTCACGGCGATCTGCTGCGCCTGGCCATTTCCAAGGGCTTTCGCACGCTGGCCGAGGTCGGCACTTCGCGGGTGATCGACGGCACCACCAGCCTGGAAGAGGTGACGCGCGTGGTTGACCTGACCAGCCGTCTGAAGCAGAAACACTGATGAGCATCGTAATGTTCTTTACCGCCGCGAATAATCCCGAATCATCTTGTCATTGCGCCGGCCTGTTATTTAGCCACGATGTCAAACAGGTACGATGTTATTTCGACCGCGTTCGGGCAGGCCCCAGTCTCCGGCCTGAAATCGCACCACGATGTCATTTCGACCGCAGGGAGAAATCTTTTATGTTTAATAACAGGATAAAGACCAGATCCCTCCTCCCGATGGTCGTCGGGATGACAATGGAAGCGGTCGTCGGGATGACAGTAGTAGCAAACACCGGTACAACAGTGAAAAAAGTTCTTCAGGTGACATAAAACTGATCATGTAACTAAACATATGGATTTTTTTGAATACAAAGCCATAGACACCACCGGGCTGACCCATCACGGTCGCGTAGACGCCATCAATGTGGCCGACCTGGAAATGCGTCTGAAAAAAATGGGTCTGGATCTCGTCAACTACAAGCTGATCGAGACTACCGGTCCCAGCATGACCGGCAAGGGCGTGAAACGTCGCGATTTGATCACGTTCTGTTTCCACATGGAACAAACGGCACGAGCCGGTGTGCCGGTCATCGACAGTCTGCAGGATCTGCGCGACAGCACCGATAATCCGCGTCTCAGGGAAGTTTTGTCGGCAATGATTGAATCCATCGAGGGCGGCCAGACGCTGGCGGCGTCCATGAAACAGTTTCCGTCCGTGTTTAACGATGTGTTTTCAAGCCTGGTCCAGGCCGGAGAACAGACCGGCGAGATCAGCGAGGTGTTTCGTCACCTCGGCGAAAACCTGAAATGGCAGGATGAACAGGCTGCCCACACCCGCAAGTTGCTCATGTACCCGGCCTTTGTCGGCACCGTGGTTATCCTGGTGGTGTTCTTCCTGATGATCTATCTCGTCCCCGAACTGCTGAAATTCATCAAGACCATGGGCCACGAAATACCGGCGCATACCAAAGTACTTATTTTTGTCTCCAACGCCTTTGTTGATTACTGGTATATCATTTTATTCACACCCATCCTGGCCTTTATCGGCATCACCGTCGGGATCAAGGTCAGTCCCGGATTCCATTACAAGATTGATGCGCTGAAACTGAAAATACCGGTGGTCGGTCCGATTCTGAAAAAGATCATATTAACCAGGCTGTCGAACTTTTTTGCCATCATGTACGCTGCCGGAATCACCATTATCGACTGTATTCGCACCAGCGAGGAGATCGCGGGTAACAAGGTGATCGCCAGCGCCATGCGCCAGGTTGGACAACAGATTGCTGACGGCTCGACACTGAGTGAAAGTTTCCGCTCCACCGGCCTGTTTCCGCCACTGGTGTTACGCATGATCCGGGTCGGCGAAAATACCGGCGCCCTGGAGGAGTCGTTGCAGAATGTCAGCTATTTTTATTCACGGGATGTAAAGGATTCCATTGACCGGTTGCAATCCATGATCGAACCGTTCATGACCATAACCCTGGGTGCTATCGTGGCCTGGGTGATGTTTTCAGTGCTGGGACCGATTTATGACCTTATCACTAAAATCAAGTTTTGATCGCCTGCCCAGGCGGGCCATCCTGCTGGGATCGGAGAAACTGTCGGTTTACCACTGGCTGAAGGGCCGGGTGACTGATTCGTACATGTTCGATACGGATGAGACGGGCCAGGAACAGTTCGAACGCTATTTGCAGCAGGTGCCGCCATCCCCGGTTTACATCCTCGCTGATTTTGCCGAGGAAGAGTTCAGGCAGGAAACCATTCCCCATGTTTTCGGATCGGACCGGCGGGCAATAATACAGCGCAAGCAGAACCGCCTTTTCCGTGATGCCACCTACTGTTATTCAAAAGTGCAGGGTCGTGAAACCGAAGGCCGTCGTGATGATCGTATCCTGCTGACCTCTATCACCAGGCCGGCGCAGTTGAAACTCTGGTTATCGATGCTGGAAAAATATCATGTTCCGGTTGCCTCGGTAACCTCCGTTGCCATCTTTTCACAGGAGTTGCTGCCGCTGCTGCCGGAGCCGGGTGGTAATATGCTGGTCGTGACCCTGCAGAGCATCAGCGGTCTACGTCAATCCTTTTTCACGGATGGTGAACTCAAGATCAGCCGCAGTATCAAGATGCCGCGTTACGGCACGGTATCCTATGCACCGTTCATTGCCGAGGAAATCGAAAAAATCAGGCGCTATCTCTCCAGCCTGCGTTTTGTATCGAGCGAGGAGCCTCTGGACATCTATTTCCTTACCCATGGGCAACTGCTGAGTGAACTGGACAAGGACCTCGAGGATTCCGATGTCCACCGTTATCACATGCTGGATCTGCAGGAACTGGCCAATGCCGCGAACATGGACGTGGAGATCACGACGCCATTCAGTGATCGTCTACTGGTGCACGAGGTGTTACGCAAGCGGCCTGAAAACCACTATGCCAAGGCCACGGATCTGCGCTATTTCAACATGCGCAAACTACGCTACGGGCTGTACGCTGCCAGTGTATTGATCCTGATATCCAGTATTATCTATTCCGGCATTGCCTTGATGAAATCGATTGACTACAAGCAGCAGAGTATCGCGGCAGCGAAAAAAACCGGCTTTTACAATGAGCGTTACCAGATGGCGCGGGAAGGACTGCCAGAGACCCCGGTTGAGCCGCGGGAATTACAGACCCTGGCAAAGATAGAGGATGAACTGCAGAAGTACCGGACCACGCCGCTGCCCATGCTCAGGGTGATCAGCGATGGCCTGAACCGGTTTCCCGGGATCATACTCGACGGGCTGGAGTGGGCGCAGAGCCCGGATCCCAACTACAGGATCGGGGATTCACCCGCAACATCGACGCCGGCGCCCTCGCAATTACCTCCGGCTCCGGGGCTGGCAATCGAGGAGCCCGGGAGCAACTTCTATTACCAGGTGGCGTTACTGAATGCCCGTATCGATAATTTTGACGGCAATTACCGGAAAGCGATATCCACCATAAACTCGTTTGCCGAAGTTATTCGCCAACAGGAGAACGTGGTTAACGTCACTGTAACTTCACTGCCATTGAATATCAGTTCAGACTCAAGTCTGCAGGGCAACATGGCGGTCACGGAGAAAGAAGCCCTGTTTTCCATGAAAATTGCACTCGGGGTAAAAGCGGATGAGCAAGGCTAATATCGAGTGGCCGCAAATCAGCAAGGCGGTGATCATCTTCAGCATCACTATCATCGCCTGTGCCGCCATGATCGGTTCCAGTATCTGGTTCAAGAACAGAATGCTGCTTGAATACAACCGGAATAAATCCATGTTCCAGTCCACCAGCCAGAGATACCTGGCTGTCGACCAGGAAGAAAACATGATCCGGGAATATTATCCGCAATATGTCGGCATGCTGGAAAACGGGATTATCGGCAGAGAGCAGAGGCTCAACTGGATCGAGGTGCTGCGATCCTATGGTGAGGATTCGCAATTACCCATGCTCAATTACAAGATTTCATCCCAGGATGAATACACCTTCGAATATCCCCTGCAGCTCGGCAATTTCAAGCTCTACAATACCAGCATGAAACTGGAACTGAAGCTGTTGCATGAAGGCGATTTAATCAACCTGTTCAAAACCATTGAAGATAATGCACTCGGGCTCAGCCGCATCAATAAATGTGCAATTCAGCGCAGCCAGCGCGAGATCAAGCTGGATGGCAAAAGTCCCAATCTGACCGCCAGTTGTGAAATCAACTGGTTTACCATTAAAAAATTCGACGGCACGGAGTTAACCTCATGAGCGGCATGGGTGTCAGGCGTTCGCTGTGTCTTTGTGCAGCGCTGTCGCTGTTGCTGCCCCCGGGGGTGTTGCAGGCGGAAGAACTTGGCCGGCTGTTCCTGAGCAGCAAGCAGCGGGCAAAGCTGGAAATGCTTCGCAACGCGGAGCCTGAGCCGCCGCCGGTTGTTGAACAGCTTCCCGAGCCGGAGGATCTCGCAACTAATCCCGCCGACAGGATATTGCCGGAAATAGACCTGCCGGAAGAGCCGCAACTGACTGAATCCCTGATGCTCAAGGGTATCGTCAAACGCAAGGATGGCAGAAGCACGGCCTGGGTCAATGACAGTAACACTTACGAGGCCGGTCCCGATCTGGATCAAATTGAACTGCATGACTCCGATATCAGCGAGAGTGGTGTCAAGGTAACACTGCCCGATAAAGTAACCAACGTTACGCTAAAAGTCGGACAGACTTATGAACCGGACAATGATTCCGGCCTAAAACCTGCTGGTAATTAACCAACAGGGATCGTCATTAATGTCTGAAATCTTCAACTCTTCCGGCGTGAATAACAAGAGTATTGCCGGTAAGCAGCAAACTGGATACTCAATTCATCAAGGGGTCTATAAGAACAAAGGGATTTGTCATCCTCGTGAAAGCGGGGATCCAGTGAAATAATGTATCGCCAGTGGCGATTCATTAAAAGGCCGGATACCAGGTCTCGCTGGAAACTGCTCCTGCGTTTCCAAAATTTACGTCATGCATGACGTTCAATCTCGATATGTCGGAAACCAGGATTTCAAATAAAGAGTTACTGTAAAGTGAAGTACAAATATTATGGCTGTCATAGTGATAATATGAATTGTCAAAATACTCATATTCCTCGATCATGCTGACCAGACGGGAGTTAAAAGGTAATAATTACAATCATCGTTTGCACAGGCGCCAGACAGGCGCAGCGTTGCTGGCGTTTCTATTAGTTATTATTGCCGGCAGTTCCTATATGTTGGTTAGAAATCTTAACGATTATTCCAGTATTTCGCAGAATACGGAAACATATATTGCATTGCAGTTAGCAAAAAAGGCCTTGCTTTCCTATGCCATGAACTATCCGGAGCTGCGGAATTCAACTGAAAAAGGACCTGGGTTTCTTCCATGTCCGGACAGACACGCGTTTACCGATCCCTTATTTGGCAATCCTTCCTCGAACTGCGCAGTTTCAACTGGCAGCACTCTTGGTCGCCTGCCTTATAAGATTCTTGGGCTAAAAGATGTTCGGGAAAGCGGCGGTGAATTGCTTTGGTATGCGGTTTCCGATAATTTCAAAAATACGATGCCGGATGATACGGTACTGAATAGTGAAACACCGGGGCTTATCAATGTGGATGGCGCCAATGATATCGTTGCGGTCATCATCGCCCCCGGCACTCCCGTGGCAGGCCAGAACAACCGGCCAAGTATCGACAAAGCGGATTATCTCGAAGGAACCAACGCCGACAATGATGCGTCAGCCTTTGCAACCAGTGGCGGGGGAGAATTCAATGATCAATTGGTAACCATTACCCGGCAGGAACTGATGACGGTGGTCGAAAAACGGGTGATTAACGAGGTGCGCGCGGTACTGGAAAACTACCGGAACCAGTACGGCGCTTACCCGTGGATGACCCCCTTTGCGGATCCCAAGGCGAATTTCACAAAGCTGAACGGTGTCCATACCGGAGGTGGCGATTCGTCCAGCCTGATCGACAACACCAAGGACTTTACGGACTGGGGCGTGGCTAATGGAGACATAGTCAGGAATATCTCGGATGGCTCCATCGGCTCCGTCAGCACTGTTACATCGACGACGTTGACGGTGTCCGGTCTTGACCTGGGAGACGACAATGATTTTGACGACGGTGACCGCTATACCGTGTACACCCAATCGAATTCCGGGTTGTTAAGTGGAACCGCTATGACAGGGAGCGACGGCACAACCCTTATTGATAACAACAAGGATTTCACAGAGATCGGCGTATCTATAGGCGATATCGTCGATAAATATAACGGGACAAATATGTCGAGTGGTATGGTACAGACGGTTTCATCGAACCAGGTCACTGTTAACTCGTTGGACGGGGATGCGATTAATGCGTTTAGCCCGGGCGAGAATTACCGGATTCGGAGCGATATGGGCGTGGCCACTGCCGGCAGCATTGGGCTCGTGATTGAGGATACCGGCAGGGACTTCACGGTAATGGGTATACTGCCGGGTGATATCATTGTTAATATCAGCGACGGGTCCTTTGGGCAGATCAGCATGGTGACAGCCAATCAGTTGACAGTACGGGCCTTGAACTTCGGGACGGAGAATGATTTTGACAACGGTGATTATTATTATCTCCCCCGCCATAATACCGATGGCGCAACGCGTGAGGGCCTGCTGTCCTTCCATATGCCCGGGAGGCCATTCAAAACTGGTTTTGATTTTGACTGGGACATTACCCAGTCCAATGGCGCACAGCGGGTCATCACGGTGAACACCCCTTCTCCTGACAGCACATACCAGACCATTCTTGAAGGTCATATTGAAGGCATACTGGGCACAGTGAGTGTCGATTTCGATGATGATAAAGGTCAGTGCGTCTGGACCACGGAATCAATCGTGGAATGCTTGGGCGTAGTGACTGACAATTACCTGGATGGAGCGACTACTTCCGGCTCCAACAGTGTCTATCTGACCGATTCATCCAAGGATTTCATTGCCTATGGCATCAAGGCTGGTGATATTGTTCAAAACTACGATGATACAAATTCCGGGTTTTCTGGAACCGCCGACAGCGGTAGCGGCCAACTGCTACTGATTGATACGGATTATGATTTTTCCGCCCTCGAACCGTATAAGTATGTCTTTATAAAGAACGGAGATCTGAATACCATTGCTGTAGCCGCCGAATTTCTCGATGGTCCCAATGCGGGAGAGAAAAATACCATCCGGCTGATCCCCTCACCCGCAGACGTCAACCTCACCTACAGCGCAGGGGATACCTGGCAGGCCAGAACACCGCAAGAACTTATCGTCGCCGATGTTCCCTCAAGTACAACTTTATTTACGGTGCGCACCAATGTGGACTCCCCGGATCTTGATAACGATGAATACTACCGGGTACTTACTGCCACGGGGCGTATTTCAGGTGTTGCTGATCCTGGTAGTACCGGTACCTTGCTACGTGACTCGAGTGCCGATTTCAGTAATATCGAGGTAGGTGACATCGTGGAAAATACCGATGACGGTGCTTTCGGTGTGATCACCAGCATTCCGGACAGTACCTCCCTCAATGCCCAGCTCTATCTCGCCGAGAACCCTTCATCTGGCACTACCAGAAATTTCGATCCAGGTGAAAATTATGTAATTCATTATGATTATGTCGGGACCAGGCGTTATGAAATAAATACACGGTATTCCGGTGTCACACGTGTCTACAATGATAATGGGGTGAGAAAACGGGACGTTTGTATTGGTTATGAAGATGCTTCGAATAATCCCGATTGCTCGCTGACAGCAACGACGGACACCGTAACACTACCCGTCAACAATAATTTCGCCACTGTCACCATAACAGATATGCTGAAAGATACGGAAAACGAGGCTTCTACTGCTACCACAACCATCGACGGTACTACTGCAGGAAGCATGAAGACCAGCGGCATTGACTTTTACCTACACGTAGCGGCAGGCGAATTGCCCAGATGGTTCGTGAAGAACAAATGGCATCAACTGGTTTACGTTTCTTATTCCGGCGGGTTAGCGCCTGGCGGCACAAATTGTGCACCGGGGATGGATTGTCTGAATCTATCGGTGGATAGACCATGGGGTCCCGAGACAAATAATGACATCGAAGCGTTACTGGTTATGAGTGCCGGCGGACAATTAGCTGATACTATTGTCCCACAGGATCGATCTAATGCTGATATTGCAGACTATTTTGAGGACGATAACTCAGACAAGACCCCGCTGCCTGATCTTCTCACATTCAAACGTGGCAATATTACCAATACTTTCAATGACCAAATCAGCATAACAGTCCCATAAAGGAAAATAACGAGGAGAATAATGAATTCAGTTAGAGGGTTTTCGCTGATTGAACTGGCAATGGTATTATTCATTGTCTCCCTGTTGTTGGGCGGACTGTTGATGCCGCTCGCTACACAACTGGACGCGCGTAAACGTGGCGAGGCACAAGAACAACTTGAACGTATTCGCGAAGCATTAATAGGTTTTACGATACTAAATGGAAGACTTCCATGCCATACTACCGAGTCTGATCCGGCAAATATAAACTATGGGTTAGAAGATGCTGTTACATGTAATCCATCTGAAAATACTCCTGGCTGGGTTGGAGATGGTATATTGCCTTGGAAAACGCTTGGACTGGATAATGGCCTCGATCCTTGGGGTTCACAAAGAACCACTTCCGGAGATCCATGGACCGGATATTGGCGCTACCGGGTACATGATAACTTTAGTACAACCCCAGTCTCACTGTTAACAGATCCTTCATCATCCAATAAATTATGTGTAGTTGATGCTAATGGAAATTTGATAATTTCAACCTCGGAAAATCCCGTAGCTATCGTTTATTCAACTGGCGTAAATCAGGTCCCTGATGGACAAAATGCCAGCTATGAAGCAACTTCGATGAGTACTGACTGCATTAATAACACACCAATTATCTATCAGGGAAGCACACCCAGCAGTAATTTTGATGACATTACAATATGGCTTACACGCCCATTATTGTTCAATCGTATGGTCAGTGCCGGTGTTTTGCCCTGAAAAAACTGCTATTGATCAAGACTTGCTCAGTTCAAAACACACGTTCCCATCCATATTCTCTTTCAGTTTCAGTCTGTAACCATGTAACTCGGCATGCCTGCTGGACTGGTAAATTCCGATGCCCAGGCCGTTTTCCGATGTAACCGCCCTGGTAAGCAGACGGCGTGCCTTATCCTCGGGAATTGCTGTGCCGGTATCCGATACAGCAATACGGACATTGTTTTCGTCCGTATGGATTTCGATTTTGACCGTGATTTCCGCTTCCAGTTGTTTTTTGTTGGCTATGTTTTCCAGCAGGTTATCGATGACGCTATCAAACAGGTCGCCCGGAATTTCATGATTGACACGGATATCCGTCATTATTTTTATATCATTCGGTTTCAGACGGTTTTCGAGAGACTGGCTCCATGACTTTATATCCAGATCCTGCTGCTGTACGTCCCGGGGCGATTGCAGTTTGTCAAGGGCCAGTTGTAATCGCTGTGTGAGATGCGGTAACTGGGTTTTCAACAGTGCCTGTTTGTTGCTATCGATGGATTCGTCACCGCCGACGATAGAAGTCAGGGTTTTCAGCGATTGCAGCAGGTTCTTGATATCGTGAGTAATGCGCGCGCCGGTTTCATAGATAGACTGCAGGTGAATTTGATCATTGAGTTCGCGTTCCTTGATCTTGGAGGTATAGAGGTTTTCGATGATTTTAATCAGCAGGTTGCAGTGCAGGTACAGGGTGCCGCCGACGACAAGCCTGGTGTAAAGGGTTACAGTTAATTGTTTTACCTTGATACTGACCTGGTACTTATCCTCCTTGCCGTATCTGCCCTGGTGTACACCGATGTTCCATTCAAGACCACTGATCCAGGAAATGCTCATCAGCTCCCTCATCGACGCGTCAAGAAATTCATCCGGGTCAGTCAGTTCCTGGTTCAGATTGGAAATCTTGTTCAGCCATTGCTCAAATGGCGTGCCGATGTTGAGCAGGGACTGTGACCAGACCTGGGACAGGCCGCTGAAACCGAACCGTGGTGATAACAGCCAGCTGATTACGAGCAGCAAAAAAGAAATGGCAAGGATGGTTTTAATCAGGGCATCGAGATAGGTTGTCCCCGTGTGATACATGTTAAGCAGACTGCCCAGTGCCACAAGACTGATCAGGAGGGCGCTGGATACCGCACGCAGGAGGTCGACATTTTCCCTGGTGACAGTGGTTTTTCTGCGGATGAAAAACAGTAAAATCAGCGGCAGTGCGAACAGTCCGTAGAAGAACAGGTTGTGGGCAACCGGTCCGACATTGATATTGAATATCTGTGTTGTGGCGCCCATCAACAGTTCGGTGACCAGGAATGCCAGGGTCACCATGTAGATGATCTGATCGGACGTATTGTGTTTGATAAAACCGCCGAGAAAGCCGATCAACAAGATGATCCAGAAGAACATGAACCATAGATTGAGCCAGGCAACAAACACCAGCGTCAGCAGGATGAACAGGCCGCTGTTCATCAGTGATATGCTTTCGTCACCTCGCCACACCGGTTGCCAGATCAGAAAAAGACCAAAGTGAACAAGGATCATGGCGCGGGACAGGGCTTGGCCGAAATCAATCCACAGGGAAAGATGCAGAAGTTCAAGCATCAGGATCAGACTGAACAGTCCGATGATATGCCTGCTTTTGAAACTGCCCGCGATCATGGGATAGGGTTTCCTGAAAGTTTCGGCTATTATAGGAATCTCTTACCGGACTGTCATACTTAAAATACGTTCTCGGATAATCTCAGAGTTTGCATAAGTAACCCCGGGGCGGCACAGCTGAATCTTGCATATACCATGACGATATGATCATCAAACCGGTTCTTGTCATTGCCAGATACTCCTTCCTGGAGGCGTTACGCAACCGGTTGCTGCTGCTGGCGGTCATCGGGTTGCTTTGTGCACTCGGGCTCTCCGAATTTGTTTCGGAACTCGCCATAACTGAATCCACTGAGGTTGTCACCGCTATCCTGGCATCCATACTCAGGATATTCTGTGTATTCGTAATCGGGCTTTTTGTTATCACCAGCGTCGTGCGTGAGTTTCAGGACAAGGGTTTTGACCATCTGCTGGCATTGCCGTATCCGCGTTATGTTTACTACTTTGGTAAATTTCTTGGCTTTGCGTTGCTTTCCATGATCGTGGTGTTATGCGTCAGCATCATACTGTTATTGTATGCAGATTTTCTGCCGGTATTGCAATGGAGCCTGTCGCTTATGTTAGAGCTTTTCATTATCGTAGCGCTGGGTCTTCTGTTTATTTTCACTTTCCGTCAGGTGACCCAGGCGTTCAGCGGTGTAATGGCCTTTTATCTTCTGGCCCGGAGTATGCAGACCATACAACTCATCAGCGACAGCCCGGTTATCCAGGTGGGCACGTTTTCGCAGCAGTTTATAGGAGCGATACTGGATCTGATTGCCCTGCTGTTGCCACGACTGGATCTCTTCGCACGCACCGAGTGGCTGTTGTACAACGGGTTTGATTTTACCGTGTTGTTGCAGAATCTCGGCCAGGTGGCTGTCTACATTGTTTTGTTGTCCCTGTGCAGCCTGTTTGATTTGTATCGTATGGAGCTTTAGGTGCGCCATTTACATATATTCCGGAGCGGAGGCCGGGAGCGGCCGCTGAAATATGTCCCGGGGCTTGTGTTCCTGTTGTTGCCCTTGCTGGTCATTTCCCAGGTTGTTATTAATGATCGCTTGCCGGCGCGACAGGCGGTAGCACAATCACTGCCCCGGCCGGCGCATCCCGATATGCTGGATCTCGCGGCATTCGGCGATAATACGGCACTGTCAAAATACCTGATGCTCTGGTTGCAGGCGTTTGATAACCAGCCGGGTGTCAGCATTCCGTTCAGTCAACTGGACTATGACCGCTTACGCGACTGGCTGCAGGTTATTCTGGGCCTGGATCCACGCGCACACTATCCCCTGCTGTCTGCCAGCCGCATCTACACGGAAGTGCCTGATCCCGATAAAAAGCGCATCATGCTGAGCTTTGTCGAGGAACAATTCATGCAGCAACCCCGGCAGCGCTGGCCGTGGATGGCGCATGCCGTTTACGTTGCCAAACATCAACTGCAGGATCTGGATCTGGCCCTGAAGCTGGCGCGCAAAATCCGTGAACACGTGCCCTCAGGCGAGGCCCCGGCGTGGGCGAGGCAGATGGAGATTTACGTACTGGAAGACATGGATCAGATCGAGAGTGCCATGGTATTGATGGGCGGGTTGCTGGAAAGCGGCCAGATCAGGGATGAGAATGAACTGCATTATCTGAAATACAAGCTGGAAAAACTAAAAGAAAGCAACTAGCTACAAGCTACAAGTAAAAAGCAGCAACTAGCTACAAGTAAAAAGCAAAAAACCAGCAACTAGTGAAAAGAAGCACGTACTCTCTTGTAGCTAGTAGCTAGTAGCTAGTAGCTATCTTTTTTGTTGATTAATGATATCCAGCATGGTTGCATAGTAGGGCGATTCAAACTCTTTTTGCAGCTTTTCAAAGCGCATTCTGGCCTCGCTCCAGTTCCTGTCATAGTAAAAATTCAATGCGATGCTGTGGTGTTCCAGTTCCCTGGCCAATGATTCATTGACGTCGTCCTTGTGACAGATCGGTGAATAGATGCGGGTCTGGTTATGCTTGCCCCTGACCTGAACCGTATCGACTTCACGATAAATAAAATCATCCGCTTCCTTCATGGTCGATTCGGTGACAATCGTCGGCACCCGGTAGGTACGGGTCAGGTGCTCGACACGGGAGGCCAGGTTCACGGCATCGCCGACCACGGTATAGGCGACGCGATATTTTGATCCCATGTTGCCGACATTCATCATCCCGGTGTTGATACCGATACTCATATCCGGCGCCGGCCAGCCACGGCTGACGAACGTTTCGCACAATCGCTCGATTTCCCGATGCATATCGAAGGAGGCGCGAACGGCACGCGCGGCATGATCCGCCTGGGGAAAAGGTGCGCCCCAGAAAGCCATGATCGAATCGCCGATATACTTGTCGATGGTGGCGCCATGTCCATACAGCACCTCGGTCATGGCGGTAAAATATTCGTTCAACAACAGGGCCAGTTGTTTGGGGTTGAGTTGCTCGGAAACGCTGGTGAAATTCTGCAGGTCGGAAAAAAACACGGTCAGTCGCTTGGCCTCGCCATCCATGTTGATCCGGTCCGGATGGCGGCTGATTTCAATGGCGACTTCGGGCGGCACATACTGGCTGAAGGTCTGCACCAGGGCCTGCTTTGCCTGTACCTCGACAAAATAACTGATGAGGACGTTGAAAATATAGATGATCAATATGGTCAGCAGGCTGTATTCCATCGGGATCAGCGCATTCTGCGCCGGCAGGTAATAGCTGATAGCGAAGGGTGCCAGCATGCAGAGAAACGTCAGTCCGGAGGCCGAGATGGGGCTTAATACGGGCAGCAATGCACTGAGCAGAACACCGACCAGGATGAAGGCGATGACATCCACGGATATCAGTACCTGAAACAGGCTGATGTTGTCCGCCTGGATCTGGCTCAATAACCTGCTGCTGACGAAAAACCCGGGCTTGTTGACCAACCCCAGTTCCAGCAGGCCGATGCCGTTACCGAGAAAGATCAGGAAAACAAAAGATACGAGCAGTATGCGCACGCCATGTCGGTTGAGGATCCAGAGCATGTTATATTTTTTTATGTATCCACTCTTGTTGATGATCGCGAATTACGGGCTGGATCGGAATGCAGCCCGGGGCCTCATCAGCGGAGTTTATAGAGCGTCCGGGGTGAAAACAAGAAAACCACTTACGTCGTAATATTTCGAACTGATAAGAGAAAATGTCGCTAACTGATTGAATGAAATGTTGAAATCTTGACGCGCACAATGTCGATATTTCAGCAATATTGCCGACACATCGACGTCAACCAGAGTAAAATCAACTCTGCTTGACAACCAATTAACATATAAAACAACAAGTTGCGGTCCTGGCACAATTCCTGCCTGTTTATATTCAGAGTTTAATCCAATAGAGGAATACCCAGGATGCTTACTGTAAAGAAACAATCCGGTTTTACCCTGGTAGAAATCGCTATCGTACTGGTCATCATCGGCCTGTTGCTCGGTGGCATTCTCAAGGGCCAGGAGCTGATCACCAGCGCCCGCGTGCGTAACCTGGCTGACCAGAATTCAGGAATCCAGGCCGCCTACTACGGCTTTATTGATCGCTATCGCCAGATCCCCGGTGATATGCCCACCGCAACCGCCCAGGCTGCAATAGGTAATGTGGTCACGGCGGGTATAGGCGGCGACGGCAACAGCCAGCTGAATGACGGCAGTTTCGCCGAGGTTTCGGCGCTCTGGCATCACCTGGCCACGGCCGGTTTTATCGCCGGTAACTATCCCGGTGGCGCGGCTGATGCGGCAACCTACCAGGGCACCGACGCCAACGGTGTGTTGTTTGCCCCGCAGAATGCCTTCCTCGGATCAGTGCTGCTCGGGCAGACCGATGAATACCAGGGCGTGGGCGCGGGAACGCTCCGACTGGGCTACGTGTTCGGCAACCAGATTCCGGTCAATGTCATGCGCGAGCTCGATGTCAAGGTGGATGACAGCAACCCGCTGACCGGCGTCATGCGCGCCAGTACCACGGCCGGTGTCGGCGCAGCCAATTACGGTGGCGTTGAGACCGAGGGTTCGGGTGGCGTCTGCACGGTGGTCTCCGGTGCTGCAACGATCTGGAACATCAGCGGTAACGCCCAGAACTGTAACGCCATTTATATTTACTGATTCGTTACATCAGGCATTCTGATGCAGTCTGTACAGCCCGCCTATATGGCGGGCTTTTTTATGAAAAGAAGGTTCATGGTATAAAGTTCAAGGTTCAGGGTTCGGGGTGCGCGAATCTGCAGGTGTCTGAGTGTGGTCAGGGTCTGCTGTTTATGCGTTGTCATTTCGAGCCATGTTCCGAACGAACGTGAGGGAGCTTGCGAGAAATCTTATGGAGATCCCTCACATGCGTTCGGGATGACGGCGTTGGACCATGCGCTCGGGGTAACTTGCGAACCTGGTGATAGGGTGTCAGGCTAAAGTCAGGTGCCATAAGTCTACGAACAGTGAACGGTGAACGGTGAACTTTGAAGTTTGAACGTTTAATGGGTATAACAACACGAGACATCAAGTTTGGAATTACTTCATGCCGGCAGCCATAGAATTCACAGATGTAGAAAAACGTTATCGCGATCACCAGGTTCTGAACGGTATCAGTCTGGAGATCAATGCGGGTGAATTCGTCGGCTTGATCGGCATCAATGGCGCCGGTAAAACCACGCTGATCAAGTGCCTGCTTGACTTCGTACTGCCGGACTCCGGCAGCATCCGGGTTTTTAGTGTCCACCATCGCGATACCAGGGCGCGTGAACGGCTGGCCTTTCTGCCGGAAAAATTCAATCCGCCGTATTATCTGAATGGTCATGATTTCCTGCGCTACATGGGAGATTTGTATGGTGCGAAGTACGGTGATTCCGATATACGTCAGCTTCTGAAGATCCTCGACCTGGATTACAGCGCGCTGATCAAACCCGTACGCCAGTACTCCAAGGGCATGTCGCAGAAACTGGGACTGGCCGCCTGTTTTCTCAGTGGCAGGGAATTGCTGATCATGGATGAGCCCATGAGCGGCCTGGATCCCAGGGCCAGGGCCTGGCTGAAACAGTATTTACTCGAACAAAAAACCGATGGGCGCACCCTGTTTTTCAGTACCCATCTGCTTGCCGACGTGGAGGTGCTGGCCGATCGTATTGCCGTGTTACATAACGGCGTTGTGAAATACAACGGCAGCATTACCGGCTGCTATGAAAAATATCATACAGCGGATATTGAAAAGGCCTACCTGAACTGCATTGCCGAGTGAATGCAAAAAGCTTTACGCCTGTTTTGTAATCACCATGCCCAGCAGCCGCCGTAAATAATTGTAAGTTGACCGGTATATCAGTGGTTGCCGCGAGGCCCGCGGGCCGGCCACATTCAGTGTTTTAATCCGGTTGTCGGTGATCCACAGCAACACTTCATCGAGACTGTCTTCATCGTCGGGATCAACCACCTTGCACGGCCGTCCTGCGGTTTCGGCGCAGTGCAGGGTCAGCAGCGTGCCGCCTTGCAGTTCTCCCTTGTTGAATATCAAGGTGCCGTCGGTATCCTCGACATTGCGCCGGGTCCGATCCCGGTAACCGGCGGAATCCGTTTCCGTCAATCGATAACGTGGATGAATTTCACCGTCCTCGGCCCTGCGCCCGCGCGGACACCAGCCACCGTGATCGAGTGACAGGGAAAGGGCCGCATCCAGTGCGGCACGGTCGGCCCCGGTTTGTCCGCCGGAGATAACCCTGAAGGTCGGGGGATCGATTATAGCCATGCGTACAGATTGCAGAATGTTATACTCTGGTGATAAACCAGACAAGATTACCGAATGCCATGAAACGATTCTGTCTAATACTTGCACTTGTAGCGATGATTCAATCCCCGGCGCATGCGCGGATGTATCAATGGGTGGACCCGGACACGGGCACGACTCAATTGTCCGGGAAACCGCCGGCATGGTATCGAAGCGGCAGGGTCGGCCCGCGTATATTTGTTTTTGAAAACGGCCAAATCATCGATGACACTGATGTTGTACTCTCGGACGAACACCGGATGTTGATGCGCGAACGCGCCTATCTGAAGGCGGACGAGGATATAGCAAAGGCCAAAGAGCGGGCTATCGAAGCGAGCCGCGCCAGTGCCGAGAAACAATCACGATCACAAAGCGATGAATCCATGGAAGAGGATACCGACATGGTTGATGATGAACTTGCCGGGCAACAGGCCGGCCTGCAGGCAGAGAAAGAAGATGAAGAGCCAGGTAAACAAACCCGGATGAGCGCCGATGATATGAAGCAACTGATCCTGGACTGGGAAAAACTGCAGGAGGAACAGGCCCGGCAGGTTATCGGGGATCAGTGAACAGACTACAGACGACAGATTACAGACTACAGATTACAGACGACAGATCACAGACGACAGATCACAGACGACAGATTACAGACGACAGATTACAGATTACAGGTAATAAGGTTTACTGCTGTCTGTTCACTGTTACTGTTCACTGTCGTCTGTAATCTGTCGTCTGTAGTCTGAAGTCTGTTACTTCAACGACAACATGCTCTTGATGGTATTCCAGAGTGACTGTTGTTCAAGTTCGTCGATCAGCGACCGTAACGATTGCAGCGAATCGTTCTCCGGGTCAATCTGCAAGCCGATATTGATATAGGCGCGCGATTTCTCGTAATCATTTTTAGCCAGTGACTGATCGGCCAGTATGGCATAGCGTTCGGCAATCATCAGAATCCCGGTGATGGCCTGCTCATTACCGGGATCGGCCTCGAGCAGTTTGCTGAAGTAATAGTGTGCATTGTTTTTGGGGGGATAGGTGAGCCTGAATTCATCAAGGCTCTGACGGCCAAGCCACAACAGGGCCTTCTTGACCGCCGGTGATGCCTCAAAGTTCGTATCTTCCACGGGCGGGGCCTCGTTATTCTGCGCTGCCACTGCCACTTGCGGTTCCAGCAGGGTCGACTGCGTGGTGATGTCGGTCTCCTTTTTTGCCGGCCCCTTGATGTTGATTTCGATTATCTTCAGACCGATATTGATGAGGATGGCAATACTGAGCGCCACCAGCAGCGTGGAATTGAGTTTTCTGGCAGGTTTGTCGGCTTTAATCGCCTCGCTGTCCGCGACCGTCAGGTCCAGATCGGTTGTTACCGTGCGATGCCCGTATTGCTGCTTGATTTCCTTGATGTAATCCACCATGGACGCGCAATCGCTGAAACGATCCTCGCGCTTCTTGGCCAGCATGCGTTCCAGCAGCGGCTGAAACTCCTTGTATTCCTCCGGCAGTTCCGGGATCGGCGCCTGCTTGTGCTTGATCACGATATCGATCACGGATTCCGACTGGTAGGGCTTCATGCCGGTGAGCATTTCGTAAAAGATGCAGCCGAGGCTGTAAATATCACTGCGGCCGTCCACGGGCAGGCCGTCCGCCTGCTCGGGGCTGACATAATTGGGACTGCCGAGGAAAATGCCGGTGGCGGTCAGATCCATGTCCATGTCCACCTGTTTGGCGATGCCGAAATCCGTGAGCAGGGGCGTGTCTTCATCCCGAAACAGGATGTTGGCCGGTTTGACATCACGGTGCACGATGCCGTGGCGGTGCGCCGCGCCGAGGGCGGAGCCGATTTTGATGAGATAGTCGAGGCAATCACCCGCCGGGATCGGCAGTTCCATGCGTTTTTTCAGGTCACCGCCATCGATGAACTCCATCGAGATATACATGTGTTCACCGGAGATCCCGATATCATAAATTGTGACAATGTTGGGATGGTGCAGGGAGGCAATCAACCGGCCTTCGGAAAGGAACCGCTCCTTCCACTCCTCGCTGTCAGTGTCCACGGGTTTCATGACCTTGAGAACCACCGGCCTGTGCAATGACTCCTGGATCGCCAGGTAAACCGTTGCCATCCCTCCCTGGCCGATTTGCCGTTGAATTTTATAACCTGGAATTTCCATTATCTGGGTAGTTTTACCTGTCGTAAAAACGAGATTTCACCGCACAGGGATATGCATCGGACCTGTTATTGATATTATTGTAATTCATTAACTATGAATTCCTGAACCCTGATATGCAAGAAACTTGCGGCTCCCGGGTCCGGCTGTTGATTTTACGGGCAGAGACCGGTATCCGGGGCGGAACCGGACCGGTATCGGTACGGCCGGACAACCCGATTCCGTGATGAAACGATTCATACCACAGTTTGCCCTGGCATGCTGCAAAATGGTGTTCCGCCGTGTCGGCATCGGCATGAAACCACCGCATCCGCCATCATCCGCGAGCCCGAAAACAACAGGCGCTTCGCCGTGGGTGCGTTGTTTGCGAACAACGACAAACCGCCGTGCCCGGTTCCTCCCCGAGGTACGGCTTGCAGGCCGGACAGTGGCGCAATTAATTGATCAAGTACTTGAGTTCTTTGTCGTTAACTGAATAATAGGGCTCACAGGAGTCGAAAAATGAATACAACAACAAGCGACGAACGTCGCGGCCGCTCGACAGAATTGATTGATCACATGCTCGCGGAACGCAGGCAGTTGCTGTCGTTGCTGTTCCAGATTACGGACCTTGGCGGGCATGAACTGGAAGAGTCTGACCGGGAGCTTTTCGATGAGTTCTGCCAGGTGCTGGTGGATTACATCGCGGCCGGACATTTCGGTCTCTATTCACGTATATCCGAAGGCAAGGAACGCCGCAAATCGGTTGCTGAACTCGCAGCGCGAATCTATCCCCGCATTGAGGAAAGTACCGAGGTGGCGCTGGCCTTTAACGAGCGTTACGATGGGAATAAATCCGGGGACATGGACTTTTCCGACATCGAAGAACAGCTCTCGACGCTCGCCGAGCACATCACCTCGCGTATCGAACTGGAAGATCAACTCATTAACGAAATGTTACAGCGATCCCTCGTCGCCGAGGCCGGCTAGCCCGGTTTCACCCAGTGTACCCGGCCCTGTGCTTGGTCTGGATAAAATCCTTCTGTGAGACGTATAACAGGTCGGCAATTTTCCTGACGTAAAATTCCTCGTGCTTGTCCAGAACACCATCGGCGAACGCCACCTGCCATAACAGCTCGACAATATGCACCCGTTCCTGCCGGGACAGGTGATCATTGACCACGCGGGTAAATTCATGCAGCGACACCGACGTGTCGACACTGGATTCAGCCTGATCCAGCAAGGCATCCATTTCACTGTCATCCAGATCAAAGCGATCACGCAGGCGTTGCCGGATCAGTTCCAGTTCTTCTTTTTGTATATCAGCATCGGAACGGCTGATCTCCAGAAGCAACGCCGCGGTGGCCAGTTGCAGCGTATGCTCGCGGGCATCTTCCGGTTCGTCAGTGGATAAATGCTCAACCAGCAGTTCTTTCAGTGAAGACAGCATGCCGGGTGATACTAATGGCTTGTATGATCGATGCGATAGGCGCCATCCTGAAAACGGCTGAAGAGTTCGTCGACCAGCGGGTGATTGACCGGTTGACTGGATTCATCTTTTTCCAGATTGCGCTCCGATACGTAGGTTTGCTGTTCCGAGTTATCCACCAAAACGTGGTACCACGGCTTGTCCTTCGGGGGATTGGTCGATGTCCGCGTTTCATACCATTCGTCGGTGCCCTGGAAATTCGGGTCCACGTCTATGATGACGCCACGATAGTTGAACAGTTTGTGCACAACGACCTGGCCAACATTGAATTTTGCGCTTACGTTGATGACAGACATGTTTTATTCTCGATTAATGAAAATGTTATCCGTATCACACAGCATTTGTTGCATTATAACGTTTCCAGGAGCTCAAGGCATTCGCCAATCCTGCGCCGGCGCCGCGGGTTACCGAATCGCAAAGGCTGCATGAGCATCCGCTCCGGCAAAAACCATGAAAACGCCACGCTGTTATACATCAAATGCCCTGCAGGAAGGCCGCTCCATCGAGCTTGAGACCACATCTTCTCATCATCTGGTCAACGTACTGCGCATGCGCGCCGGGCAGGAAATCATCCTCTTTAACGGCCAGGGCGGTGAATTTACCGCGCGCATAGAGGAGGCCGGAAAAAAAACGCTGCGGGTACAGATTGTAGATTTTCATGAGGTTGACCGTGAAAGTCCCCTGGCCGTCACCCTCGCCCAGGGTATTTCCCGTGGCCAGAAAATGGATTTCACCCTGCAAAAAGCGGTGGAACTGGGGGTCCATCGCATCGTGCCGGTGCTGAATGAACGAACCACGCTGCGTCTACGTGGTGAGCGCAGGGCGAAAAAGCACGATCATTGGCAACATATCATCGTTGCCGCGTGTGAACAATGCGGTCGTAATCGACTGCCGGAAGTATTGCCGGCCATCGGTCTTGATGACTGGCTGGCGCGGGATGCCAATGCCATGAAACTGGTGCTGGATCCAACGGCGACGCAACGATTGGCCGGGATGCCGGATCCGGGACGGGCATTGACTTTACTGATAGGCAGCGAGGGTGGCCTCTCTGTCGAAGAAATCGATCGTGCCGTTGCTTGCGGCTACCGCCGGGTCGGTCTGGGCGTACGCATACTCAGAACAGAGACGGCAGCCGTCGCCGCCCTCGGTGTATGCCAGAGCCTTTGGGGGGATATGTAGGCAGACTCCAGACTGCAGACTACAGATTACAGACTACAGATTACAGATTAGAGCAGGGGCGCCATTCATTGTCTGAATTCTCTGGCTTAAACGGTGAGCGGAGGGCTAAAATGACAATATATTTTGTGGATTTTTGCAATCATGGCAGTCACCGAAGTTAACACTGTACCGCACCTGACCACGGCCTTGACCGGCCCGCTGCGCCAGGTTGAAAGCCGCATCATTGATGATCAAACCCGTATCGAGGCCTGGTTTCGCGACCAGTGGCGTGAACTCGATATCCCCTTCTACGCGTCGGTGGATATCCGCAATGCCGGTTACAAGATTGCGCCGGTGGATACCAACCTGTTTCCGGCCGGTTTCAACAATCTCAACCCGGTGTTCGAATCCCTGAGCATCCAGGCCATGCAACTCGCCGTGGAAAGACAGGCTGAACGCATCAATAACATCGTTATCGTTCCGGAGAATCACACCCGTAACCAGTTCTACCTGGAAAGCCTGTACTCATTGCGAAGGACCATAGAGAAGGCCGGCTTTTCGGTGCGTATCGGCTCCCTGATCCCGGACCTGGATGGTCCCATGACGCTGGATTTACCCTCCGGGCGACAATTGACCCTGGAACCACTGCAACGCCAGGGTGACCGGGTGGTGTTGAACGATTTCGAACCCGACATGGTCCTTCTCAACAACGACATGTCCGGCGGTGTGCCCGCAATTCTACAGGGTATAGAGCAGGTCATTACGCCACCCCTGCGCATGGGCTGGTCGAGCCGCCTGAAGTCAATTCATTTCAAACACTACCAGGATGTCGCCGCGGATTTTGCCGGTCTGATCGACATCGATCCGTGGCTGATCGATCCCATGTTCCGAAACTGTGGTGAGATCGATTTCATGAAGCAGGAAGGCAGCAGTTGCCTGACGAAAAATGTCGAGAGCCTGCTGGAGAAGATCGGGGACAAGTACCGCGAGTATAATGTCGATTGTCGCCCCTATGTCATGGTCAAAGCCGACTCCGGTACCTATGGCATGGGCGTCATGACCGTTAACAGCCCGGAAGAGGCGGTTGAATTGAACCGTAAACAGCGCACCCGCATGTCGACGACCAAGGAAGGACAGAAAGTCACAAAAGTGATCATCCAGGAAGGCGTCTACACCCATGAATCCTGGGGCAGCGATGACACTGTGGCTGAACCGGTGGTATACATGGTCGATCACAACGTGGTCGGCGGTTTTTACCGGGTGCACACCAAACGTGGCCGCAATGAAAATCTCAACGCCCCCGGCATGCGCTTTGAACCACTGGCATTTGATGACTGTTGCGTCTCCCCCGACAAGAGCATGGACCCGGATGCCCATCCCAACCGGTTTTACACCTACGGTGTGATCGCGCGTCTGGCCTTGATCGCGGCGGCGAGGGAAATGAAAATATAGCAACTAGCAACTAGCAACTAGCAACAAGTAAAAAATAGCACATACTCTCTTGTAGCTTGTAGCTTGTAGATTGTAGCTTGTAGCTTGTAGCTATGTTTTAAGCATCTTCTTCAACGCCGACAAATGCCGGCGGCTGACCTGCAGGCGGTCCGGCAGGTCACGGATCAACACGCAGGCATTCCCCTGTTCGTCTTTCTCCAGCCCGCTGATGCAGTCCATGGCCACCAGGGTATTGCGGTGAATGCGGGTAAAGCGATCGGCGAATTCGTTTTCCAGGGATTTCAGTGATTCATCCAGCAGCATCTCGCCACCGGGCCAATGGGCGGTGACGTATTTCTGCTCGGCTTTCAGAAACGAGATGGCATCCACGGGTTGCAGTTGCAGTTTGCCGTGGATGGTCGCGCTCAGGTGCTGGCGCCGGGTTCCGGGTTCCGCGTGGCTGATGGCGGCAAGCTGGGCCTTGCGCAGTGACGAGGCCCTGGTCAGGGCACGTACCAGGCGTTCCCTGCGAATGGGTTTGACCAGGTAATCCACGGCATTGGTATCGAACGCGCTCAGCGCGTGTTCCTGGTAGGCCGTTGTGAACACCACCACCGGCGCCTGGTTCAGGTTCAGCAGGTGCCGCGCCACTTCCAGGCCGTCCATTTCCGGCATGCGTATATCCAGCAGGATCAGATCCGGCTGTTCAGCGCCGACCATTTCCAGGGCCTTGAGTCCGGTGCCGGCTTCGAGCAGCGTGTGTTCGGGAAAGTCCTCGGCGATCATGTCCCGCAGCCGTGCGCGGGCCAGGGCTTCATCGTCAACGATCAGTACTTTCATGGGGCACATAAGGCAGGGTCAGTGATACCGTGTAGCTGTCGCCGTCGTCGCGGATGTCCATCCGGGCGAGCCGGCCAAATATGGCCTCGAGGCGCTGGCGGATGTTGTCCTGGGCCAGGTGATTACCGCGCGAATGCCCGGGCCGGGTGCTGGTTGCCAGCGGATTGCTGATCTCGATCCGTAACTGCTCGCCGTCACAGTTGCCGTGAATACGGACCGTACCGCCATGCGTGCGCGGTTCGATACCGTGATAAATGGCGTTTTCCAGCAACGGTTGCAGGGTCAGTCCGGGTATACCGGCATTGGCCGGCAGTGCGTCTATGTCCCAGTCGATATCCAGGCGGTCCCCCAGCCGCAGCGATTCCATGTTGATGTAACGCCGGCACAATTCCAGTTCGTCCGCCAGGGCGGTCAGGCGATGACTGTCCTGCAGGCTGGCGCGAAACAGGTCCGCCAGATCTTCCACTGCCTGTTCCGCCTTGACGGCGTCGCGCCGCGTCAGTCCGGCGATGGTATTCAGACAGTTGAACAGGAAATGCGGCCGGATCCGCGCCTGCAGGGCATCCAGGCGGGAGTTGCTTTCCAGCTCCACGTTACGCCGCCACTGCTGCTGAACATAAAAATAACGCAGCGCCAGCGCCCCGGTGATGGCGGCGATGCCGAGACTGCGCAGGACGAATTGCCCGTGCGCGCCGCGGCTGTTGTCGGCCACGGCCCAGCCGGAGAACTGCCACCAGACGATTTCGATGAAGATAAACGTGATCAGCAGGATGGCCAGGAAACTCAGGGTGGCGGTCCAGTGATCGGGCAGCGCGTTCAGCCGTTTGCGTGACAGGCACAGAACTGCGGCGCAGGTAATGGAAATGCACTGGATGAACATGGAATAGGTCGCCAGCGCCAGCAGGCGGTCATCGATGTGCGAGGGCTGGGCCAGGGAGAGCACGATGGCAAGAAGTTCCGCCACCAGGATGATGACGAAGACCATCCGGACTTCACAAAAATCCGGTAAAAATGAAGATTTCGAGGTCTCTTTGTTCACCATGCGAGTGAGAAAAGGAAAAATATTAACCGGTCCTTGCGATATAATGAGCCACTCGAATCTCTCATTTACAAATGTTGGCTTAAGATGGCACAAAAACAGGAGAATGCAAAACCCTGGGGCGGGCGTTTCAGCCGTTCCACGGATGATTTTGTGGAGACCTTCACGCAATCGGTCTCCTTTGACCAGAGGCTTTATCCTTACGACATCATGGGCTCGATTGCCCATGTGCGCATGCTGGCGCGGGTGGGAGTCCTGACTGAGGCAGAAGCCGGCGAGATCCGCCAGGGGCTCGTGGCCATCGAGTCGGATATCGAAGCCGGCCGCTTCACCTGGGAACCCGCGCTGGAAGACGTGCACATGAACATCGAAACCGCACTGGTGGAACGCATCGGCGAGGTCGGTAAAAAACTGCATACCGGGCGTTCGCGCAATGACCAGGTCGCCACCGATCTGCGCCTCTACCTGCGCGATGAGATCCGGACCGTACTCGACATCAGCACCGGCCTGATGGACGCGTTGCTGGATCTTGCCGAGCGGGAAGCGGACACCATCATGCCCGGTTTCACCCATTTGCAAACCGCGCAACCGGTGACCTTCGGCCACCATCTCATGGCCTGGTACACGATGCTGTCGCGCGATGCGGCGCGGCTGATTGACTGCCATTCCCGCACCAACGTCATGCCGCTCGGCGCCGCGGCGCTGGCCGGGACCAGTTACCCCATAGACCGGGCTTACACCGCCGAGCTGCTCGGCTTTGCCGGGGTCACGCAAAATTCGCTGGATGCCGTCAGTGACCGGGATTTCGCTATCGAGTTCTGCGCCACGGCGGCAATCCTGATGATGCACCTGTCGCGGTTCTCCGAGGAACTGGTGCTGTGGATGTCACAGCAGTTCGGTTTCATCGACCTCGATGACGCCTGGTGCACGGGCTCGTCGATCATGCCGCAGAAGAAAAATCCGGACATCCCCGAACTCTGCCGCGGCAAGACGGCACGTGTCTACGGCGACCTGCAGGCCCTGCTGGTGCTGATGAAATCGCAGCCGCTGGCCTACAACCGCGACAACCAGGAAGACAAGGAAACCCTGTTTGATGCGGTGGATACGGTGAAGGCCTGTTTGTTAGCCTATTGTGGACTGGTGCCCGGCATCCAGGTGAACCGGCACGCCATGCTTGAGGCGGCGCGCACCGGCTACAGCACGGCGACGGATCTGGCCGACTACCTGGTCACGAAGGGCATACCGTTTCGTGATGCGCATGCTGTTGTCGGCCAGGCCGTGCAGTTCGCCATCCAGCAGGATCTGGATCTATCGGAACTCAAACTATCAGATTTAAAAGGCTTTTCTGATGTCATAGAAGATGACGTCTTCGCTGTGCTGACACCGGAAGGTTCGGTGGCGGCACGCGATCACACCGGCGGCACGGCGCCGGCCCGCGTACTGCAGGCCATTCACGCCGCCCGGCAGGATTGCCAGCAACTCAAACAATGGCTGGAGGAGAAAGCATAATGAAACGACTGATGAAATGGCTTTTGGTGATTGCCGGTTTACTGGTGGCGGTTGTCATTATCGGCGCCTATGGCGCGGTTCACTATATCAATTCCGACAAGTTCAAGGATGATCTGGTGGTCAAGGTCAGGGAGGAAACCGGGCGCACACTGACCATTACCGGCGCACTGGAGTTTTCCCTTTATCCCTGGGCCGGTGTCACGGCCAACGGCATCAGCCTCGGCAATGCGCCGGGCTTTGGTGATGCGCCGTTTTTCAGCGCCGAACAGGTGGCCCTGCGCATCAAGACCCTGCCGTTGCTGAAAAAACAGTACGAGCTGGATACGCTGAAGCTGCACGGGCTGGAAGTCAACCTGGCGAAAAACAAGGAGGGTGTCAGTAACTGGGATGACCTGGTGAAACCGAAAGAAGAGGAACCGGGCGAGATGCCGGAACTCTCCGCCGTGGTGCTCGGCGGTGTCGATATCAAGGAATCACGCCTGACCTTCGATGACCGCCAGGCCGGCCGAGTCATCAAGATCCGTGACCTGCAGGCGGGCACCGGGCCGCTGACCTATGGCGATCCCGTGGAACTGAACCTGACCATGAAGGCGGAATCCAGCCAGCCCGCCATCAGCAAGGACATCGCGCTGAAAGCCGTGTTCAATTACGACCTCGATGCGGAGATCTACACCATCAGCCCGCTGAACATCGACTCGGTGATCCGCGGCAAGAACGTGCCCGGCGGCGAAGCCAGGGCGACCATGAACACCGTCGTCGAGATGAATATGGCAAAGGAAGCCGCCAGCGTACGCGATCTCACCGTGCAGGCGCTGGGAACGGAACTCAAGGCCAACCTCGAGGCCAGCGACGTGCAATCGGGCCAGCCGGCCATCAAGGCCGATCTCAACCTGTCCGGCGAAGACCTGGCGCGGTTGATGAAAGTGCTGGAAATCGAACCGCTGGCTTCGGACCTGGCCAGGCTCAAGGATCGCTCGTTCAAGGTCAGTACACATATTGAATCGGATCTCTCGCAAGACACCGTGGCCATTCCGGAGTTGTCGGTAACCGGCCTCGGTGCGGAAATCAACGGCAATCTCGATGTGCGCGGTCTGAAGGGCGACAGTCCCTCGGCCAAAGGCAGGCTGGCCGCCAAAGGATCGGATTTCCCGCTGTTGCTGCAACTGGCCTCCCAGTTCATGGGCGGTGACGCCGCCCAGCTTTCCGAGCTCGGCAGCCAGCTCGGTTCCGATCAGGGCAAGGATTTTGAAATCAGTACCGAGTTCGACGCCGATATGAGCAAAGGACGTATTGACGTGCCGGCACTGTCGGCACGCATTCCCGGCGCCAGCCTGAACGGCAAGTTGCAGGCGGAAGACATCAAATCGGACAATCCCTCCGTGCAGGGTGATCTTACCGCCGAAGGCCCGAACCTGCCCAACGTTCTGCAGATGCTGGCCGGGTTACAGGGTGGCAACGCCGCGGCGGTGAAAAAAGCCACCGCCGGCCTCAAGGACAAGGGGTTTAAAGTCGCGGCCGTTTTCGATTCCGGCGATGACGGCAGTGTTGAACTGTCGAGCCTGAAATTCAACGGTCTGCAAACCAGTGTCGATGGTGTCATCGCGGTGAGCAATCTCAAGGCCGAAGCGCCGCGCGTCAAGGGCAGGATGGACGCCAAAGGCAGTAATCTGCCGCTGATCATCCAGGTGGCCGGCGCCCTGCAGCCGCAAGGCGAGGCCTTGATCACGCTGGGCCAGGATCTGGCCAAAACCGGCAGCAACGAATTCACCATCAGCAGCCAGTTCGATGCCGATCTCGGCAGTGGCGCCATCAGCGTCCCCGCACTGACGGCGAAACTGCTCGGTGCATCTATCGACGGTTCGCTCAACGCCACCGGCAAGGGCGATGCCGTCACGCTCAAGGGCCAGCTCAAGGCCACGGGTTCCGATTTGCCCAGCCTGATGCGGCTGGTCGGCAACCTGCAAAAGGGCGAGTCGGCACTGGGCGAGGCCGGCAGCAAACTCAGCGCCATGAAAGCCAGGGGCTTCGAAGTGGATACGGCCTTTACCGCCAACCAGAAGGCCGGTGATTACGATCTCTCCAGACTCAGCGCCCGGGCGCTGGGCCTGGAAATCGACGGCGCGCTGAAAGCCAAAGGTTTCAAGGGCAGCCAGGGCACTATCAACGGTAACCTGACCGTGGTCGGCAACGCGCCGGCGGATCTGCTGACTGCCTATGATCAGAAGGATCTGGCGGAAGTGTTGAAGGCCGTGAACCTGCAGGCCGGTATCGACGGCAGCGGCGGCAACATCCAGCTCAAACCTTTTGCCTTGAAAGCCACCCTCGCCGGCAAGGACATCCCCAATTCACCGGTGGATCTGAACCTGACCGGGGACGTCAGCGCCAACCTCGACAAGCAGACCCTGAGCATCAAAAACCTGAGCCTCAAGGGCCTTGGACTGGACGCCAGCGGCAATGTCGAGGCCACGAAAATCCAGGAAGCGCCGGAGTTCAAGGGCACGATGACGGTAGCGCCGTTCAACCTGCGCCAGTTCATGAAACAGTTGAACCAGGAACCGCCGGTCACGGCGGACAAGGAAGTGTTGAAAAACGTTTCCTTCACCAGCCAGTTTGCCGGTTCTGCGTCGTCGATTGCCTTTAATGAGTTGTCGATCGGTCTCGACGAAACCCAGATCAAGGGTGACGCCTCGGTGGTCAACTTTGAAAAGCCGGCCATCACTTTCGGTTTCGGCATCAACCAGATCAATTTTGATCGCTACCTGCCGCCGGCCGCGACCGGTGAAAAAGCCGCGCCGGCAACCCCGGAAACGGCGGCGGCCGGTGCCGCGCAGTTACCGCTGGACACGCTGCGCGCACTGGATATCGACGGCAAGCTACTGGTCGGCAGCATGGTCTATTCCAACCTCAAGATGAGCAATGTCAAACTGGCCATCAAGGCCAAGGACGGCAAGATCAAGCTGAGTCCCGCCCAGGCCGATCTCTACCAGGGCGGTTACGATGGTAATGTCACGCTGGACGCGACCGGCAAACTGCCCAAGCTGACCATGAACACCAATTTCAAGGGCGTGGAAATCGAACCGTTGATGAAGGATTTCCAGGGCACCGCCAACCTCAAGGGCAACAGCAACATCAACCTGGCGCTGTTTTCCGCAGGGTCGGATGCCGTCAGCCTGAAACGCAATCTCAACGGCCAGGGCGGCATCAATATCACCAACGGTGTGTTCCAGGGCGTTGATGTGCGCAAGGTGTTGACCGAAGTGGAAATGATGATCGAGGACAAGCGCATCGGCAAACCCACCGAGGGCGGGGAGACGGCGTTTGATCGCATGTCCGCCAGCCTGGACATCAACAGCGGCGTCGTAACCAACAAGGACCTGATCCTCAGCGGTCCGGGCTTCAAGGTGACCGGCGAAGGCATGCTCGCCAACCTCAACGACGAGACCTGGAAATACAACCTTACCCTGGCCGTGGACGAAACCACCGCCACCACCCAGGACAGCCGCTACAACATCGGCGGCTACGACATCCCCGTGCAGTGCCGGGGCAAAATCCAGGACAAGCGCTGCGTGCCCAATGTCGGCGATGTGCTCGGAACCGTGGTGCAGAAGTCGTTGACCGACAAGCTGCTGGAAAAAGCCGGCATCAAGAAGGAAAAAAGCACGGCCCCGGCCCCTGCTCCGGACAGCGGCACGACGACCCAGCCAAAGCAGGAAGAAGAAACGCTGGATCCCGGCAAGCTGCTGGAAAAGGGACTGAAAGGCCTGTTTGATTGACGGCTTGCCGGACCAGGGTGAAGACGTACATTGCCGATCCACGGATCGGCCGAGAGTGACCATGTCCGCCGGCGATGTTTTCGCGGAGCGCTTACTGGCCTGGTTCGATGAACACGGCCGCCACGATTTGCCCTGGCAGCAGGATCCGACGCCGTATCGCGTCTGGGTGTCCGAAATCATGCTGCAGCAGACCCAGGTCGGCACGGTTATTTCCTATTATGAGCGCTTCATGCGCCGCTTTGCCGATGTCGAGGCGCTGGCGAGAGCGGATATCGACGAAGTCCTGCACCTGTGGACAGGCCTCGGTTACTACGCCCGCGGCCGCAACCTGCACCGGGCCGCGGTCATCCTATGCCGCGACCATGCGGGACGGTTTCCCGACAGCCTTGAAGAACTGACCGCGTTGCCCGGCATCGGCCGTTCCACCGCGGGCGCTATTCTCGCCCTGGGTTTCAGCCGCCGCCAGCCGATCCTGGACGGCAACGTCAAACGGGTATTGACCCGGGTGTTTGCCATCGGGGGCTGGCCTGGACGAACGCAGGTTATTAATCAACTCTGGTCACTGGCCGAGGAACTGACACCGGACAGCCGGGTTGCCGATTATACCCAGGCGATCATGGATCTTGGCGCGACCCTGTGCACGCGCGGCAAACCGGCCTGTGAGCGCTGCCCTTTGGCCGGCCATTGCCTGGCCCATGCCCGCGACGAGACAACGCGTTACCCGGCGCCAAAACCGGCGAAAGTCAAACCGGTGCGGCAGATTACTTTTCTGCTGCTGGAAAATGCTGACGGTGAACTGCTGTTGCAACGGCGCCCGCCAAGCGGCATCTGGGGCGGCCTGTGGGGATTTCCGGAATGCGCGGATGAAAACGGCCTGGCACAGCGGCTCGGGGAACTGGGGCTGCGGCTGAAACAGCAGCGCAGGCTGGTGCCGTTGCGCCATACGTTCAGTCACTTTCATCTGGATATTAATCCGGTACACTGTGCTGTCACCGAAATGCCGGGTGACGTCGCCGACGATGCAACGCTTTGCTGGTACAGCGGCGGGCAACGGCTCGGGTTGGCGGCGCCGGTTAAAAAACTGATAGAAACGACGGAGTTAATGAATGACGCGAACAGTACAATGCGTAAAGCTGGGTAAGGAAGCCGAAGGGCTGGACAGGCCCACCTATCCAGGCGAACTTGGCCAGCGGATTTTCGACAACGTTTCGAAACAGGCCTGGCAGCAGTGGTTACAGCACCAGACCATGCTGATTAACGAATACAGACTGACCCCGGTAGAACCCAAGGCGCGCAAATTTCTCGAGGAAGAGATGGAAAAATTCTTTTTCGGCGACGGCTCCGAAAAACCCGGCGATTACGTGCCCCCGGAGGAATAAGGCAAACTTGACGCGCCCGCCCGGTCCCGGTTTAATACGCGGCTTTGCAGTTTGTCATCAGGTTTTTCTAATGGCTAATAGCTATTTGCTAATAGCTTTGTTTTAGGCCAGGTAGCTCAGTCGGTAGAGCAGGGGACTGAAAATCCCTGTGTCGCAAGTTCGATTCTTGCCCTGGCCACCATTTTCGTTTTCCTTTTTAGAGACCTCAGAAGGTATACCTAGCTAAATTAACTAGTCATATAATCATTCTTCTATATGGACGGTCGGCAATGATAGCCAAAGATTTCATATCTTCCTGAAAGGACTCCGGGTTATTATCACCACAATTAAATTCGAAAAAAGGTCCATCCGGCTCGTTATAAAGGTAAAAGTCGCCCTGTAACGAATCACAGAAAGGACATATGTTGCCTTTATATTTGTGCCCAGCAGCTTTTGAATATGTGGTTTGTATAGTTCTAGGTTTTATCTTTTCAATTTCCTTATCAATGTAAAGTTCATGCGGCCAACTAAAAACTAATATATATTTTCGACATTTCCAACAGACGAGATAAGAAGTTCGAAAGAAGGCTCCAGGTAAAGTAACATCAGTGGCATCGGCTATTTGAGTTATAAGATCCATATGTTTGTTAATAGAATCTTCACAATGTTGGCATTCGAACTTTCCTAAACGATCAAGCAAGGGAATCCAGCGCATGCCAAATTCAACGATTGACGCACCCGATAATTCCAGGAAAGGAACTCCAATGTTGGTTTCCTTGGTTTTATCAACCGCATGAGTTACTTTGATTTCAACAGCCAATTCAATGTCATCATGTTCCTTTATTACAACATCTGCGATATAGCCACTATTTAATTTCTTTTCTTCTTCTGCACTTGTGATTGTTGTTGATAAAGTCTCTTCCGTAATTTTACTGCAATCTGGGCATGCTCTAACAATCAACGGTGAATCAGCATTGTTATTACAATAATCAGTAACTATCTGAACGATCTTGCCTTTGGCTGTTTTATGAATAATGGTCTCATTTGAGCAATTATCAGATACCTTATGTGAAAAATAGGGTTGTTTAATCTTTCCTTTGTTAAATATAACTTCATCGTTACAACCGGGACAAAAATACTGATCTCCTTTTACAGCATCTTTGGGACAAATAAATATTCCATTTGAATCTTTTGCCAGAGGTACTTTTAGATCAGATTTAATTCTCATAAGAGACTCCCAAAGATTCCAATGTTCTTCTGGCGCCCCCTGTCCATATCTCTACAGCCATTTCCGGTAATCCAAACCCAATGTGTCCGGCTACACGAGGGAGATTAATTGTGGTTTTGCCATTGCACCACATTTCTCCTATTGAGTTTTTAGTTGAGTGATACACGGTTAATAAGAGATTATTTTTGAAGCTCTCGGGAACAAGAACTTGTTCAAAATTATTCCCAGTACTCAGATATAAATGAAACGCACTTTTATATGTTTCGTTGTTTTCTACCAAATATGCTGCAGCTGTTACTAAACTCCTAAATGGTGGATAGGGACTATCCCACCATTCGTTTGAAAATAATGGGCCGTAAACAGCTTCGCCTAATGAATAACTATCAGGTAATTCTTTTGGTAAGTCTCGGAGGTTTTTACGTCGCTGATCGATAAAATCATCTGGTTTCATCACGATGATTTTAGCTTGAGCTAAGTTGCTAATTGGACAATTTGTATCCGCCAACATGGCGTTTTTAGATAGATATCCAAAGTATGCTGCCACCAACTCGTGGGCATGCGCAGCCTTCAGTTTGACGTTGTATTCTTCGTTTGAAAATGTGCGTAATGAATCCGCACACAGTTTTGAGATGTCATGCTTCATTGTAAAAACTCCTATCAATTTACCCTGGGCTTGAAGTTCGGTTGTTGTCAGAGTTCATCACAACCATGCCAGTGAATTAATAAAAGTTCTAAATGCAAGCATGTTGTATCGCAGCAATGTCGTCTTTTCGGGCTCTGACACCTGGGGCGTACGACTCCTGCGAAATAAGATAGTGACAGGATTGGTGAAAATCAAGTGTTAAATTCTTTATCACGTCCAATGGTTATAGACCGGTATAGGCCCTGTCTGACCCTCTTCCCTGATCTGTGCCACGAGCCTCTTAGAAAAATGGATAGTAACAAGCTCATGCAGGCTGCTCCAGTTACTGCCGGTATTCGAACGGTGTTGACCTGGTAGACAGGTATTACTGGTATATCCCTGCCCACGGTTTTCTGCCTTGATGAGCGGGGATGTTGCGTTTATTCTGCTTATACTTCAGTGTTGATCCAGATCAATTCATGCATCTGAAAATGTTTAATACTGAATCAATAACGTTGTATCGATTGGCGATTCGCCAACAGGAGAGATAACGATGAAAATATCCCATACATTGTTTGCGTGTATCAGTCTGTCATTGTTTACAGCACCTGTCTTTGCCGGCCATGGGCATCAAGACAGTTTGCACAAATGTCTGAAAGCTGCCTCGGAAATCAAGAGTGGCTATTACGTGAAGGTTGAATATCTCACCATGACCGAAGAAGGCGGTAAAGCCTATGAAATCGAGATCAGGGATGCAAATGGTGTGGAATGGGAACTGATGTGCAGCAAGCGACGCGGCGAGATCTATGAGATTGAACGTGAAGTTGATTCCCCCTCTGATCCCCTGTTCAAAAAACACATGAAGGTTGATGAAAAGTCCGCCGCCCAGACAGCAATCACTCTCTATCCTGGCAAACTCGTTCATACTGAATACGAAATCGAGTCAGACGGTTCCGCTTCTTACGAGTTCGATATCTATGAAAAACACGGTGTTACCTACAAGGTGGAAGTGAGCGCATCGACGGGAGAGATCATCGAAGTGAATCTGGAAGCATGGGATATCGGTCGCGAAGCCGACGAATAATGCTATTGTTAAGCGTTTGAATTGAAGCACAATGTAAAAGACAGACGACTTATCAAATGACCGGGAAGGGTTTTGATCGCTGAACCTACCCGGCAACTGTCACTGTTCGATGCTGTCTGTATCATCGTTGGCATTGTCATCGGTGCCGGTATTTACGAAACTGCACCGGTCATCGCTGAAGCCCTGGGCACCCCCGACAGGATATTGCTGTTCTGGTTGCTGGGCGGCTTTCTGTCGTTGATAGGTGCCCTTTGCTATGCGGAGATCAGCAGTACCTGTCCGGAGGCTGGTGGTGATTATGCGTTTCTCAACCGGGCCTATGGTAAAAGGATTGGTTTTTTATTTGCCTGGTCGAGTTTCTGGGTGGTGCGCCCGGCCAATATTGGTGCGGTTGCCTATATCTTCGCCCACTATGCCGCGGATATTCTGCCACTGTATCGCGGTAGTCGTGATTTAACGATCTCTGCAGTGGCGGCAGTCCTCATCCTGAGCGCCGTTAATCTCCTCGGCGTACAAAGTGGCAAGTGGACCCAGAATGTACTGACCGTGCTGAAAGTCGTCGGTCTGCTGCTGATCATCGCCTTTGGCCTTTGTATCGCTACACCCACCCCCGTGGAAGTCGCCGTCGATCAGAGGGCCGCTGGCAGCAATTATTATCTGGCGCTTATCCTGGTGTTGTTTACCTACGGTGGCTGGAACAATATTGCCTACGTCGCGGTAGAGGTGCGGCGACCGACAGAAAATATTCTGCGTTCCCTGGTGTTGGGCGTGTCCCTGATCACACTGTTGTATATCTTTATCAATCTGGCTTTCCTCAAGGTCCTGGGCCTGCCGGGCATGGTCGCCTCCGACTCGGTGGCCTCGGACATGCTGCGCGTGATGGGTGGCACGGGCATGGCCTTGTTCATCAGTGTCCTCATCTGCGTTACCTGTCTGGGCAGCATCAACGGTATGTTGTTGACCGAATCACGTATCTATTACGCCCTTGGCCGGGAGTACAGGGTTCTGGATTTCCTGGGTCGCTGGCACCCACGCCTGGATACGCCGGTCTGGTCGTTGACCCTGCAGGCGGCAATTTGCCTGGCCATGATCATCCTGCTCGGTGGTAATGCCGCTGCCTTCGAACGGTTGGTAGTACTGAGTGCCCCCTTGTTCTGGTTCTTTGTTTTGCTGGTGAGTCTGTCACTGTTCCAGTTCCGGCGCCGCCAGTCACAGTCAGCCGGCGTCTATCGAGTGCCTTGCTATCCCTGGCTGCCACTCCTGTTCGTCGCTTCCAACCTGTTCATCCTCTACGCCAGCCTCGCGTATGCCTGGCAACAACGATATGTGGAAATTTTCTGGGTAGCCATTGTGTTGATCAGTGGTTTACTGGCAAGTCTGTTCCGAACCCGGGAGTATAGGATGAATAAATAAGGTATTCCGGGTTGTTCAGTTTACCCATCTGATATCTGAGTCATTGAAATCCGGGGTGGTTCTCCGGATCCGGCGCGCAATCGTTACGATTTCTTCATTCAAACTCCCTGAATTATCGCTATTCCCGGCACCGGCCCGCGCCTGCCCCTGCGCTCCCCCTCCGGCCCCAGAATCCCCGATTTCATGCACCTCCCACACGCCCCGGAGAGTGCCGTTTTGGAGCACTCTGGGATCGTCGGGCCGATTTCGGGGTCTCACCGGGTAATTCCATGATTCGAATCGGGTTTTACTGCGCCGCAGCGGGAAATTTCGGTGTGACCTTCGGGATGCTTTCGGTCGCCCCCGTGGAGGCATTGCAGGGTCTGGAAAATCGGATCAAATTCTTCGGCTTGGCGGGCCAGGTGTTGAGTCGTGTGTGTGACTGAAAATCACTGTGCCGGCAGTTCGATTCTGTCCTTGGCCACCATTTTGACCTAGACTGTTGATGTCATGTTGAAATCCCTACCTATATTTGTCTGCACTTTACTATTAGTTATATTTTCTCAAGCGGCTTTATCCGAGGCGCATGATCTTGTTTTGGAAGACGTGGATGGTAATCATCATTCTCTGGATAAATATGTCGGTAAAGGTAAATGGGTTGTTGTAAATATATGGGCAATTGCCTGTCCGTATTGTCGTGATGAATTATATGATCTAACGGATTTTCACGATAATCATGAGAATAATGATGCGATGGTTATAGGATTAACGGTGGACTGGCCGAGTTTTGGTTATCCGGATAAAGAAGATCTGGCTAATTTTGCCCTGGAATATTTTATAAACTATCCATTGTTAATGGTTGACCAAAAGCTTGCGAGTAAAGTGATTGGCAAACCGGTTGACATGATCCCGCTGACATTTTTTTATAATCCTGAGGGAGAATTGGTCTATCGGATAAATGGAGTAGTGACTGAAGAGATGTTAGAAGAAGTAATCAAGAAGGAAGATACATCATATTCCATGCGGTGGGCAGAGCAGGTTCCTCCTGAATTCAGACCTGAATAAATTCGTAATAATTCTTTGGGTAATAAATTTAAATGTTAAGTCATCGTATGGACAGTGTTGATTAGGGGTGAGAAAAGCGGCCGGTTTCTTCACCTTAAAGGCCAATTAATAAAATAGAGCAAATATTCGGTGATCTGAAACAAACTTGATATCAGTATAGTTTTAATTAGAGGGCCTCCATTTTTGTTCAGGATCCATGTATCAACCGGGCGGGTAACGGCCTTTGTCAACATTCGCGTTTTCGCCATCTGTAATGAAAACATCGATGAAATCATGTGATAACTGAGTAATTACATCACTGCCTTCCACGTTTGCTTTCCACTGATCCGGTATTGCATCAATACCGGATAATGTTCCGAGTATATTTCCACAGATAGATCCGGTACTGTCACTATCACCGGAATGGTTTACCGAGGCCAATACACCGGTTCGAAAATCAGTAGCTTTAAGCGCACAAAAAAGCGAGATGGCAAGAGCTTCCTCTGCAACCCATCTGGAACCCGGTTTTTCGACATTGACTGGAGATAATTCATATTCATCAGCAAATTGAACGGCTTGTTTTATGGCATTCGTCGTTTCTTCATGACCTGGCTTTTCCTGGAGTTTGTCCAAAGTGTGCGCAAGCCTGCTAAATGTCCCCCAACCCGAGCGAGTGGGTAAACACTCGTGTATCGGTAATAACAGCCGTTCTTCAGGGGCCATCGGGCGAGTAATGCTGTACAACTATCCGGTAGAGTAAGCGTTTTCCCGGTCCGCTGGCGCAGGTAACGGTCAGCGGACCGCTCAAGATCGTGGTGCTTGTTGTGCAAGTTGATGTCATGCGTGGCATCCATGCATTATTGTTTTTCCCATATGGTCTATTCGTAACCCACCCAACAGCACCGATCATGCTCAAGTGCCACGGTCAGAACGGTCTCAGTCCGGAGCGAAGAATTGTTCCGGTTTCACATCCCGATCCAGCGCCGACCTGGATAGGTTGCAGGATGCCGGTGTCAACGCGTTAAGATTCCCTTAAGGCGGCTGTTTTAGTCTCGGTGGCTCGCAACCCTTTCGGAGCCCGCCTTATGACACAGCATTCCCCCAGCGCCAGTGATGACTTTTTCCATTCAGGTGAACAGACCGCCCAATACCGTTGGGGTACCCGGTCGCTTTGGGACCGGCCCCGTCGCGAACGTCTGTTGTATCGGGAGATCCCGGCTACCTTTATACCCCGCCTTGCCAGGGCGCCGTTTTTCTTTCTGGCGACCAGTAATGCCAGGGGGGAGTGCGACTGTTCCTTCAAGGGCGGCAATCCCTACGCCATTGCCGTAATCGACAGCAAGCGGTTTGTGTTTCCCGATTTCGAGGGTAATGGCGCCTTTATGAGTCTGGGCAACATATTGCAAAATCCCCGTGTGGGCTGTTTGTTTATCGATTTCAACGACGGTGCCCGTCTGCGTATCAACGGCCGTGCCTCGATTCACGAAACCGGTGATCTGATGGCCTGTTTCCCGGGTGCCGCACGGGTGGTAGCAGTGGATGTTGAACAGGTGGTGCCTAACTGTGACCGCTATATCCCTCGCCTGCTGCCGGTGGGAGTCGAAGCATGAGCCGATATCGGGTGGCGATCAATATGGAGTGGACGGGCAAATGCAATGCGCGTTGCGTGATGTGTCCCCGGGAGGCAATCGTCCGGCCCCGATTAATGAGTTACGCTACCTTTGCCCGCGTGTTGAGCCGGCTTGGTCCCGAGGATGTGTTCCGGGTGGTGGTGGCCGGTTACGGTGAGCCGACCACGCATCCCCTGTTTGAAAAATTTATCGAGAAGGTCGCGGCGCACCCGGTTCGCTTCGATATGGTCAGTAATGGCGAACGGCTCGATGAGGATCGCTTGCGCCACCTGGACGGTGCCATCGGTACCCTGACCATCTCTTTTTCCAGTGTGGTGAAGGCGGTCTACGAAGCGGTGCATGTCAATCTGGACCATCGGCGGGTAATGCAGAATATCGTGCTGGCGCAGAAAGTGTTGCGCCGCACGGAGGTCGCCATCAGCCTCACCCCCCTGGAGGAGTGCCTGGATACCCTGGAACAGACTATTGCCTGGCTACACCGTCACGGCATCACCCATCTGACCATGTCGCCGACGCTCTATAATCGCGCCGGCCGGCTGTGTGATCATCGACTGGCCACCCGGCGCTTGCGCCAGAACATCGAACGTTATGACCTGCATTCCCAGGAATTGGACTTTGTGCCCTCATTTAAGGAGGTCGTTCTTCAAAACTGGCACAACCGGTTTCGCTGTCTACCACGCAATGTGGATCTGTTTATCACTGCCGACGGCGATTACCTTTACTGTTACAACGATATCAGTCATCAGCATCGGTTGGGGTCGATAGATCGGTTAAGCGTGCGTGAGGTGCTGAGGCTTCGCGAGTCGCAGCCACCTATTCCGGAACTCTGCAATCGGTGTAACATGCGCGATCGTTACGGCCTGAAGGAAGTCGCCAAAGTTGCTCTGGGTATATTGAACCTGAACAAGGGAGTGACCATAACCTAAGACGGAGCCATGAAGGACAAACAATTAATCCCGGTTTTGCCGAGTGAAGAAAATATAGACGCTTTTTTTGCCAGGGTCCGGTAATCGTTAGCTGACAGTGAAACGTTGTATAAATATCCGCTCATCCCGAGAGTACTATGAAATTCCACTCCCGCAGGCCGAACGTATCTGGTCGCGACGATGGCCATGGTGATGAACATGATGTGGACCATTGCGTATGTGCAAAGTAAAGGTCACCCATTAGCCGGCTGGTGTAAACAGGGTAAGCAGTCCTCTACTGACAGTCGTGTGGATCAGTGATCACCCTGTTTTGATCACTTGATTCGGCAACTTTCCACATCATTCACGCAAGGCATCAATGAGCGGGCAGGAGATATTTCCCTTGCGTGTATGACAGGCATGTACAAGTCCGGCCAACACCGACTCCATGCGCTTCAAGTCTGACAGCTTCTCGCGCACAATCCGGAGCTTTTGCCCGGCCAGCATGCTGGCCTGTTTGCACCGGGTGCCGTCCTCCAGTTGCAGGAGCTGTGCGACTTCATCCAGGCTGAAACCCAGCCGTTGGGCGGCCTTGATAAACTTCACCCGCGCCACGTCTGCTTTGCCATAGCGGCGGATGCTGCCGGGAGGACGCACCGGCTGCGGCAGCAGTCCTTTACGCTGATAAAAACGGATGGTTTCCACATTGACCTCGGCGGCCCTGGCAAAAGCGCCGATGGTCAGATTATCGAGATTCGTCTGCATACCGATTGACTCCGTACTTAAGTACGGAATTAAGCTTACACCATCTGTCTATGCCATGAGAAACAAACGATGACAAACCCGTTCAGTTTACTTTTACGTCTCGGCGACAAATCCGGCGCCCTGGGCGCCATCGTCTCCACCATGGGTTGTGCCATGTGTTTCCCGGCCATGGCCAGCATCGGCGCCGCACTTGGTCTCGGTTTCCTGTCCCGATGGGAAGGCTTGTTCGTCAATACCCTGCTGCCGTTGTTCGTGTGGATCGCGCTCATCGCCAATGCACTCGGCTGGTTCAGCCACCGCCAGTGGCGGCGCAGCCTGGCCGGCATCATCGGCCCCGTGATTGTGCTGTTAAGTCTCTATCCCTGGTGGACGTACGGATGGAGCACCTGGACGCTGTACGGGGGATTGGCGCTGATGCTGGTCGTGGCGATTTGGGATCTGGCTTCGCCTGTACACCGCCGTTGCGAACCTGACGGCTGCGAGGTACCGGTGAATCATGGCTGAACGTTGCACCGTGGATCGTGACTCCTGCGCGACACGCGTATCCCTGGATAATCCCCGCCCTGGCGGCGGACTGCATATCGCAGTGATCGGATCCGGCGGGGCGGCGATGGCGGGGGCGCTGAAAGCCGCCGAACGCGGCGCCCGGGTTACCCTGATCGAAGGCGGCACGATTGGCGGCACTTGTGTCAATGTCGGCTGCGTGCCATCGAAGGTAATGATCCGCGGTGCCCGGATCGCGCATAACCATGGGCATCATGCCTTCGCCGGGATATCGCTTAATCACCCGGTAATCGACCGGAGCGCCATGGTCCGGCAGCAGCAAGAACTCGTCGAAAAATTACGGATTGCGAAGTACGAAAATATCCTTGCGTCCAATCCGGCGATTAGTCTGGTACGCGGCATGGCGCGGTTCAGGGATGCCGCAACGCTGCTGGTGAGGAAACCCGATGGCGGTGAACAGACGATCCGGCCTGATCGTATATTACTGGCCGTCGGTGCGCGGCCGGCCATGCCCGCGATCGAGGGACTGGCGGATACGCCGTACTGGACCTCTACCGAAGCGCTGATGGCGGAACAACTGCCGCAACACCTGTTGATTATCGGAGGCTCCGTTATTGCTGTCGAACTGGCGCAGGCTTTCCGCCGCCTGGGTGCGGAAGTAACACTGCTGGCGCGCAGCACCTTGTTGTCCAAAGAGGATCCGGACATCGGTAAAGGTATACAAAAGGTGCTGGAAAGCGAGGGCATCAAGGTCGAATTGCATACCGTGCCCGATTCCGTTCATCACGACGGCAAGGACTTTGTGTTGAACACTGCCGGGGTCGAACTGCGTGGCGACCGGCTGCTGGTTGCGACCGGCCGCCAATCAAACGCGAATTTGCTGGCGCTGGAGAATGCCGGTGTAGCAACCACCCGTGCCGGCAATATCATCGTCGATGGTCACATGCGTACATCAGTGAATCATATCTATGCCGCCGGTGATTGCACCGATCAGCCGCAATATGTCTATGTAGCGGCGGCCGCCGGCAGCCGCGCGGCTATCAACATGACCGGTGGCGATGTAACGCTGGATCTGGTCACGATGCCTGCCGTGGTGTTCACTGATCCGCAGGTCGCGACTGTAGGGCTCTCCGAAGCCGGGGCGCATCGGCAAAACATCGAAACCGACAGCCGCACACTCACACTCGACAATGTACCGCGGGCACTGGTGAACAGGGATACGCGTGGATTTATCAAGCTGGTCGCAGAAAATGCGTCAGGCCGTATCCTCGGTTGCCAGGTACTGGCGCATGAAGGTGGCGAGGTCATCCAGACCGCGGCGCTGGCGATCCACAATGGGATGACCATTCAGGAACTGGCCAATCAACTGTTCCCTTATCTCACCCTGGTGGAAGGTCTCAAGCTCTGCGCCCAGTCCTTTACCAGGGACGTCAGCCAGATCTCTTGCTGCGCGGGGTAGATATTACTTTTTGAATCCTGATCGGGAACAATCATTCCCCCGGCCGCCATTTCTGAATGCGGTGATTGTAGAAGTCGGTGACGAATATTCGTGAAATGCAAGGGGATAATTTGATGTCTGAACTGGTCTGGCAACTCGTTATCGCCTTCTGCAGTGGGATTCTTCTGAACCTGACACCCTGCGTACTGCCGGTTATTTCGCTCAAGGTGAGGGCACTGCCGGCAGAAGCCCGGCTCGAACAGGCGCGCATTCTTGCCGATGAAATCATCGCCACGCTCTGAAACGAGGCAGGTGATTTTTACTATATACATGATGCCACTGTAACGGAATGCGGTGGCGCTGGTGGGATGGTGGAAGTGCTGGCACGTTATCACGCCGGGGCCTGGCCGGCGGGTATTACATTGCCCGACACGGAACATGTTAACGTCGCAGCCGCAGGCCCTGTTCCCGGCGGACCTGGTTGCTGCGGTGGGATGTAATTAACGAATCAGCAAAAACGATGATCGCATTGTTTGTATTAATGCAGCCCGCAGCCGGATTCCAGCCGCGTTTAGAAAACATTCAGGACAATTTTTTATCGGAGCATTATAAACCCGGCCCTGTTTGAACGGGTATTACCGTAATTATTGTTCGCTCATATAACCGATTCTGAATCCGCCCCAGTGCCGCCCGTTTACATAAATGGGCACTGAAATATCGTGCACGATTTCCCCGGTATCCCGCTTGTAGGTTTGCAGTAAAAATTTCTCCGTATGGTTGCCGCAACGTTTACCGGTACGGTCACTGAATATCCGTTTGGTACGGTTGTTCTTGAGATCCGTGTGGTAATCACCGGTTAGCGCCTGTGCATAGCGTTTGTTGTGGGTCGGGAAATAGCCGTTGATGTCCACGGCGCCGGCGAACAGGATGCCATGCTGATCGAGCAGGGGTTCCTGGATTGCCGGCAGGACGCGATCGGTAAACTGGTCATAGCGGGTCGTGTATTTTTCCGGATTGGTACCGGTTATGGGTTGATAATCCGTGTCAAACAGGTCCCCTTCCCGGATCAGGCCCTTTTCGATGGACTGTTCAAAACAGGCGGCAACATCAGCGGCGGCTTTCATGGCCATGTTACGGACGACATCGTGCCGGGTGCCGGTTTCAAATTGCGCCACGATGACGCCGAGTTTCTCCCCGGTTTCCGAAAGTTGAACGGCTTCCTCGGAGATTTCGGAAGTGCGCTCGCCTGCTGATTTGATTTTTTCCGATATATCGACCACGGATGCAGATATTTCGTTATTCGCGTATACGTGATCTTTCAATATACGGTCTATTTCCTTGATCTTTTCCTCGGTTTCAAGGCAACTGTTATGAATATTGTCAAAAGTCAGCCGGGCATTATTGGATATGGAAACCACGTTATTGACACCTTCTTCCAGTGTGCTCATGGTCTGGACGGAGTTCCTGGCCTGTTGCTGGATTTCCTCGAGCATGGAACCGATCTCCTTTGTTGCCGTTGTGGTCTGGTTGGCCAGTGTCCGCACCTCGTCGGCGACTACAGCAAAACCCCGCCCGTGTTCGCCTGCGCGCGCCGCCTCGATGGCCGCATTGAGGGCAAGCAGGTTAGTTTGTTCGGCAACGCCGTTGATGACATGAGTAATGCTCTGGATCTTTCCGGACAGCGTTTGCAGATAACGCGTGTCTTCGGCGGAACGCGTTACATTATCCAGAAACCGGTTGATATGTTCATTGATACTCTCGATCGCCTGGATACCCTCGCTGCTGTGTTTGTGCGCTTCGCCGACGACATTGGTGACCGAAGTCGCATACTCGGCAATGACATTGCTGGTGCTCGAGATTTCTTCCACGGCAACGCTGATCTGGTTGGTCTGGCTGGCGTTGTCGTTAATGGTGGTCTTCAGATTGTCCAGGAAGTAAGAGACCTCGGCGGAACCAATGGCAACGCGGTCACTGGTACAGATTATCTGGCTGATGGCATGCTCCATTTTGTTCTTGTAGGTTTCTATGCATTTCGCCAGTACATCGAGTGGATCGCGAGTGTCCATGTTGAAACGGGAAGCATCGGAAGGCGTATCGCCGAGTAGACGTTCAATTTCCGCAAGTTTCACGAGCAGGGCTTTTTTGTGGATTCTGTGCTGGAAAAATATGATAAGGCAGGCCACTGATATGATCGCTGAGATCAATATCAATTGCTGTTGCATGGAATCCCCCGATGATTGGCCGAACAGCGTAACACCACCATAAACAAGAGCCAGTCCGGCACCGGCAGATAGCAATATCCATACAAAAACCGGGTTTTTGATTTTCATTACCGCACCTCTGATTATTGATTTATGACCAGGCACCCCCTGCGTCAGGACAGAAACTGCACTTCCAGTGCCAATATCGGTCGGCGGCGGGATTTACTTTAGTGTTCGGGCTTTCCCGGTTTAAGATGTATACCCGGTGAGCGTTTCAGTACCGGGATGTTCCGGAGGTCGGGTCATGGTGATGGGTAGAAACCCCGATGGATGAATTGTTTATGACCGGGCAGACCGTACGAGGCACGCACGGTGCGAAAGCGTATTTGTGATATTGGTGGGTGCTATGCCTGCCGGCCCGGCATCCGGGGCAGCAGTAACCCGGTTTAATCCTGCACGTTGACAATCAGCAACCCGTGCTCTCCCGTCGTCGCCACCGGTGCCTTGATCCATACTTCATAGCCGGAACCGGGCGCGGTGGTAACCGGCCGGCCTTGCCTGTCTTCCATGTGTTCAAGAGTGAACCGGTGATTACCCGCCGGCAACATCAACTCCATGGTATCGCCCACCGAAAACCGGTTTTTGACGGCCAGACCGAGCATGCCGGGGCGTGTATCCCGGCTCAGGACCTCGCCGGCAATGCGCTGGCTGAAGTTGATTGAACTGCCGGACCGGTAATTCTGATATTCATCCGGCGTGTGGCGGCGATAAAAACCTTCGGTGTAGCCGCGGTTGGCGAGGCCGTCGAGCATGGCGGATAACCCGCTGTCGAAAGGCCTGCCCGCCATGGCGTCGGTGATCGCGCGGCGATAGACCTGGGTTGCCCTGGCCGTGTAGTAGCACGACTTGGTGCGGCCCTCGATTTTCAGAGAGTCGATTCCGATGGCGGCCAGTCGATGCACATGCTGGACTGCGCGCAGATCTTTGGAATTCAGTATATAGGTGCCATGTTCGTCTTCCTCGATCGGCATCAGTTCACCGGGTCGCTCCTGTTCTTCCAGCAAATGCGCGGTGGCGGATTTTGCCGGAGCCGGTTCGAGGTCGCCGCTTTCTGTTTGCCGTGCGTCGTGCAGGCGGTATTGCCAGCGGCAGGAATTCGTGCATGTCCCCTGGTTGGCATCTCGCCGGTTAAAATAGCCGGACAGCAGGCAGCGTCCGGAAAAAGCGATGCACAGGGCGCCGTGGACAAACACCTCCAGTTCGATATCCGGGCATTGCTGGCGAATTCGTTCGATTTCGTCCAGGGACAGCTCTCTCGACAGGATAACCCGGGTCAGGCCCATGGATTGCCAGAAGCGCACACTGGCCGAGTTCATGGTATTGGCCTGTACGGAAAGGTGTACCGGCTGGTCCGGCCAGGTTTCCCGGACCAGCAGGATCAGGCCGGGATCGGCCATGATCAGCGCATCGGGCCGCATCTCAACGACAGGCGTCATATCGCGCAGATAGGTTTTGACCTTGTTATCGTGCGGCAGAACATTGCTGGCTACAAAAAATTTTCGGCCGGCGGCATGGGCTTCGCTGATCCCCTGGCGCAGGTTTTCCACTGTAAAACTGTTATTGCGCGCGCGCAGGCTGTAGCGGGGCTGGCCCGCGTAGACCGCGTCGGCGCCATAGGCGAACGCATAGCGCATATGTTGCAGCGTGCCCGCGGGTGAGAGGAGTTCAGGTGCTTTCATTATTTGTCATTGCCCGGCTGGTTCGGGGGTATTGATGGAGGCATATGCCAAAGGTTGCCGGACCTCATTATAACAGGGTGGACCGCCTGCTTCCGTCACCTTTAGTAATAGATTTTCCCGGGTGCGGCAAGCCGACGAGACGGCCGGCAGGCGAGGTAAATTGGTCGGATTTATCTACCGGACCGCCGGGAAGCGGAGCGTTGGTATCCCGGGTTTCGTAATATAAAGTCGTAGCTATCTGGCCGGGCTGCCCGAATGGTGCTTTTCAGCACATTGATTATTCATTATTTTTTAACGGTCACGGCCGTGGGTAAGCGATGATCGGCAGTCCGCGGTTTTTATCCGCTTATAATCTGCCTATACTTGTGATCGCTTGTGAAATTTCAATAATTCAATAGCAAACCGGAAAAAAATCCGGTGACGGGGGAGATCATGAACAAGTCGCTGGCTTTTTCTTACGGTGTTATTTCCTACCTGATTTTTTTTCTCAGCTTTCTTTATGCCATCGGATTTGTCGGTAACCTGGTTGTGCCCAAATCCATTGATAGCGGCGCCGAGGGGCCGTTTGTCGTCTCGTTGGTGATTAATATTATTCTTCTCTTTATCTTTGCTTTGCAGCACAGTGTCATGGCGCGGCCGGCGTTCAAACTCTGGTGGACGCGTTATGTTCCCGAGCCGATCGAGCGCAGTACCTACGTTTTATTATCGAGCCTTGCGCTCATTTTGCTTTTTTGGCTGTGGCAACCGATGACCGGCGTAATATGGAGCGTGGAGAACAGGGCCGGCACCATGATCCTGAATATTTTGTTCTGGGCCGGCTGGATATTCGCACTGCTGTCGACGTTCATGATCAATCATTTTGACCTGTTCGGATTACGTCAGACGTACCTGCTGCTGAAAGACCGCGAGTACACATCGGTTGAATTTACCACACCCGGTCTGTATCGCTATATTCGCCATCCTATCATGACCGGTTTTATCATTGCTTTCTGGGCGACACCGCATATGACCACGGGCCACCTGTTGTTTGCGGTGGTTACCACATTATACATTGTCGTCGCCGTCCAGTTTGAAGAGCGTGACCTGATCCGATCCTTCGGAGATACCTACAAGGATTATCGCCGGCAGGTTTCCATGCTGTTTCCATTGAAAACCAAAAAGCGCGGTTAACGGGAAGCCACGGTTCCGGCCCAACCGGGCCGTCCCGTATCCGGCATTCTGGCCCCCGGTTCTTGTCCCGCCACCTTAAGTGGTTTGATAATACGGGAGTCGCGCCGGAGATAGTCGGTGAAAATAATGACAGCGCCTTGCTGAAATCATTCGGGCATGCCGGTGTGGGCCTGTTCTTCCTGCCGACCGTCATAGAGAATGAAATCAGGAACCAGTACAATGTCAAGGTGATCGGCAGGACCGCCGAGGTCAGGGAAAAATTCTATGCCATCTCCCCGGAACGCAGCATCAAGCATCCGGCCATCGTGGCCATTTGTGATTCCGAGAGGGAACAGATTTTCTGTTCAGAATGGTAACAGACGGTATTAATCCACGTCATGATATGATCCGTTTACACGCGGCAAGATCAGGTAGTCCAAGGGATATTTATATGGATAAAACGGCAAACTACAGCGGTAAAACGATTGACCGTTATGTAATTGCGGAGCTGGTCGGCACCGGTACTTTCGGTGAGGTTTACAAGGCCTTTGACAGCAAACTCTCGCGTCATGTAGCTATCAAGGCCACGACTCCCGGTACTGATGGTGATGATAAAAAGCTCATCATTCGTGAAGCCAGGATCCACGCCAGGGCCGAACATGCGCATATCGTCCCGGTTTACGACGTCTTCGAAAATGAGCATACGGTGTTTATCGTCATGCGCCTGGTAACGGGTGAAAACCTGGACCAGATGATCAGCAGGCAGGATACTCCGCTCAGGTTAAGCGACGCCTGGCACATCATGCATCAAATACTCTGGGGGATGGACTATGCGCACAGCAAGGGCATCGTGCACCTGGATCTGAAACCCGGCAACATTCGCATTACCCATTGCGGAGAGGCCCTGATAATGGATTTCGGTATCGCGGCAATACTCGGTGAACAGGATTTAATGAAGGAAAGACTGCAGGGTACGCCCGCCTTCATGGCCCCGGAAATAATCGAATCCATGAATGCCGATGCAAGATCGGATATTTATTCTCTGGGATTGATTATGTACAAGATGATCACCGGGCATCATCCTTTTGAACATGCGCGTTCACTCGCCGAAATGCTGGGATGCCATAAAGAAGTGATTCCGGCAAAGCCATCCACTCATGTCTCATCCATACCGGAAAAACTGGACGACGTGATCATCAAGGCGCTGGAAAAAAATTCACGCAGCCGCTATCACTCCTGCCGCGAATTCGCCATGGCGATGGAGCATGCAATCTCCGGTACATCGCTGAACGGGACCAGCGACATGGAACTACGCTGGGACCCCAGGGTTGCGGTTTACCTGAATGCGCGAATACAACTTGTCGAGACCGGCGAGTTGATTAGCGCCGAAACCGTGAACCTGTCAGTCAGTGGTGCGAGATTGCGTGTTGCCATCTACATTGCGGTCGGTAGTGACATCTACCTGGAGTTGTACCTGCCGGAAGGTGACCACTACATAAAGGTGGCGGCGACGGCCACCGTATTATGGGCTGATGGAAGCCCCGGTATGGAAAATGTCGAAACCGGTATATCCCTGAATGAAATCGATAAACAGGACAGGTATCACATCAGTATGCTGGTGAGTGAACGCTTGTTGTCGGGTGATGAAGCGGAATTGCCCGGCGATGATACCGTCATTTTCAGCTGAAACCTTTACTGCCGGACAGATCGGACTTCATTTTGTTTTACGGTCTGTATTATTGATGGCTTCGCAACCAGGCCTTGTGTAACTCCTCGACGATGAGCAGCAGCAGTGAAATGGCCGCCAGTATTGACCATTCCCACAGTGTGATCGGCTGCAGTTGCAACACATCACTGATCCCCGGCAGGTACATGGCGCTGATATGAACCAATTGCGCAAATGGAATGGCCAGCATCAGGAACGGATTGGAAAAGAAACGGATGGCAAAAACCGATTGCAGTTCGGAACGGGCACAGAAGGCATGAATGTTCCCGAATAACACCATTTGCATCAGCGTCATATTGCGTGCTTCCTCAAGCGGTATGCCGTTGTTGATCAGCCAGGCGAACACACAGAAGGCGAGTACTCCCATGACGCCGCCAATGACGAGTACATGCTGGATGATGTGTCGTTCGAAGATCGGCTCGGTGGGTTTTCTTGGCGGCCGGTTGAGTTCTCCGCCTTCGGCCGGTTCAAAGGCCAGCGCCACGTCCTGCAGGCCGTTCGCCACCAGGTTCAACCACAGCAGTTGCACGGCGATCAGTGGCATGGGCAGAGCGGCGAATACGGTCAGGAAAAACAGCAGCAGTGCTGAAAAGCCCGTGGCAATGAGCAGGGCTATGACCTTGCGTATGTTTGCATAGACGATACGGCCCTGCTCGATCCCATCGACGAGAGAGGCGAAGTTATCGTCGGTAATGATGAGTTCGGCGGTTTCTTTGGCGACATCGGTGCCGCGTTTGCCCATGGCGACGCCCGCGTGGGCGTGACGCATGGCCGGGGCATCGTTGACCCCGTCGCCGGTGACGGCCACGTAGTGACCCTGACGGATCAGGCTGTCGACGATCATTTCTTTCTGTTCGGGATCGATACGGGCAAAGACCCGGGCCGGCCGGATAATGCGATCGAGCTCCGGCAGGCCGGTTTTGGCGGCATCATAAATCATACTACCGGTGATCGCGGGATCGTCTTTCTGGCATATACCCAGTTCCATGGCAATGGCCCGCGCGGTGGACGGATGATCGCCGGTGACCATGGCCACTTCGATACCGCCGTTGCGGCAGCGTTGAATAGCATCGGCAGCCTCGGGCCGGACCGGATCAATCATGCCCACCAGGCCCAGAAAGATCAGATCGTCTAGTGCATCCCCGGCATTATCGCTGTTGGTATCGCGACAGGCGAGAGCGAGTACGCGGTGGCCTTCGGCGGCGAGTGATTCAAATTGTTGTTCGATGAGATGTTTGTCAACAGGTACAACCTTGTCATCCCTGAGCATGTGCGTGGAAAGGTCAAGCAGCTTTTCCGGGCTGCCCTTGACATACAGTGTGTGATGATCGCCGTTGACATTGAGGCTGGCGCTTAAGGCGCGTTCAGATTCATAGGGAATCACATCTATCTCGGTGTGCTGCTCACGGATTTCATTGAGAGACAGCCCCAGTTTTTTCGACAGCACCAGGAAGGCCACGTCAACGATATCACCTTCCGCGAACCATTCACGTCCGGCATAGTTGAGGCTGCTCTCGTTGGCAAGTATGCCGGCGGTGCAGAGTTTGGCCAGTTCATCATAATTGCTGTCGCCTTTGTCATCGTCGATGATTTCGCCGCCCGGTGCCACGCCTTCACCGGTAACATCGAGACTGCTGCCATCCGGTAACAACACCTGGCGAATGGTCAGTTCATTCACCGTCAGTGTCCCGGTTTTGTCAGAGCAGATGAACGTGCAGGAGCCCAGGGCTTCAACGGCGACAAGCTTGCGAATGATGACGTTGTGTTTCGCCATGCGCTGCATACCGATGGCCAGGGCAACGGTCAGCGCCGCCGGCAAGCCTTCCGGTATGGTGGAAACAGCCAGACCGATGGCCATCATGATGATCTCTTCAAAACTGTATCCGCCCATGACCAGCATCAGCAGGATCAATACGAAGATGCTGGCCATGATGGCGCCCGCCACCTGGTAGGTGAACTTGCGAATGCGGATCATGAGCGGCGCATCGAATGCCTTGCCGGCGGTGACATCATGGGCGATCTGTCCGATCTGGGTTCTGGCTCCGGTATAACCGACCACACCGCTGCCGCGGCCACGGGTGACAATGGTGCCGGCGAAGACGCGATTGATGCGATCGGCAATCGGCGCGTGTTCGGGCACATCCGCTCCGGCGTCTTTTATAACCGCCAGCGATTCGCCGGTGAGCATGGATTCATCGACGGTTAATTCATCACTGACCATCAGTTTGATATCCGCCGGCACCTTGTCGCCGGAAGCGAGGTGCACCAGATCGCCGGGCACCAGGTTTTCGGCATCAATGGTTATTTTTTTGCCGTCGCGTATGACACGGGCTTCGCCCCTGACCATGTTTTTCAGCGCCGCGGCGGCTTTCTGTGCCGAGTATTCCTGCACCGTGCCAATTACGGCATTCAGCAACAATACGGCGCAGATGAAAACCCCGCTGGGGACCTGCTGGAACAGGAACGAGAGGATGGCGGCAATCACCAGGATATAGATGAACGGGCTGAGAAACTGGCGCAGGAAAATCTCCAGCGGCCCGGGTGTATGTGTCTCGGGCAGGCGGTTGGGTCCGTATTGCTGCAGGCGGGAGGCAGCCTCGGATTCGGTCAGCCCGCGATCGGCGACTTCTTTATCCAACGGCTGATAGCGTGGTATATGACATTCACTAATATTTACACAGAATATTACCGGGGTGAAAGACTGTTTTGTGACAGCAACAGGATATGGATACGATTTTGTTTCCATACAGGGCCGGGTATGATGCCGGTCATGGCGGCAACATGCCTGGATCAGTACAATAAACGGCCAGACAAAACAATCAACAGGGATTACGCATGAACATTCTCGTAACCGGGGGAGCCGGCTACATCGGTAGCCATGTGGTCAAACTGCTGGGAGAGCAGGGGCATACCATTGTCGTGCTGGACAACCTGAGTAAGGGTTTCAGGGAAGCCGTACTTTACGGGAAACTCGAAGTGGGTAATACCGGTGACCGGGAACTGGTCAGCCGGATTCTCCGGGAAAACTGTATAGAAGCAGTTATGCATTTTGCCGCGCATACGATCGTACCTGAGTCGGTTGCCGATCCCCTGAAATATTACGGTAACAATACTTGCAACACACGCAATCTGCTTGAATGCTGCAAGGATGCCGGTGTTGAATACTTTATCTTTTCATCAACAGCCGCGGTCTACGGCATACCGGGGACCGCCGGGACGGTGAGTGAGGAATCGGAAACCCGACCCATCAATCCCTATGGCACGTCCAAGCTGATGAGTGAAATCATGCTCAGGGATCTGTGTACGGCCACCGGTATGAAATACGTTGCCTTGAGATATTTTAATGTTGCCGGATGTGATCCCGATGGCAGAATCGGTCAGTCAACCCCGGAGGCAACTCTGTTGATCAAGGTTGCCTGCGAGGCAGCTACCGGCAAGCGTGAAAAGTTGAAAATATTCGGCACTGATTATCCAACACCTGATGGCACCGGAATTCGTGACTATATTCATGTTGTGGATCTGGGCACGGCGCATCTGGCCGCCCTGGATTATCTGCATGCCGGAGGGGAATCAACTGTGTGTAACTGCGGTTATGGTCACGGCTTCAGTGTCAGGGAGGTTATCGATACGCTGAATGCACAACTGGATACACCCGTCAGGGTTGAGGAAACGGATCGCCGGGCCGGCGACCCGCCCAGTCTGATCGCTGACACACGTAAAATCCATGAATTAATGTCGTGGCAGCCAGAATACGATGATTTGCACGAAATAATCAGAAGCGCGCTGAACTGGGAGCGGCATGCCAGGTTCTAGCCGCAACAATGAACCATCAAAGCTGACCGGGACAGACTCCGATGATGAAGACAATCCATAAGGCATTATTGATACTTGTTTGTATTTTTCTTGCTGCCTGCGACGGGCCGGAAGACCGGACAGCCGCACAGTTCGAGACGGCAGAACAACTGCACTCGGCGGGAGATCTTGAAAAGGCCCGCGACGAATACCTGGGCATTCTCGAAATCGAACCTGAAAATCTCAGGGCGCGTTACCGGCTCGGCCTGATCCTGGAGAAACTGCAGGATAACCGCGGGGCCATGCAGCAGTACAATGCCATCCTCGACCGGGATGATAATCACGTGGATGCCCGGCTTCGCCTGGCGCAATTGTACCTGTTGGTGCAACAAACAGATCAGGCCATGGAACATGCTGACATGGCGTTGTCAGCCAATCCTGACAACGCCGACGTGCTGGCTTTGCGGGGGATGATATTTCTGCGCCGGCAGGATATCGAGTCAGCCATGCGCGATGTAGTGCGGGCACTGGAAGTGGATCCGGACAATGTTAACGCCATATTACTCAAGGCGACATTGCTGAACAGTAATGGGAATACCGGGGAAGCTGTTGAATTGCTGACCGGAGCCATTGAGAAGCACCCGGATAACGTATTATTGAGAAGATCACTGGCCAGTATTTATATCAGTGCCGGTGACCATGAATCAGCACTCGAACAGCTGAACACACTGGTTGAGCAGCAGCCCGGGGTGCTGCTGCACCGGCTCAGGCTTGCCGATGTTTATTATATAATGAACAACCCCGAACAGGCCGAGTCAGTCATCCGCAAGGCCATTTCGGATTTTCCTGATAACGACCGGGTCAAGCTTTCCCTGGTGCGTTTTATTGCCGGGCAATCCGGCAATGAAGCCGCGCTCGATGAAATGCAGCGCTTCATCAGCGAACAGCCCGATAACCATACACTGCGGTTTGCGCTGGCGAAGATGCACCAGCAACTCGGCCAATCCGGCGATGCCATCGGCATTTACGAGGAAGTCATTGCCCGGGAGGGACTCGAACCTGATGGTCTGACTGCGCGTGTACAACTTGCGGAATTGTATTCGAAAGTTGGCCGGAATGCCGAGGCCATGCCGTTACTCACTGAAGTGCTGACTGCATCACCCGATAACCGGGCAGCACTTGCCCTGCGTGGCAGTATTTACCTCAGCGAACAAAATGCGCCCGCCGCGATAGCCGATTTACGTGCCGCGATACGTGATGCTGAGGATTCCACGCCATTATGGCTCAACCTGGCCAGGGCCTATGTTGTCAACAATGAACTGGATCAGGCTGTTGAAACCATGAAACACGCCGTCAGTCTGCAGCCCAATGACCTCAATTTGCGTGAGGAATATATACGGCTTCTGGCCTTAATGGATGATCGTGAAGCGGTTATTGCGCAACTGGATGAAGTTCTGAAGATCTCCCCGGATAATCTGGTCGCCATGGAAGCCCTGTTCCGTGTCCATGCCGCAGGCAAGGACTGGGAGGCGCTGAAACAGGTGACAAACAGGATGAAAACCGCGCATCCTGACAAGGCTCTGGGTTTTTATTATTCCGGTCTTACCCTGCGTGAACAAGGCCTGGTTGAAGAAAGCGTGGCCGAATTCGAACGTGCGGTGGAACTGGCGCCTGAGGAAATAGAACCGATTACCCAGTTGGTCAGGACATGGATGCTGCTCGATCAGCCGGACCTGGCATTGGCCCGTATCAACGAGATACTGGCGGGAGATGAAGACAACCTCTTTGCCCGTAATCTTTTGGGAGAGATTTACCTTTTCAAAAAGGAACTGGACCCGGCCATAGAGGCATTCGAAAAAGCTATCAGGATCCGACCGGACTGGCAGTTGCCCTATCGTAATCTCGCCAATTCCTATCTGCTGAAAAACGAGAATGACAGGGCTGTTGAAGCCTACCGGCGCGGCATTGACGCTATTGGATTCTCGCCGTTGCTGGTGACGGATCTGGCTCGTTTCTTCGAGGCAACGGGAGATGTGGATCGCGCCATAGAACTGTACGAGGAAGTGCTGGTTCAGGACGCCGACAATAGCCTGGCTGCGAACAATCTGGCCATGCTACTGATCGATTATCGTGGCGATGATCAGAGCCTGAAGCGCGCCGAAGTGCTGGTGGAAAACCTGAAAAACGTGAACAACCCGGCTTACCTGGATACCATCGGTTGGCTGTATTACAAGCAAGGCGAGGTTGATGCCGCTATCCCCCTGCTGGAACAGGCTGTGGCCGCCTCACCGGATAATGTCGGTTTTAATTATCATCTGGGCATGGCCCATGCCAAAGCCGGCAATACCGCGGCGGCGCGTGATGCCTTGACGAAGGCTACGAATACCAATCAACGCTATCTCGGTATCGACGAGGCGCGTGAGACACTGGAAAGCCTTTAAAAAAACGTTCAAGGTTCAGGGTTCAGGGTTCGAGGTTCAGCGTCGAACCATGAACCTCGAACGTAGAACCCTGGAACCTGGAATATTTTTTGAACGTTCTTATTCGAGTCCTGCCAGGTACGGCGTCCAGTCAAACGACGGATCACCAATCACCAGGAAGTGCGGATTCAGTAATGATTCCTTGTTGTTGTAAAGCAGCGGATTGAATTTCGTATCGGTGATGGTTCCGCCGGCCTGTTCCACGACGCAATGGGCAGCTGCCGTATCCCACTCCGAGGTCGGCCCGAAGCGTGGATAAATATCCACCTTGCCCTCCGCCACCAGGCAGAATTTCAGGGAACTGCCAATCGCCATGACTTCGGCATCGTCCAGCCTGTTCATGAATGCTTGCTGTGTCTCGTTGCCGTGTGAACGGCTGCCTGCCACGGCCAGGTTTTCCATGCCGGTGCGGCGTGTGCTGATCGGAGTTTTGCCGCCGGCGTCTTCCCTGAATGCACCCTCGCCGGTGATCCCGTAGTAACAAGCGTGGCTGACCGGTACATACACCGTGCCCAGGATCGGTTTGTGATCGTGGATGAGGGCAATATTGACGGTGAATTCGCCGTTCTTCTTGATGAATTCCCGCGTACCGTCCAAGGGGTCCACGAGCCAGTAGGTCCGCCACTGGCGGCGCTGTTCCCAGGCGATGGCGGCGGATTCCTCCGAGAGCACCGGGATGCCATCACCGAAAGCCTTGAGTCCCGCGACTATGGTTCTGTGCGCGGCCATATCCGCGGCCGTCAGCGGTGATTTGTCATCTTTTTTGTCGATATCAAAATCGGTATCGTAGATGTCCAGGATTTGCTCACCCGCGGCCGCGGCTATTTTGTTGATTTGTACGGCAAGTTCCGGGAGAGAAGCCGGCAGGTCCGGTATTGATTCATTCATGTGTGTGGAATCATTCATCGTTATAATGGATACATGATCATAACCTGTTTTTTCCGGGCTTTACATTGACCGTATCGAATACCACGATTAACTGGGATGCCATTGAGACAGTGCTGCTGGACATGGACGGCACCCTGCTGGATTTGCATTTTGACAATCATTTCTGGCATGAACATCTGCCCCTGCACTGGAGCCGGCATCGTGGCATTGAACTCGAACAGGCCCGCGAGGAATTGCTGCCGCGGATCAGGAGCCATGAGGGCACACTGAACTGGTACTGCCTGGATTTCTGGTCGCGGGAGCTGGGCCTGAATATCATCGAGATCAAGCAGGAGATACGGGATCTGATCCGCATTCGTCACGATACCGAACGGTTTCTTGAGTTTCTCAGGGCGAACGACAAGCACGTGATTCTGGTGACCAATGCCCACCAGGATCTGATCGATATGAAGTTTGAAGTCACGCAGATAGGACGTTTTTTTGATCACGTCTTTTGCTCCCATACCTTTGGCTTTCCCAAGGAGGAGCAGGGTTTCTGGATACGTTTGCACGAGGCCCGGCCTTTCAATCGCGAACAGGCCATCCTGTTTGATGATAACCTCAGCGTTCTGCAATCAGCCCGTGATTACGGTATCGCTCACCTGGTTTCCATCATCCAGCCTGACAGCAGCCAACCGCCACGCGAGATCACCGGCTTTGCCGCCATCGATCGTTTCGAAGAGGTTATGCCGCCGGCCTGACGCGGAAGGCAAAATCGCGAACCTCGTGCCCGAGGTCCAGTCCCCGTGTTTCAAATTTCGTCGCCGGCCGCCACAGCGGTCTGGGCGCATAACGGCCTGGACCGGCCAGGTTCTCAAGGGCCGGATGCGCCTCGCACACTTCGAGAATATGGTCCGCATAGTTGAGCCAGTCCGTGGCAATGTACAGTCGACCGTGTGGACGCATGCACGGCAGTAATGAACGAAGAAATGCCGGCTTGATCAGCCGTCGTTTGTGATGGCGTTTTTTCGGCCACGGATCCGGGAACAGGATCAGCACTGTGTCGAAGGCATTGATCAACGTATCCTGTGCCAGTACTTCCAGGATATCGGCCGAGATAATGCGGACATTGGCGAGGCGTTCCTCATGCGCCCGGCGAAGAAGATTGCCAACACCCGGCTGGTGTACTTCGACGGCCAGGAAATCCAGGTCCGGCCGCTTGCGGGCCATCTCGATGGTGGTATCGCCCATACCGGTACCGATGTCCAGCACCCGCGGCGCCCGGCGTTTGAAAGCCCGGTCCAGATCCGGTAATTGCGGCTGAAGCTCAATGCCATAGTCAGGCCAGTGATGTTCCAGCGCTTTCTTCTGTCCCGCGGTCATACGGCTGTTGCGCAGAACGAAACTGCGAATGGAGCGGGGGTGGGTGATATCTGGAGACATTTTAGGTACTTGGTTCAAGGTTCCAGGTTCAACCGGTGAATGGTGAATGGTGAATGGTTAATGGTGAGTGGTGAATGAGACAGCATCATATGATTTTAGCGCGATGACATTCACCACTCACCAATCACTATTCACAAATAAAAATGGTCTGATGATAACGCTACGCGAGCCTTTACCACGGTCCTAGATAATGCCCTCAATAGGCGACGACGCACTGGCATACGCCTTTCTGGGGATGCGGCCCGCGAGGTAAGCCTCTCGTCCGGCCTGGATCGCTTTGTTCATGGCACTGGCCATCAATACCGGGTTTTTCGCCCCGGCGATGGCCGTATTCATCAGCACGCCGTCGCAGCCGAGTTCCATGGCGATGGCGGCATCCGAGGCCGTGCCGACGCCGGCGTCCACGAGTATGGGTACCCCGGCGTTTTCAACAATGGTGCGGATGTTGTAGGGATTACGAATACCGAGTCCCGAGCCAATGGGCGCGGCCAGCGGCATGACCGCGATGCAGCCGAGTTCCTCGAAGCGTTTGGCCATCACCGGATCATCGTTGGTATAGACCATGATCCTGAAGCCATCCTTGACAAGAATTTCCGTGGCTTTGATGGTTTCGGGTATGTCCGGGTACAGGGTTTTTTCATCACCCAGCACTTCCAGCTTGATCAGGTTATGGCCGTCAAGTAATTCCCTGGCCAGTCGGCAGGTGCGTACCGCGCAGTCGGCGTCATAACAACCGGCCGTGTTCGGCAGAATGGTAAACTCATTCGGCGGCAGTATCTCCAGCAGACTGGGCTGATCCTTGTCCTGACCGATATTGGTACGGCGTATGGCGACGGTGACGATTTCCGCGCCGCTGGCGTCGATGGCCCGCCGGGTTTCATTCATATCCCGGTATTTGCCGGTGCCCACCAGCAGCCGCGAACGGTACGTGCGGCCGTCAATGACCAGGGGTTGGTCTTCGCTGCCGGCGCTTGCGTTCATCTAACCACCACCCACGGCGCGTACCACTTCGATACAATCACCGTCGTTGATACGGGTTTCGTCATAACGACCGCGAGGTATGATTTCCTGGTTGATTTCGACGGCGAGTTTGCCCTCCAGCGCCAGGGAATCCACCAGTTGTGCGACTGTTAGCGGTTTATCGAGAGTCTGCGTCTTACCGTTGAGTACTACTTGCATGATTTCAGGGGGCATGAATTCAGTGGAGAATGGTTTCAGGGGCAGTGCGCCCTATGCGAGGTCGAGGATCAGTCCTTCCCGGGCTATATGACATTTCAGATCGGATTGCCTTTCCCTGACGATGTCCAGTGCATGTGCGTGGATGGACTCAATCGTCTCGTCGTCATAATTGGGATCGTGATGATACAGGTAAAGTTCCTTGACACCGGCATCGATGGCCAGGTTTACCGTGTCGATATAGCATGAGTGTCCCCAGCCGCGTTTCAATTCGTAATCTTCGGACGTGTACTGAGCGTCATGGATGAGGATGTCGGCATTCTTGATCAAGTCGAGTTCGGCCTGGTATTCCTCTTTTTTCATCTCGTCGAAGATTTCCTTTTCCTCATTGGTAAATTCCTGGTATTTACGGTTGATGGATTTTTCCAGAAAGCGGCATTCGTTGTCTGACACATAGATAATGTTTTTGGTGCCCACAATGATCCGGTAACCGTAGGTAACTCCCGGATGATGTACGTTGTTGTATTTGATTTTGATAGGGCCGTAATCAATCCGGCTGTTGCTGACTGTATGATAATCAACGTTGGCCAGCCAGGTTTCGGTTCCGACCGGAAAATAGGGCGCCTTCATCTGGTTCGAAAAAAGCTTTTCAACTTCAGCGGCGTTCTGTCCGGGTCCGAAAAAATGAATCTTCCATTCCGGAGAGAAAGCCGGGACAAAAAAAGGCAGGCCGCTGATGTGATCCCAGTGATAATGTGTGAGGATAACCATCATTTCACGCAGTTCATTCTGCTTCATCAGTGCATTCCCGAGAGGAATGATCCCGGTTCCGGCATCACATATCAGCAGATGGTCATCGACACGGATTTCAACGCAGGACGTATTACCGCCCACCTTGAGATGGGTGGCAAAAGGGGCGGCATAGGAACCCCGCACACCCCAGAAGCGAAGATACGAATTACTCATGAAATGAACCGGGCCCGATCAGGTTTTGTTGCTGGCTTCGGTATACTTTAAAACGACATCCGAAATGGTCTGCATCGGCATGGGTTTGGTAATGAATTCTATTGCACCCAGCTCGGTTGCGATGCTTCTGTCCTGAGCATAATCTTTCGAACTGATCATGACAACCGTGGTATCCCGGTGCAATGGCAGGTCCCGGAGTTCCCTGAGGAAGGTCAGGCCGTCCTTGTCCGGCATGATGATATTAAGAAAAAGAATGTCGGGCTGGTTGTTCTCGAGATAGGCCCAGGACTCTTCGGCCGAGTCAAAAGCCAGCAGTTCTATCCCCAGCGCATCCGTGCTCCGCTCGAACAGCGACCTGAACGAGGGACTGTCGTCTACAACAGCGATTATCGGCTTTGTCTTCCCCATAAGCTCAGGGTTCTCTTCCATTCCCGCACCGGGTTTATATTATTATAATTCCAATTATCATACATAAGTAAATGAAATAAAAGAATTTATCATCCTTGTGTTGTTGCGTCGATAACCGGAGTCGTAGCCTTATTGTCTGTAATCCCCGAAATTATGTCATTTGTATCGACTCCTGCCAATTACTCTTTAGATTTCATAAAGTTAAATTTAAACTGCTGTGAAATTGCCAATATGAGTGGCCGCAGTCAGCCCACATACATCAAGAATACGGGTTCGATAATGAAGCGGGTCGTGTTAACAAGCCCGGCCTGGATGTGACGGGCTATCGAGTTGGAGCGGGTGATGGGGATCGACAAATTTGTCGGGAACAAATTTGGGAAAACCCCGGGGTTTTCCCGGAGGGCTGCGGCCATGGAAGGCCGCAGTCAGCCCACATTCATCAAGAATACGGGTTCGAAGGTGAAGTGTGTCGTGATGACAGGCCCGGCCTGACCGTGACGGGCTATCGAGTTGGAGCGGGTGATGGGGATCGAACCCACATTCTCAGCTTGGGAAGCTGATGTTCTGCCATTGAACTACACCCGCCTGAATAGCTGCAAGAAATCCAATAATAACGCGGCTTCGATCTACCCGTAAGTGATTTTCCAGCAATCACCCCTTTCGCCGAATTCGAGATCTGGCTTCTGAAGTCTGACATCTGAAGTCTGACATCTGAATTCTACAAATCATCCACGGTCAGCTTGAGTATCTTGAAATCAAGATTATTGGCAAGCAGTCGCTGTTGTATATCCTCGAGATTGTCCGTGTTTTTGTAGGGTCCCACCCTGACGCGGTGATAAACATCCTGGCCGTTAATTACGACACGCTGGATGTCGGCGCTGACACCGAGCAGGGCCAGCCTGGCCTTGACTTCATCAGCGGCTTCAAATTCCTTGAATGAACCCACCTGCAGGATATAGGTGGCGGGTGATTCCTCTGCTGCGATGGATTCCGGGGGCGGTGGTTTCTCCTCTGTTTCATACTCGGAAAAGTTGACTTCCATGTTCGGCAGTATGCGATAAAAATCAAAGGTCGGTTCCGGCAGCGATTCTCTCGCCACCGGTATCTCGTTCTCGATTACTTCTTCATTACGACTTTGTTCTATCAGGTATGCAGACAGTGAAGGCAGATCTTCGGCCAGGTAAACCGCCAGCGCCACGGCCAGCCCGATACCCAGGCCGCTGCCGAATGACGCGACATTGAATGTCAGCAGGGGTTTGTTAACCGGTTTCTGGCTGATGTGTTTGTAGTCCCGGGTCATTACATTTTCCCGGGAGCGGAAACGCCAAGCAGCGTCAGACCGTTGCGAATGATCTGCTGGACCGCCAGGCACAGTACCATGCGCGCTTTCATCGTGGCCGGTGTTTCTCCCATAACCCTGTGCGTGTCGTACCACGCATGAAATTCCGTGGCGAGTTCCCTGAGATAATAGACCAGAAGGTGTGGTTCGTAATTCACGGCTGCATTATGGAGGACTTCCGGGTATTCGGAAAGTTTGCCAAGCAGTTGTACTTCAACCGGTGATCGAAGTGCATCGATGCATTCCAGACAGGGCTTGATCTCAAAATCCCCATCTGCAGCCATGACTTTTTCCAGCAGACTGGCAACCCGTGCATGAGCATACTGGATATAGTAGACGGGATTGTCTTTCGTTGATGACTTGGCCAGTTCCATATCAAAATCAAGATGCTGTTCACTCTTGCGCATAACATAGAAGAAGCGCGTGGCATCGCGTCCGACTTCCGTGCGCAGTTGTTCAAGCGTGACGAACTGTCCCGAGCGCGTTGACATTTGCAGCTTTTCCTTGCCACGGAACAGCGAGACGAACTGCACCAGCAAAATATCCAGTTTTTTACTGTCATGGCCGAGTGCCTCGAGAGCGGCGCGCACCCGTGCGATGTAACCGTGATGATCCGCCCCCCAGATATTGATGATGTTCCCGTAACCACGCCGGAATTTATCGTCGTGGTAGGCGATATCCGAGGCGAAATAGGTGACCTGGCCATTCTCACGGACGACAACTCGATCCTTTTCATCACCGAGATCCGATGAACGGAACCAGCGTGCGCCGTCCTTTTCGTAGATATAGCCATTGGCATCCAGTTGCTCGATGGCGCGTCCAACCTGGTTATTTCCCTGCAGTGACTGTTCGGAATACCAGCGATCGTACTCAACTCCGAATTCTTCCAGGTCATTACGGATTTCGGAGAGAATAGTTTGCAATCCAAGTGTATGAACATCCTGGTAACGGGCGCCGAGTTGCGATTTAAGTTGCCCGATCAGTGCATCCAGCGCAGCCTCGGCATCGCCGTTATTCACGGGCGGGTCGATGCCGATACGCAGACCGTCTTTATGAAGTCGGTAGAGTTCAGCGGCAATATCGTTAATGTAATCACCCTGGTAACACTGTTCGGGCAGCGCGAAATCGACACCACACTGTTGTAAATAACGGATGTATACACTGCAGGCCAGGATATCCATCTGCCGGCCGGCATCGTTGACATAGTATTCCCGCTCGACGCTGTAGCCGATGGCCTGAAGCAGGTTGGCGACCGTGGCACCGTAAGCGGCCCCGCGACCATGGCCTACATGCAGCGGCCCGGTGGGATTGGCGGAGACAAATTCAATCAGTATTTTTACGCCCTGACCGGTATCGCTGTGGCCGAAGCGTTCACCCTCATCGATGATCCGACCGACAATGGCGTGCTGTGCCGTAGCCTTGAGGAAAAAGTTGATAAAACCGGGTCCGGCGATATCGATTCGTTCAATCACTTCGCCCGTGGGAATATGGTCAACGAGGTGAGCGGCCAGATCCCGTGGCGACATGCCGGCACGCCGGGCCAGTACCATGGCGATGTTGCAGGCAAAATCACCGTGGCTGCTGTCGCGGGTACGCTCGATAGTGATGGCGGGAAAAGTCTCCGCGGGCAGCAGGCCATTCTCGACCAGGGCCTCTAACCCCGTTTCGATTAACTGTGCAATGTGATCTTTCAAATGATGTGCCTGCCTGAAAAGGCGCACATTCTAGCCTCTGACTGACGGCCTGAAAACACTTGCCTTGCACCGGCGGTTATTTGACGACGGTGAGACCCAGGTTTTCCCAGTTCTGCATGCCGCCCCGGTACCACTTGAGTTTGCCGGGCGGATAGCCGAAACGGAGCAGGGTGTGGATATTGGAGGGCGACTGGCCGCACCACATGCCGTTGCAAAACAATACCAGGGTTCTGGCATCAGAAAAATCCCACAACCCTTCCATGGAACGGGCGTTGAAGCGCTGTTCCAGTATGTCGGCGATGGTGAAAGGATCGGCGCCGGCTCCCGGTTTCAGCCGGGTCCACGGGATATTGACCGAGCCCGGGATGGTGCCGTTTTTGACCCAGTCCGGCGTTCTGGAGTCAATGACGAGGACACTGTCATCGCCCTCGGCGGCGCGTTGCAGGTACTCCAGCATCTCCAGTTCGCCGATGGTTTCCACGCCCTCGGCGATTTTCATGGGCTGGACACAGAAAGGCGGGCATTTCCTCGATGTCCTGGCATAGGTCGGGTTAACGGTATTATCGCTGTCCTGGTTACGCTGGATGGTGACCTTGACACCGTTGTGCATCACATCAATGGAATACAATTCGGGTGTAATGCTGATCTCACTGGCTGTCAATGGCTGTACACACGCCAGCAATAACAGGCACAGAACTTTATGACGATCAAGACACATACGTTTACCCCTTGCTGGATTGTCATCGGTTAGAGCCGGATGCATGGAACCGGGTTCCGGCCGCACAGTACTGATCTTACATCATGTCTTGCGGATCCACATCGATGGACCAGCGTACACGGCGCGCAAGCTTCGATCCCTCCAGATCGGGCAGCAGTGCATGTAATGATTCATTCAGTGTCCGGCGGCTGGTGGACAGCAGCATGAGCTGCATGCGATAGCGCCCGGCCTTGCGTTCCATGGGGGCGGGCAAGGGCCCGGCGATATCCAGTTGCCGATTCCGGTTGTCGAGCAAGGTGCGGGCTTCGTGCAGGAAACTCTCGCAATCGGTAAGTCGATTGGCTTCGGCGCGCAACAGGGCCATGAATCGGAACGGCGGCAGGCCGGATTCGCGGCGTTCTTCCAGTAGCCGGGATGTGAACGCCATGTAACCCTCTTCGAGCAGGATCCGCAGTAACGGGTGATCGGGAAAATGCGTCTGGATGATGACCGTGCCTTCATGTTTGCCGCGTCCGGCGCGGCCGCTGACCTGGGTAATCAACTGGGCCATGCGTTCGGTGGCGCGAAAGTCCGTGCTGTAGAGGCTGCTGTCCACATCGATAATGACCACCAGGGTGACGCCGGGGAAGTGATGTCCCTTGGCCAGCATTTGTGTTCCCACCAGGATATCGGCCTTGCCGGAAAGAATGTCCTCGTTCATCTCTGCCATGCTGCCCTTGCGGCGTGTCGTGTCCCGATCGATACGCACCACGTTGGCGTCCGGACAGGCTGTTTTCAGATCTTCTTCTATGCGTTCGGTGCCATGGCCAATTTCAATCAGCATGTCATGCCGGCAGCCGGGACAGCGCTCGGGAATGCGGCTCTGCCGGTCGCAGTGATGACACCAGAGCAATCGCCGGTGTTTGTGCAGGGTCATGAGTTTATCGCAGCGCTCGCAAGTGGCCAGCCAGCCGCACTCATGACACAGGTAGGCCGGTGAGTAACCACGGCGGTTCTGGAAGATCAGCACCTGCTGCCGTTTATCCAGTGTGTTGCGAATATGTTGATGCAGGGTCCCGCACAGCGCCCCGTTCATGACCGAGTGCTTCAAATCCAGCACCAGCAACCGGGGCATGCTGGCATCGGCGACACGCTGTGACAGCCGGATTTCGCGAAAGTCCCGGCGTGATCGATTGTTGATGGATTCCAGTGAGGGTGTGGCCGAACCCAGGATCACGGGGCAGTTCGCGTTTCGTGCCCGTACCAGCGCCAGATCGCGGGCCGAGTAACGAAAACCATCCTGCTGCTTGTACGATGCATCGTGTTCTTCATCGACAATGAAAAGCCCCGGCGCTTGCAGCGGGATCCAGATGGCCGAGCGTGTGCCCAGGATCACCTGGATACGATTGTCGCGGGCCAGCAGCCAGGTGTTGAGGCGTTCGCGGTCGGAAAGCCCCGAGTGATACACGGCTACCGGTGTGCCGGTGCCCTGTTCCAGGCGGCGGATGAACTGTGGCGTCAGTCCGATCTCCGGCAACAGTATCAGCACCTGTTGCTGTCGTTGGATGACCTCGTGCATCACGCGCATGTAGATTTCGGTTTTGCCGCTGCCGGTGACACCATTGAGTAAAAAGCAGCCGTAATGATGCAGAGATGAGCTGACAGTCTCGATGGCTTCGCCCTGTTCGGGGGTCAGCGCGATGTTTGCTGCCGGCGTATGGTTGATCATTTCATGATGCAGGCGTTGCCTGACCTGAACGAGTTCTTTTTCAACCAGAGCGTTCAGCGCCGGCCGTGAGAACACGTCAAGGGCGTCAATTTCCTCGGCGGTGAGTCCCCCGGGATGCTGTTGCAACAATTGCAGCAGGATCCTCTGGCGTGGTGAACGCGTGAGTGTCTGCGCATCGAAGCCGGCGCCGGCAGGCGTAACCGACCAGTGCTGTACACCGGCGGCGTCGGCCGGTTTTCCCTGGCGCAGCAGGGCGGGCAGACTGTTCATGATCACTTCCCCGACCGGGTGGTGATAGTAACCGGCGGACCAGAGCAGGAATTCAAGATGTTCGTTGTCGAAAACCGGCGCGGTGTCGATGACCTCGATGATCCTCCTGAGCCTGTGCCGTGGCAGTTCGCTGGCGGCCGTTTTGCCGACAATAATACCAATGCACTGCTGTCGCCCGAATGGTACGCGCACACGCATGCCGGCGAGGAGGGCTGCGGCCGCCTTATTCTGCGGCGGCAGGTAGTCGAACTGGCGTCTTAATGGTGATGGTACGGCGACCTGTATGACGGGAGTACCGCTACTGCCCATGTATCAGAGAAGTTCCCGGTCTTCAAAGATCAACCGTTTTACGCGTTCTGTGTTGGCGCGTTGCATGGGTTTGCCGTCTGTTGGACTCAGCGGGGAGTGGTTACGCTTGCGAAACGGAAACACGGTCAGTGCAATACGTTTGTCACGGACCATGAACTGGTAACTGGGATAAACTGCTTCATTCTCCGGTTTGAATTTTACGCTTCGATCCACCAGTTCATAGGGAATCTGATGATCCATCAGCAGGCGGTCCAGATCCTCGGGAGAGTCGGTGTAAATGATCAGATGCACCGTGGAATGCGTGTTAGCGGTGCCTTTCAGTACCGCGCCTGTCAGGTAGGGCTGGAAGCTGTGAAAGAAATTCATGGCTTCCAGGGCTGTCTCGCGCAATTGGCGAACGGCACGGGGTTGTGAGTCACTCTGGAACAGCCGCTGGTAGTTGATCAAGGCGGCCTCGATTTCCCTGTTGCTGGGCAGGTGCCTGGCCTGCGTGATACCGAGACGACCGGCAGCTTTTTTTTTGGCGGTCAGGTAATCCGGCACACCATCGACCGCCATCATCCTTGCCGCCATTTCGGCCAGTTCGCAGCGTAGTGTGGTATCGGATTTTTGCCTGGCCATGGTAATACAAATAATACTCTCGTGAAGCCGCGAAGAACGCAATGTGTGATTGAGGATACCTGACAGAATCGCCAGGTTCCTGAACCAGTATGTTTTCTACTATCCCGGCAATGCAGCCGATTTTCTGATCCGGTCAGCGGTATTCCGGACATTGCGAAACTGTTTTATTTTTCAGGTTTAAAACAGTTCCGGTACGGTATTGATCGTATTCTCGACAAACGGGTTATCGGCGCCATCGGCGGGATAGCCTGTCGGCGCGTATTCACTTCGGAACACCTCGAATATGGCATTCGGATCATTGGCGCCGGCCGGCTTGCCCGTTTGCGGATTGATCTTGACGTTGACCAGTCCCTCCGGTCGCGGCAGGATATTCTCCGGCCGTGAGTCCAGAGCCACTTTCATATACTCGATCCACATGGGCAATGCCGCGCGGGAGCCGGTCTCACGACCACCCAGGGGCAGAAACTCATCGAAGCCAACCCAGGCAACAGCAACGACGTCAGCGTTGAAACCGGAGAACCAGGCATCACGCTGATCATTGGTTGTGCCGGTTTTGCCGGACAGGTCGTTACGGCCCAGAACCATGGCGCGACGCCCGGTACCACGCTGTATCACGTCACGGGTAATGGAATTCATGATCCAGATATTACGCGCATCGACTACGCGTTTGGCATAACGGACCGCGTTGGCAGTCTCCTCCGGCATGGCGGCGGGAACAGCCTCGGGCGTCATGACAGTATCGGAATCATCCATAGTCACCTGCATTTCACCCGCTGTTTCTTCGTCCGCCGGCTGTTGCATTTCCTGCTCATCAAGGCATTGCGCACAGACTTCCGGAGGATTGGCCGTAAATACGATATTACCATTGCTGTCGATTATGCTGTTGATGTAGTGCGGTTCGATCATGAAACCGCCGTTGGCAAAAACACTGAAACCGCGGGCCTGTTCCCACAGCGATATCTCACCGCTGCCCAGGGCCAGTGACAGGTTTTTCGGCAGCCGATCCGTATCGAAACCGAAACGTCCCACGTGCTCAAGCGCGAAGGGCACGCCAATCTTGTTAAGCAGGCGTATGGATACCAGGTTGCGGGACTGGGTCAGGGCTTCGCGCATTCGCATCGGTCCCTTGTAGTCATGACCGTAGTTTTCCGGACGCCACGCATCCTCGATGCCGGGATCGGTAAACACTACGGGCGCATCGTTAAAAATACTTGCGGCCGTTTCGCCGGCAGCCAGTCCGGCGGAATAAATAAAGGGCTTGAACCCGGAACCGGGCTGTCTATAGGCCTGGGTGACGCGATTGAATTTGCTGTGATAAAAATCAAAGCCCCCGACCAGGGCCAGGGTAGCGCCATTCTGCGGATCCAGGGAAATCAGCCCGCCTTCCACCGCCGGTATTTGTGTCAGTAGCCAGTTACCCTCGGCATCTTCCATGATGCGGATGACATCGCCGGGTTTGACAATCTCATCGGCCGATTTTGGCGCCGCGCCGCGGTAATTCTCGGTAATGTATTTTCTGGCCCAGGATAAACCCGGCCAGTCGATATTAATGACGCCGATTCCACTCAAATAAACAGCAATGGATTTGTCGAAGACGCCGGTGACCAGCCCGGGGTAAAGGCTGTTAATGACGGGATACTCCGCTAACACGCGATTCCAGTCAGACTCGGACATACCGGGTTGTAATTCGATATGATGTTCCGCGCCACGGTAACCATGACGTTCGTCGTATTCCAGAAGGGCCTGGCGTAATGCGTGATTGGCCGCGGTCTGGTTACGGTCAATCAGCGTGGTATAAACATTAAAACCGCTCTCGTAAACGTCTTCACCGTATTGATCAACGAGATCCTTGCGCACCATCTCCGCGACATAGGAGGCTTCGAGTTCAATGTCCGTGGCATGCAGGCTGGCCGTCAATGGCGCTTTGCCGGCTTCGTTGAATTCATCCTCACTGATAAAACCGACACGTAACATGCGTTCAAGCACATACTGACGCCTCTGCATTGCCGCTTCCGGGTTGGTTACTGGATTGGTACTCGACGGCGCTTTCGGTAAACCCGCCAGCATGGCCATTTGCGACAACTCCAGTTCAAATAATTCGGCCCCGTAGTAAATTCTTGCCGCGGCAGCAATGCCGTAAGCGCGTTGCCCCAGGTAAATCTTGTTCAGATAGAGTTCAAGGATCTCATCCTTGCTCAGGTAGCGTTCAATCTTCAGGGCCAGGAAGATCTCATTGAGTTTGCGAAGATAGGTTTTTTCCCGACTGAGGAAAAAATTTCTGGCTACCTGCATGGTAATCGTACTGCCCCCCTGCTTCTTTTCACCCGTGCGCGCAAGGCTGATTGCGGCACGCAGAATCCCTTGCCAGTCGACGCCGGGGTGCTTGTAGAAACGATCATCCTCGGCGGCCAGGAATGCCAGGATCAGTGGTTCGGGGACTTCGTCGATGGCCACAGGGATACGGCGTTTTTCCCCGAATTCCGCGATCAGGGATTGATCCCGGGAGTACACACGCAAGGGGATCTGCAGTTTCACGTCCTTGAGGGTCTCGATATCCGGCAGATTTGGCACCACATACCAGGTCAATCCGGTGGCACCGGTGATCAAAAGGGCAAAAAACAGTAACAGACTATAAAACGCGAAACGCAACATATGGGGTAGTGTACCTTGCCGAAGTGCCAGATGTATGGGTTTTAAACAAAATTGTGAGAATTAAACCATTTCATAAAAAAGTCATTAAAAACATTTGTTTTTTAATTTTTACTTGGCTATAGTTGCAACTATAAGTTAATGTTATTGTACATATATGGCTCATAACTAATGACATTAAAAGGAAAAAACAGTGTTACCATTTAAGAAAAAAACTGTACCTATGGTCGGGATCGATATCAGCGCCACAGCAGTTAAGTTGCTGGAACTGAGCCGTGGCGGCGGCAAATATCGTGTTGAAAGTTACGCTGTTGAGCCATTGCCTTCCAATTCCGTCGTAGACAAGAATATAAATGATATTGAGGCGGTTGGCGAAGCTGTTTCCAGGGCCTGGAAAAAATCGGGAAGCAAAACAAAATTCGCAGTAGCGGCAGTGGCCGGATCAGCGGTCATTACCAAGATGATTACCATGCCGGGCGATATTTCCGAAGACGATATGGAAACCCAGATCCAGCTTGAAGCCGATCAATACATCCCCTTTCCCCTTGAAGAAGTCGCTCTTGATTTCGAGATTATCGGTCAATCAGAGTCGAACCCGGATCGGGTCGACGTATTGCTCGCCGCATCAAGAAGTGACGTGGTTGATGCCCGGGTTGCCGTACTGGACACCGCTGACCTGGTCGCCAAGGTTATCGATGTTGAAGCGTTTGCCCTCGAGAACTCGGTCAAGCTGCTGGCAGATGATCTGTTCCAGGGAGCGCAGGATCAGATCATTGCCGTAGCGGATGTCGGTTCATCGGTGACCACCTTCAGTGTTCTCGAGAACATGAAAATCATTTATTCGCGTGAACAACAATTCGGTGGCCAGCAATTAACGGAAGATATCCAGAGACGCTACGGGCTCTCGTATGAAGAGGCCGGGCTGGCCAAACGACAGGGAGGCCTGCCTGATAACTATGAGCCCGAGGTTCTGGAACCTTTCAAGGAATCGCTGGCTCAGCAAATCAGCCGGGCACAACAGTTCTTTTATTCATCCAGTTCCATTACCAATATTGACCACCTGCTTCTGGCAGGAGGCTGTGCATCCATTCATGGTATCGCGGAACTGGTCGAATCCAAGATCGGTGTGCCGACCAGTATCGTTAACCCGTTTGCCAACATGTCACTTTCATCGAAAGTGCCGGCGCAGTCACTGGCGAACGATGCCCCGGCATTGATGGTTGCCTGTGGCCTGGCATTAAGGAGTTTCGACTGATGGCAAGAATCAATCTGCTACCCTGGCGCGAGGCTCTCCGTAAAGAGAAGCAAAAAGAGTATCTGACAACGGTCGCATTATTTGCCGTGTTGGCGGTGGTTATCTGGGGCGGTGTGCACTGGTATCACAACGAAGTTATCAGGTACAAGGAACTCAGGGTCAGTTACATCGAAGATCAAATCAAGATACTTAATGAAAAGATCAAGGAAATACAGCGGCTTGAAAAAGAGAAGCAACGCTTGCTTTCACGAATGCGGGCCATTGAAAGACTGCAGGGTAACCGGCCACTGGTGGTACGCCTGTTTGATGAGATTGTTAACAGTCTGCCGGAAGGTGTAAGTCTGGAAAGACTCAACCAGCAAGGTAAAAAGATAACCATCAATGGCGTAGCCCAGTCCAACGCGCGCGTCTCATCATTTATGCGCAAGCTGGAAAAATCCGAATGGCTTAAAAACCCTGACCTGGACGTAATCGAGGTCAAACCGCAGGATGGTCCCAAGGTCAGCAACTTCACCTTGCGATTCCAGCAGGTTGTGCCTAAGGATGAAGACGAGGAAGGTGACGAAGCATGAGTCTCATAGACGATATTAACAATCTTGATATGCAGAACATGGGTGGCTGGCCACTGCCCGTGAAAGCCGGATTGATTGCCATTGTCTGCGGCGCCATTCTTTTTGCCGGCTGGCATTACGATGTCAAGGATCTGCGTATCAGGATCGCCGAACTCGAGACAACAGAAATTGAAAAACTTGATGTCCTGGAGAGAAAGCAGAAAAAGGCGGCCAATCTCAACGCATTGAAAGAACAGATGAAGGAAATGAAGCGTTCCTTCGGTGACATGCTGCGCCAGTTACCCGATGAGACCGAGGTCGCCGGCTTGCTGGTCGATATCTCACAGACCGGACTGGCCGCGGGCCTTGAATTTGAATTGTTCAAACCCAACAAGGAACGTCCAAAGGAGTTCTATGTAGAACTGCCTATACAGATCAAGGTGCTGGGGGAGTATCACGAATTCGGCGAATTTGTCAGTGGTGTTGCCGCTCTGCCCAGAATTGTGACGGCACACAACATCACGATAGAAAGGAAAAAGGATCAGGGTAAATCACTCAGTATGAGCGCCACCGCCAAGACCTATCGGGCACTGGAAGAAGGGGAATAGGCCGTGACACGATTAATAACCAGAAACCTTTTCATCATTTTTCTTGCATCATTTCTCGCTGGTTGTATTTCCAATGATATCAGCGATCTGGAAGCACGCGTTTCGGAAATCATGTCCCGGCCCGGTGGTGAAATCGAGCCGCTGCCCGAGATCAAACCCTACGATGCCTATGCCTACAAGTCAGCGGAAGCAGGTGCCAGGGATCCCTTTGAGCCGTTTTACATCGAAAAGCAACAACCGGAAGAAGTGGTTGACAGTGGCCTGACCGAGGAAATGGAACGTGAAATCAAGAATCGCAACCGCGAGGAACTTGAAGGCTACGAACTCGACAGCCTGGAGATGGTGGGAACCATCGACAGCGAGGAAGAAAACTGGGGCATCATCAAGTCACCGGAAGGCACTGTACATCGCGTCAGGGTGGGAAATTACATGGGACGTAATATTGGCAAGATAACCAATATTTTCGAAGACAAAATTGAACTCAGAGAAATCATCAAGAACAGTCAGGGCCGCTGGGAAGAACGCGTCGCGGCCATAGCCCTGGCTGAATAACAGGGGTAGCTGAGATGGCAGAATGTATTGCAAACGGTATAACCGGGGATAGTCGCATGAGTAAGCAACTGATAAACAGGGCATGCCTTTTGGTGTTGATGTTGTTCGGGATCAATGTCGGCGCCCAGACAGGATCATCTCTCGAGGGGATCAGTTATTCTGCACTGCCGGGTGACCGGGTCCAGGTACGGCTTGATCTGAATACACCACAGACATCCGAACCGTTGAACTTCACCATCGACAATCCGGCCCGTATCGCGCTGGATTTTCCCAACACCACGTTAAATACCAGCAATAAAAATGTTTCCATCGGTATCGGTGTGGCGCACAGTGTCGCTGCAGTTGAAGCCGGTGGCCGCACCCGTGTGGTACTGAATCTTGTTGAGTCGGTACCCTATGACATCACGACCGAAGGCAGTTCCGTTCTGGTTACACTCGGCGCCAAGGCCGTGGCCGATACTTCCGGAACCACTTTCGCGGCCGGTCCGTCCTCATCATCCACCAGTTCGCTGGAAAACATCGACTTTCGTCGTGGCGCCGGTGGCGAGGGCCGGGTACTCGTTCGTCTGTCTGATCCCTCGATCGGTGTGGATATCAGCCAGGAAGGCGGCAAGATCCTGATCGACTTTCTGGATACCAACCTGCCGGATGAACTGGATCGCAAGCTCGACGTGATCGACTTTGCCACGCCGGTAAAAGAGGTTGACACGTCGCCTTACGGCAATGGCGCCCGCATGACCATATCCACTGTCAATGACGAGTATGATCATCTCGTCTACCAGTCCGATGATTTACTGACAATCGACGTCAAACCGCTGACCAGGGCCGAGCAGGAAAAACTGAAGAAGGAAAAATTCGGTTATACGGGTGAACGCCTGTCCCTGAATTTCCAGAATATCCAGGTACGCGCCGTATTGCAGCTGATCGCTGATTTCACCGGGTTCAATATGGTCGCCAGTGACTCGGTAACCGGTAATGTGACGCTGCGCCTGAAAAACGTACCCTGGGACCAGGCGCTGGACATAATCCTCAAGGCGCGTGGTCTGGGTATGCGGCAAACCGGTAACGTGGTCATGGTCGCGCCGCAGGAAGAACTGGCTGCCCGGGAAAAGCTCGAGCTGGAAGCCGAGAAACAGCTTGAAGAACTGGCGCCGCTGCGTACCGAGTTTATCCAGGTGAATTATGCAAAGGCCAGTGATATGGCTACCCTGATCAAGGCGGACCAGAACAACCTGCTGTCCGAGCGCGGAAATGTGTCTATCGATGCCCGTACCAACACCCTGATCATCCAGGATGTGGGCACCAGCCTGGAAAATATCCGCTCGATGATCAACAAGCTGGATGTGCCGGTCAAACAGGTGCTGATTGAGTCGCGAATAGTCAATGCCAGTGAAAGTTTCAGCAAGGATCTGGGTGTGCGTTTCGGCTACAGCAAGGACACCGATCAGAACAATGCCAGAAACGGTGGACAGAACCAGGGGACGCAGTCATTCGCCGCCGTCGGTGGCGGGCTGGCCGGTACCACGGATGTGGGCGGTCAGACATTTCTGACCACAAGTGATAATGAAAACCTGCTGGTCGATCTACCGGTTGCCGGCGCTACCGGCAGTATCGGACTGCTGGTTGGCAAGGTGGGCACATGGCTGTTACAGCTCGAGTTGAATGCGGCCGAAGCAGAGGGACGCACCGAGAACATTGCCAATCCGAAGGTTATTACAGCCAACCAGCGTGAAGCGGTTATCGAGAATGGTGTGGAAATTCCTTTCCAGCAGGCCACTTCCAGCGGCGCCACCTCAGTGTCGTTCAAGAAGGCGGTGCTGTCATTGCGGGTAACACCACAAATCACGCCGGATGACAGAATCCTGCTTGACCTCGCCGTCAACCAGGACAGCCGCGGCAGTCCCGATGTTCTGGGTGTTCCGCCCATCGATACGCGTAATGTCAGTACGCAGGTGCTGGTGGATGATGGCGAAACCGTGGTGCTGGGCGGTGTCTATACGCAGACGGATAGCAACAGTATTGACCGGGTACCGTTCTTCGGTGATCTGCCGTACGTTGGTTTTCTGTTCAAACGTACCAGCGATGAGAAAACCAAGTCGGAGCTGCTGATCTTCGTAACTCCGAAGATCCTCAAGGATAATCTCCGCATCTAGCCGGGAGACTCCGGCAAGGCCATGGTGGACTTGCCGGGGCTGTAAAAATACAGGAGATGTGGCTGTCAGACGATAGCCACATCTTTTTTTTTATCTGTATATCAAAGCTGTTATTCTGTGCCGGTTACATTAACGATGGAGGCTTCGGATAATCCAGTCATTGTTTTATCCGGGCACGCCAGACAAAACTGATTCAGAACAAAAGGTGGCCGGTGTCATCCAGGAACATTTCCAGCCTGTATCTGGTGGGCCCGATGGGGGTTGGGAAATCCACTATCGGTAAACGTCTTGCCAGGGTAATGGGCCTGGAATTTTATGACAGTGATCACGAGGTTGAAGAGCGTACCGGAGTCGATATTCCGGTCATCTTCGATATCGAGGGCGAGTCCGGGTTTCGTAAACGCGAGTCCGAGGTTCTCGATGAGCTTACCCGGAAAAAAGGTATCGTGCTGGCTACCGGCGGCGGGGCGGTGCTCACTGATGACAATCGCCGGCGGCTCGCCCGCAACGGCTTTGTGGTCTACCTCACTGCCGATGTTGATCATATTCTGGAGAGGATCGCGAAAGATACCAGGCGACCCTTGTTACAGACGTCCGATCCACAGGCAACGTTGAAACAGATCATGCTGGAGCGTGATCCACTTTATCGTGAGATAGCCGACCTGGTAATCGATACCACCCGATTCAACATTAAACAAATCATTGACCGTATTTACAACCACAAGGTAATACCATGAAAACGTTGTCCGTCAGTCTGGGAGAACGCAGTTATCCTGTTTATATAGGCCAGGGCCTGCTTGATGACAGTGCCTTGCTGACCGGCCATATCAGTGGTAAACAGGTTTTCGTCATCAGCAATGACAAGGTCGGCCCGCTATACATGGATCGCGTACTGGCCCTGCTCAAGGGATATACCTGCCATTCCCTGCAATTGCCGGACGGCGAGAAATACAAGACGTTGGACAGTTTTGAAACTATCATCAGTGAATTGCTCAGTCACAAGACGGGCCGAAACGCCACCCTTGTTGCGCTGGGTGGTGGTGTTATCGGTGATATAACGGGCTTTGCAGCCGCCTGTTATCAGCGCGGTATCAACTTTATCCAGATCCCGACCACGCTGCTGGCACAGGTCGATTCATCTGTGGGCGGCAAGACGGCGGTAAACCACCGGCTTGGCAAGAACATGATCGGCGCCTTTCATCAGCCTGTAGCCGTGATTGCCGATACCGATGTGCTGGATACGCTGGAAGACCGGCAACTCCGCGCCGGTATTGCCGAGGTAATCAAATACGGCCTGATCCGTGATGCGGCATTTTTTGACTGGCTGGTCGATAATATGAGCGCAATACTTGAACGGCAACCGGAAGCCCTGACACGTGCCATCAAAATCTCCTGCGAAAACAAGGCCGCCGTCGTTGCGGAGGATGAACGCGAATCCGGTATACGCGCCATTCTCAACCTCGGGCACACTTTTGGCCACGCCATCGAAACAGCCCAGGAATACAGTGGCTGGCTGCACGGTGAAGCCGTGGCCATGGGTATGATCCTGGCAGCCGACCTGTCGGTAAGGCTGGGCTGGCTGGATGCCGGTGAACTGGCCCGCGCCAGGGCACTGATTGATGCCGCGGGTTTGCCGGTCACACTGCCACAAGGGATCAGTCCCGGCGATCTGCTTGAGCATATGGCGCTGGACAAGAAAAATCGTGATGGTGCCCTGACATTGATCCTGCTGGAAGAGATTGGTCACGCGGTGATTCGCGACGGTATAGAGCATGAATTGATCGTTGAAACATTGAGCGCCTATTCATGATCCGGTGTTGATACCATGACTAAACTGGCTGACTACGCGGCACGTTCCGAAACCTCGCGCGGGCGTAATTACCCCGAGGAAAAACCGGTGCATCGCGATGAATTCCAGCGTGACCGGGACCGTATCATTCATTCGGCGGCCTTCAGACGGCTGGAGTACAAAACCCAGGTTTTCGTCAACCATGAAGGCGACATGTTCCGCACCCGCCTGACCCACTCCATTGAAGTTGCCCAGATCGGCCGTTCCATTGCCCGGGCGCTGGGTGTCAACGAAGACCTGACCGAGGCCATCTGCCTGGCCCATGATCTCGGCCATACACCCTTCGGGCACGCCGGCCAGGATGAACTGAACAATTGCATGAAAGAGTATGGTGGATTTGAGCATAATCTGCAGTCACTCAGGGTGGTGGATTTGCTCGAGGAAAAGTATGCGGATTTTCAGGGTCTCAACCTCACGTTCGAGACCCGCGAGGGGATCCTCAAACATTGCTCTGTTAACAATGCGCGTGAACTGGGTGATGTGGGTGAGCGCTTCATTAATAAACTCCAGCCTTCACTGGAGGCACAGATCTCGAATATTGCCGACGAGATTGCCTATAATAACCACGATGTGGATGATGGCATACGCGCCGGTTTGCTGGGTATCGAACAATTGCTCGAGTGTGAACTTTTCAGGTCGGAATATGAAACCGTGATTGCAAAATATCCGGCCCTGGTCGAGAGACGGACAATTCACGAAACCATCAGGCGTATGATCAACCGGCTGGTTTGTGACCTCATTAATGAAACAAAGGTGAATATTTCCGCACTATCACCGACATCCATAGATGATATTCGCAACTGTGACCATGCCCTGGTTGCCCTCGGTGAAGATACTCTCGAACCCAGTCGGGAGTTGAAAACATTCCTGCGCAAAAACCTGTATCAACATTTTCATGTTCATCGCATGACGCACAAGGCCAGACTGGTGATACGCTCGCTGTTTCAGGCATTTGCAGCGGATGCCCGGCTGTTGCCCCACGATGTCCAGCATAAAATGGACGAACAGGACGGTATCAATGCCCGATACAGGATAATCTCGGATTATGTTGCCGGCATGACCGATCGTTACGCACTGTCCGAATACGAACGTATCATCGGGCCGGTCATGCCGGGACAATAATGCGCGTGTACCCGGTGCAAATGTCAGGCTGTTATAGCCGGTTTCTTCGTTCAGTGACATAGCATGCCCGCGGATCTGGCAGATCATGGAGAGTATTACAGGAGTTACGGTCTGGACCGGGATCCGTTTCCGGTCGGTCATGTGGATGATGTTTATTTCGCGACCCCGGAGCTTGAACACCGGCTGGAACTGGTCAGGCATCTGATTGATTTCAGTGATCGCACACTGCTGGTGACCGCCGGCCAGGGCGTGGGGAAAACCGCCTTCATGCAGCGCTTGCAATTCGAGGCGGATGATCGCTGGAAGATCACCCGGCTTGCCATAAGCGGTAAGGAGACGGTGGAATCATTACTGGCCGGTATTTGTGAGCAGAACCATCTGGATTATCGTCCGGGCGAATCCGTGTCCTCGACCATCGAAATGCTGGACAGGCATTTCAGAAATAATATCAGTAACAATCTGGTTAATGTTTTTCTGGTTGATGATGCCGATCAGGCCACGGCCGGCGTCCTCAACCTGCTGTTGCAACTATCAAGACCGCAACCCGCTGAAATCCGGGTACAACTGGTTATGTTCAGTGCGGAGGATATCTCGGCCCTGTTTCGCAACCAGGACAATGAGTTTGTGCACAAGATGGAATTGCCACTGCTGGCAGAAGAACAATTGTCGGGCTACCTGCAACATCGTCTCGACGCGGTTGATTTTGATCGCAAAGAGCTGTTTTTTACCGATGATCGCATCAGCCAGATCTACAAAACCACGGCTGGCAATCCGCAACTGATCAATCAGCTTGCCGCGCGTGTTCTGCAGGAACCGTCGCGGCTTGCCGGGCAGTCACGACAGCGTATGAATTCACCGCTGCTCAAGCTGATTTTAAACGGTCGTATTACACTGATCATTGCCCTGCTGCTTGCTGCGACATTCGTTGTCATTATTCTGAACCGTGAAGACACCGGGTCAGAAGAAAGCATCAGCCTGGTACTGCCGGATCGGAATCATGTCGGTGACACATCACCGCTAACGGATGAACGTACTGAAATTGCTCCGGTTATTGAAAATGAAACAAAGTCCGGTAGCGGCGAGAGCACCCCGGGTGAAGAAATGCCCGCAGTGAATGAGTCTTTATCTGAAGTTCCGGCAATACAGGACGATACACCGGTTGTAGTACCGGAATCCCCCGCGGTTAAAAAACCGGAGCGTATCGTTGAGCCGGAGAGCGGCGCCGTTGTTGCTGGTGAGAGCGCCGCCGCTGCGGATGACGGTGTCAGCGCAGCGAACGAAAGCCCTGCGCCTGATCCGCAAGCAACGACCGTAACAATAGTGGAACCCGAGGAACAGAAGAACACCGCGCCAGCGGGTGAAACCGTTGCGTTGGCGGAGCCCAGGGGCAGCGCCTGGTTGAATCAACAATCACCGGAAAAATACGTTCTGCAGATCATGGGTGCGCATGATCCCGGCATTCTCACCCGGCTGTTATCGACGAATCCCTCCATAAAAGCCAGGGTGGCGCGGTTTACGACGGTGAATGACAACAAGCCCTGGCATGTCCTGGTTTATGGTTTATACGCGGATCACGATGCGGCCGTCGCCGATATTGCGGCTCTGCCGGACAATGTGCGTGCCCTGGGTCCATGGCCGAGGACCATTGCCAGTATTCAGGACGACCTGCGGTGATGCGTTGCAATATTTTAAACAGCGCCTGTATCTTCCGATAAAAAGATATAACTTCTGTTAACTTCGGCGAAATTGCCCTGATTTTGCAAATATATCCCCATGGAGAAGATGGCCGAATGACGTATATTCGGTGACAACAAACCGTGGCTTGATTATAATTTAGAGTTCTTTGCGGGCGGCAGGATGCACTGCAAAAAATACAATAATCACAACCAGTTAGCCGGGATTTCAAAAATCCATTCTGGCGTTGTGGCAATCAACACGGATCGATTCACCCACAGGCGCGTCCTCCGGGGAGGGATGCTCTCGCCTGTCAACGATGGTAACGAGATATATGATGTATTCAGAAAAGAACCCACACCCGGGCCTGTATGAGCCCGGCACGGAACACGATGCCTGCGGCGTCGGTTTCGTCGTGCAGATGAAGGGCATAAAAAGTCACGCGATTGTTGATAATGCCCTGACCATATTAAAAAATCTGTTACATCGTGGTGCCTGTGGTTGCGAGGATAATACCGGTGACGGTGTTGGCATCCTCATCCAGAAACCGGATAAATTCTTTCGTCGTGTCTGCAGTGATGCCGGTATCCGGCTTCCCGATTCGGACAGCTACGGTGCGGGTATGGTTTTCCTGCCACAGGATCCGCAACAGGCGCAGCATTGCCGGCAAATATTCGAATCCATCATCGCTGAAGAAGGTCAGCAATTACTGGGTTGGCGTGATGTACCTACTGATGACTCGTTGCTGGGCCCTTCTGCCCGCAAGGATGAGCCCGTCTTCAAACAGATTTTTATTGGTAAGCAACAGGATCTTGATTCTCCCGCATTTGATCGCAAGCTCTATGTGATCCGTAAACGCGTCGAGAATGCCATCTGGCAATCAGATCTGAGTGAACAGAATCTGTTTTATATTCCTTCCCTGTCCTACCGCACTTTCGTCTACAAGGGCATGCTCACCGGCACCCAGATTGAACCCATGTTTCCTGATCTGTCCGATCCGGATGTGGAATCGGCCCTGGCCCTGGTGCATCAGCGTTTCTCGACCAACACCTTCCCGGAGTGGCGTCTGGCTCATCCGTTCCGCTATGTTGCCCATAACGGCGAGATCAATACGGCACGCGGCAACAGCAACTGGATGCGTGCACGCGAGTCGTTGTGCGAATCGGAATTGTTCGGTGAGGATCTGAAAAAGCTGTTTCCCGTTGTCATCGAGGGTGGCAGCGACTCGGCGACCTTCGATAACGTCATGGAATTTCTGCACATGGCCGGCCGGCCGTTGCCCCATGCCGTATTGATGATGATTCCCGAAGCCTGGGCGGGTCATGAAACCATGGATGAAGAGCGCAAGGCGTTTTATGAATACCACTCCTGCCTGATGGAGCCCTGGGACGGCCCGGCTTCCATCGCCTTTACGGATGGTGAAGTTATAGGCGCGGTGCTGGATCGTAACGGCCTCAGGCCGTCACGTTACTACGTCACCAAGGACGACATGGTGATCATGGCTTCCGAGGTCGGTGTGCTCGAAGTCGCTCCTGAAAATGTCAAGTTCAAGGAGCGCCTGCATCCCGGTCGAATCTTCCTGGTCGATACCAGGGAAGGCCGCATCATTGATGATGAGGAACTGAAGAATAAATATGTCACCGAACATCCTTACGGTCAGTGGTTGAAAGACAACATGCTGCCGATTGAAAATCTGCCGCAACCGAAGCAGACCTACGGTACGGATGCCGCCACGCTGCTGACCAGGCAACAGGCGTTCGGGTACACGTATGAGGATCTGCGTATATTGATGGCGCCCATGGCCACCAATGGCCAGGAACCGACGGGATCCATGGGTACCGACGCGGCCCTGGCGGTGTTGTCCAACCGTCCACGCCTGTTATACGACTATTTCAAACAACTCTTTGCCCAGGTTACCAACCCGCCGCTGGACGGCATCCGTGAAGAGCTGGTCACCCAGGTCAGTTCCACCATCGGTCCGGAAGATAACCCGTTAAAGCCCGGCCCCGCACATTGCCGGCAGATCAAGCTGAAATCACCCGTGATCACCAACGAGGAACTGGCCAGGCTGCGGGACATGGATTTGCCCGGCTTCAGGTCAAAGGTGATATCCATCGTTTTCCCGGTCGCGGATGACGGTAAGGGCATTGATGATGCGCTCAAGCGTATCTGTGCCGAAGCCGACCAGGCGCTCGCCGATGGCTATACCTACCTGATACTTTCTGATCGGGATATCGACAGGCACAACGCCCCGATTCCGGCGCTGCTGGCCGTTGCCGGCGTGCACCATCACCTGATCCGCAATGGCACGCGCTCCAGGATCAGTATGGTGCTGGAATCCGGCGAGCCCCGGGAGGTTCACCACTTCGCGGTGTTACTCGGTTACGGTGTTGGCTGTATCAATCCCTATCTCGCCTTTGAATCCCTGAGTGAACTCATTGGCAAGGGCCATGTGCCACCGATGGAGCACAGCCAGGCGGTACAGAATTACATCAAGGCCGTGAACAAGGGCCTTGTCAAGACCATGTCGAAGATGGGGATCTCCACGGTACAGTCCTATCGCGGGGCACAGATCTATGAAGCCATCGGTCTCAACAAGGACTTCGTGGACAGGTATTTCACCTGGACGGCATCGCGTATCGGCGGTATCGGTCTGGATGTGGTGGCGAAGGAAGCCAGTATGCGGCATCACAACGCCTTTCCCGATCGTCCGGTCAAACGTCCGTCACTGGAATGGGGCGGTGAATACCAGTGGCGCCGCGACGGTGAATATCACCTGTTTAACCCGCAGACTGTTTTTAAACTGCAGCACGCCACGCGCACCGGGCAGTACAACATATTCAGGGAATATACCTCACTGGTGGATAACCAGAGCGAGAACCTTGCCACCCTGCGTGGTCTGTTTGAATTAAAGAAACAGCCGCAGCCGATTCCGCTGGAGGAAGTGGAACCGATTGAAAATATCATGAAGCGCTTCTCCACCGGGGCCATGTCCTACGGCTCCATCAGTAAAGAGGCACATGAGACACTGGCCATCGCCATGAACCGTATCGGCGGCAAATCCAATACCGGCGAAGGCGGCGAGGACCCGGATCGCTATACGCATGACGAAAACGGCGATCTCAGGCGCAGCGCCATCAAGCAGGTGGCGTCCGGCCGCTTCGGCGTAACCAGTGAATACCTGGTTAATGCCGATGACATCCAGATCAAGATGGCGCAGGGCGCCAAGCCAGGCGAGGGTGGCCAGCTACCCGGACCCAAGGTTTACCCGTGGATTGCCAAGGTACGTTATTCCACCGCCGGTGTCGGCCTGATATCTCCGCCACCGCACCACGATATCTATTCCATTGAGGATCTGGCGCAATTGATTCACGATTTGAAAAACGCCAACCCCAAAGCCCGCATCCACGTGAAGCTGGTGGCCGAAGTAGGTGTGGGCACTGTCGCCGCGGGCGTGGCCAAGGCGCATTCCGACGTTGTGCTGATTTCCGGTTATGACGGCGGCACCGGCGCCTCGCCCATCAGTTCGCTGAAACATGCCGGATTGCCCTGGGAACTCGGCCTGGCCGAGACCCAACAGGTATTGATCGAAAACGGCCTGCGTGATCGCATCGTGGTGCAAACTGATGGCCAGTTGAAAACCGGACGTGACGTGGTGATTGCCGCGTTGCTGGGCGCCGAGGAATTCGGATTTGCCACGGCGCCGCTGGTGGTGATGGGATGTATCATGATGCGAGTCTGCCATCTGAATACCTGCCCGGTGGGTGTGGCCACGCAGAACCCTGAGCTGACGAAGAAATTCGCCGGCAAGCCGGAATTCGTGGAAAACTTTTTCAGGTTTATTGCCGAGGAAGTCCGCGAATACATGGCGGAACTGGGTTTTCGTACCGTGGATGAAATGGTTGGCCAGGTCGACAGGATCGACGTGCGCAAGGCCATCGATCACTGGAAGGCGAGGGGGCTGGATTTTTCAAAAATTCTCTACAAGGCGACGCCGCGTCCGGGCGACCACATTTACTGCGTCAAGGAGCAGGATCACGGTCTGGAAAAATCGCTCGACATGACCACCCTGGTGCCGTTGTGCAAGGATGCGCTGGAAGATCGCAAGCCGGTCGATATCATCCTGCCGGTACACAACACCAACCGTTCCGTCGGCACCATACTCGGTTACAACATCACCAGAAAGTACGGCGGCGAAGGCCTGCCGGATGACACCATCAACGTGCATTTCAACGGTTCGGCCGGTATGAGTTTCGGCGCGTTTGTGCCGAAGGGCGTCACCATGACGTTGGAAGGCGATGCCAATGACTACATCGGCAAGGGTCTGTCCGGCGGCAAGATCATCGTTTATCCACCGCGGCATTCCACCTTCGTGCCGGAAGAAAACATCCTCGTCGGCAACGTGGTGCTCTACGGCGCGACCATGGGTGAGGCCTATTTCCGCGGTATTGCCGGCGAACGCTTCTGTGTGCGAAACAGCGGTGTGCATACCGTGGTTGAAGGCGTCGGCGATCACGGATGTGAATACATGACCGGCGGCCGCGTGGTGATCATCGGCCGGACCGGCCGTAATTTTGCCGCCGGTATGTCGGGTGGCATTGCCTATGTACTGAACGAGCACGACGATTTCGAGATTCGCTGCAATACCGGCATGGTGGATCTGGACCCGCTGGATAATGAAGACATCAAGACCATCAAGACCCTGCTGACCAGGCACGTGGAATACACGCAAAGCACGGTGGCAAAAAACATCCTCGACAACTGGAGTGGTTTCGAGTCCAGATTTACCAAGGTCATGCCCAGGGATTACAAACGCGTGCTGGCCGCAATCAAGAAAGCGAAGGCCGAGGGCACCTCGGTAGACGAAGCCGTTATGGAGGCCGCCCATGGGTAAGATCACCGGATTCCTCGAATACGATCGCGAGAAGCAACCTTACCGTCCCGTCGAGGAACGGGTACGGGACTGGCACCAGGTCATGCAGCCGTGGCCGGTGGAACCGCTCAAAATACAGGCGGCGCGTTGCATGGACTGTGGTATACCCTTCTGTCACCAGGGTTGTCCTTTAGGCAATCTGATCCCGGACTGGAATGATCTCGTTTACCGTGATCAGTGGCGCGACGCCATTAACCGTTTGCACGAAACCAATAATTTCCCGGAATTTACCGGTACCCTGTGCCCCGCACCGTGCGAGGGTTCCTGCGTCCTCGGTATCAATGACGATCCGGTTTCCATCAAGGCGGTGGAGATCTCAATCATCGAAAAGGCCTGGGAAAACGGCTGGGTCAAACCACTCATCCCGGAAAAGAAAACCGGCAAGAAGGTCGCCGTTATCGGTTCCGGTCCCGCGGGACTGGCCGCGGCACAGCAGTTGTGCCGTGCCGGACACGAAGTTACCGTGTTCGAACGCGACGATCGTATTGGCGGCCTGCTTCGCTACGGGATCCCGGAATTCAAGATGGAAAAGCGGGTTCTGGATCGGCGACTGCAACAAATGATAACCGAAGGTGTAACGTTCAAAACCAATGCCAATGTCGGTGTCAATATTGATGTCGAGAAATTGAAGAAGGAATTCGATGCCGTGGTTCTCGCCGGCGGCGCGACGCAGGCCCGGGATCTGCCGGTGGAAGGCCGTGATCTGAACGGCATCTACCAGGCGATGGAATTTCTGCCCATGCAGAACCGTTTATGCGAAGGTGATCCGGAACCGGAGAATTTCATCTCCGCCAAGGACAAGCATGTCATCATTATTGGTGGCGGTGACACCGGCGCCGACTGTCTCGGCACCGTGAATCGTCAGGGCTGTGCCTCCGTGCACCAACTCGAGATCATGCCCAAACCACCAAAAACACGGCCGGAGGACAATCCATGGCCGGAATGGCCGCGCATTTTCAGGACAGCGTCCGCACACGAGGAAGGCGTCGAGCGCGTCTATTCCGTATCCACCAAGCGCTTTATCGACGATGGTAACGGCAATGTCAGCGGTCTGGAACTGGTCAACGTCGAACTGAAAAACGTCGATGGCCGCATGTCCTTCGAGGAAGTGCCGGGCAGCGAAAAAACCTTACCCTGCGATCTGGCATTACTTGCCATGGGATTCACCGGCCCGGAGCAGGGCGGCATGCTGGACCAACTCGGCGTGGAACTCACCGACCGCGGCAACGTCGCCCGCGACAAAAACTGGATGACCAACGTCGAGGGCGTATTCACCGCCGGTGACATGCAACATGGCCAGAGCCTGATCGTCTGGGCCATCTCCGAAGGCCGCTCCGCCGCCGCCAGCGTGGATAAATACCTGATGGGTGAGACCGACCTGCCGGCACTGCTGGATTAACTAGTCCGTCATACTGGTGAAAACCGGTATCCAGTTATTGATGTCATTCCGAACCATGTCCCGAAGCGTAGCGAGGGAGCGCGTGAGGAATCCCGGTTTTTTAACCACCCCACGGGCGGTTCTTTTTTTTGTCATTACAGCGAATGCTGGAATCCAGTTAAAAAATATTAGCGACCGCCTTGCATTTTCAGTCAGCCTGATAGTCACCAGAGTACCGGCTTAATTTTTTGTTGAATACCATCAAGCCTTCATCCGCTTCCTTGATCGCGTTATCCTCTTCCAGTGTTTTTCGACTCTCCCCATAATCCTCCCAGGGAATTGAAGCGGTGTATTGATGAAGCTGGTGCAGTACCTTCACACCGGTCCTGAACCGGTTTTGACGGCTTGCCTGTCGTAATCCGGACAGGTAGTTATCCCGGCAAACCGTAGGCACAATGATCTTGTACAGATCATTCGAAACCATTTCCGCATTCAACATGATACGCGCCATGCGCCCGTTACCGTCATCGAAGGGATGGATCTCCGACACCAGAAAATGCATGAAAATTCCCTTTTTAATACCTTCCGATATTTCCCTGTAGATGCCAAAACCCTGTACCAATGTTCCTTCCACCTTGTCCGGTGACACGAATACGGTTGAGCCTGCCTGGTTGGGACTGTCTTTGAACTGTCCCGGTTGTTTATCGTGTCTTTGCGCTAATAAAATACTGTGACGCGTTTTAAGAATATCGATCAGTTCTTCCGGTGAGGCGGGTGTCCTGTTCAATTCAACGGCATCACCGGATATCTCTATATGGGCCAGGACGTCATGACTGTCTGCATGACGATTATACAGCGCCTTGCCGGAAGTGACGATTTCTTCCGCCTCATCAAGCGTGAACTGTGTGCCTTCGATATAGTTTGAAAAATAACTTTCAAAAAAGGTCAGGTTCTTCCAGGCCGTTTTGTTATGTTCGAACGGCATGACTGTCAGGTCGATCTTCGACAGGTAAGCGGCGAAACTCCGGAACAGTTCAAGTCTGTTTCCGTCAAAGGGTTCTCCACTTGCATGGGCAATACCCACACCGGTCTGCAAGATTCCACTTGCAGGATGTGTCTTTAATATCGCTGCGACCATCTTGTTGAGGGTAGTGAACTCCTTGTTATAACCCAGGACAGGTGCCAACGTTCGTGCCTCATCCCGTAGTTGGTTCAGACCTGGTTCACCGCGCCGTTCCACTTCCTGAACCAGTCGGGTTTCCACCCAGTCTTTACCCAGTGTTTTTTTAATGCCGGATTTCGCCCGTGCGGGAGACAAATTTTCAAGCAACTGGCGCGGAAGGTTGCTGCGCATCATTACCGGGTTGAAAGGTTCTACACCCTGGTCAACCACACCCGGTTCCACCAGGAACTGGAGCGGTCCGACTTTAACGGTCCGTCGCTGCAGATCAGGAACCATCAGGTAAATACGACCTTGGGCCGGCGCCAATTCCACTGCCGTCCTGAATACGGCAACAGGATCCACAAACAGAAATCTCGCGACCTTGTCCCACTGCCGGATCAGGGTGTTATCCACATCTTCCCGGTCGTCGTAATCGGTATAAATGCCTTGGCGAATACGATACAAATCACCCCGCCGGTGGCCGTTGCGCAGGCTATCGCGGGATTTCCGGTCTGTCGCAAAATAGAGAGTCGCCATATTTATCTTGGGTTTTTGACGTAAAACGTCAATAATTCTTACATATAATAATTTAATGTCAATTATTATTGCATAATATGATATTTATACCGATTACTCTCACATATAATAAGTCTAATAGTCGATTTTTAGAACATAAGTGAAGGGAATTCAAAGGTGCTCGTAAACAATTAGACAAGTAAAGGCTTCGACAAGTAATAATCGAAGACGATGATCAATGCCCGGTTGTCATCGATATTGAATAAACCACCTGGCGATGGATGGGTATCACCGGCGCCGAAAAGGAAGACCTGTTGGAACAACTCGGCGTGGAACTCACCGACCGCGGCAACGTCGCCCGCGACAAGAACTGGATGACCAATGTCGAAGGCGTGTTCACCGCCGGCGACATGCAACACGGCCAGAGCCTCATTGTCTGGGCCATCTCAGAAGGGCGTTCCGCCGCCGCCAGCGTGGATAAATACCTGATGGGCGAGACAGACTTGCCGGCATTGCTGGAATAACTAGTCCGTCATACTGGCGAATGCCAGTATCCAGTAATACGAAAGAACCGCCTGTAGGGCGGTTCATTTTTGTCATTCCAGCGAATGCTGGAATCCAGTCAGATATTAAAACCTCCCGCAATCCAGGAGTTTTATTTTAATAACCATATTAGCTATAACTATCAGCAACGGATTGACATTACTCAGTTTTAAAAGGAATCAAATATATGGCAGCAAATCTGAAAGACACCTTACACATTCTGGCCGAGAAATTGCCGGACAACGCAACATGGGATGATGTCATGGAAGAGATCCGTTTTCGCCGTGCGGTGGATACGGGTATAAAAGCAGCCGACAGGGAAGAATTTGCAACAGAAAGCGAGGTCCGGGAAGCGTTTTCGAGTAGATCTCACTGATAGCTTCAACGTCACCCGCGACATGCAACACAGCCAGCGCCTGATCGCCTGGGCATCTCCGAAGGCCGCTCCGCCTCCGCCAGCGTGGATAAATACCTGATGGGTGAGACCGACCTGCCGGCGTTGCTGGAATAACTCCATTTCCGTCATACTGGTGAAAACCGGTATCCAGTTATTGATGTCATTCCGAACGTATGTGAGAGATCTCGGTTTTTAATAGCCCCACGGGTGGTTGTTTTTTTATCGTTTCAGAGGATGCTGGAATCCAGTTAAATATTAAAAACTCACGCCCTTGAATCTTGAATAAATTCTGGGTCCGTAGCAATACCCTGTCATAGGACTGTTCATTGTCGTACTGATTGCTCCAGTATTTCTGACACCAGTTGATTAATACTCTTGTCTTCGGCACTGGCGCGCGTGGCAATGGCACTGTGTAAACTGGCGGGTATTCTGAGGTTAAATTTGCCGGAGTATCCTTTTTTCGGGCTGATGCCTTTCTCTTCACAGACTTCAAGGAAGATTTTTAAAGATTTCCTGAATTCCCTGCGCAGTTCGGCCGGGCTTTTGCCGTAAAAATCTGCGCTGCCGTTCAAGCCGAGAATTTCCCCGCGAAACTGATCCAGCTCCGGGTCATATTCAATCTTTGCCTTGTAGCCATTAAGGGTCATGATGTTCATGGGGTTACCTCGTAACACTCCAGCCACTTTCGAATACTGTTTACAGCACCTTTATCTGTATCTGGAGAAGGGTGTGGCCTGTGAAATATCCGGACTTCTCCGAAGAGCACAATGGCGACCCTGGAACCTTCGCGCTCCGAAATGTCCGCTCCAAGCGCTTTGAATAGCGATTCAATATCCGACCAGGTTATATTCCCACGTGTTGGCCGTTTGAAGATCTGTTCCAGTGTCTTCTCGTGCTTCCGCTGCTTCTGAAAATAGTACTATATATTGGTACTATGTCAAGCCTGATATAAAAGGTTCAGTATGAGGTGAAAGGCTGCACTGATGTAGTGTTTACATGCAGGGCAGGTATGGCCGGAATAATTGTTAAGTTCCCCGTTTTATACGGGGAAGCAAGCCTGAAAATATCCATCGCTAACTTCCATCTTTCGTGTAAATTAATCGTTCTCCGTAATGACCCGGAAAGGGAATGACAATGAACGAGGAAATCAAAAAAGCCGTGCCGGTCGATGAAAAGCGTGTGCGGCAATTGGTGCATGCGGTGAACCGCCGCGCGCCCCTGGATGCCGTACAGTTGCTGGAACGGGAATCCAGTGAGCTGGTAGCCGATGTGCTGGAACAACTGGAGCCCACCCTGGCCATGCGCATCCTGGCCCATATGGACCCCAAATACTCTGAATTGCTGACCCCGGTAATCGAGGACCGGGTCGGGGAACAATGGTCGGTGAACCAGAGTTATCCGGAAGACAGTATCGGGCGGCTGATGGAGCCGCCTATCGAGGCCTTCCGTACCGACATGCTGGTCAAGGACGTCGTGGACGCATTGCGTGAGTCCTCGGTGGGCAGGCAGATCGTCTATGCCTATGCCGTCGATAAGGAGATGAAGCTGATGGGTGTTATCGTGATGCGCGATCTCCTGTTTGCCCGTTCCTACGACCGGATTGAAGACATCATGGTCGAGCAACCGTTTTATTTCCGTGCCGGCACTACCATTGAAGATGCGATGCAGGCGGTGTTGTTACGTCACTATCCTGTTTACCCCGTTTGCGATGAAGACCGCAAGCTGGTCGGCTTTATCCGCGGATATGCCTTGTTTGAACGGCGCGCCTATGAATTAACGGCACACAGTGGACAGATGGTGGGTGTTGAAAAGGAGGAACACGTTGCCACGCCGTGGTTGAAATGCTTGGTTATGCGCCATCCCTGGTTACAACTCAACCTGTTAACGGCCTTCGTTGCCGGCGCCGTGGTCGGTTTGTTTGACGAGACCATCGCCCAGGTGGTGGTACTGGCGGCATTCCTGCCCGTGCTGGCCGGGCAATCAGGGAATACCGGTTGTCAGGCCCTGGCGGTGACCTTGCGTGGTCTTACATTAAATGAACTCAAACCCGGTATGGAAAGAAAAGTCGTTATCAAGGAGGCGATCCTTGGCTTGTGTAATGGTGCCCTGGTAGGTATTACCGCTGCTTTGGGAATGTTGGCCTATGCTTACAGTGTTGGCAGTGAGGCCCCTGTCAAGCTGGCATTCGTGGTTTTATTTGCGATGCTCGGTGCCTGCATCGCCAGTGGCGTCACCGGCGTACTCATCCCGTTAACATTGCGGCGAATGGGTGCCGACCCGGTAACGGCCTCTACTATCTTCCTGACGACGGCGACGGATGTCATCAGTATGGGTTTATTACTGACCCTGGCGACCATTGTTATTTTGTAAACAGAATAATAAGGGGCAGACCACGGTTTTCCAGGGCGGGGTGTCGGGAACCTTGAACTCGATAAAGAAGCGGCGTCGGGTATGAGTTCCACTTCGATTATGCCCGGAAACACGATGAGGCCATGGCCGGCCTTGAGAAACTCATTAATCCAGTCAGGTTGTATTGATGCCGGTTATGGTTTTTATTCTGAAACCAGCACTTCTTTTACTTTCTCCTGTTTCATCTTGATAACATCAAACAGGCCGGTCAGTTCACTGTCCTCTTTTTCCCTCGCCAGCAATTCGAAATACCGCGAAATATACCCGATTGCGCCGATGGTCAGCGTATTGACGTTGTCCAGGTTGGTGGCCACGTTTCGACAGCTTTGATTGATTTGCTGCATGATGGCCATGGCTTCATCGCTCATTTCCGATTTCTGATTCTCGCTGATGGTTTCCTCGCCATGCAGTTTGCCCATCAGGCCGGAGAAGGAGGGTACCTTTTCCCGGATAACGTCATTCAGTAGCTTCAGGTTGAAGCGGATCTCAAGGATGCACCTGTTCAGCCGGCTTTGCAGCAGGACGAGGTTCTTGTTGACGTTGTCCAACGTGGTTTTGCCCAGTTTTTCCGGTAACTCGTACTTGCCGCTGTCTATAATGGCCTGGATTTTCGGGATGTCATTTTCAAACAGGCGAATGGCGGAAAAAAGTTTGTTCAGGTCCTCTTCCCGGTTAATGGCTGCGCCCAGCTCTTCAAACTTGACCATCAGGTTACCGATGGATTTATTCAGGTTTTTAATCTTGTCCGACCTTGACGCCATGACAGTAATGTCATCAGAGCTTTCATAAACCACATCGATCAGCCTCACGATGATCTGGCATTGATCAATGATGTCTTTTTGAAGATTTATCATTTCGATACAGTACCGGGTGAGAGTCCGTGTTGTGCTTGTTATTTAATACCCATGAACCCCTGATTAAGTGCTCTCCGTCACTTCGAGTGAAACGAGAAGTCTCGCATTTTATTGATAATATAAACATTATTAATCAAGAGATTTCCCCCGGTTCCCTTTCTACGCTTCGGGACAAGGCCCGAAATGACAACTTAATCAGAAATTTTCTTATTATATACACCAATGAACCGGGTCAGGCCATCTTTGCTGCATGGCGATAGAGCTGAATACCGGAGTTATGGTTAACTATCCGGTAATTCCCCGGCCGGTGGAGCACTGGTCAGATTCCCGCTGCGGATGATCGGTGTCAGCCAGTAGTGAATACGTGCTCCGCTGAAGTCACTGTGTAAGTCATCCAGGATCGCCTCGACGTGTGCCGTATCGAGGTGAGCCTGGTACATGACCTGATGCCGACGGCCCCGCACCTGTTCGGTCAATGACATCTGCAGGGTATCCGTATTGTGGCCGTCCACCCGGATGCTGGTGAATCCCGGTATGTCATCGCGCGCCAGCATCCAGTCTGCCAGGGTTTCTTCCAGCGCCGGTGACGCCACGATGGTCAGGAGTGATTGTGTCATGTTATTGATTCTCCTTTACTGATCCAGCGATAGACAACCGGGAGTATTACCAGGGTCAGCGCCGTGGATGTGACCAGTCCGCCGATGACCACAATGGCCAGCGGTCGCTGGATTTCGGAACCCGGTCCGCTGGCGAACAGCAACGGGATCAGGGAAAACGCGGCAATGGTGGCGGTCATCATAACCGGTCGCAGTCGTCTTCTCGCACCCTCGATGACCACGTCATTGATGTGCATGCCCAGTTCGCGTAACTGGTTGTAAAAGCTGACCAGTACCACGCCGTTCAGCACCGCGATGCCGAGCAGGGCGATGAAACCCACCGAGGCCGGTACCGACAGGTATTCGCCGGTGAGCCACAGGGCGATCACTCCGCCGATCATGGCAAAGGGGATGTTGGTCAGAATCAACAGCGACTGGCTGATGGATCGAAAGGTACTGAACAGCAGCAGAAAGATAAGACCGATGGCCGCCGGAATGACAATCGCAAAGCGTGCGGCGGCGCGCTGCTGGTTCTCGAACTGACCGCCCCATTTCAGATAGTAACCGGTGGGGAAGTCCACCTGTGCGGTGACTTTTTCCCTGGCCTCGTCGACAAAGCCCACCAGGTCACGGTCGCTGACATTGGCAATCACCACGGCCGACCGGCTGCCGGTTTCGCGCGTGATCATGACCGGGCCCTCGATCCGTTCAAGCCTGGCAATGCCGCCAAGCGGGATACTGCGGCCGTCATCCAGGGTAATACGCAGGTTTGAAAATTCATCGGCCGACCGGCGCAGATCGCCGTCGCCCCGGATAACCAGCGGGATGCGTTTTGAACCCTCATAGACGATGCTCATCTTCCGACCTTCGACCAGGGCACGCAGGATTGCGGCCACTTCGTCCACTGAAAGGCCCAGCCGTCCCGCTGCAAGCCGGTCGATGACTACACGCAGGTACTGTACGCCTTCGTTTTGCGCGGCGAACACGTCCTCGGCGCCGTCTATCTGTTCAACTACGGCGGCAACTTCCCTGGCCTTGTCGTTCAATATATTGATATCGTCACCGAATATTTTTATGGCGACATCTCCGCGCACCCCGGTCAGCATTTCCGATACACGCATCTCGATGGGCTGGGTGAACCCGAACACCAGTCCGGGAAAATCATTCAATACGGATCGTAATGCGTCGATCAATTCATTCTTGGTCTGAAACCGCCATTGCTCACGCGGTTGTAATTCTAGGAACATATCGGTCTGGTTCAGTCCCATCGGATCCAGACCGATCTCATCCGACCCGGTACGGGCCACGATGCCGGTCACTTCCGGCACCTGATCCAGAATGGCCTGCTCCACCAGTGTATCGATACGCATGGATTCATCAAGACTGATGGAAGGCAGTTTCTCGGTCTGGATAATGATATTGCCTTCGTCCATGGTCGGCATGAAGCTTTTGCCCAGTTGCATGAACACCAGCACCATAAAGACGAGTCCGGCAAACGCCAGCAATATCGGCACCCAGCTGAAACGCAGGCAGAATTTCAACACCGGGGTATAAAGCCGGTCCAGCAGACGTACCAGCCACGGATCCTTGTGGCTGATTTTACCGAGCAGGCCCGAGGCCAGTACGGGAATCACGGTCAGTGACAGCAGCAGCGAAGCGCCCAGCGCAAAAACAATGGTAATGGCTACCGGCGAAAACAGTTTGCCTTCCAGACCCTGCAGCGTCAGCAACGGCAGGAACACCACCATGATGATGATGATACCGGTGGTGACCGGGAGGGATACTTCAGCAACGGCACGGTATATCAGGTGCAGTCGCGGTAACAGCCGGGCGCGTTTGTCGTCGGCCAGGCCGGTGACGATATTTTCCACCACCACCACGGCGGCATCCACCAGCATACCGATGGCAATGGCCAGCCCGCCCAGGCTCATGAGATTGGCCGAGAGATGGAATTGCTGCATCAGGATCACGGTACTCAGGGCCGCGAGCGGCAGGATCAACGCCACTGTCAGTGCCGCGCGCAGATTGCCGAGAAACAGCAGCAGGAGTATGAGTACCAGTACAATCGCTTCCATAAGTGCCGTGGCTACTGTATTGACCGCCCGGTTTACCAGGTCACCACGATCGTAGAATACCCGTGTCGTTACGCCTTCCGGCAGCGCGCTTTGCAGTTCCTCCAGCCTGAGACTCACACCCCTGACGAGTTCGCGGGCATTGGTGCCGCGCAGTCCCAGCACCAGACCTTCCACGGCTTCACCTTCGCCATTGCGGGTGACGCCGCCATAGCGGGTCAGCGAACCGGTGTGCAGGGTGGCCACCTGATCGATCGTGACCGGTTCCACCGGATGCGGTTTGACGACGATGCGGCGCAAATCATCCAGTGTCCGGATGCTGCCTTCGCTGCGAACCAGCAGGGTCTCCTCGCCGTCAAGGAGCTGGCCGGCGCCGTCGTTGCGATTATTGACCATGACCGCATCCCGCAGCATGGTCAGGGTGACGCCCTGGGCATTCATTCGCTCCATGTCGGGCTGGACCTCGAATGTTCGCACCAGCCCGCCCAGGGCATTGACATCGGCCACTCCGGCAACCGTTCTCAGCGCCGGCCGTATGACCCAGTCGAGCAGAGTGCGTTTTTCCATGATGGAGTGCTGATCACTTTCGATAGTGAACATGAACATCTCGCCCAGCGGCGTGGTCATGGGCGCAATACCCCCCTCGATATCCGTGGGCAGATCGCCGCGTATGGCGTTGAGTCGCTCGGCGACCTGCTGTCTGGCCCAGTAGATATCGGTACCGTCCTCGAAGTCCACGGTAATGTCGGCGAGCGCGTACTTGGAAATGGAACGCAGCATGTTCTGTTTCGGAATGCCCAGCATTTCCACTTCTACCAGTGCAGTGATGCGGGTTTCCACTTCTTCCGGCGTCATGCCCGGCGCCTTGATGATGATCTTCACCTGGGTGGTGGAAACATCCGGAAACGCATCAATGGGCAGTGTCTGGAAGGATTTCCAGCCGGCCACGGTCAGCAGCGCGGTGGCCAGCAGGATCAGCAAGCGCTGGGTCAGCGCGAATTGTATGATTTTCTCCAGCATCCGTTCAGCCTTCGCCGCCGGCGCCGGTGAGGATGGCTTTCAGCGTTACAGCTCCACTGGTCACCACATGGCCTGACAGGGATTCTTCTGTGGCGATGATCAGATTGTCATCGCGGTTGCCGATGACATCGACACGGATGGCCTGAAAACCGCCATCGGTTTCGATAAACAGCACGGTTTTTCTATCTACCCGGACGATGGCTTTTCGCGGGACCAGGTAATTGTGTGATTTATCCGACGGGCGCGTAATACGTACCTGGACAAACTGTCCGGGGCGTAATTGATCGATGTTGTCGCGGACCACGGCCCGTAACAGGGTACCCTGATCCGCTTCGTGAACCTTGCGGCCGATAGTGATGATCTCACCCGCTATGTCCAGAAGGGGAACGAGAATTCGATCACCGATACGGATATCCGTTACTACCTCCACGGGGACGTGGATCTCCAGCCACAGGGGTGACAGTTCGCCGATCTGGAACAGTGGGTCAGCCGTTTCGACTTTTTGTCCGAGGATCACCGTCTGTTCCAGCACCACGCCGTCACGTGGGGCAACGATGTCAAGGGTGCTGGAGAGTTTTCGGGTCCTGATCAGCCGGTCAATATCCGTAGCAGACATGCCGGAGATTTGTAACGCGGCTTCCTGCTGCTGTTTCCGGGTAAGCAGGGCCTGCCAGTTACTGCGCGATTCCTGGAACCGGCGTTTCGGAATAATACCCTCATCCAGTAACTGCTGGTCACGCTCCATGGTGGTGCGCGCAAGATTCAGTTGTGTCAGTGTTTGTAACAGGTCCCGCTGCAGTGACAGTAACCCCGGACTCTGCAAACGTGCCAGTACCTGGCCCTTTTCAACACGGTCACCTTCGGCCACGGTCAACGATTCCAGCAACCCGTTTTGCAGGGCACTGACCACTTGCAACTGTGAGTTGGGCACCACGACCCTGGCCGGGTAACCGGCGCCGGAAACTTCCAGCGCGGGTTGCAGGGGAGTGACAGTTATACCATAGGACTGCCGTTGGTTTTCAGACAGGCTGATACGTTGCTGTATTTGTCCGTTCCCCGATGTCTGGGCCGAAATGCCGACACTGATGACGCTCAGAAGCAGATAACATAGTACTCTCATGGAATGATTCCCCTTGCCTGGTTGAGTCGCGCAGTGTGCAGGCCGACTTCAAGCTGTTTTTGATGCATGTTGCGTTCGGCTGCGAAGGCCTGTGCCTGGATCCGGATCAATTCGATCAGGCTGGTTTCGCCGAGTGCGAACGCCTTGCGTGACAGTTCCAGGTTTCGCTGCGTCAGTTCATTTTTGCGCCGCGCGAAATCATACTGTTCCCGGGTCATTTCCAGTTCACGGACGGCATCTTCCATGGCTATGTTCAGATCCCGATACAACAATTCCATCTCGCTGCGGGTTTCGGTCAGATCAACCTCCGCCGCCGTCAGTTTCGGTGTAGTGTGCGCCGAGGTGCCAAAAGGCATCCTGAAACTCAAGCCTATAGCGTTGGCGAAATCATCGCCGGAGGTGGCGCGTTCATGTCGCGTACCGAGAAACACGGTTGGATTGCCGCGTTTTTCCAGAATGACCTGATCGCGCATGGCCGTGCTGTTCGCCACTTTTTCACGTGCCTCGATCAATACCGGGTGGTTATCATTGATGGAGGGATCCGGCGTGGCAGTTTCGACAAATTCCGCCGGTAATTTACGCAAACCGGTGATCATGTCATAGCGGTGTTGCGCATGCCGATATTCCTGCTCGGCCTTGCGTAAAGCGGCTTCCTTGGTCAGGGACTCCTGCTCGGCCAGGATCAGGTCCGATTGCGCCAGATCACCGAGTTGCACCCGCTTGTTCACGTCATCTGCCAGCTTCTGAACGGTTTTCCACTCCTGTGCGGCCGCACTCACCTGGTTTTTACTGAGGGCAATATTCCACAGCAGTTCCCGGACGATACCCGCGAGTTTGAGCCTGAGCGCAGCCTCTCCGGCATCGACCACCGATTTTTCCTGCTCCACGGTATGTTGCTGCGCATCTTTCTGCCCGGGTAACCACAGTGGCATTTCCACACCGGCTTCCCATTCACGCAGACCGTCACTGTCCATGACGGCATCGTTATAATGACTCACCGTGAACGAGGGATCGCCGGGCCAGAAACTCCTGGTGCGTTGCATCCGGGCATTTACGTGGTTCAGACGGGCCTCGATGATCCGGATCTCCGGATTGCGCTGGTAGGTGTGTTCCACCACGTCATGCAGCGTCAGCCCGGATACAGCCGCCAGGGGCGTTTCGTGTTCATGGTCGCCGCCCGCGGCGAGCACACCGGGTAGCCACAATATCAATGGTAAAAAAGTACGGGATAATGTCTTCATCAGTTTGTCCTGGCGGTATTCAGCGGTACCCTGAACGGCCTTGTTATTCATCTCTCCAGTCTGTAATCTTTTATTCTGCTGTTATTTTATCAGCGTGACATGAATAGAGATCAGTAAAAACCGGAATCTTAGTTGTCGCTGCCGTAGAATATGCGCCCCACCCCTGAAAATACTATCCGCTATTTGTGAATACTCTATGAATCAATATGTTAGATCTTGATACCTGGTTGTCCGAGGGCCGTCTGCGGGTATTCATGCTGGCGGCTTTTGTTGTCATCGGTTTACTGGCCGCGGCCGACATTGTCGCCGATGCGGGCGAGGGAGCGGAAACGCTGCATATCATCCTTGAGGGCATCGTTGTTATTGTCTCCCTGTTCAGCGCCCTGGCCATCGCCCTGCGGCTGATCAAGGAGGCCGGTGATTCGCGCCGTGTGATCCGGGAGATGACCGAGGAACTGCAGCATAATCGTGAACAGGCCGCCCAATGGCGAAATGAGACGCAGTCCCTGTTGCGTGGACTGGGCGCATCCATCAACAATCAGTTTGAACGCTGGAGACTCAGTCCCGGTGAAAAGGAGATCGCGTTATTCCTGTTGAAGGGACTCAGTCACAAGGAAGTCGCGTCCCTGCGCGGGGTCAGCGAAGCGACTGCCCGCCAGCAGGCCGGGGCCATTTATAAAAAAGCCGGATTGTCCGGCCGTCATGACCTTGCGGCTTTTTTCCTTGAGGAACTGGCTTTGCCGATAGAGGAAGACTGAGCCGGGAGCGTTAAACATCGAAGTGAGGTCGCTCACGTTGATTTCACGGGCAAGTCACATGGTTTTCACGTTCACCGGCGTAGTATTACCCATTTGAATATCCAGAGTATGAATCACAAGAATCCCAATCCACAGGGCAAAGGGCTGTCACCGGTACTGGAAGGACTGATGCAGAGCCGGGCGCGTGTACCGCTGCCACCGAAACAGATCGATCAGATCGCCAGCGAATTGTTTACCTCGTTGTTTGTTCTGAACAGCCGTTTCAGTTTTCGCCCGGTTGTCGGCAGGAGCTACTGGTTATACCGCGTCGACGGCAGCTTCAGGCTTTACCTGTTATCCCCGTCTGACTGGTCGGCGGGGTATCCCGGCCGGTTTATTGGTGAATGCGTATTACAGGACGATATCACCTGGACGCTGACGCTGGATGAAGCCGCCGCGAATGATCAAACGCTGTTGCAATACCTGGAACGCGAGCGGCGGCAACTGGAGGAATCCCTGCAGCAAACGGACTCGCTGCAAGAGGCCATGCCGGTCTATGTTGAGTCCCTGCCTTTTTATTCCCGTCTCCTCGCCTACGGTCTTGGCAGCTCGCTGCGTGTGTCCATGCAGGCCGCCGGCATCAGCACTCTCGGTTATGATGAAGCCAGGGGGTTGCTCGGCCACGAGCTGCGGCCGGATGATAACTGAGCTTGTATGGTTTTTGCGCCCGGCCGGTTTTATACTGCCCTCCTTTTCCTGAAAGCCCTGTTTTTAATAATTCATTCAGTTTTGGTTCCAGTCTATGCAATCTGACAAACCGGTCCCGGATTTTGCTCTTTTTAACCTCGGGTTTCGTCCGTTCTTTATGGGCGCCATGGCCTATTCGATCGTCGCAGTGCTGATCTGGATGGCGCTGTACAGTTTGCGGATTTCCCTGCCGGATACTGGAATAACGGCATTTCAGTGGCATGCCCATGAAATGATTTATGGTTACAGTTTCGCCGTGATCGCCGGTTTCCTGTTGACGGCGGTGAAAAGCTGGACGGGAATCCAGACCGTGCATGGTCGGGGGCTTGCCCTGGTTTTTACCATCTGGTTGATTGCCAGGGTGCTGTTCAGTCTTGGCTGGCCCGGTATGGCAGGCCTGTTTGATCTTGCCTTTTCCATCCTCCTGCTGTTTTTTGCCGCGGTTCCGGTAGTCAAGTCAAGAAGCTGGAGACAAATGGTTATTCTCTCCAAACTCGGCCTGCTGATTCTGGCGAACCTGTGTTTTTACCTGGGTTATACGGGTGTGCTCGAGAGCGGATTGCACTGGGGCATCTATGGTGGATTGTACCTGGTGATCAGCCTGATTTTGACCATCGCCGCCAGGGTGGTCCCGCTTTTTATTGAAAACAGCGTCGAATACCCGGTGAAACTGAAAAACCCGCGTTGGATAATGATCTCCGGTCTCGTGGTTTTTCTGGTGTTTTTTATCTCCGAAGTGTTTCTTTTAAACACTGTCCTGACGGGAATCACGTCAGTGTTGTTGTTTGTCATTTACACCATCCGGCTTGTGGGCTGGCATACATACGGCATCTGGAAAAAGCCCCTGCTCTGGGGATTTTTTATGGCGCTGGTTTTTATTGATATCGGTTTCCTGTTGTTTGCTTTCAGTAGTTTTACCGGGATATCAAAATACATGGCCATACACGCATTTGCCTATGGGGGTATTGGCCTTGTCACCGTCAGCATGATGGTACGGGTTACACTGGGACACACTGGAAGAAATATTAACAGGCACGGTCCGATTATTAATTACATTCTCGGTTTCCTGGTTATCGGCGCCGTGGTGCGCGTGTTTCTGCCCCTGGCGCTGCCCGATATGTACGTGGCGTGGGTCATGACATCCCAGGTGCTCTGGATTGTAGCGTTTTTGCTGGTGCTGTTTTATTGTGCACCCATGCTGACGGGGCCCAGAGTCGACGGTAATCCAGGATAAAATTCAGGCAATCAGCCTCTTGAGTACGACCTTGTTGCGAGCGATATCGTCGATTGTATAGTTATCCAGTACATCCAGAAATGCCGCGGTTGCCTCGTCAAGAGCGCCTTTCAGCCGGCATGCGCTATAAATCGGACACCGGGGTTTAATACAATTAATAACTTCCAGGGTGTTTTCTGTATCCCGGACAACTTCACCGACTGAAATGTCGGCGGCATCCCCGGTCAGTGCAATCCCGCCACCATGACCGCGAGTGGTACTGATATAACCGAGTTTTGAAAGATTATGAACTACCTTGACGAGATGATTGCGGGAGACATTGAAGGCTTGAGCTATTTCGGAAACATTCGATATTCTGCCCGGATTCAGGGCAAGGTAGATTAGAACACGGAGTGAATAATCAGAGTGTCTGGTCAGTTGCATGAGTGATCCCTGGCGTAAACGTTCATTGCAGATCAGCCAATTCTGGACAACGTATTGTGACTGGTCTATACTTTTCTAATATGTATCTAACATGCATATTATAGCGTACTTTTCATAGATTGCTGGAGGGCAATACCAATGATAAAACCGATCGGTCTGACAGCGCTCGCCATATTCACCACCGCGGTCCTTGCAGGCGGAAATCCGGAATTCGTCGGTTTCCCCGCCGGTTACCAGGATGACTATACCCGTTACCACGTCCAGAACCGAGCCAATAACAAACAGGTTGCCGAGATGTATGCTAACGATGTTGCACTGAAAAGCGTGAAAACCGGCAAGCTGGAAGCCGGCTCGGTGATTATCATGGAAGTCTACAAACCGGTGGTCGACGGCGATGGCAATCCCGTAGCCGGTAGCGATGGACTGTTTGAAAAAGCCAAACTCGCGGCAGTGGCCGTCATGGAAAGACGGAATGACTGGAGCACTGAATTTTCCGCCGATGACCGTACCGATGGCTGGGGTTATGCCTTGTACGATCCCAGTGGCGCTCCCAAGGAGAATGACCTGGATTGTGTTTCCTGTCATGCACCGCTGGCAGGGCAGGAATTCATGTTTTCATTCGATCAGTTATCGGCACATTAAGAGATTCAACGTTTCAGATCATCAAAACCCCGGGCCGGGATACCGGCGCCGGGGTTTTCGCGTAAGGCAAAACTATTTATCGAGTTTGGTGATCTTCGACCCTTCCAGCGTCAGGTTGTACATGAAACCCTTGTTGCTGAAAACGAAACCGACAATCGGATCGGTGATATTGATGCTGGTGATGTCCTTGCCGGCGCCGAGTTCGATCAGCGCCACCGAACCGTCCACACCGACTTCCCAGCCGCTGCTGTTGCGGAACTTGTCCAGCGCGTCCTTTTCCAGGAACACGAGGATCACGGTCTTGAACTGTGCACCGAACTGGAACCCGATGGAAGCTGCCGCCGTATTGTAATAGTCGACTGTTTTACCATCGACCAGCAATGCCCCATCGCCTATTTCACCGCCAATACCAAAACCGGCCTTGACCACGTCGGGGAAAACCAGTACTCCCTCGGCCCGGTCCAGAAAGGCTTTACCGCCGGTGACTTCTTCCTGGAATTTATCCAGCGATCCCCGCACCTTGATATCGATTTCCTCGCTCGAGGCCGCGTGGGTAGTGAACGACAGCAGTGACAGTGACAGCATGACCATGAACTGTCTGAGAGTTTGATTGATCCAGTGCATTTTTGTTAACCCCGTTATCCTGTTTGTTACTGTATTATTGCTCTTAGTGAAGACCGGGACAATTATAAATTCCCGATCAGGTGAACGTGTAACGGCTCAACGGCAGGCTGCGAATACGTTGCCCGGTCAGTGTGAACAACGCGTTGCAGACGGCCGGGGCAATAGGTGGTGTGCCCGGTTCGCCGATACCGCCGAGCGCCTCACCGCTATTGATGATCTGCACATGCACTTGCGGCATTTTTTGTGGAGGCAGGATCGGGTAGCTATTGAAATTGGCCTGATCCACCTTGCCGTCTTTCATGGAGATCTCCTCGGCCAGTGCGGCGGAAAGGCCGTAGGCAATCCCGCTTTCCATCTGCATGGTGACAATGGCGGGGTTGATGGCAAAACCGCAATCCACGCTGCACCAGACATCGTGCACCGTGACCTCACCATCCTCGATGGACACATCGGCGATCTGAGCCACCAGTGTGCCGAAGGATTCGTGCAGCGCCACGCCCATGGCGCGGTCGTTGCCATCCACCTTGCGGGTCCCGGTTTTCCAGTTGGCCATCTTGACGACGGTGTCGAGTACTTTTTTATAGCGTGGCGCATCGGTGAGCAGGCCACGGCGAAATTCCACCGGGTCGGCGTTCACGGCATGTGCAAGTTCGTCCATAAATGATTCCTTGATGAAACCATTGACGGAATGTGCAACCGAGCGCCAGTACCCGATTGGCACAGGCGCCACGGTCTCGTGTACGTAGTCGAGGCGCTTGTTGGGAACGGCGTAGGGTTGTTTTTCCACGCCTTCCAGCACAGTGCTGTCGATTTTCGGGTTTTCCAGAAAGCCCGGATTCAAGCGGCCCATGGGACCTTCACCCACGTTGGTAATGTGATGTGCGACCAGGTTGCCCTTTTTGTCGAATCCGGCGCGGTGGCGTGCCGCCGTCATTGGTCTGTAAAAATCGTGTTGCGTGTCTTCCTCGCGCGTCCAGATCACCTTGATGGGCGTGCCCTTGTGTTTGTTGGCCAGCGTCACCGCCTGTGCCGTGTAGTCCATGATGAATCGTCTGCCGAAACCGCCTCCGAGAAACGGTGTTTGCACATCAATGGCTTCCAGCGGCAGTCCGGTGATGTCTTTTGTCACTCCGGCAACAAAATCAGCACCCTGGTTAGGCGCCCAGACGGTACAGCGATCGGTTTCCACCAGCGCCGTACAGTTCATCGGTTCCAGAGTGGCGTGGGCAAGGAAAGGCACATGGTAATCCGCGCTGATGGTTTTTGCCGCGTTAGCGAGTGCGGTTATCACGTCGCCTTCTGCCTCGGCAGTGATGCCCGTATCATCAAGACGTGACTGCAGTTTTTCCAGGTACGCAGCCGAAGAAAAGCTCGCGTTACTGCCGTTATCGAATTCCACCGGCAGTTTCTCCAGCGCCTGTTTGGCATTCCAGTAATGATCGGCAATCACGGCCACTCCATCGGGAATTTCTTCCACAGCCACTACGCCGGGCATGTCCATCACTTTCGATGCGTCAAAGGATTTCACCTTGCCACCAAAGACCGGGCACTGCTTCACGGCGGCGTGCAACATGCCGTCCACCTGTACGTCGATGCCGAACTCCGCGGTACCGGTGGCCTTGGCCAGGCTGTCCGTGCGCCCAACCGGTTTGCCAAGCAATCGAAAATCGGCAGGGTCTTTCAGTTTCACTTCGGCGGGTGCCTGCAGCGTGGCCGCCAGGGGGGCCAGATCACCATAGCCTGCTTTCTTGCCGGATGCGTTGTGCAGCACGTAACCGGGTTCGGTAGTGCATTCACCGGCCGGGACATTCCATTCCTTCGCCGCCGCCTCGATCAACATTTGCCGCGCGGTGGCTCCGGCCTTGCGCATGGTATCGTAGGAGGAACGTACGCTGTTACTGCCGCCGGTAAAGCGCGCGGTGTTGTTGAACATGATCTTGTATTCAGGCCCGTGCGGCGCCTGCTCGACAGTGATCACATCCATGGTGATGTCCAGTTCCTCGGCAACGATGGCCGGGATGGATGTGTAGGTACCCTGGCCCATTTCAATAAACGTGTTCTGGAAGATCACACCGCCGTCTTCCCGGATAGCGATGAAGGCGTTCAGTGTGCCGTCGCCGGAATTGTTGACCGCAGCCCGGGCGAATTTGTTGCCCAACGGTAACGACATGCCGAGTACGAACACACCGGCACCGGCGGCACCAAGACCGAGAAACTGTCGCCGGGACATGGAAACGTTAACGATCCTGCTCATGCCGAACCTCCCTGCAGTTTTGCGGCTTCTTTCACGGCGGCGAAGATTTGCAAGTACGTACCGCAACGACAGTAGTTGACCATTTTCTCGCGGATCTCGTCATCGCTGGGGTTCGGGTTTTCTTGCAGCAGCGCGACGGCAGCCATGATTTGGCCGGACTGGCAGTAGCCGCATTGCGGCACGTCCCCCCGGGCCCAGGCTTCCTGTACCGGGTGCAGTTTGCCGTCATGGGCGATGCCCTCAATGGTGGTGACGGATTTGTCTTTCACCGCCGAAACGGGCGTGACGCAGGAGCGCATCACCTTGCCGTCGACATGTACAGTACAGGCCCCGCAAAAGCCGATACCGCAGCCGAACTTGGTGCCGGTGTAGCCGAGCAGGTCGCGAATGGCCCATAACAGTGGCATCGATTCGTCGAGCTCCACTTCGTGTTGCTTGCCGTTGATGGTCAGGGTGGTCATATTCAACTCTCTCCTCAAATGCGAGTAACTGTACAAATCCCGGCATGGTATCAATGCCGGCAGCGGCGTTGGCCGGGACAACGTTACGAACGTCGCCCGGAGATGGATTCAAAAACCGTTTGGCCCCTTGCTCGTCCCTGAGTTCCAACAGATCCCGGAAAGTCCCGGCCTGGAGCGGGGCATGATGTCCACCACAGCTGTATTATTCAGCGACCACGCCAACATCCGGGTACTACCGAAGAGTAGCGACAATTGTCGCAGGGACGCAGGTGTAATCGAGGCCTTATCACAATAGAGTAGCATAATGACCGTCTTCGGTGGCGGTAGGTGTTCGTATCGGCGTAGCGCCGTTTCTCCGGCAGGGCATGGTTCCGTAAACATCGAATGAGGAATTTACGGCAAGTTCTCAAGAAGGAGTGATTGATCACTAACCGGATATCGTTAACCGTCAGGTATAAATCTGACTCTGTTGTCATGATAACTCACCATCAGACATGGTAATCACTGCTGTAACAGGTAGTGATCGGAATCCATTGTGTGCGTCTGGGTCCAGACAAGCCATAATCGCAAGATTAACCGGACTGGATCATTCAGGCTCTCCCGGGACGGGTCGATATCAGCACTGGTATCACAAGCCCTGTTATACTGTAAAATAATGTGAACCAGTCCACAGTTTTGTTAATTCTGACACAGGCCCGGTCACCTGAAAGTCGAACATGGACAATACTTTAATAGTCCATTCTTCAGTAAATGGCCCTGTAGCTTTCGGGGTACCACGAAAGAAAAGGATTGTGTATGTAAAGTCGTGCATAAATGACAAAATACAGGGAAAAGGAAAACGGATTGATGTTTAACGATTCACCCGAAATCAGAAAGTGGTCCAAGAACCTCCTGCAGCAAGACAGTGACACACTCAGTGCCCTGATCGATGCTGCCCCTGTAGCCATTATTGCCCTCGACCGATCAGCAAACGTACTGGTCTGGAATCCCGCCGCCGAGCACTTGTTCGGCTGGTCCCGTCATGAAATTATAGGAAAACCCTACCCACTGGTCCCTGACTCCGAACTCTATGACTTCAAGGCCCTGATAAATCGTGAGTTCAAGGGGGAAAGGCACAGCGCAAAAGATATCAAACGGCTGCATAAAAACGGTACATTGATCGATGCCAGTATCTGGACAGCCCCCATGCGGGATGAAAACGGCCAGATGTATGCAGTCCTGGGCATGCTCGCGGATAACACTGAACGCAAGAAACACGAACAACAAATACGCCTGCAAAGTTCCGCGCTCGATGCATCGGCCAACGCTGTCATGATCACCGACACCGATGGTAATGTGCAGTGGGTTAATTCTGCATTTACAGCTCTTACCGGCTATACCTCAAACGAGGTTATCGGCAAAAATCCCCGGCAACTGGTCAAATCCGGTAAACATGACCAGGCGTTCTACCGGAACATGTGGGAGACCATTACCTCGGGCAAGGTCTGGCAGGGCGAGACCATCAATCGCCGCAAGGACGGATCTATATATTACGAAGATCAGACCATCTCTCCGGTCAGGGACGAAAACGGCGAGATCAGTCATTTTATAGCCATAAAACAGGATATCTCCAGACGCAAGAAAATCGAGGAATCACTCAGCTTGTTTCGCTCATTGATCGATCAGTCCAATGATGCAATTGAGATTATCGATCCGGAAACCGGCCGCTATCTTGATGTTAACGAAAAAGGCTGCAAAGAGCTCGGTTATGATCGGGAGGAAATACTGAATCTTGCCGTGTTCGATATCGATCCCATGATTGATGAACCCGGTTTTCTGGATAAAGTCAAGGAACTGAAAAAAGCCAGGACACTGACATGGGAAGGTTTTCATAAACGCAAGGATGGCACTGCCTTTCCAGTGGAAGTCAATATCAAGTATGTCAGTCTGGACAAGGATTATATCGTTTCGGTTGTGCGCGATATTACCGAACGCAGGATCAAGGATGAGAAAATCATGCGGCTCAATCGCGTGTACAAGGTGCTGAGCGGTATCAATACGCTGATCGTGCGGGTAAAGGAACGCAGGGAATTGTTCCGGAATGCATGTCAGATTGCCGTGAAGGAAGGTCACTTCTGCCTGGCCTGGATAGGCGGGCCGTCCGGCCATGACGGGAGCCTGAGCACCTGGGCGTGGGCCGGCCAGGAGGTTGAACTGCCACTGCATGTACCTGGATCCTGTGATGACAAAGACCCGGACAGGCACGGTCCGGTTATTCAGGCAATGCATGAGAAGAAGCCGGTGATTATTAACAGCATTACAGGACATGACGCGGCATGGATGAAAGATGCATCCATGCATGGATACCGGTCTGCTGTTGCCTTGCCGCTGATTGTGGCGGGTGAAGTTGAAGGCGTTATTGCCCTGTATGCTTCTATGCCGGACTTTTTCGATAATGAAGAAATGAAGCTTTTGAACGAGCTCGCCGGTGATGTGTCCTTTGCGCTGCATTACATAGCACAACGGGAGAAAGTCGATTATCTCGCTTCATACGATCCCCTGACCGGCCTGCCCAACCGCACGTTGTTCATCGAACATCTCGACTCGGTATTGGGTCGGGCAGGAATGAGCAGGAAGAATGTTGCGTTACTGGTCTGTGATTTGAAACAGTTTCATAACATTAACAACGTGTACGGTCCCGGTGTCGGTGACCAGATGTTGCAGGAGACAGCCCGGCGATTACGCAACCTGACCGCTGATCCGGTGAACATAGGGCGTATGACCGGCGATCTCTTTGTGATGATCCTGCATGATGTTCGTGATGCTTCCGGTATTCCACATATGCTGGAAAATTCATTTTTCCCTGCCTTGAACGAACCGTTTCTGATTAATGACAATGAGATACAGATCAATTTCAGCGCTGGTCTTGCTATTTACCCCGCAGATGGAGTGGATGCGGGAACATTGTACCGTAACGCCGAAGCGGCTTTGAAAAATGCAAAAACCAGCAATTCACAATATCTGTTTTATCGATCGGACATGATGGAGGGTGTGGCGGAAAAACTGTCATTCGAAAACAAACTGCGGCACGCGCTGGATAAAAATGAATTTGAATTGTATTACCAGCCCAAGGTCGACTCTGAAACTCACGAGGTAACGGGTCTCGAGGCGTTGATTCGCTGGAATCATCCCGACGCAGGACTGATTCCCCCGGACAGATTTATTCCTATACTTGAAGAAACCGGGATGATACTCAAGGTTGGCAGCTGGGTTATGGAACAAGCATTGCAGGATATGCAGCAGTGGAAAGAGGCCGGAATGAAAATACCCCGAATCGCGGTTAATGTGTCACCATTGCAATTGCAGCAGGACAATTTCAGTGAGGTGGTTGGCGAAATCGTTAACCGATACGGCGGCAAGGGCTGTGGGCTCGATCTGGAAATGACTGAAAACCTGTTGATGCAGAACATTGATATCAATATCGGCAAGCTGGCCGGGATCAGGGAGCAGGGTATCGATATCGTTATTGATGATTTCGGTACCGGCTATTCCTCTCTCAGCTACCTGGCCCGGCTGCCGGTGAATTCGTTGAAGATTGATCGTTCCTTCATTGCTTCCATGAATTCACTGCCGGAAAGCATGACCATTGTTTCCAGCATCATAAGCCTGGCGCATGCGCTGAATATGAAAGTGATTGCAGAAGGCGTGGAAACAGAAGAACAATCCAAATTATTACGATTGCTGAAATGCGATGAAATGCAGGGTTACCTGTTCAGCAAACCAGTACCATCACAGGATGTTTCCGGGTTACTCGAACACATACATTAGGGTAATGCAGACAGTTCCATTGTATTGAATTATTTAACCAGCAAATTATAAACCCACGCAAATATCGCCCCGGCCACACCGGCATCCACAATGCCATAGATTGTTCCGGTCACTATACTCCTGGTCCCCTGGCCGGGGTCGAATCCGGGGTAGATGGAACTCATGACCTGCAGGAATTCGACGCCGTAACCCGGTTGGATCATATTTATGGTGTTGACCATGAACATTCCCAGACCCCAGAGCACGGCAGCAGCTATGGCAACGCCCTTGATACACAGTTTCATAACATTTCTCCCGGTTTGCGATTAATCACCCATGTGCGAATTTTGGCTGATGTCACAATTCTAGCCTAAACCTGATTAAGTATATGGTTTGCCGGGAAAATGGCCGGGATCAGGCATTTTTACCCGAATATTCGCCCATTTAAGGCAGGTACAACAGGTTCAATCCGCCAAATCACGGCGTTGAAGCATCCGGATGCCCCCGTGTTTGACGCGCCGGCCCTTGAAATTTCCACCACTGCCCCTATTCCAATAGACAAACACCCAACAACGAGAGAGGCAATACATCATGGCAACCTTACAACAGGTAAAAGAGGGTTTGAACGAGGCGCTGGACAGCGTCATGGATGGCTGGCGCCGTTTATACCACCAGGCCGCCGGGGCTATCACCCGCTTCAAGCCGGATTTACAGAAGAGCAGCAGTACCGAAATTGCCGAACGCTCCCTGAGCTGGGGCATCCTGGCCTGCGAAGTTTTCGATGACGGCAACCAGATAGTGGTGCGTCTGGAGGCTCCCGGCATGAGCGAGGACGATTTTGACCTGCAGGTAATTGAGGACTACCTGGTCGTCAAGGGCGAGAAACAGATGGAAAGTGAAAGCACCCGCGGTGGTTACCATATCACTGAATGTGCCTACGGCAGTTTTGAACGGGCCGTACCCCTGCCTGGACCGGTGGAAGCCGACAGGGCCACGGCCAGTTACAAACGCGGTGTGCTGCGCGTGGAACTTCCCAAGTCAAGCAGCCACAAACGTCGGAGAATCACTGTAAATTCATAATGAATAATCATTTGAGGTGACTATGCAGGTACTACGTTTAGCACAGTTCATACTTTTACTGGTATTCATTACTCCGTCCACATTTGCCAATGATGATGATGGTGTCGAAAACCTGCGCGAAACCGGCAAGGCGTTTGCCAGTGTAGCCAACAAGGTATCTCCATCAGTGGTCAATATCCAGGTAGAGGGCCGGGATCCACAGGGTAAGTTCACCTCGCCATTCGGGGACCAGTTCCCGTTTGGTGAGGATTTTTTTCGCCGCTTTTTTGGCCAGCCGTTCCCGGGTACTCCGCCGGGCAGCGGACAACAGCAACCGCGTATCCAGGGCCAGGGATCCGGCTTCGTTTTTGCCGCTGAAAAAGGGTTGCTATCAAACAAGACCTGGATCCTCACCAACAATCATGTCGTGGAAAACGCCGAGAAAATAACGGTCAAATTCCAGGACGGGCGTGAGTTTGATGCCGAAATCAAGGGTACGGATCCAAAATCCGATATTGCCGTGCTGGAAATCAAGGCCGGTGGTCTGCCCGCACTGGAATGGGGAGATTCCACAAAACTGGACGTGGGTGAATGGGTGGTGGCCATGGGCAACCCTTTCGGTCTCAGCCATACCCTGACGGTTGGCGTGGTCAGCGCCAAGGGCCGGACCAGCGTCGGCATCAGTGATTACGAGGATTTCATCCAGACTGACGCAGCCATTAATCCGGGCAATTCCGGGGGACCGCTGGTGAACCTTGAAGGTAAGGTTGTGGGCGTGAACACGGCCATCTTCAGTCGCAGCGGCGGCTATATGGGTATTGGATTTGCTATCCCCAGCCAACTGGCACGGCATATTGCCAATTCCCTGATTGAAACCGGTAAAGTGGTGCGTGGTTATCTGGGTATAGTCATTCAACCGCTGACCAAAGACCTTGCCGAATCATTTGGCATCGACGTTAGCTCAGGCATACTCGTCGCCCAGGTGGAAGACGACACGCCCGCGGACGAGGCCGGCTTCAGGCAAGGAGACGTTATCGTCGAGTACGAAGGCCAGGAGGTCAGTGATGTGGGTGATTTTCGTAACCGCATCTCCCTGACCGAGCCGGGCGCCCGGCGTGATATCACGGTGATCCGCGATGGCAAGCGCAGGACGCTGAAGGTAACCATAGGCACACTGGACGACTCGAAACTGCTTGCTGCTGGAGGGGCGGATACGTCCGAAGAACTGGGTCTGGTCGTGCAAACCCTGACGCCCGATCTGGCGCAGCAGTTTGATGCCGAACCCGGTGAAGGTGTGGTAGTTACCGGTGTCAAGCCCGGTTCCATCGCGACGATGGCCGGGATCAGGACCGGAACCATCATCCTGCAGGTGGACCGGCAACCCGTAACCGATGCCGCGGAATTCAGACGGGCTGTGAAGAAAAGCAGCGATGATAATCGAGTACTATTGCTGGTTAGCCAGGGAGAAATGCAGCGCTACGTCGTTCTGCACTGGTAAATTGACAGAGTGTAACGCAGTCCGTATATGTACGGCTTGCGGGCTGCGTTTAATATTTCCTGAACTTTGCAGCGTCATTCCTAACCAATGCAACATGCGGGGGTAATACAGCATGTCCCGGTGATGCTACGGAGTGATACAATCACTGCAAGTTCTGGGGCAGCATTTCATCCAGAATAATTCAGGAGTAAATAATAATGACGAATAGATTAACGCGTTTATCAGGTGTCCTGGTTGCGGTAATAGCCGGGTTTATAGTGGCACCTTCGGTAACAGCGGCTGAATACAAGATCGACCCGGCACATACATTTGTACAGTTCGAGATATCGCACCTGGGATTCAGCACCCTGGTCGGCCGCTTTAACCGGATGCAGGGCGTCTTTAACTGGGACAGGGCCAGCCCGGAGGGGTCATCCATCGAGATCACTATCGATACGGCCAGTGTCGATACCAACTGGGCCGAACGTGACAAACATCTGCGCGAGGAAGACTTTCTGCATGTGGAAAAATATCCCACCGCGATCTTCAAAAGCACGAATTACACCGGAGATGCCGACAGCGGTGTGCTGGAGGGGATGTTGACGCTGCACGGTGTGACCAGGCCGATTACGCTGGAAGTGACCGCGGTCGGCGAGGGGGATGATCCCTGGGGTGGTTACCGTGCCGGTTTTGATGCAACCACAATGCTGCGGCGCTCCGATTTCGGTATGGAGTATGACCTGGGACCGAAAGCCGAGACGATGGAGTTCAAGTTGCACGTTGAGGGTATTCGTCAACAATAAACAGGTTGATACGGTGTCAGACTGAAGTCAGACACCTGCGGTTTTTATTTCCACAGCATGCGTGAAAGTGTACCGTCGTGATCGATAAACTGGTGTTTGAACGCCGCGCTGATGTGACCGATCACCAGCGCGGTTGTACAGTATGACAGCCAGAAATGCACATTGATGGCTATGTCGCGCAGTCCCTCCCTGCCGGATACCACGGAAGGTACCGCGAACCAGTCAAATATCTCCACCGCCTTGCCATCGGAACTGGAAATCAGGTAGCCGGTTACCGGAATCAACACCATACCCAACAACAAAATGATGTGTACAACAGTTGCAGCGGTGCAAATTACGGGTTTTTTCAATCCTGCAGGTCCGGGTACCGGGGTATAGAGTTGCCAGGCGATCTTCATCAGACCCAGGCCGAGTACCACCATGCCCAGGGATTTATGCCAGTGCAAAGAGGTGTTATACAAGCGGTCGTAGTAGGAGAGATCCACCATCCACCAGCCAAGACCGATCAGGCCGATGATCAACACGGCGATGAGCCAGTGCAGGATTTTGGTGATGATGCCGAAATGTTCCGGTGTGTTCCTGATGCGCATGGTTTTTTTTACTTTATCTCATTATTATAGCAATTCTGAGTAATGATTCACGCCAGAGCTACCATTACAGGTAAAATTTGTTATAGTCCCGGAAAGCTGATGCCAGTTTCAGTACTGGTCCGCTGCGTTCCATCATCATGACCATTGGCGGGGGAATCCCGCTACAAGGTCCACTTAACTGCTGAATGAAATACTTCGATACCTCGGCCGGTGCTTCCGTATATGGCCGGACCGGAATTTTTCCGACACAACCCGTCTAATGGTAATGATATCCGGATTGGAGGTGATTTAATGAATATGCAATTCAGGTTTACTTTTCAGGGCATAATATTAATGATCCTGTCAACTGTGTCGTTTACAGCGAATGCCTTTGAATATACCTGTACTATCAAGAATACCTTGAAAGTCAACGCCAATGGCTATTTCGTCACACATGACTGGGCTGCAAATTACATGAATCGCGAGTTCACCGTGGATTCGGAAACCGGGCGGGTATTGCGCACTACGGCACTGAAGCAGAGGCTGAATAATGGAGATGAAAATCACGGCCCTGTTATCCTCGGCAAAAATGATCCTGAAATGCCCCTGAAGATTATCACTGTCTATGAAGACCGGGATACATACGCATTGTTGCAGATCAGTGATAACAACACCTATAGTGGTCGTAACAGGAAACCGTTTTTCTATCTTACCGACATTGGTATGATCCTGACCGGAACCTGCATTAACGAGGCTTCCGGCACGGAACAATAGCGTCACGGGCAGCAAGACTGACAGGTTTCAGTTACCGGCTTCGTCTTCAAATCGCGGCAGCCATGGAATATCGGTAACCCCGGGATCCCGGCCAAGTTGTCTGATCAATGTGGTCAATTGACCGCGATGATGCGTCTGGTGATTAAACATATGTGAGACCAGGGCCCAGGTTGGCAATGTGCGCGTACGATTATCGACCTTGCTGGTAAATTGAAAAGGCCTGGCCAGCCAGTCTGGTGTCAGTTCCATGGCCCATTTCAAAATATGCTTATCCATTTCTTCACGTGCCCGACGCAGTTCGTGAAAATCCTCGTAGAGGTCCAGACCCATTGTCAGTCCATCGATGGTCTGGCCGGTAAAACGTCCCATCCACGCCTTGTCGCCGTAGAGCAGATGGTTCAGCGTACCGTGAATGGATTTGAAAAATGCCCCCAGGTCACGTTTGCGATCCCTGTCAGGGATGCTGGCGCAGACAGCATACAATTTATTGTTCATCCACTGATTGTACTCCGCCATCAGTACATAATGCGTGTTATCTATCATGATAAATTACCGTGGTTGTTAACAACAAGGTAAAAGGGAATTTGAGTTCCTGCAACATCCGGACAGGGTATATCAGGGACCTGCACCGGTATACGGCAAACCACGCCCGGAATCCCGGCGGAATGTGTGGGTATGGACAAAGAATCTTTCCCCTCAAAGACGCCGGGCACGCCAGGAAAAAACAGAATGTGAAATATGGGGAAATGGCGCAATTCTGAAACCCCTATTCATGCGCTTCGTACATTTTACCGATTCCGGTTTCATGAAGCGTGTGTGTGGATGATACCCCTGGCATTTCCGGGCCGTTGCCCGGGAAATTCCTCTACAAAACCCGGTAATGAACGGTGCCAGATCGCTGTGGGGAGCAGGTTTACATTACCTGGATAATTGCCTATTTTTATAATATTGATTTATATCAATTTTATATGTCAATTTTCCATCTATATTAAGATTATGAGCAGATTCAATACGCAACCTTACATTGACAATTCTCTGTCCAATGCGCCCGAGTGGCTCAACAGCCTGCTGGGCAAGGCCGATATCGAAATCAACGGCCGGCGTCCCTGGGATATGCAGGTCAATGACCCCCGCGCCATTGACATGCTAACCACTCGCGGTTCGCTCGGCATCGGTGAAGCATATATGGAGGGTTACTGGGACAGCCCGGCGCTGGACCAGTTTTTTGCCCGTGTTATCAGACATTCACTGGATGTCAGGATAGTTCGATATCTGCGCTTCCGTTACCTGTTGCACCAGGCCAGACACATATTGTTTAACCTGCAATCGCCGGAACGTGCATTCGAGGTTGGCGAACAGCACTACGATATCGGTAACGATATATTTGAAATTATGCTGGATCCGACCATGTCATATTCCTGCGGTTACTGGGATCACGCGAAAAACCTTGAAGAGGCGCAGTACAACAAGCTCGACATGATTTGTCGTAAACTGGAATTGAAACCCGGCGACAAACTCCTTGATATTGGTTGCGGATGGGGTGGGCTGGCCCGTCACGCCGCAGAACATTATGACGTCAAGGTTACCGGTATTACCATTTCACGGGAGCAACTCGAGTTGGCGGTACAGCGTTGTCAGGGATTGCCGGTGAATATCGAACTCGTGGATTATCGTGAACTGGATGGTGAGTATGACAAGATAGTGTCGGTCGGTATGTTCGAGCATGTCGGATTCAAAAACTACGAGGCTTATTTCAATACGGCAAAAAAACTGCTCAAACCCGACGGTCTGTTTCTGCTCCATACCATCGGCTCACAATATACCAGTTACAGGAATGACCCATGGGTTGATAAATATATTTTTCCGAACGGCTATCTGCCGTCAATGAAACAGATATGCGAGGCTACGGAAGGCCGCTTGATTATTGAAGATGTGCATAACTTCGGTATGGATTACGACAAGACACTGATGGCGTGGTGGGAACGCTTCAACGCCGGCTGGTCGTCGCTTTCAGACAGATATGACCAGCGTTTTTACCGTATGTGGAAATATTACCTGCACTGTTTCGCGGGTGCATTCCGCGCCCGCCGTAATCAGTTGTGGCAACTGGTGCTGTCCAGGCCTGAACGCTCAGAACAGTACCGATCAACAAGACCCGTCTGAATAAAGCGCCGACTGAAAGAAAACGAAGTGCCAGGGCAGGCCAGAGAGTTTCCTGGTTATACGGAAAATTCCTGCGCTCAGGTCCGGAGTATTGTCATCAGAAGGGGCAAATCGTGCAGGCAAAATCACGGCGATTCAAAAACTGTATTGTCAGCCCTCGTCCCCGGTTTGCCCGTTATTCCTGCCGATGACTTCTCCCTCGATTACAGTATCCTCTGATTGCGGCGGTTTCTTCCTGAGACCGGACAGCAGCAGGGTGAGCAGCCCGAGAATGATTTCATCAACCATCGGGATAATATCCGGCACAATCAGATCGAGCAGAAACAGAAAAGCCACCAGAAAAAAAAGCTGTTTGTATTTCAACCGGTTGGCAAAGCTCGTGAATACAGTGACGATGGTATACGGTTTCATGGTGGTGTTTATTTCATGCCCGTACTGACGAGTATGATATCGCGTATATCAAATACCAGGCTGGTCACTATGGTGAACAGCAATAATATTATGTAGATCCCGTAGGCCGATTTCAGTCGTGTGATGTTGCCGGCAATTTCGGTTTTTACCAGGTAAACGGCCAGTGGCAGCCAGACGATTAAATGAGATATACCGAGCAGATGGACGTTGCCGGACAGTTCCCAGGTAAGCAGTGCTACCGGAATAGTCAGGATAAACGCGGCCAGAATGACACGCGCGGATGTATGTTTCCAGGTAAACAGGATGGAGACAAGGAAAATAGCGACCATCCAGTTGACCCATACACGAACCACCGGTGACATGGATGCTGCGAGCGCCGCATTCATCTCTTCCATGCTCAACACCAGCTCGCCATGCCTTGCGGTCGTTGCAGCAGTTCCTCGATATTGGCCTGAAGGATCCGGTAACCGATATTACCGTAAAGTTTCTGACGACCGTTATTCAACAGGTATGACGGACTGCCATCAAGCCGGAACTTCTCACGTAACTCGTTATCACAGCACAGCGCACCGAAAGCGGTACCGTCATCGACAAGAGAACGGATATGATCCACGGGAAGTTGCATATCGTCTGCCAGATCGTAAAGCACCGGTAACCGGCCAATATCCAGACCATCGCGAAAAAAAGCTGTCCGTGTTCGCCAGAGTAATTCCTCGAATAGGGACCGGTTTTTGAAATCAGTCTGTATCCCGGCAGGTATTTCCTTGTCCTGTTCCAGCAATTGCACTGCTTTTAAAAACAGGTGTGCGCTGGCGGAAGTCCGGGGACGCGTGGCGCGCCAGACATTCGCATGTATTTGAACATGTGGGAACTCCCTGCCCACCTCTGTCACATGATCCGCAAATCCCTCGTAGCCCCGGCGATCTTTCCAGCCTTCGCCGATACGGCGCTCGGTGCACCCAAACACAGTGATGAAGTGATAACTAATGCGGACCTTGTCGCCGAGTTTTTCCCGGAGTTCGTCCAGGCGAATTTCCGAAACATAGGCCCACACACACAACACGTCAGTAAAGCATGACAAGTCAACATGATTATCCATCGGCACTAGGGAAAAGCAGTCATGATTTCATCAAATGCCGCATCGATAATACGGACATTCCTGTAGCCCATATCCTGAAGTGACTTTGCAGCCAGCGCGGCGCGACCACCGGCAGCACAATGCAACAGGATCGGCAGGTCATCGTCCGGGCAAAGTTCGGTGATTTTCATTTCCAGAACTCCGCGTGGGATATTAATGGATTGTTGTAATTTGCCTTTCTCTGCCTCTGCCGGTTCGCGAACATCTATAATCATGGTACCTGGTGTGCCGTCATAGAATTCCCTGGCTGCATGAGCATCAAGACAGCGGCATTCGTCTTTAACCTCCTTGATGAATTCCTGTATCGGTTTTGGCATAGCGGGTCTCCTGAAAGGTTGTGATTTTGTTACATTGATGAGCCGGTAATGAAAGCACGGATCCTGTTTATTATACTAAATAGCTGTTCCAGATCGGTGTACAGTTGAAAACTACATGTCATGCCGGACCTGATCCGGCATCCAGTGAAAAAAGTCTGCCTGTAAGGCGGCCATACTATTGACTGGATTCCGGCCGGAGCCGGAATGACGACTGTGCGATTGTACCCTGTTCCGGAACACTTATTTAGAGACGATCCGGGCTGTGTTGTTCGATGTGGAGAGCACAATGACGCAAAAATTGCTGACTGCCCGGATACCCGTCTCGCACGGAAATCCGGCCCTGATGAACATGGAAGAGGCGCGGACTCCCGCCACACAGCCAGCGAATGAAACATAATCTGTAGTATGACGGTTCGCGCTTGCGTTTTCATGTCCGCACTGCATTTGTCGATGTTATTCAGTCCTGAAACGCGTTATTATTCCGGCTCATAATCATCAGTAAAAACAATCGATTAACATGCCTGCAACACTCAAGAATGACCGCCTGCTCCGGGCCTTGCTGCAACAGCCCGTGGACAGGACCCCGGTCTGGATCATGCGTCAGGCCGGTCGTTACCTGCCGGAGTATCGTGCCACTCGGGCCAGGGCCGGCAGCTTCATGACCCTGTGCACGACGCCCGAGCTCGCCTGCGAGGTTACATTGCAACCTTTACAAAGGTTCGATATGGATGCCGCCATATTATTTTCCGATATCCTGACCATACCGGACGCCATGGGCCTCGGTTTGTCCGTGGTCGAACAGCAGGGGCCGGTTTTCGAACGTACGGTACGCAGTGTCGAGGATCTGGCTTCACTCGGTGTTCCCGATCCGGAAGACGAACTCGGCTACGTCATGGACGCGGTGCGGCTCATTCGCCGGGAGCTTGATGGTCGTGTGCCGCTTATCGGTTTTTCCGGCAGTCCCTGGACACTGGCGACCTACATGGTCGAGGGAGGCTCCAGTAAAAATCACTCCATGGTCAAGGCCATGCTTTATGATAATCCGGCCTTGATGCACAGTCTGCTTGCCCTGCTGGCCGACGCGGTGATTTCCTATCTCAATGCCCAGATTCATGCCGGCGCACAGGCCGTCATGATTTTCGACACCTGGGGTGGTGTGTTGACCGGTCCGGCGTATGAAGCCTTCTCGCTGGCATACCTGCACAGGATTGTTGAAGGACTGAACCGTGAACATGACGGCCGTCGCGTGCCGGTAACGCTGTTTACCAAGGGTGGGGGACACTGGGCCGGCAAGGTCGCGGCCACCGGGTGCGATGCGATAGGACTGGACTGGACCGTGGAAATCGGTGATGTGCGTGGGCAGACGGGTGACAAGGTAGCCCTGCAGGGCAACATGGATCCAGCGGTGCTTTATGCTGCACCTGAAGTGATTGAACAGGAAGTTACACGCATACTTGCGAGTTATGGTGAGGGCAGTGGTCATGTATTCAATCTCGGTCACGGAATACATCCGCAGATCGACCCCGATCATGTTGCCGTGATGGTGGACGCTGTGCACACACAAAGCGCCAGGTATCATGCGACTGTTAACGAATGACTGTAAACAACCGGCAGGGAATGACTCGTCCCGGTCTCGCAGTCCGGAACCAGGTCCCTGCTGATTTGTGAGAGAAAAACTGTTACTCGTAATCAAGGGTCTCTGCATGGGGGCTGCGGATGTGGTACCCGGAGTCAGCGGCGGCACCATGGCGTTGATACTCGGTATTTATTATCGCCTGATTAACGCTATCAAATCCTTTGATCTGTACTGGCTCAAAAGCCTGCTACGGCTCGATTTCAGAACAGTAATCGGCCGGCCGCATTTCAACTTCCTGGTTCCACTCGGTATCGGCATCTTTATCGCACTCATCTTTTTTACCCGTGTGGTACCACTGCCGGTTCTGATCAAAACCCACCCCGAGCAGGTTTACGGGCTTTTCTTCGGTTTGATCAGCGGCTCGATCGTAGTGTTGATCTATGAGATCAAACAATTTCACTTCCGCGATATCCTTTCCCTGCTGCTTGGTGTAATAGCCGGCTTGTATGTTTTCAATCTTGTCCCGGCAACGACGCCAGATACACCCTGGTTCATTTTTATCAGCGGGGCCATTGCCATCTGCGCCATGATCCTGCCGGGCATTTCCGGTTCCTTCATTCTGCTGATGTTGAAAAAGTACGCCTATATTCTCAATGGAATCGGACATTTTGACCCGGGGATCATCATTCCATTCGGTCTCGGTGTAATTACCGGCCTGGTATTGTTCAGCCGGTTTTTATCCTGGCTGCTCGAACGATTTTACAAGCTGACATTGCTGTTTATCATCGGTTTGCTGATTGCATCGCTGTGGGTAATCTGGCCGTTCCAGGAACGCACCTACAAATTGATGCGTGGCAAGGAATACCTGATCGATTCAACGCCGGTATTTCCGGAGACGGTTTCCGGCGATGTCATCACGGCACTGGTGCTGGGTACCGCAGGCATAGCACTGGTGATAGTCATTAACTGGTACATACAGCGTGGCGACAGTTAAAGTGCTATGCTTTATCAAAGCCAATAACAATTATTCCATAAGGTAGCCAGGGTGCCTTTATCCGAAATCGTCCTCATCGTGATGGGTCTTTTGACCGTGGCCATGATCGTGGCCGGAGTGTGCCGTAATATACCCATCCCGTATACCGTAATCCTGGTGATTATCGGTATTGGTATCGGTCACCTGGGCCGGCACTATGAGGGTATGCAGGATCTGCTGTCCTTCCAGCTGACACCGGAATTGGTACTGTTCCTTTTTCTGCCGGCCCTGATTTTCGAATCCGCGTTCAATCTGGACGCCCGTAAGCTGGTCAAGGATCTGGCTCCGGTCATGGTTCTGGCGATCCCGGCATTGTTGATTTCCACGTTTGTTGTCGGAATTGGCCTGTGGACATTCATGGATATCAGTTTCGTCCTGGCATTGCTGTTCGGCGCCCTGATCTCGGCAACAGATCCGGTGGCCGTGGTAGCGCTGTTCAAGGAGCTCGGTGCGCCGCAAAGGCTCACGGTCCTGGTCGAGGGCGAATCACTGCTCAATGATGCGACGGCCATCGTCATTTTCAATATCATACTGGGTCTGGCCATTGGTGGCGCAGCCATGACCGCGGCCGATGCCGGCTACGCCGTTATGGAATTTTTCCGGGTATTTCTTGGTGGCATTCTGGTCGGTGTTCTTATCGGCCTGTTCCTGAGTGAACTGCTCTATCGCATGAACATGGGGATAAGCGCCTATCTGATCATGTCCATTGTGCTGGCCTATGCCAGTTTTACCATCGCTGAACACAACCTGCATGTATCCGGAGTCATGTCCGTGGTCGCAGCATCAATCACCATGGGCGTTTTCGGTGTCAGCCGCATTCCCCAGGCGGCCATGCACCTGGTCAGGGAGACCTGGGAAGTCATTGCCCTGGTGTTCAACTCGTTGTTGTTCCTGCTGGTGGGGCTCTCCGTTGATGTATCCCAGTTATTCGGTCGTATGGATGCAATACTGATTGCGGTAGTCTTCGTCATGATTGCACGGGCAGTCAGTGTCTATACCATGGTTCCGGCAACGACCCGGGCCTTCAACCTGCCGCTGGTGACCCGGGGTGAACGTCATATCATGTGGTGGGGCGGGCTCAAGGGTGGGCTCGCTATTGCCATTGTCCTGTCCATTCCACTGACCATGCCCGGACGGGACATGCTGCTGGATATGACACTGGGTGTGGTGATGTTTTCCCTGCTTGTTAATGCCCCCACCATTCGCCCGCTGATGCAAAGACTCGGGATTGACCGGCTTACCGATGATGAACATGCGGAATTAAATCATGCACTGGTCAACGCCAGGCAAAATGCCGAGAAGATCCTTGAGAAAATTCACCGTATCGGACTGATCAGCACCAGTACCCGGCAATTGATACAGAAAAAAAACAACCAGGTATTCGAGGTTGAGGAGTGGGAAGGTGAATATGAACAGGGTCTGCGTCACCTCTATATCACGGCCTTGCGTATTGAACTGGAAGAGAACAAGTTTCTCTACGATATCGGTCTGATCCAGCAGTACACATACCTGGATATCAAGAATACCCTGTATCGCGATCGTGATACCTGGTTATCGGATCCGGACAAACAGGTCATGAAACAGGAAGCGCAGGCCCCGAGCCTGTTCCTGAGTCTGGAAAACACCCTGATCAAACGTATGCGTGAGCATGATTTTGTTGCCGGCCTTTTGTCACGATATCAGTACATTCGTCTGTCCCAGAGGTTACAACGGGACATCGCCGGGATTCTGATTTCCAACGCGGTCCTGGAAATGCTCGACAAAGACCAGCACTTTAATGCCGAGGACAAGAAGAAGGTCCGGCAGGTTTACAAAAAACGTCTACAACGTCGCAAGGAACGGCTCCGGGAGATCGCCGCGGAGTTTCCGGATTTCTATCTGCGTTATGAAACGCGACTTTATACCAGGGTATCATTAATCACGGCCAGCCATTATGCCGAGCAGGCTTATCAGGATGGTGAAATCGGCGCCAAGGTCTTTTCCAGGATCGAACGCCGGGTGCGGGAGGCTACGGCGCAATTACCGCGCATCTCCAACCCGGTGCCCCGACTCAAACCCAGCGACCTGATCGGCACGGTACCATTGCTGACCGGGCTCCCCGAGCACTTGCTGGAACGCCTCTCGCAACGGGCCCGCCCCGTGACCTTCCTGGTGGATGATGTGGTGATTGGCGAGGGTGATCGCGGTGACGCCCTGTACATCATCAGCAGCGGCGTCGTGGTTGTGACTCGCTCGGACTCCGATGAACCGATAGCTGAATTGCGCGATGGCGATTTCTTTGGTGAGATGGCCCTGCTGGGCGATCAGAAACGCACGGCTACGGTAAAAGCCAGAACACCTTCGACATTGCTACGTCTGACCCGCAAGGATGTCCTGGAACTTGCCGAGGAAGACCCGGAACTCAAGCGACGGCTGGAAGAAGCACAACAGTCGAGGCTTGCTGACTGAGTAGTTGCCCCGGATTCTGCTACTGTACAGAAACTGCGACTCGCCGGTTTGTGCAAGATCGTGAGCGCCGCTTTACTGTTCCGCAGGCTTCTCATCTGCGTTATGTTTATGCCGTGACATGCACAGGCCGAGTATTGCAATCATCAGGCCGATGATGAACAGATTACCGGTTTTGCTGTAGGGGGTGCTGCCCTCGAAGGGAACGACGCGGGCAGATAACGCGTGGGCTCCGAACTGCGGCAATTGATCCAGAATTTTTCCCTTTTGATCGATAATGGCGCTGATCCCGGTATTGGTGGCACGAATCATGTAACGGCCTGTTTCCATGGCGCGCATTCGCGCCATTTGCAGATGCTGGTGAGGCGCCAGTGAATTACCGAACCAGGCATCGTTGCTGACATTGGCAAGCATACCGGCCTGCGGCATGGCGTCAATAATCTCCTCTCCGAATACGTCCTCATAACAGATGGACACCCCGATCACTTCACCGGATACGACCAGTACCGGATTTTCCTGTTTACCCCTGGAAAACGAGGACATGGGAATATCGAGAAAGCCGAGTATCGGACGCAGGTATTTGTCAAAAGGCAGGTATTCGCCGAAAGGTACCAGATGGCGCTTGTGATACATATCGTCGATTTCGCCAAACAGGATCAGGCTGTTGTAATAGCGGCCGGAATCCGGGTCCATGAACGCTATCCCGCTGACCAGGTGGCTGTCATGTTGCCGGCTGAGGCTGCGGATTTCGGCGATGATCTCCCCGGCCTGATGATAAAACATCGGTAATGCCGTCTCCGGCCATAAAATAAGATCATGACCCCAATAGGGTTCGGTCATTTTCATATAGGTATCGATGCTTTTCTGACGCTGTTCCGGCAACCATTTCACCTGTTGTTCGATACCCCCCTGGATCACGGCCGTGGTCAGGGATCGTTCCCCGGGCGTTGTCCATTCGGTCTGCTGGCTTTGCAGAGCGAACATCCAGACGCAGAGCAGTGCGATGGCGGCCAGAATTTTCTCGCGTTTGCGGCCGATGGTGACAAGGCAAAACAACCCTGCGGTCATGGCGGTGAGCCAGCCAACGCCATAAACACCGAGAATCGGCGCCATGCCGGACATCGGGCTGTCAGTCTGTGTATACCCGATATTCAACCAGGGGAAACCGGTAAATATCCAGGAACGACACCACTCCATCAATGTCCATGCGGCCGGCATAACAAGCATGAGCATGATAGACGTCTGGCACTTGCGGTAGCGAAAAACGATCCAGCCGCTGATGGCGGGATACAGTGACAGGAACAGGATCAGCGCCAGTGTAATCAGAATAGCGCCTGTCAGCGAAACGCCACCAAACAGATTAATGCTGATATGCAACCAGTTGACTCCGGCACCAAACAGGCCGAGACCGAAAAAATATCCCGAACTGAATGCCTGCATCGATGTGCGGGAGGACCTGAACTGATAGAACAGCAGGCCCAGCGTAAAAAAGGGGATCAGGAAATAGTCATACGGTGAAAAAGCCAGAACAGTCAACGTACCCGCGGCCAGGCTGGCACAGGTATTCCATAGTTGTTTGTTAATGAGCAAGCTCACTTTGGTTCAGCGGGTAATAAATCTGTGACGTGTTGATTACGGATGTCGTCCCGGCGGCCGGTTCAGGCCTTGTCTTCCGCGATGCCGACCGGAGCTTCGAGTTTGACAAAACGCATCAGGTGAATGCGACGTTTGTCTGAACGCAGAATCTTGATACTGAAACCCTCCAGTTCGATGTTTTCCCCTCTTTTCGGCAAATGCCCGAAGCGGTTCAGAACCAGTCCGCCGATGGTGTCAAATTCATCCGTGGGAAGATTGATCTGGAAATAGTCGTTAATCTCGTTGATCGGTGTAATGGCCCTGACCGTGAATCGGCTGCGGCCATGGGGGTGAATCAGGTCCTCGTCCTCGATATCATGTTCGTCCTCAATCTCGCCGACGATCTCCTCGATCACATCCTCGATAGTGACCAACCCGGCCACGTTGACGTATTCATCGACAATAATGGCCATGTGATTACGGTTGGCGCGAAAATCACGCAACAACACGTTCAAGCGCTTGCTTTCCGGAACGAAGACCGCCGGCCGCATCATATCCTTGATATCGAAACTGCTGATACCGTCCCTGTCGGCAAAATACGCGAGGAGATCCTTGGCGAGCAGGATCCCGATGACATCATCCTTGTGGCCGCTGATTACAGGGAAACGCGAATGCCCTGATTCGACAACGGTGGTCAGTATATCTTCCGGGGCGGCGCTGTCTTCAATAACAACCATCTGCACCCTTGGGATCATGATGTCCCGCACCTGTTGTTCACAAACCTGTAAAACACCCTCGATCATGGCCAGTTCGTCGGGTTGCAGCAGGTTGGTTTCCTCGGCGGAGCGGATCAGATCAATAAAGGATTCGCGATCCATCGGTACACCGGTAAGGCGGTTGATAATCCGTTGCAGCAGTCCGATTTTCACCGGGTCAGTCAGGGTATTATTGTCAGCGGACATCAGTGGTCGTTCTCGTTGTAAGGATTGGCATAGCCGAATCCGGCCATGATGGATTGTTCCAGTGCCTCCATTGCCTCGGCCTGTTTCTCATCGAGATGGTCATGGCCGAGGAGATGAAGAGTGCCATGTACCACCATGTGAGCCCAGTGCGAACGCACATCCTTGTTTTGTTCGAGCGCTTCTTTTTCCACCACCGGTGCACAGATAACAATGTCACCGGATATCGGCTGCGCCGGACCTGCATTATTATTGTAGGCAAAGGACAGCACGTTGGTGGGACCGTCCTTGCCCCGGTATTGCCTGTTCAGTCGTGTACCTTCTTCCTTATCGACAATACGTATGGTCATCTCTCCGTGCAGCGGACTGTTGCCGGAGATGCCGTCAACCCATTGCCGAATACTGTTTTCATCGGGACAGGTTGGATTATCGGAGGCAATCTGCACGGTGAGATCAAGATCCCCTGTTTTCATTATCTGAACTCTTCAGTTCGTGGGCTTCATAAGCATTCAGGATGCGGGCGACCAGGGGATGGCGAACCACGTCGGTGGATTTGAAAAAGGTAAAGCTGATGCCCTCCTGGCCCTGAAGAATATCCATGACGTGTTTAAGTCCGGAGTTCTTGCCGCCGGGCAGATCGATCTGGGTTATGTCACCGGTGATGATAGCCCTGGAACCGAAGCCGATACGTGTCAGGAACATCTTCATCTGTTCGTTTGTGGTGTTCTGGGCCTCGTCCAGGATAACGAAAGATTCATTCAATGTACGTCCACGCATGAACGCCAGCGGAGCGATTTCAATGACGTTACGCTCGATGAACCTCGCTACTTTCTCGAAGCCGAGCATTTCGTAAAGCGCATCGTACAGTGGTCGCAGGTAGGGATCGACTTTCTGTACCAGGTCACCCGGTAAAAAGCCGAGACGTTCGCCGGCTTCCACCGCCGGGCGCACCAGTACCAGTCGCCGCGCACGCTCCTGCTCCAGTGCGGCCACCGCGCAGGCGACGGCGAGGTAGGTCTTGCCGGTGCCCGCGGGACCGATGCCGAAGTTGATATCATTTTCCTGGATATTCTGTATGTAGCGCTTCTGGTTCGGGCTGCGTCCCTTAATCAGCTGGCGTTTAATCTTGATGAAAACCTCCCTGTTTTCCTTCAGTGATTCCTCCAGTCCGTGGGTGGCTTCCTGCAGATACAGGTGCACACGCTGCGGCGAAAGTATTTCCTTTTGCGTGGAGTCATACAAATCCCGGATCAATTGCTCGGTGATGATAATGGACTCGGCAGTACCGCTGACCCGGAAGTTGTTGCCGCGGTTCTCGATCTCCACGCCCATGCGTTTTTCCACCTGGCGCAGGTGCTCATCCAGAGGCCCGCACAGGTTGGCGAGTCGCTGGTTGTCGATGGGAGAAAGAACCAGTTCTACCTGGTGCAGTGCGGGGGTCTCTGTACTCAAGGAGCGATAATGCTGTATTCAGCGACGGAGGATGCGAACCGGTTGTTGTCCTGCATAACCCCGCGCAATGAGTTCGGCAATGCTTCGGTTATGCGCACGGGGATAAACGTGCCGGCCAGCGAAGGTTTGCCCGGGAAGTTAACGATACGGTTGTTTTCAGTACGACCGCAAATCTCGTCCGGATCTTTACGCGACGGCCCCTCGACCAGTACCGATTGCACAGTCCCGACCATCGATCGGCTGATATCGGCAGCCATCCGGTTGATACGCTGCTGGAGGATTGCCAGGCGTTCCTTCTTGACGTCCATGGGTACCTCGTCGGGCAGGTTGGCCGCCGGCGTGCCGGGTCGCGCGCTGTAAATGAAACTGAAGGACTGGTCGTAACCGACTTCGGCGATCAGGTTCATTGTGGCCTCGAAGTCGGCGTCGGTTTCACCCGGAAAGCCGATGATAAAATCAGAAGACAGGCTGATGTCCGGGCGCACCTTGCGCAGTTTGCGGATTCGTGACTTGTATTCCAGTACGGTGTGATTTCGCTTCATCAGTGCGAGTACGCGATCGGAGCCGCTTTGCACGGGCAGATGCAGGTGGCTGACCAGTTCCGGGACCCGGGCATAGACATCGATCAGTGCATCGGTAAATTCCATGGGATGCGAGGTCGTGAAGCGAATGCGGTCGATGCCGTCAATGACCGCGATGTATTCAATAAGCTGCGCCAGGTCGGCAGTACCGCCATCGTGCCTCGCTCCTCGCCAGGCGTTGACGTTCTGTCCCAGCAGGGTGACTTCACGCACACCCTGTTCCGCCAGTTGCACGACCTCGGTAATGACATCGTCGAGCGGGCGACTGACTTCCTCGCCGCGCGTGTAGGGCACCACGCAGAAGGTGCAATATTTGCTGCAGCCTTCCATGATGGAGACGAAGGCCGTGGCACCGGATGCCCTGGGTTCGGGCAGGCGATCGAATTTTTCAATCTCGGGGAAACTGATGTCGACAACCTTGCGTTGACCGGCCAGCACCTCGCGGTACATGTCCGGCAGGCGGTGCAGGGTCTGGGGGCCGAAAATCATGTCCACGTACGGTGCCCGCCCCCAGATCTGATCGCCTTCCTGGCTGGCAACGCAACCGCCGACGCCGATGACCAGGCGGGGATTTTTTTCTTTCAGGAGACGCCAGCGACCGAGTTCGGAAAACAGTTTTTCCTGGGCTTTTTCGCGGATGGAGCAGGTGTTGACGAGAATGACATCGGCATCGTCCGCGGTATCCGTGCTTTGCAGTCCGTGCGAGGCGTGCAGTACATCCAGCATCTTGTCAGAATCGTACTCATTCATCTGACAGCCGAAGGTTTTTACAAAGAGTTTGCCAGCCATGCGCTTATACAGGTCCTGCGGGATTATCGCCGGTAATGTTCATTTGATCTAACTATATGAAACTTAAAAGTATATTTCATGATTATTCGCCCTCCCGACGAATCCATCGAAGAGGGCCGGGTAAAGTACACTGGATCAGGCGCCTTTTCCAGGTATTCGAGGGGTTTTGCAAGTCGCGGAATTGATGCCGCAGTGATCTAAACCTCTGATTTCAGGACGTTCAGTTCGGATTCCAGCTCTTTCAGGCGGGCCTTGACCTCGTCACGTTCACGGGCGGCCTCGGCCAGTTCCGCCAGTGCCTCGAAGGCCGAATTCTCGGCGTGCTCGGCCCGTTCAATCAGGGCCTCGCGCTGCTTGCTGAGGTTAATTTCCTGGCGACTCGGCCCGAACAGGTTCCTGAGCAGGTCACGAATGCCGGGCGGTTTGACTTCAATGGCTTCCTCGATGTGTCCGTCCCGCAACGATTGAAATTCAGGTTGTGCCAGGAACCGCTCGACGTCCCGGCGCAGTTGACCGAAGGTATCGGCATCGAAATGACTTTCCAGATCATAGAGATCGACCACTGATATCAGGTGCTTGATCAGCAGCGCCTTGCGGTAGCCGGCTTCATCGACGGTCAATTCCAGATTCATACGTTGCCCCGATCGGTTGGTTCCATGACTGGATATACACCTGTAGTTTATGCGAAAAGCCGGCTCAATGGCACTTCCTCGCCGCAACGGTCGGCCTGGTACCCGGGTATTTTGCCGATCCTGTTCCTGAACCTTGTGGCCGAGAGTTGCTTTTTCAACGTATTGACCATGCGATTGTCCAGACCGGGGGCCAGCGCCAGGCAGTAGCGCTCCTCGATGACGGGCACGAACGCCAGCTTGAACTGCCGCGCGGCGGCTTCCAGCCCGATACCGGCGTCGGCCGCACCGCTGGCGATCATGGCGGCCACCGCCAGGTGGGTGTATTCCTCATTCACATAGCCGTTGACCTGTGCCGGTTTCATACCCGCGTGTTTGAGCAGGGCATCGACGAGCACCCGGGTACCGGACTGCTTCTGGCGATTGATAAAGCGGACCGAACGTTTGCCCAGATCACGCATGCTGTTGATATTCTTTGGGTTGCCCCTTTGTACGATCAGCCCTTGCCGGCGGATGGCGATATCAATACACGAGGCGCCAGCCAGACTGAGCAGGCCCTGGTACTGGCGGAGCAGGTCGGCATCGGGAAAATCCAGCGGAAAATGAAAGCCGGCGACATCACAGTTGTGATCGGCCAGGGATCGCAGATTACTCAGGCTGCCCCGGACCTCGTGTATGACCGTCCAGGCAGTCATTTCGCCCAGCGTTTCCATCAACTGATTCATTGCCAGGTCATGACTGGCAAAAATTTTCAGGTTGTCCCTGGCACCGGTTTTGCCGATGTTGTCGAGGCTGTTGTTAACCCGGGTTGCATGGTCTGTCAGCGCAGGCAGCAATTGCCGCTGGATCTCCGCGTTTTCCAGTAACAGCGCCTGGCTGAATTCGGTCAGCCGCGCGCCCTGTTTTTTCCCGCGTTCGGTATGGATGAGCGGGTTACCGAGGAGTTTTTCCCATGCCCTGATCAATCCCCAGGCAAAACGGTAGGAGACACCGGTATTCTCAGCCGCGGCACTGATGGACCCCGACCTGTCTATGTTTTTCAGCAGCACAAACAGGCGCTGATCCACCGGTTGTTCCCGGTGCTTGTCGGCATACCACTGCAGCCCCAATTGAATATGCATATCAAAACATATTTATTAAAAATTTATAGCTGTATTTAATACGACTATATAAATCAAATATAAATAATATTACATAATAAAGGTGATTGTCATGAGAATAGTATTGACGTTGATACTGGGGTTTTGGGTTGTTTCCGTGCATGCGGCCGGTAACCAGGCATTACTGGAACTGCTCAGGGCGTTGCATGAGAACGGGACCATCGACAGGCAGACCTATGATCTGGTGATACAGGCAGCAGAGCAGGAGACACCCGCCGGGGCTGAACAATTGCAGGCAACTGATGAGACATCGGAACAGTCCGTGCGCGAGATGATCCGGCACGAAATTGCGCAGGTGACGACGAAGGAAAGCAAAAAAGGCCCGACGGTCCGCGTTGGCGGCCGCATCCAGCTGGATGCGGCTACTTTCGCTGAAGACCAGGCGCGGCATAACGACGGAACGGAGATCCGCAGGGCGCGCCTGTTTGCCAGCGGCGAGTTGAGCGAATACTGGAAATACAAACTGCAGTACGATTTTACCGGCACCGGCATCGACGGCCTTCAGGATGCGTATCTGGAATACACCGGCCTGGATCTCTTCAACATCCGCCTCGGCCATTTCAAGGAACCGTTCAGCCTGCAGAATATGACCAGTTCCAAATACATCACCTTTATGGAACGCGGAATGCCGCATGTCTTCGCCGAGGGGCGAAACATCGGTCTGCAATTGCACAGGGGTGGTGATAACTGGAACCTGTACGGTGGCGTGTTCGGAGACGGACGCGACGGTGCCGGCAGTGATAACGACGAGGGCGCGGGCTTTGCGGGTCGCGTAACCTGGCTGCCCTGGCGATACGACGGCAACCTGGTTCATCTGGGCGCTTCGGTTTCCCACCGCGCCAGTGGTTCCACGGATACACTGCGATTTCGCGAACGTCCCGAATCCCACGTGACCGATACGCGGCTGGTGGATACCGGCACGTTCGATGCCGAATCATTCACCCGTGTTGTTGCCGAAACCGCGTGGGTGCACGAGATGTTCAATTTGCAGGCTGAGTATTATCACACATCCGTGGATCGTGAGATCAGTACCAATCCGGATCTCGACTTCAATGGCTTCTATGTCGAGGGTGGCTGGTTCATTACCGGGGAATCGATGAATTACAAAAAGAGCGGTAATTTCAGCCGCGTCAAACCAAAGACAATCGTCGGTCAGGGTGGCTATGGCGCCTGGCAGTTGGCCGCGCGATACAGCAATCTCGATCTTGACGATGGCGATATCAACGGTGGTGAAATTGACAGTTTTACGCTGGGCCTGAACTGGTTTGCGACCGAATATCTACGCTTCACCGCGAACTACGTCAACGTGCTGGAAGTGGACGGCGGGCCGCTGAGCGGGGACGAACCGGACGTCTTCCAGCTTCGGGCACAACTGGAATTCTGATCCGGTTTATTCAATTACAGTGTTACTTATGGGAACGGAAGGAGACACACAATGTTATATTATCGTTTATTCATTGCTTTTATCCTGTTATCGGTCAGTGCGGCCGGGCATGCCCGTGACAGCCTGCGCATGGCCACCACCACCAGCACCGATAACTCGGGGCTGTTGAAGGTTCTGCATCCGCCATTCGAAGCGCAACACGACATCCGGGTGGATGTCATTGCCGTGGGTACCGGCAAGGCCCTGCGCCTCGGAGAACAGGGTGATGTGGATATCGTTTTCGTCCATGCTCCGGATGCCGAACAGGCATTCGTGGAGGCGGGATTCGGTGTCAAACGCTATCCGGTGATGCACAACGATTTCGTCATTGTCGGGCCCGAAGGCGATCCGGCCGGGATTGGTGTGCTGACCAGTGCCAGTCAGGCGCTGAAACAACTGGCCGAATCGCAGGCGGTGTTCATCTCCCGCGGCGACGATTCCGGCACCCATAAAAAGGAGAAATCCCTCTGGAACGAGGCCGGGATCGAGCCCGGTGGCGACTGGTACCTGGCCGTGGGTCAGGGCATGGGCGCGGTTCTGAAAATTGCCGACGACAAGGGGGCCTATGCCCTGACTGACCGCGGCACGTACCTGGCCTACCAGGACAAGATTCAACTCAAGGTTGTGGTTGAAGGCGCCCCGGCATTGTTCAACCCCTACCATGTCATCATGGTCAATCCGGAAAAACATCCACATGTGAACCGGCAGGCAGCCGAGGCCTATATCGATTATATCCGCAGCGAGGCCGGCCAGTTGATCATCCGCAACTTCAAGGTCGCGGGAAAACAACTGTTTCATCCCGATGTGATCCCCTGAGCGGAGTTGCCCGGGATATACAAGATTATCCGCCGGGTATAGACATGACTTGATGACATAGGGTGGGCGTCGTGTCAGTATAATTCCGATAGTACATCTGCCATTAACCTGCCGGACAGACATCCCTTGGACTATTTCTCCCAAGCCATCGCAGAAGCCCTGGTGCTCGTGTTGAGCCTCGATGCCGAGGTCTACACCGTGGTCTGGACATCCATCTATATTTCCATCCTCGCGGTCTGTCTGGCGGCTGTGACTTCCATCCCGTTGGGTATCGTCATCAGCCTGAAAAGCTTTCCAGGCAAGCCCCTGCTGCTGCAGGTACTGAATACCCTGATGGCCTTGCCCACCGTAGTTGTGGGCCTGTTGTTATACGGTTTGTTGACGCGCCAGGGCCCGCTGGGCGAACTGGGGATGTTGTACACGCCGCTGGCCATGATCCTGGGGCAATGGATACTGGTCAGCCCCATCATCTGTAACCTGACGGTGTCCGCGGTCTCATCCGCCGACCCCCGGTTGCACACTACCTGCATGACCCTGGGGGCGGGCACCTGGCAGCAGGGCCTGGTGTTCATGTCCGAATTACGGCTGGGATTGATGGCGGCGGTAGTGGCCGGCTTCGGCCGCGCCATTGGTGAAGTCGGGGTGGCAATGATGCTCGGCGGTAACATCGAGGGATTTACCCGCACCATGACCACGGCCATTGCCCTTGAAACCAGCAAGGGTGAATTTGAACTGGCCCTGGCGCTGGGCATGTTGTTGTTACTGGTGGCGTTTGTGGTCAACGGTTTCCTGTTTCGTTTGCAGAGAAAGTCACGATGACCGCGTTATACGAATTGCTCTCGGTTCAATTCGCCTATGATCAGGCCATGGTGCTCGACATAGATGAGTTCAGGGTTGCCGGCAATACCATCACGGCCATTACCGGGCCCAACGGCTGCGGTAAAACCACGTTGTTGAACCTGTTGGCCTTTCTCCAACTGCCGGATTCGGGGACATTGAATTTCCGTGGCCAACCCGTCAATGTCAGTAACTGGTCGCGGCTGCGCAAACGTGTGAGTTATGTACAGCAAAAGCCCTACCTGCTGAACATGTCGGTACGGGAAAACGTAGAACTCGGTTTGAAGTTTCGCAACCAGCCGAATAATGATCGCCGCCGCCGGTCCGCCGCCATGCTTGATGATCTCGGCATCGCGCACCTGGCGGAACGGAGTGCCGGTGAACTGTCCGGCGGTGAAGTGCAGAAAGTGGCGATTGCCCGTGCCCTGGTGCTGGAACCGGATGTGTTGATCCTGGATGAGCCCTTTACCCATCTGGACCAGCGCAGTGTTGGTTTTTTTGAATCATTGATTACCCTGTTAAGAGATGACCGGGGAAAATCCGTGGTTTTCACCAGTCACGATCCGATCATCGCACAAGTCCTCTCCGACCGGATCTACAGCATGCTGAACGGCCGGCTGGTTCCCTGTGCCATGACCAATATGTACTCGGGGCATGTCATCGCCGATCAACACCTGTTTGCCAGCTCCCATCTGCAGATTCATATTCCGGAACAGATTCAATCCGGCACTCATCTCGTTATCGATCCGGTGCACCTGGTGCTTTCCAGGTCGCCCCTGCAATCGAGTATGCGCAATGCTTTTCAGGGACGTATTGTTGCGTTGCAGGAACAGAGTGACCTCATCAAGGTGAGCATAGACGCCGGGGAACATTTTCAGGCCGTTATTACCCATGAAGCCATGCGGGATCTGGATATTCACTTCGGTGACCCGGTCTGGGTCAGTTTCAAGTCATCCGCCGTGCATGTGTTCTGAACAGGTGCCCCGATTGATCAATATTTCGGGATAGTTATTTATAATTCCCGGCGCCGATTGTCATTTTCATGGCGCTTTTCTTATAATCCACACATAACAATAATTTTGGCCGATCCCGGCTCACTGATTCTCTTGCCGCCATGACAACCATGAAAATAGATAATGCACTGATGAAAGCGGCGGAGAAGTATTACGATCAAAGGCTGGCCTACCACAATTTCAGTCATATCGATTTTGTGTTTGCGGCCGCCGATACCATTCTTGAGCGTTGCCGGCGACATGGCGTGGCCGTCAACGATGACGTGGTCTATCTGTCACTGCTGTTTCATGATGCCGGTTTCATTGAAGATCACACGGCGCTGGGATTTGAATCCAAGGAAGCCTACTCGGCGCATATTGCCGGTGAGGTGCTGGGGGCGCATGAAATCGAGCCATATATCGTCGACTGTGTAAAACAGGCTATTCTCTGTACGCATTGTGACGGCCATTGCGCCAGCAACGAGGACCGTGTCGTCAGGGCCGCGGATTTATCGGGACTGGCAGCTGACTACGGGATCTTCAGGGACAACGCCATCCGGCTGAAATCCGAATACGAACTGCTGAATCAGGGTCGCATTGACTGGCAGTCATGGAAAGACATGGCCATTGATCGGCTGCTGCTGTTTGTACGCGAGGATATGGAACTGACCGACGAGGAATTTGACGGGCTGGGTAATTCGCTGTTTCGTCAGGCGGTCCTGCGCAATGTCGAGCGCTTTCGTCAGGAGCCTGAACCTCGGTAACGGGAGCACGGAATGGAGCAGGAACTACAGGCGGTTGAAAAACTGGTTGATACGGGCAGCCGCATCATCATCGAGTACGGCTTTCAATTCACCGCCGCCATCATCATCCTGCTCATCGGCTGGTTTATCGCCCGCCGTGTTGCTGGTCTGGTTTTCAGACTCTGTAACAAGGCCAACTTTGACATCACCCTGTCGCGGTTTTTCGCCGGCGTCGTCAAGATCCTCATCCTCGTCTTTGTCGTCATCATTGCCCTGGGCAAATTCGGCATCACCATTGCCCCGTTTATTGCGGCACTGGGCGCGGTGGCCTTCGGCGGCACCCTGGCCCTGCAGGGATTGCTGTCCAACTATGCGGCGGGTCTGACCATCATCCTGTCCCGGCCGTTCGTGGTCAACGATACCATTCGCATCCAGGGCGTTACCGGTGTCGTCGACGAGATCAAGCTGGCTTATACCCTGCTCAGTACCGAGGATGGTGAACAGGTACTGGTACCCAACAAGCAGATCGTCGGCGAGATCCTGCACAATTCACGGGAAAATATGGTCGTCGAGGCTGCCATTCATATCGATTATAATGACGATCCGCGCACCGCAGTCGCCATTATCCGCAACATACTCGATAGCCACGGGAACGTCGCCGCCGATCCCCCGGCGCAGGTGGGGATCCAGGAATTCGGGGATTCCGCCATTGTCATCGCTTACCGTTACTGGGTGCCAACCAAGCGCTATTTCCAGACGCAATTTGAAATCAATGATGCCGTTTACGCGGAGATCAAATCGGCTGGTATGACTATTCCCTGTCCCCGACGCGACGTGCACATCACGCAAAGCAGCTGATTCATGGGGTTACGGCATCGTATCGATGGTCGCCGTTGTCATACAATCAGCATCCATTCGTAACAAATCTGACATAATAGCGCTTTAGCCTCCTGCCTGAGTTCAACTATGAAGGTGAGAAGCGATGAAAAGCTGGATGCGCGCACTGGCGGATCACTACCTGCAAACCCGGGAAAAATATCCCCGGGACCGCCTGGTTATCCTGTTCGATATTGACGGCACCATACTCGATACCCGTTATACGGTGCTCAAGCTGCTGAAATCCTATGACCGGGAGCATGGCTGCACGTATTTCGAGAACCTGCATCTGACCGATATCACCTTCAACGAGGAAGACCTGGCCGCGGAGTTACGGCTGCTGGAGCTTTCAGAACAGCAGGTGGGCCATGTCTGCCAGTGGTATGAAGCCCACCGCTGGACCAGTTGGGCTGTATTCGAGGGCAACAAACCGTACCCGGGCGTGCTCGAAGTCATGCGCTGGTTCCAGTTACAGCCGAATACCGATGTCGGTCTGAACTCGAACCGCAGCGAGAGTATTCGCAGGCAGACACTGGAAACACTGAACCGGCTGGGCAGGGAGTTTCGCATCCATATCCGCGACGAATTGCTGGTGATGAATCCTGATCGCAGCCAGATCAGCAGCGGTCAGTCCAAGATCAACGGTATTCGAACCATTACGGCACGCGGTTACCGGGTGTTTGCCATGGTGGACAATGAGCCGGGCAACCTGGACATGATCGCCGGCATGGATAACAGCGACGATATCCTGCTCCTGCATGCCAATCGCTTTTTCAATTACGATCGCAAACGTATCAGTGACAAGCTCGTCAACGGTAAGGTGTACGACCTGACGGAACTGATCCACAGGCGCTCCATACCCAAACACATCCAGTTTGTCTGGCAAAGCATAAACAATGGTGCCGGGATGAACCGGTTTCTCGATTCCAATGTGCACTGGGCGGATTTCACCGAACTGGTCCAGCCGCTTATCACCCATCATCGAGAAACCGTAACGACACACGGGGTAAGCGGCAAATTTGCCAATCTGGAACGACTGTTTGGCGAATATCTGAAACTGATGAAACACCGGGATCGCGGTATTCGCCTGTGTCTCGACTACAAATTCCGCGATATTGAATTCATTCTCGACCGTATCGTAGAGGCTGGACTGGATTCGAAGCGGCTATGGTTCAGCGCCGGAATCGATCATCTGGATGAAGACGGCTTCCGCTTTCTGGCCGATGCATTTCCAGGTGCCGTGATTGAATGCCCGGTGGATTTTCTCGCCCAGGTGATCATGACCACGCCGCAGACCGCCGAGCATCTGCTGGATATGTACTCCGGCTGGGGCGTCAATCGTTTTGCCCTCAGCTGGCGCACCAGCAATATCAAGCGTGTCTCCGATGTCATCGAGACCTGGGGATTCGATTTGACCATTTACGATATTCGTAACCTCGAGACCTTTCTGCAGGCAGTGCTTCTGACTCCCCGGGCCATAGTATCCAACTTCAATTTCCCGTCCTGGAAATCCATCAACCAGCCGGCTGGTGACGCCGGTGTCGGCTTGCAAAGCGTAAACTGACCCCTGAGCGGTTGACGGTCTGGAGACGACCGGGCCACGGAGCAATAGCCGCTGCGCACCGGATTCCGCGGGCTTTTATGTAATGTTGGGGATTATGACCGACAGGCCGGCCTGGTGTTATTGTCTTTCCAGGGTAAAATCCCTGCAGTTACAGGAATAACCGGCCACCGTAATAAACAGGGGAGGCAATTCATGTATTTATTAATCATGCAATTCAGAACCGGCAAATACCGGCAACTGCTGAACGATCTTGACGAGCTTGCGGAGTGGATGAATGCGGTACCGGGGCTGCAGTCAAAAACCTGGCTTGAGGATGCAGACAGCAGCCGCATCGGCGGGATCTATCATTTCGATACGCTAAAACACCTTCTGGATTACAAGAACTCCGATGACTTGCACCGGTTCAGGCAAACCTATGATGTAACAGACTACCAGGAATCCTGTTTCAATACGCAAGAAGTGGACGCGGCGTCGGCCGTGAACCGCAGTCCGTACTTTACATAAACGTTGTCGCCAGGTGCATGCTGTACGGTTTGTACTTCGGAATCAGGTGAGATGCCTGCGAACATAGTCCTTGAGGAGATCCAGCCACTTCCCCTTCATCTCCCGATGGACCACGCAACTGTAATTGATCATCGGTGCGGGCTGTGTCAGCAGACGGAATGTGGTTCCCCTGACACAGGTGTGTTGCAGTGACTCGGCAATAGTGGCAACGCCCTGTCCGGCGGCCACGAGACCGATGGCCGTCGAACGTGGCGCCGTCTCGATAACATTGGCCGGGCTGAATCCCGCCTTGTGGCAACAGGCAATGATGTCGTCATACATCACCGGATTTGTCCGGCGCGGGAACAGAATCAGGCGTTCGTTTTCAAGATCCTTCATTGCGATCTGTTTGCGGCGTGTCAGGGGATGATCTTCCGGCAGAATCACCCCGGTTCTGTCTGCCTTGATCGGGATCGTTTGCAGCAGTTCATGATCCGGCCGGTAAAGAATGAACGCAGCATCCAGCCGTTTGGCCAGAACATTGCCTATCAATTCATCGGACGTGCCTTCATCAAAGCTGAAATCACAATGATCGAGGTCTTTCTGTATGGCCCGCACTATGGATGGCAGAAAGCTGGACATGGCCGCGCTCGAAAAGCCGAATCTGAGTATAGCAGTCCGCCCTGCGGCGATCTGTTGAGCCTGGTTCGTTACCTCAAGGAGTTGATCGAAAACAGCCGGCAGTCCTTTGTACAAAAATTCCCCGGCCAAAGTCAGGCTGATCCTGCGTTTGTTGCGATCAAACAATCGGCAACCAAGTGCTTCTTCCAGTTGTGCAATGTGCCTCGACAGGGCGGGTTGAGCGATATGTAGCCTGTCTGCCGCTTTCCTGAAGCCGAGCTGTTCCGCGACCGCCATAAAAGTACGCAAATGGTGCAGATCAAATTTTAACTGATATGTATTCATTATCACTTAATACTAATACTATATTGGACTATTATCAGTTGTCTAATGATAATACCCGCCTGTCACGAATTCATTGATTAAGTAACTTGTTGTTTTAACGTTTAAATTAAGGAGATACCGATATGAATCACACAACTGTCCGTAGCCGGTGGGCCATGATTGGCCTGTTTGTTTTATTCTCATTAGCCTCGACCGTGATCAGGGCTGAAGCTGATAATTCTGGCGCCCGGGCGCAAGCGTTGAATGCAACGTGGAATGCGGCATTCAACAGTGCCGATTCCGCGGCTGTGGCCGCGCTTTATGCCGACGAGGCAATGCTCTCACCGGGTAACGGCGAGGTTCTCTATGGCCGCGAGCAGATAGAGGGATTGTTCCGTAGTTTTATCGACAACGGCGTACATGATCACAGCATTGAAGTGATTGATGTTCATCAGGATGGCGACATACTTTATCAGGTCTCGAAATGGCAGGCGTATGGCGCGAAACAAGATGATGGCACCCGGCCCGTATTCGGCGGGATTCTCGTCAACATCTTGCACAGGGACGACGGTGGTGAATGGAAGTCACGCGTGCACGTCTGGAATACATCAAGCTAGAGAGGACAAGACAATGCCATTGGTTAATATTTCCATACTCAAGGGTAAGTCACCGGAATACATCAAGGCGGTATCAGATGCTGTCAATTCCGCCGTAATAGAAACCATGGATTTCCCTGATGACGACCGCTACCAGATCGTGCACGAACTCGAGCCGCATTGTCTGCAGTACCAGGATCGTGACGGTGACCGGGTGATGATGCATCTGACCATGCGCGCGGGCCGGTCGAACAAGGCAAAGCAGGCGTTTTATAAAAAGGTAACGGAAAATCTTGCCGAAGATCCCGGCATCGAACCGGCCAATGTCCTCATCACCATTGTGGAAAACCATGACATTGACTGGTCGTTTCAGGATGGGGTGGCTTCATTTGTAGCGTAATATTCTTAACAGTCAATATTATCTATACTCTGGTATTCAGATACCGGATAAAATGGATGCAAATCAGTGACTGCCGATCGGAATGGATGATATGTGCAGGAGTGTAAGCCTGTTGACTGAAGATAACGCCTCTAGCGTGATACCGGATAATGACTGAATATAATCCTGTTGTATGGACAAGCGAAATGTCAGTCGGCATAGATGTCATTGACAATGATCACAGGAAACTCCTGAATTTGCTGAATGACCTCAAGGATATCAATTCGGATTCCACAGCGAAGACAGCCACAATTGGATCAGTTCTTTCAGAATTGATTGATTATACGGTCTATCATTTTGGCAGAGAGGAAGTCATGATGGAGGCATGTGATTATCCACAAACTGAAATTCATAAGCGGATGCATCAGACCTTCAAAGCCCAGGTGCAGGCCACAATGGAAGAGTTTAATAAAGATCCGGACTCCTGGGATCCAAGGGTGTTAAGTCTCTTTTTACGAGACTGGTTGCTTGAGCATATCATGGGTATGGACAAGGATTATGAGCAATGGATGCGCAATAACATCAACGCAGTTAAAGAAGCCAACAGAAATTTTGAGAATACTTGCTGATCAGTAATAGATCGCCTGACAATCCGCGTACCTTCCGCAATCTCCATCCAGGTCAAGGTCGATGGCAGAGCCGGGTTTAATACAGGATGCACAAGATAGAGTTATAACCGAATCTGGTGTTTGGGTGGTTGAAAAAAAGCGGCGTATCTGGTTGATTTGTTGTTGCAAGACATCAAAGCAACCAAAGGAGATACGCCACTATGAGTAAGAATAACGTTGTTGGATTTGCAGGTCGAGAAGCGATTGCCGATTCGTTGACGAAGCTGCTGAAAGCCGGAGCTGAGCAACTGGTCTATCAAGCGGTGGAGGCCGAGTTACTGGAGTTGTTGGCTGAACATTCGGAGCGACGGACAGAAGACGGTACGGCGGGTGTGGTGCTCAATGGTTATTTGTCGGAGCGCGAGTTACAAACGGGGTTCGGGCCGGTAACCGTTCGGATCCCGAAGGTAAGGGAGAAGACCGGCGCGCCGGTGACGTTCCGATCCGCGCTGGTGCCGCCGTATGTTCGCAAGACGAAGTCATTGGAAGCCGCGCTGCCCTGGTTGTATCTGAAGGGGATCTCCAGCGGGGAGATGGGCGAAGCATTGAAGGTATTGGTGGGCCCGGAAGCGACCGGTTTATCAGCCGGTACAGTATCGCGCCTGAAGCAGGTCTGGGCCGAGGAGTACCGGAGCTGGTGCGAGGAGCGCCTGGACAAGGAGCGCTGGGTCTATGTATGGGCGGATGGCGTCTACAGCGGCCTGCGGTCCGAACAGGCGAAACTGTGCGCACTGGTGGTGATCGGCGTGAATGAGCGCGGCGAGAAGCGTTTTCTGGCGATCGAGGATGGGGTGCGCGAATCGACCCAGAGCTCGCGTGAAGTACTGCTGAAGCTGAAGTCACGCGGGATGAATGTGCCCGAACTGGCCATCGGTGACGGCGCCATGGGTTTTTGGGCGGCGCTGGAGGAAGTGTATCCAAAGACCCGCCAGCAACGCTGCTGGATGCACAAGACGATGAATGTGCTCAACTGTCTGCCGAAGTCAGTTCAAGCGAAGGCGAAGCAATCGCTGCATGCTATCTGGCAGGCCGAAACCAAAGCGGATGCTGAAAAAGCCTTTGACTTGTTTATCGAGACGTATGAGCCGAAGTATCCGAAGGCTGCTGTCTGCCTGCACAAAGACCGGGAGGAGCTGATGGTCTTTTATGATTTTCCGGCGCAGCACTGGCAGAGCATTCGGACCAGCAATCCGGTCGAATCGACCTTTGGAACGATCCGCCATCGGACCAGGCGTTCCAAGGGTTGTCTGTCGCGTGACGGCATGCTGCACATGATGTTCAAGCTCGGCCTGTGTGCCGAGAAGAAGTGGCGACGACTACGCGGATTCGATTACCTGGCCAGGGTGATTATGGGAGTTAAATTCAAAGATGGTATCGAGGTGACAGCAATCGATCAGGCCGCCGCTTGATTCAAACGGTTAAACACCACTTTTGACAATAACTCCACAAGATATGTATGTAACCTAGTCGGATCGCACAACCTCTTTAATGAGGGCAGCTTGGGCAAGAGCCAGTTTCTAGGGCAATGTCATCTGGCAATTTTCTCATATAATTCTTTTTTTTCTGCTCGCCATTTGTAAGTATCTGTCGTATATCTCTGTTAAATACAATCTTACTAGCACTGTACATACCGCCACGTGCACCTTCAAAATTACAATTCCATGCTGCAAGAGCCTGACCATACTTTAAGGCTTCAACTACATCACTCTCGGATAAATTAGCAAATTCTATAGGTGATTTCTCAAAGATCTTGCTAATCAATCCCGCTGTCGTCCAATCACCACATCCACAAGTATCCCTTACCACTCCTGCTTTAAGCGCTGGCAGTGTCTTCCATTTTGAGCCTATATGTAGCTTTAAATGTGAGCGATACCTTAGCCCTCGGCTACCAAGTGTTTGAATCTCAAGAAATGCTGAAGTGTGACTTTTAATATCTCTTATAGGGGCCAACACTCTACGGTTGGAATATTTTACTATGTCTGATATAGTAAGTGCCTGCTCTAGATGGCTAAGGGATGCTTTTGCAGAAGGCTCAAAAACTATTACCGCTCCAAGGCTTTTAAAATACATCGCTAAATCAAGAGCCCCAGCAGACACTCTATCAAAGAAAAAAACATTGGCAGCAGATATCTTGTGCTTAATATTCTTTATGGCTGATAATGTTACAGGTTGATAGTTAGGTAACCATGCACCGCATTTTGGACAGTTTTTCCAATGAAACTTATGCGTTGCTTGCCCATTCTTATCTTTAGAAATTTCTTGAGTAATAACTGGTGTATTGGTTGTTGGAGCCAACTCTGAAAAATCCAATTCTACCCCCCAACTCATCATGTCAGATTTAACACGTGTGGAAGCAGTGTCTCTATTTAGCCTGGCTATGGGAAATGAATTCCAGCCAAGATAAGCCAAAATAGTGAGTACATTTCCACATGTGCCACCTGCCCATTGATAGCATGGTTTATCGGGGTCAGCGCTAACGACAATATCAAGCGATACTAGACCTGTGCCATAGATAGTAGGCGAATAGCTTTCCTTAATCGATTTGCTCATCTTTCCATCCTTTCGTGTCTTTGTAATATGCTTCGCCATAAAGCCAAATATGCACTTTTTTCAAAGAGTTACACTCAAGCGAATCGACCTGATTCCAATCAACATGGTACTCCAATGCTTCGACATATGCCACTGGGAACTGGCATTCTAGTGCTGCTAGGAGCATACCTGTTGCTGGTATGCGACTACCTATTGGAGAAAGAATAATCAATGAACCACCGAATGTTTCAAATACCGGCTTCCTTTCGCTATCAATTCGTAAGATTGTTCTATAAATATCGAGTGGATTTCGTTCGTCGGCGTACACAAAGTTTCTTGGGTCAACATTCCATTCACTTTCTAATTCTGTGATGTAATCTAATGCTAGCAGGTCTGCTTTTTTTGGATTTTCTGACGGAAAAGGTAATATCGGGCATGTATCATGAGGACGTATATCTGCATGTATATAATTCAAAATCGTATTTTTTTTGCTGGTAATAAGCGGTAGCCATAATCTCGCCTTTTCTTGTGGTTGGCCAAGAAGGTCGGGAATAGAAAAGCCCCTTATATCTGTTACCCTATCGTTTGATGAAGACGATATTAGAGCATCTAAGGATGGATTGGATATTGCAGTAAGATGTATATTTAACTGGTGGTCAAATTTCTGTACCCTGTAATACATGGAAGCTACTGTCGGAAAACTTACACCAATCGAAAGCGCGCTTAAATCGATTACAATATCCGTATATCCATCAACGTCAAGCTTTTCTATTTCGCGGGAAATATTTATCCCACCTACTACGGCATTATCATCCGCAAAAATATTAATTTTTATAACTTCATTATAACAAGCCATATTTTGGATCTTTTTTACGTTACTCTCAGCTCTTTTGATTAGTTCCTTGTCTGGGTCCGGACGTTCTTCACGAATTAGAACAGCATGTAAACGTGTGCCCAAAACCTCAGAAAGCATTTGTATAATTATTGTACTCCTCGGATCAAATCCAGCCCCACCGATATAAAGGCATTTGCGTTTTTCGTCCTTAAAATGTGACGAAAAGAACGTATATACATCATCGTCATAGTGATCAATACAGTATTGCCAGCGCCTTTCTTCCAAACTAAGGCCCCTCCAATGCTTGTAGGAGATCCGTGACATTCCTTTCGAGAAATCCACCTCTTGAAAGGGTCAAACCATAAGCAATAAGAACAGGACCTGATAGCTCAATCAAACTCCATAGCTTATTTTTAGTGGAGTGATTATGTTTAATTGAAAGTGCATTATACGCAACGCCAAACTGTAATATTTTGGCTAGTTCAGGGTACTTGCTAGGTATACCTTCAAACTCCTCTTGCAATATTCCAAATGCGTTTGCTCCTGCATCCAATGAGGCGTTAGGTTCGAGAGATTTTTCCAGGCACTTATTTGCCATGAAACCACAAAGCCTTTTTACTTCAAGATATTTTGGAAACGACCAATCCTGAATTATTTTTTGTGCTCGATTTACTAAAAGATTATGCTGGTACTTAGTTGTTAAACTTGCTGACTTTGATTGTATAATTCGTGTTTCCGATGCGCTGACAAGCTCACCAGCAAGCTGTAGAAATTGCTCGGCATTTTCGGAACTGCCATCGCAAACAGCATTGATTCCATAATAATAAGGCCTCTTATATTCATGTAACAGATAAATTCTTGCTCCTTCAGCTAGTCCGGCTTTAACATTAATAGGTTTTGAAGGGGCAAAATCTATTTCTTCTACAGCATTATCAAACAGACTTGCTTGTGGAACACGGTTCATATAGCGGTGAAGCATGATGTGTTCCATTGCTAGCCGGATGTCCTCTCCATTGTCTGTTGTGTCTGATCCTAAAAAATAATTATTGATATCTTGCTTGAATTTATCTCTAATGTTCTGGCTGATATTAATATTAATAGCCAGTTTATCAACTTTTTCTCTTAGTTTTCTTAAGGTTGGTTGTTGTAGAGTGGTAGCGTGTGTGCTTAAAAGATCTGAAAAATGTGTTAACCCTTGCCGTGAAAATACCGGCATGAGTCTTAGATACTTATCTGCCATGCTTTTTGCCATTTTCCTAAAACTTGAACGACGCGCTCCTCTATCTTTATCTCCTTGTAACCATATATATGTTATTTCACGGCTTTTCTTAATCTGAGAAGATACTTCTATTCCTATGTCTGTATTTAGTTCCTGCAATAAAACATCTTGTGGAGTTTGTGCATCAAGACGCATTAGCATCCAACGTGCGATTTTTATTTCCCTGCGCGCTAACCAAGTAACAAGTGAAGATAACTGTTTAGGATGAAGAATATGTACATCATCAAGCATTACCAGTGGAATTAGCTTTTGGGTGGTGTCGTGTACATTAATAAGAAAATATTCTACTGAATCAAATGGGTGGTATGAGGCTGTTGCAATTTCTTCAAGCTGGTTTTCAGGTGGCGGTATTAATGCAGTGCCGATTTCATAAATAACTCGTTCGATAACGCTGGCTTTATGAAAGATACTTTCACAGTCGTTGCCGCCAATACTATTTTCAGCAACCTCAGCCCCATCACGAAACTGAATTTTAATTTTTGACAACTCATACTGAGCAGTATTTTCAAGTCCTCTTATCCAGGACAACAGTGCACGGGATTGCAAAAATGATTTAAGCAGACCCATTTTAATCTCTGTGCTATACGGAAGCTCCCAGAAATCTCTATATTCAGATTCCATTGGAATACGACAGCCAATTACTTTTATATTGTTTTGGCTGATAATGCTACATTTGCTGAGCGCATTTATAAGTGGTTTATACTCAGAATGATTAGGACTATTAAGTAAAGTGTGAATAGTGTTATATTGAAGCAAGCTTGCTAGAGTCGTTTTGCCGCTTCCCGGTGTGCCTATTACCATTGCCAAACGATCATAAAGCGTACCATCCTTAGCATATTTTTCGAAGAAAGTGTGTAGAGGCTCCGGCGTTACAACCGATAGAAAAGCCGTATCATCTCGTAAATATTCAGTTGCTCGTTTCTCAAAAGGATTCGCCATAACTTAACTATTGAATTCTGTATGACGTTGTCGTCTTCTAAACAATGGCCTGATTGCATGTGTTGCATTTTCCCCCGATGTTTCAGCCCAAAGCAATGGCAGGGAGTTATTTGGCGTATTATGTTCAAGGATTACTGGCAGGCCACACTCTGCATAACCATATTTTGCATCAGGGCAACCACTCTTTGCGAAATGCTCATCTAAATGTAATGATGGATCATAATATTTTTCACATAGAGTCATAAAAGGGTGTGTAGAGGCACGCCCAAGTTTAATTTTTGATGGTAGAATAATACCGAATGTAAAAGTGACATCTGAAACCCCAATTTCCTCTAATGAGAATTTGGCCTTCATATATCTTTCGGCTATGGTGTTCTTAGCCTGTTCCGTACCGATATAGTGATGTACTGTCACACGTACATTTTCTTCCAATGGGCTGTCACCTGCCATCGATTCAAGAGATTTTTTGAATTTAAATAGTTTCCCCTTGAATTCACCAGAATTGAGAGGTTCCTCACGAATCAGACTTGTACCTGATGCTGTGAAGTCGTCAATAAGATAGACATTTGAAAATCTTTCTCCACTACCTTGGCTACTATTTATCTTATTCAGGTCTTTTTCTAAATCTCTAAGAAGACTTTGCCACTTTTCTGAATTGATCTCGGTTGTAATAGCTACTTGTTCGTTAGAGATGACTCCAGCATTTGCTCGCCTGAAAGCGTCAATACGTGCACCATCACTCAACCCCATAAAAAGGGCTTTACGTGCTTGCCATCGAAACTCTTTAAGGCTCTTTGCTGAGGACCAGACCATATATTTGGGAATGCCGAGTTTTACTGATACTAATTCTTGTAGATCTCTATAAAAAATTTCTGGAGAAAACTTTTCGACAAGACGCTGAATTTCAGGTGAACTAAAATATATCAAATTCTCTTTTATATAACTATATGCGATTGCTCTATCGGCAGGTTCGAATTGCTGTAGCCATGTAGCTAGACTTTCTATAAAACGTGCACCAGCGAGATATTCACGATAATCATCGTATTTATAGGTGGACATAAAAGATAGCCAGCGAAATTCCTCTCTGGATTCATCATCCTCCCAGTCCATTATCTGGCTTAATATCCTTAGCCCAAGCTCTCTATTCATTATCCTTTCCTGTTATGCATAAAATCGTATACTCCCATTTTTTCTTCTCAGGCGAGTTAGATAATATAATGCTCCCTGTGCGCCTGTTATACCCGCCGGACATAAATTCCAGCAGCAGTCATGCGCATACGATACCTGGTCGACACTCAATGAAAGCGGTTCCTTGAGTAGCAATGCATCGTTTCCAGGCCATTTCCCTCTGTCTCCAATATTTAGAATTTTTTTATTCTCAGGAATCAATGCTTCTATATGCCTTACAACAGATAATTTGGAGACATTATCCGTTATTATATCTACGGAATGACTAGAACAAAGCACTTCTCCTTTATGATGAACGTGCTTATACAATTCATCTTGAACAACATCCCACAAAAAGTCTTCAGAAAGTGTTTCCTTTCCTTTGACGGTAAGCTGATATTTTCTAGTCTCAAATTCTGAGAGTGTTGATAAAAAAATGTTATTTCCTAAAATTATCTCTATTTGTGCTAGCGATTCACATGCACTAGAAGCACTTTCTAACATGGCATTATCCGATAATTCTCTGAGTTCAGACCCATTGTAATAACCAATTATAACGCTTTTCCAGTGCCGTTCAGGTATAACCTTTTGCAGGTCAGTCCTGATTGATTTACCTCTTCCTGTCGCAAATCCAATATGTATTCCTTCATCTAAAAGTCGGCTCAGTTCTTGTGAAAATTCATCCGTTGGAGGGCTCCATCGTTTCTGGTTGTCGACACATGTACCATCATAATCGAGAACGATACCACCAATCTCACAGCTTTCTAATTTTCTTACAAATTCACTGTAAGCTTTACGCCATTGTTCATCATGCTCTGTATCAAGTTTAACAGTCAACCAACGTTTTTTCCGATTTATCGCTGCCGTTTTCTTGTTTATAGATGTAACGAATCCCGGATTAGTTGTTAGTCGGTATATTTTCGATCCGTAATCGGGAACTCCAGGTCGACCTGGATCTATGCCTCTTTCTTCCCCAAGCCATAGTGTAAAATAAAGTGATAAAACTAATCCAGCGATACCATTTAAACTATCTATTCCTTTGAAGGTAATAACTTCTTTGGGAATTTCAACTGGCAATAAGGATAAGGTTTTTATGGCGAGATCTTTTTCGGCTTGATTGGATAAAGCAATTATCCCGCTATGTTCTGTATTTTTTGCAAACCAATGATGCCTGCCATGAGCGAAATTTCTGATATCTGCAAGATGAACAGACATTAGGCCCGCTTCTATGAATTTAGATTCAATATCTAAAGCAGCCGCTTTTAGCCCAGGGCTAAATAAAACATGAAGGACAGAACATTTCCATATAGGGGCGAGACGCTTTTCTATTGTTGATAGAAAATCCGCGTGATTAATTGTGTTTTCAATAAGTATTGAAAGCTTATTAGGAAGACCATTATGTTGTTTTACAGCTGTGCTGTATGCCCTATAGAGTAGTACCGAAAACGCTAATAACGAGTTAGTTGCTAAAAAACCGTCTTTGCCAGTAGGTAGTGGAAAACCCCATAAGTTGGCATATTGATATTTTTTAGAAAGTCTGTGTAACTTTGTGTTATCACTTCCAACTAACGCATTGATATTCCGCATTTCGTTCAGACAGGCATGCTGTAATCCTCTATAAATATCGATATTGTTACCGCCTGCTGTTATAAACCATACGCTGGCTTCTTTGTTCTTAGGCAACGTAGATAGCATTTCAACTGGAGTTACAGCTTGACTAGTGGAAGCAAAGAAAACTCTATGCAGGTGTGCTTGATATTCAGCTGCTGAAAAAGAACCGCCAGAACCTACAGATAAAAGTGGTATACTCCAAAAGCTTGCAATATTTTTAGCTAATGCAGTTATATCAAGATGCAAAGCCCACCTGTACGTTTCTTCCAATGTGTCTATTTCTTGAATATAGGGCTTTCCCATTTTTCTTGCTAACTTTCTTGTAATTTAATCTATTATAAATCAAGCAGTTGCGAAATAATCATGCTGCGCTAACTTTCTTGTCAGAAGCTTACTCTTTTCAAACTATATAATAGAGCGTACATTTCAGCCATGTTAATAACAATAGTGTAGTGGCTCATTATTTCCGTACAACTCGATAAGTTCTCTCATGCGGCCTCAGCCTGAGCAGGACTGAGATAACCGTTTACACTGTGACCGCGATCATGATTATAGTACTTCATGTATTGAGCAATATCCTGCTCGGCCTCTGTAAAGTACTGATAGCCGTTCCCCGGCATCCATTCTGTTTTAAA
>DGNS01000009.1:287578-577607 GCA_002389045.1 Thiotrichaceae bacterium UBA4486 | reverse complement strand
CTAAATTCCGGGGGGATTACCGATCCACTACGTGGCCGAAGAGCTGGCAGACCAGGTGCGCTTGATGTATGTCGGCATGACCCGCGCCCGGTCCCGGTTATTGATCACTTCAAGCGAAAGCACGCCGTTTACTGAACGGCTGGTGGAACTGGTGGTGCCGTGAGCAGGAGTCGGTAGCGTCTATGGCGTTCTCCAATACGAGGGACCAAGGTATATTGAGAGCGTATTAATTCATTGAATAACTGAATAAATACGTAGAAAAGCTAGTGAATCCGTAGAAAATAGTATACTTTATACGTAATAATTCATACATTATGTGAATAATTACGTGCGTTATATACTATGAAAACCTTGACTGGACTAGGGAAAGCCGACCGGGAACGTCTCTCTGCTGTACTCAGGGCCAGCAAGGGGACGATTTCAGTCCCGGAAACGGCAGACATTCTAGACATGCCGAATTCCGGTGCGGCCAAGTTACTGGCCCGGTGGGCGACAAAAGGCTGGTTGTCCCGCGTTCGCCGGGGCCTGTATGTTCCCGTACCCCTGGAATCACGCACGGCGGATATCCCCCTTGAGGATCCCTGGTTGGTTGCGGACTGGATTTACAGCCCGTGCTACATCGGTGGGTGGAGTGCAGCGGAATATTGGGATTTGACCGAACAGATCTTCCGAACCGTGGTGGTGATGACAACGCAACGACCCAGAAAACGAAAAACGGAAATCAACGGCACGGATTTTTTACTCCGCTCAATCGCCGATGAAGCGATGTTCGGTCTTAAAGCGGTCTGGCGTGGTCAGGTAAAAGTTAATGTGTCCGATCCCACACGTACCATTCTCGATATGTTAAATGATCCGCAACTGGGGGGAGGCCTGCGTTCGGCTGTCGATATGTTCAGGAATTACCTGAATTCAGAAAAGAAGGATCTGAAATTGTTAATCGACTATGGAGAACAATTGGGTAATGGGGCGGTATTCAAGCGACTCGGTTACTTACTGGAAAAATACGCAGGGAATGAGCAAGCGCTGATGGATATGTGTAGAGAAAGACTGACTACGGGCAATGCCAGGCTGGATCCGGCATTAAATTCACCAAAATTAATAACCCGATGGCGCTTATGGGTGCCGGAACGGTGGGCAGAGGACTGAGGAAATGATTGATAGACAGGAAGTCATGGAATTCGCGCGGGAGTTTGGTCTTGCGGTGCAGGAACGGGTTGGGCACCATCATCCGCAAGGCGCAAAACAAGATCCAGGACCCCGCCAAGCTGGAACGGTATGTCTGGAGTACGGAGCACTAACGTAGAATCTCATTAAATGAATTGTAACGTATCAATAATATGGTAATTACACCGGAACAAATCGATATTTGGCGTAGTGTAAGATCTGAGACTCAGAATTTGGAGTTTAAAGAGGCCAAGACGCAGTATGATTACACCAAACTTTGTAAATACTGTGTTGCGCTGGCGAATGAAGGTGGCGGCCATCTTATTTTAGGTATCGCCGACAAGCTCCCGCGACAGGTAGTTGGCAGTAATGCGGTTAATGATACCGTCGACATGGCGTCAAAACTGTTCCAGGACATTGGCTTTCGCGTCGATATCGAGGAGGTTAACCATCCTGACGGGCGAGTGGTGGTATTTTCAGTTCCCTCACGTCCCAGGGGAACAGCTTACCATTTTGGCGGTGCCTATCTGATGCGCTCGGGCCAGCAATTGGTACCCATGACTGAAGACCAGCTCAGAAAAATTTTCTCGGAGGGGCAACCCAGTTGGCTAGATGAGATTGCTTGCAAAGATGTGAGTGCTCAAGAGGTGATTCAAACTTTAGATACGCAGGCATTTTTTGATTTATTACAGAACCTTTACCCAACTGACCAGAAAGGTGTACTGGCGCGTCTTCAGCAGGAACGTTTAATCGAAAAATCATCAGCTGGGTTTAACATCCTGAACATAGGAGCAGTTTTACTGGCGAAAAATTTGAGGTCGTTCCCAAGCGTTAGCCGTAAGGCTGCAAGGGTAATCGTTTATGCTGGGGAATCGAAATTGGAAACACTGTCGGATTTAACCGGAGAGAAAGGCTACGCTGTTGGTTTTTCCGGCTTGGTCAGTTATGTTTTAAGCAAGCTCCCGCAAAATGAAGTCATTGAAGGCGCCCTCCGCAAAGAAACCAAGTTGGTGCCCGAAGTGGTGATTAGAGAATTGCTGGCAAACGCACTGATTCATCAGGATTTCAACTTATCCGGCACCTCCCCGGTTGTTGAAATATTTTCTAATCGCGTTGAGATATCGAATCCCGGTGAACCGATTGTGCCGGTTGAACGATTTATTGATGGCTATCAGTCCCGTAATGAACGCTTAGCTGATTTGATGCGGCGATTTGGTATTTGTGAGGAAAAAAGTAGTGGAATTGATAGAGTGATTGAAACTGCTGAGTTTTTACAATTGCCAGCTCCCGAGTTTCTGGTCAGTCACCAAAGAACCATTGTTGTGATACACGGCCCGCGTGCTTTTCGGGATATGAAAGGAAGCGATCGGGTCCGAGCCTGTTATCAACACTGCGTTTTGCAATGGGTATTGCGCAAACAAATGACTAATCAATCTCTCAGAGACAGGTTCGGGGTGTCCGAGGGCAGCAGTAATAAAATCTCCCAGGTCATTACGGCAGCCATAGAGCAGGGGTTAATCAAAAACGACCCCAATGCACCTGACTCCCGGCGGTACGCAAGGTACATTCCGATATGGGCCTAGCCATTTCATTCCTGATGTCCTATACGGACATCAGGAATTATAACTCTTTGTTTTTTAATAATATTCTTATTTCATCGCAAACCAAAGCAGGTTGAAAAATGAACAGATAAGCACTGGTCTTTGAGTATTAAACGGAAGCTGAATCGTCTTGAAAATGCAAAAATATTTAATAAAAACATAGAGTTATATGAGCGCATCTGAAATCGTCAATAAAGTCTGGAACTACGCTCACGTTCTGCGTGATGACGGTATGGGTCACCGGCCCGGCGCCCGTGTTCCGGCAGCTTGACGAACAAGCTAAAGAGCAGGCGGACCAGGTGCGGTTGATGTATGTCGGCATGACCCGGGCCCGGGCCCGGTTATTGATCACTTCCAGTGAAAGCACGCCGTTTACTGAGCGACTTGTCGAGCTCGTAGCGCCATGAACGGGCTGTGGCCTGTCACTAACACTTGATAATCCCCAATATGGGGACTATTATCCCCATATTGGGGATTATTGTGGGGCGAGCATGCTTCAGGACACCATCGGCGACGCACTGTTCACCAAGACACAGCAAAAGGTGTTGGGACTTTTATTTGGCAAACCGGATAAACGTTTTTATACCAATGAGATCATGCGACGGGTGGCCATGGGGCGCGGGACGGTCAGCCGGGAGTTGGATCGATTGGTGAGGGCCGGGTTGTTGACGGTGAACAGGGTGGGCAATCAGAATTATTACCAGGCCAATCCTGAATGCCCTGTATACGAAGAATTGTTGTCCATCGTCCGTAAGTTGGCGTTCGTGGAAGATACGGATATGGACAGAAAAGTAAACGTAAACGGTGATGTATTGAAGATCGGTGGCAGGTTATCTATCGCGCGCAGTGCGTTGGATGCACTGATCAAACGATATCATATCAAGCGCCTGGCTCTGTTCGGTTCTGCCGCCCGCGGAGAGATGACGCCCACCAGCGATATCGATTTGCTGGTTGAGTTTGAAGAAGGAAAGTCGCCTTCGCTGGGCAGCATGGTAGTGATCAGCGACGCGTTCAGTCAGTTATTCGGTGGTCGCAAAGTGGATCTGGCCACCACCGCAATATTAAATAACCCATATCGGCGCCGAGAAATAGAAAAAGACATGGAGTTGTTGTATGCCGCTTAACGACAGAGATGCCGCCTGTTTATGGGACATGCTGCAGGCGGCAAAGGAAGTGGATGTGATGATGCAGGACCATGACCTCGCCGGTTTACTGGAAAGCCTTATATTGCAAAGGGCTCTGGAGCGTAGCCTGGAAATAATCGGAGAGGCCGCACGGCGGGTTTCACCGGAAGGCCAGGCAGTATTGGCGGAAATTCCATGGAGGGAAATTATCGGTCAACGTAATATTCTCGCTCATGAATATGGTCAGATTGATCATGAACAGCTATTTAAAACCGTTAAAGAAGATATACCGGATTTAATCCGTAATCTGGAAAAGGCATTGCCCCCGGTTTGAAAAACAATACTTATGACTACACGATCCTTACGTTCAATATATCAACTTAAAGTCACGCTAAAAGGCATTAAGCCGCCAGTCTGGCGCAGATTTCTGATTGCGAGCACGAATAATCTGAAGGATGTTCATATTGCCTTGCAGGTCATCATGGGCTGGACCAATTCGCATCTGCATGAGTTCGAGCATGGCCGGGAACGTTATGGAGTGCCGGATGAAGAGTTTCCATCCGATATTAATGATGAAATTGATTATCGACTGGAACAGGTATTACAAAAAGAAAAGGACAAGTTACAGTATACATACGATTTTGGTGACGGCTGGGAACATGAAGTGGTGCTGGAAAAGATCCTGCCGTTTGAATCGGACACCCGGTTACCGGTGTGTCTCAAGGGGAGCCGGGCCTGTCCACCCGAAGATGTAGGCGGTATTCCGGGCTATGAGATGTTTCTGGAGATTGTGGCTGATCCTGCGCACCCGGAGCATGAGGAGATGCTCGAATGGATAGTCGATGATTTCGACCCCGAACATTTTGATTTGGCGCAGACGAATGATTTGTTGCGAGAGTACTGCAATTAATGTGCGGAGAAATCGTTAAACAAATGCAGGCGGTGTTGGAGTATGTAAGGTCGGTTAAAGTCTCGTTAAATGGTGAATCTTAATGCGCAGGGACTGGCAAAGAGATGAGTTGTTGTTGGTCTTCCATCTTTATTGCCGCTTGCCTTTTGGCAAACTCCATAAAAGTAATCCGGATATTATCGAACTCGCGAAAGTAATAGGGCGAACGCCTTCTGCCGTAGCCATGAAAGCATGCAATTTCGCCAATCTTGATCCCGCGCTGGAACGGAAAGGATTATCAGCTGTAAGCAAGTCAGACCGGTTGCTCTGGGATGAGTTTCGTGATGATTCCAACAAGATAGCCCTGGCTGCCGAGGATCTTTACGACAAGCGGATAGAGCCCGTGGTTAAAGAGGATGAAATCAAAGAATCAGCAATGCCTGTTGGAGAAACCGAGAGTGTTCAGAATGTAAAAGTTCGCAGGGTGCAGCGTTTTTTCCGGAATAGCGTCATCGTCAGCTATGAAAACCGGTGTGCGATTTCAGGCATCCAATTACCTCACTTGTTGATAGCCAGCCATATTATTCCCTGGAAAGACTCCGTTGAGAGGCGGGCAGATCCCAGTAATGGTATATCCCTGAATGGTTTGTATGACAAGGCTTTTGATAAAGGCTATATCACCTTTGATGAACAATGGCGTGTTTGCATTGCCACTGATTTAAAAGCGCATTTTGATGATAGCGAGATGAGCGAAAAACTATTGAATATCGAAGGTGTGCGACTATCAATGCCAACCCGGTTTTTACCGGATCCCGAAGCGATGTCGTATCACCGGTTGAAAATATTTGAAAAGGCATATCGTACGTCATATTAGAAATCTATAATATTGAGCGATATGTTGTGTTAATAGTAAGGAGTATTAATATGAAACTTGCATTACTGATACTGAATTCGATGTTTTTATTGCTGTTTGTCAGTACCATTGTAGGCACTTGGGGTGATGCGCCCGCTGTAATTGCCGGTATTGCAATCTTGAACCTGGTGCTGAATTCTCTTTATATCCTGGTGAAAATTCCGAACGATTTTGCCCGTGAAGCTGAATAACAGGAAATGATGGATAAGTCATTACAACCCGGCGAAATCGGAGTTCTACAACACATGAACCGCACGGTGCTGAACGGCCAGATCGCGGAAGTGACCGGCAGGCTCAAGCGGCGCCTGCTTTATGATCTGCGTAATCCGGCGGATTCCGAGATCTGCGTGGCTTACAAGGTGTGCGTGCCCGGTTACCCGCAAGTCTATGAAAAGGTTGATTGGTGTGTGAAGGCGCACCAGATCCGGCGCATTGATGAAGGGGATGTATTGGCAACGCGGGAATCATCCCGGTGTGTTGAGTCTGTATCGGGCGGACTGGAATCTGCATCCTGATTTTACCTCCGTTTTATTTTCCGGTCACAGAATCTTTCCATTTGAATCTCAATTCTTTTTGTCATGCCATGTCGCCGGGTCCAGGCCATAAAACTTTTTGAGTTGTTGGTATAACTCCGGCAGTTTCTCCTGCATTTCTCCCGGTTTTTCAAAGAACGTTTCTGTGGCCACGGCAAAGAATTCCGCGGGTGAGACGGCGCCGTAGCTGTCCATAACGCTTTTGTCGTGATGCTCTGCTTTCATCACGAGGGCATCGTATTCCCGGGTGAGGACTTCCGCCCATTCCTTGTAGTCGGTGCTGTTACGCAGAACCGGCAGGCCATCCATAATGGTGTTTTCCTCATCCAGCTTGTGGGCGAATTCATGCAGGACAACGTTGTGTCCGTCGCGTTCGTGCAGGGTACCGTGGACCACATCCGACCAGGCCAGGACCACCGGGCCACGGTGCCAGGATTCCCCGGCCCTCGATTCCTGTCCATGCGTTTCCACGACACCGTCGTACGTAGTCTCTTCGGCTACATAGGTGTCCGGATAGACCAGGATGCTGGTGAAACCTGTAAACCGGTAGTTAGCCCTGTTCAGCAGCAGGATGCAGGCATTACCGGCAATGGTGAGTCGCATCTCATCGGTGATGGTTATCCCGGCGCAACCAATGAATTGTTTCTCATCGAGGAAAATATTGATGCGGCCGTGGAGGTCGTGGCGGAGGTCATCGGGCAACATGGAATACAGTGTCACCTTGTCTTCAAGAATGCGGATGTATTGAGCAGGCAAGGGTTGCCTGAGTAGCCGTTCTCGCCGGGCCTGGCGTGATTTGGTGTAGGTGAGCCAGGCCAGGACGCCGGCAAGGAGAATACCCAGTAAGAACAGAAAGGCCAATGTGAGTGTTTACCGAATTCGCTGGTGCAATAAATCGAACGGCTAAGTATGGAATACCCACCATACGGGATGAACACTATGCCGATAAGCGTCCCCCGAGTCCACAGCCGTAACCGGATAATCCCGCGTTGCAGTCAGTCCGGCAATATCAATGCGTATCCAGGTGGCGCTGCGATTCTGCTACCTCAACTGTGTTAAAGTCCTGAAATGAACTACGGAGACGCGGTGAAGACCTGGGAAGTGGAGCTGAATGGTGAGACACACCACTTTCGCATGGAGCACAATTTCTGGTCGGGTGAGAAAAAATATTTTATCGACGATGACCTGGTGGAACATGTCAGCGGCAGCCTGAAAGCTTCGGCCAATTTGCCAGGGATGTCCCGTTCAATATCGGCGGCCATCTCGGCAAGTTCCAGCATCGGGCAATGGGCCGGGTTGTGTTTTATGATCTTTATGTTGATGGCAAGAAAATCGAGGGCGAGGAGAAACATGCCCTGCGCCTGCCAATGTGGGCAATTGTCTTGTTGATCATGGTCTTGTTCCTTATAGCGTTTCTTTCCATGCAGGGCTCGTGAATAAACGCATCACAACCTGCTTGTTCCTGTTTTTCTTCAACGGGTGTCTGTGTGTCCCCGTGATGGCCGATACGGCATGCGGCGAGGAGGGCGTCTGGTTGCAGGTGCTGGGGTCGGGCGGCCCGGAGCTGGATGATGGGCGTGCTTCCTCCGGTTACGTGATCTGGGTGGACGGCAAGGCACGTATCCTGGTGGATATGGGCAGCGGCAGTTTATCCCGCTTCGAGCAAAGCGGTGCGACCATCAATGACCTGGATGTCATACTGTTGAGTCATCTGCACGTGGACCACAGCAATGATCTTCCCGTTTTGGTCAAGGCCTCTTTTTTCAGCGGGCGGGACCGCGACCTGTCTGTTTACGGTCCAACCGGTAATCCCCTGATGCCATCGACAACAAGCTTCGTCGGGCTCTTGTTCGGGCCGGAGGGGGCGTATCGCTATTTGAGCGATTACCTGGATGGCACGGAGAGCTATCGAATCGTGCCACACGATGTTTCGGCGAATGGCAAGATCCAGCAGGTTGTTCTCGATGACAGCCGTTATCGGATCACCGCCGTGCCGGTGCATCATGGCCCGATTCCGGCGTTGGCCTGGCGGGTACAGGTTGATGAGAAGGTGATCGTGTTCAGTGGCGATATGAATAACGATAACAACACGCTCACGGGGCTGGCGCTAAAAGCGGACTTGCTCGTTGCGCATCATGCCGTACCGGAAGGGGCTACGGGCGTTGCACGGAATCTGCATATGCCACCCTCGGTGATCGGGCACATCGCCGCCAGTGCCGGTGTTACACAACTGGTGTTATCGCACCGTATGAATCGTACTCTCGGTCGTGAAACCGAATCCGGCCAATACATTCGTGAGAGTTACCAGGGGCCCATGCAATTTGCGGATGACATGCAATGTTTCCGGCCTTGATGGAAATTAAAATGTATCGCCTGCGGCGATGATGGTTTTACTGGATTCCAGCTTTCGCGGGAATGACAGCTGGAAAACCAGATTTCTCGCGATCGCTTGAAATGACAGGGAAGGTGCCAGCTTCGCCGGAATGACTGTAGTTGATCCCTGCATTCGCCGCCATGACAGGCATGTGTTTCGCCTCGGAATGACCCATGAAAACATGACTATTACGTGGTTTATCAACGGCCTGACGGCGAAAAGCCCGGCAATGCCGCTGCGTATCGATCGTAACTGACTGTCTAATAAGGCTATTTTCCGTTACAATGCGAATGATAGAGATTTCTTTCCAAAACCGGGGATTCGTGGATAATAACTCTGCCGTATGTCGGCACCTGTATGAGATGATGGTATGAAGAAACCGAATCTGTCCATGATGCCGATTTTCCCACGGCTTTTGCTATCCTTTTCCCTCATTTGTCTCGCCGCCATGCCGCTACAGGCAGCAGAGCCGGAGTTTCCCCACCAGGTGGATACCCGCCTGCAAAACGAGTTGATGTATCACCTCGAACAACTGGGCCTGAACAAGGCGGTCAAACAGGGCCGGCTGGCGGTGGCGCTGGTGGATGTGACCGACCTGGAGCAGCCACGGCTGGCCCACGTTAACGGTAACAAGATGATGTACGCGGCCAGCCTGCCGAAGATCGCCATTCTGTTCGCTGCGTTTCACCAGATCACGGCGGGCAAACTGAAGAAAACCCAGAGCCTGATCCGCGACATGACTGACATGATTCGCGTGTCTTCCAACCAGGCGGCCACGCGCGTGATGAACATGGTCGGCCCTTACAAGCTGAACCAGCTACTGCAAACCTCGCCGTATCGTTTTTACGATGTGAACAACAACGGCGGCCTGTGGGTGGGCAAACCCTATGGCAAAAGTCCGGCCTTCCAGCGCGATCCGTTGCACGCCATTTCCCACGGCGCCACGGCCTGGCAGGTGGCGCGTTTCTATTACCTCATCGAGAACGAGAGCCTGATCTCACCGCAAGCCAGCCGCGAGATGAAGGAGATGCTCAGCAAGCCGCGCATTCATCACAAGTTTGTCGCCGGTCTTGAAAAGGTGCATCCGGATTCCGCCATCTTCCGCAAGTCCGGTACCTGGCGTACCTACCATGCCGACAGCGCCATCGTCGAACGGGATGGTCGGCGTTACATTGCCGTGGCATTAGCCAATGACCAGAATGGTGGTGAGTGGTTGAAGGAGATCATCGTGGCGATGGACAACATCATCTTTACCACGGACGCCCCGCTTCAGGTCAGCATGGCCGACTGAACAACCGTCTGCTCGTGCCGGCGCAATCGCTGGTAATCGGGTTTCAGGCTGATCACAACCAGGATCCACACCAGGCACACCGGCATCACCAGGTAGCTGAACGTTTCGCTGGACCAGTTAAAACTGAACCACTGTGTCAGCGCCAGCACCAGCACCGCGCCAATGATCTTGAACATCCGGTAACCAAACATGTCAATCCAGGCCTTGGCGCGGTAAATCAACGTCGGGTCCACCGGCACGTAGAGCATTTCTTTCGAGGCCCGGTTCAGGGAATAGGAAAGCCCGCGGTCACTGATCTTCATGGCGGCACCGCTGCTCAATCCCGGGCTGCTGTTGAAATACCCCGATGCCATTAACAGTATTACCGGTTGAAACAGCATGCCGCCGATGGCGCCCAGGTAGCGCAGTACCAGCGGCGTTAACAACAGGTTGATCGTTAATGCCACCATGCCAAGCACACTCAGGAATGTGGAAAGATAGGCGGTGCGCGCTTCGCGCTCGGTATACACCTGTTCCACGAAGCTGAGGAACTGGTATTCGACAATGGGTTCGACCAACTGGGCCAGCAGGATGGTGATGGTGATCAGCAGGATGTAACGGTTGCTGAATATGCGTGTGAAGCTGAGTGAATTGCCCAGTCCCTGCGGGCGAATGTGAAAACTTTCCTCGCTGTAGATATCCAGGTTGATCAGTAACTCCGCGTAAACACCGAGGGTGAACAGTAAAAAGGCACTGAGCAACATCAGGTCGTAGGACGTCATCGCGGTTTCCCGGATCAGCCAGCTCGCGGCCATGCCGCCCAGTATGCCGCCCACCAGGCCGCCACTGCCGACAAACCCGTACCAGCGACTGCCCGTATGCGTGGCGTAGTTACTGTTGGTCAGGCTCCAGAACTGTTCCACCAGGACCACGCTCAGAATATCAACAAGAATGTAAAACCCGACGGCCACCGCGGGCGAGGTCTTGCCGCTCTGAAGCAACGCGACAAAGATCAACAGGATGGCGCAGAAAAACTGGCAACTGAACATGACCACCTTGCGCCGGTCATGCCGATCCACGAAGTGGCAATACGCCGGCATCAGCAGCCCCAGTAACAGGGCGCTGGCTATCCAGACGTAGGGCAACTGGTCGGCGCGAAAGTGTTCCAGGTAGATGGAACGGCTCGCCGGCTTGATCATGTAATAGGCGAAAATGATCTGGAAGAAATTCAGGAACAGGGAAATGCCGCGTATGGCGGCCACTTTCCGCTCACTGATGTGTACGTTCATTCGGCCAGTGACTCGATGTTTTTCGGCAGCGGTTCCGCTGCGGCCGGGTTTTTCGCATCATTACCGGCGTGCAGGCTTTCAATAAAACGGTGAATGCGCATGGCCAGCGTTTGATGGGCCACGGCCGAGTTGACCCGCAACACGTTGGACATGACCGTGACAATGTAGCGTAACCCGGGTGACCCGGCGGGGGATTCCACCATCGCCACGGAGGCCAGGCGGTTGATCCTGTTGCCCATGTACTTGCGGCAGACAAAGTCCGGTTCCGGTTCGCAACTGTAATAGGAACCGGACTTGAAGTAGACGGCGTCACCGTTCAACACCGGGTGCGATGCATAGCGAATGCGGCGCTGGGTCATGTAGAGCAGGCGCTTGGCCTCGGCACTGGACCAGGCATCCACCAACTTGCCTGCTTCAATGAGGCTGACCAGTCGGGCAAGATCCCTGGACGTGGCCACGCTGGAGGTGCCCTGTATGCGCTTTTTGGCTGCGCCCGTGAACGGCGATCCCTGGCGAATGCGTTCGGTATCAAAACCCGCTGTTTTTAACGGCCGGTACATGGCGGTCAGCCACAGTTCACCCAGTTCCCGCGCACTGGATGTTTCCAGGAACGCTTCGCTCTCGGTGGCGGACAGGGGATAGTCGTGGCCGAATTTCTCCAGCAGGATCACCTGCTGGACGATGATGCTGGCGGCGCTGTTATTGCTGGCCGACATCATCCAGTCAAGGAATTCCCACAGGTTACCGGTGTCACCGATGCGCAATTGCCGCGAGATGATGTGCCCGGCCGCGGGATCGAAAATCGGCACCGTGTGGTGATCGGTCAACACCCAGTCGTTGGCGGTAATGATGGTGTCGCGCAGGATACGTTCCCGTGCCGCGATGTCATCGGGATACAGCCGGGCCAGTTGATCCAGTAACGCGTACATCACCAGCACCTTGCCGACACTGCCGACGTTGGCGATGTGATTATCCCGGTGGCCGATGTAGCGTGGCGCGGCGGGATCGCTTAAATCAACGACCGAAACACTGTACAGATCGGCATCGTTACCAAGCAGGTTTTTCAGTTTCTGCGCGAGTTGTGGATCACTGGCGGGCAGTTCGCTGAGACCGTGGCCGGAAGGCACGATGGCGTCGCTGCGAAGCAGGGCACCCGCGGGCAGGGTGGGTTTGCCGCCGCCTTCAAAATGGATGTGCCATGCCGGCAGCAGTCGTCGTATGTGCGTACGGTCGTAGGCATCGAGCGGGTAGCCGTGTAGTGACAGCGGTATGACCAGGGTGATCAGAAAGACAAGGTAGCGTTTCATGGCGGCAGGGTATCCGGGACGGTATTCAGATCGACAGGCAGGTTGCGATTACGTTGCAGTTGTTCATCGAGATCCAGCAGTGCCCGGTTGCGTTGCGCACGCTGGCTCTGTAGAAAGGGGCGGATCTGGATCAAAAACAGTTTGCCGCCGGTGAAGGCAAACTCCACGTCGGCCGGGGCCACGTTGCCCTCGCTATCCAGCAAACCGGGATAACGTTCCGGTAAGGATTGGCCAAAGGCAATTAACTGGTCGACTTCCTGCGGCGATAAAACCATCGGCGCGCCCGAGGCCACGGCGCGCGTAACACCGCCTTCCACCGGCAGAATGGTCTTGTAGGTTTCCGTGGCACTGGCGAGCAGGGTTGTTTGCCCGTTTTGCGGATCAACTTTCAGGCTTTCGGCGGCCTGTCCTTCCACGCCGCCACCGATGCCCTCGTTGGTGGCAATGGTATAGATCCCCGGATCGTTGTTGCTAATATCGGCGGTGATCATGACGCCGGATTTCTCCGCCGGCACTGTCTTGTGCAACAACACCGAAGCGTAAACGTGTTCGGGTTGTTGCATCAGCGCCTGGCGCCAGCCGTAGGCGCGATCGGTAAACGGTGATGCCCAGACATTCCGGATGGCTTCCAGCGTGTTTTCAAAGCCCACCACGTTCGGCACGGTCAGGTTCAGGCCGGCGCCGGTAAAGCCCGGCAGATCTTCCACGTTGGTATCACTGCGTACGAACACGCCGTAGCGGCCTTCCTCGCCAAAGACTTCCCGCATGCGTTTGTGTAACTGTTGTTTGAATTCGTCCTTGAGCGTTTGTCCCAGTATCCGGTTGCGAACCTCGGCCAGAAAGGCGCGGGTGGCCTGTTCCTGCAAGGCGGTATTGTCAATGGCATCCAGCCGTCGATACTCTTTGCGCATCCATTCGAACAACGGCGTACCATCGGGTCCCGATGTTGTGTCGAGCATTTCCCGGAATACGCCGAACGGGATCACCAGTCCCTGTGACACCTGGCCGGCAAAATGATGTTTCAACTCGCCGAGCTTGGTGGCTTTTGGACCGGCCACGCGACCGGAATCCTTTGCGCGTAATTGATCCAGCGACAGCAGTGCTTTTTGATCCAGTTCCAGTTTGTCCAGGTCGGGTGAGATTTGCGCCGGTTTATCCGCCTGTTTGGGAAACACGCTATCCCAGCGGGGATCATCGGCGTGCAGTTGTACCACGCCGCCGGGGCTGGACAGCAGCACAACTCGTTGGCCCATCAGTGGTTCGATACGCGGCAACAGGTCCGCGCTCACCACCACGTTGGGGAGGCCGAGGTTACGGGCCAGCAACTGGATATGCGAAAGCGCGTTACCCGCCCGTGCGGTGAGGATGCCCGCCACCGGGGGTAAATCCGCGATGGTTTCCGGTGCGAGTACAACGGGTTTGTCTGTAGTGGCGCGCGGTTTTAACACCCTATCCAGTGATAACAACGGGCCGCGGGCCAGGCCGGGATTCAGTGCGCGGAAACCCGAACCCACCGGTTGTCCCAGCAGTTCATGTTGCACCCCGGCCAGACGGTCGGCATCGTTGCCGAGATGATCGAGGATGCGACTGTGCACGAGTAACGGTGATGCCCGCAGTCGATCCTGGATAAACAGTTTGATGTCCGGCTCGAGAATATCGAAGCGGGCGATCTGCGGACCGAAATGGTATTGCAGCCAGGCATCGGACCAGGCCGGCAGGCGCGTCAGGTAGTCCAGGGTGTCGCGGTAGACGCTGAGCGACGGCTGTGCCGGCAGTTGCGCCAGTGCCTGTTGTTGCGCGTCACGTTCACGTGCCGTGATAAACCCGAGTCCGTAGAGGACATGCAGGTTGTCCGCCAACCGTTGCAACTGCCAGGCACGTGTTTGCTTTGGTGCGACGGTTAATAGATCGAGGCCGGTGGCCATGCCGACCTGTTCGGCGGCGATGCTGATGTCCAGTGCCTGCAGGGCGGCACTGGTGGACCATTCGGTCAAACCATCGCGCAGGTTCGACAATAACCCACCAAGTACCTGCAAACGTTCACTGTCGGTATCGGCGGATTGCAGTGCTGCAGTTTGTTTAAGTAATACTGTGCCGTTAATTGCTGCATTCGGATCAATGCTCGCTGCCAGTTTGTGCAACGACGGTATCAGGTCGGGACGTTCGAAGGTGGTCTGTATGGCGTCCAGCAGTGCGTGCAACGATTCGCGCGTGTTCGGATCGTCCTTACGGGCAAGATAGTCACGCACGGCCTCGGCATCGGCGCGTTCGGGAAACCCGTGAAGTTTGTTGCGCAGCTGGACAAAGCCGGGGTCCTGGTCGGCGATGGTGGTGGCCAGGTTACGGGCCTTTTCCAGGGCACGGCTTTCCGCGTGCAAGGGCAATAGCCGTGCCGCCTCCCGCAACAGCAGGAAATGCTGTGTTCGGTAACGTGGCTGGGCGAGCAGGGTTTTCAGCAGGTCACGCGCGGCCGCGGTTTCGGACTCACTTTGAAATGCGCCCCTGTAGTGTCGTGCCCGGCGCAATATCCAGCCGTCGTCGATGTCCAGTAAAAACCGCTCCAGCAGGATCCACTTCAGTTGTTCGGCGTTATCCGCAAGCGCCTGTTCCGGCTCCAGGCTGGCCAGGATGTTGGCGATGTAATAACCCTGGTCACGCAGGGTCCGGGTCCGCTCGCTCCAGACACCGTGCTGGCGTCCACCGCCATGTTCCCGGCAGGCGAAGGGGGTCGGGGGAAGGATGGTGCCGTCCTTGCAGAACCAGGCGATTTTTTCGAACGGTCCCCGCTCGGCGGTTTTCATATGGGCGATCCACTCCCGGTACGGTGTGGCATCGGAATTGGCGGCAGGCGTCACTGCGAGAACAGGGCGGATAAACAGAAGTACCGCGAGAAGTCCGGAAATAGGTTTCAACATGCGCCGGGATGACTTGACCAGATGGAAACAACTGTCAGGCAGTATGAAGGATGCACTGTTGAATGTAAAAGCTGTGGTTATAAAAGTGATGTGACCGTAGCGATTAGGCTGTACATTTTACCCGGTTGCATCAGGATATCCCTGGTGTGTGTTGTTACACGATTAAGCCTGCCGGCGGGCTTGTACAGATGTGTAGTATTGATACACAGGAAAATACGTCTCCCGGCATGTACAACGACACCCAGCAGCGCGTCGGTGTGCGACTGGCGCCAAACGGCGTGTTTAACGACATGGGATCGCCGGATTACCGCGAGACGTTTACTTACGTTGCCGATCAATTGAATCGTCATTCGCTGGCCTATCTGCATGTGATGGATGGACTCGCCTTCGGCTTCCACGAACTCGGCGAACCCATGATGCTGGCCGATTTCCGTCCGCTGTTCAACGGTGCCCTGATGGGTAACTGCGGTTACACGCAGACAAGTGCTGAACAGGCCATTACCGATGGTGATGCCGATCTGATCGCATTCGGCCGCCCGTACCTGAACAATCCCGACCTGGTGGAACGCTTTCGCAACGACTGGCCGCTGGCACCGGAAGCCGATCCGGAATACTGGTATACCCCGGATTGTCTTTCATATGAGGTGAGCACTATGCCGATAATCGCTTGCCTGGTCCGGTTCCGAACACAGGCCCGTTAATGTTTTTTATTCATTCACCGGCTTTGCTGGCAATGTAGACGGTGCAGGAGGCATCCTTGCCCGTGTATGGATTGGGAAATGTTACAACGTGGGATTGGCATGTCCGGAATACCGATTCGAGCAGTGATGTCACGTTATCGTCCGGCGGATCGTTGGACCACAGGCCGAAGGCGCCGCCGGGATGGATCTTCTCCGCCAGATGTTGCAGCGATGGACTGGTGTAGAACGACTGGTTGCCTTCATTAAGCCAGTGCGTGGGTGAATGATCAATATCAAGCAGCACGGCGTGTACCGGCTGGTCGTGGTGTTGGCCGTTAAAATAGTTGTCCTGCGCACCGGCAAGGGCGAAAAAGTCGGCGTGCACGAGCCGGCAGCGCGGATCATCGACGAGCGCCTTTCCGAGTGGCACCAGGCCCTGCCGGTGCCAGCCGATCACCGGCTGCATGATGTCGATGACCTGCAGTGAGCGAACAGCCGGATCTTCCAGCACGGCGTGGGCGGTATAGCCGAGTCCGAGGCCGCCAACGACGATATCAAAACACGGTTCGGATCCGCCGCTGTAAGCCGGGCCTGATTTCAACGCGGCAAGGCCGAGCCGGGCCAACTGGATTTCGGATTCGGTAAACAGGCTCGACATCAGGAATTCATCGCCGAGTTTTACCTCGTAGACGATCGCATGATTCAGTTTCGGTTCGGAACGGCGTCTGAGACTGATGTCCCCGAGCGGCGTCGATTGAAAGTCGAGTTCTTCAAATACGTTCCGTGATTTGGTGGTGGGTGTTTCCGGGATCAGCCTGGCATTGTCCGGCGTCTCTTCAGCCTTCGGCGTGACGGTTTTGGGTTCGGCTTTTTTTACCCGGATCCGGTTGCCCGCGATCTCCGTGCCATTCAGCGATTTCATGGCTGCCCGGGCATGGCCCGGTTTGGGCATTTCGACAAATCCGAAACCCTTGGACTCGCCGGTTTTGCTGTCCATGACCAGCGTGCAGGATTGCACTTTGCCGTGGGCTTCAAACAGGGCCTGGACCTCGGCTTGCGTGGTGCTGCGTGGCAGGTTGCGTATCAGTATTTTCATCGCCGTACCATAGCAGAAAAGCAGGGCGGACACGGGCTTCGTATGTCAACAGGGTGTTTTCAGCGCGGCTGTGTTTTAATTCGCCCATGAACAGAAATCTGGATGTGATAGACAACGGCCGGGCGCTGGCGGAACTGTGCAGCGTCCTGCAGGGCTGCGAGTGGTTGGCGGTGGATACCGAATTCGAGCGCGTCAACACCTATTACCCGGAATTGTGCCTGGTACAGGTCAGCGGCAAGGGCATTAACGCGGTGATCGATCCGTTGAGCATTTCCGACATGGAGCCGTTGAACGTGCTGCTGTTTGATCCCGGCATCATCAAGGTGTTCCACGCCGCGCGTCAGGATCTGGAGCTGTTTTATCATTTGCACGGCCGCTTGCCCATGCCGGTAATAGACACCCAGATTGCCGCGACGCTGCGGGGTTATAACGATCAAATCGGCTATGCCAACCTGGTCAGGGAGATGCTGGGTGTGGATCTGCCCAAGACCCAGACCCGCACCAACTGGAAACGCCGGCCGCTGAGCCGACGGCAACTGGAGTATGCCGCCGATGACGTCATCTATCTCGGGCAACTGTACGAAAAACTGATGACCGAACTGGAAGAACACAAGCAATTGTCGTTGATCGAGGAACAATGCCTGGCGCTGAACAATCCGCAGTTATATGAACCCGATCCGGCGATGATGTGGAAAAAGATCAAAATACGTGAGGTGAAGAATTTCAGCGGCGCGTCGCTGGCGGTTTTCCGGCAGCTTGCGGCATGGCGTGAAATCACGGCGCGTAATGAAAACCGGCCGCGCAAATGGATCATCAAGGATCATGCCATTGTCAATATCGCCCGGGAATTACCGGAAGACCGGGAAGCCATGTCCGGGCTGGACGGCATGGATGAAAAGGTCCTGAACAGATACGGGGATGTGTTGTTGAAGATAGTCAATGCAGGGCGTGAAGTCTTTCGGTAAACAGGCAGAAATCCCGGATTCATACAAGTGTCAGCTAAAACGCATACGCAGCGCCGGGAATCCGGGGAGTCCGCTGAATTTTCGACTACACTGTTTGTCATTAAAAATGTATAGGTCAATTATCCGAACAGACGTGTCGGGTAACTTGTGAACTCCTTAATAACCACAGGAGCGAATCATGCCAGTACCAGTTGTCAGAGTGCATTGCCGGGACCGGATTTATTCGCCATTCAGTGGCCAGCCTGCCGATGGCAGTGACGGGCCGAACCGGAAGGATCCGACCCTGCTGTTCGTGTACTACAGCGAGCCCGGTATTTACGCCCATGTCAGTCAGCGGCTGCAGAACGCGTTGAACGAGGACATTGAGTATCTCGATCCCGAGGTCGTGCATCTAAGCATCGATATCGAGGGTGGACTGGTCCTGGAGGTGGAGACGGATATCAGGGGAGTAAATTATTACGGCTTTGCACCCGAAGAATAATCGATCAGTTGAGTTGTTCAGTTAAGAAACCATCGCCGGCTTTTACGCGCCGTTCATTCCTGCAGTCGGTCAGCGGACTGGCGCTTTCGCCACTGTTGTCCCTGGCCCCGTATAAACCGCTGTTTGCCGCGCAGAGCCCGGCTTCCGCAATCCTGACCCGGAGAATTCCATCGACGGGCGAAGCCCTGCCTGTTATCGGCATGGGTACCTGGCTGACCTTCAGTGTCGGTGGTTCGGAAGCAGGCCGCGCGCGCTGCGTGAAGATTCTCGAAGTCTTTTTCAATCGTGGCGGCGGCCTGATCGATTCCTCACCCATGTACGGCTCCTCCGAGGAGGTCATCGGCCATTGCCTGGAACGCATTTCTCATCATCCCGGTTTGTTTTCGGCCACCAAGGTCTGGATCATCGGCGAGGCGCTGGGCCGGTACCAGATGAACAACTCGCAGGATTTGTGGGACGTGCCGCGATTCGACCTGATGCAGATCCACAACCTGCTCGACTGGCGTTCCCACCTGGAAACGCTGAAGGAATGGAAGGCCGCGGGCCGGATACGCTATATCGGCATCACCACCTCGCACGGCCGCCGGCACGAGGACCTCGAACAGGCATTGATCGAGGAGGATTTTGATTTTGTGCAGTTCAGCTACAACGTCAACAACCGTTTAGCCGAACAACGGCTGTTGCCGCTGGCCGCCGAGCGCGGCATCGCCGTGATCATCAACCGGCCGTTCCAGACCGGTGCGCTGTTTGACCGGGTGCGGGGCAAAGCGTTGCCGCCATGGGCGAATGAAATCGAAGTGGCCAACTGGGCGCAATTCTTTTTGAAATATATTATCTCGCACCCGGCAGTGACCTGTACGATCCCGGCAACCTCGCAAGTCGCGCACATGCAGGAAAACATGGGTGCGGGTTACGGTGTGCTGCCTGATGCGGCCATGCGCGAACGCATGCACCGGTATTTTAATTCCGTGACCTGAATCGCTATTTCGGACTGCAGCGGATTATGCAAGCGTTATTCAGGTGCGGATCAGGTCAGTCATCGTGCATAATGGACATTCATGGATACATTGCCCGATTACCTCAAGACCGATCTGAAGATCGTTTCCATTGGATTAAATCCATCGCCGATATCCGTAGCGGCCGGGTATTACTTTGCCAACCCGCGCAACCGCTTCTGGCCGGCATTGAACGGGTCGCGGCTGGTCAGCGAGCAACTGCAGCCGGGGGTGGAGGCGATGGAGCGGTTGTTGAACAAATACAGTATCGGTTTTACCGACCTGGTGAAGCGGCCCACGCCCATGAGTAATGGACTGCGGGCTGCGGATTACCGCGAGTGGGCGCCGGTATTGCAGGAGAAACTCCTGCGCTTCCATCCGGGTATTGTCTGGTTTCACGGCAAGGTGACTTACCGCAATTACCTGAAATACACGGACAGCCGCGAGTATGATTTTCCGCTCGGCCTGCAGAAACCGTCGATTGGCCGCTCGCGGGTGTTTGTCACGCCGAATCCCAGCCCGGCCAACGCCCGTTATTCACTGGATGATTTGATTCGTAGTTATAACGAAATAGTCACTTTTCAGGTGCGTGAGGCGTTTGGTTTGTAGGCAGGACGGGTATCGGGATTGCTACGGTGTCTGACTGAAGTCAGACATCAACTCTCTGCTCCAGGTGTCAGGCTTTAGCCTGACATCGTATGAATGGTGATATTGTTACGGTGTCTGACTGAAATCAGACACCTGTTCTGACCGCCAGGTGTCAGACTTCAGCCTGACACCGAGACACTCACTGACTTATCTCTTTTCAGAAGCCAGAAACGCCGGTCTGGAATCCTTTTTGGATTTTTTCGCAGCGCGTTTTTCTTTCAGGGTCAGGGCGGGCTTTTTCATCGCCTCGCGGACATTCTTGCGTTCTTTGCTCATGGTGACTCTCCGGTCGGGTGGCATGCAGTGCATGCAGGCATTCACTGTACTCCTCAACCGTGCAAATGTATGCCGGTTTCAGTACCAATGACTACAGGGGCGAAACCTGCACGTCGACGGTCAGGCGGGGTGTTTGCGCGCTGCCGACAAAACTGCCGGCCACGGGCGGCGCCCATTCAGGGTGGCGGGCCACGGCAACGGGAATGTGCCTGTTGGCGGTGAGTTCACCGATAGTCGGATCAAAGCCCTTCCAGCCGGGTCCCGGAAGATACACTTCGGCCCAGGCATGGGTGGAACCGTTACCCACCTCGGTACTTGGCGCATGCAGGTATCCGCTGACAAAGCGGCAGGCGAGTTGCAATTGCTTGCAGGCTTCCATAAACAACGCCGCGAAATCGCGACAGGAACCGCTGCCCAGCGCCAGGGTTTCGCCCGGTGATTGCACACCCGGTTCCTCTCGCATGCGGTAACTGAAGTTGTTGGCAATCCATTGTGTCAATCGGTCAAGTAACACATAGGTTTGCATGTCGTGTTGTACCAGTCCGCTGTCATTCAGCCAGTCGTTGAGAGTGCCATGGTCAGCCGGGTAGTTGGGCGCAAGACAGGGAGCAAGGTCGCCCTCTTCGCGCGGCTGATACCGGAACGGATAGTGGACCGCGTAATCGGCGACGACGAAATCCAGCGGATCTTCATCGTAATGTTCCAGGGTAACTTCACTGTTGATGCTCAGCCGGTTGGCGGCGGCTTCGAAGTTGACGGTGGCGACACTGTTATTATAGACGTCGCGATGCCAGCGTACGCTGTGGGCCGGTGAAATTTCCAGGCGCGAGGACAGAATGCGTATGTCATGTCCCTCGCGCGGGCGCAACATCAACTGGTGCGGTTGCAGCGTCACGAAATTGGCAAAGGTGTATTTCGTCAGGTGTGACACCCGGAGTGCCTGCATGGTTCAGCCCTGTTCAGATGACGTGCGTTGAGTATACGCGGGAACCCCCGGTCAGTGCACACGCTTGCCGGGCTGCGACGCGCGGGATGTTGTTCAGGCCAGATCGCTGTAGCCGATCAGGATGGAACCGTCTTGTTCAAACTTCTTGCTTTCGATCAGTTTACGGGCGGCTGCTTCAATCGCGAAGCGATAGCGAGTCACGGCCTGCATGGGATCGGAGGGCTGGCAATTGTATTTTTTTCTGAGGTCACTGAAACGGATCCGGCAGGATACCCGCTGGCCGCTGTGTTGCGCGGCGATGGTGGCGGTTTTTGTGTCCGGGTTCCAGCATTGCAGGTTCGGGAAGGAAATCGATCCGTCTCCTGTATTTTTGGGTCGGTGTACCAGTGTGGTCATGGCGATGGTCCTGTTGCTGTCGATATGTAAGTGCCTAACGCACAATGACCGATGGTTGAAAAAGGTGAAGGTGCCGTTAAACGTCCAAACGTCGCCATTTTAACACAAACGGGGCAAGTATTCCCGCGGCCATGCAAAACCCGGGCGGAGCGTTGAAATTTCACTTACTATCAGGGTCCAGACAGACACGACAGGTGCCCCGCGTCATGCAAAATGAAACCATTACAGTGACCAATACCGAGAGCGGTCAGCCCATGCAGGTGGTGGTTCTGAACAAGCGTGCCCACCTCATTACCGTGGTGATCGGTGAAGGCATTCATAACGTGCAATGCGATCTCGTTCCGACGCGTAACGGCCAGGCCTACGCCGGCACCATTATGGGGCGTGAGATTGTCTATTCGCGCAGCCGCGAACAGGTACAGGCGGATCTGGATGCAGTTAATCCCGATCTGAAAAAATCCCGCAAATTCTGAGGTTTCGCCAGGTACTTACGGCGTACATCAATTTACATACGAATGGCACGCAGTTAGTGAAGCATGGATCCCTCCGCGTCTTTCCCGAATGCGGGACCCCGGTAAATATAAGGCGAAAAAAAACGGCAAGCGCATGATGCAGTTGCCGTTTTATGATTGCGGGCTTTAAAAAGCCCCTGACTCCGGATTTACGCCGTGGCGACCGCCCGGCGCGCCTGCTGGCGTGATGCGGTGCCGGCCTGGTGATTGTGTTTACCGGCATGGTTCGGTTTGCGGGATTTGCCGTTGCCGCGGGGTTCGTTGCCGCCGTTTCCACGGCCATTGCCGTTGTTGTTACCCTTGCGGTGTGTGCCCGGTTTTTTAGCGTTTTTCTGCGGCCGCTGGTTGTTGGCGCGAACCGGTTTCATGAATTCGGGCACGGCGTGTAATGGTTCAAAGCCCTCGATTTCCTCGCGTGCAATCTTCTGCTGGATGAGTTTTTCAATGTCCAGCAGCATGCGGGTCTCATCGGCGCTGACCAGGGAAATGGCGCTGCCGCTGGCGCCGGCGCGGCCGGTACGGCCGATTCGGTGCACATAGTCTTCCGCCACGTGCGGCATATCGAAATTCACCACATGCGAGAGCGCGTCAATGTCGATGCCGCGGGCGGCGATGTCCGTGGCCACCAGGACCTGGGTTTTGTTCTGTTTGAAATTTTTCATGACCCGGGTGCGTTGTCCCTGGCTCTTGTCGCCGTGTATGGCGTCGGCACGGATGTTGTCACGCGCCAGTTTTTTCACCAGCTTGTCGGCACCGTGCTTGGTGCGGCTGAAAACCAGTACCTGGAACCAGTTTTCCGTGCGTATGAGACGGCTGAGCAGTTCGGATTTACGCGCCTTGTCCACCGGATGCACGATCTGGGCAATGCTGGCCAACGTGGCGTTGCGCGGAGCAACGTCGATTTCCAGCGGGTTATTGGTAATGCTTTTCGCCAACTGGCGAATGGCGTTGGAGAACGTGGCTGAAAACATCAGGTTCTGGCGCTGTTTTGGCATCATGCCCATGATGGTCTTGATGTCATGGATGAAGCCCATGTCGAGCATGCGATCGGCTTCGTCCAGGACCAGGATTTCGACGTCGTCGAGGCGCACGGCGCCCTGGCGGTAGAGATCCAGCAGGCGGCCGGGTGTGGCTACCAGTACGTCGACACCGCGCTGCATTTTATTGATTTGCTGGCGCATGTTGACGCCGCCGAATACCACGGCGGTGCTCAGTTGCAGGTATTTACCATAGGTCATTACGCTTTCCTGCACCTGGGCGGCGAGTTCACGCGTCGGTGTCAGTACCAGTGCGCGCGCCTGGCGTGATTTCGGCCGCGCGCCACTGCTGAGACGTTGCAGCAGGGGCAGGGTAAAACCGGCGGTTTTACCGGTGCCGGTCTGGGCCGCGGCCATGACGTCGCTGCCGTCGAGGATGGCGGGAATGGCCTGTGTCTGGATCGGGGTCGGGATAGTGTAGCCGCTTTGTTTAACGGCGCGCAGCAAGGGTTCGGACAGTCCGAGTGATTCAAATGTCATTTTTACAATTTCCTGTGTTCAGGTGTTCGCCGCTCGAACGAACGCACACGGGCGCAACGCTTCGAACAGCTTTTAATTTGGCGAGTTATGTGGCCCGGATATGTTCATCGCGGGCGGTCAATATTGGCTCTGCCGGTAATGCGGCATGCAGTAATTGGCTCTCTTGGGGAGGGACAGTTGGACTCGTTACGGGCTGATTCAAACAACGCCGGTGAGGCAAACTAACAACTAATGATGACGCCCTGGGTACCGCTCGGGTCTCACCAGGTGGGCGCACTCTACCACAGGTAGATGTAATTGCACGGTTTATTTCGGTCCGGCAACGGTTAATCCTGATCGAGTCGATAGTGCAGAACCTGGGTGAAGGTGCCGTCGTTGTTGTTGGTGGACGTCATCTGGCCATGGATCCCGGTGTAGTCTCCCGTGCCTCCGATAATGGCGATCCGGGATGTCCCCTGGTCCATTTCCCGGCCGGCGACCTGGACAGTGCCGTTATCGAATGTCAGGGTCCACTGGCACTGGAAACTGTGTCCGGGCAATGTGCGTATGCAAATGCCGCTGTTGTTACCGACCACCTGCATGTCCTGATTGAGCAGGGGCTGATCGAATGTCAGCACATCCCCGGCACTGTCGCCTGGTGCGCCGTTGTCGATGGTCTGTGCGGGATGTTCACGGGCATCGGCGATGGTCAACAGGGTTTGCATTGCAGGATCCGGTGAACAGCCGCCGAGTGTCAGCCCCAGGGCCGGAATCAAAGCGGCGAAAACAGATAATGACAATGGCTTAATCATCGAGCCCCCAGAAGCGGCCGATCCGGCGTGCCGCGCAAATACCGGCGTCGAGAATATAATCCCGCGTACGGCCACAGCGTTCCCCCGGTTCCCCGGTTATGGCTGTACCGTGGGACATGCCCTCGATTTGCCAGGTTTCCACGCGCACTATGCCGTGGTCATCCTGGTATTCGCTGTGCATGAAGCGGCCTTCCGGCCCCAGCGCGACATAATCATCGAAAATCCGGTCAATACCATGAATGTAGGTCCACTGGTCCACCAGTTCATCCAGATTGCCGGGTTTCACCCTGTCATCTGCATTACCGTGCCAGATTGAAATGATCGGCCACGGTCCGTTGTAGCCATCCGGGGCGTGCTGACGAACGCGCTCTCCCCAGTCCTCCGGTAACAGGTCCAGGCCGCGCATGCAGCGTCTGGCATTGAGATTCCCGGTGTACAAATACCACCAGCCGAACGGGTCCCAGAAATGGCGTTCCGTAACAGCGCAATAGGCAGGTCCGCCCGCGTTGGTGGCGCCACCGGCGAAAACATCGGGATAGGCGGCCAGAAGTACAGCGGTCATGTAGGCGCCGGCCGAGAGTCCTTCAACGAATATACGATGCTCATCGATGTCGTAACGCTCCCGCATGGTCTCTATCATCGCCATGATCGATGCGGCTTCGCCTTCACCGCGTTGTGTATCCGCCGCGGCAAACCAGTTCCAGCAAGCGTAGGGATTGTTACGGATGGACTGTTCGGGATAGAGCACATAAAACTTCCATTCCTCAGCCAGAACATTCCAGCCGGCATCGGCATAAGTGGCCGCGTCCTGCCGGCAACCGTGTAATGAGACAACCAGCGGCGCCCGTGCCGGCATGTTATCCGGGACATGAATATACATGCCGATTTCGCCCGGGTTATCCCCGAAATCGTCAACACGCATCAGCGTATCGGCATTAACAGCATGTAAACCCGCGGCCATCAAAACGCAGGTCAGGATCAAGCCCTTCGTGCGTGCTCCGGTTACCATAACCAGGAAGTTCATTAGCAGGTATTTTCCCCTTGCCGGTGCTCGAATTGTTGCACGATGCCGAGAACCTCGGCCTCGCTGACATCACACCAGTTTGTATAGGCATCCGCCACGGCAAAGCGATAACCACCCCGGCGGTTGGCACAGTAGATGCCATCCACCCGGTCGAGCAGGTTGTGCAGCGTGGTTTCGTAACCGGTGGGAACGGCCAGAATTATGTGGCCGGCTTCGGCTTTTTGCAGGGCGTTGATTGCAGCGCGCATGGTGGAACCGGCGGCAATGCCGTCGTCCACCACGATGAGGGTTTTACCGCTGAATGACGGCAGTGGCCGGTTGCCATACAGTTGTTCCAGGCGCCGGCGAATCTTGACCCGGGCCTGTTCCGTGGCCATGGCGATGGTCTTTGCATCCAGATTTGCAGCATTGATCATTTCCGGATTCAGCCATTCCGTTTCGTCCCAGGCCACGGCGCCGAAACCGGATTCGGTAGTCCAGGGAAACAGGATTTTGCTCACCGGGATCACCAGCAACGGCAGTGCGAGTGTTGCTGCGATAACGGCGGCAACCGGTACGCCGCCGGCGGGGATGGCCAGCACCATGGCATCGCTGCCACGATAATCCTTCAGCATGGTAGCGAGTCGCTCGCCTGCCGCCTTGCGATCAACAAAGACATGGCTGCGGTCCTTCAGATCCGGTGGGCTGTGCAGTTTCCAGCTGTTCATGTTTTTTTCCCGGGCCATACCCGGCAGTGGGGATGGCAATACCTTGATGAAAGCACAGGATCATGCAACTCACAATGTCAGATTGAATGTATTCTTTCTGTTGAATTCACGCCGGCGGCAGGTTTCAGGCTAGAATAGCGCGTTTTCCGATTTCCCCGTTCAATACAAGGCAATAATAATCATGAGTGATGTCACCACCCGGGCAGCGCCTGGCGATGGCCGCCGCGTCAGGGTATTTTATAACAACGGCAACGGCGCCGAATTGCCGGCGTTGAATGCCGATGATCACGATGCCCTGGCAACACTGAAGCACGAGATCAAAGCCGCGCCGGCCGGATTGTTGTCCGGATAACGGGTTGCTTCGGTCGATGTTCGGAATACGATAATGGATCCGCTTACTCATGGTCTGGTCGGTGGCGCGCTGGCCCGGTCGCTGGCTCGCTCGCGAGAGGCCAGGATGGCACTGGGTGCAGGGTTCATCGCCGGTTTACTGGCGGATGCGGATATACTGATCCGCTCGGCGTCGGACCCCCTGCTGGTAGTCGAATATCACCGGCATTTTACCCATTCGTTGACCTTTATTCCCGTCGGTGCGCTTGTCGCGCTGTTGCTGCTGTGGCCGTTTTTGCGGCGGCGAGTGCCCGCCGGGCGGCTTTACCTGTATTGCCTGGCCGGGTTTTCGTTGAGTGGCGCGCTGGATGCCTGCACCAGTTACGGCACGCTGCTGTTCTGGCCTTTCAGTAATGAACGGGTGGCGCTGAATATCATTCCCGTAATAGACCCGTTCTTTACCCTTGTTTTACTGGTGGCTGTTGTGGCCGGTTTGCGGGCGCGCTCGGCAACACTGGTGGGTCTGGGGCTTTGCCTCCTCTATCTTGGATTCGGTTTCCTGCAGCAACAGCGGGCAATGACGGTGGCGGATGCATTGATGGATCGTCGCGGACACGTCACGACCGATCCGGTGATCAAGCCGACGCTGGGTAACCTGGTTCTGTGGCGTTCGGTGTACAGGCATGACCGGCGTATCTACATCGATGCCATCCGTGTCGGGCTTTCCGGGGAGTCACGTATTTACGAGGGTGGTTCGGTTCCGCTGCTGGACCCGGCGCGGGATCTGCCGGATATTGATAAAAGCACCACTCTTTACCGTGATATCCAGCGTTTTACCGGCTTCTCCGAGGGTTACGTGGCCGTCGATCCCGGACAACCCGATGTCATCGGTGATATTCGCTACAGCATGTTGCCAATGAGTGTGCGGCCGTTATGGGGCCTGGTTATCAACATCGAACAGCCCGATGAGCATGCGGACTACCGGTTTTTTCGTGACCGTAGCCGGGAAACACGGATGACGTTCATCAACATGGTGCTGGACAGGTAACCCTCCGGCTCTTGACCGGCGGGTCACTGCCGTGCCAGTCTGGCTGTGGCCATCCATGATGAATGCAGTGTATGCCATGTTGGTACGGTTTTACGGTGAATTGAACGCGTGTTTGCCCGGACACCTGCGGGGCCGGGCGGTCAACGTTGATGTGCGGGGTGACTGTACGGTACAGGCGCTGCTGGACTATTTCAGGGTGCCCGCCACTGCAGTGGATCTGATCCTGGTGAACGGTGAGGCGACCGGTTTTGCCTGTAAGCCGGCGAAGGATGACCGCGTCAGCATTTATCCCCGTTTTCGATCACTTGATATCTCGCCGCTGGGTTTGATCAACCGCGGTTACCTGATGTAGCGATTACTATACTTACCCGTAATAAAGCAGGGACGGCGCAGCAGCGCCGGCTTAACACATCCTTGCCCGGTGGGATGCTGCCGAATAGATCGGGCACTGAATCACATCCGCTTCGCCTATTTGCATGGCCGGGAATCGCTGTCCCTGAAGGATGATCACTCTACGTAAAAAAGCCTGGTATAAATACAAGAGAAACCCCGGTTCTACACGGAAGATATCTTCATAAGGTAGTTCACTCCCGGTGCTCAGCCTGGTTTGCCGTCTCCATAGACGATAACGTCAAGGAAGGTAACTTGGTCGTTGAACAGCTTTTCGGGTCCATGCTCGATTTCGCCAGGAAAGGTCAGCGTATCACCGGGTTCCAGCATGTAAAGCTGGTTCCCATGGCGGTATTCCATTTTTCCTTCCAGGATATACATGAACTCAATACCAGGGTGTTCGAAGCGCGGATAGACTTCGCTCTCGTGGTCCATGGTTATGAGGAAGGGATCAAACAATTTGTGCGGACCCTGGTTAAAGGCCAGTAACCGATAGACATACCCCTTGCGGGTGCCACTGCGGACCACCTCCATGGTGTCTCTGGCCTTGATGTGTTGGGCTCGACCCTGCGGGACTTCCAGTTCCCGGAACAGTGTCGAGAATGTGATGCCAAGTGTCTTGACAAGGCGGGTCAGGGTGTCGAAGCTTGCTGTGGCGGCACCTGTCTCAATACGACTAAGCATGGCGCTGCTGATACCGGCGCCGCCAGCGACGTCCGCCAGTGTAAGATGGTTGTGTAGGCGGTGCTGACGCATTACCTGTCCCAGCCTCTTTCCCAGCGGGGCTTCGTCCTCGTCGTTGGTAGGCTCCAACTCAGGGTGATCGCACTCTGCAAGAGGCATTACCTTGGAGTTATCTTTGTCTTTCCGGGTCTTGCCAGCCTTCCCTGGTGCGGAAGTCGGCTTGGCTTTTTTATTTGCCATTTTTCCAGAATCCCTCCCTTTGTCCAGAGTGCTCTCGATATGCGTCCAGTTTCCTTCTCTAGACATCTATTGCGTCGAGGAAGCGGTACCAAGTCTCTACAAGCGGGACGCCCAATGGAGAGAAAGCATGTAGCCTGTGACCGGGAAAGTCAATATGATGGTCGAAAGCAGTACATCCTGCCGGATTGTTGATGAGTTTTAGGGGCGATTTTATGAAGGTCTCCAGCCCATGCTCGATACGCTTGGGGTCGTGATAGTTGGTGAAGCACCGGCTCAGGCGAGAGAGGATCTGCATGCGTTGCTCAACCTCTCGTAACAAGACACCGCCGCCATCGGAACTGAGGCGTTCACCGTTAAATTGACCGATGACAGGATGCCGTCCCATGCCGTGAAATTCCAGTTGGGTTGCGCTACACTCTGTGTTCATAAGCCTGTGTTCCTCAGCTGTTCATAAGTGCTTGTTTGCACATACATTTATGCCACGAGGCACGGCCTTTTTCAATTCATTGGTGAGAAATCCGGGCTGGCTTATGGCGGTCGGTTTCGTGTTGGCTTATGTCAACGCCTTCCTGCTGGGCTCAGGCGCCAATGTTTGTGGTCCCGGGACCCTGATGACCGGTATCTTTGTCATCGCTGCGGTGCTACCGGTATTCTGGTATCGACACTACTTCGTCGATAAGGGACAGTTCCCGGAACGCATGCGCATCGATCTACATGCAGACCATGGCCGGTTGAATGAGACCAAAGCGGGAATCAAGCCCTGGTTGGCACTGGGTGCCGGCCTGGTAATCGTGGTCATCGCCAACCAGATATTCCATATCTGAAAACCTGTCTGTGACGGGATAATCTAATCTGGTCTCGCACGCCCACTATGTCGTGCGGGACCATTTTTGAGGATATGATCAAATTTTTGCCGCCCGTACCAGTTTGAAATTATGCTTATGGTAAGAATAGTAAATGTGCAGGCAGTTGTGTGATTTCAGTATACTGATCTACAGCGATGAAGATGCAATGCAGCTTCATTAAGGAGCCATCCACAGAACCCAATGCCTTTTGCATTTATACTGTAGCAAGATCGAGACTGTGGGAAAGCTATCGAATGAATTCCATCATATCGGTTATGAAAGTGCATTTATTAATGTCACAGCGGGCACTGTATCTTAATGTGTAAAGACAATACTTTAAATTAGGGTGTTATAGAATGCCCGCTTAATGGCGAGCAACTAAAGGGAACCGGTGCTCACCATATTGATTGGTTGGTATTACATCTAACTGCACATGTCTATGAAGATGGAGAACCGGTTCTGTCATAAGTCACTAATTTCCCATATCCCGCTTGATGCGCGCATCCAGTGAGTCGTCATCGGCGGTTGTCCGTAGTTTGCCGTGTTCAACATTTTCCTCGTGCCACTTTTTCACCTTGTTCCAGAAACTCTGGTTTTCCTCTTCGGCGGGTGTTGCCGTTGCACCGTTTTCCCGGGCCGGTGACTCTGATGCTGAAGGCGCAGTCGCCGTTGTAGCGGCGGCTGCCGGGGCCGCGCGTTTATCGTCCAGCGCCCGGCTCGCCGCGGCGATTTTCGCTGAATCAGGGACAATAACCGCGGCCTTGTTGAGATAGGATTCGGCATGGTCAAGCTTGCCCGACGCCATGGCGCCGTAGGCCAGGGTCACGTATTTATCGGAGATGGCGACGATGCCCTGTTGCGCGGCTTCGTTGTTTTCGTCGAGTTTCAGGATGGCCAGGTATTTATCGAACGCGTTGTTGTCTTTGGGGCTGGTCAGGCGCAGGGCCTCGATATCGGCTTTCGCCAAGCGGTGTAATTCATCGATTTGCTCCTGCTTCCTGGTATCTTCCTGAGTGATCTCCGGAGCGGGCGGCGGTTCCACCACTGGTTCCTCGACCATTACCAGTTCATCCAGCGGGCGTGCTGTAGCCGCTTCGGTCGCGGTGATTTCATTGATTGGCTCGGGCTCATCGCCGCCGGAATAAAGCACCCCGAGCAGAATGATCACCACGATACCGCCGGCCACGGCAAGCAGGGTTTTGCGCCGGGCCGCTGCCGGTGCGGTCAGGACAACTGTATCGGCTTCGCCGGTGGATGCCGTGTCCAACGGCTCTGTTTTCTCATCCGCGGCCGCGGACAGATCGATGGTTTCGGCCTCACTGTTTTCGAGCACCTGTGTCCGCGGTTCGGATTCTGTGCTGTCTTTCCCGGTTTGTGGCTGAGCTCCAGCTTCTCCGGTGATGACTGGAAATTCCCCGCGCCATGCCTCCATGCTCTGCGGCCGGTCATCGGCGCGGAAGGCGAGCGCGTGGTCGATGGCGGCGAGAAAGCCGGCCGAGTAGCGTTCCTTGAGCGCTTCAGCCAGGGGCAGGTAGGGATCCTTGCCGTCATGGACGATGGCTTCACTGCGATCCACGGCCGCTACGGGCATGACCCCGCTGATGGCGCGGTAGGCGGTGGCGCCGAGTCCATAAATGTCGGTCCACGGACCCTGGCGGTCACTCCTGGAACCGTATTGCTCAATGGGCGCGTAACCGGGAGAGACCAGTGCCGTCAGTGTCTGCGGATCATCGTGGCCGTCACGGCCGGCGGCGGCACGGGTCTGGCGCGCGGAACCGAAATCCAGCAGCACCGGGCTGCCGTCGCCGCGGATATAGATGTTTCCCGGCTTGATATCCCGGTGCACGAAACCCTTTTCATGCATCATTTCCAGGCCGTTCATGAGCGGGTTGAGGATACGGGTGATTTCGTCTTCGCGCAGCGTTTTGCGCGTTTTGAGGATTTGTTGCAGGCTTTTGCCCACCTCGTAGTTCATCACCATGTAGGCGGTTCCGTTGACTTCAAAGACATTGAATACCCTGACCAGGTTCGGGTGTTCAAAGCGGGTCAGTGTGCGTGCTTCGCTGATGAAACGTTTCAGTCCCCAGTCAAAATCATCTTTCTGTTCGGCGGTGGTGGGCTTGACCGTGAGGTTGTCATCGCGGGTCGAAAATTGTCCCGGCAGGTATTCCTTGATGGCCACTTCGCGGTCCAGGTTGATGTCGTGGGCCAGGTAGGTAATGCCGAATGCGCCCTGGCCAAGGACGCGTTCGATGCGATACCAGTGCAGCTCATAGCCTGGTTGCAGGGCAAGGGGAGAGGGTTCGCTGCTCATCGGAATTGTAAGATTGTCGCCACCGCTCAAGTGTAATACATGGCTGTATATATTGAAAAAGCGTTCAATGTCTTGTCGCTATAATCCACGGACTCGAGTTGTGATGTTGCTGGCAGCAGCTAAACTTGATCATGAACACACAAAAACACAAAAGAGGAGAGGGAACATGGCCTACCGGACACTGAAGGTGAATTACTGCAAGATGAAAATTCCGTCTCGCGCGGGACAAGGGGAAAAAATACTCGCAGCGCTGGCGGAAGCCGGAATCAACCTGCTGGCCTTTACCGGTTTCCCGGCCGGCGGCGGCAAATCCCAGGTGGATTTCGTTTCTGATACTATGCCGGCCATCCGGCGGTTGGCGAAAAAAGAAGGCTGGCGCCTGAGTGACACCAAAAAAGCTTTTCTCGTTCAGGGCAATGACGAGGTCGGTGTGGTGCACAAGGTGCTCAAGCGGCTCGCGGATGAAAAGATCAACGTCGTGGCCGTGGATGCCGTGGCCGCCGGCGCCGGACGCTTCGGCATGATCCTGTGGGTCAGGCCAAAGGATTACCGGGCGGCGACACGGGCGCTGAATGCCAAATAGTCCCGCAAGGTTTACTGCAATCCCGGGAGGGTCGATTCGAACCGCCTGAGCACGTCCTCGTAATACTGGCAGTGCCTGCGGTCACCGATCTCCCGGTAGTGGTCGATATCGTCGCGGATACATTGACAAATCCGGCGCTGTCCGGCCGGAGTGTCTTTCATTTTCACGCCCATTTCGAGCGCGATGATCATGGGTATATGGTCGTGCACAGCGATGGCCTGGATGACATCCTCGGGCAACTCGCTCAGTTCGACGCAGTCTTCAAAGGTCAGCATTGCAGTTCCCTGCCTCTATTGTTTTGATTTAATAATTATATCAATGAGTTACGAATCATCACCCGAGGCCTGACGGGCATCATGCCTCAATTGTGAATGAGCGTAAATCATCACGGTTACTTCTCACTATAACTATAGAACATGCTCCGCTGAATTGCCGAATCGCATAGCGGACGCGCGGGCAAAGCCGGCGACAGGGGTTAAGACGCGGAAATTCAATGAATAATTACTGGTATGGTGGCTCAGGGTCGGCTATAGTTTTACCTGGCGCTACATTCTAAGATGGTTATATCAGAAGTTTTCTCCTGTTTATTACCTCGCAAGACTTGTAACACGCTCCACCACCAATCCATACAATGAGGTAATAAACATGGCAACAGGTACCGTAAAATGGTTCAACGAATCCAAGGGTTTCGGATTCATCACCCCTTCCGATGGCAGCAAGGATGTGTTTGTACATTTCTCCGCCATTGCCGCGCAGGGTTTTCGTACCCTGGCGGAAGGTCAGGAAGTGACGTTTGATGTGGAAAACGGCCCCAAGGGACCGCAGGCACAGAACGTACAGGTCTGAACCAGCCAGCCTGAATAATAAAAACCCCGCTTGATTGCGGGGTTTTTTCATTAAATCGATCAAACGGAGATGCACACTGAAAAAACTTTACGTTGGCAGTTTGCCACCCACCAGCACCGAGAACGGCGTACAGGAACTGTTTTCACAGTACGGTCGCGTTCATTCTATTAAACTTGCCAAGGACCTGTTTTCCGGCACCTGCAAGGGGTTCGGATTTCTTGAGATGGAAGGGCATGAGGCCCGCGCCGCCATTGCCGGACTCGATGGCAAATCCTGGGAAGGCAACTTTCTCAAGGTTCGTTTCGAGGACAATCGCGCCAGGGGCAACAATCGCGGCCGGCGCCGCTAGGCGTCAGAATCCGTGACCGTAAACGGTTGCGGATGCCTTCCAGCTTCCGTTCCCATCAGTAATACCTGCCTGGCTGATGATCTCAACTGCCTGTAGTATGCTGTAATTCATTCGGTTCAGATTATCGAAACAGAACTCCGGAATCAGGAGCGAGACATGTTAGTCATATTTTCATCCACTGCGTCCGGCGACATCACCATGTTTGCGGATGTCGCCAGACACCTGCTCAAACTGATGGGACAGAGCGGTCATATCCCCGGTGGAATATTCGCCGAGGATGTGCCGGCGGTGCTGGAGCGATTGCAGCAGGCAGTGAGTGCCGAACAGCAAAAGGAAGAAGTTGCGGATTCTTCGAACGGCAACCAGGATGAAAACGGGGATGCGCCTGCAGTGGGCATCAGCGCGCGGGCATATCCACTGCTGGAAATGCTGAAAGCCGCGGCGGCGGATGAAACCGGCATTATGTGGCGCCAGAAGTAAACGCCGGCTGAGCGGACCGGTAAAACCGCCTGTACCTGTTCCATGTTATTGATTGATCAACTTGCCGAGCGAAAAATTACCGAGGCGTCAGCCCGCGGTGAATTCGATAATCTGCCGGGCGAGGGCAGGCCGCTGGTTCTCGACGATGACAGCCTGGTGCCCGAAGACTTGCGTGTCGCCTGGCGGTTGCTGAAAAATTCCGGGTTCCTGCCCGAGGAAATCAGCCTGCGCCGGGAGATCGCCTCACTGGATGGGATGCTTGCAGCAGCCGTTTCCACGGAACAGCGCGAGACATTGGGCCGGCGGATGAATTATTTACTCATGAAGCTGCATCGCGGCGGCACGGATTCACCGGTTTTTCAGGAAGCCTTTTACCGGCAAAAGCTCGCCAGGAAGTGAAATTTTCCGCATTGCCGTGACTTTACGGTCTTCGGCAGTTTCTAGTTTTTCTGTCCAGGCCTATGAGTTTTCAAGTGTTTTTACCGGTTTAACACGGTTTCAACAAGTCCTGTCATTTGATTATCCCGTCTGCCTCCCTTATAGTACTGTCACTTGTAACTACATGGATTTCGTAAATTTTTTTTCGAGTCATGGACGTTATGCATGCGGATTTTTTATATCCAGGCATACGCTTGAGACTTTCTGCCCGGGTGTAAAACACCTGTCAAAGTGCCGCTGACCGCTCACGGTCGCCGGCATCAAAACGTGTGGTAAACCTTCTCACAGGTGATCTGCATGACATAAAAAATAACAATCAGTTTGTTGTTGATGAATACGAAAACCGGATTTCTGGTAAAGCCGGTTCATTGACCGACCGGTTGCTATCGACTAACAGGAAACGTGGTAAACAATTATGGTACAAACAAAAAGCAAACAGGATTACGGCAAAGACCCGCTCAGCGTGCGTGATACCGACAAATACGTCGAGGAGTACGTCAATTCATTTGTGAACAAATGGGATAACCTCATCGACTGGGACGGCCGCGCCGAGGCCGAGGGTAATTTTTTCATCGAGGTGCTGAAAGAACACGGCGCCATGAAAATCCTCGATGTGGCTACCGGCACCGGCTATCACTCGGTGCAGTTGCTGGAAGCCGGTTTCGAGGTGACCAGTGCCGACGGCAGTCCGGCCATGCTTGCCAAGGCCTTTGAAAACGCGCGCAAGCGTGGACATATTCTCAGAACCATACATGCGGACTGGCGCTGGCTGAACAAGAGTGTGCATGATTTGTACGATGCGGTGATTTGTCTTGGCAATTCGTTTACGCATTTGCACAAGGAAAACGACCGCCGCAAGTCACTGGCCGAATATTATGCGACCTTGCGTCATGACGGCATCCTGATCCTGGATCATCGTAACTACGACGCCATCCTGGATGCCGACGCCAAGCCCACACACAACTACTACTATGGTGGAGACGAAGTTACCGCGACTCCCGAGCACGTGGATGAAACCCTGGCCCGCTTTCGCTACGAATTCAAGGATGGCGATACCTATCACCTGAACATGTTTCCCCTGCGCAAGAACTACGTGCAGCGGTTGATGAAGGAAGTGGGTTTCCAGGACGTGGTCACCTATGGTGATTTCAAGGAGACCTATAAAATGTCCGAGCCGGACTTTTTCGTGCATGTGGCCTCCAAACAATATGTGGAAACCGACGAGTGATCACAATGAATACTGAACAATACTCAGAAGTCGTACAAACGGCGCAGAGCTATTACAACAGTGATGATGCCGACAATTTCTATTTTCACATCTGGGGTGGCGAGGACATTCATGTCGGCATATATAATGATGTCGATGAAGATATCGCCACGGCGTCGCAACGCACGGTGGCGACCATGGCCGAAGAACTCAAGGGGCTGAACAGCGATTCACGTGTCATTGATCTCGGCGCCGGTTACGGCGGCGCGGCCCGCTGGCTGGCCGGAACCTACGGCTGCCGTGTCAGTTGTATCAATCTCAGCGAGGCCCAGAACGCCCGTAACCGGGAGATCACTGCCGAACAGGGACTTCAGGATCGTATCGAGGTGATTGACGGCAGTTTTGAGAATCTCACTTACGATGACAAAAAATTTGATATTGCCTGGTCACAGGATTCCATTTTGCATTCCGGTGAGCGGGCGAAAGTCATGGACGAGGTTGACCGGGTGCTGATGCCCGGTGGTGAAATCATCTTCACTGATCCCATGCAGGCCGACGATTGCCCGCAAGGCGTGCTGCAGCCGGTGCTGGATCGCATTCATCTGGACTCGCTCGGTTCGTTTGCTTTTTATCGTCAGCAGGCCGAACGCCTGGGCTGGAAAGAACTGAATATACGCGACCTGACGCCGCAACTGGTTTGTCATTATTCGCGTGTACGCGATGAACTCACTTCCCGTCGTGAGGAATTGCAGCAGTGGGTCTCCAGTGAATACATCGAGCGCATGCACCAGGGGCTGGGTCACTGGATTGAGGCCGGCAGTAAAGGTTATCTTGCCTGGGGCATCATGCATTTTCAGAAGGCGGCCTGATCTCCGCAACGGCTGCCGCAAAACCGGCGCATCATGGCCCGCCATCCCGGGATACGCAGTAACTGGCGCCTGACCGATCGCAGCGGCCGCATCTGGCTGGATCTGAATCCCGTCGTGTTTTTTTCGGCCGCGGCCCTGATTGCGGCCTTTGTCTCGCTCGGCCTGCTGTCGCTGGACGACTTCTCGCAGACGGTCAATACCCTGCAGGCGTGGATCGCCAACCAGACCGGCTGGTTTCTGATCCTGACAGTCAATATTATCCTTGGCTATCTTGTTTATCTGCTGTTCTCGCCTTATGGCAGTATCCGCCTCGGCGGTCCCGAAGCCCGGCCTGACTTCAGTCTCGGCGCCTGGTTTGCCATGCTGTTTTCCGCCGGGATGGGCATCGGACTCATGTTCTATAGCGTGGCCGAGCCGATTTATCATTTGCTGGTGCCTCCGCACGGCGCCGATCCCGGCAGCATCGCCTCCTACGAAGACGCCATCAGCACGACCTTCCTGCACTGGGGTTTACACGCCTGGGGCATTTATACCCTGACCGGTCTGGCGATAGCCTATTTCGCATTCAACCATGAACAACCCCTGAGCATCCGTGGCGTGTTTCGTCCCCTGCTGGGCAATCGTGTCGACGGTTTTTGCGGTCATGTCATCGATACCGTGGCCGCGGTCGCAACCCTGTTTGGCGTGGCGACATCACTGGGACTGGGTGCGAGACAAATCAATGCCGGGCTGAACTATCTGTACAACATTCCGGCCAGTGCCACGGTACAATTGTTACTGATTGCCGGCATCACGGCTATCGCCACGATCTCGGTGGTGCTGGGACTGAAACGGGGCATCAAGCGGTTGTCCGAATTCAACATGCTTCTGGCAGCGCTTATATTGCTTTACGTAATTACCGTCGGTCCCAGCCTGTTTATACTCAACGGTTTTGTCGAAAATATCGGTTTATACCTGGATAATTTCTTTTATCTCGCGTTCTGGAATGAAACCTATTCCCGGGGCGACTGGCAAAACGGCTGGACCGTCTTTTACTGGGGCTGGTGGATTGCCTGGTCACCGTTTGTTGGTATGTTCATCGCGCGTGTCTCGCGCGGCCGCACCATCCGGGAATTTATCGGCGGCGTGTTGTTCATGGCCACGACGCTGACCTTTATCTGGTTGTCCGTCTTCGGCGATTCCGCCCTTTACGTGGAGTTACTGTGGCCGGGTTCTCTGTCCGGCGCCGTGCAGAATGATATCGCCAGCGCCCTGTTCGTGTTCCTGGACAAACTGCCCGCTGCCGGCGGCATGGGCGGGATGAGTCCCGCTGTGACACTGGTGGTGGGTACCATGGCGACCATTGTCATCGTGAGTTTCTTCGTGACCTCGTCGGATTCCGGTTCGCTGGTTATCGATATCATTACCGCCGGCGGGCACCCGAATCCACCGGTTTTGCAACGTATATTCTGGGCCGTCACCGAGGGGGTGGTCGCCGCCATACTGCTGGTGGGCGGGGGACTGACCGCCCTGCAAACGGCCGCCATCTCGGCCGGGTTGCCGTTTTCCCTGCTGTTATTGTTCATGATCCTGAATCTGAACCGTGTGTTATCCGAGGACAGCGCGCCGGTGGTTGTGCATCATTCGCCGCTGGACCCGGACCTCTGACTGCTAATGATTTCCCTGGTAATCAGTGTGCCAGGGTCATAACGCCAGTTCGATACTGATCGCGACAGTATCCGGCTGCCGGCAAAAACGATCCACGTCCTCACGTAACAGGTCCAGATCAATGCCCATAAAGAGCCCCCTGTGGGCTTTCATTTTATCGTGACCCTCAACGGCCATACGCCGGCTGACATCGTAAAAGCCCTGGTGCGCCTTCAGATGCGCCACCGCAATCTGGATCAAACCCTGTACAAACTGACCGGTTTGCGTGTAACGGCCGGCCGCCACCCACACGGCTTCCAGCGCCTCGTGCGCTTCCCACCAGTAGCCATGGTTGAACAGGTCGATGCCATAGAGATACTCCTCGCAGGCGGACCAGTGTTCCGGATCGAAAGGCGGCAGGGGTTCCGGGATCCTGTTGTATGAATGGCCCTGCGGATCCCGTGTCGGGTGCGGCGTTTTGCCGGGAACAAAGCGGTAGGCGGGAAATTCCCGGTTGCTGTAGCGGGGCGGGTGATCAGTGCTGTTGTTCGTCATGTTCCGGATATACGCTGCTGCCGTCGCGGTTGCAACCGCATACCAGCAGTTTTCCGGCGTGTCTTGCGCAATCCTCGCCGCGGTTGAATTGATCGACTTATTCGAACAGCTATTCAGCCACCGGTGTTCCGGTGGCGTCTTTCGCGGCCGGGGGCGTATTGGTACGCCATTCTTCGATACGCCGGATGAGATCATCCGGGCGATGCCGTTCAATCTCGAGGTGTCCGGCACAGACACGGCCGTGATCCGCATCCACGGTCAACCAGGAGCCTTCCGTGCAGATGTCATCGCCGATGTGGACCTGGCGTTTATCCATGTCGATGTGCATGCTGCGGCATCCCACGACGCAGGCGATACCCAGTTGCCGCGCGACCACGGCTGCATGAGAGGTGCGGCCACCGGTGACAGTGACTACGGCGACGGCGCAGTGCATGGCCGCGATATCATCGGTTGAGATTTCCTGACGCACCAGCACAACGGGTTGGCCGGCATCAGCCATCTCCCTGGCCCGGTGTTCGTCGAGGGCGATGACGCCGGCAGCGACACCCGTGCTTGCGGCAATAGCGTTGCTCCAGTTTGCCTCATCTCTGTTTGCCGCCAGTGAAGTAATACTCAGCGTAGCGGGATCAATCCCCTCAATCTGGGCAAGGGCTTCGGGGGCAGTAATCCTCTGTTCGTCGACCATATCGATGGCAATGCGCAGCGCCGCCAACGGGGTGCGTTTGCCGTTGCGGGTCTGTAACAGGTAGAGCCGGCCCTGTTGCACTGTGAACTCGAAATCCTGCATGTCGGCAAATTCCGTTTCCAGCCGCGTACGCAGGGCGCCCAGTTCGGCATAAACCCCGGGCAACTTGCGGCGTAAATCGCCGGCATCCTCGACATCGTGACGCCCGGAGACAATGTCCTCGCCCTGGGCATTACTCAGGTAGTCGATATACAGTTCGTTTTTGCCATCCGCCGGGTTTCGGGTGAACCCCACTCCCGATCCGGAATCACTGCCGGCGTTTCCGAATACCATGACCTGCACAAGGCAGGCAGTGCCCATGGATTCATCAATACCGTTGATTGTCCTGTAGGTGCCGGCACGCGGGCTGAACCAGGAGTCAAACACCGCGGCGACACTGCGATAAAGCTGCTGCCAGGGATCGCGGGGAAATTCATCGCCCGTTACACCGTGGAAGTTCTGCAGCAGTTCGGTGCACAACTGCCGGAAAGCCATGCTGTCCATCTCGCCGGTACTGCGCAACCCCTGCTGTTTGAGATGACCGCTCTGTATGGCTTCCAGCGTTGCAATGCGGCCGGGATGCATGACCTCGGCGTAACCCAGTAGCAGGCGACGGTAGGAATCCCAGGCCAGGCGTGGATTCCCGGTGCATCGGATCAACCCCCTGATACTCTCGTCGTTGATGCCGATATTGAGCAGCGTTTCCATCATGCCGGGCATGGATACCGGCGCGCCGGAACGAACGGACAGTAATAACGGGTTGCGCCGGCTGCCGAATGCCGAGCCGGTCAGGTCTTCCAGCCAGCGAACCTGCTGCTGTATGGCTTCACGCAAGGCCTTTGACAGCTTCCGTCCATGCGCGAAATAGTCGCGGCAGACAGCGGTACCGAGGACGAAGGCGGGAGGTATGTTGATGCCGGCAGTCGCCAGCCGTGCCAGCCCCCAGGCCTTGCCACCCACTTCGTCCGGCGCGGGCAGCGTGTCCATGGCCATGCCGGAATGGATACGGAGCATCTGTGGCGCCGTAGCGGCAGTGTCCCCGTTCACGGCGTCATGACCTCATCGATCAGATAATCCTTCATCATCTGCGCACAGCGTGACAGCGCATCGGCGGCTTCCTCGAAGGTTTGCCCGAGCCGGTCGAGCAGGTGCATCAACCCGGCATCGCAGTCACTCTGCAACAGCAGTTTCAGCAAGCGCCGTTCTTCGGCATCGGTCTGGTGTTCGATGGTGATGATATCATCCACGGCTTCCAGAAACGCCTGGCGGTCCTCGCGGACGTTGCTGACTTCGAGTTGCCGGGCTGTCTCGATACAGCGTATATAGCCGCGCACACCGTCGACGACGAGCCTGGACAGGTTTTGCAGCGGCTGCAGCAGTGTTTCGTCAACCGGTGTTGCCGGCATCAGCGTCAACAGGTAGGCAGCTTCTTCGAGTGAATCCGCGATGTTATCGGCCTGTTCGGTCACCTTGCGGATGTGCATGCCGTCGCCGCTGCGCCGGGTGACTTCACGCACCCGGTTCAGCAGATCATCGGCGCGGGTTTCCCGGCGTTTGGCCAGCACAGCCATGCGCGAGGTCTCTTCGAGCTGATGAAAATCCCTGTTCATGCAGTGGCTGGTGGCATCGGCCAGATCAAAAATGGTGGCGGCGTGATCGGCGCAGATTTCGTAAACGCTTTCACCGGCTGATTGAAAAAAGTTGAAGATCTCGGTCTTTATCTCGTCACGGATGAGTCGCTCGGAACGGCCGTTCAACAGACCGGTGGCCGCGGTCTGCAGCACGAAGCGCAGGAATTCTATCGCCGGGGTTTCGCCGAGCATGCTGTCCAGCCGCTCACCGTAGCTGACTTCCGTGCGCGATACCCGGGCCAGAGCCTCGTAGATGATCCGTTCACCACCGACCTGCAGAAAAGCTCGATGGCCGAAATTGTTATCCGCCGCCCATTTCAGCAGGCCGAGGCAGTCGCGTTTGCGGATAAAATTTCGCAGACGCTTGCGCGCCTTGTTCCAGTCAATCAGGAAAACGATGCGTGAGCCGAGAAAATCCAGGTATTCCTGCAGCTGCGCCGGGGTTTCGGCGACGAGTATGCCTGTACAGAGAAAGTAGCGATCCTTTTCCTCGCCCTTGACCAAATCGCGACTGCGGGTGTCCTGCCATTGAACGCTGTATTTTTCGAACAGGCTTTCGAAAAATGCGGCGCGTTGTTCGTGCACATCGGTATAGGTGAGCGTAACCCGCAGGCCGTCCACGTGTATGACCAGTACGTGGGCGTCGGTCGTGCCGATGTCATTCTCGATGATCAACCTGTCACCCGAACGGGTGGCTGTCGTATCGAGGCCCGGGTGATCAAACTTCAGCGGTGCGGTGCGGTTCAGACCGGCCATGAAAGCCCGTACCAGCACCCGGTCGGGATCTGTCAATCCATAGGCGCGGGCTCCGTTAATATTTTCCTGCGCCAGTTCCGATTGCAACTGGTTGATGAGTTTGTGCACGTCCATGACCAGCAAATGCAGGCTATCGGAATGATCACGCCGGCCGTGAGTGACCCGATCAATGTAATCGCCGCTGACCTCATCTCCGCTGATGGTTCCGATAGCATCCAGCAGACCCTTGAGCCGTTGTTCATAGCTTTTGACCACGCCTTGTCCGCGGCCGACTCGAAGCGGCGCGAGCATGGTTTCCAGTGCCGCAACAATGCTGTCGTGTAATTGTTCGATACGCGGAATGTAATAACGGCCGTCGGCCGTATGCTGGGTGCTGGATATGATGGCATCGAGACTGGAATCGGAGATCCCGGCGACACCCCGTTCGGTCCTCAGATCGGCAGCGCCTGACTCGGGATGGTCGGCGAAGCGCCGGGCTTCCTGCAGCAGGGTAAAGTAATATTTGATGCGATTATTGGCTTCCAGCGCCTGATCCACATAGGCGGGCAACAGCAGCGGGTTTTCACCCAGTTCATTGACAATATCTGTTTTTAACATGGGAAAGGCTTATGGCGCATGGTTATTCCATTATAATATGTCATACAGGTTAATATGATGTGACAGATACACCGGAGTATGTTTGATACGGATCAAACAAACATCAGGCCTTGCAATGTAACATTAATCTGTCAGGTTCTGATGTTTCCGGTGCTGGATAAGGAGTTTGCCCATGTCAGTTATCAATTTCATCACTGTGCACGGTCGACGCCGGTCACGTTTACTGTCCGGTATATTCCCGGTCATACTGCTTTGCCTGGCCATGGCGGCGCCGCTTTCGGCCGGCGGCCCGGATCACCGTGCAGAGACAGCACGTGGTCTGGTCAAAACCTTTGCTGGTGAGCTGGGAATGAAACTGAAAACCGCCCTGGGAGAGGGGGGCGCTGTCGAAGCCATCCGCGTCTGTAACGTGGTTGCCCCGGACATCGCCGATCGATTATCCACGGAGCATGACTGGCATATCGCCCGCACGTCGCTGCAGCCGCGCAATACGGATAATGCGCCCGATGACTGGGAAGCGGCTGTACTGCGCGACTTCGACGAGCGCCTGCGTAATGGCGAGGCAATCAAGGATATGGAATATTTTGCGGAGGTTGCCACTGAAGACGGTACGCTGTTTCGTTATATGAAGCCAATACCGACACAGGGACTCTGTCTGACCTGCCACGGTTCTGATATCGATCCCGTGGTGCAGTCGGAGATCAGCCGCCTGTACCCGGATGACCGCGCTACCGGTTATCGCATGGGCGATATCCGCGGCGCATTCACGCTTTCCCGGCTGCACTGAGAATCCCCGTTTTGCCTGGTTGTCCCGCTTTGCCGGATTTTCCGGTTTGAACATTGTCATCGGGATATGTATTACCCTGCTGGTCAGCCTGTCAGCTCGGGCAGACGCCGGTGCGGCCGCTGAACCTGTCGCCCGTTGCACAACGGTTGAGTATTTCTACCGCACGGGATGCCCGCATTGCGATCGCGCCGCCCGCTTTCTGGAACAACTGCAACGTGATCACTCCGGCATCAGTATCATTTCACTGGATGTTTTCGACGAGAACACCGGGCAACCGCGTTTTATCGACAGAATTAACCGGTTCGGCATAGAACAGCCCGGAGTGCCGCTCATTGTGATGTGCGACCGGTTTATTCTCGGCTTCGATAATGCCCGTACCACGGGTGATGAAATCAAAACAGCGCTGGGCCTGTCGGCATCACCGCCTGAGACCGCGTCCGCGCAACAGGGTGTTGAATTACCCCTGTTTGGACGTATTGATGTCGATGACTACGGGTTGACGTTCTTTACTATCGTCATCGGCCTGGTCGATGGCTTCAATCCGTGCGCCATGTGGGTGTTATTGTTTCTGTTAACCCTGCTCGTAAACATGAAAAGCCGCAGCCGTATCATTATCGTGGCCGGCACCTTTGTGCTGGTCAGCGGCGTGGTGTATTTCGCTTTCATGGCGGCCTGGCTCAACCTGTTTCTGATCATGGGTTTCTCGCGCCTGATGCAACTGGTTGTGGGCATCGTGGCATTGTTGATCGGTGTCATACATATCAAGGACTACATTGCCTTCGGCCGCGGCCTGTCCCTGAGTATTCCGCAATCGGCAAAACCGGGACTGTACGCCCGCATGCGTGATGTGATTTATGCCCGCAATCTTTTCATGAGCCTGGTGGCCGTGATCATACTGGCCGTACTGGTGAACATGATCGAGTTGTTATGCACCGCCGGTCTGCCCGCGGTGTATACGCATATACTTACAGCACATGATTTCCCGGCCGTAAGCTATTACGCCTACCTGCTGTTGTACAACCTGGCCTATATATTTGATGATGCCCTGATGGTCAGTATTGCCGTCTACACGCTGAATCGTACCCGGATGCAGGAACGGGCCGGTCGCATTCTGAAGCTTGTCAGTGGCTGCGTGATTCTGTTACTGGGTATTATCCTGATCGTTTTTCCGGATGTGCTGATCTGACGTTATCCACCGCGGTAACAGTCACTACGGATCCGTCAGTGAGCGGATGTCATGCATCAGGATCTTCGGGTCCAGCGGTTGTTCGGTGTCAATCCACAGGCAACGGTTTTTTTCATTTTCCGACAACGGTTGCTGATGTTGAAGCTGGTATTCCAGCACCTTGATGTCGGCTTCGGACGCATCGCCGCCTGCCGCGGCGCGTTGCAGTATACGCTGCCTGAGCGTGGCTTCGCCGGCGTGACAATAAAGAATTACAAAGGGCACATTACACTCACCGGCCAGTTGCATGAAAGTCTGACGCCGGGCCTCGTCCAGAAAGGTCGCATCGACGATCGCGCTGTAGCCTGCATCGATCACTGTTCGCGCCAGCTCTGCCAGTCGTGAATAGGTGCGGCGGGACATGTCCGCGGAATACATGTCCGCGCCGAGCGACGAATGCGAACTTTCCCCGGCAGTCAGGCCACGCAGGCGTTTGCGTTCGACATCCGAACGTACGCGTACAGCACCGTTATATTCCAGTAACATCCCGCCGATGCGGGTTTTGCCGGAGCCGGACAGGCCGCAGGTGATGAACAGCACGGGATGTACGGGTTCAATGAATGTTCCCGCCAGATCGGTGTAGTGGTGACACTCATCCATACTGGCATCATCATCATGCTGATCCTGGCGGATAGCCGCGATCTTGGCCCGAACCAGGGCACGGTAGACCAGGTAGAAACGTAATACTCCGAGTCCGGTGTAATCACCGCTGATCTCGAGATAACGATTGAGCAAACGGCGGGCGTGATGGACAACCTCATGTTCATGTAAATCCATGATCAGGAAGGCAAGATCATTGATGACATCGATCCAGCGCAGCTGCTCGGAAAAATCGATACAGTCAAATAACACCGGCTCGCTATCCAGCAGTACGATATTACCCAGGTGCATATCACCATGGCATTCGCGAACAAAGCCTTCTGCCATGCGTGACTCGAATGTGGATTGCAGGCGTTCATATTCGGAGTATGACCACTGCTGTAATTGCATGATCCGGTCATGGTAAACAGGATCACCGGCCAGCGCTTTTTCCAGGTGATCCAGGTTTTGCCTCACCGGATCAATGACGCACTGTATATCGCTGCCGGTTCGTGAATCTGCTTTTTCGTGAAAGCCGGCGATGGCTGTTGCCAGTCTGTCGATGATGGCCGGGGTGAGTTCGCCCTTTGCAGCCAGTTTGTCGAGCTCCCGGTTGCGATCGAACTGGCGCATTCTCAATGCGTATTCGAGTACCTCGCCCTCGCCGTTGATCTCCGGACTATGGATATCACCGGTAATGGCGATGACATCCTGGTAAATTTCGGCTGCGTGACGGCTGTTCAGGCGCAGGGCTTCCTCACAAAAGTGTCTGCGTTGCTGCAGCGAGGTAAAATCCAGGAAGCCGAGATCCAGGGGTTTCAGAAACTTGTAGACACAGGGCCCGGTGAGCAGAAGTATGGAGATATGCGTCTCAACCACCTCGAAGCGTTCTGTTGGATGGGAAAAAACAGCGGGGTTTTGCAGAGCTGAAACCAGATGAGTCAGCCGCCCGGTCGCCGGAGTCGTTATCATTCGACTATTATACCTTTATCGGTCCTGAGTTTATTTGTCGCCGACCGTATTGCGACTATGCATGTACAGGTTTGCAAGGGTATGATCGAAAAAAGTCGATCACAACCCCGGGTGTACTGTGCCGGGGTATGCCGGCCGCCCGGTGGAAACATACACCAGGGAACTCTGTCCAGGTCAGAGCTTCCCCGACTGGAGAACTGATATCATGGATAAAATACATCACGTTGCCATTCAGGTTGATAACATCCATTCCGCCGTACACTGGTACTGTGACAACTTCGATACGAAAGTATCCTATGAGGATGACTCCTGGGCATTGCTTGAATTCGCGAATGTCTCCCTGGCGCTGGTCATACCCGAACAGCATCCACCCCATTTCGCTGTCGAAAATGCATCTGCGGAAAACTTCGGTCGATTGACCGAACATCGCGATGGCACGCGATCAGTGTATATTCGCGACCCCTACGGCAATACGGTGGAAATCATCAAGAAACCGTAATAGCGCATGATTCACTACAGGGGACAGGGTCGGGTGACGAACTGCAGGGGTGTCATTGGTGCAATATCAGCACTGCTGCTGGCGACGGCATGCACAGACATACCCGAGGGCGTGCAGCCAGTGACCGGGTTCGAACTGGATCGATATCTGGGTAAGTGGTATGAAATTGCCCGGCTGGACCATTCCTTCGAGCGCGGCCTTACCCGGATCACTGCCGAATACAGCCTCCGGGACGATGGCGGTGTACGGGTAATCAACCGGGGTTATGATGCGAAAAGCGGCGCCTGGGAAGAGGCGGAAGGGCGGGCGTATTTTGTTAAAAGCCCTGATGTCGGACAATTGAAGGTGTCTTTTTTCGGACCGTTCTACGGCGGTTACAATATCATTGCCCTGGATAAATCGGACTATCAGTACTCGCTGGTCTCAGGTCCGGATCGTTCCTACCTGTGGATACTGGCGCGTAAGCCGCGCCTTGACGCATCCATAGTCGAGGACCTGGTGATGCAGGCGCGTGAGTTGGGTTTCCCGGTTGATGATCTGATTTTTGTCGAGCATTCCGGGGAATGAACCGCTGTACATATCGGGTCCGGATCTGACGACTCTATCATCATGGAGAAATTTCTTTGCCATCCCGGGCGAAGCCCCTGCCATTGTCGCCGTACCCCAACCTGTCGATGATGCCCGAGCAGATCTATCGCCGCCCGCTCAGCGTCCTTCAGTCGTGCGACCCGCCACGCCGGCGCCTTGACGCCCTGGTGACGAGCGCTGGTGAGAAATGCGGGCTAGATTAATTTGGAAAAATTGCCGGGATTTTCCTTGCCATGCAAATAGCGGTCAAAAACCGTGCATATATTGCGGATCAGCAACCGGCCGGCCGGCAGCACGCGGATGCGGTCTTCCTGTATTTCCACCAGGCCGTCGTTCTGCATTTGTTTCAGCGAGGTGATTTCCTCGGAGAAATAGGACTTGAAATCGATGCGGTAGATGTCTTCGAGCATCGACATGGACAGGTCAAAATTGCAGATCAACTGGCTGATCACATCGGAACGCAGTTGATCGTCGTAATCGAGGGTAAAACCACGGAATACCGGGATGTGATCTTGCCTGATTTCCGCGGCATATTCATCCAGCGTTTTCCTGTTCTGGCAGTATATATTCGCCACTTTGCCGATGGCGGTTACGCCCAGACCCACCACGTCGCAGCGGGCGTGGGTGGAATAGCCCTGGAAATTACGATACAGCTCACCGTTGCGCTGGGCAACAGCCAGTTCGTTATCCGGTTTGGCAAAATGGTCCATGCCGATATATATATAACCCGCCCCGGTTAATTCATGAATGGCCAGTTGCAGTATGTTCAGCTTCTCCTGCGGAGGCGGCAGATCATCGGCATTGATCTGTTTTTGCGATTTGAACAGGTGCGGCAGGTGGGCATAGTTGTAGATAGCGATGCGATCCGGGTCGAGCTCGATGACCCGCTCGAGGGTTCTGGCGAACGATGCCGTGGTTTGCAACGGCAGGCCGTAAATGAGATCGATATTGATGGACAGGAACTCCGCGGCGCGGGCGGCGTTGATCACATCACGGCTCTGTTCAAAAGACTGAATGCGGTTGACTGCTTTTTGTACATCGGGATCAAAGTCCTGCACGCCGAAACTGATGCGATTGAATCCGAGCAGCCGCAACAGGTGTATGGTGTGCTCGTCAACGCTGCGCGGATCAATCTCGATGGAATACTCACCGAGATCGTCTTCGTGCAGGTTGAAGTTCTCCGCTATTACATCCATTAATTCGCTGAGCTGCTCATTGGACAGGTAGGTGGGCGTGCCGCCGCCGAAGTGCAACTGCTCGACCTGGCGATCAGGATCAAACAGACTGCCCTGCAGCCGGATTTCCCGCTGCAGGTTTTCCAGGTACGGGATCGCGCGCTGCCGGTTGGCCGTAATGACCTTGTTGCATCCGCAGTAGTAACAGACCGTATTGCAGAACGGAACGTGCAGATACAGTGACAATGGGCTCGGGATCGGATCGCCATTGGATTCCCGGACTACCTTGCGGTAGAGGTCTTCGTCCAGATCGTGGAATTGTACGGCCGAGGGATACGATGTGTAACGCGGTCCTGGCCGATCGTAGCGATCAAGCAGTTTCTGGTCAAAAATTACGGATTGTTCCATCACAACTGTACAGTGGAAATACATTGTAATTAAACAATATCCGGCGGACAGGCAGTTTGATCTGGATCAGAAAAAACGGAATCAGCGATCCTGTGTGAACAATTACGGCGGTGAAGCGGTTATTCAGCCCCCGCCGTCGCGGTATCGGCCATGATATGGATACCTTCGGCCAGAAGCGAAACCGTGACTTCGGCGGTTTCTTCAATACGGTTACGCCGCGCCACGTGCAGCGGCACCGAAAAGTGGATCGGTAATGCCGGTTCGTGTGCGGGCCTGAGCGTCAGGTGCGCGGTTTGACCGATCACAATCAGACTTTCGATGTGTCCTCTCACCGGATTTTCATGTTCGCCGCGGGAGGGGCGATCGCGGCGGTGCAGCACAATGAAGCCATCGGGGATGGCCCAGGTGATGCCGTCTCCGCTGCGTAGGCCCGCTTTAGTCCCGGCAACAATCGGGCATCCGTTCCAGTCGATGGTCAGCCGGTTATGTTGCGGATCGTCACTGCTGATACACCCCCTGAAGACGTTGCGAACATCGACCAGGTGTGCAACCTCGGCCGAGGCAGGATGGCGGGTGATTTCCTCGGGGGAGCCGCATTGCAGAGAGCGGCCCTGGTGCAGGACGGTCATGCGGTCGGCGAGCATGGTGGCCTCGTCGAGATCATGCGTGACCAGAACCACCGGCATATTCAGCAGGCGTCGCAGTTCGGCGATTTCCCGGTACAGCCGTTGCCGGGTTGATTTATCGACCGCGGCGAAGGGCTCGTCGAGTAACAGCACACGTGGCTCACGCGCCAGGGCGCGGGCGACGGCCACGCGTTGTTGCTGGCCGCCGGACAGCGCGGCAGGGCGGCGATGTTCCAGACCGGACAAATGCACGAGTTCCAGCAATTCGCGGCCGCGTGATTCACGCAATGACGCCGGGATGTGGCCCATGGCGGCCATCACGTTGCCGAGCGCGGTCATATGCGGAAACAGCGCGTAACTCTGGAACACCATACCGACGGCACGACGGTGCGGCGGCAGGCAAATGCCCGCCGCCGTGTCCAGCCAGACTTCCCCGTTGACACGGACACGGCCGGAGCGTGCCGAATAGGTGCCGGCGATGGCCCGCAATACAGTGGATTTACCGCTGCCCGAGGGACCGACCAACGCATGCAGTTCACCCTCGGCGCATTCGAACGTGGCCGCCAGCGCAATCGGTTCCGCCTGTGCCAGGTTAACCCGGAGACCGGACATGGTGCTCATCCGAGACGCCGGCCAATGCGCCGCGAGAAGGCAAAAGTCAGGGCGATGGTGACCAGCGAAATAGCCAGCAGGAATGCCGACATCTGACTGGCGGCGGCATTGTCGAACGCCTGCACGCGATCATAAATGGCAATGGCGATAGTCCGGGTTTCGCCCGGGATCGAACCGCCAACCATGAGGACGATGCCGAATTCGCCCAGCGTATGGGCGAAGGAGAGCACCATGGCGGTGAGGATCCCCGGCCAGGCGAGCGGCAGTTCCACCTTGAGTAAGGCCTGCCAGGGCGCCATGCCGCAGCATGCGGCTGCCTCGCGGACATCGGCGGGGATGGCCTCGAAGGCGCGCTGAATGGGTTGAATGGCAAACGGCAGGTTAAAAATAATCGACGCCAGTAACAGGCCGGTAAAGGTAAACACCAGCGGCTGACCGAAGGTGGTCTGCCACCAGTGCCCGATCGGCGAGGTCGCACCGAGAATCACCAGCAGATAGTAACCGAACACGGTCGGCGGCAGCACCAGTGGCAGGGCGACCAGCGCCTCTGCCACACCCTTACCGCGAAAGTCATGACAGGCGAGCCAGCGGCCGGCCAGTATGCCCACCGGCAGCAGGATGAGAATGGTCAGCGCTGCCAGGCGGAGTGAAAGCCAGAGGGCGGTCCAGTCCATCTTGCCGTCCTTTATTCCGTCCCGTCGGGCAGGTCGAAGCCGTACTGATGGAACAGCGCCCGCGCGGCCGGTTGGCGAAGGAATTCATAAAAGCGTTCAGTAACGGGACCGGCATTCGGCAGCAAGACCATTCGTTGCCGCAGCGGCTGGTGCCAGTCCTGCGGGATCAGGGCATGCTTGCCACGTTGCGCCAGTGACGGTGCCAGTGCCAGCGAGTAGGCAATAATCCCGCCCTGGGTATTGCCTGAGAGGGCAAATTGCGCGGCCTGGCTGACATTCTCTCCGAGCACCAGGCGCGAATGGATGGCGGACCAGAGACGCCGGTGCTGCAAGGCTTCGCGCGCGCGTTGTCCGTAGGGTGCATGTTCGGGGTTGGCTATGGCGAAATGTGTGATGCTATCAGCCGCCAGCCCGGCCGCCAGACCATCAAGTTGTTCATCCACTTCCAGGGGCGAGCCGAACGGCGCCATGATGACGATGCGCCCCAGCGCGTAGAGTGCGCCACGGTCGCGGGTGAAACCGTCACGGGCAAGGTCAAGCACGTAGCGTTCGTCGGCCGAGAGATACATCTCAAACGGTGCGCCCTGGCGGATCTGGCGGGCGAAATTTCCCGACGATCCATAGCTGACTCTCACCGACAACCCGGTTTCGGCCGTAAATGCCGCCACGATTCGGGGCAGCGCAAACTGCAAATCCGAGGCGGCGGCCACCAGGGGCGCATCCGTGGTTGTAGCGCGGGCATGGACCGCAAGGCCCGCATCGAGCGTGATCAGCAACAGCGCGAACAACAGGCGGCAAAACGGGACGTGGCTGCTCATGCGCCTGCAAGGGAAGGATCCCGGGTGTTGTTGAAGAGTTTTGATACGACGCTTATCCATAGTGGTGATCAATGATGTCAAACCCGTCGGTAAGGATAACCTGCCCCGGCCGTTGCTTGCGAATGATATACCTGTTCTGCATTTCCGGAACCCCGGTTTTCCGGACTTGATTTACACCGGCGGGTAAACGCCGTCTTTCACTGTCATGATTTACATGTTTTAATCAACGGCAATATACAGGACAACATCAGGTGAGACGCTGATCATGAGTGAACTAGAGGACGTATTCCATCAGTTTGACAAGAACGATAATGACACCATCGAGTGGCATGAATTCCAGCAGATGATCGATGAGTTGCAGCAGGGTCTGGACCTGAAAGCCAAACTGGCACTGTTCGAGGAGATTGACACCAATCGTACGGGCATGATCAGCTTCGCCGAATTCCGGCAATGGTGGCAGTCCCGCTGAGCTGATCAACGCGGTACGGTGTACTCACTCAAACATGGATTCCAGATCAATACTGCTGCTGATACCGAGATGCCTGTAGTTTTCCTCCAGCCACCTGTCCGCTGATTCGTAACCCACCGCGCGCAGACATGTGATCATCTCCGGTGAGGCCTCGTAACGGCTTTGCGGTGACAGTTTAGCAATGTATTCATCACCATGAATGACGTGAATGCGCAGTTTGCTCAAGCGTTTTTCCAGTGCGCCCATGGGCCGCCAGTTTTCCCGGATGTAACGCCTGGAAAAAGCAATGGCGCGCATTTCCCTGAGAAAACTGGCGCTGAATGCAATTTCGCTGAATCGCGCCCGGATCGTTTCTACAGTTCCCGGCAGTTCCTCGCGCTGCAGCGGATGGACAATGACAATAATGATGTCGGTGGCATCGCCCTCGAATATCAGTGGAAACACCGGCGGGTTGCCGGCAAAGCCGCCGTCCCAGAAATTCTCGTTATCGATTTTAACGGCATGGTGTAGTGACGGGAGGCAGGCCGATGCCAGAATGTGATCAACGCTGAGCTCCTGGCGTCTGAAGATCCTGAGCTTGCCGGTTTGCACGCTGGTTGCGGCGACAAAACAGTGCGGGCTTTCATTGCGGATCAGCCGTCCGAAATCGATGTGTTTTTCCAGTAACTGGCGCAGGGGGTTCAGATCCGCCGGGTTGAAGACGTAAGGTGCGAAATACCGGGTCAACTGCAGGAACATATCGAGATTAAGTGAGCCGCGATCTATGTTCAGTAGTGGCGAATCGGAAATGTCGTAACAGGGCTTGAAAATGCGGTTAAAGGTTTTACCGAGGTCATCCCAGAATGCATCCATCCGTTCGACAGCCCGCGCGCCGTCATTACCACCTGACAGACCGTCGCAAAGCAGGCAGCCATTGACCGCTCCGGAACTGGTGCCGCTGATAGCATCTATCCGCAACCGCGGATCTTCGGCAAGTCGCGAAAGAACACCATAGGTAAAGGCGCCGTGAGAACCGCCGCCCTGCAGGGCGACACTGATGGATTTTTCCCTGCTCATAGACAACTCCCATGATTGTGCAATGCACAAATTAAAGCAAAAACAGAAGATTAGAACAATGAAGTTTTGGTTACAAAGTATTGCCGGTGAGGAAACTGAATGATCCGGATTGATGCTATTCTGGCTGTGAACCTGGGTTCTGTCATGTTTCCGGGCGCATGGGGGCGATACACAATGTGAACAGTGAACAGTGAACAGTCAACGATGAACAGTGAACGGTGAACCTTGAACGTTGAATGGTGTTTTCCGATCATCACTCATTGCCGGATCCGGCTGAAATCGACATAATGCGCACCATTTTACCGTCCACACAGCAAACTCCCTGATCTCAAAATGGCACAATACGTTTACACCATGATCGGCGTCGGCAAGATCGTCCCGCCGAAACGCGAAATTCTCAAAGATATCTCTCTTTCCTTCTTTCCCGGCGCCAAGATCGGTGTGCTGGGCCTGAACGGTTCGGGTAAATCCACACTGCTGAAGATCATGGCCGGCGTGGATACCGATATTCATGGCGAGGCGCGGCCGATGCCCGATATCAAAGTGGGCTTTCTGCCGCAGGAGCCGCAACTGGATGCCAGCAAGGATGTGCGCGGCAATGTCGAGGATGGCATCCGCGAGCCGCTGGATGCGCTGCACGAACTGGAATCCATCTATGCCGCATATGCTGATGAGAACGCCGACTTTGACGCGCTGGCGAAGCAACAGGAAAAGTGTGAAACGATCATCGAGGCCTGGGATGCTCATAATCTTGATAACACACTGGAACGCGCCGCCGATGCCCTGCGTCTGCCGCCCTGGGATGCCCGTATCGAAACCCTTTCCGGCGGTGAAAAACGCCGCGTGGCGCTGTGCCGGTTGTTGCTCTCGCGTCCCGACATGCTGCTGCTCGATGAACCCACCAACCACCTCGATGCCGAATCCGTATTCTGGCTGGAACGCTTTCTGGCCGACTTCAACGGCACCGTGGTCGCCGTGACCCACGACCGGTATTTTCTCGATAACGTGGCCGGCTGGATCCTGGAACTTGACCGCGGACACGGGATCCCCTTTGAAGGTAATTACTCGCAATGGCTGGAGAACAAGGAGCAACGGCTGGAACACGAAGAACGCGCCGAGTCAGCCCGGCAGAAAGCCATGAAGCAGGAACTGGAATGGGTGCGCACCGCGCCTAAAGGCCGGCACAGCAAGAGCAAGGCGCGACTGGCCCGATTCGAGGAAATGAATTCACAGGAATTTCAAAAGCGCAGCGAAACCAACGAAATCTATATACCGCCGGGTGAGCGACTGGGCGATCGCGTGATTGATTTCGAGCATGTCACCAAGGGCTTTGCCGGCAAGGTCCTGATCGAGGACCTGGGCTTTTCCATGCCCAAAGGCGCCATTGTCGGCATCATTGGCGGTAACGGCGCCGGCAAGTCAACACTGTTTCGCATGATTAACGGGACCGAACAACCGGATACCGGCGAGATCCACATTGGTGATACGGTGCAGATCGCCTACGTGGAACAGAGTCGCGAGGATCTGGATGACAACAAAACGGTCTGGGAGGCGGTATCCAACGGCCAGGACAACCTCGTGATCGGTAACTACGAAGTGAATTCACGCGCCTATGTCGGCCGTTTTAATTTCAAGGGATCGGACCAGCAAAAACGTGTCGGCGATCTGTCCGGCGGTGAACGCGGCCGCCTGCATCTGGCCAATACCCTGAAACAGGGTGCCAACGTACTGTTGCTGGACGAACCTTCCAACGATCTCGACGTGGAAACCCTGCGCGCTCTGGAAGAAGCGTTACTGGCCTTTCCCGGCTGCGCCATGGTGATATCCCATGATCGCTGGTTTCTGGATCGCATTGCCACGCACATACTGGCTTTTGAGGGCGACAGCGAAGTTGTGTTTTTTGAGGGCAATTTCAGCGATTACCACGAGGATTTCATCAGCCGCAAGGGCGAGGATGCAACACCGCACCGGATGCATTACAAGCGCTTGTCCAAATAGAGCTTCCCCGGCATCGTTGCTATACTGCGTGGATACGCCGGTCAGGGTTGAACATCCGGGGATTTACCGGGAAACAGAGCCTGTGCGGAAGACCGGATCGGCGTCTGTTCCCAACATTAAGGAGATACTATGAAGATTCACTGTCTGGCCGCGGGTTTAATGGGTTCGATTCTGATGTTCACGCCGATGCTGACCCTGGCCGGGGGCATGTCCCCGGAGATGACGCTTGAAGAGGCAACGGCCGAGATTGAACGACTGGAACAGGAAAACATCTCGCTGAACGAACAGATCGAGGCCAACGAGATGACCATTTCCGAATACAAGGAGCAAATGGCGGCCATCGAGGCCGAGATCGCCGATTTACAGGCCCAACTGGACAGCCGGTAAAGCCGGTAACCCCCCGCAGCAGCGGCCGTTTACCAGCGGGGCGGTATCTGTCCGCCACCACCACAGGCATTCCCGATGTTGCCGTGGTCCAATCATTTCCCGAATGCATGCTGATGCGTGCTGTATCCGTAATTTCCCAGAACTGCGTTCGACTCCTCCCGGCAGGCGGTCTTGATTGAACAACCGCCCGCGGTTGCATGTTTACTCCGCGTGCCGGAGTATAGAATTCATGTTCATGGTGATAATTAACAGGCTGCTGGTCTTGCTTGCCCTGCTGCTGTTCTGCCGGCCATTCATTGTCCTGGCGGGCGATGACCTTGAGGATCGTCACATCATCGACTGGCATGTCCATGTGGCCGGACTCGGTCATGGCGGTTCCGGCGCCTTCGTGAACCAGACCATGCGTGATAATTTTCGTTTTGGTCTGTTCCTGAAATGGATGCAGGTAACGGAAGACGAGTTACGCGAGCATGGTGATGCCCTCGTAGTGGAACGCCTGAGTCAACGCATTGACGAATCCCGCTATGTCGATCAGGCTGTGGTGCTGGCCATTGACGGTGTGTATGACCGCAGCAGCGGGAAGATGGATCGTAAAAACACCCAGTTCTATGTGCCCAACGATTACGTCTACCGGCAGACTTCCCGTTTTGACAACCTGCTGTTCGGCGCCAGCATCAATCCCTGGCGCAGTAACAGCCTGGAACTGCTGGAACAGGTGGCGGAACAGGGCGCGGTGCTGATCAAGTGGATACCGTCGATCATGGACATCGACCCGGCGGATGAGGCGCTGATGCCGTTTTACCGGAAAATGGCGGAACTCGGTCTGCCGCTGTTGTCGCACACGGGCCGGGAGAAAGCCTTCGTTCATGCCCGCGATGAACTGGCGGACCCGCAAAAGCTGGTCTTGCCGTTGCGCCTCGGTGTGCTTGTCATTGCCGCGCATATTTCCACGACCGGGGTATCCGAAGGTGAAGACAACTTCGAACGCATCCTGCCCATGTTTGATCAATACCCGAACTTGTACACGGATATCTCCAGCCTCACGCAAATCAACAAGACCGGTTTTCTGGTGCGCGCGCTCAATGTCCCTGGCGTCACCGAACGTATGATCTACGGCAGCGACTGGCCGCTGCAATCTTTCCCCGTAGTGTCACCGTGGTACCATGTCCGGCATACGGGGATCAAAAAAGCCTGGCAAATTACCGGTATAAAAAATAAATGGGATCGCGATATCCGCTTGAAAGCAGCCATGGGCGTGCCGGATGAGGTCTTCTCACGCCGGCCCTGCGCCGCGCCCGACCGGGCTGCGGGCTGTGAGTAACGGGGCTGGCAGCACGACCTTGCCAATAAAAGGGAGAACACCGGGTTCATGAACTACAATCCCGCCATGCCGTCGATTGCCGATATGGCCGCAAAGGCGCGCAAGCGTATCCCGGCCTTTGCCGTGGATTACCTGGAGTCGGGGATCGGCGGCGAGTTCTGCCTGCGCCGCAACCGCGGCGACCTTGATAACGTGATCCTGTGGCCGCGCTATCTGTGCGATGTAGGCACGGTGAATACGCATTGCCGGCTGTTTGATCATGACTATGATCTCGGCATCGGTGTTTCACCCGTTGGACTCGGTAACATGATGTGGCCGAACGGTGAATCCCGCCTGGCCCGCGCCGCCCAGGCCGCCAATATCCCTTATATTTACAGCACCATGGGCACGACGGCGCTGGAAGACATTGCCGCGAACGCACCCGACGTGGGCTGGTTTCAACTCTACGTACCGCGCGACCGGGCGATCATGCGTGATCTGATCGAACGTGCCGGCCGCGCCGGGTTCAAGGCGCTGGTGGTCACGGTGGATATACCGGTAGGCGCCAAACGTGATCGCGAATTGAAGAATGGTTTGATCCTGCCGTTCAGAATTACTCCCCGTCTGGTTGCACAGGTCATACGCCGCCCGCTCTGGGCGTTGTTGACCCTGCGTCACGGCATGCCCCGTTTTATGAACCTGATGCCTTATAGTGATAGCGGTGACATCAAACACCTGGGAGAATTTCTGACGCAATTTTTCTGTCCCGGGGTGAGCATTGAACGTCTTCAGGAAATTCGCTCGCTCTGGCAGGGCCCGCTGATCATCAAGGGCCTGCAGCGCGGCAGCGATATCAGCGCCGCCGCGGACCTGGGTGCCGATGGCGTCATCCTGTCCAATCATGCCGGCCGGCAACTGGATGCGGCGCCGTCCAGTATCGCCGCGCTGCAGGCGTTGCCGTCCTCGTTGCGCGAGCGAATGACCGTCATGCTGGACAGTGGCATTCGCAGCGGTCTCGATGTGGTGCGGGCGCGGGCACTCGGCGCCAGTGCCGTGTTTTCCGGGCGTTCTTTCATGTATGCGCTGGCGGCGGCAGGCGCTGACGGACCCCGCCAGGCAATAGAAATATTTCGTGATGAAATCACCCGCACCCTGCAACAACTCGGATGTACGGAATTTGAAGCCATGAGTGCAGACTACAGACTACAGACTACAGATAACAGATAACAGATAACAGATAACAGATTACAGGATACAGGGAACAGGGAACCGATCAGGCTGATATACTGATGAACCCCTGGTCATGCAGCATAACCGGTTAACCATGGCATTATTATGACCCAGTACGAACTTTTCCTGCGTTTGACGGTTGCCCTGGCCATCGGCCTGTTGACAGGTCTTGAACGCGGACAATACGAACGTGAACAAAAGGAAGGCAGCGGCGCCCGGCGTATTACCGGCATGCGCACCTTCGGTCTGATCGGACTCCTGGGCGCACTGTGCGGATTGCTTGCCATGCAAACCAGTCCGGTTGTTCTGGGCTTCTCGTTTCTCGGCCTGGCCGCATTGATGACCGCCTCGCATATCATTGCCGCCAGCGAAGATCATGACTATGGCATTACCACTGTCGTCGCCTCCCTGCTGACCTTTATCCTGGGTGCGGTGATCATGTACGGTTATATCAGCGTGGCCGCGGCCGTGGCCGTCATCATGACCACCTTGCTCGGCATGAAAACGCTGTTGCACCGGTTTGAGGCAAACATACAGCGTTACGAGCTGTTAGCGGTTCTCAAGCTGCTGCTGATCTCCGTGGTGATCCTGCCTGTGTTGCCGAACCGGGGTTATGGACCGTGGGAGGCGCTGAATCCCTATGTCATCTGGTGGATGGTGGTGTTGATCGCCGGGATTTCATTTGTCGGTTATTTCGGCGTCAAGGTCATCGGCGCCCGGCGCGGCTTGATGCTAACAGGGTTGCTAGGTGGGCTGGCCTCGTCAACGGCTCTGACACTGCACTTTTCCCGTATTTGCCGCAAAAATCCGGATCTGGCCAACCTCATTGCCACGGGCATCCTGGTGTCGGCGGGCACTATGTATCCACGAATGCTGTTGCTGGCCGGTATCCTCTATCCACCGGTTGCGCAGCAGATGCTGTTGCCGCTCGGCCTGATGGGGGTGGTCTGTTTTGTTTCCGCCGGCTGGCTGTCCACGCGACCGGGAAAAACCTCGACGGACACCAGCCAGACATTCAGAAATCCGTTTGAACTGAAAACAGCCCTGCAACTGGGCTTGTTGCTGGCGCTGGTCACTTTTTTCGCGCATGGTTTAAAAAACTGGTTCGGTGACGCCGGTGTCATGATCCTGGCCGGCATTTCAGGCATCAGCGATGTCGATGCCATCAATCTTGCCCTGGCGCGGATGGCGGAAGAAGGCAAACTGGTACTGGATACGGCTGTCAGGGCGATCATACTCGCCGCGATCGTCAATACCCTGGTAAAGGGGCTGATGGCGGTCATCATTGGCGGCAAACGGCTGCTGCTTCCGGTTGGATCGGTATTGCTGGTGGCCATCATTACCGGCTTCCTTACTGCCCCGTAAAGCGCACCCGGATCTCATGAATCAGCGTTGCCCCCTGGACGAACAACAATGCGGGCAAGTGATCCGGCGTACTGAAGAGATCGTGCAGCGGCTGGCCCAGGAACTGGGCATTGACCTGCCGATGATCCCGGTGCTGTTTGATCTGCGCGGCCGATCCGCCGGCATGTACCGGGTAAAAAAGAATCAGCGCGTCATTCGTTACAATCCCTGGCTGTTCTCACGTTATTACCGCGATAACCTCGAAGGCACCGTGCCGCATGAAGCGGCCCATTACGCGGTGGACATGCTGTATGGAATGGCGCGGACCCGGCCGCACGGGCGTGAATGGCAATCGATCATGCGCCTGCTCGGCGCGGACCCGCGGGTAACCTGTGATTTCGATATGAGTGATATTCCGCAGCGCCGTTACCGCCGCTATGGATACCGCTGTGTCTGCCGTCACCATGAACTGACCAGCATCCGTCACCATCGCGTGATACGCGGAGCGCGTTATTACTGCCGGGTGTGCAAGCAATTGCTGGTTGCGGCGGGCTAAATACCTGTTCCAAATCGGTGTACAGTCGGGAACCATAACGCAGACACGCGGTAAATACGTCCCTGTAGCTCGGATGCGGCATCCCTGCCGCATACGGTCTGTTTGTATGGTTCCCGACTGTACACCGATTTGGAACACATATATGGATCAGCGCGTGTATTATCTCGTGAGCGGAAAAATACCCGGTGTTACTCACTCATACTCGCGAGTTCTTCCCAGCGCTTCATCTTCAGATCCAGTTCCTGCTGACAGGTACTGATTTCATCCAGAACCGGCTGGATGTGTTCATAGGCTTGCGCATAAAAATCCGGATCACCGGTCTGTTGCTGCAGTTTCCCGATACGCTGTTCCAGTGTTTCTATCTCATCAGGCAGATGTTCCAGTTCACGTTGTAACTTGTAGCCCAGGCGCCGGCGCCCGTCCTGTCCGCTATTGGCAGTATCAGGGTTTTCGCCGGCGGAAGTTTGTGTGATCGGATTGTCTTTCTCGGCCAGGTGCCGGCCGCGTTTTTGCCAGTCACTGAAGCCGCCCGCGTAACGTTCGATGCGATCATCCTCGAAGACCAGGATGCTGCTGACCACGTTGTCCAGAAAGGCGCGATCATGGCTGACCACGATCAGCGTGCCCTGGTAATCCATCAGGCGATCCTCGAGAACCTCCAGGGTTTCGACATCCAGGTCGTTGGTCGGCTCGTCGAGAACCAGGAAATTGGTCGGCCGGGTAAACAGCCTGGCCAGTATGACCCGGTTGCGTTCGCCGCCGGAGATGGCCTTGATGGGTGTCATCGCCCGTTTGGCGCTGAACAGAAAGCCGCGCAGGTAGCCGATAACATGGCGGTCCTTGCCATTCAGGCGGATGTATTCGCGGCCGTCACCGACCACCTCGGCGATGGTCTTGTCCGGGTCCAGATCGCGCCGCATCTGATCGAAATAGCCCGTTTCGAGATTGGTGCCGCGTTTCACCGTGCCGGACTGCGGTTCAATACGGCCGAGGATCAGGTTCAGCAGCGTACTCTTGCCGACGCCGTTATTGCCCACCAGTCCGATGCGATCCCCGCGCCGGATTTTCAGGTTAAGCTGGTTGATGACCGGTTCGTTACCGTAAGCATAACTGACCTGGTGCAGGTCACAGACCTTGCGTCCCGATTCATTGTCCGAACTCTCGATATGGATGCGGGCGCCGGGCTCGCGGCGGAATTTCAGACGTTCGGCGGCTTCCTCGCGCATGGCCTCCAGCGCGCGCACCCGGCCCTCGTTGCGGGTGCGCCGGGCCTTGATGCCCTGACGGATCCAGGTTTCTTCCTCGGCCAGCCGCTTTTCGAACAGGGCCTTGTCGAGGTCCTCGGCGTGTAATGCTTCTTCCTTGCGGCGCAGGAAATTGCGGTAATCACCGGGCCAGCTGCTCAGGCGCGTGCGATCCAGTTCGACGATGCGGGTGGCCAGTTTTTGCAGGAAGGCGCGGTCATGGGTAATGAACAGCACCGTGCCCGTGAAATTGCGTATGCGGCCTTCCAGCCACTGGATACTGGCCAGGTCCAGGTGATTGGTGGGTTCATCGAGCAGCAACAGTTCCGGGTTGGAAACCAGGGCGCGGGCCAGACCGACTCGCCGCTGCCAGCCGCCGGAGAGTTCACCCAGTGTGCAATCACCCGGCAAACCCAGTTCTGAAAGCACGGTAGCGACACGCTGATCGATATGCCAGCCGCCCTCGGCCTCGATCTGTTGTTGCAGATCCTCGAGTTCCCGTAATCCATGACGATCCATGCGGCTTTGGGCGCAGCGATGCCAGGCATCGATCAATTCGCGCAAATGCCGCAATCCACCTTCCACGTACTCGTGCACGTCGAGGTGCAGTTCATCGGGCAGGGCCTGAGCGAGCTGACTGATACGCAAGTGCGATTTACGGACAATTTCTCCTGAATCCGGTTCAATATCACCATCGATGATTTTCAGCAGTGTGGACTTGCCGGCGCCGTTACGGCCGATCAGGCAGACGCGTTCGTTGTCCTCCAGAACCAGGCTGGCATTGCGTAAAATCGGCTGGTCACCGAATTCAATGCAGATATCGTCGAGGGTTATTAGCGGCATGAGCGGTGCGGATTATACAGAAATTTCCGCCCTCTGCGCCTGCTCAGCGTGCCAGGCGGATACAGGTGGCGGTTTCAGTACAGTAGAGAAGGCCGGAACAACCGTTCAGTCCTCCAGCCAGGCCAGCGCATGATCCGGATCATGAAACAACAGGCACAGGTAGCCGGCATTGACAAATACCGTTTCGATAAAATCGTGTGAGTGGTCATCCGCGCTGACCAGAATGGCGATTTTTGATCGCCGGTCCATACCCATTGCTGCCAGTTCCTGGTAAGCCAGTTTGTACATATCCGCCGGATCGCTGACATTTCTGACCCCGGTGACATCGGTAAAGTAGTGCATGCGGTTATGTGCTTTTGCCTGTTTGATAGCCTCACTGGCAAAACTGCGTTCGAGATCGGGCGTAATGGTTTCATAGACCTTGATATGCACATAGTTCTTGCCGGGCGGTGTGGTAATTTCGTAATCCATGTTTCTCCTGTTCCAGGAAAAAATCCGTCAGCGTTGAATGACTGTTGTTGGTTATTGTGATGTATTTGTATGCATGGCAAAGCTGAATAACACAGATGTATCAATCCGGATCATGATCGGCAATCATCATAGGTACAAGAGAATCCCCGTCAAGCAATACCTACCATTCGGACAGGTGCCGGATCTCCGCACTGGACCAGCGCAGGTGTTCGACTTCAATGCGCGCCAGAGTATGCAACACCTGGATGGCGGTGTCGGGATGATGTTCAGTAAGCTTCTCGAAGCCGCCCCGGGACAGCACTCTTAATTCCGTTTTGTGCATCGCCACGGCACCGGCTACTCTTGGTCCCGGCTTTAACAGGGCGAGTTCACCAAAAAAAGCGCCTGGGTTGCAGCTCGCCAGGCGCTTGTAATGATGTCGGGTTGTGGGCAATCGTATATCAATCGTCCCGCTGATCACCAGGTAGAGCGCATCGCCCGGATCACCGGCTGCAAAAAGCGTTTCCCCGGTTTCAAGCATCACGGACTGCAGTACGCTTTCCAGGTCGGTGATGGTCTCCTCACCCAGATCGCGGCACAGGTCGTTGTCACGGACCGGGATGGTGTCATGGAATTTCGTGGATTGAACATTGAATTCCCCGAGCAAAGCATCCTCGGCAAATTCCAGCGCTTCATCCTTGCCGTTGAAGGTCAGGACATGAAGATGCGTTTCACCAATAGTGCGTTTCTTGAACGCTTTCTGCATGCGCTTGCCGATGCCCATGCCCTTGTGAATGTTGCAGAAGATGAGTACTCCGCCATTTTTCTGCAGACGTGAGGCAATCTGTTGCAGGTACTTGATCGCCGTCAGGTCAACCTGCTGAACGCGTCGCATGTGCAGGATCAGGTAATTCGGTTTTTCCAGGTCGGCGGCCAGGTTTTCCAGCAGTGCATCGGCCGTGGCAAAGAACAGGTTGCCACGCAGTTCATACATCACAATGCGATCACCGTGCACATTGAGCAGTTCGCGTTCATCCCTGGAACGGGTCCTGACCGAACGTATCTGTTGTCCGGTTGAGCGCCGGTGCACGATGCTGGCCCGGATCTGGGTGCGAATGAACAGCACTATTGCGATTACCACGCCCAGGCCCACGGCCACCATCAGGTCATAAGCCACGGTGACCACGGTGACCAGCAGGGCAACTGCGGCATCCTGCCTTGTCCGTGGTCGTTTCAACCAGGCAAGAATATCGAGATCGAACATGTGCAAGGAAACAGCGAGGATAATGCCGGCCAGCACACTGATCGGCAGCAAGCTCCCGGCATCACGCCCCAGCAGGATGAGTACAAAAAATGTGATGCCGGCGAATACACCGGGCCAGCGCCGGCCGCCGGTTTTCACCGCCACGATAGTGGCCCCGGTCGTACCTGCGGCGGCCATGCCGCCACTCAGGCTGCTAAGGATCTGCCCGGCGCCCTGGCCCACCATCTCCAGGTTGGCATTGTGGCGGTGCCCCGTCGTGACGTCGGCAATCACGGAGGTCAGCAGCGTATCCAGCGAAGTCAGTATAGACAGTGCCAGCGCCGCTGGAACGATGATCTTCCAGTGCAGGTTGTGCAGGGTATCGCCGGAAATATCCAGGCCCACGGTATCGAGCTTTGGCAATTCCCCGATCATCCATTCAGCGGGCAGATCGGCCGGGTTCATCATGGCAATGACATGAAACACCAGTGAACCAAAGATCAGGCCGGCAATCGTGCCGGGCAGGCGACTGAACAGCCGCGGCCCGGCCAGTGTGGCTATCATGGTCACGACAGCCGTCGCCAGCGGCAGCCACCTCCAGGATTGCCAGGACTCACCCACGCCCGCACCGGACAGCGGTGTGAACTGCGACAGGATCATGAGGATGGCCGAGCCGGTCAGGAAACCGCTGATCACCGGGTAGGGGATGTATTTAATCAGTTTGCCGCCGCCGGTCAGCCCGATCAGGATCTGGAACACGCCGGTGCAGATCATCAATATGGCGAGGTTGACAAGCAGTTCACCGTTGCCGGTACCCGACTGGCTCAACGAAGTCAGTGCGCCACCGAGTAGAACCAGTATCGGTCCCGTAGGGGCGCTGATCAAACCGCGGGTACCGCCGAAGAATCCCGACACAGTGCACATGATGGCGGCGCCGAGCAGACCGGCGATAGCGCCCTGGGAGGCATTGAAGCCGGCCGGTGAATATAATGCGACCCCGAAGGCCATGGCCTGGGGCAGCACGACTGCTGATGCCGCCATGCCACCCCAGATGTCACCCGCTGTTACACCGGGAAAATGTTGTTCAAGCAGGTTTGTGGGCCGGGTCGTGTCTGTCATATTACAGTTTTTACTGGTGGAAATATCACATTATAAGCGGGCCGCGTCTCCGATGTTTGATGTAAATCATGACCGCGGTGGTTTATCCCGGCCGGGCCATATTGTGAACTCCGATGTTGCCAGATTTCTGCCAGATGGTAATCTGTATCCCGGAGACAGTTGTTCACATAACAAAAATTCAGTTGGATACCACGCAGCTCAAGCAGGTCGTTCTCTATGCCGACGTTTCCGGCAGTACCCGCATTTATGAAAAGTACGGTGACAGGATTGCCCGTGCCGATATCGGTTCCTGTCTCGATCTGCTGTCGGATGTTGTCCATGATTACGATGGCAGGGTGGTGAAGACCATTGGTGATGAGGTTATGTGTCTTTTCAAAAATCCTTTGAAGGCCGCGATGGCAGCCATGGATATGCAGGATTCATTGCGCACTGCCGGCGAAGGCGGCCGATTCCAGACCGGGATATTGCATATCAAGATCGGCTGGCATTACGGTGAAATCCAGTGGCGCGGCCGTGAGCCGGTGGGCGAAGGCACTGTAATCGCCCAGCATGTGATCCATATGGCCAAGGCGGACGAGATCCTGACTACCCTGCAGAGCATCAACAGCCTGCCCGAGGAAATGCAAGGCCGTGCTCATCGGATCGATCATATTGTCTCGGAGATGAGCGGCGATGAGATTGACGTCTGTATCTTTCAATGGGAGGAGAGTGACGACGTCACCCAGGCGGCGGCAACCGGGAGGGTGGAAGATAACGATATTGCCATGGTGCTGGAATCCTCAAGCGCCACGTTTCGCATGGATACCGAGCATCCCGAGTGCATTCTCGGGCGTGGTCAGAACTGCAACCTGATCATCAATGGCCGCTACGTCTCCCGGCTGCACGCGGCTATACAGTTGCGTCACGGTAATTTCCATATCCAGGACAACAGTTCCAACGGCAGCGTCATTCTTTTCAGCGACGGGCACATGGTCCGCATCCACCGCGAGGAATACATGCTCACCGGCAGCGGCCGGATTTGTCTGGGCTCAACGCCTGACGAGGATCCCGGCGCGACCATTGCCTTTCATATCAAGTAACCATGCCGGCACAACAGCCGCAACGGTTCGTGAATTTGTGAGAGCACAGGCAATCGTTCTATGATGCGTGAATACCTGAAGGCCCGGAGAATCATGCGTCATTACCTGCTTGTAGCTGTTGTGCTGATCGCGTTACCCGGCTGTGGTGACGAGACGCCGCAACTTGAGCCACTTTCCGGCGATGCCGTGATCCTCGCGTTCGGCAACAGCCTCACCCATGGCACCGGGGCACCGGGAGAGGCGAGTTACCCGTCCGTACTCGGGCAACTCTCCGGACGCACCGTGATCAATGCCGGTGTGCCCGGAGAGGTGAGTGCGCAGGGGTTAAAGCGGCTCCCGGATTTGCTGGATCAGCACAACCCGGATCTGCTGATCCTGTGTCACGGTGGCAACGATATTCTGCGCAAGAAAAATATAGCGGATATGCAAAACAACCTGCGCGCCATGATTACCGCGGCGCGCGAGCGGGATATCCCGGTGCTCATGCTGGCGGTGCCGAAATTCGGCCTGTTTCCGTCCGCGGCACCGGAATACCGCGAAGTGGCCGAGAGTACCGGTGTGCTGTTTATCGAGGACCTGGTGCCGGAGATCCTGCGCGACAAGTCGCTGAAGTCCGACACCGTGCATCCCAATGCCGATGGCTATGGCATTATGGCCGGGGCCATACACCGTAAACTGCAGGCGGCCGGGGCGCTGTAATGATCCCGGCAGGATCTCGGCGGCCGGTGATCGACGTGCCGGAGTGGTTCGTTTATATCCTGCGTTGCGCCGATGGTACGTTATATACCGGGATCACAACGGATCCGGAGCGGCGCGTGCATGAACATAATCATCTGAAGTCCGCAGCGGCCTATACGCGGGCCCGCCGGCCGGTGTGCCTGGTGTACAGCGAATCCTGCGCCAGCCGTGCCGATGCCGCCAGGCGTGAATACGCGATCCGCAGGCTGGATCGCAAGGCCAAGACATCACTGGTGATGCAACGTGAGCGTTGAATAGAAGTTATAATGCTTTTTATCAGCCGTGATTTTCCTCGCCGGGGGTATGCACGTGACCGTGTTCGAGTTCCTCGTTGCTGGCCTCACGTACATCGACGACTTTCACTTCAAAGTGCAGGCGTACGCCGGCGAGCGGATGGTTCCCATCGACGACAATGCCGTCGTCTTCCACGGCGGTTACCGTCACTGTCAGCGGCTGACCCTCGGCCGAGCGGGCATTGAACTGCATACCGGGCTTGATTTCCACGTCTTCCGGAAACATCTCACGGGGTACCTTCTGGATGTTCTCCAGTTGCTTTTCACCATAGGCTTCCGCCGGTTCGATAGTGACGGCGACTTCGTCCCCGGCCTGTTTGCCTTCCAGCGCGGTTTCCAGTCCCGGAATAATATTGTTGGCTCCATGCAGGTAGGAAAAACTGCCGTCGCTGGATTGATCGATGGTGTTGCCATCATCGTCCTTGAGGTGATAGTTGATGGTCGCGACCGTGTTTTTCGTGAGTTGCATGTGAGCCTCCGCTGTAGCTGTTGATAATGCCCGGGTTTTCCGGCAACGAAGCGACTGCCGGATTTGCAAGGGTTGGAAGGTCGTCACTATGCAGGGCCGGGATGGATATTTCAACTGCGCGGGGATCACCGCAGCAACACACTCGTGCTGTATCAGTTCATCAGGTAACGGATTGCGCATACGGCGAAGTCGATTCAATACCTGAAGCCGGTTCTGTAAATATTTTGTAACCCCATAATATTGCAAGTGATTACCAATGCAGCTAAACTTGTATAAACCTGCACCAGAAATTGCTGATGAAACTGCCTTTCCAGGATCGTCGTTACTATCTGAAGTTTGGTCTGGATAAGGATCCCTTCCCCCGCGAATCCAGGGACACTAAAGTCTTTCTCACTCATGACATGATCCATTGTCTTGATCAGATCAAGGCATCCGTGGATTGCAGCGAGGAACTGGTGGTGGTGAGTTCAGCATCAGGTTCCGGCAAGACCGTGCTCTCCCGATATCTCGGCTTTATCAAATCCGCCCACTGGTTCGTCGCCCACATTGGCGGTCATCGCGATCTTGACCGGGAGACACTGGCCTGGGAGATCATACGCCAGCATTTTCCGGAACGGCGCTTTGTCCGGGAACAGGCCGTCTATCTGTTGCAGGAATTTCTGCAACTGTTCGCACGCAATGGCAGAACGCCGGTGGTGATTATTGATGATGCTCATAAACTACCGCTGGAAACGCTGAAATTTGTACTGGAGATAGCCGCATTCGCACAACAGGGTACACACTATCGTTGTGTGTTATTCGGTGGTTTGAACCTGGATGAAAAACTGTCTGACCCGAACCTGAGAAATCTCAAACCCGCACGCTACCACCACTTCCGGATACCTTCGCTGTCATTACAGCAAACCCGTAAATACCTGGATTACCGCCTGTCACTGTGCGGCGAATGCAGTGAAGATCCGTTCACTGACGAGAATGTTCAGCTGATCTTCCGGGAATCCGCTGGATTACCGGGTGATGTGCATGCACCTGCCCGCCGCATCATGCAGGAGTACAGTGTTGCCGGAGGTGAACAACGAATGTACCTGCGCAGTGCGGTAACCGCCTCGGTATGCCTGCTGGTATTCAGCGCCGTGTATTCGGCGATGAACGAGGATTATCTGCAAAAGTCGGAGCTGGTCATTGCTTCAAGATCATCGCCTTCCGGGATCATTCCGTTGGAACTTCCCGGTACGGGCAAGCCAGTCGAATCAGCCGGCACGGATGACAGCGCAGCGCGGCACGCTGTCACACCACCCGCAACCGGGAAAAACATTGAAAGTCCTGTCACCGGGACGGACGCCGGGGAGACGGGAGACGCCGGAATTCCGGGCTGGTTATTCGGTACTGCCGGGAGGACAACACACCGGTCTGTGGACCGGCAAACCGGGCCGGCAACCGCTGCCATGGCCGGTCATCTGTCCATGAAACTCTCGGATGTTATTGCGGATTAGGGAGCGTTGTCTTCACCGGCTGCCGCGTGCCGGAACTGTGTGGTAGACGACATGAACTTACCCTGCATGCCCCGGTGACTGTTTTCCCCGTACCATGGGCCTGATCGCAGGTGGCTGATTTGAAAAATATTTTGTAAAGCTGCTTCAGTGTATGGGTTCGTTCAGTTTCTGGCGCAGGACCTCAACCAACTGGCAGCGCTGATACAGGTCGGGTGACCACTTACTCGAACTGTTATCGTGGCTGTACTCCCGGTAGAGGTCGAGGCGATGCAGTGCATCTTCGTGCAGCAGATTATGCAGTTGTTCAACAATCTGCCTGGCGTCATGTATTCGGCGGTTAAGATTGTCTTTTGCCATCTCAGTTCATCCTGTCTGTGAATAATGCAATAGGTATAGCAATAATATTGATGCATGACACAGTGTTCCGGACCAGCGGCGCTAACTGCCTGACAAATGGTGAATCATGCTGAAAATGTGTTAACCACGTCACATGCAAAGGGACGTTGTCGGCGCAAGGTAGTGAATGATATAAACCGCTGGCCGGTTGATATAGACCAAATTAGTGCCCGGTGTTGATTGACATGAGGACATCCTGATATGGGATTGCGATTCTAACTGTATAATATACAAACAAAAAAACGGTCAGTTATGTGATCATCGACTTCTGGTGCGTTAGTTGCAAATAAACGACTGATTAACATGATAATTCCGGAACCAGCCTGGTTCCGTATCTGTAAAACGGGGGAAATTCCATAAATGATTAACAGGCAGCAGTTACTCGCTGTGCTCGTGGTTGCGGGCGCATTCTGTCAGGCCGGCATGGCCGAAGAAGTCGAAACACTCTCCGATGTGACGGTGACGGCGACTCGCGTCGACAAGTCGCTCTATGAGATTCCGGGCTCGGTGGGTTTTGTAAACAAGGACGAAATTCAGTTCAACACCCAGCAAATTGGTCTGGATGAATCTCTGGACAAGATCCCCGGGATTTTTTCCACCAATCGTTACAATTTCAACCAGGATCTGCGTATCTCCATTCGTGGCTTTGGATCACGTTCCACCTTCGGTATACGCGGTGTGCGTATCTATGTGGATGGCATTCCCAACACCCTGCCGGACGGACAGGGTGGTATTGACAGTATCGACATCGGCTCGACTGAAAGTATTGAAGTCATCCGTGGTCCTTCCTCCTCGCTGTACGGTACCGCTTCCGGGGGTGTGATCAATATTTATACCGAGGATGGACCGGCCATAGGGCATACGGCCGAAGGCCGTGTCACCATGGGATCGGATGGCATGAAAAAAGCCCAGGTCAAGGCCGGCGGTCAGCTCGATGACCTCAACTACCTGGTCAGCCTGTCGCGTTTCAACATCATCGGTTATCGCGATCACAGCGAATCTGACAACGTGCTGTTGAACTCCAAGTTCCGTTACGATTTCAGCGACAATACCGATCTGACCATGATCCTGAACTGGGTGGATTCGCCCGAAGCCAATGATCCCGGTGGCCTGTGCAGCGATTTTTCCGCAAGCCCTTTTTGCACAACATTCACGGCTGACCCGACCGTCGCCCAGCGCAACAACCTCCGCTTTGACGCCAATGAATCCATCGCCCAGCAGCAACTGGGTTTTGTTTTCAATCACACGATTGACGAATACCAGAAACTGACGGCGCGGAACTACTATGTACTCAGGGATTTCGAGGCCAATCTGCCGTTCGGTTCTTTCGCGGTGCCGGCGGCGCCTTCCGGAGGCATCATCGGTCTGGATCGCTTTTTTGTCGGTGGCGGCCTGCAATACACCAACAGCCATGACCTGTTCGGCTTCGGCAATCGCATTACCATGGGTTTTGATATCGATTCGCAGATGGACGAGCGGAATAACTTCACCAATATCGTCGACAGCCCCGTGGTCGGACCGCTGTCACTGAGCCAGGACGAGGATGTTTTCAACTGGGGCATTTATGTGCAGAATGAATTCGATATCACCGAGTCGTTGCAATTCACCGCCGGTGTGCGCTACGACGAGGTCGAGTTTGAATTCACTGACTTTTTCCTCGCCGATGCGGACCAGTCCGGCAAGGTGACTTTTGACGAATGGAGCCCCCAGGCCGGGTTGCTCTGGAAGGCGCACGAGGCTGTCAATCCCTATATCAGTTACGCGACGTCATTCGAGACACCCAGCACCCGCGAATTCGCCTCGCCGGTCGGTCCGGGTGGTTTCAACACGGCACTGAAGTCACAGACCTCCACCAATTACGAGGTCGGCGTCAAGGGCGTGCTGCCGGCGCAATTGTCCTACCAGTTATCCCTGTTCCATATCAAAACCGAGGATGAGCTGTTGCCCGCCGGCCTCAACGCGGGTGGCTCGACGTTTTTCATCAATGCCGGCGAGACGGATCGTTACGGTGTCGAGGCCGCGTTTACCTATCGCATCCTGCCGGGACTGGATCTGAGCATGGCCTACACCTACTCGGATTTTGAGTTCGATACCCTGCTGGTCAACGGTGTCGATTTTGCCGGTGATAAAATTCCCGGGGTGCCGGAACAGAACTTCTTTACCGAACTGTCCTATGCTCATCCTCAGGGGTATTACGTGGCCTTCGAATTGCAATACGTGGACGAGATTCATGTGAACAATACTTTCGTGGATGATTTCGGCGTGGTCATTCCACAGATAGAGACCACCAACGATTACCTGCTCGGCAACCTACGCCTGGGGTATGAAACGGTCAGTGCCAATGGTACGCGCTTCAATCCCTTTTTCGGCATCAACAATATTTTCGATCAGAAATATTTCGGCAATATACGTGTCAACGAAGGTCGTCACCGCTTCTTTGAGCCGGCGCCGGAGTTGAATCTTTTCGCCGGTGTGTCAATAGGCTTTGATTACTGAATAACAGTTCCAGGTTCCATCACAGTTTGCAATCAGCCACCCTTTGCCGGTGGCTGATTGCACTATATACCTGGAGCAGCTACCCGGAAGAGTATCAGGCCGGTAACGTGCCTGTGTTATCCGGGGGTGTCCCCTGGAAACGCTTGCCCCGGACCGTCAATCCGGCTCATCAAAATCCACGCCGGTCCTCTTTGCCAGTTTAATCGTTTGCTGCTGCTCAAGGATTTTTATAATCCGTTCCAGTGAACTCGACACCGTCTCTTCCATACTGGCCTCGAATGCCTTGCGTGCGGCGAGGTGAAATCCGAATTGCGCCGCCATGTAAATGGCGCTGAACAGCTCCTCTTTTCTGGATTCATCCATGAAATTCTCCCTGCTGACTATACTAAACTAGTTTATTTATATAACATGAATAGATCAAGTATATAATAACTGGTATATATATAATACAGATCGGATTCCGGTTTGTGTTCCTGCCGTGCGGGATAGAATTAGTCAGGTAACGGGATGATGCCTATAATGCGTAACTTTCTGGAAGCTATTGAAAATCCGGATTTTTCCGATCTCTTTGCTGATGATCTGTCCTGTATGAATGAGCAACAGTTTAAACTGGCGATAAAGGGCCTGAGGATCAGGGACCGATCCAGGGAAGTCGCTTACCGGATCCTGGTAAAAGGAGATTCCAGGCAGAGCGTGATCGATGACACCGGTATGCAAAAGGCCGCGATCAGTCAACTCATGTCAAAAATCATGAAAAATTTCCGGGAGCAACTGACAAGGAACGGCCTCGTCTACAAGGAATACGTATTACCTGAAAAACTGGAACCGGTCATCGATGCGGTCGAAGAAGAGCATCTCAGGAACTATCTGAAAGAATCGAAAAAAAGCCGGCGTTCCTGAATGCCACGGCAATTACTCCCATTCCAGTTCTGTAAACGCTTTTGTGACGTTGCGCTTATGGTGTTGTTCATGTAACAGCCAGTCCTGTTTTTCCTGCTCACCCACGGTTTCAACCACTTCCTCCATGAACGCGCCTTCGGCAATGCGTTTGCGGATTTGCTCCAGCAGCATGGTCAGGTACTGCTTTTGCGGCTTGAGATCCTCCGGCCAGTCGCTGACCACGGGACCATGACCGGGAATGATGGTGGCGTACTGTTCCTTTTCCAGTTGATCGATGACCGCGAGCCAGCCCTTGAGGCTGCCGTCCAGGGCCGGTATACGCTCGATAAACAGTAAATCCGCAAGCCACAGTGTATTGGTCTTTCTGTCCAGCACGGTGAGGTCGGTATGCGTGTGGGCAACCGGCCAGGCTTTTAACAGTAATACACGATCACCGAGATCCAGTTCCAGGGTGTCTTCAACCAGCACTGTCGGGGCGACGATGCCATCGGCATTGGCGTACTCGCCGAGATCATCACGAAACTCCTCGATAAAAAAACCGCTACTGGCGGCCATGGCATCGGCCAGATCAGTATGACCGACAAATTTCGTATCCCCGGATTTAAAGACAACATTGCCGAGGACATGATCAAAATGAACATGGGTATTGATGACATAACAAACCGGTTTGTCGGTTACGCTCTTCAGCGAATCGAGCAGTTGTTGTCCGACCCTGACGGAACCGCCGGTATCGATGACGGCAACACAATCGTTACCTATAATAAAACCGGTATTGGCGATATCATCGTGTTGCGGATCCTCGAAGGGGACATGAACGCCGCTGTGTACATAAATGCCGGGCGCGACTTCGTCGAGATTAAACGCGGTACCCGTGGTATCTGATGCCGTCACATTCAGGCCAGGCAGGCTCAAAAATGCAGTAACAATGCAATACAGTTTGAAGTTGGACTTCATGCTAAAGCTCCTGTCCGGTTTTTTATCAGTAGTGAATTGATAAGGTTGCGGCTGGCAGTATTCAGGCGATTTCGGTCATTAAATGCCCGGGCGGCAAGCAGGGCGCCTTCAAAGGCGGCAAACAGGGTTCTGGAATAATCCGCAACACTGCCGTTGATGTGAAATCTGCCCTGTTTGCGGCCGTCATTGAGTACCTTGCCCAGCCAGGTCTCGCTGTCGGTAAAAAATGCGTGCACTTCACGGAGAACTTCTTCCGGCAGCGCACCCGCATCGCTGGCCAGCATACCGCTCGGGCACATGATGTAATCCTCGCCCAGGGTCTTGCTGAAAAGACCGGCGAATTTCCTGAGTTTCTGCAGCGGGCTGGAAGTTTGTCGATCGATATTCGCGAGTGCCTGGCGGTGCTGTTCGCGGTAGGCTGACATGATGGTTTTGACCAGACCGGCCTTGGTGGGGAAATGGTAGTGAATGCTGGCTTTTTTTATACCCAGCTCATCAGCAATGTCGTTGTAACTGAAGGCATTATAGCCCCTTTCCTGCACCAGCCGGGTGGCTATTTCGATTATATGTTGTCTGGTATCGCTCATGATTTCTACCTACTGGTAGGTAGATTACCAGGATGAGTGTGATCTGTCAAACCTGCCCGGAAGACTGTACGTTCCGGGACCGGCTGATCAGGGATCGCGGTACAGATCGTGACAGGCGGCGCAGGTCTGGTACAGGCGTTGGTAGGCGGAATACAATAATTCCTGATCGGTGACGCTGTAATTTTCGGCGATTTGCTTGATGTTCAGGGTTTCCGTGTAGAGTTGCCCGGCCAGTGCCCGGAAAGTCACGATACCGGTTTCATCGAGGTCGGGTCCGGGCATTTCCGTGGACAGCATCTCGGCATGGAATAACAGTTCCTCCACGGCTTCGCGCATATCATCCATATCCTGCTCTATGATCTCTTCGGGAATATTATCCGGATCATTGGTGTTGGTGACGGTCTGATTCAGATTCTGCATGATATTACTCAGCCGTTCACTGGCAATCGCATGCGCAGCGGTTGTCTGTTCTCGTCCGACGGTACTGTCCGCGGCAATAATGTACAGGGGGGCCAGTGTGAGAAGCGTGAATGTAAAGATTTTTTTCATGATGCCTTGTTGTTGGTTTGAAAAGCGGCAACGTTACCACGCCTGAATGCTCGCATAAACCAGCATACAGTGTTTGATCCAGGTCATCTGTGCGGGTTGTTGCGGCACCTTGACAGGGTTACCGTGATGTCAGAATCGGGCCGCGCCATGCCGTTTTTTAGTTCATCATCAGAAACACAGAGGTTCTGGATGAATCCGACCGGCCTGGCTGCGAATGAACATAACCCCATGTTTAGAATGGATAAGTTGTGGTGAGCCATCTATTGTTAACAGACATCTGCGGATAATGAGAGTGGAAAATTGTTGCTATGCAACAAAAAGCGCCCATAATTGTCGTATCTTATCTGCATACGGTAACGCAGGGATACATCTATGAGCATTATTAATCTTGATAAATTATTCAATCCGGCCTCGGTCGCGCTGATCGGGGCATCCGACACGCAGGGCACTCTGGGCAATGTGATCATGCAGAATCTGCTCAACGGCGGGTTTTCAGGACCCATCATGCCCGTGAATCCGAAGTACGCCACGGTTCATGGTGTGCTGGCCTACAATAGCATCGAGGAATTGCCACGGGTTCCCGATCTCGCTGTGATCTGTACCCCGGCGCACACCGTGCCGGAGATTATCGAGGCACTGGGCAGGAAAGGGTGTTTTGCCGGAATAGTCATCAGCGCCGGTTTTCACGAGAACCACGACAGCAAGGGTCTGAAACAACAGATGCTGGATGCAGCCCGGCAATGGAATTTCCGCATCCTCGGCCCCAACTGTGTCGGACTTCTGGTGTCCGGCATCGGCCTCAATGCCAGTTTCGCCCATACCAGTGCACTGGAAGGCAAGCTGGCCATGATTTCCCAGTCCGGCGCCCTGTGTACGACCATACTGGACTGGGCCCGCTCCCGCGGCATCGGTTTTTCGCATTTTATTTCCACGGGAGATTGTGCCGATGTGGATTTCGGGGATCTTCTTGATTACCTGGGCAGTGACCGCAACACCCGCGGGATTCTCATGTATGTTGAATCCATCAAGGAGGCGCGTAAATTCATGTCCGCGGCCAGGGCGGCTTCCAGAAACAAACCGGTCATCATTATCAAGTCCGGCCGTTCCAGTGAAGCCGCCAAAGCCGCGGCCAGTCATACCGGCGCCCTGGCGGGCAGTGATGAGATCTTTGATTCCGCCATTCGCCGCGCCGGCATGTTGCGGGTCAATACCATCAGTGACCTGTTTAATGCCGTGGAAACCCTGGCCCACGTCAACAAGGTGCGCGGCAATCGCCTGGTCATTCTCTCCAACGGCGGTGGCGCCGGCGTGATTGCAACCGATGAACTGATTGCCAATGGCGGACAACTGGCGGAACTATCGGAAAAAACGATCGATGAACTGAACGGGGTTTTGCCCGCTAACTGGTCAAAGGCCAACCCGGTCGATATCATCGGTGACGGTGACGCCGAACGTTATGTCAACAGCCTGAAGATCCTGATGCAGGATCCCGGCTATGACGCTGTCCTCGTTATGCTGGTGCCCGCGGCTATTATCGATAATGAAAAAGTCGCTCGCGCCGTCGTGGAAGTCATCAAGGAGGCAAAGAAGCCGGTGCTGACCTGCTGGATGGGCGCCGATGCCGTGGCCAGCGCCAACGAGATCTTCGAGCAGGCCAATGTGGCCCATTACGACACGCCTTCGGAAGCCATTCGCGCATTTCTCCAACTGCACGAATTTTACCAGAACCAGCTCAGCCTGATTGAAACACCGGCGTCGATACCGGAACAGTTCACACCCGGGAGCCATCACGTCCGTGACATTATTTCGGCGGCGCTCGACAAGAACCGGGAGATGCTGAACGAATCCGAGGCCAAGGAGATCCTCGAGGCCTATACCATCCCGGCCGTGAAGACCGTCGTTGCGCGTAACGTTGATGAAGTCACAGCGGCTGCCCGTGAAATCGGATACCCGGTGGCGCTGAAGATCCTGTCCGATGACATCTCGCACAAAAGTGACGCCGGGGGCGTGATCCTTAATATCGAATCCGACCAGATCCTGAAAGCCGTGGCCGAAGGCATGTTGTCACAAATGCGGCATCATTTCCCCGATGCACGTATTGATGGTTTTACCGTTCAGGAAATGATCACCCACAGCAATGCCCACGAACTGATCATCGGTTGCACCACCGACCCGGTCTTTGGTCCGGTCATCCTGTTCGGAGAAGGCGGTACATCGGTGGAAATCGTCAAGGATCGGGCGGTCAGTCTGCCGCCGCTGAATATGAAACTTGCGCGTGAACTGATCGATCGCACCCGCATCAGCCGTCTGTTGAAGGGCTACCGGGATATTGCCGCAGTCGATATGGACGCCATTTTACTGACCCTGGTCAAGGTGTCGCAGCTGGTGGTCGATCACCCGGAGATAATGGAGCTCGATATCAATCCGCTGTTCGCGGACAGCAAGGGCGTTGTCGCGCTGGATGCCCGGATCCGCATTGCCCGTGCCGTCAGAAAGGGTGGGCAACACCTGGCCATCAGTCCTTATCCGCGCGAGCTTGAGGAATGCACGGTGCTGGCATCAGGTGAGGATATCGTTATCCGGCCGATCAAGCCCGAGGACGAGCCCAGCCACCATGATTTTATTGCCAGGGTCGAGCCGCAGGATCTTTACTACCGCTTCATGCATTATGTCCGTGAAATCGATCATGAAAACCTGGCCCGATTTACGCAAATAGACTACGACCGGGAGATGGCATTTATTGTCAAACTGGGCAAACTCGATAACCAGGGCGATACCATCGGCGTCATCCGTGCCAATTTCGATGCCAATAATATCAACGCCGAGTTTGCCATTTTGGTCCGCTCCGACTACCAGCGTAACGGTCTGGGCCGCGTGCTCATGCAGAAGATGATTGATTATTGCCGGAGTAAAAAAACCCGGCGTTTAATCGGTCAGACACTGGACAGCAACCTGTCAATGCGCAAACTGGCAAAAGAATTCGGTTTCTCCATGTCAAACCCGGGTGACAATATAGTAGAGTTGACGCTGGTACTGGACGAGAACAGGAGCCTGCAGGAATGTGGCTGAACGGATGATGCAAGCGGGTGGCCATGTTCGTTAATTACATCATCAGAAATTTGAGCCCTGATTACCCGCAATATTACCGGGAGAGTTGAAAAGTTGATTCACGAAATTGCAAAAATCGGCGATCCCGTGCTGCGTCAGGTGGCGACAGAAATCCCACTGGATGAAATCACCTCGGACAGGATCCAGGTCTTCATCAATGATTTGATTGACACTATGCACAGTGCCAGCGGTGCCGGAATTGCTGCCAACCAGGTATCTGTGCCCTGGCGGGTTTTTGTCGTTGAAGTAAAGGATAATCCGCGTTATCCCTACAAACCCGATATCCCGCTTACAGTAATCATCAATCCTGAAATTGAATTCCTGAGTGATGATTTTTTTCTGAATTACGAAGGCTGTTTGTCAGTGCCGAATCTGCGTGGAGCTGTGGAACGCTGCACTGAAATCAGAATTCAGGGATTAGACAGGTCCGGTAGCGCAATCGATATCGTTGCCAGGGGATTAACGGCCGGGACATTTCAGCATGAATACGACCATCTGCAAGGGATCCTTTTTCCGGACAGGGTAAAGGATACGAGGACACTGTGTACCTGGGACGAGTTCGAAAAATATCATGAATCTGCATTCCGCAAGCAGGCCGGGGATATAGTAGCGAAATACGGTAGCTGATCTGCTTTATATATACACGAAATCCGCTTATTAAATTGATTCCGACTCGGCTTCAGACCATCTGGGGATAAAGGCCAGTACCTGGATATTCCCGGGAATGGATGGATTAAACATACTGTTGTGCCAGAGCGTGGCCTGGAATTCCGGATCATTTTCCTCCAGGTTGACAACCTCGCAGGGGATGCGAAATCGTTGCCGATTCTGTTCGAATGTCAGTGTGCATCTGGATGCTTCCAGCAATTTTTTGCAAACCAGTGAATCTGGACCGAACAGGGCGGTAAGACGATCAGAGAAACTTTTCGGTTCCTGGTAATAGCGTTCCGACAGGTGGCGAATTGCATTCTCCCAGCGCTCTATGGGATCCTGCGTTTTTTTCACCATATGTTTGAACTGGGCAGTTATATGCTCCGGGGATGATTTATTCATCAGTGTAATAATTTGCCCGAGATCCCTGCCGTCTTCCAGTGTAACGGTCGGACACATCCCCGGTGTGGGCCTGCCATCACCCTGGCGCATCGAATATTGCCTGATCCGGCATTGCCAGTACAGAAAGTCGTAGCCTGTATCACTCGTTGCGGTATTCAAAATCTAATCACCTGGTGAACTGTTGCTCAAAATTCAGGTTGCCATTTATAGAATGCCTGTGGCTTTTTTTCAATACAACCAAAGTCATACCTCTAAAATATAAATTATATTCATTCTATATTATGTAACACTTGTTCGAAAAGCCGTGAAACACGGTATTTGCGAGGTGAAAATATGATCAAGGGAGTATTACTGGATTTGAGCGGTGTACTTTACACCGGCGATGAGGTTTTGCGGGGCGCATTGACTTCGATTGAACGGCTTGATAATGAAAATGTGCCTGTTCGCTATTTGACAAATACAACGCGTAGCCCTCGTTCCGCAATCCTGAAAAAACTTTCCAGGATGGGATTTGATATCGATGAAGGGGATTTGTTTACAGCCCCTGTCGCTACATACAATTATCTCAGTGCAAAAAATCTGTCCCCTTTTCTGCTTGTACACCCGGACCTGGAGCCTGAATTTTCCGGTTTGATCAGGGATAGAAAGGATGCTGTTGTGGTTGGCGATGCCGCGGACGGTTTTTCCTATGCGCATATGAATTCGGCGTTTCGCCTGTTGATGGAAGGCGCGACATTGCTGGCAATGGGCAACAACCGGTATTTCAGGGAAGCCGATGGTCTGAGCCTGGATATCGGCCCCTATGTTGCTGCACTGGAATACGCCGCAGACACAAAAGCCATTATTCTCGGCAAACCTGCTCCCGGATTTTTCCATGCCGCAGTTGAAAGTATAGGGTGCTCCCCCGGGCAGACGGTAATGGTGGGTGATGATGTCAAATCGGATGTGATTGGCGCCCTGGAAGCGGGGCTTCAGGGGATCCTGGTACGAACCGGCAAGTACCGGCAGGGCGATGAGGATCAACTGGAAGGCAAGGGCCTTTGCCTGGATAACATCAGTGCCGTGACAGACTGGATACTGGAAAAATACAGCTGACCCGGCTGCTGTTCATCTGAAAATACCGCGCTAAAGGCCCATGCATCCGGAAAGCTATGCAATGTCAGGGCTGTGTCCGGGAGTCGTTATTTTTCCGGTCGGTCACTGCATGATTGCATCGAGCCCGGAAAGCTTTCCAGTGACTCATCCAGATGATAATAATCACCGGCATCCGCTACAAATATATTACGGGTAGTTGCAAGACCGGTTGGCTGATCCAGTGTTCCCGCGGAAATGCAGGTATAATTTTTTCCCGTCGGCCGCCAGAACAGGCTGGCTCCGCATTCCCGGCAAAAACCGCGTTGAGCATGTCCGGAAGATTTATACCATTTCAAACCACTGTCCTCGATAAAAATAATTTGCGCGGTTTCTGCAGAGGTATAGGCAGCATAATTGCCGTGTGTCTTTTGACATTGCCTGCAATGACAGTTCACGACATCTCTTAATTTGCCCTCGATGCTATAGCGAACTGAACCACACAGACAACTGCCGGAATGTACCGGTTTTGAATGCTTGTCGTTCATATTTCTCCGCTGCTACTCTGATTCAGTGTCACGCAGTAATAAAATCCCTGATCCATTGCATAACCAGCCGGTTATCCGGCTCTTCCTCCAGTGATTTATAACCGGCCGTCAGTCGATCTTCGGGAATAGTTCCGGACCAGAGCTTCATCAGAGCCCTGCAATATTCTTTGCTGAATTCGGGGTGTCCCTGTATTCCAAGAAAATTCCTGTATTGAAACATGAAATTTTTGCAATGGCTGTTACTTGCAAGTAACCCGGCACCGGCCGGCAGTCGGACCACATGGTCTTCATGACTGATGATCATGTTAATGTGGTCCTGAACAGGATTCATCCACGATTTATTCGAGAGAATACGGGATTTGATCAGGCCAATCCGCAGGCCGGATTTGCTGCGTTCGACCCTGCCCTGCAGTGCCCTGGCAATCAACTGATGACCGAAACATATGCCAACCAGCCTGTGGTCCGTACTGTCACACTCCACAACCAGTTTTTCCAGTGTCGCTATCCAGGATTTGCTGTCATTTACACTGCTACGGCTCCCTGTTGTGATATAAGCATCACATTCATTGATGCTGCCGGGAAAATCATTTACGGTTACATTGTATACGTTATACTCAAAATCACAGTCTATACTCCTGAAAGACCGGATCAGCATGTGCGGATAATCAGGAAACCCGCCCTGCAAATCATCCGGCAGGGTGTCACATTCAAGAATACCGATTTTCATCAGGATTTCCCTGTGGAAGAAATGTAATTCATAAGACCCTTAATTCATATTGGAACCGTAAATTCCGGTTTTTTGTATTAAAATAATTATGCAATATGATCATCAGAATTACCCACCCTGTCAGGGTATATTCCTGACACTACGGATCCTGATTACACGATGAAGGCCCCGGATATCAGGGTAAACTCCCTAATAATCGATACGGGCATCATCGTAAATTTTATAGTTTTCAAGGATATTGATAATCATAAGTTGCCGCAATCATTTGTTGAATATCAACGTTCCTTGCTGGCAGATATTCTTCCCGAACTGTCAAAAAAAAACGATAAAGCAGGATTAGCATAGAGGTTGGAGAACCAAATGACAACGGATTATAAAGGGTTACTTGAGACAATCGCTGACGAGGTGAGACCGTTGATGGGACAGGGCCAGGTCGCGAATTACATTCCCGCGCTCGCGCGCGTAGATCCTGATAACTTCGCCATGGCCTTGCGCACCATCGGCGGTGATGAGTTTGCCGTCGGCCCGGCAGATACCCGTTTCAGTATTCAGAGTATCTCCAAGGTATTTACACTCACACTCGCCATGCGCATGGTAGGCGAAGCATTGTGGCAGAGAGTCGGGCGCAATCCTTCCGGAAGTGCTTTCAACTCTCTGGTTCAACTTGAGTATGAATACGGGGTGCCACGTAACCCGTTCATCAACGCCGGTGCATTGGTGGTGACCGATTCTGTGGCCTCACATACTGCTGATCCAGCGGGTCTAATCCTGGGTTTTATCCGCCACCTTGCCGATCAGGATGACCTTGATTTCGATCTCGAAGTAGCCAAATCCGAACAGGAGAACGGACACCGCAATATTGCACTTGCATACTTTATGAAGAGCTACGGCAATATTTATAACGATGTAGAGCACATGCTTTCTGTCTACTTCCGGCAGTGCTCGATCGCCATGAGTTGTCGAGAACTGGCACGCGCCTTCGGCTACCTGGCCAACAATGGCGTGGATGCCCGGACGGGCGAATCAATGCTTAGCACTGCGGAGACACGTCGCGTTAATTCACTGATGCAATCCTGCGGTATGTATGAGGCTGTTGGCGAATTCGCCTATCGTGTCGGTCTGCCAGGTAAAAGTGGTGTCGGTGGGGGTATTGTCGCCGTGGTGCCCAGACGTATGAGCATCTGTGTCTGGTCACCTGAACTCGACCCGGCCGGTAACTCTTTGGCAGGAGTACGAGCGCTGGAACTATTCACCTCCTGTACTGGCATGTCGATATTCTGACCGGGAGCAAGACTACGGGAGCCAGTGTTACAAGCGAAATGAGACAATGCGGCGTAGAAGATCAAAGACAAGTCCGACAAACGCTGTCGTCCAGGCAAAAAGCGCAATGTAAAAAGACACTGGCAGCAAGGAGCCGAGAAAACCGTAATTCATATTGAAACCGTAAATTCCGGTTATTTGTATTAAAATAATTATGCAATATGATTATCAGAATTACCCACCCTGTCAGGGTATTTTCCTGACACTACGGATCCCGATTACACGATGAAGGCCCCGGATATCAGGGTAAACCCCCTAATAATCGATACAGGCATCATCGTAAATTTTATAGTTTTCAAGGATATTGATAATCATAAGTTGCCGCAATCATTTGTTGAATATCAACGTTCCTTGCTGGCAGATATTCTTCCCGAACTGTCAAAAAAAACAATAAAACAGGATCGGTATCTGGAAGGATATAGGCTGTTGCGTGAGAGGACAGGTCTTTCGAAAAGCAGATATATTTCATCTCCGGAGGCATTATTGAAATATTTGTTGAAAAACAGGGGTCTGCCCTGTGTAAATCCACTTGTTGATATTTATAACCTGCTTTCGGTCAAATCACGTATCTCAATCGGGGCCCATGACATGGAAAATATCAATGGTTATCTTGAGCTGAGATTTACGCGTGGTGATGAAACCTTTATTCCTATGGGACAATCCGGATTAACAAATGTTTCTGCCGGCGAATATGCCTATGTAGATGCCGGTAATGATATACTTTGCCGACTGGATCACAGGCAATGCCATAAAACCAGAATTACCGAAAGCACACGGTCATGTGTATTAATAGTACAGGGAAACCCATATGTTTCGGCGGACAGCCTCAACAATGTTACTGAAGAGGTCGCTGAATTTGTGAATAAATACTGCGGATCAGAGTCGCATATTATCAGATACTCTGCGCCGTCAGATTAGCATGATAGTGAAACCCGGGAACGGCTGTTATGTACTGTAATGTATTTGCTTACGGCACGCTGATGTTGCCGGAGATTGTGGAGGCGCTGACGGGAACCGTCGTCAGTTCGCGGCCAGCCAGGTTGTATGGCTATTCCCGTTATACGTTCAAGAACAGATGTTATCCGGGAATAATTGCGGATACAAACGGTCTCGTCGACGGTGTCATTTATAATAGAATTGATAATCGAACCCTGTCTGTTTTTGACTGGTTCGAGGATGTTCTGTATGAGCGCAGAGTCATAACAGTACATGCCGGTGACGGGATGCTGGACGCATATGCATATATTGTTTCAGCCAAGCACCACAATAAACTTGGTGATTCACCCTGGGACCTGGAACAATTTGTCGAGAAGCATGCCAGTCGCTATGCATTAAAATGTATTAAATACAGAAAAATGTGGGAGATTGAGACCGGCTGTAATCAAGGCGGGATCTGAACAGGTTCATCCGCGATTGAATGTTTGTTCCAAATCCTGTCATGCAGCAATCTCAGGACGGAAGTTTCTGTCAATCTGTACAGCCGGCGGAGCTGCACAGCGAAAAGGCGGCGATTTAATCAGGACCGGCCAAGCAGTGGTTTCAGCACCCTGGCAAGCTTCCTGACACTGGTATCCATGACATCAGCCGGGACACAGGAATAGCCGAAGATCAGGGCCTTGTTGCGTGGTTTATCAAGATAGTAATCTGACAATGCAGGTACCATATACCCGGCATTTCGGGCAGCTTCGGACAATTTCCTGTCATCGCCCCGGGGAAGATAACCGACAAGGTGCATGCCCGAATCCGACGCAGAGAGGCAAACAGTATCGCCGAAATGCCTTTCGGCTGCCTGTAAAAATGATGACTGACGGTCTGCATACAGGGCTTTCATCCGGCGTATATGTGTACTGAATGAGCCCTCATTGATGAAAGCGTGCATTGCAACCTGCATCGGCAGGGGAGAATGTGTGTCAACAGTCCGCCGTGCCCGGGAAAAACTTTTTATCAGTACTTCGGGGACAACAAGATAGGCAAGTCTCAGACCGGGTGCGAAAACTTTCGAGAACGTGCCGAGATAGAGCACGGGAGCATCTTCCATCAAACCCTGCAGGGCCGCAAGCGGTTGTCCGCGATAGCGAAATTCGCTGTCATAATCATCCTCTATGATCCATGAGCCCCTGGAACAGGCCCAGTCCAGAAGCTCCAGACGGCGTTCCAGGCTCATAATGACGCCGGTTGGTGACTGATGTGAGGGTGTTACATAGGCCAGACGGCTGTTTCTGCTCCGTCGCATCGCTGAAGTTATGATCAGGCCCTGTTGATCAACCGGTACCGGTCTTAACCTGACCTGGTTAGCGGCAAAAACGCTTCTTGCACCGAGATGTCCGGGATCTTCCAGCCACACGGTATCTCCCGGATCGGCGAGCAAGCGGCAGACAAGGTCAAGTCCATGCTGCACTCCGTTGACGATAAAAATCTGCCCGGGTTTGCAGATGACACCCCTGGCGACAGCCAGGTATGATGCCAGTGACTGTCTTAACGGCATATAGCCCGCGGTACAGCTGTAATTCATGTCTGCTGTAGTGATGTTTTTATGAGCGTTATTGATTGCACGATTCCACAGCCGGAAAGGAAAAGCATCAAGTGCCGGAATACCCGGAACAAATGGCAGTGGATTGCCGGCCGGGGTCTCGGCCGTATAGGCTGTGAGCATTGCTTTACCACGTCTGGAGACGTGTGGCCTGGTGTCCGGTTTGCTGAAGTATTGTTTGCCGGGTCTTGAATTGCGCAGTTGTGCACTGATAAACGTACCATTGCCGATGCCGCCGGTTACAAATCCTTCCGCTTGCAGTTGCTCATAGGCAAGAACGATGGTATTTCTCGAAATGCCAAGTTCAGAAGCCAGTGTACGACTTGATGGCAGCCTGGTGCCGGTTTGTAGATGGCCTTCAAGAATGGAGGACCGGATAGTGTTATAGATTTGCCTGTATAGCGGGCAGAGACCTTTACGGTCCAGATTGAATAAAGATAACAGTGCCCCGGCTGAATATTTCATGTAATTGTACGCGGAATTTAATTGGTTAATGTTAAAAGTTTATTATAGCTTTTCAACAGTACCAATTTTGCCGGAAATGGTCCTGAAAAATTATTCTTCAATGGCCCTTTTCAAGACCATTTAATGAGCCATACTGTAATTATACCGGTGAACTCATAAATGAAAGGACCAGGGGTTCCCCGGGTGTAATTCATGCTATCCGGGAGAATGACGAATGGGCGAGACGGTCCTGACTACCTGTCCAAGGGATTGTTATGATGCCTGCGGCATCGCGGTCACGCTGGAGGAGGGCGTTATAACAAATGTACGCGGGGATCCCGAACATCCGGTAAGCCGCGGAAAATTATGTAAGAAATGTTCGATTGCTTACAATGGCGTATGGCGCGATGCCGGTGCACGCCTGACCCGGCCCTTGCGCCGTACGGGCCCCAGGGGGGAAGGCAGTTTTGAACCGATAACCTGGGATGAAGCAATCAGCACAATCACCTCACGATTGCAGGCTATTGTCAGCCAACACGGTGCCCGGACCATTCTGAATACCCATTACACCGGTACTTTTGCGTTGATCGGTTTTCATTTCCCGATGCGCTTTTTCAACCGACTGGGTGCTACCGAGGTAAATCCGGATTCCATTTGTAATCTCGCCGGCCATATTGCACTTGATTACGTCTATGGTACTTCACTTGACGGTTTTGACCCGCGAACAGCAAAGGACAGTCGTTGTATACTGGTATGGGGTGCAAACCCTTCAACAACCGCCCCGCATATAGAAAAAAACTGGTTGCAGGATTCAAATGCCAGAGTCATTGTAGTTGATCCCATACGCACGCAAACAGCAGCAAACGCGGATTTACATCTGCAGCTTTTTCCGGGCAGCGATGCTGCCCTGGCCTTTGGCATCATGGGCGTACTGGAGCGAGATGGTTTGCTGGACAGAACATTCATAGATACATATACCAGCGGTTTTGAACACCTGCATCCTGTTATTAAATCATTCACCATAGAGAAAAGTTCTGAATTGACCGGTGTACCGGTGAGTCAGATCGAGGAACTGGCACACAGCTATGCAGACGGGCCATCATTGCTGTGGTTTGGGCAGGGATTCCAACGGCAGGTCAGGGGTGGAAATGCGATGCGTGCCTGCAGTCTGTTACCCGCCCTGACCGGTAATCTCGGCAAGCCGGGAGCCGGTTTTATGTACCTTAACGGACTCGGTAACCGCAATATTGATGACAATTATCTGATGGCGTCACATCTGGCAGACGGGGATAATTTATCCATCAGTCACATGGATCTGATTGAATATCTTCAGGACAGCCGGCGTTCACAGGCGCTGTTTTGCTGGAATATCAATAATATAGCATCTAATCCTGATCAGTCGCGTCTGAAACAGGCTCTTCGCCGGGAAGACCTGTTTACCGTGGTCGCGGATGTCTTCCCTACCGATACCACCGACTATGCGGATATCATTCTTCCGGCTGCCAGCTTCCTTGAATGTGATGACCTGTTTGCCTCCTATTTTGATCACAGCCTGTCGGCACAGGTAAAGGTGAGCGAGCCAACGGGCCAATCGTTATGCAATTCTGATATTTTTCGCCGGCTGGCGGATGCCATGGGATTCCAGGAACCTGAGTTGTACGAAACTGATCATGAGATCATTGATCACGTACTTGAACAAAGCGGCTGTGGAGAAAACTTCGAGAGTCTGTCGGCAAAGGGAACAATATACATGAGTGACGAACCGGTTGTTCAGTTTGCCAATCTTCAGTTTCCGACAGCGGACGGCCTTGTTAACCTGGCGTCAGAAAAGGCAGAGTCCGAGGGTCATCCCCTGGTTCCGGAACCGCATGCTGATGCCCGGCCGGAGCATGGACTGATGCGCCTTTTATCGCCGGCTACTCCGTGGTTGATCAATGACAGTTTTGGAAATGATCCGAAAATTGAAGCTCAACTGGGAGAAGCCACGGTTAGTATCAATTCTGTGGATGCGAAGGCACGTAACATATCTGACGGGCAAATAGTGATATTACAAAACAGCACCGGGAAACTGACAGTAAAACTGAAGCTGGATGACCACATACCCATTGGTGTTGCGCTGACCCACAAGGGCCGCTGGCCAAAACGACAGCCGGAATATGCGAATATAAATGTGTTAAATCCGGGTTTGAAATCCGATATGGGTGACAGCACCAGTGTCCATGGTATCGAGGTGGAAATAATCGCCCTGGATCAGGTTTCCGCCCGGATCAGGTGAAGTCCCAGACTTATGAGCGCCAGACCCAGACAGCGTTCAAGCCAGTCTGCCAGAAACCTGCTGTTACGCAGGAATCCGGTAATTTTCGCGGCAAATAAAATCAACACGACTTCAATCACCAGTGCATTTAATATTACAACCAACCCGAGAAATAAAAACTGCCATAGTTGGGCGCCGGCATCGGGATTGATGAACTGAGGGATGAATGCCAGGAAAAACAGGGCGGTTTTCGGATTAAGCAGGTCAACAACTACACCCTGAAAATATATTTTCCATGGATTGATTTTTAATAAATGCAGTTCCTGCTGTGGATTAATGACAGAACTTTTGCCGTTCAAGGTAGCGGCGATTGCACGATAACCAAGATAGATAAGGTACAACGCTCCGACCCATTTTACGATGGTAAATGCATTGGCCGAGGTTGCCAGTATTGCAGAGAGGCCGATTCCTGCTGCTGTAGCGTGAACCATTGCACCGCTGCATACTCCAAATGCTGAAAATAATCCTGACAGGCGTCCCTGGCTTATTGTTTTGGTCGTGATATATATTGTATCCGGGCCTGGCGCGGTGTTCAGTACTGTACAGGCAGCAAGAAAGAACCACCATTGTTCTGCGGACATAAGTATCATCAATTACTCTGGATATAAATCAAATGGTTACGAAACAGAAGATACCCGGAATTAACAGGAAGTGTAGCATTGGTAATTATGGTTTGTCTGATGAGGAAATCTATCATATTTACATGTTGCATGAATATCAGCATATCCGCTCGGATAAAATAGCCCGCCAGTTCGGCCTGACAACCGCACAAGTGCAGAAAATTATTGCCCGTCGGGTTAACTCAAGCTGCTGCGGTTAGATATCCTCCTGTACAGTATCGTACAGATAAACCTGTCCGGTTTCAGAGCTTTCACAGGCAATCATTGTCATGTTTACGGACTTGTGTCTGATAGGTAGCAATATTACAGGATTATATGATTTTACCGCTCTTCAACGGCCGAACATCGTAACCAGACCTGTCTGGTCCGGGACTGCGGGCCGGTTTTGTCTGTTTAATGCCTGTCAGAAAATCGATAATTTTATTTGCCGCCGGTACTGTGTTTCTTTTGCATGGGATTGACCGTGTCTTTTGACTCGGTACTTAGAATCCGATCCAGAAGAGATTTTTTCTCCTTGTTTACGATTTTATCGTCACTGCTTTCCTGAACATCATTTTCTGTCCTTGATGTTATATTCTGTTCTGTATTGACGGACTTCCCGATTTTAACCAGTCGATTGTAGGTGTCGAGGCAGGCATTCATTGCGCCCAGACGTATCATATGAATATCATGTTCTGTTAATTCGGTATCCATACTGTTTCTTATTTTTGCAATGGTGATAATTGACTGTCGTGTGCATTGCCTGTTTACGGATTGCTCTGTTTCATCGGCATACAGCAGACCGGGCATCTGCATTAAAAAAATACCGGTCAGAATCCGGATCAGTATCGAACGAGAGGGTATGGGAATTTTCATGGCCAGCCGATCTGTAAAGTGGTGAACATTTTTAAAAGTATACTGTTTAACAATGGATGATGCCATGGATTTTCATGATGGAACTTGCAGATGTAAATGCCATGACGTGTTTCATTTATCTTTACTGGCTGCCGAGAGTATCCGTGTCATGGCAGGAACAATGGCATTTAAATCACCGATTACTGCATAATCAGCGATGCGCATGAGGGGTGTATCCGCATCTGTATTGATAGCCAGGATTTTTTTTGCATTGCGTATCCCGGCAAGATGCTGTGTCGCACCGGATATACCGCAGGCGATATAAAGCATCGGTGAAATCCGGGTGCCGGTCTGGCCAACCAGGTATTCCTGTGGCGCCAGTTCATCCCCGACCGCGCCGCCTGATGCACCCAGAGACGCACCCATGGTGTCAGCCAGTTCTTCCAGCAAACGCAGCGTTCCAGGTTCACCAAGTCCACGGCCACCGGCAACCACGATATCAGCATCCTGTAGCGGTGGGCGGTCGGATGCCGGCTTTTTTGTATTACAGATTCGTATACGTGAAGGGAACACGGTTACATCATGTTCGATTATTTCGCAATCATGTCCATCCCTGCATACTTCGATCGACAGGGCACCGGAGTCGACCGTCATAAACCATGGCTTATCTCCACTGAATTCCAGGTCGGCAAGGCACTGTCCCCCGTACAATTCCTTGACCGCTGATAACCTTTCACCCGTTAAGTGAAAATCATCAACGCCGGCTGCAAAACCACTGCAAAAGTGTGCAGAAAGAACAGGGAAAATATCGCAGGCAGTGGATGATGTTCCGGAAATCACAATATCAAAACGATTTGATTCCATGAATGTCATCAAGGCCAGTAAGCAGGCTTCAGGATTTCTGTCTTTCAGTGTGTCTGCCTTTAACAGGTTGATCCGGGCCACATCATATTTCCTGATATGATCGACCGCGCCGGATTCTATCTCGCCGAATACGGCAACTTCCTTTGTTACTCCGGGAAGTTTTCCCAATATACCGAGTGTCGCCTTGTTTATGGATCGTAAGTCGGCTTCGGACACGACGAGGACACGGGTATCTGATTGCATGGTTATAATCAGGAAAGTTTTATATCAGTACGGATGGTCTCGATTACCTCGGTGACAACTTTATCGACCGTGTGCGTATCAGTTGCATCAAAAACCCGGCCTGATTTTCTTGCCGGCACCGGCCGGAAATTGCTGTAGCGTAGTCTCGGGTGAATCGTATCGAGCCCGGCATCATGCAAACTGATCTTCAACATTGGTTTTAATCGGGCTTTCTTTATCAATGGTATGGGTGCATACCTGGGATTATTGATTCCATAACTGCAGGCAATTACCGCGGGAAGGGCGACATTACAGGACTGGATTATTCCGCCGTCTATCTGCCGATCCAGAAACAGCTCGCGATCATTCATGGCTAATTTCATAACGCGGGTGATGCAGGGAAGTCCGAGCATGCCGGCCAGTAACTGAGGGACCTGGCAACTTTCCTCACCGAATGATTTATTGCCACAGAGTATAAGGTCGGGTATTTTTGAGCTGATCTTGATGGCCTTGTTCAGGGCCCTGGCTGTAATGTACGGATCAATATCCTTTTCTTCCGCGAGAATATGGATGGAATCATCGGCCCCCATGGCCATCGCGTAGATCAGGGCCTCGGTGTCTTTCTCACTGCCCACACGCAATGCGGTTATAGTTGTGTCGGGTCTTTGCTCACGGACAAGCAAAGCCTGTTCAACTGCGCATTCATCCTCCGGATTGATATTCCAGTGTAAATCTTCGGTATCGATATAATCGGCCCGGGAATTGGGAAAAAACTCGGAGCGGACATCGGGCGTCTGTTTGATGCAGACAAAAACATTCATTAAAATAGACTTCTCTGGTTTGAAACCGGAATTATAGTGCAATGATAGCCTGTCAACCCGGAGCGCAGGCTCCGATAAATCTAGATAAAGTGCTGCATGAAAGAAATACTCAATTGGAGATACGACTTTAAGTATATATCGAAACAGCGGCTATTCATGCTAGATTTCTGGAATTTGGAAAATACGGATTCTGGTTATTTATGGGTGCAAAAATACTCGATGGCAGGGTAATCGGCGCAGCAATTCTTGATGAAGCGGCGGTCGATGTCGAGAGATTGAAGAATGACGGATGGACGCCGCGGCTGGTCTCTATCAAGATCGGTGAAAATCCGGCCGTGGATCTGTACGTGCGAAACCAGAAAAACAAGGCGGAAAAAGCCGGAATCATTTTTATCGAAAGGCATTTCCCGGAGGATATCACGCTGGGAGAGGTTCGTACGGCCATTGCCGCCTATAATGTTGACCCTCGAATCACGGGTATAATAATCCAGCGCCCGATTCCTGAAAAGATTCCGATAAAGGAATTACAAAAAGCCGTTCATCCACTCAAGGATGTAGAAGGAATGCATCCCGCTTCAATCGGTAATATCGTATATAACGAGGTGGAAATGGGGCCCTGTACGGCCATCGCTTCGGTTGAATTACTGCGCAGGACCGAACTGCAACTCGAGGGCCTGGAAGTGACGGTAATCGGCCATTCTGAAATTGTCGGCAAACCGATTGCTTTCATGCTCATGGCCGAGGGAGCGACGGTTACCGTTTGTCACCATATGACCCGTGATGTGACCAAGCATTCAAGGCATGCAGATGCCGTTTTCGTCGCAGTTGGCAAACCCAGCCTTGTGACTGCCGACATTATCAAGCCGGGTGCGGTATTGATCGATATTGGCATCAATCGTGTTACAGGTCCTGATGGTGAATCCAGAATCGTCGGTGACAGCGATTATGAATCATGCAGTGAAGTCGCCGGCTGGATCACGCCGGTTCCCGGGGGTGTCGGTCCTGTAACTGTATCGGTTCTGATGCGCAACACCGTAATCGCGGTCGAACGTCAGAAGAAATATTATGAAGAGCAGTTCTCCGAACAATTACAGGTGAATACCTGAAATCGGTAACAGTGATCAGGGTAACCTGACCGGGAGTGACTGCAGGACTTAATCACCGGATTCCTTATATAAGCAGTCTGCACACGTGATGAAAATACGCGTATCTTCAGACTATATGATCAGGCACGGTTGTCAGCGTGGAAATTTATCTTTCCAGTAGGCGTAAATCATGAGCATCATGGCGGCAACACCCAGAATGAATGCCGCGATCTTCATAATTCCCTGTGCGTTGGCAACCACGTAACCACAAAGTATTACTACAATAATAAGCGAAATTGAACTTGTTGCCGGCTTCATTCGCTATGCCTTTTTAATGCTTGCATGAAATTATTGTATATGATGCGCGCCGAATGATTGAAGTCAGTCATGTTCTGCAGGGTTTCATCGTTCAATATTTCCAGTGAACCATCACCCAGGGTCTGCTCCAGGGATTCCTTGTATACCGGCACCTTGCCCCAGTCCGTTACGGTCGTATCTGTAATTTCGATATGACACTGCATGCTGAAAGCCGTATCACCGTACTGCAATGCCTGTATTGCACACAAGGGTGAACGGGCGAGTATCACGCTGTCCGGCGGGGGCTCGGTTACTTCAGCACCGTGCCATTGCAGGGTTTTGATTCTATCGGGCAAGCCGGAAAACAATAAGGACGATTGTCCGGCTGTGTTGAGTTCGATATCGAGAATACCAACTTCAGGCCTGGCCATTTTGCCTACTGTGCCGCCAAGCGCAGCAGCCATAAGCTGATGACCCAGGCAGAAGCCGAGATAAGGCATTTTCAGGTCCATGATTGCATGCCGGATAGCGGTTTTTTCCGTGATCAGCCAGGGGTGAATTTCCTCTTCCCAGGTATCCATCGGACCGCCCATGACAATCATGGCGTCATAGCCGTCCATCTCCGGGATAGGGTCGCCTTCATCAAGCTCAATTGTATCCAGGCCGATGCCGTCATTTTTCATGAAATCACGGAAAATACCCGGATGTTCAACATTAATGTGTTGCAGTACGATAAATTTCATCTGAACGTGGATTCTTGTAGTAAAAGTGAAATTTCCAGAGGCAATTCAGTTTGTAAACCGGTAAAAATAATATCAAGAATCTGCGATAGAGAAATTACAGGCATGGCTAATTCCCAGCGGGAAAATAGAGCACGAAAACCTGATAATCACAAGGCTTATCTAATTAACAATGGAGATCCCCCAGCTCTGCTGGGGAGGCCTTCGCAGTTTGACAGATACGGAAATCTCATAGTAACTCCAAAGCGTGAGCCGACAAGCAGCACGCTAAGGAGAAACCATGAGACAAGTAGAAAGTTTAAACCACACACGGTGGGAGTGTAAGTATCATATTGTATTTATCCCGAAATATCGGAAGAAAGTGCGATCCACATTGCCAGGAGGTATTCAGCCCGGCAAACGAATTATGTCGGGCAGCATTTTTGGGCGAGGGGCTATTTTGCCTCTACAGTGGGTCGGGATGAACAGGTGATAAGAGAGTACATACGTCACCAGGAGAAAGAAGATAAACGTATCGATCAAATGAAATTGATGTAGAACCGGACCCCTTTAGGGGTCGCAAGGAGCCGCAGGCTCCGTAACCGCCGCTTTGAGCGGCTCACAAAACTAAAGCCCCCGGCTTTGCCGGGGGATATTTACTCCTGCAAATGCTGAACTGTATTACCTGACAGTGGATACAGTGACTGATAAAGAATTATTACATATCAATGGTCATGGCTGGAGTCAGGGAATATGTGGTGCAATACCGCACGTTTACGCGTATGTGATAAAAAGCTGTCTGCGAGAGAGTGTAAGGTAATGACGACAGACCGGGAGGAGTAGCAAACGGTCAGTGGCTGGAATTCAGTGTATGTCTCTCGCGCCCGGTAATCATGTGCCGCAGGCCGCCCATGGTGCTGATGTATATATGAAACAGGATGAATACGATACCCAGTAAACCGGCCACGTAATGCGCCATGGCCATCGGCCAGAGGCCGGCAAAGCCCATTACCTTTTCCGGAGCGGTTTCCGGATATAGATAGAACAGTCCCGTGACAATCAGCAGGGGCATCAGAATGTAGATGTCGGTCAGATAGAGAAATTGCTGAAACGTCATTATAAATGGTCGGATCTTCCACAGGCGCGCATTCTGCCCGCGCTTGATACCGGACGCCGGCAGCGACGGCCCCCTTGCTGCATTGGATATCTGTCTTCGCATACGCCTGAATTGCCCGTGCCAGCGACGTGCGTACTTGCGCCAATATCCCGTTACTGATATCAAAACGAGAAAAATGCCGTAAATCACGGTCAGCGAGATACCGGTGATGTCGTGCAGGTCCGTTGCCAACTTGTAGTCTATTAGCGCGAACTCGGAGCTGGAGTAAGTTAGCACAATACCAGTCAGAACCAGGACCATGAACAGTAACGCAGCAACCCAGTGCCAGACCCGGAGCCACAGGGGCGTGACATGTATGTTTTTTCTGTTTGCGGTTTTCATCATAAACTTATGAAGGATTCATAAAAGCAGGTTGAATATCATTTTTCACCCTAATAAAACCATCCGTTATCGGCTTGACGGAATCACTTTGAAGCGCTGATTTTTTGGGTTCAGACAGGAATATTATTTACCTGATTCGGTTGCTTTTCAATCTGATTTTCCAGTGACCTTGGCGAGCGGCAGTTCTTGCCGTCGAGCATCACCTGATAAGCGCCATGCCGTAACCGGTCGAGCATGGCCCCACCCAGCAGTTGATTGGGAAGGCATCCCTCCACTCCCTGAAGCCCAGGTTACTGGTAATCTCGGTAGCGCCGAGCAGTTGCGACTGCGAGATAAACAGCACACAGTACCCTTGGTGCACCACGGCATAGCCGATGCCGCAGGGGCCTGCGATGAGAACGGAGACTTTTTTCCACGATGAAGCGCTTCTGTTCTCGTCTAGCGACATCGACACTGATCAGCAGGACGAAGAACTCCGGATAAGCTGTTTTCCTGTTGATGGCCTGTTTGTTTCCCGACCCCAACGAGCGAGGATACCGGAGAAAGTCCCGGTTGCTTGAGCATGGGAGCGAGTTCAGGTATGGGATTCATGGTGTATTCTTCTGAGAGCAGCCAATCGATCAAGAATCGAGTTGCTGACAATTATTTTTTCTATCTGCTGTCTATGCTATATTTTTAATTTGCAGTTTTAGAAGCAAAAGCAACATCGATAGAATACCACGAGTCTATGATAGAGATATGCGTATGATGGTTCATTGGCTATCGGCGGCAGTAATGCTGCTGGCAGTGAGCGGTACCATGGCAGGTGATATCGAGGCCGGGGAGGTGAAAGCCATCCTCTGCGCCGCTTGTCACGGTCACAACGGTATCAGTATCAATAACAATTGGCCGAATCTCGCCGGCCAGAAGGAGGCCTATATAGTCAAGCAGCTCAAGGACTTCCGCGACGGCAGGCGTAGCGGTGAGGTCATGCCGGAAACAGCACAATCGCTGAGTGACGAGGATATCGAGGACCTCGCAGCCTACTATTCGAGTCTGGATCCCAATAGGCACTAGGCCGGCAACCCCCCGGGACCGGCAGAGGCGGTGATACCGGGCATCACTGCCGGCGTGACACCGACTCCTTTTTTCCATGTTGTTATCGTAGGTGGAGGAACAGCCGGAATTACGGGTGCGGCAACGCTTTTACGAAAGTCCGGGGGAAAGGTTGCCGGGTTATGCTGGTTGACCCTCGGATGTACATTATTACCAGCCAGCCCTGACGCTGGACTAAGCAGTAAGCAGGGAAAAACAGAAGCGCGGGGCAAGTCTGCCTGTGATGGTTTTGCACTTCTCCCGCGGCCAGCCAGGTCCCTTACACTGCAACAGGTAATATGAGAGCAAATGCCCTCGAAGCAATCTTGATTATCCCAAAAATATCACTTGCCCAAACCAGTAGAATGGCAACCAGGACCACCAGGAAATAGCCGCAACTGTATCTGACCACATACTGAAGAACCGGGCGCTTCAGATCAATGTGATGTTGCATGAGTGCCGGTGGTTGAGCCGATGGTTACCCGTACTCTGTGCAATCCTTGACCACGGCTAGTAATCTCCCTTTTTGTCGACGCTGTTATACGTGAATTTCCAATGTACCTCGATCGGCTCCGTCCAAAATTCCGGTACTCCCATTTCCCGGTCCGTATGGCGGACGAGACCATAAGTCAGTGGCGAGTAGATCCGATACAGCACGTAGTACTTTCCTGGTCCATCCATAGGTATGTCGACACCGTAGCGAGGACCGTTATTAGTTGCCACCGCCATCAGCAAGCCCTTTCTGTACCATTCATTATCTTCTTTGGCGATGGTGTACTCGATTTTCAGATAGGGAATGAAATCGCCTTTCGAGAATCCCCATGGATTGCCGTCAACGCCAGTGACAAGGAGTTCGAGGTGAATATCAGGCTTGGTGTCCGGGTCATCGGAATTATCCGCGCCGCGGGGAACGGTCGGCNNCCCACACCCCGGACTGCATATACAATGCACGAAACTCCATGTGTTTCCTGATCTTGGGTTCACCGATTACGTGCGGAGCGGCGAAGGAATGGCCCGGAGCGATCGCCAAAGCGATGGTTCCTGCCGCAACCAGAACAGTGGCAATGCGTTTGTACATTAGGAACTCCTATTTTGTTTTCGCCGCGTTCGATGTGTATGTCTGTCCGCCAGCCTGAACCCGCGGAATATCAGGTGCCGAAAATAGCGAACCACCTGGATACCCTGCTTGAAGCCTCAAGCACACCGGGCAAAACGAAAGCTGTGTTTATAAACTCGAAGAAATGACGGAGCAAGAGCGGCAAATTCTACAATCATTGGCCATTGAGGACATGCATCACCAGCGACCCCCCAACTTCAGAGTGTTGGTGTATACATTTAAGCACCGTATAACTCACTAGATTTATATGGTTTACTCTGTTTTTTTTACCCAAAGTCGTAATAAACTCATGCTAGTAACCTCCCTTTTTGCCGACGCCGATATACGTGAATTTCCAATATACCTCGATCGGCTCCGTCCAAAATTCCGGTACTTCCATTTCCCGGTCCGTATGGCGGACGAGACCATTAGACAGTGGCGAGTAAATCCGATACAGCACGTAGTACTTTCCTGGTCCATCCATAGGTAAGTCGTCACCGTAGTGAGGACCGTTATTAGTCGCCATCGCCATCAGCCAGCCCTTTCTATACCATTCATTATCTTCTTTGGCGATGATGTACTCGATTTTCAGATAGGGAATGAAATCGCCTTTCGAGAATCCCCAGGGATTGCCGTCGACGCCAGTGACAAGGAGTTCGAGGTGAATATCGGGCTTGGTGTACGGGTCATGGGGAGCCCACCATAACCAGGTATCGGAAATATCCGCGCCGCGGGGAACGGTCGGCGCCCACACCCCGGACTGCATATACAATGCACGAAACTCCATGTGTTTCCTGATCTTGGGTTCACCGATTACGTGCGGAGCGGCGAAGGAATGGCCCGGAGCGATCGCCAAAGCGATGGTTCCTGCCGCAACCAGAACAGTGACAAGTTGTTTGTACATCAGGAAACCCTCCTTTATTTTCGCCGCGGTCGATGCGTATGTCTGCCGGCCTGAGCCCGCGGAATATCAGGTGCCGAAAATAGCGAGCCACCAGGCCAATACCACGGCCAGACTTCCGGCGGCACCAGGGATCATGGGCAGCCAGCGCCGTTTCCATACCACTCCCTGCCGGGCCAGGATGCGGTATGCCAGAAAAAGACTCCAGACCAGCCCTGCCAGCAGGAGTCCGGCCTTCAGGTTTTCCATGAGCCAGGAGGGACTACCCAGTTTTACCGCGCCCGAGAACAGCTCACCGCCCAGGCCTGCCAGCAAGGAGGCCATGGCCACGGGGGCAAACTGATATCCAAGTTCTACGAATCTTTCACCGAAAGTGCGATCGCCACCGGTTCGTCCGGCCAGCCAGGCGGTTGCGGCCGTGGTGCCTCCCAGCAGTGCTGCGAAGATCATGGCTACCGCCAGCATGAAACCGCTGATAGTGAAAAAGTCCAGCCAATAGAAGACCTCTCTTTGCTCGGGATGAACGCTCATCAGCCACATCGGCCCCGAGCTTCCGATCCAGTAGTACTCATGATCGATCATCCAGGCACCCACGAGGTCCCGCAGGTGGATGTATAACGGCAGGACCAGCCAGAGGAATCCGCCCAGGGCCGTGCCGCTGCCCAGGAAAAGGAACCAGACTTCCGTCGCATTGGGGTTGAAATCCCGGATATTCGCCACTTCCATGCCGGGACGACGGCCCTGAATAAACAGTCCGCCTTTGGCATTGGGGTTCACGCAGCGGGAGCATTCAATGCAGTGCCGGGATTCTGTTTTGCGTGGAATATCGATGAAGGTGGGACAGATGCCCTTGGCCGTCAGGGCATCCCCGCCGGCCCGGGGTTGTTTGGGAACGAATTGCACGGCGCCCAGCCGTGAAAATATCCCGAGCAGGAGACCAACAGGACACATATGCCGACACCAGGGGCGCTTGCTGTTTCGCCGCCCGGTTTCACCACCCCCATAAAGGAAACCGATCACGACAGCAGCCACCATCAGGGAACCAAAAACGATGGCAGCGCTGTCGGCATAATCGCGGACGCCGATTGTTTGGCCCCATATGGTGACAAGAATGAAACTCACCACTGGCGTGCCCTCCCAGCGAAGCCAGGCCGGCGGCTTCCATCTCGGGCCAATACGGTTGGCCCATTCCGAACTGGCCCCCATGGGGCACATCAGCCCGCACCAGCTACGGCCGGTCAACAAAACGGACGCAAGTACCAGGGGAAACCAGATGCCCCAGAGGAGAAAATTTGCGAACAGGGGAAAGCTGTTGGCCGGTGTTGCGTCCTCTCCGGGTGCGGGGAAGAAGAGAGGAACCAGCACCACACCGGCAAACAGCAACAGCATGATTAGATGCACCCATACCAGATGATCCCGGTGCCGGGCCATGAAGTACTCGACTTCCGTCAGAAAAGCGGGGCGACAGGCGTTTGCAAGTTCACCGTGTTGGGCAGTTTGCATGGGGGCCTCCAATTTAACCGTGTTACTGGAGTAAGTTGCTTATCTATCAATTGACACTCTGTCGCCAAGATAGAGTTGATGCTCATTGAGCCTTCTTCCCATTTGCCACGGATGCGGTACGCAGAAGGCGACGAAACCAAAGATGAGAAGACCCGATGAATTTTTATAATCATCAACATAAAGCCTATTGCGGAATTGATCGTCATGCAAGAAGTTTGTATGTCTGTATTCTGAGCCAGGAGGGCAATACTCTGCTTCACCAGGAATGTCCCGCCCGGGCTGATGCTTTGCTGAAATGGGTCACACCCTGGCTGGACGATTTGGTCGTCGGCGTCGAATGCATGCATTGCTGGTATGGTAGCCGATTTTTCAGCCAAGCTCATGGAATTCATTTTATCCTCGGCCATGCGCTTTATATGCACGCCATTCATGGCGGCAAGGCCAAAAATAATCGTATCGATTCGCTGAAGATAGCCCAACTCATGCGCGGCGGTAATTTCCCGCCGGCCTATGTCTCACCGTGTGAGATGACCTGTTGCGCCGCCGGACCCATCTGGTCCGTCATGGCGCTAATCTGAAAGCACATGTCGCCAATACCACCAGCCAGTACAATCTGCCCCCCAACAAGGTAAACCTCAAAAAAGTCAGTGCCCGTAAATTAGTTACGGCATAACTTTAATAATGAAATGGGGCTATAACTATAACCTGTATCTTTTTGATTTAACTTAGGACAAACCAGAACTTTGAAAATGTGTATCCGTATTACCGAAAAATTAGAAATTGATAAATATTTTGACAAAACTGGATGTGAGGCTATGCTAAACATAGGTGTAATAATTTATAACGGTGTGTAATTAGTTCAGAACGATTCTAATTCGCGCGCCACTTAAGCGAACGAGAAAAAATACCACAATCAATAATGCAGTAAAGTCATATTGAGGGGGATTGTATGGCACAAACACTCGCTTCCATCACCGGGCATCCCGGTCCTCAGGAAAATATGGGGCAGGTGGGGATAGAGGACTGCGCGATTGCTCAGGCGACGCATCATCTGAACGAGCATTGGATACTGTTGCTGTTCAGTGTCGGTCTGGGATCAATCGCGGGTCTCTCATTCATTATCGTCGGTAATACGGCACCGATACTGCCTCTGCTGTGCCTGGCTGCATTCGCCGGGGGGGTGCTGTCCACTTGGTCCCCCTGCGGCTACTCGTCATTGAGCCTCTTGCGTCCGGCTGGCGCTTATAGCGCCTCCTCCGTTGCATTGTGGATACCTGCTTTGCTGGCTCATGGTGTTGGTTATGTTGCCGGAGGTCTGGTACTGGCTGCAGTCCTGGCATTGTTCGCATGGCTGATACCGGTCGGGGGATTCACTTCGGACTGGATTGTCGCCATGCTCGGGCTGATCGGTTTGATCTATGGCCTGCATCAGGCTGGACTTGTACGCATGCCTTATCCCCAACGCCGGGCGCAGGTACCGCATCGGGCGCGGATGGAATTGCCGATGTGGCAGACCGGTTTGCTGTATGGCTGGCTGCTGGGGCTCAATTTCGTGACTTACGTGCGTACACCTGTTCTGTATCTGGTTGTCGCTGCAGCGGTACTCAGTGGCAATGCGGGTATTGCGGTTCTGCTGGTGCTTAGTCTGAACCTGGGGCGTTTCCTGCCCCTGATAGTCAATGCGTTCCCTGTGGCGGACTGGACGGTACAACGCTGGATGGCCAATCACGATCAGCAAGCCGCGCGTGCGGACGCAGGTGTCCTGCTGTTTACCGGTAGTCTGTTAGCAGTCTGGGGCTTGGCATAAATTAAATTCTTTTTTTGCAGTCTGGGGCCTGGCATAAATTAAATTCTTTAGTGTCCGGCATTAATTATAAGGAGGAAATAAACATGAATAAATGCAAATGCGATGTATTAATGAAGGCCATGCAACGTTGGTTTCCAGCACCATTGCTGGGCGGCCTCGCGTTGGCGGTCGCGGTTGGTCCGGTGTATGCCGAAAAGGGCGACGACGTCATGGAAATCGAAGATAAAATGCCCGCGATTCTGACAACCGACAAACTGAGTGATACGCCGGAGATACTCAGGGCGCCGCCACCTGATGATCGGCGGATGTACGTTGTGGATCCCGCTGCATTCGACGTGCTGACCAAAGTCATACCTATTGATGGTGCGAGTGGTGATTATCTTGGCACCATGGATACCGGTTTGTTGGCCGTGCCCCAGGCTTCACCGAAAGATGGCCAGGTGTATGTCGCCGACACCCGCTACAGCATGCATAGCCGCTGGGATAAGGATGATATCGTGGTTAGATGGGATCCTAGAGAACTCAAGCCACTCGAGGTGATAGATATCCCTGATACCCGGTCCGGGGCGATGGTGCATAACGGAGGATCCGCCATTTCCAATGATGGCCGGTACTTCTACTCTTACCAGTTTACGCCCGTCAATGGCGTGGTGATCGTTGACCTTGAGAAAAAGAAGTATCTCGATACTATCGAGACCAGCCAGTGTTGGTATGTCTATGCCACGGGTAACAATCGTTTTGCCGTACGCTGCCGGGATGGATCGATAACAATGGTGACTCATGACGGGAACGGCAAGGAAGTTTCCCGGGTTTCGTCTGATCCCATCCATCCACCGGTTGACCAGCCGACCTATAACGACCCGGCATATGATCAGTTGACGGGTAAAATGTACCTTGTTTCCTTCTGGGGCAAGGTATATCCGGTGGATCTCTCCGGTGACAAGCCGGTTGCCGGTCAATCCTGGGATCTGCTGACCGGTGATGAGCGTGATAACAATTGGGCGCCGGGTGGTTGGCAGCCGCTGGCCTACCATGCCAAGAGTGGCCGTCTGTTCGTGGCGATGGATCAGCGGGCCAAGTGGGCGCACACGAGTGAGAGCGGCGAAGTGTGGGTGTATGACGTAAACACCGGGAAGCGGGTCAAAAAGATGCACCTGTCCCATGAAGCGGCCAATATCGCGGTCGATCGGGCTGACAAGCCACACCTGTATGCGCTCAGTTCTCATCACCAATCACTCGATATTTATGATATAGAAACGGGTGCGCTGATAGCCCACCAGGGTGAACTGGGCCACGAGCCGCGCTTGCTGGTTACAAATCCGTAGCCGTAGTCATGCCCACGTATTTCCATGGGAAAGTCTGACTTCGTGCCCGGGTTCTGGAAAGGAGGGTTTGCGTGATGATTGAATCGATGATGACAGCATTCTCCGTAACGTTACTGGTCGTGGTATTTCTTGCGGCATCGGTAAACAAGTTACGGTCCCTTGAGATCTTCGAGGGGGTTGTATACAACTTTCGAGTGTTGCCGGAAACATTGGTAAGGCCCGTCGCGTACATCCTCCCTTACTTGGAATTGGCAGTGGTGGTGGCCTTGATTGCGCCCGCAACGCGTAGTTACTCAGGTTGGGCCGCAGGGATATTGCTCGGCGTTTTTACAGTCGCGGTGGCTATTAACCTCCTCCGTGGCCGGCGCGAAATTGACTGTGGATGCTTTGGATCCGGGCATATGAGTTCGGATCTCAAACAGACGTTGAGCTGGTGGCTGGTATTGCGGAATATTGTTCTGGCCGGATTGGCGCTGTGGGTTGCCGCCGCCCCTGCCGCCACCACTCTCGGGACTGGTACGGGATGGTTGCTGGGTATACTGGGTATAGTTACAGCAATCACAGTGGCGATACTCTATGTAACTGCTATGTGGCTTTCGATAGCAGCCCGGTACCACGCTGCTCGGGGGGCGACACCTGCATTTGAGCACCATAGATTCTCGACCCAAAACTGATTTTAAAAAATTGATACTAAAAGAAGGAGAAATAAATGGTGGAAATCATGATCATATCAAATGTGCTGCTCTGGCTCATTGTGATTTCTCTGGGAGTTCTGACGATGGCGTTGGCACGGCAGATTGGACTTTTACACGAGAGATCAGCCCCGCTGGGCGCGGTGATTTCTGACAAGGGACCGGAAGTGGGAGATGATGCTCCTGAATTTGATCTGGAGGATTTCTCAACTGGACAGGAAGTAAAAATTGGTGGCGTTAGGGAGAATGGACGGGATTTACTGGTCCTGTTTCTGGCCCCGAACTGTCCCATGTGCAACAAGTTGTTACCTATCGCCATATTGATGGCTGAGAGTGAGCATCTTGATGTAGTAATTGTAAGCGACGGATCGCGGGAAGAGCATGAGGAATATCTACGCACACATGAACTTGGTGATATACCTTACATTGTATCTGCTAACGTAGGGATCCGGTTCCAGGTCGGTCGTGTACCTTATGCTATCCTGCTTTCCAGTGATGGCAAGATATTGTCAAAGGGTCTGGTCAACACGCGTGAGCATCTGGAAAGTCTGGTGGAAGCCAAGATCACGGGTATACCTACCATCCAGGAATACATGAAACGTCACAAGCATAATCATGGGGATGCCGCCGGCCCGGAGGAGTTGAAGAAAGTTGGTACCGAGCAGGCATGATTCTCCGTTTTCGAAAGGGCAGGTACTTTTTACGGTAAATTCACGGAAAATGTACCACGCCAAACCATTAAAAAGGAGGAATTTGTAATGATATCTAAAGAACGTTTTGATGATATAGTCGAGTCCTTTACCCGCACAATTGCTCAGCACACATCCCGCAGGAGCTTTCTGGCCCGTCTGGGCGTAGTGGCTGGCGGCACTGCACTTTTGCCGCTTCTTCCCGTGGATCGCCGTGGAATGGGGGGGGGTAATGTTGCCCACGCTATTGAGAAACAAGGCTGGACGCCACAGACAGTTGACGAGAGCGCGTGTAACTATTGGCGGCATTGTTCCTTGGATGGCCAGATCTGTAACTGTTGCGGAGGAGGCCTGACAGCTTGCCCGCCGGGAACCACCCTGTCACCGAGCTCCTGGGTGGCCAGCTGTGTCAACCCCGATGATGGCGAATCCTACCTAATCGCCTATCGGGATTGCTGCGGCAAGACCATTTGTCCGCGTTGCGGCTGTTACAACACTCAGGGGGTTCTGCCCATGTATCGACCGGAATTCAGCAGCGATATCATCTGGTGCTTCGGTGTTGAAGGCAGCTCCTATCACTGCACTATGCAGCCGATTGTGGGCAAGGGCTAGAATTCCCGGGCCGCCCTTTTGTATCCGTATCGGGTGTTTACTGTTACCCGGGTCTGATGCCGGAAGGGATAAGCTGTATGGACGTAATTATAGTGGAGTAAAAAGATGAGTAGTGAGCGTGGTTCAGGTACGGTATTACAAACACAAGAGCACTGGAATATAGGTGGTGCTGCGCCCGGATTTCAGTTCGTGACTGCGGCCAAGACAGCACTGGACGAACTCGGCGTCAAAGGGATCAGCTTCACTGTATTTGACCATCACTTCGGTATGAAGTGGGCAGGAGGCCGGCCTCATGCATTCCAGCCGGGACAGACCAAGGAGACTTTCGCGGCGATGGTACAGGAGTATAATCGCCGCGGCATAGGCTTCAATCTTGTTTTCAGTAACCTGCTTATTGAAAAGAAGCACCTTGGCGACAAGCGCTGCAACTGGATGCTTGAGCAGTGTTACAGGCCCGGAAACGGCGTGATTGTTACCAGTCATGTCCTGGCCGATTATATCAGGACCCATTATCCAGAATACCGTCTCATTCATTCACTTACTCATTTCAATAAGGAGCCGCAGTATTACTATCAGCACAGCGACCTCTATGATGTTTTTGTACTGCCACCGCACCTGAATTACCGACCGCAGGTAATAAATGAGTTGATTGAGAACCTGGGTCCGGAGCGTGTAGAGATTCTGGTCAACGAGACATGCTTCCGGGAATGCAATATACGAAAAGATCATTATGAGCTTATCAGCAAGGCATGTCTGGAAGACGATTGGGATCTGTGGGAACAACTGACAAATAATTTCTGCCAGCGCGCACATGCCGAAAGGTTCTGTAATTTAGGTCAGACAAGCGATGTCAAGAGGATAAAGAACTTCACCCTGTCCAAGGATGAGGTAAATGGGCTCAAGGAACTTGGCGTGTGCAACTTCAAGCTTGCTAACAGGCAAGTGCCGAATCAGCAATACATGAAATGGATGGAGTATTACATTATTGATCGCCTGGGGCTTTCTACCACTTTTTATGTATATGAAAATTACTACAAACCAGCATCGATTCTGGCTGGACACATGCCGAACTGATGTGTGAACGTGACAGACAGTAGGTTAGCACCATCTAATGGACTGATGTTTATAGTGCAGAGGCTCCAAACGGCATGTGCTGTTGTCGGTATCATTTAAACCGTTTTGCTTCCATATCAATCAGTACTGCCAATTCTAGAAGAAAATCTCTATCTTGCAGAACTGGCAGCAATCTGCCGTGGCAGGAAGGTAATGGCAGGTGCCGTAACGCCGCCTTACGCATATATGGTTATCTGATACGCCAGATGAAGCAGGCAGAAAATCTATGTTCAACGAGTACAGGAGAAGTATATGTGGTTTCCCTATTCATTACCGACTTCATGGAAAGTGGAAGGCGACCGGGAAGCTGCCCGTGATTCGCTGGCCGATGACCAGCAAAGGGAAATCCTGGTCGGAATTCAATTGCGCAATCCGATATCACGCGAGTGGACCGTCGAACTGCAGCTGCAGGAACCAGAATGGCAGACCCACTATGACCAGAACGGTGCTGCCGTTCAGGTGGGCTATTTCCCCGATGAGGACGAACGCCTGGCAGAGATTGCGTGCAAAATCGTTGACAACAATACGTGTCACGCAGTGGAGAGAAGTTACGAACTGGTATCAGATATACTGAACTACTGGTCTGCCTTCTATGGACGCGGATTTTCGATAGGTGGCCTACGTATCGCAGACATCAAGCACAATGCGCGGTGGCGAATACTTCCACACTGGCCCAGCGCACAGAACTTCGAGCCGCCTGCGCTAGCAGCTGTACAAGGCGGTTTGCTGGCAGTTGCGGATCTCTACCGCGAGGGACGCACGAGTAGCAGTGATCGTTACCGGTTTCTGTGCTGCGAGACGATACTTGGCAAGTGGAAACGCGGCGAACCGCCATTCGATCAACCAGTACATAGCGGTCCCGAAGGCGGCGAAGAGCAATCCCGACCAGAGGCGGAGCCTTATGTGACCGAAGAGATCATGGTTATTTCCGGTATGCACAGAATCTCTCCCGAACTGGAAGGGACAAACTTTTCTGACCTTCCGGAGCGCCTGGAGGAATGGCATACCGCAGCTGTCCGTTATGTGCTGGAGGGTAATGTTGATGATGAAGGCCGAAAAGGTCTTGATCGCGCCTCACAATGGGCGGCAGTAGCGAACCTTACCGATCTGGTCGCATATCATCTTTTGTCACAGGCAATCGAAAATTATACGAAGAGTAAGGATAGTAAGGACAGCGAAGTGTGTGCTGAAGCCAGTACACCCTGAACGCTGTTAGTCAGCATGAAACCATCTCTGAAACTTTTGAAATCCTGGGGGTTGATACAAAATGATCTATCAAAATAATGGCAGCCGAGTAAAGGTTCAGTCAGGCTGTAGACTGCTGGCCGCCCTGTTGTTGTGCGCCATTCATTTCCCCGTGTTGGCGTCTCCGCCGGACGAGCAGGAATTGAATGCGCTCATGGAGCAGGGCAGGGAGATCTATGGAAAAACATGTGTCGCATGTCATCAGCCAGATGGTATGGGGACAGAAGGAAATTTTCCGCCACTGGTTGACGGAGCCGCATTTGAGGCCAATGCGGCTATAACCGGGCCGCTGGAAGGGCTCGGTCTATGGGAGGATGGTGTCATGACTCTTGGCGAGGACAAGCTTAAATACATGATTTATATTGTACTTAACGGTATACCGGGGACACGCATGTTCGCCTTCGGGCCAACGCTCTCCAATGAGGAGGTAGCGGCGGTGGTGACTTATATCAGGAATGCCTGGGGCAACAATAAGGGTGACGTGGTTACACCTGATATGGTCGAACCATTACGCAGGTAACACAAGTTTAGTATACGAAGTGTCGGCCATGGCGGGAAATACCTGCCAGACATACTAACCGCACTATAGATACCAAGCTTATTATACCGTGATAAACACTATCGCTCATGTGGGCCCCCGGCGATTAAGCGTCATTTTAATGGCTGGTCTCCTTGTGCTCGCTGTTTTGTCTACTGTTTCGGATGCTCAGGCCCGGGAGGACAGGAAACTGCAATGCATGGCCTGCCATGCCGGCCCGGACCGAGTAACACACGATGAGAAAACCGGCAAGGCGCAGGATATCAGGATTAGGATGGATGAATTTCATGCCGGCGATCATGCTGAGACACATTGTCTTGAGTGCCATAAAGAGGGATTCGAGGTGTATCCTCATTCGCGCATGAAGACGAAAACCTGTATGGGGTGTCATCCAAGAGAAGATGCTGAGGGTGCCGAGGATGACGAGCCGTATGAGTTTGAGCGCATCGAAGAAGAATATGAGGGAACAGCAAAACATTATACGAAATACAAGGATGAGGAAGAGTATTGTTGCGGTACATCTGCTACCGAGGACGGACGTGGCACAACTATAAAGATTGGCAGACCGGAGAAGGAACGATTTACGTGCGAACATTGCCATGACCCGCATTACTTCAAGTCAACGAAACAAATTGGCAAGGCACAATTAATTCTAAAGAATGACAATGGCCCCTGTCTTGAATGTCACAAGGATGATGCGGCGGAGGGTCCATTGGAAGATCGCGCGGAACCAAGCATGAATCTTGCACATGACTATCTACCGCATGTAGAGCTGCATCTCGAAAACACGCGCTGCATTGATTGCCATACCACTGTTACAAAGGAAACGGTAACTCACGATCTGCCCGAGGGCATGGAGGCCGACCAGGGCTGTAATACATGTCACAGTATCGATTCAATAATGACAAGCAGGCTTTACCGTTATCAGGACGAACCAGACAGAACGCTAGGATTTCATAACGCGGCAATGCTCACTGACAATTATAACATGGGCGCCAATAGAAACCGTATGACGGACTGGGCCACCTACATCATAGTCGGATTGTGTACACTCATCATTCTCATGCATGGTGGCCTACGCATCGTTGAGTATCTAAAGACCAAGGGTAAATAAACGGGACTTTCCGTTGGCCAGGTCATGCCAAAATCACTGCTGTCCCATAAACATGAAACAAAAAAGGCTCGAATCCCGGTAAGTTGATACAATGGAAGTGCAAGCAAACATTGTAAAAACAGGAGGATTCAAGCCTTGACACATCATAATACAATTTTCTCACAATTGTTAAAATTCATTCCGAGACATGAGTTTGAGACGCTGGCAAAACAGCACCATCACGGGCGAAAGTTGCGAAAAATGACCCGGTGGTCTCAATTCATCGTCCTGGGCTCCGCACAGCTCTCGGGTCGAACCAGTCTTCGCGATGTCATCAGTAATCTCTCTGTCCGGACCCGCAAGCTGTATCATCCGGGTGTTACCAGGGTGAACTGCTCTTCACCGGCCCGTGTCAATTCGAGCACTGCGACCAGATTTGCCTGTTAACAGGCGAACCACCTGCACCACCTGACAATGTATTACAAAACCCAACATCGATTCACGTAAAGTTTATGGGACAGCAATGATGAAATCCATATTGATTGTCGTGTTTTCCCTTGTAACGATGACTGCAGTGGCAACAGATATCGAAAAACTACGGGAAAAAGCAAACAACATTTTTGCCCCGATCCCGAAAGACCCACCGGAAATCGAGGATAACCCTTCAAATCCGGCCAAGGTGGAACTTGGCACCAAACTCTTTTTCGACCCCAGACTCTCGAGAAGCGGCACTATCAGTTGCGCTTCATGTCACAATCTGGGAAGAGGGGGTGCTGACAACATCCCGACATCCATCGGACATGGATGGCAAACCGGTCCACGCAATGCGCCAACGGTACTGAACAGCGTATTCAATATCGCCATGTTCTGGGATGGGCGAGCTCCTGATCTCAAAAGCCAGGCAAAACAGCCGATACAGGCGGCAGTGGAAATGAACAACGCGCCCGAAAGAGTGGTGGCCACCATGAAAAGTATTCCAGAGTATGTTGATCTGTTTCAGCGGGCTTTCCCGGGGGAAAAATCTCCAGTGACGTTTGATAACGTGGCACGTGCCATCGAGGTTTTCGAGGCTACGCTGATTACTCCGAATGCACCGTTTGATCGTTTTATGCGTGGGGACGATAATGCCATGACCGAACGGGAGTTGCGTGGGCTGGACGGATTCATAACGCACGGATGTGTAGCCTGCCACAGGCGAGTCAATGTTGGAGGAAATGCATTCTTTCCATTCGGCATGCGGAATGCCCCTGACGAGCCGGTTCGTCCAGCGAATGACGAAGGTCGTGCACAGATTACGGGCAAACAGTTGCTGCACCGATTTCATTTTCGGGTCGCACCGTTACGAAATGTAGCCCTGACGGCTCCCTATTTTCACAGTGGCCAGGTGTGGGATCTTGAGGAAGCGATTCGTATCATGGCCAAGAGTCAGCTCGATGCCACCTTATCAGATGAGGACGTCAAGGATATCGTCGTATTCCTGCACACACTGACGGGCGAACAACCGGACATTACAATACCTATACTGCCTCCGAGTACGTCGGATACCCCACGTCCGGAATATTGACTGCAGCGATACAAACTTTTGGATATCATGAGAGATGTATCGACAGTATTGCCTGATCGTTGCATGTGCGTACGATCCAGCCACTTGTGGATATTGTATGGTATTTTTCTGATGGATTGATTTTGTCCGGACATGTAGCAGTTGCATGTCGTGGCTTTTTTCAGGTCCTGACATACGATGGCTGGTGGCGGCGGATCCGTCATGCAGAAAAGAATGCCGTTTGCTGTTCAGCGATCTGGGCTTTCGCCGCAAGCTCAGTGATATGCTGCATATTGTCGGTCCAAATGATGTTCCTGTGTATTCCGGTGAAGATGAACACCGATTCCGGCCAAACGTGAACACCTGATGACTCAACGTATCACGCAGATGTCTTTTTAGCTCAGGTGTTCATCTTCACCGAAATACGCAATAAGTCAGGAATAGTCTGTGTTCAGGCTTTCCATGGCCATTAAAATCGGTTACCCGGCAGACGGATTCCTGTTGTGTCTGTCCCCGGCCTGATATCACATTCTCCCGGATGACGTTCGGGAGTGTTCACGGTGTAACAATCAGGTCGTCGCCGAAAGTACCGATACCCCACTGACAATAAAAATTACACCCACCCAGTGCGTGAATCTCATGCGCTCCTTGAGAATAATCCTGGCGAGTATAATGGTAACTACGCAGAAGCCGGACGAGGTGACAACAGCCATCTCCGGCGCACTGGTATGTGCGGCCAGCATCAGGACTACATACGCCGTGGTGTCTAGCAGTCCCTGCATCGTGAGCAATGGCGCAGGTTAACACCGCGCGTGGCAAAACCTTCTTGTATACAAAATACAGTGAGATTGTAATCAGGCCGATCCAGCGCGATGCGCAGATAGTCTGGAGTTCGCCGTAATGACGCGCGGCTTCCTGTGAGGCCGCGACAGAGATCCCCAGCCCCAGTGATGCAGACAGGGCAACAAGAACCGCCTGTCGCAGTAATTTTTCATTATAGTGAATTTCATGTAAAAAGTGATCCGCTGCATAACTGACAATCCATACTCCGCCAAGCACACTTATGACCGCGGCCCATTGCACCATATCCGGGCGTGCGCCCAGAATTATTGCCAGTATTACATTGAATACCGGGAAACTGCCGACAATGGGAGAAACAATGGTTACCGGGCCCATGGCTAATGCCTTGTAAAGCAGCATTGTCGAATACATGATTCCAACGCCCGAAATGACCAGCAACCAGAGTCTTGAAAAGTCCGGTATGATTTCGAGCTCCAGCCACCAGAAAACCAGGCTCAAAGCGATAGTACCTACCGCGATCATACCGAATATGGTCTGTTGATGGCCGATGCTGCGTCCGGTAAAGCGAGCGATAAAATCCGCAGACCCCCAGCATAATGCGGCAATCAGACCGTATAGACCTGCAGTCATTTTATATATATAGCCACTAACTTTTTGAAATTATTCTTTTAATCCGTGATGCTAAATATCATCATAACACAGCATCCTGACCTGCTATATACATCACCCGTACAGTCATATGCTTGTGAACAGGTTTTATGCGATGCAATATTATTACTGGATGTAGACTCAAAAATCGCTGATCGTAACTTGTTGAAGTACAAATCCAAGGCAAAGCCGGGGGATATGTACTGAGTTCAAAAGTTAAGTCGACATTAGTGGATAATGTCGGTCATGAAAAAAAACGAGATAGACGATCACCGGATCACAAGGCCCTGGAATCGTTTCGTATCCAGGCGGTACAGCGGGTTGAAGCAGGCGAAAGCCCGTAAGAGATTATCCGGGTTCCCGGTTTTACGCGCACGGTTATCTATGACTGGCTGGCGAAGTATCGGGAAGGCGGAATAGATGTCTTGCGGGCAAAGGCGATATCCGGCCGCCCACCACGGCCGGATGGCAAACAGTAGCGCCGGCTGTATAAGGCGATTATGATAAAAAGACCGTTGCAGCACCGGTTCGAGTTTGCCCTGTGGGCTTGGGCGTTGATCCGTGTTCTGATCCATGAACGATTCGGTGTTCGACTGAGTGATGTCTCGGTGGGCCGACGGAACCGGATCCCGATGAATTGGAGTGAAACCATCTCAAGAACCATGGTATTGGTAAACGCATGATAAGAAGCCGCGAAGACTTGAAGCGCCAGAAGTGATACCCCTTTAGATATATATTAATATATGTCAATTTTATTTATATTCACATCCAAATATAGTCCGGGTTTTTATGACGCCCGCAGGCATAATTGTTAGTCGTGTTCGTTATGATTATGTTGTGGCATTACCGGGCGTATTGAATTATCCGGTGAAATAATTGTAATTTTGATTACCTGTTGCTTCTCTGTTTATTGTAGAACTGACGGAGTGCCCTTCAATACGGAATTTATCGACAGACAAGTAAAGTTAATAAATATTATTGGAAGTTCAAAATTTATGAACGCCAACTTTTCATACCCTGCGCTTCTTTTGATTGAATCAAACTTGCAGATTCAATCGATATAATTAATCTTGAAACCGGTCCTTTGATATTAATTTTCAATGGGTTACTCATATGCGACTAATTAAAGATATCATGACTTCACCAGTGAAGACAGTTTCACCGGAAACAACTGTGCCGGAAGCACATCACCTTATGGTAGATAACGGAATACGAAGACTACCGGTTGTCATTAAAGACAAACTAACAGGTATTGTTACACTAAGCGATGTACTTGAAGCGCGTGCGTCTGATGCCACCTCGCTCAATATCTGGGAATTGAATTATCTCATCTCAAAATTGACTGTCAAAGAAATCATGACAGCTCCTGCCATTTCAATATCGCAGGATGCAAGCGTCAAAGATGCTGCCGTAATGCTGCTCAATAATAAATTCGGCGGGATACCTGTTGTTGATAAAGATAAAGTTGTTGGAATTATAACAGAGTCAGATATTTTCCGGCTTGTGGCCGAATCGTGGTAATCAATTTGTTCTGATTAATGTGCGAATAATCAAGTATAAAATCAATATAAGGGGGTTTGGTATCTGTTAACATCAAACCAAATATTACATTTCAGTTTTCCAGAGCTGGAGGAGATCAAATTATGGGTATAAGCAGACGTTATTTTTTACAGGGTACAACCGGACTTGCGCTTGGCGGCATGATGGGTTCCGCACTTGCTGCAAATAACAAAATCAAATTTTACTTTCCGGGTATGGAACCCGAAGAAGTTGCCATGGCGGCCAAGCCAAAAGAACCCATCGGTGAAACGATAAATATTGGATTTCTCGGCGCATTGTCCGGTCCGGATGCAGGCTGGGGGTTACCGGGTCTGACGGGTAACCAGATGTTTATTGACCAGGTTAACGGAGAGGGAGGTCTTCTTGTTGACGGTACACGATACCCGTTAAAGATGCATAAATTCGATGATGAAGCTATCGGCAGCAAGGCCCTTCAGGGCGCCAAGGAACTGGTACTGAAACACAAGGTAAAATTCATCAGCGCAATTGGCGGCAACCCGGCAGATACAACCCATCCCTTTTTGACCAAGAACAAGGTTATCTATGCCAGCCTCATAGCAAGCGATATCAAACCGGACAGACCGTATTTGATTGCCGGAGGTGATGTGACTCCTCGTATCGATATGATGCGGCCCATATATCATAAAATCAATAATCCAGGCCTTAAACGTTGGGCTGTAGTATCACAGGATGACACGATTGGTCTGGCTACTCAGGCCTGGGAAGTTGGTTCCGCACTTGCTGACGGGTGGGATGTCGTTTATGACAAACATTACTCACTCGAAACAACCGACTTTGCCCCGGTTGTTACCGCAATACTGGCCAAAAAGCCCGACGTCGTCAGTCTGAACCTTTCCTATCCGGATTTTGTAGTTGGCCTGATTGAACAACTTCATCTACAGGGTTTCAAGGGTATTATTTCAGCAAACTATATTGAAGAATCATCCGTTATGCAGCGGGTTCCCAAAAAATACCTGAATGGCGCAACGAACAGTTTCCCGTTGTTCGACGATCCATGGTGGGGAGAACCCTCATACCAGCATGAATTCTTCAAGCAATGGACCGCACGTTATGGAAAGGGCGGGCCGGAGGATCAACATCGCCCCATCACGGGTATTGACTGGGATCATGTCATTATGCTGGATGTCTGGGCACAGGGTTGTCAATTGGCTGGTACATTCGATCCCGATGAGGTTTTGAAATCTCTTCGTGCACAGGCAGCGGTTTCAACGATTCTTGGCCCTGGACCTATGTCCGGCAAGGATATGTGGGGGATTGACAATATGGTGTCTCCGCCAATACCGTTCTGTGAAGTGCGTAATGGCATCAAACGTATACAGGCGCAACTCCGTTTTGAGGACTGGTTCGAGCACCGCAAGGACAAGATTATTTCTGTGGTCAGAGACAAGGGCCAGATGTACGACCAGAGGTAATCCCATTAATCACGCAACCCCATGGCGGTTCGTGGCCGTCATGGGGTTTTTTGGCGGATATTTACATTTCCGGGGTATTCATTAGTAAAAACCGGTCGAACTGAACAGAAAGCTTAATAACGGAGCAGATTCTTGGAAGTATCCACATTAATTCAAACCATCGCCAACTCGCTTGTTCAGAGTTCCGTTTATGCAACGTTGGCAATTGGTCTCGCACTTGGCTTTGGCGTGATGAAAATGGCCAATTTTGCACATGGCGAGTTTTATATGCTCGGAGCCTATGTTGTATTTTTTCTTTATACGACATGGGGACTACCATACCCGCTGGCGGTACTGGCAGCATTGCCTATTATTGCTCTTGTTGGCATGCTGACCGAGAGATTGATTTTCCGGCCGACTAAAGGAAATGTTCTGGCCGGTTTTATGGCAACCGCGGGACTTACGTTTATCTTGCAGGTATTGGTCGGCCAGGCATGGGGGGTCGGTTTGATGCGTGCAATAGAAACTCCCTACAAGGGTGCATGGGAAGTTGCCGGAGCTTTCATCGGCTGGCAAAGATTGATAATCATACCAGTGGCCATTTTGATGATAACGGCACTCTGGTACTTTCTATATCATGTCAAAATCGGTAAAGCCCTGCGCGCCTGTGCCCAGGATCCTGAAGTAGCTGCCCTGCAGGGTATCAGTATCAATAAAATTACACTGACAGCAATGGCAATTGCCGGCGGCTATGCAGGGATTGCGGGTGCCTTGATGGCTCCGATTCAACCCGTTACACCATACATGGGCCATGACATTATCATCATCTGTTTTATTATTGTCATAGTCGGTGGAATGGAAAGCATTGCCGGGGCGGTACTGGCATCATTTATATTGGGATTTATCCACACCTTCATGACAACGTTATACGACAGCATTGTTGCAATAATGGCGGGGGTGGCCCTGATGGCTCTCATCCTTATCGTCAAGCCTGAAGGATTACTCGGCAAAGTCAAGGCCTAAGACCATGTGGAAAAAAATATCTGGATTGGCAATTATCGGAATAATTTTCTGTTCATTGCCTTACATGGTAGAACTTTACCGGATGGAAGTGTTAATCGTATTGCTATTCAACCTGATACTCGCGCAGAGTTACAGGCTGGTTAATACCACGGGTGACTGGTCTCTGAGTCATATAGTCGTTATGGGCGTAGGGGCATACTCATCGGCATTAATAACAAAATTACTCGGGTGGCCTTTCTGGTTAAGTCTTCCGGTTTCCGGCCTTGTCACCGCCTTTATAGGTTTTCTGATAGTGTTCCCATTATTGCGAACTATCGGTTTTGGTTTCTTCATCGGTTCATTCGCTCTGGGCGAATTCGTTCGGTTGATCTGGGTAAAGTTCCGTGATCCTTTTGGAGGTCCCAGGGGACTCATCAACATTCCCTCCGCTGAAATCGGCCCCATCGACCTTTACCAGCCTATCCCCTTTTATTACTTTTGCCTGATAATTGCCGCCATCAGCATATGGATTATGTACAGAATTGATCGTTCACACATTGGCGATACTTTCAAGGCAATTCATACTGATCCTGTTCTTTGTGAAACGATAGGTATACGCGTACCAAGGTATCGCGCCATGGCTTTTGTTATAGGTGCTTTTTTTGCCGGAATAGCAGGTGCACTCATGGCTCATCACCAGGGCGCTATTGACCCGCACAATTTTGAAGCAACCCTGATGGTATACCTTATCATCTACGTTGTGGTTGGCGGGATAGAAACATTCTGGGGGGCAGCGCTGGGTGTAATAGTCATGACTGTCATTTTCGAAATAACACGACCATTGGAAGAATGGCGTCCCCTGATTGCCGGTTGCATCCTGATTCTTTTCCTGGTCGTTATGCCGGGAGGCCTTGATGTACTGCTTCCAAAAACCATGAAACTGTTTCGGAAAATTCCCGGTATCGGACAGTTATTTACATAATCAACAGGTTAATGAGTACAGAATATGCAAACTAGTGACCTATTAACAGACATCTATCAGTCTGAATTAACCCGGTAATCCATTATGGCAATGCTTGAAATACGGGGATTGACCAAGCACTTCGGTGGATTGGCGGCTATTAATGGTATAGACCTTGATATCGAAGAAGGCGAAATCAGGGGCGTTATCGGGCCTAATGGTGCGGGTAAAACCACACTGTTCAATGTAATCAGCGGTGTATACAGACCGACTTCAGGCGTAATTCGTTTCAATAATGAAAAGATTTCAGGATTATCCCCCAGTGTGATTGCGACCAGGGGTGCAGTTCGTACATTTCAGAGAGATGCCGTCATACATGATTTTGATGTACTCAGAAATGTTACTGTTGCCGGACATCTACATTCCGATCAGTCAATCATAAAGACCCTTTTTGGCGATATAAAGGGTTCACGGGAAAAAGACGAGGAAAAGGCCATGAAAATTCTGGAATTCGTCGGCCTTGATCATCTCTGCCATGAGCTCGCTGCCAACCTGGCACATGGATTTCAACGTGTGCTTGGTATAGCAATCGCGCTTGCTACCGAACCCAGGCTATTAATGCTCGACGAACCGGTCGCAGGCATGAACACCACCGAAACCGCTCACATGACGGAAGTTATTAATAGACTTCACGAAGAGAAGGGCATGACGATCATGCTGGTTGAGCATGATATGAAAACCGTAATGAGTATTTGCAAAAAGGTAACAGTGATTGATTTTGGAGAAAAGCTTGCTGAAGGATCACCATCTGAAATAATGAATGATCCTAAAGTTATTGAAGCTTACCTGGGAGCGGAAGAAATTGTTACTTAGTATCAGAAATATCTCTGTTCATTACCGTAAAACCGCAGCGGTTAAGGATGTTTCCATGGATGTCGAACAAGGAACAATTGTCACATTGATTGGCAATAATGGCGCCGGTAAAACCACCACATTACGGGCAATTACCGGGCTAAACCATCCTTCCAGTGGAGAAATACTTTTCGACGGTCATAATCTCAATAAACTCGCACCTGAAAAAATCAACAGGCTGGGAATAGCTCATGTACCGGAAGGACGGCGTGTTTTTCCACAAATGACAGTTTTGGAAAACCTGGAGATGGGCGCCTATCTACGCAAGGACAAAAATGCAATCAGACAGGATATTGACATGGTCTTTAACCATTTCCCTGTTCTTAAGGAACGCATAAAACAGCTGGCAGGTACCATGAGTGGCGGGCAGCAACAGATGGTTGCTATGGGACGTGCCCTGATGTCCGCCCCGAAAATGATCGTCATGGATGAACCCTCGCATGGTCTCGCACCGATCATGTGTCTTGAGATCGCCAGAATTATTCGCGAAATCAATAAAAAGGGAACTACGATAATTCTCGTTGAACAAAATGCCATGCTGGCTCTTTCATTGGCTGACAGGGCGTATGTGCTGGATACGGGCAACGTCATTCTTGAAGGTGACGCAAAGGAATTAAAAGAGAATGACGATGTAAAAAAAGCATACCTTGGCGGTTAAGCTCATTTGTGATTTTGTTTTTCAAATAAGCTCTGATAAACGGTGGAATATAACCGGGAAAATACCGATCTATCCGTGGCCGGCACTTGCAATAGCCGCTGAATCCGGATACTGCATGACTGCCCTGATCCATGGGGTAATATATTCATACCACCGTTGAATGGTATGTAAAATTCGATATCTCTTGATATTCAAGTATAGTAAATAATCGAGAATAAAATACCCTCCTTCTACAGGAATTGAAGGAGGATATGAATGGATCTGAACATATTTAACTCGTGATGCTCATTGCTGGCGGCCTACTGCGTAACCGTTCAAACCAGACTGTTATTCCCTCTCCTCTGGCCCGCGGTTGAGTATGGTATCAAATATTTCGTTCAGACCCTGGTGGCATGAGAACCTTCCCGCATTGCCTCAACTCGACAGTCGTTTCCCTGAAAATGCTGATGTTGTGATTATAGGTTCCGGATATACGGGTCTTTCTGCAGCCTTGACCCTGGCGCATGCAGGCCGCGATGTATTGATACTTGAGGCCGGGTCACCCGGTTTCGGCGCCAGCACCCGCAACGGCGGGCAGGTCGGCAGTGGCAACCAGAAGTTCAGGGTTCAGTCTTTAATCGCGTTATATGGCCGGGAAAAGGCAAAGGCACTGGTCAGGGCCGGTAGTGAGATGCTTCGCTATATAGAGGATCTTATTGAATCTGAATCCATTGTTTGTCACTTCAAAAAAGTCGGACGATTTCGCGGTGCCGTCAGGCCGGCACATTATGAATCCATGGCGCGGGACATGGAGGATTTGAAACGTTTTGCCGGTGTAGAATATTTCATGGTACCCGCAAATGAGCAGAGAACTGAAGTCGGTACTGACATATACTTCGGAGGTTCTGTGTTGCCACATGACGCGGCGTTGCATCCGGGCCTTTATCATCGTGGCCTGCTGCAAAGAGTATTGCAAAGTGGTGGACAATTACAAACAGAAACAAGGGTAACCGGCCTGACATCAAACAGGAGTTCGTTTGATGTTCATACAACAAGGGGCGTATTGACTGCCGGAGAGGTGCTGGTAGCGAGTAATGGGTATACTGGTTCTGAATTACCTGATTTCAAATCCAGGCTTGTACCGGTCGGTACCAGTATGATAGCGACAGAGGAATTGCCGGAAGAATTGATGCTTGATCTGATGCCAACCTCACGGGTGTATGGTAACACCGCGCGTGTTTTTCATTACTACCGGCCCTCGACCGATGGTCGCAGGTTGTTATTCGGTGGTCGGATCAGGCGCCTGGTTGCGCAGAATTCATCATCTGCCTATCAACACCTGCAGCGGGAAATGAACCATGTATTTCCGGTGTTGTCCGGTTACCGAATCACGCATGGCTGGTCAGGCTACATCGGCTATACAAAGGATGTATTGCCTCATCTTGGTTGTCATAACCGGATCTGGTATGCGGCTGGCTATTGTGGCACGGGTGTGTCGAGGTCGACCTGGTTTGGTCATAAAGTAGCGTTGAAGATACTGGGAAAAGACGAGGGTAAAACTGTGTTTGATGACTTGCCGCTGTCTCCGTTCAGGTTTCGCCGGGCGGCACCGCTGGGCGTCGTACTGTTTGAGTCATGGTACCGATTCAGGGATCGTTTTTATGATTAGCTGCATACTCTTTCATGCATCGGCCGATCACCGGTTATACAGGTATGGTACGGATTTTCACCGGGTCAAGGGTCATTTATCCTGATGTGAGCCAGAGATGCTGGGAGATATGCTTAAAGTCCTGCCGACACGACCCGTCGTGTATATCGCTCCCGCAATCGTGCTTGTGGTGATGTCATTATACTACTGGAATCTGTACAGTGACTGTACGGATGACAGGCAGCGCCGTATGGAATTATCCAGGATGTTGGCAACCGGGGACTGGAGTGGTCCATTCCGGCTTGCGGAGTTTACTGATTTTGCCTGGGATCAGGTCAGGATCGTTACCAATTTCAGGCCCGAGAGAAGAAATATTGATTGTCCTATGGGCTGGAACTGGCCCGAAGGAAAACGCGAGTACTTGATCAGCTCTGATCAGTTGACGGCTCTGATTTTTGCCCAACAGGGATCGGTCGTCGAATACCTCGAATTGCAGGGTGACGAGATTGTTTTTACCGGGACCGGCAGCGCCCTGACACCCGAAAATGCTGTATTCAAAGTGATGAAAACCGGACCTGGCGACTTTCTGTTGAAACGAATTCGCTGAATGGCTTAAACCGGCCCGCGGTTACGGCACAGTGTGAGCGGTAATATCCGGTCCCGGCCCGATATTCCCCGATTAATAAAAACTGCATAACATGATGAAGAATATGGAAATATCCCGGAAACCCCCGAGTTTACCTCTTCAGTAGTATATCGGATGATGAATTGACGCCGGGCCTGCAAATATCAATTATAGCACCGGTATTCCGTTCAATTGCAGCTTTCAAAGCTGCTGTAAACACCCTGTACTGCGGGCGGACCCGGGGGTGTCTTTTGTTCGGTTATGCTGATATCGAAATATAGATGAATATCCAGTTTCAGTTTTTGGTAGATAGACAATCGGCCACCTCCTCTAATTTAAAGTGGTTGTAGGTTCCATGGTACCCACTATGTTATTCCGGAAGTGCTATCTGCCATTTTATTTTAACCAGGAGAAACCAGGCGTATGACAATTCCTGCTCACAGTAAATATCTGATTATAGGTGCCGGTATACATGGTCTCAGCACCGCCTATCATCTTGCCCTGGAATTGAAAGCCAGTGGCAAGGGCAGTGGCAAGGACATTCTGGTCATTGACAAGAGTGGTATAGCAGCAGGTGCGTCCGGTATAGCTTGTGGTGTAGTTCGTAACAATTATTTCCAGCCCGCAATGCGTGAACTGATGGCGCATAGTGTCAGTGTCTGGGAATCCGACATTGAGGCATACAGTTATCATCCGGTCGGGTATATGCAGATCAGTCCTGAATCCATGCATGCTGATGTAGCAACGATTGCCGCCCAGCAAAAAGATATTGGATATGAATCTGTTTTTATAGAGGGTGAGAAAGACAGTTTAAATTACATGAAGGGTTTGTTTGACGACTGGCAGGCCAAGGGTATTACCTCTGTTCTGCATGAAAAACGTGGTGGTTACGCCAATAACCGCAAATCCATGTATGGCCTGGCTAAAAAAGCCGAGGCTGAAGGGGTGAAGATTCAAAGCGGTGTTGCAGTAACCGGGTTCATGAGTGATAGTGCTTCCGGTGCGATTACTGCCGTTGAAACCAGTCAGGGCACAATCAAATGTGATTACGTCGTTGTCGCTGTCGGTCCCTGGGCCAAAACCGTCTGGGACATGCTGGAACTGCCAAAAACAATAAGCATCAAGGGTGCTGACGGCAATATGCATGAAAATATCAATATGTGGATATACTGGTCCTTGCAGGAAGGAACCCTGGGCGTTGATCCCGACTATCTGAAGACCAATGACGGTAAATTGCCTCCCGTCCTCCATGTTGACAGTGATGCACCGCTTTATTCGGATGTTGACGGATCACTGATTACAGACGAGATGTGGGGTATTTATTACAAACCGGATTTCAACTTTGGCGGTGTTCAGGGTGGAGCCGCTCCGGATCCTATAGAAACAGATCCCGATGATGTTGCGGTCGACCCCTATGGCCCGGATTCACCTGACTATGTCATGGGCGATGAATTTGCACACATGTGGTGTTCAGCGCTTGCCCATTGCCAGAAGCGTTTTGAAGGCAAGATAGGTATGTACAAGAGGGAGGCATCGGGTGGTATCGGAGCTTTTACTCCCGATAGTTTTCCGGTTTTTGATGTGTTTCGTGAGAATTGTTATTTCATAGCGGATTCCAATCACGGATATAAAATGCTGGGTGTTGGCAAACTTGTCGCCGGTGAAATCGCCGGTAACACGTCCAGACTCCTTGAACCATTCCGCTTTTCCCGATATATCGAAGGCAAGCTACATCCTGTATCCAGCAGTCCGTTTCCATGGAGTTAATAGTGCAAATGTTCGCAGGACTATACTGTATGCATCACCATGATAAATAATGAAAAACCTGTAGAGGGGGTAATAAGATGACAGACTTACAAGCACATGTTGAAGCGCCGGGTCGCGCAGACCTTGTCAAGCAAGTACGCGAAAAGATCAACGAGCTGGGTATCACCTATATATATTTCCAGTTTGTATCTGTGACCGGTCGCATCGTGGGCAAGGGTATACCGTCGGATCATTGGGAAAGGATTGCCGAAAGAGGATTCCAGCTGGTCTACGGATCAACCGCGAACCTCTATATTGATCGCCATGGTCATTATATTGGTTATGGCCCGGAAGCTTCCGAACTGGTGGGTATTCCCGACCCGGAAACCTTCTGTCAACTGCCCTGGGACAAGCGCCTGGCCAGGGTTTTCTGCACATGTTTTCGCAACCGTGAGGAAGTGGAGAATCCGGGTCAACACCTGACCTCCGACTGCCGTGGAAACCTGCGGATTATTCATGAAGAGTTCAAGAAAAAGTATAACGGCATGCACCTGCGTGCCGGTACGGAACCGGAAATGATGTGGTTAAAACGCGGCGAGGATGGAAAACCGAACGGCGGCGTTACAAAACCGAATTGTTACCACATTGACCAGTTCGAAGAATTACGTCCGGCTTCGATGAAAGTTATTGAATATGCCAGACAAATGGGATTCGACATGATCCAGGGTGATCATGAAGATGCGCCGGGACAGCTGGAACTGAACTGGATGTTCGATGATGTGTTACGTAACTGTGATCGTCTGACCACATATCGCCAGATTTGCGCCCAGGTGGCCCGTGAGCAGGGTTTGATTGCCTGTTTCATGACCAAGCCGTTCATGAATGTTTCGGCTTCCGGCTGTCATCACAATGTCTCTCTGTGGACGGGCGGTGAAGACAAGGTCAACAAGCTGGGCCATGATATTCTGCCCGCCCTGGATGATGTATACACATACCTTGAAGGTGGTGAAAATCTCTTTGCACCGGTTCCCGAGATTGATGAACGCAAACCCGGGCCCATAGGACTGAAGTCAATTGGTGGCGTCATCGAACATCTGGGTGCCCTGACTTCGATCGGCTCATCAACTGTAAATTCATACCGGCGTCTTTGGGACACTGGCTTCTGGGCTCCGATATTTGCCGACTGGGGCTATCAAAATCGTACCTGTGCCCTGCGCGTTTCCGCGCCGGGACGTTTCGAGTACCGTTCAGTGGATTCCATGGTCAACCCCTACCTGATGGGTGCGGCGCTTCTGAAGGCATTCGATGACGGCATCAGCCGGGATCTGGATCCGGGCGAACCTGAAGAACGCAACATTTATGATGCGATGGATGCCGGCAAGGACGTCAAGAAATTACCGATGTCACTTGGTGATGCCCTCGAGGAATTGAGTAATGATGAAGTTATCAGGTCTGCGATGCCCGGAGACATGTACCGGGTATATATGCACTACAAGAACGACGAGTGGGAGAAATTCAATCACACCGTCACTGATTGGGATCAGGATACCTATATGGATTGTTTACCGTAACTTTGGAGGATTAAGTAATGTGTGGAATTGCTGGACTCATCTGGAAAGGAGGTAAAAAGTCGAACGTCGGTTCGGAACTGACTTCCATGCTCCAGGCCCTGAAACACAGGGGACCGGACTCTACCGGGTTTGCACTTTATGGTACTGCGACCCCGGATGATTTCATTATGCGTTTTATAACCGCTGAACAGGAAGCACTGAAGAAAGGTTTTATCATCCACAAGGAGGTTGAACAACGGGAAGAGGAAGTAGAAGCCCGGATCAAGGAACTTGGTGCGGTCATCAAGGACCAGAAAGCCCCTACAGAATATGCACATCGCTACCAGTTCAGTTATGACGGTGACTTGCACCGCCTGATTGATTATGTCGAGGATGTCGATGGTGTTGAAGTGATGTCGGTTGGCAGAGCACTGGAACTGATTAAGGATCTGGGTGATTCGAAAACAGTTTCCGAGCAATATAAACTGGGCAATTTTGATGGTACACATGCTATCGGTCATACGCGGATGGCTACCGAATCGGATGTCGACATTCGCTCAGCTCATCCGTACTGGGCCTATCCATTCAACGATGTTTCTGTCGTGCATAACGGCCAGTTGACCAATTACTGGACGCACCGCCGTGATCTGGAACGCCGCGGTCACCGTTTCATGTCGACCTGCGATTCTGAATTGATCGCCGTATATATTGCTGACCGTATAGATCATGGTGACGATCTTGAAACGGCCATGAGAAGCTCCGTCGATTATCTGGATGGTGTTTTTTCCTATGTTGTTGCAACCAGCGATCAACTTGGCATGGCGAAGGATGTTATGGCGGCCAAGCCGATGGTGGTATACGAAAGTGATGAATTTGTCGGTCTGGCATCGGAGGAAATTGCAATTCGGAGTATTTTCCCGCGCGAAATCGACACAATGGATCCTTATGAAGGGGAGGTACTGGTATGGCAGGTTTGAGCAAAAGCGACAGTAGTCATAAATCCCATGACATGGGTATGCACGATGAGCAACTGACTGGTCGTACCCAGCAGATGTATTTCTCACCTTCCGAGGATGAGAACTTTGAACATGCATATGCCTATGATGTCGATTTCTCGAAAGCAACCGAGTTCGATTGTGCGGATTTGAGCACTACTGATATCAATATCAAGATCCGGAATTTGATGAAGGAAGGTTATGGCACTATCAATATCATAAACCCGATGGGCAAACACGCCCTTGGTGTAGGGATATTGAATCGCCTCAATCTTACTTTTGAAGGCAGCCTTGGTTACTTCGCCTGCGGTCTTATTGATGGGCCCAACGTGCATATTAACGGTCGTGTAGGCTGGTCATGTGCCGAAAACATGCTGGCCGGTACGGTCATCATTGAAAAAAATGCGGGCTCGCTTTTCGGTGCGGCGATTCGTGGCGGTGACCTGGTGTGCAAGGGACGGGCGGGTGCACGTGTCGGTATCGACCAGAAAGGCGGCACCATCATCGTCGGCGGTGATGTCGGGGCATTTACCGGTTTCATGATGCAGCGCGGCCGCATGATAATTCTCGGCGATGCACGTGAAAACCTTGGTGATTCGATGTACGACGGCACAATCTATCTGGCCGGCAAAGCCAAGAGCCTGGGAGTTGATGCGGTCGAAGCCGAACTGACCGAGCTTGATATTCGCTATCTGAAAGGCAAGCTGGCCCTTTACGGGATGGAAGCACCCAATGGCATTGAAAATATCACCAAGATTTCCTCGGGCAAGCAGCTGTGGAATTATGACAACCTTGAGCCCACCGAAAAGAAACTGGTGCTTTAACAGATTAAGAGGATAAAGATTATGTCTTCCGTAAAAGATGATGCTAGAAAATATCACCTGGGTAAAAGTTTCATATTCCCGCCAGAGGTGATCAATGACATCCACGTCAAGTCGGAACTTGGCCGTTACCGTATGCGTGGGTTTTCACTGTTCAAGAAAATTCCCACCTGGGATGACCTGACATTCATGCCCGGAACACTGACCCGGTTTGTTATTGAGGGTTACCGGGAAAAATGCACCACAAAAACGATCATCGGTCCACGTGCCAAGCGCCCGCTGGAACTGGATATTCCCATTTACATTACCGGTATGAGTTTCGGCGCGCTGAGTTATGAAGCGAAAACCGCGCTGGCCAGAGGCGCAACAATGGCAGGAACCGCAACCTGTTCCGGTGAAGGCGGCATGATTCCGGATGAACGACGCTATTCGGAAAAGTGGTTTTACCAGTGTATTCAGTCCCGTTATGGATTTAACCCGCAACATTTACGACTGGCGGATGGTGTCGAGTTCTTCATTGGCCAGGGTTGTAAAGTAGGTCTGGGTGGGCATTTGATGGGGCAGAAGGTGACTGACCAGGTAGCCGAGATGCGTTCATTACCCGCTGGTATTGACCAGCGTTCACCTGCACGGCATCCGGACTGGATGGGACCCGATGACCTTGCATTGAAAATTATGGAAGTTCGCGAGGCGACTGACTGGCAGATCCCCATCCAGTTAAAACTGGGTGCGGCGCGTGTGTATGATGACGTGCGCATGGCTGCAAAAACCAATCCCGATTCCATCTATATTGATGGTATGGAAGGCGGTACCGGGGCAGGGCCCCACCTGGCAACAGAAGATACCGGCATCCCCGGCATTGCAGCCATACGCCAGGCACGCCGTGCACTTCAGGATGTAGGCATGGAAGGTGAAATATCACTGGTTTACGCCGGTGGTATCCGCAATGGTGCCGATGTTGCCAAGGCAATCGCCCTGGGCGCCGATGCCGTCGCCATCGGACACTCGGCCATGATGGCATTGAACTGTAACAAGGACATACCTGAAGCCGATTATGAAAACGAAATAGGTGTACCGGCGGGTTCATGTTATCACTGTCACACGGGGCGTTGCCCGGTAGGCGTTGCTACACAGGATCCCAAGCTGCGTAAACGCCTGAATCCCGATGATGCCGCGATCCGTGTTTACAACTTCCTGCATACACTGACGATTGAAGCCCAGTTGTTTGCGCGTGCCTGTGGCAAGACAAACATTCATTCTCTGGAGCCCGAGGATCTGGCTGCACTCACCATGGAAGCCTCTGCTATGGCACAGGTTCCATTAGCCGGCAGCCAGCATACCGTCGGTCGGCCCGATATGACACGTTTCTAGGAGATAATCATGACGAAGAAGCAAAGCATAGACCACTTTCTGGAAAGTGATGGACTGGACAGTGAGCGGGAAAAAATTATTGGCCAGCATATCGGATACCGCTATGACGTCAACCTTGTACCCGATATGGACAAAATTACCCCGTTTCTGAAAAAATATATCGAATTCATGGGCTGGAAGGATCTGAACTGGCTTGAAGATATCCATATGGGATATGAGGAAGGCCGGGCGGCGGTATTCGATCGCAATATCAACGGCTGGGTAACCGTGCCGGAAAGTATGAAACTGCCTGATAACCAGCAGGATCGGGACATGATTGCACGTGAGCTTTTGATTAAATTCCAGATGTCACCCAATCATCCGCTTGTGGATTTAAGAAAAGCTTACGAGAAATTCAACTAGTACGTTTCATCAGAAACATACAATGTTCTAAACGGCGGGCCGGTTCTTTTGAGCAGGATCGGCCCGTATTATTCCGGCCTGCCGGTATTGCAAGACGGTAATATTACCAATGGAATATATTCAGGGATCTTCAGTTTGGATAAGATGAGCGGGTTTGTCCGGCAGGGCGACAAACCCAAAGGAAATGCGTATATCCGGAATGATAATCCGCAAGTTGTAAATGCCATGAACATGGCCGGATAAAAATACGCAAAATCAGCTGTTATATTTTGTTGTTATACGATTTTCCAGATAACCGGAGATATATAGTCAAAATGAGTCGTTATTCCGCACTGGAGGTTCTCAAGGGAGGACTGACCGGGCAAAAACACTGGCAACGAGCCTGGCGTGACCCCGAGCCAAAGCAGGAATATGACGCTATTATCATCGGTGGCGGCGGTCATGGTCTGGCCACGGCATATTATCTTGCCAAATTGCATGGAATGTCCAGGATCGCAGTCTGTGAAAAAGGCTATCTCGGTGGTGGAAATGTAGGAAGAAATACCACTATCGTCCGTTCAAATTACATGCTCGAAGATAACGCCCATTTCTATGAACATGGCATGAAATTGTGGGAAGAACTGTCACAGGATATTAATTTCAATGTCATGTTCTCACAGCGCGGTATTATCAATCTGGCACATTCAGATGCACAAATGGATGCTTTTGCCCGAAGGGGTAATGCCATGCGTCTGAATGGTATTGATGCGGAACTGCTGACGCGTGATCAGGTGAAAGAGCATTTGCCGATGCTGGATTATTCCGGCAAGGCAAGGTTTCCTGTCTATGGCGGCCTGCAGCAGCCCCGTGGCGGCACAGCGCGTCACGATGCTGTTGCCTGGGGCTACGCACGCGCTGCCGACATGCTCGGGGTGGACATTCTGCAAAACTGCGAAGTAACCGGTTTTGATATCCATGACGGCAAGGTCCAGGGCATACAGACCACTCGTGGTGCCATAAAGTCCGGAAAGGTTGGCATTGCTGTGGCAGGTAATACTTCCAGGGTGTGCGCTTTGGCCGGTCTGAATCGGTTACCCATTGAAAGCCATAAACTCCAGGCCATGGTCTCCGAGCCGTTGAAACCGTTTATCGATACGGTTTGCACCTTCGGCGCCGGTCATTTTTACGTCAGTCAGTCTGACAAGGGTGGCCTGGTTTTTGGCGGTGATCTGGATGGTTACAATTCCTACGCACAACGTGGAAATCTGCCGATGGTTGCCCATGTATTGCAATGTGGTATGGCGCTGATGCCGGCTATAGGTCGTATTCGATTACTGCGTCATTGGGCTGGTGTCATGGATATGTCCATGGATGGCAGTCCAATCATCAGCACGACGCCAGTCAAGGGCCTTTATCTTAATGGCGGCTGGTGTTACGGGGGATTCAAGGCTACACCGGCTTCCGGCTGGTGTTTTGCCCATACCGTGGCCCAGGACAGACCTCACAGGCTGAACGAAGCCTTCACCCTGGACCGTTTTGAACGCGGTTACCTGATTGATGAAAAGGGTGTAGGTCCGATACCTGCCCTGCACTAGGACAATGGAGAAAGATTATGATCCGGATTAACTGTCCCTGGTGTGGTGAACGCAATATGGTTGAATTCACCTATGGCGGTGATGCCAATAACGTTTACCCGGGGCTTTCAGAAGAGACGAGTGAAAAACAGTATTTTGAATACACCTATCTGCGTGATAATCCATGTGGCCCTCATCTCGAGTACTGGCATCACGTCAACGGTTGCCGGCAATGGATAAAGGTGAAACGGGATACTCTTACTCATGAAGTAATTGCAACGGTACCGGCTGACAAGCCTGTTGGAGAGAAAGAATAATGGCGACCCAGTCTAACCGGCTGCCCGGCGGCGGTGAAATTGATCGCGGCAAGCCGCTTACATTCCGTTTTGATGATAAAACCTATACAGGTTTTCAGGGTGATACCCTTGCTTCCGCCTTGCTGGCCAATAATGTAAAACTTGTTGGCCGCAGTTTTAAATACCATCGTCCCCGGGGTGTTTTTTCCGCCGGGCCAGAGGAACCCAACGCCCTGGTGCATTTGCGCAGTGGAGACAGGCAGGAGCCGAATACCCGCGCTACCATGATTGAACTTTATGACGGGCTGATTGCGGAAAGTCAGAATCGCGGCAAAAGCCTGAGAAATGATCCGCAACGAATCAATAATCTGTTCAAGGCATTTCTCCCCGCCGGCTTTTATTACAAGACGTTTATGGGACCGTTTCGTAATACCAGGCTGTGGATGTTCATTGAAGGATTTATTCGCAAATCTGCCGGCATGGGTGCGGCTTCAGGGCTGCCTGACCCGGACCATTATGACCAGATGAGCCGTCATTGTGAGATTCTGGTTATTGGCGGAGGACCGGCGGGTCTTATGGCTGCAAAATCGGCCGCTGCAAACGGTGCCAGAGTCATTCTGGTGGATGACCGCGCTGATCCGGGCGGACAACTCCGTTATGAACAATATGAAATTGATGGAAAAAAAGGTCTGGACTGGATAAATGAAACAGTGGCAGGACTGGAAGCAATGGACAATGTATTCATTCTCAGACGAACTACCGCATTTGGTTATTATGACCATAATTTTATCGGTTGTGTCGAACGTGTCTGTGATCATTTGCCGGAGCCCGAGGGTAACAAACCACGACAGAGAGTATGGAATCTGCAGGCCGGACATGTAGTTTTAGCCACCGGATCCCACGAACAACCAATGGTGTTCGGTAATAATGATCTGCCGGGTATAATGCTGGCTGGTGCCGTAAGAACCTATGTTAACCAATATGGAGTAGTCCCCGGGAAACGTGCTGTTGTTTTTACATCGTGTGACGATGCATACCGTACAGCGATTGCCCTTCACGATGCAGGCACTACCGTTGTTGCCTTGGTCGATACGCGAAAGCTGGATTCGTCATATGCTCAACAGCTGCTGGATCGTAAAATCAGGATTATCAATGACTCGGCAATTGTCAGTGCACAGGGCAATGCAGACGGCGTGACATCGGTAGAGGTTCATTCTCTATCCGGTGGCGGAGCGCAACGACTGGATTGTGACCTTGTCGCGATGTCCAACGGATGGGCTCCGGCACTGCATTTGTTCAGCCAGTCTGGCGGAAAAACTGCATGGGATGCGGATCGCAATATCTTCGTGCCCGGTGATTCAAAACAGGCTGAGTGTTCGGTTGGTGCCGCCAACGGCAATTTCAGTCTAAAGACCTGCCTGGAAGAGGGTTCCGCAGCCGGGGCAATGGCTGCTTCAAGTACAGGCTTCAATACCGCTGTCCAGGCAGTTCCCGCTGTCAGCGAGATCCATGAATCGGCATATGAACCATTATGGGAGTGTCCGGATCCGGCAAAAGGCCATCCGAAAAAATTTGTTGACCACCAGGACGATGTGGCTGTCAGTGATATCCAGCTTGCTTATCGTGAAGGCTATATTTCTGTAGAACACCTGAAGCGCTATACGACGCTTGGGATGGGAACGGACCAGGGCAAGACTTCCAACGTTCCCGGGCTCGCTATCATGGCAGAAGCTCGGGGTTGCAGTATTCCTGAAGCCGGGCATACAACTTTCCGGCCGCCGTACACTCCGGTCTCAATGGGAGCACTTGGTGGTGCCGAAACCGGTGAACATTATATGCCGATTCGACGCACTGCTATCGATTCATGGCATGAAGAGCAGGGCTGTAAATGGATTGATGCAGGAATCTGGCGGCGTCCCCGTTACTATCCACAGTCCGGTGAAACAATCCGTGACGCCTTTATCCGTGAAACGGGAATGACACGCGGTTCGGTCGGCATGTGTGATGTGACTACCCTCGGCAAGATCGATCTGCAGGGCCCGGATACCGCCGAATTTCTTGAAAGGATCTATATAAACCACTGGATGAAATTGCCGGTGGGCAAGGCACGATACGGTATGATGCTACGTGAGGACGGCATCGCCTACGACGATGGTGTTACATCGAGAATGTCAGAAAATCATTTTGTGATGACAACAACCACCGCAAATGCCGTAAAGGTCATGGCCAACCTGGAATTCTACCTGCAGGTAATCTGGCCGGAGCTGCGAGTGCAGGTCACCAGCGTGACTGAACAATGGTCAGCCATCGCCGTGGCCGGGCCCAATTCGCGTAAGGTGATACAAAAAATTGTCGACATTGATGTCTCCAATGAGGCTTTTCCGTTTATGGGCGCATCCGGATGCGTGGCTGCAGGGATCCCCGGCTGCCGGTTATTCAGGATTTCTTTCTCCGGGGAACTGGCGTTTGAGATCAACGTGCCATGTGATTACGCGCGGTATGTCTGTGAAAAAATATATGAGGCCGGCCGGGAGTTCGACATTGTACCTTATGGAACGGAAACACTGGGTAACATGCGTATCGAAAAAGGTCATGTAGCAGGTCCGGAACTGGATGGCCGTACTACTGCCGATGATCTCGGTCTGGGCATGATGATGTCAAAGAAAAAGGAATTTGTCGGAAAACGACTGGCGTACCGGGATTCAATGACTGGAGAAAATCGCAAGAAATTTGTCGGTTTTGTTCCCGCAGACGGCAAAACTCCCCTGAAGGCAGGTGCGCAGATTGTAGTAAATGAAAATGCTGCACCGCCGGTCGAGATGATTGGTCATGTCACATCAACGGGTTATTGTGTGGAGCATGATCACCCGATTGGACTGGGCTTGATAAGGGGAGGACTGGATGCATGGAAGGACAGGGTGGTATATATGAGTTACCCGTTGAGAAACATAATTGTACCGATGAAGGTTGTATCACCGGTATTTGTTGACCCGGAAGGAGAGCGTTTACATGGCTGATCCAGCAGTTAAGCGGCGTTCAGCGCTGTTTGAAATATACCGGACCGGAGAATTCGGCGACCTTGTAAAAGGTAAAGCGGGAGTCAGTATCTGTGAACGTCATGCCCTGAGCATAATCCAGGTCGCAGCCTGGAAAGATCAGACTGATGCTGTCATTGCGACAATAGAAGTGGCCGCGGGAATAAAGCCGTCAGCAGAACCTTGTAGTGCCATATCATCAGAAGATATCAGCGCTATCTGGCTGGGTCCTGCGAGATGGTTGATCGTGGAAAAGGAAACGCGTGATTTGCATGCTGTTATCGGGGCTGATGTGACAGCCGATATGGCGGCCATTACCGATCAGAGTCATAGTCGTTGTGTACTCCGGTTGTCCGGACCACAGTCCCGCAATGTGTTACGCAAGGGAACAACTCTGGATATGGACCCCGGTCACTTTGCTCCGGGAGATGCACGAACCACCAGCCTGTTTCACATGAATGCCCTGATCCACTGCCTTGATGAGGAAACGTTCGATATCTATGTCGCCCGGTCCTTCGGACAGAGCTTTTACGAAGTAATCATACATGCTGCAGCAGAATACGGCTATCAGGTTGCCGACCGGATCTGAATCCACCGTTGTCCCGGATGTAATATAATTCTGTTATCTTCAAGAAGCCGTTGAACCGGCAGGCTTCCGGATATCTTTATGGTTTTGAAGCCGATATTGCAGATTAGCGAACGCCGGAAAGCGCGGAATGTGTTATGCAGTTTCCGGTCTGTTCCGGAGTAAATACTCGGCTATATCGTCCCGATTAAGAGGGGGTACGACGGCTTTTCCCTTTATATAATCAAACTCGAGTTTTTGTACAAGATCCAGTTCATCTTTCGTATTGATATCATTCAGAATAACTTTCTTGTTCAGAGCATGGATAAAATCAATTCTGGCCTTTGTATGAAGCAAGCTTTCGGTATCGGCAGGTTTTTCAAGAACTACAGTATCCGCGGCGATTGAAAACAAATCACTGCCCGGAATAATTCCACTGTTATCCATCGCTATAACAAGCTCAAGTCCCTGTTCCTTCAGTTTACCTATGGAGGCAATATCGTCCGCTTCCAGTAACGGGACAAAAGACGCATCGAACCTGATCATTAACCTGAATTTATCCAGAGTTGCCTTCTCCAGTATGTCTTTCATATAACTTACGAGTTCCGGAGAAAAAATCCGGTGACCACAAAGATGAACGATAATTTGCAGTTGCCTGTTAAAATCCTCATCTTTTGACCAGGTATCAATTTGTTTGAGAGTGCGGGACAATATCCATTTATTCAATGATGTTATCAGTTCGATATTTGTTTCAATCGGAGAGAATGCAGATGCAGGTATCTTGCCTCTTCGTGGATGTTTCCAGTACAGTTGAGTTTCCATACCAATAACGGTTGCATCCTTTATGGCTATTACCGGTTGGTAACAACCCAGAAATTCATCATTATCCAGGGCGTACAGCACCTCATTTTCCATTCTGTCGAGAGCAAACATTTTGGCGTTGAGTTCTTCGTTAAATATTTCATAACGTGATCCTCCCAGGGATTTTGCATGGCTCAGTGCTGAATAGGCCTGTTCGATAACGTTTTTTCTCTCAATCGCCGGCTCGTCTATCAACGTTACGCCGATGCTGAACGTAAGATAAGTCTGTATGTTATTGATAACCACCGGTTCAAGCATGTTTTTCTGGATAGTCTTGATGATTGATGTAACATCATTTATGGACTCAACATGTTCGAGCAGGAAAGCGAATTCCCCGGTATCGTACATACATAGTGAATCATAGGGATTTATGGCCTGTTTGAAAATACTGCTGACAGCAATATTCAGTTTGTCTATCCTGTCTGCAGGATACCTTTCCTGTAACTTGCTGTATTTATCGAGGCTCAGTATCATAAACGCGAATTTATAACTTTTTATGGTTTTTGTTTTGTTTACCGCGAGGTCCAGCCGGTCTATGAAAAGTATTTTTTGCGGGAGCCGTGATATTGTCTTGTAAAGATGACTTTCGTTTTTTTCAATTTTGTTTCTTTTATAATCTGTAATATCTACTATCAGTCCTTCGATACTTAACAACTCACCGGTAGTTGAGAAATTGCCTTTACCTCTCTCCCATACCCATTTTTCGGTACCAGTACTGGTTCTGATGCGATAATTGATATCATAATAACGTTTTTCAGCCAGTGCTGACTGTACATTATTCCAGACAAGATCCTGGTCATTAGGGTTAATCAGGCTGCCAAAGGTTACAGTCTTGTTTTCCAGATCCTTGGGTTTATAACCGGTTAACTCCAGACATCCATCACTTACAAATTCCATTGTCCATTCACGGTCATTACGGCCGCGGTAGACAAGTCCACACAGGTTATTTATGAGTTCATAGAGGGTGCGGAAATTGGCCTGATGTAAACCGTATTCGCGAACCCGGTCTGTTATATTGGAGAGAACACCAACAATATACAGATTATTGTCATTATAGTTAACAAAACTGTTTGCACGCAGGTTTACCCAGCAAAGATCATCGGTTTTGGTCAACATCCGCAGCCTGACTGAGGACGAATCCTTGTTATTATTCAATATATTATTGAAAAATTGTGCACACTGTTCCCTGTCATATGGATGAACATATTGTATATAGTCCGAACCCAGCGATTCACCAATGGAAAAGCCGCACAGTTTTTCCCATTCAGTATTGATATAAACCAGTTCTCCTGAACTGTTAATCTCGAAGACAGTCTGACTCAATCCATTAATGAGTGCGACAATATCGCTATCCCTGTCAGCGGATGTTTTCTGCGGTTTACCGTTTTCCGTACTCTTGCCGATCAGCTTGAGTTTATTGATTTGAGCTTTCATGTGTTCTGGTCTGTAAATCCATGTTCAATTGCCCATAATGCTGCTTCCAGTCGTGATTTCAGATTCAGTTTTCTCAACAGGTTCTTTACATGAACCTTTACTGTCCCTTCAGTGATTCCAAGCTCCCTGGCAATCAACTTGTTACTCATACCCCGGAGAATAAGTTTGATAATTTCAGTTTCACGTTCCGACAGAATATTCTGGTCGTTTGGTACCCAGCGCTTCGTATCACGCAGGGTGTTTGTGACGAGCCTGGTCAGGCTTTCATCCACAACAATTTCGCCTTTCAGGGAACTTCTCAGTTTATCGATTATCATCTCCGGTTCTGTATCCTTGAGCAGATAACCATCCGCACCTGAACGAAGGGCAGTTAACAGGTTTTCCTCTGTATCCGACACGGTAAGTATTATATTGAATGACTGAAGTTCGGTATTTCTAATAGCTTTCACAACATTAATACCGCCCATACCCTTCATATTAAGGTCGGTCAGAACAATATCCGGGTTTAATTCAACTGCCATGCCGACACCTTCTTCACCTGACGCGGCCTCGCCAATTACCTCGAAATCAGGCTGACTGTTCAGAAGTTCAATGACACCTTTTCGAAACAATGGATGGTCATCAATGATCAGTACAGTATTGATCTTTTTATCATTCATGCAATATTGCCCTGTTTCTGTACAACTTCCGATGTATCAATATCGGCGTGTTTTTCAGTCTGAAATCTGACAATCAAACATGTTCCGCCACCGGATCTTTCAGATAAATTTATACTGCCACCAATGGAGTGTGCTCTCTCCTGCATCAATATAATACCAAAGTGCTGTTCCTGGTCAGATATGTTGATTAATCCTACACCGTCGTCCTCTATCGAGGCTTTTACCTGGCCATGATTGTAGTGAATGGAAATCAAGGCAAGCCTGGCGCGGGAATGTCTGACAATATTGGAAAGTGATTCCCTGATAATATGCAATAACTGGGTTTCCTCGCCGACCGTCAGTACTCCGGATGGCAAACGGTTATCGATATCAAAAGCGATACTGCTGCGTTTGGCAAATTCACCGACTGAATCCATGAGTGCCTGGGAAAAATCCTTGCCTCCCATGGTCAGTCTGAAGGTACTGATCAGTTCTCGTAAATGACGATAGGCGATATTAAGGTTGATACGGATATCCTGCATGATTGCATCAATTTCGATTGAATTACTGTGTTCCTGCATTTCGCTGGCTGTAAGTATCTTTTGCAGGCGGCTGGTCTGTATTTTCAGATAGGACAGGGACTGTGCCAGCGAATCATGCAATTCCCTTGCGATAACCGCACGTTCCTCGTACTGGGCATGACGAAGTTTCAGCCGGGCAAATCTTACACTGGATACAATATTCGTAAGTCGCTCTATATGGTCGCTGAATATATTATTCAGGGAATCCGGTAAACTATGGTTTGCCGGGCATTTCAGTACCAGGATTGAAAAATCATCAGAAGCGTGACAAAGACGTGTAAAGTAATACTTTACCGGCACTTCTCCGGGCATTTCAATCGATTCCATCATATTAGTATCACTTTCGATCATTCCGGTATTCGGTAATTTATTGTCAACTACGATTGTTTGCCAACCGGTGTCATCCGGATCAGTAGATGTCCATAGAGATAACTCTGATGACGGATCCGTAGCCACGAAGATAGCACTTGACAGCGCGCCACTCAGTTTTTCAATATCATTTAACAGTAAAACAAAAGGTTTCGTGGACTCGGGTTGTTTGACGAGTTGGGTCAGTGCTTCAAGCGCCAGTTGTTCCCTGGCGGTATTGTCGGACTGGTAATCGATTATTGTGTTAGTGCTGATATCAGCTGACCCTGCGCCATTATGCGCAGGCTTTGCTGTACGTGGTTTTTCATGGCTGCCATCCTGTACTGTTTTAACCCGTTTTATTATTTTCGGGGACCTGTACAGGAGCAGTACCAGGGCAAAGGAAAGAATGATTGAAAGCAGGCCGATGCCGATAATCAGTATTGAAGTGAACGACCTGTGTGCAGATATCATGGTGCCGATTTGTTCAATATCCGATCGATTTTCCCTTAAAATATTGAGTAGATGGGTTTGTTCTGCCGGGCTGAACCGACGAATGCTGTCTCTTGCCAGCCATTGCAGACGTGGATAAATGGCAGAGTGCCAGACGGATTCAAATTCCTCGAACCGGGTGAGTGTTTGATCGGATACCGTGTATTTGCCCGTACCACCACTTGTCATTAAAGCATTGATGTTCTCCTCGAGTGAGCCAAGAGTATCGACCAGCATGGAATCAGTTAACGGATCTTGTAGATGGCGCAGTTTGACTATCAGAATGACGGCGTCGATATCCGCACCGACTGAATAAATATTCTGCAGCCTGGACTGGTATACAGCCTCTGAATGGACTAACCACCAACCAGCGGCCCCGATTGCGGTGACAAGTATGGGAATAACAAGCAATAGCCGGTTTAATTTCATAGGTATCAGTGAACCATATGGTGCAGCTATCGCTGCAGATTATTGATTCTGTAGAAAAAATCACTAAAAAACAACTTCGGGCCCTGTAATTATAATGCACGCTGGAAGCATCCTGCCATATATCGATACCGGGAGGTCCTGGTTCCTTCAAGGATCGTCTCTTGACATTACATCCGTAGTGCTGCTTTATTAAGATTATTAACGTTACTGGTATCTATTACTAAAGTGATACCACACACAGGTTATTGACTCTAAAGAAAATTCAGCTGAGTATTCCATAGACTACAATCGGTATATCTTCAGTACAACTGGAGAAGTAAAGGGGAATAGCCGGTCGAAGTAATTGTGTCGGTGACTGAAGAGCACTTCACTAATATCCGGGATACCGACAAGTACAGGGTTGGCCTGGATTTTCTCAATGAACTCAATAATATACATCATTATTGTGTTACTTCAGATGAATGATGTATCATATTGATTCTGCGTGTAATTTTAAGGGCGTTTCATTCGAATAGACGAAGCATGGGAGATTAATGATGAAGAATTTTAAAGCGATGTGTCTGACCGGCTTACTGGCGGTTGGCTATATGGGGAATGCAGTGGCTGAGGAGGATGGTGGTCCATTCGCCACGGAGAATTTTTCAGCTACACTGACATTTACATCTGATTACGTGTTCAGGGGCATTTCCTTCAGTGATTCCCTGCCTGCGCTGCAGGGCAGTTTCGACTGGGGTTATGGCAACTGGTTCGCCGGCTGGTGGTCATCCAGCCTCGCTGATACCGATGGCAGTGGCTATGAACTGGAAAGCGATTTTTACGCCGGTTATGCCAATTCATTTGCCGGTTTCGACTGGTGGGTAATGCCGATTTACTATCATTTCTGGGGTTTTGACGATGATGATTTCGCTCTGGCAACCGGAACCCCGACAGCGGATCTTGACGAGGACGTGTTTGAAGTCTGGGTTGACGTTACCCGCTCATTTGCAGATGCGCCGTTAAGCCCGTCTTTCCATGTTCTCTATGCATACACTCCGGATTACTTCTTTGAAAGCGGGGACGGGCATTACATCAAGGGTGATATTACCCTCAGCCTGCCTGCCGGATTCAGCCTGAATGCCGGCTACGGTGTGCAAACTGTTGACGGTGGAGATTATGGTGATCCATCAGTTTTCGGTACCGGAGGCTGGACCTACGATCACTGGGAAGTCGGCCTGTCAAGGGATTTCCTCGGTTTCGGTCTGGACCTTCGTTATCATGACACCAGTGATGACAAATTCTCCGATGATCTGGTTACGGACTTCCTGGTTACACCCGAAAACAGTGATGACAGGCTTGTATTTACCATCTCGCGCAGTTTCTAGTTTGATGAATGGTTTTACAGTTTGAAAAAACGGCCCTGAAGGGCCGTTTTTTTTTGCCCGGTATATACTCTACGGATTTCCGGGTACCGGGATCCTGTGTCGGGAAGTGGCGACTGCATTTGCATCAAACTTGTAATCGTTTATCTTTTATCCATGTATGGTAATTTTGTTATCGATGCTAAATGCACAAATCCAGTAATTGCGTGAAATGCATGTATCATCAAGATTAACCATGATAGGCGTTGTATATAACTGTATGCCCTCCGGAAAAAATCACAGTATCCAGGCCTAGTCTGCCGGGCGCGACCATGCATCACGAAATCCGCAAGCCGTACATATTTCCCGCAAGAAAAAATCCTTCAGTTTTCCTGCTTGCCCTTATTTCAGTATTAACCGGCTGTATCGTCGCACTCATAATCCTGCCATACGAATTCCAGTTGAATCAGGACGCTGATACGTTCGTGGAAATGGTTATGCAGGTTCTCAGACTGTTTCTGATCCCTCTTGTTGCAGTACTTATGTATTTTTTTCTGAAAGAAAAATACAGGGTACGGCAGATTCATATCAATGCGGATCGCCTGGAAACACTGCTGAAAAATCTGCCCGGTATGGCTTATCGTTGTTTCAACCGGAAGAACTGGCCAATGGATTTCGTCAGTGAAGGATGCAAGGCATTATGCGGATATGACCGCAGCGAGCTGGAAGAACAGCGGGTATTGTGGGGCAGTTTTACACATCCGGATGAAATAGAGCCGGTTGAGCGAAGTATTCTGGAGGCAGTGGCGAATGATGAGCCATTCGAGGTTGAATACCGGATTATTACGCGGGATGGTGACATCAAATGGGTCTGGGAGCGTGGCTGCGCAGTCGGAGTTATGAATGGTGAGACCATCCTTGAGGGATTGATCACTGATATTAACGATCGCAAGCTGGCTGAACAGGCATTGATGCAGGCGGAATCCTATGCCAAGGCTGTCGTGGATGCTGCAGTCGAGGCCGTGATCACTACCGATGACAGGGGTTACATCGAGACATCCAACAGGGCGGCACAAAAGATGTTCGATTACAGCGGGGATATGCTGACAGGCCGAAACATACTGGTGCTGTTACCCGAAACCTATCATGAGGATTACGAGGAATTCGTTACGCATTACCTGAGCACCAATGAATCACAAATGGTCGGTATGGGTCATGAATTTACGGGTAAACGTCGCGATAATTCCGAATTCCCGATTCATTTGTCGATAAGCAAGGTCCAGTATGAAAGTGAATGTAAAAAATATGTTTTTCTGGTTCGCGACCTTTCCGCCCAGCGAGCCGCTGAAAAGGAGGTCAGGGAACAACGTGAGCAACTGGCCCATGTAGATCGTTTGAATACACTGGGTGAGATGGCATCAGTCATTGCCCATGAAATAAACCAGCCACTGACGGCAATTTCGATGTATGCCCAGTCCAGCCTGCATCTACTTGACAATGACAGGATATCAGGTCCGCAAAAACTCAGGGATGCCCTGGAAAAACTTATTGTTCAGGCACGCCGTGCCGGTTCGGTCATCGAACGGGTGCAACAAATGTCGAGACAGCAGTCCTGCCATAGCGAGAAGGTAGACTGCAATGCATTGATAAAGGATGTACATAAACTGGCGGAAGTGGAAGCGCATATCCGTGATATTGTTATCACCCTGAAACTGTCCCGCCTGTTGCCGACAATTGAGTGTGATCCTGTACAGATTCAGCAGGTCATACTGAATCTTCTGAGAAACGGTATGGAGTCAATGAAAAAAGCCGGATTCAGGAACGGCAACCGCATTATATTACGTACAAGTCGTACAGCGACCGGTGTCAAGATTTCGGTAATTGACAGCGGCAACGGTATTAATGACAAGACCATGGAGCAGATATACAAACCTTTTTCGACGACGAAGGACACCGGCATGGGCATGGGTTTGTCGATTAGCCGCTCCATAATAAGGGCGCACGGCGGACAACTGGAATATATCAATAATTCGAATAATTGTGGTGTAACCTTTTATTTTACCCTTCCTTTCAGGCAGCAAATCAGTAACGGATCATGAGCAACAGTGAGCAGAAAGTATTCATCATTGATGATGACGATGCGGTCAGGGATTCAATGAGTATGTTACTGGAAACCATGGGCCTGCCACACCAGTGTTATATATCAGCGGATGATTTTCTGGATAACTATGACGGCAACCAGAGAGGCTGCCTGGTCCTGGATATCCGTATGTCCGGCATAAATGGCCTTGAACTCCAGCAGCGTCTGAAAGATATGAATGCATTTTTACCAATTATATTTATTACCGGCCATGGTGATGTGCCTATGGCCGTGGAAGCCATGCGCCAGGGCGCGATGGATTTTCTGCGTAAACCGATTCGTGAACAGGATTTACTGGAACGGATACAGGAAGCGCTTGACTACGAAAAAGGAATACGCGACGAACTCCGTGAACGTGAGGAAAGCAAGAGGAAACTGTTGACATTGACAACCCGGGAGCGTGATATTTTTGAACGTGTCGCGGATGGCCATGCGAACAAGGTGATAGCTCTTGAGCTCGGAATTTCAGAAAGAACTGTCGAGGTGCATCGTTCCCAGGTTATGAGAAAGCTCGAAGTGCGATCACTGGCACAACTGGTCAGGATAAGACTTGAAATGAAAAATGCCATTGATTAACAACAGGTTAGCGTATAAATAGAGGTATATAGAAAGTGATATACAGGTAGTGGTATTCAGTAATAAGTAAGTGTAACCCCCTATACTCTCCATCCGGTGCTGATGCGATACTTGGTGCATATACGCGACCTTGTGTCGGCCGTATTAATACTTATTTCCTGCTTTTGAATTCGAGATGCTGTTTGATTTACGGTATTCGAAGAGCTGAAAACGTAAAACATTATATATCCCAAGGGGGCAACGATGGCACGTGATCCTAAGTATGACATCCTTTTTGAACCGATTAAAATCGGGCCTAAAACGCTGAGAAACAGATTCTATCAGGTACCACACTGTATAGGTGCGGGTTCTGACAAGCCGGGTTTTCAGGCAGCACATCGTTCAATAAAAGCGGAAGGCGGCTGGGGCGGCATTAATACTGAATATTGTTCAATTCATCCTGAATCAGATGATACCCATCGTGTCTCGGCACGTATCTGGGATGATGGTGATATTCGTAATCTCAGCGCAATGACGGAACACATACACAAGCATGGATCCCTTGCGGGTGTTGAAATGTGGTACGGCGCATCACATGCTCCCTGCATGGAAAGCCGCTGTACCCCGCGTGGCCCCAGTCAGTATGCATCAGAGTTCGAGATGCAGACGTACTGCCACGAGATGGATCAGGATGATATTAACGAGGTTCAGCAGTTTTATGTCGAGGCCGCCAAGCGGTCGCGTGATGCCGGTTTCGATATTATTTATGTATACGGCGGCCACTCCTACCTGCCGCTGCAGTTTTTGTCGCCGTACTATAACAAGCGTACCGATAAATACGGTGGTTCCATCGAAAACCGGGCCCGTTTCTGGGTCGAAACACTGGAGAAGGTAAAAAATGCGGTCGGTGACGATTGTGCAATCGCAACACGGTTCGCCTGTGACACGCTCTATGGCGAAGACAGCATCGAAATAGAAAGGGACGGGCTGAAATTCGTGGAACTCGCTGACCCGTTTATTGATCTCTGGGACGTCAATATCGGTGACATAGCTGAATGGGGTGAAGATGCCGGTCCATCACGATTCTACCAGCAGGGTCACCAGTTGACCTGGCAGAAATTCGTCAAGACCGTATCTAAAAAACCCGTACTCGGGGTAGGGCGGTTTACCGACCCTGAGAAAATGACCGAGGTGATTCGCTCCGGTCAACTGGATATCATCGGTGCAGCCAGGCCTTCTATTTCCGATCCCTTCCTGCCCAACAAGATCGACGAAGGTCGGGTTGACGATGTTCGTGTGTGCATCGGCTGTAATGTCTGTATATCACGCTGGGAGATTGGTGGACCTCCATTCATCTGTACCCAGAATGCAACAGCAGGTGAGGAATACCGGCGTGGATGGCATCCGGAGAAATTTCCCAAGGCAGGGTCTGAAGATTCAATTCTGGTCGTTGGCGCCGGTCCTTCCGGTGGAGAATGCGCCCGGGTGCTCATGGAGCGTGGCTACACGGTACACCTGGTTGACCAGGCTGAGAAGATAGGCGGCTATGTCAATGATGTTGCAACCCTGCCCGGTCTCGGTGAATGGAGTTATCATCGTGACTATCGGGAAACCCAGCTTGAGAAACTTGTCAAGAAAAACAAGAACTCGCAGATTGCATTGAGTGCGAAGCCTTTGACTGTTGATGACTGTCTGGAATACGGCGCGGACAAGGTTGTGATCGCCACAGGATCGTCATGGAATACCGATGGCACCAATGCGGCTACCCACGACCCGATCCCGGGCATTGATGCGAGCTTGCCGACTCATGTCACACCGGAACAGATCTTTGCAGGCAAGAAGGAGATCGGCAAAAATGTTGTGATTCTGAATTACGACCCTTACTACATGGCACCGAGTCTGGCCGAGAAGCTGGCAGGAGACGGGCATGACGTTACGGTTGTATCCGCCGCACCTTTCGGCCATTACATGCATTTCACTCTTGAAGCACCAAATATGCATCGCCGCATGCATGAAATGCATGTCAATATCCTGGGCGATACCGCTGCCAGCCGGGCAGAGGCTAACAGGCTCGAAATCTACGATGTCTACGGTGATGGTTCAGTACGGGAATATCGTGGTCCGGGCAAGCTGCCGCGAAACGAAAACAAAACCCATCGCTGGATCGAGTTTGACACCCTGGTACTGGTAACAGGCCGCCATTCCAATGACGAGCTGTATCGCGGTCTGAAAGCCCGTAAGGACGAGTGGAAGGATAACGGAATCAAGGATGTTTATGTTATCGGTGACGCCTGGGCGCCGAAGTTGATTGCCGATGCGACGTTCGAGGGTCACAGGCTGGCACGGGAAATCGAGGAGAAACGCGCCCAGTATCCGAAACCTTACCGCCGCGAAGTTGCGACATGGGGGGCACCGCATATGCCGGGTGGTGAATACGAGATTGAATATCAGAACTGATATTCATTGCCGAGGGCGGCTCCGGCCGCCCTTTTTTTTCAGGCAGTGCGCAACACGCGGTAACCGGCTGAATATCCCGGGTGCCAATTACTGAACGGAGAACAATCATGAAATTCGTATCTGGTGATTTCCGTATAACTCTTTATGAGTATTTACAAGATGATATTTCATCTGCCTGCGGGCTGATAGATAATTTGCCTGTCTTTTAACCGCATACAGAAACAGACGCATCAGATAACCGATCATATATAGCGGACATGATAAACCAGGCTCATGACTCCCAGGACATCACGCGAATCCTGTTTCAGGAATTTCCCACGTGGATGTCTGTTTCGTTTTATATTATCGGCTTTACCGCGATTTTTGTTTTTCTTTACGGATGTTATGTGCAAATCCGTAAATATCGTCATGGTGTTTCATTCCGAAAAACAGTCGCTGATATTACAGCGGGCATCAAAAGCATGATATCCGCGGTGCTCAGCCACCGGACATTGAGAAGACGCGATACAAGTGCAGGCATAGCCCATACGCATATATTTTATGGTTTTGCCCTGCTCTTTGCAGGTACCTCAATAATAACCCTTGAATATGACATCCTGTATCCACTGTTTGGATACAAGTTCTGGTATGGATCATTTTATCTCTGGTTTTCCCTGATTCTGGATCTGGCGGGCATCGCATTGATCGCCGGGTTGATTTACATGATGTACCGGCGTAAGTGGCTTGCGCTGCCCAAACTTGACTATACTAGGCCTGATCGCAAGCCGGGCGAACCGGACTACGACCGAATGAAATATCGGCGTGAAGACTGGATATTTCTATGGACACTTATTCTGATCGCCGTTACCGGTTTTTTACTCGAAGCGGTGCGTCTGGTCTGGTTGCAGAATGATTCAACGGTGTGGGATTATCGCTGGTGGTCACCGGTAGGTACAGGTATCGCTTATTTTTTCAAGGCACTTGGAATGAACCCCGAAGCGGCTGCTGACAGTCGTATGATTTTATGGTGGTTTCACGGCATTCTTTCATTGACGTTCATTGCCTTCATTCCATGGACCAAGGTCAAGCATATTTTCACAGCAATGGGATCGCTGGCATTACGTGATCCCATGTCCGTCCAGCGCCTGCCGATGGCGGATATGGAGCAGGAGAAAATCGGCTATAAACATATAACGGATTTCAGCAACAAGTATTTATTGCACCTGGATGCCTGCACCAAATGCGGTCGCTGCCATGAAGCCTGCCCCGCAAACGCCACCGACTATCCACTGTCACCACGTGATTTTATATTAACCTTGCGCGAGCTTGCCAATGACAAACTGGAATCGAAATCACTTGCGGGCGAAGACGAACTGGTTGCATATGGCGATGAGGTAAACCAGGTAAGAATCGACACGCTGTGGGCATGCCGTACCTGTGCAGCATGTGTCGAGATCTGTCCGGTGGGCATAGAGCATGTGCCTATGATTGTTGAAATGCGAAGGTCGCTGATAGAAGAAGGTGAAATGGACCCGATGCTGCAAAATACACTGCAGGCGATACATAAAACCGGCAACTCCTTCGGAGATTCAAAACGCAAACGGCCGAACTGGACCAAAAAGCTGGACTTCAAGATCAAGAATGCCGGGAAAGAGCCCGTGGATGTACTATGGTTTGTGGGGGACTACGCATCATTCGATCCGAGGTATCAGAAAGTTTCGCAGGATTTTGCCCGGATACTTCACGAATGTAATGTCGACTTCGGAATATTGTATGAAGCCGAAATGACCGCGGGCAATGACGTCCGACGGGTTGGTGAAGAGGGTTTGTATCAGCATCTGGCCGAGTCCAATATAGCTACGCTGGAAAAATGTGAATTCAGGAAAATTGTTACTACTGACCCTCACTCCTATAACACCATAAGGAATGAATACCCCGGCTTTGGCGGTAAATATGAAATCCAGCATGCCAGCGCCATGATCAAACAAATGTTGGACGCGGGTGAGATTAGATTATCAGGGAAACTGGATTACAAGGTTACCTACCATGATCCCTGTCACCTGGGCCGTTATAACAAGGGTTTTGATCCACCACGTGACACGATCAGGAAACTGGGTGCGAATCTTGTGGAAATGGAACGGAATCGGGACAACTCCTTCTGTTGTGGCGCCGGTGGTGGCCGTATCTGGCATGCTGATCCGGTCGGACAGGAAAAGCCGTCCGAGAATCGGGTCAGGGAAGCCGGGAAGATAAAGGATCTCGATGTCATGGTGGTCAATTGTCCGAAGTGCATGACCATGATGGAGGATGCTGTCAAATCAACCGGCCATGAAAAGGACTTCGTAGTGAAGGAATTGATTGAACTGGTAGCGGAATGTATGGTTTTCAGTGATGATAAAAGTCATACCAGCGATGAGACTGCTGATACTGACTGACCCAAAGTGCTCCCGCAAACGCTTGATGATCTGGTGAACGGGGTTGTTGAACAATCAGACCCCTATGGTGCATTGGCTCTGCATCCTTATGTGGATGACAAAATCCGGGTAAAGCTTGAACAGCAGATGTTTGCAAGCCGGCGTCTGAAATACGTGTTCGCAAGCGCTCATTATACACCGGGCTCAGTGCTTGACAGGCTGTCGGTGGATGACGACAAGCAGTTACGCATCAGGATATTGAAGCATCCGAATACGGGCTCCGAAACCCTGGCCGGGATCTTTTCCGGAAAATGTACGGCCAGAATGAGAATTCTGATTGCCGGTCATGCAAATACACCCGGGAAAATACTTGAACAGATAAACTGGCGGGAATCGGATTCATTACGAAAGGCTTTATGCGGAAATGCGAATACGCCATTGAATGTGATCAGGGAAATTCTGGATATTTGTACGGTAACCGAAAAAAAAATGATTGCCGGAAATCCGAATCTTGATAAAGAGTTGCTGCAAATGTTATGGAATACCGGTGATGCATATGTGAAGGCTGAGGTAGCTTCTCATGGTGCATTCCCTGAAGAACTGGTTGACAGGGCCGTTGCCAGTGATGAGGTGATTGTCAGGCAAAAACTGGCAGAGAATCCTGCATTATCAACAAAGGTTTTGTATAGACTTCTGCTGGATAAATCGCCAAAGGTTCGTGCGGCAGTGGTCCGTAATCAGGAAATTTCCGTGGAACAGGAACATCGTCTTAGTGATGACCCTTCTGATTATGTACGTCGACATGAAGCCAGACGAGAAGGTCTGGCACGGGAAGTGATCAATAAACTTGCTGAAGACCGTGATGCGTGGGTCCGGCGCTGGACCGCGGGAAATCCGACTACTCCCGAAGATATATTGCAAAAGCTGGTGGAGGATGAAAATCTATACGTAAGACGTTCAGTCTCAAGAAATAAATCCTGCCCGGTTTATTTGCTGAAAATACTGGCACGCGATCCATCGCCATGGGTAAAAGCTGGTGTGGCATTGCGAGATGATTTGCCGGCTGAATTGCTGTTACAGTTGTCTGAAGAGGAAGATATTGATATCCAGTCGGCTATTGGCAGAAATCCGAATACACCCGTGCATATACTGAAACGCCTTGCTCTCAGTGATAATAAGGATATAAGACGTTCGGTGATTCTGAATACCGGCGTTACCGTGGAGGTACTTAATTTATTAGTAGAGGACCCTTACCCTCTTAACAGGATTATCCTGGCGAGTCGACAGTGCTGTGACAGACGGATCAGATGGCAGTTGGCAAACGATCCTGACCAGGAAGTAAGATTCAGTGCAGTTCGTGCTCTGGCCATGCAAATGGTTAATCAGACCAATTTGGAGTGTAGATAATGAAGATACTCGTTGCTATTAAACAGGTAGCCATACTCGATGATGAGTTCGAGATGCTCGATGACGGCAGAGATGTTGATCATGATTTTTGTGATTATGAAATCAATGAATGGGATGATTACTCGCTTGAGGAAGCCTTGCTGATCAAGGAAAGGTCAAATAGTGAAAGCGAGGTTGTAGTATTGACTGTTGGGCCCGAGCAATCGGAGGATGAGTTACGCAAGTGTCTCGCAAAAGGCGCTGACAGAGGTATACGGGTCTGGGATGATGCAATAGAAGGTTCCGACCAGGTCGCAATAGCCAGGATAATAGCCTGCGTAGTGGAAAAGGAAGCGCCGGATATGGTGTTTCTCGGTGTTCAGGCGTCAGATCACGCTTTTGCCCAGACCGGTATGACGGTTGCGGCCATGCTCGGCTGGCCACATGCCGCGGTCGTTTCCAGCCTTGATTATAACTCCGGTGATAATCATGCCACCCTGAAGCGTGAACTGGAGGCGGGACTGGAGGAGGAGATCGCGATCGATTGCCCTGCCGTGCTGAGTATACAGTTGGGAATCAACGAGCCTCGTTATGCCTCATTGCGTGGTATAAAACAGGCAGCGGCAAAACCTGTTGAGGATCTCTCCCATACAGACCTGGGTCTCAATGATAATGATGTTGGTGAAGCCGGCAGTGTTTCCCGTATTCGTAAAATGTATATTCCGGAAAGAGGACATGCGGAGCTTATAGAGGGTACGTCCGCCGAGCAGGCTAAACGACTGGCTGAAATAATCAAAGAATTCAGAGGAGTATAAATATGAGTGGCATACTGGTTATTGCCGAACACCGGCAAGGCGAAATTCGGCCTGCTACATTTGAACTTGTAACTGCGGCCACAGGGCTGAAGGAACAGAGTGATGGCACCGTTATGGTTGCTGTAATCGGTAAAGAGCCTGACAGGTATGTAGAGGATCTTGGTGTACGTGGTGTAGATGAAATTATTACTGTCCAGGTTGATCAGGATGAATTCCAGCCGGATATTTATGAAGCTTGTGTACGAGGCCTGATAGAAGATAAAAAACCCTCCCTTGTCCTGATTCCACATTCTGTGGATGCATGGGGTTACGCGCCTGCTCTTGGTGCCGGAGGTGAATACGGATTTTCTACCGATGTATTCGGTATACGATATGAAGACGGAGAACTTGTTGCAACAAGGGCCGCATACAAGGAAAAAGTATATATGGATGTCGATTTCCCGGGTAAGGAAACCATTGCTTTGACAGTTCGAGGGGGAGTCTTCAAACCGGAAGAGGAAAAAGCCGAGCCGACGGTATCGAGTTTCAATTGTCCGGAAGTCCAGGCAAGAAGTCAGCATAAACAATTCATCGAACCTGAAGATACAGGCGATATCGATATTACACAATCTGAATTTTTGCTTTCCATAGGTCGAGGTATCAGTGAAGAGAGTAATGTTGAGCAATTCGAGGAGCTGGCTGACGCCGTCGGTGCAACCCTGGGTTGCTCGCGGCCTATTGCAGACAGCGGCTGGTTGCCGAAATCACGACAGGTAGGACAGTCCGGTAAAACCGTAAGCAATTGTAAATTGTATATTGCAATGGGGATATCAGGCTCTGTTCAGCATCAGGCGGGAATGAAGCATGTAGAGAATATTATCGCTGTCAACACGGATCCCGAAGCCTCAATTTTCAGTATTGCAAAATACGGAATAGTTGCCGATATTTTCGATATAGCCGAGGAGCTGCCGGGACATTTTGAATAGATTATATGAAAATATCCGAGATCTGTAATTTCAGCTATTCATATTCATGAGCCGGTAAAAAAACTGTCATGGTTACCGGGTTGTCAGCAGATTCTGATACCGACATAAAATCATAATGCATCCGGCAAAATCCGGTGCCGGGAGCCGTCAATGCATGTCAAATTACCGGACATATCATCCATGCTTTCTGATTAGGTATATCCAAATAGATATATGCGCCTCACATTAACGAATTCATAATTAGCGTATTGATATGGTTGTATTTTGAACAGGAGTACTGAATTATGACAGCGGTACTGAAGATAGACTGTCAATATGTCAAGCAACTCATTGACGTACAGGCAGACGCAGACCAGAGACGCCTGCCGATACAGAAGGTCGGGATAAAGGATTTGACCTATCCGGTGATATTCACGGACAAAGAGGGCAGCCAGCAGACACGGGCAACCTGCAATCTGTATGTAAGCTTGTCTGCCGATCAGCGCGGCACGCATATGTCGCGGTTTATTTCCTTGATGAATGAAAACAACCAGGATCTCAGTGTTGATAATTTCCGGCAATTACCTGAAACAGTAGCAAAAATCCTGGATGCAGACAGCAGCAGGATTGAAATCGATTTTACCTATTTTAAATGGAAGAATGCGCCTGTCTCCGGTATCAGATCAGCCATGGATTACCATGTATATCTTGCCGGTGATTATGCGGACGGCAAAACGGATATTCAGGTCAAGGTTGAAGTGCCCGCCACCAGTTTATGTCCGTGTTCCAAAAAAATATCGGATTTTGGTGCTCATAATCAACGCTCGCTGATTACCATTACCGTTCAAAGCAGCCAGACCATGATGATCGAGGAAATAATCGAGATCGCTGAGAAAAATGCTTCGGCCGAGGTTTATGGACTGGTTAAAAGAGAGGATGAAAAATATCTGACCGAACACGCATATCAAAATCCGAAGTTTGTGGAAGATATGGTTCGCGATATAGCACTTTGCCTGCAGAATGATGAGAGAATTACCGGCTTTGTTGTAGAAACCGAAAATTTCGAATCGATACACAATCATTCTGCATACGCAATGATAGATCAGTTGAATTCGTCTCGCTGATGTCGCTGGTTCCTCAATTTGCCGAAAAAGTATCCGTTATCAGCCTGGATCTGGATGATACTCTCTGGGATAACGTTCCTGTACTGGAGTATGCGGAAAATACCCTGTATTTGTGGTTGCAAAAGGAATTACCAGTCATTGCTGAGAGGTATACAATTCAGGGGCTGAAAAAACATCGAAAAAAACTGGCTGCCGAAATGCCGGAAATCAGCCACGATATGACCAGGTTGCGCCATGAATCACTGACAATAATTTGTCAGGAGTCCGGATACGAAAAAGCCTGTGCCACCTGTGCAATGAATGTTTTTCTACGGGCGAGAAATAATGTTGTTTTATACGATGATGTCATCCCTTTTCTGCAACAGGTCAGTGGAAAATACCATCTCGTGGCAATGAGTAATGGCAATGCCGATGTCAACAGTATTGGCATCGGTCATTATTTCGATATGGTTATATCACCCGCTGATGCGGGTACTTCAAAACCGGACCCGGTAATGTTTTATGGCATATTCAGAAAATACAGTATCGGTTCGGATGCTGTCATGCACATCGGTGATGAACCCGAAACGGATGTTCTCGGTGCTTCCGGAACGGGTGTATACAGTGTCTGGCTGAACAGGAATAACAGGACTTATCCGCAACATTTACCCAGGCCTGATACGGAAATAAATTCACTATCGCAACTCATAAACGCAAGGCAAGGATTCCGTGAAGCTGCGATATGATGCATTGTGCTATTGTGTACCCTGAGAACCTGTTATGCCGGTATTCCTGAAGTATCGCCCCGGCAGTTTTTATTGAAGATAATTGTGCTGATATTGCCTTTTAAAACAATGAGATATGATGTGATATCCCGGGTTTTGAGCGTATTATTTCGACTACGTAGTATTACGTATGACTTCCGTGATACTCCTCAGTAGGAATTGACGTATACAGGCGAGGTCAGAAGAATGGTTGTAGCGTACGGTTATAATTATTAATGATTGTTTCAGATAACTAATACGTTCTGATTGACACTAATTTAAGTTCAATTCTGAGGAGGATTGTACCATGGGTATGACTAGAAGAGATCTGTTACGTGCAACCGCTGCCGGCGCAGTAGTCGCAGGTACTGCAAGTTTCCCGGGCCGTTTGTTCGCCGCCAAGCAAAAGACAGTCAAGATTGGAATGAATATTCCAATGACCGGCGATTACGCTCCCTGGGGTTTACCGGGCCTTTATGGTTGCCAGATCATCGCGGACGATCTGAATGCTGCCGGCGGTGTTGAAATTGGCGGTGAAAATTACATGATTGAAATGGTCGCCTTCGACCATGCATATGATACTGAAAAAGCCGTACAGGGATACAAGAAACTCGTTCTGCAGGACGATGTAAAAATGGTAATGATGCTGGGCGGGTCTACCGTGGCATCCGTATTGCCATGGGCGCAACGTAAAAAAATGCTGACCACCACCCTGTTGCCGAGCGACATTACCCCGGATTCGGAATATCTGATCGCTACATGCGAATCGCACCCATTGTATAACGTCACAGGAGTGGAGTGGCTGGCGGAAAATTATCCTGAAGCCAAAACAGCCGCAATCGTAACCAATAACGATGCAGAATATGGCCTGCAATCCGCGGCAACCTACAAGGCGGCTTTCGAGGTGGCAGGTATCGATGTCATTGATGTCAACCTGCATGGTTTTGACATCACTGATTTTGCGCCGATTGTCAGTTCCGTATTGGCTAAAAATCCTGACATCTTCTGCATGGCAACCAGTTTCTACGTTACACCATTGATGGAACAGTTATATCATCAGGGCTTCAAGGGCAAGATTATATCCTGCACACTGGACTATTATGATGAAATTATTGCCAAGACCAGCAAGGAATTTGTTAACGGCACTATCTTCCAGTTCCCGGATTTTGATGATCCGGCGTTAAACCAGGAAGGTATCAATTTCCCCAACCCGGGAGATTTCGACGCCAAGTTCAGAAAAGATCATCCCAATGACTGGTCAGCCGTGGCCTGGGAATACCCCGCTATTTTGCTGAACTGGCTCGAAGGTGCCAAAGCGGCCGGCACTGTTGAACCCACCGAGGTACTGAAATCGCTCAAGTCCAGCGATCCGGTATTCATATTCGGTGAGGGCCAGTGGTGGGGAAGCCAGCTCTGGGGCCTTGATAACGCAGCTGTTGGCCGTTGGCCGGTCGTCGTCGTAGAAGATGGCAAGGCTCGTATCAGGGAGTACCGCAGCGTCAGTGGCTGGCTTGATAAAAACAAGGATGTGCTCATCAAACATATGAAGGAACTTGGTCTGCGTACTGTTTAATCAGTAACAGGCCGGTAAATCGAAACAATACAGGAAGGGGTTAAATCCCTTCCTGTATTTAGCGGATTAGCGGCCCGTCGATGACCGCGGTTGGTTACCTGACACACAACATGCACAACATGCACAACTGTCCAGTCAATATCTGCAAGGGGAGTATTTGTGGAGCTTATTCTCCAATCAATAATTAACGGTTTGATCCAGGGCGGCCTGTACGCCCTGTTTGCTGTCGGGCTGGTGATGATTTTCGGAGTGATGGGCGTAGTAAATTTCGCCCACGGCGAGCTGGTTATGGCGGGGGCCTATACAATCTGGTATCTGCATGCCCAGCAAGGACTGGGTTATCTGCCAACGGTCGTTGTCGCGGTAGTCCTGGTAACACTGATTGGTCTTTTGATGGAACGATTTCTGTTCAGACCGACGCGTAATGACCCACTGGCCGGACTGATCTGTTCTATCGGTATGTTGTTTATACTCCAGGTAATAGCTACATTGATAGGTGGAGAAGGGCCATCCAAGCAGGTGCCACCGGTTTTTCAGGGAACACTGGTTGTGTTCGATTTTCTGAGAATTCCCAATCAGCGGATCTTTGCCCTGGTAATATCGGTAGCGGCACTGGTTACTCTCTGGTATTTCCTGGCACGCACCAAACTGGGCTGGGCATTACGTGCCGTGGCGCTGGACAGGGAGGCATCGGCATTGCAGGGAATCAATATCAATCGTATATCCATGATAGCCATTGGTGTTGGTGCGGGAATGGCTGGTCTGGCCGGTGCTCTCATGGCGCCGCTGACCAATATCAATCCACATATGGGGCATAATGTCATTATCACTGCCTTCATTGTTACCATTGTAGGTGGTGTAGGCAGTCTCTCGGGGGCCGTTCTGGCTGCCATCCTCTACGCACTGTTCCATACTTTCATGACGGTCTATTTTGGTGGAACAATAGCTACAATCAGCGGCCTGCTACTGATGGTGCTTGTATTGATTATCAAACCCACCGGCATCATGGGTGTCAGGATCAGCGAATAACGATATGAATATGCTAATCAGATCCATTGTCGGCCTTATTATCCTTATCGTGCTGCTGATAGTACCCCATTTTCTGGAATTTCATCACCAGGATTTGCTGATATTTCTGACCATAAACGTGCTTGTTGTTGCAAGCTACCGTCTCGTCACACTGACCGGTGAATGGTCACTGATACATGCGGTTATGATGGGTGTCGGTGGTTACACTGCAACCTTGTTGTTTCTGAACTATGAACTCGGTATGTGGTTCACATTGCCGACAGCGGGACTGTTATCCGCTGCTGTAGCCGCTCTACTGTGTTTTCCCCTCCTGAGGATGACGCAGTTCTATTTCCTGATTGGTTCATTCGCGGCGGGTGAGGCCATACGTCTGGTCTGGATACAGTTTCTTGATCCGTTCGGAGGCACGGGCGGGCTGAGTGGTGTATCCCCTCCAATGATTGGTGATATAGATTTTATGGATCCGATTCCCTATTACTACCTGGCATTAACCGTGGTATCGATTTGTCTTTTTCTGCTCTACCGTATTGAAAAATCGAGAGTGGGACTGACCCTGCACTCGGTGCACTGGAAGGCGCCCCTGGCCGAGTCAGTGGGTGTCGATACCTGGCGCTACCGCGCCCTGGCGTTCATTACCGGATCTTTTTTCGTGGGTATCGCCGGTGCGCTGAAGGTTCATTATATCGGAACGATAACGCCGAATCAGTATGGAATAGGCTTCATGGTTTTCATTCTGATATGGGTAATCGTCGGGGGTTATAACAAATTCTATGGTCCCATAATCGGTGTCATTGTACTGACCATGTTCGATGAATCCATACGTGGATTTGATGAAATAAGGCCGGCCATTTATGGTGCTGTTCTGATCCTGTCAATATTGTTCCTGCCACTGGGACTGGAAAGTATTCCAGGCAAGCTTAAAGCCTGGTTTATCGGTTCTGAAGTTGTCGAGCCGCCGTTAACCGATGAATAGCTGTTGAAAATATAATCATGCCAATACTGGAAGTTAAAAATGTAACCAAGCAGTTTGGTGGTCTTACTGCTCTTGATAACATCAGCTTTCATGTTGACGAGGGTGAAATTCGGGGATTGATTGGTCCCAATGGTGCCGGCAAAAGTACCATGTTTAAAAACATTGCCGGCTTTTACAAGCCAACCAGCGGAGACATTCACTACCAGGGACAGTCCATTTCCGGAAGGAAGCCGCATCAAATCGCCGAAATGGGGATTGTCAGGACATTCCAGGAAACAACATTGTTCCAGGAAATGACGGTATTTGAAAATGCGCTGGTTGGATGTCATACCAGGGCGCGAACCGATCTTTTTTCGGCCATTCTGGGCCTGGACAAACAAAAACAGAGGCAGGCGGCAGACAAGGTTATGGAGGTTCTGGAATTCATGGGCCTGAGTGAACGCAGGGACCAACTGGCCTCCGAACTCCCATTGGGCTCACAACGTGCATTGGCGATTTCGATTGCGCTTGTTTCCGAACCGAAACTCATGTTAATGGATGAGCCCTTCGCGGGAATGAATCCCGAGGAAACCAATCACATGATGGAGCTGACACGCAAGGTACGGGAGTCCGGTATTACAATTGTACTGGTAGAACACGATATGAAAGCGGTTATGGGTCTTTGCAATTATCTGACTGTACTGAATTTCGGGCAACTGCTGGCGCAGGGAACTCCTGAAGAAGTTCGCAGCAATGATAAAGTGATAGAAGCCTATCTCGGCGGGGCAAATTGATATGCTGCTGGAGGTCAAGGATATTCATGTTCATTATGGCCATGTAGCGGCGTTAAAGGGTATTTCCCTTCAGGTCGAGGAAGGTGATTTCGTTACCTTAATCGGCTCCAATGGTGCCGGTAAAAGTACAACTCTACGCACGATTTCCGGTCTGGACCATCCCAGCGCCGGTGTGATTATCTTTGATGGAAACCGCATAGAACAGTTATCTGCCGACAGGATCCTCAAACTCGGGATTGCCCACGTCCCGGAAGGAAGGCGTGTTTTCAAGGATTTGACGGTAATCGAAAATCTCCGCCTGGGTGCGTTTACACGCGTTGATGTTAACGGTATCGAGCAGGACCTGGAGATGGTCTTCGAACATTTTCCGAGATTACGCGAGCGCAGAAATCAGTCAGCCAGGACCATGAGCGGCGGTGAACAGCAGATGGTTGCTATTGGACGGGCGCTGATGTCCAGGCCGAAATTATTATTGCTTGATGAACCTTCACTGGGTCTGGCGCCGGTTATCGTGCAGGAGATTGCACGTATACTGCGTGATATTAATAAACAGGGCGTATCTATCGTTCTGGTGGAACAGAATGCCGAACTGGCACTCGAACTGGCACGGCATGGCTACGTTCTTGAGACCGGTAATATCGCCCTGGAAGGCGAGGCTTCAGGCCTGATGGATAATGAACATGTCCGCAAGGCCTATCTGGGAATCTGACTTGATTGAACTAATACAAATATTGTAGGAGGTAATAATGACCAGCCCGAGACAATCCGCATTGAGAGCGCGCCACGAAGCGCTTGGCGCAAAACTGGATGACTGGAACGGTATGGATGTGCCGTGGGAGTATGACCAGGAATTGCGACTGGAACACGAAGCAGTCCGTAATGCCGCGGGGCTTTTCGATGTTTCCGGTCTCAAGAAAATTCATATTACCGGACCGGACGCCAAGGCGGTCGCTGATCACGTGTTTACCCGTGATATGGAAAAAATTTATCCCGGAAAATCAGCATATGGCATTATCCTGAATGATGACGGCGGTATTACCGACGATTGCATTATTTTTCATATCCGGCCAAATGATATCATGCTGGTGCATGGTGGCGGCACTGCCATGGAGCAACTTGAGAAATCGGCAAAGGGCAAGGATGTAAAGATTGAATTCGATGATGATTTGCACGATATCTCCTTGCAAGGTCCGAAATCAGTGGATTTCCTGGATAAGTACACGCCATGTAATCTGCACGAACTGAAATATTTCCATCAGATCCCGACAACACTTTTCGATCGTCATTGCATGATTTCCCGTACGGGTTATTCCGGTGAGAGGGGTTATGAAATATTCGCAAAGGCTGAGGATATTGTTCCGATATGGGATGCTATTCTGGAAAACGGGAAATCAGAAGGCATTATTCCCTGTTCATTCAACTGTATCGACGCCATCAGGGTGGAAGCTGCACTGTTGTTTTATCCATATGATATGAACGAGGATTCCACGCCATGGGATGTCGGCCTTGGATTCGCCGTATCCAAGGATAAAAAAGGCGATTATCGCGGCAAGAAAGCATGCATGGATGCCATGGGCAAGGAAAAGACCACGACATGGAGCATCGTTGCAGATACCGACGAACTGCTCGAAGCCGATGCAGCAATATATGATGGAGACAGTAAAATAGGGTTTGTGACAGCCCCCTGTTATTCAATAGTACTGAACAAGTCCATCGCAATGGTTCGCATCGACAAGGAATACGCCAGGCCGGGTATTACCCTTGAGGTGCACGGTGACAGTATAAAATCCGGAGCTAAAACCGGTACCATGCCGATACTGGATCCCGACAAGGTCAAGCGCACTTCCTGATGCTGTACCGCGATTTTACAGGCGCGCATAAATAACAGTTATGGACAGGATTCAGGATATTATCGATGACCTGCGTAACGGCAGGATGGTTCTTGTTATGGATGATGAGGATCGCGAAAATGAAGGCGATCTTCTCATCGCCGCGGAAAAAGCGACGCCGGATGACATCAATTTCATGGCGAATTATGGCCGTGGCCTGATATGTCTTACCCTGACCAGGGAACAATGCCGGCAAATTGATTTGCCCATGATGGTGAACCAGAACAATTGCCATCATGGGACAAATTTCACCATGTCAATCAATGCGTCGCGGGGAGTCACCAAGGGTATTTCTGCAGCGGATCGTGCGCGGACCATCCGGTCCGCAATAGCCGATGCCGCCACGCCGGCCGATCTTGTACAGCCGGGTTATATTTTTCCGCTGATGGCGCAACCCGGGGGTGTACTGACCCGCGCCGGTCATACTGAAGCCGGGTGCGACCTTGCCAGGCTGGCGGGACTGAAGCCGTCGGCGGTCATTGTAGAAGTGCTTAATGAAGACGGCACAATGGCGAGGCGGCCGGATCTGGAGGTGTTTGCCAAAAAACACAATATCCGAATCGGAACAATTGCGGATTTGATCGAATTTCGTATCCAGAATGAAAAAACCATTGAGAGAAAGAATACCCGCACACTTTCCACGGAGTTCGGTGACTTCAATCTGGTGGTCTATGAAGACAGCATCAACCAGGACCAGCACTTTGCATTGACCCGTGGATATATTAATGCTGATGAAACAGTTACAGTGCGTGTACATGTTCACAACCCGGTACGTGATCTGATCGGTACGATAACCGACGAGTACGGCTGGAGTATTCGTTCCGCGCTGAAATACATTTCACAGCAAGGAAAAGGTGTAGTCGTGATTTTGCAGAACCAGGCCGATTCGACCAGCAGTCTGGATCAGCTCAATAATAGTATGGATGATAATAAACAGGATAATATTGTTAATTTGCACAGCAGAAAAAACCTTCGAATGACAGGCATGGGCTCGCAAATAATACATGATCTTGGAATCCGGAAAATCCGTGTTCTTGGATCACCGAAAAAGATGCCGGCTCTTTCAGGATTCGGTCTTGAAGTCACCGATTATATCGGAGCCGGTATTGATAGCCGGGGGAAAGAGTCGCAGGCATGTACCCGGGAACACTCGATGTACGGGCTTAACAGTTCACGTTAACCGGAAGGTCTGTGCAGTTCCCCTGTCATTTCTCAAGAAACCGGAATTATCCCGATACACAATTGTAGTATTGACCTCCGTTCCGAACAACCTTGTCTGTACCGGCATACGTATCAGCTAACGGGTAATATATATCTCTCTCTGCATGGCATGGTGTATCTGGAATTACCCGCTGCTTCCTGTTATTAATATAACGTATGTATTTTACCGGGTTCTGACAGGTTCCGGATTTGCCTGTCGGGGCTAACCTGACATTATGGTTGTTCATTTATCCCGGAGGATAACCTGGATTTTACCGGACATTATTTTCCCGTTTGGTTCAGCCTGACGACAATCCTGTGCAGCGTGTCGTTGGTGATGTTGATTGTAAACAGTTTACGTTCATCAACACACTGCAGTATTCGCCGAATCAACCACTGGCTGTGGGCGATTTTCTTTCTGACCATGGTCTCGATGCTGCGTGTATCGCTTGATTCCGGTCTGAATATTCATCTTTTCGGCGCCATGCTTGTGGCGCTGATGTTCGGCTGGCGCATGGGTGTACTTGGTCTTTCGCTGGTGAACGTACTGGTCACCCTGTTTCGTGACGCCCTCTGGATGAACATCGGTACGGCGATCATGCTCAATGCGGTTTTGCCGGTCACCGTGGCCTGTTTCATCTTTCTGCTGCTGGAATACAAATTACCGCGACATTTCTTTATCTACATATATGGTTCCGCCTTTTTTGGCGCCTGGCTGACCAATGCCTGTACGGGACTCGCCATTGCGCTGGTGCTGGTTGTATTTAACGTCTTTAAATGGTCGCTGCTCAGCGGAGAGTACCTGCCTTACTTTCTTTTGTTCGGATTTTCCGAAGCATTTCTGACCTCGGGCCTGATCACCCTGTTTGTTGTCTATCGTCCTGACTGGGTATATAGTTTCAGGGACCAACGATACCTCAACAAATAAGGAACGTCAGCGGAATTTGTGGGTATGGACAAAGAATTTTTTCTCTCGCCAGGACGCCAGGCACGCCAGGAAAAATAATAACGGAAACGGAATGTAGAATATGGCGAAATGGTGCTATCCCGAATTCCATATACCCTATGCCTGCTCTTCGTCCATCTCACGGGATCCGACTTCATGAATAGTGTGGATGATTTCCTTGGCGTTCATGGCGTGCTTGGCGAGAGCATAAAAATGCGGTGTAGAAATACTTCCCGATCAGTGGCTGTCCCGGTCATCAATATTTCCTGAACATAATGCACCTGGCGACCACGGCGAGAAAACTGCCACCCACAGATTTTGCTGAGGAACCACAAATAATTACTGTGTTTGTCCGCAACGTATCACGGATTGTCATTCTCTATCTGATGTTTGCATCGGCTCAGGCGGATTCCATCAACGGAGCCCGTCTGGTCGATGCCTGCGAAACCGCTCTGGCGTCCGGGTTTACACACACGGAGGGTATGGTGTGTCACTGGTATGTGACGCCCTGTGATTGTTATCATGATGACGATGTTCCGGAAGTCTGTTTGCCCGCGGATGCCGTGGAGGAAACCCTGGCAAGAACCGTGATCAAGGGTATTCGGCAAGATCCGGAATTGCTGCAAAAACCGGCTGTTGTTGCGGCCAATACTGTTTTGTCAGAATTGTATCCCTGCAACCGGTGATTTCTTCCAGACCAGGATGCGGTTGTTGGCGGGCATGTCCACATTGGATTCGAGTTCAATTTCCTGTTTTACAGCCAGTTGTTCAAGATCATCGATATCACGGATGGCACTGACCGGGTCCTGCCGTTTCAGCCACTGATCAAACCGTGCGTTACTTTCACTTGAATATTGTCCACCCCTGTTGAAGGGGCCGTAACAAACAAACAGGCCGCCCGGCGGCAGATATGTGCCGAGACGGTGAAATAATAACTGTACGTGATTCCAGCTCATGATATGCAGCGTGTTGGCGGTAAAAACGCCGTCAAAGCGGGTGACCGGCCACGGATCCAGTTCAACGTCCAGAATTTGTGGTGGTCGGATATTGGACAGGCCGGCCTCGTCAAACCACATGTGCATGCCCTCAATCATCACGCCACGATCCGAGGGTTGCCAGTGCAGGTGCGGCAGGTGCGCGGCAAAGTAAACCGCGTGTTGCCCGGTGCCGCTGCCGATTTCAAGAATTTCGGCGGAACCTGTCCAGAGGCTCTCGATGACCGAAAGTATGGGCTTCTTGTTGTTTTCACAGGACTGCGAAAAAGGTTTGTTCATATTTGCACATCGGCAGCAATCATATGATCATGATAGCAGGCGTATCGGTCTGATTGTAAACACTATGAACTGTGAATGATTACATGTGCATAATGGCTGCTATGGCAACCCCCGGTATGATCGGGGTAATCATAGACGACAACCAGGGGACATCAACCAGGGTGTAAAAACGAACCATGCCGGACGAATACGAAGCCAGTATCCTGTTTGTCTGCATGGGCAATATCTGCCGTTCGCCCACGGGTGAAGGCGTGTTCAGGCATTACGTGGCCGGCCAGGGTTATGCGAGCCGGGTTTTCATTGATTCCGCCGGTACCATCGGCTACCACAGCGGTAATCCGGCCGATCCGCGTATGCAAACCGCGGTAGCACGGCGGGGTTACCGGCTCGAATCCATCGCCCGCCAGGTCAGTCGTGATGACATTGATACATTTGACCTGGTGGTTGCCATGGATGAAGACAACCTGACGGACCTGGAATATCTGGCCGGCGGTTCACGGCCGCATCTGCGCATGCTCGGCAGTTTCCTGCCCGATGCCCGGGATGCGCGTCTGGGCCGGCCGGTGCCGGATCCCTATTACGGCGGAGATGCCGGTTTCGAGGCCGTAATCGATATGATCGAGGCCGCTTGTCCGGCCATGTTTGAACAGGTTCTCGACATTATCAATAACCGCCGGCCGTGAAACTGCAGACGCGAATAGAAGAGGCCATTACCGGGGCGACGGGTCAAGCCGCGGCATTTTCACAGTGCGGTATTGCCGCCGGCGGTTGCATCAATGACAGCCGCGTGGTCACGCTTGGCGATGGCCGGCGGTTCTTCATCAAGACCCACCCTTCCGCCGGTCAGTATCCCGGTTTTTTCAGGGCGGAATTCGAGGCGTTACAACTTCTCTCCGCCCCTGGAGTTATCCGGGTTCCGGCGCCGGTGGTCTGTGCCGATGAATTCATTGTCATGGAACACATCCAACTGGGCAGGCCCGCCGCTGACTGGCATGAAAAGATCGGCCGGCAACTGGCCGCACTGCACACGGCGACGAAGCAGAATCGCTTCGGTTTCGGCATGGATAATTACCTCGGCACCACGCCGCAGCCGAATCCGTGGATGGATGACTGGTTGTCCTTCTGGCGCGATCAACGACTTGGCTGGCAACTGGATTTGTACGCCGGCAAAACCGCTGTGGATGATCCCCTGCTCAAGCTGGGGGAGAAATTAATGCACCGGCTCGATGAGTATCTGGGCGCTGTTGATGAGCCCGCCGTCTTGCTGCACGGCGATCTCTGGTCCGGGAATGCCGCCAGTGACAAATGCGGTGAGCCGGTAATCTATGACCCGGCCAGTTACTACGGTCACCGGGAGGCTGAAATCGGCATGATGCGGATGTTCGGAGGCTTTGGTCCCGTATGCGAGGCGGCCTACGGTGAGGTCTGGCCGCTGCAGCCGGGCGCGGAGGAGCGTATTCGCCTTTATCGCCTCTATCATGAACTCAATCACCTGAACCTGTTCGGTCGGAGTTATTACCCGTCCTGCCTGAATACCCTGCAGACGCTGGTCTGAGAAACGGCTGCCGTATTGCCGGATCCGGATCAATGCTTTCCTGAAAATACACGGAAACCGGAACTGCCGTTCAGGCAGAGTTGCTGTGCCCTGAAAAAAGCACATTCAGTACTTTTTCAATCTGTTCGCTGCTCATCAGGTCCATGTCAAAGAGTATGGTTCCCAGCAGGCGATGTTTGCCGCCGGCGAGATTTTCATCAATTTGCCGGCACAGCGCTTCTTTTAATTGCGCATGGGTAATAAAGCCGAGGTCGACGGCGATCTGGCCGAAGCGCGGATCGTATTTTTCAGAAACAACGTGAAGTGCACTTTTTTCCATGGTTATTCATTACTGTCAAAACGGTGAGTGGTCCACATGATACGGTATTGACCACCGCGAGAGAAAATCCGCATCGGGCCAACCGGCTTATTTTATAACGCCGGACTGTAAAAGTGCGGTGATTTCCTCCGCCGGTAGCGGTTTACTGAATAAAAAGCCCTGCATTTCATCGCAATTCAGCAAACGCAGGTATTTTGCCTGTTCCTCGTTTTCGACGCCCTCGGCGACCACTTTCAGATCCAGGGAATGCGCAAGGCTGATGATACTGGTGACAATGGTCAGGCTTTGTGGCTGCGTGGTCATGTTGGTGATAAACGAGCGGTCGATTTTCAGCGCATCGATCGGCAGACTGGCGATGTAGCTCAGGGATGAATACCCGGTGCCGAAATCATCGATGTCAATGCCGATCCCCGCCTGGCGCAGAACACCGAGTTTTTCGATATTCTGCTCGATGTTCACCATGATCATGCTTTCGGTGATTTCCAGGTCTACCGGCGTGGTTTCACCGTCGTGTTCCACGGCCTTGAGTATTTGCCGGGCAAAATCCGCCTGATGCAACTGCGCAGCCGAGACGTTGACGGCGATCGTGGGTACGGCTGCAAACTCCGCCGTCCAGCGGCGGTAATCGCTTGCCGCCCTGCGCAGCGCCCAGAGGCCGACATCGAGGATGAGCCCGGTCTCCTCCAGGATCGGAATGAAATCTCCCGGGGGCACCAGCCCGGTCTCCGGATCATTCCAGCGGATCAGGGCTTCAAGGCCGCATATATTCCGGGTCACCGTGTTGATTTTCGGCTGGTAGTGCAGGACAAATTGATCCTTGTCCAGGGCGCTGCGCAACTTGTTTTCCAGCTTCAGGGTTTCGGCGATACGGTTGGTCATCTCCGGTTGATAGAAAACGTATTCTTCACCGGAATTTTTGGCGCGCTTCAACGCGGCTTCTGCACTCCTGTAGAGTTCTTCAGCATCGCTGCCATCGGTCGGATACACGGCTATGCCGCCCCGGAAACCGACCTGTATTTCAAGGTCGTCAATCCGGAATGGCGCATTCATTGACGGGAACAGGATATTTTCGAACATGTAGGCGATGCCGGTGGAATCGCGCACATCGTGCAGGATCATGGCGAAGTAATCGTTGGTAAGCCGGCCGATATTGACCGGATCGGAGGTCTGTTTTTTCAACCGGCGTGCCGTTTCCTGGATGATCCGGTCTCCGGCCTTGCGGCCGTACAGGTTATTTATATGACGGAATTTCTTCAGATCGCAAACCAGCAGGGCGACTTTTTTGTTGTTTTTTCTGGCCCGTCCAAGTACGGAATTCAGATGTTCATTGAACAGGTGGCGGTTGGCGAGGCCGGTGAGTTGATCAAAAGAGGCGATATATTCAAGTTTTTCCTTCCGGGAAATATTCTCACAGGCATAGGCAACATCAGTTGCAAGTTCATTAAGCAGCTTCATCTCTTCATCGTCAAAAAATCCGGTTTCGCCCGCGTACAGGTTGATGGCGCCAATCACCTTGCCCGCTTCGCTGAGCGGTATGGCGGCGCAGGATACGAAGCCCCGTGCAAGCGCCCGTTGCCGCCAGGGGGCCATGCTCGGGTCGGATTTGATGTCGTTACAAATCGATGGCTTCGCGTTGCGCAGGGCGATGGCCGTGGGTCCCCTGCCGCCGGGTTTGTCCGGGTCCATGGTGATATGGACGTTTTCCAGGTAGTCGTGTTTGCCGCTGTAAGCGAGAGGGGTGACCTGGCCGGTTTCACTGTCAACACCGCCGACCCAGGCCAGCAAAAAGCCGCCATCCTCGACGGCAATACGGCAGGCCTCCTCGAACAATTGTTGGCGGTCCTGGACATGCACGATCAACGAGTTGATTTCACTCAGCATCCTGTAGACGCGGTTCAGCCGCATGATTTTGGCTTCCGCTGCCTTACGCTCGCTGATATCGGTCATGCCGCCGACCATGCGCACGGCCCTGCCCTTGTCATTACGCACCACGTAACCGCGATCACTGACATAGACATAGTTGCCGTTTTTATGTCTGAAGCGGTATTCGTCCGACCAGTTTTCCTCCCCGGCCTCGATTACCTTGTGAATGCTTTCAATCACCCGTGCCCTGTCGTCAGGATGTATGCGATGGCTCCACGATGACCTGTCTTTTTCCAGTTCGCCGGGCTGGTATCCGAACTGGGTATGTATGCCATCATTCCACCAGACTGAATCGGTGTTCAGATTCCAGTCCCAGACAATATCCGATGTCGCTCTGGCTACATTCCTGAAACGCATTTCATTTTCTTTCAATGCGGATTCGGCTATTTTCCGTTCGGTGATATCGCGGGCCAGCGCCAGATCGTACTCCTTGCCTTCAAACCTGAAATAATTGGCGGTAATTTCCACCGGGAATGAGCTGCCGTCCTTGCGCCAGTGATTTGCCTCAAGGGTCGTGGTGCCTGACTTCTTGATCGTCTTCCAGTACCTGTTCCATGCTTCAATTGTCAGACCCGGGTCAATGTCAAAGACCTTCATTGCCAGTAACTCATCCCGTGTATAACCCAGTGCACGGCAGGCTTCCCTGTTGACATCCAGGAAGCGGCCCTGCCTGTCCATCAGGTAGCTGGCCTCACTCGCATGGTTAAGGGCGAAATTTAGCAGGGTCAGGCGCTGCTCCGCTTCCTTGCGTTGCGTGATGTCCTGGTTGATGCCGTAGGTTTTGACGGTTTTCCCGGAGTCATCCTTCTTTATGAATACCCGTACGGCAATGTAACCGGTTTCGCCGTCGGCGAAGATGGCCCGGTGTTCAAGTTCACGGGTGAAATCCGGATCCGTGGTTTCCAGGGCGGCTTTGACTTCCCTGTCGACTACATCCCTGTCGTCCGGGTGTACAAACCTGCCGGCGTATTCGGCCGGAGACATGCTGTAACCGCCCTCACGCTCGGCGGAGGTGCGGAATATGGCATAGAAATGATCGTTGAATGTAAACCGATCCGTGGCGACATCGTATTCCCAATATCCGGCCCGGGCGATTTCCAGCGCGTTGGAAAGCTGGGCTTCACTGATCCTTAGGGCCTCATCCTTTTGCCTGATAGCGGTAATATCAATGCCGACGGCCACGAGGCAGGTTTTCCCGCCGATATCGGCGTGCATGCCGGTAAAATAGTAGGGTATAACCTTGCCATCTTGGCTTACGAAGCCGGCTTCAGTCTCGGCCTGACCCTTTTCGAATACTTCCCCGATACACCGCCGGATCAGTTCCCGGTCGTCGCCTGAGAAAAAGTCCAGAGGCCGGCTGTTGGCGATCTCTTCACCGGTGTAACCACTGATGTTTTCAAAATTTCTGTTCCAACGCAGGAAATTCAGGTTTTCGTCAAAGCAATAGACAATACCGGGAAGACTGTTCAGCAGCGCATTGGAAAAATCGTGTTCACGGCGCAGGGCCTGCTCGGTTTGTTTTCGTTCGGTGATTTCAATGACCACACCGCGCATACGGTCGGCGGAATCATCTGCGGGGTAAGTGAATTCACCCCGGGCCTGGATCCAGTGTATACTGTCGTCCGGCCAGACAACCCGGAATTCACGAATAAAAGGCACATGCGTGTCTATGCAGCGTTCGATATCCGCGTTGATCCCGGGAAGATCATCCGGATGTATGCGCTGTTCAAAGGCCTCATAGGTACCGTCAAACTCACCGGATTCATATCCCCAGAGTTCTTCGTGCCAGCGTGACCAGGTGATGTGATTTTTCCGGATGTCCCAGTCGAACGTGCCCATGTGGGCTGCGTCCAGCGCCAGCCGTAATCGCTCCTCGCTGGCGCCCAGTGCGGCCTCACTGAGTTTGCGATCGGTGATGTTCTCATGGGCAACAATGGCTTTTGCCGGGCCCTCGCCGGGGAACGGCGTGATCCGGCCCTGGAACCAGCGTTGTTCTTCGGGCGAATGACAGGGATACTCAAGAACGAATTCGGAGATCTCGCCGGCCAGCACCGAACGGATGCAATCGGCAAATTGTGCTGCAATGGTATCGCCGGCAAGCCTGGAGGCCCTGTCGCAAACATCGAGATAATTAGCCCCGGTACACAGGGCACGGATTTCCGTGGAATTATTCTCGGCGAACTGTTTCCAGGCCCGGTTGATATGCAGGATAGTGCCGGTCCTGTCAATGATGGCTATGTGGGCGGAAAGCCCGTTGATAGTGGCGTTGGCGAAACGCTCTGATTCAACCAGTTCCTGCTCGATACGCTTGTTCTCAAGATGCTGCGCCAGTTTGCTGGCAATGATACTGACCAGATCTTTTTCCTCGTCAAGGAAAGGATCCGTATCCGTTCCCGGACGTTGTTCGAGATAACCGATGTCGATTGTTCCGATTGCAGTTTTATTTACAACGATATCCCGGGATAGAGTTGCAACCGGGTGATCGAAGTTGGTTGTAGAGAAAGTTTTATCATCAAGACCGATCCTCGCACAGGAAATCTCCGCATACTGCATTGCATCCGGAATGGTGTTAACAACCCTTTCAATCTGTTCATCAAGGCTGCTGCCCGGTTCATCAAATATGGCGCTGATGATATTGATGCAGGTGATTTCCTTGACCCGCTCGTTCAGATCACGAGTTTTGGTCCGGAGCTCGTCTTCTATTTTCCTGCGTTCTGTTACATCGGTAATGAAGCCTTCAAGCGCGAGTACATCCGCATTGCTTTCCCAAATTCCACAGCCCTGTTCCCATACCTGTTTTTCCTCACCGGTTGCCGTGCGAATACGGTACTCAATCCTGAATCGCGTCTTGCCGGCCAGCGCATCCTGAACCTCGTTCCAGACCCGATCCCGGTCATCCGGATGGATGATATCGTGATAGCGAATGCGACCGGACAGAAAGTCATCCGCACTGTAACCGGTGAGATCAACACAACCGGAACTCATGAATTCCATGGACCAGTCCGGGTCATTCCTGCAGCGGTAAACCATTCCCGGCAGGTTCTCCATGAGGACGCTCAGCCGCTGCTCGTTTGCCGCCAGTTTATCCTCGGCTTGCTTGCGTTCGGTAATGTCCCGGTAGTTGACGACAATCGCCCTGACATCGGGATCTTCGAGCAGGTTTTTAGCGCTGCCTTCCATCCATAGCCAGTGACCGTCGCGGTGCTGGTAGCGGGTGATTGCATGAATGGACTGTCCTGGTTCGCTGAGCAAGCGTTTGAAGACTTCTTCCAGTCTCGGCCGATCCTCCGGATGAATGTTTTCGAAAATGCTTTGGCCGGGGCGTTGATCGGGGTCGTAACCGAGAACCCCGTATACCGAGGGCGAACTGTAGAGGATCGTGCCGGTACGATCGACGAGGGAAATGACATCGTTACTGTTTTCGATCAGGCTTCGAAAACGGCTGTCATCGGCGGCTGCTGCCGTACCATGGTCGGTGGGCATGCGTGTAGTCAAGAGTGTGGCCTGGATAAGGTAAGAAAACGATTACTCCGGCGGTACCCTGACTGCGGGGATGATTTCAACGGCATCAATATCATGGGTAAAACACCGAATCCCTGCGCACGGACTTCAACCCGCATTCCGTCATAGACAATCTCCTTACGGTTACATCTGATTATAAATCCAGCCTTTCCCGCTGAAATCGGTTGTTCGCAAGGCAGCGGTGATTACCTGATATCCGGCTTTCCCTGCATGGCCATTATGACAAGCATAGTTCATTCGTGCACCCGGGCAATCATTTCTGCATACTGCAACGCAACATCCAAAATGGATTCATGACGCAAGCGATTTTGCCTTTGATTAGAGGATAAACCTCCGTCAATGATAATCAGGCAGGCGGGATTTTTTGCCTGTCCGTGCTGTTATTCGTGCATGGTTCACGGAATGAATGCTTAATCCGCTTCCCTTTTCTCCGGCCAGGGCAGAAAATTCAGCTTGAACGCACCAGTCGCAACCCGCCATGTACGACAAGCAACACATCGCCGATCTTGACCAGCGCGCCAAAAGCGGCGATATCACGGCACAACTGACACTGGCCGGATTGTATGAAAGCGGTGAAGTCATCAACCGTGATTACGGTCTGGCGGCCCGCTGGTTCATCGAGGCAGCGAAGCAGGGATCGTCCAGGGCGCAGTCGCGGCTTGGCGAAATGTACCTGAACGGCATCGGTGTCGACAGGAACCTGGAAAAAGCCCTGGGCTGGTTTAAGAAAGCCGCAGACCAGGACGATGCCTCCGCGCTTGCCAACATCGGCTGGATGTACCAGGAAGGCATGGGGATCCCCCGTAACCACCAGAAAGCCTGGAAGTGGTATCTGCGCGCGGCGCAACGGGGTCATAGCGGGGCACGTTACAACGTCGGCTATATGTACGAGATCGGCATCGGCGTGGATGCCGATGTCGAGGAAGCCTTGCGCTGGTATCGCAAGGCGGCAAAACAGGGCAACAGCAGGGCCCTGTTGCACATGGGCATGTTGCTGGCGGCGGGTGAGGGCACGCCGCGTAATGACATCGAGGCGGTCGAGGCTTTTCGCAAGGCCGCGGAAACCGGCTATCACAAGGCCATGTATAACCTGGCGCTCATGTATGAGCAGGGCCGTGGCGTTCCCAAAGACATGGAACAAATGGTTCACTGGTGCACACGCGCGGCCGAGAGTGGCTATGACCGCGCGCAATACGATCTCGGCTTGCTTTACCTGAAGGGCAAGGGTGTTACCAAAAACCGGGAATCGGCAAAACTGTGGCTGCAGGCGGCAGCGGAACAGGGCTATGTAAAAGCCTGCTACGTGCTGGCCAGGTGCTATCACAAGGGCCGTGTATTCAAGGTGAATAAGGATCGCGCTGTTAAATGGATGCGTCAGGCCGCTGAACAGGATTATGCCCGTGCCCAGTTTGCCCTCGGTAAAATGTACATGGCCGGTGACGGTGTTGAAGCGGATCCGGAAAAAGCCTATGCATGTATATTAAAAGCCGCGAAAAACGGATCCAGGCCGGCACGCTATTATTGCGGCATGATGTTGTACACCGGCAAGGGTACGGGCAAGGATCTACACGAGGCCTACCAGTGGCTTTATGCGGCTTCCAAAGCCGGAGTCAAACCGGCGAACAAGGCGCTGGTGAAACTAGCTCGAAAATTTAGCGAAGCGGATCTTGCCGAATTGACCCGCAAGGCGGAAACGTTGATTGAGCAAAACTGATCCGGTATTTTCCTGTTACTGAGTTTGATCAGATACCGGAACCCGGGCCATGGACATGGAAAACAGCGTATCATTGCGAGTCCGGTCACTGCTTAATAACGAATTCCACAACAAGGTTACCTGGATCAACTGCGGGATTCCGGCGGGTATATAGTCTATAGTGTCTGCAAGCCCTTTCCGGCTGTTAATGCCGCGGACCCTGGTTACCCGGGACATGAATCACCGCTGCACTGCCGTGAAAAGCGGGCCCTGTAACGACACCAACACCGGGCGGGGAACATATATTATGAGTGAGCTCTTGTTACTGGGTGGAGGAGATTCATTCAGGGAAACCACCTGTAAACTGATTCAGAAAACGGATTTTTTTGCGGATTTCAGCCCGGGTGATATCGAATTTATTGCCAACTGGGTCAAGGCCTATTCAGCACCGGTCGGCGCCTATATCTTCAAGGAGGGCAGCGCCACGGCGAGCCTGTGTTTCCTGGTTGAGGGCAACATTTCCATATTCAAGGAAACCACGCCCAACGAGCATATGAAAATTGCCGATATTCTGGCCGGGGGCACAATAGGCGAGATGGGTATAGTGGACGGCAAACCGCTGTCCGCATCGGCCATTGCCGCCAGCGATTCCGTGGTGCTGTTAATGAGCCGTGAGGATTTCAGGGACCTGGTCCACGATCAGTGCGCACTCGGGGTAAGGTTGCTGTGGAAAATCGCCCAGATCATCAGTCTCAGGTTACGGCAGACGACGGGGCTGCTGGCCGAAATATCCGTAACCCGGGCCGGATTTCTGCCAACAACGGAAAAACCGGAATGAGCATGAAACCGGGTTCACGGTATGGACAATAAAAAAGGCGGGCTTCATGCCCGCCTTTGTTTTTCAACGCCCGGGGTTCAGGCAGCGGCCCTGCCGGCCAGCCATTTTTCCACTTCATCCGAGCCACCGATGTGTTCGCCGTTGATGAACACCTGCGGGAAGCTCGTGGCATTGGCAACCGCGCGCAGTGTGCGGTCGGTGTAGTCCTCGTTGAGAACCAGTTCCTCGTACTCGATGCCGGCTTCCTGCAATTGTGCCTTGGCCTTGACGCAGAAGGGGCAACCCTTGCGGCTGAACACGGTCACGTCCATGGGCTTGTTGGCATCGGGCGCGATGTAATTCAGTATGGTATCGGCATCAGAGGCTTCAAACGGATCGCCCGGAACTTCCGGCTCGATGAACATTTTTTCCACCACGCCGTCTTTTACCAGCATGGAGTAACGCCAGGAGCGTTTACCGAAGCCGAGGTCGTTCTTGTCGACCAGCATGCCCATGCCTTCGGTAAACTCGCCGTTGCCGTCCGGCAGAAAGGTGATGCGATCGGCATTCTGGTCGATTTTCCATTCGTTCATGACGAAGGCGTCATTGACTGAAATGCAGACGATCTCATCAACACCGTTGGCCTTGAACACGGGAGCGAGCTGGTTGTAACGTGGCACGTGGGATGATGAACACGTCGGTGTAAATGCACCCGGAAGTGAAAATACAACAACGGTCTTACCCTTGAAGATGTCCGCAGTCGTTACATCGACCCACTCGTGTTCACGTCGGGTACGAAAGGTAACTTCGGGTACTCTTTGACCTTCTTTACTGTTTAACATGGTATCTCCTTAAAATTTACGTGTATGTGTGAATGGTTAAAAATTCTCGATTTGGCCGGTGACTTCACCAGTCGGCCATGGATTGAATGCGATAATAGGCAATTATGAGCTATATATAAATTAAATTATATATATCAAGACAATAGTATTAATCTATCACGTGCAGACGATACCCGGGCAGTAACTTCACAGGTTATTGTATTTTAAGTAGATATAAGGAAAACAGGATCGGGGACACGTAGTGGAAGTCACACAATTACCCGCAGATCGAAATGCCTGATTTGCCCTGCCCGGTCCTGCAACAGTGATAATCAGGATTGAATTACCAGCAACTCCAGACAGGCGTGCACGAATCCGGCAGCTTCGAATACGATCCCATGGCGGACCAGCCTGATTCCATATTATGAAAATCCGAACCGCAGGAAGCAAGCAAGCCGCGGGCGTTGCAGATCTTTGCCAGTTTCAGGGTTTGCTCCTCGTTCTGCTGACCGTTAACCACTTCCATGCCGCTGCCGCCTGCTCCGGTAAAATCATCCAGCAATTCCAGCAGGCGCGTGCGCGTCAGCTTGTACTTGAGTGGATGGGCGAGAACAGCCGTTCCGTTGGCGACCGTGATCCACCGGGTAACACTGGCCAGATCCGCCCAGGATTCCCGGACATCACCTATCTTCCCCGACCCCAGGTATTTATGAAACGCGACATCCATGCTTTTGGTGATCTCGTTGTTGACCAGGTGGCGGGCAAAATGCGGTCGCCCGATATTGCCGTGACCGGCAATGGCCCTGACCGCAGGCAGCGGGTCGTCAATATCGAGTTTCTTTTGCAGGCGGCGGGCGATTTCAACGGCGCGTTGTTCACGGGCGGCCAGTTGTTGATCAACACCGCGTTGCAGTTCCCGGTTATCAAGATCAATATTGAGTCCGAGGATATGGATGCCGACGCCACGCCATGTGGTTGAGAACTCGATACCGGCGATAATCCTGATTCCGGATAGCTTGGGGACATCAATATCCCGGTAGGCGGCGATGGTATCGTGATCGGTGATGGATAACATATCAATACGCCGCTGTTGCGCCAGCATGACCAGGCCGGGCGGGTCGAGACTGCCGTCCGATCGTGTGCTATGCGTGTGTAAATCTACTTTCATTGGCCGGGTTCTGTGTCTGCGTGCTCATGAACTGCCTATTATATATGGATTGTCAGCATAAAAATGCGGTATGGAAATACGGCCCGGTCAGCGGCTGTCATGGTCATCAATCATTCCTGAACATCATGTATCTGGCGACTACGGCGAGAAAACGTTCACCACAAATCTTGCCGGTGCAGCATTGAATCGTCGGTAGCGCAGGACGATTGTCAATCTCTTGCCGCCGGTGGCGGTTGTTTCCTCCAGGCAATGAGCGGTTTGCCTTCCAGGGTAATGACAAGGCACGCCGTAATCACCAGCAGGGCGCCGATGCTGGAGCCGGCATCGGGAATTTCCTTCCATATCCACCAGCCGATCAGGGCGGCGATGAGTACGGTTACATAGGTAAACGGCGCAACCTTTACGGCCCGGTTATGGGTATACGCGTAGGTCAGGAAAGTCTGACCCAGCGTGGCGGTCATACCGGCCAGTACCATGATGATGAACGTCCGGGGTGATGGTGTCTGCCACAGCCAGAGCAGGGGCACAGCGGAGTAAATGGTCGTGAGCAGGCTGAAATAAAAGACTGTGCGTAAAACAGGTTCGGTGCTGGCCATGTAACGGATAATAATTTTTGCACAGGCTATAAAAAAACCGGAAGCCAGTCCGGCCAGGGCGGCAAGCGTGAACAGCTCGGTACCCGGTTTCAGGATCAGCGTGACGCCGATAAAACCGGTCAGAAGTGACAACACCAGGGCGCGATTCAGGGATTCACCAAGAATTAACGTCGCCAGGATACCGATAAATAACGGTGACGTGGCATTGAGCAGAGAGGCTTCCGCCAGACCGATATGACCGAGGGCATAAAAAAAGCTGGTTATGGCGCACAGGCTGATCAGGCTTCGAAACATATGCATTTTCAGCTTTTTTGTTTTCAGGTACTGGCGGCCCCGTGGCAGCACAACGGGCAGGATGATGGCCAGGCCGGCCAGGTTGCGCAGAAACACCAGCACCGGCAGCGGAACTTCCGCCGAGGCCATTTTGACGAGCCCGGCCATCACGGCAAAACTGCACGCTGCGGCAATGGCCGGCAAAAAACCGTGTACCAGAAAACGTTTGTCAATCATCGGTTGTGATAAATGCCGGAGCGGTAAACCCGGTCCGGTGATTAGGTTATACTCGGTGCCCAGAATATCACGGAGAATCCTGATGGATTCAGAATACTTTAAATCCGTCCTCATGGAACGCAGGCAGGCCATCGAATTGATCCGCAAAACCGGTGATGAGGCGGCGGGTGTAGTCGAACTGGATCAAACCCGTGTCGGACGTTTGTCGAGGATGGATGCCATGCAATCCCAGGCCATGTCCCGCGAAGCGCAACGCCGTCGCGAACTTGAACTCGCGCGGATCGACCAGGCGCTGCAAAAAATCGAAAGGGGTGAATTCGGGATCTGTGTCTCCTGTGACGAGGAAATCAGTATCGAACGCCTGAAACTGGATCCATCCAATCCGTTCTGCATTCATTGCGCAAAATAATTCCAGGATACCGATCATGAGTGAACAAGACGATATGTTAAGCCGGATATTCAGCATGCAAACGCAGTTGAATGATTATGTGTTCGAGAACAACCGGATTGCCGGCCCGGATGGCACGCCCCTGACCATGGCGGCGATTTTCGATGCCGTGAACCGGGGTGAACTGGGCGCCAACGGCTTGCCCAACCAGTGGCTTGCCCGCTATGCCAAGGCGATGCGGGACGAACTGAATGAACTCGACGAGGAACTGTTATGGAAATGGTGGAGCCGTGACGATATTGATTTGCAGAATATTCGCGTGGAATTGATCGATATGCTGCATTTCCTGGTCTCGGCAATGATCTGCGCGGGCCTGACGCCGGAGAAAGTCTTCGACGTTTACACACAAAAACACGCGGTCAATATCAAGCGTCAGGACGACGGCTACAGCCGCGCCGGCAAGACCGAGGAGGACAACAGGCAAATCACCTGACAGCCGTCGCCCTGCCATGAAAACGGTTCACGCCCGGGGAGTCAGCATTGCGCTGTTGCTGTTGTGCGTGGTCGTTCTGGTCCTGCTCTTTGCCGGTCAGGCCGGGCCCTATGCCTCCCGAAGTTTCAAGGCCCTGTGGAATCTGGGTCACCTGTTTGCCTTTTTTCTCTGGACACTCCTTGCTTTGCAAACGTTTTCCCGCCTGGCGGCCTTGCGCTGGCCGCTGCGTCTGCTGATCTGTGTACTCGCGGCGCTGGTATCGGGTGTGCTGATCGAATACCTGCAGGTGCCCCTCGGGCGTCAGGCCGAAGTGGCGGATGTCATCAACGATGTTCTTGGCAGTGTACTGGCTTTTGTTGTGTATACGGGAATCCACCGGAGAACCGCTGTCGTGCCGCTGATTGCCTGGTTGTTCGGCGTTTGCCTGATTATCGCCTGGCACAATCGAACCGGCATCATCCATTTATATGATGACATGATGGCGCGACAGCAGTTTCCCGTGTTGCTGGAATTCTCCATGCCTGTCGCGATCACACGCATCCATGGTGACGCCGTTGCCGGACTTGTCCATGACAATAATGAAACCGGGTTGAAACTGCTGCATGGCACCGACCGGTATTCAGGCTTTGCCATGAACTATTTTCCCCGTGACTGGCGTGGTTACAGTTCGTTACAGATCCGCATTGTCAATCCTGAAAATAGAGCACTGGATCTGACCTGCCGTATACATGACATCGTGCACAGCGATGGTGACGAGGAATACAGCGACCGCTTTAATCGCAGCTTTCGCATCGTGCCCGGCAACAATACCATCACGATACCGCTGGATGATGTGGCCGCAGCACCGGCCGGCCGCAGACTCGACCTGGCGCAGGTGGGGGGACTGGGATGCTTTACGGTCGATTTACCGGAAACCAGGGAATTACACCTGTATTCGGTGCAACTGCTGTAATGAAAAAGTTGTAAATTGGTGAGTTCAGATCAGAATGGCACTCAGTTTAACCTTGATCTTTTAATGATGCCCCTGATGAATGACACGGCATACGACAATGGGCTTCACAATGATGGCTACAAAAAACAGGACTTCCTCTGAGTCCGGGTAACTGCATGCCGGTACCCGGGGTTATTCCCGGTCAGCTTCATAAGGCACCACGCTCTCCTGCTCGTTCGGATCATTTCTTGAAACGATGGCGATTGCCGTTTCCGTGTCACTCAGATTACGCGGCTGGTGCGGGACATTCGGTGGGATGAAAATAAAATCACCGCTTTCATTGATGACGCTTTGTTCCAGGTTACTGCCGTAGCGCGTTTCCACCCGTCCCTGGATCAGGTAAACCGCCGACTCGAAGCCGTCATGGTAATGAGCTTCGGCCTCAGCGCCGGGTGGGATCATGACCAGGTTCATGGACAGCACCTTCGAACCGGCGCTGGCAGCCGATATGCCGTGAAAGTAGGGCAGTTTCTGTTTTGATATCAGTTCCTCGGGTGTCTTGATCACGACGATGCCGTTGTCGCCGGCCCGGGCCGGGTTAAGGAAAATGACGAATATCAGGATCAGGAAAGCTATTGTACGCTTGCTCATGGCCATTACTCCGCTTCAGTCTCCGGTATTGTGTTGTTTCAGTTTGGCAATTTTTTCATGCCAGCGTTCCAGCGCCCGTTCATAGTAAGTGTAGACACAGGGATCGCAGCCGCGTCCGCAGCATTCGGACGGATCCGGTTCACGCGGTCGTGGTGGCAGTTTGATGGTTCTGTTTGTCTTCTGGTTCATATCGCCTTACCAGCCGCCGCCACCACCGCCACCACCACCGCCACCGGAAGAACCGCCACCGCCGCTGCCGGAGGATGAGCCCGGGGCCGTGGAGGATGAGGCCACTGCACCGGACAGGGATGAACTCATGCCCGAGGTGAAATCTCCGATGTGGTGCATATTCCAGCGCGTCCCGTGATACCACCGCGGATGATAGGTCTGGCCCTGGCTCTCCAGATCCCGAAACGCACCGGAGAAGATATTGGCCCACTGCGTTTCCACGCCCAGGGCCATGGCGTATGGCAGATACGCCTCGAAACGTTCCGGGGTTTTTTCCGGGGCATACCTTGCTTCCAGTTCATTTTTTTCGGCGACCTCGATGTAGTGACGAAAACCCTCGATGTGATCCAGCAGTTCACGCCCGGCGCGGGTTGGCGCTTTCAGCAACTCGTAAAACAGCCAGTTGACCAGTATGGTCAGCAGGAAAATGATGATCAGGGTCAGCGAAGTCAGTTTCGCCAGTTCCTGCATGACAAACAACTCCGCGCCGATAAAGGGCAGGGCGAAGGCCGTGATGAAAATCGCCGGAATGATATATAACGGACTTTGACTGACTTTTTGCCATTGCAGCCACGCGTTCTTGAGCAGGAAAATAACGCCGAAGGTCCAGCCGGTCAGCCAGACCAGCAGAAATATCGCACCCGGAGCGAAACTGCTGCCGGCTGCCGCGATGGCGGTCACCAGCACGAGGATAGTGATCAAGACGCCGATGATGAAGAATGATCGGTTGGTGAGAAAATATATTTTTTCATAGTCCTGCTTCAACGATGCCTTGTGTGCCGCCTTCGCCGCACGGAATGCGGAATGATTTTCCTGTTCCATATCGATTTGTGTGCGCTTGTCAAACAGCGCCCCGGCCAGGGCATTTTCCCCCGGCGCCATGGTTACCACGGCATCCGGTTTTTTGCGGAGCTGGAATGTATTCCCGGATATCTCGCGGATTTCCAGGTAACCCTTGACGGCAAGATTGACCAGCGCCACGGCGAAACAGCTATTGTCATAGCCCATCTTTTCGATAAAGCGCATGGATGCCGGTGAATAGCCATTCGGCGGCGTGTACCGGGTAATGATGACACCGGCTTCCGGATCCCGGCCGGCTTTCAACCAGGCCAGCCAGTAATATGCGATCACGACCAGCAGGCCGATCAGCGCATGGAGAGCGCCGCGGTTATCATCGAGCAGGTATTGCAGTTGTTCCCCGGTAGTGGGTTCATCGATGTAGCCTTTGGGAAAGCTGACCACGATGGTCAGGCCATGTTGTTTCGGCAGGGCACGGGTGGTTTCGAAATAGACCAGGCCATCCCCACGCACTTCAGCCCGGTAGTTCTGTCCCTTGGCGCCCTGCGGGCCGGTGTAGGCTTCGACGCTGATCTCACCGGCCGGTATGCCGTCGGGCAGACGTACCCGTGCACTGGCCTTGCGAATGGGAAAATCCCAGTCGGTGCCGGTCACGTTCCAGTAGAGTTCGTCGTGATCGTCAAAGAAACCGAGCTGACGATTGGTTCTGTAGCGCAGGCTGTATTTGTGTTTACCGGGAGCCAGCGTTCGGTTCTTGTGACCGAAGTAGATGCGAATACCGTTATCCAGCACACTCGTATGGTAATCCTCGCGGTAATCATTGCGCGATACGGACTCGATTTCAAAACCGACACGGTAGCGATTGTTCATCCGGTCCCTGTATTCAGTGGGAAAATCCCGGTAGATCCCGCGCTTGATCTTCCTGCCTTCGGCGTTGACGGTGATCTGCTCGGTGACCTGCATCTCCGCGTTTTCGTAGACATCAATGTTACTGTGAAATTGAAGAATTTCTTCCGCGGCAAAACAGGAAACTGACAACAGCAAAGCCGACAACGCAGAAGTGATGAGCGTCAATGTTTTCATCTCAGTTCTCGTACTGGAAAAACTGCGCCTGTCGATAACCAAACAGTCGTGCCACCAGCATATCGGGAAAGGATTCGATGCGGATATTCAGGTTGCGCACCGCGCCATTGTAATAGCGCCGGGCATACTGCAACTGCTGCTCGACGTCAGTCAGATTCCGTTGTAAATCCAGGTAGGATGCGCTGGCCTTGAGATCCGGATAATCCTCGGCAATGGCCAGCAGCTTGTTCACGGTCCCGGCGAGTTCCTGTTCTACTTCACCCTTTCTGGCGATGTCGGCCACGGTTTCGCTTTGTTGTCTGAGTTCAGTGATGTGTGTGAGCATGGTGCTTTCATAGTCGGCATAGTGTTTCACCGCCTCCACCAGTTTCGGAATCAGGTCGTGGCGGCGCTTGAGCTGCACATCGATATCACTCCAGGCGGTGAGCACCCGGTTTTTATCGCGCACCAGCAGATTGTAGATAACAATTGCCCAGACAGCGGGTAATCCCGATACAAGCAGGTAGATTTCCAGGTACTGTAGCATGGTGGTTCAGTAGGTGATGCAGAGGATTATATAGCGGGCTTCGCCCTTGCGGGTACGCAGACAGACCTCATCGTCCGTGCATTTGCCAAGCAGGGTGCGCGCCAGCGGTGAATCCACGCTGATCCAGCCATCATCCCGGCCGATTTCATCCGGCCCGACGATGCGGTACTGAAAGCGGTTACCGGCATCATCTTCCAGCGTCACCGTGGCGCTGAAAAAGACGCGGTCGCTATCCGGCGTTGCTGCAGGGACATTGAGTTCGGGCAGGCGTTTTTGCAGGTAGGCGATACGCCGGTCGATTTCCCGTAATTGTTTCTTGCGGTAAATGTATTCGGCGTTCTCGGATCGGTCGCCTTCGGCGGCGGCCGCGGCAACCGCCTGGCGTACCTGTTCACGTTTTTGCCACAGTGATTTGCATTCCTGCTCCAGTTGCCGGTACCCCTCCGCGGTGATGTAGGGCGAGGGCGCCGGACCGCGTTCCCGCCAGCGACTCATGATCAGGCATTCTGCAGGGCTTGCAGAACCTTGTCCGGATGATCGGCCGCTTTCGGAACCCTGCGCCAGTGTTTGATGACCTTGCCATCCGGACCGATCCAGACCGTGGAACGAATCACGCCCTCGACTTTTTTCCCGTACATCATTTTCTCGCCGTAGGCTTCGTATTTGCTCATGACTTTTTTATCCGGGTCGCTGAGCAACTGGAACGGCAATTTGTATTTGCTGATGAATTTCCTGTGCGACGCCTGATCATCCGGTGATATACCGAGAACGACGGCACCGGTTTTCTGAATGTCCTTCCAGGCATCGCGAAAACCGCAGGCTTCTTTAGTACAACCGGGGGTGTCATCTTTAGGATAGAAATAGACGATGACGTGTTTGCCCTGCAATGACTTCAGAGATACTTTTTCGCCGCTTTGATTTACAAGGGTGAATGCCGGTGCGCGTTTGCCTTCTTCAATTGCCATGATGGTGTCTCCGAATTATTCGATTTCGTTAACAGGCGGACACCAGGTTCCGATGCCTCCTGAAATCCGCAACTCACTTCATTGTATCGGAGAAGGAGCGCCCGCTGTAGTTATCGAAGCCGGTAACTGCGATACACCCGGTGGCTGAAGCGGGCGGTTTCAGGGCAGTGACTCTAAAGCCGTGGGGAGTGGGCGTGACAGCAGGGAATACCGCACATCACCCGGCCGATGAATCCTGGCCGGGTTGTTTGATGGTCAAAATCTCCGGAGAAACAACCGGGTCATCAGCAGCCGCTCAGGCGGATTCGTTACCCTGATCGTGGCAAAGCAACTGGTACAGGTGATTCAGATCACGGATCGGCAGATCTCTGCCGCCGCGGGTGCCGTTGTTGATCCGGGTAATGGAACCCTGGGTGGTGTTGAGTTCTTCCAGCGCATTCAGTTGATCATGAACGGCCATATCGAGATCATCCTGATCCAGTTTGATGTCAGATAATCCGGGGATCCCGCCGCGTGCGAATGACTGGTTGGTTTTGCGGGAGAGGTCCTGGATTTCCCCGGCCACGGCGGCAAAGCCCCTGGCCTCACGGCCGGCCCGGGCGGCTTCCATCATCGTGTTCATCGCCAGTAAATGGGTCAGGGCGGTAACCGAGGAGAGTTGTTCCGGTTCTGTATGACTGTTCGGGATTTTTTTCATGCTTATCCTCCTGTCGAAAGTCGACTTCTCCGACAGGTATCGGCCGGGATGGCTGAAGCTTGAGGCATTGTGTCCGCGGCGCGATCGCTGTAATAATCCATTTGCCCCGGATTAAACAGGAGAACTCCCCATGCGGGCCATGGTTCTGGAAGAAATCCATAAGCCACTGGTTTTTAAAGAGTTATCAACACCGGCCTGCGGGCCGGACGAGATCCTGATCCAGGTCCAGGCCTGTGCCGTATGCCGGACCGATCTGCATATCTGCGACGGCGATTTACCGGAGCAGATGCTGCCCGTGATCCCCGGGCACGAGATCATCGGCACCGTCGCCGGGATCGGCGGGGATGTCACAGGCATGGCCGTCGGCGATACCGTCGGCGTACCATGGCTGGCCCGGACCTGCGGTGTGTGTGAATTCTGCCGCTCCGGCAGGGAAAATCTCTGTGATGAGGCGCAATTTACCGGCTATCACGTCAACGGTGGTTTTGCCGAGTATACGCTTGCCAGCCCCCGTTTTGCCTTGCCCGTTCCCCCGCATGCCGATCCGATAGCCACGGCGCCGTTCATGTGCGCCGGATTGATCGGTTATCGATCCTATCGAATGACAGGTGCAGCCCGCAGGCTGGGGATCTATGGATTTGGCGCGGCCGCCCATATCATCAGCCAGATTGCCCGGCAGCAGGGCCGAGAAATATACGCCTTCACCCGTGATGGCGATACCCGCGCCCAGGCGTTCGCCCGCCAGTTGGGGGCGGTCTGGGCCGGCAATGCCGGTGAACCCGCACCCGAATCCCTGGATGCAGCCATCATCTACGCGCCCGTGGGCGAGCTGGTTCCGGCGGCCCTGAAAGCGGTTAAAAAGGGCGGTGTGGTTGTCTGCGCGGGTATTCACATGTCGGATATCCCGGCGTTTCCCTACGCCATTCTCTGGGGCGAGCGGCGCATCCAGTCGGTAGCCAATCTTACCCGCAGGGACGGTGAGGAATTCATGCAACTGCTGTGTGACATGGCCATTCATACCGAGGTCAGCCGCTACAGCCTGCGACAGGCCAATGAGGCCATGGACGATCTGCGTGCCGGGCGTCTGACCGGCGCCGCGGTGCTGGACATGGGCAAGACCTGAGCCTATGGCCAGACATTCGCTGCCGTCCGGCTACAAGCTGCACTGGTATGTGGTTCGTGACGTCCTCGGACAGGGCGGTTTCGGCATTACCTACCTGGCTGATGATACCAATCTCAACCAGCGGGTCGCGATCAAGGAATACCTGCCGACGGAACTGGCGTTCAGGGAGGACGATGACTCGGTGCATCCGGTCTCCGGCGAGCACGGTGATCAATACGCCTGGGGACTGGATCGCTTCATCAAGGAAGCCAGAACACTGGCCCGCTTCAAGCACCCGAATATTGTCAGGGTGCTGACGGTATTCACCGACAACAATACCGCCTACATGGTCATGGAATACGAGCAGGGCCGTGCCCTGCATGATGTGTTGAAAGAACGCGGCATGTTGCCCGAGGCGGAACAGCGGCAATTGATCATGCCTTTGCTGGACGGTCTGGAACAAGTCCATGCCATGGGCTTCATTCATCGCGACATCAAGCCGGCCAATATTTACCAGCGCGAGGACGGCACACCGGTGCTGCTGGATTTCGGTTCGGCGCGCCAGGCGCTCGGCCAGCAGACACGGACGCTGACCACCATGGTTTCACCGGGTTTCGCGCCGTTTGAACAATACGTCAGCAAGAGTGACAAGCAGGGACCGTGGACGGATATCTACGGACTGGGCGCCACCCTGTATCGCGCCACGGTTGGCCGCTCACCGCCGAATGCCGTGGATCGCAGTGAGGCCTTGCTGCACGCCGGCAAGGACATTCTGGTGCCGGCCGTGGAGATTATGCCGGCCGGTTTCAGCAAGGCGTTTCTGCACGCTGTCGATCACGCGCTGTGCTTCAGGGCCGATGACCGCCCGCAGGATATTGCCGCATGGCGCAGTGAATTTACGGGCGTTAGCGCGGATTCAGAAGCCGCAACGCTGCCGCTGTATCCGAATGGTGATGCTGCGACGGAAGCCACGCCCGCGGCTGCGGTCAACGCGGGTGAAACCTTTCAGTTCGAATCTACCGGCAATGTATCCACCGGTGCTGATGAACCGGCGTCGGCACCGGCACCGGCACCGGCAACGCCGCATGTTGCGCCCGTCACACACCGGAAACTGAAGTGGGGGATCAGCCTGCTTGCAGTGCTGTTGCTGGCAGTACTCGTTCATAATGCCCGGCAAGATCCGCAAAAACCGGTCACTCCGCAGCCACAACAACAGGCGGAAGCCGGGTCGGACCGATCAACTCCGACCGTGTTGCCCGACAGCACCTCTGCTACAACAGTGTCGTCGCCGGACGGGGAAGAGAGCACCGATACGCAATCCGCCGCAGACACAGAGAACCGGATTGCCCGGCTTCTGCGGGTGGCCGGGCAGGATATCGAGGCACTGCGCCTGACCAGTCCCGAAGGCAACAATGCCGTGGAAAAATATCAACAGGTGCTGGGGCTCGAGCCGGAAAACCGTGAGGCCGCCACCGGGCTGTACACGGTTGCCGGCAAATACATCGAATTGATGGATGCGGCACTCATGCGTGAGGACTGGATCCAGGCCCGCAATTACCTCGGCAAGGCGGTCGATGTTGAACCGTCTCACTCCGGACTGGATGATGCCCGGCAACGCATGCGGGCCGCTGTAGCCGCGGCGTCACGTCAGAACCGTCCGGAGCCTGCACAAGCAGAATCAACACAATCGCAGGGTGACTTGCCTTCGGTGGTGGAGCAGGACCGCACCTCGCTGATGACGGAACAGGAACGCAGTATGCTGTTGCAAATAAGGGAGATGCTGAGCAGAAATCCGGACGACCAGGATGCCCGTAACCTGGCCAGACGCATGGCACGAAATTTTGAACGAAACCTGAAACAAGCGCTGGAAGCGGGAGAATTCGAACTGGCCGAGAATTACGTGCGTGAAGCGCTGGAAATCTCACCGGACAATGAAGGTTTGCAGAAAGCCCTGCGCAAGATCCGCGAAGCCAGAAAGAACAGCGGCAAATAGAATTTGCAATACGAGGTCATGACATCATGAGCAGTGACAAGCATAACATTGAAACACTGATCAGGAACCGGCGTTCAATCAACCGGTTCAAACCGCAGCCGGTACCTACTGATGTGATTCGCGATGCGATTGATACCGCGGTGTGGGCGCCCAATCATCACCTTACCGAACCCTGGCGCTTTTACCTGCTGGGTGCCGATACCCGCGAACAGGTTTGCCGCCTGAATGCGGAACTGGTCAGCGCTGCCAAAGGCGAAGAGGCCGGCCGCATGAAACTCGAGAAATGGTTACAGGTTCCCGGCTGGCTGGTGGTGACCTGCCAGAAATCAAATGATTCGCTGCTTGCCAAAGAGGATTACGCAGCTTGCTGTTGTGTGATACATAACCTGTCACTGGTGCTCTGGTTGCATGGTATTGGTATGAAATGGACCACCGGGGAAGTCATCCGCGCTGATCGCTTTTATGATCTTGTCTGGGTGGACCGGGAAGTCGAAGAGGTGGTTGGTCTGATCTGGTACGGTTATGCCGACGAGGACCCGGTCAGCACCCGGCGTAATGCGATCGAACTGACGACGGAACTACCCTGATTCTGTGCTCAGTCATCAATCATTTGTCGGGCAGGTCTGGCCTTGCAGGTTCGGGTCGCATCCCGGCATTCGCTATTGTTGTTTAACAGATCGATGGCAGGCCTTGTGGGGTACCTGCGGCGAAGCTCCAGCAGGCGTCGTGCTTCCAGCATGCTCAGGCGTTCACTCTGACTTATGGATAAAAGAATGTTCTCTTCAGCGGTATCAATCATGATGCATTACCTGTGTTTCTTCCAGCCGGGTATATCAGTCTAGCCTGATAAATTTACTGTTTAATGACACGATTGATATAGGGTTTTTTCCCTTTGTGATCAGGTATTTTTCATAAAAATGTCATGTGTTTTGAATTGAATTGTCATATTTTTTGATAAGACTTCGCGTGAACTTTCACTTGCGTGGATCTTATGAAGAACATTCACAGGATCGAGCCCACCTACTACCGTTCCATATTCATCTCTGATGTGCACCTGGGTTTTCCCGGATGCAGCGCCGGTTATCTGCTGGATTTTCTGCGTTCCACCCGCTGTGATTACCTGTACCTTGTCGGTGACATCATCGATATCTGGCAGATGAAACGCAAACTGCACTGGCCGCAGGCGCATAACGATGTCATTCGCACACTGCTCGGCAAGGCCAAGCACGGCACCCGGATCATTTACGTTACCGGAAACCACGATGAACTGCTCAGGGATTTTTCCGGTATGAGTTTCGGTAATCTTACCCTCGTCGATGAAGCCATACACGAAACCCGCTGCGGCAAGCGTTTCCTGGTCATCCACGGCGACCAGTTTGACGGGGTGGTTACCAATTCGAAAATGCTGGCGCTGCTGGGCAGTGCATTGTACGAGGTTCTGCTGAAAGCCAATACCTGGGTAAATGTCATTCGCCGCCGCTGCGGGCTGTCCTACTGGTCGCTGTCCAATATGCTGAAACACCAGGTCAAGGAAGCGGTAAAGTACATCAGTAATTTTGAGGCCGCACTGGTTCATGAAGCCATGACCCACGGTGTTGATGGAGTTATATCCGGTCATATCCATCGCGCCGAGATAACACGCCTCGATAATATGGTGTATTGCAACTGCGGCGACTGGGTGGAGAGTTGCACGGCGCTGGTGGAAACACACCAGGGCAGCATGGAACTGTTGCACTGGACCGATAAACAGCATTCCATCAAGCAGCACGATCTCGTGGCATGAAGATTGTTGTGGTTACCGACGCCTGGCGACCCCAGGTCAATGGTGTTGTCCGCACCTACGAATACATGCAGCGTGAATTGCAATTACTTGGCCATGATGTTCAATTCATCCATCCCGGCGAATTTCACACCATTCCCTGCCCGACCTATCCATCGATACGCCTGGCTGTCATGCCGTACCGGGGCGTACGCGCGCGCCTTGAATGCATCAACCCCGACGCTATTCATGTCGCCACGGAAGGCCCGCTGGGTCAGGCGGCGCGTAAATACTGTTTACAAAACCAGCTGCCGTTTACCACCTCCTACCACACGCAGTTTCCCGAATACTTCCGCGCCCGGGTTCCGTTGCCATTGTCTCTGGGCTACGCCATGGTGCGCAGGTTTCATCAGCCCGCGGTGAGAACCATGGTGCCGAGTCAGTATATGCGTGGCACACTGATTAACCGTGGTTTTGAAAATGTGATCGTCTGGTCACGTGGCGTCGATGCCGCATTGTTCAAACCGGGACCCCGGAATATTTTCGATCACAAACGCCCGATCTCCGTGTACCTGGGTCGCGTCGCCGTGGAAAAAAACATCGAGGCATTCCTGGATCTCGAATTGCCCGGTACCCGGCTGGTGATCGGTGATGGCCCGGACCTCGACAAATTGAAGTCCGCCTACCCGGATGTGATTTTCACCGGCTTTAAATTCGGTGAAGAACTTGCTGCCATGCTCGCAGCCTGCGATGTATTTGTGTTTCCGAGCCGTACCGATACCTTTGGTATCGTTCTGCTCGAAGCCATGGCCTGCGGACTGCCGGTGGCGGCCTACCCGGTCACCGGGCCCATTGATGTCGTCAAACAGGGCGTGACCGGCATACTCGACGAAGACCTGAAGGCGGCGGTGGAAGGCGCATTGCAACTCAATCGCGATGATTGCGTGGTCTATGCAAGAACGTTTTGCTGGCGCGCTTCCGCTGAGTGCTTCCTGCAGCATCTCGCCCCTGTGAATCCTCACCCGGATCCGCAATCGATCAGTGACGCCTGTGCAACCGGCTGATCAAACCCCGTTTGCACTTTATGGCGCATTGGCAGGCACGGTAACGGAACCTGTCCCATCCTGTTTGGTCCGGTCAGCATCAGCAAGGACTATGAGACTGTTTCACGACATTTGCTGGTGGACTGCCTGAGCATAAACAACTTTGAATCCTCATTATCCTGTCTGGTCAGGCCACGTAATCCATACAAACGTCATGGTCAGGTTGCCTGGCTGAAGCAGGAACTGGAGAAAGACAACAAGGGTGTCCCGGTACTGGTGAAACAGTACCTGAAACTGAGAGGACGTTTTGTCGCTTTTAACGTTGATCCCGATTTCAGTGAGGTCGTGGATGGCTTGATCTTTGTTGACCTGCGCAAGACGTACCGCACGGTTCTGGATAAATACATGGGGCAGGAAAACGCGATGCGGTTTCTGGCCGGACTGGGTACCCCCGGCAGGATGGATCAACAAATAGTCAATTACCGCTAGCAGGACACAGAACAGGTTGACTCGACCAGAATAAAAAAGCCGCTTGAAGCGGCTTTTTTACTGGTAGGTAATGTTGAGAAAGTTCAGGTACGGCGCCTGCGCGACATCCCCAGCGTTATCAGACCCAGACCCAGTAATGCCAGCGCGCCAGGTTCGGGAACGGCCGTGATATCCATGGCACTGAGGTAGAATTCGTCCGCCCGCAAATCTGTACCGGAATAATACGAAATGATCAGTGATTCACCGGCCACAAAAGAGAGCACGGAATTATACAGATAGTCATTGTTACTGCTGCTAATGCCGGAACTGCGGCTCGGATCGATATCGGTATAGGCAAATGTGACGTCACTACCGCCAATGGTGATCGTGTCGCCGTCAAGGTGTCTGTCCGGGTCATGGTTGTTATTGAACCACAGTTTGGAAATGGTGACGGCCTCGTTGAATACGAAGACGAGATATTCATAATATGTTGAGTCACCGGTGACGTTATCGTCGCTGGAAGGTGTGCACTGGTTGCTGCTGGTCAGCGCCTTGCAGACACCAAGACCGGCATTACCCTTGTCCATGTAGGCATAGGCATCGAGAACACCGGTACTGTTTGAATACTTACCGAAAATGTCGACATCGAGATTGATATCAAATCCGGGTGTTGAATCGAGATTGATGGATGAGTAGCCACGTTCATTGGTGTTGGCAATGGCCTTGAAATCCAGAACTTGTGCAGAAACCGGCGCTGCGATGAGCAACAAGCACTGCAACAACAGGGTATTGAATGTCTTCATTGTTCTTTTACTCCGTGTAGATGAAGTTTTAACTGAATCGTTGAATCAATTTAGTGCAATAACCGTGACAGTTTTATAACTTATTGATTAATAATATGAATTACTTGCTTATATCTGGAGTGGGTGTACAGACTGTAAAGCTTTTCGACGATAGGCGAGATTATCGCAACGCACCGGAATAGTGCATTAGGTGCTAACAGATTGTTTTTACAAGGAAAAATGACTGAGGTATGAAATCAGGATATGTAAAGTTTTCTCAATCCATACGACCCGAGTCCTGAATGATCGTTGTCATACCGATACCGATCACAACAAACACCATAACCAGATACAACGTGTTCAGATTGAATAGCCGCAGAATGGCAAAACCCGCAACCACCAGAATGAGTTCGTACCAGTTATCAACGCACTGGGATACACGGGGTCGAATCAGGCTGCAGCCAGCAACGCATCTCTGCAAGCCATGCCGGCAAAAAAATCATTGCCGCGATTTCCGTTAATTAATTAATGGCTGAAATCGGGGTACTGTCGCCACCACAGCGTCTGATCGAAACCGGCGAATATGAGGTTTATCTCGCCCGCACTGCCGATACTCCCATGGTCCTGCAGGAGATCGGCCGCCTGCGCGAGTTGACGTTCCGGCAGGCCGGTGAGGATACGGGCAGAAGTATGGATCTGGATTTGTTTGATTCATACTATCACCACTGTTTTTATGGAACTGTGAGCAACAGGAACTGGTGGGCGCCTACCGTCTCGGCCTTGTTCACGAGATCCTGCAGCATTATGGTCGCAAGGGGCTGTATACCTGCTCGTTATTCAAATTCAAGCGTGGGATCCTGCCGCTGCTGGATCGGGCTATCGAAGTCGGCCGTTCCTTCGTTCGCTGTGAGTATCAAAAAAGTTTCCTCGCACTGAACCTGCTCTGGCGGGGTATCGGTGTATTCGTGGCGAAACATCCAACCTGTCCTGTACTGTTCGGACCGGTCAGTATCAGCAAGGAGTACGGTCTTGTCTCAAGGCACCTGCTGGTGGATTGTCTGAGTTTGCACAATTTCGAGCCCACGCTGTCGCCTTACGTCAAGGCCCGCCGACCCTGGCGCAGCGGTGGACAACAGGCCTGGCACAAGCAGGACCTGGACGCCATTGACGATCTGAACCTCGTATCCGATATTGTTTCAGCGCTGGAAAAGGACAACAAGGGTGTGCCCATACTGGTCAGGCAGTACCTGAAACTCGGCGGACGTTTTGTCGGATTCAACATCGACCCGGAGTTCGCCGACGTCGTTGATGGATTGATCTTCGTGGATCTGCGCAATACCCGGCGCAGCATGCTGAATAAATACATGGGTGCTGATCACTCGGCTGCTTTCCTGGCCGGTCACGTTGGGGCGCTGAAAAACACGGATGAAACGATCAATGTCAAGGCCTTCCGGTAGTACGGTGCTGTAAAGTTTTGTAATCAGTGTCTTCCAGCGGTTCACGAACACGATCTGTTGTACCCTCATTGCTGTTTTTTTATTCCCCCCGGGTTCTTGCTGGAATCCTTGATACAGTCTTCACTGCATGCCGGCTTTTCCCGAACCTTATTACGGGCGTCAACCCAGCCGGCGTACACGTTCATAATTCCTACGCTGACTACAGGAGTGAATGGGCGTGATATATCCACCGATTCAGAGGATCCGGACAATCGCTCCCTGTCCGGTTACGACGCCCGGGAAGTGAGTTGAATTACCGGAATAAAGGCGTATCGTTAACATCAAGTATTCGGAAAAAACGTTCCGATATCACATTAGTATCAGGTAAATATATGTGAAGTCAGGCTCTTATCATCATGCGCATGGCCGTGAGAAAACCCGGGAGACCGCCAGTAACAACATTGGTTAACGTGGCCTTACTGACACAGCTTCGCGCCGATACACGTAGCCGGCATCAACGGCTGGAATCGTTGCCGGCCATGCAGCGTATTTTCAGGCAGAATTATACCCGCACTGAATACATCAGGCTTTTGCAGATATTTCTGTCAATTTACCGCCCCCTGGAAGACTTACTGACGCAACCGGGACGAACCATGACGGTCAATCTTGGTTACCGGATCCGCAGCGCGGAACTGGAATCGGACCTTTGCGTATTGAAGGCGGACATCCCTGTCGCTGAATCCCCGGCACCGTTGCCGTTATTTAATTCCGACGCGGCTGAAGTCGGCTGCCTTTATGTACTCGAAGGTTCCAGGCATGGTGGACGGGTCATGGCCGGGCATCTGGCAAAAACCCTGGATTTGACAGTTGATACAGGACTGCGATTTCTCACCGGCGCGGATAGTGATCAGGGAAAAAGCTGGAACCAGTTTTGCCGCAGGGCGGAAGCCTTTTGCAGTTCACAACCATTGATAAACGAGGCTGTATCCGGGGCTGCAGCCACATTTGATTGCTTTTACGAGTACCTCGCCCGTGAATAACCAGTTCACAACAGATGAACATGATCCACGTGTTGCTCTCTACGAGGGTTGTGAAAACGAACCCATCCATATGCCCGGTAGTATACAACCGTTTGGCGCCCTGCTTGTCGCAGATGAAGCAACGGGGAAAATCCTGCAGGTCAGCATCAATATCGAAAATTACACCGGCTTTTCAGCGAATGATTTACTCGGCAGAAAGCTGGATGAATTACTCGGCGAGGAACAGGCGTCCCTGGTTTACAGTGTTGATCTGGCACCCTCGTTTCCGAATATGCATGAGCCATTACTTGTGAATATCACCGATGATAAAGGTTTGAATCACGAGTTGATTATAACGGCACATAAAAATTCCGGGGCAATCATGCTTGAATTCGAACGCTATGAGACTGAGTACCTGAATCCGGTTACTGCCCATCATGGATTACTGTCCGCGCTGGTCCGGTTGGGCCAGGTTGAGACAGAAAACGAATTGCTGCAACAGGCCGTTGTTGAAATACAGGCACTAACACAATATGACCGGGTAATGTATTACCGGTTTGACAGCGACGGCACAGGGATCGTTACCAACGAGGCAGTGGCTGACAATTCCGTCAAATCCTACCTTGAACACAGGTTTCCGGCTGCCGATATACCCGCCCGTGCACGTGAACTCTATCTTAAAAATCCCTTGCGGTTTATCTTTGATATCGATGCTGAACCTGTACCGATCGAGCCGGAAAAAAACCCGCTGAACGGGCGCAGCCCCGACCTGACCTATGCCACTTTCAGAAGTATTGCTCCCGTACATATACAGTACCTGCGCAATATGAATGTACAGGCCAGTCTTTCAATATCCATAGTTATTGAAGGGAAACTGGTGGCCTTGATTGCGTGCCATCACCGTGCAGCCAGAACGGTATCGATTCATGCCCGTGCGGCCTGCCAGAGCCTGAGTGTTGCCATAAGTTCACACCTGGCAAGATTAAGTTCGTCGTCCAGGGTGCTGCTAGAGAATGAGACACAACATGCTCTTGAAGAATTTACCCGGGAAATCATAAAAGGTCAGAGATTTATAACTGCTTTCAGGCATCATGCGCAGACACTCATGACGCTGCTCGAGGCTGACAGCCTGTTTCTGAAATTCGGGGATGAATACATCACCGAACCCAAACATGCTGGAAGTTTCTTTCTGGCACCGGATCATGAGGCCATGCAGCATACTGTCTATATTTCGGATCAGCTGGGGCAACTCTGGAATCTACCCGATGACCAGCTGGAGTATCTTACAGGCGGTATTATCATCAATCTGGATGAGAAAGATTACCTGTGTTTTGGCAGGGCTGAATACCTGAAAACCATAACCTGGGGTGGTGAGCCTTCCAGATTGTCGAATGAAGATACCGCGGCCATGCGGCCCTTGACCCCACGCGCCTCGTTTGAATCATGGAAAGAGACAATCCGTGGGAAAAGCAAGCCCTTTAACAGCCGTGAATACATTGTCGCTGCTGAAATACGAAAAATCCTGATCGAGGTGCGTGCACTGGAGTTTCGCCGTATTGCCGAGCAGGAATTGCGCTATGAAGCGACTACAGACGCCTTGACCGAATTGATAAACAGAAAGGAATTGTTCAGGCGCGGTGAGGAGGAAATTCAGCGCGCACGGCGTTATGGCCGTGAATTGTCAGTGATTTATTTTGATATCGATCATTTCAAGGCAATCAATGATACATACGGTCACGATGCCGGCGACGCAGTCCTCCGCTATCTGGCTGCTGTCTGCAGGGAACGGCAGCGTATCAGCGACATTTGTGCACGCATAGGCGGTGAAGAATTCGTGTTTTTGTTGCCGGAAACCGGTTTGGAAGATGCCATATCTTTTGCCGGGTCTCTGCGCAGTTTTTTCGAAGCCAGTGTAGTGAAACACGATGAAGGAGAAATTCGTTTTACCTCAAGCTTCGGTGTAACACTGTTTAATTCCGATTCCGACGCAAGCCTCGAGAACACGCTGAAACGCGCAGACAAGTTGTTGTATGAAGCCAAGAACGCGGGCCGCAACCGGGTTTTGTCCGGATGAAATAAACAGTATCCGGTGCTGATCCGGGTGGGTAAGATCCCCCGTTAATTCTATCCTGCCCGGCATGGGGAATCGATCGAACCCCTTTGCGAGTCATTCCGTGCGCAGCGCGTCCAGCGGTTGCATCGCGGCGGCGCGCCGGGCCGGAATAATGCCGGTGACGAGACCGATGATCAGGGCCAGCAGCAGGGCGATGCCCACATAACTCCAGGCAATGGCGACCGGTAATGAGGGCAGCAGCAGTTGCACTGTCCAGATCAGGGCGACGGCGGATCCAACACCGAGCATGCCGCCGGCCAGGCTCAGCACCACGGCCTCGGCAAGGAACAACTGCAATATATGTCCGCGCCTTGCGCCCAATGCGCGCAGCAGGCCGACTTCCGATGTTCTTTCCGTGACCGAGATGGTCATGATGGTCAGGATCCCCACCGCGCCGACCAGTAGCGAGATACCGCCAATGGCGGCCACGCCCAGTGTCAGGATATCGAGAATGGAGCCGAGTACGTCCAGCATCTTGTCCTGCGTGATCAGTGTGAAGTCTTCATCGCCGTGCCGGGCGACAAGCACGCGGCGGATGTCATCCTGAATGACCTCAACGGAGGTTCCGGCTTTATAAAGAATATCGATTTCCATCAGACTTTCACGGTTGAACATCTCCAGTGTCTTGTCGACGGGCAGGTATATGGTGTCGTCCAGATCGAAACCGAGCATCTGTCCCTTCGAGGCCATGACCCCGATAACACGGTAACGGTTGCCACCTACACGGATACGTTCTCCCAGTGGATTGCGATTGCCGAACAACTCATCGCGCAGTTTCGATCCGAGTACGGCAAAGGCGCGTGAAGCCCGCATGTTGTCCGCGGGTAAAAAGCGGCCGCTGCCCACCGGCATCTTCCAGGTTTCGGGGACACCGGAATTAACGCCCAGCACCACGGTACGGCGTGCGCGTGATCCGTATTCGACACTGGCATTACCCTGCACGACCGGCACGGCGGTAATGACGTTGTCGATGCGGGACAGTGCTTGCAGATCGTCAATGGTCAGGGGCCTTACGGTACTGATGGTGGCGCCGGATATTCCGAAGGTTTCCGTTTTGCCCGGTACCACCGCAATAATGTTGGTGCCGAACTGGGTGAATTCGTTGACGACGAACACCCGTACGCCCTCACCGATGGACGTCAGCAGGACCACTGAACCGATACCGACGAGTATGCCGAGTACGGTCAACGCGGATCGCAGACGGTACGCCAGTACCGCGCCGACGGACAGTGTTAGCAGGTCGCGCGTGCGCATGATTCAGTGCCTGGCCAGCGCCTGTATGGGATCCATTCGCGCCGCGCGTCTGGCCGGCAATACACCGAAGAGCAGGCCCGTGATCAGCGCGATGCCGCCGGCGGCGAGAACTCCCCAGAGTGGCGCGACAAAGGGAATGTCCGGATACAGGCGTTGCAGGAGTTCCACCGCACCCAGTCCCAGTAATACACCGGCAACCGCGCCGAACAGCGACAGCATCAGCGCCTCGGTTATGAACAGGCGCAGGATGGTACGGGCGGGTGCGCCGACGGCCTTGAGCAAACCGATCTCGGCGCGGCGCTGGGCGACCGAGACCAGCATCACGTTCATGATCAGGATCCCGGCAACGGCCAGGCTGATGGCGCCGATACCGGCGATGCCCAGCGTCAGCGCATTGAGGATCCTGTCGAAGGTGGCAATGATACTGTCCTGGGTGATGATGGTGATGTCATCTTCACCTTCATGCCGTTGACGAATGATGTTGCGAATGTCTTCACTGGCTGCCTGCATGGCCGCGGGTGTTTTTGCCTCGATCAGCACCCGGAACAGGCCCGGCGAATCAAATAGTATTCTGGCCGAGGCAACCGGAATCATCACCACATCGTCCATATCCACACCAATGGATACGCCGGTGGATCGGGTTACGCCGATGATGCGGCAGCGGCGATCGCCCATGCGCAACCATTCACCCAGGGATCGTTCCGGTCCGAACAGTTCGCTGCGGATTTTTTCACCGATGACACATACCGGTGCGGCCTGTCGCGGATCCGTATCCGGCAGGAAACGGCCTTGCGATAGTTCGAGATGGCGGACTTTCTGCATCGATGCCGTGGTGCCGAGGATATTCACCTCGCGTTCCCTGCCACGCCAGTTAATCGGTGCCGAGCCCACGGTAATCGGCGCAACGTACCTGATGTTGTGCGAACGTAACAATGCCAGCGCATCATCGATGGTCAGGTCTCTCGGTGTTTCGCCCATCAACGGCGGCGGGCCGCCGGTGGTTTCCGAGCGACCGGGCAGAACGATGAGCAGGTTCGTGCCCAGCGCTGCAAATTCGCCGGTAACGTAACGGCGGGCGCTGTCACCCAGTGCCGTCAACAGGATGACGGAACTGACACCGATGCCGATGCCGATCAGGATCAACAGCGTTCGCAGGCGGTGGGCTGTGATCGCCCTGAAGGCAAGATTGATATTATCGGCGTAGCGCATGGTCAGCCCTGCTTGTCTTCGGCGATACGGCCATCGACCAGTCTTAACCGGCGCTGTGCCCGTTTACCGATATCAGCATCGTGAGTGACGATGATCAGGGTGACATTATCGCCATTGAGTTTTTCCAGCAGGCTGATCACCTGTTTGCCGGTCGTCTGGTCAAGGTTGCCGGTCGGTTCGTCGGCGAGGATCACGGCAGGTTGCATGATGGTGGCACGGGCAATGGCCACCCGCTGGCGTTCACCACCGGAAAGCTGATCCGGCCGGTGATCGCCGCGTTTTTCAAGGCCGAATACGTTCAGTGCGGCTGCAACCCGCTGGTTTCTTTCCGGCGCTGCGAGGCCGGCCAGGATCAGGGGTATGGCGATATTTTCACTCGCCGTCAGTCGCGGTATCAAATGAAAGAACTGGAATACAAAACCGATGTTCTCGCGGCGTATCGTCGCCAGTTCTTCGTCGGCGAGGCCGGTCACATCGTGATCATTCAACGTGTAGCTGCCGGTAGTGGGTCGATCCAGCAGGGCCAGGATGTTCAGCAAGGTGGATTTACCGGAGCCTGACGGTCCCATGATGGAGACATAATCACCGGCGCCGAAATCAAGATCGATGCCGGCCAGCGCATGCACGGTTTGCCGGCCGAGAAGGAAATCCCTGCCAATGCCGCGCAGACTGATCATTGATCCGGGGTTGTCTCCCCGCCGGATTCAGGCTGCACGAAGGTCCCGGGCCTGACGCCTTCGCGGCCGACGGAAAGCACGATCCTGTCTTCGGCTTTGAGGCCGGAGATGACCTCGGTGAAATTCCAGTTGGCGATACCGGGTTCGAATGTTTTTTCCATGATGATGCCGCTGTGTTCATCAAAGAGATAAACGCGATAACCCTCGAGCACGGCTTCGGTGGGCACGCGCAGTACATCCTCTTTTACATCGAGAAATATTTCGATGTCCGCGCTGTAACCGGGTAGCAGGCCCTGCAGATCTTCCGGATCGGTCAGTTCGACCTCGACTTCCACGGTACGCGCCTGTTTCTCCAGGTCCAGCACGTAGGGTGCAATACGGCGCACCGTGCCGTTGCAGCGCCGTTGCGGAAAGGCGTCGAGCTGCACGCAGGCCCGCAGGCCGGGTTTGATGGGTGGCGCATCGACCTCGTCAATCGGTGCGGAGACATAAAGGCAACTGCTATCGATGAGATCCAGTGCCGGCAGCGTGGGGATCCCCGGAGGTGAGGGCGTTACGTACTCTCCCAGTTCAGCATTGACTTCAGCGATGGTGCCGGCAAACGGCGATTTGATAATCGTGCGTTCAAGCGCGGCGCGGGCAACGGCTATGCGGGCATCGTGAACGAGGCTTTGCGCCCGGGCACCCCTGCACGCTGCCTGTTTCGCATCGAATTCGGTTTGCGCCCGATCCACCTGTTCATCCGAAACCAGCCTGTCCTTTTGCAGGCGCTGGATGCGCTTCAGTTCCCGTTCGGCGCCGGTGGCAATAGCGCAGGCTTCCTGGACCCTGGATAATGCAGCCGTTTTCTCGGCCTGGGCCAGGTTCAGTTGCGCCCGCAGGTCATCATTCCAGAGTTCCAGCAGGACATCACCGGCCTTGACGCTGTCGCCCTCGTGTACCGGCAGGCGGGCGACTTCCCCACCGATGGCCGGCGCCACCATGGAACGGCGGCAGGCCTTTACCGTTCCGACACGCGTGTTGGCGACGGTTTTCTCGACCCGGCCCCGTTCCACGGTGTGTATCGTCACCAGCACCGGCTCGGGGCGTGTGCCATACCAGATCATGGCGCCGATGGCGCCGAGCAGGATTACTATCCATATGGAACGAACAGGCAGTGTCATCTCTGCATTTTGTCAAACTGTTGCGGTTAACAACAGATCTGTTTTCGTTATTGTCGATCAGTCCTTGACATACGGGGACGGGAGGGAAGGGTGCGCATTTAATGCCACTGCTCTATCACATTTTCCTGAAGGTGAGAGCGTCTCTGTACAGTTCCGGATTATCACGCTCTGCGACTATAGCTTGTGCAAGCTCATCCGCAGAGTGAAAATCCCTGCCAATGATGTCGGCATTCAGCAGACGAATTGTCAGTGTTGTAGCCTTTATAGTGTAATCTGCATACTGGTAATTCCGATCGTCATCGGGGATGTCTCCATCGGAGTTACCGAACCATTGCAACTGTACCAGTGTCATGCCGGTGAGTTCGAACAGATGAGCCCGGGCATACAGTTCGGTTTTTGCACCTTCGGGCCAGGAGATGAAGTATTCATACTCATCAAGTGGCAGGATCAACAATGACTCGGTGTCGCCATCGGGTTTTGTTCGTTGCCAGAGTCCGGTTGCGTTTTCATCGATGCGCATTTCCGGTTTTTCAGACAGTGACACGGTGAAGTCACAGGCAGTGAGCACTATTGCAGCCAGAGTAACCAGGAATATGTTCGGGAAATTGTTCATAAGGCCGGTCTCATTTGTCTTGATAGGGTTATCCAGGCGTCAACGTGCACAATCATTTTAACTGCGATCCATGCGGATCGGATGTTATTTTCCCTCTTTACCCAGTTTTTTCATGCGTTCGAGCCACTTCTTGCGCCGGCTGTCATCCTTCTGCTCGATCATACCGATGATACTTTCACTGACAGGACCGATACCGCAGAATTTGAGAATGTTACGTTCCAGACTCTTCAGGCTATGAGCACCGAAGTACCAGCGATACACAAGAGCAGGCATACCCATGGTGACCACGATACGGGCGGAACGGCCGCCGAGATGCTTTTCCCAGGTAATTTCCTCCTTGAGTTCACTGATCGCAAATTCCGGCCGTAATGCCTGTTCCAGAAATCCTTTTAACACCGCGGGCATGGTTCCCAGCCATAGCGGGTAAATGATCACCAGGTGTTCCGCCCATGCAATATCCTCCTGTGCCTTCCGGATACAGGGTGGCGGGGCTTTTGTTTTCCAGTCCTCCCTGTTTCTCAGGAGCGGAAAATCAAGGCCGGCAACGCGTATAATCCTGATCGGGTGCCGGCCGGCTTCGGCGCCTTCCCGGTACGCTTCCGCCAGGGCATGACAATAATGACTGTTGTCGGGATCGGGGTGTCCCTGAATGATGGTGATGTGTTTCGACATGAATATTGGCTCGCAGCGGCTACCTTACCCGGATTTGTTCCAGCACCCGCCATTCCTCCGTTTCAATCAATATATGCCAGTCTCCCGGATTCAATCTGGATACCGGCACGGCATAGCGGTTTTCACCGCTGCGGCTGACACTGAATACCTGGTCATATCCCTTGCGTGTGGCGTGCAGCAGGCTGATCCCCAGTTGCTCCGGCAGGGTGTAATTGTCATCGGACGACATCACGACCATTAATGTGTCGCCGGCACCTGTGTAGTGAATGGTTGCTGCGAGGTTATGTTCCCTTGCTGCACGGTCCCGGTCCAGGGTGCGATTGATTTCCAGTCCCTGCTTGTAGTAATCATCGACGACAAGTCCATCTTCCGAGCGTATAGCCAGGATGATGGTAATGATGCCGGCGATGACCGCAGCAGCCGGGAATGCAATTACCATCCAGACAAGGGGTTCCCTGTACCAGGCGGGATGTCCGTTGGTGTGGCTCATGGCATCGGTCCGATAAACCTGGCATGTTCGCTGACGCTGAGTTCGGGATCCGCTGTGGCAGTGAGGGTAAATTCGATATCCGAACTGCGTGACGTTAATGTATCTTCCCTGACCAGCAGGCGCACCGGCAGGGCCATGACCTTGCCGCTATCGACCCTGATCTTCGCCTGTTCCAGTTCCAGCCTGATATCGTCGATACCGCTGACAGAAAGTGAGTATGTATGGGGCTGTTCGTCCATATTAATTATCTTGAGTTTATATACATTCTCGATCATGCCACGGCTTTCACGGTAAAGCTGGTTACGGTCACGGATCACATCCAGCGCCAGCGGTGTGCGTGTGCCGGCAATGTAGATAAAAAGCCCGGTCAGGGAGAGTAGAATCGTGCCATAGATAACTATCCGTGGACGTATAATCCGCGACGGTTTGCCTTCTATCAGGTTCTGTGTCGTGTAGCGGATCAGTCCGGGTTCATAACCGACCTTGTCCATGACATCGTTACAGGCATCAATGCAGGCCGAGCAACCGATGCATTCGTATTGCAGACCGTCACGGATATCAATCCCCGTGGGACAGACCTGAACGCACAGGGTGCAGTTTATGCAATCACCGAGCTGTGCGCGTTTTTCCTCGTCATCAAAACGTCGTCGTCCCCGAGGTTCACCGCGTTTGGCGTCGTAGGAAACGACCATGGTGTCATCGTCGAACATGGCGCTCTGGAAACGGGCATAGGGACACATGTATATGCATACCTGTTCGCGCATCCAGCCGGCATTGCCGTAAGTGGCAAATCCATAGAACAGCATCCAGAAAGTCGCCCAGGCACCCAGTTCCAGGGTCATGATCTGGCTGGTCAGTTCGCGTATGGGCACGAAATAACCGATAAAGGTTGCCCCCGTGTGCAGGGAGAAAATTATCCACACGGCATGCTTGGTCGCCTTGATGCGGAATTTTTTCCATGACATGGGTTTATTATCAAGTCGCATCTGGGCAATGCGGTCACCTTCAATCATGCGTTCCATCCACAGGAAGACCTCGGTCCACACGGTCTGTGGACAGGCGTAACCACACCATAGCCGGCCGGCGATTGCGGTAAAGAAAAACAGACTGAGCGCGGCCAGCATGAGCAGGAATGCCAGCAGCAGAAAATCCTGTGGCCAGAAGGTCAGTCCGAAGACGTGGAATTTGCGTGCCGGTAAATCAAACAGAACGCTTTGCCGGCCGTCCCAGTCGATCCAGGGCAGGGCATAGAATAAGCCGAGCAGGGTGATAATGCTGATAACCCGCAACCGGGCAAAACGACCGTGAACCTCACGCGGATAGATTTTCTGCCGTTTTTCAAACAGCGATTGCTGTATGTCAGCGTCATTTCGGGGCGCATTCATGGATGATACATACGGTTTTGTTACATCAGGCCTGATCAGCCTTTGATTGGTCCCCGGCACCGCTGCCCTTGCGTGGCAGGATAAAGTAGCAGCTCAACAGGCTCGACGCAGCCGTGAGTATCCAGAACAGAAAAAAGCCGGTGGTATAGGCGCCAATGCGACCCATTTCGGGGAAATCCACGCAGGCCTCGAGTTGCATCGGATCGATAACGCTGAAGAAGATCCCGGTGGCAACGCCGGCCATGAGAAAGGACAACCACAGGATCGAAATGAACTGGTAGGGTTCCGGTATCGCCGAGATGTCGCTGATCAGTTTCTTCATTAATTACTGCCCTGCTCCTTGCTGAAACTGTATATGTAAGCGGTGAGCAGGTGAACCTTGGCCTCGCCAAGAAATTCTCCATGCGGGGGCATGTGGCCGTTGCGCCCGGCACGGATGGATTCCATGATTTTCTTGCGCGAACCACCGTACAACCAGATGTCATCGGCCAGTTTCGGCGCGCCCAGTTGCTGGTTGCCCTGACCCTCTGCGCCATGACAGACGGCGCAACTGGTCTGGTAGATCTCCTTGCCTTTCGATGCCGATTCGGTATCAACCTCGCGGCCTGCCAGTTGCAGTACATAAGACGTTACATTGAAAATTTTCTCGTCATCGAGCATGGCGGACCAGGCGGGCATGGCCCCGGTGCGACCCTTGGTGATGGTGGTTTTAATGGCTTCGGGTGTGCCGCCGTAAAGCCAGTCGTTATCCCGCAGGTTGGGATAGCCGCGTGCACCGCGGGCATCGGAACCGTGGCATGTTGTACAGTAGGTGGAAAACAGGCTTTTGCCGATTTCCAGCGCTTCGCTGTCCATGGCCACTTTCTCGATATCCTGGTTCAGGTACTTGTTGAATATCGGTCCATACTTGTCCTCGGCTTCGGCCAGTTCTTCCTCATACTGGGTTTGCTGGGTCCAGGCCAGTACGCCAGGAAAGGCGCCGAGTCCGGGGTAGAGGATTAGATACAGCACACCCCAGGCCAGGGTGATGTAAAACATGTTCAGCCACCAGCCCGGCATGGGATTATTGTACTCCGCCAGGTCGTCATCCCAGACATGCCCCATGGTTTGCGCCTGCTCACCGGGTTTTTTCTTTTTACAGCGTGACTGGGCGATGGTAAACCAGGTTAATCCGACAATACTGAGTATGGTGACAATGGCAATAATATAACTCCAGATACCACTGGTGAAATCAGGCATTCCGGTTCTCCGCTTCTTGATTATTTATTTCTGTTTCATCATCCTCATCGTTAAACGGGATCATGGCAGCTTCGTCAAATTCCTGTTTCCTCTTGCCGCTCCAGGCCCAGACAACGATGCCGATGAAGAGAATAAAAACAATGACTGTCCAGAGTGAAAAAATTGTGCTCATGTTATTTGCCTCGTCTCAACGTCGGGATTTAACCGCGGTACCGAGGCCCTGCAGGTAAGCAATGACCGCATCCATTTCTGTTTTACCCTCGAGTTGTTTTTTCGCTTCGCTGATCTGCTGCTCGGTATAGGGCGCTCCCAGGGTTTTCAGCACCTGCATCTTTCTGGCGATGTCCGTATTATCAATTTCTGTCGTCTCCAGCCACGGGTAACCGGGCATGATGGATTCCGGTACGACATCACGCGGATCGATCAGGTGAACACGGTGCCATTCATCACTGTAGCGGCCGCCAACGCGGTGCAGATCCGGCCCGGTGCGTTTGGAGCCCCACTGGAACGGCCGGTCATAGACAAACTCTCCGGCCAGTGAGTAATGTCCGTAACGTTCGGTTTCCGCTCTGAACGGCCGGATCATCTGCGAGTGGCAGAGATAGCATCCCTCGCGCACATAGATATCGCGTCCGGTCAGCCGCAATGGCGAGTAGGGTTCCAGACCTTCCACGGGTTCCGTGGTGGAATGCATGAAATACAACGGCACGATCTGAACCAGGCCGCCGACACTGATTACCAGGACGATCATGATCATCATCAGGCCGATATTTTTTTCGATGGCTTCATGTTTCAGCATTTTATCTATCTCCCCTGACTCAGTGAGCCATGGCCGGTTCGGGTATGGGCGCGGTGACCGGCTTGCTACCGGCTGCCGTTTTCCAGAGGTTCCAGGCCATAACCAGCGTGCCCGCCAGGAACATGAGACCACCAAGGAAGCGGATGATGTAGAACGGATGCATGGCCTGTACGGTTTCCACGAAGCTGTAGGTCAGGGTGCCGTCATCGTTGACCGCGCGCCACATCAGGCCCTGCATGATCCCGGATACCCACATGGAAGTGATGTAGAGGACGATGCCGATGGTGGATATCCAGAAATGTACCTCGATCAGCCGGTTGCTGTAGATCTCACGTCCATATAAACGCGGGAAGAGGTAATAGAGGCAGGCAAGAGAAATGAAGGCGACCCAGCCGAGAGCCCCGGAGTGTACATGGCCGATGGTCCAGTCGGTGTAATGGGATAAAGCGTTCACGGTTTTGATTGACATCATCGGGCCTTCGAACGTTGACATGCCATAGAAGGACAGCGATACGATTAACATACGCAGTACCGGGTCGGTGCGGAGTTTATGCCAGGCGCCCGACAGGGTCATGATGCCGTTGATCATGCCGCCCCAGGACGGCGCCAGCAGGATAATCGACATGACCATACCCAGTGACTGGGTCCAGTAAGGCAGCGCCGTGTAGTGTAAATGGTGTGGGCCGGCCCAGATGTAGGTAAACACCAGGGCCCAGAAATGCACGATGGACAGGCGGTAGGAATATACCGGGCGCCCGGCCTGTTTCGGAATGAAGTAATACATCATGCCGAGAAATCCCGCGGTCAGGAAAAAACCGACCGCGTTATGCCCGTACCACCACTGCACCATGGCATCCTGGACACCGGCGTACATGGAATAGGACTTGGTCAGTGTCACCGGCAGCGCCATGCTGTTGACAATATGCAGGACCGCGATGGTGATGATATAGGCGGCGTAAAACCAGTTGGCCACATAAATGTGTTTAACCCGGCGGTGCATTATGGTGCCGAAAAATACCACCGCATAAGCGACCCAGACCACCGTAATGAGTATGTCAATCGGCCATTCCAGTTCCGCGTATTCCTTGGAGGCAGTGATCCCCAGCGGTAATGTAATCGCCGCCAGCACAATCACCAGTTGCCAACCCCAGAAGGTGAACGCCGCCAGGCCATCACTGTAGAGCCGCACATGACAGGTGCGCTGGACGATGTAATAGGATGAGGCAAACAGGGCGCTGCCGCCAAAGGCGAATATCACCGCGTTGGTATGCAGCGGCCGCAGACGGCCGAAAGTCAGCCATGGAATGTCGAAATTCAGGGCCGGCCAGGCCAGTTGCGCGGCGATGAAAACGCCGACCAGCATGCCCACGATACCCCAGATAATGGTCATGATGGCGAATTGGCGTACCACTTTGTAATTGTAGGTTTGAGCGTCAGTCACGGTCGTCAAATCTCCGTTGGCATAATGTGTTGAATATTCAAAGTGATGTGACGGTTCCTGTGATGGAGACCGACAAGGGTATTATTATACCTATTCTAAAATAGAGTTACCTCTCCCGGATATTCCGCAACCTCACGGGCTATCGGCGCGTAGTGTGCTGTATTTTTGCCGGTCAGGAAATGCCAATATACTGCAACAGATTATTAATCCACGGAGCACTTGATCCAGATCAAGTGAGTCGCGGGTCCCGGCAAAAAACCGGATTTTTGTTACCACTGGCTGCAAGTGGACGCGATTGTCGGATAAATACATGTATATCATCCATCCCGTGTCCACGGATAGCGGTACAGTGCTGATTGCGGCTTTACAGGCACGCCGGAGTCTGATGTATTTCATGCCATGATGATTTCCGCTACCGCGGAATGCACCCATAATGACAGCCAGTCAGGTACCAGGCCAATCTCTTGAAAACAATTACCCTTCAGCAAACTGACAGTACTGTGAGCGGTCCCGGGGCAGTCTGTTTTCACTGCGGCGAAGCCGTGCCTGCAGGTGCAGACTACCCGGTGGAGATCGACGGTGAGAGCCGTCCCATGTGCTGCGCGGGTTGCCAGGCGGTGGCTGAAACCATTTGCAGTATGGGGTTGGCGGACTACTATCGCCACCGTACCGGCATGCCGGTGCGGCCACAGCAAGTGCCGGAGTTTCTGCCCTCAACCCGGCTGTATGACAAGGATGAAATCCAGCGGGACTTCGTCTCCGCCATGGATGGCAACCGCCGCGAAGCCGAGTTGATCATCGAGGGACTGGTTTGCCCGGCCTGTGCGTGGCTGATTGAGTCCCGCATCAGCCCGTTACCCGGTGTAAGTGAAATGATGGTGAATTTCTCCGATCAGCGCTGCCGTATTAGCTGGGACCAGTCGCGGGTCAGGCTCAGTGAAATTCTCTACCGGATCCGGGAACTCGGTTACGATGCGCAGCCTTACAGCAAGGAGCGCCAGCAGGCAAACCTGGCCAGTGAAAACCGTCTCCTGTTGCGGCGTATCGGTGTGGCCGGTGTCTTCGGTATGCAAATCATGATGATTGCCATTGCGCTTTACCAGGGCGAATGGAGTGGTATGGAAACGCAATTTCGTACATTTTTTCACGGGATCAGCCTGATCCTCTGCATCCCGGTGCTAATCTATAGCGCAGCGCCCTTTTTCAGGGGCGCCTGGCGGGATATCCGTCACCTGCATCCGGGCATGGACGTGTCGGTGGCACTGGGGTTGGCGCTGGCATTCGCCGGCAGTGTCCGCACGACTTTCACCGGTGAGGGCCATGTCTACTATGAATCCGTGGCCATGTTCGTATTTTTCCTGTTGCTGGGGCGCTATTTTGAATTATCCGTACGCAGAAAGGTTAACAACCAGGTCGATGTCTATTCCCGTGTAGTTCCGATGCTGGCCGAGCGCCTCATAGCAGGCGGCAGCGAAGCGGTGGCGGTAGTGGAACTGGCCGTGGGCGATAGCATCCGCATCAAGCCCGGTAATACCGTACCGGTGGATTGCCGCATTAGCCATGGTGAATCACTTGTCGATGAATCGGTGATCAGCGGCGAAAGCCGGCCCCGGCCCCGGCAACCGGGTGATGAGTTGATGGCCGGTTCCGTGAACATGGATTCGGTGCTTGAGTGCCGGGTTACCCATATCAGCAGCGATTCTTTCATCGCCCGGGTTCAGGATCTGATCAACAGCGCGCTGGCCGGAAAATCCCGTATCCAGCAAACCTCGCAGCGTATCGCTTCCGTGTTCATCGTTTTTATACTCCTGCTTGCGCTGTTGACCTCGTGGTACTGGATTGCCCGGGGCGCCGATGACTGGCTGGCGATCACGGTCTCGGTACTGATCATTACCTGCCCCTGCGCCCTCGCCCTGGCGACCCCCGTCGCCATGACGGCCATGACCGGAAGTTTAATGAAACGCGGTATCCTCACCGGTAACAGGTCCGTGCTGGAACAGTTGCGTGGTATCACGCATGTGGTGTTCGACAAGACAGGAACCCTGACCCGCGGTGAGTTGACGGTTGAACGGATAGTGCCGCTTGCGGGGGAAGATACCAATCGCTGTTTACAGATAGCCGCGGCCCTGGAACAGGCTTCAGAACATCCGCTGGCACGTGCCTTTCTGGCGGCCGCCGGCACGGAACAGTTACCGGTGGCCAGTGAGGTTCGTAATCAACCCGGTGCAGGTCTTGTCGGCACTGTTGAGGGGCGGCGCTATTACCTCGGCAGTGCCGTCTATATTCATGAACAGACGGGCCGCTTACCGGATGAGGATAACAATGCCCATACCCGTATCGTACTGGCCGATGACAACAGGCTGGTCGCTGTTTTTTATTTCAGCGATCCATTGCGGGAGGAAGCACGCGCGGTGATCGATGCCATCAGATCAAGGGGCCTGGTAGCAATGGTCATGAGTGGTGATCGCGAGGCGGTAGTGCGCGATGTCTGCGATACCCTGGCGATCAACCAGCGATATTCAGGAATGCGGCCCGGGGACAAGATGCAGGCCGTACAACAACTGCGGTCGGCCGGACACCGGGTGTTGATGGTGGGTGACGGCATAAACGATGGCCCGGTACTGGCCGCGGCGGATCTGTCCATCGCCATGGGACAGGGTACCGACCTGGTCAAGAATGCCGCTGATGTGATCTTTCTCAACAACTCCCTGGACAATCTGCTGCTGCTCTATGATCTTGTCCTTCGTACATCGCGCATTATTCACCAGAACATGGCCTGGGCGATTGCCTATAATCTGCTCGCCATTCCGGCCGCGGTCAGCGGTATGGTGGCGCCGTGGCTGGCCGCGCTGGGCATGTCGCTGAGTTCCCTGGCCGTGGTGCTGAATTCGGCCCGGCTGGCAAGATAGTTATGGAAATCATATACATCCTCATTGCAATCTCACTGGTGCTGGTGGCTGTTATCGTCTGGACATTGTTCTGGGCCGTGGGCTCGGGCCAGTATGATGATCTCGAACGCGAGGGTCACCGCATCCTGATGGATGACGACAACGTCAGTGATGCAGCGAATGTGGATCCACCTGAAGATTCAGTTTCGGCGCCGGATGATGGTGATCGGCATGAACCGCCGACTGAGTCCGGATCGCCGCCCAGGCACTGATCAGTCCGGCAGCGATGACCAGTATTCCCAAAACCCGGCGTAGATGTGGTTTATTCAGCCAGTCAGCGGTTTTTCTGGCCGTATAACCGGCGGTGATCATCCCGGGTAGCGTACCAAGGCCGAATCCCAGCATGTTCAGGCCGGAGGCGAGGGGATCGGCGCCGGCCAGGTTCCACAACAATACCGAATACACCAGGCCGCAGGGTAACCAGCCCCAGACCAGGCCCGCCGCATAGGCTTTTAAAGCCGTATCCACGGGCAGTAACGCGCGGGTCAGGGGCTGCAGGTGTTTCCATACGGCGATACCGGCAATCTCGATGCGCCTGAACTGCGGAAACCAGCCGCCGACATGTAAGCCGATGCCGACCAGCACCAGCGCAGCCAGCATTTGCAGGATCAACTGGCCGTGGAAATCGCGGATGACCTCAATAATTCCGGCGCCGATCAAACCGGCGATAATGCCGGCCACTGCGTAACTGCTGATGCGGCCCGAGTTGAACATGATGATGCGGCCCAGTGATGCATTCTGATCCGGCAGGCCAAGACTGAATGCTGTAATGATGGGACCGCACATACCCCAGCAATGCAAGGTGCTGATCAGTCCAAGGTTGAAAGCTACGAGAAAATCCAGCGCACTCATGGTTACGGGGCCGGGAAGTGAAGTATCCGCGAGACAACGACTACCGTGTTATTGATCCCGGTATTACGGCGTGCATTGAAATTTGTTTCTGTCAGTTGATCTATGTCAACGACATTACGGTCGAATTCACTATTATATGAATCTGATGAATCGTTGGACCGGGTGGATACTTCCATGAATTTTGTGGAAGCTGATTGGTCTCCGAATAGATCCATGGTGTTTGACGGTTCTTCCTGAGTCACATTAGTATGAGCATCCCACTCATCGGTAACCCGTCCGCCTTCAGGTGGACGGGTTTTTTTTCGTTTCCTCGCAGTAGGTCACACTGAGCCTTTTCAGCGTATCGACATCAAGCAATTTCACCTGCTTGCGGTCGATTCTCACCAGACCTTCCTTGTTAAAACGGCTGAGCACGCGGCTCACCGTCTCTATGGTCAGACCCAGGTAATTACCGATATCCTGGCGTGACATGGCCAGGTGAAACTCCGTTGCCGAGTATCCCATGCGCTTGAATCGCTCCGAGAGCGTGATCAGAAAAGTCGCCAGTTTCTCATCAGCATTGCGCTTGCCGAGTGTCAGCAGCAGGCGGTTTTCCAACGACAGTTCCCGGCTCATGAACTTGAACATCTGCGTCCTGAGTTCCGGTATGGTTTTGCACAACTCGTCCAGTTTCGAATAGGGAAAAGCGCAGAAACTGCTGGTTTCCAGCGCCACGGCATTACAGGTATGGGTATCGGTTTCGATGGCGTCGAGACCCAGTAGCTCGCCGGGAAAATAAAATCCCAGGATCTGCTCTTCACCATTATCATCAACTACATAGAGCTTGATGGCGCCGGTGCGGATGGCGACCAGTGACTTGAATGGATCGCCGGCCCGGAACAGGAAATGACCGGCTTCGTAAATACCCGACTGGCGCACGGTGTTGGCGAGCTTGGACAAATTGTCTTTGTCGATACCCCGGGGCAGGCAGAGTTCGCTGAGATTGCAATTCGAACAGGTGACACGAAACCTGTTGAGGTCGATGATGGCTGGACTCTGCTGGGCTTTACTCACGGCCATTTCAGTTGCATATCTGGTCGATGCGGATTTGTGTGATTCGTTGCGGCCTTCGGTTACTCAACTTAATCTACTTATCATTTTTTTTCCAGTAATTTCATTAGCTTGTCGGCAGTGCTGCGGGCCGCCTCACGGGACCTGGCGATGACCAGGGTAGCCCCGGAGTCCAGCATAATATCATGTCGACCGGTATCCCGGGTGGTCACGATCACCGGTATATCGGTATTGAGTTTTCTGACCTCGGCAAGAATCTTGAGTGCCGTATCATCGTCATTGACAGCGATGATCACGGCCGTGGCCCTGCCCAGTCCGGCGGAATCCAGTATCTGGCCCTGGGCGGCATTGCCGAAGTAAACCGGTTCATCATCGGTCCAGGCCTTGCGAATGACGGCAGGTTTGATGTCCAGTGCCAGGCAGGTGAGTCCGGTATCCCGCAGCAGCCGGGCCGTTTCCTCTCCGACCAAACCGTAACCGCATATCAGCACGTGGTTGCCATGTGTTTCAGAGAGATTATCCAGCAGTGCCGCATCGGTAATGTGGTCACTTTGCTGTGGTTCATTGAACAGGGTTTGGGCAATCAATCGATTGTTTCTGATCACGAACGGTGACAACAGCATCGACAGGATCACGGCGGCCAGCACCGGTTGGCTATCTTCAATACTGATAAGCCCGGAGAGCACGGCCAGGGTCAAAAGGGCGATGCTGAATTCACCGCCCTGGCCCAGGATCAGGCCGGTGCGGCTGGCGACGTGAGCCGAGCGGTTGACGAAACGCATCAAAAGGTAAATGGCGAGGGCCTTGCCGATCATGAGTCCGGACAGCAACAACAGCACCCAGGGCCAGATCCGGGCGATCAGGGCCGGGTCCAGTTGCATCCCCACGGTGACAAAAAAAAGTCCGAGCAGTATGTCCCGGAATGGCCGGATTTCGTTTTCTATCTGGTATCGATAGCGCGATTCACTCACCATCATGCCGGCCAGGAAGGCACCCAGAGCCAGTGACAAGCCGACTGCGTGGGTCAGCCAGGCCGCGGTGAGGGAGACCAGTAACACGCTCAGGGTGAACAGTTCGGTGGAAAAGGACACGATGTGAAATAAACGCGGGATCAGGGTTTTGCCGAGCACGATGATCAGCGCCAGAACCGCGACACCCTTGACCAGCGCCAGGATCAGGGCGGACCAGAGATGCTCCGGCTGGGACTGGGCGAGGATCGGGATCAGCACCAGAAAGGGCACTGCGGCCATATCCTGGAACAACAGGATGCCGAAGGCGGTGAGGCCGTGTTCCGATTGTAATTCGAACTGGTCGACCAGTTGTTTCATGACCAGTGCAGTCGATGACAAGGCCAGCGCCCCGCCGAGAATAAATGCGGCCTGCCAGCTCATGCCCAGCGACCAGGCTATGATGAAACCGGACAGCGTCCCGATAATCACCTGACCGCCTCCCAGTCCCAGCACCGTGTGCCGCATGGTGTAAAAACGTGACAGGGAAAAATCCAGTCCGATACTGAATAACAGGAAGACGACACCGATTTCACCCAGGAAACGCGTGGTATCGCTGAACGGAATCAGGCCGGTGGTATTGGGACTGATCAGCAGGCCCACCAGCAGGTAGCCGATGAGCGGTGACAGCCGGAAGCGGTCGATTATCAGTATGGATATGACCGACAGGGCCAGCAGAATCAGGACGTATTCGAATTCAATATTCAAAATCGATTATTCCCTGATGTCGGCAGCGCGGAAGATCCGTGAGAATAGTGTTCATAGATGGAAAACGGTGAGTAATGGCGGCACAGGTCAGCATGCGGGGTATGATACCGTTTCCGCCCACGGAACATGAACAGGTACCTACGCCTGGCTGTTAATTGCTTTGCGGTACAGGTGCCAGGTGGTATGCCCCAGAATCGGCAGGACCAGCAACAGCCCCAGGAATGCCGGCACGAAGGACAGCATGATGGCGAGTGTGACGAATACGCCCCAGGACAGCATGACCATTGGGCTGGCAAACACGGTCTTGATACTGGTAATCATCGCCGTGATGAAATCCACTTCCCGGTCCAGCAACAGCGGCATGGATATAACCGTGACTGAGAACAGCACCAGGGCCAGGCAGGCGCCGACGATGTGACCGGCAATGATGAAGGTCAGCCCTTCCCGTGTTGTCGTGATGACGTCGATAAATGACTCCAGGTTTGCGAAGGACATGCGGCCGAGTATCAGTGCGATGAGCAGGCGCACCTGGTACATCCAGACCCAGAAGATGAACAGCATGACGAAGGCCATCCAGCGAATCTCGCGCCGGGACTGCAGGCGCACCACCGATAATATTTCGTTCCAGGCCAGGGGAGCGCCTTCCTCGATACGGCGGCTGACTTCGTAAAGTCCGACCGCGGCAAAGGGACCGATGAGTGGAAAGCCGATCAGCATCGGGTACATCATCCAGCTCTTCTCCCAGACAAACAGCGACAGGGCTATAAACAGGCCAATGACAGCGAAGATGCTGCCAAGAAAAATTCCGAATAATGGCGCCCGGCGAAAATCAGCGATGCCCTTGTGCAGACAACCGCGAATATCTGCGAAGGTCAGTGCATTGACATCCGGGATAGTCGTGATGACGTCGTTATCGGGGGCCGGTTTACTCTCTGAACCGGAATTGGTTTGAGACATCAGGGTTCTCCAGCGGGATCAGATGCAACGTAAATCCATGACTATGGCAAGCAATCATAGCATTTTCTCCATCTGCGAGGATAGAACCCGGGCCGGAGGAACCGGTTTCATAATGTATTAACCAGTCCCGGTTTGTCGATGACACCAGGCATCGAGGGTGAGGTGATTGTCGCATTAACAAGATAATTTATGGAAGTAAGAGAACACGCTGTATTCCAAAGGGTAAATGATGTTACCGGATTATACGATTGCCATTGGCAACTTTTATCATTACAGGATCGGGAACCAGGGTAACACAATCGTGTTTGGCTGTTTCATTCAGCGAGGTGGGGAAAGAAATGGATTCCAGAAAAATTCTTTCATGAGTCAGAGTTCGGACTCCTGTCCTCTCGCGATAATGGCGACTGTGTATGTCTTCCCTGACACGCAGGAATCTCTGACTTAATCAAGTCTTCCCTGTATATATTATGGCTGGGGGCGGAGGATTCGAACCTCCACTGGCGGAGTCAGAGTCCGCTGTCCTACCATTAGACGAGCCCCCAAAAAGATAGCTATTAGCTACAAGCAACTAGCTACAAGCTACAAGCTACAAGTAAAAAGCAACAAGCTACAAGAAATTGCTCCCTCATATAATCGTAAAGATCAGATTTTTTGGCAATGTTTGATTAATCCAGATAGCATCTTCGAGATCTGCAAGGATTCATCAATCAGCTTTTTGGCATCAGCTTTTTCAATGTAACCAATATCTGAACCGATGATAATTTGTGTTCGCAATTCAGCGCAGGAGCCCTTGGCTATCTTAAGATAATGTGCAAATCCTTTTTTTGATTGTCGCTCGTAACCTTCCGCGATATTTGCAGGAACAGATACGGATGACCGCGTGATTTGATCCTTGAACCCGTAATCTTTACATTTGGAAAGCACTGTGTAGATCATTACAGACAGGTCTTTACTTCGTTTCCATACTTCCAGTTCACTGAGTGCGTCCATGCTACCTCCTTGTAGCGGTATTTTCTTGTAGCTTGTAGCTTGTAGCTAGTAGCTAGTTGCTAGTAGCTTTTTTTATCGTTTACTGAACTGCGGCCGTTTGCGAGCCTTGTGCAGGCCGACTTTCTTGCGTTCGACCTGGCGGGCGTCGCGGGTGACGAAACCGGCCTGGCGCAGTGGTTTGCGCAGGGCTTCATCGTACTGGATCAGCGCCCGGGTAATTCCGTGACGAATGGCGCCGGCCTGCCCGGATATACCGCCGCCTTTGACGATGACGTTGATATCGAAATTCTCGCTCATAGCGGTGGTTTCCAGTGCCTGGCGTACGATCATACGTCCGGTTTCGCGGCCGAAATACTGTTCGAGTGTGCGGTTATTGATGGTCAGGTTGCCACTGCCTTTCTTCAGGTAAACCCTGGCCGCTGAACTCTTGCGGCGACCGGTCCCGTAATAAACTTGTGTGCTCATCGGTAATTAAACTTCCAGGGGTTTGGGTTGCTGGGCGGCGTGATCATGTTCGGCGCCGCTGTAGACACGTAACTTGCGGTACATCGCACGACCGAGTGGATTTTTCGGCAACATGCCTTTCACCGCAATTTCGATAACCCGCTCGGGTTTGGTCTGCAGCATCTTGGTCAGCGAAGTCGATTTCATACCGCCCGGGTAACCGCTGTAACGGTAATACATCTTGTCATTGAGTTTGTTGCCCGTCACACGGATATCCCTGGCATTGACGACGACGACATAATCACCCATGTCCATATGGGGGGTGTAGGTGGGTTTGTGTTTGCCCCGGAGGCGGCGGGCCACCTCGGTGGCCAGACGGCCCAGGGTCTTGCCACTGGCGTCCACCAGGAGCCAGTCGCGTTGAATTTCGGAAGCTTTGGGACTATAAGTTTTCATGCTCTCGTGGGGACCGCTGGATTGTTTGTTTTTGCTGCAAAAAAAGAGGCTGAATGGTACGGATTGCCCCCGAAAGTGTCAATACCTGCCGTCCTCAGGCAAATGCCCGGTGTTTATGCCATACTTGGAGCTTAACTATATGAATTCATTGTATTAAATGCAATCACCTTCGTCAGTCACTGATCCGGTATACAGTCCCCTGGACAAGTTCATCCTGGAATTCGACCGCAATGTGCTCGCGGTACTGACCGGCAGGAGTCACTCCACCCGCCCGACACCGGGTGCCGGGATTGAAGAAACACCACTCGATGCCGCCAGCCGGCGGCATATCGCCGGCCTCATGCGCGTCAACCATGCCGGTGAAATCTCGGCCCAGGCACTCTACCAGGGGCAGGCCCTTATGGCCCGTGACCGGGAAACCCGCGACAAACTCAGGCAGTCCGCCGATGAGGAAATCGATCATCTGCACTGGTGCGAGGAGCGGCTCGGGGAACTGGGCGGGCGCACCAGCTGTCTGGACCCCTTGTGGTTCCTGGGCTCTCTAGGTATCGGTATCACGGCCGGGGTTGCCGGTGATGACTGGAGCCTCGGCTTTATCGAGGAAACCGAGCGGCAGGTGGTTGATCACCTTCAGGGTCACCTGCGGCAACTACCGCAGGCCGATCACAAAACCCGCGCCATACTCGAACAGATGCAGGTTGATGAAACCGAACATGGCGACAAGGCAGCGGCAGCCGGTGCGCGAAAACTCCCATGGCCGGTCCGTACCGCCATGCGCCTGTGTGCACGGGTAATGACACGCACGTCCTACTACATTTGAGCAGGTCTGATCCGGATCCGGGTTCCGTCAACGGGGCTTGAAAAATTGTTTTTCCGGGTCTTGAAAGTCCCTGCCCGCACCCCATATAGAAAGCATCGAACAAAACAACGATTTGGAGGTGTGATATGGCACTTACTCGATATGAACCCTGGAGTCTGCTGGACAGACTGCAGAAAGAAATGAACGGCCTCGGCCTGTACGATACCCTGCTGGGTGAGCGCGGCGATGCCGACAGCTCGAACATTGCTACCACTCACTGGCGTCCCGCTGTGGACATCAGCGAGGAAAGTGATCGTTTCGTCATCCATGCGGATTTGCCCGGTGTCGATCCAAAGGATATTGAAGTGACCATGGAAAACGGCGTGCTGTCGCTGAAAGGTGAACGCGCAGTCGAGAAAAAAGAGGACAGCCAGGGCTACACGCGTATAGAACGCGCCCATGGAACTTTCTATCGCCGCTTCAGCCTGCCGGATACGGCCGATGCAGACCGAATCGAGGCGCATGGCAAGAACGGTGTGCTGGAAATAACCGTGCCCAAGCAGGAAAAGGTACAGCCCAAGCGCATTGCGGTAAAAAGCTGAAAACCGGATGCGATCACAAACAGGCGGTAATACCGCCTGTTTGTGTTTGGGCGTAAATTAATGTATTCATCGGCCCGGATCCGGCCCGGGCGGGTTTGTCCGCGCGGATGAACTTATCAGTACTATTGCGGCTCAGAAAAAAGTAATCCACTAACCGCTATCGATAATATAAGGAGAAACTATGCCGACCCGCCTGATTCGCTACATCCGGTTCTTTTGCCTGACACTCGCCATGCTCATGCCCGCGGTTGCCCGGGCGGCATTGCCGCTGGAGGCCGGGGATCAGAAACTTCCCAGTCTCGCCCCGATGCTGGGGGATGTGACTCCGGCGGTCGTCAATATCGCCACTGAAGGCAAGGTCAAATTGCAGCAAAGTCCACTGTTCGCCGACCCGTTTTTCCGGCGCTTTTTCAATATTCCCAACATGCCTACAGAACGCAAGACCCAGAGTCTCGGCTCCGGTGTCATTGTCGATGCCGAACGGGGACTTGTTCTGACCAATAATCATGTCATTGCCAACGCGGTGCAAATCACCGTCACGCTTCGGGACGGACGTCAACTTGATGCGGAACTGGTGGGCACCGATCCGGAAACCGATGTCGCGGTCATCCGGGTGCCCGCGGAGAATCTCACCGCCATCAAGCCCACCAACTCCGACGATCTGCGAGTGGGCGATTTTGTCGTGGCCATCGGCAACCCGTTTGGGCTCGGGCAGACGGTGACCTCCGGCATTATCAGTGCACTGAGCCGCAGCGGTCTGGGCATCGAGGGCTACGAGGATTTCATCCAGACGGATGCTTCAATCAATCCCGGTAACTCCGGTGGCGCACTGGTTAATCTCAAGGGTGAACTGGTTGGCATCAATACAGCCATATTTTCACAGTCCGGCGGCAATATCGGTATCGGATTTGCCATACCCGCCAATCTGGCCCTGAATATCATGGAACAACTGGTGGAAACCGGTGGCGTGGAACGCGGATTTCTGGGCGTTCACGCCCAGGATCTGAGTCCGGAACTGGCCGAGGCGTTCGGACTGGACAACCGGCGCGGTGCGGTGATTAATCGTATCATGGAGAATTCCCCGGCGGCCGAGGCCGGATTTGAACCCGGCGATGTGGTGGTTAAAATGAACGGTCACAAGATTCGCAATGCCGGCGATCTGCGCAACCGTATCGGACTTTTATCCGTGAATGAAGAGGCGGTCTTCGAAATTCTGCGCAACGGTGAAACCAGAACCATCAAGGCGCGGATCAAGGCCCAGGAAACCACGGCAGCCAGTGGTCAGTACAAGAATGAACGCCTGTCCGGCCTCTCCGTGGCTGAACTCGATGAGAGTCATCCCTTATACGGTCAACTCGAGGGCGTGATCATCGCCGATGTGGAACGTGGCAGCCCCGCCTGGCAGGCCGGTTTGCGTACTGGCGATATTATTACCTCCATCAACCGCCAGAATGTAACGGATCTGCAGAGTTTTCTGACCCTGGTGGATCAGGTACCGGGTTCGTTATTGTTGCGGGTGGTCCGGGGTAACACGGCCGCCTTTCTCGTCATCAAGTGATCACGCCGCGATACTGATGCCCCTGAGCCTGATTTTGCCGACGGTATTTTCAACCAGGTCGACCAGCGCTGTTCTGGGATAGGATTTACGCCAGGCCAGTATCACGTCGCGCTCGGGCGCCGGTTTGACGAAAGGCCGATATTCCAGGTGTCCTTTCATATCCGGACCTTCACTGATGGTGGTCGCGGGCAGGATGGTAACTCCGGTGCCGGCTGCCACCATTTGCCGGATCGTTTCCAGTGAACTTCCCTCCAGTGTTTTCTGGATATTTTCCTGCGAGAACTGCTGACTCATGCACGATGAGCAGGCCTCCAGCACCTGGTCGCGAAAGCAGTTGCCGGTACGCAGTAACAGTAATGTCTCATCGAACAGATCTTCTAGGCGTATGGATTTTTTTCTGGTCAGGGGATGATCCATGGGCAGGGCCACCATGAAGGGTTCACTGTAGAGATACCGGGTTTCCGTAGTTGGTATAGTAAACGGCGTCGAGACAATGATCATGTCCAGTTCACCCTGGCGCAGCAATTCGCCCAGTTCATGCGTGAAGTTTTCCTCGATCACCAGTTTCAGTTCCGGCGCTGCCTTGTGAATGGCCGGGATCAGTTTGGGTAGCAGGTAGGGTCCGACGGTATAAATCACGCCGAGCTTGAGTTGTCCGGTCAAGGCGTTCTCGGATTCACTGGCGATGTCCTTGATCCTGTCCGCTTCCTCGAGCACACGCCGGGCCTGTTCAATAATTTTTTCGCCGATGGCCGTCACCCGGACATCATGCTGGTAGCGCTCGAACAGAGTGACGCCAAGTTGTTCCTCGAGTTTTTTGATAGCTACGCTCAGGGTTGGCTGACTGACAAAACAGGACGCCGCAGCACGGCCGAAATGGCGCTCGCGGGCAACGGCAACAATGTAACGTAACTCGGTCAGGGTCATGAACGTATTCTAGCGAAACCCGTTCACAACATCATGGATTATCATGATGCCGGCGAACCGGCCTGAACAGCTTACTTGCAACAGGCGGCGTAGGCGGGAAACCACGGCGACTGAACATTGACCGGGCTCTGGTCCTGCAGGATTTTTTTCATCAATTCCAGGTTGAGATAGTGGTGTTCATGGGAGTTACCGGAGAGTACGTTGAAGTGATGTTCCGGTTCACCCATGTCATCGAGAACCAGTGATGCGCCACTGAAATCATTGTCCAGGGTAAATTCATGGGTGGTAATGACGGTTTTGATCCCGGCAGCCAGAGCCGCTCGGTTACCGTTACTGGTGTCCTCGATAGCTATGCAGTTTTCGGGATTGGTGCCCAGTTCGGCGAGGGCGTACTGATAGACTGCCGGCGAAGGCTTTTGCTCGGAGATGATGTCGCAACTGACGATGCTGTCAAAGTAGTCCAGACCCCGAATGCCCAGCGTATTATGCACCAGCGTATCGATGTTACTTCTGGAAGAACTGGTGGCGATACCCATACGGATATTGTTCCTGTGCGCTTCACGGATCAGTCTGAGCACGCCGCGACGCAGGATCAGATGACCGGCATCGAGTTTCTCCCGGTAGATTTCCGATTTGCGCTGGTGAATTTCCCGGGCAAAGCGCCGCTTGTCCCTGCGTAGGTTGATGCTGTGACTTTTCAGATAACGATAAATGCGTTGCCGGCCACCGGAAACGGACAGCAACTGTGCGTATTCGGGCGCGTTCCAGTGTATCGGCAGGTCGAATTCAGTGAATGCCTGGTTGAACGCCTGGCGATGGATCTCCTCGGTGTTGGCCAGGGTGCCGTCCATGTCGAAGATAATTGTGGTCAGTGGTTTATAGCTCATTCAGGGAGATAGCTGTGTATACGTCATATGTGATACGAATATACATGCGGAGTTCATACCGATCCCGTACATCGATCACACATTGTGATGGTCTGCCGGTAATTGTACTGTTGTGTCATTCTCGATTTCCAGTTTCTCGATTTTTTCAAAACGGCTGCTGATCTTGCGCGCCGAGGTATTCACCTTTTCCACATCCTCGTGGGCCTGACGAATATGCTTGGCCAGATCATCCATGCGGCCGCGGAAACGGTCGAAATCTTTCGACAGGTAACCCAGGTGTTCCTTGATGATATCGACCTGTTCCCGTGTTTCTGCATCTTTTAACACGGCACGGGCAGTGTTCAGCGTAGCCCACAGCGTGGTCGGTGAGACCATCCAGACCCGGGCGTTATGGGCTATGTCCACCAGTTCGGGATAGTGACCCTGGATTTCGGCAAAGACCGACTCGGCGGGAATGAACATGACGGCTCCGTCCGAGGTGGTGCCCGGAATGATGTATTTTTCGGCGATATCGGCAATGTGCTTCTGGATGTCGCGCCGGAACTGTTTTTCCGCCGCCTTGCGTTCCAGATCGCCGAGGGTGAAATCCGTCATGGTGCGGTAGGATTCCAGTGGAAACTTGGCATCGATCAGTATCGTGCCGGTCGGCTCCGGCAAAAACAGGGCGCAGTCAGCCACACAGTCATTGGGCAGGGTGTACTGGATGGCATAACTGTTCTCCGGCATGACATTGGCGATCAGGGCATTGAGCTGAACTTCGCCGAAGGCGCCGCGCGAACGCTTGTCCGCCAGGATCTCCTGCAGGCTGACGACATTGGTCGATAACTCGGTGATTTTTTTCTGGGCCTCGTCGATCAGGGCCAGGCGTTTGACGATGTCGGTAAAGGTTTCGGTGGTTTTCTTGAAGCCTTCGTCCAGGCGTTTTTCCACCAGGCCGCCGATTTCGTGCAGGCGCTGTTCGGTGCGTTCGGTAAGATGGTTGACGCGCTTGATCAACTGCTCGATGTTGTGATCAAGCTGGGTGTTGATCTGTTTTTGCGAGTAACTCATGCCCTTGTTGATGGTCTCGCTGAGTTCCCTGATGGCCTCGGCCTGGCGTTTTTCGAATGCGGTCTGGTGGCCGGCCAGCAGGTTGGCGAGGTGTTCGCGCAGGTCCGCCGTATGGCTGACCTGGCGTTCCCGCAGGTTGACAATCAGTTCGGTCAGATGCTGGCGGGATTCCTGGTGCTGCTGTTCCAGCAGTTCGCTCTTCATGCGCGCCAGCTCGAGATCGCCGCGCATCGATTCCAGCGCGGCCCTGATGTTGCCCGACCCCCTGAGCAAGTACAGTATCCAGACCAGAAGCACAATGATGGCGGTGAGCGCAATGAGCCCGATGACAACGGCGGTAGGGTAAGATTCCACGAAACAATATCTTACGGCATCCGGAGCTTGACAACCAGTCCGATGCTGGCGCGCCGGCGATCGCCGGGATAGACTCCATGCATGAAATCCGTACCCCGGAACAAGGCCAGGGGCAGGGGACAGCGACAGTGGATCCGGCCGCGTTACCAGCAGGATGATCGTGAGAGTATCGATGACGGCTGGTGGCGGGATGACGATGAGGAACCGCTGGCGACCTCGGTGACCGTCGAACAGTCCAGAACCATCATCAGTCGCAACCGCTCGCCGGACATTCCCTTTGAGCAGTCCATCAATCCCTACCGCGGCTGTGAACACGGTTGTACCTATTGTTATGCAAGGCCCGCACATGCCTACATGGATCTCTCGCCCGGGATCGATTTTGAAACAAAACTGTTCGCCAAGCCGGATGCCGCCCGTCTGCTGGAAAAGGAACTGGCTTCAAAAAGCTATCGCTGCAGCCCGATCGCCCTCGGCGCCAACACCGATCCGTACCAGCCGATCGAGCGGCAGTGGCGGATCACCCGGCAGATCATCGAGACACTGCAGCGTTGTCGGCATCCATTGACCATTGTGACCAAGTCGGCGCTGGTGCTGAGAGATCGGGATCTGCTGTCGGCCATGGCGGCACTGGATCTGGTGCAGGTCTTTATCTCGGTAACGACGCTGGACCCCGAACTCGCCCGGCGGATGGAACCGCGCGCGGCGGCCCCCTGGAAACGCCTGCGCGCCATCGAAGAACTGGCCCGGGCGGGGATCCCCGTGGGCGTGATGTTCGCGCCGGTGATCCCGGCGTTGAACGACACGGAAATGGAAAACATACTGGCTCGCGCCGCAGAATCCGGCGCGATCAGCGCCGGGTACGTGATGCTGCGACTGCCGCATGAAGTGAACATTTTATTCCGTGAATGGCTGGATACACATTATCCATTAAAGAGTGATCACGTGATGAACATGGTGAAAGACATCCGCGGCGGCCGGGAGAACGATCCGGAATTTAAATCACGCATGCGCGGGCAGGGCGTCTATGCAGACATGATCGAACAGCGTTTCCACAAAACCTGCAAGCGCCTGGGACTGAACAGCAGGCACATCAGGCTGGATACCTCGAAATTTATTGCGCCCGCCGGGAACAGGCGGCAACCAGACCTGTTTTAGTTATACCGGCCTTTCCAGCCCACAACCAGGAGTATTCCACCGGCCGTAATCAGGCCGATGCCGGCCCATATGGGCACACTGACGTGTTTCTTTTCATCGACTGACAGCTGTATCGGTCCCAAATCAGCCTCGTGCGTTTCACTGGTATAACTGAAGCCGCCATAGGCGAGCCCGAGGGTGCCGCCGATGATCAACAGTATTGCCACGATTCTCACCATGTTCATTTTACAATCTCCTGAAAAGGGAACTGCGGATCGATATCCGTATTGAGCAAATCAGATTCTTCTACCCTGAAATACACGTATGAGCAGCACGACGACCGCGAAAAGCAGGAGGACATGAATGAGTCCACCCATGGAATAGGACGAAATCAGACCCAGCCCCCACAGTATCAGCAGGATGATAGCGATGGTTTCAAGCATATCTTTATCTCCGGTTGTGATTTTATGATGTATGGCGGTAGTCTATGCGCACTGCCGGGTTGGTTCCGTGCGACAGCACACACAGTAATATCAATTAAACGGCCACCACCAGCGCTGCTTTTTCCCGGTGGTTTCGAAGCCGCTTTCCATATCGCCTTCCACTTTCTTGTTCCTGCCAAGCATAAAGTCATACCAGTGAGATTCCTTTTCTGCTTGTCCCTGAGGGCCGGCATTATCGGAACGGCGCTCCGCAGCTCGCTCAAGGCCGCGGGTGGAGTCGGGGTCAGACTGCCGGTTGCTGTTTTCATTACCCTGGTGGTTGCTCTGACTCCGGTCAGTATCATGACCTCGCTCAGCATCGTCCCTGTCTTGCATACGGGCATCGCCGGACTGATGCATGCCTGGCTTGTTGTCATGCCGGCTCTGTCCGGGCCGGTCGGCGTTATCGTTATTGCCGGGTTGCGCGACAACACCGAATGTAAATGTTGTGAGGATTATCGCTGTTGCAGCGATAGTTGTTTTATGAATGTTCATGACCTTCTCCTGTTGAACCTTCAGTGATATAAAAAACGGCGCGATCCTGAGACCGAGCCGTTTATTGACTACTGCTTCCGGACTCCGGTCACATGCTGTTCAACAGCACCGAATCCCGGTTGTTATGCCTGGGCTGCGGGTTGCCGAACTGCCGCGGGCACCCGTGTAGCCGGTTCCTGGTACATAAGTAATATAGCCGTTACAGGTTATTTCTGGTCGTCGTCATCGTCCGAGATAACATGACCGATGACGCCGCCAACCGCCGCACCGCCGGCTGTTCCCAGAGCACTGCCGCCGGTAAGGACGGCACCGGCTACACCGCCTGCGCCGGCGCCGTATGCGGTGTTTTTCTCCTGCTGTGTCATGCCCGAGCAACCGCCCAGGACCAGCAAAAGGGTGATGGAAATCGCACTGATCGTGCCGCGTTTTGACATGTTCATTCTGAATTACCTCCGGGCCTTGTTAGGGAAGATTCCCAGCCCGGCGGACAGTATGACCGCAATTATGGATGCAATCCGTACGCTGGCGCGCTTAATCAAAAAAACAGTTTGTGCAGCGATAAGCGAAACACCAATCGAATGGCACAAACGGTATGTTTCTGACTCAGCGTGAGTGGAACGAAGTGTAATTGACTGTCCGATTGAGGGGGTCACAAGGGTGCAGTTGTTGGTCCATCCTGCGACTCTATTGTCCGGATATCATTGTTTTAGTTCGGAGAGTCTCAACCCCGTGGCGGCAGGTATATTGATATCGTCGCTGTAAAACCGGTAGTTGTTTCCGCCCAGATCTTTGGCGTGATACATGGCCGTATCCGCGGCGTTTATCAAGGTGTCCGAATCCGTGCCGTCACCGGGGTAGAGGCTGATACCGATACTCACGGAAATGTGGAATACCTCTCCGGCCACGTTGTAGGGTTTGATCAATTCCGCCAGCAGCTTTTGCGCACTATGGGCGGCATCTTCCGGGTGGCCGATTTCCGTCAGTAAGACCATGAATTCATCGCCGCCCTGGCGGGCCACGGTATCCGAGTCGCGTACACAGGTCAGCAACCGTTGTGCAATGGACTGCAATAATTGATCGCCCAGGGAATGCCCGTGTGAATCATTAATATCTTTAAAGCCGTCCAGGTCAAGAAACAGGATGCCGCACTGCCGTCCGTGCCGCCGGGCCAGGGCGACGGTATAAAAGAGGCGGTCTCGAAACAGTAACCGGTTCGGAAGTCCGGTAAGAACATCGTGCTGCGCCAGGTGCGCCATTTTTTTTACGACGCTGTGGGCCATATTGATGTCGTGAAAGACGATAACCGCGCCGATCACTATTCCCCCGCGGTCGCGGATGGGAGCGGCCGAATCCTCAATGGCGGATTCAACCCCGTCGCGCCGGATAAGAATACAGTTTGCGCTCAGGCCCACGGTCCGGTTCTCCTGAACCGCTTGCGTCATCGGATTGGCTGCTGGTTTTCGGGTTTTTCCGTTAATGATCTGAAATACATCAGTCAGCGGCCGGCCGAGGGCTTCCCGGCCGGACCAGCCGGTCATGTCTTCCGCGACCTTGTTCAGATAGGTGATGTTGCCGGCGATGTCGGTGCTGAGCACCGCGTCACCGATGGAGTTGAGGGTGACCTGGGCGCGTTCCTTTTCCAGGAACAGCGCGTCTTCGGCGGCCTTGCGTTCGATCACGCTGCGCAGGAGCCGTGGCAGCCAGTAGGCGTTGAGATGTTCCTTCAGCAGGTAATCCTGCGCACCCTGTCGTGTTGCCTGCAGGGCGATGTCCTCATTTTCAGGGTCGGCCAATATCAGGATAGGAACCAGCGGGGCGGCTTCGAACAGTGTCTCGAATGTCTCGATGCCCCGGCTGTCAGGCAGGTACAGATCCAGCAATACCGCGGCTATTTTGTTTTGTTGCAAGCGGGCGATGGCGTGGCTGAGTCGTCTGAGCCGGCGCAGATGCCATTGGCTGTCGCTATCCGCCGCCAGTGCCCGGCGATCCAGCCCGGCATCGGCCGTGTCCGCCGAAACGAGCAACACAGAGGTTCGATCCGGTTCCATGGTCCCGGTAACCGTACGAAACGACTCGATGATCTGATCCTGGATATTGTCGGTCATGATGGGGTAGAACCTGTCTCAGAACGGGTTCCAGGTCTTTTCGCGGGTATATTTCATATAACCCACGTTGACGCCGCTGCGTAAACCGGCGCCGAGGCGGATCGGGGCGAGATTGATACCGTCGTACTGATGGTAATTGGCGCTGACGCCGCCGACGAAGTAAAAGCTGCCGTCCACGGCGGGGAAGCGCTGGAACAGGGCGTCAACGGAAGGCAGGTCATAAACCAGCACGAAGACCTTGGCGACATTGCCGCCGGCGTCGAAGCCGATGGAGGGGCCGGTCCAGTGGACTGTCGATGTGCCGCCGGATTTCATGATCAGGGTGCCGTTGCCGTAGCGGGTGCCGATACCCAGGGCGCCGCTGGCTTCCTCGCCCTTGATGTAGGCGTTGGGCCGGCCAAGGTCCTTGAACAACTTTTCGATCACATCACCAATGCCCTCGGTGCCTTCACCGAAAAAGTCCGCGGCCTCCTCCATAACGGTGTCTTCCTCAAAGGTATCGTCCTCGGCGGAAGCCGGGACAACTGCGAAGATGGGTAGCCAGAGGAACAGCAGGGCGGTGAAAGATCGAACCTGTTTCATGAACGTAATCTCCTTGAGGTATCGGTTGCCGGGATCTGTCCCGGAGTTTTGAGACAGGTTCTATTGTGCCCCGCTGCCCGTAGCCGTTCTGTTCGATACCGTACGCAGCCGGCCAGGCTTTTACCATCCGGTGAACGCGCAGGTTGTCGAGGATCAGAAAGATTTTTCAGCCGGAATCCTTGACCCGTAGCTGCATGAAATTGTTCCGGTTGACAGGAAGTCTTTTTTGGATTGTCCGTGAATTCCGCCTTGTAAAGCGGCGCGATAGTGTAAGTGCATGATGACAAAGGTAACACTCTTTAAAACAGAGACTTACTATTTATATTCTACGGGTTTATTGCCGGTCGCTTTGCATCGTATTCTATGTTCGCTAGCGTACATAAGAGGAAGGTGAATGAACTATAATTACACGTACTCTAAAACAGCGTGGAAGCATGCTGAATCTGTTTTCATGTACAGGGGAGACATTGAGAATGTCACGAGCTTCAACACCAACACCAACACCGGATCAAAACCATTTGCTGGCTGTCCTCTCCGATGAAGTGAAAGAACGTATATATCCACATCTCGAGTTGCTGGATGTGCCGCTTGGCAAATTCTTGTACGAATCCGGGGACACCATGCGCCACGCTTTTTTCCCGACGGATTGCATCGTGTCACTGCTGTACGTGATGGAAAGCGGCGCCTCGGGGGAAATCTCGGTGGTCGGCAACGAGGGTGTGGTCGGTATTGCCCTGTTCATGGGCGGTGAAAGCACCCCGAGCCGGGCGATTGTTCAAAGCGCGGGCAAGGGTTTCCAGCTTGCGGGACAGAGGCTCAAGGACGAATTCAACCGGAACGGCGAAATGCATCAGCTTATGCTTAGGTACACACAATCGCTGATGACGCAAATGGCGCAAACGGCAGTCTGTAACCGTCACCATTCGATAGATCAGCAATTGTGCCGCTGGCTCCTGATGTCGCTGGACCGGCTGTCTGACAACAACCTGACCATGACCCAGGAGCTGATTGCGAATATGCTGGGTGTCCGCCGCGAAGGTGTTACCGAGGCGGCCGGCAAACTGCAGCGCCAGGGCGTCATCGAATATCATCGCGGTCATGTCACCGTGCTGGATCGCCCGAGGCTCGAAAAAATATGTTGCGAGTGTTACGAGGTGGTCAGGAAAGAAACGGATCGTCTGTTGCATTATATTCCCTCCTCCAAATCACCGAAGGTGTCCCGAACCGGAGGGAGGGGCCTCTGAAGGTGTCCCACATGGCTCGAGACTCAGAGGTTCCCTGGAACAGCCTCGCTGCTTGTCCCATGCCACCCTTTTGTGCTCTGGCGTACAGAGTGACAGCACCGTAATCAGGCAAACTCCAGGCAGAGAACCTCAAAGCCGTCCTCATTCCGTGGCGCGGCTTCCATTCAGATGACAGGAGAACGGAGTGTCGCCTACAAGACCGGTCAACCAATTGCTGGAATATCTGCCGGGCAGGGAACGCGACAGGATCCTTGAGCACTGCGAGACGGTGGAACTGCTTTTCGGTGATATTCTGTGCCAGCCTGAACAGCCTTATAAACACGTTTATTTTCCCGTTACCGCTTTCATCTCTCTGCTGGGCATCGTCGATGCGCATCCGCCGCTGGTAGTGGGACTGATCGGCTATGAAGGCATGCTTGGGGTTACTATGGTGCTGGGAATCAGGGACGCGCCGTTGCGTGGAATGGTACAGGGGCCCGGCAGTGCCTTAAGACTGGCCACAGCGCAATTCCGGCGGCTGTTACGTGAAAACCCGGCCCTGGTCCGCACGCTGAACCGTTATCTCTTTATTACGACAACCCAACGGGCGCTAACCGTCGCCTGCACTCACTTCCATGAAGTGGACAGACGGCTGGCGCGCTGGTTGCTGATGTCCCATGATCGTGCGCATGCGGATCATTTTCATCTTACTCACCAGGATCTTGCCGATATGCTCGGTGTGCAAAGGAGTGCGGTTACCATCGCCGCAGGCGCATTGCAGCAGAGAAATATCATCAGTTATACCCGTGGCGAGATTAATGTACTGAGCCGTAAAGAACTGGAAGAGGAATCCTGTGAATGCTATGAGGCGACAAACGATGACCATGCAAGGTTCTTTACGGATCGGAAATAAAGTATCGCTACCGGAGTAGTGTAGTGTGGCTTTCGCTTACAGGTCATCTCCCCTTGAAGGGAAGAAACTTTTATCTTCTCGATGGCAGGGCTGATCTGTATGTGACAGAACTTATCCGGCGATATTATCCGGAACTCGATAAAAATTGATTCCTATGTGCGATAGCGTACTGAATCGGACGGTCCAGGAAGAGTAAATTAGCCGGCTTGAATCCACAGAAATCACTCCTCCCGAGATGTCGCCTTCCTCCCCCTGGTGGCCGCTCACATGGATTCAGACCTGTTCCGCTGGTGTGCGACAGCACATGCTTGCGCATCAGCGGATGTTTTTATTCAACTTCGGAAAACACATCCTTCCTTATTATTCAATCGCTTTACGAAAATCGGACCAGGCGCCGGGCTTAAGCGTGCCAGCGAACAGACCGTATTGGCATTTGAATGCAAACTGTCAACAGACAGGAAACCTGGCGATAACACTATGATTATCGCAAAGGTAATTAAATGAACGCGATGTACTCTGAATTTTCAGACTTGCTACACGGTAAAACAACCCAAGGAATACAATTATGAACGAAACACAAAACAACAGTCCGAGTCCGGACCACAAGAGCAATCCCTGGAAAATCGGTGCGATCGCTACAGCAGGTGCGGTTTTATTGCTGGTTGCGGCGGGTTTTACCTTTGCCGCATTCACCACTAACAGCAGGGATTTAACTGAACAGCCGGAAACCGTATCACAGGCGGCGCCTCGTGCAGTCGCGCCGCAGCCGGCCCCGGCCGCTACTCCAGCACCGGTCGCTACAGCACCGGCACGTGAAACTTGCGATCAGTATCGTATCGGTGCGCAGCGCGATAATATGCGTGTCGCCAAAGACGGTGCCATCGGCGCCATGGTAGGTGCCGGAACGGGCGCGGCCGGTGGAGCGATTGCCGACGGTGGCAGTGGTGCCGGCAAAGGTGCGGGCATCGGCGCCATAGTCGGTGCAGTAGCGGGCGGCGCTTATGGTGTGACGCAGGAGAATGCCCGTGTCGAAGACGCGGAACGCGCCTACCAGGACTGCCTGAACCGTAACCTTTGAAGTTTCGAGTCAGAGACCAACCTGGGACAAATTCGCCAACATGCACGATCAGAGATTCTGTACTGGCCTATAAAGGCATGCAAAATTTCTGATTACTGGAGACAAGGCACTTCTGGCTTTACACGTAAAAGCACTATTTGAAATCCTGGCACCTGCAGATTTCAGCAAGCGTTTTTAGCAAAGAAGTGCAAACCCTCAGATCGTTCGTCAACCGGGGACCGGGTTCAGCGGGGCAACCCGGCATCCGGATCAAAATATCTGTGTCTTGCAGACAAATATCCACCCCGGTTATGGGCTCAGCTCATGCTGCCCGGAAATGACGGATGCAGCCCGACGTGTCGCGTAATCTTCATATATCCTCCAACCATCCCTGTTATCGTCTAGACTAATACTATTACCAGACCGTACAGGAGGTGACCTATGCAACTGCTCGCGGATGTACTTTTCTGGCTCGGGATAATCTCCATCCCGCTCTCGTGGCTCATGTGGTATTTCGGTTCGAATATCGAAATTGCCCGGCATGTGCTGGCCGATATAGCCGATCCGGCCCTGAAGACCGCATTGAAAGAGGCCCACGCCGAACGTTGGGGGCTGTTTATCGGCCTGTGGCCGGTAACATTGTTTGTGCTGAGCTTTCTCATCGAGCTAAGGATGGTGGAATAACAGCGGGGGGCACCGGGCCTGCCCCGGCAGGTAGTAAACCGGGGGCCGTGCCGTTTACGGAGCCAAACCTGCCTCCTGGTCGTCATGCCGGGGCCGGGCTCAGCGAAACAACCACTTTAACCATCATTCCGGGGCCGGCCAACAAGCATGTCTATCCTGTCGTCCCGAATTGTCCCGTACACTAAAATCAATCTTGACCCTGTGTAATCGAACGATTACATATAAAATATGTTCACGATCAAGACCACGGACGGGTTCGATGCATGGCTGGATGGCCTCCGTGACAAAAAGGCCCAACGCCGGATTGTTGCCCGCCTTCGCAAACTTTCATTTGGATTATTCGGAGATGTAAAACCTGTAGGTGAAGGTGTTTCGGAAGCACGGGAGCATTTCGGACCGGGTTATCGTATTTATTTATGCAGCGCGGCAAATCGCTCATTGTGGTGCTTGCCGGCGGTAACAAGTCAACACAGCAGTCTGATATCGAGTTGGCGTTGACACTGGCACGGCAACTTGAGGATTAAACTATGGCCCTCAAACTGAATGATTTTGACCCCGCCCGTTATCTTGATGATGACGAGGCCATTTGTGATTACCTGGAAGCCATCCTGGAAGAAGATGATGCCGGACTACTTGCTGCTGCACTCGGTGATATTGCCAAAGCACGTGGCATGAGTGAAATCGCCCGTGAAAGTGGAATCTCGCGTGAAGCCTTGTATAAAGTACTACGTGCCGATGCACAACCGCGATTCGACACCATTAGAAGTGTGCTGGGTGCGCTTGGTCTGAAAATCACTATCCATCCTGTACATCATTAACTAAGGTAACCGGAATCCTTCTCTCCCGTCATCCCTCGGGCCAAGCACAACGAGGCAACCCGGAATCCCTCTCTCCCGTCATTCCAGAAAGTGCGCAGCACTTATCCGGAATCCAGTATAAATAGGGTCGGAGTGAATAAAAATAAATCACTTCGGCCCCTTTTAGATCGCGGCCTTACAATTGATTTTTCGTTGCCTGGTTGCCAGGGATTTTCCCGCAGGCCGATAATACGGACTCAGGAATCAAGCGCAGCATTGTGCACTGATCTGTTCACCCCGCTATCAAGCAATGGTCAGTTGAACCTGCCCTGAACATACTGCCATTAGGTCACGGGATTGTCGGCCTCCTGTGTTCAGTTTCATTTCAGCTGGCATCTGTAGACTGATACCTGAATTAATATATTCAGGAGATTGAAATGAAAAATACTACCCAGTATCTGGTGATTACCGGTGCCCTTGTTATCGGCTTTGCAGGCGGTACGGCCATTGGTCTTTCCGAGGCCGATGAAATGGCGTCTGTCAAGAGATTGCCTGGAAACATCATCAGCAGGATGAATGGTGAAGATACCAGCAAACCGGTCAAGCCCGTACAGGAAATCATACGCCAGTATGAATCCGATGGCAGCCGGATCACCGACATTGAACTGGACCGTGAAATGTTACGGGATATCTATGAGATTGAACTGGTGGATGCCTCCGGAACGGGATGGGATATGGATGTGGATGCGCGTACCGGTGAGGTGCTCTCACGGCACAGGGATTGGGAATGGTTCGATTGATCGCGCAACGCGGTAAAGTCACTTTTAGTAATGATAAAATAAGCCTTGCAGGAGAGATACCCATGAAATTAAATTCTATTGCAATAACTGTTACATGCATTGCCGGATTACTGATGACCGGCCTGCTGCCTGTTACGGCGGAAACAACACGTGACACAGTGCCGCGGGAAGATGCGGTTGTCTCGACCGATCTGGGACCGGATACAGTCAGGACCCTGAGAGAATCCGGTGATATTCTGTCCCTGGAATCTGTCTTAGAAAAAGTCCGCCAGGAATACCCGGGACGCATTATCGAGATCGAACTTGAAGATGAGGATGGTCGCATGATCTACGAACTGGAAGTTGTTGATGATGACGGTATCGTGAATGAAATCGAGGTGGATGCCACCACCGGCGATATCCTGAAAACCGGGCGGGATACATGAATGCGGCTGCTACTCGTCGAGGATGATCGAAATCTTGTTGAGGAACTGACTGTTTTCCTGCAGGACGCCGGCTACACGGTTGATGCCACGGACAGCGGTAATGACGGTGAATTCCTGGGAGACACAGAATCCTTCGACGCGGTCATCCTGGATCTGGGCCTGCCCGGTTGTCCGGGCCTGGAAATACTGCGGCGCTGGCGTCAGCGGGGAAATGATGTTCCAGTACTGGTGTTGACGGCACGCGATGCCTGGCATGAAAAGGTGGATGGTTTCAACACCGGGGCGGATGATTATCTCGGCAAGCCCTTTCACATGGAAGAACTGCTGGCCCGTCTACAGGCCCTGATCCGCAGACGGCATGGACGCGCCGATGCCGTTCTTGCCGTGGGACAACTTACCCTGGATGATGATACCCGGTCGCTGAAAAAGGAGTCGGGTAAAAACATTTCACTCACGGCAACAGAATACCGGCTGCTGGAGTATCTGATGAACAACCCGGGGGTGATTGTGACCAAAACACGGATACTGGATCATGTCTGGGGCGATGCCTCGGAAGAGGATGAAAACCTGGTCGAGGTGTATATCAGGCGTTTACGCCACAAGGTCGGCCGGGAATACATCGAGACACGTCGCGGTCAGGGGTATGTATTCAGGGTGGATCCGTGCGATCACTGAAGACGCGCCTGGGCTTTGGTCTTATCCTCATACTGGTAGTGGTGTTTGCGATCCAGTTTGTGCTGGTCAGCCTGGCGATTCGACAGGTCACCGAGAATTACATGACAGGCCGCATGGAACGCGATATCGATACCCTGTTGGCGAACCTGGTGATCAGTCCGGAGGGAATACCAGCTTTGACGGGGCACGTACACCAACAGGGTGAAACGCTGCCCTATTCAGGGCATTACTATCGAATCGAAGCGGCTGATCAGGTTCTGAAATCCCGTTCCATCTGGGATCATCCATTCGATATACTGGCTTTACCGCCGGGTGATTCACGCCTGCAGAGAGAAGACGGCCCCCTGCAACAGTCCCTGTTGGTGCTCAGCAGGGGATTTATGAAGTCGGGATACCCGGTCACAATATCCGTTGCCGAAGACATGTCCGAGGTGAACAACAGGATCAGGGAATTCAACCGGCAATACTTTCTGCTCTCGGCGGGGATGCTGCTGTTGCTGCTGCTGCTGCAGCTCTGGCTGCTTGGCGGATCGCTACGTTCACTGACGGCAACCCGCCTGGATCTGAATCGCCTCGCCAGGGGCGAGACCGAAACACTGGCGGTTGACGTCCCGCAGGAAATCCTGCCGCTGGTCCATGAAATCAACCTGCTCCTGGAACGCTTGTCGAGACGCCTGGCGCAAACACGAACCGCCGTCGGCAATCTGGCCCATGCCCTGAAAACACCGCTCAGTGTGCTTTACAAAATCAGTATGGACCCGGTTCTGGAGCAGAAACCGGACATGCAAACACGGCTCAAACAGCAACTTGCCGCCATTGAATCGACCGTTGACCGCGAGCTGAACCGGGCGCGACTGGCCGGCGACGGCAAATCCGGACACAGGTTCAATCCGTGCGTGGATGTTCCCATGCTGATCGATACCCTGCGACAGATCCATTCTTACCGGCAACTGGAAATCAACAGTCAAATCGATGCTGACACCGTGTGGATAGCCAATCGTGAAGACATGCTGGAATTACTCGGGAATCTGCTTGATAACGCCTGCAAGTGGGCGGTCAGCAGGGTGCGGGTCAGCCTGCAGCGTTCGCACGTCATTACAGTAGAGGATGATGGCCCCGGCTGTGCGCCGGAAACCCTGGAAATGCTGACGCAGCGGGGTACACGTCTGGATGAAACAGTTGCCGGTCATGGCCTGGGTTTGTCGATAGCCAGTGATATTGTCAACCACTACAACGGACACATGACATTCGGGACTTCGACAGATCTCGGTGGACTTGAAGTTGTGGTGGATCTGAACCGGGAATAACTTTTTTACCTGCGCAGGATCGCAATCCAGCGGTAAAAATTCAGCAGGCTGGCGAGCGATGCGGCGACGTAGGTCAGCGCCGCCGCGACCAGGATCTTTTTAACAACGGGCATGGCCGATTCGGGCAGGTAATTCCCGGCGCTGAGGACGGGCAGGGCGCGGCCGAAACTGGCATCCCATTCCACCGGCAGTGTGATCAAGCGGGTGATCACCGGTAACAGCATGATCGTCAATCCGGTGAGAAAAATGGCGATGCCGGCGATGTGGGATTTGGTCAGCAGTGTAATAAAGGGAAAGCTGACCAGGATCACCGAGGCGATTTTTTCTGCCAGACTGGTTATGGTTGCAAGTCTCGTTCTCAGGCGCAGCGGCTTGTAACCCAGGTAGTCCTGCAGGGCATGACCCACTTCGTGGGCGGACACCGCGACCGCGGTCAGTGAGCGGCCTGTATAGTTGTTCTCTCCCAGACGTACCGCCCGGGCCCGCGGATCGTAATGATCCTGGCCGGTCCCGGTCATTTCCACCGTGACCCCGGCGATGCCAAGGCGATCGAGCAAATGTTCGGCAAGTTCACCACCGGTGCCGGGTATATGGTTGCTGTCCTCGCTGTAACGGTTGAGCACATGGCTGCACCAGACCTGCGGCCCGAAGATGACGACGATTACGATGATGGCGATGAGGGCCAGTGTCATAGATACAATTATCGGGAGTATTCTGACCGGAGCATAAAAAGGGTATATTGCGCCTGACGATTACTGCACTAAATAACAACAACATGACTCCTGCCGATATCTATCAACAGGCGCTGAAGGATAATAGCATAAGCCCGGACCCGGCCCAGCAAAAAGCCGTGGACTGCCTCGACAGGCTGCATGATCAACTGCGGGAACAGTGGCAATCACGCCAGACTTTTATCCATCGATTGAAAAGTAATTTTGGCGGGAATACGGCCACTCCGGTACGAGGGTATTACTTCTGGGGCGGTGTCGGCCGCGGCAAAACCTTTCTGATGGATCTGTTTTTCGAATCACTGCCGTTCGATGAAAAACTGCGTATGCATTTTCACCGCTTCATGCAGATGGTGCACCACCGGCTAAGGGAATTGAAAGACATTGAAAACCCGCTGTGCAAAGTTGCGAACGATCTCGCCGGCAGGACGAGGGTGCTGTGTTTCGATGAATTCCACGTTGCCGATATTACCGATGCCATGATCCTCGGTGGATTATTGAAGTCCCTGTTTGAACGCGGCGTGACGCTGGTGGCGACCTCGAATGAACATCCGGATCAGCTCTATCACGACGGTTTGCAGCGCGACCGCTTCCTGCCGGCCATCGAACTGATCAAGCAGCATACCCATGTTGAACATATTGATTCGGGTGTGGACTACCGGTTGCAGTTTCTGGATCGGGCCGAGATTTATCACACGCCACTGGACGACCGGGCCGAGGCCATGTTGCAGGAAAACTTCGAGCACATGGCCCTGGAAGCCACGCCGGAATCGACCTCACTGGATGTCGAGGGACGCCGGATCACCGCGGTCAGAGTCGCGGGTGACGTGGTCTGGTTCGAGTTTAACGCTATCTGCGACGGTCCGCGCGGTGCGGCGGATTACATCGAGATAGCCCGCTGTTTTCATACCGTGTTGGTGGCTAACGTGCCCGTAATGAACGACAACCAGGCGGATATGGCCAGGCGTTTCATGACGCTGGTGGATGAGTTCTACGATCATAATGTCAAACTGATCATCACCGCCGCAGCGCCGCCGGCGGAACTTTATAATGGAAATAAAATCAAGAAATCCTTTGCCAGAACGATAAGTAGATTGAATGAGATGGCAACGCACGACTATCTCGCCCGTCAGCATCTGCCCTGATCGGGCTGTCCGATCAGGTCTGCCCGGATTTATGGTTATTTGCCTGAATTCAATATGATAGTCATGAAACTTGACTTGTATGATTAAATATCCTATATAAGTGGTAAGTTTTAATTAATTGTCTGTTTTTTATAATATTTTTCCCCGTAGTAACCGAATTAAAGGAAAAAAGTGTCCATAGTCGCCAAAGCGCAAAGGAATCCGAAAACTCCCGCATTGCAGGAACAGCACATCGCGGCCGTGCTTGAAAGCCGGTATGGTAAGGGCTCCATGTACGTACCCCGCAACCAGACTGCCCGTGTCCTGGATAAAGCCAGTGAAATGGGACTTATCGATGATAACGGATTGCTGACCCGCAAGGGTCGCGCCCTCATGGCCCGTTACCTCTAGATATTCGCAGGATTACTGATTCCATCCACACAGACAGCCGGCAAGTCTGTACCGGTCTTTAATTCAGTGCATTTGCACTGCAAGATGCATCTGCCTTCCTGATCCACCATAATTGAATGTATTAGGATACGAAGCTCAGGCTGCAGTGCCTGTCAGTGTAGATATGCTGTAGCCGCGTAAAACAACAACAAGAACGGGGAGGGACTATGGCCAGTTATTCCACCGAAGATATCCGCAACATTGCCCTGACCGGTCAGGGCAGCAGCGGCAAAACGACCCTGGTCGAGGCCCTGCTCTACAAGGCGGGCGCCATCAATGCCTTGGGTTCCGTGGAGAAGGGCACCACGGTGTGTGACCACGATGCGCAGGAACAGGCTCACAAGCATTCCATTGACACGTCCCTGGCCAGCATGGATTACCACGGCGGCCATATCAACCTCATCGACACACCCGGTTACCCGGATTTCATGGCCAGGGCGCTGGCCGTGCTGCCGGCGGTGGAAACCTGTGCCATCGTCATCAATGCCCAGAACGGCATCGAAATGGTCACCCGGAAAATGCTTCAGGTAGCCCGGGACCGGAAACTCGAGCGCCTGATCATCATCAACAAGATCGATGCCGAGAATATCGACCTGGAGGCGTTGCTCGCGGAAATACGCGAGGAATTCGGTTCCGAGTGCCTGCCGTTGAACCTGCCGGCGAAGGGCGGCGGCGCCGTGATTGACTGTTTTTTTCAAGCCACAGGTGGCGAGACTGAATTTTCATCGGTAGCCGAGGCGCATACGCAGATCCTCGACCAGGTCATCGAGCTGGATGAGGCGCTCATGGAGGTGTATCTCGAACAGGGCGAGGAAGTCTCGCCCGAACAGTTACATGATGCCTTTGAAAAAGCCCTCCGCGAAGGACATTTGATTCCGGTGTGTTTCGCCTCGGGCACCGCCGATATCGGCATTGACAGCTTGCTGGATATTTTTGCCCGGCTGATGCCGACACCGCTGGAAGGCAATCCGCCGCAGTTTCTGAAGGGCGAAGGCAAGGATGCCGCAGCGATTGAAATCTCACCCGCTCCCGATGCGCATGTACTGGCGCATGTGTTCAAGGTGGCGATAGACCCCTTTGTCGGCAGGATGGGTGTGTTCAGGATCCACCAGGGCACCATCAGTAAGGACACACAACTGTTTATCGGTGACGGCCGCAAACCGTTCAAGGTCGGACATCTGTTGAAACTGCAGGGCAAGGAGTCCCGGGAGACCGATCACGGCATACCGGGCGACATCTGCGCCGTGGCCAAGGTGGAAGACATCGAATTTGATGCGGTGTTGCATGATTCGCATGAAGAGGATCACATTCACCTGAAAAGCATGGACTTCCCGGCGCCGATGTACGGTCTGGCCATTGAGGCGAAAAGCCGCGGCGATGAGCAGAAGATATCCGATGCCATGAAAAAACTGGCCGCCGAGGACCCCGGCTTCCGGGTGGAGCACAACATCGGCACCAATGAAACCGTAATCCGGGGCCTGGGGGAATACCATTTGCGGATGATCCTGGAAAAGCTCGGCAATCATTACAACGTCGAAGTGGAGACACGGCCGCCGAAGATCGCCTACCGCGAAACCATCACGCGCAGCGCTGACGGTCATCACCGGCACAAGAAGCAGTCCGGTGGCGCCGGGCAGTTCGGTGAGGTGTTTCTGAAAATTGAACCGCTGGATCGGGGCGCGGGATTTGAATTCGTCGATGAGGTTGTTGGTGGTGTCATTCCCAAACAGTTCATTCCCGCCGTGGAGAAAGGCATTCAGCAGGCGCTGCAGGAAGGCGCCATCGCCGGTTACGCCATGCAGGATATACGCGTACGTGTGTATGACGGTAAACACCACGCGGTGGATTCCAAGGAGGTGGCCTTCGTCGCGGCCGGCAAAAAGGCGTTTATCGACGCGGTCAGCAAGGCCCGGCCGGTGGTTCTCGAACCCATGGTGGAGATCACGATTACGGTGCCGAGTGAGGCCATGGGTGATATTACGGCCGATCTGTCGGCGAAACGCGGCCGCATCAATGATACGCGTGTCATCACCGGCGGCATGACGCGAATCCAGGGACTCGTGCCCTTGAGTGAACTGGGTAATTACCAGACCGAGCTGAAATCCATTACCGGCGGTACCGGCAGCTACTCCATCAGTTTCAGTCATTACGACCCGGTACCCGCCAAAACCCAGCAGGAATTGATCGCGGCCTTCAAACCGGCCAGGGACGAGGATTGATACGAACCCCGAACCATGAACCCCGAACTACATAGTCAATGCCGTTATCGACGGGGTGTTCCGCTCGGCTTCGCTATGAAAGCCGCGAATCAGCAGGATCCTGTCCCCGGGGCTGGTCAGGTTCTGTCCACGGGCAATATCGCGCGCCAGATCATTGGGGTTCTTGCTACCGGCCATGTCGGAGAGTATGGGTATTACCCCCCACAATAATGCCATGCGTCTGCAGATCCCCGGATCACGGGTGATGGCGAGAATCGGCGCCGAGGGTCGGGCCGAACTCATGGTGGCCGCGGTCACACCGCTTTGCGATATCACAACCACGGAATTAACCCGTAGGTCGTGCGACATACTCGCCATGGCGTTGGCCATGGCGTCCCAGATAGACAGTACTTTTGCCCGTGATGATTTGCGAACATTCCCGTAGGCATTCTGTTTCCACAGGTAGGCCTCGGTCTGCCGGGCGATGCGATCCATCATCTGCACGGCTTCCACCGGATGCGCCCCGACCGCGGTTTCACCGGAGAGCATGATGGCATCCGTGCCCAGGGTAACGGCATTGGCGACATCGGTGACCTCGGCGCGGGTCGGACGGGCGTTCTCGATCATGGATTCGAGCATTTGTGTGGCCACGATCACCGGCTTGAATTTTTTGCGGGCCATATCGATGAGCTGGTGCTGGGCCACGGGCACCAGTTCCGGTTTCAGTTCGACTCCGAGATCGCCGCGCGCCACCATGATGCCATCGGAGATATCGATGATCTCGCGGGCTTGTTCAAGTGCCTCCGGCTTTTCGATCTTGGCAATGACAGCGGTATTTTGCCCGGCGCCTTTAATGATTGATTTCAGTTGATGAATATCGTCGGCACAGCGCACGAAGGACAGTGCCAGGAAGTCAACACCGAGTTCCATGGCAAACTGTGCATCCTCCCTGTCCTTATCGGTCAGGGAGGGAGCGGAAACATTGACCCCGGGCAAGTTGATGCCCTTGTGATTGCCAAGGATGCCGCCGAATGTTACTTCGCAGGTGATTTCGCTGCCTGAAACGGCTTTTACCGCCAGTTCCAGGGTGCCGTCAGCCAGAAGGATATGATCACCGGGCACTACGTCATCGGCCAGTGCCGCGTACTGGGACGGGATCAAACCGGGTTCACCGATGACCTCACGGGTGGTGACCACCACCTCGGCGCCGGTGACGAGTTCAATGTGGTCGTCCCTGAACTTGCCGGTACGGATCTTCGGGCCGCAAAGATCCGCAAGTATGCCGATGGGCAGGTCAAGTTCACCGGCGAGTGAGCGTACATCGTTGCAGGTCTGGCGATGGAAAGCGTGGTCGCCGTGGGACATGTTCAGACGAAACACATTGACCCCGGCGTGGATCAGTGCCTTGATACTGTCCCGGTCGCAACTGGCCGGTCCCAGGGTGGCCAGGATTTTGGTGCGTCGTTGTTTGAGCAGATGGATATCGGTATTGATGGACATGGTTTTCCCTGTGATGTTGCCTTGACTGATGTTCGCAGCAATGAATACTGGTTCATCGCCACGGCCTGTTGTGATCACATTATTGTTGATTATCGGCGTAATACTTGCATTCTATAAAAGTTTAATCGGGTGCCCGGACCGCCGGTCACGAATGTATGCCGAAGGGTACGGTTACCCATTATCACGTAATTCAGTACGTTAGCGGAAGTTTATAACGAATTCATGAGGGAATACGACTGTCATGATTATGCCGCCTGCCGGATTAATGACTTTCATAACCGCGGTTCTTGCACACCATGGACCCGGTTGCGGATTTTATGCGACCCCCGGTGGATATCCGGCGATGATCCGGAGTCACCATGAAGAAAAACGCTCCGTATAGAGATCACCCGGTGCAACCGGGTCTCGGGGTATCGCAACTCGAGGACATCCTCGAGAACGCCCTGGAATGTATCGCCCGTGTCGACAGCCAGGGGAATTATCTCAGTGTCAACAAGCGCTACGCCGACACCTGCGGATACAGTGTCGATGAAATGCTGGGTATGGCCTGGGAAGAGATCATTTATCCCGGTGACCGCAACCATGCCACCCGGGCGGCCACGGAAGTGCTGAACAGTGGTCGCAGCGAGATCCGCATTCGCGGGATCCGCAAAAACGGCGAGGTGATCAACTTGCAGATGGTCCTGGTCCGGGGGCTGGATGGTACGGGATCCGGGATTGATTACTACTGTTTCATGCGCAATGAGGATGCTTCAGCGCCCAGACGTAATGAACGCCTGCAACACGGACGTGATCTCATACTGCAAGCGATAGCTGCAAACCAACCGCTCGACAAAATCCTGGAGCTGGTTGCCAGGACTGCTGCGGCTGTAGAGCCGGACCTCGGCTGTTCCGTTTCATTGCTGGACAGTTCGGGACAAAATTTACGATGCGTTTGTACATGCGGATTGCCGGATGAGTTTGCCGTGGTTTTGAAATGCATCAAACCGGGAAATGATGCAGGTTCCTCCGCCATGGCGGCGAATAACGGCCAAAGGGTTATCAGCCCGGATATCAGTACGGATCCCTGCTGGCGCGATTATCGGCAAGCTGCGCAACGTGCAGGGATAGGCGCCTGCTGGGTTCAACCCGTTATATCCTCACAGAACAAGGTGCTTGGTACCATCACTGTTTACTCTTCGCGACCGGGGGAACCGGACATCGGCTTGCTGGATATGCTGCAGGCGCAGGCTCACCTCGCCGCCATCGCGATTGAACGTGACCGGATTACCAGGAGCATTGATTCACACAAACAAACCCTCGAAAAATATTTCGATACGGTGACTGAATCAATCGTCATGACCCGGTTTGAAGACGGAATTGTTCTCAATGTGAACAGGGGCTTTGAGCAAATAACCGGTATTTCTCGCGAACAGGCAATCGGTAAATCCACGATTGAACTGGATCTCTGGATTCATCCGGAGCAACGCGAACATATGAAACGATCACTCATTGAGGATGGAGTGATTAACAATGCCGAATATGAATTTCGCGTCCAGGATGGCCGGAAAATCCTGGTGCTGCTGTCGGCTACCGTGGTCGATGTTGACGGTGAACAATGCGTTTTTTCCACCAGTCGCGATATAAGCCGCTGGCGGGCCACCGAGCAGGCGCTGAGAATGAGTGAAAAGCGTCTGCATTACCTGACCATGACCAGTCACGATACTATTTTTCTTACCCGTGTCGAGGATGGAACCATTGTTGAAGTGAACACCGGATTTGAAGTGACGACCGGGTTCAGCAGGGAAGAAGCTGTAGGTAAAACCACGCTGGAACTCGGACTCTGGTCCAGTCCGGAGGAGCGTGCTGAATATATCAAATTACTGGTAAGCGCCGGCAGGATTTTTGATTATGAGACCAGCTATCGTAAAAAGGATAACAGCATCTCCCACGCCCTGTTGTCAGCCACACTTAACGAAGTTGATGGTGAACTGTATATATTAACAATTGCACGAGATATAACTGAGAGAAAACGTCAACAGCAGAGACTAGAGCAGGTCAATGCAACGCTTCTGAATCTCGGTCCCAACATTGATGATAACGTCGACAGGCTGGTAGCCACCGCCGGTGAACTCCTCAACGGCGACTATGCGCTGTTTAACCGGCTTGAAGGTGATGGTCAGCTTCACGCTCTTGGTTCCTGGAATATTCCGTCCGGCTGCAATCCTCCGACTGACTGTGAGACCAGTCCCTGTTATAAAATGATTAAATCCGGGGACAGGCAGGTTTATGTGCTGCACGGGGAACCCGACCCGGATTCTGCGAATTCCGCAAACCTGCCTGCAAGAACGTACATGGGACAGATTGTGCATGTGGACGGCCAGCCGATCGGTTCACTGTGCGTTTTGTATGAAAATGTTATTGAACCTTCAGAGTTTGACAAGGAACTGCTGGGAATCCTTGTCTCAGCCCTGAGCCGGGAGGAGGTGCGCCGCATTGCAGACAGGACACTGGTTAATATCACACGGGGTGTTTCAGCCTCCAGTGGCGAAAGTTTTTTTGAATATCTGACCAATTATCTGTGTATTTCCATGAATGCGGATCTGGCAATGATAGGTTGTCTCTCCCGGGATGGATCACGGATAACCAGTATAGCCATTTCCGAACACGGGAAATCTGCCGCTAATATTTCCTATGCACTTGCCGGTACACCCTGTGAATCAGTAACCCGCTGGGACGGGGAAATGTGCGTGCACAAATCCGGAATACAATCGCTGTATCCTGACGATGCCTGGCTTGTCGAATTTGGCGCGGAAGGCTATGCCGGGGTCCCGCTGAGGGATTCACGCGGCATGGTGATAGGACTGGTGGTGGTCCTGTTCAGGAATCAAATCCACAGGGAACTGTATTTTATCGAGCAGCCACTGGCTATTTTTGCAGCTCGCGCCGAGGCTGAACTGGAACGCATGAGTACGATTCAGGCCCTGGTCAAGAGCGAGGAAAAATTTCGTGATGCTTTCGGCAAGGCTCCCACTGGTATTACCCTGATTGATCGGAAGGGTTATTTTTTCCAGACCAATGAAACCATGTCGGCAATAACCGGGTACCCGGAGCACGATCTGACCTCTTTAAGCCTGTTTGACCTGATGCCCGTGGATGAAGTTGAGTGCTGCAGGCAGGAATTCAACCGGCTGGTTAGCGGTGAAGTCGCGGAGATGAAATCTGAAAAACGCCTGGTCACATCAACCGGTACAACTATCTGGGTTGAACTGCATGCGTCCACGGTTTTCGATGAGCAGGGACTTTTCATGTTTGCTGTCACGCATCTCATCGATATTACCGACCGTGTGATTACCTCATTTAGACTTGAGCGCAGTAAACGCGCCCTGCAGGTTCTGAATGACTGTAACCATGGCTTTGCCCGTATCAGTAATGAGACAAACCTGTTGCAATATATTTGCGAGGTTATCGTGGCTACCGGTAAATATCGTATGGCCTGGGTTGGATACTGCCAGTTCGATGAGGATAAAACCGTCAAACCCATGGCTTATGCCGGAGTTGAAAACGGATATCTTGCCCATACTGTTACCTGGGCTGATGAACCGCGGGGCCGGGGCCCTGTAGGAACATGTATACGCAGTCTGCAGGCATGCATCGCCCGCTTTATCAGCAGTGATTCACGGTTCGGCCCATGGCGCAGCGCGGCACTGGAACGGGGTTACCAGTCAGCAGCAGCATTACCGATCATTATTGAGGGCTGTGTGATAGGCGCGCTTGTACTCTATGCGGAAGTCACTGATGCTTTCGATACGGAAGAGGTCATGCTGTTAAATGACCTGACTAACAACCTGGCCAGGGGCATTCAGAATATCAGGGTAAAATCCGACCACGAACGGGCTCGTCGCGATCTGCAGGCCAGCGAACAGAAATTCCGCATGGCATTCAACAATGCCTCCATGGGCATGTTGATTGTCAACAGGGACGGAATGATACAGGAAGTCAACGATGCAGGGCACGATATGCTGGGTTATACCAGGCATGATCTCATCGGCGAACCAGTCAGTAAAATTATACATCCTGAAGATGTTGTTCACAGTCTTGAATACCGTAACAAACTCTATTCCGGCGAGCTTGAGCATTACCGGATACAGAAGCGTTACCTGCACAAAAATGGTCATGTCATCCACGCGATATTGAATGCATCGATTATAAAGAGCCAGGGTGAATACACTGATCATATGGTAGCGATGATTGAGGATATCACCCAGCGTCTCCTGGCCGAACAGGCCTTGCAGGAGAGCGAGGAACGTTTCCGCACACTCTATGATGATACACCCTCCATGTTTTTTACCATCGATGAACAGGGATTGATTCAGTCAGTAAATGAATTCGGCGCACGCGAACTTGGCTATGAGGTACATGAACTCTGCCGGCAGAAAGCAGAAGTATTGATTCATCCGGAAGACATGAATCTTTACCAGTCACATATAAATATGTGCCTGGATGAATCTGAGCATATCCAGCGCCTTGAATTTCGCAAGATAAAAAAAGACGGTACGGTGATCTGGGTCAGGGAAACCATACGGATGATCCGTAAGCTCAATGATGAGCGGATGTTTCTCGTTGTATGCGAGGATATTTCAGAGATCAAACGGCTTTCCAGCCAGCTCAGCTACCAGGCCAGTCATGATGCCTTGACCGGTCTGGTAAACCGGCTGGAATTTGAACGTCGTCTGGAACGGGTCATTCAGTCACCGGAGAGCGCCGATGCCGAACATGCACTGTGTTTCCTGGATATGGATCAGTTCAAGGTCATTAATGACAGTTGTGGTCATCTGGCCGGTGACGAGCTGTTGCGGCAGTTGAGTGAAGTGATCAGCGCCAGTGTCCGCAAGCGCGATACGCTGGCGCGACTGGGCGGTGATGAATTCGGTATACTCATGGAACACTGCAGCCTGGACAAGGCGCAACGCGTGGCCGGCCAGATTCTCAGGCGAGTCGAGGAATTCCGCTTTCTCTGGGAGAACAAGCGATTCTCCCTGGGCGTCAGTATCGGACTGGTGCCCATCATCCCCGGCACCAGTTCAGTGACCTCGATACTGAAAGAGGCTGATGCCGCCTGTTATGCAGCCAAGGACGCCGGCCGCAACCGGATTCATCTCTATCAGCCGGATGATATCAATCTCTCGCGTATACGCGGTGAGATGCAGTGGGTTTCCATCATTAACGAGGCAGTTGAAGAGGATCACCTGTTACTGTACAGGCAGGATATCAAACCGCTGTTCACAAGCGGGCCAACAGGCAGGCATTATGAAATTCTGCTTCGTCTGCGCGCCCATGACGGCCAGATAGTGCAACCCGGTGCGTTTATGCCGGCGGCCGAACGTTATAATTTGTCTCCACGTATCGATACATGGGTCATTAAAACCTGTCTGTCATGGCTGCACGAGAATCCGCGGCATGCCGATGAGTTAACCAGGTGTACGATAAATCTTTCCGGGCTTTCGCTGAGCCATCCCAACTTTGTCGATATGGTTCTTGAGGAGTTCCAACGCTGCAATGTGCCTGGGGAAAAAATCTGTTTCGAGATCACCGAGACAACCGCTATCCAGAATATGTCCAACGCTGTCAAGTTCATGCAGTTACTCAAGGCCATAGGCTGCAGCTTTGCCCTTGATGATTTCGGTAGCGGTGTTTCTTCCTTTGCCTACCTGAAACAGATCCCCGTGGATTACATCAAGATTGACGGCGGTTTCGTCCGTGAGATGACCCGGGATCAGGTCAACTTTGAAATGGTGCGCGCCATCAACGATATCGCCCGGGTCATGGGGATCCAGACGATTGCCGAGTTTGTTGAATCGGAAGAGATCCTGCACCTGTTACAGGGCCTCGGTGTCCCGTTTGGCCAGGGTTACTTTATCCACGAGCCGGAACCGTTGATGGAATAGATCGAGGTTCGAAGTTCGAAGTTCAAGGTTCGACGTTCATGGTTCGAGGTTCGGGATTCGAACCTGGAACCCCGAACCTGGAACCTGGAACCTTATTTAGAAAGGAATGTCGTCGTCGAAATCGTTACTGCCGCCGGCTGTTGCGCTCTCCATTTTTTCGGATGGGGAATCGCCGGTTGATGAGCTGTAATTGTCCTGGTTACCACCGCCACCGCCACCGCCCCCGCGGCCGCCAAGCATTTGCATCTCGTTGGCGACGATCTCGGTGGTGTAACGATCAATCCCTTCCTTGTCCTGCCATTTGCGGGTTTGCAGCCGGCCTTCCACGTAGATCTGTGAGCCTTTTTTGAGATACTCGGAAACGATTTCGGCCAGGCGGCCGAAAAACACGACCCGATGCCACTCGGTACGGTCCTGTTGCTCTCCGGTGGTCTTGTCTTTCCAGGATTCGGAAGTGGCGATACTGACGTTGGCCACGGCCGCACCGCTCTGTGTATAACGGACATCCGGGTCGTTGCCCAGATTGCCTACCAGGATTACCTTGTTGATTCCTCTAGCCATTTTATCCCTCTTGATTTTTTACTGTTGAAAAGCACACGTTCCTGTGTTGCCAGGCATGATGGTCATCACGCATGGAGCCGAAACTATTTCAGTTTTCCCGGGGATGATCAAGTTGTCCCGAAAAGCTGGTGGTGCTGACCGGCCATGGCCAGACCAGTATTGTAAACCAGCCGAGTACTACCAGCAGATTGAACATAAATACACCGCCATAACCGCCATGGGCAAAAGACAGGCCGCCGCCCAGCCCCCCGAGAAATGCCCCGGCGAACTGGCAGGTGGAGAATATACCCAGGGCTGTGCCCTTTGATTCCGGGTTGATAATCTTGCTGACCATGGCCGGCAGGGACGCTTCCAGGTAATTAAATGCGGTAAAAAAAACCAGTAAATACAAGGCGATCCAGCGGATATCCTGATGCCAGAAAAACAGCCCCAGTTGCGATGCCAGCAGCAGGAAGACTGCCCCCCGGTAGAACGGCAGCTGGGTGGAGGATTTTTCCGACAGGATCACGAAGGGCATCATCAAGAGCACCGACAGCAGCAAAACCGGCAGGTAGAGCTTCCAGTGGGCGGAATTCTGCAGATCCGTGTAATCGCGCAGGATCAGCGGTAGCACGACGAAACTGGCCATAAGCACGATGTGCAGACACAGTACCCCCAGGTTGAAACGAAACAATTGCGGCTGGACCAGTACCTCCGGGAGACGGGGTGGTGAGGTTTCAATACTGCTGTGAAATCGGGGTTGCCCGGTAGCGGGTAGTCGGGACAGTATCAGGGCTGCTATCACCGCGAGACCGGCGCCAATGTAAAAAAGACCTGAAAGCCCGTAGCGGGCTCCGAGCAGGGGGCCGAGCACCATGGCCAGTAAAAAAGCCATGCCTACACTCATGCCAATGACGGCCATGGCCCGGGTACGAAACTGCATTGATGTCGTATCAGCCACCATCGCCATGATCGCCGCGGCGATGGCCCCGGCGCCCTGCAGGGCGCGGCCGAGGATAACGATGTAGATATGGTCGGCCAGTGCCGCGATCAGGCTGCCGAGGATGAACAGCGCCAGGCCGGCGAAAATGACGGGTTTTCGGCCTATGCGGTCCGAGATCATACCCAGGGGAATTTGCAACAGGCTTTGGGTCAATCCGTAAATCCCCAGAGCCAGTCCGATAAGCAGCGGGGCAGCACCCGCCAGATCCACTGCGTACAGCGACAGTACCGGGATGAGCAGGAACAGGCCGAACATGCGCAGAAAGAAAATACTGCCGAGGCCAAGTGTGGCGCGCAATTGTTGCGCCGTGGTCAGGTTATCGGGATTCATATTGAGGAAACGTCTTTGCCTTGTCGGGGTAAAAGGCCGTATATTAGCAGTTTGCGTTTTTTTCGGCTAAACAGCCTTGTTGTTTTGTATGGATCGAATACAAATCCGCGGTGCCCGCACCCATAATCTCAAGAATATTGACCTGGATATTCCCCGGGATCGCCTGATCGTGATCACCGGTTTGTCCGGATCCGGCAAATCCTCGCTGGCTTTTGACACCATTTATGCCGATGGCCAGCGCCGTTACGTGGAATCGCTCTCTGCCTATGCCCGGCAGTTTCTTTCCATGATGGAAAAACCGGATGTGGATCATATCGAGGGCCTGTCGCCGGCCATCTCCATCGAGCAAAAATCCACCTCCCATAATCCACGCTCCACCGTCGGCACCATCACCGAGATTTACGATTACCTGCGGTTACTGTTTGCCAGGGTCGGTGTGCCTTGCTGTCCCGAGCACGGTCTCGAACTTGAGGCGCAGACTGTCAGCGAAATGGTGGACCAGGTGTTGCAGCAACCCGAAGGCGAGCGCTTGATGCTGCTGGCACCGGTAGTTCAGGGACGTAAGGGCGAACATCTGCAGCTTATCGAGGGTCTGCGCAGCCAGGGTTTTTTGCGCGCCCGCATTAACGGCACCGTGATGGAACTGGACGAGGTGCCGGCCCTGGATCGCTACAAGAAGCATGACATCGAAGTGATTGTCGATCGTTTCAAGGTGCGCGATGATCTGAAACTGCGACTCGCTGAATCCTTTGAAACGGCACTGCGCCTCTCCGATGGCGTCGCCCGTGTCTGTTCCATGGAAGGTCATAAGGTAGACCAGGTCTTCTCGGCCCGCTACGCCTGTCACCAGTGCGGCTACAGTTTGCCCGAGCTGGAACCCAAGTTGTTCTCGTTTAATAACCCGGCCGGCGCCTGCAGTGGCTGTGACGGTCTGGGCGTGATCCAGTTTTTCGACCCCGAACAGGTGATTCAGCACCCGGAACTCGGTCTTCCCGGCGGCGCCATTCGCGGCTGGGACCGCCGCAATGCCTATTATTACCAGTTGATCAAATCCCTGGCCCGGCATTACAAGTTTGACATCGACACCGCCTGGCAGGATCTGCCGGAACATATCCGGCAGGTGATTCTCTATGGCAGCGGTGATGAAGAAATCGTGTTTGAGTATCTGAACGAGCGTCGCGGCAGTATCACGCGCAAACATACGTTTGAAGGTGTGATCCCGAACATGCAGCGGCGCTACCGGGAAACCGACTCCTCGACCTTGCGCGAGGAACTGGCGCGTTACCAGAACAACAAGCCCTGTCCCGAATGCCGTGGCGCCCGTTTGAACACTGCGGCACTGAATGTCTTTATCAACGATATGAACCTGGCCGGGGTAACGGCCATGCAGGTGGGCAAGGCGCAGGCGTATTTTCATGACCTGCACATACCGGGGCGGCGCGGTGAAATCGCCGCCCGCATACTTAAGGAGGTGTGTGAGCGCCTGAATTTTCTGGTCAATGTCGGCCTTGATTACCTGACCCTGGATCGCAGCGCCGACACCCTCTCCGGCGGCGAGGCACAGCGTATCCGGCTGGCCAGCCAGATTGGCGCCGGGCTGGTGGGCGTCATGTACGTTCTCGATGAACCGTCCATCGGTTTGCACCAGCGTGACAACCAGCGATTGCTGGCGACCCTGAAACATCTGCGTGATCTGGGTAATACCGTGATCGTGGTGGAGCATGATGAGGAGGCCATACTCGAGGCTGACCATGTTATTGATATGGGTCCCGGCGCCGGGGTACACGGCGGTGAGGTCGTTACCCAGGGTACACCGGCGCATATCCTCAAGGATACCTCTTCGCTGACGGCGCAATACCTGTGCGGTGCGTTGCAAATCGAAATACCCGAACAGCGTACCCGTTACGAAGAGCAGCGACTCATCCATTTGCACGGCGCCGGTGGCAATAATCTGAAAGATGTCGATCTGCAGATCCCCGTCGGCCTCTTTACCTGTATTACCGGTGTATCCGGTTCCGGGAAATCCACGCTCATCAATGAAACCCTGTACAAGATCACGGCTCGCGAACTGAACGGCGCCGGCCTGAGTCCCGCAGTGTATGAATCGATCAGCGGCCTGGAACACATCGACAAGGTAATTGATATCGATCAGAGTCCCATCGGCCGCACACCACGTTCCAATCCCGCAACCTATACCGGTCTGTTTACACCCATACGTGATCTTTTCGCAGCCACGCAGGAAGCGCGGTCGCGTGGCTACAAGCCCGGCCGCTTCAGCTTCAACGTCAAGGGCGGGCGCTGTGAAGCCTGCCAGGGCGACGGTGTAATCAAGGTGGAAATGCATTTTCTGCCCGATATCTATGTCACCTGCGATGTTTGCAAGGGCAAGCGTTATAACCGTGAAACCCTGGATGTGCGCTACAAGGGTCTGGCTATCAACGAGGTGCTGGATATGACCGTGGAAGAAGCGCGGGAATTTTTCGATGCCGTCCCGGTGATCGCCCGCAAGCTGCAAACGCTGATCGATGTGGGCCTCACCTATATCCGTCTTGGCCAGAACGCCACCACGCTGTCCGGTGGCGAGGCGCAACGCATCAAGTTATCCAGGGAACTGTCCAAGCGCGATACCGGCAAGACACTGTACATTCTCGATGAGCCGACCACCGGCCTGCATTTTCATGATATCAAACAGTTGCTGCACGTATTGCACCGGCTCAGGGACCATGGCAACACGGTGGTGGTGATTGAGCACAACATGGATGTGATCAAGACTGCCGACTGGATCGTGGACCTGGGACCCGAAGGCGGTGACAAGGGTGGCAAGATAGTTGCCACTGGCACACCCGAGGCGGTGTGCAAGATCAGGGCGTCACATACCGGCCGCTATCTGAAGCCGGTACTGGAACGCTTCAGCAGTAAAAAATCCGCCGGCAAGGGCAAAAAACAAAGTGAACTCGCAATCTGAAATTGCTGTTGCGGATACTGCTGCAGATGTCGATCTATAATTCGAAACAGCTGTCTGGATCAGTCAGGTCAGTTGCCGGCCCAGTCCCAGGCTGTAAACCAGTATCGCCGGCGCCTGCATGAAGAGGATGATTGACTGGCTGATCAGATCCTCGAAACCGGTGACATTGAAATGTTCGTCCAGGTGAGAAGCGGTATTCTTGGCAATGTTCACTGCCAGCCAGTGGCTGATAACGGCCAGTAGCGCGATCACCATGACAACATCCAGCCCCGGCCAGTAACTGAAAGCGGTGAATTGCCGGTGTTGCGCCAGCCAGTTGAATACCATCATGCAACAGATGATGGCCTGAACAGGCAGTATCAGTTCGATGTGTTTGCCGATGACAGGAAACACGGGCAGGATGAGACTGGTGAGAAAAACGAGATTGACGAGTTGATCGGCGCGGTACTCTCCATCAGCCAGCAAATCCATTACGGGAATGGCTTCTTCAAGTCCATAAATCAGCGGGTAGGCCATGAAGATAAAGACCACCAGCACGAAGGCCCGGTACAACGGTTCGATAACCCGTTCGGTGGTGGTGATCAGAATACGGTGCCGCGGTCGATGGATAATCCATTCAAGCAGGGCCAGTCCAGCGACAATCAGCACTGCATAGCTCGTGCAGGCGAGCAAAAAACGACTGTTGAAAAGAATATCAGTGATCGACATGTGACAAGTTTATCGCCATTTCAGCACCGGCCCGCTGCGAGGGCCTCTGTTTGTTCCCATCCAATCCTGTGTCCGGTGCTGAACGATTTTCGGGCAAGTCCGGCATAGATCGGTAAAACCTGTATAATAAGCGATTCCTGAAGCAATTAACCTTTCATTTCTTTTTAAATTTCAAGAATAAACCGGAGTTTTTCAATGTCAGCGCTTATCTGTGGCTCGTTTGCCTATGACAACATCATGGTCTTTCCCGACCGTTTCAAAAATCATATTCTGCCGGACAAGGTGCACATGCTGAATGTTTCGTTCATGGTCCCCGAGATGCGCCGTGAATTCGGCGGCTGTGCCGGTAATATCGCCTACAATCTGAAATTGCTTGGTGGCGAACCCGTACCCATGGGCACGGTCGGCATGGATTTCGAGCCATACGCACGCTGGATGGACAAAAACGGCATCAGCCGCGAACACGTACGCATGGTTGAAGAGAGTTTTACGGCGCAGGCGTTTATCACCACGGACATGGATGACAACCAGATCACCGCATTTCATCCCGGCGCCATGGGCTCGGCCCATCTCAACGAGATCGGCATGGCCAGCGGTATCTCTCTCGGCATCATCTCGCCCGATGGCCGTGACGGCATGATTGAACACGCCCGGCAGTTCAGTGACGCCGGGATCCCGTTCATATTCGATCCGGGACAGGGCATGCCCATGTTCGATGGCGACGATCTGAAGACTTTTATTGAGCAGGCCACCTGGGTGACATTGAACGATTACGAGTGGCAACTCCTGCAGGATCGAACCGGTTACAGCATCGAGGACATGACCGGGCGGCTCGAGGCCCTGGTTGTGACCCGGGGGGGTGAAGGCTCGGCCATCTATACCGCCGATGCTGTCATCGAGGTTGCTGCCGCGAAACCAGGAGCAGTGGTGGATCCCACGGGTTGTGGTGACGCCTATCGCGCCGGCCTGCTCTATGGGTTGTTAAATCAATTCGACTGGAAAACCACCGGACAGATTGCTTCATTGATGGGTGCAATCAAGATTGAAAACAACGGCACACAGAACCATAAGTTCAACGTGGACGATTTTAAAAGGCTATATAAGGATAACTTCGGCGAGGAGTTCTAGTCCGCCTTTACCATCACTATTTGACTGCGGACACCGATCCGCTCGTCGTGACGAACGTCGGTGAGCAATGCGGGCTGGAACCCCGGTTGATAATGCTTGCAGTGATCACAACGGAAAGTTGGCAGAAGCACTTCCCGGTGCAGTTACGATATGGACAGGTTGCTTGTGTTAATGCCCGGGTACAACCAGTTCGAGTTCCGGTGCCGAGATGATCAGATTTGTGAAGTTTTCATCGAGTTCAATCCAGTCAGCGGGAACAGGTTTTTTGAAGAGATAGCCCTGCCCGTACTTGCAGCCACGTTGCTTGAGAAATGCCGCAATATTACGGTCTTCAATACCTTCGGCGACCACCTGCATTTCGAAATTCTCGGCCATATCCAGTATGGATTCGGTGACCTTTCTGTTCTTGCCATGCCTCGACATGATAAAACTACGATCAATCTTGATAATATCGAAGGGCATACTGGTCAGGGTGCTGAGTGAGCTGTAGCCGGTACCGAAATCATCGAGCAGCAGCCTGATGCCGAGTTCGTCCAGCTTGTGCAGGGTATCGATTGAGCATGAATCATTATTGTAAAAAACACTTTCGGTGATTTCGATATCCAGTGCGTCAGGAGGCAGTGAATAACGCGACAGGCAATCTTCAATATACGAAATCAGCCGTTTTTCCTTGAGCTGACGCGCGGATACATTGACCGCCACATGCAAATCAACGCCGTCATTGTTTCGCCAGAGCTGGCATTGCCGGCAGGCCATGTCCAGAACCATATAGCCGATGTCCACTATCAGGCCCGTGTCTTCGGCTATGGGGATGAATTCTGCGGGTGATATCATGCCTTGATCACCATGATGCCAGCGCAACAGGGCCTCGACACCGGCAATTTCACCGCTGGCAAGATCGACAACCGGCTGGTAATGCAGGGTGAACTCATCGTGATCGATACTTCTGCGCAAATCACGCTCCAGCAGCAGGCGCTTGTCCGCTTGCTTGTTGAGTTCGTTGTTGTAATAACAGAACCGGTTCTTGCCGTTGTCCTTGGACTGGTACATGGCGATGTCAGCCCGTTTCATTAACGTCGAAGTATCCTCTCCGTTCTCGGGATAAACGGCGACACCAAGCGAGGCCGTCACATGTGTGTCGACGCCATCCAGGTGAAATGGTTTTGCCACCTGCTCGATGATTTTACCGGCAACGGTTGATACGTCTGCCGCCGAACGCAAATCGGGCAGGATGATGACGAATTCATCGCCACCGAAGCGCGATAATGTGTCACTGGCCCGCAGGCATTTTCTGATGCGGTTTGCAGCATGTTTGATCAGTTCATCACCGGCAACATGCCCCAGGGTGTCATTGATGTGTTTGAACCGGTCCAGGTCTACAAACATCAGGGCAAAACGGCTGCTTTGACGGCGCGCGGAGAGTATGGTCTGTTCCAGGCGGTCAGCCAGCAGATTGCGGTTCGGCAGGCCGGTCAGGCTGTCATAATAGGCCAGTTTGCGGTTCTCGATTTCGCTTTCGGCCAGCGCTTCGGCGGTTTCCCGGTATTCCTGGGCATTACGAGTGACGCCGCGGATAATGGTATGGCAGAGGATGATGACCAGCATGGAAAAGGGGATGATGAACCACAGCGCGGCCCTGATGGTGAATTTCACCGTTTTAGTGATCAGCGCTTCAAAAGTGGCGGTGTTCCTGCGCAGGGTTTCCGGTACGGCCAGCAGGTTATCGCGCAGGCGATTGTCGAGGACAACCGCTTGCGGGTTTTCAGGGGCGTGGTTTTCAAGTCGGTTGATGACAATCTGGGACTGGATCGCATTCGCCCGGCACAGATTGATTGCCTCACGGGTTTGTATAAAGTACATGATTGTCCGGTCAACAGGACTGGTCATGCTCACACATGTATCCGCTTCGTTGCGGATGCTATACAGCTTGTCCAACAGTTGTTTCAGTGACGGCGACTTTCGCTGATTGAGCAGTCCCGCTAATTCATTTACCTCGGCAACGTAGCGGGAATTTACCTGGTGGAAACGTGTGCTTTTGGCAATATGGACGATCGTGAACACCGTAGCCACGCCGAAAATGGCAGTGACGATCAGCATGATCCTCAGTCGCCTCTCAATTGTCATATCACACTCCGCATCTACCCGACATGTCGGTTAGTTCCATCCGTGGGTTATCGGCATGCCTGTGAATAAACTTGAAAATCGGTCGAATCAGACAGGCGCAGTCCGTCGCAGGAGGCGAACATCTGCGGAGTACGCAGGCGAAGTATTCTATGTCATTGGATAACCGGGGAAGTCCGGAAAGAACCCGGTGATTACTCTATGGCGGCGGCGCCGGCCAGGGCGCAGGTGTGATCTTCTTCCGGGGAACCGCCACCCAGTCCTACGGCGCCGATAACCCGGCTATTCCGGATGATGGGTAATCCACCGGGACTGGGCAGAGCCTGCGCCGGAACCACGCTGGGGAGTGAATACCACAGCAGGGGATTGGCTTCCTTGTTTTCAGTGATTTCCAGGGTGGAGCGCCGGAATGAAGCCGAAGCCATGGCCTTGGCCCTGGAAGTATCAAAGGTAAAAAAACCGGCACCGTCGGCGCGTGAATAATAAACCAGGCGTCCGGATTCATCGACCACGGAAACGCTCATCGGGCGTCCCATTTCGGCCGCTCTGGCCAGTGCTGCCTTGCCGATTTTCTCGGCCATCTCCAGTGTCATTTCTATCATGGCTGCCCCGCAGTTATACGATTGTTGTTATAAACGTTTATCCTACTTTCATCATTGCAAAAAGTGAAATTCCGTAATACCGCTTCACGGGCAAAACAATCCACCGGTGAACATACAGCCAATATTCATCTGTCCGGTTCCGCGCGCGCGGATGATGCAAACGTGCATTTCAGTTAAGATAGTGGAACATTTCACCTGCTGTTATCGACACAATACAATCATGACCATGCGAACAGGAAGAATAATTCCCCTTGTCATCGGCCTGTGCCTCCTCTACCCGGTTTTTGCCGCGTCCGGCTCCGGCACACTCAGTGTGGATTCGGTTTTATATTCAGGGCCGGATCAGCAATCGGCGGTCATCACCGCTCTCCCGAATGGCAGTGAAGTTTCCATTGAACAAAGGCAGGGCAGCTGGTACCGCGTTGTCACACAATCACCCGCGCATAGCGGCTGGGTACGAAGTTATGACGTACAGGTAAATCCCGATGCGAACTGGCTGGCGCGGCTGAAACGGGTGATTGCCGGCAACGACAGCGCCGAAACGACCCGCATGGCAACCATCGGAATCCGTGGTCTGGGGCCGGGCGATATCAGGAAAGCCAGGCCCGATTACAGGGAACTGGGAAAGCTCGATGAATACCGCATGGGGATTGAACAGGGGCTGCAATACGCCGCCGCCATTCCACTGCTGTCGAATGAGGTCGCCTGGTTCGATGCCGAAGCCGTGGCCGGGACAACCGCCGCCGGCGCAGACGGGGGTGGCAACGGATCCGGAACCGGGCTTGGCAAGTCACTGGACAGCGCGGTCAAGGGCCTGAAGGGATTTTTCGGGGGTGGTAGTCGTGATAAATAAAACCCTGCGCATCATTACCCTGTTCTGGCTACTGCTGGCTGCACCTGCGGTCATGGCTGAAGATGTCTTGCAGACCGGCGTATCCGTGCTGAAAAGCGCGGTGAAAAACAAGGATGCTTTTCTCGATATCAACGAACCCAGGGAAATCGAACTGGGCGCCGGGATGTCCGCGCAATTACTCGGCGCCGCCGGACTGGTCGATAACCCGGAGTTGCAAAAGTATGTCAATCGCATCGGTATGTGGCTGGTATTCCAGACTGAAAGAACCGCTCTGCCGTGGCGCTTTGCCGTGCTCGATGAAGACAGTATCAATGCCTTCGCGGCACCCGGAGGTTACATTTTTATTTCCAGGGGGCTGTTCATGCTGTTTCGATCAGAATCGGAACTGGCCGGCGTGCTGGCTCACGAGATCGGTCATGTACTGGCCCTGCATCACCTCGAGGATATCCAGGAAAAAGCCCGCAACAGTTTTATGAAAGACGTGGGTGGCATGGTGATCGACGATGTCGCGGGTGGCAACTGGAACCAGCTGGTCAAACAACTGGTGAATTCCGGTATCGATGTCTGGGAGAGCGGCCTCAACCGGGAAGATGAATTCCAGGCCGATGAACTGGGCGTGGTCATCGCCGCGCGGGCGGGCTACGACCCCTACGGTCTTCTCGGAGTGCTGGATACTCTCGGCCGTCTTGACCATGGCCAGGGCAATATCTATGAACAAATGCATGCCACGCATCCGCCGGCCAGTGAGCGATTACAGCGCCTGGATGCCCGTATGACCGGAGCCATGGAGGATTACGCCACCGAACCGGCGGCATCGCCCGGACTTTATGAGTTCCAGGCGCAACTGGAACAGCAACAGGCCGGCCGTTGAATAAACCGGTTCTTCTGGCCGGATAAAAAAAAGCCCGCCGGGAGGCGGGCTACGATACGGGTTTTTCTTGTTATGGAACCGCTCAGGCAACCGCCTGTTGTGCCTGCTCGAGACGTTTACGCAGGGCCTGCACCTGTTTGGTCAATTCCGGGGGCAGGTGATCACCGAAGGTCGCGTAGTAGTCCTCGATGCCCTGCAACTCCGACAGCCAGCCATCGACGTCGACGCGCAGCAGGTTGGCCTTGTCGCTGTCTTTCAGATCCAGGCCATCAAGATCCAGTCCATCGAGGGTTGGCATCTTGCCGATGGGCGTTTCAATGGCTTCGGCTGAATCATTGCAGCGCTCGAAGACCCATTTCAACACCCGGCTGTTCTCGCCGAAGCCGGGCCACATGAATTTGCCTTCGTCATTCTTGCGGAACCAGTTGACGTAGAAGATCTTCGGCAGTTTGGCGCCCGCAGTTTCACCCATCTTCAGCCAGTGGCCCCAGTAATCGGCCATGTTGTAACCACAAAACGGCAGCATGGCCATGGGATCGCGCCGCAACTGACCGATGGCGCCAAAGGCGGCGGCGGTCATTTCCGAGGCGATGATGGTGCCGATGAAGGTACCGTGTTTCCAGTCCAGTGCCTCGGTGACCAGTGGTACGGTGGTGGCGCGGCGGCCGCCGAAAAGAATGGCACTGATGGGCACACCCTTGGGATCTTCCCATTCATCGGCGATTACCGGGCATTGTGCGGCCGGTGCCGTGAAACGGGCATTCGGATGCGCGGCCGGGGTTTCGGAATCCGGGGTCCAGTCGTTGCCTTTCCAGTCGGTCAGGTGCGCCGGCGGCTCGTCGGTCATCTCTTCCCACCAGACATCACCGTCATCGGTTTCGGCGACGTTGGTGAAGACGGAATTGGCTTTCAAGGACAGCATGGCGTTGGGATTGGATTTCATGCTGGTGCCGGGGGCGACGCCGAAGAAGCCGGCTTCCGGGTTGATGGCGTAAAGCTGGCCGTCTTCGCCGAATTTCATCCAGCAGATATCGTCGCCGATGGTTTCGACTTTCCAGCCCTTGACGGTGGGGTTGAGCATGGCCAGGTTGGTCTTGCCGCAGGCGCTGGGGAAAGCACCGGCGACAAACTTGACCTCGCCCTCGGGACTGGTCAGCTTCAGGATCAGCATATGTTCGGCCAGCCAGCCTTCGTCACGGGCCATGGTCGAGGCGATGCGCAGGGCCAGGCATTTTTTGCCGAGCAGGGCATTGCCGCCATAGCCGGAACCGAACGACCAGATCTCGCGTGTTTCGGGGTAATGAACGATGTAGCGGTTGTCCGGATTGCACGGCCAGGCTACGTCCTCTTCGCCTTCGGCCAGCGGTGCGCCGACTGAGTGGATGCAGGGTACGAATTCACCGTCTTCACCGAGCGCGTCGAGCACAGGCTGACCCACGCGGGCCATGATGTGCATGTTGGTGACGACGTAGGGGGAATCGGAGATCTCGACACCGATATGGGCTATCGGTGAGCCGATGGGACCCATGCTGAAAGGGATGACATACATGGTGCGGCCTTTCATGCAACCGCTGAACAGGCCATTCAGGGTTTCACGCATTTCCCCGGGGTCGGTCCAGTTGTTGGTGGGACCCGCGTCTTCCGCCTTTTCGGAGCAGATGAAGGTGCGGTCTTCAACCCGGGCCACGTCGGCAGGAACGGAACGCACGTAGTAGCTGTTGGGGCGCTTGTTTTCATCGAGCTTTTTGGCGGTGCCGCCCTTGACCATGATATCCCACATGGTTTCCCATTCTTCCTCGCTGCCGTCGCACCAGACGATGGTGTCCGGCTGGCAGAGTTTGGCCATGTCATCGACCCAGGCCAGCAATTTCTTGTTGGTGGTACTCATCGGTATCTACCTCATTATCAAGTGAATGTATCGTGTTATGTTTTTGTTATAGGTCGTGCGTGCCGACTGACGGTATATCTGTCGACAGTGGTATTAAACTGTTACCTTTTCATTCAGACCGCGCCTGTCTATCGGCTGACTGTTCTTATTGTTATCAGGCAGAGCATCTAATGTGCGGTTTAACACATTGAACTAACGAGGAATTTACTTCAGATTAGTCCAGTGAATCGGATCTCCCGCCCGGCCGCCCTGCGCGGGGCCGGTATTATCTCACCGGGTCTGATCGGTTTTCAAGTTATCCAGCAGGGTTTGCAGCTCGTATACGGGTGCAAGGCATTGATTACCGCGGCAGATTTGCGCCCGCGTCACGTCGCTTTTGGTGTTCACGGCCAGGATGCCCGGCAGGTTTTGTTCATGGTCGGCTATGGCATAAATGCACCGCCCCGGGTGATGGCCAAGGGCATTTAATGAACGGCGCCATGCATCGATTTCCTCCCGCGGTCCACGCAGGATGATCATCTCGGGCGGTATGAGGTGTTCCATCAGGGCGCAGAGGATACTGCCGTGGGCGTAGGGAATGCGTTCAAGGCTTTGCCAGGCGGATTTCAGGGTCTGTTCCGCGGCATTCAGGTAACGCATCTCGGCGGTCATATGGCCGAGGAGATTCAGCGCGCGGGCTGCGACGCCGTTGCCGGCGGGCAGGGTTTCATCTATCCACGGTTTATTGCGCACCAGCAGGTGTTCGTGATCGTGCGAAGTGAAATAAAAGCCCTGGCAGGGATCATCGGCAAAACGCTCAAGCAGTACTTCGGCCAGCTCGATGGCGAAGTTCAGTAACTCCGTATCCCAGCGCACCTGCAACTGTTCGAGGATGGCTTCTATCAGCAGGGCGTAATCGTCAAGATAGGCGTTCAGGTGGGCCCGGCCGTCCTTGCAGGTGGCGAGCAGACGTCCGTCGACCCACAGTGAATCCCGGATAAACCGCAATGCCGCCGTCGACGAGGCCAGCAGGGAGTCGTCGTCAAAGACTCGGGCGGCCGTGGCCATGCCCCGGATCATGAGGGCGTTCCACGAGGTCAGGATCTTGTCATCACGGCCGGGACGGATCCGCTGTTCGCGTGCGTGAAACAGTTTGCCGGTGGCGGTTTTCAGTACGGCATTGCATGCGTCCTCGCCCATGTCGAACTGTTGCGCGGTTTCCGTAAGAGTGTGCTGTTCGTACAGGTGCCAGCGGCCCTCGAAATTTGGCGGATTGTCCAGGCCGAAGTGAAAGCGGACGATCCCGAATTCCCGCTCGTCCAGCAGCGACTGTATTTCATCCCGACCCCAGACATAGTACTTGCCTTCCTCGCCTTCCGAATCCGCATCCAGCGAGGAGTAATACCCGCCGGCGGGCGACTGCATCTCGCGGATAACCCAGTGCGCGGTTTCCAGTGCGCTATCCTGAAACAGCTTGTCGCCGCTGATTTGCCAGGCCTGCGTGGTCAGGCCGAGCAGCGGCCCGTTGTCGTAGAGCATCTTTTCAAAGTGCGGGATCATCCATTCGTCATCCACGGAATAGCGCGCGAAACCGCCGCCGACATGATCGTAAATACCGCCGCGCGCCATCTTCTCCAGGGTAAAAAGCGCCATGTTCCGGGCCTCGTCGCGATCGGCCAGGGCCTCATAGCCCGGCGCCGAGCAGGTCAGTAAAAATTCCAGGTTGGTGGGGTGGGGGAATTTGGGTGCGCCGCCGAAGCCGCCACTGCGGGCGTTGAAGGTGTTTTTGAACTGGGAGATGGCGGTACGCAGGGGTTCGGGGCCGAGAGTGACGCCGTCCGGGCTGGAATCCGGTTCCATATTTTCCAGCGCCTGTTGCAGGGACATGTTTTGATCGCGGATGGCCGCCTCGTTTTCCCGGTAGGCTTCATGAACGCGGGCCAGCAGTTCCCTGAACCCCGGCAGTCCGTAGCGCGATTCCCTGGGAAAATAGGTGCCGCCGAAAAAAGGCACATGATCATCCGGGGTCAGGAACATGGTCAGCGGCCAGCCGCCGGTGCGCCGGGTCAACAGGTGCTGCGCCGTCTGGTAAATGTGGTCGAGGTCCGGGCGTTCTTCCCGGTCCACCTTGATGTTGATGAAGTACTTGTTCATCAACGCGGCGGTTTCCTCGTCTTCGAAGGACTCATGGGCCATGACGTGACACCAGTGGCAGGCCGAGTAGCCGATGGACAGCAAAATGGGCCGGTTTTCCTCACGCGCCCGTGCCAGGGCCTCGTCGCACCAGGGATACCAGTCGACGGGGTTGTCGGCATGTTGCAGTAAATAGGGGCTGGTTTCGCGGCCCAGGGCGTTCTGTGACATGGTAATCTCGATTTTGGACGGATACGGACATCCTGCGGGATTTTGACTTCGTGGTAAACTCCCGCCGGTCATGCTGGAATATCCTTCAATCGATCCGGTCGCCATTGCCTTCGGCCCCGTGCAAATCCGCTGGTACGGTATTTGTTACATCGTCGGCATACTGGCGGCCTGGTGGCTGATGAACCGGCGCATTCGCCTGCCGCATTACGACTGGAACCGGGACCAGGTGGCGGACCTGGTGTTTTACGCCACCCTCGGCATTATTATCGGCGGCCGCCTGGGTTCGGTGCTCTTTTACAACCTGCCGCATTACCTCGAGTATCCACTGGATATCTTCAAGATCTGGCAGGGCGGCATGGCCTTTCATGGCGGACTGCTGGGTGTACTGGTTGCCATCTGGTTGTATACGCGCGCCATCGGTAAATCCTTTTTTGCGGCCACCGACCTGATTGCGCCCATGGTGCCGATTGGTCTTGGCGCCGGACGTATCGGCAACTTTATCAACGGTGAGCTGTGGGGAAAGATCAGCGACGTACCCTGGGCCATGGTCTTCCCCGCTGCCGTACCGCCGGGCGTGCCGCGGCACCCGACCCAACTCTACGAAGCCATGCTCGAAGGCGTGGTCTTGTTTGCCGTATTGTGGTGGTTTTCATCGAAGCCCCGGCCGCTGATGAGTGTCTCGGGACTGTTCCTCGCCGGCTACGGCAGTTTTCGTTTCCTGGTCGAATTCTGGCGTGAACCGGATGCGCATCTCGGTTACCTGGCGCTGGACTGGGTCACCATGGGGCAGGTATTGTCGGTGCCGATGGTGCTGGCGGGGGTGATCCTTCTGGTGCTGGCTTATCAGGCTACAGACGACAGATGACAGATAACAGACGACAGATAACAGACGGCAGACGACAGATGACAGTGTGGGGGAACGGTGTGGTTATGAGTGGTGCCAGGTATCTTCTTCTATTTATTTTATTCTCGCTGCAGGCGGCGGTATCCGTGGCCGAGGAATCTCCGGCTTCGGCCGAGTATGTGGTGCTCAATGTGGTGAATAATGTGCTCAAGGTTCTGGATGACCCGCAGTTGGAGCAGAAACAAAAACGCCTGATTGTTTTCGGACTGGTCAGCAACCATATTCATTTCGAGGAAATGGCCCGGCGCATTCTGTCCGTACACTGGAAAGACGCCACCGACTCGCAAAAAATACAGTTTATCCAGTTGTTCGAACGCAATTTGCTGAACAGTTACTGGGTGCGCATAAGCCGGTATGCCGGTGAACAGATCAAGTACGTCGCCTCCAGCCAGGATCTCAAGGGATTCGCCACGGTGGACACCATTATCGAGCGTGACAACGAGGAAGTGGTCATCCCGGTTACTTATCGCATGAAGTACAACGGCCTGGAATGGCAGGCTTACGATTTCCTGGTGGAAAACCTGAGCCTGGTACAGAATTACCAGCGTGAATACAGCGCCGTCATCAAGAATTCCGGGATCGATGGCCTGCTCGAACATATGCGCCGGGAAATCAGCCACTTTCAATAACCCATCAAATCAGCGCATGCAGCAATATCTCGACCTCATGCGCCATGTCAAAGCGCATGGCGTGAAAAAAACGGATCGCACCGGCACCGGCACGCTCAGTGTGTTCGGTTACCAGATGCGTTTTGACATCAGCAGGACATTTCCCCTGGTGACCACCAAGAAGCTGCACGTGAAATCCATCATTCATGAATTGCTGTGGTTCCTGAAAGGCGAAACCAACATTGCCTACCTGAAAAAACACGGCGTCAGCATCTGGGATGAATGGGCCGACGCCAACGGCGATCTGGGCCCTGTTTACGGCGCCCAGTGGCGGTCCTGGAAAACCGCGGACGGGCACGTTATTGACCAGATCAGCCACGTCACCGATCAGATCCGCAACGACCCCGATTCCCGCCGCCTGATCGTCAGCGCCTGGAATGTCGGCGAACTGGAGAGCATGGCGCTGATGCCGTGTCATGCGTTTTTCCAGTTCTATGTTGCGGAGGGTAAACTCTCCTGTCAGCTCTACCAGCGCAGTGCCGATATTTTCCTCGGCGTGCCGTTCAATATTGCTTCCTACTCGTTGCTTACGCTGATGATGGCGCAGGTGTGCGGATTGAAACCGGGTGAGTTTGTGCATACCTTTGGCGACGCGCATCTATATCTCAATCATTTACAGCAGGTTGAAGAACAGTTGTCACGTGAACCTTTGCCGCCCCCGGTGATGAAACTGAACCCGGAGATAACCGGCATTCTTGATTTCAGTTTCGAGGATTTTCAACTGGAGGATTACCGGTGCCATCCCGCCATCAGGGCGCCCATCGCCGTCTAGTTACGATGAGTTTCGGTTGAGATTGAAAACACAGCAATATTTTCAGTCATGATGGTTTCTCTCATCGTCGCCATGGATAACAGCGGTCTCATCGGCAGGGACGGGGCGTTGCCGTGGCGTCTGTCGTCCGACCTGAAGAGGTTCAAGTCCATCACCATGGGCAAACCCGTTGTCATGGGACGTAAAACCCACGAGAGTATCGGCCGCCCGTTGCCGGGACGTGAGAATGTCATTATTACCCGTAACCGCAACTACATGGCCGCCGGCTGCACGGTATTGCACAGCATGGACAGTATGTATTCACGATTTCGTGATGAACCGGAAATCATGATCATGGGCGGATCCGAACTCTATCGGCAAACCCTGGATCAGGCACAGCGTATTTATCTGACCGAAGTGCACGCGGAGTGCGAAGGCGATACCCGTTTTCCGGAATTTGACCGTTCGGCCTGGCATGAAACGGAGCGGGAAGATCACAATGCCGATGAGAAGAACGAATACGATTACAGTTTTGTGATCCTGGAACGCAGCCCGTTATGATTGTCACCGTGTTTCGTTCCCGGCTGGATCCTGAACACACCGGTGAATACCAATCCATGCTCCAGCGCATGCGGGAGATTGTGCAGGGCATGCCCGGCTTTGTGGCGAGTAAAACATTTACCGCCGAAGATGGAGAGCGGGTAACGCTGGATTATTTCGATACCCGGGACAACCATGACGCCTGGGCCCGTCACCCGTTACACCGCGAGGCGCAACAGGCTGGAAGGGAGCGTTTTTACAGCGAAAACAGCGTTCAGGTTTGCAAAAGCATGTACGATCATGCTTTCAAAAAATGACTGAAGCCGAGAAATTTCGATTAACCACGTCGTATGGTCCGGATACCGGTGAGGGCAATTCAGACTCATCTGGCCAACCTGTCTGTTACTCTCTATAATTAAACCAATCAGTAGACAGGGAATCAGGGAAATAGTGAAGAATGTCTTTGTGAATCTGGCTGAACGTTATATCTATAACGAGAAACCGGCAATTCTACCGCTTGTAGTCATCATCACAGGGATGATTATCGGTGTCTGTTTCCTTGTTTATTATACCGGCGGTATCAAATATGTTTATTCCCACTCGATGTATATCCCCATCATTGTTTCCTCGTTGTTCTTCGGTATAAAGGGAGGAGTCATTGCCGGCTTGGCCGGCGGTCTTGTGCTCGGTCCGTACATGCCCATCGACGTTATTACCGGGGAAATGCAGCAGACCATCAACTGGATCTACCGGGCCGGCTTCTTTACCCTGATCGGCATCATCACAGGGACCAGCATGGATTCATTGCGTAACCGTATTCGTGAAATAAACTGGTTGATGCACAACAACCGCTATACGGAACTTCCCAACGAGGAAAGCCTGAATCAGGCACTGGAGCGACTGGCCCGGGATGATCAGGTCAAATGCCCCTACTACCTGTTGTCAATAGGCTCGAGCAATATTTCCTCGGTGAAGAATACGTTCGGTTTCAGCGTGGTTCATGTGGTCATCCAGCAAATGAACCAGCGGCTGAATGAGTGCATTTTGTTCAATCACGGCATTTTCAATCACAGTGATGAAAAAATGGCCGTAATACTCGGTGATCCCGGTGAATCGGAGATCGACGAGCACCTCAACAGGATTGTACATGCCCTGGAATTACCCTATGAATATGAAAACATACCCATTCACATGGATATGCACATAGGTTGCGTCGCAATAACTGACAGAAGTCTGTCCAATTACACGGTGGGACGACAGGCGGAAACTGCTCTCAATCACGCAATTGATAACAAGCTGAGCTACTGTATCTATCGCCCGGAAGAGGACAAGACCAGCAGGGAGAATGTCGGTCTTCTTGGGTCACTCAGAAATGCGATTGATACCGATCAACTTGTGCTTTATTACCAGCCCAAGGTCGATATACACAGCAGAAAATTGCTGGGTGTTGAAGCACTGGTTCGCTGGCAACATCCGACCCGGGGGATGATCCCGCCTGTGCGATTCATTCCACAGGCGGAACAGACCAACCTGATTAACCCGCTGACCATGTGGGTTCTGGAGAAAGCCCTGTCCCGTATATCGATGTGGGATCAACAGCAATTCATGCCGGCTGTGGCCGTCAATATTTCCACCCGTAATATCAATGTTCCCGGATTCGAGGACGCCGTTTTCAGGCTACTGGATGAATATCATATCGTCCCCGAACGACTGGAACTCGAAGTCACCGAGAGCGCCCTGATGCAGGATCCGGTCAATGCTATACGGTTACTGACTGAACTGGCCGAATCCAATATCATTATTTCGATTGATGATTTCGGCACGGGTTATTCATCCCTTGAGTATCTCTGCAAGTTACCGGCATCCATTGTCAAAATCGATCAGTATTTCATCAGGAACCTGGTCAATGATTCCGCTGTCAGGAACATTATCAAATCGGCTACGGACCTGGCGCATTCACTCAATATGACCGTTGTTGCGGAAGGCGTTGAAGATGAAGCTGTGCTGGATTTTCTCGTAGATATAGGTTGCGATATTGTCCAGGGCTATCATATCAGCCGCCCCATACCGGAGGACGAGTTACTCACATTTGCCCGTGCAAACTAGTCACGCGGCCTCCTTGCCGGATAACCGGTAACCCGCCTTCTGCCAGTCTTCCTTGCCGGCCTCGTAGTCATAAACATTCCTGAAGCCCACGGATTCCAGCCGCCGCGCGGCCCGCGGTGATGACTGGCATTCGCTGTTGGCGCAATAGACAACCACCGGCTTGCTCTTGTCGGGATTCAGGTCTTCCACCTTGTCCTCGAAATGCTCATCATTTTCGGGAATATTATGGGCGCCGGGCAAGTGCTTTTCCGTAAAGCTTTCCAGTGGCAGGGTTTCAACCAGGATGAAACTCCTGTTTTCATCCATCCACTGTTTGAGTTCATCGCGTTGAATGGTTTTCATGGTGCACCTCCTGATCGCTATCAGAAATATCCGCTGAAACAAGCAGATATGGATAGCCGATTCTTGCATGGCTTACTGTATGAGACTGAAGAGAATTGCCTGTGTTCCATTGATGCGGCATACGGGATAACTTCTGGTAACTGTCCCCCGGTTAACGGAACCGGGTAGCGTGCTATCGGGAGCAGGGTGACTACGCGGCGGCGCTGACTGGGGCGGAATCGCCTTCTTCCAGGCTGTTGTCCGCTATTGAAATATGCGAGACTCGATTGCGGCCGCCCTGCTTGCCCTGGTACAGCGCCGCATCGGCTTTCTCCATAACCTCGTCCATGGAATCCGCATCTTCAGGGAATGTCGCTATGCCGATGCAGACACTGGAGGTGATACGCTTGCCGCCTGAATCGAACGAGGTATTCTCGATACAGGAACGAATGCGTTCGCCGATCACAACGGCGCCTTTGCCATCCATACGCGGTAACAGGGCGACAAACTCGTCACCGCCGAAGCGGGAAACCACGTCGGTCGAGCGCAGACATCGTTTGATATTTTTTGCGATTGCCTTGATAAGCTGATCCCCGGCCGTGTGTCCGTATTTATCATTGATTTCTTTCAGATTATCGGCATCGATGATCATGTACGACAACGAATGGGAATATCTTTCCGCCAGTTGCGTTTCCCTGGACAACATCACCCGGAATGAGCGTTTGTTCAGGAATCCCGTCATGTCATCCAGTTCGGCCAGTTCCTTGAACATTTTCTTGCCGTAATGCACATCGGCGGCCAGCATTGCGGTGATGTAGGCGATCAGCAAAAACGGTGAGAAGGTCGTCATCAGGGCGGTGAATTCACCCAGGGTGAATCCCTCCCTGATATGCGAGTTGAGAAAAATATAAAACGCGGCAATCAGGGTAACTTCGAGGAAGGTCGTCAGCTTGCCGAGAGTAATGGCGCTGGCAATGATCACCAGCAGGTACAGGTTGAGCAGCGAGCTGTCCGCCTTACCGGTATTCCACAGCACCCAGGTGATGAAGGCGATCATCACCCAGGTCTCAATGGCGAGTTTCCAGCGCGTCTGGCGTTCGTAGAAATTCAGATAATGAAATACCAGGATGAATCCGGCAAACGCAATCATGGACAGGATCAGCCCGAAAGGATTGGCCACCTCGGCTCCGGGCGAGACGTGATAGAGCAAAATCAGGATAAGCAGCAGCCACTCGATCTCGGCGATACTTCGTGAGAAGCCTTTCAGCTCGATCTGTTCAATATCCAGCGAACCCGGAATGTGTGGTGAAGTCACATTAACCTCTTGTTTGTCATTAAATCGAGACCGGCCCGTAATGAATGTACATCGGCAAAAAGCCGGTTTGCTTGAGCGATTCATGAACCGGGAGTTACAGGAGGGACGGGGCGCCAGGGGAATGTCAGGCATTGACGATCGGTAATCGCGGGCCGGACTTTTTCACCCTGATAACTGTGGGTCGTTAATGATTAACTGACCTGGATCAAGTCATTGCTGATATTTTGACATAATCTTAGGGTACGGGTTATCAACAGGAGGAACGCGACATGTTAAAGAAATTAATTGATTACCTGGATGATCACAATATCCGCTATGTCTCCATGCATCATTCCAGCGCCTATACAGCCCAGGAAGTGGCCGCATCCGCCCATGTGCACGGTGGTGATTTTGCCAAGACCGTAATCGTCAAATGCGATGGTGAACTGGCGATAGCCGTATTGCCGGCGCCGGAAAGAATTGACACTGAGTTGCTGCAATCGGCCAGCGGCGCCAAACGAGTTGAATTGGCGACAGAAAACGAATTCAAGGACCGGTTTGTGGAGTGTGAGGTCGGCGCCATGCCGCCGTTCGGTAATCTTTTTGGTATGGAGACCTATCTGGAAGAAGAGATGATCAACAATGACAGGATCATCTTCAATGCCGGATCACATACCGAGCTGGTGCAATTGTCGTTAAAAGATTATCTCAGCCTGGTGAACCCGGAGGTCGCGCGCATATCCACCGAATACACGGCGGCATAACCGCCCCTGGTCAAGGTCGGGCAACAGATTGATAAGAATAGAGGTTGATGGTCATGTTACTCCACCAGGTTAAAAAGAAAGCGGCTGATAACGGGACGGGATCGTTGAAGGATATCAACGCAGTTGACTGTCTTTACTGCCCCGCCGGTTGAATCCGGCGGGTGTTTCCTGGCGGGCATCACGCGCGGCCTGGCAGTTCACGCACAGCCGCACGCCGGGGATTGCATTTCGCCGCGCTTCGGGTATTTCCTCGTCACATTCTTCGCAGCGGGTCAGGCTTTCGCCGGCCGGCAGGCGGCTGCGCGCCAGCTTGATGGCGTCTTCAATACTGGCATCAATCTGATCCTGAACCGCACCGTCACGTGACCAGCCACCGGCCATTGTTTTTCTCCTGTCAGAATATTATTGAAAGAAGCGCTGATTGAGTCAGTGCCTGTTTCAATAATTATAGATGAAAAACCCTGCCTTACGTGGGAATAAACGGGGTTCCAGCCGTAATTACATGAGGGCCGCTCCGGATTCACACCAGGACGTGGGACATCAATTGCCAGAAGACCATCACGTCATCGTATTGGTGGAAAAGCTTGTAGCGTTTCAGCCGCAGTGATGAAACCCGGAGTGGGAGCAGTCTCAGTCCGGTACAAGCTTTGAGCGCACCTTGATCTCGGAGATCAGGGTCCGGTGTACCGGACAGCGGTTGGCGATATCGAGTAATTTCTGACGTTGTTCCCCGCTTAACCGGCCTTCGAGGATGATCTCGCGTGTAATCTCGTCCACCTTGCCTTCCCGCGTCTCGCAATCAAGGCAATCCTGCGCATGAACTTTCTGATGTGAGAGCCGTACCCGCACGCGTTCCAGCGGCAATTGCTTGCGTTCGGCGTACATGCGTATGGTCATGCTGGTACAGGCACCGAGGCCCATCAACAGGTATTCATACGGCCCCGGCCCGGCGTCATTGCCTCCGGCACTTTCCGGTTCATCGGCGATCAACACATGACGACCAGAGCGCATGTTCCGGGTGTATTTACCGGTAAGGGTTTCCTCGACTTCTACCTGGTTGCCGGGTTCGGTTGTCATGGGCATCTCCGGGTTGCTATGGAACAGGATCAGATCGTTTCCGGCAGGGCAGGGTAATCGATATAGCCTCTCTCATCGCCACCGTAAAACGTTTCCGGGTCAGGCGCATTCAGTGGCGCGTTCTGCCGCAGGCGTTCCGGCAAATCCGGATTGGCGATGAACTTGCGGCCAAAGGAGACAAGATCAACTTTATGTTGTTGTATTGCCTCATTGCCTTTGCGGGCATCGTAATCACCGTTAACCATGATTCGTCCCTGGTATATATCGCGAAAGATCGATGTCGGTACCTCGGTCCCGCCATGGCACATGTCTTTTGCGCCGGCTTCGACAATGTGCAGACAGGCGAGATGGTAATGATTGAGTTTATCTACAAGGTAACCGAAGGTATGCTCCGGATCGCTGTCGTGCATGTCATTGAACGTGCCGCTCGGCGAAATGCGCAGACCGACGCGTTCCGGCATCCAGACTTCCTGCACCGCCTCGATGACCTCAAGGATCAGACGGGCGCGATTCTCCACGACACCACCGTATTCATCGCTGCGCCGATTGGTGCCGTCGCGCAGAAACTGGTCGAGCAGGTAGCCGTTAGCGGCATGGATTTCGACACCATCAAATCCGGCGTCCCTGGCATTTTGCGCGGCAGCGCGGTAATCGCCGATGATGCCCGGGATCTCTTCCAGGGTCAGCGCCCTTGGTGTGACGTAATCTTTCGGCCCTTCGTAGGTCAATGCCTGACCCTGTGCCGGTTTCACGGCACTGGGCGCAACCGGTAATTCACCATTCGGCTGCAGGGACGGATGTGAAATGCGGCCTACATGCCAGAGTTGCAGGAAGATCAGGCCCCCTTCATCGTGAACAGCCTTGGTGACCTTCTTCCAGCCGCTGACCTGCGCTTCACTGTGTATGCCCGGCGTAGCGGGATAACCTACGCCCTGTTCACTGATCTGGGTCGCCTCGGTAATGATGAGCCCGGCCGAAGCACGCTGCCGGTAGTACTCCACGTTCATTGCCGTGGGCACATTTCCTTCACCGGCGCGGTTACGTGTCAGCGGCGCCATTACGATACGATTGCGCAGTGTCAGGCCGTCAATTTCAATGGGCGTGAACAAATCTGCTGTTTGTGCGTCAGTGATTGCTCCTGTAGCGCTCATGAGGCACCTCCGGCGCAGCAGCTTGCCTGTGTGGTTGCAAAGGCCCGGTGACCCGGCATAAAGCACGGGCGGCCTGCCGACGTATTACCGCTGTCTGCCGTTTGTATCTCCGGATCAATATCGAGGTCCAGATAGCGGGCCGATTGTTCCAGGAACAAGCGGATGGTTTCATTGTCTTGCATGTCTTATTCTCCTTGATATGTCTGGTGTCAGCCTGGGGCCAGGTGTCTGCCTTCAGGCTGACACCGTTTGGAATAGACCAGTCTACTTAATTATCGAATAAATTTTTTTCAAACCAGAATTCTTGTGAACAGTATTTTCATGAATGACTTCATGGGTTTCACCGAGCGTGTTACCTTGGCGCGCAGGCTGGCACCCTGCCACCCGGTAAGTATGAAATCCGCCAGTTCACGCGTGTTGCTGTCTGCGGAGATCTCGCCGATCGCTTTCGCCTCGTCCAGACAATCCCTGAAATAACCGGACCATTCCCGAAATACGCCATCCAGCTTTTCCCTGAACACCTCGTTCTGACCGGCCAGCTCCTGGCCGAGGCTGCCGATGAGACAGCCCTGCCGGCACTCACAACCCTGCATGGATTTGATGCCGCTTTGCATGTACTTGCGTATGCGTTGCAGTGGCGTGACCGAGGCATCCTGCAGGTAGTCACGTAGCCGGGCATTGTATTCCCCGGCAAAGGACTCGATCACGGCGAGGCCAAAATCCTCCTTGCTCCTGAAGTAATGGTAAAACGATCCCTTGGGTACACCCGCCGTCGAGAGCACGGCATTCAACCCCGTGGTGTTGAATCCCTGCAGGGCGATGATGCCGGTGCCGACCTTGATCAATTCCTCTCTGGTTGTGGAACTGTGCATGCGTGGTAGAATAGACCAGTCGTCTAGTAAAGTCAAATCGGTGTGCGTGTTGTCCGGCGGTAAAAAAAACCGGGACCCGTGTCCCGGTTTAATCGTTCAGCAGCCGCGCCGGTTCCGGCCCGCATTTTTCACCAGCGGTTGTCAGGCGGGCAGCTCGGCGTCCGTAGTTGAAGGGCGGTAAGAGTACGGGCTAGCAGCGGCCTTTTTTCGCCTGTCCCGGAGGACAGAAGCGGCCGTGTGGATGTCCGTTGTAGTAAGTACCATGGTAACGGTGTCTTTTGCCGTCGTAATGGCCGTGCTCATCGTGGTAACCGGCGGTATTGACGGCGGCTCCGGCAGCGGCTCCAACACCGGCGCCGACTATGGCGCCATCGCGTCCGGCAATGACCGCGCCCACGGCGCCGCCAACGGCACCACCCACGGCGCCACCGACGGCTGCATCCAGAACCATATCGTTTGCTGTAGCAGCGGTGGACACGGCCAGCAGTGCGGACATTGTCAGTAAATGCAATTTTTTGTACATGGTTATCCTCCTGTTGTTTTCTGCAGGGTTGGACCGTATTTCGCCGATGTGTTGCAGTAAACAGTCCGGATCGCCGCCTGATTTGTGATGCAGTTTTGATATGAACCGGTAGAATGTGACGCTGTCAGCTTTTCGCGCATGGCTGTGCGTAGCAAACATTCGATCACGGGGAGGGTGATGAAAGAACCGGTAACACTGAACCTGGCGTTGCAGGGCGGTGGTTCGCACGGTGCATACACCTGGGGCGTTATCAAGCGTCTGCTCGGGGAGTCATGGATTCGCATTGAAGGTATTTCCGGGACCAGTTCGGGGGCTGTCAATGGTTGTCTGCTGGCCAGTGGATTGTCCGGAACCGCCGCGCCGGAGGTTGCGCTGGATGAATTCTGGACGGAGCTGGGCAGGAAATTCACCAGTATATTCATGCCCAGCGACGAGTTGTTCAGATTTCCCTTTATGGGCGGGTCAGCAAAAAACCAGGCCCTGGAGATGTTTCTGAGCATGACCCAGAGCTACTCACCTTATCTGTTCAATCCCGATAACCTCAATCCGCTGCGTGAACTGCTGCAAGAATTCATTGATTTCGGCGGCATAAGAAAAAACCGGGATGTACGTCTGTTTCTGGCGGCGACGAATGTCAGAACCAGTAAATTGAGGATTTTCAAAGGTGAAGAGCTGACCGTCGAACATATCCTGGCCTCCGCCTGCCTGCCGTCGGTTCATCACCCGGTGACCATTGACAACGAGACCTTCTGGGACGGCGGCTTTACCGGTAACCCGTCACTTTATCCGCTGATTTTCAATTGCCGTTCAGCGGATTTGCTCATAGTGCTGTTGCAGCCGCGTATCAGGAAATCCGTTCCCGCCAGCCCGGAACAGATCCGCGAACGCATTTTGGAAATTGCCTTTCAATCAAACTTCATGCGCGAAATGCGCGCCATTGCCTTTTCAAAACAGATCATCGGCGACAATGTCGATACCATGGGAGTGCTGGAGAGACGCCTGCATGAACTGCGAATTCATATTATTCATGCCGATGAGGATTTGAAAGATCTGGATAACCTGAGTCGCTACAACGCATCGCCCGATATGCTGGAACAGTTGCATGATGCGGGTTATCGCTGCGCCGGGCAGTGGCTGCAGAAAAACGCTGACGCGCTGGGAAAGAAAGGTACAACCAGCCTTGAAAGCTATTCGGACTATCCCTTGTAGTGTCAGGGCAGATGCGGATCTGCAAAGCAGGATGAACAGTATTCATCCGGCGGTTTCTTCAGCAGATCCGGAGTCAGCTGCAGCAGCGGGTTTCCCTGACTCGGCAACGGGAACGACCAGATTGTGCATTGAACGCAGGCGATGCGTAGCCTTGACGGCCTGTCGTCCGATTCTTCGCAGCAGGTTTGCCTGCTGCAAACGGGCATCCACGGTGACCATGCCGAGTTTGCCTTCACTGCCTGCTTTCAATAACTGAAACTTCAGGGCTTCATACTCCTGTTCCAGTTCCTTGAGCAGGCCGTCAATCTCCGTCATATCACTTTCTTCTTCAAGGGTGTCGATTGTAGCCAGTAAACGGATGCACAGGTGTTTATAGAGGTTCAATGCGGTTGAAATCTGCTCATCAGTGATCTGGCCCCGGGTCTGTAGATCGATGTAATCCTTGCACATGTCTTCCAGCAAGGCGTATTGCTGGGCAACCTGGATCAGCATGGGCAGTGACTGGGCAATGTTCTCCGGCAGATCTTCCCGGCTCAGCCTGGCAACGTATTTGCCGATTTCCACAGTCAGTTGTTCTACCTCGGATGTTTCATCTGTCACTGCATCGGTTTCCATGCTGATGACACTCTGTATGTACTGCAGCACCATGGTTCGGGTTCTGGTCAGTTCCTTGAGCAGGGTCTGTATGGCAACGGCGGGCACCTGTAACGATGTGACATCCAGGTACATGGGCCGGCTCGCGACTTCACGGGCGGAGACAAACCAGCGTTGCAGGATGCTGACCATGTATTGACTCATCGGCCACATCAGCAGTACACCCAGCAGGTTGAATGCGGTATGGAACAGGGCCAGAGTTACCGCCGGTGCACTGGACATATACAGAACTGTTTGCACCAGGGCAATCAGGTTGAGTATGGGCGCCACGATAATAATGGCGATGGCGGCGGTGATCAGGTTGAAGAAAACATGACTGGCGGCCACGCGTTTGGCCGTTGATGTCGCGCCCAGCACCGCCAGGATGGCGGTTGTGGTCGTGCCCAGGTTGGCGCCAATCACGACCGCGGCGGCCGAAGTCAGGGGCACCAGGCCACTTTCCGCGGCCCCGAGTGTGATCACCATGGCGGCGCTGGATGACTGCATCAGCGTGGTCAGCATAATACCGATGAACATGTACAGGAGCATGATGCGGAGTCCGGCATCTTCCATGCCCGGTAGGGTGTAGCCGGAGAAGTGGTCTATAAATCCGGTTTTCAATACCGAGATGCCGAGAAAGAACAGGCCGAACCCGGCAATAGCCTGGCCGATGGCGGCGCGGCGGGTTCTGATTCCCGTCAGTCGCAGGATCATGCCGGTACCGATCAAAGGCAGGGCAAAATATTCAATATTGACCTTGAAGCCCACCAGGGCAACGATCCACCCGGTCATGGTGGTGCCGAGGTTACTGCCGAAGATGACCCAGATGGCCTGTTCCAGTGTCAGCAGGCCGGCATTGGCAAAGCCGATGGTGGTAACGGTTATTGCACTGGAGGACTGCACCAGGCCGGTGATCATGAAACCTGTTCCCAGCGCGCGCGTACGGGTGTTGGTCCAGGAATACAATATGTCACGCAGGGTATTACCGGCTGCAAGCTTGAGCCCGTCGCCCATCAGCCACATGCCAACCAGAAAAAGCCCGAGGCCACCGAGAACGGCATTGCCAGCGGCGAATATATCCATAGCGGTACCAGTCACCCCCGAAACTGAACAGCCATTATAAGCTTGTTCAACCTGGAGAACGAAAGTTGAAGTTTCAGTATTGCCCGGCAAATGCTCAATAGTTCCGTTGAAAATCTATTCGTTGAATTGCCAGAGTTTGTCAAACAGCTCCGAGAACGTATTGGTTTCGATGGAATAAATGATATCGGCGCCCTGAGATATTCCACTTTCGGATTGTACGCTCCAGTGATCGGTCAGCCGGTAATTCACCAGGAACGACCAGAGCTGGTTAAACGGGTTGAACGAGGATCGAAAAGTGAGGTTCGGTGAAATGCGTTTGGCGGCGCTGACGGAGGTGTCGTTCACTGTGCTGCCGGCGCCTACCGAAAATTCATCCAGTCTGAACAGGTTTTCGATTTCATTGGTGAGTATGGACGATTGTTCCGCGCCCAGGGATAACGCGGCCTGGGCCAGCAGTCCGGCTTCTTCACTGGATGCGCCGCTGATCGGACGGCCGGTGATCAGCCAGGACAGGGTATCGGCATCGGATTGGGCCGGTTCGGAATACAGGGTCAATCGCGGTTGCCGGGCATAGCCGTCAACCCGGACACCGGGGCGTACCGACAGGTTGGGGCGATAAGCGCGTACGGACAGGGCGGGATTATCCAGCGCTCCGGCAAATTGCAGTTGTCCCTTTTCAATGACGAGGTTCTGGCCGTAAGCGCGGTAACTGCCATCGGTGAGATTCACGAATCCCTCGCCGCGGGGCTGATACACGCCGGCGGGTTTGATCACCCGTATATCCCCGGCCAGCCCGGTATTCAGGCCAAAGCCCTGGATGTGGATATCCGGGCCGAGGTCGGCTGTAATATCCACATCGACCCGGTTGCGAATGAAGTCACTGCCGCTGTTGCCTTCCGGTACGGGACGGGCGCCGGCCTGTTTCGACTGCACGATGGTGGTATCCGGGGATACGCTCACGGAATCTTCCGGGAGACTGGTGACCAGAAGTTCCAGGCGCGGAATGTCCAGGGAACCGCGCACGTGGTGAAGCGCAAGGCTGCCGTGAAATTCCAGATCCGGTGAAACATCCACGCTCATATCGGCGGTGCGTACGGCGGGAAACCCATCTCCCCGCAAGGTCAACCGGTATGGGTAATCCTGCTCTGCCAGCAGATTGATCTCGCCATTCAGCGCCAGTTGCCTATCAGCACTGCCGAGGGTGGCATCGAGCAGCACCTGTTCAGGCGTTTCTCCGCTATGGAATTCACCGTGAATACGATCAAGAACGAGTCCAATGGGGGGTACGGTCAGGCGTCCATTCAAGAGCCGGAAGTCACCCTTGATCCGGGGTTCTGTCGGTGTGCCGCCGGCCAGCGCCGAGATCTGAAAGGCCCCCTTCGATCCGGACAGTGCAGGTTCTATTCGCGCCAGCCAGTCAATTTGCTCAAGGCCGAGGTCGAGCCTGGCGTCCAGTGCCTGTTCCCCCGCCAGGTTGATGTGGCCTGCAAAATCCAGATCAAAATAACCTGGTGATCCCAGTCGCAGCTTCCATGTTCGCTGATCGGGTGTGACATTCGCTGACAGCGATAGCATCGGTACCTCAAGGGTTTCCAAGTCATCCCCCGTCCCCGCACTGACCCGGGCGCCGCTACCCTGAAGCTCTGCCTTGAGGTCCCAATCCGAGTGCCTGTGCCGGGCTTTAATATCGCCGGATACGGTGCCTTGCAATGACACCGTTTCCGGCAGCCAGGGGTGCATGAGACCCAGTGGAAGTTGTTGCACGCGGGCACTGATATCGAGCGCCTGATCCGGATCGACGCGACCGGCCATGCAGAATTGCGCACTGTCCTGTGTCAGGCATGTGTTATCGAGCTGCAGTTGACCGGAATCCTGTTGCCATTCAAGCGCGGCGGGTGATGCCAGTGACCAGGCGCCGGTATCCGGGGTGTCCACTTGCAAGCGTTGTAATATCCCCTGCCAGGTTCGATCCATCCAGCTGCCGTCCAGTTGTGCGGACAAGGTCATGTCGTTACCGTTTGCTGCCACGTTAACGGTGTGTGCCCGGGCCAGCCCCGAGCCGCTGATCGTGACTTCATCCAGGATCAGATCCTGGTATTGCAGCGTGCCTGTTTGCAGTGTAATCGAGGATTGTTGCCCCGCTCGCAGATCAATCGCCGAGTCGGCCTTCAGAGTGGCGATACGAAGTTCCCGGACAAGGATATCCGCGCCATCGAGTTGTCCGCTGATGCGCGGTTGTTCCACCGTGCCGTCGATATCAAAACGGCCTTTGAGGTTGCCGGCCAGGTTTGCGGAAAACTCCGACATGTCTTTTATATCCAGATCCAGGTAACCGGAAATGGAATTCTCCAGGTTGAGTTCCATATCGATACGGTTCTCGCCCGAAGTCAGGCGCAGGGTTTCGACCCGGAGCCGGTCTGCCCGGCGCGTGATCAGTGCCTGGCCCGCAAGCGTATGGCCACGCCACTCGCCCGCAAGCGAGGAAATATCAATGACGCCGTTCAACTGCTCCTCTTGGTAGTCGAGATCGAGTCCGGCAATCAGATCCAGCCGCGTCTTCAGATCAGCCTGCAATCCCTCGAGATCCAGGTCGTGTCCGCGAAGATCCAGCCGTGCCCGGAGTATGTCCGCTAACGTGACCACACCCGTGGCCTCGATGCGGCCGTCAAAAATGTCAATGTTCAGCTCGCGTATCGTCAACTCCGGCTCGGTCCATTGCGTCTCTGCCTGTACCGACAGCGGACCTATAGGCGTGGACTCGAACCGAGACGTGATGCTTGCATTCAATGCTGACAGCGGGCCGCTGATGTGGATGTTACCGTGCGGGCTTTGCAGTGACGGCCGCTCGTCCAGCGGAATATTCAGGCCGGTCCAGTCCAGCGTAAGATCCAGCCGTGTTTCCCTGTCCGGGGACATATCGGCAAGGCCGTCGAGTTGCGATACAAAGGGTTGCAACAGCTTGTGTGTGATCGAAAACTGATCATTTTCATAGTGGATGTTCGCCCGTCCCGTATAGGTGTTGACAACATCGGTCGCCCCGGACGGGGCCAGGTTCCAGTCGAACATTGCCACGGTCGCCGGTTTGGTATTGCCGGGCAGGTCAACCTTGCCCATGACAGTCAACGCGACGGCGGTGCCGCTGGCGGTGTGAGCCGAAGCCGTGAGATCCACGAGCGCGATTTGCGGCTTCAGTGTGAGTTCAAACTGAATGGGTCCGGGTTTGTATACATGGTTTTGCAACGGAGCCGGTACAGGCCCGGTCAGCGTGCCGGCAACATGCCCGTCAGGTTGCTCACCGGCAAGATTCATCTCTCCATCGATATCGAGATGTATAAAATCAGCCTCCATGTCCATTGCCGCATGGGCGTCATCGGCAGTCGACCGCAGGGCAAAGCGGGTTCGCGCATTCAGCACCAGGGCGGCCAATGTACCGCCTGCATCCATCCGGCCTTCTGCAATTTTGAGTGTTCTGCCTTCCATTACCGTGAATTCAACCGGCTCCCAGTCCATGCGCAGATCAACTACAGGATCGTCGTTGAAGTCGATACGACCGTCCAGGTGAACGTTGGATGGTTGCGTGAGATCGTGCTCGATCTCCATCACCCCGGCCAGCCAGGTTATATCACCGCGGCCGGCGAGGTTGTACGGTGATTCGGGCACCGTTGCCACACTCTGCCATTCGAAAGTGGCATTGATGTCGGAACCGGCGCTGCTCTTCGGCAGGGCGGCATCGGCTTGCAGATCGATTTTCAGTGATTCACCATCCGCTGTAAGCAGCGCGGTTGAAACACGGGCCTCGGCAAAAGCGGGATTACCCGTAATGGTGAATTTTACCGGGCCTGTTGACTGTGCGTAGTCACGAAGGCCGTCGGGTAAAGCGGCGTTTATCTGCCCGTGCAGATCGAATACGGGTGTTGATTTCGCCAGGTTGATACGGCCGTTGATGATCAGATCGACCTGTGCAGCAAGCTGCAGTTGCATAACCAGATCGTCCTGCCGGCCGCCGATGCGAAGTTGTCCACTGGCCGGTGCATTGTCAATCGCGCCTTCCCAGTGCAGTTCCATGTTCATCCGTGGCCGTGCGGCGACGGTCAGGCCGGCCGCGCCGCTCAGCGTTTGATCCCCGGATTGCACACGAATATCCTTCACCTCGGCGACAGACTCGTCCACGCTAATCCCGGCTTCAGCGCGATCCATCCGCCAGGGTTTGTCATTGACACGTAGTTCGGTCTCCGTCAGTTGCAATTGGTCCACCTGGATGCGCAGGGGTAATGCGGGCAGCTCGATTAACGGGATGTCAGAGGCTTCGGAATCATCACCGGCGGCCGTGATCGTCAGGCGGTGAATATCGAGCGTGTGGATATGCAACCGGCGTTGCAATAATTCCGCGGGTGACCAGGCCAGGGTGATGTGCTCCGCCGTGATCGAATTGCCGGCTTCGTCGCGGTATCGCATGTTCCGCAACCGGATGTTATCCAGTAATCGGCCTTGCATGGTTTCGAATTGCAGCGGAATATCGTTGTCATCGATGATCCGTTGCAGCAGCCAGCGTGAACCGCTTTCACTGGCCAGCAGGCCCAGGGTCACCACAAGGGCGATGACGCAGAACGTCACCAACACCACGGCCAGGCGCAGGAACTGTTTCAGTATCACAGGTCCGGACCTACGCGAAGATGAAACCGGATCACGGTATCGTCATCATCCAGCGGATGGGCGAGATCAAGGCGCACGGGACCTACCGGCGAGCGCCAGCGCAGCCCGAGGCCGACACCGGTTTTAAGACCCGTATTTTCACCGGGACCGCCGAATGCATTGCCGGTGTCCACGAACACCGCCGCCCCCCAGTTTCCAGTCAGGTATTTTTCCAGCTCGAGACTGATGATGCCGAGGTAACGGCCGCCAATAACGTCACCGACATCATTCACCGGGCCGAGATCCTGGAAATCATAACCACGGATGCTGTTATCACCGCCGGCGAAGAAACGTTCAGACGGCGGCAGGGAACGGAATTCGTCCACCCACATGGCGCCGAGGTCCGTACGGATGAAGGAACGTACCTCCAGGGGCAGGGTTCGCAGGTAATGGGCGTGCAGGTTCGTGCGCAGGAAACTGGTCTCCGAAACCAGCGCTTCTGCAGCGCCGCGCAGTTCAAGGTTCAGATCCAGTCCCTGTTCCGGGTAGAGTTCATCATCCACGACGCGGCGGCTCCAGCGCGCACCGGGAATCAGAAAGGTCACGGTATTGTCTTCAGATCCGACTTCGAAATCCTCGCGCGTCAGGTTAATGAAACGATTTTCCATGATCCGCCAGGGACGGCGCTTGCTCTCGTTGACTGACAGGTTGGCGACACGGGTTTCGAAGGTATCCAGATCTTCCCGGCGCAGACCGGCACTGAAGCGCAGCCACTCATCGGCGGGATGTTCACGCGGGATCTGGTAATTGGCCGACAGACCCTGTTCGGTCTGTGACAGTCTCGCTTCGCTGCCCAGGCGATGTCCACGGTCATTCCAGCGCCGGTTGGTATAGCCAAGACGGGAACGCACACCGACATCCGTGGCAAAGCCCAGTGCGGCGGAAAATACATGACGCTCGGATGGTTTTACATTGACCTTGACCGGGATGGACCGGCCGTCGGGCGCAGACAGCTGCGGCCGTGCTTCCACTTCGCGAAAGTAACCGCTGCCACCCAGGCGATCCTGTATCGCCACGACCTGTGCGGCCTCATAACGGTCGCCTTCCGGCGCTTCCAGTAAACGCTCGACCAGGTCCTCGCGCAGCACGGCGGGGTCCTGGATTACCTCGATCTCGCCAAGCAGGTAACGTTTTCCGCTGTCATAATGAATGATTGCCTCAGCGACATAGGGATCCATGAGGATTTTCAATTCGCTGTGAATAAAGCGGCCATCCAGGTAACCCAGCTCGGCGGCCGTGGACTCGATGCGCGATTTTGTGGTGCTGTAATCACCGTGGTTGAGCGCCTTGCCTTTCTGCAGCGGCAGGTTGCGCACGCGGTGATTGAACATGTCATCCCCGGCGGCTTCACCTTCGATTACGAGTTCGACCCGGTCCACCTGCATGCGCTTTCCGGGCTCAACTTCGATCACGGCCGTGTGACACTCGCCCGTGGGCTCGAAATGAATGCCGATTTTCGCCTCGTAGTAGCCGTAGGCCTGCAAGGCCTGTGTTGCCTCGGATGTTGTTTTGCTGGCCCGTCGTTGCAATATTCCGGCGGGTACGGAGCAATGGCTGCGGGAGATCCCCACGTGGGCGCGGATGTTGTCCGCTACTTCTTCATCTACGCCCGTTACACTGACGCTAATGACAGGTTCTTCAGTGCCATTGCCGGTCTCGCCGTTTCCCGATTGCGAGTCCCTGTCACCAAAAGGCAGCCAGGCGCAGGCGGCGAGTTGAGTCAGGGCGAGCAGGAGTGTCAGTGATCTGTGCATTTTTCATATAACAGTGTTATACAGCCAGGTTCGGATGATTCGATAAAAGGCGCGTTACGACCGGGAAACCTGCACACGCCGGCTGTAATTCATGGATTGACCCGTTTCTGGTGAATCGCAGGAGGTTGCCCCTTCCCGGGCCGGAGGTTTTTATCACATCATCGTTGAATTGAAAACCGGTACCATGAGTTATATCCCGGCTGACCGGGCTGCTTTTATGAAGCCCTCAGGGAATCCGGCAGACAGTTGTTAATGTCAGACAGTCCTGCCACGGTTAAGTTTATACGGACAGGGACTCCAGGCACAGGTGCGTTACAGGGGCCTTGTCAGCCCTGGCAGGAGGCTTCCAGCAATACCTGGTTAAAAACATCCAGCACCGGCTCGAGTCCGTGTTCCCTGCGCCAATGATCCTGCAGATTATAGGCCTCAACCTCAAGGTGGCCGAGGCAGGTATGATCGTGAACATGATTCCGGTATTGAATGTAATGCGCCAGTTCATGCAGCAGACCGGACACCTTGTGTTCGCTGTTCATGCTGAAGTCCATGCCCAGGTAAATGGTGAGATGTTTATCATAAAACGCCCGCAGTCCCGATGCATTGCACGTGTCAAAATCATTGATGCCATACAATTGACAGAGGTTGTGGCGGGTGGTCATGACGATATTGGGCTGGGGAAAACCGATATCATAGGAGGTGTTTGCGGATAACCATGTCAACAATGCCAGAACCAGTTCGCTCATCAATCAGTCCTCACTCTCTGTTGATAACAAACACGTCATTCAGGAACCTGAAGTTTATGTCAGCATTTCCTTTTTTACATTTTTGTTACAAACAGTATAGTGGAACTGTAAAGAGACTCCAGACTGTGGTCATCACTTCCTTGCAGTGCATCATTCAGGGTGTGTGTAATACTCAAGTGGAAGGTTGAAAAAACAGAAGTCGTTATTTTTTCATTGTCGCAGGCTGGTGTGAGGGCACGCTGAACCAGGTTTCATCTTCCAGCCGCAGTGCCGAGAGTTTTCCACCCCAGAGACAGCCGGTGTCTAACGGATAGACATTATAGTCAGTGAAGTTGCTTTCATCCCCCAGGTACACTGTGGACCAGTGACCAAACACGATTTTCTGTTTCGCACTTTTACGGTCAGGGTAGCGATACCACGGTATCAGGTGTTTTGACTGCGACCCTGGTGGACCTTTTTCGCTGTAATTCATATGGCCTTTCTCATCCAGGTAACGCATGCGTGTGAAACAATTCACCACGCAACGCTGACGATCAAAATCACGCAGTGATTCGGACCAGTGTTCCGGTTCATTACCGTACATAACCTTCATGAAGTCCTGATGCCGGTCGCCCCGCAGGGTGTCTTCGACTTCAGCGGCGAGGTCCAGCGCCAGGGCAATGGACCAGGAGGGGAACAGGCCGGCATGCAGCATGCAAAAACCGGTTTCCTGATCCCGGACCATCAAGGGCTGATGTCGCATCCAGTGCAGCAGTTCATTGCTGTCCGGACTTGTCAGAATTTTTTCGAAGGTATCCTTGCGGCCGGCCGGACGAATACCAAGGGCGACTGCGAGCAGGTGCAGGTCGTGATTACCCAGAACCGTAGTTGCACAGAATTCGTGCTCCACCGCGAAACGCAGACAGGCCAGTGAATCCGGGCCACGATTGACCAGGTCGCCGGTGAACCACAGCCGGTCGCGTGCGGGATCGAAATTAATTGTATCCAGCAATTCCTGCAGTTCAGTATAACAGCCTTGCAGATCGCCGATGGCATATGTAGACATGGTGATTAGTAAATGGTGAATAGTGAGCGGTGAACAGTGAACAGTATACAGTCAAATAACTTATGAGCATTTTTTTACAAATCACTATTCACCATTCACCAATTATCAGTGCAATATATTCGGTGTCGACAGGTTAAATACCGCAATCGGCGCATCGAACGCGTGACCGTCGTCGGCCACCATCTGGTAACTGCCCTGCATGCAGCCTACCGGTGTTTCAATCATTGTCGCGCTGGTGTAGCGAAAGGATTCGCCGGGCCTGATATGCGGTTGCGCACCGACGACGCCTTCCCCCCTGATTTCCTGTACCTTGTTATTGGCGTCGGTGACTATCCAGTGGCGGCTGATCAGTTTTGCAGCAATATCGCCGCTGTTGGTCATGGTGATGGTATAGGCAAACACATAGCGGGATTCCTCCGGATTGGATTCCTCCTCCAGGTACAGTGTCTGCACCTGTACATCGATCTGGTAATGCCGGTGCGTGGACATAGGCACGGTGATCCTCGTGTGCTACAGGCAGACAAGTTTAACCACAACCCGGGTGTTTTAGGAACCTCTGATTAAATCAGAGGTTCCTGCATGACAGGGACAACATGCATGGATGCATTAGTGTCGCGGGAGGACAGGAGTCCGGAGCGACTGTCATGCCAAAATCAATGCTTCCAAGGCCTTGATTTTGAGCGGCAAATAAAAATCGCATTTTTATTTGCCGTGCTCTGATAAGTCCTGGATGGACTTATTCAGAGCTTCCTTAAATATACCGGACGCTGTCTGGAAGTTACTTACAGTGACCGGTCAAGCCGGCGCAGGGTGACGGCTTCCTGTACATGCCGGGCGGTGATCGCCGGGTCATTGGCGAGGTCGGCAATTGTACGTGCAACCTTCAGTACACGGTGCAGGCCACGGGAAGACAGCCCCAGTCGATCCACGGCATTACGCAGCATTTCCCGACTCTGTTCGTCAATGTGACAATGCTTTTTCACCTCTGAACTGTCCATGCGGGCGTTGCATTTGCCCTGGCGGGACATCTGAATCGCGTGGGCGCAGATTACCCGGTTCCTCACCGCTGCACTGCATTCCGGTGTCGTCTGCAAGTTGTCATCCAGCAGTTCGCGGGTGATGTTGGGGACATCCACGTGCAGATCGATGCGGTCGAGTAACGGTCCGGAAATCCTCTGACGATAGCGGCGAATGAAATCCTCGCTGCACTGGCAGCGGTTGCGATTGTCACCCAGGTAGCCGCACGGGCAGGGATTCATGGCTGCCAGCAACTGGAATTCAGCCGGGAAACGGGTTTGCCGCGCCGCGCGGGAAATGCAGATGCTGCCCGATTCCATGGGTTCGCGTAACACTTCCAGTACCTGGCGGCTGAACTCCGGCAACTCATCCAGGAACAGCACGCCGTGGTGCGCCAGCGAAATTTCACCGGGCCGGGGTGTGCTGCCGCCGCCCACCAGGGCCACGGCCGAAGCGGTATGGTGCGGTGATCGGATCGGTCTCTGTTGCCACAGCCGCGCATCAAATCCCTGCTGGCTGATGGAGGTAATCGCGGCGGATTCCAGTGCCTGTTGTTCGGTCATTGGCGGCAGGATCCCCGGCATGCGTTCGGCGAGCATGGTCTTGCCGGTTCCGGGGGGTCCGATCATCAACATGCCATGGCCACCTGCTGCCGCGATTTCCAGCGCCCGCCTGGCCATGTATTGACCGTGAACATCAGCGAGATCCTTGTAGCGGACATCCGTTTGCCTTGCCATGGAGGCAGCGCCCGGTTGCAGCGGTTCGATACCATTGAGATGGGCGCAAATGCGCAGCAGATGATCGCTGGGCAGCAATTCAACATCGTTGACCAGCGCGGCTTCCGCGGCATTGGCGGCAGGCAGGACAAGGCAACGCCCCGTGTCCCTGACAGCCATGGCGGCAGGCAACGCGCCGCGAACCGGCTTCAGTTCCCCGGCCAGGGACAGTTCACCCAGAAACTCCATCCCCCCCAGGCCGTTGGTGCGAATTTGACTGGAAGCCGCGAGGATGCCGATGGCTATAGCCAGATCATAGCGGCCGCCTTCCTTGGGCAGATCCGCCGGCGCCAGACTGATGGTGATGCGATTCAGCGGAAACTTGAACTGGTTGGTGATGATGGCGCTGCGTACGCGGTCCTTGCTTTCCCGGACCGCGGTTTCCGGCATGCCGACGATGGAAAGCCCCGGCAAACCGCTGGACAGATGCACTTCCACGGTGACCGGCGGTGCGTGAATACCGGTCTGGGCGCGACTGTTGATGACAGCGAGATGATTCATAGTCCCTTATGCGTAAGGCCTCCTGGCGGTGAATTAAATAACAGGTACTAATGTACCTCATCGCGTATGGCTGCAACAGCTTTACCTGCTTTGCTGTTACCTGTTTCCCTGTTCCAGCGCGGCCTCGAGTTTTTCCACCTGCTGCTGCAATTCCTCTATACGCAGCCGCGTTTTTGCCAGCAGGCGGGCCTGGATGTCGAATTCCTCGCGTGTCACCAGATCCATATTCTTCAATGTGGCAATCAGGGTAGCGCGCAATTTCTGGTTGAGTTCTTCCCGGACCAGGTTCGGGTCTTCCGGTATTACCTTACCGATTTTCCTGACAATATCGTCGATGGTCTCTTTGCTGAAATGCATGTCTTGAAATCTCCAGATGTTTTGTTTTTACAACAGTGGGTTAAGTTAACCCTAATATTGCATAAATTTTTGGCGCAGGACCGCTCCGCTCCTTCTATAACAGCATTTTCCGGGCCGTGCTCGCTTTTTCCAATCCTCACATAGAGTGAGCTATGNNTCCGGTTGGAAAAATCTGCGCGCGACCCGGAAAATACCGCTCTAAAAGCCCCTGCATCCAAAAATTTATGCAACGTTAGGGTGAATTGTAGTTCCGGCAGGCCGTACACGCTCATATTCGTTTATCTCGCACATATGCGGTGCAACATAAACAGGTTAATGGGTACTTTAAGTGCATTAATCAATCAGGGAACTGGATATTTATTTAACGTTGTGTGTGAACTTCAGGACCTATCTTACTATTTCAATACAATTAAAAAATTCCGACTGTGTTCATTTTACAACCTGGCACGCAGAGTGCTGAACAATAACAAACAATCGCTGAGATGTTTCAGTACAAAAAAGTTTGTTGCTTCAGTTTCTTTCAATCAACTCTGTGGGGTAAATAATGATGATGAACAAGACATCGACCTGTTTAATCGCCGGCGCCATGGTCCTGGCCGCTTCTTCCGCAACAGCACAGGATTCGGCGCATGAATTCAGCGCCAATATTGCGCTGACAACAGATTACCTGTTTCGCGGCATTTCACAAACCGACGGCAACCCCGCTGTCCAGGGTGGTTTCGATTACAATTATATACCTTACGGTTTTTACGCCGGGGTCTGGGCCTCCAATGTCGACTTCAGCGGTTGCTGCGGTGACGATGACAATATCGAGATTGACTACTATGGCGGTTTCGCCGGTGAATTCACTAATGGTCTCGGCTGGGACGTGGGTGGAATCTACTACCAGTATCCCGGCGATGATGGTGACGATGATTATGTGGAAGCCTACGCCGGTCTGGGTTATACCTTTGACGTACAGCTTGAACCCACTGTTGGCGTCTACGCTTACTATTCTCCGGATTTTTTCGGTGAGACCGGTGATGCCATTTATATAAATCCAACCCTGGATCTGTCCTTGCCCATGGGCTTCGGTCTCGGTTTCGGCTACGGCTACCAGGATGTGGATGACAGCGGCGATTACAGTCACTTCAACGTCACCCTTTCCAGGGATATCGGCATCTTCGGTTTCGGTGTCACTTATGACGACAAGTTCAGTGAAGATGATTTCTGTGGCGGCGCTGATGTTTGTGACGATACGGTAACCTTTACCATTTCCAGCAGCTTCTAGCCAGGGATCCGCTGATTTAAACCAGGCACTTCCTTTTGATCATGCCGGGGCTGACCGCCCCGGCTTTTTTTTACCTTCCATACAGCCACGGTGGTCAAAGTCATGATTTCGTGACGCACCCTGATAAAGCCTCAAACCAATCCGCTGCACTAAAAGTGAGCAAATCCGGAAATAAAGCCTCTTCAATACCATCCAATCAATACGAAAAATAACATAACTTATTGTTAAATATGGTTATTTAAATAATGGCACAGATGCTGCTGAGCACATTGTGAAACAAGTGAATTCGTGAACCAGGCGGTCTGGATGTGCACACCCTGACCAACGTTTATCAACACGGGAGGAATACTCTTATGAAATTAATTACAGCGATCATCAAGCCATTCAAACTCGATGATGTTCGCGAGGCCTTGTCCGAGATGGGCGTTCAGGGAATGACCATTACCGAGACCAAGGGTTTTGGCAGGCAAAAAGGCCACACCGAGTTATATCGGGGTGCGGAATACGTCGTGGACTTTTTACCCAAGGTGAAACTGGAGGTGGCCGTTACGGACGACAAGCTCGACAGCGCCGTGCAGGCGATCACGGATGCCGCCAGAAGCGGCAAGATCGGGGATGGCAAGATTTTCGTCTCCTCGCTTGAGCATGTGGTGCGCATTCGCACCAGTGAAACAGGCGATGACGCCCTGTGACAATGCATCTATCTCTAGTTGAACTCAAGCCAATCAATCTCCAAGGAGGCTTTCGTGGAAAATCAAATCTTTGAATTACAATACGCAATAGACACGTTTTATTTTCTGGTCATGGGGGCATTCGTCATGTGGATGGCGGCCGGCTTTTCCATGCTCGAGGCCGGTCTTGTCCGTTCCAAGAACACGACCGAAATCCTGACCAAAAACGTGGCCCTGTATGCCGTGGCCTGCACCATGTACATGATTTGCGGTTATCAAATCATGTACGGCGGCGGCTGGTTCCTGTCCGGTATCGAAACCGTGGCCAATCTCGACGTTGAAGCGGCCCTCGCCGCATCGGCCGAGAACGGTTTCGATGGCGATTCCGTTTACTCCGGCGCATCGGACTTCTTCTTTCAGGTGGTGTTCGTCGCCACCGCCATGTCCATCGTCTCCGGCGCCGTGGCCGAGCGTATGAAATTGTGGGCGTTTATCCTCTTTGCCGTAGTCATGACCGGTTTCATCTATCCGATGGAAGGCGGCTGGACCTGGGGTGGCAACGCTGTGTTCGGCATGTACGAGCTGAGTTACAGTGATTACGCCGGCTCCGGTATCGTGCATCTGGCCGGTGCGGCTGCGGCGCTCGCCGGTGTGATTCTGCTCGGACCGAGAAAGGGGAAATACTCGGCCGAGGGCAAGGTCAACGCCATCCCCGGCGCCAACCTGCCACTGGCAACCCTGGGCACGTTCATCCTGTGGATGGGCTGGTTCGGTTTCAACGGCGGTTCCACCCTGAAACTGGGTGGCATTGCCGTGGCCAACGAGGTCGCTTATGTCTTCCTGAACACCAACGCAGCAGCGGCCGGTGGTTTGATCGCCGCCCTGATCGTCGCCCGTCTTATGTTTGGCAAGGCCGATTTGACCATGGCGCTGAACGGTGCACTGGCAGGCTTGGTGGCTATCACGGCGGAACCGGCTGACCCGACTGCCCTGCAGGCCACCTTGATCGGCGCCGCCGGCGGCGTACTTGTGGTCTTCAGTATCCTGACGCTGGATAAACTCAAGATCGACGACCCGGTCGGAGCGATATCCGTCCATGGCACGGTCGGGATTTGGGGCATTCTGGCGGTACTGCTGACCGACAGTGAGGCGACCCTCAGCGGGCAGATAGTCGGTATGCTGACAATATTCGTCTGGGTCTTTGTTGCCAGCCTGATTACCTGGGGTATTATCAAGGCCATTATGGGCATCCGGGTCAGTGAAGAGGACGAGTACGAAGGTGTGGATCTGTCCGAATGTGGTATGGAGGCCTATCCGGAATTTACAGCCTCAGGCTCACAATCCTGACAAAAACCCGGTTTTTCCAACCAGTGAGGGCGCCTGTGCAAGCAGGCGCCTTTTTTATTGAATTGCAAGAATATTGGTGCAAGCAGGGGTAATAATTGATAGCCTACTCTCTTTATTGATTAACTTTAATGTATGCATCCAGAAGGGGGTATTTCTATGAAGCTGGTAGCTGCGATTATCAAACCTTTCAAACTGGACGACGTACGAGAAGCCTTGTCGCAGGTCGGTGTTCAGGGATTGACGGTCACGGAAGTGAAGGGTTTCGGTCGTCAGAAGGGGCATACCGAGCTTTATCGTGGCGCGGAATACACGGTGGATTTTCTGCCCAAGGTCAAAATCGAAATCGCTGCCGATGATGACCAGGTGGAAAGTATCATTGAAGCCGTGAGAAATGCCGCCAATACCGACAAGATTGGTGACGGTAAAATTTTCGTGAGCAGTCTTGAACAGGCCATCCGCATACGGACCGGAGAGACGGGATCTGACGCACTCTAGACTCCTGAATCCAGTCTGCTGTTGTGCCGGATGACCGGCAGACGGTTGAGACTGTACATTCAAGAGAATTCGCCGGGAGCCGACTTAACTTACATTCATCTCGTCCACAGGATTTTTCCGTGCCGTGGCCGGTGTTTTTGAGTTTTGATACTGCTGATGTCAGAATATTCCGAGGATACCCTGAAAAACTACAGATGGAAATTTCGGGGCGCACCGGACAAAAATCTGTTTTTGTCAGGTCAGCATGTTCAATGGCAGGTACTGTTGAATATGTCAGCACATCGATGTGCTCGTGGAAATCCGGAGTACATCCGGGTTATTTGACAAGTTGATAACAACTCCCGGAGTGAAGTGAGCAGAGAATATCGAGATGGCCGGCCAGTTAATTGAAAAATCACTGTTAAAAAACTTTGTTCCGCCGAGTGCGCTTAATGCCGAAAACTTCCAGGAACTGGCACAAAAAACCTTCATTGAGGAGGTGCCTGCCGGTAAAACGATCTTCAAGGAAGGTGACACGGATCGTCAGTCTATCTATCTGGTCGATGGCCAGTTGAACATCACCAGCAGCAAGGGTGAAACCAGCGTGCTGGTTTCCGGCAGTGAAATAGCGCGACATCCCATAGCCAACCAACATCCCAGGAAACACACCTGTGTTGCCAAAACCGATGCCAGGATCATCCGTATCGACGCCGACTTGCTCGATATCCTGCTGACCTGGGACCAGCTTTCCGGCATCGAGGTCGGTGAAATACAGGTTGAGGAAGATTCCGGCAATGGCGATGCGGGTGACGGTGACTGGATGACACGCATCCTGCAATCAAAAGCCTTTCTGCAGGTACCCCCGGCCAATATCCAGGCCATGTTCATGCGCATCCAGGAAGTCCCGGTCAAGTCCGGCCAGGTCATCATCAAGCAGGGCGATGATGGCGACTATTACTACATTGTCAAAAGCGGCAAGTGCAAGGTCACCCGCACCTCCAAGACCGGATCGGAACTGACCCTGGCCACTCTCAGCGACGGCGATGCCTTCGGCGAGGAAGCCTTGCTTTCCGAGTCCAAGCGCAACGCCAACATTGTCATGACCACGGATGGCACCCTGATGCGACTTTCCAAGGAAGACTTCAATGAGTTGTTGAAAGAACCCATGCTCAGCTGGGTTACCGCGGCCCAGGCAAAGGAAATGGTCGCCAACGGTGCCACTCTCATCGATGTGCGTCTGGACAGCGAATTCAAGAACACCGGTCTCGAAGGTGCAATCAATATCCCGCTGTTCATGCTGCGGCTGAAAGCCGATTCACTGGATCCGCAGAAACAGTACATTCTTTATTGCGATACCGGCCGGCGCAGTTCGGCAGGGGCTTTCCTGCTCAGCGAACGCGGGCTCCAGGCCTACTGTCTGCAAGGCGGTCTGGCGGAATACAACAGCGCCTGACCGGCGCCGGCGCCGAGTAGGTGACGGCACAGTTCACATTGCATCCTGAAAAGGATAATTACTGTGTGATGGGTCATCCCGTCAGTCACAGTCTTTCCCCCGCCATACACACGCTGTTCGCCGAACAGACCGGTGAGCCGGTTTTTTACCAGGCCATCGCCGTCGAGCCCGGCGACTTTCACAACGCCCTGCTGCAATTCCGCGACGCCGGCGGCAAGGGCCTGAGTATCACACTGCCGTTCAAACCCGATGCCTTTGCCGCATCGGAACAACTCACGCAACGCGCCCGTCAGGCCGGTGCGGTGAATACCATCTGGTTCGATGAACAGGCCCGCGTGCATGGCGATAACACCGACGGTATCGGGCTGGTCACGGACATTCGGGATAATCAGGGAATACCGATTGGCGGTCGCCGCATCCTGATCCTGGGGGCCGGCGGCGCCGTGCAGGGGATCCTGGGACCGTTGCTCGCCGAGGCGCCCGCGTGCATTGTCATCGCCAACCGCACCATCAGCAAGGCCAGGGATCTGGTGAATGCCTTTGCCGGTGACGGGAAACTGTCTGCCCGCGGTTTCAATGAACTGGCCGGTGAGTCATTCGATATTGTCATCAATGGCACCTCGGCAAGTCTGAACGCGGCGGTGCCGCCCATCCCCGCCTGCGTATTTGCAGATGATGCGCTGGCTTACGATCTCATGTATTCAACTGAAGCCACCGTGTTCCAGTCCTGGAGCCGTGACCACGGCGTTAAACGCAGCCTGGACGGTCTGGGCATGTTGGTGGAACAGGCAGCGGAGGCATTCTATATCTGGCGCGGCGTCAGGCCGCAAACGCAGCCGGTGATTACAATGCTTCGCGGTTAATGGTGAGTGGTGATTGGTGATTGGTGA
>DGNS01000009.1:265947-287504 GCA_002389045.1 Thiotrichaceae bacterium UBA4486 | reverse complement strand
TGTAGCTTGTAGCTTGTAGCTAATAGCTTTCTTTTAAAGTCCATACAGCCGGTCCAGCACATCCGGCAGCCACACCGCAAGCGACGGGAATACGATAATCATCAGTATCGTGGCCGCCTGGATGATCACGAACGGGATCACGCCGTGGTAAATATCCTGGATGCGAATACCCGCCGGGGTTACGGCTTTCAGGTAAAACAGCGAGAATCCGAAGGGAGGTGTCAGAAACGAGGTTTGCAGGTTCACCGCGATGAGCACGGCAAACCAGAGCAGGTCGATCTGCAGGTGCTGGGCAATCGGCGCAAGAATAGGCACGACAATAAAACAGATCTGCAGGAAATCCAGGAAAAAGCCGAGCACAAATATCAGCAGCATGCTGATTGCCAGAAAGCCCCAGACGCCGCCCGGCAGATTGGTCATGACATCGAGCACCAGCCGGTCGCCGCCCATGCCGCGAAACACCAATCCGAACGCGGTGGCCCCGATCAGGATCAGGAACACCATGCTGGTCAGCCGCGTGGTCAGGCGCATGGACTCGCGCAGGTTGGCCAGGTTCAGTTTTCGATGGGCCAGGGCCAGCAGCAAAGCGCCGACGGCACCGACGGCCGCGGATTCCGTGGGTGAAGCCACACCGAAGAAAATGGATCCGAGCACGGCGGTGATCAGGATCAGCGGCGGGATCAAAGTAAACAGCACCCGCGCGGGGAGGTTCTGAACATGGGCGCTGGAGATGGCGGGAGCGCTTTCGGGGTGTCGCCACGCCTTGATAGCCACGTAGACAATAAACAGCCCCACGAGGATAAGACCGGGAACCACGGCACCGACAAACAGCCGGCCCACGGGCACGCCCATGACATCACCGAGCAGGATCAGAATGATACTGGGCGGGATGATCTGACCCAGAGTGCCGGCGGCGGCAATGGTGCCGGTGGCCAGACGCGGTGAATAGGCGTGTTTCATCATCGCCGGCAGGGCAATGACGCCCATGGTCACGACGGTCGCGCCGACTACGCCGGTGGTGGCGGCCAGCAGCGCACCCACCACAACCACGGAAAGCGCCAGTCCACCGCGCATGCGGCCGAACAACATGCCCATGGTTTCCAGCAGCTCCTCGGCGAGTCCGGCCCGTTCCAGGACGATGCCCATGAACACGAACAGTGGCACGGCAAGCAACGTAAAGTTGGTCATGATGCCCCAGATCCGCAGTGGTAACAGGTTGAAAAAGTCCAGCCCGAGGAAAATGCCGCCGAAGACCATGGAGACAAAGCCCAGCGTCAACGCCACCGGGTAACCCAGCATCAACAGCAGGATCAGCACGGCGAACATGACGATCAACCAGGCCGTCATGATTTGTTGTCCAGGATGATGAACAGATTTTTAATGGCTTCGGCAATGCCCTGCAGAAGCAACAGGCCGAACCCCAGCGGCACCGCGGACTTCAGTATCCAGCGCCAGGGCAGGCCGCCGGGATCCGGCGAACCCTCGTTGAACTGCCAGGCTTGTACGACGAAAGCTTCGGAGCTGGTGATGATCAACACGCAGAAGGGGATCAGAAAAACCACGCTGCCGATCAGGTTCACCCAGGCACGGCGATAGTCGTTCATGAACCGGCTGTGATACATCAGATCCAGGCGGACATGGCCATCGTTCCTGAGCGCGTAGGCTGATCCGAGCAGAAAGATCAGCGAGAACAGGTGCCATTCCATTTCCTGCAGGGCCACCGAGCCGCTCTGGAACAGGTAACGCATGGCGACGTCGTACGCGACCAGTAGCACCAGTACCAGCACCAGCCAGGAAGTCGCCTGCCCGCAACGCTCGACACTGGCATCGATAAACATGCCGAAGGTTCTGAGTCGATTGAGAAAGGCGGATTTACTCAAGATGGATTGTTCTTGTTTTCCCGGAATTGGGGCAGTATATCCGAAAGTGAGCGTCGCGGCAGAGCCTGTGTGTGGCCACTTACTTTAAGGTTTTCTGAACAAACATCAGCACTTCACAGCGGCACTAAGCCTGTTTCCCGAAGGATTTATTCACATCGGTGTTGATAATCTATACGGCGTTTATACTTAGCTATATCTCGCAAGGTATTATTATAATAAATTATTATATATTTCTGATATTAATGGAAAATAATAATATATTTAACAATAATCTATTTTTCTATACGATTTATGGTTTTCACTGCATATCACGGTTGACAAATATTTATTAACATACTTATCCACAGCCTGGTTCACCATCAGCCTGATCTTTACTCATCATGTGTCTGGTCATCGCCTTGAACTGTTGCAGGGTGAGTTCCTGGGCCCGCTGTCCGGGGCTGATGCCAAGTTGTAAATAGTCTTCAGTATCCAGCCATTGGCCGAGGTTGTTTTTCAGAATTTTACGGCGTTGGCTGAACGCCTGCTTGACGATACTGGCAAAGAGGGCGGAATCGATGTCCGTTTCCGGCGTTTTCGGTACCAGGGTGATCACGGAGGACATGACTTTCGGCGGCGGTGAAAACGCGGCGGCATCGACGTTGAAACGTTTTTCGACAGTGCAGTAATACTGGGTCATCACGGACAAGCGGCTGTAATCGCTCTGGTTCGGTTCGGCGCAGATCCGGTCCACGACTTCCTGTTGCAACATGAACGTCATCGAGCGGATGTATTCACCCTGGTCCATGAAATGAAACAGCAGCGGACTGGAAATGTTGTACGGCAGGTTGCCGACGATGCGGATCTTCTCCCGCGCCAGCCCGCATTTCTCACCAGCGTTCGTCACGGCGAGCGGATCGGCGTCCGCAGTAGAAGGGTGGTGAGAAATGCGGGCCAGGTCCAGGGTCAGTGCATCCTGGTTCAGGACAGTAAGCCCGGGATAGCGCATCTTCAGGTTTTGCAGGTGCGCGATCAGGTCGCGGTCCAGTTCAACAACGATCAGGTTTGCCTGCCGTTCCAGCAACGGCACGGTCAGGGCGCCCAGGCCGGGGCCGATCTCGATCAGTGTTTCATCTCTGGCCGGGGCAATCACGCCGATCAGTTGCTCAATCACCCGCCGGTCATGGAGAAAATGCTGGCCGAACCGCTTGCGGGGATGGTGCCGGCCCATTACGAGGTGGTGCGTGGTTTCGCCGTCCCGGCCGGGCGCCGTGGTTGACCGGCACGTTGCACCATGTGCATGGCTACATGGATGGCGGCACGCAGACTCGAAGGACTGGCCTGACCGCTGCCCGCCAGTGCCAGGGCCGTGCCGTGATCCACCGAGGTGCGGATGATGGGCAAACCCAGTGTGATGTTGACGGTCTCCCCGAAGCCCAGCGCTTTCAGGGCCGGCAAGCCCTGGTCGTGGTACATGCCCACGATTACATCGTAGTGTTTCCTGACATCCGGCGTGAACACGGTATCGGCCGGCATGGGGTCCGAAACTTGCAGTCCGCTCAAGCGAAGTCTGTCGATGACCGGCTGCAACACGGTTTTTTCCTGTTTGCCCAGATGGCCGTCCTCGCCGGCATGAGGATTGAGTCCACACACGGCAATTCGTGGCGTCTTGATGGCAAAGCGGTTCACCAGGTCATGGTGGAGGATGGTTAGAACCTGTTCCAGGCGTTCGCCGGTGATGGCGGCCGTGACGGCGTCAAGGGGCAGGTGGGTGGTCACCAGGGCCACGCGTACAGCATCGTTGGCCAGCATCATGACCGGTAACGGCGCCGCGCATTTTTCGGCCAGGTATTCCGTGTGGCCACTGAAGGCAATGCCCGCATCGTTAATGACGGATTTGCTCACCGGGCCCGTCACCATGGCATCAAAGCGCTGCGCCAGGCAGCCATCGATGGCCTGGTCGAGCGTGTCCAGTACATAAACGGCATTGCCGGGATCAAGCTGCCCGGGTTGCACCGATGTTTTCAGGCTGACCGGCAGGACATGCAGTGTCCCGGGTGGTGCAGGTTCATCGATGTCATTTGCCGTTACGGTTTTCACGCAGACATCGAGCCCCAGTAACTCTGCGCGCGATTGCAACAGATCCGGATCGGCGATGACGGTAAGTGAAGTTTCCAGCGATGTACCGGCCAGCATGAGCGTGATATCCGGTCCGATTCCTGCCGGTTCACCCGGGGTGACGGCCAGCCGGGGACATAGTGGTTGGTCAGAAGTCATCCAGGCGGTACTGCACGTAGGCCTCCTGGCGCATGGTGCGCAGCCAGTTCTCGTGGGCTTCCTCGCTTTTGCGTTTTTTGATAATGTCCCGGGCCTGCGTGCGTCGCGCGTTTTCCGTATTGTCGTGTTCACGGCGCCCGGTCACTTCGACGATATGCCAGCCAAAAGGCGTCTTGAAGGGTTCACTGATCTGGTTGATTTCCAGGGCATTGGTGACTTCCTCGAACTCGGGTACCAGGGCCCCGGGGTTATTCCAGCCCAGGTCGCCGCCCTCCAGCGCGCTGAGTGTATCCTCGGAATAAGCCTTGGCCAGCTGGTCAAAGTTTTCGCCCTGATCAATACGAAAGAGAAGTTGCTCGAGTTTTTCCCGGGCATCGTCATCACTGGTCAACTCGTCGGTGCGGATGAGAATATGCCGGGCACGTGTCTGGGTTACGATGGACTGCTCGGTGCTGCGAACTTCCTGCAGCTTGATGATGTGAAAGCCGCTGGGACTCTCGATGATTTCGCTGATGTCGCCGGGTTGCATGTCGTTCACATAATCCGCGAACAGGGTCGGAATCTGGTTTTTCTTGCGCCAGCCGAGGCTGCCGCCGTCACTGGCCTGCTGGCCGTCGGATACGGTTGCGGCCATGTCGGCGAAATCATGTCCGGATTTCAGGTCCTCCAGTACTTTCGCGGCAATCAGACGGGTGGCCTCCCTGTCCTCATCGCTGGCGTCTTCCGGTGAGGTAATCAGGATATGGGCAATATGATACTGGGTTTCGGTTTCGCCCTGGTGTTCCTGCGTGGCGAGAAAGTTATCGATTTCCCGTTCAGTTACTGTCACGCGATTATCGATTTGTCGCTGACGCAACTGGGTAATGGCGATCTGGTTGCGGATATCCTCGCGAAACTGTTCAAAACTGTAGCCGTCGCTTTCGAGGATATTGCGAAATTCCTCCAGCGTAACCTGGTTTTCGGCGGCAATATTGCTGATGGCGCGATTGAGCACATCCTCGCTGACCTGGATTCCGGCACGTTCCGCGGTCTGCAACTGCAATTTGTTCAGAATAATGCGATCCAGCACCTGTTTTTCCAGTGCCGAGGGTGGCGGCGGCTGACGGTTGGCCTGTTGCATCTGGGCCTGGATGGTGCGGATTTTATTCTGCAATTCGCTCATCATTACGACATCGTCGTTAACGATGGCAACAATACGATCCAGGGGGATGTCAGCGCGGGCCGTTTGCTGGGAAAGGCCGTTGAACAGTACGAGAACGATGAAAAAACGGCTTGCTGCAGACAATCTAGAAATCACGTTCATACCCGGGAATGTTTTTCTCCAAAAATTCGGCGGCCTTTTTACCAACACCGGCCAGGCCTTTCAACTCAACTTGGAGAAAAATCCCGGTTTCAAAATCACCTTCAATGTCAGACAAAAAACGCCTTGCCACCAGGCGTGAGCCCCAACAGCAGTCTTCATATTCAACGCCGCCGAAAATCTCGATGGATTTGTTCTCTGGCAGCGCATAATTCCAGCGCCCTACGATACTCCACTTGGGGTTCAGTGGCCAGCGGAAGGAGATGTCGGTTTGTTCGATATCGACAGCACTGTTCAGGGTGTCGAACACCGAGATCCGCGTGCGCCTGCGGTCATCACGTGCCCGGTAGCCGAGGTTGACGACGCGGCCGTCCCCGGGGTTGTATTGCAGCTGGGCTATCAGCTTGTCGGTGTTGTTATTATTCGTATCAAACTGGAATTCCGCACCAATGCGCCAGTCCGGAATCACCACGGTTTGCATTTCCGCGACCAGCGGCGAGAGATCCTCATCCTCGCCGCGGCGGCCCGGCAGGGTAATGTCCCGATCCTTCAGGTGAAATATCTGGCCGAGGGTTAAATAGCCGAGCTCGGCGCCGGTTTGATCGTTTATAAAGCGCGTAGTCAGGGCAAAGGTGACCTGGTTGGCGTCGCTCTGGCGATCCGCGCCACTGAAGCGGTTTTCGCGAAACAGCGAATCGATGGAAAAATCGAAGACACCGGAATCAAATATCGGAATATCATCCTGCGATTCTTCCGGCACGTATAAATAGAAAATTCGTGGTTCCAGGGTCTGGACCAGATCTCTTGAAAACAGACTGGTATCCCGTTCGAAGAACAGTCCGCTGTCCAGGCTCAGGATCGGTTGCACGCGTGACGGGCTGGAATTATCACTGCTCAGCGGATCCTTGATGCTGTACTGGGTGTAGCGCACGCCCACTTTCGGCTCCACATAACCGGCTATGGAGGAAATCGGATAGCTGATGGAAGGATACAGATCCAGCCGCGCCGCAGCCTCGTCCCGGGTCAGTACATCATTGTCCGTGCGGTCGAAATAGACGAATTCGGATCTGAGGTTGTAGTGAAACTCGCCGCTGCGCTTCGGCAAAGCGGTATTGAATGTCAGTCGTGGCAGCCGTTTAAACGGCCGGGATGTCAGCGGAATCGAGCGGTCGACGTTCTGGTAGCTTTGTACCAGCACCGAGGCATTCCACCAGTTGCCGCGGTAACTGGCCTCGGCCCGGCGTTCGAGGAAACGGATACTGGTCAACGCAATGTTGGTGCCGAAATCCTCAAAAAATTCCTTGTCGGAGACATCGTTATAGGTCAGGAAGAGTTCGCCGGTCCGGCCGAAAGTCTGTTCGTGGACGTAACCGAACAGGTGACGATCCTCGTCGTCCCGCTCGGCATCACTGGGCAGGTATTCAAGGTCCAGTTGGCCGTAGCCGCGGCTGAACAGGTAGCGGTACTCACCCATCAACATGAGACCGCTGTTACTCAGCAGTCGCGGCGTCAGGGTGGCGTCCATATTCGGGGCAATATTCCAGTAATAGGGTGTGCGGGCATCAATACCGTTCTGGTTGGTGCTGCCGATGCTGGGTGTCAGGAAGCCTGATTTTCGTTTTTTACTGAGGGGAAACGATATATAGGGTGTATAGAACACCGGTATGTCCTTGATTCTCACCGTTACGTTCCTGGCGCTGCCGCGTTCCTCGACGTGATCCAGGTTGATCTCGGTAGCCGTGAGTTTCCAGAAATTGTCTTCCGGATCACAGGTGGTATAGCTGGCGCCCTTCAATTCGGTCCGGGTACCGACGTCCATGAACAGGTTGTCGGCATAACCGCGGCCGCGATTATCCTGGATACGGAAATCTGCACCGGTAAATTCCCCGGTACCATCATCGAATTCAAGGTGTGCCTCATCACTGAGCAGGAACACGTCATCATCCCAGTAGTGGATACTGCCTTGCATATCGGCGGTATCCTGCTCCTGATCGTAAGTCAGATAATCGGTTCGAACCTGTTGCCGGCCGCGGGTGATCTCGACATTTCCGGTCATTTCGGAAACACCGCCTTCAACCAGGTCGGCTTCATCGGCCAGCAGATGTATATCCTCCGGCCCCAGAGTTTCTTCCACGATGGGCCGCGCTGGAATGTCCAGGGGCCGGGGACAAAGCGGCCAGTCGCTGTCCTGGGCGTGGATTAAAGTCGGACTGGCGAGGCCGGTCGCAAGTACCAGCGTGACAAGTTTGTATTTTCCCTGATCCCCGAACATAGTCTGCTTGTTATTATGAGGCTTTTAGATTCCACCAAAGAACTAAAATCGCATAGAATGGTTTTTGCTTCAAATTTTTATGAACTTTGCGGGTCATATGCCTGTAATTTAAAAAACCTTTACAGACATATTAAATTATGTTCAGGCTCCCGAAGCCGACTCAGGCCGATTCAATCGACCAGGATTCGACTATGATTTACCTGGATCGTTAATGTTTACAGCAGGGTCATGTAAATTGATTCTAATCGGGAAACTCTTGATTGATTGGCTTATTAGGCCTGATATTTAAAGCTGTTTATGAAGATTTTCATCGTTATCATCGCTTCCATAACCCTGGTTATGTTACTGGTCTGGTCGCGTCCTGAATCCAAGGCCGAATTGCGGCCCCTGCCAGTGGCGCGTGTATTGGCCACACAGGTGAAAGAAGTGGATATACGGCCGGTCACTACGCTCAAGGGTAAATTGCAACCTGCCCGGCATGCCGGGTTACGCTTTGAGTTGTCCGGCCGGGTTATCGAGCGCATGGTGGAGCCCGGGAATCGCGTTGCGGCCGGTGACCTGCTCCTGAAAATCGATGACGGCGATTTCATCGACAAATACGAAGAGGCCGAGGCCCTGTTGAAACAGGAAGAGCAGGCCATAGCCCGGGATCGAAAGCTACTGGAACTGATCGTGAAAGAACGCGAAATCCAGGAGCGTGAAGTCAGTCGGATGCAAACCTTGGGACAGGAATCACTGGCTTCGAAGTCGAATTTCGATGCCGCACTACAGGCGGTCCTCAAGTTGAAAGCCGAGGAATCACGTTTGCGGCACAGTGTGGAAACCGCGGGTTCACGCCTGCAGAGCCAGCGTGCGCGGTTAAGCCAGGCAGCCAGAAACCTGGAACGGACGAGATTGACGGCGCCGTTTGCGGCAACGGTAAACAAGGTAACTTTCGAAACCGGTGACTATGCCAATGCCGGTGAGGTCGCCGTTGAAATCGTCCAGCTTGAACAACTGGATATCTACCTTGAAGTGACCAGCGATATGATCAGTGTCTTACAGCTTGGCCAGCAAGTGGATGTGATAACCCCGAAGGGACCCGTGCAGGGCCACATCGTGGCCATTGAATCGGATCCGCAACCGGACACCCTGACCCATGCCCTGCGCGTTCGCATTGACGGACGGGGACTTTTCCCGGGGCAACTTGCCGAAGTCAGCCTGCCCGGTGACACGCTGGAGAATGTGGCGGCGGTGCCGCTGTCGGCAATTCTTTACGATGAAGGCAGGAGTTATGTTTTTGTCATCGAGGATGATCGCCTGCAACGTGTACCGGTAAAAAAACTGGTGAGGCAGGATGATATTCAGTCTGTCGCGGGCGTGAACAGTGGTGCAATCGTGGTCGCCAGTGATGTCGCGGCCCTGGCCGACGGTCAAAAAGTAACAACGGAATAAGTCTGCCAGGCTGCTGCGCTTATGTGGGCGGTAATCGGGCATAACAGCTGTGTAGCCGTAGAAACCGACGCATGTCCCTGATCCGCTATTCAATCAATAATCCGCTCATCGTCAACCTGAGCCTGGTGATCGTTCTGATCATGGGTATCCTGTCGTGGCGGCAGTTACCGCAAGAGATCTTTCCGGTCGTTGATCTCGATCTGGTTCACATCATGACCGAGTTCGAGGGCGCTTCGCCGGCCGAGGTGGAACAGCAAATCACCCTGCCGCTGGAGGAGGAATTCGAGAACAGCCAGGATATCGATTATATCTCGTCCATCAGCCACGAGAGTCTTTCCGATATCTATATCAAGCTGAAACCCGGTTCAAATGTCGATGATTTTCTGCGCGATGCACGGACGATTCTCGACAGTGTGGATGATCTGCCGGATATTGCCGAGGAACCCGAACTGAATCGTATTCGTACCCGTTTCCCGGTGATCACGCTGACGCTATTCGGAGATATTTCCAATGCGCGTCTGTATGAACTCGCCGAGGAAGTGCGGCGGCGCATGCAGGAAATCGAGGGTGTGGCCAGTGTCGGGGTAGCCGGTGACCGGGAATGGGAGATCTGGGTCACCATCGATCCGCATCAACTCGCGGCCATGGATGTTCCACTGCAAACGGTGTTGAACGCCCTGCGTAACAACCTCGTTGATCAACCGGGCGGTTCCATCAAGTCACGCGAGGGCGACATCCGTCTGCGTGGCAAAGGTGTTGAGCCCGAACCCGAATCCATTGCCGGCATTGTGCTGCGAACCAACGCCAACGGCGGGCAACTTCGTCTGGGCCAGCTCGCCGATATTGAACGCCGTTTCGAGGAACCGTTAACCTATGCCCGCTTCAACGGCCAGCCGTCGGTGAATCTCACCGTGACCAAGACCGCGGACGCCTCGACGATACGGGTATCGGAACGTATCAAGGAACTGTCTGCCGAGTTGCAACAAATATTACCGGTGAGTCTCAGCGTGGCTCACCACACCGACATGTCCCGTTACGTCAAGACCCGCCTGAATACGGTCAAGTCATCCGGCTTGGTGGGGCTGGTTCTGGTGCTGCTCTCGCTTTACGTACTGTTGAATTTCCGTGTTGCCTTCATCACCGCGTTCGGCATACCGGTGTCATTTCTCTTCGCTATCATTTTACTGTTCTATTTCGATTACACCATCAACATGGTGTCCCTGTTTGCCTTTCTTATCGTGCTGGGCATGATCGTCGATGACGCCATCATCGTCACTGAAAACGTCTATCGTCATATGGAAGAAGGCATGGATCGTTTCCAGGCCGCGCATCTCGGCGCTACCGAGGTATTCTGGCCGGTCGTTGTTTCGACGTTCACGACCATCGCCGCCTTCGTGCCCATGTTTGCCATCGGCAGTACCCTGGGTGAATTCATCAAGGTCATACCCGTAGTGGTTTGTTGTGCATTGCTGGGGTCGTTGATCGAAGCTTTTGCCGTGTTGCCGGCCCATGCCGGGCATTATCTGAAAGTCGATAAAAAACGCGCTTCATCAGTGCACTGGAAGAAGGTTCTTGGCCGCTATTGCCGGTTGTTGCGCTGGTCGGTGCTGAACCGTTATTTTGTCAGTGCCGCAAGTGTTGGCCTGCTTGCAGTCAGCCTGACCTATGCCGTGACCCGGTTGCCGTTCCAGATGTTCGGACATGTGGAAATAGGTCAGTTCTTCGTCAACCTGGAAACACCGAATACCTACAGCCTGGAAGATAGCCTGGAACTGGCCACCCGGCTTGAGCAACGCATCATCGGTGTCATGAGCGAAGACGAACTGGACACCATGGTCACCAATGTCGGTATCTCCTTTATCGATTTCAATCGCTTCCGTTTCGGCAGTAACCTGATCCAGTTTGTTGTCGATCTGAAAAAACCGGTACCTGAGGGATTCATTGAAAACTGGATCACGCCGGTTGTCAGTCTTGATTTTGAATCTTACGGCACCCGTGATCGCTCCGCCGAGGAGATCATCGCGGAAGTCAGAAACATCGTCGCCCGTTTCCCCGGCGTGCAACGCATGAGCATTCTCAAGCCCGATGCCGGTCCGGCCGGTGATGACATTGAAGTGGGCATTGTCAGTACGGATATTGACTTGTTGCAGCTAAAAGCCGATGAATTACGTGACTATCTGCAATCCATGTCCGGCGTTAACGATGTCAGGCACGACCAGGAACCGGGCAAGCTGGAGTACAAATACGAATTGAATGACCGCGGCCGTCGCCTGGGTCTGACCCAGTCACAGCTTGCCGATGTGGTGCGCAGCGGCTTTCTTGGTAATGAAGTCGTGCATGTGACCTGGAGCGAACACCGCATACCCGTGCGCGTCATCTTCCCGGAGACCATGCGGGTTCGGTCGGACAGTCTCGAGGCATTACCCATCGTCCTGGCCAATGGTGAGAAGGTTTATCTCGGTGATGTGGCGGATATATCCATTGATCGCGGTCTTAACGAAATCCGCAGGCGTGACGGCCGCCGCATGGCCAAACTCACGGCCGATGTCGATGACCGGATTACCACACCGCTTGAAGTGACCGCCCGGATCGAGGAGCAGTTCGCGCCCAGGCTGAAAGGCGATAATTACCGGCTGCTTTTTCTCGGTGAGAAAAAAGACGCTGATGAGTCATTTGCCGGTATGTTCCAGGCCCTGATCATTGCCCTGGCTGTGATCTTTTTCATGCTGACAGCACTGTTCAAGTCACTGGTTGATCCGCTGGTGGTGATGATCGCCATACCCTTCGGTATCATCGGTGTGGTCTTCGGTCATGCCCTGTTTGATTACAATCTGCAATTCCTGTCCGTGGTGGGCATGCTGGCGCTTTCCGGTATTATCGTCAATGACTCCCTGATCCTGGTGGATTTTATCAAGCGTATGCGCGCACAGGGCATGAATCGCATCGATGCAGTGGTGGAAGCCGGACGTGTACGGGCGCGGCCGATACTGTTAACCACCATTACGACTTTCCTCGGTGTTTCACCACTGATATTTTTCGCCACCGGGCAAACAGCATTTCTCTCGCCCATGGCGGTCAGCCTGGGTTTCGGCCTCATGTTTGCCACCGCCTTGATCCTGTTGACCCTGCCGTGTTTCTATCTTGTTGCCGACGATATACGCACCTTGATTTACGGTGAGCCGGTCACGAAACCACAACCACTGGCGGAAGACAGCCGTTGAGCGTTCGCAGCGTTCTGATAACGGGTTGTTCCTCCGGTATAGGACTCTGTTGTGCGCGGGGACTGAAGCAGCGGGGTTACCGGGTCTTTGCCGGCGCGCGCAAACACGAAGACGTCGAACAATTACTTGCCGAGGGGTTTGAGGCGGTACAACTGGATCTGGCCAATTCATCGTCCATCGATGCCGCGGTCGATGAAATTCTGTACAGGACCAATGCTGATCTTTACGGTTTGTTCAACAATGGCGCCTACGGCCAGCCGGGGGCCATCGAGGATCTCAGCCGGGCGGCACTGCGTGAACAATTTGAAGTCAATCTTTTTGGCACCCACGAACTGACCAACCGGGTTATCCCGGTCATGCGCAGGCAGGGCGGGGGGCGCATTATCCAGAACAGTTCCATACTTGGTTTCATGGCCCTGAAATACCGCGGTGCCTACATTGCCAGCAAGTTTGCCCTGGAAGGACTCACCGATACCCTGCGTATCGAGCTGGCGGATACCGCAATCCATGTGTCACTCATCGAACCGGGTCCGATCCTGAGTGAGTTTCGAAACAATGCCCTGGCAATGTTGCGAAAACATATTGATATGGAACACAGTGTACACCGTGACACTTACACCGCGGTTCTGGCAAAGCTGAAGAAGGAGGGCGCCGTCGTGCCGTTTACACTGGGACCGGAAGCCGTGCTGGACAGGCTCATTCATGCGCTGGAAAGCCCGCGGCCGAAAATCCGCTACGCGGTAACCAAACCGACCTATGCGTTTGCAGTATTGAAAAGATTGTTGCCGGCGCGAATGATGGACAGGTTGCTGATCTTCTCCTCGGGCCAGGAAAACCGGCCTGATGATTGAACATCACATCTGACCGTTACAGCCGGAGTGAACCTGTTATAACGCTCAGGGAAAACGGATGACCGGCGCTTCACTATTCCTGCGGTAAAAACTGGCGGTTTGCCCGATGCTTTGTACAACCTCGGCGCCGGTGCGGGCGCCGATATCCGAGATGAATTGTTTACGCGTCTCCCGGTCTGCGCCGAGTTTGATCTTGATTAATTCATGGTGATCCAGCGCAAGCTCTATCTCGTTGAGTACGTTCTCCTGCAAGCCTTTCTGACCCACGATAACCACCGGTTTCAACGAGTGACAAAGACTCTTCAGGTGGCTTTTTTGCCGGGCAGTCAGTTTTTGCATCATGCAATCAGTTTGAGAAAGGTGGTGGACCGGAAATGCTGATCCTGCCAATCATGCCTCTTTGTTCATGGTCGTTTTTGTGACAGCGCAGCATCATGTTTTCACCATTACGCATGGGGTAAAAGAACCATTCCACCGTGGTACCGGGTTTCAGCTCGATGTCATGCACATCACCGTGTATTTCGGCCAGCGTTGTGTTGTCAGCACCCATCACTTCCACCTTGGTGGTATGGATATGGGTTACAAAACCGTCCGAGGAAAAATAATGGTCACTGTTACTCGGATTATGCAGAACAAGTTTGTAGTATTTACCGCGTTCAAAATCCAGCGTGTCCGGGACAAAGACCATCTCTCCATCCTTCGTACCCGTTTCAACACGGATTTCAATCGCTTTGGGTCCATGCCGCTCACCGACGGCATAACACGGATTAATAACAAGCAGGCACAGCATGCAGAGTAGTATTTTCATCAGGTTTTCGCTCCCCGGTTCTGTAGCCCGGCAAAATAGCACAGGAAACGCGGATTGGCGATGCCGGCGCTCTCACCGCTCCCGAAGTCGTGGCCGCCAGACTGCGCATTTACGGTGTTATTATCAAGGTTAGTGGTTTCAATTACTGAATGCTGCGAGATGAGGCTTGCATTGACATTTCCTGATGGGGTCAAATAGTCATCGTGGTCATCGGCAACCTGGAGGCGCCGCCTACAGGTTGCCGGCCAGGGCGGCAGTTGTACCAACGGCTAATGTTACAGGATGGATAGTAGATGGACAGGGTAAAACCGGATGTTAATCGCAAGGCGCTACGGGTTGCGGGTATCTATCTGCTTTTCGGTGTTCTCTGGATCCTTGTCAGTGACCGGATCCTGGAAATTTTCCTGGCGGGTGATGTCGAATCCATTACCATTTTCCAGACCTACAAGGGCTGGCTGTTTGTTTTTCTCACCGCCGTTCTGATTTATATCCTGACCAGGGACGCCTTGAACCGGCTTTTGAAAGTCCGTGGTCAACTGGATGCCAGTGAGCAACGCTACCGAAACCTGGTACGTAATGTCCCGGTCGGTATTTATCACACAGATCACACGGGCAAACTGGTCTATGTCAATCCCTATATCACCAGACTTCTCGGGATTTCCCGTTCAGAGGTTATGAAAAGCGGCTGGTCCTCGTTTCTATACGAGGATGACCGCGATCGGGTAATCAGTAAATCACAAGAGAACATCCTCCGCGGTGAGATCTATCATGAGGAGTATCGCATCAGGCTGAAAGACTTCGGCATCAGGCATGTTGTCGATGTCGGGCATCCCGAGAAAAATGAGTCCGGAGAGCTTGTCGGTTACACGGGCACACTCACCGATGTGACGGTGCGCGTGCAGGCTGAACTGTCGGCCCGGGAAAACCAGGCGCGCCTGAAGCATTTGCTTTCGTCGACGCCGACGGTGTTGTATTCAACAATACCGAAATATAACCGGATGGTGCCACAATGGATCAGCGACAGTATCACCACGATTTTCGGTTACAGCATCGAGGAGGCGCTGCATCCGGAATTCTGGGAGAATCACCTGCATCCGGAGGATCGGGAACAATGCCTGAAAAGAATGGAGCTTCTGCCGGAAAAAGATCACCTGGTCCATGAATACCGCTTTCTGCATAAAGACGGCCAAATCCGGTATGTCCATGATGAACTGAAGATACTGCATGATGAGGCAGGCAAGGTCCGCGAGGTGATCGGTTGCTGGAGTGACATCAGTGAACAGCGTGATCGGCTTGAACGCATTCGTCTGCTCGCCAGTGCCTTCGACAACACCAGCGAGGGTCTGATGGTGACCGATCTGAGCAGTAAAATACTCTTCGTCAACAAAGCGCTGGAGGAAATGACCGGCTACAGCGAGGAAGAGCTGCTGGGTAATACCCCGCAACTGTTCCGGTCAGGCAGGCATGACCGCCTTTTTTACGAGGTCATGTGGGATCATATACTGAAAACCGGGCGTTGGAGCGGCGAGATCTGGAACCGGCGTAAAAACGGTGAAATTTACCCGGTGTGGATGAGTATCAACGCGGTCTATGATGACCGGGAACAAGCCAGTCATTATATCGGTATCTCCACCGATATCACCCGACTCAAGGAAACCGAATCGCGACTGCAACACCTGGCGCATTACGATCCATTAACGGACCTGCCCAACCGCCTGCTCTTTCAGTCGCGTGTCGAGCATGCCATTCAACACGCCAATCGCCATGAGAAGAAGCTCGGCATCATGGTCATGGACCTCGATGATTTCAAGAAAATCAATGACAGCCTCGGACATCCGGTTGGTGATGAACTGCTGGTCGCCGTATCCGGTCGCTGGAGCAAGCGCCTGCGCCAGGAAGATACACTGGCCAGGCTTGGCGGTGATGAATTCGTCCTGCTGATTGAAAATATGCAAAAGGCCGAGGACGCCGGTAATATCGCCCGTGATCTACTCGCCTGTCTGTCCAGTCCTTTCAAGCTCTCCACCGGTGATGAAGTCTATATCGAGGCCAGTATCGGTATCAGCCTGTTTCCCGATGACGGACAATCGGCGGATGATCTGCTTCGCGATGCGGATACGGCGCTGTACCGTTCCAAGGAGACCGGCCGCAATAATTTCAATTATTTCACCACGGAGTTGGGCCAATCAGCCGTGGAAAGACTGGAACTGGAAACAGCGCTGCGCCATGGTATCGAACGTAATGAACTGGTCCTGCACTATCAGCCCAAGATACATATCGCTAGCGGAGAAATCTGTGGCGCCGAAGCCCTGGTACGCTGGAAACGCCCGGGTCATAAACTTGTACCACCCGACAAATTTATCAGCCTGGCCGAGCGAAGCGGGTTGATTATCCCGCTGGGCGAATGGGTGATCAGGCAGGTGTGCCGGCAGTTGCGTGACTGGATCGATGCGGGTAATGAACCCGTCCGGGTGGCCGTGAATATTTCTGTACAGCAATTTCGTGACCAGCAACTGCATGAATTTATCAGCCGGACCCTGGCACAGCATAACATTGAACCGCAGTGGTTTGAGATAGAGATCACCGAGAGCACACTGATGGCCAACCCGGATGAGGTCATTACCATACTGACCCGACTCAGAGAGATGGGAGTACATATAGCACTTGATGACTTCGGCACCGGTTACTCGAATATTGCCTATCTGACCAGTTTCCCGATCGATATGCTGAAGATTGATGCCTCCTTTGTCAGTAATCTGGAAAACAGCCCGCATGCCGTAAAACTGATCAATTCGGTCATCAAGCTCGCCAAAAGCATGGATCTTCTGACGCTGGCTGAAGGCGTGGAGACCAGGGCACAACTGGACAGGCTCAGGGAGTTTGAATGCGACGAGATGCAGGGCTATTATTTCAGCAAACCATTACCCGAAGCGGAATTCATTGAACTGCTCAGGGAAGGGCACACGCTGGGTACCATTGAAAACTTATCCTGAGACAGGGACACGTATGCCATCCAACAAGCTGATAACTGAACTCTTCAAACATGGTCTCGGCGATCTGCACATTCTTCATGCCTACCAGGAGAAAATCTATTTCGGCAAGATGCAGTTTGAAAAAAGCCGTCTTGTGATCAAGGACAACAAGCTGTTAACCGACTTCAAAGTGGAACAACTGAAACCCTGCTGGGAAAGCGGTTACCTTGGCCTGGTCTGTTTTGAAAAGGGCTATACTTGGGAGAGTCTCAGCTTTTACGGCATCGAGGAATGCGATTTACCCGTGGACCTCAGCCAGACGCGGCACGGTGCGCTGCTTGCCGCCGAGAACCAGTACGGTGACAAACTCGTGGATTTTGTCGGCAGTGTTTACCGTGGCTACCAGCTCATGCTGGATAATCATTTCCTCCCGGTTGTCTTGATGAAAGAGGCAAAAACCCGTAACGGCACACCGGGACTCATTATCAGCGACCTGATGGTCTGTCCCATGGATATCGCCCTGCTGCGCGGTATCTTCGATGAAATTCATAAATCGGTGGAACGCTACCTGATACTCACTGTTGATGATGTGCAGATGAACCAGGATGACTTCGAAGACATGTTCGGCGATTATCTCAAGTGATCCGGTCAGGGTAATAACACCGGTTTCAGCGGAATTTGTGGGTATGGACAAAGGATTTTTTCTCTCGCCAGGCACGCCAGGAACGCCAGGAATAAAATAACGGAAACGTAATGTAGAATATGGGGAATGGTGCAAACCTGAATTCCATATTCATACTCTTTCCTATCTCACTGAATCCGGCTTCATTAATAGTCTGGATGATTTCCTTAGCGTTCCTGGCGACTTGGCGAGATCATAAACATGCGGTGTATCGTACTGTCCGATCAGCGGCTGTCATGGTCATCGATCATTCCTGGGCATCAGGCACCTGTCGGCCACGGCGAGAAAACCGCCACACACGGATGTTGCTGGTGAATCCCGTTCTTTTCCCGGGCAGTATCGTTAAAACATTGCGAGTGCTCCGGCTCAATGCTAATATATCGTCATTCGTCGATATACTATAAACAAGCATGAATCCTGTTACCGGAAAATCCCGTAAAGCCGCGGCATCGTTGTCGCAGTGGACGGGCAGCGAGGAAGAGGTCGCCGCCATCGCCAGGGCGCTCGGCCACCCGGCGCGAATTCACATCGTCAGTCTGTTGCTGGCCAAACAATCCTGCATTGGCTGTGACATCGTTGACGAGGTGGGCCTGGCGCAGTCCACCGTCTCCGAGCATTTGCGCATCCTCAAGGCCGCGGGGATCGTCAGCGGCGAGATTGAACGGCCGCGGGTCTGTTATTCCCTGAATCCCGATCGATTGCGGCCGCTGGCGCTGTTGTTGAGCGCGGTGTTGCAGGCCAGGCGTGGTGGTAAATAATAAGGAGCGCGTGGATGTCCATATTTGATCGCTATCTCTCCCTCTGGGTCGGCCTGTGCATCGTCGCCGGTATCGTGCTCGGTAATGTGTTTCCCGTGTTCTTCCAGACGATCGCCTCGTGGGAATATGCTTCCGTTAACCTGGTGGTGGCCGTGCTCATCTGGGCCATGGTTTACCCGATGATGGTGGCGGTCGATTTCGCCAGCCTGCGCTACATCCATCGCCGCCCCAAAGGGCTGGTGATCACCGTCATCGTCAACTGGCTGATCAAGCCGTTTACCATGGCCCTGCTCGGGGTGCTGTTCTTCAAGGGCCTTTTCGCCGGATTGATCGATCCGGCCAATGCGAGTCAATACATTGCCGGTCTGATCCTGCTCGGCGCCGCACCGTGTACCGCCATGGTGTTCGTCTGGTCGCAATTGTCCCGTGGCGATGCCAATTACACGCTGGTCCAGGTGTCCCTGAATGACGTCATCATGGTCTTCGCGTTTGCGCCGATCGTGGCCTTTCTGCTCGGCGTGACGGATATCAAAGTCCCCTGGCAGACTCTGTTGCTGTCGGTGGTTTTGTACGTGGTGATCCCGTTAACAGCCGGGGCGCTGACCCGCATGGCCCTGCTGCGGCGTGATGGCGCGAGTGGCGAGTCAAATGTCGAGCGCTTTACCCGTGCGGTGAAACCGGTTTCCATACTCGGCCTGCTGGCCACGGTGGTGTTGCTGTTCGGATTCCAGGGCCATGTGATCCTCGAGCAGCCATTGCTGATTGTATTGATCGCCATACCGTTGCTGATCCAGAGCTATGGTATTTTCATCCTCGCCTACAGCGCCGCCTGGTTGTGGCGGGTGCCGCATAACGTCGCCGCTCCCTGTGCGCTCATCGGCACCTCGAATTTCTTTGAACTGGCCGTCGCCGTGGCCATTGGATTGTTCGGGCTCAACTCCGGCGCCGCGCTGGTCACGGTGGTCGGTGTTCTGGTCGAAGTGCCGGTGATGTTGTCACTGGTGGCGCTGGCCAACCGCACGCGATCACGTTTTGATATACGCGCCGGGGAGAGTCTGACCGTGGCCAGTGACTCCACAACCCGCCGGCCGGAGCATTCAATATGAATGATCCGGGCGAAGCTACCGTTCTTTTTCTCTGCGTGGCCAACTCGGCCCGCAGCCAGATGGCCGAAGGCCTGGCGCGGCACATGCTCGATTCCGGGGTCAGGGTGCTGAGCGCCGGTTCCAGTCCCGCCGGCGTTAACCCGTACGCCATCGAGGCCATGGCCGAACTCGGTATCGATATCTCAACGCATTATTCAAAAGTGGTAACGGAAATCGATCTCGATACGATCGATCTGGTGGTGACGCTGTGTGCCGGTGAAGTGTGCCCGCTATTACCGGGGCATGTGCGGCGCCTGCACTGGCCAATCGCCGATCCGGCTTCGAGCGATGCCTCGCTCGGTGTTGCGGAGTTGCGTCAACGATTCCGCGCGGCGCGCGATCAGATCCGGGCGCGAATCAGTGAACTGCGATCATTGCTGGAGACGCCCGCTGATGATTCGGGCTGATTGTGACTCATCCATGAGGGCACTAAAAGCATGCATTGGTAAATCCGCGGCGCAGGACGCAGGGAATTTACGGGGTGGCGTCAATGGATGAAGCGGATGAGTTTGAATCCGGTAGATTCGCATCTACCGTTTCAGATATCGAGATAATGGTGGAGGCGGCCGGAATCGAACCGGCGTCCGCGAACCGTCTGCCCTTGGATCTACATGCTTAGCCGACTCTTTGAGTTTAACCCGATGCTACCCGAACGGCAGGGAAAACAGCGGGCGATTCCGGTAAGGTTTTAACGAATCAGCATCGGACCTGCTTCATCGCGATCTTATGTGAGTCGACGCCTGGTTCCGGTTGCACAAGCACAAGCCGGGCAGACGGCACTAAGGCTGGTTATTAAGCAGCTAGTGCGTAGTTGTCGTCGTTGGCAACTATATTTTTGCAGATGTATTTACGAGGTATTCTGCTCCTCGGCATGCACCTTGGGTTTCTGTATCCGCGTCGAAGCCAATACGCCCCCATGTGTGTGAATCGTTTTGTTTCCTCCCTGTCGCTGCACACGTCCTGCGTCCGCGACACTTGTACATCCTGTACATCACGTTCCCTGTATCGTGATTATCATCTTAACACATATAAGACTCCTGGCGTTCGCTTTCGTTCAATTCGATTATTTAAATAAATCAATGATATACAGTGCCAACATATCTTTGATCCTGTTGATCCAGGTCAAACAGATCCCCGAAGCGTTTACTATATTTAATATAGAGTTATGACTCCGGTGTATATACCGGATGGAGTCAGCCATGAGTGCGCTTTCCTACGTTATTATCCTGACACTGATACTGACCGTGGCGGTTTTGTTCACGGGCCTGGGATCCATGTCCATAGGCGGTGAGTTCGACAAGAAGCATAGTACCCAATTAATGTTCGCCCGAGTTGGCATGCAGGGCGCTACACTGGTGCTGTTGCTGTTCGCGCTGTATCTGGCAAATCTTTAAACCACAAATACCCGCACGGGCGTTGTCCCCGTTGCGGGAAGCGCTCAGTTATTTTTTAGCAGCCTTTGTTTTTGCCGGTTCCAGTCTCTTTCTTTTTCTGTCTCACGCTTGTCGTGGGCCTTTTTACCCTTTGCCAGGGCGATTTCCAGCTTTGCCCTGCCGCGTTTCCAGTACATGGCGGTGGGGATCAGCGAATAGCCCTTGCGCTCGACCGCGCCGTACAGGCGGTTGAGTTCCTTGCGATGTAACAACAGTTTGCGATTACGCTGCGGTTCGGGACTGATATGCGTCGAGGCCGTGGGCAGCGGCGTGATCAGCGCGCCGAACAACCAGGCCTCGTTATCTTTCAACAGTATGTAGCTGTCGCGGATCTGTACCTTGCCGGCACGCAGGCTCTTGACCTCCCAGCCTTCCAGCTCCAGCCCGGCTTCCAGGCGTTCTTCCAGCATGAAATCATGACGCGCCTTTTTATTCAGCGCGATGGTGGAGGATGCGGAGGTTGCTTTATCGTTTTTGGCCATAGGGTTGCTGGAGCAGACAACAGACGACAGTCTACAGATGACAGATACCAGATACCAGATACC
>DGNS01000009.1:152985-265897 GCA_002389045.1 Thiotrichaceae bacterium UBA4486 | reverse complement strand
GCTTGTAGCTTGTGGCTTGTGGCTTGTGGCTTGTGGCTTGTGGCTCGTGGCTTGTAGCTAATGGCTATTTGCTATTTTTTTGCTGTATCGCCAGTGCGGCCTGGTTCCTGAGTGTTTTGAAAAATTTCAAGGCATCGGCGGAGACGTCCGGAGAGCACTCGTCCATATCGGCATAGAGCAGACCGATGACACGGCGGTTGACCAGAATGGGATAGAGAACAACGGAGCGCGGCCGGGTCACCTTGCGCAGATACTCCGGTACGCGCGCCCGGTATTCGGGTGAGTTCACATCAAGAATGATGCATTCCTTGCCGCGATTGATGGCGGCATGAACGATATCGTCTTCATCGCCGAGGCTGAAGCGGAATTGCGGAATGATACTGTCGATGCTCTTGCCAAGTCCGAACCGGGCGTTGATGGTGCGGTTCCTGCCGTCACGAATGCAGAACAGCACCCGGGTAAAGCCCATGCCGCGATAGATGGTTTCCAGCACCATGGTCAGGAGTTCGTTCAGATCGAAGTCATCGAGCATGCAATTGGTGATCTCGGCCACTCCCTGCATCAGGATTTCCTGGCGGGCCTTGTTCTGGGCCTGTGTATCCCCGGATTCCATGGCCCGTTCCAGCGCGCTGTTGCTGGTGGCGGAAAGCCGATCCTCATCAGTGCTGTCAACGCCATTTGTGGTGACGCTGTCGCCGTCAAAATTGTCCAGGCCGGTTTCAGCGGCGAACATCCGGATGCCGCGGGTGTCGATTTTGAGCGCGCGGGTAAATTCGCTGACTTCTGTTTTTGACGACGTGATCAACGCCTCGATCCGGTCCCCGTCTATCTTCAGGGCGTCCTCGTAGCGTTCGGCCAGGGCTTTTTTTGCTTTGGCGGCATCCTCGGGCTGCATCTGTCCGATGGCGCAGAGTTCATTGGCAAAGGATGACAGCTGGCGGATGGTTTCATCCTTGTTTTTCGGCGCTTTCACCGGTCCCGCTGGCATCCTGTTCATGCTCTCGATCATGACGCCGGGGAGTTTCCATTCCCTGGCGATGCCCTTGCCGATCTCCGCGAACGGCAGACCGAGCACGGACCTGGCGGCCTTGTCTTCATCGAATCCCTGACTGTTCATCAGGTGAGTGATTTCCTGGTACTCATCGGGAAAATAATAGATCGACAGTAACTGGCCGAGATTGTGAAACATGGAGGCGATGAAGGTTGATTCTATGTCGTCCTGCAGGGTCAGCTTCATCTTCTTCGCCTGTTCACGTGCAATGATGCCGCTCATGAGTGCGCTGTAGGCCGTCAGTTTCATCTCCTCGGCCTGCCTGTCATTGTTGAGGTGTTCGAACAGGATAATGCTGAGAGCGGCCGTACGTACCTGTTCATAACCGAGAATGATGATTGCGCGCGAAACGGTGGTTATTTCGCCGCCGAACTGACCGTAAAAACAGGAGTTGACCAGGCGCAGTAACTTGGTGGTCAGGGCATAATCCTTCAATATCACGTTGGACAGTTCAGAGGCCGAGGCAATGGAACTGTGCGAAGCTTTCTGGTTGATCTCGGTGATGTGGCCGGAGATGGCCGGGAAATCCTGCTTGCGTTGCATCCGGCGCAACAGGAATTCCAGGGTGCCGTTCTTTGCTGCCGCTTCTTCATCATCTCCTACATCCGTGTCCGTCGATTCAAATCCCTGCAGGTATTCGTTGATCGCATTGAGCATTTCCCGCGCGTGCCGGTAGCGTTTATCCGTGTCCCGTTCCAGTGCCTGCATGACGATGCCGTCCAGTGCCGGGTCGATGTCCCGGTTGAATTTCGACGGCGGCAGGATGTTCTCGTTGATGACCTGGTACATCACGGCCATGGGATTTTCGCCCTTGAACACCATGCGCCCGGTGAGCATCTCGTGCAGCACGAGGCCGATGGAAAACAGGTCCGCCTGCGGACCGACCTCGCCACTGGACAGCACTTCCGGAGCCAGGTAATTGGCCGTGCCCGACACATCACTGGTCGTGTCTGCGCTGATACTCTGCGAGATGCCGAAGTCGAGGATTTTCGGGGTTTCTTCCTTGTCGATCAGAATATTCGAGGGATTGAGATCACGATGAATTATGCCGTTCTCATGGGCGTACTGAAGTGCATCGAGCAACCGTGCGATGAGCATCGCCGCCTTGATCTTCGGGATCGGCCGTGTGCTTTTCAGCCGCTGTTTCAGTGACTCGCCCTCGATATAACCATAGACCAGGTAGGTCACGTCTTCATGCACGCCAATCTCATGCAGGGTTACGATGTTTTTATGATTCAGTTTGCTGACGTTTTTTGCTTCGTTGAGCAGCCTGGCGCCGGCCTGCTGCTTGCGCGTCAGGGTCTTGATGGCGACTTCGCGTTCCAGTTGCGTATCCCGGGCGAGATAGACGATGCCCTGGGCGCCGCGGCCCAGCTTTTTGATGGGCGTGAAGCGGCCAATCTGTTCGGGAAGAGATCGCGGTGCTGATAGTTCGTGTGCTGCCAAGGCCATGGTGATTATTACCCCCTTGAGTTATAACGGCAGTCGCGACTTCGAACTGAAGCCGTGCATCATTGCCGGTTGAGTGGCGTACGTATTTACAGCAGAATTCAATCAAAACGGATAAATCCATGATCTCGAAACGCAAATCCATCCATGGCCAGTGGTCCTCGCGCTGGGCATTCATCCTTGCCGCTACCGGTTCGGCCGTCGGGCTAGGCAATATCTGGCGCTTTCCCTACGTCACCGGGGAGAACGGCGGTGGGGCGTTTGTCCTCATGTACCTGTTATGCGTTTTTTGCGTGGGTATACCAATCATGATTGCCGAGATCATGATCGGCCGGCGCGGCCGCCAGAGTCCGATCAACACCATGCGCACGCTGGCAGAGGAGGAGGGGCATCACCGGGCCTGGTCACTGCTTGGCTGGATGGGTGTTGTGGCCGGTTTTCTGATCCTGTCGTTCTACAGTGTCGTAGCCGGCTGGACACTGTTTTATATCGCCAAGTCGGGATTCAGCGGTTTTGAACGCATGACCGACGAGGAGATCGGCATCCTTTTCGAGGGCTTGCTGACCGATCCCGGCTTGTTGATGCTGTTGCATACGCTGTTTATGGCCATCACAACCCTGGTCGTCTCACTGGGCGTCAGAAGCGGTCTTGAACGCGCGGTCAAATACCTGATGCCTTCTTTGTTTATTCTGTTGTTGATCATGGTGGGATATGCGATGTCCACTCCAGGGTTTATCGAAGGTTTCAATTACCTGCTCTGGCCGGATTTCAGCAAGCTGTCGGCGGGGTCAGTATTGGCCGCCCTGGGTCAGGCCTTTTTCAGTCTCAGTCTCGGCATGGGCGCCATCATGGTCTATGGGTCTTATCTTTCACACACAACATCCATTGCCAGGACCAGTGTCAGTATCGCCCTGGCGGATACCCTGGTGGCCATGCTCGCCGGACTGGCGATTTTCCCGCTGGTATTCAGTTCCGGGCTTGAGCCCGGCGCCGGGCCCGGACTGATTTTTGTCAGTCTGCCCATTGCTTTCGGACAGATGCCCTTCGGGCATTTCATCGGCACCGTATTTTTTATCCTGCTGTTGTTTGCTGCCTGGACCTCATCGATCTCGCTGCTTGAGCCTGCCGTAGCCTGGCTGGTTGAAAATCGCAACATGAGAAGAAATCGTGCCGCAATCCTGGCCGGCGTCATTGCCTGGTTGCTGGGCATCGGCTCGGCGCTGTCGTTTAACCTGTGGTCGGACTACAAACTGTTCGGTCTGACGTATTTTGATGTTATGGATAAGCTGACATCCAATATTCTGCTGCCACTAGGCGGCCTGTTCGTGGCCATCTTCGCCGCCTGGATCATGCGGCGGGAATCCAGCCGTGAGGAACTGGCGTTGAAATCAATGCGCTCCTACCAGGTATGGCTGGTGCTGGTAAGATACATCGCGCCGGTGGGTGTTATCCTGATTTTCCTCCAGGCGATCGGTTTGATCGGGCTTTAATACGATAAAAATATTTGTTCCGGATTTGTGACTGAAATCGAAAAAACAGCAACAGTGCCATACACATCGGCACAGATGTATGCACTGGTGAATGACGTCGAGTCGTACCCGGAGTTTCTGCCCTGGTGCAGCGATTCACGGCTGCATGAAAGTCACGACGATCGGTTGCGGGCCAGCCTTACCCTGAAGGCCGGCAAGCTGGCGTACACCTTTACCACTGAAAACACCATGCAGCCCGATCGGCTGATTACCATACGGCTGGTCGAGGGACCGTTCAGGGAACTGACCGGAAGCTGGCAATTCGAGGATCTGGGTGACAACCGTTGTTTTATCAGGCTCAACATGCGTTTCGAATTCAAAAACCGGCTTGTGAAAATGGCATTGGGAAAAACGTTCAATAAAATCCTCAACAGCCTGGTCGATGCCTTTACACAACGCGCCCGTGAACTCTATGGACGCTGATATCCACGTCGAGGTGTGTTACGCACTGCCGGATCAGCAGTACGTTTTTAATGTGACAGTGCCTGCGGGAAGCACCCTCGGTGATGCCATTCGCCGCTCCGGTATCCTCGATGAATGTCCGCACATCAACCTGCAACAAAACCGGGTGGGCGTGTTCAGTGAATTACGATCCCTGGATGATCGCGTAGAGGAGGGCGATCGCATTGAAATTTACCGGCCGTTAAAAGCAGACCCCAAGGAGGCCCGGCGCCGGCGCGCCCGGTCAGTGGGTAGTGAGTAGTGAATGGTGAGTCGTAGTTTACTGATTTCGGTTAAACTCTGCTCACCAATCACCAATACGACCCAATGACTACTTATTCTCCAGATCCGGATCCAGCACTTCGGCATCGGGTGGTGTATCTTGATTGTTATTGCCGGATAGCTTGCCCCAGAGATTGCTGAAAAATCCGCCTTCCTCGGTATCCGCCGTATCATCCGTTGTCGCACTGACCGTTTCCGGGGTTTCCGCCTCGGGCGGCAAGTCGACTTCGGTGGCATCGGTTTCCACGGCATCCGGCAAGGGTTCATCCATACCGGGGGGATCCTCGACCAGCGCCTGTGAATCATCCGCGGGATCCCCGGTGACAGGCGTGTCATCGGTGGTGACGGTATCAGGCAACTCCGGTTCATCCTCGAACAAGCGCTCGAGGAATGTCTTGTTACTGATGTCGGCAGGCACCTCGATGGATTTCTCCCTGTTGGTTTCATCGGTCTTGATGGGCAGGTTGGTCACCTTGATATCGCCTTTGACAAAGGCGAGTTTTTCATCCTCGAAATACAGGGTTATATGGCGCTTCTCGCGGACACCGCCACCTTCCTGGTGGGTATACAGGTAATCCCAGCGGCCGCTGTGGAAAGGATCCACCAGTAGCGGGCTGCCCATAATGAAGCGTACCTGCTTTTTATCCATCCCCACCTTGAGCCTGTTAATCATGGCCTGATCGACCACGTTGCCCTGCTGGATATCGATGCGGTGGACCAACGGCGGTTTGATGCTGCCGTCCTCGATTTTTGAGCAGGATGCCAGAATTACAATGAGCAGGGGCAGGAGGCGGAACATTTTCAGGTAGCTGGTAGACATAGGAATAATTAATGCGCAAACGAATTGTAGCTTAATGCCGGAAGTTATACCCGTGCAAATTCGCCATTATTCCTGAAGATTGAGTATACTGTCTGTAAATCACGCATCCTCAGCATGACATGACTTATGGAACCCAGTGATCTCAAGAAAGCCGGCCTTAAGGCGACACTGCCGCGGATCCGTATTTTGCAGATCCTCGAAGAATCCGCGGACAAGCACCTCAGCGCCGAGGATGTCTACAAGACGCTGATCGAGGCCAACGAGGAGGTCGGCCTGGCTACCGTCTACCGGGTGCTGACCCAATTCGAGGCTGCAGGGCTGGTCATGCGCCACAACTTCGATTCCGGGCATTCCGTATTTGAACTTGACCGCGGCCCCCACCACGATCACATGGTCTGCACGGAAACCGGTGAAGTCATCGAGTTCCAGAATGCCATGATCGAGAAGATCCAGAAAGAGATTGCCGATACACACGGTTACGAACTGGTCGATCACAGCCTCGTTCTCTACGTAAAACCCAAACGAGAAACCTGACGTCCCGCCGGGATGAAAGCCCGGCGCCCTCCATCCCACCCGCATCCTTCTGAAATCTGAAATCTGAGATCTGAAATCTGATATCTGAGATCTGAGATCTGTTACCCGGCTGCGCCCAGCATTTCCCGGGCATGCGCCAGGCTCTGCTCGGTGATCCTGGCACCGCCCATCATGCGGGCGATCTCTTCCACCCGGCTGTCGCCTTCCAGCTTGCGCACCTGCGTTCGGGTGACATTGTTGCCGGCCATTTTGGCAACGTGGTAATGGCTATCGCCGAAGGCCGCTACCTGGGCCAGGTGGGTGACACAAAATACCTGGTATTGACCGCTGAGACTGTGCAGTAATTCACCAACGATACTGGCCGTGCCACCGCCGATACCGCTGTCGACTTCATCGAAGACCAGGCTGCCGGCGGCAAGATGTTCGGTGGCGGTGACCTGGATGGCCAGGCTGATGCGTGACAGCTCGCCTCCGGAGGCGACCTTGCTAACGGGTTTCAGGGCTTGACCGGGGTTGGCCGTGAACAGGTACTCGACCCGGTCCATGCCGGATGCGGAAGGCGACGCCTGCCCGTCCGCTGAGACGCTGATTTCGAATTCTGCCGCCGGCATGCCCAGCCGCGCCAGGGTGGTGCTGATTTCCAGGCCCATTTGTTTGGCGCTGTCTGTCCGTTGCCGGCTGAGTTTCGCCGCAGCCTCACGGTATTGATCGAGGGTTTGATTGGCCTGCTCGAGCAGCAACTCGTATTGTTCTGTACTGTTTTTGAGAAACTCGAGATCGCGCCGCAGTTGTGCGGCGTGTTCGTTGAGTGCTTCGGGCGGGATGCGGTGTTTACGCGCGGTTTCCAGGATCTGGTCAAGGCGTTTTTCAGCGGCGGCAAGGTGCCCGGGGTCGGTATCCTGTTTATCCAGGTAATCGCGCAGTTCAGACGCGACCTCCTGAAGTTGTATGACGGCGTTATTGACGAGTTCAACCGCGCTGCCCAGCGCCGGTTCCTGTTCCAGCAGCCGCGCCAGGGACTGGTGATGATGTGCGCAAAGATCCAGCGCCGACGGATCATCCGTGCACAGGCTGCGGTGTGCGGCTTCGACCGTCGCCATGATGTCGCCGAGGTGAGTGAGACGTTTGACCTCGGCGCTGACCCCGGCGTATTCATGTTCGCCGAGCGCCAGGCTGTCGAGCTCATCGACCTGGTATTCGAGCAAGGCCAGGCGCGCTTCGCGGTCTTCATTACTGCCGCTGAGCTCGCCGAGTCGCGCCTGCAGGTCACTCCAGCGGCTAAAGAGTTCCCGTACCCGTGCGAGCTGCTCCTCGTGATGACCATAGAAATCGAGTAATGCCCGTTGCACGGCCGATTTCAGGAGTGACTGGTGGGAGTGTTGGCCATGCAGTTCGACCAGGCATTCGCCCAGTGATTTCAACTGCTGGATCGGTACCGGCGTGCTGTTGATGAAACCGCGTGATCGGCCTTCCTGACTGATCACCCGGCGGATGATGACCTCGTCATCCTCGGTTTCGATTTCGAGCTCGCCGAGCAGGGCGCGCGCCGTCGGGTTAGCGTCCAGGGTAAAGACCGCGGATATATCGGCGCGGTCCTGACCGCCGCGAACCACACTGCTGTCAGCGCGATCACCGAGGATCAGTCCCATGGCATCAACAATGATGGATTTGCCGGCGCCGGTTTCACCGGTGAATACGTTCATCCCCGAGCCGAATTCCAGGTCCAGGGTTTCCACCACGGCGAAATTGCGGATGTGGAGTTCGCGCAGCAAGGCTAGCGCCCCCAGTTCAGCTTCGCCCGCAGGATCCCGAAGTGGTCATGGTCAGCCGGGTGGATCAGGCGGACCAGCGTTTCTTTCTTGCTGACGATAATTCGATCCCCCGATACCAGTTTACCCAGAGTTTCGCCATCACAGGTGAGTTGCGCCTTGTCGATGTCACGATCCCCCACGGCGATCTCGATGCGGCTGTTGCCGTCGACGACGATGGGCCGGATACTCAGCGTGTGCGGACAGATGGGCACCAGCACCAGTGCGTCCAGGGTCGGGTAGAGAATGGGACCGCCGCCCGACAACGCATAGGCCGTGGAACCCGTGGGCGTGGAGATGATCATGCCGTCGGAGCGCTGGGTGAGCAGGAAATTGTCGTTGATGTAGGTGTCAAACTGGACCAGCCGTGCAATATTGCCCTTCTGGATGACCACGTCATTGAAGGCATTGCCGGTGGCAATGACCTCGCCATTGCGCACCACCTCGCCGGAGAGCATGAAGCGCTTTTCCTCAACGAAGTTGCCGTCGAGTATTTTCTCCAGTTGGGGGGTGACTTCATCGGCCGGGATGTCGGCGAGGAACCCCAGGTGTCCACGGTTAATGCCGAGCAGGGGGATGTTTTTGTGACATATAGAGTGGGCGACGCTGAGCATGGTGCCATCACCACCGATGACGATGACCAGGTCGCAGGTTTCGCAGAAATCGTCGCTGGCGGTGGTTTTCCCGGCTAACTCCGGGAGCAACCTGGCGCAGCTCTCACTGTAACTGATGCTGATTTGGCGCGCTTGCAGCAAATCCCGGACCTGTTCCAGCGTTTGGGTAATACCGGGAGAGGGCCGGTTCGAGGCAATAAGACCGATATGATTGAACATAAATTGAGATGCAGCCGCTTTTTTGCGGTCAAAGTTAGCATGGACTGATGCCCGGGCCAATCGTCATTTTTGCACTCTCGTGGTGAGAGTGCTAAATTCGGGAAAATACTGAAAATTGAAAGGTTTTTAATCGAGACATCCTGCATGACGAGAAAAACTGACTCTCATATCCTGAATGAACGTAGCCTGATATTGTTCAAGTCACTGGTTGAACACTTTATCCAGGATGGTCAGCCCGTGGGATCACGCACGCTGGCCCGCGACACCAATCTGGATCTGAGTCCGGCCACGATCCGCAATATCATGGCCGATCTTGAGGATCTCGGTTTGCTGAGTTCCCCGCATACCTCGGCCGGCCGGGTTCCCACGATCCAGGGCTATCGACTGTTCGTCGACAGCCTGCTGCGGGTCACAAATCTGGATCACGAGCAAATCGAGCGCATCCGTAATGAGCTGAACCCCGACCAGGATATCAGGAACCTGATGCAGAAAACCTCCTCGACCCTGTCGGAAATCACCCGCCTGGCCAGCGTCGTCACCCTGCCCCGTTCCGAGGGTCAATCACTGCAGCATCTGGAGTTCATGCCTCTCTCGGACAATCGCATCCTGGTGATCCTGGTGGTGAACGACCGCGAGATCCAGAATCGCATCATCGATACCGCCCGCACCTATACCCAGTCGGAGCTGCAGCAGGCGACTAATTACCTGAACGAGAAATTTGCCGGCAAGCATCTCAATGCCATCCGCGAGGAAATCATCAAGGAACTGGAGCGCATGAAGGACAACGTCAACCAGCTCATGCAAATCGCCATCGAAATGGCGCAAAAGGCGTTCGAGAACGGCGAACAAAGCAGCGATTACGTCATGGCCGGGCACACCAATCTGATGGATGTGGCGGAGCTGTCCGATATCGAGAAACTGAAAAAACTTTTTGACAGCTTCAACCAGAAACGCGATATCCTGCATCTGCTTGAACAGTCCATCCATGCCCGCGGAGTAAAAATCTTCATTGGCGAGGAATCCGGTTACGATGTGCTCGATGATTGCAGCATCGTGACTTCACCCTATGAAGTCGACGGCCGGATCATGGGTGTACTGGGTGTCATCGGACCGACCCGGATGGAATACCAACGTGTGATCCCCATCGTTGACATCACCGCGAAAATGCTGGGTTCAGCCTTGAATTCCCAGCACTAAGCCTTATCTGATCCTGGATTAAAAGACTTTTTAACACATCTTTGTACAAAGAGGGAGTGATATGGTCGTACAACACAATGATACGCCTGCGGAAAATTCATCGGAAGACACCAGGGAAAAAAGCAGGCAGCCGGATTCAACCAGCCCTGATGAGGCTGCACCGGAAGTCGCCGGGGAGAACGGCGACACTGAATCTGATCCCGCGGACGAACTGGAGAAATTGCGGCATGAGCTGGCCGTGCAGGAACAGCGCGCCAACGAAGCCGGCGAACGCCTGCTGCGCGCCCAGGCCGAACTGGATAACGTCCGTAAACGCTCGTCACGTGATATTGAAAATGCGCACAAGTACGCACTCGACAAATTCGTCGCCGAATTATTACCGGTCCTGGACAGCCTCGAACTGGGTATCAGTGCCGCCGAAAATAGCGGTGACGCCAGCGGTTTGAAAGAGGGGATGGATCTGACATTGAAAAAGTTCGCCGACGTGCTGGAAAAGTTCGGCGTAGTCGTCATCGATCCCCAGGGCGAGAAATTCAACCCGGAACAGCACGAGGCCGTCTCCATGCAGGCCGAGGAGGGAGTCGAGTCCGGCATGGTCATTTCGGTGATGCAGAAAGGCTATGAACTCAACGGCCGGCTGATTCGCCCGGCGATGGTCATGGTTTCCGGTTAGGACCTTGAAATCAGGACCGGCAACCCAATATAAACAGCAACGAAATTAACGATTACTGAATCCAGAAAACACCGGAGATACAAGATTATGGGAAAAATTATAGGCATTGATCTCGGGACCACGAACTCGTGTGTCGCCGTTCTCGAGGGCGGCCAGGCCAAAGTCATTGAAAACAGCGAGGGCGGGCGCACCACGCCTTCCATCGTTGCGTTCACAAATGATGACGAAGTACTGGTCGGCCAGTCGGCCAAGCGCCAGTCGGTCACCAATCCCGACAATACACTCTATGCCGTCAAGCGTCTGATCGGACGCCGTTTCGAAGAAGATGCCGTGCAGAAAGACATCAAGCTGGTGCCCTACAAGATCATCAAGGCCGACAATGGCGACGCCTGGGTGGAAGTCAAGGGCAAGAAGATGGCCCCGCCGGAGGTTTCCGCCCGCGTACTCATGAAAATGAAGAAAACGGCCGAGGATTACCTGGGCGAGGAAGTCAAGGAAGCGGTGATCACCGTGCCTGCGTATTTCAATGATTCCCAGCGCCAGGCTACCAAGGACGCCGGGCGTATCGCCGGCCTTGAAGTCAAGCGTATCATCAACGAGCCGACCGCCGCTGCGCTGGCTTATGGTATGGACAAAAAGCGTGGTGACGCCAAGATAGCGGTGTATGACCTCGGCGGCGGTACCTTCGATATTTCCATTATAGAAATCGCCGAAATCGATGGTGAACACCAGTTCGAGGTGCTGTCCACCAACGGCGACACCTTCCTCGGTGGCGAGGATTTCGACCTCAGAGTCATCGATTACCTGTGTGACGAGTTCAAGAAAGAGCAGGGCGTTGACCTGCACCAGGATCCGCTGGCACTGCAACGCCTGAAGGAAGCAGCCGAGAAGGCCAAGATTGAACTCTCATCCAGCCAGCAGACGGATGTCAATCTGCCCTACATTACCGCGGACAGTTCCGGTCCCAAGCATCTGAACATCAAGATGTCGCGGGCCAAGCTGGAATCGCTGGTCGAAGATTTGATTGATCGCACCATCGAACCCTGCCGTGTGGCCATGAAAGATGCCGGTATCAGCACTTCTGACATCACCGACGTTATCCTCGTCGGCGGCCAGACGCGTATGCCCAAGGTGCAGGAGAAAGTGAAGGAATTTTTCGGCAAGGAAGCACGCAAGGACGTCAACCCGGATGAAGCCGTGGCCGTGGGCGCCGCCATCCAGGCCGGCGTGCTCGGTGGTGACGTCAAGGATGTCCTGTTGCTGGATGTAACCCCGCTGTCGCTGGGTATTGAAACCCTGGGCGGCGTCATGACCAAGCTGATTGAAAAGAACACCACCATCCCGACCAAGGCACAGCAGACATTTTCGACCGCCGAGGACAACCAGACCGCGGTTACCGTGCATGTTATGCAGGGTGAACGCGAGATGGCGTCGGGCAACAAATCCCTGGGCAGGTTCGATTTGAGCGATATTCCACCGGCGCCGCGTGGCGTACCACAGATCGAGGTGGCGTTCGACATTGACGCCAACGGTATTCTCAACGTGTCCGCTAAAGACAAGGCCACGGGCAAGGAGCAGTCGATTGTCATTAAGGCTTCCAGCGGTCTTACCGACGAGGAGGTGGAAAAGATGGTCAGGGACGCCGAGGCGCATGCCGAGGAAGACCGCAAGGCCAGGGAACTGATCGATGCCCGCAATATGGCCGAGAACATGATCCACGCCACCCGCAAGTCCATGGAGGAATTGAAGGACAAGGTGGAAGAACAGGAGAAAACCGATATCGAGGCCGCGATCAAGGATCTCGAGGAAGCCCTCAAGGGCGAGGACAAGGACGCCATCGAGGAGAAGACCCGGAAACTCACCGAGGCGGCCGGCAAGCTGGCCGAACGGGCCTACAAACAGTCCGAGGGCGAGTCCGGCGGCACAGCGGAGTCCGCTCAGTCAGAGACGGCTTCCGGTTCCGATGCTTCCGGCGACGATGTGGTCGATGCCGAGTTCGAGGAAGTGGACGAAGACAAGAAGTAACCGGGCAAATTGCCGGGACAGATACCGCGGTGTCGGTCACGGAACAGCTATGCGGGTAATGACAAGGCCTGAAGGGGATCTCCTTTCAGGCTTGTCTTGTTGTACAGCACGACTTAAACCGACGTAAGAAAAAATACAAGAGATGGCAAAGCGAGATTATTACGAAGTACTGGGTGTTTCCAAAAACGCGACCGAGGACGAATTAAAGAAAGCCTACCGTCGTCTCGCCATGAAGTTTCACCCTGACCGCAATGCCGGCGATGACAGTGCGGTGGACAAGTTCAAGGAGGTCAAGGAAGCCTACGACGTGCTGTCCGACAGCCGCAAGCGTTCCGCCTATGACCAGTTTGGTCATGCCGGTGTCGATGCCTCGGCCGGCGCCGGTCCCGGTGGCGGCGGATTCGGAGCCGGCGGATTCGGCGATATTTTCGACAGTGTTTTCGGTGATATCTTCGGCCAGGGTGGTGGCGGCCATGGTGGAGAGCGGGTCTATCGCGGGGCCGATCTGCGCTACGATCTGGAACTGAGCCTGGAAGAAGCGGTATCGGGGTCCACTATCAAGATCCGGGTGCCGAAGATGGTGGCCTGCAAGACTTGTAACGGCTCCGGCGCCAAAAAGGGCAGTTCGCCCACGAACTGTCCGACCTGTAACGGTCTCGGCCAGGTACGCATGCAGCAGGGCTTTTTCTCCATTCAACAGACCTGCCCGCAATGCCGTGGCCAGGGCAGAATCATCAAGGATCCCTGCACCGACTGCCGCGGTCAGGGACGGGTACGGGACAACAAGACCATCTCCGTGAAAGTGCCACCGGGTGTGGACAGCGGGGATCGCATTCGTCTCTCCGGCGAGGGCGAGGCCGGCGAAAACGGCGGTCCTTCGGGCGACCTCTACGTCCACGTCATCGTCCGCGATCATCCGATATTTACCCGCGACGGCAGTGATCTGTACTGTGACATTCCCATCAGTTTTGCCACCGCCGCCCTCGGCGGCGAACTCGAGGTGCCGACCCTGGAGGGCAAGGTCAAACTGAAGATCCCCCCGGAAACCCAGAGCGGTAAATTGTTCCGGTTGCGGGGCAAGGGCGTGCGCACCATCCGCTCATCCACCCGCGGTGACCTGATGTGCCGGGCCATGGTGGAAACACCGGTGAACCTGTCGAAACGGCAAAAGGAATTGCTGCAGGAACTGGACGCCAGCATGCAGTCCGGTGGCAAAAAGCACAGCCCCCAGGCCAGTTCCTGGCTGGACGGTGTGAAAAAATTCTTTGACAGTATGACTAACTGATAGCCATTAGCTATTAGCTAATAGTAAAAGCAGAACTAATAAACTGCGGGATTTGTCTACTCATTGTGCTCGAAACGACTTGTGCCCAGACGCGAGTTCTGCGGCACAGGTCACATAAATGCGACCACATCGCCCTGTCGGGTTGTTTATCAATCAACCCCTTGTCGAAAAATTTTACAATTCTCTGGTTTTTCCCTCGTTTTCGACCGATAGCTTTATAAACCCGTCAGTGTTTCCCAAGCCATTGAAAATCAAGAGTTAATATCAGGCCGGATAGATTTCGAGCGCATACTATGACTGGCGTGTTGTCGAAGACCTTTACACTCTTGTGAAAATGAGGTTCTCTAGTATTCTAACTTACTGAAATTATTAGTATTTTAAATATGGCCCGGTAATTGCCTTTGTATAATCAGCTAAACACGTAAACACGAGATTTCACAAAACACGGTATGGATAAAATGAACAAAACTAATGGTATTTTGATCACGATCGTGGGTACCCTGCTTTTATCGAGCCAGGCCATGGCCTACATGATCAATGACGGTTACTACGGCGGTGACGACCACAGTTACGGCGATGTCATCGGTGCGGCCAGTAACTTTAATATTCACGGAATCGACCTCAGCCTGAGCGGCACCAGCCTGACGGTTGATATATTTACCAATTTTGCCGGCAAAGCCGATGATGGGCTTTTCGGATCATCATCAGGGCCTGATTTGACCAATACCACTCTGAGTGGATCCAGGGGTATCGGCTACGGTGATCTTTTTCTTGCCAGTGCCTGGAACCCGTTTGGCACAGCACCTTATCTGAGTGACAATCATTCCACGGGTACGCTGTGGGAATACGGCCTGGCGCTGGATGATCGCTGGTCGGCGACAGGTGGTACTGCAACACTTTACAGTCTTGGCAATCTCACGAACGATGCCAATGCTCACCTGAGTGATGATTTCATGTCCGGTGGCACCTTTCGTAACGGCCAGGAGATTGCAGTGGATACCGGCGCTGATGGTGTGAGCTCGATAACAACCGGCAGTTGGTCCGTACAATCAGGATACATCCGCATGATATTTGATATCGGCGGCACCGACCTGCTCGAAGAATCCACCGAGATCGCACTGCACTGGGCCATGACCTGCGGTAACGACACCATTGAAGGTTCCTGGGATGTGCCCGAACCCTCCGCGCTGTCGTTGATGGGCCTGTCACTGCTCGGTATCGGCTTGATCAGCCGCCGGAGAAAAAGCGCCTGATCAGTTTATAGATCAATATTTACCGCTATCTCTGAAACCGGGCTTTTTAAGCCCGGTTTTTTTTCTGCGCGTATGCGCTGATATGAATTTCTGTATAATTCCCGCCACACGATAACCGGGAACGCTAACCATGTCTGTCAGAATTGCCGTGTGCGGCGCCGCCGGGCGCATGGGCAGAACGATACTCGAGGTATGCAGGGAAACAGAGGCTGTCGAAGTGACGGTCGCGCTCGAGCATTCCGCTTCTCCCATGCTCGGGGTGGATGCCGGTGAGCAGGCCGGTATCGGCAAACTGGGTGTCGTGATCTCCGATGATCTGACCGCGGTGGCTGATCAGTTTGATGTACTCATCGATTTCACCCTGGCCGATTCCATCAAGTCGACTCTGGCGCAGTGCCGCAGTACAGGTAAGAAGATGGTCATCGGAACGACCGGGCTCACCGATACGCAGAAACAGGAGATCCGCGAAGCCGCTGATGACATCGGCATCGTCTTCGCGCCGAACATGAGTGCCGGCGTCAACCTGTGTTTCAAATTACTGGAACTGGCCAGCCGCGTCGTTGGCGAAGAGGCCGACATCGAGATCATCGAGGCGCACCACCGCGAGAAAAAAGATGCACCTTCCGGCACTTCATTGCGTATGGGTGAGGTCATCGCCGCAACCCTGGGACGAGATCTGAAGGAGTGCGCGGTGTACGGTCGCGAGGGTATTACCGGTCCGCGGGATCGCGAGACCATCGGTTTTGAAACCATACGTGCCGGTGATATTGTCGGCGAACATACGGTCATGTTCGCCACGGCAGGAGAGCGCGTGGAGATCTCTCACAAGGCCACCTCACGCAAGACCTTCGCCAGTGGCGCCGTGCGCGCTGCGAAATGGCTTGCCGGAAAAGACCGCGGCCTGTTCGACATGCAGGATGTGCTGGGCCTGAAGTAAACGCGCATGCCGGCCGGCGCGCCTTCCTGCCTGCTCATGACCCCCAGGAAAGGATTGGCGCTTCTTGTTGCCCGTCACGATTCAAGCACGGGCCGACAAGGCCGATATAGCCGGTATAACCCCGGCACACCTTGCGGCCGGATTTCCGCCCATAGACACAGAGGTGCAGCCTTTGCTTGATATCGAACTTCGCACACTCATCCGCCATGACGTCGCAACCTGCAGTATGCAGGCTGAACCCTTGGATGTGGCCAAATCCATGCAGGAACATGGCGGTACCTGTGTAGTCCTGGTGGAAGACAACAGGCCGCTGGGTATCGTTACCGGGAATGACCTGGTTCGGGTATTTGCCGGTTTTTATTGCGAGGAGAGTACGCGGCAACTTGTCGTGAAAGACCTGGCGTCTTCACCCGTGATCACGGCTACTGCTCAGACATCGTTACTCGATGCCCTGAAAGTGATGGAAAGCCGGGGCATCCATCACCTGCCGGTTACGGATGCATCAGGCCGATTGAACGGTATCGTTTCATACCGGGACCTGGTGGTTGAACGCCAGAACATGATCGCCGGGCATCTCCATTCCATTGAACAGGAAGTGCAGCAGCAATCGATTCAGCTCGTGCAGGCGCGGGAGCAATTACAGACCCTGTCCAGGGAAGATCACCAGTTCAGCATCCCCAATCGCCGGGCGATGGAACAGGATCTCGACTCGGTTCACGATATCGCCCTGCGTTACAACCGGCCATACAGTGTTGCCCTGATCGACGTCGACCTGTTACGCAAGTACAACGAGGTCTACGGTCATGAAAGCGGTGATTGCTCGTTACGGGTTATCGTGGATTATCTGAATAACAGTCTCAGGAAGACCGATCGACTTTACCGGTTCAGTGGCGGCAGGTTCCTGCTGTTGCTGAAGGAAACCCTGGAAACCGGCGCCTGTATCCTTGTACAACGCCTGCAGGCGGGTATCAATGCCCTCAATATTCCGCATCAAGACAACCCCACCGGCCACATGACGGTGAGTGTGGGGCTTGCCTGTGCCGGGGCAGAGAGTCCGCTGGCGGATAGCTGGCATGATGCATTCGCCCGCGCGGACGCTGCCCTGCATCGGGCCAGGGAGAAAGGACGAAACCACTGTGTGATCAGTGGTGAGCGGGAACTGCCGGGGTCTTCAATGTCGATGACTAACCGGTCGGCTGCCTGACAGCGGCATCGCCCGACCTGGTTGGCCAGCAAACGGTGCGGTCACTCCTGTTTGATTTTTTTTCTGAACAGGCCGAATAAGCCTGATGATTTTTTGTCGTCACCGGATAGTGGCCGCACCGCCTTGCTGCCGCGATCATCGGTTTTCAGCCCCGCCTGCAGCCGGCCGCGCATGGAGTCCGACAATTTGTTGCCTGACATGGCCATGAAGTCATTGGGCTGGTTGAGTATGTACTTGCCCATTTCGTCGAGCAGTTTCTCCGTAACCTTGTTCGGAGGATAAAAAATGATCTGATCCCAGGTGCCGTCGAAGTTCTTGATCCTGAGAACGACAACACCCTTGTCGACATCCACGTTGAAGATAAAACGGGTGGTGATCTTCGGTTTCACGACGATCATGATCCTGCGGCCGCCAAGATCCCGACTGCTGTAGGCGATGTTGCGTTCGAGCAGGACTTTTTTCACCAGGTCGGCTTCGGGCAGGTTGTCAATGGTGTGCTTGATGTCCCGGTCCTGGACCAGGTCGTAGCGAAAAATGCATTCGGTGGTGTTATCGTTCCTGACTATTTCCAGGCAAAAGTTGCGTTTGACAAAATTTCTCAGCGTCACGTGCCGGGTCAGGCTGAAATCAAAGCGTTCATCCGGATTGATCACATTAAGATGATCAGCCAGCGTTTTCAGGTAGCTTTTGATGAGACTGAATTTTGGAGCGAGCACCAGGACATTGCGCTCCCTGTGTTTGTGTGGCGCCTGCCCGGAATCGCCGGTCGAGGACTGTTTTTCGTTCGCCTGTTTCTTCAGATCGTCCAGCAGCGCCATGGTTATTTCTTTCCCGGGTACATAGAATTATGATTCAAAATTGCAACTTATTGAAAATATTAAATAATTTTCAATCGTTATTTCCTGCGCGAGCGGTATAATACCCGCCTTTTTTCAGCAGGTGTAGATCGTGCAGGACAAACTCAGAAACATTGCCATTATTGCCCATGTGGACCACGGCAAGACCACCCTGGTTGACCAGTTGCTGCGGCAGTCCGGGACCCTGGACCTGCGCAAGGCACCGCAGGAGCGGGTCATGGACTCCAATGACCAGGAAAAGGAACGCGGCATCACCATTTTGTCGAAGAATACCGCCATCAACTGGCAGGATTATCATATCAACATCGTCGATACCCCCGGACACGCGGATTTCGGCGGTGAAGTGGAACGGGTATTATCCATGGTCGACTCCGTGCTGTTGCTGGTCGACGCTGTTGATGGACCCATGCCGCAGACCCGGTTCGTCACCCAGAAAGCCTTTGCGCTCGGTTTCAAACCCATCGTTGTGATCAACAAGGTGGATCGCGACGGCGCGCGCCCGCACTGGGTGCTGGACCAGACCTTTGACCTGTTCGACAGGCTGGGCGCCAGCGATGAGCAACTGGATTTTCCTGTCGTATACACTTCGGCCATAGAGGGTTATGCGAGTCTTGATGCCGATGTGAAAGGCGATGACATGACCCCCCTGTTTGAAACCATCATTCAGCATGTGCCGGTGCCCGATGTCGACGAGGACGGACCGTTGCAGATGCAGATATCGACCCTGGATTACAACACCTTTCAGGGTGTGATCGGCATAGGCCGCATCAAGCGCGGCCGGATCGTCTCCAATTCGGCGGTAGCCATCGCCGGGCGAAACGATCGCATACGCAAGGGACGCGTATTGCAGATTTTCGGCTTTAACGGCCTGGACCGGGTTGAAGTCGCGGCAGCGCGGGCCGGTGATATCGTCGCCGTGACCGGCATTGATCCTCTGTCCATCTCCGACACACTCTGCGATCCGCAGACGGTGGAAGCCCTGCCGGCGCTGACGGTCGATGAACCGACTATTAGTATGATCTTTCAACCCAACACTTCGCCCTTTGCCGGTCTTGAAGGCAAGTATGTGACCAGTCGTAATATCTGGGAACGCCTGCAGCAGGAAATCAAACACAACGTGTCACTGCGCGTGGAGCAGACACAAAATGCCGAGCAGTACAAGGTTTCGGGACGGGGTGAGTTACATCTGTCCGTGCTCATCGAGAACATGCGCCGGGAAGGTTACGAACTTGCCGTGGGCCGGCCACAGGTCATTATCAAAATGGTGGACGGCGAACGCCATGAGCCCTTTGAGCAACTGACCGTGGATCTGGAGGAGCAGTTTCAGGGTGCGGTCATGGAAAAACTCGGTCAGCGCCGTGGTGAATTGAAGCAGATGCTGCCGGATGGCAAGGGCCGGGTTCGTCTGGATTATGTGATCCCGGCGCGCGGTTTGATCGGCTTTCGGACCGAATTTCTGACCATCACTTCCGGGACAGGTCTGATGTACAACGTGTTTGATCATTACGGTCCCGGCATCAGGGAGACCATAGGTCAAAGAAGCAACGGTGTACTGGTCGCCATGTCCCGGGGCAAGGCGCTGGGTTATGCGTTATTCAACCTGCAGGATCGCGGCAAACTCATGATCAAACCCGGGGATGAGGTTTACGAAGGCATGGTGATCGGGATTCATTCGCGGGATAACGATCTGACCGTTAATCCACTTAAAGCCAAACAGTTAACGAATATCCGCGCCGCCGGTTCGGATGAAAACATCCTGCTGACTCCGCCGGTGAAGATGAGCCTGGAACAGGCACTGGAATTTATCGATGATGATGAGCTGGTGGAAGTGACACCAAAGTCCATTCGCATTCGCAAAAAATTTCTCAGGGAACATGAGCGCAAAAGGGAATCACGGCTCACCGCGGTTGAGAGCTGACTGTATCGATATCCCGGAGCAGTTATTAGACTACGTCTCCCCGGGACCGCCGGCAACAAGATCCAGGATCGCGCCAAGCAGTTTGTACACCTGGCTGAAACAAAGACAGAGCACGGCGATGTTCAGGGAGGTAAAAAACGCACCCAGGTAATAGTAGTTGTCCACACGTTCGCTGGTATATTGAAAGGCCAGCAGAAACACTATGGATAGTAGTCCGGTCATCCAGCCCAGCAGCGCCAGGTTACGATGATTCCTGTTAATGGTTTCGTTCATTGAGACCTCCGCAATCAGTGTAAAAGTTATAGAGCAATGCCTGTGCCAGTATACGGCAAGAACCGGGTCCTGGAGCCGTTATGTGAATATCATCACGCCAAAATGATGAATTTGTGAGACTGGCTTCACGTACGGGCCATTGTCTTCAATGTGATATCGATCATTCGAACAGATTCACGTTCAACGTTACTGTAAATATGTCTGTCAGATGTCACCACTGGTAGACAGCAGGCGATATTCATTAACTGACAGGGGATGAATTTGATCGATTTGTATAAAGATCTGTTCAAAACTCCATTCTCAGTGTCAGATTAACCGTATCTTCCTCAAAGTTATCCCGGTCCAGGCGCTTGCTGTATTCCAGGTTGCCCGTAAGACCGTGGTTTCCATAATATCGTATACCGGCGGCGAGCATGAAATCGTCGCGATCATTGGAAGGTTGCGGACCACTGGTGACGGCAATTTCCGTGGTCTGAAAATCACGTGAAAAGGTCAGCGACAGGTTGGGTTCGAATTTGCCATAACTGTAGGCGGCATTGGCACCTACCTGGTACTGGCGCAGTTTCGATTCCTGGCTGCTGACAAACGTCCCGTTACTCTCGGTAAAATCGTCCTGTGTATTAGTGGCCCACAGCAGTCCGAATCTGCCGCCAAGGATCCAGTCACCCCGGATCCACATACCGTCCAGGTTGACGGACCCGAAGAAACGATCGGAATCCGCGTTGCTGGTGATGCGCGCCCCGGTACCGGGGTCGGTACGGAATTGATCGGCCTCAACCGAGCTGTAGCCGATGTTGCCGTTGATACTGAAGACATCGGTGAGCAAGTAACCGAAATACGGGATGACACTGTAGCCATCGCTTTGCACGTTGCCGCGGTTGGCCCGTGTATCGATGTCGCTGAATTCGTAACCAAATGCCACACCAATCACGAGGTTGTCACCGGGAAAATAATCGATGCCACCCAGGACGGTGTTACGACTGCCTTCGAAGGCAAGCGAGACAAAATCGTTTTCCATGTCGGAATAGGAATAACCCAGCCAGGTGCCGAAACCGACAGGGATGGCGTCACCGGCGTTGATACCGTTGGCTTGACCTTCCAGCATGAAACCGGTTTCACCGAACCTGAAGCCCATGGCGTTACCGCGCAGTATGTTACCGATACGGCCGCCGACGCTGCCGATCATGCTTTGCACCTGTACGTTCAGTGTTTGCAGGTTGGTGATGGTGGCGCTGTTAGTGATGGCGGGATTGATGACGATAGCGCCGCCGGCGATTTTGCTCAGCGTGAATGATACATCGATATCCAGGCAAATCTCCTCACCGGGTATGGTCGTCACATCTGCGGCGTTGTTACTGACAAACAGAAAGCTGCCGGAACTGAACGAACTGCCGGCCAGGCTGCCTGAAGTAGAGACATCGGAATCCTGCACATTAAATGCGCCGCTGATGACATTACCGGCTGAATCGATCTGGCCGCCCAGTGCGATCGGCGCGCCCGAGCCATCGGTGCCGCTGCCGGCAAAGGTGCCGGTAGTGGCATCGACCAGGGTAATGCTAACCGTGATGGTTTCAGCATTCAGTGAAAAAGGGCCGTTGGTAAACGGTCCGCCGGGGAACGGGCCACATTGATCTTCGGTTCCGGCTAGTGTGCCTGTATACGTACCCGATATATCCGGCACGGTTGCGTAAACACGGCTTACCGTGAGCAGTAAACAGATAAATACCGGAACAAGCAGCGGATTGAACCGCTGCGGCAGGCACACACCCATGGATATTAAACTCCCCCGTTTGATACTTCATTTCACTGTTGTTGCAATGGTGATGGATTCACCAGTGCGAATGGCAGTTTCTTTTTTACCAGCAGGTTCCTGATGTGCCACTCTTCGTCGGCATTGACCTGTTGCAGATATTCCAGCCCGTCACGGTTCTGTCGCGCCACCGGCACACCGTTTTTGAACACCAGGCGAATACCCTGCAAGGCCGGAACTTTTTCCCCGTTGAGGATTGTACCAACAAGATTCAGCGGATCACAGGCGGAGATACAGATAAAATCCGCGTCATCCGCAGGCAAACGCTGAATGAGTCCCGCGGCTTCGGGTAATGCAAACTGTTCACCGCTGAATCCGGCAACAAAACGGCCGCCGCGGATTTCTCCCCGGGCTTCCAGCCGCCGGTAAACATACAGCAGTTCCCGCCACGGCGGGATCAGGGTTTCCCGTTTCAGCACCTGGTAGAAGACCACGCCATAACGCTGCAGCAACACGCGGGCAATGTGCTCCAGGGCTTCCTCGCCGGTCGTAAACCAGCTGCCGGCTTCTGTTAGCTTCTCGTTGTAAGCTATCAATGACCAGCGGCCGGCTGTATCAATACCGGGACCATGACTGCGGCGACGATGTCTGCGGACGAAGCCCGGCCGGCGGTTTTCCGGTGTAATCAGGGCGCGCAGGCCGGCGAAACTGTCCGCGGTCACAAGTCCATTTGCGGCCAGTTCCTCCAGTGCGTTTTCAACCTGCGTGCGCAGCAGGCCACTGGTGCTGACCAGGTCGATAAAAAAAGACGCGCCGTTTTGCTGCAGGGTCTGTTGCAGTGTTTGCGCGTTGCCGGACAGTTGTACCTTGCCGGCCCTGACAGCAGGCAGGGACTTCCACAGTTGTTCAGTGTTTCGCGGCAACAGGATCACCGGTGTATTTTTCAAAAGACCGCTGTTGCCGACGGGTATGGTCTGTTCACCCGTCCGGTTTCCGGCCGCGCCGGGGCGCATCCACATGAACTGACCGCTGGTGAAAAGCGAGTCCAGATCGTGAGCGAGATAGCCATGTATGCGCGCGGGCAGGATATCGTTCTCCCATGCGGCGGCCGGGCAGGGGAATCCCTGCAGTGATGCCAGCACGGCCTGCAGCGATTGTCCGCCCTCGCGGCGGTCATCACCCAGCCCCTGCCACTGAAACAGAAACTGCAGGTAGCGGGCCGGGTCCACGGCTTTGACCCGCTGTCTCTGTGAATTCAAGCCATAGCGATGAATGCGGGCAAGCAATCCGCGTTCACACCAGCGAGTGTCGTCATCGACGTTTACGCGCATGAGATAACCTTCCGCTTCCAGCGCCATCAGCAGGTTGTTCAACACGGTGGCCTGCAATTGCATTTCCATGACTAACTGCTGTTCACTGACCAGTACCCGGGCCGACAGTCTTGCGCGCAAAAATTCCAGGCGGGCGCTGTCGGCATCGGTAAACAGCCGGCAGGCATGTTCACGCTTCGGTGGTGCACCAATGTCGGTGTCGGGCCAGGCGGTGTGGAATTGCGCCAGGCGTTCCGCGCAAATCCAGCAGGTTTGCTCCCCATGTTTCACTCGCCTCGCGCGTTGCTGGTCAACCAGACTCTGAAGCCAGGTTTCGGCCGCACTGTGTGCCCCGTGACTGTCGAAATCCGTATCGAGAAGGAAGCCCAGTTGATACATGGCATCGTGCAGTTCGTCAGCGTTTATAATCCGCGGCCAGGCTTCATCACGCACCCGTTGAATTGCTTCCGGGTCCAGCCTGCCGAGGTTCCCGGCTTCGAGGGTATCAGGAAGATTTAGTGAGCGTATTGCGCGCGTGCGGCGTTCCTCGGCGGGTGCATCATCCAGAAACGCGTAGGGCCGGGCGTTGAGGATCTCCCCGGCCAACGGGGAAGGTGCCGCCAGGTCGCGGGCAATGACTTCGATGGTTCCGTCCTCGATATCTTTAAGCACCTGTTCCAGTCCCTCGATGTCCATGATGTCATGCAGGCAATCGTTGACGGTCTGCCGCACCAGGGGATGGTCCGGGATCCGGCGCTCGCCGGCGAGGTTTTCCTGGCAGGCCAGTTGATCGGGAAACACCAGGGCCATGAGATCCTCGGCATCGGCGCGTTGAAAGGCCGGTGGAGTCCGGTTGCCATTGCGAAAACGTTTCACGGCCAGGGCAATTGAGGCATTCCAGCGCCAGTGGGTAGCGAACATGGGCGCGGCCAGCATGGCCTGCTTCAGCACCTCTCGCACCGATGTGGATTTCAGATAATGCTTGATGTCTTCCAGGGGGAAACTGTGGGTCGCGCCCAGTGACAGGATGATGTAATCATCGAGAGCTGCCGCTTGTAATTCGAAATTGAACCGCCGGCAGAAGCGTTTTCTCAGCGCCAGCCCCCAGGCCCGGTTGATGCGTACGCCATAGGGCGAATGCACGACGACGTGTTGATCTCCGGCATCGTCAAAGAAACGTTCCAGGACGATGTGCGCGTGGTCGGGCAGCCGGCCCAGGGCCGCGTGACCGGAGGCCAGATACGCTACCAGTTGCCGCGCGGCATGCGTATCCAGACGAGTCTCTACCTGCAGCCATTGCCGGCAGGCGTCCATGGAGACTTCCAGTCTTTCGGCAATATCGGTTCGTAGCGCGGAGACCGCCCGGCTCAGTTCGTCGGAACGTCCGGGCGCCTCGCCGAACCAGAAGGGAATATTCGGCGGCTGGCCGTGTGCATCGGCGACCCGGACCTTGCCCTGGCTGACCTGCAGGATCCGATAGCAGGTGTTGCCGAGTTGAAAAACATCACCGGCCAGACTTTCGAAGGCAAAATCCTCATTGAGTGTGCCGACGACGATGTTCTCGGGTTCCAGCACCACATCGTAATCGAACTGATCCGGAATCGCGCCGGCATTGGTTACCGCGGCGAGTTTTGCGCCCTTGCGGGGTTTGACCCTGCCGTTGACGGCATCACGAAACAGGTAACGGGCGCGCGGTCCGCGGCGGGTGGTGAAGCCCTCCATCAGCATCACCAGCAGTGCCTGGTAATCGTCCTTTTTGAGATACCGGTATGGCCAGGCGCGTGTGATCATGTCGTAGAGTGCCGTTTCCGGCCATTCACCGCAGCCCACTTCGGCGATGATCTGCTGCGCCAGCACGTCGAGCTGACCTTCCGGCAGATTGAGTGTATCCAGACGGCCCTGGTTTACGGCTCGGATCAGCGCTGTGCATTCCACCAGGTCGTCACGGCTGAGCGGAAACAGCCGGCCCTTTGGCACGGCCTCGAGACGATGGCCGGAACGGCCGGTGCGTTGCAGGAAGGCGGCAATGGAACGGGGTGAACCCAACTGGCAGACCAGATCGATATCGCCGATATCGATGCCGAGTTCCAGCGAGGCCGTTGCTACAAGCGCCTTCAGCCGGCCGCTTTTCAATTGTTGTTCCGCGCGTAATCGATGTTCCCTGGCCAGGCTGCCATGATGCGCGGTCACGTATTCCTCACCAATGCGTTCGGCCAGAAAGCGGGCTACCCGCTCCGCCAGCCGCCGTGTATTCACGAAGATCAGCGTGGTGGTGTGTCCGTTGATCAACGCTGCCAGCCGGTCATATATGTCCTGCCAACCTTCGGCGGACATAACTGCACTCAGCGGTGTTTCCGGTACGACCACGGCGAGATCGCGTTCACGGGTATAACCGCAATCGATCACCGTGCAGTCAGCACCGCGATTGCCGACCAGGTAATCGGCCACCGCCTGAACCGGTTTTTGTGTCGCCGACAGGCCGATGCGCACCAGCGGCACCGTGGTCAGTGATTGCAGTCGTTCCAGTGACAGCGCCAGATGCGAGCCGCGTTTATTGCCGATGACGGCGTGGATTTCATCCACAATCACGGTCCTCACCGTGGCCAGCATGGCGCGGCCGGAATCGCTGGTCAGCAGAATGAACAACGATTCCGGCGTGGTCACGAGGATATGCGGTGGTCGGCGGCGCATCTGTTCCCGCGCATAAGGCGGGGTATCGCCGCTGCGCACGGCGGCCGAAATCGAAATATCGCCATGACCGGCCTGTTGCAGGTTGCGGCTGATGCCGGCCAGGGGCTCTTCGAGGTTTTTATGAATATCGTTGGACAGCGCCTTCAGCGGTGATACATAGAGGATGCAGGTGCCTTCATCCAGTGTGCCTTGCAGTGCGGATTTCACCAGTTCATCGATGACGGCCAGGAATGCGGCAAGGGTTTTGCCGCTGCCGGTGGGCGCGGCGATCAGCGTATGCTGTCGCGCCGCGATGGCCCGCCAGGCGCGATCCTGAACCGGGGTGGCCTGTGCAAACGCCGAGGTGAACCAGTCCCTGACGGCCGGGTGGAAGGATTCAAGTGCCATGGGTTGGGAGTTTAAACCCAAAGTGCACGGTTGAGGATTGTCAGGCTTCGGTTTTCAGTTTCTCGAGGGCTTTTTTTGAATTGTCTTCGCCCTGCTCGAGGGCGCGGGTATACCATTTCACGGCTTCATCAATATTTTGCTCGATACCGCGGCCCTTGGCGTAAATGACCCCCAGGTTGTACTGGGCATTGGGATGACCGGCTTCGGCGGCCTTCTTCGTCCACAGGTAGGCCTCGGCATCGTCGCGCTGCGTGCCCAGACCCTTGCCGTACATGAAGCCGAGTTTCAACTGGGCGTTGACATGCCCCTGGTTGGCTGCCTTGCTGTACCATTTGAAGGCTTCCTCGTAGTTTCTCTCGGTGCCGCGGCCCTTGGCATAACACTCGGCCACAAAAAACTGTGAGTTGGGGTAACCTTGTTGCGCCGATTTCATATACCAGAGCAGGGCCTCGGATTCATTTTTCTCGGTGCCGATGCCCTTGTTGCACATCATGGCCACGGTGGCCTGGGCGCGGGCATCGCCGCTCAGGGCCGCCTGTTTGTACCAGTGAAACGACTCGGTAAAACTCTGTTTGACACCGCGACCCTTGGCGTACATGACGCCGAGGTTGAACTGTGAGTCGACGTCGCCTTCCTCGGCGGCGTTGTAATACCAGTTGAAAGCCTGCATTTCATCTTTTTCCGTACCGATGCCCTTGGCATAGCAATAGGCGAGTTCGGCCTGGGCTTCTATATCGCCTTCTTCGGCGGCCATCAGCGCCGTGTTAAACCGACCGGCATCGCCCTCTCCGTCGTCACCTTCGGCCACCACGGTGTTCTCATCGGTGACATCGCCGGAACGGCTGAAACTGATTTGCCAGTCGGATATGGTCGGTGGCCGATCCTGGCGTTTGAACTGCAGGGCATAGTCCACTGCTTCCAGGAATGACTTCGTGTAACGGTCCTCGCCGATCTCCACTGCCGAGACATAGGTATCACGGCCGGTGTGAATAATCGCCGAGCCGCGATCCACGGCATCGGCGGGTGGAATTCCGGCCAGCGAGCGGTACATGGTGGCGCCGAGTGAATAGATATCCGTCCACGGTCCCTGCTGCTGTTCCTCGTCCTCCTCATCGGTGTGGTACTGCTCGATGGGTGCATACCCCTTGGAGAACAGACTGGTGAGAGATTGTTTCTGCTCTTCCAGCGACTGTCGTGCCGAACCGAAATCAAGCAGCACCGGATCGCCGTCGACGCGGATAAAAATATTGGCCGGCTTGATGTCGCGATGAATATAACCGGCGGCATGCACGAGCTTGGTGCCATCCATGATGGGAAACACAACGCTTTTGATATCCTCTTCCGGTAACACCTTGCGCCGATTCAGGATCTCTTGAAGACTTTCACCGAGTTCGTATTCCATGACCATGTAGGCCGTATTATTGGCTTCGAAGACATTGCGCACACGAACGATATTGGGGTGTTTGAACTGGCCGATGGTGCGGGCTTCATCAATGAACCGTTCCAGACCCCAGAGATAGCGATCGGCGTGTTGATCGCTGACTGGATGCACGCTGCTGTCATCTTCGCTGCGCGAGGACAGTTCCACCGGCAGATATTCCTTGATGGCGACTTCATGAGCCAGGTTGAGGTCGTAGGCGAGGTAAGTGATGCCAAAGCCGCCCTGACCGAGGATGTCCTTGATCCGGTACCAGTGCAGCTGGTAGCCCGGCTTCAGGGCGTTCATATGTCTTTTTTTGTGTTTACTACCCATGTTGTTGAATAGTTGTTGCTGCCATCCAAAAAAGCAGATTTTCACCTTTTCTCATAGATATCTTTTACTTATTTACCGTAAATTACAAGAAAATTGTGGCAAATAGTTAATAACTATAGGGAATTGGAATTAATTGGTGATTTCAAGTGGGTAATGCAATTTCCACCCGGCCACCGGTTACGCGCACCGGGATCGATTCCAGCGCATCGCCCTGGCAAGGGCCGGACACGCAGAAACCGTCGTGGATGCGGAACCGGGCGCCGTGTGTGGCGCACTGGATGAATTCACCGCAGCGGTCCAGAAACCGCTCCGGGACCCAGTCCAGATTGACCCCCGTATGCGGGCAACGATTCCGGTACGCCACCGGCCCTTCCGCAGTCGGAATCAGAAAGACGGCATGGATCTGATCACCCCGGCGCACTTCAAAGCCGCGCCCCCCGGGGTCCAGGTCCTGCAGCCGGCAAAGGCTGTGGAATTCCAGGCGGGTGTGTGAATTTGAATGCATGGTTTGCGTGTATTCTAATGCGATCTTTGCCGTATCAGCTTGGCTGATAATAGTGTACGTCATCCGGGACACGATTAGACAACCGGGCCGGTGAACAGTAGAATTGAGCCGTAATTATCCAAACGGGAGTGGCCAGGCGGTGACTCCCGTTTTGTATATGTGCATCCCGGATGCAGGGCGCTGCAACAGCCGTCGCGATGTGACTGGTAAAATCAGAATAATCCCAGGAGGTTTATGACCAACAAGGCACTACTTGCGCTGGAAGATGGCAGCCTGTTTCATGGCCAGTCCATCGGCATACAGGGTCAGATGACCGGGGAGGTTGTCTTCAATACCGCAATGACCGGCTACCAGGAGATTCTGACCGATCCATCCTATTACAAACAAATCGTCACCCTGACCCAGCCGCATATCGGCAATGTCGGCACAAATGCCGAGGACGAGGAATCCGACCGGCCGTATGTAAGTGGCCTGGTGATCCGCGATCTGCCCATACTTGCCAGCAGTTGGCGTTCACGGCAATCGCTTTCCGACTATCTGCAAAAACATAACATCGTCGCCATCGCAGGGATCGACACCCGCAGACTGACCCGCCTGCTGCGCGAGAAAGGCGCCCTGAATGGTTGCCTGGTGGCGGCCGGGGAAATAGACGCGGATGCGGCTGTCAGTGAAGCACAGTCTTTTGCGGGACTTGAAGGCGCGGACCTGGCCAAAGAGGTTTCGACCCCAACAGCTTACGAATGGGACCAGGGCGTCTGGCATATAGCGGAAGGTTTTGAGACGATCGGGAAGCGCACGGATGGCTGGCGTGTGATTGCCTACGATTACGGCATCAAACGCAATATCCTGCGCCTGCTTACCTCCGCCGGCTGCAAGGTCACGGTGGTGCCCGCGCAAACACCGGCAGCCGAGGTTCTTAAAGAAAAACCGGATGGTGTTTTCCTGTCCAACGGGCCCGGCGATCCATTTGCCTGCGATTATGCCATCGCGGCTATCCAGGAAGTGCTGGCCGGCAAGACGCCGTTGTTTGGTATTTGTCTCGGTCATCAGCTGCTGGCGCTGGCCATGGGTGCGCGTACATTGAAAATGAAATTCGGTCATCACGGCGCCAATCATCCCGTGCAGGATCTGGAAACAGGCCGGGTGATGATCACCAGCCAGAACCACGGCTTTGCCGTTGACGAAGCATCGCTGCCAGGCAACCTGAAAGCAACACACCGTTCATTGTTCGATCAATCATTGCAGGGTGTGCATCATACCGGGTTACCGGCTTACAGCTTCCAGGGACACCCCGAGGCCAGCCCGGGACCGCATGATGTGCAGCCGTTGTTTCGGTACTTTACTGATTTGATGAGAGCGAGTCGGTGAATGGTGAATGGTGAATCGTGAATGGTGAGTGGTGAATAGACAAAGTGTTTTTTTCAGTCACCAATCACCATTGACCAATCACATGTATGAAATTACAGGAATGATCGTTTATTAGTAATGCCAAAAAGAACCGATATAAACTCTATTTTGATCATCGGCGCCGGGCCAATCATCATCGGCCAGGCCTGTGAGTTTGACTACTCCGGCGCCCAGGCATGCAAGGCCTTGCGCGAGGAAGGTTACCGGGTGATCCTGGTCAACTCCAACCCCGCCACCATCATGACCGATCCGGAAATGGCGGACGCCACGTACATCGAGCCGGTGGTATGGCAGTCGGTGGAAGCCATTATCGAAAAAGAACGCCCTGATGCGATATTGCCGACCATGGGCGGACAAACCGCGCTTAACTGCGCACTGGATCTTGCCCGATACGGCGTGCTGGAAAAATTCGGCGTGGAAATGATCGGCGCAACGCGCGAAGCCATCGACAAGGCCGAGGATCGCGACAAGTTTCGTACCGCCATGCAGAAAATCGGTCTGAAAATGCCGGAATCGGAACTGGCGCATACCATGCAGCAGGCCAATGATGTTCTGCAACGGCTTGGATTTCCACTGATCATTCGTCCGTCATTCACCATGGGCGGCAGTGGCGGCGGTATTGCCTACAACCGCGAGGAGTTCGTGGATATCTGCGAACGCGGTCTGGATGCATCACCCACGAATGAAATCCAGATCGACCAGTCGATCATCGGCTGGAAGGAATTCGAAATGGAAGTGGTGCGTGATCACAAGGACAACTGCATCATCATCTGCTCCATCGAGAATTTTGATCCCATGGGTGTGCATACCGGGGATTCCATCACCATCGCCCCGGCGCTGACCTTGACCGACAAGGAATACCAGATCATGCGCGATGCCTCGATCGCGGTGCTGCGCGAGATCGGTGTGGACACGGGTGGCTCGAACGTGCAGTTCGCGGTCAACCCCGATGACGGTGAACTCATTGTCATTGAAATGAATCCACGGGTTTCGCGTTCATCAGCGCTGGCCTCCAAGGCCACCGGTTTTCCCATTGCCAAGGTCGCCGCCAAGCTGGCGGTGGGTTATACGCTTGATGAACTGGAAAATGAAATAACCGGTGGTGTGACGCCGGCCTCGTTCGAGCCCAGCATCGATTACATCGTCACCAAGATCCCGCGCTTCACGTTTGAAAAATTTCCCAACGCCGATGATCGGTTGACCACGCAAATGAAATCCGTGGGCGAAGTCATGGCCATCGGCCGGACCTTCCAGGAATCGCTGCAAAAAGCCATACGCGGTCTCGAGATCGGCCGTGATGGTTTTAATGAAATCGTGGCCGGCGATGACGAGGATCTGACGGAGAAAATCCTGACGGGCCTGCGTGTACCGCGTGCCGATCGTCTCTGGTACGTGGGCGAGGCATTTCGTCATGGCATGTCCATAGAAGAGATCCACGAGGCCTGTTTCATCGATCCCTGGTTTCTGGCGCAGATTGAGGACATCATCACGGAAGAGCGCGAACTGTCCGGCAAACTGCTGGCGGATTTGCCGGCCGGTAAACTTTTGCAACTCAAGCGCAAGGGTTTTTCCGACTCCCGGCTGGCCACGTTGCTGGACAGCAGTGAAGCGGAGGTGCGCAAATTCCGCCACAAGTACGACATTCGTCCCGTCTACAAGCGCGTCGATACCTGCGCGGCCGAGTTTGCATCAACCACGGCGTACATGTATTCCAGTTACGACGAGGAGTGCGAGGCGGAACCGGATGATCGTAAAAAAATCATGGTGCTGGGCGGAGGCCCGAACCGAATCGGCCAGGGCATCGAGTTTGACTACTGCTGCGTACATGCCGCCTTCGCCATGCGCGATGCCGGTTATGAAACCATTATGGTCAACTGCAATCCCGAGACCGTGTCAACGGATTATGACACCTCGGACCGCCTGTATTTCGAGCCGTTGACGCTGGAAGACGTGCTTGAAATCATCGATCTGGAAAAACCCGAAGGCGTGATAGTCCAGTACGGCGGCCAGACACCGCTGAAACTGGCCCGCGCCCTGGAAACGGCCGGCGCGCCCATCATCGGTACCAGCCCGGACAGTATCGACCTGGCCGAGGATCGTGAACGCTTCCAGAAACTGCTGGATAAACTCGAATTGCAGCAACCGCCCAATCGCACGGCGCGGGATATGGAGGAGGGTGTCCGGCTGGCCGAGGAAATCGGTTACCCGCTGGTTGTGCGCCCCTCCTATGTGCTTGGTGGACGCGCCATGGAGATCGTGTTCAACGAGGAGCATCTCAGAAATTACATGACCGATGCGGTGGCTGTATCCAACGAATCACCGGTGTTGCTGGATCACTTTCTCGGCGACGCTATCGAGGTTGATGTGGATGCCGTTTGTGACGGTGAACGGGTGATGATCGGCGGTATTATGGAACACATTGAACAGGCCGGGGTGCATTCCGGTGACTCGGCCTGCTGTTTGCCGCCGCACCAACTCAGCCAGGCGATACAGGAACGCATGACCGAGCAGGTCTGCCGCATGGCCCGTGGCCTGAATGTGATCGGACTGATGAATACACAGTTTGCCATCAAGGGCGATGATATCTATGTGCTCGAAGTCAATCCGCGGGCGTCACGCACCGTACCCTTTGTTTCCAAGGCCACAGGGTTGCCACTGGCGCGTATTGCGGCTCTGTGCATGGTCGGCAAATCACTGGACGTACAACAGGTGACGGAGGCCGTCCCGGATTTTTATTCGGTCAAGGAAGCCGTATTTCCATTCATCAAATTCCCGGGTGTGGACCCATTGCTTGGACCCGAGATGAAATCCACGGGCGAGGTCATGGGCATCAGCAGCAGTTTTGGCGAGGCCTTCGGCAAGGCACAACTGGCAGCCGGCGGTGCCATCCCTGACAAGGGGCTGGTCTTTATCAGTGTTCGTGATGCCGATAAACCGGCGGCCATCGACATAGCCCGGGAGCTGTCCACACTGGGTTTTGTTCTCTGCGCGACCAAAGGTACCACCCGGGCATTTCACGATGCCGGGCTCGACTGCCTGAGGATCAACAAGGTCCGGGAAGGTCAGCCGCATGTCGTCGATATGATCAAGAACGACGCTATTCATCTGATCATCAATACAACCGAAGGTAAAAAGGCTATCGCCGATTCCTATTCGATCCGTCGATCCGCTCTGCAACACAAGGTTTTTTACACAACGACCATTGCCGCGGCCAATGCTGCCCTGCAGGCGTTGCAACAGCCGCCCGGTCAGCAAATACACAGCTTGCAGGAATTACACGGGAGATAGCTTATGGCACGATCACCCATGACAGCCAGGGGTGCGGAAAAACTCCGCAAATTTCTGCATGAATTGAAAACCGTAGAACGTCCGCGCATCACGGCGGCCATCGCCGAGGCGCGTGCCCATGGTGATCTCAGCGAAAATGCTGAGTACCATGCCGCGCGCGAACAACAGAGCTTTGTCGAAGGCCGCATCCAGTCGATTGAAAGCGCCCTGGCCGAGGCCGAAATCATCGATCTCGGGAAGATTGATGCCAATGGCAAGGTGGTTTTCGGCGCCACGGTTACGGTGATGAACCTGGAAGACGAGAACGAGGTGACATACCAGGTAGTCGGGGAAGAGGAAGCCGACATCAACGAAAACCTGATATCCATAACCTCACCGATAGCCCGAGCGTTGATCGGCAAGGAAGAAGGCGATGTGGTGGATGTCCAGGCGCCTTCGGGCAACATCGAGTACGAAATCCTGAAAGTGCAATATATATAGTGATCAGGTAACAGGTAACAGATGACAGTGAACAGAGAACAGAGAGACAGGTGTCTGACTTTAGTCTGACACCGTAATCAGGGGCAGGTGTCTGACTTTAGTCTGTGACACCGTAATCAGGGGCAGGTGTCTGACTTTAGTCTGACACCGTAATCAAGGGCAGGTAATAGTGAACAGTGATTGGTGACTGGTGATTGAAAGCTCATCCTCTATACTGATCACCAATCACCAATCACCGCTCACCACCAATGAGTAAATCCACCTCAAGCAAACGCTGGCTGCAACGCCAGGGCAAGGATCCGTATGTCAAAAAGGTCCGGCAAAGTCATTACCGCTCACGCGCGGTATACAAGCTGCAGGAGATCGATCAGAAACGAAAGCTGTTCAAACCGGGTCAGACAGTAATCGATCTGGGTGCCGCCCCGGGCAGCTGGTCACAATATGTGGCTGAGCGGGTAGGAGCCAATGGCAAGGTGATTGCACTCGATATCCTTTCCATGGAACCCATTGAGGGAGTAATCATCATAGAAGGTGATTTTACTGAACAGGCGACGCTCGACAACTGTCTAACCAATATTGGTAATAGTGGCGCTGATCTTGTAATTTCCGATATGGCGCCCAATATTACAGGTATCAGGGATGCGGATCAGGCCAAAACCATGTACCTTCTCGAACTCGCACTGGATCTCGCCAGACAGGTACTGAACCCCGGTGGTGATTTACTCATGAAGGTTTTCGAAGGTGCCGGTGTGGACGACTTCAGAAAAGAACTTTCACAATTATTTCAGAGAGTTAGCAACGAAAAACCGGCGGCATCGCGTGACCAATCCAGAGAATTTTATATCCTGGCGCGGCACATTAATATATGATTTATACACAGATTATGTTGTAACTGATTGATTGAGGTGAATAAGTTTGAGTGAGACTGCAAGAACACTCGTGTTGATGATCATCATCACCCTGGCCCTGATGTTGTTGTTCAGGAATTTTGCCACGCCCATGACCCAGGAAGTGGATTATTCACAATTTCTTAATGAGGTGAAAAGCGGTCAGGTGCAATCGGTTCTGATCGAGGGTAATTCCATTCGTGGCACACGTATAGACAACTCCAGTTTCACGACCTTCAGCCCGGAGACTAACAATGATCCGTTGATTTCACTGCTGGTGGAACACGATGTCAATATCAGTGCTGCCGAACCCAACAAGAATTCATTCTGGGCCACTGCGTTCATTTCCTGGTTCCCGATACTACTGTTACTGGGAATATGGATCTATTTCATGCGCCAGATGCAGGGGGGCGGTGGTGGCCGCGGCGCCCTGTCGTTCGGCAAGAGCCGCGCCCGCCTGCTTGGTGAGGACCAGGTTCGCATCACTTTCAGCGATGTCGCCGGTGTCGAGGAAGCCAAGGAAGAGGTCTCCGAACTGGTGGAATTTCTGCGCGATCCGGGCAAATTCCAGAAACTCGGTGGCAAGATCCCGCGCGGCGTGTTGATGGTGGGTCCACCGGGCACCGGTAAAACACTGCTGGCCAAGGCCATCGCCGGTGAAGCCAAGGTGCCGTTTTTCACCATTTCCGGTTCCGACTTCGTTGAAATGTTTGTTGGTGTCGGCGCTTCACGCGTACGTGATATGTTCGAGCAGGCCAAGAAACATGCACCCTGCATTATCTTCATTGACGAGATCGATGCCGTCGGCCGTCACCGCGGCGCCGGTCTGGGTGGTGGTCATGATGAACGCGAACAGACACTCAACCAGTTGCTCGTTGAAATGGACGGCTTCGAAGGTAACGAAGGCGTGATTGTCATTGCTGCCACCAACCGTCCTGATGTGCTGGACCCGGCGCTGCTGCGCCCGGGTCGATTCGACCGCCAGGTGGTGGTGCCGTTGCCCGACATTCGCGGCCGTGAACAGATCCTGAAAGTCCACATGCGCAAGGTCGCGCTGGGTGATGACGTCAAGGCCAATATTATTGCCCGCGGTACTCCGGGTTTCTCCGGCGCCGATCTGGCCAACCTCGTCAACGAGGCCGCACTGTTTGCCGCCCGTGCCGACAAGAAGTTTGTCACCATGGAAGATTTCGAACGCGCCAAGGACAAGATCATGATGGGTGCGGAACGTAAATCCATGGTCATGAGCGAGGCGGAGAAAAAACTGACCGCCTACCACGAATCCGGTCATGCCATAGTCGGACGGATGATGCCCAAGCACGATCCGGTATACAAGGTAACCATCATTCCCCGCGGCCGTGCGCTTGGCGTAACCATGTTTCTGCCGGAAGAGGATCGATTGAGTTACAGCAAGGAATACCTGGAAAGCCAGCTTTGCAGTCTCTTCGGTGGTCGGATTGCCGAGGTGTTGATTTTCGGTGAGGATGCCGTGACCACCGGCGCCAGTAACGATATCGAGCGGGCCACCAAGATCGCGCGCAGCATGGTCACCAAGTGGGGATTGTCGGAAAAACTCGGTCCGTTGACCTATGGTGAGGATGAGGGCGAGGTTTTCCTGGGTCATTCCGTTACCCAGCACAAGAATGTCTCCGATGAAACCGCGCATCTGATTGATAGCGAAATTCGCAATATCATTGATCGCAACTACTCCAGGGCCGATCAGATCCTGAAAGACAATATGGACAAATTGCATGTGATGGCGGAAGCCCTGATGAAATACGAAACCATCGATTCGCATCAGATCGATGAGATCATGGAAGGCAGGATCCCTGGACCGCCTGCCGACTGGGACGACGATGATCATCACACCGGCACTCCCCTGAAAGCCGAGGATGAAGATGAGCAGGGCAGTTCGGCTGCCGATGATTCATCGATCAGCGGTCCGGCGAAGCCGGCTTAAAAGAAAGCTATTAGCTAATAGCAATTAGCCATTAGTAAAACATTGTCATTTCGACCGCAGGGACAAATCCCTGTCTCGACCGGGGGATGGATCTCCCATCGGTTCGGGATGACAAATGAAAACCATGTCATTTCGACCGCAGGGACAAATCCCTGTTTCGACCGGAGAGAGATCTCTTATTGGTTCGGGATGACAAATAAAACCATGTCATTTCGACCGCAGGGAGAAATCCTTGTTCCGACTGGAGAATGAGATCTCCTTTCGGTTCGAAATGATGAACCCTGATTCAACAGGGAAGTATTGGTAATAGGGAGAACGATAATTACGACGCAACGGAAATATTTCGGTACCGATGGTATCCGGGGCAGCGTGGGCGAAGGCCCCATTACGCCGGAGTTCATCATGAAACTGGGCTGGGCGGCCGGACGGGTACTGGCCCGCGAGGGCGAAGGTCCCATACTCATCGGCAAGGACACGCGCATCTCCGGTTACATGTTCGAATCGGCGCTGGAAGCCGGACTCTCCGCTGCCGGAGTGGATATACGTTTGCTGGGCCCAATGCCCACCCCCGCCATTGCCTACCTGACCCGCAGCACCCGCGCCCGCGGTGGTATTGTCATCAGCGCTTCGCACAATCCCTACTACGATAACGGTATCAAATTCTTCTGCAGCAAGGGCCTTAAATTGCCTGATGACATTGAATTGCTCATCGAGGCGGAACTCGACAAGTCGATGGAAAGTGTTTATTCACGCCACCTCGGCAAGGCCATACGCATGGCCGATGCCGCTCGCCGTTATATCGAATTCTGCAAGAGCAAGGTGCATCCCGATGTGCATTTCAACGGCTTACGCATTGTGCTCGACTCCGCCAACGGCGCCGCTTACAGCATCGCACCCAAGGTCCTGGAGGAATGCGGCGCTACTGTGATCAGTATTGGCGCGGAGCCGGATGGCCTGAACATCAACGAGGAATGCGGCGCCACCAAGCCGATGTTGATGAAACAGACGGTGATGGAAGAGGGCGCCGACATCGGTATAGCACTGGATGGTGACGGCGATCGCCTGATCCTGGTCGACAATGAAGGCACTATCGTTGATGGTGACGAGGCACTGTTTATTATTGCGCAAGCCCGGCAACAGGAAATCAACGGCGCCGTGGTCGGCACCCTGATGAGTAACCTCGGTCTTGAACACGCAGTGCGCGGGATGGATCTGGATTTTCACCGGGTGAAAGTGGGTGACCGCTACATTCTGGAGAAGCTGATCGCATCCAATCTGAAACTGGGTGGCGAATCTTCCGGTCACATCATCAACCTGGACATGACCACCACCGGTGACGGCATCATCTCCGCGTTGCAGATCTTGCAAACCATGATGCAAACCGGCAAATCCCTGAAAGATCTGAAATCGGGCATGACCAAGTACCCGCAAAAAATGATCAATGTTCGCATCGAACAAAAAGTTGATATCGATTCAATACCGGCCATCGGCGAGGCGGTTAAATCCGCCGAAAGCGATCTCGGTAGCACCGGCCGCGTCCTCTTGCGTCCTTCCGGCACCGAGCCCCTCATCCGGGTGATGGTCGAAGGCGAAAATGCCAGCCAGATCGATCACCTCTGCGCAGAACTGGCCAGACAGGTGGAATCAGCAATTCAGTCCAGCCTCTGAAAGGCCCGGTTTAAACTTCCATCTCTATCCCCGATTCATTGACTCTGCACAGGTATAGTCACGTAGCAGCATCGGGTATATGATTCGAATTTACTCATGCATTTCACCCATATGAGTGATTACAAAATTTTCTGAACAGCGTAAATTAATAGCGTACGATATTTTTACGGATTAAAGGAATGTCTTCAGGAGAAGACCAGACAGGGATGGTGGATACAGGTCTCTCCTGTCTTATAGTACTGGCAAATCTGCATCAAATCCCGGCTGAGCCGGATCAGTTGCGGCACCATTTCGGTCAATCCGGTCAGCCGTTCGATAATTCGCGTATCTTACGTGCTGCCAGGTCACTGCATCTGAAGGCGCGCGCTGTAAAAAGCACGTGGGATCGGCTGCAAAAGACGCATATGCCGGCCATCGCCAGAAGCCCCGACGGGGGCTATTTCATTATTGGCCGGATTGCACCGGACAAGGTGCTGATACAGGATCCGAATCAGCAAGGCCCGGAACACCTGGACCGCGAGGTGTTTGAGGATCGCTGGAGCGGTGAATTGATCCTGGTCAGCAAGCGCAGCGGCGTGATTGCCGATTTCAAATCCTTCGATTTCTCCTGGTTTATTCCGGCCATTCTCAAATACCGGCTCTTACTCGGTGAAGTGCTTGTTGCCTCGTTCTTCATTCAGCTGTTTGCCCTGATTACGCCGCTTTTTTTTCAGGTGGTTATCGACAAGGTGCTGGTGCATCGAGGATTGACCACACTGGATGTGCTCGCGGTTGGTCTTCTGGTGGTGTCCCTGTTCGATGTACTCCTGAACGGTCTGCGCACCTACGTCTTCTCCCACACCACCAATCGTATTGATGTAACACTGGGTTCGGATCTGTTCAGGCATCTTCTACGGTTGCCTCTCAATTATTTCGAGGCCAGGCGAGTCGGCGATACCGTGGCGCGCGTGCGTGAACTGGACAGCATCCGTAACTTCATTACCGGCTCGGCCATCACACTGGTCATTGATTTACTGTTTACCGTAGTGTTTTTCGCGGTTATGTATTTATACAGCCCTTTACTTACCTTTATCGTTCTCGGAGCCATTCCGTTTTACATGGCCCTTGCATTCTTTATTACACCCGTGCTGCGGGCTCGTCTACATGAGAAATTCAATCGCGGCGCTGAGAACCAGGCGTTCCTGGTGGAGACGGTCAACGGTATCGAAACACTCAAGACCGGTGCGGTGGAGCCTCAGAACCAGCGCCGTTGGGAAGAGCAACTGGCCGGTTACGTAAATGCCGGTTTCAAGGCCACCAACCTCGGTAACATCGCTAACCAGGGTGCGTCCCTGATCAACAAGGTTACCGTGGTTTTGATCCTGTGGATCGGCGCACGGGCGGTGATCAACGGCGATCTCACCGTCGGGCAACTCGTGGCCTTCAACATGCTCGCCGGCCGCGTCAGCGGACCTATACTCAGACTGGTGCAACTCTGGCAGGATTTTCAACAGGCGGGGATCTCCGTCCAGAGGCTTGGCGATATCCTGAATGCCTGCACGGAACCGGCATACCGGCCGGGTCGGGCGTCGTTACCGGCACTGGAAGGACGGGTGACGTTTGAAAATGTGACTTTTCGTTATCAAACGGAAGGCGCGGAAATACTGCACAATCTGTCGTTGAATGTACCGCCCGGGAAGGTTATCGGAATCGTCGGGCGGTCCGGTTCCGGCAAAAGTACCCTGGGCAAACTCGTGCAAAGGCTATACGTGCCGCAGTGCGGGCGGGTGCTCGTTGACGGTGTTGACCTGGCCATGGTCGATACGGCCTGGCTGCGCCGCAATATCGGCGTGGTCCTGCAGGAGAATTTTCTTTTCAACCGCAGTATCCGCGAAAACATTGCGCTCAGTGACCCGGCTATTGCCATGGAACGCGTGGTGCAGGCGGCGAAAATGGCCGGCGCTCACGATTTCATACTGGAACTGACCGAAGGCTATGATCACCTTGTCGGGGAACGCGGCAGCAATCTCTCCGGCGGCCAGCGTCAGCGTGTTGCCATCGCCCGGGCATTGATCACCAATCCCGGGATCCTGATTCTGGATGAAGCCACCAGCGCGCTCGACTATGAATCCGAATACATTATTCATCAGAACATGCGTTATATCTGCAAGGGCAGGACAGTGTTTATCATTGCCCATCGTCTCAGCGCCGTACAGGACGCGGACCAGATTATCGTCATTGAGCAGGGCCGGATTGTTGAAGGTGGAACACACAATGAGTTGATCGCAAAAAACGGTTATTACTCCAGATTGTGCCGTCACCAGTCCGGCGGTGGCGGTTCAAACTAGCAAATAACAAACAAGGGTGGGTAAGGAATGATGAATGAACACGGCACCGATCCTGCAATAGAAAATACTTATAGAAGAAAGACCAGGGCCATATACTCTGCCAATTGATTATGATGAACAGGGATCATCTCGAATTCTTACCCGCCGCTCTTGAAATCCAGGAGACACCGCCCTTGCCTGCAAGCCGGTTTATTCTCTGGGCGATCATGTTGTTCTTTTCCATCTCCGTGGTCTGGGCCACGGTCGGCAAAGTAGACATCGTCGGCGTCGCCCAGGGCAAAATCGTACCCAGCGGCAATGTGAAAATCATCCAGCCGCTTGAAAGCGGGGTCGTCCGTGTGATCCATGTCAAGGAGGGGCAGCACGTGCGCACAGGCGATACACTGATTGAACTCGATACAACACTGACAGGGGCGGATGCCGATCAGATCCATGAACAACTGATGGTTTTGAAACTGGATCGGGCCCGGCTTCTGACTGTCCTGAACAGCATTGATCCGGATGTTCAGGACGATGACTATTTTGCCGGGATCAATGCGCCGGATGTTCAAATCAATTTACAATTACAACGTATCCGCAAACAACTTGCCCAGTTCAACGCCAACCTTGCCGCACTCGAAGACGAACGCAAACAACGGCAGGCCGAACGGGCCGCCGTATTGCAACGAATACTGCAACTGGACGGGACGATCCCCCTGATTACCGAACGCGCGGGATCCATCAAGGGATTGCTGAAAGACAACATGGTGCCGCGTACGCAATGGCTGGAACTGGAAGCAGAACGCATCGAGCAGGTCAGGGAACGCGAAGTGCAGAAAAACACCCTTGTCAGTCTTGATGCCGCCAGTGCCAATATCCGTCAGCGTAGTAAATACATGCAATCGGAATTCGAGTCCGAGCGGTTAAGCGAACTGGCCGACGTTGAAAACCGCATCGCCTCGCTGGAACAGGAACGCATCAAGGCCGAAAAAAAAGTCTTCCTGCAACGGTTGACCGCCCCTGTGACCGGCAGGGTTCATCAACTGGCTATTCACACCATTGGCGGCGTAGTGACACCGGCACAGGAACTCATGCGTATAGTTCCGGAAGAAGACGCCATTGAAGTAGAGGCCTGGCTGCCGAACAAGGACATCGGTTTTGTGCATGAAGGCCAGACCGCGGAAATCAAGGTGGAGACGTTTCCCTTCACCAAGTACGGCACCATTGATGGTGAAATCAAAACCCTTTCCAACGATGCCACCGCCGATGAAAACCTGGGACTCGTATACGCCATGCGGGTGAAGATGGCAAAGACCACCATGCCGGTGAATGAGAAAATGGTTAATCTAAGCCCGGGCATGGCCGTGACCGTGGAGATGAACATGGGTAAACGCAAACTGATCGAATATTTGTTGAGTCCCTTGTTGAGATACAAGGACGAGAGTGTGAGGGAACGATGAAAATATTCTCTATTATTTGTTCATTTCGAGCAGGTACTCATCAATGATTCCTTCCGGATACATGCCTTGATGTTTGCGACCCGGTATAAAAACTTCAGCCATAGAGTAGCTCTGAACGACATCATCCGGCGTTGTGAGAGCCTGATTTGAAAATCAATGTCAATTCACGATTTTCGCACCGGAGGTAACAACTTCCCGCCGTGTATTCCGGACAGTTGGAGACCACGGATTAGCTTCATATCGCAAGTCATTCATTGTAAAAAATAATCAGTTTTTTATGCTGCAGCTGCAGCATTATGACGTTTTCATAACATTGTGAATTAATTGTTTCCTGGTCCTTGACAAAGGCTTTCAGAGGCCTGAATTCAAGCAATTGATTTATCTCATGAATTGATCCGGCGCCTTGAAAAAACTCTTTAAAAATAGCAAGTTATGAAGGAAATGCCTATAGTCTACACTGTCAGAAGCAAACACCCCGCATTACGTTCATATGCCACCTGGAGGGTAGTAATAATGTCAACTGTATCAGTCATAGTGCAAACTGATTCCAAGTCAGTAAAACAGCTGGATTTGCTCGCCAACTCCCTGCACCTTTCCAGAAACACACTGATGAATTACGCTATCGAGCAGTTTCTTGATAGCAATGATTTACAGGTTTATCGTGCCGAGCGTTCTATGCGGGTACAGGAGGGTCTGCAATACGCGGGCATTGCCGATTAGCTGTTCGCCTGATTAGAAAACAATAACAGGATACTTGAGCCACCGGCCAATGCAGTCGGTGGCCGACTTCCTTCCCCTGCTGATTAACAGAAACCACATTCGTGGTTTTTTTTTGGCCAGAATATATGTGCCGAATTCAGTGCCGGGTACCCCTGGCGATCAGGGGGTTAACATCGGTATAGGTCGCAAGAACCTGGAGATTATCGTAGTACTGGAAAATCGTCTGGTTCTGCCAGCCCTCGAACAGGTTTTCACCAAGCAGCCATTTGATCCTGTGTTCATGGCAAATGACCCAGTGCCTCGCGCCAGTGTTCACATAGCCGTCATTTTTGCCACACAGTGGACAGCCGGTAATGCAGGCATAACGATGGGCCACGTTATAAGGGATCAGGTGTGTTTCAATCATGTGCCCCTCCAGGCAGGGAACTGCCGGATTATCCTGATCAATTTAAGTGCATATTGGATGCCAACTTTATATCTCTTTAGCATTTCCAGTTAACGTGTGGTTTTTGCATAGAATTTTGATTAATGCTGATAATAGTCCTGGTGAGAACAATGTGTGTCATTGGCGACAAGACGTTGACTACTGAAAAATGCCTGTGGTGTCCGAAAAGATGAGAGGTCAAATTCCAGGCAAAAAAAACCCGGGACCGGAAGGTGTTGGGGGAGGAAAGTCCGGCCCCGGGTACATATGGCGTATCCAGGAAGGTAATGATGTCTTCACTATTAACTATAGCGAAATTCACGCCGGACTTTCTGTGATGGAAAACACGTATCAGGGTATTTACTGTCGAGCCTGTCACAAAACGGTACGTATGTTTTGAATCTGCGGACAGCCCACATCTGCAGGTCATTCCCGGGCAAAAAAAACCCGGAACTGCCTGATGGGGGGAGGAGGGTTTCAGGCAGGTTCCGAGTAGCTTACAAGCATCAGAGATATGATGTCTTCAATGTTTACTATAGTGATTAATCTAAGGGGATGGTGTGACGGGACTCACAGAAGCCCGTCGGAAAGTGTGACGGATGTCTCATGCTTGCTATACAGGCCTGATATATATAGTTCAGCTTGCCACAGCTGTCGCTTGCAGGCGATCTTTTGGCAGGATAAGACTGATGATCTGCCAGCCGTTTGACGGCTTGAGTTCCTTTTCACTGGTAAATATCTGCAAGCGACCCCTGGTGTCCAGGGCAAACAGCGGTAACACCCGTCCCTCGTAGTTTTTCAGATAGGATTCGAAATCGTATTCATCGCGCAACTTTGATTTTTTAATCTCCGCACCATTTCCGATCCAGTTAGCGAGTTTCCCGTAGGTGACGTCCTCGCCAAACAGCTTGTATCCGCGATGCCTGGTCGATATCTGGTGTTTATCGGAGATCAGTTGTTCGCGATTGGTTTTTAATTCGTACACATTATTGGATCCAAACTCTTTTCGAAACCGCAGGCTGGCAAGTGTGTCGAGATTGCCGCGACCCGAAAGGGCAATCATTTTGCCCAATCCAAGAAGATCAAGATTGCGGTCGGCATGTTCGGAGATGGGATTGCCGTAATAGGTATTCATGCCTTCCATACGGGCCAGACTGGTGTTTTCCCAGTTGCTGTCGGTCAGCACAACCTTGAGATCCAGTGATTGCAGGGCCTTGCCTATGACCCGGGCGACGTTACCGGCGCCGATGATCAGCACCCCGGTGGGTGGTGGTTCACGAACACCCAGCCACCTGGCAATATGCTTCGCCGTGGCGCTCTGGATGACTACGGTGCCAATGATGATCAAAAATGTCAGCGGCACCAGCAAAGTGGCTTCACTATAGCCGGCTTCCTCCAGGCGGATAGCGAACAGCGCCGCTACGGCGGCGGCAACAATACCCCGCGGCCCGATCCAGGCAATCATGGTTTTTTCACTGAAGGTCAGATCCGATCCAATGGCGCACAGCCATACGGCAACAGGCCGGATAATAAACATCAGGATTAGCAGCACCAGCACGGCGCCCGTCCCCAGTTGCTGGAACTGGTGAAACTCAACGCGAGCAGCAAGAATAATAAACAGTCCCGAGATCAGCAGAACACTCAGGCTTTCCTTGAAATCGAGAATGTCATCGATGTTGGTGTCTTTCATGTTGGCCAGGATCATGCCCATCAGGGTGACCGCCAGCAGGCCGGATTCATGCACCATCAGGTCCGACAGGGCAAAGACGCCGAAGACCAGGGTCAAGGCCAGCACGTTACGCAGGTATTCCGGGATCAGGTGTTGCCGCAGGACGTAGCCCAGCGCCAGCGCCGCCACGGTTCCGTTGACGCCGCCGACCAGAATGATCTTGCTGAATTCAACAAGGACATTACCGATGGCGTTTTCACCCTGACCGGAAATGATGAAATCAAATACCAGTACCGCCATTAGTGCCCCCAGCGGGTCAATGGTGATGCCTTCCCAGCGCAGGATGTTGGAAATCTTGGCATTGGGCCGTACCGTTCGCAGCATGGGAATGATTACCGTTGGCCCGGTGACGATGACCACGGCGCCGAACAGAAAGGACAGTTGCCAGGAAAAATCCAGCAGGTAATGAGTGGTCACGGCCGACCCCACCCAGGTCAGTGCCGCACCGACACTGATCAGGTTGCGCACCATGGTCCCCAGTCCCTTGATGTCATGGATCTTGAGCGTCAGGCTGCCCTCGAACAGGATAACGGCCACCGATAGGGAGACGATGGGAAAAAGTAACTGGTTGAAGAGGATGTCCGGTTGCAGCCAGCCGGTGACCGGTCCGGCGACAATTCCACCAAGCAGCAGAAACAGGATCGCCGGCAGGCGTGCCCACCAGGCCAGCCACTGACAGGCCATGCCGAGAATTCCAATCATGGCCAGGGCAAACAGGGTTTCACCGTGCATAGGTCGAATCCTTGGTCGGGAATAGCTGCCTGAAACGGAACAGACTTATCTTAAAATAACTATTGTATCGTTACTATCAGTTCAGTTTATACGATAGCGGCAGGAATGCCCCGGGTTTAACCGTCAAGCTTGCGCTGTGCATCGCTGCAGGGTGGATAATTCTGGTAAATGGCTATGTACACCTGGGCGATGCGTTTCAGGTAGGTACGCTGGACACTATAGGCTTCACGTTCCCGGTAAACGTGATCATCACAGGTTTTGCCGTAGTATTTACCACTCAGATCCTGAAGGTAATGGGTCATCTCGTGGACTATCAGGCTGCGGGTTTCCGCATCCTCGTGACCCTTTATACGCTCGTCGAGGAAGATGGTGCCGTTATTGTCGTACCAGGCCGCGATCGGGCACTTGCTGTTGTTCAGGCAGACGGTTTCGACGAAGAAGGCATGATCCCGGTATTCGATATCCGGTAGTGTATGCGGATGATTGTACTGGGACAGGGATACCGTCCAGCTGAGTAAAACCTTGAGCAGATGTTCGGTCATGTGCTGTCAACCTGCCGGTTTTTTCGGAAACGGGCTAGTCCGGTTTTTGCAGGGTCAGAGTCGCGTTTGTGCCGCCGAAGCCGAAACTGTTGGACATGATGGTTTTGAGTCCGGCATTGTCGATGCGTTCCATGGCGATGGGGACCGGATGCGCCTTTTCATCGAGTGTTTCGATGTTGGCCGATGCGGCAATGAAATCGTGTTCCATCATGAGCAATGAATAAATGGCCTCGTTGACGCCGGCGGCGCCAAGACCGTGGCCGGTCAACGATTTGGTGGAACTCACCGTCGGCAGCTGATCCGCGAACAGGGTTTTGATGGATTCCAGTTCGGCCATGTCGCCCACGGGTGTACTGGTGGCATGGGCGTTGATGTAATCGATATGCGTGTTTTCCGGCAGCGCTAACTGCATGCAACGCAGGGCGCCTTCACCTGAGGGTTTGACCATGTCCAGTCCATCGGAGGTGGCGCCATAGCCGATGATCTCGGCGTAGATTTTCGCACCCCTGGCCAGCGCATGCTCACGTTCTTCCAGTACCACGATGCCGCCGCCTCCGGATATGACGAAGCCGTCGCGATGCGCATCAAAAGGCCGCGAGGCGACACCCGGGTTGTCATTGTATTTCGACGACAACGCGCCCATGCTGTCGAACAACAGTGTATCGGTCCAGTGGACTTCTTCACCGCCACCGGCAAAAACGATGGTTTGTTTGCCCATCTGAATCTGTTCATAGCCGTTACCGATGCAGTGCGCGCTGGTGGCGCAGGCGGAACTGATGGAATAATTGACGCCCTTGATTTTGAAGGCCACGGCGAGACAGGCGCTGTTGGTGCTCGACATGATTTTCGGCACCATGGTTGGCCCGACCTTACGGGCGCCTTTTTCACGCATGGTATCGGTGGCGATGAGCATGTTTTCAGTGGAGGAACCGCCAGAGCCGGCTACCAGTCCCGTCATCGGATGGGAGACCAGGTCATCAGGAAGTTGCGCGTTGGCAATGGCTTCCTTCATGGCGATGTAGGCAAATGCGGCGCTGTCGCCCATGAAGCGACGATTCTTCCTGTCCACATGGTCATCGACATTGATATTGATCGGGCCATAGACGTGAGAGCGGAATCCCAGTTCCGCGTATTCGGGGGAGTGCCTGATACCGGAAGTCCCGTTTTTCAACGCCAGCAGCACTTCGTCCCTGTTGTTGCCAATACTGGAAACAATACCGACACCGGTGATAACTACTCGTTTCATATCAAAATCCGATCCGTCAGAAATCTTTGGTCGAGGTAAATAACCCGACCCTCAGATCCCTGGCGGTGTAAATCTGTCGTCCATCCACTTCCATACGGCCGTCCCCCACACCCATGACCAGTCTGCGCAGAACGACTCGCTTCATATCGATAGTATAGGTGACTTTCTTTTTATCCGGTGTTACCTGGCCGGTAAACTTGACCTCGCCCGAGCCAAGCGCCCGGCCGCGCCCGGGAGCGCCCATCCAGCCAAGGAAAAACCCGACCAGTTGCCACATGGCATCCAGACCCAGACAGCCGGGCATGACCGGGTCGTTTTTGAAGTGGCAATCAAAAAACCACAGATTCGGATGAATATCCAGCTCGGCGACAATGAGTCCCTTGCCGTGTTCACCGCCGTCACGGCTGATTTTGCTGATGCGGTCGAACATGAGCATCGGCGGCTGTGGCAACTGGGCGTTGCCCTCGCCAAACATCTTGCCGAGGCCGCAATCGAGCAGTTCCTGGTGGGAGTAATGATCTTTTTGTACAAAGTCTGAAAGTACGGCTGCCTGCATGACTGGTCGCTGGTATAATTGTTGGGTTTCTAACGGGTTATCCGGCTTTTTATTGGTATTGTCCGCCGGGCGGACAGAAATCTCGCGGCCCGGTTCACAGGCGCAAGTATCGCACGAGTGAGGGATTTTTGCTCGAAATTTTCGGTCCTGCGGCGGACGATTCCAGGAATTCACGGGATTGTGGATAACTGAACCACCGCGGTCAAATAATCTATAGATTGTTGTTTACGGGTATTACCTTGACAGCCATCCGGCGATGATTAGACTCAGCGCAACCATTTATACAGGAATGCAGTATGTCCATTGAAAACCAGACGGTCACACGGCGCCGGAGTGTCGGTGTCCGTGTCGGCAGTGTCACCATAGGCGGAGGTTACCCGGTGGTGGTGCAATCAATGACCAACACCGATACAGCGGACGCCGAGAGCACGGCAAGGCAGGTACAGCAACTCTACAGTGCCGGTTCGGAACTGGTTCGAATCACGGTGAACACGGAAAAAGCGGCCCGCGAGGTCGCCGCCATCCGCGAGAAGCTCGATGCCATGGGATGCCCGGTGCCGCTGGTGGGTGATTTCCATTACAACGGCCACAAGCTGCTCAGCCGCTACCCGGATTGTGCCCGGGCTCTCGCCAAGTACCGGATCAATCCGGGCAACGTCGGTATCGGCGAGAAGCGTGACACACAGTTTGCCACCATGATCGAGAAAGCCATCGAGTATGACAAACCGGTCAGAATCGGCGTCAATTGGGGCAGCCTGGATCAGGATTTGCTGACCACCATGATGGATGAAAATGCGAAGCTGGCCGAGCCGAAGGAAACCGAGGCGGTCATGCGTGAGGCGCTGATTGTGTCGGCCCTGAACAGCGCGTCAAGGGCCGAGGAACTGGGGCTGGGCCGCGATCATATAGTTTTATCTTGCAAGGTGAGCGGTGTGCAGAAACTTATCGCGGTGTACCGGGATCTGGCCCGCCGCTGCGATTATGCCCTGCACCTGGGTTTGACCGAGGCCGGCATGGGCTCAAAAGGTATCGTCGCATCCACGGCTGCCATGGGTATTTTGCTGCAGGAAGGCATTGGCGATACCATCCGGGTCTCGCTGACTCCGGAGCCAGGGGGTGATCGCAGCAGGGAAGTAATCGTTGCGCAGGAAATTCTGCAGACCATGGGTATTCGGTCGTTCACTCCCCTGGTGACGGCCTGTCCGGGTTGTGGTCGTACTACCAGCACTGTATTTCAGGAACTGGCCAACGAAATCCAGTCCTATGTCCGTAAGCAGATGCCGGCATGGAAAAACCAGTACGAGGGCGTTGAGGATATGACACTCGCGGTCATGGGCTGCGTGGTCAATGGCCCGGGTGAGAGCAAACATGCCGATATCGGTATCAGCCTTCCGGGTACGGGTGAGACGCCCTCGGCGCCCGTTTTCATCGATGGTGAGAAGGTCACCGTGCTCACAGGCAAGGACATTGCCGGGCAATTCAAGGCTATCGTCGACGATTACGTGGCCAGTAAATATGAAAAAATAGCATCTTGAGCATATCTTGTTGTATAATAAGGCTAAATAACGAGAAGAAAGTTATCGAATAAAAACATACAGGTATCTGTTTGAACGCGTTTTTTTATGCGCGTTCGGGCGCCGGAGGGGTAACATCCTCGCCGTTTCGATACTGCATAAAAACGACGGAGAAAGCGAATGCGAACACAGAAAATTCTCGCGGCACTGATAATCCCTGTGCTGTTTAGCGGCTGTTCTACTCTGACAACCCAGGTGGAGCGGGAAGAATGTATTTTCGGCACCGCGCTTGCCGGCGCTGCCGGCGGCAGTATCGCCAGCCCTCTAGGCGGGGGTGCCGGTATGATCGGTGGCGGACTCTTGGGTCTATTGCTTTGCGGAGATGTCCAGCCGGCTCCGGAGCCGGCCCCCGAGCCTGAAATCACCGGTAATTTTATCGTCCCCGATGATGACAATGACGGCGTACCGAATCACAGCGATAAATGCCCATTCACCGCTCCCGGCGTGAAGGTGGATGCTAACGGCTGTGCCGAAGATTCTGATGGTGATGGCGTCCCGGATTATCTCGACAAATGTCCGGAAACTCCGCTGGGTACACCAGTGGATGCGAACGGTTGCTCGGCAATCCTGGCTACCCTGCAAGGTGTGCATTTCAATTTTGACAGTGCAACGCTGACCAGTGAGGCAAAATCTATCCTTAATAGCGTCGTCTCTACCATCAAAACTCACCCGAGCCAGGATATAGTTATCGAGGGTCACACCGACAGCACCGGCTCCGACAGCTATAATCTGGATCTGTCCCAGCGCCGGGCCGAGTCGGTGATGAACTATCTGACTTCTAACGGTGTTTCATCCTCGCGGCTTCGTGCTGTAGGCCGCGGCGAGAGTGACCCGGTAGCTTCCAATTCGGATGCCGCAGGTCGCAAGATGAACCGCCGGGTTGAAATACTTGCCCGTTAGGTTAACGTTTTAACATCTGGTAACAAAAAAAAGGGGCTTCAAGCCCCTTTTTTTTATCCAGAACAATTGTTGCAGATTGGTTTGCTGACACCGGGACTCGGGCATCGTTCATAGCACTCCAGAATATCTACACAGCCGGCAAGCCAGGCTTGAGGCACAAGCAGGTTCTCACTCGTAAATTACTTTTCTCTGCTGCTACATCTGTAGCATAATGCAACGATTGTATCGTAACGACCTTAAACCTTGCTCAAGTGCATCGCAGGAGAACTGGATGCTGAATAAAAAAAGTATTTCTAATCAATCAATTGCCTTCCCTACCAATGTTGATCACAGCCTCGATACGGCGTGTAGAAACTGGGAAGAATTTATTTGTACCGGCAGATTTCAAAATCTTAATCCCCGTAGTGTGATATGCGAGAGCTGGGTGCGCAGCCGTGAACGCGGTCTCGACCCGCAATCCACCCGTGCGCCCACGGTAATGTCTCCCGAACGTCTGGAGGAAAAACTTCGTCAGGGTGATCTTGGCAAGGCCGCTATAAATGTCATGGAAAAAATTGCGCTCTCGGTCGAGGGCAACAGGCATGTTGTCGTGCTCGCTGATCATAAAGGACGCATTCTTCATTCCGTAGGTCACGAGGACATTCAGTCAGAACTTGAAAAAATCAATTTTCGGCCAGGCGGATTGTGGCACGAAGACGAGGTTGGTCCGAATGGTATTGGTACGACACTGATGTTGGGCAGACCGGAAGTGGTTATGGGGCATGAACACTATTGCAAGGGCTGGCAACCCTGGGTGTGTTACGGGGCCCCTATCGCGGACGTTTGTGGTAGTGGCGTGGCAGGCGTAATTGATATCACTGGCCCGATCGACCAGATCCGCCGTGAAACCATGACACTGGCGATTTCGCTCGCTCAAAGTGTTCACTCGGGGCTGACGCTGCTGCAGTTAAACCGGCGTGAGATCCTGCGCAGCGTTTGTCGTGACAGGATGCTACGCTGGCCAAATGACGGTGTGATGCTGGTGGATGAGAACGGTTATCTCATTGACTACAATTCGCGGGCTTCACGCCTGATGAATCTCGAGTTTCCTGAGTGTGTTGAAAATCCCGTTACCCGTTTCTTGCCCGACCTGTGGGAGGTGATACTGCGTAGTATCAGGCAGAATATCATGGAGGAGATGCGAATCGAGATGCGATCCGAAACGGGCTTCAGTCACACGGTACGTGTTCGTATCGAGCCCGTGTTATACCGGCAGGAGAATCTGGGCGCATTGTTGATCTTGTCGGCTATTGACAGTAAAAACGTACACACACAAGAGCGACAGGCCAGCAGGGGGTGTAGCGCCGCACCTACCAAATATACCTTTGATAATATTCGTGGGACCTCGCCGAAATTGCGTGATGTGCTGACCCTGGCCCGTGCTGCCTCACGCGATCCCATGGAAAGCAGTGTGCTTCTGATTGGTGACACAGGTACCGGCAAGGAATTGGTGGCACACTCTATTCATGCGGAAAGTACGCGCTCTGAGCAGCCGTTTATTGCCATCAACTGCGGGGCATTGCCGCGTGACCTGATTGAGAGCGAGTTATTCGGTTACGTTCCCGGCGCATTTACCGGGGCCCGCAGGGATGGCATGAAAGGCAAATTCGAACACGCTGCGGGCGGGACGCTGTTTCTGGATGAAATCGATTCCCTGGATCTGGATCTGCAGTCCAGATTCCTGAGGGTGCTTGACCACAACGAGATAAACCGCATTGGCAGTGTTGAGTCCATGCATGTCGATGTCAGGATCATTGCCGCGGGCAGTTCAAAAATGTTCAAACAAATTGAGTCCGGTCAGTTCCGGCAGGATCTCTATCACCGGCTCAGCGTACTAGAAATTGAAATCCCTCCGCTTTCTGAACGTGGAGAAGATGTGATCGAACTGGCTGTCGAATTTCTGGAACGGGAAAGCTGGGCTGCGGGCAGGCCTCTGCTTGAACTCAGCGCAGAGGTCAAGGATACATTGCTGGGATATAGTTGGCCGGGCAATATTCGGGAGTTGCACAATCTTTGCCGACGCTGGGTTCTGATGGTTCAGGGTGATATGGTCAGGATCGAGGACGTCCCGGATAAACTACGAACCAGGGGCGAAGAGGTACGGCCTGAAACCTGTACAAATCGGGATCTCCGTACAGTAAATGATGAACTGATCCGGGCTACGCTGGTACGGACGGATGGTAATGTCAGCAAGGCAGCAAGAATTCTGGGTATTGACCGTTCTACAATATATAGAAGAAGCAAAATCATTCGTAACTGATTGGATAATATATGCCGGCAAGGAGACTTGTTCATTATGCCGGTGAATATCAAGCCATAAAGATTCACAATACTTTATACAGATTCTAAATATAAAGTGTAATTCTTACCAGCCGATGTTGCGTTCTGCAACATACACTAACTATACATGCCACAAAAAAATCCACGCAAGTCTTTGTAGAAGCATTAAATGCGATAATCGATACATCGCTGAATCAAGTATTAGCCTATTAATAACAGATAGTTAAAGTTTATTTCCTCATCTCGAATTGTTTATTTCCTGATTGGCATGCGTTCTGCAAACAGATAGTCGCTCGTGGTGAGCCGCGTACTTCTGTTGCCGCTCGATTCATAGCCACGTGATATATAACGTACCGAGATTTTTGACTAACTCTGTTTGAAATCAAGGTTTATTGGAAGTGGGAGAAAGACGGTCTTAACCATTCCTTAATCTTAGAATAAATTCCGGAAAACTGAGGAGTTCTTTATAAATGAAAAAGCATATCCAAAGAGCCTGTGAAGCAGGTCTGAAATCTCTGGCTGTCGCCGGCATTGCGGTCATATTGCCGGCTGGTAGCGCAGTTGCTGGCAAGGTTACAGATGATGACATCATTAATGATGCGAGTACGCCTGGAGATGTGGTCTCCTACGGGCTGGGACCACAGGGGCAGCGCTACAGCAGCCTTAAAACCATAAACGCCGGCAATGTGAGCAAACTGGTCCCCGCCTTCTCCTACTCCTTTGGTGGCGAGAAACAACGCGGTCAGGAGGCCCAGCCCCTGGTGCATGATGGCAAAATATTTGTTACAGCCTCTTACTCGCGTATATACGCCATTGATTCAAAAACCGGTGAGGAAATCTGGCAATATGACCATCGCCTGCCCGAGGGTATTCTGCCCTGTTGTGACGTAGTCAATCGTGGTGCAGCTTTATACGATGACCTGGTTATCTTTGGTACCCTGGATGCACAGATCGTGGCCCTGAATCAGGATACCGGCGAGGTTGTCTGGAAGGAAAAAATCGACAACTTCAAGGATGGCTATTCATTCACGGCAGCCCCGTTGATTGTCAAAGGCAAGGTGATCACGGGTGTTTCCGGCGGTGAGTTCGGCGTAATTGGTCGCGTCGAGGCCCGCGATGCATTGACCGGTAAGTTGGTCTGGATTCGTCCGACCGTTGAAGGTCATATGGGTACCCTTAACGGTAAAGACAACGGAATCAGCGGCACAACCAATGCGACCTGGCCTGGCGACCTGTGGAAAACAGGCGGCGCCGCGACCTGGGCGGGCGGTACCTACGACCCCGAAGTTGACCTCATATTTTACGGTACAGGTAATCCTGCTCCCTGGAATTCACACTTGCGTCCGGGTGATAATCTTTACTCCACATCGACTGTGGCCATTGACCCCGATACCGGCAAGATCAAATGGCACTATCAATTCACGCCAAATGATGCCTGGGATTATGATGGTGTCAACGAAACCGTCGCATTCAATGCCGGTGGTAAGAAGCTTGCCGGTCACGCAGATCGCAACGGTTTTTTCTATGTCCTCGATCGCACCAATGGCAAGCTTGAGAATGCATTTCCGTTCGTGAACCAGATTGACTGGGCCAAGGGTATTGACCTCAAGACCGGACGTCCCATAGAAACCGGTGTGCGTCCCGGTGATCCATCAACAAGCACTGACGGCAAGAAGGGAGAACAGATCTTCGTCGCTCCGTCTTTCCTGGGTGGCAAGAACTGGATGCCCATGGCTTACAGTCAGGATACGGGTCTGTTCTACGTGCCTGCCAACGAGTGGGGTATGGACCTGTGGAACGAACCCGTTACTTACAAGAAGGGCGCTGCGTATCTCGGCGCCGGTTTTACTATCAAGCCTCTGAACAAGGACTACATTGGCGCACTGCGCGCATTTGATCCGAAGACCGGCAAGAAAGTCTGGGAATACAAAAACCCTGCTCCACTCTGGGGTGGTGTGCTGGCAACAGCGGGTAACCTGGTCTTTACCGGTACTCCGGAAGGCTATCTGAAGGCATTTGATGCCAAAACCGGCAAGGAACTGTGGAAATTCCAGACCGGTTCCGGTGTGGTAGGCAACCCGATTACCTGGATGGAAGATGGCGAACAGTATATCGCTGTTCCTTCCGGTTGGGGTGGTGCTGTCCCATTATGGGGTGGCGATGTTGCTTCAGCAGTCAAGTACCTGAACCAGGGAGGCAGTCTCTGGGTATTCAAACTCGGAAGTTAATACTTCCCGTTGTAATCCAGTAATCTGGTGGAGACCGGCTTGTGCCGGTCTCCATTTGTAAAGGACCAGTACATTATTGACCTCCTCCTCAACCGGTCACCCGAAAGTATGCTTTCCGGAGTGCTGGTCCTTTACAAATGGAAGCATCAGGATTACGAGCCTTGAGTATTATATTGATTATGATAACCGGCAATGATGAGATCGTTTATTAAATTATTACAATTTCTGACCCCGGCAATAATCCCCTATACAGGTGTCCATGACGACAGTAAGGGATTTTGATTAAAACATCCGCCCGTATCAGGCCAGGGTATTGCAGATTGTTCAAAGTCAGCATTCAATCAGGTTTATTCCGGAAATGTGAATATGAATTTTTTCTGATATTTCAGGAGTATTTCTGAAAATCAATTGATGACCTTGCATGCAGATATTGTGTTAACCCTGTGTTCCCCGGATTTCTTGTAGAATCGACTACTGAGGAAATTTCATGACAACAATAAACATTATTAAACACTCATCAAATATGACAGCAAAGTATTTTATTACAGCGATGTTCATGTTACCTGTAAGCGTTTTTGCCCATGGAGATGTTACGCCACAGCCTGTCGATGTTACCGGACTCGAACTTCTGGGTGACGAGTGGCGGGAGCGTAATCCGTACAGTGGAAATGAGGCGGCCATTGCTGTCGGGAAATCAGCTTATAACCAGAATTGCGCCCGTTGCCATGGACTTGGTGCTGTTTCCGGCGGCATCGCACCTGATCTCAGAGAGTTACCGCATGATGCGGATGGTGACGAATGGTATGTCTACAGGGTGCGGGATGGCGCTATCAGAAACGGTATCACTTATATGCCGGTATTTGCAGATTCTGATGGGGGGCCGCTCAGCCAGGAGGCTTTGTGGGCGATTCGGGCCTGGCTGGAAACAGTACCCGCTGATGAGTAATTCGTTATGGAACCTTTGATTCATTCCTCAGTTCTTTTACGACATGGATGTCATGCAAAAATCAATATGTTTGATAAATTGATTTTGCCAGCTGAATAAACAACAAACAAACACATTTGCCACCTTGCTTTGAATCTGTTTTGCATGCAATTGTCTGACTGGCTTTGTACAACTCAAAATAACTTCCGGGCCCGATATCTATGAAATCAAGACTGATATTTCTGATAACATCATCTCTTTTCGCGTCGTGCGTGTATGCGGCGGGATTTGAAAAAATTATGGAAAAAGGATTCATCGAATTCGCTGTTTATGAAAATTTTCCACCTTATTCCTACAAGGATGAAAACGGCCAGGTTAAAGGTGTTGATGTTGATTTAGGCAAGCTTATTGCTGAAAAAATGGGGGTAAAAAGCGGGTTTCGCCTGTTTCAGGCTGATGAATCGGTGGAAGATGATCTCCGAAATCTGGTCTGGAAAGGCCACTATCTTGCGGGCGGTGCTGCTGATGTGTTTTTGCATGCACCTTATGATGTTAATTTCGCGAAGCTGAATGAAAAGGTAATTTTTACCCAGCCCTACTTTCGCGAGGTGGTGGCCTTTGCTGTAAACACAGAACGTGTACGCAGCGCAAGAACTCTCGAAGTTTTTGCCACGGAACCCATAGGTGTAGAAACAGCATCATTGTCCGATGCATATCTGCTCGGAGCGTTTAGTGGAAAACTGCGTGACAGTGTCCGGCATTATGTGACCGTGACAGATGCTGTGTATGCCATGGTTGACAGGGAGGTTTCCGCTGTTATGGCCAACCGGGGGGAACTGGAACATGGTCTTTTACAACATGAGCATGACTTCCTGGTAACCAAATTACCAACCCCGGGGTTATCTGTGGAGGGTTGGGAACTTTGCGCTGCGGTTAGCAGTGAGAATGTAAACCTGGCAAATAAACTGAATGAAGTTATTGGCGAACTAAAGCAGAGTGGTGAAATAGAATCCATCTTCAAGTCACATGGACTGAGCTATCATCCTGTCATTGACGATGAATTATTGCTGGTCAGTGGTGATGAGAAATAGGCAGGTTCATAATTAGAGAGGTAAAGCTCATGATCCGACTGCGCCAGCTTATGTTTGCTGTATTTTTTCTTTTTCATCCGCTGACTCTGCTGGCTGTCGATACATTGGTTGATCCGCTGGATTCACCGGCCTGGGCAGTGATGCATGAGCGAATTCTGGGTAATGAACCCGTCGTCTTTGATGACAGAGTCACGGTCATGACTCCCGAATTTGCCGAAGATCCGATGAACGTACCTGTTTCTGTTACCGTCAACAGGCTTGAAGGTGTCCAGAGTATCGTAATATTCGCTGATTTGAACCCCATACAAAAGGTTATGGAGTTCAAACCTGTTCACCTGAAACCCTATATTGCTTTTCGTTTCAAGGTTGAACAATCCACTCCGGTGCGGGCTGCAGTCAAAACATCAGATGGCGTCTGGCATGTGGGCGGTCGCTGGATAGATGCTGCGGGAGGGGGTTGTACGGCGCCAGGTGCCGGTCGACTTGTGGATAATTGGCATGAAACCCTGATGAATGTCACAACGCGCATCTGGCACGATTCCGGTCATCTGCAACGTCTACGCCTGCGTATTATGCATCCAATGGATACAGGGCTTGCACCTGGTATTCCCGAGTTTTATATCGAACAGCTCAACTTAAGGGATGATTCCGGACAGACAATGGCTGACATTCAACTTTTCCAGCCGGTCAGTGAAAATCCTGTATTCACATTCGAAATCAGTGACGAAATCAAGTCAAAAGTCATCACCCTGGCGGGGACGGATAATAACGGAAACCGTCTCGATGCGGTAATCAGGTGAGGCAATTGATCCTTTTTGCAGTGTTATTGTTCATGGCGCCAATGCTTGTTCATGCCGGGGATGAACTTGATTACCGGCTTGAAATGATTCAGGTTGCCGATGATACCTATGCATTTATTGGTGAAAAGGAGGATTTCAGCCGCAGTAATGGTGGAAATATAGTCAATACCGGTTTTATTGTCACTGATACCGGGGTTATCGTCATCGATACCGGTCCGTCCCTTCTGTATGGTCAGCAGATGCGCGAGGCAATCGGTCGTGTTACCGACAAGCCAATTATCAAGGTATTGCTGACTCATCACCACCCTGACCATATTTTTGGCAGCCAGGCATTTGCAGACACACCCGTATACGCTTTGCCGGGCACGCTTGAATCCATACGCGGGGAAGCACAGGGTTTCCTCGACAATCTATACCGTATGGTGGGGCCCTGGATGAAAGGCACCCGGGTTATGGAATCTGTAAGAGTGCTCGAGATACAGCATGAAAACATAGGTGGCCATGCTCTGGAATATATTACGATGTCGGGCCATACCGCCGGGGATCTGATGGTATTTGATGAAAAAACCGGGGTACTCTTTGCCGGGGATCTGGTATTTCACAATCGCGCATTAACAACACCTCACGCTGATCCTGGGGACTGGATGGCTGCACTTGACCGATTACTGAATATGGATTTCAGGATCCTGGTACCCGGGCATGGTGAATTATCCAGTAGCAAGGACGCTGTAGAACAGACAAGGGATTACCTGCTTTGGCTGGAGTCAACAATTCGTGATGCTGTCCAGCGTGGACTTGATATGAATGAAGTCATGCAAATACCTCTACCTGAACGGTTCCAGGCACTCGCCGTTATCAGCAGTGAATATCCCCGTTCAGTGATACACAGATTTCCCGTTTATGAAGAAGAGTTGCTTCAATAAAGACTATTGCTAAATACAACAGTTGTAATCGTATGCAACAGTATTGATTGAAACAGATGTCACAGATGCAGAATCACTTCAGCATCAATCATTTCTTTATAATTATGTAACTCATTGTATTTAAATAAAAATATTTTTGAGTGCGTCAGCAGCAACAGTGAATGGCCTGAATTGGTACAGTAACTGCAGAGCTATGATTCTCCAGTATATATGCCGCAATCATTTTCGTCGGGCACTGCGGCATATCTTTTTGACAGTCCATCATAACGATGGACTGTCTTTTTTAACCACCCCGGACGTCTCTGTCTATCCATCATGTTTCGCTCATGACCCGCACTGGGGTAATATGGCAACTTGAATGGAAAAATTCATCTGTGATCTGACGATGCTGTTCCGTAACCATTAGTTTTTGAGACTATCCTTACCCGTTTAAATTTAAACCATCGTCAGTAAAACCCGGAATCACTATTACTTCTTGAATCCGAGAACCCGCATGTATCGATTATTGCCAGCCCTGCTTCTGTTATTGCCAGGCCAGGCCTACCCGGGCTGGGGTGACCTGCTGGAGTTTTTCAATGATAACGAATCGGCAGGCATAACAGCATCAACACTCTCCGATACTGAAATCATCGATGGCCTGAAAGCGGCGCTGGGTGAAGGTGCAGACAAAGCGATTGCTGCATTGGGCAGGGACAATGGTTATTATGGTGATCCTGATGTCAAAATACCCGTACCGCAATCCCTGGAGGCCATCCGCAAGGGCCTGAAAACCCTCGGTCGACAACAACTGGTGGAAGATTTTGAAGTTACCCTGAATCGGGCTGCAGAACAGGCGGTTCCCGCGGCATCCGCAATATTCGTGGATACTATCAGGGAGATGAGCATCGTCGATGCGAGAAATATTCTTTATGGACCGGATAATGCGGCCAGTGAATATTTTCGGGATAAAAGTGGTGATAAAATTACTGAACGCTTCTCGCCAATAGTAGCGGACGCAACCGACCGCGTGGGAGTAACTTCCAGATACAAGTCACTGATAGCGGAACTTGGGCCTCTGGCGAAATGGATTGATATGGATGCCGTTGACCTGGACCGATATATAACCGACCAGGCAGTGGACGGATTATTCCTGAAGATCGCCGAACAGGAGAAACGAATTCGTGAGAATCCGGCCGCCCGGACAAGCGAGATACTGAAAAAGGTATTCAGGTAGCAACATTAAATAATGTTGCGTCGCACAATTTGCTGATTTATAGTTCATCACCATTATCGAGACAGACTCTCAACATCCGAGCTGAAGGCAAAAAATAAGGGGGTAGACAATAATGTATGAAGCCAAACTGCATGAAGTCCCGAAGGACATCGCTGAACAAGCGCATATCAAGGCTGATCAATACCGGGAAATGTATCGACGTTCGCTGGAAGAGCCTGATGCGTTCTGGGGTGAACAGGCGGACCAGTTCCTGAGTTGGTCAAAAATGTGGGACAAGGTCCAGGAATGGGATTTCAATAAAGCGGATATTAAATGGTTTCCGGGCGGCGAACTGAATGTCTCCTATAATTGTCTGGATCGTCACCTCGAAAGCCGTGGCGACCAGGTCGCCATCATCTGGGAGGGTGATGATCCGAAGGAGGATCGCGAAATCACCTACCGGCAATTGCACGAGGAAACCTGCCGGTTTGCCAACGCCCTGAAAGAGAAAGGCGTGAAAAAAGGTGACCGCGTCTGTCTATACATGCCCATGATCCCGGAAGCCGCGGTGGCCATGCTGGCCTGTACCCGTATCGGCGCCGTGCATTCCATCGTTTTTGGTGGTTTCTCATCCGATGCTCTGCGTGATCGCATCCAGGATTCAGAATGCCACGTCGTGATCACCAGCGATTACAGTCTCCGCGGCAAGAAACAGATACCATTGAAAGCCAATGCCGACAGGGCTCTGGCTGAATGCCCGGGCGTTGAGACCTGTATTGTTGTTAAACGTACCGGCGGTGATGTTGAATGGAATGAAGGGCGTGATGCCTGGTACCACGATCTTGTCGAATCCGCATCAGCCGAATGTCCACCTGAAGACATGGATGCCGAGGATCCACTATTTATCCTTTATACCTCCGGCTCCACCGGTAAACCCAAGGGTGTACTGCATACGACCGGTGGCTACCTGCTTTATTGTGCAATGACACACAAGTATGTTTTTGACTACCAGGAAGGCGATATTTACTGGTGTACGGCTGATATCGGCTGGGTAACCGGGCATTCATATATCGTCTACGGACCGCTGGCAAACGGCGCTGTCACTCTTATGTTTGAAGGTGTACCGACGTTCCCTGATGCCAGCCGGTTCTGGCAGGTTGTGGACAAATGGAAGGTCAATTCTTTTTATACGGCGCCCACCGCCATCCGCATGCTCATGGGGCAGGGTGATGATTTTGTTACCAAAACCGACCGCAGCAGTTTACGGATTCTCGGTTCGGTGGGGGAACCCATTAACCCGGAAGCCTGGGAGTGGTACTACCATGTGGTCGGCAACAGCAAATGCCCCATTGTCGATACCTGGTGGCAGACGGAAACCGGTGGCCACATGATTACGCCCTTACCCGGGGCCACTGCCCTGAAGCCCGGTTCGGCGACTTTGCCGTTCTTCGGCGTTGAACCGTGCCTTGTCGATGACAAGGGAAATGAAATCGAGGGTGAAGGTGAGGGCGCGTTATGCATCAAACGGCCCTGGCCCGGGATTATGCGTACGGTATACGGTGACCATGACCGTTTTATTGAAACTTATTTCAAGATGTACCCGGGCAAATATTTCAGTGGTGATGGTGCCCGGCGTGATGCCGATGGCTATTACTGGATCACCGGGCGTGTCGATGATGTGATTAATGTTTCCGGTCACCGTATGGGTACCGCCGAGGTGGAAAGCGCGCTGGTACTTCATGATGCCGTGGCCGAGGCTGCCGTGGTCGGTTTCCCCCACGATATCAAGGGACAGGGGATCTATGCCTATGTCACCCTGATGCACGGTGTTGAACCGAGTGAGGAACTGCGGGCGGAACTGGTCAAACATGTGCGTAATGAGATCGGTCCAATCGCCTCCCCGGATGTGATTCAATGGGCGCCGGGCCTGCCCAAGACCCGCTCCGGCAAGATTATGCGCCGCATTCTGCGCAAGGTGGCTGCCAATGAACTGGATAATCTGGGCGACACCAGCACACTGGCAGACCCGTCGGTGGTTGATGAGTTGATTGATCATCGGGCGAATAAGTGAGAAAAGTTGTCGAGATACCGGGATTTCACCGTTTTCCCATCAACCTGCAGGCGGGACATCTATGAATCTGGACAGAGTAGGCCCCGGTGACAACCCACCGGATGAAGTCAATGTAATTATCGAGATCCCCATCCACGGGGACCCTGTCAAGTACGAACTGGACAAGGAGACCGGTGCCATGTTCGTGGACCGCTATCTGAATACGTCCATGGTCTATCCATGTAATTACGGCTACATTCCCCATACTCTGGCCAAGGACGGTGATCCCGTGGATGTGCTCATTGCCACCCCCATGCCGATCCTGCCGGGCACAGTCATGCGCTGCCGCCCTATCGGTTTGCTGAATATGGAAGACGAGGCCGGAGATGACGGTAAAATCCTGGTGGCACCGATTGACAAGGTGTCCAAATTTCACCGTCAGGTGGAAAGCTACGAGGATCTGCAGCCGGCATTACTGAACCTGATTGCGCATTTTTTCGAACATTACAAGGATCTGGAGCCGGACAAATGGGTCAAGGTAAAGGGCTGGGAAGGGGTGGACAGGGCCAAGCAGGAAATTATGGAGGCCATTGATTCCTACCGGACGTTACCCAATGAAGAGAAGCCGAATTTTTAGTGAGCCCCGGGATTTATCCAGGATTATCCGGGTAATTCTCCCCCTGGAATGGTGCTGAAAAACGGTTGACACACTTGTTGCGCCGCAGTATATTGCACTGCACAAAGAACTGGTTATTCCAGCTCTGTGAAATCGTACTCAAGTCACACCCGATCCAGGAGAGAAGTAATGCAAGAACAGATTCTAGAAGATTTATCAGCCGCCACCAGGACCTCCTACGAAGCGTTTCAGGAGCTTGGTCAAATCAATACCAGCACTATCGAGAAACTGGCACAGCTGCAGTTCGGTATGGCTTCACTGGGGATAGAAGGCAGCATGGAGCAGGCTAAACTGTTGACCAGCACCACGAACTACCAGGATCTGCTGTCCGCAGAATCCGATTTTGCCAGCAGCTACAGCGAAAAGGTCATGAATTTTGCTCGCCAGACGGCCGACGCATTGACCGAATCGCGCGAGGAGTTCACCAACTGGTTTGAAAAGAACTCAAAGGTTCTCGCTGAAACAGCCCAGTCCACCGCTGTTGCCACCAGCGTCAAGGCGGCCAAAAAGCCGGCTGCAAAAAAGGCTTCTACTTCAACAGCCAGGAAATCTGCCTGATAAGGCCATGCTGGTTTGAAGTTCAGAAACCCGTGTCCAGTCGTCTGGACACGGGTTTTTTTGTGTGCAGCATGCAGCCGGGGGCGCCCAATCAGGTTACACTCTATACACAGGGCAATCTATACAAGCATCGAATGAACAACAGGGTATGTGAAACATGAGCAAAGATTATTTCAATAATCCATTCATGGGCAGTGACTGGGCCGGACTCTTTAATGATTATATGAACGGTCTCAACTCGTTTGGCACCTTCGTACCCGGCCACGAACAGACCAGGGCCGATCAATGGCAGAAAGCCATGGAATTCTGGTGGAAATCCATGCAGTCCGAAGTCCCTGGAATAGCCAATCCCACTGCGCAACGTCTGCTCGAACAGAGCAGGACGTTTTATATGCTGGGTCAACAATTCAGTGACCTGCTGGAGAAACTTTCGTCCGTCAGCACTGAATCCAGTGAATACCTGCAATACCTTGTCAATCAGATTGAAAGTATGAAGGCCGTAATGCAAGCATCACGGACACTCGGCCACCACTCGGTAAGCGATGTTCTTGATGCCTGGCAGGTGCCGGGAGACTTATGGAGCCACTATCTCAAGAATATTGCCGGCGCTGACAAGGATATCAGCCATGCCCTCATTGTTGATGATCTGGATACCTTCATGGACAAGTATCTGAATCTGCCCGGTGTCGGCTACGCACGGGAATATCAGGAAAAGCTCCAGAAAAACGCTGTCCTGTTGAAAGAATTTCTGAAGGCATCCGAGGAATATAACGAGGCTATGGGTAATGTAGGCACCCGGGCACTGGACAGCCTGCGTGACCGGATCATCGACATGGCAAAAAACGGCGAGCAGATCACCAGCCTGCGTCAACTCTATAACCTATGGGTTGACTGTAATGAGGAAGCCTATGCGGATTTTGTATTCAGCAAGGAGTATTCGGCGCTCTACGGTAACCTGGTCAACGCGATGAGTGCCTACCGATTACAGAGTAACGGGATCCGGGACGATATTCTGGCATCCCACAGTCTGCCGACCCGTGGCGATCTCGAGGCCATGCAAAAACAGTCGGCTAATTTCTCAAAAAAACTTAATCGCGCCATGGCCAGACACCATAATGACGAATTGCGCATCGAGGAACTGGAGAAGCAGCTTAACGAATTGATGAGTCAGGAAGTGACCGCTGACGTGCCTGACAAGAAGGCGTCCGGTAACTCTGCCGTCGTCACGAAGAAAACCGGCGTGGGTATCGGGGACAGGACTACTAGTCGGGACACTGGCAAAGAGACGAAGAAGAAAGCCGGCAAGAAAGCTGCTAAAAAGGCGAGCGGGGCAAAAACCGGTCAGCGGAGCAAACGCAAAATGAGCAGGAAAAAAGCCGAAGTTAAAAAAACCGCCCCGGATACCAAGGTAGTGAACATCGGTTCCAGAAAATCCGAAGCTGCCGGTGGAGATGCATCGACGGCTGACAGTGGTGGGAAAAACAGCAGCAAAAAGACCATTGAAATCAAATTCTGATTCAGGGGAGGATTAACACGTGATTCCATTTCAGTTGTCACCGGATGATGTCTCCAGGGAGATCCTGGATTTCAATCGAAAACTGGCCGAAGGTCTCAATGTCCTCAGTGAACTGGAGGATATCAATGTCGGTGCCTGTGAGAAGGAAGCCGTCTACGAAGAAGACAAGGTCGTTCTTTATCATTTCAAGCCGCGTACGGATAAACAGAACCCCGTTCCTCTGCTGATTGTTTATGCACTCGTCAACCGGCCGTATATGGCCGATCTGCAGGAAGGTCGTTCCATGATCCAGGGCCTGCTCGAAGCCGGCCTGGATGTTTATCTGGTCGACTGGGGATACCCGGACGCAGCCGAGCGCTTTCTCACCCTGGATGATTATATCAACGGCTATATCGATAACTGTGTCGATGTCATCAGGGAACGGCATAACCTGAACCGGATCAATCTGCTCGGGATCTGCCAGGGAGGTTCGTTCAGTCTCTGCTATACGGCATTGAACCAGAAAAAGGTAAAAAACCTGATCACCACGGTAACCCCTGTTGATTTCCAGACCAAAGATGATCTGCTCAGTAACCTGGTCAGAAATGTGGACATCGATACCGTGGTCGACTCGATGGGCAACATCCCCGGAGAGGTGCTGAACTGGACGTTTTTAACCCTGAAGCCTTACCGCCTGACCGGTCAAAAATACCTGGACCTGGTGGATATACTCGATGACCGGGAAAAAGCCGAGAATTTCATGCGCATGGAGAAATGGATATTTGACAGTCCGGACCAGGCCGGTGAAGCCTATCGTGAATTCATCCGGCAATTCTACCAGGGAAACGGCCTGGTCAAGGGAACTGTGAAAATCGGTAACCGTACAGTGGACCTGATGAACATCAGCATACCCATACTGAATATATACGCCAAGGATGATCACCTGGTGCCGCCTGATTCATCCCGCGCGCTGGCCGGTTGCACGGCTTCGGAAGACTACTCGGAACTGGAATTCCCTGGTGGCCATATCGGTATCTATGTCAGCGGCAAGGCCCAGAAAATGATTCCGCCCGCTGTTGGAAAATGGCTGGATGAGCGGATCAAGTAGGAAGCCCTACCTCTAATCCATTTTTTCACAGTCGAAAAAAAACCCGCAACCTTTTTCAAAGTTGCGGGTTTTTGTTTACTCTTTAATTCAATTACCGCCTAGCTGGCCGGTATGAACGTAGAATTCGACTTGATGCCCTTCTCATACCAGCTTGAACACTTTTCCTTGTATTCGTTCATGATGTCAGTGGTATTTCTGGCGATGCCCATGACCTTGCCGCTCATGTCGGCACTGATCTCGGACTGACTGCCCAGCACGTCCTTGATGTCCTTTGCGCTGCCCAGCAATTTCATCTGGGTGGTGACGTTTTCAATCATCAGGTTGGCCAGGGCCAGCTGCTGTTCACAGATTTCCTCAAAGGTCCTGGTGTTGATTTCCGCAAGTTCCTTGGTGGATTGATAAGAAGCCTGGCCCATTTGGTTCAGTTTCTCGATCATTTCATTTTTGATGTCTTTACTCATGTGTTCTATCTCCGCTGTCATTTGATGGATGTTGTGCGTCGCAACAATATTGCAAAGCAGCATAGACTCTGTGAAATCACATGTCAAGGGATTAATACTTGACGTGTAGTGGTAAATAGATTTTTAAAACAATGAGTTAGACGTGATTACCCGGTGTGGATAATAATCTTTTCAGCCATCAGGTACTGGCCGGAGCGGAGAGTTTCATTTCTTCTTGTTTTTATCGTTACTGCTTTTGCTGAGTCCCGCCGCCTCGTAGAAACTTTTTTGCATGTCATGCCACATTTCCAGGTTTTTCTGGGTCAACTCGGTCATGGCCGTAACCGGATTGGTTGTGGAATTCTGCAACTGCTCCTGGATTTTCTTCTGTTGACTGGCAAACATATTCAGACTCTGGGAGAGGAATTGTGAAGCAACGCCCTGAACAGAGTCCCCGTAAAAACGGATGATCTTGGTCAGTGAATCGGTACTGAATATCGGTTCGCCGCCATGTTCCTGCTCGGCAATGATCTGCAACAATACGCTGCGGGTGAGGTCTTCCTCGGACTTCACATCCACCACGGTAAAATCCTTGCCCTGTAAAACCAGTTGCTTGAGGTCTTCCATGGTGATGTATTTACTGACCTCTGTATCGTACAGGCGCCGGTTCGGGTATTTCTTGATTATGCGTTTGTCACTCACGTCGATTCACTTTTGGTTGGTGTTTGGAAAACAATACAGACGTCCCTGTCTTTTATTCTATCTGATCATGTCACTGTGTGTCCCTACATCATATGCTGGCCGCCATTGACCGAAATATCGGCGCCGGTGATGAAACCGGCGTGATCGGAGCAGATAAAGGTGATGATTGCGGCGATTTCCTCCGGGGTACCGAGACGGCCTACCGGGATCTGGGCAATGATCTTTTCGCGTATCTCTTCCGGCACAGCCATGACCATATCGGTGGCAATATAGCCGGGTGAGACTGAATTAACGGTGACGCCCTTACGTGCGACTTCCTGGGCCAGCGACATGGTAAATCCGTGCATGCCGGCCTTGGTGGTCGTATAGTTTGTCTGGCCTATCTGGCCTTTCTGACCGTTAATGGAACTGATATTGACGATTCTGCCCCAACCACGGCTGGTCATGCCTTCCACGATCGGTTGACAGATATTATAGAGACTGTCGAGGTTGATGCGCATTACCTGGTCCCATTGCTCCTTGGTCATTTTTCTCAACGTTGTGTCCTTTGTAATACCGGCATTATTGACAACGATGTCAATGGGGCCGACATTGTTCTCAATGTCTTCGACCATTTTGCGGCAACCTTCCGTGTCGGTCACGTCTACCTGGTAGATATGCACGTCCAGACCGGCGTCCTGCATTTCTTTCTTGAAGGCCTGGGCTTTTTCCTCGTTACGATAGTTGGTGGTCACCTTCGCCCCGGATTCCGCCAGTTGTTTACATATTGCCGCACCGATACCACCGGTACCGCCGGTGACGAGAGCTGTTTTTCCTGTGAGATCTGTTTGCATGATGATTACCTCTCTACCGCTAGTGCAACACCCTGACCGCCGCCAATACACAGCGTGGCCAGACCCTTGCTGGAGCCGGAGCGTTTCAATTCATGAAGGAGCGTCACCAGGCAGCGGCAACCGGAGGCCCCGATTGGATGCCCTATGGCAATGGCGCCACCGTTTACATTCACCTTGGCGGGATCCCAGCCGACATCCCTGTTGACGGAGATGGCCTGGGCGGCAAAGGCCTCATTGGCCTCTATCAGATCCAGATCATCTACAGACCAGCCGGCTTTCTCCAGGCATTTTTTCGATGCCGGTATCGGACCGGTACCCATGATGGTGGGATCAACACCGGCGGAAGTGTAGGCCCTGATGGTGGCCAGGGGCTCAAGACCGAGTTCGTTAGCCTTGCTCTCGGACATCACCAGAACTGCGGCGGCGCCGTCATTGATACCGGAAGCATTACCCGCAGTAACTGTTCCGTCCTTATCGAAAGCGGGGCGGAGTTTAGCCAGTCCTTCGGCAGTAATGCCGTCACGGGGAAACTCGTCCTGATCGAAAATGACCGGATCGCCCTTGCGCTGGGGAATTTCCACGGGGATGATTTCTTCCTTGAACTTGCCCGCCTTGCGTGCCGCTTCACATTTCTGCTGGGTTGCGGCGGCGAATTCATCCTGTTCTTCACGGGTGATACCGTATTTTTTGGCGATATTTTCCGCGGTTGTGCCCATGTGGTAGTTATTGAATGCCTCCCAGAGGCCGTCCACGATCATCGTATCCAGCATCTTCCAGTCGCCCATTTTCGTGCCGTTGCGGGAATTGGGCAGCACATGCGGGGCCATGGACATGTTTTCCTGGCCACCGGCGATAATGATATCAGCGTCGCCGCATTTAATGGCCTGGGCCGCCAGATGCACCGATTTCAGGCCGCTGCCACAAACCTTGTTGATGGTCATACTGGGCACAGTGTTGGGCAGGCCGGCGATTATGGAGGCCTGGCGTGCGGGATTCTGCCCCATCCCGGCGGTCAGCACCTGACCGAGAATGACCTCATCCACCTGCTCGGGGTCAATGCCGGATCTCTCCAGAACGGCTTTAATGACGGCGGCACCAAGTGTGTGTGCCGGGGTACCCGCAAGACTTCCCCCGAATACGCCGACGGCGGTTCGGGCTGCGGCAACAATAACGACGTTATCTGACATGATATATCTCCTGGATTAGCTGTCTTGTTCTCGATCATTAGAACAGATTAACAGCGATAATATTTTGATTGACCGGTTAATACTGATTTACAGAGGCCGGGGCGCAGAGCATTTACGCTGCACTGCACAAAAAAGCTCGAGAATGGTATCAGATTAAAATTTAACATACTACCCTGCCACTGATCCTGATCAATGAATTCTGACACATCCATGGATACAGGGTAATAACAAGGTGTGTCAGCAGGATTTGCGCATCGATACCTGGACACACTGATGTGGAGTCGGCTCATTTCATAATTCAGGAGCCGATTCATTCCTAGAAATGCAACGTCCGGTTGTCCACGGCCAGAGCCGCTTCGTGCATGGCCTCGGACAGGGTGGGATGGGCATGGATGGTAAGGGCGATGTCCTCGGTGCTGCCCTCGAATCCCATGGCCAATACGGATTCGGCAATCAATTCCGAGGCGTTGGGGCCGATAATATGGACCCCGAGGATGCGGTCGGTTGCGGCGTCGCCTATGATTTTCACAATCCCGGTCGTATCCCCCATGGAGCGGGCGCGGCCGTTGGCGGCGAACGGGAAGGTACCGGTACGGAATTCACGCCCCTCGTTGCTGAGGTCCTGTTCCGTTTTGCCTACCCAGGCAATTTCCGGCCAGGTATAGATAACCCAGGGAATGATGTCGTAATTCATGTGCCCGTGTTTGCCAGCGATGCGCTCAGCAACGGCAACACCTTCCTCGGAGGCTTTATGTGCCAACATGGGGCCGCGCACCACGTCACCGACTGCGTACACATCAGGCAGATTGGTGCGGCAGAGTTCATCAACGTGGATAAAGCCACGGTCATCAAGTTCCAGACCCGCCTCGGCGGCGCCGAGACCCTCCGTATTCGGCTTACGACCGACGGCGACAATGAGTTTATCGACATTGATCTGCTGTTTCTCGCCGTTTTGCTCATAGTTGACCGTCACCTGCAAGCTGTCCGTGCCGGTGCCGGTGACGCGGGCGCCGAGACGGATGTCCAGGCCCTGCTTCTTCAATGTTTTATGTGCGATAGTGGCAATCTCGCGATCCACCGGCGCCAGGAATTCTCCCAGTGCTTCGAGGATAATGACCTCTGACCCCAGGCGTTTCCAGACACTGCCCAGTTCCAGGCCGATGACGCCGGCGCCAATTACACCCAGGCGTCTGGGTGTTTCCCTGAAATCCAGGGCGCCGGTGGAATCGACGATGCGATTATTATCTATGGGCGCCGGGGGGATCCTCACCGGCACCGAGCCGGTGGCGATGATGATGCTGCCGGCCTGGACCACGGTTTTGGGAGCGCTCTCATCCGTTGAGGCGGTGACCTCAACCTGCTTTTCCCTGCCGAGCCGGCCCCGGCCTTGCAGCCACGTGACCTGGTTTTTTCTGAATAGCCCGGCAATGCCCTGGGTCAGCATGTGCACGATTTTGTCCTTGCGGGCCACCATCTTGTTGACATCGATGGTGACGCCGGAGGCACTGATGCCATGGTCGCCGGCCTCATGCTTGATGTGGTGGAAGTGGTGCGAGGAGTCGAGCAGGGCTTTTGAAGGAATGCAGCCGACGTTCAGGCAGGTACCACCCAGGGCCGGCTCGCCCTGTTTATTGATCCAGTCGTCGACACAGGCGGTCTTCAGACCCAGCTGCGCACATCGTATGGCGGCCACGTAGCCACCGGGACCGCCGCCTATAACTACTACATCGTATTGATCCATGTATCGGTATTCCTAGATTTGTAACAGCAGCCGGGCCGGGTCTTCCAGTTGCTCCTTGACCGTGACCAGGAACTGCACGGCTTCACGACCGTCGATAATGCGGTGGTCATAGGACAGGGCCAGGTACATCATCGGCCGGATCACCACTTCGCCGTGCTCGGCGACCGGGCGTTCCTGGATCTTGTGCATGCCCAGAATGGCGCTTTGCGGTGGATTCAGGATCGGCGTGGATAACAGCGAACCGAAGATACCGCCGTTGGTAATGGTGAAGGTGCCGCCGGTCAGGTCCTCCATGGTCAATGTGGCCTGCTGGGCTTTTTCACCCAGCTCGCGGATAGTGCTCTCGACCCGGGCCAGTGACAGTGTATCGGCGTCACGGACGATGGGCACCACCAGACCGCGTGGAGAACTGACAGCAATACCGATATCGAAGTAGTTATGATAGAGGATGTCAGTGCCGTCCACCGACGCGTTAACAACGGGAAATTTTTTCAGCGCTTCCACGGCAGCCTTGGTGAAAAATGACATGAAGCCCAGGCGCACACCGTGAGTCTTCTCGAACTCCTCCTTGTAACGCTCACGCAAATCCATCACCGGTTTCATATTGACCTCGTTGAACGTCGTGAGGATGGCGTTTTCGTGCTGGGCGCTGAGCAGGCGCTCGGCGACCCGTTGACGCAGGCGGGTCATCTTGACGCGTTCCTCGGAGCGGCCTGATATCGTTGTCTTCGTTACCGGCGCTGCGGCTGTTTCCGGCGTCGTTGCAGGCGCTGCCGATGAAGGTTCAGAAGTGGCCGCAGCCGTCGTTGGTTGTTCTGTTTCCGGGGCCCGTGGTGTGGATTCAGTCGGCGGCTGTGTCGCGGTTGTATCGACGGCAGGGGCGGTGTTCGCTTGTTGTGTACCGGTGTCCGGTTGTGCGGATGAGGAAGACGCACTGGCCGCTGTCGCGTCCACACCGGTTTCGTCCATGTAATTCTGTACGTCTTCCCTGGTCAGCCGACCGTCGCTGTTGGCATCCCGGATCTCGGAGGCGTCCAGATTGAAGTTCTCGATCATGTTACGGGCGGCCGGGCTCATTTTCGGCAATTCGTCTTCATGTGCCTCGTTCAAGACCGGCAATTCCTGTTGCTGCGGGGTGGAGGCCCGGGCCGGTTCAGCTGCCGCGGCTGCTGAAGTTTCCGCTGATTTCGAATCACCGGCTGTAGCCTCGGTATCAATGTGAGCGATGACCTCATCGCTGGTGACGTTTTCCCCGTTCTGGCGGATGACATCAACCAGAACGCCGTTATTGGGCGCGGCGACCTCAAGCGTGACCTTGTCGGTTTCGATGTCAATCAGGCTGTCGCCCCGTTGCACCGGGTCACCGGGTTGTTTGTGCCAGGTCATGAGCGTTGCCTCGGCAACCGATTCCGCCAACATGGGTACTTTCACTTCAACTAACACGGTTTACTCCTGAGATTGGGTTAAGCAAGATATTGCGCTAGCCGGTCCAGGCATTATTCCTGCGCGCGGCCTCAATCTTGTCAAGCTGTAAGGCATCAGAGATAAGCTGTTCCTGTTGTTCCCTGTGCATGTTCATGTGTCCGGTGGCAGGCGAGGCCGAGTAGAAGCGGCCCGCGTAACCAAAGACATGGTGGTCTTCCAGACATCCAAGCATAGTGCCACGCGATTGCATGTAATACCAACTGCCCTGGTTTTTAGGTTCTTCCTGGACCCAGAGAACCTGCTTCAGGTTCCGATAGCGCTGAATAGTGGCTTCCACGGCTGTCTTCGGGAAAGGAAACAGTTGCTCGATGCGGGCAATGGCGATATTGCTGAGTTCGTTCTTGCGCCGGGCCTCGAGCAGATCGTAGTAGACCTTGCCGGTGCAAAACAACAGCCGGCTGACCTCGTCCGGGTCAATGTCATCGACCTCGTCGATGACCGTCTGAAATCCACCCTCGGTAAGGTCAGTGAGTGGCGAGGCAGACAGTTTGTGTCGCAACAGGCTTTTCGGGCTCATGACGATGAGTGGTTTACGGTAGGGCCGCAGCACCTGGCGCCGGAGCATGTGAAACATCTGCGCTGCCGTGCTGGGGACGCAGACATGCATGTTTTCCTGGGCGCACAACTGCAGAAAACGTTCCAGGCGCGCCGAGGAATGTTCCGGTCCCTGGCCGTCGTAACCGTGGGGAAGAAAGACTACCAGACCGCAGTAACGGCCCCATTTGGCCTCACAGGAACTGATGAACTGGTCAAAGACCACCTGGGCGCCATTGGCAAAATCGCCAAACTGGGCTTCCCAGATTACCAGTGTATTGGGTTCGGCGGAACTGTAGCCGTATTCATAGGCAAGCACCGCTTCCTCGGACAGCGTGGAGTTAATCACCAGGAACCTGGCCTGGTGTTCGGTGACGTATTGCAGCGGCACATGCAGGTCACCGTTTTTCATATTATGGATAACGGCATGACGGTGAAAAAAAGTCCCCCTGGCGCTGTCCTGTCCTGAAATGCGCACGTCATGGCCCTGTTCCAGCAATGAGGCATAGGCCATGTGTTCGGCAAAGCCCCAGTCAAACGCTACCTCGCCCGCGCCCATCCTGCGGCGATTTTCCATGAGCTTGTTGACTGCCGGATGCAGTTCGAAATCCGCCGGGACAGCAGTAATGCGTTCCGTGTAACGTTCCACGTCTTTTAGGTGCAGACAGGTCTCTACAGGGTAGTCCCACGGTGTGTTGCGGTACTTGTCAAAATTGATGGCATAATCGGTGTGCGTAATATCGACCCGTGTCCCTGCCACCATCTGGTTGCTTTCCAGCGATTCAATATAGACTTTCTCAATCTGTTCCGCATCATCCGCGGTGATCACCCGTTCATCTATCAACTGCTCGGTGTATAGCTCGCGGACCGGCTTATGTGAGCGGATTTTCTGGTACATGATGGGCTGGGTGGCCGCCGGTTCATCAGCCTCGCTATGACCGTGCTTGCGGTAGCACACCAGGTCGATGACGATATCCTTCTTGAATTTCATGCGGTAATCCAGCGCCAGTTCGGCGATGAACACCACCGCCTCCGGATCGTCTCCATTGACGTGAAAAATGGGCGCCTGGACCATCTTGGCGACATCGGTACAGTACAGGGTGGAGCGCGAGTCCAGGGCGTCGCTGGTGGTAAAGCCGATCTGGTTATTGACGATGACATGAATCGTGCCGCCGGTTTTATAACCGCTGGTTTGTGAGAGATTCAAGGTTTCCATGACCACGCCCTGGCCTGCAAAGGCGGCATCCCCGTGCAAGAGTACGGGCATCACCTGTTCATGGACGAAGTCATCACGCCGTGCCTGACGGGCGCGTACGGATCCTTCCACCACTGGATCAATGATTTCCAGATGTGAAGGATTAAAAGCCAGGGTCAGGTGTACCGGGCCACCACGGGTGGCGATATCGGAAGAGTATCCGAGGTGATATTTGACGTCGCCGGATTCATATTCAATCACCTGGCGCCCCTCGAATTCCTCGAACAGATCTCCGGGCTGCTTGCCGATGATGTTGACCAGCACGTTAAGCCGGCCCCGGTGGGCCATACCGATGACGACTTCCTTGATGCCGGCGGCGCCGGAGGACTGGACCAGTTCATCGAGCAGCGGGATTACGCTTTCACCGCCTTCGAGGGAGAAGCGTTTTTGTCCGACGTACTTGGTGTGCAGGTATTGCTCCAGGGCGGTAGCCGCGATGATCCGGCCAAGTATGCGATTTTTCTGTTTGTCGTCGAACTCCGGGTTGCCCTCACATCCTTCCAGACGATCCTGTATCCAGCGCTTCTGCTCGGTTTCATTGATGTGCATGTACTCGGCGCCGATGGTGCCGCAATAGGTGTTCTTGAGCCGGGCGATAATGTCCCTGAGGGTGGCGGTATCCGGCCCTACCAGCGATCCGGTGTTGAATACCGTGTCCATGTCGGAATCGAGTAACTGGTGATGTTCCGGGTTGAGTTCCGGAATTTCAGGCCGTTCGTACTGGTTCAGGGGATCCAGGACGGCATTGCGGTGGCCAAGGAAACGGTGGGCGTTGATCAACTGCAGTACCGAAACCTGTTTTTTGTCATGGTCCTTGTCCGCACTGCCAGCGTCAGGGGCAGGTGCGCACCTGCCGCTGGCAATATCGTCCTTCAGGCGCTGGCGGATCAGGCTGTGAGAACGGTCCCGGTCACCGCCATCGCTGCTGAGACGATCAAAGTAATCCCGCCAGGCCGAAGAAACCCTGGCGGGATCAGCCAGATAGTCTTCATAGAGCTGCTCAATGAACCAGGCGTTGCCGCTGTAAAGAAAATGACTGTCAATCATGATGGTGTGAATATACAGGTAATATGGTGCCGGAAAGCGTCCAGGGTGTACCTGGAGGGTGTCCGAAATTCCCTGCTCAGGCGATGTATTGTATACCTCCCGGTAACACTTCTTTATGAGTCAATGGGTAAATTGTAAAATCTTATGTTATTTTATCAGTCCCGTGCATAAGTTTATACAAAGTAACGGGAATGTCATTCATTACTTGCGTATTATACCAGCTTGCCGCATGTATTAACTCTTGCCTGTAGCTCTGGCTCGCCTGTATGCTGTGAAAATAAAAAGCTTGTATACCCGCCTCAAGGGGAGGCTGTCAGTAATATCAATCAGTTAGCCTTTGGAGATGTTCAGATGTCTGAGACCGTAACTATAACCGATAATAAAACCGGGAAATCACTGGAATGTCCGGTATTGCGCGGTACCTATGGCGCACCGGTCATTGAAACCAAAAAGCTCTACAGCGAACTTGGCATGTTCACATTCGATCCCGGTTTCGTCACCACGGCGGCCTGTCGCAGCGCCATTACCTATCTGGATGGTGAAGAGGGTATCCTCCTGCACCGGGGTTATCCGATCGAACAACTGGCCGAACATAGCTCCTACCTTGAGCTGTGTTACCTGCTCCTGCACGGTGAGCTTCCCACGCAAACCGAATTTGAAAATTTCCGTGCCGAACTGAATCGCAGAAATCTCGTGCACGAGCACCTGGAACGCTTCTATGCCGGTTATCGTTACGATGCACATCCCATGTCCATTCTGATCGGTGTGACCGGGGCCCTGTCATCCTATTACCACGAGGCCCTCGATATAAACGATCCGGAGGATCGCATTCTGACGGCGCACCGTGTGATAGCCAAAATGCCGATATTAGCCGCGCACTGTTACAAACATTCAGTCGGTCACCCGTTCGTGTATTCAAGAAGCGACCTGACCTATGTCGAAAATTTCCTGAACATGATGTTTTCGGTTCCATGCCGGGATTTTACCCCCAATCCGGTTGCTGTAAAGGCGCTGGATTTGTTGATGATCCTGCATGCCGATCATGAACAAAATGCATCCACATCGACGGTGCGCCTGGCCGGCAGCGCCGAGGCCAATCCGTTTGCCTGCGTTGCCGCCGGTATCGTCACCCTGTGGGGCAGGGCGCACGGCGGCGCCAACGAGGCTGTCATCCGGATGCTCGAGGAAATCGACGATGTGAAGAATATTCCGCAATTCATAGACCGGGCCAAGGACAAGGATGACCCGTTCCGGCTGATGGGATTCGGCCACCGTGTCTACAAGAACTTTGACCCGCGGGCCAAAATCATCCGCAAGGCCTGTCATGAGCTTCTGGATGAACTTGAGGGCATTGATCTGCCCATGTTCGAAATTGCCATGGAACTGGAAAGAATCGCACTTGAAGATAATTATTTCATCGAGCGTAAACTCTATCCGAATGTCGATTTTTACTCGGGGATCATTCTCAAGGCCCTGAATATTCCCACCAGCATGTATACTGTCATGTTCGCCCTGTCCCGCTCTGTCGGCTGGATTTCCCAGTGGCTGGAAATGATGGATGATCCGGATTTTCGCATAGGCCGCCCCCGCCAGCTGTACGTGGGCTCCGAGACACGGGAATACGTACCTATAGACAAGCGCTGATACCATCAAACCAGTACGGGAGATTTTTTATGAAGCAACCGGTAAGGGTCGCAGTTACAGGTGCGGCCGGTCAGATTGGATATTCACTGCTTTTCCGCATTGCCTCCGGAGAAATGCTTGGCACTGATCAACCTGTGGTCCTGCATCTACTGGAAGTCACACCGGCGATGAAGGCACTGGAAGGCGTGGTCATGGAAATCGAGGACTGTGCATTCCCGCTGGTCAGCGATTTTGTACTGGCCGACGATGCCAATGTCGCATTCAAGGACGTCAATTTCGCATTGCTGGTCGGCGCCAAACCGCGAGGTCCGGGTATGGAGCGCAGCGATTTGCTGGAGGCCAATGGCGGTATTTTTAAAATTCAGGGCCAGGCATTGAATGACCATGCCAGCCGTGACGTGCGCGTGGTTGTGGTGGGGAACCCGGCCAACACCAACGCCCACACGGCCATGCTCAGCGCACCGGACCTGGATTCCCGCAACTTCACTGCCCTGACCCGTCTGGACCACAACCGGGCGCTGGCTCAGCTGGCTGCCAAAACCGGTACAGGTGTCAGTGAAATTCAAAGAATGACCATCTGGGGCAACCACTCCACTACCCAGTATCCGGACATCAGTCATACCATGGTAGCCGGCAAACCGGCTAAAGACCTTGTCGATCATGACTGGTATGCCAATGAATATATCCCGCGGGTTGCCAAACGCGGGGCCGAAATCATTGATGCCCGTGGCGCTTCCAGTGCCGCCTCTGCAGCCAATGGCGCGATTGATCACATTCATGACTGGGTGCTGGGAACGCCCGATGATGACTGGGTCAGCATGGCCGTGCCCAGCGACGGCAGTTACGGTATTCCCGATGGCCTGATGTATTCATTCCCGGTGACCTGCAAGGATGGTGACTACAGTATCGTTCAGGGGCTTTCGATAGACGAGTTCAGCCAGTCGAAAATGGATGCCACGCAAAAGGAACTGGAGGAAGAACGCGACGCGGTCGCGGCGATCCTGACTTAGCTACTAGCAACAAGCTACTAGCGACTAGCAACAAGTGAAAAGAGGCGTTCTTCTTGTAGCTTGTAGCTAGTGGCTGTCCCGCAGGCTGATGATCGGCCAGTTATGTTCGCCGGCATGAGCGCGTAGCCGGTCGTCCGGGTCCACGGCCACGGCATGATCACAAAATTCAAGCAACGGGATATCGTTGTGGGAGTCGCTGTAGAACCAGCTTTCACAAAGACTGGCCTCCTGCTGCTGTAGCCACGCCCGCAAGCGCATGACCTTGCCCTCGCGATAGGAAGGCACGTCGAAACTCCTGCCGGTAAATCGGCCGTCCTGCAACTCGGTTTCCGTGGCAATGAGGTTGTCGATCTCCAGGATTTTTGCGATGGGTGCGGTCAGAAAGCGATTGGTTGCCGTGATAATCATGAGTGTATGGCCTTCGTCGCGGTGCCGGCGGATCAGTTCCCGGCCGCGTTCCAGGATGACCGGCCGGATCTTGCTGTCAATATACGCCCGGCGCCGGTCCTCGAGTTCAGCCAGTGATTTTCCCGCCAGCGGGCCAAGCTGGAATTGCAAAAAGGCGTCCATATCGAGTTTGCCGGCCAGATAATCGCGATAAAACCGGTCGTGCCCGGCATGGTATTCAGCGGCATCCACGTAGTTATGTTCACACAGGTATTCACCCCAGAGATAATCGCTGTCTCCAGCCAGCAGGGTATTGTCCAGATCAAATAATGCAAGTTTCAAGGATTACACTCTCCTCTGGGGATAATAAACGTAAAATGCCGGGGTATTACATTATGCAACGAAATCTGTATTCATCATATGATGTCATCGAATTGCGCTGTTACCGCATTTTGTGAAAAAATCAGCTCACTGAAATTGATGTAAAGACCATGCAACTGTAATGATTGACAAAGAAGGCTATCGTGCAAATGTGGGGATAATCCTCTGTAATGACACAGGGCAGTTGTTCTGGGGCCGCCGGGTTGGCGGCAGTAATACCTGGCAGTTTCCCCAGGGCGGGATCAAGAAACATGAAACCGCTGAAAAGGCCATGTACAGGGAGCTTCGCGAGGAAGTGGGGCTGTCGCCGGATGACGTAAAAATACTGGCCTGCACGGAGGACTGGTTGCGTTATACATTGCCAAAAAGATTCATTCGTTCCAACAGTTTTCCTGTGTGCATCGGCCAGAAGCAAATCTGGTACCTGTTGCGGCTGGTATCAAATGACAGCAAGGTAAAACTCAACTGCAGCAGTAAACCGGAGTTTGATGACTGGCGCTGGGTCGATTACTGGTACCCGATCAATAATATCGTTGATTTCAAGCGCAATGTTTATGTTCAGGCACTGGAACAGCTGGAAATGTTTCTCAAGAGCATGATGCCGCCCGGGCGCTAGTTTGACTTTAACCCGGCCGCTTTCTCTTCACTGTCTGCCCCGGCCTGCTGCTGACGATTTGCAATCATCACCATCAGGCTCCTGAGCATCACCTGTGCTTCCCGGTTCTTCATGTTGTAGATGTATCGTTGCGTAAAATGCGGGTTGATGTTGCGCTCACCCATATCAGTGTCCAGTTGTACGAGGATAGCGCTGCATTCGTCCAGGACACGGTCAGAGATCAGCCTGGGATCATCGGAGGTTGAACTGTAAAGGACCGTTTTTTCCTGCAGGCACGCAGAATAGTCACCATGGGCTATATTGACCAGTTCCCAGTCGTCTCCGGTCATGTCAGCAGGGGTCCTGAATTCATCCGCACGGATGACAGACAATGGCAGTATTGTCATTATGATTGAGATAATAACCGGTTCCAGTTTCATCAGATTTTCCCGTATACAGGTGATTGTAATTATAACGAAATGTGTATTTAATAGCGCATCATTTCAGGGGTCGCTTCCGTAATTTGTCATCTTACATATCGAGCTGTTCGGGAAATTTCAATGCAATTGCAAAATCTGGATATTTCTACGCCTGCCTTTGTATACGATCTGGATAGTATCAATGCCCGGGTGAATCTGCTCAGGGAAGTTGCCGACCAGCGCTCTCTGCGGATCCTTTATTCCATCAAATCGGCATCTTTTTCAACACTCCTTGAATCTATCGCCAACAGACTGCAGGGACTGGCAACGAGTTCATTATTTGAATCCAGACATGCCAGGAAAGTCCTGGGTGATCGTGGTGAAGTGCATCTGAGCACAGTAGTCGTCCTCCCGGAACAGATCGAAGAACTGTCTATGTATTGTAATGCTATCAACATCAATTCCCTGGAACAATGGCAACGTCATGGTTCGATGTTGAAGGACCGGATTGAGTGTGGATTACGCATTAATCCCATGACGGATTATGTTAATGATTCGCGTTTTGATCCCTGTCGGAAAAATTCCAAACTGGGCGTGCCGCTGGATCAAATCATACGACTGCTAAAAAATGACAGCCGGAGTCTGGCTGGTCTTAACGGGCTGCAATTTCATAACAATTGTGAATCCAGGGAATTCAGCCAGCTGGTCGAAACCTGCCGGTTGTTGCTGGACTCGTGCGGTAATTTGATACGCCGCATGGAATGGATCAATATCGGCGGTGGTTACCTGTTTAATGAACACTGTGATATGCAGTGGCTGACTGACGCAGTCATACTGCTGGAAGAAGCCGGGGTAGAGCGGGTTTATTTCGAACCCGGCAAGGCGATTGTCGGTGATACGGGATACCTGGTTGCCTCGGTGGTGGATATCTTCAGAAGTGGAGACAGGGACATTGCCATTCTGGATTGCTCGGTTAACCACGTGCCGGAAGTCTTCGAGTTTCAGTATCGCCCGGAAATATATCCGGAGTGCAATGACGGGGAGTACATTTACCGTCTCGCCGGTATGACCTGCCTGAGTGGCGATCTGTTCGGTGATTACCGGTTCGAGCATCCGCTGGAACTGGGAGACAGAATCATTTTCAGGGATATGGGCGCCTATATGTTTGTCAAGGCCAGCATGTTTAATGGTTTCAATATCCCCCCTGTGTATTTACACAGCAAATCAATGGGGCTGGAGCTCATCAATGAGCAGGGCTACGAAGACTACCGGCGGCGTTTGACCTGAAGGTCTTGTCAGGACGCAACGCCATTGAACAAAGACAGGTTTACTGCCTGTCTTTGTTCCAATTAATGTCGATGCCACCTACTGCAACAGGCTGCGTAACATCCAGGCATTTTTTTCATGTACCTGCATTCGTTGTGTCAGCAGGTCTGCCGTGGGTTCATCGTTGGCTTCCTCTACCGAGGGAAAGATGCTCCGCGCTGTCCTGACCACTGTTTCCTGACCTTCAACCAGTTGTCGAACCATATCCTCTGCAGCAGGTGTGCCGGTTTCCTCCCTGATAGCTGAAAGTTCCGAAAACTGTTTATAGGAACCGGGAGCGGGGCAATCCAGTGCCCGGATACGTTCTGCGATCTCGTCGACGGCCAGTGCCAGTTCGGTATAGTGTTGTTCAAACAGGGTATGCAGCGTGGAAAACATGGGCCCGGTAACGTTCCAGTGAAAATTATGAGTTTTCAAATACAGCGTATAACTGTCTGCCAGAAGTCTGGACAGGCCGTCTGCTATTTTTTTGCGCTGGGGTTCCGTGATTCCGATATCTACTTGCATGGATTTTCTCCTCTATTATGAACTACCATAGGCCTCATTATAGTCGTTTGAAATCTTTGTATAAAACAATAAATTTTATTAAAGTGATAGAGAATAACTATTATATGATCGGACTGTTGAGTGTGAGCGCATATTACCATAACCCCGGCACCATTATTATGGTGTTCTGCTGATGCTGAAATATGCCGCTTTGTTGCTCCGGCATTTTTTTCTGTTGACCTGTTTCAAACGTAATCCACAGGATCTGCCGGCTTCGGATGCGTTTTTGGCTATTATAGTCCCCGTTTATCTTTTGACAGGCAGTTTGCATAACAGTATTCACGAAACATTTTTCCGCAGTTCCATCATTGGTATTCTGGATATCCTGTTCCTGGTCTTTTTTGTTTATCTGGTTCTGAAAATGTTCAATTATCCGCAACGCTGGTCGCAAACTGTTACCGCAATGGCCGGTAGTGGAATCATCCTGACCCTGTTCGCAGTTCCGGTTTCGCTGGGGCTTGTTCATTACCAGGATGGCAGTCTCTATATGTTACTGGCATTTTTGATGTTGTTTCTTTTTGCCTGGAGTCTGTGCGTGCATGCTCACATTCTCAGGCATGCCCTGGAGCTGCCATTTAATGCAGGATTTATTTTTGCATTCGTTTATAACCTGCTGTCGTTTATGGTGATCGGCACCTTGTTACAGATTCAGGGGACTGCATGAGAATCCATATCCTGGGTATTTGCGGGACATTCATGGGCGGTATCGCCCTGATAGCCAGGGCTCTGGGCCATGAAGTCACAGGTTCGGACAGCAACATTTATCCTCCCATGAGCACACTGCTGGATAAACAGGGTATCAATGTAAAAAACGGTTACCGGGTTGAACACCTGCAACCTGTTCCCGATATCGTGATTGTTGGTAATACGATGTCACGCGGCAATGATGTTGTAGAATATATGCTGAACACAAAAATGCCGTTTACCTCCGGCCCGCAGTGGTTGAGCGAACATGTTCTGAAACAGCATCATGTGCTGGCGGTATCCGGTACACATGGTAAAACCACGACGACCAGCATGTTGGCCTGGATCCTCGAGTATGCCGGGTTGAGCCCGGGATTTCTGATTGGTGGTGTAGCTGAAAATTTTAATACTTCTGCGCGTACAGGGCAGGGCGATTATTTCGTAGTCGAAGCGGATGAATATGACACCGCATTTTTCGACAAGCGATCCAAGTTTATCCACTATTGCCCCGACACCCTGGTGATAAACAACCTGGAATTCGATCATGCCGATATCTTTCCCGATCTCGAGTCGATCAAGATGCAGTTTCGCTATCTGTTACGTATTGTTCCCGGCAATGGTCGCGTGATTTATCATGAGGGGAATGACAACATCACCGATTTACTCAGCGGTGGTTTCTGGTCGGAATCACAAACCTTTTCCGCTGTGGCTGGTGACTGGTGCGTCGGCAAGCATACGCCTGACTATTCGGGGTTTTCCGTTGTTCATGACAAAATTGATGCCGGCACGGTGAAGTGGTCGCTTATCGGTGAACACAACGCGGAAAATGCCCTGGCTGCCATTGCTGCTGCCGCCCATGTCGGTGTGTCGGCACAGGTCAGCATCGCGGCCCTGGAAAAATTCAGAAACGTAAAACGTCGTCTTGAGAGACTCGGTGAAGTTAACGGGATTATTGTCTATGATGATTTTGCCCATCACCCTACAGCTATCCATACGACCCTGGTGGCGTTGCGTAACAAGGTGGGTAAACAGCGAATACATATTGTTCTGGAACCGCGATCCAATACCATGAAGGCCGGAGTTCACAGTCGAACGTTGGGGCCGGCACTGGACCCGGCTGATTTCTGTTATATTTTTCAATCTGCGGAAGTAAAATGGAACATCGCTGATTCTATATCCGCAAACGGAAACAGGCGCCGGGTTTTTACATCGACAGATGACATTATCACTGCACTGATGCAAAACTGTGAACCGGGCGACCACATTGTCATTATGAGCAATGGTGGTTTTGAGAGTATCCATCAACGGCTTTTACAGCGGTTGAAGGGAGTTTGAAAAGCATTCCATTATTCCCGCTGAATGCCGTGCTCTTCCCGGACGGTGTATTACCCCTGCGCATTTTTGAACCACGTTACCTGGATATGATCAGTGAATGCCTGAAAGCCGGAAGCGAATTTGGTGTGGTATTGATCAGGCAGGGCAGGGAAGCCGGTGAAGTCACGCAAGTACATAACATCGGAACGCTTGCCAGGATCGTGGATTTCCAGAGCAATGAAGACGGATTGCTGGAAATAGTCGTAACCGGGGATCGTCGATTTCGTGTCATGAACAGCAGTGTCAGCGCAAACCGGCTTTTACGCGCCGATCTTACCGTGCTCGGGCAGATGGATAATCCTGAATTCCCGGTTGAGTATGAACTGCTGGCAAAGATGTTAAGGGAAATCCTGGAAAAATTCGGACTGGATACTGCGCATCAGCACCGACGTTTCGAGGAGCCGTACTGGGTGGGATCCCGGCTGGCAGAAATTCTGCCGATCGGTACCGGGGAACGTCAACGATTACTGGAGATGGATGATCCGGTGCAAAGACTGGATCACCTGCAAAATACAATTGCACGCATGGAACTCGATCAATAATCGTATCGCACTGTCAGGGTAAAGGAATCCTCCTCGAAGTCCTCGCGCAGGTAACGGCTGGCGTATTCGATACTGGCCGTAAGTCCGAAGTCACTGTAATAGCGCAGACCGGTGCTGAAGAAAATATCATCCCGGTCATTGTCCGGCTGAGGACCGGCTGAGAGCCGAATTTTATCTTCCTGGAAATCGTATTCATAGATGGCGGAAACATAAGGTTCCCAGTTTTGAAAACTGTAGGCGATATCTCCACCAATGCGAAATTGCCCGAATTTGTTCACACGATCAGCTATTATCGTGCCGTCACTTTCCGTGAAAGCTTCCGTTTTGCTGCGTGCAAACAGGTAACCGATACGTCCGCCAAGGATCCATTGGTCAATGACAGTCATGCCGTTGAGATTGGCCGATATATAAAAGCGGCTGCTGTCCGGATCACTGCTGATGCGGGCACCGGTGACGGGATCCGTGCGGAACTGATCGTTACTGACCCAGGAACGGCCGAAACTGGTGTCCAGACTCCAGTTATCCGATAACAGTACACCCAGATACGGTGCCAGTGTAAAACCATCGCTTTCCAGTTCGCCCCGGTTGAATGTCGTATCGGTGTCAGAAGTCTCAAGGGCAAATGCAAGGCCGGCAACAAAACGTTGTCCGGGAGATACATCGACACCGCCAACCAGTGTATGGCGTTCATGCTCGAAGGCGGTCCGGAAAAATTCGTTTTCGCTTTCCGTGTAGTTGTAACTGAGCCACGTGCCCAGACCCGTAAGCCCCGTGCTACCGGCATTCAGACCGCTTTCACCCTCCAGTAAAAATCCGGATTCGTTCAGTTGCCCACCCGTGGCGCGACCATGCAGGGTTTTTTGCAGATGGTTGTGCAGCGGACTTTCAATCGAATGGATCTCGGTACGGATTACCGCACTGTCTTTCAGTTCGGTACCCGGCGCGGTTTCCGGCACGATGACCGCTCCCGAGGCAGTGAAATTCAAAACGCCGCCCAGGTCGAAGCAGTTCATTGACAGGTCCTCGACCGTAAAATTCAGGCCGGCGATAGTCAGGCTGGATCCATCGAAGCTGCCACTGAAGGAACCGCCTGAAATACCGCTGCCGCCGAAACTTCCGGACATGATACCGGAATTGTCGATGCTGCCGCTGACCGTGCCGCCACTGTTCAAACCGGATACCGTAAAGGTGCCACTGAACGAGCCGCCGTTCTGTGTGCTGATGTTCAGTGTGACCGAATTGGTCGATGGCGATGGCGTGGTGAAACAGGCATCCCGCTGTCCTGTCAGCGTACCGCTGAAGGTTCCGACGACATTGGGCTCCGCCAGCACCCGTGTGGAGACGAGACAAAGAGAAAACAGCAGTATGTAATTCAAACACGAGGACGATGCAGCAGAAAATTTCATGGGCTGAAACCTGTTCGCAGTTTCTTTCGGCGGACAATATCAGTAATCATAGCGTACTGTAAGGGTGAGCGAGTCTTCATCAAAATCTTCTCGCAGCAGACGTTTGCTGTATTCGAAATTGCCGGACAGTCCCGCATTGTTGAAATAACGAATACCGGCGGCAAATAATACATCATCGTCGTCGTTTTCCGGTTGTGCACCGGTAGTCAGCAAGATTTTATCCAGCTGGAAATCGTATTCATACAGGGCCGAGACAAATGGTTCCCAACGGCCGTAGTTGTAGGCGATATCGCCACCGATGCGCATCTGTCCCAGTTTGGTAACCCGTTTACCAACGGCTGTGCCATCGCTTTCAATAAAATCCCCGGTTTTGCTGCGGGCGAACAGGGTGCCGACCCGGCCACCGATGATCCAGTTATCCAGGTAGCTTATGCCGTTCAGATTGGCGGAAAAATAGAAACGGTCCGTATCCGGGGCACTGCTGATTCGCGCGCCCGTTGCCGGGTCGGTTCTGAACTGGTCATTTTCGATAAACGAAAAGCCCACACTGGCATCGAGACTCCAAGTATCCGACAGCAGAATACCGGTGTAGGGCGCCACCGTGAAGCCATCGGATTCCAGATTACCACTGTTGAACACGGTATCGGTGTCGCTGTTTTCATAAGCCAGCGCCAGACCGGCTACCAGCCAGTCATTCGGCGTCAGATCCACGCCACCGACAACGGTATGGCGGTCGCTTTCAAACGCAGTGCGAAAGAAGTCGTTTTCACTCTGCGTGTAGTTATAACTGAGCCAGACGCCCAGGTTCTCCATTTGCCAGTCACCGGCATTGAGACCGCGTTCTTCTTCATAAAGAAAGCCGTTTTTATTCAGGCTCTTACCACGGGCATCACCGTGCAGGGTCTTGCGCAGATGGTTGTGGACCGGATCGGATACGGAGATAACTTCAGACTGGATGGTCCCGGCGTCCTTGATGGCCGTACCCGGGGCGAAATCCGGATTGATAGTCTGCGCACCGGAAAACGCAAGTCTGCCGCCCAATTCGATATCGTTCGGTGTGCCAACCAGGTCCAGCACCATGCTGCCGGCCTGGCCCGCGGCCGGAATGACCAGGCTGGCGCCATCGAAAGTACCCGTGAAGCACGGGCCGGCTGCAATCGTGGGAGAACCCACGCAGACAAAATCCAGTTGTGTCTGTGAGAGAAATGTACCGTTAAACGTCGTGCTCGCATTCAGCGGGCTGACGGATATTGAACCCGAGAAACTGCCGTTGGATTGCTGGTCGATAATGACGGTAACGGATTGTGAAGTTGGAGTGACGGGGGATAAGAACTTACCCTGCAGAGTGCCTGAGAACGAACCGACGACATCCGGATAGGTCGTTGCGTGCACCATGCGGACCTGACCCGATAGCGCAAGTAATAGCACAAGGCATTGAAAAACAAGGGAAAGCCTGTTTTCAGGGATCATACTCCTGGCTCAAAAGTTAACTATTTGAATTAAATATAATAGCTAACCATATAAAAATAAAGGACTTTATTATATTCAAGCAATGCTCAGAGAAGAGTGTAGCGTCAATGTTCCTGTACGACCGGGTTGCGCAGTTCACCGATATTTTCGATATAGATGCGAACCTCGTCTCCGGGCTTCATGTAGCCGCGAGGTTTCATCTTGACTCCGACTCCACTGCTGGTGCCGGTGGCGATGATGTCACCCGGTTCCAGGGTCATGACCGTGGTCAGGTATTCGATCAAATAGTAACAATCGAACTGTAACTGGCTGGTATTGCTGGACTGGCGAAGTTCATCGTTGACCCAGGTCTTGATGTCCAGATTGTGCGGATCGCCGATGGCATCCGGCGTGACTATCCACGGGCCGACGGGACCGTGGGTATCGAAGGATTTTCCCAGCGTCCAGGTATGCGAACGCATCTGCCAGTCACGCACCGTAACATCATTGACAATGGTATAGCCGGCGATGACATCGCGGGCTCGTTCGCGGGAAACATGGCGACAAAAACGACCGATGACCACGCCCAGTTCGCCCTCGTAATCAAGCTTGTCAGAGATATGGGGGCGCTGTATGGCTTCTCCGGGACCGATGACACAGGTGGATTGCTTGTTGAAAAAGGTCGGATATTCCGGCCGCTCCAGGCCGGTTTCCTCAATATGGTCCAGGTAATTCAGGCTGACACCGAAAAATTTCGGTGGCCGGCGTATCGGCGCTTTCAGGATAACTTCGCTCAATGGCAGTGCGGCGGCACCGGAACCTGCGGATTGCAATGCCTCGATGGCAGTTACCCCCTGCTCAAGAAAGCGCAACATGCCGTCCGCGCCCTGCCAGGATTCACCGGCATCTATTACATGTTGATCCTGAACGGCGCCGACATGCGCGACGCCATCCGGAGTCAGGTAGGTTACCAGTCGCATCGTGTTGATAAAAAAACACCGCGTGCTTTGGCGACGCGGTGCGGGTGATTCTTAAAATGCAATCAAGTTGTCTGGCTGAATCTACAAATCGGTGCGCAGTGTGAACATCACACCGGTATTATCAAAGTTGTTGCGGGTTACCGTGTGGGTCAGATCAAGGATGGCCGTCAGGCGGGTCCAATACATGCGAACGCCGGCATTCAACTGGATTTCGTCGTCATCGTCAAAATCCGGTGCAACACCACCCGGCAGTCCGCCGGCGTTGCGGCCGATGCCCCGGCTGAGGTCATTGACATAGGCGGCGCCGAAATAGGCTTCCTGTTTACCAAGGTTGTAGGCTGCCTCACCGCCGACGATGATCTGGGAAATATGGACATCGCGTTCCCCTACCGTGCGGTTACCGCCGCCGCCGGTGCTGCCGGTTTCGGTGTAGCCGTCCTGGGACTCATGGCTGTACAGATAACCCACACGACCGCTCAGGTACCAGTCATTGTAGGTGGTGGCGGCATTGATGTTGGTACTGAAAAACAAACGGTCGGAATCGAAATCCGCGGTCAGGGTGGAACCCGTGCCGATTTCGAGACGATCAGTATCATTTTCCAGGGATGAATAGCCGAAGGCGGCATCGACGCTGAAGGTGTCATTGATCAGATACGCCATATAGGGCGCCACGGTAAAACCGTCGCTCTCGGTATTGCCGCCATTGAAGAAGGTGAATACGTCGGTGTCCTCGTAGCCGCCGGCGACACCCAGCACCAGGCGATCATAAAACAGCCGGTCGGCGCCGAAGAGCACGCTCTTGGTGTCGGCGTCATAAATGACCTTGGCCAGCGGCGTTACCGTATTGGCTTCAAGGTTGTTATCGCCGTCGTAATTGAGATAGCTGGCAGTGGCCCAGAAACCCCAGCCGGCCAGGTGATTGCCCGCGGCCAGACCCTGCATATTGGATTCACCGAGGAATGCGGTGGATTCATCGGATTGTCCCGACTTGAGATCATTGGCCAGTGTGCTGACCGTGTTGCGGGTGCCCTCGGTGCTGAAAACGCCGCCGGCGACCCCGTCGATACAACGGTCGCTGTTGAATTGCCCCATGATGACCACGGTCAACTGGGCTTCCTGGGCGTCGCAGGCCTCGGGTATTTCCGAAGGCGTTGCCCAGACTGTGCTGATACCCGTGCAGCCAAGAACTGCAAGACCTGCAATATGACGAAATTTCACGTGATACTCCCCTGCGTTAGAACTGCATGAATATACAACTTCCCCTAGTGGTTAAGAGTATAACATAGAGCAATAAAAACAAGCCTTTTTTCAGCTGTTCAAGCGGCTGCAGGCGTGTCCGGATAGCCGCTACGGAGCTTGATTCTGATCCCAGGAAATCGGCTCTTTAGTCTTCGTTTGGACGGCTGGCGTATACGCACCAGAACGGGTCATGTTCGCTGAAGCGGATGTTTTCAAAACCCGCCGCAACGAGCATGGATTCAATCTGTCTGCGGGTGAACCGCTGTTCCAGCCGGGTACCGAACCGGTCCAGGGCATCGGTACGCATGGCATAGAACGGCAGGCGACGATAGGCTGACAGCGGCAGGTTATTCACATTGACACCGGTTTTCTCCAGCCACAGGGCCAGCCGGGCCAATGGCCAGTAGACCCCGAGGGCAATCACCTGACTGAGCCACAGGCGCGGTGGATAAGGCATACGGCTGATACCCCGGCGCAGGATATCCGAGCATTTCCACAGGCCCCGAAACCAGGCCGGGCGGTTATCGAATGCGTAATACAGATACACCAGAAAAATCCCGCCGGGTTTCAGCTTCCGGGCGCAACTGCAAAGCGCGGCCTGCGTGTCAGGGACGTGATGCAGGACCCCGAGTGAATAGCCGAAGTCCATGCTGGCATCGGCCATGGGCAGATCATCCACGGAGGCCAGGTGGAACGTGCAATTATCGAATGCCTGCAAGTTGCGACGGGCTACGTCAAGGGCCTTGTCGCTGGCATCGATACAGCACAGTTCACGCACCTGCGGGGCCACGAACCAGGCCCAGCGTCCACTGCCGCAACCGAGGTCAAACGCCCGCGTATCGGCATTCAGGCAATGCGCGGGCAGAACGGAAAAATAGCGCTCGAACTGGTCACGAAAGCTCTCGATGTCAATATCCGAATGCGAGAAAGTATTCCATTCGTCACCGAAACCTTTTACTGTTCCGGCATCCATATTTTTCATAACCCGGGCTCCGATGAATCACGATACAGTTTACAGAAGAGCATCTTACACTGAACCTGCCGGCTGTGTCGGTACCGGATTAACTGTTTATCAACCCATCCTGCGTCCGGCACATGCAACGCATTATCACGCCTGAATCCCTGGTCATTGTCGGTCTGACACCCCTGCTGGCGATGACGCAATCCCTGCTTTCAGCAGTAGTTGCCGGGCTGCTCGTTGCCCTGGTGACGGTCCCGGGATTGGCTGCCATCCATCTGCTGCGCGCCCTGGTTCCGGTCCGGCAAAGGTGGCTGGCTGCGACCCTGCTGGTGGCCATGTTTGTGGGTATCATGGACAGACTCGTGGCTGTATTCATGCCCGATCTCCATCAACTGTTCGGTCTTTACCTGCCGGTGCTTGTGGTTGTACCCCTGTGTCTGCTGGTGCCCGCGGAAATCGCATACAGTACAGATACGGTTACGCCAGCCGCCTGGCAGACTGTCCGGCTTTGCCTCATCTATCTGGCAATGATGTCCATGGTCGGTATGTTGCGTGAACTGGCTGCAGGCGGGATGCTGTTTCAGGATTCAGAAATGATCACCGGGACCGATTTTTCCATTGCCCTGGCCGGCGGGGGAATGGCCATGGTTGCAGAAACCGCGGGCGCCCTGATCCTGATCGGTTTGCTGCTTGCCGTGATCAACCGTTACCGGGACCGGCAGACTGTCCATTCGACGATGAGCGGATGATTGCAGGAAAGCAGCTGTGAACAGGAACAAGCGCCGTGCAATCTTTGCACGATTAAGGGCGCAGAATCCCACGCCGACCACCGAGCTGGTTTACCATTCGCCGTTTGAACTGCTGGTCGCGGTGATCCTGTCCGCCCAGGCTACGGATGTCAGTGTCAACCGGGCAACGGCCGGGTTATTCAGGATCGCCAATACCCCCGGCGCCATTCTGGAACTGGGTCTTGACGGCCTTAAAGAGCATATCAAAAGCATCGGTCTTTATAACGCCAAGGCCGCCAATATCATCAAAACCTGCCGTATCCTGGTGGATAACTATGATGGCCGGGTACCTGCTGAGCGGGTGGCTCTGGAATCCCTGCCCGGCGTCGGGCGCAAGACCGCCAATGTGATCCTGAATACGGCGTTTGGTGAGCCGACCATCGCCGTGGATACCCATATATTCCGGGTGGCCAACCGCACCCGCATTGCTCCGGGTAAAACGGTACTTGAGGTCGAACGTAAACTGCTGAAGTACATTCCGGAAGAATTCAGGAAGAATGCCCACCACTGGCTGATCCTGCATGGCCGTTACACCTGCATGGCACGCAAACCGAAGTGTGCTGCCTGCGTGATTTATGACCTGTGCGAATGGCCGGAGCGTAAAAAGTACAGGGGTAGTGAGAACGGTGTCGCGAAATAAATATACATTCAACCGGCTTTTTCAGCCGGGTTCCAATCGCTTGTTTGCATTAAATTTGTCAGAATAGCGCCATGGAAGCCCGTAACGTACACAGCCTGTTTGACACTGCCTCCGATCACAGCCTTGAGGAGCAGCTGGCCCTGTTGGCTGACATTACCCAGGGCTTCGCCAGCTCCTCTCTGGATATCACCGATACCCTGCGAAACGCCATCGAGCAGTTTATGGAATATCTCAATGCCGAGGCGGCATCCATCTTTTTACTGGAAAACGATGGCCATGAGCTTGTCTGTCACGAGTGCGCAGGCCCGGTGGACATCCGCGGGCTCAGACTCAAGTCCACCCAGGGGATTGTCGGGAAAACCGTCATGGACAAGTCGTGCCGCATGGTCCGGGATGTATCAAAGGATCCGGACTTTGCCAACAGCGTGGACGAGGGTACGGGGTTCGTGACCCGGTCCATTCTCTGTGCGCCGCTGATCATGCACGGTGAATGTCTGGGCGCCCTGGAACTTATCAACAAGCGCAGCGATGACGGATTGTTTGGCGAGCATGACAAACATCTGCTCATGGCTTTGGCGTCCTGTTCAGCGCTGGCCATTCGCAACGCCCAGATGGCCGATGCGCTGGTCGAGCAGGAACGCATGCGCCGCGAACTGGAACTGGCGCGGGAAATCCAGCTGGATTTGTTACCGCGTATCGACGACAAGGAATTTCCCGTGCAGGGCATGAACGTTCCGGCACTCGAGGTGTCCGGCGATTTTTACGATTTTTTCAAACGCGCCGACGGCCGTATCTATTTCAATCTCGCCGATGTGTCCGGCAAGGGTATGAATTCAGCCCTGCTGATGGCCAAGGTCAGCAGCCTGCTGCATCACCTGGCCAAAACCGTCGACGACCCGGGCGAACTGCTGCAGCGGGTCAACGATGAAATCTGCGAGACCGTCTCGCACGGCATGTTTGTCACCATCGTCTCCGGATTTATCGACACCCGGAATTGCACCATCCGCTGGGCCAATGCCGGTCATCAACCACCCCTGTATCATCATGTGGACGGCCGCTTTGAGGAATATCCGGCGGACGCGCCGCCGCTTGGCATTCTTTCCGGCACGCATTATCCGGTCACGGAAATCCCCCTGGCCGCGGGTACGCTATGGTTATTTACCGACGGGGTTACCGAGGCCCTGGACGAACACAACAATCCCCTGGATGTTGCCGGCATCACGCGGCTGATTCTGGACAATTCGAGAGTTGCGGCGTCACGCCGGTTGGAAGATATTATTGCTGAAATTCGTAAACCGCATAGCCAACAGCGTGATGACATCACCATGATGATGATACAGTGTTGCCGTCAATGAAGGCTGTAAAACTCCTCGAATTGCGGTTTCAGGCCAGTGCTGACCGTCTTTGCCTGATCCGGCCTCTGGTCAAGCGGGTGGCCGAAGTAGCGGGTTGCCAGAGTGATCTGGCGGATCAACTGGTGCTGGCGGTCAACGAGGCCTGTATGAACGTGATTCAACACGCCTACAAGGGCGATGATTCAGGTGAAATTGTTCTCGAAATACTCAATAATAAGAACAAGTTACTGTTCAGGCTGGAGGATTTTGCCGCCCCCGTGGATCTGGACACTATTAAACCGCGGCAACTGGATGACTTGCGTCCCGGCGGGCTGGGTACCCACTTCATACGCGAGATCATGGATAAATACGAAATGGGGCATCTCGAGGACCGCCAGGGTAATTATCTCGAGATGACGAAAACAATAAGCTGAAGAAGCCAGAGAGTAAACAGAATGAATTATGCAACAAGGGAAGAGGGTGGTTATGTAGTACTGGAGCTGGAAGGAGAAATCGACCTTTCATGCTCACCGGAAGCCAGGAAACAGATCCTGCATGTACTTGGAGCCGGCAATGACCTGCTGGTTGATTTGTCCGGTGTGAGTTACATCGACAGCTCCGGTGTTGCAAGTCTGGTCGAGGGTTACCAGACGGCCAAGAAAGCCGGACGCCGGTTCGGGCTGATAGGTGTCAGTGATGCGGCCATGAGTGTCTTGCAACTGGCCAGGCTGGACAAGGTTTTTCCGATCCATGCAAACATTGAGGAGCGGCTCGAGGAGGATGGCTGAACCGGACAGCCGTAACTCGGTTTATCTTTTCGTAGAGCATACGGGACGGGTATTTATCCGTGCCGTGGAGGAAGCAGGTTACCTCTGTGCACTTCTGATCGAGAGTTTCTTCTGGCTCATTTGCGGTCCGTTTTTCAAACAGCCGGTGCGTTCCCCGGCCATATTCTCGCAAATGATGGCCATCGGCATTGCCGCTGCACCCATCGTGTTTATTCTGTCATTCGCGGTCGGTATCATGCTGGCCATCCAGATCATTTACAATCTCAGGATATTCGGCGCCGAGTCACAGGTGGTCGGCGGTGTGGCGCTGTCGGTGACGCGGGAGTTTGGACCCTTGATTACCAGCATTCTCGTCGCCGGTCGATCCGGCTCGGCGCTGGCCGCGCGTATCGGCACCATGCAGGTTAACCAGGAAGTGGACGCACTGCGCGTGATGGGCATCAACCCGGTCCGCTACCTGGTTTCGCCGTCGCTGATGGCGATGCTGATCATGTTGCCGACATTGACCTTTTTTTCCGATATTGCCGGTATCCTGGGCGGCGCATTATACGCATCGGTAGAGATTGGACTCGGCCTTGAAGCCTACGCATTCCAGACACTGGAAATTCTGAAGATGGACGATATTTACCAGGGGCTGATCAAGAGCGTGGTATTTGCCGTGATCATTTCACTCATCGGCGTGAGTAACGGCTTTATGGTCAGTGGTGGCGCGGAAGGCGTCGGCAAGGCCACCACGCGATCCGTGGTTTTGTCCATTTCCTATATTGTCGTGGCTGATATGATTTTTACCTATTTTCTCAATCGCTAGCTGATGAGCGCAACCGAGAACAGAAATCCCGCTATTGAAGTCGAGGACCTGGTCACGCACTATGGCAAGGTCGAAATCCTGCATGGTGTCAATATGACAGTCCATGAAGGCGAGATCATGATCATCATGGGAGGCAGCGGTTCCGGCAAGAGTACCCTGTTACGGTATCTGCTCGGACTCGGGGTGCCGACACGGGGTAGCATCAGACTGCTCGGCAAGGATATTACCCGTATTACCAGCACGGAAATGCACGAGTTGCGGCAGAATATGGGTGTTGCTTTCCAGGGGGGTGCCCTGTTGAGTTCCCTGACCGTTGGTGAGAATGTGCAATTGCCGTTAAATGAACACACCCGCCTGGATCGGAAGACCAAGGAAATCATGGCGCGTATGAAACTTGAAGTCGTCAACCTCGGTGGATTCGAGAACCTGATGCCGGCCCAGCTTTCCGGTGGCATGATCAAGCGGGCCGCCGTGGCCCGTGCCATTGTCATGGATCCGAAGCTGATGTTTTTTGACGAACCATCGGCCGGGCTTGACCCGGTGGTCTCCGCCGAACTTGATGAACTGATCCTGAGATTACGGGACGCCTTGCAGATGACTATTGTTGTTGTGACACATGAACTCGACAGCGCGTTTAAAATAGCTGACAGGATCACTGTCCTGGACAAGGGGCATATTCTCATGACCGGCAGCGTCGATGAAGTTCGATCTTCAGATAGTGAACGAATACAATCCCTGCTCAACCGCAGGCCGGGTAATGATGAAATTCATGCAGATGAATACCTGGCCAGGCTGACAGGGATGTAAGGGGAAATAAAATAATATGAAGCGTGATTCAATCAACTATTTTGTGGTCGGCGTGTTCGTGCTCGGCCTGCTCACCGGTTTCTTTGTAGTTCTCTACAAGATTACGGGCAGTACCGGTCCGAGTGATGAATATTATGTTTATTACAACAATGTCACCGGCATCAAGTTCGGAACACCCGTATTGTACGAGGGCTATCAAATCGGCCAGGTCGAGGAGATCAAGCCCGAGAGGGACAAGGCAGGTATCCAGTACCGCATTACCATGAGTGTCATCGACGGCTGGGCGATTCCCTCTGACAGCATTGCCAGGATTCTGAAGTCCGGACTGCTTTCGGCTATCTCGATCGAGATTGTCGAGGGGCAGAGCAGCACCAGTCTGGAATCCGGGGCTACCCTGGAAGGCCGCGCCGCTCCCGATCTGTTCGCAGCCGTCAACAGCGTTGCCGCTGAAATCGAGGATCTGTCCAGACAAAGTATCCGGCCATTATTTGCAAACATCGATAACCAGGTTGATCAACTTGGAACAGAGCTGCATGACCTTTTAAAAAACAGTCTGCACCCAATGATTGACAGATTATCCGTACAACTGGATCAGCCGGAATTGATAAGTAACCTGCAGGACTTGTCCTCAAAACTGAATCAGGCGGCTGATCGCATGCTTATGGTAATGGATACCGGCAACATCGATAACATCAACAGGATCCTGGCTAATCTGAACGAGGCATCCAGCTCTTTCAACGAATTGATTACCCGTATCGAAGTAACCCGGCAGGAGCTGGACGGAATTCTCAACAATGCAGACAGTCTGGTGAGTAATGTGGATGGCATGGTGTCCGAGAACAGGGATGATGTAAAAAAATCCGTGGAAAACCTGAAGAAATCGCTGCATGTTGTTTCGGAACATATCAATGCCATTTCCTATCATCTTGAAGGCAGCAGCCGTAATATGCATGAGTTTACCCGCCAAATCCGGGAAAACCCGGCATTACTCATCAGTGGTTCCCCCCAGCAAGACAAAAGGAAAGAATGATGCTGAGATTACTTGTCCTGATCCCGGTTTTTTTCATAAGCGCCTGTGGCTCGCAGAAGCCTGTCCCCGTCGATCATTATTACCGGTTGCCGGATATCCCGCTGAGCATTTCCGGTGAAACCAGGCTCAGTGACGGAATCGTTTATGTCGCGCTGCTTGAGACCGATGGACTGCACCGGGAACGCGCCCTGGTCTATGGCACCAATCGTGATGGACTGGAACTCAAACAGTTTCATTATCAGCACTGGGTGGATAGTCCGGCAAGGCTGATACGGGATCATCTGGTTCAGTACCTGCGCGCCATTAATGCAGCACCAACCGTAGTGACCTCCGTGGATCCCTATCCTGAATTGAGGATCTCAGGCAGGATTCGTCGCTTTGACCGGATCATGGATGATTCGACAGACGAGGTGGTGGTTGCACTGGAATTACGTGCTGACAGGGAAGGTAAACTGTTGCATATCGGAGATTACCAGGTAACAGAAGCTATAACCGGGGCCACGCCGACTGATACGGTGACCGCTTTCGACAAGGCACTACTCCGTTGTTTTACTGAATTTACCAAAGATGTGCATGAGGCGTTGTAATAAATGACCGGGGCCCGGACCTGCTGCTGTCTATTATGAACAGGATCATCGAAAAACTGAGAAAACAGTTACCGCTGGTTATCCTGGAAATTACCCTCCTTGTACTTTTCCTGGCCCATGTTCTGACTGACCGGGGGCAGTGGTTCCACTGGAAGTTTATCGATCAGCTGGAAAACATTGCCTATGACGCCAGGGTATTGATGAGTACCCCGAATTCAATTGATGATCGTATAGTCATTGTTGATATTGATGAAAAGAGTCTGGCCGAGGTCGGGCGCTGGCCATGGGGCCGGGACAAACTGGCCCGGGTCATTGATCAGTTGTTTGATAAATACAACGTTGAAGTGGTCGGTTTTGACGTTGTCTTCGCCGAGCCGGATGACAGTTCGGGACTTTCAGTGCTGGAAAGACTGGGTCGAGAGGAATTCCGCCATCTGCCGGAATTCAGCAGAGGGCTTGAGCGCATCCGGGAAAGTCTTGATTATGATCTGCAATTCGTGAACAGCCTGAAAGGCCGCCCGGTGTTCCTGGGTTATTTTTTCGAGAGTACCGCCGATGCCAGAAAAAGCGGCAAACTGCCGCCACCGGTATTTTCAGCCGGCGAATTTTCCGGCCAGGATTTTCGCCCGCATGAAACGACCGGTTATGGCGCGAACCTTGAATCCATTACCGATGCTGCCTATGGCGCAGGTCATTTTACCCTGGTGCCTGATGATGACGGTATTGTCCGTCGCGTACCCATGTTGTTTGAATACGAAGGTGATTATTACGAATCATTGACCCTGGCCATGGTGCGTTACCTGTTCAAGGCGGATTCAATCAAGTTCACGTACGGCTGGAATTTTTCCGGTTCCGATTACTCGGCACCGGACTGGGTCGAGGTTTCGGATCGCCTGATACCCATTGACGAGAAAGCCCAGGTGCTGGTTCCGTTTCTGGGCAGGCAGGGCAGTTTCCCCTATATATCGATGGTTGATGTGCTCAACGGCACTGTGGACAAGAGCGCGCTTGATGATCGTATTGTACTCATCGGCACATCGGCCCAGGGTTTACTGGATCTGCGAGCAACACCTGTACAGAACGCGTTTCCCGGGGTAGAGGTCCACGCCAATATTATTTCGGGTATTCTGGACAATCGAATCATGGAAAGTCCGTATTATGTGCTCGGTGCGGAGTTTACGCTGCTCCTGGTGATTGGCCTGTTGCTGGCTGTTTTTCTGCCGGCCAGTTCTCCACAAATGGCCGTGATACTGATAACCGTAATATTACTGATCTCCATCGGACTCAATTTCGTCGTCTGGCAATACATGCATCTGGTAATCCCCATTGCCTCCGGGTTGATCATGATGCTGTTGATGTTTTTACTGAACATGAGTTACGGTTTTTTTATCGAACAACGGGGCAAGCGCCAGATAGAGGGCTTGTTCGGACAGTATGTTCCGCCGGAACTCGTTGATGAGATGAGTGAGGATCCGACGCATTATTCACTGGATGCCGAAGTCCGTGAGCTCACGGTGCTGTTTACCGATATACGCGGATTTACCACGATATCCGAAAGCATGGACGCGCAGTCACTTTCCGAATTGCTGAATGAATTTCTCACGCCGATGACCAGGATCATCCAGAAATCCCGCGGCACCATCGACAAGTACATGGGTGACGCCATCATGGCATTCTGGGGTGCCCCGATAAGGGAGCCCGAACACGCGCGTCTGGCACTCGATGCAGCCATGGAAATGTTGCAGGCGTTGCCGGTAATGAACGAACAATTCAGCACCAGGGGCTGGCCACAAGTGCGTATCGGGATCGGTCTGAATACCGGTAAAATGCGGGTCGGTGACATGGGATCGGAGTTTCGCAAGGCCTATACCGTCATGGGTGATGCCGTAAACCTGGGTTCGCGCCTTGAAGGTCTGACCAAGAATTACAGTGTCAGTCTGATCGTCAGTGAGACCACCCGGGCGGGTGTACCCGAGTACGCCTATCGCGAGCTGGATCGTGTCAAGGTCAAGGGCAAGGATGAGCCAGTGGCGATTTATGAACCCATCGGATTGAAATCCGACATGACGAAAGATCAGAAAGATGAACTGAAGTTGTATGCCCAGGCCCTGGGTCAATACCGTAAACAGGAGTGGGATCTGGCCGAGATGCAGTTCGTGAATCTTCAGCAGCAGAACCCGGATCGGATGCTCTACTCATTGTATATCAGCCGTATACAGCAATTTCGTGCCGACCCGCCAGGCAAGGACTGGGACGGGGTGTTTACGCATACGACTAAGTGACAGCTATTAGCCATAAGCTATTAGCTATTAGAAAAAGATGGTACGAGTCCGGCCCAAAAGGTCGGGGTATAATGACAGCTATTAGCTAATAGAAAAAGACAGTACGAGACCGGATTAGGCAGACGCCTGCATTCAGGTTGATAGATTCTCTTTTGGTTTTACTAATTGGCTAATGGCTAATAGTAGCTATTAGCTGCCTTTAAGATGCTGCCGAAAACTCCATCTTGATACCGGCCAGTTCGATGAGATCGCTGTCTTTGAGTTGATAGGCCTTGGCGCCAATCGGTTCCCCGTTGACGACCGGGTAACGTTTGCCATCGCCATCACTTTCAATATGGGTCAGGAAATATCCCTGCGGACGGCGTGATATAACGGCAACCTGTGTCCCGGGCTTGCCCAGCGTAACCAGGGCCTTGGTCAGTTCCAGCTCTTTACCGGCAATCGGGCCGTTCAGAACAGTGAGTCTGCCCAGTGGCATGCCGCCACCGCTGCTTGCGGCAGGTGCTGCGGCAGGTGCTGCGGCAGCAGCCGCACCGGCTGCTTCCGCAGCCTGGGCCGCTGCGACTGCGGCGCTGGCTGAACCGGGTCTGATGATCATGGTCTTTTCAAACTCGTCATCGTCGGCTGTCGCATGTTCATTGACGTATTTCATTTCATGCTTACCTATGGCGATCACATCACCATCTTTAAGTGCATGCTTTTTAATGAGTTTGCCGTTGACATACGTACCATTGGTACTGCCCAGATCTTCCAGGAAGGAATCATCGAGAATGGTAATTATCAGGGCATGCTTGCCGCTGACGGCCAGGTTGTCGATTTGAATATCGTTGTCCGGTTTACGCCCGATGGTCAGGCGTTCGTTACTTAACTCGTATTCGCCTTGAACAACACCATTGAGACTAAGAACTAACTTTGCCATGGCCAGGTCCTATCTTTCCCCACTAGTTTCAGTATAAAAATTCCGCTCATATATGCAGCTCCAGGGAGGTTTGCTCGTTCTCAATCCACCCGCATCAGGATTATGGATGTATTGTCTTTGCCCCCGTTGGCGTTCGCTTTTTGTACCAATTCTTCCGCTGCTTGTACTAGATTAGCACTATATTTACTTAGGGTTAAGTGAATTTCTTCATCTTCTACCATATCATTGAGACCGTCCGAGCAAAGCAGGTAGATATCCCCGGGGGAAATGGCCTCCTCAATGACATCGACTTCCACCTTGTTTTCGATACCCAGTGCCCGGGTAACGAGGTTTTTAGGTGTGTTTACGGCGGCTTCCTCGGGGGTGTAAAAACCGCGATCTATCAATTCCTGGATCAGCGAATGATCCCGGGTAATTTGTTCGAATGTATCGCCTCGTACCCGGTACATGCGTGAATCGCCGACATGGGCTACGGTCAGGATATTATCGTGTATTAGCCCGATGACAATGGTTGTACCCATGCCCTGACAGGTGGATTCCTGGGTAGCAGTTGTATAAATCTTTGAATTCGCATCAATTATTGATTTTTTTACCAGCATGGATTCAGCACTCATGCCGCTGGACTCATCGGTTTCACCGGATTTCAGGTGCTTCAGTCCCTGGCAGATTTGCTGGTAAGTGCTGGTCACGGCGATGGCGCTGGCGATTTCTCCGGCCTTGTATCCCCCCATGCCGTCGGCCAGGATCATCAGGCCACGGTCCGGATCACTGATAGCGCTGTCCTCGTTGTGTGGTCGCTTCAGGCCCACATCCGAGAGATTGACGATTTCGATTCGAGGCCGTTTGCCCATGATTCTCCCTATTTATTTTTGATGATTTTCAGGCACTTGCGAAGATCGGCCGACATCTCGGCACCGCTCTGATAACGATTGTCGGGATTTTTTTCCAGGGCTTTGTTGATAATGTTGATCACGCAGGGCGCCGTGGACGCGAGTTCAGGCTTCACGGCGATGATTTCCGGATGCGGGTCATTGGCGATCTTGAACATCAGTGTGGCCATGGATTCACCCTTGAAGGGCAGGTCGCCCGTGAGCAACTGGTAAAGCATAACACCCAGAGAGAACAGATCGGAGCGTCCATCCACATGCTTGCCCGAGAGTTGCTCCGGTGACATATAGGACGGCGTGCCCAGGACCATGCCGGTCTTGGTTCTGCTGGAATCAGTAATACGGGCGATACCGAAATCCGTTAACTTTATCTTTGAGGATTCCGGCACATACATGATATTGGCGGGTTTGATGTCCCGGTGGACAATGTTCTGCTGGTGGGCATAATTCAGGGCTTCGGCCGAGAGGGTAATGATGCTGAGCACGGTGGTCACGGGCAGCAGGGCATCTTTTTTGGTATAGCGGGAAAGATCGTGTCCCTCGAGGAATTCCATGGCGATGTAGGCCAGGTCATGCTCCTCGCCGACATCGTATATGGCGACAATATTGGGGTGATTGAGACGTCCGGCAGTCTGGGCCTCGCGGAAGAAACGTTCCTTGACCTCGTCGAGTTCATCTTCCTCGAATTCCTGCGACAGGGCCATGGTCTTGATGGCAACGGTACGGGCAATCTGCGGATCCTTGCCCAGGTAAACGACACCCATGGCGCCCTTGCCCAGTTCCTTCTCAATTTCATAGCGGCCCAGTTTCGGCTTTTGCATGCTGCCGGTGGCATCAAGCATCATTGATGACGCACTGCCGCCGCCTCCCGCGGCGCCAAAGACAAAGGTGTTTTCCATGGCCTTGCTGCGCTGGATCTTGTCTTTCACATCCTTGTAATTGGCATTGTACCTGGCAATGTGCTCATACACCGAGGCGGCCTTGGCAAACTTGCGTTTGCTTTCGAAATCCAGCGCCAGGCTGTACAGCGGCTCAAGCATGGTATCGTCCATGGGACAAGCCTGGAATTTGTCCCAGGCCATATCCAGCTGGCCCTGTTGCTGGTAGGACAGTCCCAGGGTGCGGTTGCTCTGGGCGGAGGCCTCGTCGGCCTTGATCTTGCCTTTTTCGGTGACCAGAAACCGCTTGGTGATCAATAACAGGTAGCCGCAGACCAGCAGGGTCGCCGGTAGCATGAGTTCAACCCACATGGCCTGGGTGATAAGCAGGCCCTGGTTTACGGCGAGAAGGAGCACCAGTAACAGGGCACTGGCGATAGCGGCCATTTTCGCATTCAGTCTTGGCAGCACCAGGATGAGATAGAGCGCTACGAGCAACACTGCGAGCCACCGTGCCAGTGTCGCCCAGTCGGGAATAATGAAAAAGTGCTGGTTGAGAATACTGGCGACCACGTTGGCCAGCAGTACCGCCGGGGTCATGGATTTATCCGTCGGTGTAACGAAACTGGTGCCGACGCCATAGGCGGTGGCGCCGATGATGACAATCTTGTCCCTGAAATTGTCCAGGCTGACCTTGTTTTCGTAAACATCAAAAAATGACGTGGTCCTGAACGCCGATTTACCGGCTTCATCCTGGTAAAAGAAAGGGTACATCCGCGATAAGGCATCGGTCTGGATTTCCAGGTTGGCCAGGTTTACTGACTTGCCGCGTTTGACCAGGATGTCTTCCGGCGTCAGGTTCAGGCTTTGAGCGGCAATCATCAGGGACAACGATGGAAAGAAATCGCCGTAATAATCCAGTACCAGCAGATCCCTGCGGATGCCGCCATCCGGGTCCACCGGAAAACTGATATGGCCGATAGCGGCGGCTGCTGAACCCAGGACGCTGATGGGTGGTTTGGCCGAATTGGCCGGCGCCGGGTGGCCGTCAGCGTTTTCACCGAGCACATTGGGCAGGCGGTTTTCCAGGACATAATCAGGCAGTGGTTTGTCCGCTTTGCCCAGCGCCCGGCCGAGGCCGAACTGCATGCCGAGAACCACATTGCCAGACGCCTTGAACGAGGACGCAAGAACACTGTCGGTATCGAGTTTCTGCCGGGTCTGCTGCAGGAGATCAATGACGGTGTCCAGCGATGACGGAGTACCGCCCGTATTACTGCCCAGCAGGGATATGGCCTGTTCAATATCGCTGCTGGCCGGGTTGACCTGTTCTTCCGAGAGGATAATCGTACTGCCGATGACTTTTGCGCCTGCAGCCGTCAGGCGGTCCACCACCGTGGCGATAATGGTGCGTGGCCAGGGCCAGCGGCCGAGATTATCTATACTTTCGTCATCAATGGCGATGACAGTGATGTTGTCGCCCGGATCCTTCTGGGTTGAACGGACGCCCTGATCATAGGCCGTACGTTCGAGGTTGTTCATGAACCCGCTCGGCCCAACGAGAACGAATACGATGGTGATGACGAGGCCCAGGAACCAATCGCTTTGCCAGAAGGCTTTTTTCATCGCAGCTGAGAGGTTTTTATCGGCTCTTAATTTAACCCTAACATTGCATAAATTTTTGGTGCAGGACAGCTCCGCTCCTTCTATAGCAGCATTTTCCGGGCCGTGCTCGCTTTTTCCAATCCTCACATAGAGTGAGCTATGTTCCGGTTGGAAAAATCTGCGCGCGTCCCGGAAAATACCGCTCTAAAAGCCCCTGCATCCAAAAATTTATGCAACGTTAGGGTTTAATGCGATAGTACACTGATTTAATTGGGATTGTCTATTCAGAGATAGGGACGGGATAACGCTGTTGAAACAGAATATGGACCGCGCTCATGAACATAATTTCTCGATCATATCTTCGGTTTTGCTGAGATGTGCCTCGAACTCGCTGCTGCTCAGAATCCGTTTATTACCGTCATCGTCTTCCTCGTACAGGTAACCCGCTGCGAGTATTTCATCGCGATGATTCCTGGCTTTGGCGCAGGCATTGCTACGAGCAATTTTTTTATTTTCTTCATCTATCTTCTGCCGGCGTTTTGCTTCTCTTTCTTCGGCAAACAGTTGCAGCAGGCGCTGTTGTTTGATTTTTCTGTCCTCGGGGATGGTGTTGCTGTTGTCAGGCAAGGACTCAATTTCTATCTGCCGTGCCTGGTCATTGCCCGGACGGTCGCCATAATGAGTCCGGCCGTGCTCATCCTTCCATTTGTAAACTTCGGCCGAAACCGGTGTTATCGGTGCACCGGCAACGAACAATGCGAGTAACAGTATACAGTGCAGACGTTGACCCGGTCTTGAAACAGCGGGCAGAACATAATCAGGCATTAATAATGTATTTCTCTTCCGTGTCATTGCTCAATTCGGCCAGGGCATGGGCGGTTTCCCGGACAATGAGTTTGAAATATTCAACCTGAGCCACTTCCAGCGGCCGGTTTCCACAACAATCAGCATAGAACAGACCGACGGGTTTGTCTCTGACGAACATTGATATCATCACGAAATTTCCGTCGGCGAGCACCGTGCGCAGCCGCAAGGACAGTAGTGGCAGGTACTTTTCGGCATTATCATTGTGGATATGCAATAACTGCGGTTTGTTCATTATTCTTTGCAATAATGGATTCTCCGCGAGTAACAAACGGTATCTCTTCAGGCCCGAATCGTTTTCTACAGTAACGATATGCCTGATCAACAGCGCTTTTTTATCCTTGCCGAGAACCGCGAAAAATACCCGCGACAATCCGAGTCCGCGGCAGGTCGCCCTGAATGTCTGGGTCATGATGCCGGAATAATCCAGCCCGGCATCGTTCCTGATGCGCATCAGCGCGTTTTTGTAAATCTCTTTAGCTGTCCGTGCTGAACTCATGCTGACGACATTATTGCCAACGCATGATTTCGGCAGATAATTCAGTCTGACCGCGGCCGGCACCACCGGGTGATAGCAGCGATGGGATTGTCTTGCAGCCATGGCTGCTGTCTTGTGAATACGACAGGTCAATATGTCTGCCGGTTTGTGCGTCAAGACAGCCAGATTTCCGATCAGTTGTTCGATCGTCTCCGTGCCCCAGCCGGTCTCCAGCTCGCGAACGAGGCAATGAGCGTTGCTGATGAGATGTACTTTCCGGGCATCATCCTGCCTATGCAAATTCTGATAATGCATGAGCACCGGTTCCGGCAATCTCCAGGCGGATGCGATACATTCGCCGAGATGCGGCTCGGAAAAGCCGGTGACCTGTTCGATAGCCGCGGCCAGTTTTGACCCACGTGCGGTTAATTGAAAAATATGCCTTGCCTGCTGTGGTCGGTAACAGCAGAGCATAAAGATGACCAGTTCCGTACTGATGGCGGCCGTGACCAGGTCTTCCACCGTGCAATCATCGATGAGTTCCGACCAGTTTCGGCACTGCAATGCTGCATGGTGGGCGCGGGCATGGGCGGCCAGAATCATGTGGCGTATGTCTTCGCCGGCAGTATCCTCAAGCAGGGGTAAATCATCGGGCAGACCGAGTACCCTGGGTAAACCGAGCATACGGATGCCGTGTTGAACGGAAATAACCCGGGTTTTTTTGCTTTTACCGGCCAGCCGCAGGATATTCAGGCATAAACCCGGATCCATGGCCAGAACCTGCCAGAGCCTGGAAATACTGATACTGGGTATGTTTTTTTGTATGTGAAAGTATTCCCGGCTTTGCCGCAGAATCGGCAAGGGATTGTTCCGTTGACGGATCATCCATGCGTCGAGGGTTTCGGTCATTTTCTGTCCCGCAATGGGTTATCGAATGGTCAGGCCGGGACCGGCTGCTGGATATTCGCGTCCTGTCGCAACCCGGCCAGTGACTACACGCTCACTATAGGGTGGGTTCAGGTAGTGTTATCGGCGCGGGCGTGGTGCAGCTTTAAGGAACGTCAGCAGAATTTGTGGGTATGGACAAAGAATTTTTCTGCCGCCTGGCGGGATCATAAAAATGCGGTGTAGAAATACTGCCCGGTCAGCGGCTGTCATGGTCATCAATAATTCCTGAACATCATGCACTTTGCGACCACGACGATAAAACCGCCAGCTACTGATTTCGCCCGGGAATTAGCTTTAAAAGAAGGAGCGAAAATCCGATCAGCGTTCCAGGTACTGGAGTTTGTCGGGCTTGTCTTTCCACTCATCGGCATCTTCGGGGGCGTCTTTCATTTCGTTGATGACCGGCCATTGTCTGGATAATTCGGCATTAAGCTCAATGAAATTCTGCATGCTATCCGGCATATCATCTTCCGACATGATGGCATCGACGGGACATTCCGGTTCACAAAGTGTGCAATCGATGCATTCGTCGGGATCAATCACCAGCATGTTCGGCCCCTCATGGAAGCAGTCCACGGGGCAGACTTCGACACAGTCAGTATACTTGCATTTTATGCAATTTTCGGTAACGACAAAGGTCATGGTGTTCCCCTGTTTGTAAATTACTACCAGCACCACGGTAACGAGCGGTGGTGATGTAACAGCCGGTCATGATAGCGTTTTTACCAGGGGTGAAAAAGTAAACATTCAGCCCCCGGATAGCCGGTAAATTACTTTTCATCACGAACCAGGCGGAGGATGCCCTCGGCGAGTTTGCCACCCTGGCTGAGTTCCACCACCGGCAGGCCGGCGGCCTGCATGAGACCGAGCACCTCCATTTGCAGGCGGTCCGGGTCCATACAGTCATAACGGATAATGATCTGTTTCAAATCATTGTTTGCGCAGGTCACATCGACCACGCCTTCTATCCGGCCCAGCCTGGCGATCATTGCATCATCTGCGGGGTTGGCCAGACGCACACGCAGGCGTTGATCCCGTCCACGTAACTCGGCCACGCTGGTGGCGACTACCAGTCTGCCTTCATTGATGACAATGATGGTTTCACAAATATCTTCCAGTTCAGCCAGGTTGTGTGAACTGATCATGAAGGTGATGGCATGCGCCCGCGACTGGATCAGTCTGCGCACATCGTCTGCAACCACGGGGTCCAGCCCGGAGGTGGGCTCGTCAAGCAGAACGAGTTTTGGCTGGCCGATAATGGACTGGGCCAGGGCGACGCGCTTGCGCTGGCCGTGGCTCAGGTGTTCCGGCTTGCGATCGAGCAGGTCGGCAACGCCGAAATCCGTGGTCACGGTCCTGGTGACCTCGATGGCTTCACGCGCGGACATGCCCTGCAATCGGGCAAAGAGGTCGAGTTGATCGCGGACCCTGATACCTTTAAGGAACGGGGCATCCTGGGGCAGGATGCCGATAATGCCGTTGCGCCGGGATGAATCGGCGTCAATGCCGTCCACCCGTACCGTACCGCTGTCCGCTGTCAGAAAGCCGCTGATCAGTGAGAATAATGTCGTCTTGCCGGCGCCGTTTGGTCCCACCAGTCCGATGGGCGGGCCCGCATCCACGTCAAAAGTCAGGTCGTTAATGGCCCGGACACGGCCATACGATTTGACCAGGTTTCGGCATTCGATCATACGGGCCACTTTTCTACACACTCCGACGCTGGAAAAGCAACCAGCCCAGGGACAGATAGACCACGCTGTAGGCAAGCATGGCTGCCAGACTCAACATGATATCCGGGCTATAAACATCGTACAGGGAAGCTTTTAGTGAGTTGGGCAGAACATAAAATAGGGCGGGATAATCATCATCCAGCCAGCGGCTGATCATCATCAATACAAAAAACACCGACGAGCCGCTTAAAAACGCGCCAACGGTCCCGGACATCATCGATGAAAATATTGACATGAATGCGATCAGCGGCAACGCGTAGATCACCAGGACGGCGAGGATCCAGGCAGCGTAGGTCAGTGTCGTCAGCAAGGGTTTCTGGTCAATATGCAGGGACATCAGGGTAACGGCGACGATTAACAGGCCCATTGCCACTGCTACCAGCAGACAGGCACTCAGGTATCTGGAGACAAATAATTCGCTGCGAGTGCAGCGGGTCAACAGGAAACGAAAGGAATTACGCCCGGCATCGGCTGCCAATTGATTGCAGCCGGCAAGCATACAGAACAGGGGCAGGGTCGTCAGGCCGAGCATCAGGGTCATGGATAATACGGCAGGGTTGTCGATAAACAGAGCCCGGGTCACGTCCGGCGTCAGCAACAGGGTGCTGATGAGCATGCCTTGCTGGCTGACCACGAATTCGGCGCCGCCGTCATGGAGTAACTGCAGGATGGCCAGCCAATAGAGCAGAAAAGGCAACAGAAACAGCAGTCCCTTGACTTTGAAAACCGAATGACGCAGGTCAAACAGGGTGAGTAACAGGGTGCGTCGGGGATCCACTGATGCCTGCTGATGATTCAGGAATCTTCGCGCTTGTGCATGGCCTGCATTTCATACAGGGCATCCAGTGCCTGTTTCGGTGTCAGTTGATCCGGTTGCAGTGATTCCAGGTAATCCAGAACGGGTGAACCCGGTTCGAAAAGATCGTTTTGCGGCGTCATCACTGCGCCAACCTCCGGCCGTTGTTCCATCTCGTCCAGACGTTCGCGGGCATGACGGATAACCGCTTCCGGGATCCCGGCCAGCGCCGCGACCTGCAATCCGTAACTGCGGTTGGCGCTGCCGGGCTTGACGCGATACATGAATACGATCCGGTCCCGGTGTTCGACGACGTCCAGATGAACATTGGCGACGTTGTCCAGTATCTGTTCCAGTGCGGTCAGTTCCAGGTAATGTGTGGAGAAAAGCGTCATCGCCCGTGACTGTCCAGCCAGGAATTCAGCCGCAGCCCAGGCCAGCGCCATACCGTCATAGGTGCTGGTACCGCGCCCGACCTCGTCCATGAGCACCAGGCTGTTGGCCGTGGCGTTGTGCAGGATGAAAGCGGTTTCAGTCATTTCCACCATGAACGTGGATTTTCCACCCGCGAGATCATCGCTGGCGCCGATGCGTGTGAAAATACGATCTATGGGGCCGATGACGGCGCGGTCAGCCGGGACAAAACAGCCCGTATGCGCCAGGATCACGATCAATGCGCACTGGCGCATGTAAGTGGATTTACCGCCCATATTCGGGCCGGTGACAATCAGCATCTGCCGATCCCGGTCGAGCGACAGATCATTGCCGATAAAGGTGCCGCACTGAATTTGTTCCACTACGGGATGGCGACCGTTGACGATTTGAATGCCGGTGTCATCCACCAGTTCGGGCTGGCTCAGGTTCAGGCTTTCGGCGCGTTCGCTGAAACACAGGTAGACGTCCAGTTCCGCAATGGCCGCCGCCGTGGTCTGTAACTCCCCGAGGTATACATTCAGTTTTTCCAGCAGTTCGTTGTAAAGTTGTTTCTCCCTGGCAAGCGCCTTTTCCCGGGCGCTCAGAACCCTGTCTTCGAAGGCTTTGAGTTCGGGCGTGATATAGCGCTCCACGGATTTCAGGGTTTGCCGGCGCTGGTAATTATCCGGCACCGTCCGGCTCTGCGCGCGGCTGATCTCGATATAATAACCGTGCACACGGTTGTAACCGACTTTCAGCGTGCCGATCCCGGTGCGTGCCCGTTCCTGTTGTTCCAGTTCCTGCAGATATTGCGTGGCGTCCTCACCCAGGGTCCGCAGTTCATCGAGATCGGCATCATAGCCGGTGCGAATAACCCCGCCATCCCGGACCGTTACCGGAGGCGTCTCGACCATAGCGGCGGCCAGCAGACCGTGTATCTCCGACATGTCCGGGAGCATGTGGCTCAGTTGCTCAAGGCCCGGGCTGTCGATGCCGGTCAGACCTTGCCTGATTTCCGGCAGCACGGCGAGGCTGTCCCTGAGCACGGCCAGATCACGCGGCCGTGCGGATTTCAGGGCGATGCGGGTGCTGATGCGCTCGATATCACCCATGCCCTGCATGGCCGGAATAAAATCCATGTAGCGCCTATCGCCGAGGAGGGTTTGTACGGCGTCGTAGCGCAGGCGCAAGCTGTCATGATCACGGATCGGTTGCGTGAGCCAGCGTGTTAACAGGCGCGATCCCATGGAGGTATGGGTCGTGTCCATAACTGCCTTCAACGTATGATGTGTTTCACCATTGACCGATTCCACCAGTTCAAGATGTTTCCTGCAGGCATTATCCATGAGGATGTGTTGTTCGTGATCCTCGACCCGGGGTGGCTGGATATGCAGCAGATCAGTACGCTGCGTATGGGCGGCGTATTCCAGCAGGCAGCCCGCCGCGCGCAGGGCAAGTGGCAGGTGTGCGCAATCGAACACGGCCGGATCATTGACACCGAACTGTCTTTTAATCCGCTCTGTCGTGTTATCCGGGTCGAATTTCCACGACTCACAGGCGGTCAGGGTAAACGAACGGCTCAATGCCTCGCGCTCATCGGCGGATTCATCGCAGATCAGTTCCGCCGGCGCGAATCGATGCAGTTCGTTCAGCAATGCCGTGCTGTCGGGGCATTCCTGTAACAGGAAGCGTCCACTGCCCAGATCGAGAACGGCCAGACCGTAACGATTACGCAGCGCGAACACACAAGCCAGCAGGTTATCCTTGCGCTCTTCCAGCAATGCCTCATCGGTCACCGTGCCGGGTGTTATGATACGGGCCACCTGGCGTTCTACCGGGCCCTTGCAGGTGGCCGGGTCGCCGATTTGTTCACAGACCACCACGGATTCACCCATGCGTATCAGTCTGGCAAGGTAGGTTTCCACGGCATGATAAGGTACGCCGGCCATGGGAATGGGTTCCCCGGCCGATTTACCGCGTTTGGTCAGGGCAATGTCGAGCAGGCGGGCCACTTTGCGGGCGTCCTCGTAAAAGAGTTCGTAAAAATCGCCCATGCGGAAGAACAGCAACTGATCGGGGTATTGTTTCTTGAAAGCAAGGTATTGCCGCATCACCGGGGTGTGCAGATCGGCGTGAGGGGCAACATTCGACATGGATGGTTATCTTAACTGAAGGCGCCGGATATCTCTAGATAGCCGTACCGAATGACAGAACATTCAGTCCCCCTGGAAAAGCGTGGGTGATTGATCCTTTCGCTGTTACGCGAGCGGCCAAATTCAGTATAGTAGGCATATGATTACCGGCAGCGGGATAACAGCTTGATCATTAAACCGAAACCGGGCGGCAAACGGTCATGACCGCGACGCTCACCCCGGCAATACCCTTTTCCTGTATCAACTCGGATCTGGACGAGCCGGTGTTGCTTGAATGTCACCAGGGTACTGTGTGTGCCTACAGCCGGCGTTCGCCGGATAAAACCACCCCGAACGAGGATGCCATCGCCGTCGTATCCCTGGGCGATGACCACCTGGTCTGTATCGTCGCCGACGGCCTCGGCGGCCAGCCGTCCGGTGAGCAGGCTTCGGCGTTAACGATCGGGCTGTTAATCGACCGCTTATCCGCAACCCGGCATGCCCCGGGCAATATCATCCAGGTGATCCTCGGCAGTATCGAAGCAGCCAACCTGGAGTTGCTGGATGCTGCCGTCGGCGCGGCGACTACGCTGGCTATCGCTGAAATTCATGGCTCGGCCGTGCGCAGCTACCACGTCGGTGATTCCATGATCCTGGTGACCGGTCAGCGCGGCAAAGTGAAACTGGAAACCATTTCCCATTCCCCGGTCGGTTACGCGGTAGAGGCCGGCCTGGTTGAGGAAGAGGAGAGCCTGCACCATGATGATCGCCACCTGGTTTCCAATGTCATCGGTTCCAGCGAGATGCACATGTCCATCGGCACACCGTTGAACATGCATGTGCGAGATACCCTGCTGGTGGCAACTGACGGGTTGTTTGACAATCTGCATAAGGAAGAAATCGTTGATATCATTCGTAAGGGCCCTCTGCACAGGTCCTGCCGTGAATTGAAAGATCACTGCCTGGGGCGAATGGAAGACAAGGTGAATCCCTACAAACCCGATGATCTGAGTTTCATCCTGTTTCGCCCCGCGCCGGCGTTGAAGAACAGGTGATGAGCGTTTCCAACCGTATCAGCGAATTCAATCTGCGTCCGGGCCGCATGCTGACCAAAAAATACGAGGTGCTCGAATTACTCGGCAAGGGCTGGGAAGGCGAGGTCTATAAGATCTCCGAACGATCCACCGGCATCGAGCGGGCCGCCAAGATGTTTTATCCGCATCGCAACCCCGGCGACAAGACGGCCAAGGTCTATGCCCGCAAACTGCATAAATTGCGGCACTGCCCGATGATCATCCAGTACCATAACCGCGAGGAGATTTTTTTCAGGCGTATTGCCATTACCGTATTGATATCCGAGTATGTTGAAGGTGAACGCCTGTGCGATTTTCTCAATCGACAGCGCGGCAAACGCCTGACGCCTTTCGAGGCGGTACACCTGTTGCACACACTGGCCTGTGGCATCGAGCAGATCCACCAGTTACGTGAGTATCACGGCGATCTGCACACCGAGAATATTATCGTCAATCATTACGGGCTCGATTTCGAACTGAAGCTGATTGATTTTTACAACTGGCCAAGCCCGAAATCGGAAAACATACAGACCGATATCGTCGACATGGTTCGTGTCTTTTACGACGTTCTCGGCGGCGCCAGACACTATGCAAAACAGGACCGGCTGGTCAAGGACATCTGTTGCGGGCTGAAACAGGGTTTGATTCTGAAAAAATTTCCTACTGCCTCGCATTTGATTGAGCATCTGGAGTGTATGGAGTGGTGATTCGGCTGGAAGGTGACAGGTAACAGACAACAGACAACAGATGACAGATGACAGACGACAGACCACAGACAACAGAAAAGCAGGTGTCTGCCTTCAGGCTGATACCGTACAAGTTGGCCACAGGGTGTCTGCCTTCAGGCTGACACCGTACCGGATATGAGAAATGGTGAATAGTGATTCGTGAATGGTGAGGGTTGACAGAGTGCAGATCTGACGCATACTTTGCCCACTCACCACTCAC
>DGNS01000009.1:135631-152889 GCA_002389045.1 Thiotrichaceae bacterium UBA4486 | reverse complement strand
CTCACCACTCACCACTCACCACAAAGTTAAGCAATAACCTGTTTACCCTGAACCCGGAACCGGCACAGCCTCAGGGCTGTTTCGCCGAACTCAAAGTCCAGAATCCGGTTTGCAACTGTGGAGCGAAGGTCTTGGTCTTGGTGGGTGCGCCGGGAGATATGGTGGCGTTGATAGCGGCCTCGCTGGCGGGTGATTGCATGCGCATGATGCTGTGGGCATGAATGGGAAAACGTCGGTTATCAAAACAACTGCGCTCGAAGGTGCCCTCGTTGACGAATGCGCCGGTGCATTCGGAACAGGCGCCGCCGTCAGGCGCATTGGTCATGAGTATGGCGAGCAGGCGGTCAATGTACGGCACGATCATACGGTGACAGTAGCTGACCCGGATCTGTAACAGGTTGGCGTCCTGTATGGTGAGTCCCGCCGGCGTCAGTTGATCACGGTACATCAGGTTATCGTTGGGTATGATTCTGTCGCCGTTATCGTCGAGAGCGAAACTGCTGCCGAAAGCATCGCCGGTGGGATTCAGTACCTGCACCCACAGGAAGCCATCGATGATCTCCTGTCTGACCCGGTCGCGGGCCCAGAATATCTGGCCTTCACCGGTACCGACATCGGTACTGCGCGTATACAGCGCGGCCAGATGCCGGGCCAGTGCGTTTTCCATCATGATGCGGTTGCCGTTGCTGAAGGCGCCGGCACGTGCCGCCTGGTAGGTGGCGTAATTCAGCGTGATCTTGGCCCGGTAGAGCAGGGCGAATTGCAGGCTGCCGAAAATGAGCATGATGAGGACCGGCGCAACGATGATGAACTCGGTGGCGCTCTGACCGGACTGACTGCGTTTGAGAAATCGCATCATTTTAACCAGTATAGATCAGTCACCATTCACTAATCACTATTCACATGTGATTGGTGATTGGTGATTTGTGAATAGTGAATGGCGTCTCACTCATTTTGCGCATCTGTAACTCCAAAACCTTCTTCCATGATCCGGGTCATGGCCTCGACGACATAACGGGCCCGTTGCCCCAGTGGATCGTCCTCACTGGCATGTTCCTGTAACTGCACAAAGGTCCGGGTTGCCTGGCGCAGTTGCACGATACCGAGATTATGCCAGGTCCTGGTGCTTTTCGGGTTCCTGATCAATGCTTCACGGTAAGCGTTGACGGCATCGGCCGGTCGCTCCATGCGGGTATACACGTTGCCGAGTCGAAACCAGGGTTCGGCATCCAGTGGCAACGCCTGTGCCAGTTTAAGATAGTGGACCTCGGCGTTCGGCCAGTTACCGGCGTCATAGGCGAGTTTGGCGCGTTGCTGTGTGGTGGCAAGGTCCTTGATGTCAGCGGATCCGGCCGTTTGATCCGGTCTGGTAGTTTGCAGATTGCAGCCGCAGAGTACAGCGACAATAGCAAGGGTGAGAACAGTGCACAGCCGGTTCATCAGGAATCCTCCCAGGCGAGTTTCATTTCCGGTTCCAGTCGCCATCTTGCTATGCCATGCGCCCTGGTTTCAAGCACCCGGTGCGCAGCGCCGCACCAGGCCATGCGCAGGCTGCCGAGATCGGTAACCAGTTTGACTATACGCCAGTCCCTGCTGAGAAATATGACATCGATGGAATAACGCATGCCCAGGGTGTGAATGGATGAACAGGGTTCGATCAGCAGACCCTCGTTGTCGGCAGGTTCTGGCCGGCCCAGCAGACCGCGCATTCGTTCCAGCGGGCTGGTGGTCAACATGACCCGGTCAAAAATCAGCTGTTGGTCGGATTCAAGGTAAAGCCTGCCAAACTTCACAAAATACCTTCGTTCAGGAACTTCATGGCGATCGGGAATCCCAGCACGATAAAGGTGACGGGAAAGATAAACATAATCAACGGGCCCACCAGTTTGATGGGCGCTTCCATGGCCAGTTTTTCCGCTCTCTGGAAACGCTCACTGCGCCGTTGTTCGGCCTGTATTCTGAGTACGTTGGCCATGCTGGAGCCCATTTTTTCCGCCTGGATCATGGAACTGACAAAACTGGTGACTTCCTTGACATCAATTCGGTCGGACATGCGCCGTAATGCCTCGGAGCGCGGCAGGCCGGAGCGCAGATCACGCAGCACGATGCCGAATTCGTTACGCAACGGTCCCGGCGGCGCCTTTTCCATGGCCTGGCCGAGGGCGCCCTGCAGGTTCAGACCGGCCTCCACCGACATGGTGATGAAATCCAGGTAAACCGGCATGGCACGGATGATGGCGCTTTCACGGCGGATGCGTGTGTCGCGCAGCCAGATGTCGGGCAGAAAATAGCCGAAAATCGTGGTTACCAGTACCACGATGGGCAGATCCTTTTCCAGGGCTGCAAGCAGGATGATGCCAAACAGGAGGCCGAGAAAAATGCTGATGATGCGCAGGGCCACAAACTGTTCGGCCGTCAGAAGATAACTGACACCGGTATGCGACAGCCGTTTCTCGGTCCGTTCCATCATCTCGTAAGGCAACAGCGAGCAGAAAAAGAAACTGATGATCTGGATGGCTGGCCAGATCACTTTCAGGCCGATGGGCAGCGGATCCATATAGGTGCGGTCTTCTTCCATGACCATGTTCTGCAACTGACGGAAAAACCAGAATGCGAAAAAGATAAACAGGCCCGTGCTCAGCACCGCAATATAAAATTGCAGCGAATGTTCACCCAGTACGGCTTCAAGTTGCGCGTCTATTTCCGGATTCATAATGGCCTAGACATCAATGGAGGTGATTTTATTGATCATGACATAGCCGAGTACTTCCATGACAAATATAATGGCCAGCGTGGCCCAGCCTATGGGTTCGGTCCAGAGCATGGACATGGCCTCGGGTTCGATAAAAAACAGGATGCCGGCAAGCAGCAGGGGCAGCCCGGTCATGACGATTCCCTGCATCTTGCCCTGTGCCGTCAGACTCTCGATTTTACCTTCCATCTGGTGTTTGCGGCGGATGGTTTCACCGAGCGATTCCAGTATCTCGGCGAGATTGCCGCCGATTTCCCGATTGATGCGCAGGGACGCTGCAAACATGGAAAAGTCCTGCAAGGGCAGGCGTTTTTCCATGTTGCTGATTGAGACATCAAAATCCACGCCGATACGCTGTTCGCGATTAAAGAGTTCGAATTCCTGGCTGATGGGAGCAGGTTGTTCCTTCACCAGGCTATCCATGGCAATGCTCAGGCTGGCGCCAGCACGCATGGCGCCGGACAGCATCAGTAATGCATCCGGCAGTTGTTCCTCGAACATGCGCATGCGTTTCTTGCGCATGTTTCTGTAAATCATGCCCGGCAACAGCGCGAACAATGCGAACACCGCAACCGTGGTGATGGTATCGCCGGTCAGCAACCAGATCAGCGCCGGGAAGACAACCATGGCAAGAAGATTCATATAGAACAAGCGGGTGGCATCGACAAACATGAACATGTCGGCCATGGTAGCGTCGGTGCTCTCGGTAAAGGTTTCCTTGTAGTCGGTAATAAATTCCCGGCCTTTCATGAGTATGCCGAAACTCAGACAGGATACGGTGAGAAAGGCCAGCACCAGGATGGCCATGTACAACGTGCCGCTGGTCAGGTTAAGAATGATTTCCATCAGTTATCGAAAATGGTCATGTCCACAGGCAGGCCGCGTTTGCGCAGGTCGTCGTAAAACTCCGGTATGCGTCCGGTGGCCAGGAACTCGCCCTTGACCTTGCCGTTTTCATCAAAGCCGTTTTGTTGATAGATGAAGATGTCCTGCATCTGCACCATATCGCCCTCGGTACCGGTGACCTCGGAGATGTTCACCACTTTTCTGCTGCCCTCGGAGAACCGGGTTTGCTGAACGATAATATCAACGGCGGACGCCACCTGCTCGCGGATCGCCTTGCTGGGCAGATCCATGCCCGACATCATGACCATGACTTCAAGCCGGGCAATGAGATCACGGGGCGTATTGGCGTGGGCCGTGGTCAGTGAACCGTCGTGGCCGGTGTTCATGGCCTGCAACATGTCCAGGGCCTCACCGCCGCGGCACTCGCCGACGACGATGCGGTCAGGCCGCATACGCAGGCAGTTTTTAACCAGTTCGCGGATGGGAATCGCGCCTTTGCCCTCCATGTTCGGCGGTCGTGCCTCAAGGCTGACAATGTGCGGCTGCACCAGTTTCAGTTCGGCGGCATCCTCGACCGTGACAATGCGTTCCTCGGCCGGTATAAAGTTGGACATCATGTTCAGCAGGGTGGTTTTACCGCTGCCCGTGCCGCCGGAGATGACAATGTTCTGGTGATGCAACACGCACATGCGTAAAAAATCCACCATGCGCTTGTCGATGGCGCCGAAATTAATGATGTCCTGGGCCGTGAGCTTGCTCTTGGCGAACTTGCGAATGGTCAGGCAGGGACCGCGCAGGGCCAGCGGTGGAATAATGGCGTTGACGCGCGAGCCGTCTTTCAGGCGGGCATCGACCATGGGTGAGCTTTCATCGATGCGCCGTCCCAGCGGAGAAACAATACGCTCGATGGCCGAGAGCACGGCATCGTCGCTGCTGAACACGACATCGGACTTGGTTAACTGGCCGGCTTTTTCGATATAGATTTCATCATACTTGTTAACCATGATTTCGGTGATGTCGTCATCAGCCAGCAACTCTTCCAGCGGTCCCAACCCGACGGCTTCGTTGAGAACGTCGGTGGCCAGTTGCTGCTGATCGACATCAGCCGGCAGTTTGCTGGCCATTTCCTGAATGATCTCGCCGATCATCTTCTGCACATGGTGCCGTAACTCGTCCTCATCCATGCTGCCGATATCCGTGCGCCGCAGGTCCATCATGTGCAGTAATTCGTCGTGTACGCGGTTACGCCACATGAATCGTTCGGCGTCATACAAGGATTCGTCCACCTCGATCTCGGCGTGGTGCTGGACCCCGATCATGGTCCGGACGTCGTCAATTTCGTCCTCATCAACGAACTTGCCTTCGGCCGAATCATCGACGCCGGCCGAGATGTAATAACCGCCGATGGAGATGACATCCTTGGAACGCAGGGGGCCGTAGCGCTGGTGGACTTCGCCATTGACCAGGGTGTTGCCCTTGCTCTTGTCCTCGATGAAGAGGCCGTCGGCATTGCGGAAAATGTTGGCGTGATAAGGCGCAATTTTCCAGCCGCGCAACTGGATCAGGTTATCGCGGGCCTTGCCGATGCCGCATTCGTTGACCGGGACACGCAGCCCCTTGATTTTTTTACCGGCTTTGGTTTTTACAACAACGTCAAACATGGTTTTTATCGGTCCTCAATAGTCATCGAGGATCAGATCTTCATTGGCAATTTTCTGTTTGAAATCTTCAAACAATTCCTCGCGGCGCCGGACCTGCCTCTGGTTGAACTCGGACTTGGCGTCATACACCGTCGGCGTGACAAATATGACCAGTTCAGTCTTGTTGTTGTTCCAGTTGGTGGAGCGGAACAGGGCGCCAAGTATGGGGATGTCACCCAGTAGTGGAATTTGTTCGACATTTTTACTGATATCGCGGTCAATGAGACCGGACATGACCAGGGTTTCCTGATCGTGCATGAACACATCGGTGCTGGTGCGGCGGGTTATGAACGCCGGCACGCCGCCGACGGCATTGGACTGGTCAACGGCGCTGATTTCGGTGGCCACCTTGGCCATGATGGTGTCTTCATCATCGACCAGCGGCGAGATATTCAGCTTGATGCCGAATTCCTTGAATTCCGTATTCGAAGAACCGAGGTTGCCGGTGGTAACGATGGGGATCTCACCCCCGGCGAGGAATTCGGCGACACCGCCGCTGCGGGAACTCAGTTTGGGCTCGGCCAGGATCACGGCGTCACCGGAGGATTCCAGCAGGTTAATGCGCGAGGTGATCTCCGAGACTATACCAAAAAATCCAACTGGACCGGCGCTCTTTGCTGCGAGATCCATCGCGAAAGAAGGGGCAAGATCAGCATCGGGTGCAGCTCTGAATTTCTTGTTGTCTTCGGCTGCAAATGAAATTGCAGCTGATGGGCCTGCCACCGCGTCAGACCAGTTGATGCCCAGTTGCTTGAGTTTACTGACATTGAATTCGGTGATCTTGACGTCCATGTATACCATTTTGTTCGAGGCTTCGAGGAATTCGACCTTTTGCGCCGGCTCGATCTTGCGGGTCAGGTCGATGACATCCCGGTAGGCTTCCTTGACTGTCGCCAGTATGGCTTCGTCCGCCTTGGGGATGGAGCCCGTCATGAAGACTTTCTCACCCACCTTGCGTACCTCGATACCGGGAAAATTCTCCAGCAGTACCGAGAGTTCATGGACGATGCGATCCTGGTCATTGACCAGTACATGCACCTTCAAATCACTTTCGGCGCCGTCGGCGTACCACAGGTGCACCGAGGTTTCCCCTTCCTCCTCGGCCAGGATCAGCAGTTGGCCATTATCCAGCAGAGTTGTACTGATCAGTGAGCCCTTGCCGACGGCGACCCGGTCGACGGCACCCACCTCGAGAATTTTGATTTCGCCAACGAATACGGTGATCGACGTAATCGGTACCATGTCTTCCTGTGCCACCAGCAGAGCTGGCGACAGCAGGAAAATGAATGCCAGTAGTAGTTTTTTCACCTTGGGTTACCTTTATCCTGTATTAATTATGATTCATCAGCATGCTTGCCAGGGGATCCGCTATCACGGCGCCGGTTCCGGGGCAGTCGCCCTGAGTTTTTCAACCGGCACGGATTTCGACAGCGGTGCGCCTTCCTCGCCCTCGCCACCGAGTATGAGCCGGTAGAACAGGGGCAGATCGGCCATTCTGACATCTTCTCCGCCGACCACGGCGCCCTCGCTCAGGCTTGTCGGGACATTACTGCCGGTGATGCCCGCAATGACGTTGCCGTCCTTGTCGCGAACCGTACCGTCGGCTGCGACGGTCAGATTGGCATCGGTCATTACCTTGCCGTCCGGACCGATGACATTGCCGTTTTTATCCACGGTAACGCCTTCCAGAACCTTGCCGTCGGCGGTCATAACCGTGCCGTCCTCGGCAATAATGAAGCCGTGTTCATTGACCGTGGCCTTCGGACCGCTGATAACCTGGCCGTCAGGACCCATCACCGTGCCATTGGCCAGCACCTTGACGTCGTCGGCGCTGATGACATTACCTTCGGCATCGACATAGTCACCGTTGGCATTTTTCGTGTAGCCGGCAGCTTCCATGATGGCGTCTTTTGTAGTCACGGTGCCGTCCTCGTTGAAGACCAGCTGGTCGGGAGGAATGACATTGCCGTCGGCGTCGACGTAATCGCCGTTCTCGTTCATGGTAATGCCCTCGGCAGCCAGCAATTGTCCACCCTTCGTGGTGACGGTGCCGTTCTTCGATATGTTGATGTCTTCCTTTTTGATGACCTTGCCATCGGCGCCGACCCAGTTACCGTTCTCATCAATCGTGGCGCCGGCCTCGGCGGCGGCCTTGCGCATCAGGGCGAGTTTTTTCAGTTCCCGGGCTTTGGCCAGCAGATCCAGCGGCGTCAGGCCGGTGAATTCGGCGCCACCGCGATCTTTACGGTTTCTCAGCACCGCAATCAGGTCACCCTGGTCCTCGGCGAGGGCAAGCAGCGCGGCTTCCTCGGGAGTGACATCGACGGTGATGGAAGTGAAATTTCTGCCGGTGCGTTGCTGCGGGTAACTCAGCGAGTCCATGGTTTCGTCGTAGGGTTCACGTCCGGTCGCCAGCACGCGCAGGTCCTGCAGCACCGGTAACACGACGTCCTGGGCCCGGGTGCGCTGTGCACCACCGAAGCTGGCAGCCAACTCATTAACCAGTTGCGGTGAAACTTCACCACCGGTTTCTGCCTGCAGGGCGACATCCTGCAATGTTGCGGCGATATCGGCCGTGGCCTGATCTTCACCGTCACCCCGATAGCCGACCTTGCCGGTTTCAATATTGACATACAGATCGATACGATTGCCGGGACGCAGGAATCCGGCAAAGGACTGCACCTCATCGACCTGGATGGTGATGGCGCGGCGGCCCTTGTTGACGAGATCCGAGAAATCCAGCGGAAACTCCTCGCTCATGAACGAGGTCAACAGCGTTTTGCCGGCGCCCAGGGGGGTGGTGATAAATCGGCCGACGTAACTCTGGAACTGTTGTGGAGTCACTGCATTGCTATGGACGAAATTCGACGGCACCTCGCCGATATCGAAATGCTGTAATTCCACCTTGGCGCCCATGGGGATGTCGTACTTGGCCACGACGACACTGACCATCTGCTGTTCATCGCCCTGCAGTGATCGCAGAAATGCGGCTTCGCGGCTTTTCAGGTACAAGCCGGTAAATACGGCGGCAACGACGCCGAAAATTATGGAAAGGATCAGGAGGAGAACGGTTTTACTCGTGCTGGTTTCTGCCATTAGCTGTCATGTCCCATCATGGTAGTCATATAACATGAATAGAGGGACGTGTGGCCAGATTGCATCCCCGTATTCTCCGCAAAACACTAATTATAATTTTCAACCCTTCCTGGGCATTTTATTATTCCTTGATTTTATTAATACTTTTTATACAAATATGACACAAACATCAAGCAAATAAGTACACTTGTTTCCTGCGCATGCATGCCATACTCAGGGAAACGAAGGGTTCAGGAAACTGGACGGGCTGAGATTGGCCGCGTTGATAAAGTCGAGTCCATCCTGGACGCTGGGAAATCCCGCTGTCTGGTAATTCATCAAGGCGCTGATGAACTGATCCGGGTAGTCGGTCAGGTAAATCACCAGGTCGTCCGGCAAATCCTGGCTGTTGTAAAGGGCATAAAGTTCCAACGGGTTGTTGGCGTCCGGGTAATCGGACAGCGAAATGACGTAGGAATATCCGGTGTAGTGATCCTGCATGCGCTGGAACAGGGCTTCCTTGGCGCTGTAGGTATCCGGAAACGCGGCATTTTGTTCGGAGCCGCCGCTGGACATGGCCGCGGTCAGAGCCATGACGCCGAGACCGACCACGACCGTGTATTCGATCATGGATTGCCCCGCCTGTCGAAATGACTGTGAGAAGAAACTGCCCTGTATATTGCGTTTGAACTTCATATCAGAACAACCCCTCTTTGGTGATCTGGGCGGTAACGACGGTTGTCCCGCCGCCGTTGATGACGATACTAACATTTCTATTACCGTTTCTGAATCTGAGCGTGTGGATATTGCCGCCGGAGATCTCCTTGTCCATTTCTGCACTCCAACCGCTGTTGAGGTAGAAATCACGGTAAAAATTCGCGTTGGTGCGAACCGAGGCGCCGTTCATGAGGACGATGGTGCGGCCCTTTTTGGCCAGGTCTTTTGATTGCAGATCATTGGCCACGTAGCTGCCGCGCATTTTCGGAAAGCCGCGGCCGAGTTCCGGCGGGGCCTCGTCCAGGTCGGGCATACGGCTGATGCCCAGGTATCCGGTCGAACCGTCACTTTTTTTCGCCGCTTGTACCTGTACCGTCATTAGATAACCGTCTTCGACCCGGGTGATGATCCGCCAGGGCGGCATGGCATCGGTTTCCACGTAACCCGGCTGGTCCTGGCTGCCTTCGGGCCAGTGATCGCGGTAAAAAGCCAGAACCTCCCCGGGCGATTTTCGGCTGCCAAAGAGGCGGATATCCATGGCAATACCGTTGAGCACAATGGAATCGCCCACCTTGCTGACCGTCGAGTCCGGCGGCGGCGGGAAATCGGGTCTGGCCTGAACGGCGGTCATCACGCCCATGAGGCTGATGAATGTGATAATAGTCAGGCGTTTCATATCAGGTATCACACACCGAGCGGCTGGGTTCCGGGTCGAGCACGCATATACCGTCGGGGCAGTCATGACCGCCGCCTTCCTCCAGGCGGTCGGGATGCACGGCATCGATATTCATGTAGCCCAGCCACAGGCTGCCGTCACTCTTGCCCGGGGTGATGGTCGGATCGAGAAATTCGGGCAATTGTATCCAGGGATTGCAGCCGCGCAACTCCGGCGCCAGGAACGTGGCCAGGGTATCCACCACCGGCTGCACCGGCTCAAGCAGGTCGCCGAGCAGCTTGGTCGGTACCAGGCCGCCCGCCTGGTTGGTGGTGTGTTCCAGGCCGCCGGCGTTCCAGGTATCCGAGAGCACCGCGGCGCCGGAAAAGAATGATAATTGCGGGATATTCACGGAATCATCGGTGCCGCCAATGCCGCCGGTATCGGCGAAGGTCGCCCAGTCGATGAGCCCCGTTTCCGGAAAGACATTGATCTGCACGCCGGACACGGCGCGGCCGTCCATATTGATAATGGTGAAACCGGTGCCGCTGTTGGTCAGGTGACTGGCAATTTCAGCCACGGCGCCGAAGATGGCATCGATAATGTCGAGCACCGTGTTGAAAATGCCACCGGTGACATCCGGCGTCGGTCCCGAGGTCGTCGGCGGAGTGCCACTTATGCTGCCATCCCAGAGCGGCTGGCCGCGATGGTCCACCCACAGGGTATTGGCGAAGTTGCCATCGTAACCGTTGCTGAAATCATTCTGATTGATCTGCAGGTTATTGACGCTGTCGTTGCGGATGTAATCGGAGAAAAAGCGCTTGCGGCTTTCGGTCTGCATTTCCGTTCGTGTTTTCACCGGCTGCCCGGAGGCGCTGTAGCCGAAAGGCCGTTCGCCCGAAGGGTTGGTGAAGGTCTGCACGGCGTTGGTTCCGTACCAGACCGTGTATTCCCAGGCCTCGTAGCGTGCCGCCTGGATCGCGGTCTGCTTCATGTCGATGTATTTACCGAGCAACGGGATCAACAGAAAAATGGGCACCAGCACGGTGGAGGCCGTGATGATGGTCTCGGTCATGGCCTGGCCCCGCTGACGTGGATGTCGGAAAAGACTCAGCATCACGGGATCCAGTTCATCGGGTTAAGGCTGTTCAGGTTGATCCCGGTCAGCGTCGACATGTTGGGGAAGGTGGTGACGATTTCCTTTTGCTGGATGGCCAGGGCAATCATGCGATCCATGTTGGTGGTCTCCACCAGCCGCGCCTGCCAGTAGGGGTTGAAGCCGCTGCCGTATTCTTCCTGGCCGTCGAGGCGGGCAAAATAACTCAAATCGTTCGGGCGTTTGAAATACACACTGCTCTTGGCGATGGCCGCGACTTCGGCATCCGCGTAACCATCGGTAAGCGTGAACATATTGCCGAAATCGGGTTGACCGTCGTCGTTGGTATCATTGACGTCGTCCTGTTCCTTGATAACACCGGAGATGTAATAGGGAGCGAGAAAACCGAGACGCAGGTGATCGCTGTTGGTGTCCGTGTGCATGGGCAGACCGGCATAGGTCTTGTTGATGTGGTTGGTCGCGCTCGGCATGGTCAGGCTGACGACGGGTACTGTCGGTTCGATGAAGGTCGGGCCTGGAGATGGTATGAACGGCACGCCCAGCACCCAGGCGGAGCGGTTGGCAGGGGTGCCACCGTAGGTATTGGTAGCCACCAGGGACAGATCATTGGTGCGCATTTTATTTGCATTCTTGGCGGCCTGCGCCGCGCCGGCACTGAATGGCGCCGAGGTCGGGAAGGGCAGGGTGATGTCGAACAGATCGATATCACCCAGTGCCCCGAGATCGAGACTCAGTGCACCCCTGGCGTAACCGTCGCCGGGTCCTGAAGCGCCGCCAATGGCGAGATCGAATGTACCCGAGACCGTGCCAAACGGCGTGTCGACACCGGCCGCCAGGTGAAAATAGAACGTGACGAAAAGGCCGGTGGCCCCGGCAGCCGACCAGCTGTACTGCGTGCCCTTGACCGCGGGCGGTGTCCCGCCACCACCCGGCGCTGCCGGGACACATTTGCCGGTTCCTGAATTAGCCGGTACGGCGCCCGGCCCCTTGCCCGGCTCGTAACCGGCCGGACACTTGGTTTTCTTGGGTTGTTTGCTCGCTGTCGATCGGTAACGCAGTTCACTGCCGCCCTGGCGCCTGAGATCCAGTTCAAACACCAGTTCCAGTTCCAGCCACGGCTGAAAGCCGAGGATCTCCGGTAACTCGAAGCGGTCCGAGCCGGTAAAATCGATCAGTCCCTCCGGAATGATGGGCAGCGGCAGTTCCCAGCCGCGCTGGCGGGAAAAATCGTCCTTGGACGCATTGGTTATGGCCGCGAAACGCTGGAATCCGGTCTTGTCCATGTCCTTGTTTCCGGTCGGCAGATAGGTACGGGTAAACCAGAGCTCGCTGGGGGCGCCGGGAATGGGGATACTGGGACTCTGGACGCCGGGGAACGAGGCATAGGTCAGGGCATGCATGAGCATGGTGAAGGTACCGTAGTCGGATATGGTAGCGTCCGGGGCGTTGGCTTCCATGATACTCGCGCCCATGATGGGGTTGTCCGGCAGGGCCGCGCCGATGGCATAAAGAATGGTTGTGAAATGAAAGCCGGTTTGCGCGTAGCTGAAGGCCTTGTTGACGTTGTGCAGAATCGTGGTGCCGATATTGACCACGGGTTTCATGAACGTGAGCACGGCACTGGCCGAGGTCTCGAACAGCAGTTTCACCACGCCCTTGAAGGTATTCTGGAACGGCGCCGTGGCCGTGCCCAGGGACACGGCGGAGACCAGTGGATCCAGGAAATACAACCGGTAGGCGTTGAGGTAGGCGGCGTAGGATTTCCAGTTAAACAACCACGAGGCCAGTCCCACCATCTGGCCGATGGCCACCTCGTTGGCGATCATGGCGCGGTTGGTGTAAGCCATGAAATTCAGATCCCGCGCCTCGATACTGGAGACGCTGTAGGCCACGGCATCGGCGGCATTCTGCACCTGCATGCGTTCGGTAGTGACCTTGCCGGCCTTGTAGACGAATATCAATGAAAGGGTGAGAACCCCCAGGAAGAGGAGCACGAAAACCGCGGCTTGCCCGCGACTGTAGCGTAAGTTCTTCATTGTCGAGGCAACCGACCGGCCCCCACCGGGCATAATGCCCGTCCTTGCCCCGGTCAGACACACACCGCCGGCACTGTGCCGGCAGTGTGTTTTGCGTGATTAGTTACCGCCGGCAGCGAAGTCGGCCAGGGTCTTGCCTCCGGCCTCCGCGGCCGTACCTTTGGCTGCGGCGCCGGCGCCGGCCGCGGTTTTGCCGCCGTCCTGACCGGCCAGTTCCTGGGCCATACCGCCCACCTGGTTACGGACCACGTCACCAAAGATGGTGTACACGCCGATGGCGGCGATGGCGATCAGGGCGACGATGATGATGTACTCGGTCATGCCCTGTCCCAGTTGTTTTAAAAATTGCTTCATGTTTGGTCTCCTGAAGGGTGGTTAAGCGACAATCTCTATGGATCGGCCGTCTGCCTACATTATGGACCCCAAACCCATGACTGGCAACGGAATAACTTTGCTGATTGTGGACAGAGACGGCTTTTAAAAAGCTTGAAAATCGATAATATGCCCACACGTTCAGATCTCAGATACCGGATCTCAGATATCAGAAATAGACATCTGTGTCATTCCGAACCATGTCCCGAAGCGTAGCGAGGGAGCATGTGAGGAATCTCTAAACAGTAAGCATGTAACAAAAATCAAGGAAACGAAATCATGAGTGTTGACGCCAATAAAGAAAAACGCGGATTTGAAACCGAGGTCAGGCAACTGCTGGACCTGATGATCCATTCCCTGTACAGCAACCGTGAAATATTTCTGCGCGAGCTGATTTCCAATGCCTCCGATGCGGCCGACAAGCTGCGCTTCGAGGCGCTGCAAAACGATGCACTCTACGAGGGCGACACGGAACTGAAAATCCGTGTCGAGTTTGATGACAAACAGAAAACCATTACCGTGCTGGACAACGGCATCGGCATGTCGCGCGATGAGGTGATAGAAAATCTCGGCACCATCGCCAAATCCGGCACCCGGCAATTTTTCGAGGCATTGACGGGTGATCAGAAACACGACGCCCAACTCATCGGGCAATTCGGTGTCGGCTTTTATTCCTCGTTTATCGTCGCCGACCGCGTTGAGGTCGTCACCCGCCGCGCCGGGCTGTCCCGCACTGAAGGTGTACGCTGGAGTTCGGACGGCCAGGGTGAATACGAGATAGAAACCGTGGATCGCCCGAAACGCGGCACCCGCGTGACCCTGTTCCTGAAGGACGATGCGAAGGAATTTCTCAACCAGTGGCGGTTGCGCGAGATCATCAAGAAATATTCCGACCACATTTCCATGCCCATCGAAATGCCGAAAACCGGCGAGGAAAAAGGTGACGAGGTGGTCAACAGCGCCACCGCGCTGTGGGCTCGTAACAAGAAGGATATCAGTGACGATGAATACAGGGAGTTTTACAAGCATATTGCCCATGATTTCGAGGACCCCGTCACCTGGATACATAACCATGTCGAGGGCAAAACCGAATACACCAGCCTGTTGTTCATCCCGTCGCGCGCCCAGTTCGATCTCTGGGACCGGGAAAAACGCCACGGCGTGAAACTCTATGTACGCCGGGTGTTCATCATGGATGACGCCGAGCAGTTGTTACCGAACTACCTGCGTTTCGTTCGCGGTGTAGTCGACTCCGACGATTTACCACTCAATGTTTCCCGCGAAATTCTGCAGCAGAACAAGGCCATTGACGCCATGCGTTCAGGTTGCAGTAAAAAGGTGCTGGACCTGCTGAAAAAAATGGCCAAAAACGACCCGGAAACCTATGCGAAGGTATGGGAGCAATTCGGCCGCGTGCTCAAGGAAGGCGTTATCGACGAACCGGACAAACGCGAGGACATTGCCGGCCTGTTCCGCTTTGCCTCCACGCATACCGACAGCCCGGAGGAAACCGTCTCGCTGGATGATTATATAGGGCGTGTGCCGGAGAACCAGAAAGCCATTTACTACGTGACCGCGGATAATTTTTCCACCGCCAAAAACAGTCCGCACCTGGAGATCTTCCGCAAGAAAGGCATCGAGGTATTGCTGCTCTCCGATCCATTGGATGAATGGGTGACCACGCATCTGACTGAATACCAGGGCAAACCGCTGCAGTCGGTGACCAAAGGTGAACTGGATCTGGGCGATATGGAGGAGCCGGAAGAGAAGAAGAAAGATAAAAAAGAAGACAAAGAGAATAAAAAACTGGTCAAGGACGTGCAGAAAGCCCTTGATGACAGGGTCAAGGAAGTTCGAATCACGCATCGTCTGACCGACTCGCCGGCCTGCCTGGTCGCCGATGAAAACGACATGGGTCTGAACCTGGAACGCATCCTCAAGGCCACGGGACAGAAAATCACCGGCAGCAAGCCAATCCTGGAAATCAACCCGGATCATCCCATTGTCCAGAAGGTGAAAAACGAGAACGACGGCAATCGCTTCAATGACTGGGCGCGTATCCTCTACGATCAGGCCCTGTTGAGCGAAGGCGGCAAACTGGAAGACCCGGCCGGGTTTGTTCATCGTTTTAACAAGCTGTTCATGGAGATGGATAACAGCGCCTGAACATGGCCGGGAAGGATCGGTCGCACAGCTTGCCGCCCGTCTATCGCCAATTGTGTGCGCCGTGTGCAGAAACTGCGGGTTTGATATTCGGGAATCGCTTGATTCCTCTTCTATAATGTCGATAAAGTACAGGCTCATCGGCATCCCGGAGCAGGCGCACAGTTTGTGGATATTTCCAGTGTAGACATCTCCAAGTTACTTGGAGAACTCAATGCCATCGGTATTGCGCTGTCGGCGGAAAAGGATCATGACCGGCTGATGGAGATGATCCTGGTGCGCGCCAGGGAGATCACCAATGCGGATGGCGGCACTTTGTATACCCGAGCCGAAGATCAGGCCTTGCGTTTTGAAATCATGCACACCGAGTCGCTGGGTATCAAAAAGGGCGGTAAAAGCGGCGAACCCATCGAACTGCCTCCCATTCCGCTCTACAATGATGACGGCGAAGCCAATTCCAATAACGTTGCCGCCTGTGCCGCGATCCAGGGCAAAACATTCAATATTACCGACGCCTACAGCGACAGGAATTTTGATTTTTCCGGTACCCGCAAGTTTGATGAAAAGACCGGTTATCGCTCTACTTCCTTCCTGACCGTACCCATGACCGATCACGAGAACACCATCATCGGTGTTCTGCAGTTGATCAACGCGATTGACGGGAAGACCGGCCAGGTCAAGGCGTTTACCCGGCTGGATCAGCAACTGGTGGAATCACTGGCCTCGCAGGCCGCCGTTGCCATCAGCAACAAAAACCTCATTGAGGCCCAGCGCCAGTTGTTCGATGCCCTGATCAAGCTGATCGCCAACGCCATCGACGAAAAATCACCCTACACTGCCGGTCATTGCCGGCGCGTCCCCGTGCTTACCAATATGCTGGCCGATGCCGCCAGCAGTATCAGGACCGGCCCGCTGAAGGATTTTCACATGACCGACGAGGAAAAATACGAACTCGAGGTCGCCGCCTGGTTACACGATTGCGGCAAGATCACCACGCCTGAATACGTGGTGGATAAAAGCACCAAGCTGGAAACGATATTTGATCGCATTGAACTCGTCAGACACCGCTACGAGATCCTGATGCGCGATGCCGAGATCGCGGCGCTCAAACGCCGCTTGAACGGCAGTTCGGGATCACTTGCCGATGTCGAGGACGATGAGGAATTTCAGAAGACACAGCAGAAGCTGCGTGATGAACTGGACTACATTGAAAAATGCAATTTTGGCGGCGAGTTTCTTTCCGAGGAAGACCAGCAACGGATTACCGAAATCGGCGGCACACCGGTGAACTATTACATTGAAGGTGAAAAAACACTGTTGAGTGAAGAGGAAGTCAATAACCTGCAAATCAGCCGCGGCACACTGTCAATCCGCGAGCGCGAGATCATCAACAACCATGTGTCGGTCACTATCAAGATGCTGGAATCACTGCCGTACCCCAAACACCTCAAGCGCGTGCCGGAATACGCCGGTGGCCACCATGAGAAACTGGACGGCACCGGATATCCCAACCATCTTACTGCCGAACAGATGTCCATCCCGGCGCGTATGGTGGCCATCGCGGATATTTTCGAGGCACTGACAGCCGCCGACCGCCCCTACAAGAAAGCCATGCCGCTGTCGCTGGCCCTGACCATACTCGGGCGCATGAAAGAGGACAATCATATTGATGCTGATCTGTTCGATGTGTTTATTCATGACAAACTGTATTTGAAATACGCTGAACAATACCTGGATCCCGAGCAGATTGACGAGGTCAATGTGGAAGCGATACCTGGGTATCATCCGCTTTAGCTATTAGCTAATGGTGATTGGTGAATAGTGA
>DGNS01000009.1:0-135500 GCA_002389045.1 Thiotrichaceae bacterium UBA4486 | reverse complement strand
CCAATCACCAATCACCAATCATTCCGCCATGATTCTGGAAGACCTGATCAACTACGAGGCAGGACGCCTTGGGAGGGCCAACCTCTTCTACGGTCACGGCACCGACAACCCACTCGACGAGGCCTGTTACCTGATTGCCGCCGTGATCGGATTTGATCCGGTTTACAGTCAGTATGATCCCGAACTTGAAGTCACGGGCGAACAGCAGGACGCCATCCGTCAGCTGGTCGATAAACGCATCACAACGCGAAAGCCCGCGGCTTATCTCGTCCACAAGGCATGGTTTGCCGGTCTCGAATTTTACGTCGACGAGACCGTGCTGGTACCACGCTCACCCGTGGCCGAACTCATCGAAGAGCGGTTCTCGCCCTGGATTGAAGCCGGTAGTGTGCGGCGAATGCTCGATATCGGCACCGGCAGTGGTTGTATCGCCATTGCCTGTGCCCGTTACTTTGACCATGCTCGCGTGGATGCCGTCGATATCGATGCCGTGGCCCTGAAAGTGGCCCGGCGCAACGTCGAGGCGCATGGCCTGACGGATCGTGTCCGGGTGATTCAGTCCGATCTGTTTGCCGCGCTCGGAAACAACCGCTACGATCTCATCATTGCCAACCCGCCCTATGTCAGCAACGAAGAAATGCAAGAGTTGCCGATGGAGTACAACCACGAGCCGGCGTCGGCGCTGCAATCGGCGGATGAAGGCTTGCAGCACGCCATCGCCATACTACATGCCGCCGCCGATCACCTGCACGACAACGGGCGCCTGGTCCTGGAGACCGGCCATTCATGGCCACGCCTTACGGCCAGGTATCCCGATGTACCGTTTTTCTGGTTTGAATTCGAGCGCGGTGGGGAAGGTGTGTGCATGCTTGAGAAAACCGAATTACAACAATGGTTCCCTGGTGAGTCGTGAGGTGACGGAAAATTCCGGTTTTATTTATAGAAACATCTCGATATATTTATATATTATGAATCCACCCGTGCCAGACCGGACATGAAGAAACCCTCCGCCCCGGTTGAGACGGCCGACCGTGTTGCCGGCAACGGCCTGCTGCACCGCAGGGTCTTTCTGAAACAGGGCCTCGGTTTCGGGCTGGTGGCCTCGACGGTTGCCCTCACGGGACGTTCCCTGTATGCCGCGGATCCCGCCGGGCTGGACCGTGGCGGATTTGCCCGCCCGCCGTGGATGCAACAACCCGGCGCCGAATTTTCACTCTACGGCAGCCCGTCCCCGCACGAGGACCAGGTCGTGCGCTTTGCCTCGCCGAACCGGGTGATGCGCATGAACGGCGCGTCCTGGACGCCATTGCACAAGCTGGAAGGCACCATCACCCCCAACGGCCTGCATTACGAGCGCCATCACAACGGCGTACCGCAAATCGATCCGGAACTTCATCGGTTGTTGATCCACGGTGATGTGCAGCGTCCGTTGCAGTTCAGTGTTGAGGATCTGCTGCGCTATCCCATGGTCTCGAAGATCTGTTTTATCGAATGCGGTGGCAACAGCAACGCCGGCTGGAACTCGCAACCCTCGCAGGCCGAGGCCGGATATTTTCATGGCCTCGCCTCGAACAGCGAGTGGACCGGCATTCCCATGGCCACCCTGCTCGGCGAGGCGGGCGTCAATCCTTCCGGCCAATGGCTGATCGCCGAAGGCGCCGACGCCTTTGCCATGCAGATCAGCGTGCCGCTGGAAAAAGCCATGGCCGACGGCATGCTGGCGCTGTACCAGAACGGTGAGCGCTTGCGGCCGGAGAACGGTTACCCGATGCGCCTCGTGCTACCCGGCTGGGAAGGCGTGACCAACGTCAAATGGCTGCACCGTGTGAAGATCACCGATCAGCCGGTGATGGCGCGCAACGAAACCTCCAAATACACCGAGCTGTTGCCTTCGGGCAAGGCGCGCATGTTCACCTTCACCATAGAGGCGAAGTCACTGATCCTGTCACCCTCCGGCGGCATGGTGCTGAAATCCGGTCCGGGCCTCTATCAGATCACGGGGCTGGCCTGGAGCGGCAACGGCAAGATCAAAAAGGTGGAAGTTTCCGCCGATGACGGCAAGACCTGGGCCGAAGCCGATTTGCAGGCGCCGGTATTGGATCGCGCCTTCACCCGCTTTCGCATCCCCTGGCAATGGAACGGCAGCCCGGCCGTATTAATGAGCCGCGCCATTGACGAAACGGGTTATATGCAGCCATCGCGCAGGGAACTGCTGGCCAGTCGCGGCCGCCACGGTTTTTATCACTACAACGCCATCGTGACCTGGAGCGTGGACAGCAGCGGCAACGTGACCCATGTCTATGAGAAAGACGAGCCGGAAGTGATGGATGACGGCGAGATCAGCATTGATGCCGGCTGGGATTGAGGTAGTGTTAATCGATTCTCCGGATTTATACATACATCATACTGGCAAAAGCCAGTATCCATTGAGTCAGATGATCCGCCGTCCAGGCGGTACTTTCCTGTTGTCATTCCAAACCTTGTTCCGAAGCGTAGCGAGGGAGCTAGTGAGGAATCTTGTTGAGATTTCTCGCTGTGCTCGAAATGACACGGATCCGTCATTCCCGCACTGGATTAAACATGTCCAGGACAGGCTCCGGTGTGAATCCAGTCAAACGAATGTCCCAGCCCGTGATCCGTCATTTCCGCGGAGGCGGGAACCCAGTCAAACAATCACCGCCATAGGCGGACATTATTTATTGGCTGTTACGTTGGCTTTCGTCGTCATGATTAAAACCATGAGTAGCGCCCTCGCTGCCGATCCTCCCGAAGGCCCCAATCTCGGCCACCCGGTGACGGAAGAAAACATCACCCGTCGCGACATGAGCATCATGCCCGACGGCGAAGGCTTACCCGAAGGCCAGGGCAGCGTGGCCGAGGGCGAGGCCTTGTACAAACAGCACTGTGTCAGTTGTCACGGCCAGGGCGGGCTGGGCAATTCCGGCGATCAACTTGCCGGCGCCATACACAGCCTCACCGACGAATGGCCGGAAAAAACCATCGGCACCTACTGGCCCTACGCCACCACGCTGTTTGATTTCACCCGCCGCTCCATGCCCATGAACGCACCGGGAACACTCACGAACGCTGAAGTCTATGCACTGGTTGCTTATATGCTTTTTTTGAACGGCATTGTTGAAGAAGATACTGTGATGAACGCGAAGGCATTGAAATTAATAGAAATGCCGAACGACGACGGGTTTATTAATGTATACGATGCTGATAAGCCGGATCAATAATAAACTGTAGCCGGGTTTCCACCGTTTACTGGATATCAGGATGACGAGTCATTTGTTTATTTTATGCGGACCAACATTCCCCGGCTGAATTCAGTATAATCGCCGACCAAAAATCAAAGGCACATTACCATGTCGGGCAACACCATCGGAAAAATCTTCACTCTGACCACGGCCGGCGAGAGCCACGGCTATGGCTACCTCGGTATCGTCGATGGCTGTCCACCGGGGCTGGCGCTCAGCGAGGCCGATTTGCAGGGGGATCTGGACCGGCGCAAGCCGGGCCAGTCGCGCCATGTCACCCAGCGCAAGGAATCCGACCGCGTGCGCATTTACTCCGGGGTGTTCGAGGGCAGGACCACCGGCACGCCCATTGGCCTGGTGATCGAAAACGAGGATCAGAAATCGAAGGATTATTCCGCCATTGAGGATTTGTTTCGCCCCGGTCACGCCGATTACACCTATCAACAGAAATACGGCATCCGCGATCACCGCGGCGGCGGCCGGGCCTCGGCGCGCGAGACTTGCATGCGCGTGGCGGCAGCGGGCATTGCCAAAAAATATTTAAAAGAAAAGTTCGGTATGCAGGTCCGCGGTTATCTCGCGCAACTGGGGCCGAATATAATCGATTTCAATTCCTGGGACGCTGTCAATGACAATCCGTTCTTCAGTCCCGATCCGGATGCCGTACCGCAACTGGAAGAGTACATGGACCAACTGCGCAAGGATGGCGACTCTGTCGGCGCGCGCATCAACATTGTCGCCAACCACGTGCCGGTGGGTCTGGGTGAGCCGATTTTCGATCGCCTCGATGCCGACATCGCCAAAGCGATGATGAGCATCAACGCCGTCAAGGGCGTGGAGATCGGCGCCGGCTTTGCTGCAGTCGAACAGCGTGGCACCGAGCATCGCGATGAGATCGAGAATCACCGTTTTCTCAGTAATAACGCCGGTGGCGTACTTGGCGGTATTTCCAGCGGCCAGGACATTATTGTCAGTATCGCTTTGAAGCCCACCTCCAGCATTCGCCTTCCCGGTAAAACGATCAATAAACAGGGTGAGGCCGATGCAGTCGTCACCAAGGGCCGTCACGATCCGTGCGTCGGCATCCGCGCCACGCCCATCGCCGAGGCCATGCTGGCGCTGGTGTTGATGGATCACGTATTACGGCACCGGGGGCAGTGTGGGGAGGTGGCGTCGGAGACACCACGGGTTAACGGTGAACAGTGAACAGTGAATGGTGAATAGTGAATGGTGAATAGTGAATGGAAATTATCACATATTCACCATTCACCATTAACCAGTCACATATCTATTGTCATTAAGATAAACAGGCAACCTCATCCGCATGCTGAATCGCAATTCCCCGCGCGCCATCCCCTACTGGCGCCTGTCGGCATTTTATTTTTTTTACTTTGCCGCCATCGGGGTGATGTTGCCGTACTGGCCGCTGTACCTGGAATCGATCGATTATAACGCACGGCTGATCGGTGAACTGACCGCCATATTGCTGGGCAGCAAGATTGTAGCCCCGTACATCTGGGGCTGGATCGCAGACCACCATGGACATCGCATGCGTATTATCCAGGTCGCTTCTTTACTGGCGACGGTGATTTACGCCGGGGTCCTCTTTGATGACAGTTTTCTCTGGCTGGCGGTAGTCATGATGCTGTTCGGATTCTTCTGGCATGCGACTTTGCCGCAGTTTGAAGCCACTACGATGAATCACCTCGGTGATTCCACTCACGCCTACACCCGGGTCAGGGTCTGGGGCTCGGTGGGTTTCATCCTGCCTGTCCTCGCGCTCGGTTTCGTATTCGAGACGCTGGACATTGCCTGGTTGCCGGTATTCATGTTGTCTTGCCTGTTCATGATCTTCGTCGCCAGTATGCTGGTACCCGAGGGCGCGGCAGGGCATTTGCATCTGGCTTCCGAATCGGTGTGGAGCTTTCTGAAAAAACCGCATGTGCTGGCACTGCTGGGCGGCTGCTTTCTCATGCAAATGAGCCACGCACCCTATTACACTTTTTACAGCGTATACCTGGAAAAAAGCGGTTACAGCCGTTCGTTCATCGGCAATATGTGGGCGCTGGGTGTGATCGCCGAGGTTCTGGTGTTTATTTTCATGCAGCGCCTCATCGGCTGCTTCGGTTTGAAAAGCCTGCTGGTCGTCAGCTTTATTCTCGCCAGTGTGCGCTGGTTGTTGATCGGCTACGCGGTTGATTCGGTGGCTGTACTGATCATCGCCCAGTGCCTGCACGCCGCCAGTTTCGGTATTTACCATGCCACGGCCATACAGATCATTCATCGATATTTTACCGGTCGCATGCAGGGCCGGGGACAGGCGCTGTACAGCAGTATCAGTTTTGGCGCCGGGCTGTCCCTGGGCAGTCTCATGGTGGGTTATACCTGGGATTCACTGGGCGCGGTGTTCAGTTTCACCGCCGCAGCTTCCGTGGCGGCACTGGGCATGATCCTCGTCTGGCGCGGCATCACCCTCGACACTCGCTGATCTGCGGTCACACTGACGGGTTTTGCGGATCTCTTCCGCTTCAGAATCACCGCCTTGCGGCCGATGTACTGGTGCATTGGAAACGGTATAATTACCCATGCAAATCCATACCGACGTCAAAATAGCAAACGATTTGATGATGGCCGCGCGCCTGCAACGCGCCGTACTGCCTGATGGCCCGGAGTTGCCCTACCTGTCCTCATCCATTGTCTATCGGCCCTGCGGTGTGATCTCGGGCGATGTCTACAATTTCCAGCTCAATCGAGAAGGTGAACTCGCTGTGTTTCTGGGTGACGCCACCGGTCACGGGGTGACGGCGGCGCTGATGACCATGATGGTGCATCTGAGCCTGGAGAATTTTCCCGGCAACCTGCCGACAGATGAAGTTTTGCGGCGGCTGAACAACATGGTGGCGCGGCACAATACCGGGCTGGCCATTGCCAGTCAGTTGTTCAGGTTATCCCCGGGTGGACTGTTGCGCGTTGCGCACGCCGGCCTGCCTTCGTTGATCATACTGCCGGCTAGCGGTGACGCTCCCGTCATTTTTCACCAGGGCGGCTGCCCCGTCGGCATGTTCAGCGAAGAAATGGTGCCCTACGTGGAGGAAACCCGGCAACTGCGCCCTGGCGATCGCCTGCTGGCCTGCACGGACGGGCTGATTGAATGGCAGAATTCAGACGGGATCAGTTTTGGTTATGAACGCCTGATGCAACTGGGCAACGACTTGCGCGGCTATGCCATCGAGCATTTACCGAAAGCCATCATGCAGGGCGTTATTGAATTTACCGGTGAGGATATCAATCACGACGACGTGACGCTGCTGTGTTTTGAATACTCCGGAGCTCACTGAGGTCATCATAGATATCGATGACCTCCCGCTGAGGCATGTCAGGAGGCCGTGCCACCCACGGTAAGATTGTCGATGCGGATGGTCGGCTGACCCACGCCCACGGGCACGGACTGGCCGTCCTTGCCGCAGGTGCCGATACCTGAATCCAGCGCCATGTCGTTGCCGACCATGGAGACTCGTGTCAGTACATCCGGTCCATTGCCGATGATCGTGGCGCCCTTGACCGGGGCAATGAGTTTGCCGTTTTCGATCAACCAGGCCTGGCTGGCGCTGAAGACGAATTTGCCATTGGTGATGTCCACCTGACCGCCGCCGAACTGGGTGGCAAAAATACCGCGTTCCACCGAGGCGAGAATCTCCTCCTGGGTATGTTCGCCGCCCAGCATGTAGGTATTGGTCATGCGCGGCATGACCAGGTGCGCGTAGGATTCACGCCGGCCGTTGCCGGTGGGCGCCATGCCCATGAGACGGGCGTTGTGTTTGTCCTGGATATAACCCTTGAGAATGCCGTTCTCGATCAATGTGGTGCACTGGCTGGGAATGCCCTCGTCATCGACGTTCAGGGAACCGCGACGGTTTTCAATGGTGCCGTCATCGACGACGGTGACACCGGGAGCGGCCACGCGCTCACCGATACGATTGGCGAAGGCCGATGTACCCTTACGGTTGAAATCGCCTTCCAGTCCGTGACCGATGGCTTCGTGCAGTAATATCCCCGGCCAGCCCGGCCCGAGCACCACGGTCATCCCGCCGGCCGGTGCATCGATGGCGTCGAGATTGATCAACGCCTGTTCCACGGCCTCGTCCACATAGGATTCGGCCATGCCGTTGTGAATGAAATATTCGTAACCGAAACGACCGCCGCCGCCGGAGCCGCCTTTTTCAATCCGCCCGTTCTGTTCGACAATGACATTGACGTTCAGGCGCACCAGTGGACGGACATCGGCGCTGTAGGTACCGTCACTGCCGGCCACGAGAATGGTGTTGGTCAGCCCGGTCAATCCGATCATCACTTGTTTCACCCGCGGATCTTTCTGCCGCGCGAGCGCATCCAGTTGTTTCAGCAGGTTGACTTTTTCATCCGCCGTCATCGAAGCCAGCGGATCGTCGCTGGAATAGAGCACTGGCGCCTGCTGCCGTTGCCAGACCTGAAGCCTGTTTTCACCGCCGCTGGCGGCAATCGCCCGCGCCGACTGCGCGGCCTGTTCCAGTGCGGCGGCGACAATTTCATCAGAATAGGCAAAACCGGTTTTCTCACCGCTGATGGCGCGAATGCCCACGCCCTGGTCAATACTGTGGCTGCCCTCGCGCACGATACCGTCTTCCAGCGCCCAGGACTCCGAGCGGCTGCTTTCAAAATACAGATCGGCCGCATCGATGTTGTGCGTCATGATGCGCGCCAGGGTTTTTTCCACGTCGTTGCTGGACAGGCCGCCGTGGGCGAGGAGTTGTTCTTCGGCGATTTTGAGAGATTCAGTCATTTGGGTTTTGGGTTCTGGGTTCGTGGTTAAGGGTTCGAGGTTCAGGGTTCAGGATTCAGGGTTCAATGTCTTCTGTTACCTGTTACCTGTAATCTGTAATCTGTAGTCTGTAGTCTGTTATCTGGAGTCTGTAGTCTGTTATCTGGAGTCTGTAATCTGACGGTGTTCCAGCGCCGGAAAGGTGCGGCGCAGCCGCTTCAGGTGCTCCATGTCGATGTCCGCACAGGCAACGCCGGGTCCGCTTTCGACACAGGCCAGGATACTGCCCCAGGGATCCACAATCATGCTGTGGCCCCAGGTGTCGCGGCCGTTGACGTGGCGCCCGCTCTGGTTGGACGCCAGTAGGTAACAGAGGTTCTCGACCGCCCTGGCCTTGAGCAACGACTCCCAGTGCACTTTGCCGGTTTTCCAGGTAAATGCCGCGGGCACCGTGATCATATTGGCCTCATGCGCATGCATGCCGCGGTACAGTTCCGGAAAGCGCAGATCGTAACAGACACTCATGCCGATATTGGCAAACGGCGTTCGCGCAACCACTGTCTGGTTTCCGGCCTCGATTGTGCTGGACTCGTTGTACACCTCGTCGCTGTCCGAGTCCACGCAGACATCGAACAGGTGAATCTTGTCATAACGGGCGATCATCTCACCGTCCGGGTTGTAGAGCAGGCACGCAGAACGGATATGGCCGGGGTCATCGGCCTGCAGCGGAATGGTGCCGCCCATAATCCATATCTGGTGCCGGCGGGCCTGGTTTTCAAGGAAGCTCTGGATGGGGCCTGTTCCCGGCGCTTCCCGAATGGCCAGTTTGTCCTGCTCGTGCATGCCCATGAGCGCAAAATTTTCCGGTAACAAGCAGAATTCGGCGCCCTGTGTGGCTGCATCTTCAATCAGGGAAGCGGCGCTATCCAGGTTGGCTTCCACGTCATCGGTGGAGAGCATTTGCAGTACGGCGGCACGAAATATACTCATGGCTGATCAGTATAACGGATATGGTCAATGACGGTCTGCGAAACTGTCTGTTATCAGGAAGTTATTGTGTCCCAACGGGCAGGTCAGGCGCTCTGAAAGCGCCAGTCGTCACTATTCACTGAATGTCCGATATCGTATACTCGCGGGTTTTGTAAACATTAACCCGATAAACTGCCTTGAAAGACGATTTCCAGAGAATAAAACGCCTGCCGCCCTACGTTTTCAATATCGTGAATGACTTGAAAATGGATGCCCGCCACCAGGGTGAGGATGTCATAGATTTTGGCATGGGCAACCCGGATCAGCCCACCCCGCGTCATATCATCGACAAGCTGGTGGAAGTGGCCCAGCGCGATGATACCCACCGTTATTCCATGTCGCGTGGTATACCACGACTGCGCCGCGCCATCTGTAACTGGTACAAGGACAGCTACGATGTCGATCTGGACCCGGATTCCGAGGCCATCGTCACGCTGGGGTCGAAAGAAGGACTGGCGCACCTGGCCATGGCGATCGTCGATGCCGGAGATGCGGTGCTGGTGCCGAACCCGGCCTATCCGATTCATCCCTTCGGTTTCACCATCGCCGGTGGTGACGTGCGCCATATTCCGATGACCGGCGAAAACGATTTCTTCGAGGAAGTGGAAAAGGCCGTGCGTGACTCATGGCCGAAACCGAAACTGTTGCTGCTGAATTTTCCCGGCAACCCCACCACCGAGTGCGTGGAGCTGGAATTTTTTGAAAAGGTCATCGATTTCGCCCGGGAAAATGAAATCTGGGTAGTCCAGGATCTGGCCTATGCCGAGATCGTCTTTGACGGTTACAAGGCGCCTTCCATCCTCCAGGTGCCGGGCGCGAAAGACATCGCGGTGGAATTTTATTCCATGTCCAAAACCTACAATATGCCGGGCTGGCGCATCGGTTTCATGGTCGGCAACCCGACGCTGGTCAATGCCCTGGCTCGGCTGAAATCCTATCTGGATTACGGGCTTTACACACCCATGCAAGTGGCGGCCATCACGGCGCTGGAAGGCGATCAGCAGTGTGTCCGCGACATCCGTGAAATGTACCAGGGACGCCGCGACGTGCTTTGCGACGGATTGAACTCGATTGGTTGGCACGTGGAGAAACCGCGCGCCACCATGTTCGTGTGGGCGCCTATCCCCGAACAATACCGGCACATGGGTTCGCTGGAATTCTCCAAGAAGGTCATGCTCGACGCCAAAGTGGCCGTCTCGCCGGGCATCGGATTCGGCCAGTACGGCGACAAGCATGTTCGCTTTGCCCTGATCGAGAACGAACACCGTACCCGCCAGGCCATTCGCGGACTGAAAGCGATGTTCCGGGAGGAAAAGATCACCGATTCAGAATCCATCGCGGACGGTGGATAACAACAGTCTTAGAGCTACAAGCAACAAGCAACTAGCTACAAGCTACGAGCTATAAGCCACGAACTACGAACAAAGACATAAGGTAAAAAAACGAGAATTATCATGGAACCGGTCAAGATAGGTTTACTCGGTCTCGGCACCGTGGGTGGCGGTACGGTCAGTGTGTTGACCCGGAATGCCGAAGAGATCAGCCGCCGTGCCGGTCGCGGCATTATCATCAGTCATGCCGCAGCGAAAGACTATGATGCGGATGCCATCAGTGGACTCGACCAGGTCGGTATCATTACCGATGACGCCTTTGCCGTGGTCAATGATCCGGAAGTGGCCATCGTCGTCGAACTCATCGGCGGTTACAACCCGGCACTGGAACTGGTGCTCAAGGCCATCGCCAATGGCAAACATGTGGTCACGGCCAACAAGGCCCTGATTGCCAAACACGGTAACGAGATCTTTGCCGCCGCCCAGGAAAAGGGTGTCACCGTGGCTTTCGAGGCGGCAGTCGCCGGCGGTATTCCCATCATCAAGGCCATGCGCGAGGGCCTTGCGGCCAACCAGATCCTCTGGGCTGCGGGCATCATCAACGGCACGGGTAATTTTATCCTCACCGAGATGCGCGACAAGGGCCGCGCTTTCGAAGAGGTATTGAAAGAAGCCCAGGCGCTGGGCTATGCCGAAGCCGATCCCACCTTCGACGTGGAAGGCATCGACGCGGCGCATAAACTGACCATCATGGGGTCTATTGCCTTCGGGGTGCCGTTGCAGTTTGAAAAAACCTACACCGAGGGTATCTCGAAGATCCAGCCACAGGACGTGGTCTATGCCGGCGAACTTGGCTACCGGATCAAACACCTGGGCATCACCCGCAAAACGGAAAAGGGCATAGAACTCCGCGTGCATCCCACGCTGATCCCGGAGCGCCGCCTCATTGCCAATGTCGATGGCGTCATGAACGCTGTCGTGGTCATGGGCGATGCCGTCGGGCCGACATTATATTATGGCGCCGGCGCCGGCGCGCAGCCCACCGCCTCCGCTGTCGTCGCTGATGTCATCGATGTGGTGCGCGCGCTGACCACGGATCCGGAAAATCGCGTCCCGCACCTGGCCTTTCAGCCCAACGCGCTGTCCGATGTGCCGATACTTGACATGGAGGACGTGGAGACGGCGTACTATCTGCGCCTGCAGGCCATTGATAAACCCGGCGTGCTGGCCAGGGTCACGCGTATCCTCGGTGATGCCGGAATCAGCATCGAAGCCATATTGCAAAAAGAGCCCGCCGAAGGCGAGGTGCATGTGCCCGTGATCTTCCTGACCCAGCGCGTGCTGGAAAGAAACATGAACCAGGCATTACGGCAGATCGAGGCGCTGGAGGAGATTAATGGAGGGGTGATGAGGATTAGAGTGGAGACATTGAAATAATGGTGAATGGTGAGTAGTGAATGGTGAATAGATAATCGCATCTCCAACATCACCCGCCATTCACCAATCACTATTCACCTCAGGAAATAGTTAATATGCATAAGAAGATTCAAACCGGTTCAATACGACAAAAAAAATGACCTTCCGAAAACGCTACACCGGCCTCATTGAACGCTATCGCGATCGCCTGCCGATCCACGATGATGCCCGTATCATCAGCCTGGGAGAGGGCAACACGCCGCTGATACGCCTGCACAACATCCCCGACCTGCTCGGTAAGGATGTCGATATCTACGTGAAATACGAGGGTCTGAACCCGACCGGTTCCTTCAAGGACCGCGGTATGACCATGGCCGTCACCCAGGCGGTGGACCAGGGCGCGAAAGCCATTATCTGTGCGTCCACAGGCAATACCTCGGCGTCCGCGGCAGCCTACGCAGCGCGCGCCGGTATCACCGCGTTTGTGCTCATCCCGGACGGCAAGATTGCCCAGGGCAAACTGGCCCAGGCGAGGGTGGAAGGCGCCGTGGTCATCCAGATCAGGGGCAACTTTGATGACGGTATGCGGCTGGTGAAAGAGGTGGCGGAAACGGCACCGGTGACCATTGTCAATTCCATCAATCCGTATCGCCTGCAGGGACAGAAAACCGCGGCCTTTGAAATCATCGAGGAACTCGAACGGGCGCCGGATTACCACTGCCTGCCGGTCGGCAATGCCGGCAACATCACGGCCCACTGGATTGGCTACAGTGAATACTCCAGCGATCATCGCGACGTGGTCACTGAAGCCTGCAGTTATTGTGACGGACACTGCCGCTTTGCCGGTGGCGCCATCGTCGGTTCGCGGCCAAAAATGGTCGGATACCAGGCTTCCGGTTCGGCGCCTTTCCTGCGCGGCGAGATGGTGGATGATCCCGATACTGTTGCCACGGCGATTCGCATCGGTCATCCACAGTCCTGGGATAACGCCTGGATCGTGAACCGGGAATCCGACGGCTGGTTCGATGAATGTTCCGACGACGAGATCCTCGCGGCACAGAAACTGCTCGCTGAAAAAGAGGGTGTGTTTTGTGAACCGGCATCGGCCACGTCACTGGCCGGGGCCATGCGTGATATCAAAAATGGCCGCATTCATGAAGGCAGTTGTATTGTCTGTACCCTGACCGGCCACGGTCTCAAGGATCCGGACATCGCCATTGAACAGGGCAGCACACCGGTGATTACTACTGATGCGACATTGAACGAGGTTGAAAAAGCGATTCTGGATAACATTGTTTGAACGGTGGACAGACAACAGACAATAGACAACAGGCAACAGTGAACAGTGAACGGTGAACGGTGGACGGAGAACAGTGTGAGTCGGCCGATCAGCGCTCCGGGAATACACTCTTGTTCCACTTTTTCCGATGAGTAGGCTCACACTTTATATTCCCGGTCTGCTGGATTTCACCCGCCATAATTTGTTTGAGGATTTCACTGAACCGGTATCACTGGCCACCATCCTCGGCCATGCCGACAAGTCGCACATCGATGCACCGGGGTACTGCCCGCAACTGGCGCGTTTGTTTGGATTAACCCTTTCCGGAGAGGCTGATTTTCCAGCAGCCGCCATCACTCGTCTGATCGATGATGCAGCACGGCCGCAGGGCGTATGGATGCGCGCGGATCCCGTGCATCTGAGCACCGGTGCGCACGGTATGACACTGTTTGATGTCACGAGATTACAACTGGAACAACACGAAGCTCTCGCATTGGGTGCGAAGTTGCAGTCCCTCTTCAAGGAACATCATTTCCATCTCGAGGTGCCGTCCGCGGATCGCTGGTATGTACAACTGCCGGCCATACCCGGCATACAAACAGTGGATTTAGCGGCGGCGCGCGGTCAATCCATTCTCAACCTGATGCCGCGTGGCCGCGACCGGGCCGAGTGGCTGACGTTTATTAATGAAATCCAGATGCAGTTGCATGACTGCGACATCAACCGTTTGCGCGAAGACAGCGGCAAGTTGCCGGTAAACAGTCTGTGGTTCTGGGGCAGTGGCGAACTGCCGGCGATCCTGCCGCGTACGTGGTCGCGGGTATACAGTGACGATGCCCTGGTACAGGGGCTATGCATGCTCTCGGGAACAGTCTGCGAACCGGTGGAACAGTTTATTATCAACAGCCTGCAAGCGCAGGGCGAGTACCTGCTGGTACTGGATGCGGTACAGCGGTGTCATGATTACCAGGATATTGCCGGCTGGAACACATGGGTCGAACGCATCGAAAAACAATGGATGCGGCCGATTCTGAACAACGTTCACCTGGGTCATATCCGCAGTGTCAAACTACTGACCGATCACGAGATGTATCACTTCAAAAAAATTCACCTGTTGAAATTCTGGCGTGGATTGCGGAAATTCTCCGATCATTTACGAGCAGACGTATAGATCATGACAGCACAGGTAATCCAGCGCGACGTGCCTGACGATTGTGAACTGCCGGGGGATCTGCATCCCGTGATCCGTCGCGTATATGCCGCCCGGGGCATACGTTCCGGAAATGATCTGGATTATTCCCTGAACCGGCTGTTGCCTTACAGTACGTTGAAACACATCGACGACGCCATAGCCTTGCTGGAGAAATGCCTGAGAAAGGATCGCAGGATTCTGGTGGTGGCTGATTTCGATGCGGATGGCGCCACCAGTTGCGCCGTGGCCCTGCGTTCACTGCGCGCCATGGGCGCGAAACACGTGGACTACATCGTTCCGAACCGTTTTGATTATGGTTACGGTCTGACTCCGGAAATCGTCGATGTGGCCGCTGAACGCGCTCCCGATTTGATCATCACCGTCGATAATGGCATTTCCAGCATCGCCGGTGTCCGCCATGCGCGTGAACTCGGCATGGATGTGCTGGTGACGGATCATCATCTGCCGGGCCCGGAACTGCCTGCAGCCACGGTTATCGTCAATCCCAACCAGCCCGGCGATACCTATGCCAGCAAGTCACTGGCCGGTGTCGGCGTGATTTTCAATATCATGATTGCCCTGCGTGCACACCTGCGCCGGAACGGCTGGTTCAGTGAATGCGGTATCGATGAATTCAATCTTGCCTGTGTGCTCGACCTGGTGGCGCTGGGGACGGTGGCTGACGTCGTCCCGCTGGATCATAACAACCGCATCATGGTGGCCCAGGGACTTGCCCGCATACGGGCCGGCCAGTGCTGTGCCGGGATCCTCGCCCTGCTTGACGTATCCGGACGCAGGCGAGAGCGCATTGTTGCCTCCGATCTGGGTTTTGCCATCGGCCCGAGGCTGAATGCGGCGGGCCGGCTTACCGATATGTCGCTCGGCATCGAATGCCTGCTCACCGACGATACCGGACGGGCCATGGACATCGCCCGGCAACTTCATGACCTCAACCTGGAGCGCCGTCAGATCCAGAGCGAGATGGAGCTCTCGGCGCTGGAAGATCTGGAGTCGGAACTGGAACGTGATCGTGTCGGTTCTGCCGCCGCCCTGTGCCTGTACCGCGAGGATTGGCATCAGGGTGTGGTGGGCATACTGGCATCACGGATCAAGGAAAAATTTCATCGTCCGGTGATTGTCTTTGCCCCGGATAAGGAAGGCCGCATCAAGGGCTCCGGGCGTTCCATCAACGGTGTCCATATACGCGATGTACTGGAGGCCATTTCGAGCCATCATCCCGGCGTTATCGAAAAGTTCGGCGGCCATGCCATGGCCGCCGGCCTTAGCATCGCCGCAACGGATCTTGAGCGTTTCGGACAATTGTTCGATGCGCAGGTGCGTGCACTCGTGGATGAGGAACAATTACAGGGCCGTATCCTCACCGACGGCGAACTTACGCCTGCCGATTTAAGCTTTGAACTGGCGCAAACGATTCACCGGGGCGGACCCTGGGGGCAGGGCTTCCCGGAGCCCTTGTTCAGGGGGGAGTTCGACATCGTCGAACGCCGGATTGTCGGCGAGAAACACCTGCGCCTGGAGTTGCGCCACAGTCGCGGGGGCGCCGTGATCCAGGCCATTGCTTTCAATACCGTCGATGATGACTGGGACGAGAATGTCCGGCGGCTCAGCGTCGTCTACCGGCTGGATATCAACGAGTTTCGTGGCAGCAGAAACCTGCAACTCATGGTGGAACAGCTTTCTCCGCGAACAATGACTTGATCCGGTACTTCCACGCCGGTTTGTTCCTGAAAACACCGGCTACAACATCCTCACCCTGCGCTGCATTCATGGTTGCTGAACAGGCAAGCACCGGCAAACCCAAGCGGCTGATACACGTAAAGATTCCACGATTATTGCCGTTAGCGTATGAACAGGTGATGGATCCCGGATTGGATAACAAGGGCAACTGTGCTTGTCAGCCTGGTCCAGTAATGATTCATCAGTATGCAGGTGCCACAGACCAGGATTATTCCATGCCCGAAAAAAGAGCCTACCGGATATTGACTATTGCCGACAATGACAGTGCGATACCTGAGCTTGAGGCCATGCTGGGTGATGAGCCCGCCGCCACATTCAATTTTACTCCGGGAAAACCCGATGAACTCTCACGTGTTCTTCGCGGCAATGATACGTTTGATGTTGCTGTGCTGGATCTCGATCATTGTTATACGCCTGATCTCGCGGTTATCCCGGAATTGCATGAACACTCACCCGGATTACCTCTTGTTGTTCTCAACCAGCAGGCTGATGTGGACTATTCGATACTTGCACTCAGAAAGGGAGCCCAGGATTATCTGGACAAACGGCACTGCAATTCAGCACACCTGTTCCATGCCATTCGCTATGCCATGGAACGGGCACGTTATCTCAGAAAGATCGCAGAATTACCGACCTATGAGCCGCTTACAGGATTAGCGAATCGTTTATTGCTGGACGACCGACTGGAACAGGCCATAGAGCGGGCGTCGCGCAACCGAACCGGTATCGCGGTGTTGTACATAGATCTGGATAATTTCCGTCGTATTGACGAGCAACTTGGCCGCCGGCGCTCGGATAAACTGCTCAGGCAGACAGCGGATCGTATACGCAATTGTCTCAGGGGATGCGACACAGTGGCCCGTGTCGGTGGAGATGAGTTCGTGGTATTGCTGGAATCCGCCAATCATGCCCACGGCGCAGGCTCAGTGGCCAGCAAGGTCATCAGTGCATTATCACGGCATATGGTTACCGACGGTAAAGCGGTTGTTACCGGCTGCAGTATCGGTATCTCGCTGTTTCCGCAATGCGGCCGGAATATCAATGATCTGATTTACAAGGCGGAACTTGCCCGCTGCCGCGCATACGCCGAAGGTGGCAGCAGGTATTGTTTTTACACGGGTAATATGGATACGGAATTTATCCATGTCATGAATCTGGAAAATGAACTGGCCAATGCCCTGGAACGCAAGGAATTCTGTCTTCATTACCAGCCCAGGTTTAACCTGAATAATGCGCGCGTTTGCGGTTCCGAGGCCCTGTTATGCTGGAATCATCCGCGACTCGGCCTGTTGTTGCCGGAGGATTTCATGCATTACCTGGAAAACAGGTCTATTGTACATGAAGTAGGTGAGTGGATACTGGAAACGGCCTGTGAAACCAGCAAGCGCTGGCATCAGAGCGGCCTTTGTGTAGGACCCATGTCGGTCAATATTACAGCACGGCAACTGCTGGACAGGAATTTTGTTGATACTGTAGAACGGGTACTCGACAAGACCGGTTTACCCTCGTGCCTGCTGGAACTGGAGGTGACAGAGCAAACTCTGATCAACAACGAGGAGGTATGCAGCAGGCAGTTACAGGACCTGCGTAAAATCGGGGTGTCTATAAGCGTGGATGATTTCGGTACCGGACATTGTTCGTTTGATTACCTGAGGAACTTTCTGGTCGATACCATCAAGCTTGATCGGAGCCTGATTGAACATATCGGTCATCGTTCCACGGATTCCACCATTACCACGGCGATTGTACGGCTGGCCCGTGATCTTCATGTCAATGTGGTTGCCGATGGTGTAGATAACATCGATCAGTTCAAACTGTTATTCGATATGGCTGTTGACGAGATGCAGGGTAATTTTCTCAGCCCGGCCATGCCGCCAACATCCCTGCGCAATTACCTGCTCACCAACGGGCTTGAACTGAACCTCATGTTCGAATCCGACCTTAAAATGGCAGTATGAGACCGGTTATGACTGGACAGCACCCGGTATTACACAAGGTATTACTGGTAGAGGATGATCCGGCAGATATCGATTTGATCAACGGTATGCTCAGTAATATTGCCGGATATTCTTTCGAGATCATGCTGGCGGGTTCACTGCAGCAGGCCCGGAAACTCATTAACGAGAATGATTTCGAACTTGTCCTGATCGATTTGACCCTGCCTGATGCCAAAGGCACAGTCTGTATAGAAAGGATGCTGGAGATCAAGAGCGGACTGCCACTGGTGGCGCTGGGTGGTGTTGATGATCAGGAAGCAGCTCTGACGGTAGTCAGGCACGGCGCCCAGGATTACCTGGTCAAGGGAATGAATGATAAAAAACAGATCATGCGTTCAATATGTTTTGCAATCGAAAGGAAAAAGGTCGAGCGTGGACTGGGTTATATAGAGCGGCATGACGGGTTGACCGGACTGGTTAATCGCTCGCTTTTCATGGAGAGACTGAACAGGGCTATCGTCAGGGCCAACCGGGACAAAATCCAGGTCGCAATCATGTTTATTGATCTCGACCGGTTCAAGCATATCAATGATACCCTGGGTCATAATGCCGGCGATACGCTCCTGCAGGAAGTAGCCACACGACTTGAACGCTGTACACGGGAACAGGATACTGTAGCCCGTTTTGGCGGCGATGAATTCACCATTCTCCTGGAGGGCGTCAATCATGCGAATGATGCCGTTATTGTTGCCAACAAGATTATTCGTTTTATTTCCTATCCCATCAGGATTCATGATCAGGAGCTTTATGTAACACCGAGTATCGGCATAACCATGTATCCCGATGACGCCGATAGCGTGGAACAGTTGATGAAACATGCGGATTCGGCCATGTATCGCGCCAAGGAAGAGGGCAGAAACGGTTTTCAGTTCTATACCGACGGCATGAACAGGGAGAGCGAGGAACGCATGGAACTGGAGTCCCGGTTGCGGCAGGCCATGCATAAAAGGGAATTCCAGTTGTTTTATCAACCCAAGATTAATATACGAAACGGGGAAATGATCGGTGCCGAGGCGCTGATCCGCTGGAACCAGCCGGACCTGGGCATGGTATCGCCCGCAAAGTTCATTCCCCTGGCCGAGGAGAATGGATTGATAAACAGCATCGGTGAGTGGGTGATTCGTGAGGCCTGCAGCCAGATGCAGGAATGGAATATGACCGGTATGGATCCGATCAGGGTGGCGGTCAACCTGTCACCGCGGCAATTGTACCAGCAGGACCTCGCGGATATGATCCTGGATACCGCCCTGGAGTATTCAATCGTACCTCGTAATATTGAACTCGAAATCACCGAATCGCTGTTGATGGACGATACCGAGGCCTCGATAACGACCCTGAAAAAACTCAAGGAGTGGGGCATGCATGTCTCCATTGATGATTTCGGGACCGGATACTGTTCGCTGGCGTATCTGAAACGTTTCCCTATAGAGACCTTGAAGATTGACCGCTCCTTTGTCATGGATATCACCACGGATCCCGATGATGCCGCCATCTGTTCGGCTATTATCGCCCTGGGGCACAAGCTGCGCCTGAATGTTACAGCCGAGGGCATAGAGACCAGTGAGCAACTTGAATTCCTGAAACAACAGGGGTGTGACGAGGCCCAGGGATTTTATTTCAGCAAACCCCTGCCCGCGGCGGAATTCACCGACTTTTTTGTCCGGCACAAGATCGGCAAGCTGAAGGCCTTGCACGGCACGGTCAGGAAGTTCAGAAAATCCGCATAATCTGCCGCGATCTCTACCCTCACAGCTTTCGCATTTCACCTTTCAGGCCAATGCTGTAGAATCCCGCCTTGTTTTACGGGAGCCCGCGTCAATGCTAGAAACAAACCCTGTCCAGACACGTATCAAGGATATGCTCGAGCGTACGCACATGCTCAGGAGGTATCTTTGACTACGAACAGAAATCCGACCGGCTGATCGAAGTCCAGCGGGAACTGGAACAGCCTGATGTCTGGGAGGACCCGGATCGCACCCAGTCGCTGAGTAAGGAACGGGCACTGCTGCAGCAGGTTGTCGAGGGGCTTGATTCATTAACCACAGGCCTCAATGATGCCGCTGAACTGCTGGACATGGCGCGTGACGACGAGGATCCCGCCGCGGTTGATGCAATCACGACCGATCTTGACCGTTATGAAAAACAGCTTGGTGAAATGGAATTTCAACGCATGTTTTCCGGTGATATGGATGCCAGTAACGCCTACCTCGATATTCAGGCCGGATCCGGGGGCACCGAGGCACAGGACTGGGCCGAGATGCTGCTGAGGATGTACCTGCGCTGGGGTGAGCAGCACGGCTTCAATACCGAACTGATCGAAGTCTCACCTGGAGAAGTCGCCGGGATCAAGAGCGCCACGGTGTATTTCCAGGGGCCTTATGCCTATGGCTGGTTGCGCACGGAAACCGGTGTACACCGTCTGGTGAGAAAGTCTCCTTTCGATTCAGGCAACCGCCGCCATACCTCGTTTGCCTCGGTATTTATATCGCCGGAAATTGATGACAATATCGAGATCGAAATCAACCCGGCAGATATTCGCACGGACACCTACCGCGCCAGTGGCGCCGGCGGGCAGCATGTCAACAAGACGGACTCCGCGGTTCGCCTGACCCATCTGCCCACAGGCATCGTAGCCCAGTGCCAGAGTGATCGATCACAGCACAAGAACCGTGACCAGGCGATGAAACAACTGCGGGCAAAGCTGTACGAACTGGAAATGATGAAACTGAACGAGGAAAAACAGGCGCTCGAAGACAACAAGGCCGACATCGGCTGGGGCAGCCAGATCCGCTCCTATGTACTGGACCAGTCCCGGATCAAGGACTTGCGAACCGGAATCGAAACCGGAAACACCGAGGCTGTTCTCGATGGAGATTTGGACAGGTTTATCGAAGCGAGTCTGAAAGCGGGAATTTGATTCAGACAACAGACAACAGACAACAGACAACAGACAACAGATAACAGATAACAGATAACAGATAACAGACTTCAGACTTCAGACTACAGATAACAGGTAACAGGTAACAGAAAACAGAAAATATTGAACCCTGAACTATGAACCTGGAACCTAAAAACCCAGAACCCAGAACCCGGAACCAACCTTAACAATACTTATGTCCGAAGAAGACCTCATACAGGAAAGACGAAATAAACTCACGGCAATCAGGGACAGCGGTAATGCCTATCCGAATACTTTTCGCCGCGATTCGCTCGCCGGTGATTTGCATAATCGTTATGAAGACAAAAGCAAGGAAGAACTCGAATCACTCGGTCACAGGGTGTCCATTGCCGGCCGGTTGATGACCAGGCGGGTCATGGGCAAGGCGGCATTCGCCCATATCCAGGATATGAGCGGACAGATCCAGGTATACGCACGGCGCGACGATCTGCAGGAAGGTGTCTACAGTGCATTCAAGCACTGGGATACGGGGGACATCGTTGGCGCCAGCGGCGTACTCATGAAAACCAACAAGGGTGAGTTGAGTGTGCAGGTGGACGACCTGCAATTGCTGACCAAATCGCTTCGCCCCTTGCCGGAGAAATTTCATGGTTTGACAGACCAGGAAACGCGTTATCGACAACGCTATGTGGATCTGATCATGAACGAGGACAGCCGCACTATTTTCCGGATCCGATCCGCGGTAACCGCCTTCATTCGCGACTATCTGATCCGCGCCGGTTTTATGGAAGTGGAAACACCCATGATGCACGTTATCCCCGGTGGCGCCACGGCGCGGCCCTTTATCACGCATCACAACAGTCTCGACATGGATTTGTATCTGCGTATCGCCCCCGAGCTATATCTTAAACGCCTGCTGGTGGGTGGTATGGAAAAGGTGTTCGAAATCAACCGGAGTTTTCGCAACGAGGGGCTTTCTCCCAGGCACAATCCGGAATTCACCATGCTGGAATTCTATCAGGCCTACGCGGATTACCATGATCTGATGGATCTGACCGAGGACATGATCCGATCGCTGGTGACTGAGATTACCGGAGCATCGGTCATCAACTATCAGGACGAGGAATACGACCTGGGGCAGACCTTCCGGCGGATGACCGTGCGTGAGTCCATTCTGCATTTCAATACGCAAATCAATGCAGCGGACCTGGATGACCGGGATAAACTTCTGAATATCGCTGACGGACTCGACATCCATGTTGAAACCACCTGGGGTGTTGGCAAATTGCAAATCGAGGTTTTTGAAAAAACCGTGGAAGCGTCCCTGAAGCAACCGACGTTCATCACGGCATTCCCCACCGAGGTGTCGCCCCTGGCCAGGAAAAACGATGACGATCCGTTTATTACCGATCGTTTTGAATTCTTCGTCGGTGGCCGGGAAATCGCCAATGGTTTTTCCGAGTTGAATGATCCGGAAGACCAGGCTGAGAGATTCAGGCAACAGGTTGAAGCCAAGGTCGCCGGCGATAACGAAGCCATGCACTATGATGAAGATTACATTACAGCGCTTGAGTATGGCATGCCACCGGCAGCCGGCGAGGGTATTGGTATTGACCGCCTGGTCATGTTTCTGACCGATTCACCCACAATCCGCGATGTTATTTTATTTCCGCATATGCGCATAAAAATCTGACGCAATCCATTTAAGTATCAGCTTTTTCATGTAACCAATTGTTATCATTGATGATTTTTAATAAATACTGATTTTCAGTAGCCAGAGATCCGCTGACCCGGCGACGGTCCGGTGTTGTAACTTTTCAGGGTGTCGTTTGTCTATTACCTGAGTTCCGGCCTCGCTGTAAACAGATTTTTGCTTGATTGAAATCCTCTGCCGGAATGTATTTTATATAAAATGTATGGAAGGAATCAGGACGCGTGAATACATACATATACGCGATTGGATTCCACTTAAGTTATCAATACTCAGGAGAACCTCAATGTCCAAGAAATATCAATTGAAACCCATCGCAGCCGCTCTCGGTACTACTTTTGCTGTATCCCTGGCGATGAGCCCGGTGCTCCACGCGGCCGACAATCCTTTCAGTATGGCTGAATACCAGAATGGCTATATGGTTGCCGAAGGTGAAGGCAAGTGCGGCGAAGGCAAGGGCGAAGCCGAGGGCAAGTGCGGCGAAGGCAAGGGCGAAGCCGAGGGCAAATGCGGCGAAGGCAAGGGCGAAGCCGAAGGCAAATGCGGCGAAGGCAAGGGCGAAGCCGAAGGCAAATGCGGCGAAGGCAAGGAAGAAGCTGCTGAAGGCAAGTGCGGCGAAGGCAAGTGCGGTGAGGGCAAGTAAGTCAGTCAATTACATCACTGATGTCTGACATTTGCAGAAATACCCACCCGGTGCATGGCACCGGGTTGGGTCTGCGACGGGCCTTCATCGGCCCATTCGCAGATCTTGATCACACGCCTATTGATTTCATGGAAGTCGCTCCGGAAAACTGGATCGATGTGGGTGGCAAATTCGGCCGCCGGTTCCGTGAAATTACCGAAACCATGCCCATGGTCTGTCACGGTCTGTCCCTTGATCTTGGAGGTACCGCACCCCTTGACGAGGCTTTTCTTCACAAGGTCCGGCATTTTCTCGATACATACAACATTCGTTGTTACAGCGAACATCTCAGTTACTGTGCCGATGAAGGTCATCTTTATGACCTGATGCCTATTCCGTTTACCGGTGATGCCGTTAAATACGTGGCTGAACGCATTCTCCGGGTGCAGGATATCATTGGACGCCGCATGGCCATCGAAAACGTATCCTACTACGCCGCTCCGGGGCAGGAGATGGAGGAAATCGATTTTATCAATGCTGTTTTACAGGAAGCGGATTGTGACCTGTTGCTCGACGTTAACAATATTTATGTCAACAGCATCAATCACCGCTATGACGCGGTTGGGTTCCTCAGGGCACTACCCGGTGAGCGTATTGCCTATGCCCACATTGCCGGGCATTACGTCGAGGCGGAGGATTTACGCGTCGATACACACGGGGCCAATGTTATCGATCCGGTCTGGGATCTACTCGACAAGGCCTATGACTATTTTGGTGTTTTCCCGACCCTGCTGGAGCGGGATTTCAATATTCCTCCACTGAATGAACTGCTTGCCGAAGCCGGGCATATTACCCGCATTCAGCAGCGTTACCTGGTGCAAACCGATGAGGCCGTCAGACAATGAGTACTGATGCCGGGTTTGGTGAGATACAACAGGCGTTTACCCGTCATATGCGTGATCCGGACCAGGCTCCACCGCCGGCCGGAGTGGAAGACCGGCGCCTTGATATTTACCGCGGTCTGCTTTATCGCAATGTAGAGAGTTTTATGGCCGGAAGTTTTCCGGTACTCAGAAAAATTATTCCGGATGAGCACTGGCATGCGATGATCAGGGATTATTTTAAACGTCACCGCTCCCATACCCCGTATTTCCCGCGTATGCCACGGGAGTTCCTGGATTATCTGGAGCATGAACGTGACCAGTCGAATGATCCTCCGTATATTTCTGAACTGGCCCACTACGAGTGGGTGGAAACGGCTGTGTCCATTGATCCCAGGGAGATTGACTACTCCACGATTGACCGGAACGGTGATATGGCCACCGGGTTACCGGTGCTGAACCCACTGGCGAGAACACTTACCTACACCTGGCCGGTACACAGGATCAGTCCCGATTACCGGCCGGATACACCACCGGAACAGTTCACGTATCTCGTGGTGTACCGAAACAGTGATTGTAATGTCAGCTTTCTTGTCCTCAACCCTGTCACTGCCCGGTTGTTCGAGTTGATGCAGAAAGACCAGGGCAATAGTGGCGCACAACTGTTACGGCAGATCGCCGGGGAATTGCAGCACCCCAATCCTGAAACGGTTATCCAGGGCGGATTACAAATCCTCGACGAAATGCGCGACAAAGAGGTCATTCTGGGTACACACAGAGGTTGACTTTCATGGCCCGATTGCAATGGGGCTACCGGCTGCTGTGCATGTATATACTTCGTACCATACCCGAAAAAGCGGTATAACCATGGTCAGGCAAACCCGTGAATTACGCAGATCATACATCCTGATAAATCAAAGCTTTGAAAGAGGCAGAAAAACATGAGTACTGTGCAGGCGATTGCGAACAAACCATTCGATATTCTGGATAAACTCAAGGCCGTGGATTTCATTGCGCCTTTATTACTGCGAATTTACCTGGCGCCGATATTCATCAAGGCCGGCTATGGCAAATTACAGCTCGGCAACAGCGAGGCCGGGTTATTTGAACGCCTGCTGGCGGATCCGAACGTGGTGGCGTGGTTTGGAAATCCCGACTGGGGACTCGGACTGCCCTTGCCGGAGTTACTGGCCTTCCTGGCGGGCTGGTCAGAATTTCTCGGCGGCTGGTTTTTGCTCTTTGGCATACTGACCAGAATCATATCCATACCCCTGATGATCACCATGATTGTGGCTGCAACTACGGCACACTGGGACAACGGCTGGCATGCATTGCCCGAATCCAGGTTGACGGTACCCTGGGAATGGCGGCAGGACATGATTGAAGGTGCTCTTGACCGCAAGCAACGGGCAGTCTCGATTCTGAAGGAACACAGCATCTATGGCTTTATCACGGAACATGGCAGCGTGACGATTCTGAAGAATGGCATTGAATTTGCCGCGACCTATTTTGTGATGTTACTGGTACTGTTTTTTACCGGAGCCGGGAAATACCTGGGTATCGATTACTGGGTGGCCAGGCGATACAGACTTCAGATCTCAGATCTCAGATGACAGATGACAGATGACAGATGACAGATGACAGATTACAGATAACAGGGAACAGGTAACGGGACAGAGAGGATCGGGCGGAAATGTTGTCATCAGATACCGTTCTATTCCTTTCCGCACTGTTGTTGATTGCTGTACCAGTCAGACAAATCTGTGCAAGATTTCATATTCCCTGGCCGATTGTCCTGGTATTAATCGGGTTTTCTGTATCGGAATTCACTACAAAATACCTGCATATCGATACCGGGATTCGCTGGCATAATTTCGAAATCATAATCCTTTACGGCCTGATTCCCGTGTTGATTTTCAAGGCTGCACTGACACTCGACGTGCCGGCCATGAAAAAGGATATCCTGCATGTGCTCATGCTGTCCTTCCCGGTGTTTGTGTGTATAACACTGGTGACAGGTCTTATACTCTATTTCGCCGTCGGACATCCTGATGGATTTTCGATTGTGGCGGCAATGCTTGCCGCCGCCCTGCTGTCGGCAACCGATCCCGCCGTTGCCATCTCGACATTGGAGGAGGCCGGTACATCATCCCGCGTTCGCTCCCTGCTGGAAGGAGAGAGCCTGTTCAACGATGCCATAGCGATTGTCCTGTTTAGCTTGCTGTTATCCGTGGCGCTCAACAACACCGTGGAATTTACCTGGTATGGCGTGGTGTGGCATTTTATCGGTGTGTTTGTCGGCGGCATCCTGATCGGCCTGGTGATGGCCTGGATAACGCATTTCCTTCTGGTGGCTGTCAGGGACAGTCATGCCTGTACTATAGTCACACTGGTTACGGCCTATACGGTGTACATACTGGCGGAAGATATATTTCATGTTTCCGGGGTTATGGCCGTACTGGCTGCCGGTTTGCTGGCGCGACATCTGGATTTTAATGACAAGACTGACAAAAAAATATCGGACAGTCTGTGTTTCTGGGATACAGTTTCCGAGCTTTCCGGAATGATGATATTTTTGCTTGCCGGAGTCACCATAACCCTGACTATGTTTACGGAACGCTGGCTGGCGATGCTCTATGCTGTTGTGGCTATATTCCTGGTTCGCATCGCGCTGGTTATTCCGGCGCTGACTGTCACCGGCAAGTTGCCCTGGACGACTGAACTGGGTATGCGGCAACAGCTCACTGTCTGCTGGGGCGGCACCAGGGGTACCATCACCCTGGCGCTGGCCCTGTCGCTACCGCTGTCACTGGATTACTACTACACCATCCAGTCAATGGCCTACGGGGTTGTTCTGTTTACGTAATTTGTACAGGCGCCTACGATTGGCCTGGTGGCGGGGCGTGACAGATCTCAGATCTCAGATCTCAGATAACAGATAACAGATAACAGTGAACATAATGCCATCCGGCGGGTTTCGTTTGCCGGCTCCGGTTATGACAATGCCGCAGGCCTGGAGATGTAAAAGCCCTGGGCGTAATCGACTCCAATATCGAACAGCACATCCAGGTTGTTTTCATCAGATATACATTTACCTATGGTCTGCGCTCCTATCAGGTGGCTGATCTGATTAATGGACTCAAGGATTGTGTATTCAAGGCTCTTTTTCTCATTGTTCAGGTCACTTATACGGCCGTTAAACTTGATAAAATCGATATCCAGCGGTTTTAAAATTCTGAAGGTATCAAGGCCTGAGCTGAAATTGTCTATGGCGATACGGCATCCGCCGGCTTTCATTGACCGGATAAATTTTTCTGTCCTGATAACATTTCTGTGTAAACTGCTTTCCGGAACGTCAAAACAGACACGTTCTGATCTGATCTCATACTCTTCAACAAGATTGAGTATGTAGGCAATCAGTTTTTCATCGGCAATGGACTGTTCTGACAGGTTGATGCTGACGACATTATACTGATCAAGAACAGGATGGCCGTATGCCAGCAGTTCAAAGCTGGCCTTGACCACCCAGCGATCGATTTCGGGCATCATGTGATAGCGTTCGATTGCCGGCATATACTGTCCCGGTAAAACAAGTTCACCTGCGTCGTCGATCCTCAGCAGATGTTCACAGATCAGTATTTCGTTCATATCATCCAGTGGGCGTATCTCCTGGGTATGTAGGGCAAAAGCCTGTCTTGCCAGGCAGTCCCGGATTTTTTCCACCCATTGAATCTGGCTGTGTTTGTCATTGATTACGCGATCACCCTGAACCAGCAGACTGACCTGGTTTTTACCCTTGTCCTTGGCCTCATAACAGGATATATCCGCCGCCCGGATTACATCAGAGAGTTCCCTGTAACTGTTGTCAATGGCAATGACACCGATACTTGAGGTTATATTATAGGTGCGGCCTTGCCAATGAAACTCCAGCTTCTCGATCTGTTCCCTGAATATCTCGGCGATGAGTCTTGCCTTGCCCATGGCGCAACTGTATAAAATAACACCGAATTCATCACCACCGATGCGGGCGATGGTATCCGTGTCCCTTGACTTGTTTTTCAGACATGCAGCTATTTTTTTCAGCAATTCGTCACCGGCAACATGACCGCAACTGTCGTTGATTATCTTGAAGTTATCCAGGTCGATGAAACAAAGCGCATGTTCATTTCCATCGATATTATCGGATGAAATTATTTTTGAAAGACGGTTGTCGAACTCCCTTCGGTTAATGAGCCCGGTAAGTGGATCATGGCTGGCCTGCCATGTGAGATTTTTTTCGAGTTCACGTTTTTCAGTGACATCACGGAAAACAAGGGCCGTGCCTGTTGCAGAGGATTGTTTGTCTGTAACGGGCGTCAGGGTATATTCAATGGCATATTCTACCCCGTCCCTGCGCACCAGGATACTGCTGTTATTACCTGTGATGATGCTTTTACTGTCAAGACACTTATCTACAGGCATTACAAGTTTTTTGCGCGTTTTCTGATCGACTATATTGAATATACGTTCGATACGCTTGCCAATGACATGTTCCTTTTCCCAGCCAAGGTAGACTTCTGCCACCGGGTTAATGAAATTGATTTTTCCTGCCTGGTCGGTAGTAATTACACCATCATTGATTGATTGCAGGGTTTTCAGTGCCTGGTCCCTTTCAATATTACCCCTGATTGATGCTTTCCGGTAGTCCTCGGCTTCTTTCCTGAGTTTGAGGTTGGTTTCCTTGATCTGTTCACTGTTTTCAAACTGTTGCCGCGCCTGTCGGCTGGCATTTGACGCCAGGTTGTGGGATTTTCCAAGTGATGCCTGGTAGTTTTTCGCGACCAGGGCCAGTAATACATAACTGGACATAATACCCAGTGCCGTAAAGAACATACGTTCAGCAGTTTGTCCGATCAAGAGAAAAAGTAACGGTATGGCCACAGCGCTTATAAAAATTATGTAGCCGGAGAGCACCGCGGACAAAACAGGTAACATCCCGATTGCCATTAAGCCGGCTGCATAAAAAAGAAACATTTGTTCTGTTTCGCTGATGTATGGAAAGAAAAACAGGTAGCCAACGCTCCAGGCAAGACCGAGCATGCTGAATAAAAAGGCATTATAAGAAACCCAGTTGCTACTGATGCTGATATACGCGCCGGACAGCCTGAATTGTTTGATCACAAAAAGATGCATAATACTGGTGAGGGCAATAAAAGCGAGCCAGGGCAGCACGATATAATCCGGTACTGATTCCATTAACCACCAGGCTATCAAGGTTGATGCTATAAGGCTTATGGTTATACCGGTTGGGGCCTGGTCGTACAGATGAAGAACATCGTGAAATTCATCACTTGTATTACTTGTCGCCAGAGCCGGCTCTGGCGACAAGATACGATCCTGGTCCGGGTGGTATGAACCGGGTGTGTGTTCATCTATGGTGCCGGTTTTATCCGCCATATGCTGTGACCTGTTGTGAAAAGTTTTGTCTGGATGCGAGGGTCGACACTCATAGTGTCGTCGGCCGGGCAACCATGACCTAGAGTAGAGTTATATAAGGAAAAGGGTTGTGAATGGAATCACAATCAGGACATACATATGCAGGTTATCTGTGACTACTATCACAGAAGCAGGATGTCACCGCTAAAGTTTCAAAGCTCAGGTCCGCTGTCTGATCCTTTTATTCAGTCTCAGTCGCAGTGCATTGAGTTTGATAAAACCTTCGGCATCTTTCTGGTTATAACGACCGGCATCATCCTCGAAGGTAGCAATGTCTGCATCAAACAGGCTGTCTGTCGAGGATTTTCTCCCGGTTACCATGACATTGCCCTTGTAAAGTTTCAGGCGTACATGACCATTGACCGTGCTCTGTGTGCTGTCAATCAGGGACTGCAGGGAAAGGCGTTCCGGGCTCCACCAGTAACCGTTATAGATCATACTGGCGTATCTCGGCATCAGATCGTCCTTCAAATGGGCCACTTCACGATCCAGGGTCAGTGATTCCATAGCCCGGTGCGCCTTGAGCAGAATAGTGCCGCCTGGAGTTTCATAACAGCCACGGGATTTGATTCCCACATAGCGATTTTCAACGATGTCCGAGCGGCCAACGCCATGCCTGCCACCAAGTTCATTCAGCCTGGCAAGTATCGTGGCTGGTGACATCGCCACACCATCAATCGCCACCGCATCACCATTGCTGAAATCCAGTTCAATTGTTTCGGCGACATCCGGTGCCTGTTCCGGAGCGACACTCCAGCGCCACATATCATCCTCGGGCTCACACCAGGGATCTTCCAGCGGGCCGCCTTCGTAGGAAATATGCAGTAGATTCGCATCCATTGAATACGGTGACCCTCCTGTTCGTTTGGCCTCGACGGGAATTCCATTGGCCTCGGCGTAGGCCAGGAGTTTCTCGCGTGAATTCAGGTCCCACTCCCGCCAGGGTGCAATGATGCGGATATCCGGGCTGAGTGCGTAGGCACCAAGCTCAAACCTGACCTGGTCATTACCCTTACCGGTGGCACCGTGGGCAATGGCATCGGCCCCGGTCTCGTGCGCGATTTCGATCAGCCGTTTTGCAATCAGCGGCCGGGCAATGGACGTCCCGAGCAGGTACTCGCCTTCGTATACGGTATTGGCCCGGAACATGGGAAAGACATATTCACGTACAAAATCTTCAGTGAGGTCCTCGATAAAAATTTCCCGCACACCCATCGCTTCAGCCTTGCTGCGTGCCGGCTCAACCTCTTCACCCTGGCCGATATCGGCAGTAAAGGTGACCACCTCACAGTTATAGGTTTCTTTCAGCCATTGAAGGATGACAGAGGTATCGAGTCCACCGGAATAGGCGAGTACTACTTTATTGATTGTATCGGTCATTGGTCCAGATATGTTTCAGCGGCCGCATATTGTAGCCGCAAAGACACGGAGGGTGAAGGGTATAGATACAGACATTGTCAGTAATTCAACTTCTCCAGAAAACCGGAAATTTCCCGGTTAACCGCCTTGCCCTGCTCGGCATGCAGCCAGTGGCCGGCATCCCTGATCTTGCGAATTTCATTGTCCGGGAACAGGCGGTTGATTTCATCCCTGTGCTGTTCCTTTATATAGCTGGAATGCTCGCCACCCAGAAACAGGGTCGGGCCGGAATAGCCACCTTCAAAATCATCCGGGAAACCGGTGATATGGTCGATATTCGTGCGGATGGCCTGCAGATTCAACCGCCAGGCATAACGGCCATCCCTGCGCACCATGTTTTGCAGCAGGAACTGGCGAAACATCGGGTTTGCATACTCCTTGCCGAGCAACCTGTCTGCTTCCTGTCGCGATGAGATCGTGTCCGGATCAAGACTGGCAAGCGAATCCAGTATATGGGTATGTTCAAAATTATAACGGGCGGGTGCGATATCCAGCACGACCAGTGCAGTGACCATTTCGGGGTTCAGCAGAGCATTGACCATGGCTATTTTGCCACCCATACTGTGGCCGATAAGCACCGCGCGGTTCAGGTTGCAATCGTCCATGAGTGCATAAATGTCAGCAGCCATGCTCCTGTAGTCCATGGTGTCATGGTGGGGTGAGTTGCCATGATTCCTGAGGTCCGGTGTACAGACTGCGTGGTCAGATGATAAATGCCGGGCGATGGAATTCAGGTTACGCCTGGAACCAAACAGGCCATGCAGCAGGATAACCGCATCACCCGAGCCGGATTGTTCAAATGCCAGTTTTACAGCCATAGGCTTATACAGGATTAATCAGTATATGAATGATAATGAAGATGCAGTGATCACCGCAAATAATGACTTCTACCTTGCGTTCAACAACTCCGATATGGATAAAATGGAAGATATCTGGTCGCGACAAAACGAGGTGTCGGTCGTGCATCCGGGCTGGGACCTGCTCACCGGGCGAGGCGAGGTGTTGATGAGCTGGAGACAGATCCTGAAAAACTCAACCCTGAACAAGATCAGTTGTGATAACGTCTGGGTTAACCGGGTCGGGGACGTTGCCAGTGTTATCTGCATTGAACAGCTTGATGATGTTGAACTGGTGGCGACCAACATCTTTGTCCGTGAAGAGGGCGCCTGGAAACTGATTCATCATCATGCCGGACCCCTGAACCATGAGTATGAACAATATGACGAGGAATCCCTGGTGCATTGACACCGGGGCAGTCAGTGCGACCGGGCGGCCGGTTATTTCTTCGGCAGGTAAAGATCGGTAATGGTTCCTTCGTACATTTCCGCGGCCATGCCGACTGTTTCCGACAGTGTCGGGTGCGGGTGAATAGTCAGGCCTATATCCCCGGCATCACAGCCCATTTCCACGGCCAGTGTGCCCTCGCTGATCAAATCGCCTGCATTCGGTCCGGTGATACCGACACCGATGACGCGCCCGGACTGCCTGTCGAAGATCAGTTTGGTCAAACCTTCGTCGCGGCCCAGTGTCAGTGAACGGCCGTTGGCGGCCCAGGGAAACACACCCGTGCCGTAATCGATATTTCTTTCCCTGGCCTCTTCCTCGGTGACTCCGACCCAGGCGATTTCGGGATCGGTATAAGCAACCGAGGGAATGCAGCGGTTATTGAAACCGCTTTTCAAACCGGCGATGACTTCAGCGGCAATCTTGCCCTCGTGCGAGGCCTTGTGTGCGAGCATGGGTTGACCGACGATGTCTCCTATCGCAAATATATGGGCAACGTTGGTGCGTTGCTGGTCGTCAACGGGGATAAAACCGTGTTCATCCACATGGATCCCCGCCTTGTCGGCCTGCAGTTTTTTGCCGTTCGGGGTACGACCCACGGCCACGAGTACGGCATCGAAGGTATCCGACGCCGGTGCTTTTTTACCATCGAAACTTACCTTGATGCCCGTATCAGTGGCGATTACTTCCTTGACGGCGGTACCCGTGTAAACATTTTCGTAGTGTTTTTTTGACCGTTTTTCCAATGGCCGTACAAGATCACGGTCGGCGCCGGTGATCAAACCGTCGAGCATTTCCACTATCGTGATTCGCGACCCGAGCGCGGCATAGACCGTGGCCATCTCCATGCCGATAATGCCGCCGCCGATGACCAGCAGGCGTTCGGGGATGGATTCCAGCAGCAGGGCCGTTGTTGAATTCAGGATTCGCAAATCCTCCGGCAGGCCCGGTATGTTGGACGGTGTGGAACCGGCGGCGATGACGGCATGGTCGAAACTCATTTCCAGCATTCCGCCGGAACTTTTGATGTTTACACTGTTGGGCGAGGAGAATTTGCCAATGCCCTGTATTACCTTGATCCCGCGTTGTTTGGCCATCTGCTTCAGGCCCGTGGTGAGCTTGCCGACGACGTTCTCCGTCCATTCCCTGACCGGTTTGTGTGCGACCTCCGGTTGCCCCAGGTCGATGCCACAGGCGCGCAGTTCCTCGATCTCGGTTATAACCCGTGCTACGTGCAGCATGGCTTTGGAAGGAATACAGCCGACGTTGAGACAGACACCGCCAAGGGTGGGAAATCGTTCCACGAGCACGACCTGTTTACCCAGATCGGCGGCTCGAAATGCCGCGGTATAACCGCCCGGTCCGGCACCAAGTACCAGTACCTCGGCGTGTGAATCGCTTTTTATCCGTGATGCCGGCGCCGGTTGTTGTGAGGTTTTTTCCACTGTGTCCTGCGCAGTCTTTTCGTCCTTGCTGCTGTTTTGTCCCGCGCTTTTGATCTGCATGACCCGGTCGCCGCTTCGCACCCGGTCGCCCACCTTGACATGGATGCCCGTAATTATCCCGGCATGAGGCGATGGGATATCCATGCTCGCCTTGTCACTTTCCAGTGTCAGCAACGCCTGCTCCCTGTCGACTTCATCGCCGACATTCACGGCTATATCGATGATTTCCACATCCTCGAAATCGCCGAGATCAGGCAGTGTGATGTCCACAAGCTCAGACACGGTTGCCATTCGTTCTGACGATGAGCGGATTTGCGGATGTATCCATCGATGGATGCTCGCAGCCGGATGGATGTAATGCGGGGTTACTGGTCATGCGGGACGGGATGCCTTTGTCACAGAAGAATATGCCGAATATCCGAGAGCACGGTGCTCAGGAACTGGGTGAATTGCGCACCGGCGACGCCGTCGATGACACGATGATCGTAGGACAGGGCAAACGGCAGGATCAGGCGGGGTACGAGATCATTACCCTGGTAGACCGGTTTCAGGGTAGCGCGGGATACACCGAGGATGGCGACTTCCGGCGAATTGATGATGGGATTGAAATGCAACCCGCCGGTGCCGCCGAGGCTCGATATGGTGAAGCAGCCACCCTGCATTTGCGCAGGGGTAATGGTTCCGGCCCTGGCTTTGTCACTGAGTTCCGTTATCTCCCGGGCAATATCGTACAGGCCTTTCTGATCGGCATCCCGGATCACCGGTACCACGAGACCATTGTCCGTGTTAACCGCCACACCGATGTGAAAATATTTTTTGAATATCAGGCTCTGGCCGTCCGGACTCAGGGAGGCGTTGAAATCCGGAAATTGTTGCAGCACATCGACCACGGCCTTGACCAGGAACGCCACCAGCGTCAGTTTGACACCGTGCTTTTCTGCGACTTCAAGTTTTGATTTTCTGAATTGTTCAAGGTCGGTGATGTCGGCTTCGTCAAACTGGGTGACATGCGGGATGGTCATCCAGCTGCGTTGCAGGTGTTGGCCGCCGATGCGTTTGATCCGGGAAATTTCCCGGGTTTCCACGGGGCCGAATTTTGAAAAATCAACCGGCGGGATTTCGGGCAGTTTGAGGCCATTGCTGCTGTCAAAGACCCGGTCGCTGGCCATGACGGCCTTGGTAAACGCCTTCACATCTTCCTTGAGAATGCGGTTTTTGGGTCCGCTGCCACGGACCAGTCCCAGATCCACGCCGAGTTCACGCGCAAAACGCCGTACCGACGGACTGGCATGGGCGCGTGAGGACAGGCTGGTACCGACGGTTTCGGATGTAGTGGGCGTCGCCGGTGCCGGCTTGGGACCGGCTTGCACCTCAACCGGTTCGCTTTTCGCAGGTGGTTTTTCCGCTTCCTGCGCTTGTGATGTGCTGTTGTCCTGTTGCGGGACATCCGCCGGATGCGGCGGCGCATCGGTTTGTGAACATTCCATCAATGCCAGCAACGCGCCCTCGGAAATCTTGTCACCGACGGCAACCTTGATCTCCTTGATGCGACCGGCCACCGGGGAGGGGATATCCATGCTGGCCTTGTCGCTTTCCAGTGTCAGCAATGGATCGTCACGATTGACTTCATCACCGACATGGACGGCGATGTCGATGATCTCGACACTGTCAAAGTCGCCGATATCGGGGAGGAAGATTTCTTGCGTTTCGCTCAATGGTTAATTCCGTGGACAGACAACAGTCAACAGACGACAGATGACAGACGGCAGACGACAGTGAACAGACAACAGACGACAGACGACAGTGAACAGTGACTGGTGAATGGTGTCCAAAGCTCCATCATATTATTCACTGTAATCTGTTACCTGTAGACTGTTGTCTGTCATCTGTAGACTGTTCACCGTTAAACAGTGACCGGATTCGGCTTGTCCGGATCAATGCCGTATTTATTTATGGCCTCGACGACCGTTTCCGCATTCAGGGTACCGGCATCCGCCAGCGATTTGAGCGCGGCGATACAAATATAATAACGATTGACCTCGAAATGCCGGCGCAGTTTTTCACGTGTGTCGCTGCGTCCGAAACCGTCCGTACCAAGTACGTAGTAGATTCCGGGGATGAACTCACGGATTTGATCGGCATAAATCTTCATGTAGTCGGTTGCCGCCACAACCGGAGCGCCCGTATCCGGCAGACACTCCGTGACGTACGCTGTCCGCGCCTCGTCAGCAGGGTGCAGTAAATTGTAACGCTGCACATCGAGTCCCTGTTTGCGCAATTCATTGAAGCTGGTGACACTCCAGATATCACTGTCGACGGCAAAATCCTGTTTCAGTAACTCCGCCGCGGCAATAACTTCACGCAAAATGGTGCCGCTGCCCAGCAGGCGGACTTTTTTATCGCCGTCATCACCGTGTTGCAGTTCATACATCCCCTTGATGATACCGTCTTCCACACCTTCCGGCATGGGCGGGTGGGGGTAGTTTTCATTCATGACCGTGATGTAATAAAAAACGCTGTCACGGTCCACATACATGCGCCGTAAACCCTCCTGGATGATTACCGCCAGTTCATAGGCAAAGGTCGGATCGTAGCTGACGCAGTTGGGTATAGTGGAAGCGAGGATATGGCTGTGGCCATCCTGGTGTTGCAGGCCTTCACCGGCCAGCGTAGTGCGCCCGGCGGTGCCACCGAGGAGAAAGCCCCGGGTGCGTTGATCCGCGGCAGCCCAGGCCAGGTCGCCGATACGCTGGAAGCCGAACATGGAGTAGTAGATATAAAACGGGATCATATGAATGTGATGATTGCGGTACGCTGTGCCGGCGGCGATCCAGGATGAAAATGCGCCGGCCTCGTTGATGCCTTCCTCGAGGATCTGTCCCTGCCGGTCCTCGCGGTAATACATCACCTGATCTGAATCCACGGGCTCATAAAGCTGACCCACCGATGAATAGATCCCCAGCTGCCGGAACATACCCTCCATGCCGAACGTGCGCGCCTCGTCGGGCACGATGGGCACCACGTATTTGCCGATATTTTTGTCCTTGATCAAGGTATTGAGTATGCGTACGAAGGCCATGGTAGTGGAAATATTGCGCTCGCCGCTGCCCTCCAGGGTTTTTGCATGGACAGACAGGTCAGGAATATCCAGTACCGGTGGGTCTTCTCGTTCCGCGAAGAAGTAACCGCCGAGCCGTTCGCGGCGCTCGCGGAAATATTTCATTTCAACGCTGTCTTCGGGCGGCCGGTAAAACGGTGCTTCGGCCAGGTCTTCGTCGGAAATCGGAATGTTGAATCGGTCACGAAACTGGCGCAGTGCGTGCTCGCCCATTTTTTTCTGCTGATGGGTAATGTTTTGTCCTTCACCGGCTTCGCCCATACCGTAACCCTTGACGGTCTTGGCGAGAATGACGGTGGGCTGGCCCTTGTGTTTCACGGCCGCGGCGTAGGCGGCATAGACCTTGTGCGGGTCATGACCGCCGCGATTCAGCCGCCAGATATCGTAATCGGTCATATTCGCGACCATGGCCTTCAATTCCGGGTACTTGCCGAAGAATTTCTCACGTACATAGGCGCCGTCTTTTGCCTTGTAGGCCTGGTATTCGCCGTCCACGCATTCTTCCATGCGCTTGTACAACAGGCCGCTGGTGTCACGCGCCAGCAACGGGTCCCAGTACGATCCCCAGATCACCTTGATGACATTCCAGCCGGCACCGCGAAATGCGCCTTCCAGTTCCTGGATGACTTTTCCGTTGCCGCGCACCGGCCCGTCGAGACGTTGCAGATTGCAGTTGATGACGAAAATCAGGTTATCCAGCTTTTCGTGCGCGGCCAGGCTGATGGCGCCCATGGACTCCGGTTCATCCATTTCGCCGTCACCCATGAAAGCCCAGATTTTGCGATCACTTGCGGGCATCAGCTCGCGATGCTCCAGGTAACGCATGAAGCGAGCCTGGTAAATGGCCATTAACGGACCCAGGCCCATGGACACGGTCGGAAATTGCCAGTAGTGCGGCATCAGCCAGGGATGCGGATAGGAACTCAGGCCGTTGCCATCCACCTCCTGGCGAAAGTTGTTCATCTGTTCTTCGCTGATGCGACCGCCGAGATAGGCACGGGCGTAGATGCCGGGAGCCGAGTGACCCTGCACGTATAACAGATCACCGCCATGATCCTTGCTCGGTGCACGGAAAAAATGGTTAAAGCCGACATCGTAGAGCGTGGCGGATGAGGCAAAACTGGCAATATGTCCGCCGAGTTCTGCGCTCTTGCGGTTGGCCTTGACCACCATGGCCATGGCGTTCCAGCGCACCAGTGAACGTATTTTCCATTCGATTTCCGGGTTGCCCGGTGAGGGTTCCTCCTTGTGCGGCGGTATGGTATTCAGATAGGCTGTATTGGCGGTGTACGGCAGATAGGCGCCGGAACGGCGGGCCTTGTCGATAAGGGATTCGAGCAGGAAATGCGCGCGGTCAACCCCTTCATTCTCGAGAACAGAGTTCAGGGCCTCGACCCATTCCTGCGTTTCCTGCGGATCTACGTCTTTGTCCTGTTCGGTCATCACCTGGATCCTTTCGTGTATTATTCTTCAGGGAAGCACCGGTGTAAATCCGGATTCCCGTTGCCTGGCCGCGTAATTAACAGTCCCGGACAGGCAGAGTATATCAAGCAAAAAATTGGCGATTTTCAACATGGTGACGATCACGATAACATGATTTCCTTCAAGGCAAGGATATCCTGATGAGACACGAAATCCCGGTACAATCAACGACAATGGTGATGCATTTATAATGCCATCAACAGAACTCATTCATTCACAATAGTATAGCGAACAGGCTGAAAAAACCATGAGTGTGGAACTTAAACAATCCGTCAACCTGCCCACGGAAAAAATGCTGGATCAATCCGCCCACTGGATCATGATCCTGCCCGCTAATGTGCCAAAAACCCTGTGGCTGCGCGTACCTTACGGCGAGACCATCCGCCAGTTCCGCGAGCGCCTCCATCAACCGGAAAATAACGAGGCGCTGGTGCAGGATTTACCCAACACGATGCACACACGCCTGAGCCATGCCTGTGTCACGATGGATATAAGCAGTTTCAAACTGCTGGGTCTTGCCCGCAAGCTGGTGGATGCCCATCTGCGATTCAAACCGAAAACACTCTCCATCATGGTCATGGGCTTCGATGGTGAACACACCGAGCGTCTCACCGAGGCCGTGATTACCGCCGCGCTTGCCGCCGTTGCCCGGTTGCCCGAGTTCAAGCAGAAAAAAGACAAGGCACAGCCACTGAAACAGATCCGGGTCTACGGTTGTTCCCGCGGTGACGGTTTTGCCCGCACTTTCGCCGCCAATGAGGGCAACACGCTGGCCCGGCGGTTGAGCATGCTGCCGTCGAACAAGCTGGAACCCTTTCACTATCGCAAGGAAGTGGAAAAGCTCGCCAAAGCGAAGCGCTGGAATTACGAGTTCATCGGCATCAACGAGTTGAAAAAACGCAAGTGTGGCGCGTTTCTGGCCGTCAGCCAGGGCAGCGCCACCGCGGATGCGGGTATCATCCACCTGCGTTACCGGCCGGCCGGCAAAAGCAGGGAAACCCTGGCCCTGGTGGGCAAGGGCATTTGCTACGATACCGGCGGCAACAGCCTGAAGCCGCCTCGTTACATGTTCGGCATGCATGAGGATATGCTTGGCAGTGCGGTGGCCCTGGGCACGTTTCTGGCCCTGTCCGAACTGCGCGTGGATTTTGCCATGGACTGCTGGCTGGCGCTGGCCATGAATCACATTGGCCCCAAAGCCTACAAACCCAACGACGTTGTCACCGCCTCGGACGGCACCAACATCGAAGTCGTCAACACCGATGCCGAGGGTCGCATGGTGCTGGCCGACACCCTGGTTATGGCTTCAAAGTCCAGGCCGCGCCTGATCATCGACTATGCAACACTGACCGGTTCCTGTGTCCACGCTCTCGGCACGGCTTACAGTGGTGTGTTCAGTAATCGCAATGAGCTTTTATCATTGTTGATTGAAGCGGGCAGTGACAGCGGTGAACGAGTCTGGCCGTTTCCCCTTGATGAGGATTTTGACGAGGCCATAAAAAGCACGATCGCGGATGTCAGGCAATGCGCCCTTGAGGCCGGTCCCGATCACATTCAGGCGTCGCGGTTTTTGCAACGCTTCGTCAAGAATGACACGCCCTGGGTCCATGTGGATCTGTCCGCGATGAATAACAAGGGCGGGTTGGCGCATATTCCGACCGACTCCACCGGGTTTGGTGTGCGTTTCAGCCTGGATTTGATCCTGGACAAGGACATACTGGCCAAAGTGAAGCAGTCAGAATGATGAATCCCGCCGGGTGATGCGGATAACAATAACCGGATCACCGGTGATCCGCGGGTGAATCTGAACGGCGCTAATCCATTCCCGGTGATCCGGATCAAATACCATTAATTTTATTACCTTATAATCGGCAGCGTGATGTCAACTGAAAAACGCATATTGATACGCGGTTTCACTTTGTGGGTGTTGTTGTCCATGGCGCCGCAAGTCACGGCCGGTGACGACCTGCAGGATTCCGGCTCCGGCGCCGTACTCAACGTCATCCACAGTGATCAATTGCGTGCTGTTATGCATCGGCTGGACAGCCTGACTCATGACCGGGAACGCACGGCGCTGGAATTGCAAACCCTGCAATTGCATCATCTCGAGCAACTCCTGCAGGCCGCGGATGATCTGCTGGAACGCAGTGAACAGCTTCCTGATATTGCTCCGGATACAGACCTCACGGATGAAGAGGTGATCACCTTTCGGGCCATGGCTTCGGAATTGTACGAACAGACCCTGTATATCAATACCCGATACCGCACGGGCCACGTATCTGAAGCCCTGCAGGCCTACAAGGATCTGCGCAAGACCTGCGCCGCCTGCCACCGCCTGTTTCGCTCGCCGTAAATGAATTATCCATGGCGCATTTCCCGGTGTGTGGTCCTGGCCTGCGTGTCGGCTCTGTGGGCCACTATGGCGCAGGCCGGACACAATATTGAGCTGGAATTGGGCGGCCGGCTCAAACTGGATCTGATCCACAACGACAGTCCGGTCAGCGGGGAACATCTTTCCCGGGCGGATCTGGCCTTTTCACCCCGCAGCATTGCCCTCACATCGTCAACGCGATCAGACAGTGAATTGACGGCGCGCGAAAGCCGGCTGTGGGCATTGTTGCGCCTGCCGTTGCTGCATCGGCAACTGTCTGCCTATGCGGAGATTGATTTTTCCGAAACCGAACCCGACAACCTGGGCCGCAGCCGCCTTTCCAACATACCCCGGTTGCGCCACGCCTATGCGATTTTCGGTCCACTGACGATCGGCAAAACCTACACCACCTTTGTCAACCTTTCCGCCTATCCGGAAATCAATGACGGCAATGGTCCGCTGGGCACACTGAATATCCGTCAGGATATTGTCCGTTATACGCATGACTTCGAGTGGGGCCATTGGCAGTTTTCCGTGGAAGAGCCGCAAACCACGCTGTCCACGCCGGCCGGTAGCGCTTTTAATCCCGAAGATGAAACCACCCCGGACCTGGTGACCAGGCTGACCTGGGAAGGGCTGGATGCCAACCTGTCGATTGCGGCCATGGCGCGCAACATCGAGGCAGATAGTCCGGGACTTGGTAACCGCATCGACAAGTGGGGCGGCGCGTTGAGCGTCGCCGGTTACTGGCGCTTGCATGACCGTGATAACCTGCGTATGACGCTTTCATGGGGTAATGCACTGGGCCGTTATGTTTCCTTCGGCTCCTTTACCGACGGCGCCCTGGCTCCCGGCCGTGAAATTGAATTCAATGACCTGGTCAGCGGCTTTGTCGCCTATCAACACTGGTGGGGAAAAAATCTGCGCAGCAATGTCGTTATCGGGCTGGCACATGTGGACGCAGCCACCGGCATTGTTCCGGCCAGCGCCAATGAAACCATGGCCTCCAGCCATCTGAATCTGCTCTGGAGCCCGCTGACCGATCTGACGGTGGGAGTCGAGTGGCTGTACGGTTACCGTCGCCAGGTGGATGACCGCAGCGGCAACATGAATCGTTTCCAGTTAACATCCATTTATAAATTCTGATCGGAGCCGGGCATGAATCGGGGTAATGCGGGTCTGGTTATTGGCGCAGTGCTGTTTATTCTGGCGTTGCTGGCTCCAATGCCCGAGGTCATGAACCCGGAGGCACGGCGCGTTATGGCCGTAGCTTTACTGATGGCGACCTGGTGGATCAGCGAGGCCGTACCGATTCCGGTGACGGCCCTGCTGCCCATCGCCCTGTTTCCATCCATGGGCGTGATGAGCGCCGCCGATGTTACCACTCCCTATGCGAACCATATTATTTACCTGTTCCTGGGTGGTTTTTTGATCGCTGTCACCATAGAAAAATGGCAACTTCACCAGCGCATAGCCCTGCATACCGTCAGGCTCACCGGCACTTCGTCAAACCGGGTCATACTCGGATTCATGCTGGCCACGGCGGTGCTTTCCATGTGGATCAGCAATACGGCGACCACCATGATGATGATGACCATTGGTCTTGCCGTGATCAGTGAAATTGTCCACTCTATTGATGCCGATCCCGAACTGGATATCAATACCCGGGCGGGTGAGTTTCGCTTCGGTATCGCCTTGATGCTGGGGATTGCCTATTCGGCGTCCATCGGCGGTGTCGCGACGTTAATCGGCACGCCACCCAATGCCATTCTGGCCGGCGTCATCGAAAGCACTTTCGCAGTCACCATCACTTTTCTTGACTGGATGGTCTTCGCATTGCCGCTGTCCATACTGATGCTGTTTCTGACCTGGTGGTACCTGACACGGGTAGCCCATCCACCGGAACTTGCGGAATTACCCGGCGGCAGGCAAATAATCCGGCAGAAGTTGCAGGCACTGGGTCCCATGTCCCGGCAGGAGAAACAGGTGCTGGCTGTTTTTCTGACCGTGGCACTGCTCTGGATAGTGCGTGGTTTTATTCATATTGACGCGCTGGCGCTGGTGACGGATTCCACCATCGCCATGGCTGGGGCGCTGGTGCTGTTTCTGATTCCGGTGAATCTGAAACAGCGGCAGTTTCTGCTCGACTGGCAGACGGCATCCAGGATCCCCTGGGATATCCTCATCCTGTTTGGCGGCGGTTTTGCGCTTGCCCGGGGATTCAGCGACAGCGGCCTGACCGGGATCATTGCCGGTCAACTGGTGAACATGCAGGGCAGCGATGTATTTTTTGTCATCGCGGTGGTTACCACGGTGGTGATCTTTCTTACCGAGATAACCTCCAACACCGCCACGGCTTCGCTGTTTCTCCCGGTGCTGGCGGCCATCGGCATGGCCATGGATATTCATCCCTTCGCACTCATGCTGGCGGCCGCGCTGGCGGCATCCTGTGCGTTCATGTTACCGGTGGCAACGCCACCCAATGCCATCGTCTTCAGCAGCCGTTACGTGTCCATACCGCAGATGGCGAGAACCGGGATATGGATCAACCTGATGGCAATCGTCCTGATTACATTGCTGGTCTATGCCTATCTGCCGCTGGCCTGGGACATCGATATCACCCGGATCCCCGAAGGCCTCGAACTGAAAAAATAATCCCGGCGACGTCAGCCCGCCCGCTTGATGATGAGCTGTATTGATTAAGTGTGAAAATCCGGACTTGAACTGACAAATCAGTAAAATACTTTTGAATTAATCTTGCATTTCAGAATGTCTCAATCCGGCCAGAAGTGACGTTCAGAAATAAAAAACCCCGCGTATAGCGGGGTCAATGAGTAAATTTTCAGGTTCGTTTTCTTCGGGCAAACCCTAATCCTGCCAAACCAAGCCCCATAAGAGCAACGCTGGCGGGCTCTGGAACAGAGAAAATAGTTCGTGATGCAAGATCTCCTCGTCCTGCATTATAGCTGTTTATAATATTTGATATTTCTACCGAGCCAGTTGGTGAGACGAGGCTGGTATCATATGTATAGATATCATCAAAACCGTTTACTTCATAAGCGAACAACTGGTTTGAAGATTCCGGATTAAAAGCCAGGCCCGCGTTGCCCGTGCCGGAGTTAGAAAAAGAACTTGTCAGTTCACCCGTTCCAAGATCAAGGTTATAAAATGTATCTGCGTCCGAGAGGACAACAGTCCCATCTGCTCGAATCGCTATATCGCTGGCAGTACTCAGGTCAAAGCTGGAGCCGGATAACATGAGATCGATTGCGCTACCGACTTCCGCACCTGTACTTGTACTGACCTGTAGAAGCTGATCGTTCATGGCGTCTATGGCCCAGAGATTATCATTGCCATCAAATACTGCCCCACGTATTTCTCTGTCAAGCGTTACACTACCAACGACCGTTGCATTACTGCTTCCCGTACCAAGCGTAATTAATCTGGAGGAGGTGACCGTTGATGTTGTAGTGCTGCCGGATGTTGAAATGCTCTCCTCGAGTTCAAATGCAAATAAAACAAAGTCAGATTTCATGGCCAGACCATCTGCATCAACTTCATTGTTGTTCACGGTAATGGCCCCCAGGTCCTGAAATCCACTGCCATCAGATTCAAAGGAGTACAGATTGGCCGGTGGCATTGATCCACCTCCAAGGACTTCCCCTCCAAAACATTCATTCGGAGAGGCACTGCCGCATGATTTAATACCGAATATTGTTGCGTTAGCTGCTCCAGAGAGTGCTAATAAAAGACATCCAGTCAAGACAGTACTTATACGTGGAGTGGTCATGTGTATCTCCTCAGGCAAAACCAGTTCTAATTTGCATAATTAGGCAAAAAACATTCCTGAATATTAAGTTCTCTTGATATCAATGAGTTATGAAAATTAAAATTTCCATGGCTCATTTTCTGTAAAGTTTACCGACGCGATCATATGAGACAAAAATAACGTTTATCTTATATGAAACAGGAGGTTATGATGACTCATCATCAAATTTCATAAGGCTAAATCTGTAAAGAATCCCGACACTTGATGATGACCATCCAGGTCTGCTTCGGGTCGAGGGCTGACCGTCAGGTTATATCTTGATTAAGATTCAGATACGCCGGATTAAATGCCAATTTCTACAATTTTAATGATACCTGTACAGCCACTTCAGCAGTGCATCCTGGACCTCGGTCCCTGTCCAGTTCTGCACGCCGGGATGGTTTTGCAGGGAAACAATGACATAGTTTTTTCCGGACTTCGTGGTCACATAGCCGGCCATGGAGCGCACGTCTCTTAACAGGCCGGTCTTGATACGCATACTGCCGGCCTTGATATGACCATTCAGCCGTTTTTTCATGGTGCCGTCCATACCGGCAATCGGCAGTGAGCTGAGAAACTCCGGCTGAAAGGGCGATCGCCAGGCCTGTTCCAGCAGTTGCGCCAGCGTCGATGCCCTGATGCGCGCATGGCGCGACAGTCCCGAACCGTTCTCGATAATGACATCCGATGCATCGATGCCTTTTTGCTCAATCCAGTCACGGATGGCCTGTTCCCCGGAGGATCGGGTGGCGGGCTCTCCGTGTATTTCCAGTCCGATAGTCAGCAGCAACTGGCGGGCCATGACATTGTTACTGTGCTTGTTGATGTAGTGGATGATGGTCGACAGCGGCCGGGAAAACTGTTTGTGTAACAATTCCACTTTCGCGGGTGTCTTGCCGGTAATTCCCTTGCCCGATATGGTACCGCCCATTTCCTCCCAGAGCGATTTGAACACTCCGAAAACAAACTGCGAGTTATTGGTCACGCTGCGCAGCAGTTCGCGTTGCCCGCATTGGGCCGGGTATTCCCCGCTGAATTCGACAATGGTCTGATCATCCTTGCTTTCACGCACATGCATCTTCAATGAGTTGCGCAGGCCCCGGCATTTTCCCCGCGTCATTTTAACATTGTTGTGAATAACGAGTGATGAGGAAGGCGGGTCGGCATAAATATGCAGCCTGTTGATGTAGGGAATGATGACGAAATTCTGGGCGGAAAAATTCAGTAACGCGGCATCGGGAAAGGCGTTATAGGCGCGATAGGGACGGTTATCGAAATCACCGGTGGTTCCGGGCTCGGACCTGAACAGGGTATTGTCAATAATGAGGTTACCCCTGACATGCCTGATGCCTCGCAGTTGCAGCGTATAGAGCATGTGCCAGAACGTTTCGCGCACCAGGAACGGATCGCCACCGCCTTCGATGATCAGGTTTCCCTCCAGCGTGTCGCCGTTGAGGCTGCCATCGGTATGAAAGTGCGTTTCCCAGACATAGTCCGGGCCCAGCAGTTCCAGGCCGGCCAGTGTGGTCACAACCTTCATAACCGAAGCGGGATTTCTTGGCACATCAGACTGATAGTCAATCAATGGTTGATCATTGCCGATTTCCCTGACCAGGATGCTCATGGAATGATGCGGCAGCTTGTGTTTATTGAGGACGTTGACCACGTCCTGCGGCAATGAGGTCGCGGCATTGAGGGGTTGGATGTACAGGCAGGCGATGACTGTGACCAGTTTGCAAAATAATGCACGCATAATTCGGATCAGATTATTCAGAGGTTCTGAAACGGCTTGTAGAGAATGACTCCACCCCATAGCAAGGACAGCAACATAACAGCAACACCGGCATTGTCAAATACTGTGACTACCTTGTGATATCACTCAATCCTGTCGGGTCAGCTGTGAGTATGATTTCATCCATCCGCTCTGGATCGGTGCGCCGTCATGGCAAACACTGGAGATACAGGATTGTCCGGGTTTACGTTCATGGCCGCACGTCGGTCAAGTGTTGTACATTAGTCCGGACGTTCCCGGCCGCACTTCCAGCACTGCGTGAATTGTGCCTCGATCGCCTCGCCGCAGCGGCATTGCCAGGGCGAACTGTTGGCGGTTGACAGGTTTCGCATGGACTCGATGATACGCTCGGCCATGGACAGATCCGAATCGTCCGTGATCCAGATTTCCGGCCAGCATTCAATGGGCGGCAGTTCGCCAATACCGCCGGTCAGTGATTCATTTTTCATAATACAGGCGATACCGCTGCCTTCGAGCCGGCTTTTTACCAGCCCGGCCAGCATGATGTTGTCGCAGGTGTAGACTTTGTGCATTTGTCAGGTATCAGACGACAGATGACAGATGACAGACGACAGATGACAGACGACAGACGACAGATGACAGATGACAGATAACAGATAACAGATAACAGATAACAGATAACAGATAACAGATAACAGATAACTGTGGTTGACATGGTACAGGGCTGACACATACGTTCACCGTTCACCGTTCATCCCAGCAAATGCCAGAGCAGGGCGATGCCGCCCAGCAACAACGCCACCAGGGCCAGCAACGTCATCAGGTGTAACTGTTTCACCGTAGACCGCAATGATGTGGCGATGGCCTCGTTCTGTCTGGCCAGTTCCTCGATCAGTTTGACCTGCTCATAATCGGCATGGTCATGGGTATCCAGCCGTTTATGCAGGCGCTGGATTTCCACTTTCATGTCATCCAGGTTGGCGGGGATGTCATAGGAATCGGGGTTTTCCTTTTGTTCGCGTTGTTTTAACAGTTTGACCAGCCGGGTGGCGCCCTGGATGATAATCGGAGCGGTGTTGAGAATAGTGTTCAGCGTGCCCAGTGCCATGTCGTCAGTTACTCTTCAATGCGGCCAGTGTATTCTGCGCCGAGGACAGCAGAAACAGCGTATCCACTCCCACGGTGATCAATGTGAATCCCTGTTCCATCCATGGCCGCACGGCTTCGGGGCTGACTCCGAAGAAACCCAGCGCAAGCTTTTTATCTAGACAGGCGTCGCGAACCGACTGCATGGCCTCGAGCACCCCGGCATCATTAACCTGGCCGGGTTTACCGAGGCTGGCCGAGAGATCATAAGGGCCGATGAGAATCGCATCCACACCGGGTACCGAGACAATTGCTTCGATGTTGTCCACGGCCAGGCGGGTTTCGGCCTGGATGACGACGACGGTGTCTTCGTTGGCCGAGGCCAGATAGTCTTCGAAGCGGGCGCCATAGGCGTGAGCGCGTCCGATGCCGATGCCACGTGCGCCTTGTGGCGCATATCGCGCGCTGCGAATCACCTGTTCGACCTCATCCGCGGTATTGATCTGCGGCACGATTATTCCGGCAGCGCCGATATCCAGGGCTTTCTTGATCCAGATATCGTCCCTGGAGGGAATACGTATCAGGCACGGCGTCGGACTGGCCGCCTGCAACAGGGGTTTGGCTTGTTCCGGTGTAAAGGCGCCGTGTTCGGCGTCGATGAATAACCAGTCATATCCGGCCCCGGCCAGCATTTCGCTGACATCGGCCGAATGCATGGATTGCAGGGTGCCGATCAGGGTTTCGCGATCCCTGAGCCGTCGGGCAAAGCTTTTCGCCACCATTTGGTTCGCAGTTACTGTATCGTAGGGTTATCGGGGCATTTTCGCACAGATCGTTGAATTTTCAGTGCGGCCATTTGTCTTTTAGAATTCTGTCAATATCCTTGAAGAGAAACAAGCAGCAGTGGCTATGACGTTAAAACAACAATTCGAAGTCTTCGAAGCCCGCCTGGAAAAACAGATCATCGGCCAGGAAACCCTCATCAACCGGTTGCTGATCGCCATGCTCGCCGACGGTCATTTGCTGGTGGAAGGCGCACCGGGCCTGGCCAAGACCCGCGCCATCAAGGTGTTGGGTGATGCCATCGAGGGCAGTTTTCACCGTATTCAGTTTACCCCGGATCTGTTGCCGGCGGACCTCACCGGAACCGAGATTTACCGGCCACAGGATGGGTCGTTCAGCTTTCAGCAGGGACCGCTGTTCCACAATCTGATTCTCGCCGACGAGGTCAACCGCGCGCCGGCCAAGGTGCAATCGGCGCTGCTGGAAGCCATGGCCGAACGCCAGATCACCATCGGCAAGACCACCTACGCGTTACCGGAGCTGTTCCTGGTCATGGCCACACAAAATCCCATCGAGCAGGAGGGCACCTACCCGTTGCCCGAGGCGCAGCTGGACCGTTTTCTGCTCTATGTGCGTATCGACTATCCGCGCGCCAGGGACGAGCAGGCTATTCTGGCCCTGGCGCGCGAGGAGGCGCTGACCGGGCAGATCATCGGCGAATCCGGTGACCTGATTTCCCAGGCCCAGGTCTTCGAGGCGCGACGTGAAATACTGAACATGTACATGTCCGGGGAACTGGAGCGCTATCTGCTGGAACTGGTGCTGGCGACCCGCGATGCCGGTACTTACGGAGAGGACCTGGCCAACTGGATCCAGTACGGCGCCAGTCCCCGCGCCACCATTGCGCTGGATCGCTGCGCCCGCGCCCATGCCTGGCTGGCGGATCGTGATTATGTGACGCCCGAGGATATTCAGACACTGGCTCATGATGTCATGCGTCACCGCATCATTCTCAACTACGAAGCCGAGGCTGAAGGCATGACCACCGATACGGTTATCAGTGAATTGATTGCACGGATCGCCGTGCCCTGAGTGCATGGTGGATGTTGATATCGACTCTGCCGTCGAAATTTCTGTCCCCGCCCTGGTCAGGCTGCAGTCACTTGCCAGCGGCCTGCATCTGAAACCGGCGCGAGTCAGGGCCGCGGAGGGCGGCGACTACCTGTCGGCCCGCAAGGGGCGCGGCATGGAATACAGTGAATCCCGACCCTATGCCGTGGGCGACGATATCCGCAACCTCGACTGGCGGGTGATGGCGCGCAGCGGCAAGCCCCATACCAAGCTGTTTCGCGAGGAGCGCGAACGACCGGTGCTGTTCTGGGTGGATTTTCGCGCGGCCATGTTTTTCGCCACCCGCGGCTGTTACAAATCGGTGCAGGCGGCCCGCCTCGCCAGTCTGTTGGCCTGGTCAGTCAGCGCCCACAGTGATCGCGTCGGCGGCTTGCTGTTCTCGGACCAGGTTCACCACGAGTTCAAACCCCGCCGCGGCAGGCGCGGTGTGCTGCAGATGATCCGCGCCCTGGTGGAACAGCACCGGATGCCGTGGCAACGTGCCGATGATCCGCTGCTGCTTACCCGTGCCCTGCTACGCCTCAGGCGGGTGGTCAAGCCCGGCAGCCTGGTTTTTCTGCTCAGTGATTTTCGCGGCATGGATGACAGCGCCCGCGCACAGTTGCTACAGATCAGCCGCCGGGCCGAAGTGGTCATTCTGTTCATTTACGATCCCCTGGAACGCGATTTGCCGGCGGGTGGGCGCTACCGGGTCAGTGACGGTGAACACGAGCGAATTCTGGATACGGCGGATCAAAAATTAGTACAGGCTTACCATCGGCAATTTGAACAGCGCCTGCAAACCACGCGTCAACTGGCCGCCCGCTGCGGCGCCCGGTTTATCGAGGCCGGCACAGCAGCCGGTCTCACCTCCATAGCACAGCAGGTGCAGCTGTACCGCAACTGATGGGCGACAGTCCTGAAACACTGCCCCTGAGGGACATACACCTGCCGGAGCCGGTATCGTGGTGGCCGTTGGCGTCCGGCTGGTGGCTTTTACTGGCGATTCTTGTATTGATCATTCTGGTCGCGGTCCTGCTCTACCGGCGCTACCGATCGCCACGACGTGCGGCGTTACGCCAGGCCCGGCGGACACTGACCCGCATCAGGACAGATTACGCGGGAGATAATGATGATCAGCGCTTGGTCCGGGACTTGTCGGCGCTGTTACGGCGGACGGCGGTTTCAGTCAATAAACGTGAAGATGTGGCGGCGCTGACCGGCCGGGACTGGCTGGCGTTTCTGGACAGCGCCATGGCCGGACAACCGTTCAGTGAAGGTGCGGGATGGGTGCTGGCCAGCGGACCCTACCAGCCACGGACAGAATTTGACACCGCGGAACTCATCCGGCTGTGCGATGAGTGGTTGCGCAATATCGAGACCAATAAATCATCATGATCGAATTTGCCTGGCCCTGGATGCTGATCCTGCTGCCGCTGCCCTGGCTGGTACGGCAATTACTGCAACCGGCCACCGGCAGCGGCGAAGCCGCCCTGCGCGTGCCGTTTCTGAAGGAATTGCCTGCCGTTTCCGCCTCCGGCCAGGTGCGGCCGCGCGCGCCCTGGCCCCTGTGGCTGGCGCTCATTGCCTGGCTATTGCTGATCCTCAGCGCCATGCGGCCGCAGTGGCTGGGCGAGCAGGTGCAGATCCCGGTCAGCGGCCGGGATTTGTTGCTGGTCGTCGATTTGTCGGAAAGCATGCAGCAGGATGATTTTTACATCCGCGGTCAGCGCGTCGATCGGCTCACGGCCACCAAGTGGGTTGCCGGTGAATTTATCGAACGCCGTGTCGGTGATCGCATCGGCTTGATCCTGTTTGGTGAACGCGCCTACCTGCAGGCGCCGCTGACCTTCGATCGTGACACCGTCAGGACATTACTTTACGAGGCCGCTATCGGCCTGGCCGGTCGCTCAACGGCCATCGGGGATGCCATCGGTCTGGCGATCAAACGCCTGCGCAAGAAAGATGACATGGATCGCATCGTTGTCCTGGTGACCGATGGCGCCAATACGGCGGGCAATGTGTTTCCACTGGAAGCCGCTGAACTCGCCGCGCGTGAAGGCCTCAAAATCTACACCATCGGTATCGGCGCTGACGAGGACATCATCCGCAGTCTGTTCGGCAACCGCCGTTACAATCCTTCGCGAGACCTGGACGAGGCCACTCTGAAGGCCATTGCCGAGGTGACCGGCGGCCGCTATTTTCGTGCCCGTGATACTGAAGAGCTGGAAAAAATATACAGCCTGCTGGATGAGCTGGAACCAATTGAAAAAGACCTGCAACAGTTCCGGCCGCGGACGGCGCTTTACTACTGGCCGCTGGCGATGGCGGTGATGATTGCACTGCTGCTGTTTGTATTGAGAATGCGGGGCCGCTGGTAATGCTGGATTCGTTGCAACAGTTTCATTTTTTAAGGCCGCTGTGGTTTCTCATGCTGGTGCCGCTCGCCGCCGCTATCTGGCTGCTGATCACCCGGCAACCGGGCGTGCGTGTCTGGGAGCGGGTATGTGATCCGCAATTGTTGCCGCACGTGCTGATTCAACCTGGCGAGCGGCGCCAGCATTTCAGGGTGCTGCTGTTTGCTGTCATCGGGATACTGACCATCGCAGCCCTCGCCGGGCCGACCTGGGAACGGCTGCCACAACCGGTCTTTCGATCCACGTCGGCACTGGTTATCGCACTGGATCTGTCGCGTTCCATGGATGCAACGGATGTGACGCCGAGCCGTCTTCAGCGCGCCCGTTTCAAGGTGATTGATATTCTGAATCAGCGCGGTGAGGGTGAAACAGCCCTCATTGTCTATGCCGGTGACGCCTTCACCGTCACGCCGCTAACCACGGATACGGACACCATCCGCTCCCTGTTGCCGGCCCTCGGCACCGGATTGATGCCGTTGCAGGGGCATCGAGCCGACCGGGCCATGGACACGGCCGCCGGACTCATGCAACAGGCCGGACATGCGCGGGGGCGGATCATTCTGGTGACGGATGAAGTCGATGCTGAACGCGAATCCGCAAAAGCCGCGGAATTACTGGCCCGGGGTTACCGGACATCGGTGCTCGGCGTCGGCACCGGGGCCGGCGCCCCGGTGAACCTGCCCACCGGCGGATTTCTCAAGGACAATACCGGTCAGATAGTCATTCCCTCACTGGACCCGGCGACCTTGCGCCGGGTGGCGTCCAGCGGCGGCGGGATTTATCAAACCCTGGACAGCACCCCGCGTGACATTCAGGCTTTGACGAGCTGGCTCAGTACCACGCCGGAATGGGACAAGGTGTCGGAAACGCAATTTCAGTCCGACCTGTGGCTTGAACGCGGCCCCTGGCTGGTGCTGTTGCTGATCCCGCTGGTGGCGCTGTCGTTCCGGCGCGGCGTCATCCTGGCATTGGCCGTTGTGATCGTGCCCGTAGCGGAGCCGGTCCAGGCACTGGACCGGGAAGCCCTGTGGTTGAATGACGATCAAAGAGCGCAACGATTGCTGGAAGCCGGCAAGCCTGAGCAGGCTGCAAAACTGTTCATCGATCCGCGCTGGCGCGCAGCGGCGGAATACCGTTCGGGTAACTACGAGCAATCCCTGAAATACCTCGACAATATCGAGGATCCGGAAAGCGTCTATAACAGGGGTAATGCACTGGCGAAAACCGGTCAGTACGAGGACGCCATTGAGGCGTATGAACAGGTTCTTGAGGCCGTACCCGAACACGAGGATGCCAGGTACAACCTGGAACTGGTAAAAAAAGCACTGGAAAAACTTAAACCGCCGCCACAGCAGGATTCCAAGGGCGGTGGTGAAAAAGAACCGGCCGATGATGCCGACGCCAGACCCGACAAGGGTGAATCCGGAGAGGAACCGGCAGAAGATAAACAGTCCACCCAGGCCCCGGACAGCAACCAGGACGCCGATTCCATGGCGCAGGAAAATGCCGGTGACCAGGAGGTGTCCGGCAACAGTGAACAGCAGCAGGGGGGCGAAGAGGACCGCTCGCAACAGGCCGGCCGTCCGGGTGAAAGTGAAAACCAGGCGCCGCCCGAACAATCCGATGAGGAGATGATGGCCGGAAATGAATCCACGGATGAAGACGCGCGTGCCACCGAACAGTGGTTACGCCGCATACCGGACGACCCTGGCGGGCTGTTGCGCCGAAAATTCATGATGCAATACAAGGAACGTGGACTCAGCCGGCATAACTACGAACAGGACTGGTAACAGCTATGAGCTCGACGCAGATTTTATGGATTGAGGATTTATACTCAGCGGTGACCCGGGCCGTCGTGTTGTTGCTACTGAGTTTTACTGTCAGTGCCGCTGATATCTCGGTCATCTCCGATCGCAACCCGGTGTCCATGGATGAATCCTTCAACCTGGTTTTCTCGACTACCGACGAGGTCGACAACGATCCCGATTTCACACCGCTGGAAAAGGATTTTGAAATCCTGGGTACGCAGAAAACCAGCCAGTTCAGTTTTATCAACGGCAAAACCTCCCGGGAAAATATCTGGTATGTCACGCTGCTGGCAAAACACGCCGGTGACATCACCATACCACCCATTGCCTTCGGCAGCGATCGCAGTCATTCAATCAGTCTGAAGGTCAAGGAATCGGGAGTAGACAGCGAAAAAGGCCGCGAGATTTTTCTTGAAATTGAAACCTCGGCTGACGAGGTTTACGTTCAGCAGGAACTCGGCGTGGTGATCCGGCTTTATAGGTCCGTGGCCACCGCCAACGCGGACTTATCGGAATTGACCGTCAGTGGTGTCAACAGCCTGGTGGAAAGGCTGGCCGAAGGCGCACAGTACCATACCCGGATCGATAACAAGACGTACCAGGTGTTCGAGCGACGCTACGTGGTTTTTCCGCAGGAAAGCGGCGATCTGACCATCAACCAGGTGGTGTTCAAGGCGACGAAGGGCGGTTTTGCCAATCCGTTCGGCGGCCAGCCAAAATCGATCATTCGCCGTTCGGAGGAAAAATCCGTGCGTGTCAAAGCGGTGCCGGCGTCGTGGCAGTTTGATGTCTGGCTTCCCGCGCAATCGCTGGAGATTGCGGAAATCTGGGCAGAGGACCCCCCGCTGTTTCGCGTCGGTGAGCCGGTTACACGTACGGTCACCCTGACAGCCCGGGGCCTTCTCGCCAGTCAGTTGCCGGAAATCAACATGGACCTGCCGTCGGCAATGAAATTCTATCCGGATCAACCCGTGTTGAAAAACCAGTCATCGGATCGGGATGTCGTTGGCACGCGCGTTGAAGCGGTGGCCCTGATACCCTCGCAGGCGGGTAAATTTAACTTGCCGGAAATTCGCATTCCCTACTGGTCAGTCAGGGACGAGACGACCCGATATGCCGTCATCCCGGAGCGAACGGTCGAAGTGTTGCCGGCGATGCCGGCCGGGGAGAGCCCACCCGTTAACGATGAGCAAGCCACGTTGTCTGCAGGGACTGCGACTGAACGACCGGTCGCGGATCAACTCGTTGCATCTGCAGCGGATGTAAATACATCGAATGCAGTGTTCTGGCAGTTACTCAGTGCCCTGTTGTTCATAGCCTGGCTGGTGACCCTGTATTTTTTATGGCGCATTTGCAAAGGCGGCACACGGTCGGCAGGGGTGGTGACGTCTGTTCGATCCGGGCAATCGCTCAGGGCAGTCCGCGATGCATGTATGAATAACGATGCGCCGGCCTGCAAGCAGGCGTTGTTGAACTGGGCAGCCGGCTACTGGACGGAGAGTACACCCAGAAGCATGGGAGCAATAGCATCACGTCTGGGTATTGAAATGAAACCTCATTTCGATGCACTGAACAATGCCCTGTATAACAATGTGCAGGCTGCCTGGGATGGTCAGGCCTTCTGGCAGGCGTTAACAGCGTCGATCAAACACCAGGAATCATCCCCGGCCTCCGTGTCCGGTCACCTGGAGCCCATATTTCGTATCAATTAACAACGGCTGTCTTCAATTCTGTACACACGCTTCACCAGCCGTGACTGTTGATATCGCCGCCACGCAGAGCAGGGATAGAACACCTGCCGTATTGAGCTTTATGATTTGATAACACCGGCCATGAGCGTGATCCAGGCGATGATAAAGGCTGTGCCGCCCAGGGGTGTGATGGCGCCTAGCCAGCGCAGTTGTGTAATCACAAGCACATACAGGCTGCCTGAAAACAGGATGATGCCGGCGAGCATGAGCCAGCCCGATGCCTTGATCCATGCCGATGACGGGTATGACGCGAGAATGAGGCCGACTGCCAGCAAGCCGAGGGCATGATAAAAATGATACTGGCTGCCCGTCTGGAAGATGGCCATATCCGCCGTGCTCAGTCGCGCTTTCAACGCATGGGCGCCGAAAGCGCCGATGAGTACGGCCAGTGCGGCATTAACCGCGCCGAGAAGCAGAAATAATCTTGATGATTCCAAATCCGGCACTCCTAGTGTTTCCAGTATTTCTGCATTTCCACATATAAAAACGAGGCTGTCCAGGCGATGAGAACCAGTCCCGTGAGCGCTTCAAGTCCGGTCAGAAATCGCAGTTGTTCGGTCGGCAGCACGTCGCCAAAACCCAGCGACGTATAGGTAACGAATGAATAATAAACATAATCATACAGGTTGTGATCAATGTCACCGAGCAGTTCGCCGAAATGGTTGCTGTGAATGAGTACGTAATAGCTCAGGGCGAAAATCCAGATTTCCACGGTATGCGCAACCAGTGCGAACAGCACACCCAGCAGAACCCTGAGTCTTGGGGCGATATGAATGCCCGGCAGTGCCGCTGTAATTCTTGACAGCACTTCGAAATGGACGAGCACACACAGGCTGATGATAAAAATATTGATTAGGCTGGCAATGATCATGGTCGTGGTGATTGATTGACCGTCTGCAGTTTCTATTAAGCAAAGAATATCACGATAGTGTCCATCGCGACCAAGCAACGGAATTTTTACACAAGGCAACTCTGATCAAGTCAGAGTTTACCGGCACAACGCCCCTCAACGCATCGTCTCTTGCGGCTGTATGCGTGTTTCGGTCAGGGTTTGATAGCCACCTTCAGCACTCCATCTCGCTGTTGCGAAAACAGTTCATAGGCTTCCTCGATCTGATCAAGGCCAAAATGATGAGTGACCAGTCCGCTGGTGTCGACCCGGCCGGAAGCCACCACCTGCATCAGTCTGCGCATGCGTTCCTTGCCTCCCGGACACAGCGTGGTAATGATCTTGTGATCACCGAGTCCGGCATGAAAGGCCGTCAGGGGTATCTGCAGGTCACTGGAATAAACCCCCAGTGAAGAGAGAGTGCCGCCGGGCCTGAGAACCGTCAGTGCTGCGGCAAACGTTTCCTGTGTACCGAGCGCTTCTATCGCCACATCGACTCCCCGGTCTTCGGTTATTTTCATGATTTCCGTAACCGGATCTACCTGCCGGAAATCAACCACATGATCGGCACCCATGCGTTTTGCCATGGCAGATCGTTCCGGGATGGACTCAACGGCGATGATGGAACTGGCGCCCATCAATTTTGCTCCGGCGGTGGCACAAAGGCCAATGGGCCCCTGGGCGAATACCGCAACGGTATCCCCGATTCTGATCGCACCGGATTCTGCACCACTGAAACCGGTGGACATGATGTCCGGACACATCAGCACCTGTTCATCACTGAGTTCGTCCGGAATCGGCGACAGGTTGGCCATCGCATCCGGCACCCGCAGATATTCCGCCTGTGAACCGTCGATGGTATTTCCGAAACGCCAGCCGCCCAGCGCCTGCCAGCCGTGCCTGGTGCCGGCACCGCACTGGGAATGGTATCCACACAGGGAAGCATTGGAGTAACCCGAAGGCGTGATGGCTCCGGCAATCACTCGTTGTCCTTCCTCGTAACCGGTGACGGCCGAACCCAGTTTTTCGATCACCCCTACAGGTTCATGCCCGATTATAAGGCCCGGACTTACAGGATATTCGCCTTTCAATATATGAATATCCGTTCCACAGATCGTGGTGGTTGTAATGCGAACCAGCGCATCAAGCGGGCCGATGTCCGGAACGGGTTTATCGTCAAGCACAATACGCCCGGGTTCAATAAAAACTGCGGCTTTCATGAGTTCAGTCATAGATATCTCCATTCTGCTTGAATAAACCGGGTGTGTCATGATTCTCTCAACGACTCACCGGTATTTCAATATAATCCGGACGGCAGACGCGAGAGCATGCACCGGGAAATTCATTCGGGATCATATTCACTCATTCAGAAAGTGAACCCTAACGTTGTATAAATTTTTGGATGCAGGGGCTTTTAGAGCGGTATTTTCCGGGTCGCGCACAGATTTTTCCAACCGGAGCATAGCTCACTCTATGTGAGGATTGGAAAAAGCGAGCACGGCCCGGAAAATGCTGCTATAGAAGGAGCGGTCCTGCGTCAAAAATTTATGCAACGTTAGGGTGAGTACTGCGGGGGGCGATTTGATGAAGCGAATATCCAAAACCGGACCATAACCAGGGACCCCGGAAACAGTAATGTTATGATTCCATCATGGAAAACCGGGGTATAGCATTTTCGTTGCTTAAAGATCCGCTGAACTTCTGTGCACTGGGTTTTGGCAGCGGCCTTTCACCACGCGCACCGGGCACCGCGGGCACGGTTGTGGGTGTCATGATGTATCTGGGACTGCAACATCTGCCGTTTCCTGTTTACCTGGCTGTCGTTGTGGTTGTTGTCCTTGCCGGTATCTGGATATGTGGCCATGCCGCCCGCGCACTGGGCGTACATGATCACCCGGCCATCGTCTGGGACGAAATCGCCGGGATCCTTATCACCCTGACTCATATTCCGGACGGCTGGTACTGGCTGCTGGCCGGTTTCCTGTTGTTTCGCGGTTTTGATATTGTCAAACCCTGGCCGATCCGGCAGGTGGACAAGGGCCTCGGCGGTGGCCTCGGGATCATGCTGGATGATATTCTGGCCGGATTATTCAGTCTCATTTGTTTACAATTAATCTATTATTTATTATAAACTTGTAACAATAACCACGAAATACAAGTAAATATGACTGAACACCGGCCGGGAAGACGCGTGTGGATTATTGTCATGCTGTGGGGGCTTGTATACAGCATGGGCGCCCATGCGGACATCTACAAGTACGTGGACAAGCACGGCCGCGTCATTCTCACGGACAAACCCTCGCACAAGGGTTACAAGCGACTGGTCAAGACCTGGAAAGGCTGGGTCGAAGTTGATCGCAGACGGGGACCGTCTATTGATGTTGCCGCCAACCGCAAGAAATTCTCCGGTACCATTAATTATTTCGCCAAACAATACCGCCTGCCGACACCGCTGTTGCACGCGGTGATCACTGCGGAATCCTCCTACAATCCGGATGCGGTTTCCAGTGCCGGCGCCGTGGGACTCATGCAGTTAATGCCGGGCACGGCGCGGCGTTACGGGGTGACCAACCGGCGCAATCCTTACCAGAACATCAAGGGCGGCAGCAGTTACCTGCGGGACCTGCTCGGCATGTTCGACAACAATCTCGTGCTGGCGCTGGCGGCCTACAACGCCGGAGAAAACGCCGTGATCAAATACGGCAACAAGATCCCGCCCTACCGCGAGACACAGACCTACGTGAAAAAAGTGCTGGATTACTACAAGCAGTACAAGAAGACGATGACCTGATCCAGGTAACAGACTACAGACTACAGATTACAGAACTTATGTGATTCACGTTGACAACATCAAGGATGTTGTTCCAGGTCTTACTGTTGTCTGTTGTCTGTTGTCTGTTGTCTGTTGTCTGTAGTCTGTAGTCTGTTACCTGTAGACTGGATCATTCGTCAGTAACACACCCTTCCGAAGCCGTCTTCACTGTTTTGATGTACTTTGACAAAGTGCCTCGGGAGGCCTTGTAGGGCGGCATCTGCCACTGTCTCTTGCGTTCGTCCAGTTCCTCGTCGCTCAAATCCACCGACAAGACGTTGTTGATGGCATCGATGATGATGTTATCGCCATCCCTGATGAGGCCAATGGGGCCGCCTTCCTGCGCTTCCGGCACCACGTGGCCGATAATGAATCCATGGGAACCGCCGGAGAAGCGGCCGTCCGTGATCATGGCCACATCGGAACCCAGTCCCGCGCCCATGATGGCGGATGTCGGTGTCAGCATCTCCGGCATGCCGGGACCACCTTTCGGACCCTCGTAGCGGATCACGATAACGTTGCCTTTCTCGATTTTGCCGTCCTCCAGCGCTTTCAACATGAGTTCCTCGGAGTCATAGACCCGGGCCGGCCCGCTGAAGACCTCGCCTTCCTTGCCGGTGATCTTGGCGACCGCGCCGCCCGGCGCCAGGTTGCCCTTGAGGATGCGCAAATGCCCGGATGTCTTGATGGGTTTATCCAGCGGCTGGATGATGGTTTGCCCTTCCTGTAACCCGGGAACATCGGCGAGGTTTTCGGCGATGGTTTTGCCGGTCACCGTCAAACACTCGCCGTTCAACAGGCCTTCATCGAGCAGGTATTTCATTACCGCCGGAATACCGCCGATGTTGTGCAGATCCTCCATGACATATTTGCCGCTGGGTTTCAGGTCGGCAATGTAAGGTGTACGGTTGCTGACGGCGTTGAAGTCGTCAATACCCAGGTCTACGTCGACGGCGCGAGCCATGGCAATCAGATGCAGCACCGCGTTGGTGGAGCCGCCGAGTACAATGACCAGGACCATGGCGTTTTCAAAAGCTTCACGGGTCATGATGTCGCGTGGCTTGATGTCATTTTCCAGCAGGTTGAGAACGGCCTTGCCGGCGTACCGGCATTCTTCCAGTTTGGCCGGATCCACGGCGGGCGTGGAGGAACTGTAGGGCAGGGACATGCCCAGCGCCTCGATGGCGGAAGCCATGGTGTTGGCGGTGTACATGCCGCCGCAGGCCCCGGCGCCGGGACAGGATCGCTTGACAATGTCCTTGCGCGTGTCCTCGTCAATGGTACCGGCAATGAACTCACCGTAGGACTGGAACGCCGAGATAATGTCGAGTTTCTGTTCGTTACGAAATCCCGGTTTGATGGTGCCACCGTAAACCATTAGCGCCGGCCGGTTCAGCCGGCCCATGGCGATCAGGCAGCCGGGCATGTTCTTGTCACAGCCGGGAATGGAAATATTGGCGTCGTACCACTGTGCCGCCATGACCGTCTCGATGGAATCGGCGATCAGATCACGCGATTGCAGCGAGTAACTCATGCCGTCGGTGCCCATGGAGATGCCATCGCTGACACCGATCGTGTTGAAGCGCATGCCTACCATACCGGCTTCCTCAACACCCTGTTTTACCTTTTCGGCCAGGTCCAGCAGGTGCATGTTGCAGGTATTGCCCTCATACCAGACGCTGGCTATGCCTACCTGGGGCTTGTTCATGTCGGCTTCGGTCATGCCGGTGCCATAGAGCATGGCCTGGGAAGCGCCTTGTGACTTTTTCTGTGTTATTTGCGCACTGTAACGATTCAATGATTTTTTCATGACGGGTGATTTGGATTAAAAAGATCCTGTGTGTTACAAAAGGTGCGATAGAATACCGCACTGCATGAAACTTGTCAGTCTGTGTCGGGCTTTGCCCGCAATCAGGCCCCGAAAAGCACATTACAAACACGACCGGAATAATGACTAAGCCACTCCCCGATATGATGGACTGTTTCGCCGAGCTGATTGCGATTCCCTCGGTCAGTAGTACCGATCCGGCTTTCGATATGACTAATCGCGCGATGGTGGAAACACTGGCAAACTGGTTCGGGGACCTGGGCATGGATACGGAACTGATACCCGTGCCCGGCAGCGCGGTGGAGAAATTCAACCTGGTTGCGCGCATGGGTGAGGGAGCGGACGGCCTGGTACTGTCCGGTCATACGGACACGGTACCGTACAACGAGGCCGGCTGGTCCTCCGATCCGTTCATATTGACAGAGCGCGAAGGCCGGCTGTACGGCCTGGGCACTGCGGACATGAAGAGTTTCTTTCCCCTGATCATCGAGGCTATACGAAGTCTGGATTTAAAAAGCCGGGACAGACCGCTGGTGGTGCTCGCCACCGCGGATGAAGAAAGCAGTATGGCCGGCGTGCGGGCTTTGCAGGATTCAGGTATGCGGCTCGGCCGTCACGCCTTGATTGGAGAACCCACGGGGCTGGTACCCGTGATCAAACACAAGGGCATACTCATCGAACACATCGAACTGACAGGCCAATCGGGTCATTCCAGTGATCCATCGCTGGGAAATAATGCCCTTGAGGGCATGAACCGGGTCATGAACCGGCTGCTCGAATGGCGCAAGGAGCTGCAGTCAAGTTTTCATGACAGCAGTTTCAGGGTGCCCGTGCCGACCATGAACCTGGGCGCCATACGCGGTGGCGACAATCCCAACCGCATCTGCGCGAGTTGCGAATTGGCCATGGACATTCGCCTGTTACCGGAGATGGCGGTGGATGAAATCCGTGCGGCCTTGCGCGAGAAAGTCGCCGCCGCCATTGAGGGCTCGGGACTGCAACTGCATTTCAAGGAACAACATGCCGGGATGGGCGGGATGCAGACGCCCGCGGACGCCGAGATCGTCAGGGTCGCGGAAGCGCTCAGCGGCCGGGAGTCAGCCACGGTAGCCTTCGGAACCGAAGGGCCCTATCTCAATGCCATGGGTATGCAGACAGTGATCCTGGGACCGGGTGATATAGAGGTTGCCCATCAGACCGATGAATTTGTATCCATGGATCGGCTGCAACCCATGCAAAAGATTCTCGAAAAAATGATTCAGCATTTCTGTCTGCCGTCATGATTACCGACAAGAAAAATTTTCTGAAATGGTTGCGCGGTGCCGCGCCGTACATTCGCGAACACAGCGGCAAGACGTTCGTTATTCAAATCGACGGCGACCTGGTCGCGTCCGATCATTTCCAGGGTTTCGTGCATGATATTGCACTGTTGAACACGCTGGGAATACGCGTCGTGGTTGTATTTGGTGTTCGCGCCCAGGTGGAAAAATTGCTCGACGAGCGTGGTATCCAGTCTGTTTATCATCACAACCTGCGCGTGACCGACAAGGCTGCTCTCGAATGCTTCAAGGAAGCGGTAGGCTCGGTGCGTTTCGAGATCGAGGCCAAGCTGTCCATGGGCCTGCCCAATTCACCCATGGCCCATTCCGATATCACCGTCAGTTCCGGTAATTTCGTCACCGCGCGGCCCATGGGCGTGATCGACGGCACCGACATGCAGTTCACCGGCAGCCTGCGCAAGGTGGATGCCGATGCCATTCGTTCCCGGCTCGATAACGGGGATGTGGTCTTATTGTCCCCACTGGCTACCTCCGTGACCGGTGAAGTGTTCAACCTCAGCGCCCTGTCCGTGGCCACGCAGACGGCGATCGAACTCGGGGCGGACAAGCTGATCCTGTCTTTCAATTACGACGGCATTAACGGGGTTGATGGTGAAGCACTGCATCAGATGACCGACAGCGAGGCGGAAACCCTGTTACAGACTGCCGGAGATGTTGATATCGCGCCATGGGTGCAGCTTGCCGGCGCGGTTCAGGCCTGCAAGGCCTCGGTTCAGCGTGTGCACCTTATTGATGATCGTGATGACAGCAGTCTGCTGATCGAACTGTTTACCCGGGATGGTATTGGCACATTGATCAGCCATAGCCGTTTTGATGCCGTGCGCCGGGCCGGACATGACGACATTGCCGGTATCATGGAACTGATCGAACCCCTGGTTGCGCAAGGCAGGCTGGTCGAGCGCTCCATCGAGCAACTCGAATCCGATATCGATGATTTTACCGTGCTCGATCGCGACGGCGCTGTTATTGCCTGCGTGGCAACACATGTAAACGCCGGCGGGAATATTGCCGAGATGGCCTGCATGGTCGTGCATCCGGACTACCAGAACCAGGGCAAGGGCCAGTTGCTCTATCAGCAGGTCGAAAATGCGCTGAAAAAACAGGGTGTCAGCAAGGTATTCCTGCTCACCACCCAGGCCAACCACTGGTTCATCGAGCAGGGCTTCGTTGAAGCGAAGGTCGACGATCTGCCGCTGGCCAGGCAGGATCTTTATAACTACCAGCGCAACTCCAAGGTGTTGTTAAAGAACCTCGATTGATCAGATTCCAGATTCCAGATTCCAGATTCCAGATGTCAGATGTCAGAGATCTGAAGTCTGAAGTCAGAAATCTGAAGTCTGACTAAGCACAAAGCTGCCGGTTCTCCAGACCCAGCGCTGCTTCCTTGGCTTCCCGGCGGCGGGTGTAGAGGATGAACTCGGTATAGCCATTGGGCTGTTCGCGGCCCATAAGCACCATGTCCAGGGCCGCTTTGAACGGAATACTGCTGTCAAAGTCCTCTGACATCGGTACATAGTCCGGGTCGCCGGAATTCTGCCGGTCGACGAATACGGCCATTTTTCTCATGGCATCGATGACCTGGTCCTCGGTGAAAATGCCATGATGCAGCCAGTTGGCAATATGCTGGCTGGAAATGCGCAGTGTCGCGCAGTCTTCCATCAGGGCGACATTGTTGATATCCGGAACCTTGGAACAACCGATACCCTGGCCGACCCAGCGGGCGACATAGCCGAGAATCCCCTGGGCGTTGTTTTCCAGTTCCCATTTGATCTCCTTGTCCGATAACCTGCAATCATCGTCCAGGATCGGTATGGACAATATGTCATCCACAGGTGTCGGGTTACGGTTCAGAAGTTCCTGCTGGCGGGTGTGCACGTTGAAGCGGAAATAATGCAGGGCATGCAGGGTCGCCGCGGTGGGCGAGGGCACCCAGGAACAACTGGCGCCTTCCTTCAGGTGCAGGATCTTGGTTTCCAGCATGTTCATCATTTCATCCGGCATCGCCCACATGCCCTTGCCGATTTGTGCATGACCCATCATGCCGCAGGCCAGGCCGGTATCGACATTGGAATTTTCGTAGGCACGCAGCCATTTTGCGTGTTTGAGTTCCGCTTTCGGCACCATGGGACCGGCTTCCATATTGGTATGAATATCATCGCCGGTGCGATCCAGGAAACCGGTGTTGATAAATACCACCCGTTCTGCCGCGGCATGAATACAGGCGCGCAGATTCACCGAGGTGCGGCGCTCTTCATCCATGATACCCATCTTCAGTGTATTACGGTCATAACCGAGTGCATCCTCGACGCGCTCGAACAGGCGGCTGGCCAGCGCCACTTCATCCGGTCCGTGCATCTTCGGCTTGACGATATATACCGAACCCCGGCGGGTATTGCGGTAACCGTTTTTTTGTATCAGATCGTGTTTTGCGCACAGCGCGGTCACCATGGCATCGAGCATGCTTTCCGGGACGGGACAGCCATCCAGCAACACCGCATCGGTTTCCAGGTGCATGCCGACATTACGCACCAGCAGCATACTGCGGCCGGGCAGGGTGAATGGATTACCGCCGGGGGTCAGGTAGGCGCGATCCTTTTCCATTGAACGCCGAACCGCTTCACCATCGCGCTTGAATTCCAGCACCAGCGTACCTTTCATCAAACCGAGCCAGTTGCGGTAGACATTGACCTTGTCTTCGGTGTCGACCGAGGCGACCGAGTCCTCGCAGTCCATGATGGTGGTGATGGCCGATTCCGTCTGAATGTCGTAAATCCGTGCGTGATCCTTGCGGCCGATGTAGAAACCCTCACCGAAACGGAGCTCGACGTGCAGGCCGTGCTTGAACAGCAGCACCTTGTCCGGGTTATCAGGATCCCCGCTGTAGCCGGCCAGCCCTTCCGGGCGCAACAGGGTGGTGGAGGTGCCATCGCCCATGCGCACGATGAGTTCCTCGTTTTCGATCGAGTAATGCACGGCATGGGTGTGGGTATCCTTTTCCAGCGGAAAGTTGCGATCGAGGAATTTGCGGGAAAAGCGAATGACCTTTTCACCGCGAATGGGATTGTATTTGCGAATTTTTTTGCAGCCGTCGGATTCGGGAATGGCGTCGGTGCCGTACAGGGCGTCATAGAGACTGCCCCAGCGGGCATTGACGGCGTTCAGTACATAACGGGTATTGTCCAGTGGCACCACGAGTTGCGGTCCGGCGATTTCGGAAATTTCAGGATCGACGTTTGCCGTCGAGATGGTGAAATCCTCGGGATCGTCGGCCAGGTAGCCGATCTCGTGCAGAAACTGTTTATAGGCGATGGGATCGTGGCCGTTATCACGATGCTCGATATGCCAGGCATCTATCTGTTGCTGGAGTTCGTCCCGGCGCTTCAGCAATGCGGTATTTTCAGGTCCGAGTTCCTCGATGATTTTCGCCAGCGCGGTCCAGAATTTCTTGACGTCAATTCCGGTGCCCGGTGCGATTTCATTTTTCAGCAAATCGTAGAGAGGTTTGGCGACGCTGAGTTTGCCCACCTTGATGTAGTCAGAGCTTTGTACAGTCATACGTGATACTCCGTATTGATAAAACACTCCGGGCCACGGTGGTGCAGGGTGCAGCCGCAGGCCGGCTTGCAGGGCGAATGCGATTCGCCAGACAAAAGATTACCGATTATCTGCATATATTGCAATGCAGCATGAAGAAATACCGGGAAGAGGTCGTGTCAGGTCGACGTTACCGTCTCATTTTCCTCGATATTCAGTTGAACATCATCCTCGGAAATGGTCACAACGACATGGCCGCCGTGGGAGAGACGACCGAACAGCAGTTCCTCGGCCAGGGGTTTTTTGATTTTTTCCTGGATCAGTCGGCTCATCGGACGGGCGCCCATGATGCGGTCATAGCCGTGCTCGGCAAACCATTTACGGGCGTCGTCATTGACCACCAGCGACACTTTCTTCTCGTCGAGCTGGGCTTCCAGTTCGGCGAGGAACTTGTCGACCACGGACAGGATGGTTTTCCTGTGCAGGGGCTGGAACTGGATCACCGCATCCAGGCGGTTGCGGAATTCCGGGCTGAAGAAACGGTTGATCTCCTCGAGTGAATCGCCGCTGTGATCCTGTGGCGTGAATCCGACGGAACGTCGGCTGATGCGTTCGGCGCCCGCATTGGTAGTCATGACGATGACGACATTGCGAAAATCGGTTTTGCGGCCATTGGCATCGGTCAGGGTGCCGTGGTCCATGACCTGCAGCAGCAGGTTGAACACGTCCTGGTGCGCCTTTTCGATTTCATCCATCAACAACACCGCATGAGGTTGTTTATTGACGGCATCGGTCAACAGGCCGCCCTGGTCAAAGCCGACATAACCCGGAGGCGCGCCGATAAGCCGGGAGACCGTATGGCGTTCCATGTATTCCGACATGTCGAAACGAATCAGCTCGATACCCATGATCTGGGCCAGTTGCCGCGTGACCTCGGTCTTGCCGACACCGGTAGGGCCGGCAAACAGGAACGAGCCGATGGGTTTTTCAGGGTTGCCCAGCCCCGAGCGTGACATCTTGATCGCGGTGCTCAGGGTTTCGATGGCCTGGTTCTGCCCGAAGACGACCATCTTCAGGTTACGTTCGAGATTTTTCATCACCTCTTTATCGGAGGAATTGACGTGTTTGGGCGGAATGCGTGCGATACGCGCGATGATGTTCTCGACGTCACCGACGGTCACGGTTTTGCGCCGTTTCGAGGGCGGCAGCAGTTTTTGCGAGGCGCCGGCTTCGTCAATGATATCGATGGCCTTGTCCGGCAGATGGCGATCATTGATGTAGCGATCGGTCAGTTCCGCCGCGGCCCTGAGCGCCTGGTGCGTGAACTTGATGTTATGGTAATCCTCGAAACGCGACTTCAGTCCTTCGAGGATCTTCACGGTCTCCTCTGTGCTGGGTTCGGAGATGTCGATCTTCTGGAAACGGCGCGCCAGGGCCCGGTCTTTCTCGAAGATGCCGCGGAATTCCTGGTAGGTGGTCGAACCGATGCATTTCAGATCCCCGGAAGCGAGCACCGGCTTGATGATATTGGATGCGTCCATCACTCCGCCGGACGCCGCGCCGGCGCCGATGATGGTGTGGATTTCGTCAATAAACAGGACCGAGCCTTCCTTGCGCTTGAGCTGGGCGATGACGCCTTTCAGGCGTTTTTCGAAATCACCCCGGTACTTGGTGCCGGCCAGCAATGCGCCCAGATCCAGTGCATAAATAACACAGTTCTCGAGTACTTCCGGCACATCGCCATCCTCAATCAGCTTGGCCAGACCCTCGGCGATGGCGGTTTTGCCGACACCGGCCTCGCCGACAAACAGCGGATTGTTTTTACGGCGCCGGCACAGGATCTGAATGGTGCGCTCGACTTCAAGCTGACGGCCGATCAGCGGATCGATCTTGCCGATTCGGGCCTGTTCATTGAGATTGATGGCATAGTTTTCCAGCGGATTATTGGAAACTTCCTCACCACCGGTGATGTCTTCGTCGGCTTCGCTTTCGGCATCCTGGCTTTCATTTTCTTCCTGGATCTTGGCGATACCGTGGGAGATGTAATTGACCACGTCCAGGCGGGCGATGTTCTGTTGATTCAGAAAATAGGCGGCGTGCGATTCGCGTTCACCGAAAATGGCCACCAGCACATTGGCGCCGGTGACTTCTTTCTTGCCGGAAGACTGCACGTGGAAGACGGCACGCTGCAGAACACGCTGGAAGCCCAGTGTCGGCTGGGTTTCGCGTTCGTCGTCATCCATCAACAGGGGCGAGTTTTTCTCGATAAACTGCTGCAGTTCGGCATGCAGTCGATTCAGATCCGCGCCGCAGGCCCGCAATACTTTCACTGCCGAGGAGTTGTCCAGCAGCGCGAGCAACAGGTGTTCCACTGTCATGAACTCGTGGCGCTGTTCACGCGCCTGGCGGAAAGCCGTATTCAGTGTCTGTTCAAGCTCTTTATCAAGCATGTCTCATGTCTCCTGTTAAGCGAGTTCAGTGGTACATAACAGCGGATGCTGGTTCTCCCTGGAATAATTGGTCACCTGCGATACCTTCGTCTCCGCGATTTCGTGGGTGAAGATGCCGCAAACGCCCTTACCCCGGGTATGCACTTCCAGCATGATACGGGTTGCATTTTCACGATCCATGCCAAAAAAGATCTCCAGTATGTGCACAACGAAATCCATGGGCGTGTAATCGTCGTTGAGTAACACAACCTTGTAGAGCGGGGGTTGCTTGAGTTTGGGCCTGGTCTCCTGAACGACCAGCCCGTCTTCATGATGGCTGTCAGGTTTATCAGACATGTTTGTGATTGCAAAGATTAACATAACAGATCGTTACTCTATGACTATATATTTGACGTAGCAGAGCCATGTTTCAAGTACTTTTTCAGTCCCGATAGTGTCGCACATTTCATGCCATAAAAACTCATGTTGGATGTGCCTGCATTCTCGCACGTTGTTCCGATGCCTGGTATTTCTCGACCGCGCCGGTGTCCATAATCGTTATGAACCGCCGTGCTGCCGGGGAAATGGCGGTGCCATTGCGCAAAAAAATCCCGTAACTGCGCTTGGGGAAATACTTGCCCAGCGGGATCGAGGCCAGTTGTTCCTTGCCGGACAGGCAGATGTCATTGACGATGGAGATGCCAAGCCCGCATTCCACGTATTTCTTGGTTACTTCCCAGCCTCCAGCCTCGATTACCACGTTGTATTCGCTGTTAAACTGCTGGAAAACCAGGTCCACCATCTGCCGGGTCGACTGGTGCTGGGGTGAGAGAATCAGCCCGTACCTGGCAATATCCTGTATCGTCACCGGATTGGATTCAAGCAGGGGATGATCGTTCGGTGTGATCAGCATCGGCTCGAAATTATAAATGGGCAGATAAAATATGTCTTTGGGCACGTTCAAAATCGAGCCCACGGCGAAATCCGCTTCACCGGCGCGGATCTGGGCCAGACCTTCATTTCCCGATACATTGTTCAGCTTGATCTGGATGTGCGGGTATTTATCGGAAAACACCTTGATGATGTCCGGCAGCAGGTAGAGGATCGAGGACTCACCGGCAGCAATGGTCAAGTTCCCGGAGATCTGGTTGCGGCATTGTTCATGGAAGGTTTGCGGCAACGTTTCCAGACCCTCTACCAGGGGAAGGGCAAGGCTGAACAGAGTCGCTCCCTCTGTTGTCAGCAGGATTCGGGGGCCGCGGCGCAGGAACAGCTTCTCGTCGAGATCCTTCTCCAATGACTGGATCAGCAGGGAGATGGACGGCTGGCTTAAAAACATCTGTTCAGCCGCCTTGGACATGCTGTGTGTCTGTGCAGTGTAACAAAATGCGCGTAACTGTTTGAAACGGCTCTGTTTCAAGGCAAAGCGCAGATGCGAGTCCGGCATAAGATTGATTTAGTATTAAGATTATTAATACTAAATATTAAAAAAATTAGTTTGTCAAATTATAAATTGCTTCGTAATGTGTCGCTCCACCTGGCATGGGGGCGGCTGTGTCTGCTATAACCCGGGGTACCCGGAATTACCATATGCATCACCGCCCGGGCACTATGATGGCCCCCATGTTCGACCGAGTTATATGTTTGCTTAATTATTCTTATAAATGCGTTTTGCAGGAGGTTTCATTGTGAAAAGACAAGAACAAATCAAGGCACTGGAGAAAGACTGGGCGGAGAATTCACGTTGGGCGGATGTCACACGTGACTACAGCGCCGAGGACGTGGTGCGTCTGCGGGGGTCCGTGCTCGAGGAATACACGCTTGCAAAACGCGGTGCGGAAAAACTCTGGAAACTGGTCAACGAGGAAGATTACATCAACTGTATGGGCGCCATCACGGCGGGTCAGGCCATGCAACAGGTCAAGGCCGGCATCAAGGCCATTTATCTTTCCGGTTGGCAAGTGGCTGCTGACGGCAACACTTCCGAAACCATGTACCCGGACCAGTCACTGTATGCCTATAACTCGGTCCCGACCATGGTCCGCCGTATGAATAACACTTTTCGCCGCGCCGACGAAATTCAGTGGTCCCGCGGCGAGGATGAGGTTGATTATTTCGCACCTATCGTCGCTGACGCCGAGGCCGGTTTCGGTGGTGTACTGAACGCCTTCGAATTGATGAAAGGCATGATCGAGGCCGGAGCTTCCGGTGTTCATTTCGAGGATCAGCTCGCCTCCGTGAAGAAATGCGGCCACATGGGCGGCAAGGTCCTGGTGCCGACCCAGGAAGCCATCCAGAAACTCGTGGCAGCGCGTCTGGCGGCCGACACCATGGGCGTGCCCACCATCGTCCTGGCTCGTACCGATGCCAATGCCGCCGCACTGCTGACTTCCGACTTTGACGAGCGTGACCAGCGTTTCTGTACCGGTGAACGTACCGCCGAAGGTTTTTATGTGACCAAACCGGGTATCGAACAGGCCATTGATCGCGGTATTTCCTACGCGCCGTACGCCGACCTGCTCTGGTGTGAAACCGCGGTGCCGGATCTGGACGAAGCCCGGCAGTTTGCCGAGGCCGTACGCAAGGAGCACCCGAACCAGCTGCTGGCCTACAACTGCTCGCCGTCCTTCAACTGGCGCAAGAACCTGGACGATGCCACTATCGCCAAGTTCCAGCGTGAACTGGGCGCCATGGGCTACAAGTACCAGTTCATCACCCTCGCCGGTATTCATAACATGTGGTACAACATGTTTGAATTGACCCGTGACTATGTACAGCGTGGTATGACGGCCTATGTTGAAAAAGTCCAGGAACCGGAATTCGCCGCCCGCGAACATGGCTACACCTTTGTCAGCCACCAGCAGGAAGTCGGTGCCGGTTACTTTGATGATGTCACCACGGTTATCCAGGGAGGCCAGTCATCCGTCACCGCACTGACCGGTTCCACGGAAGAACAGCAGTTTGATGATGCCAAAAAAGCCTGATTGGCGAACTCAATCAAGCCTGGTTAAAAAGACGGGACCTTCGGGTCCCGTTTTTTTTCGGTGAACGGTGGACAGTCAACAGTCAACAGTCAACAGACGACAGACGACAGACGACAGACAACAGTGAGCGGTGAATGGTGAATGGTGAACGTTGAACGGTTGGGTGGCAGTCTAGGCTACCTTTTGTTCCGCGATCGAGGACTGCAGCCGTTCGAGCATGGTATCGGGCGTATCGTTCTTCACCCAGGCAGTAATGGCGACCGTGTAATCCAGATTCATCTGTTCCGGTCGCATGGTGACTTCCTGGATGGCGTAATTGATCTTTTTCCAGGTTTGCTGTGCCGACTCCTCGTCGGATTCCGGCAATACCACCAGGAATTCACCCTTATCGAGCGCGCCCAGTTTATCGACCCAGCGTAACTGGTCGTTCAGAGTGTTTGCCAGTGATTGCAGCAGCATGTTGACATTATCTTCATGCATGATTACAGGCACTGGATAGCGCAACAGGATGAGGCCAAGCGGGTTGCCGTAACGACGGGTTCTGGATATTTCTGCATTGAGTTCCTGGAGAATGGCGCGACGGTTGAGGATGCCGCTTATTTGATCCAGCCGAGAGTCATCAATGCCCGTGGTGATCAGTGAGCGCAGGTTACGCCGCTGCTGAAATTCCGTAATGTCCAGCAACAGGCGCAAGCTGTATGTCAGTTTCCCATCAACTTTGATCGGGGCGCTTATACAGTGCAGCCAGAGGGTTCTGCCATCGTCACTGGTGGTTTCATAACGCATAACATCAAGGGAATTAACCGTGGTGGTCAGGTTGTGTTTCAAAAGAGCGGCCACGGGAGCACCAATCACGCTGTTTCTTTCAGCGACCATGAGTTCAAGGAAACCATCGTTGACCCAGACGATATTGTCCTGAGAGTCGCAGAGGACGACTCCGATGCTGAGCGAATTGAACAAACGTTTATCGATAGGCAGTTGTGGTGTGGGCATGAGCAGCGTCCTGATAATCTCCGGCAGTAGTCAGAGCGTTATCGGCAGCTATGGAAAATATTTGATGTGAGCGGAGAAGAAGTGACGTCGACACGGTTGTAGCGCGGCAACCGCGGATAGCGGTTGCCGGGAAAGAACAGCGGAGTCAGTCTTACCGGGGGGCGGCCGGCACGAGGCGAGCAGGGTTCTTTCGAGAACCATTCCGGTTCTCGGATGCATCTAACCGGTAAGTTTTTTTATGATGGATTCATAGAGTCGAGACAACGTCTCCAGGTCCGCAACCGGTGTGCATTCATTCAGCTTGTGAATGGTGGCGTTGATCGGGCCGAGTTCAATGACTTCCGCCCCGGTGGGCGCAACGAAACGGCCGTCGGAAGTGCCGCCACCCGTTGACAGCTCCGTCTCGAACCCGCAGATATCGCGGATACTGTCGCGAACTGCCTGCAGCAAGTCGCCGGATTCGGTCAGAAACGGCTGTCCGGACAGCCGCCATTCGATATCGTAGTTCAGTCCCTGACTGTCCAGGATCGCGTGCACACGCCGTTTTAGTTCATCGTCCGTGGTCTCGGTAGAGAAGCGAAAATTGAACATGACCTCGAGTTCACCCGGGATGACATTGTCCGCACCAGTGCCGGCGTGAATATTGGAAATCTGGAAACCGGTCGCCGGGAAATGGGCATTACCGTTATCCCAGGTTTGCGCGCACAGTTCAGCCAGTGCCGCACTGGCGGCATGAACCGGGTTATCCGCTTTCTCGGGAAAGGCCACATGGCCCTGGATGCCGTGCACCCGCAATGTCGCACCCAGTGAGCCGCGCCGGCCGATGCGAATGACGTCGCCGAGCCGGCGGTCGCTGGACGGTTCACCGACAAGACACATATTTATAACGATGTTGTCCTGCCTGAATGTCTCGATTACCCGGCGTATACCATTCACCGCGACACCTTCTTCATCACTGGTCAGCAGAAGGGCCAGTGTGCCCGGGTGATCCGGGTGATCGGTTACATAGCGTTCCAGGGCGGTTACCATGGCTGCCACACTGCCTTTCATATCGGCGGCGCCGCGGCCGTAGAGCAGGCCATCACGGATGTGCGGCTGAAACGGGTCGGATTCCCAATCCTCGAGCGGCCCAGGCGGCACCACGTCGGTATGTCCCAGAAAGGCCAGCAGCGGCTCGCCACTGCCGTGCGTGGCCCAGAGATTCTGAACATTCCCGAAGGGCAGGTAGCGGCAAGTGAAGCCGGTTCGTTCCATGAGATCGGCGATATGTTGCTGGCAGCCGGCATCGTCCGGCGTAACCGATTGCCGTGCGATTAATTCCCGGGCCAGTTCAAGCGTCGCGCTCATGGCCGGGCGTTCATCCGAAAACAGCCAGCAACTCGCCGACCCGGGTTCGTTCTCCACCGCGGCAACTGATGTTCCGCTGCACCTTGAAGCGGCGCATGGTCGCCCCGGCGTCAACATAGAGTTCACGGGTGAAAGGCGTGTTGTGGTTGGAGATCACCACATGAATACCGCGGGTGGCCAGTCTGGCAGCTTGTCGGGCCAGATCGATCTGATCCTGTTCGCTGAAGCCGCCGGCGAAATAATCGGTGAAACTGGCGGTGCGGCTCAACGGAATGTAGGGCGGATCGCAGTAAACCACATCGCCCCGGCGCGCACGGTCCAGGGTTTCCGTGTATTGCGACGAAGTGAAAACGGCATCCGTGGCGCGGCGGTGAAATGCCTGCATCTCATGGCGGGGAAAATAAGGCTGCTTGTAACGGCCGAAAGGCGAGTTGAAGATGCCGCGTGAGTTATAGCGGCACAACCCGTTATAGCAATGCCGATTCAGATACAGAAACAGCGCCGACTTCAAGCGTGCATCAGCCGTTTCGTTAAACACGGTGCGCATGTCGTAGTACACGGTTTCATTGTTGTTTTCAGGCGTGAAAAAACCTTCGCAAAAAGCGATAAATTTTTCGCCTTCGGCCTGTAACGTTTGATAGAGCCGGATCAGATGGGAATTGCCATCGGCCAGCAGGTATTTTGGATAGCGGCTGTTGAGAAACACGGCCCCGGAGCCAACGAAGGGTTCAATGAGACGTTTGCCCGGCGCCAGCGATTCGCAAATGCGCTGTGCCAGCCGGTATTTTCCGCCCGGCCATTTCAGGAACGGCCTCGAATATTGATCGTGGATCACGTTTCTTCCCTGGTCAGCGCCTTGATGCTGAGTGCATGGATCTCGGCCGGTATCAGGTGAGCCACGGCAGTGTAGACCATGCGGTGCCGTTCAATGGTGTTTTTGTCCCGAAACTGATCGGAGACGATAGTCACCGTGAAATGCCCGCCACCGGTATTGCCGGCATGTCCGGCATGCGCCGCGGAGTCGTCGATTATGTCGATGCGCTCGGGTGTCAGCGCGGCTTCAAGGCCTGCACGCAACAGCGCCACGCGATCCTTGCCGGTCATGCTAGAACACCTTTTTATAGGGTTTGACCGTCACCTGGCGGTAGACACCGGCGGTAATGTAGGGATCGGCGTCGGCCCAGTTTTGGGCCTCCTCCAGGGAGGCGAATTCGGCAACGATGAGGCTGCCGCTGAAGCCGGCCGGTCCGGGGTCCACGCTGTCGATGTTCGGATGCGGGCCGGCGGTCAACAGCCGCCCCTGTTCCTGCAGGGCTTCGAGCCGGGCTACATGTTCCGGCCGTGCGGATTTGCGTTTTTCAAGACTGTTTTCAACATCCTCGCTGATGATGGCGTAGTACATGGCGTTATTCCTGCGTGTTTTCCCCGGTATGGTTCATGAAACGAAACATGTAAAAAACCTGGCCGACGATGAAGACGAGATTCAGTGCCGTGATGCCATAGACCTTGAAGCCAACCCAGAACTCGGTGGAATAATTGTAGGCCACGTACAGGTTGAGCACGCCGACCACGGTGAAGAAGATGACCCAGCTCAGGTTCAGCATTGTCCAGGCATGGGCGGGCATGATGATTTTTTCATCGGCCATGGTCATCATGCGCTGGATAATATTGCGTTTACCGATAAACTGGCTGCCGAGCAGGACGGCGGCAAAAATCCAGAACACGATAGTGGGCTTCCATTTGATAAACTGCTCGTCGCGCAGCCACAGGGTGAGACTGCCGAAGATCAAAACCACCACCAGTGTGATAATGTGCATCTTTTCCCAGCGCCGGTAAAACAGCCAGTAGAGACAGACCTGTATCAGGCTTGCTACGATGATGGTCGCAGTGGCGTAGTAGATGCCTTCAGCGCGATTCTCCGGAAAATAAAACGCCACCAGAAAGGCGATCAGGGGAAAAAAATCAAACAGGAATTTCATAGAGGTTATTGATCCACAAGTCGTTTCATCATAACGGAAAACCTTCGCTGATAACAAATGCCCGCCTTGCTCAGAATTCATCCCGATAACCCGCAGCCCCGGTTGATAGACCAGGCGGTTGACTGCCTGAACGACGGTGGTGTCATCGTTTATCCCACCGATTCCTGTTACGCGCTCGCCTGCCGTATTGGCGACAAGGAAGCCCTGGAGCGGATCCGGCGTATTCGCCAGCTGGACAAATTTCACCACATGACCCTGGTTTGCCGTGATCTCGGTGAGATCAGCAGCTATGCCCGGGTCGATAACCGCTCCTACCGGTTGATCAAATCATTGACACCCGGACCGTATACGTTTCTATTACCGGCCTCCCGCGATGTGCCCAGGCGCCTGCAGCACAGCCGGCGCAAGACCATCGGCCTCAGGGTACCGGAAAACCGTATTGCCCGGGAACTCCTGCAGACACTCAACGAACCCGTTCTGAGCACCAGCCTGATTCTGCCCGGTGAGACCTTGCCCATGACCGATCCGGAGGACATCTTCGAATGTCTGCAGGGCGTCATCGATCTGGTGATCGACGGCGGCGCCGGCGGTCATGAGCCGACCACGGTCATCGACCTGGTCGCGGATCAGGAGACCGTACTGCGTCAGGGCAAAGGCAAAGTGAGTTGGTCGGATTGAACCGGTATACTACAGCGTACTAACAAGAGGGGGGATTATTTTTGTCAGCAAGTGGAAACCAGCGGGTCCTGTCAGGAATGCGGCCCACCGGCCAGTTACATCTCGGCCACTATCACGGCGTGCTCAAGAACTGGCTTAAATTGCAAAACGAGTACGAGTGTTTTTTCTTCGTCGCCGACTGGCACGCCCTGACCACGGAATACGAGAATCCGCAGATCATTCCGGCCAATGTCTGGGACATGGTCATCGACTGGCTGGCGGTCGGTATCAACCCGGGTTCGGCCAAACTGTTCATACAGTCACGGATCCCGGAACACGCCGAACTGCATTTGTTGCTGTCGATGTGTACGCCTTTGAGCTGGCTCGAACGCGTCCCCAGTTACAAGGACATGCAGGAAAAGCTCAGTAACCGGGATTTGACCACCTACGGTTTTCTCGGTTACCCGCTGCTGCAAACCGCCGACATCATTATCTACAAGGCCGGGTATGTCCCGGTGGGCGAGGACCAGGTGGCGCACGTGGAATTGTCCCGCGAAGTGGCGCGGCGGTTTAATTTTCTTTATGGCCGTGAACCCGGTTTCGAGGAAAAGGCGGAAAAAGCTGCCGGCAAAATGGGCAAGAAAAACAACCGCCTGTACCATGAACTGCGCATGGCCTACCAGGAACAGGGTGATACCGTGGCCCTGGACAAGGCCCGCGCCCTGCTGGAGGCACAACAGAACATCAGCCTCGGCGACAAGGAGCGGCTGTTTGGTTACCTTGAGGGCGGCGGTAAAATCATTTTTCCAGAACCGCAATCCCTGCTCACCCACGCCCCGAAGATGCCGGGACTGGATGGTCAGAAAATGTCCAAATCCTACGGTAATACCATATCACTGCGGGAAGAACCCAACCGGGTGGAGGCGAAAATCAGGACCATGCCTACCGATCCGGCGCGGGTGCGGCGCAAGGATCCGGGTGATCCCGACAAGTGCCCGGTGTGGAGCCTGCACCAGGTTTACTCGAGCGATGAGGTTAAAAACTGGGTGCAGAAAGGCTGCCGTTCCGCTGCCATTGGCTGCCTGGATTGCAAAAAGCCGCTGATAGAAGCTATTTTGAAAGAACAGGCGCCGATCCGCGAACGGGCACTGGAATATCAGGAGGACCGGGATACGGTTCGTGGTATCATTGCCGAAGGTTGCGAAGCGGCCCGCAGCGTGGCCAGGGACACGCTGGAAGAGGTCCGCGAGGCGATGTGCCTGAACTACCCGTAAAACGGCGGCATACGACCAGGAATCAATTGTGACGAGCAACATCGAACCCACACACCCCGAAGAGCAGCCTCACAGCCGCGAACAATCCGAGATGCCGTTTGCCATCGTCCAGGGGGCGCCGTATATGGAACTGCCGCGGGACCTGTACATTCCGCCGCAGGCGCTGGAAGTGTTCCTCGAGGCCTTCGAAGGTCCGCTGGATCTGCTGCTCTATCTGATCAAGAAACAGAATCTCGATATTCTTGATATCCCCATTGCCCGCATCACCGAGCAGTACATCAGCTACATCGATCTGATGGAGGACATGCAACTGGAACTGGCGGGTGAGTACCTGGTCATGGCCGCGGTGCTCGCTGAAATCAAGTCACGCATGCTGTTGCCGCGGCCGCAGGCGGAGGAAGACGAGGACGATCCACGCGCTGAACTGGTGCGCCGCCTGCAGGAATACGAACGCTACAAACAGGCCGCCGAGGATATTGAAGCCCTGCCGCGTGTCGGTCGTGATGTATTTGCCACGCTGGTGGAGTTTCCTGATCGCAATAAGCACGTCGAACCGCCCGAGGTCAGCCTGGAAGCGCTGCTGCAGGTCTTCGCCGAGGTATTGCAACGGGCGGACATGTACTCGCATCATATGATCCAGCGCGAACCCCTGTCGGTGCGCGAGCGCATGACCATCGTGCTGGAACGGGTGAACGCCGATGACTTTACCAATTTCCGGGAACTGTTCACGGTATCGGAGGGGCGCGGGGGTGTGATTGTCGCCCTGTTGGCGATCCTCGAGTTGCTCAAGGAACACCTGATTGAAATGGTGCAAAATGAAATCAATGGACCCATTTACGTGAAAGCCGCCGCATGACTGAAACGGAGCTGAAAAACATACTCGAGGCCGCGCTTCTGGCCAGCGACAAACCGATGTCTGTCAGTAACGCGCTGACGCTGTTCAAGGATGAACCGGAACTGCCCGAGCGTGAAGCCATTCGCGCGGCGCTGCAATCGCTGCAACAGGATTACGAGGGTCGCGGTGTTGAACTGGTCGAGGTCGCCAGCGGCTATCGTTTCCAGGTACGCAGCGATTATTCCCGCTGGATCAATCGCCTGTTCGACGAGCGCCCGCCCAGGTATTCGCGGGCCCTGCTCGAAACACTGGCCATCATCGCCTACCGTCAGCCCATTACCCGCGCCGAGATCGAGGAGATCCGCGGCGTCAGTATCAGTGGCAGCATCATCAAAACCCTGCAGGAACGCGAGTGGATCCGCGTCGTCGGGCATCGCGATGTGCCCGGTAAACCCGAGCTGCTGGCGACCACGCGTGAATTTCTCGATTACTTCAACCTGAAAAAACTCTCGGAACTGCCGTCACTGGCCGAGATCAAGGATTTCGATCAACTCAATCCCGACCTGTTCGAAGGCCTGGAGCCGCCTGCACAGGCTGGACAAGCATACGAGGCAGGCGCGGAAGCTGGTGGGGAGTACGAAGCAACGGAGCAGGACGCAGAGGATCAGGAAGAATCCATAGAGGCCAGGGAAGAATCGGAAAATGTCGTCCCGATCACGGGTTAGCCCTGTAAACATGAATAGTGACTGGTGAGTAGAACGCGGTATTTTGTAGCTTGCCTGCCCCGGGTTACTCTCTGATCACCATTCACCATTCACCAACCCATGTCTGAACGCATCCAGAAAGTACTGGCCCGCGCCGGTTATGGTTCACGGCGCAAAGTGGAGTCCTGGATAGAGGAAGGGCGGATCACGATCAACGATCAGCCGGCCAGACCCGGTGATCACATCGATGAGAACGATCGCGTCAAGCTGGACGGCAAATTGCTGAAACGGCTGGGTTCGGCCGGCAAGCAGGCGGTCCGTGTGCTGGCGTATTACAAAAGTGCCGGGGAGATCTGCACCCGCGAGGATCCCGAGGGCCGGCCCACGGTCTTTCGCAAGTTGCCGCGGCTGACTAACGGCCGCTGGGTCAGCATCGGCCGCCTGGATATCAATACCATGGGGTTGCTGCTGTTCACCAACGACGGCGCGCTGGCCAACGGCCTGATGCATCCCAGCCATAACATCGAACGCGAATACGCCGTTCGTGTCCTGGGCACCGCCACCGCGGAACAACTGCAGGCCCTGCGTGATGGCATCCAGCTCGAAGACGGCCCGGCGCGGTTCACGGACATTGTCGAATCCGGTGGGGAAGGCCGCAATCACTGGTACCACGTCGTCATCATGGAGGGTCGCAATCGCGAGGTGCGACGACTCTGGGAAGCGCAGGATCTCCGCGTCAGCCGCCTGATCCGGGTGCGCTTCGGCCCGTATATCCTGCCACCCAACCGGCGATCCGGGCAGATCTGGGAACTGGAACAGGGCGACATCAGGGCCCTCAAAGCCGCGGCGGGCATGAGCGATGCCGGGCAGTAAGCGTGTCAAAAGCCACGGGGCGCCATTTCATTTGATTTCCTTTGCCTGCACGGCTAATCTTTGCGCCCGTTTCCGCGAGGATATACATGACTGATCGTACGCCCCTGGTGGCCGCTAACTGGAAGATGAATGGCACACTGGCCACGATACGACCGTTGCTGGCGGGTATCATGGAAGGCGTCCGCGAGGATTGCATTGCCGAGGTGGCCATTTGCCCGCCCTTTGTCTACCTGGCGGAACTGTCGGCGATGCTGGCGAATACCGAAGTCCGCCTGGGTGCGCAGAACGTCTCGCAACAGGCATCCGGCGCTTTCACCGGCGAGATCTCGGTGGCCATGCTGCGGGATTTTGCCTGCCACTATGTTATCGTGGGGCATTCCGAGCGCCGGCATATTTATGGTGAGAGCGATAACGATATCGCGGAAAAATTTGCCGCCGCGGTCGCCGGGGATCTCGTCCCGATACTGTGCGTGGGTGAACGTCTCGAAGAGCGTGAGGACGACGCAACCGAGACCGTGATCGCCCGGCAACTGGATACCGTAATCCAGCACGCCGGTATCGAGAGTTTCAGGCGCGCCGTGATTGCCTATGAACCGGTCTGGGCCATCGGCACCGGCAGGAACGCGAGTCCTGAACAGGCCGAGGAAGTGCATGAATTCATTCGCCTGCGCCTGGCCCGTCATGATGACGCCTGCGCCGGCGCCGTCCGTATTTTGTACGGTGGCAGTGTAAAAGCGGACAATGCCGAAAATTTATTTTCCATGGCAAATGTGGACGGCGGGCTGATCGGGGGTGCGTCCCTGAACGCCGACGATTTCGTCAGCATTTGCCGAGCAACGAGGTAAGATTGAATGGATGTGTTACAAACAGTACTGCTGGTGATCCAGGTGTTCGTCGCCCTGTCACTGATTGGATTTATACTGATACAACATGGCAAGGGCGCCGATGCCGGCGCGGCCTTCGGCAGCGGCGCTTCGAGCACCGTGTTCGGCAGCCAGGGTTCCGGTAATTTCCTGACCAAAGTGACCACGGTCCTGGCCGCGGCCTTTTTGCTGAACAGCCTGGCGCTGGGTTACCTGGCCACACAGAAGGAAGCGCCGACCAGCATTATGCAGAATGCCGAGGTGCTTGGTCAGGAAGCGATAAAAAAAGATGTGCCCGGTATTTTGGAAGAGGCCGCAAAGGAAAAGGAACGCCAGGATATGCCGGCCGCTCCGGCAACGGAATCGGTAACCTCGCCCGCTTCCGACGTTCCGGAGTTACCGGCTAACTGAGTTCGATCCGCCGGATTTAATTATTTGCCGATGTGGTGGAATTGGTAGACACGCTATCTTGAGGGGGTAGTGGGAGTATTCCCGTGGCGGTTCGAGTCCGCCCATCGGCACCAATTCAGATTTCAACTTCTCGCAGTAGAGTATTTTTCCGGTTCTGTTGCCTCGTGGCGGTACGAATCGTCCAAGCGTACGGCTGTGCTTATACAGGCTATTTACGGTTGTCCGCACGGGCTTGAGAGATGGCCCGTATTTGAAAATCGAAAAATACGCGGCTGGATGCGGGTTCCCTGGTTTCCAGGGTCATTTTCCACTTTCCATTTTCAGTGTAGGTATATCTCGTTGTATTGAGGCTGCCGTCCGCAAGTTTCTCGACCCGGGACTCAATATTCAGGATCGTGTTTGCTTCTGTCAATTCACGGCTTAATTTTGCAAATGATTTGTAAACGATATCCGGGTTGACATCTTTGATGAAAACAGCACACAGGTTGTCCGTTTCTACAGCCAGCACATACTCAACAGAGAAGTTGTTTGTCGCGTTGTTGTAGGTGACCGAGTAGACCTTGCCATGCGGGTCTTTTATGAATCGCTGTGTTGCGAAGTCAGGATAAACCCTGAATTTGCTGAGACGCGTCCAGACATCAAACCCGGCCTGCCTGGTGTAGTATTTGAGACAGCCTTCCCTGAATAATTCTATCGCACCCTCTGCTATGAACCGATCCCTGTCAAATACGGCGTCGCTTGCATCCCTGGCAAGTGCATTATCCATGTTGAAAAAGAATAACAGGAGGATTTTATATATTTTTCCCATATTTGCTGGTGCCCCTGAGAACCTTGCGAGATACCTGTAGTTTCGATATCCATCGCTGTATATATAATTACCGTGGTAACACTTCCCGCAGAACCAGCCGGTTGTTCAGAACATTGAAAGTGAAACCCGGGCCATCGCAGCAGCTCGTCTGCAGCCCCGGCGCCGGAAATATGTCCGTGATTACAGGGCTTTTAATTTCAACAAGCGGGATTGGGTCAAACTGCTGGCATGAATAACGCCCCTGGTTATGGCGCGCTCGGATGAGCAGCCCGTGGTGAAGGCGCGCCAGGCATGAAGAATACCTTCCTTGATTTCGCGTTCGTTACACAGGGAGGTGCGTGAGTGGGTGGATATCGCGTTGGCGATGGTTATGCAGGTGGCATGACTGATGAGCGCTTTCTCTGACCAGTTGTGCGATTGGGCCCGTTCCTCGCTGTTCAAGTCACTGCTCCCGGATTGATTTCGATAAAATCTAGCACGAACCGCGACTTTCTGTAAATCGGTCCGCCATGTTGGCAAGACCACGACCGGAGCGGAGATCAGCCGAAACCCGCACCGGAATTAACAATCAGGCAGGTGTCGGTGTGCCGGATCGCTACACACCTGCATATCGAAGAACCTTAAAGCATTTTGACTCTGTGACTGATTGCAGATCCGGTTTCGGGGCAAGTCTAACGGAGAGCAGCAGCATCGGTTATGGGGATGACCCGCGCAACGCCACGGTCGCGGGGATCCGCGGCGGGCATCAGGGTCTTACCATCCGTCCAGATCACCTGGACATCACCGAATTCGAAGCCGTGCGGTTCCACACGATAACCTCTTTTCGCCAGCGCCTGGATTGTAGCGGCCGACAGGGGTCTGCCGATGCTCATCGTGACAAGATCAGGGGGATGCAGTTGGTGATGAAACCGCGTCGCTGCAACCGCCTCGGCGGGTGTCATGCCGAAATCGATAATATTGACTATCGTCTGAAAGACAGTCGTAAAAATGGTTGAACCGCCCGGTGATCCCACCACCATCCTGACCTTGTCATTTTCCAGCAACAGGGTGGGAGACATGGAGGATAGCGGGCGCTTGCCGGGACTGATGGCGTTTGCATCATTACCGATTACGCCAAACACGTTGGGCACACCCGGTTTGGCGCTGAAATCGTCCATCTCGTTGTTCAGCAGAAAACCGGCTCCTTCGACAACCACGCCACTGCCGTATTCCCAGTTGATGGTATAGGTGTTGGAAACGGCATTGCCCCACTGGTCCATGATGGAATAATGGGTGGTATCCGGCGATCCGGGTCCGGGCTGTACTGCGTCCAGGCGAGATATGTTTTCCGGGTCCACTTCCTGCGCCCGGCGCGCGATGTACCGGTCGGCGAGCAAAGCGTCCATATCGATGTCGACAAAATCCGGATCACCCATGTATTCGGCCCGGTCGGCAAAAACGCGTTTTTCCATTTCCGCCACCAGGTGGATGTATTGCGGTGAATTGTGAGCCACCCCGTCAAAATATCGCCCCAGATGATCTTTCATCCCGAGTAACTGGATAACCGCGAAACCACCGGAGCTGGGAGGAGGGGCTGATACGATTTCAAACTGGCGCCACTTCGAACGCAACGGCTTTCGCCACACCGCTGAGTAACTATCGAGATCGGCCGCTGTTATCAGGCCACCGCTGCGTTGCATCTGTTGCACAATCAGGCTCGCCGTTTCTCCACGATAGAAATCATCCGGGCCATATTCGGCGATGCGTTCAAGTGTCGAGGCGAGTTCCGGCTGTTTGAACGGCCGGTCCGTTGCAATATGACCGAAGTAGCTTCTGAAGTTGGTTTGATCGCCGAACCAGTCATAGGCGTCCCGGATGTCATCGACGAGTACCTGCGCGGGAACGAAACCGTCCCGGGCCAGCCTGATCGCGGGAGCGATCAGATCGCGCCAGGGCAGTTTGCCGAAGCGCTCATGGGCCATCCAGAAGCCGGCCACCGTGCCGGGCACGGCCACGGCACGGGCTCCAATGAGGCTGGCGTTTTCGATTACATCACCATTCCCGTCGAGGTACATATCGCGAGTGGCGGCGAGAGGCGCTTTCTCACGATAGTCGAGAAACGCGGATTCACCCTGATGATGAATGGTCATGAAACCGCCGCCGCCAATATTGCCGGCATCGATATAGGTAACAGCCAGCACGAACCCGGTTGCGACCGCTGCGTCGACCGCATTACCGCCACGGCGCAGGATCTCTTCCGCAATGTCGGCGGCGTAAGGATCCGGGATTGAGATTGCGGCAATCCCGCCGGTCCCGGCCGTCGTATTGGCCGGCGCCGATGCCTGACCCGGCGCGGACCAGCCGGCTGCCAGAACCAGCATCAGCAGGCACGACACTATCAGGCCAAATTTATTTGCTTTCGCAGGCTGGGTAATGGAAGGGGCGTTCCCTGATGTCATTGGTGTTGTTAACGTTATGTTGATGCAAATAACTGAAGCCTGGAATGCCTGCACATTGTATGGCCGGGTAAACTGCTTGACGAGGCCAATACACGATACGCCATTTGAATTCCATGATAAAGCGCTTCGGATCACACCGCCGGTTCCGGCCACTGGCGTGTATCCTTGAAAAACCGGGAGTAATACCGGTTACATGATCTCCGGATATATTCTGTCGCAGGGCATGATCGTTCCGTTTGTGCCTGCTCTTGCGCATGATGCTGTTCAGTGAGAAAGTGTCGCCGGTTTTATTCATTCTTCCATGTATCAGTTCATGGCCGCTGATTCAGGGCTGCTGGTTAAATACAGATTCCGGATATCGGAGGTAAGCATGCACGAATTTGATGAAGAGATGATCGCGGAGATCCGTGAGAACTTCGAGTATTTTGATGCGGACAGCAACGGGACGATTGATTTCCATGAGTTCGTCAAATTAATTACCGTACTCCCCGGTGATATGTCCGAAGAGGAAATGCAGGTCGGTTTTGATATCGTTGATACCGACCACAACGGTGCGATCGATTTTGATGAGTTTCTTGCCTGGTGGCAGGAGCAATATAAACCCTAGCCCGGCCGCAGGGGGATATCGGCGATGGCGTACCGTGGATTTATCAACAGGCAAAAACGGTAATTTATGAATCTCGAACAGAAGTTGATCGTTGCGATTCTCGCCGTGACCATCATTCTGTTCCTGTGGGGACGCTGGCGTCATGATACGGTGGCGTTGTTTGCCCTGCTGGCCTGTGTGTTTGCGGGCCTGATCCCGGCGGCCAATGCCTTTGCAGGGTTCGGCCATCCGGCCGTGATAACGGTTGCCTGTGTACTGGTATTGAGCAAGGGGTTGCAGTCCACGGGTGCGGTAAATGTACTTGCCCGTCGTATACTGCCTGAGAAGGCAGGTACATCCGTGTCCATTGGCGCGCTCGTCGCTCTCGGTGCGACTCTTTCCGCCTTTATGAATAATGTCGGCGCCATGGCGTTATTGATGCCGGTCGCCATACAACTGGCCTCGAAACAGAAATTGCCGCCCGGCAGGATCCTGATGCCGTTGGCGTTCGGTACCATCCTGGGCGGGATGACCACGCTGATCGGCACACCGCCCAATCTCATTGTTTCGGGTTTCCGGGTAGAGACCGGTGCCGGCAGTTTTGCCATGTTTGATTTTACCCCCGTCGGCGCTGCCGTCGCGGTTGCCGGGGTCATTATTATCAGCTTTCTGGGTTGGCGTATTGTGCCGATTCGCGAGCAGGCCGCAGACAGCGGATTTGATACGGGAACGTATCTCACCGAGGCCCGGATCAGTGACGGCGGCAAGGCAGACGGTAAAACCCTGCGGGAAGTGGAACGACTGATTGCCGATAACGATGCACAGATCATCGGCATGGTACGCAATGAACTGCGTCTGTCCGCACCTAATCCCGGCCGGCTGTTGCGAGCCGGTGATATCCTGGTCATCGAGGCGGAACCGGAGTCGCTGGAGTCCGTGCTGTCCACGCTGGGGTTGAAACTGGAGGAGGGTATGACGCGGGATTCCGACGCTAAGGAAGAAGCCGTGGAAGCGCAAAATGATCCGCCCGCGAAAACCGGGACAGAAGACATTGCTGCCGAGCCAACGGCAGATGAAGAGACTCCCGTGTCAGAAGAAACCGAACTGCAGGAACTGGCGGCCATGCCCGGCTCCAGCCTGGTTGGCCGCTCCGCCAGCGATATTGATTTGCGCAGCCGTTATGGCCTGAACCTGCTGGCCATCTCCCGTCACGGTCACCAATCGGTCAAACGCCTGCGTTCCACACCCGTCAATGCGGGTGATGTTCTGCTCATGCAGGGGGCGCCGGAGTCCCTCTCGGCCTTCATCAACGAATTCGGTTGCGTGCCGTTGGCGCAGCGTTCCATACATATTCCCGACAAGCAGCGGGCAACCCTGGCCCTGGTTGTGATGGCTGTTGCTATCGGTGGCGCCGCCTTTGGCCTGTTACCGGCCGCTGTGGCCTTTGCAACCGGGGTTTTGTTATTCGTGGTGCTGAAAATTCTTCCCGTCCGCAAGGTCTACGATGCGATTGACTGGCCGGTGGTCATTTTACTGGCGGCCCTGATTCCGGTGGCAGCGGCCATGGCGTCTACCGGGACGGCCGATCTGTTGGCTCAAGTTCTGTTGGAAAATGTCGCACAGGGTCGCCCGGTTCTGGCCCTCACGCTGATCCTCATTATTACCATGGTCCTGTCCGACTTCATGAACAACGCCGCCACGGCAGCCGTGATGTGTCCGATTGCTATCAGTACGGCCGGGCAACTCGGCGTTAATCCGGACACTTTTCTTATGTCGGTTGCAATAGGTGCTTCTTGCGCTTTTTTGACACCCATTGGGCATCAGAACAACACCTTGATCCTCGGCCCCGGCGGCTTTCGTTTCGGTGATTACTGGCGGCTGGGATTGATAATGGAAATACTCGTGGTTATCATCGCCATCCCCATGCTGCTCATGGTGTGGCCTCTCCAGATTCCTTCTTATCCTTGATCTCCGCAGCTTCGGCTTCGGCCAGTTTCTCTTCCAGCGGGTGCTCACCTTCACCGGTCTGACTCAATAACGCGGCATGCAGGAGCCGGTCAGTATGCCGGTAACGGCGCCAGCCGATGGCCATGACGATTATGCCACCGGCGAGGAACAGCCAGCCAATCACTACCAGTATGATCGAGTCGAAAAACTTCAGGCAGGATCCGCCGATGATCACCATGGCCAGTGCAGTGCGACCGTAAGCGAGCAATGTGCGTTCATTGGATAGAATGGTGCGATCAATCGCCAGGTAATCGTTCAGCGTCAGGGAATGATTCCTGAATTTTGTATAAGGATTATACGGCTTGTTGATCGGCATCCATGGAGCATAGTGAAAGGCCATCCATCATGCAATTAGCCGGTTAAAGCAGTAGCTCGAATTCCGCCTGCAACGGCAGGTGATCGGACAGGGATTTCCAGTGCTCTTGATCCAGGCAAGTGCTGTTTATCCGTCTGACGCCGCGGTAATAGATTCTGTCAACCTGAAACATCGGGCACCAGGCGGGATATGTTTTTGCATGGCGCCCGTTGCTATCCATGAACACTTCGAGCAATTGCAGGCTGCTGTCCAGCAACCGCGTTACCTGCCCTCTCCAGTCATTGAAATCACCGGCCAGGATCACCGGCTCGTGCGGCAGGATGCATTTCTGAATATGGTTATTGAGAATGCCAAGCTGGCGTTTTCGCTCATAGCCGAGTATATCCAGGTGAACGCAAATGACATGCAGCCGGTTGCCGTGTTCCGGGAATTCAACAATGCCATGCAGGATACTGCGGCTTGCCCGTTGCATGGATGAAATATTGATGTTTTGCCAGTTGTGAAAAGGGTATTTGCTGAGGATTGCATTGCCGTGGTGACCCTCGGCATAGATGGCGTTCCTGCCATATGCGTAGTGTGGCCATACTTCATCGGCCAGAAATTCGAATTGGGAGGACGAGGGCCAGTCCTCGATATTCTTTCCGTGTTCTGTATGTTGTCCATGAATTTCCTGGAAAAAGGCGATATCGGCGCCGGTATTGCGTAATTCCTCGCGAATACGATGCAGGACCAGCCTGCGGTTTCCGGCGGAAAATCCCTTGTGAATATTATAGGTTAAAACCCTGAAACGGACTGCTTGCATTGCTTCTGTACAGGTATGTGGTGCAGGTTATTTCCTTTCACCGGAAAAAAATTGCGGATTCTTGTCAATAAATTTGTCTATCCATTTTTCCAGGAAAGAATCGCCGGAGGTCGTGCGCAGGTAACCGTAACCAAGAATGGTAATTATCAGTGCGCCGATGGCGTCAACGATCAGATCCCACATGGTATCTGTCAGTCCTGAAGGGTCACCGAACATGGGTTTTTGCATCTGCAGGCCAAATAAATGATCCATGGTGAATTCGAAAATTTCCCAGAGAGCGCCGAAAGCCAGTGCAAAGGCAAATGCAAACAGCGCCATGAATCCCGGTGCCAGATCCAGATTGACGTTGTCGTTTTCATTCAACACGTAAACCAGCAGGAATCCCAGCACACCCAGCAGAAATCCGGACCCGGTGTGCAGCACGATATCCCACCACCAGAAGCGCGCGTAGTATCCGTGCACCTCTCCCAGAAACAGGGAAGCATAGATGAATACAATGGCCAGCAACTCGAATTCATGAGGTATACGCACGTTGTAGCGTTTGCCGAGCAATAGCGGTAGAAAGGTAATGCATAAAATAGCGAGTGTTTCCACCGCCGCCTGGTACCTGCCCTGGTACAAGGCCAGTGTTACACCGATCAGCAGGGTCAGTTTAAGGAGTATCGTGATGGTCTGATGAACCTTCCAGCGCGACAGATTCAGTTCGAGCATGAATATCTTTTCCCGGCATTTAATCGTTGTTATAACATAATCGTCATTGCAGCGCTTTGTCACGATTCGTGGCCGTGCCCGGATCAGGGTGACTGCTGCCGGTTCTGTGGAGTGGACTGGAATGCAATAATTGTATTGAAAAATACCCGGTTAACCGGACTGTCCCGGGTTTCACGTACGAATTGATAAGGTAGTATGATGAAACTGGAGGCAGACGTGGTTGTAGAGGGTATTGAAACCCGCGCGGTCAGCGATCAATCTGTTGCAGGCAGGCTGCCGGGTTGGGAAGAGTTATTATTTCAGTCCACCGATGGCGGCTATGGAATTTTACCGGCTACTTGAACAGCGCAGGGATCTTATAATGCCCGCTGGTTCCGGTGTACCGGATTAGCACCTGTCTCGTTGATTATCCTACCAGCGCATCATGCGCCGGACGATGCCGTCGTTGAGGAAGGCGTGATAGATGGCGCCGCTGATGTGTACGGCGACCACGCCCAGTAATGCCCAGGCGGTCCACAGGTGAATATCCGAATAGAACTCGTTCATATCCTCGTTGGCTTCAGCGATGCGCGGCATTTCCAGTACCCACCAGACCACGGTATCCCAGCGCGTATGCGCCGATGACAGGTAGCCGCTGACACAGGTGGCCAGTATCAACAGATAAATAATGATGTGATCAACGGTGGCGAGCTTGTGCATCCAGGGTTTCATGGCCGTGGAAGTAACCGGCGCCGGACGATGCTTGAAACGCACGTAGAGCAGCAGCGCGATAACAAGAACCAGCGTGATGCCGATGTTCTTGTGCAGCTGGAAAGGGAATGCGCGAAACTGCATTTCCTTGGAAGGCAACGGCAGGCCGAGCATCCACCAGCTGGAGATGAAGAGGAAGAAAATGGAAACGGCGAGCAACCAGTGCAGGATAACCGCCGTTCTGCTGTAACCTTGTTTTTGCATAACAGATTCCGTTTTATCGAAGTTGTAGAGAGTGAGGACGGGATTACGTAGTCTGGCCGTTGCCCTGGCGCCCGGCAATGACGGCGCACAGCATCATCAGGTGGATCAAAAACCAGAGCAATATGCTCCACAGGTAGATATCACGCAGAATCGGGCCGGTATTGACCACGGCGGCAAACTGGCCGACATCCACCAGTATCAGGACGGCAAATACAAGTACCGCGCCGCCGGAAGCCAGCGGGTTGTAGTTGACCAGTGCGCCGCCGACGATGATGGAAATAAACGCGATGACGGTGCCGATCCCTGCCAGCCACATCTGTACGCCCGGAAACCACCCTGGCGTGGACAGGGCGATACCTTCAATGTGAGTCACCATATACTCGCATTCGGCAACCGTGAGACCTTCCTCTTCCAGTTCATCATCCGGGCACTCGGCGGCCGGCAGCTCACCGCTGGCGGGCATATGGGCGACCATGACCGCCTGCTTCATGACTTCGTTACCGTGGTAGGCCGAGAGAAAAACACCGAGGACAATGGTGACCACGCCCAGGGCGCTGGCCCAGGCCGGTCTGCTGGTAACTGATGAGTTATTTTCTGTTATTGATGTTGCCATGCAGCACCCGTATTTATCCTATTGATTATGGAGTCCTGAATTTAGAACAAGTCTAAACTCAGGCAGTTCGGAACACAAATCACGCATTCACCTGTACCGTTCATGCAAGCGTAACTTGCAATTATCATCAAGACGCATGCGACAAGCATGAGTTCATGATGATTGCCGAATGAACAGCTATTACGGCGGTTTAGCCGGAATTTCTGCGGGCTGCCCGCTCGCCAAAACGCGTATTGATAGCACTTCAGGCGGCTGTCTGGCTAGGGAAAAATTCCTGCCGGGTTCTTCAGGTCGTTGTCTACACTGTTTAATAAATGTCTTTCTTTCTGTGAGAGGACCATGAAAAAGATCCGTTATGCGGGGCGGTGTTTTCAGTGAGCCTTGCGAAAAGTCAGGTTGATGCGCGCGTGATCCGTCAGCGGATGCCGGTCATCCTTGACGGTGGCAATGCCGTGGTATCGCAGCCGGTCAGGGCCGCCCCAGACCACCACGTCACCATGCACGAGGGTAATTTTTTCCGGCCGGTCCCTTCGTTTCAATCCGCCCCACAGAAAGGTTGCCGGAATGCCCAGTGATACGGAAACGATGGGTTGATCAAAATCGGCTTCGTCACGGTCCTGGTGCAACGACATGCGCGAACCGGAGACATAACGATTAATAAGGCAGGCATCGGGATGGAAATCGGTGAATCCGGCGGCTGCGGCTGCGCGGTGCCCAAGCCGTGCAAGCATACCGGGCATATCCGGCCAGGATTTTCCGGTCAGGGGGTCGATGGTTTCATAACGGTAGCCGCGGGCATCGGAAACCCAGCCACAGTGACCGCAGTTGGTCATGGCCGCGGACATGGTATGCCCGCCACGCGTGGTCATATTGCGAAAAGGGGAACGCCGGGCGATGGACTTTATGGCGCGGATGATCGCGGTATCACCGGGACAGGCGAAACCGCACAGCAGCATGGAGGCCTCGCCTAACCGGTAATCTGCATCCACTGTGTTCGTGGGCTGTCCCATGCTTCGATGCGGTTACCGGTATTCGCGAGTGTTGCTTCGCGATTGAGCAAGATGCGTTTGCGATCCACACCCCAGCGATAACCGGACAGGGCACCATCGCTTCTGATTACCCGGTGGCAGGGGATGGCTACCGCCAGGGTGTTGGCCGCGCAGGCGGCTGCCACCGCCCTGGAAGCGCCGGGCCTGCCGATATGCCGGGCAAGCGCGCCGTAGCTGACCGTATCACCGGCGGGGATTTGCATTAATGCGTGCCAGACCTGTCGTTGAAATGCCGTGCCGCGAATATGAAGTGGCAGAGCGAGCCGCCCGACCGGTCGTTCCACGTAATCCGCAACCAGTTCAGCCCGCTTTTCATTGCCGGGGTCTCCGCCCGAGAGCGCAGATTGCGGATAGCGTTGCTGCAGTTCGCGCACGAGCAGTTCAGGATCATCCCCGAGCGAGATGGCCAGAGCGCCCTGCGCACTGCCGGCAACGAGAATGCAACCCAGCGAGCATTCACCGACCGCGTAGTGTATTTCGATATTCATACCGCGCGGGTCAGGTGGTGTGTTCATATCGGGTACATGAATGTGTGGCTCATCGGAATGATGGTCAGAGTCTTTGCAGCCAAATTCCGGCGCGAGAGACTCCGGCCCGGATTCGGTGTAAGTCACGGTCCGTATCTGTTCGGTCTTCATGGATTATCTCCGCTGCTTTGGATTAGTTTCTGAAGCCATCATCGTCTCTGGCCAGCCGACGCAGAGTGTGTTTACAGCTTCAATTGTAACAGTCTCCACCGGCGCCGCTCCAGGTACAGGAACCATTTCAGCCGCATGCCATAAATACGATTTCATGACAAGTAATTACGAGGATCTATTTGATCTCTAACATTATGACTTGAATCAATTTTTATACAAATTATTGCTGATATGCGGCTTTCCACCGCAATGCACAACTGATAGAATTCGCAACCTGAGATGAAGAGTTGTCTACATATCCGGGCCCGTTAGCTGCCATGCTTGAGAATTACTTTCCAATCCTGATATTTATCGCCCTGGGGCTGATCCTCGGTGGCATTATGGTGGGTATCGGGTTACTGCTGGGCAAGCTGATGGGACATGCCCGTTCCGATGCCGAAAAGCAGTCACCGTACGAATGCGGTTTTGATGCTTTCGAAGACGCCCGCATGAAATTCGACGTGCGTTACTACCTGGTCGCCATCCTCTTTATTATTTTTGATCTGGAGATCGCCTTTCTGTTTCCCTGGGCCGTGGCCCTGGGAGATATCGGTATGGCCGGATTTACGGCCATGATGATCTTCCTCGGTGTGCTGGTGGTTGGCTTTATTTACGAGTGGCGCAAGGGAGCACTGGAATGGGAGTAGAAGTGGAACTCGAGGGCAAGGTTCACGAACCGGGCATAGTCACCACCTCCGTGGACAGCCTGGTCAACTGGGCACGCACGGGTTCCATGTGGCCGATGACTTTCGGACTGGCCTGCTGTGCGGTCGAGATGATGCACGCCGGCGCCTCGCGTTACGACCTGGACCGCTTTGGTATCGTCTTTCGTCCCAGCCCCCGGCAATCCGATGTCATGATCGTGGCCGGGACGCTGGTAAATAAGATGGCGCCGGCCCTGCGCAAGGTCTATGACCAGATGGCCGAGCCACGCTGGGTGATTTCCATGGGCTCCTGTGCCAATGGCGGTGGCTATTATCACTATTCCTACGCGGTAACGCGCGGCTGTGACCGCATCGTTCCCGTGGATATTTACGTGCCGGGTTGTCCGCCCACGGCCGAGGCGCTGCTGTTCGGCATCATGCAGTTACAAAAGAAAATAAGGCGCACCAATACCATTGCGCGCTAACTGACAGCACCCATGTCGAAGTCAAACGATGCCCTTGTCGCGGCCCTTAACCAGCGCTTTGATGATCTCATCCTTGACTGCTATGCAGCCCATGATGAGGTCAGTGTCGAGGTTGAACCGGAACACCTGATCGATTTGTGCCGGTCTCTTTGTAATGATGAAGATTTCGCCTTTCGGCAGCTTGTCGATCTCTGCGGCGTGGACTATGCCACTTATGGTCAGGCCGAGTGGGAGACCGAATCGACTTCGATTACGGGATTCAGCCGCGGGGTCAGCAAGGGCGCCTATGATGATCACAAACACAGGGATTACCGTTTCGCCGTGGTATATCACCTGTTGTCATTGCAGCATAACCGGCGTTTGCGTGTGCGATGCCGGATCCATAGCGAGCCGCCGGTGGTGGCCACGGTTGTGGGTATCTGGGCATCCGCAAACTGGTATGAACGCGAGGCATTCGATTTATACGGGATACTTTTTTCCGGTCATCCGGATTTACGGCGCTTGCTGACGGACTACGGTTTTATCGGTCATCCATTCCGCAAGGATTTTCCCCTGGAGGGCAATGTCGAGGTTCGTTATGACACCGAAAAACAGCGGGTGATTTACCAGCCGGTCACCATTACCAATCGGGTGCTGGTTCCGAAAGTGATTCGCCACGACAACCGTTATGAGGACGTGGATAGGGCGCAGTCTGCAGTGAACGGTGAACAGTCTGCAGTAAACAGTGAACAGTAAACAGTGAACAGTGAACAGTGAACAGTGAACAGATAATGGTGAATGGTGATTGGAGAATCGTCTTTGGTGGTTTGATTCTATTCGCGAATCACCAGTCACTATTCACATTATTTTGAATGAAAACAGTTAGCATCAGACAGGAACACAACGAATATGCCGGAAATACGTAACATGACCATGAATTTCGGGCCGCAGCATCCCGCGGCTCATGGTGTGTTGCGCCTGGTGCTGGAGATGGACGGTGAAGTGATAGTGCGTGCCGACCCTCACGTCGGCCTGCTGCACAGGGCTACTGAAAAACTCGCGGAAAGCAAGCCGTTCAACCAGAGCATCGGCTACATGGATCGCCTCGACTATGTGTCCATGATGTGCAATGAGCACGCCTACGTGCTGGCGATTGAAAAGCTGCTGGGCATCAAACCGCCGTTGCGTGCGCAGTACATTCGCGTCATGTTCGATGAAATCACCCGGATCCTCAATCACCTCATGTGGCTGGGTGCCCATGGCCTGGACATCGGCGCCATGACCATGTTTTTGTACTGTTTTCGTGAACGCGAGGATTTGATGGATTGCTACGAAGCCGTCTCCGGTACCCGCATGCATGCCACTTATTATCGTCCGGGCGGGGTCGCGCGTGATCTGCCGGACACCATGCCTCAATACCGCGAGTCCACATGGCGTTCCGATGCCGATACAAAGGTGATTAACGAGGCCCGCCAGGGTAGTCTGCTGGATTTTCTCGAGGACTTTACCAATCGTTTTCCGGAGTGCGTGGATCAATATGAAACCCTGCTGACAGATAATCGCATCTGGAAACAGCGTACCGTGGGTATCGGCGTGGTCAGCCCCGAACGTGCAATGCAACTGGGATTCACCGGTCCCATGTTGCGTGGCTCCGGCGTGGAATGGGATCTGCGCAAGAAACAACCCTACGAAGTCTACGCCGATATGGATTTCGATATACCCGTGGGCGTCAACGGTGACTGTTATGACCGTTATCTCGTGCGCATGGAGGAAATGCGCCAGTCCAATAACATCATCAGGCAGTGCATAAAATGGCTGCGTGACAATCCCGGCCCCGTGGTCCTGGATGATCACAAGATCACCCCGCCGAAGCGCGAGGTAATGAAAGATGACATGGAATCGCTCATTCACCATTTCAAACTGTTTACCGAGGGCTACTGCGTGCCCGAAGGTGAAGTCTACAGCGCCATCGAGCATCCCAAGGGCGAGTTCGGTATCTACCTGATTTCCGATGGCGCCAACAAACCCTATCGCGTCAAAATTCGCGCGGCCGGGTTCGCCCATATTTCGGCCATGGATGAGATGGTGCGTGGACATATGCTGGCGGACGTGGTGGCGGTTATAGGGACGCAGGATATTGTCTTCGGGGAGATAGACCGATGATGTCAGTGGCGGCTTTTCTCCCGGGATTTCGTTGTATCAAATTTTCAAGATGCTCATGTATGGGCATATACACTCAATACGAATCGCATCCTGTATGACTGAGACAACGCCACAGCTCAGCGAGCACACCAAAGCCGAGATTGACCGCTGGATCAAAAAGTATCCACAGGGTCAGCAACGATCGGCGGTGCTGGCGGCGTTACGCGAAGTGCAGCATGAAAACCAGGGTTTCCTTACCACCGGACTCATGGACGCCGTGGCGGAATACCTGGACCTGGCGCCGATTGAGGTCTACGAGGTCGCAAGTTTTTATTCCATGCTGGAAACCCGGCCGGTGGGTCGGCACAGCATATCGGTTTGCAATAATGTGTCCTGCATGCTGCGCGGTGGTGATGACATCATCCGGCATATCGAGAACAAGCTCGGTATCAAGGTCGGCGAATCCACCGCGGATGGCCGCGTGTTTCTGAAACAGGAAGAGGAATGCCTGGCCGCGTGTTGCGGGGCGCCGATGATGATGGTGGATCACAAATTTTATGAAAATCTCACTACCGAGAAGGTCGATGAGATTATTGACGAACTGGATTAGCTGTGATGACTGATATTAACCAGGTATGTTACGCAACGCTGCAGTTTGACCAGCCATGGACGCTGGAAAACTATTATCGCGTCGGTGGCTGGGAAGCCTGGAAAAAGATTCTGCGTGAGAAGATTTCACCTGCTGATGTGCTGGAAGTAGTCAAGCAGTCAGGTCTGCGTGGCCGTGGCGGCGCCGGATTCCCCACAGGCCTGAAGTGGAGTTTCATGGCCTCGGCGCCCAATCCCAAGTATGTCGTGTGTAATTCCGACGAAAGCGAACCGGGTACCTGCAAGGACCGCGACATCCTGCGCTTTAATCCCCACAGCCTGGTGGAGGGCATGACCATTGCCTGTTACGCCATGGGTGCCGAGCGCGGTTACAATTACCTGCGTGGCGAGTTCATGGACGAACCTTATGAACGTTTTGAGCAGGCGCTGAAAGAAGCCTATGACGAGGGTTATCTGGGCCGGGATATCCAGGGCACGGGCATCAACATCGATATTATCACCAGCCTTGGTGCCGGCGCCTATATCTGCGGCGAGGAAACCGCGTTACTGGAATCTCTCGAAGGCAAGAAAGGTATGCCGCGTTTTAAACCGCCGTTCCCGGCCAATTTCGGTCTTTATGGCAAACCGACCACGATCAATAACACGGAAAGCTTCGCCTCTGTGCCGACCATTATCCGCAAGGGTTATCACTGGTTTCTCGACCAGGGCGTGCCGAACAGCGGCGGCACCAAGTGTTTTTCGGTCAGCGGTCACGTCAGCAGACCCGGTAACTTCGAAGTGCCCATGGGCATGCCTTTCCGTGAATTGCTGGAAATGGCCGGCGGTGTCTGGAAAGGCCGCCGGCTCAAGGCCGTGATCCCCGGTGGTTCATCGGTCCCCGTGGTCCGCGGTGAGGTCATGATGGATGCACGAATGGATTATGACTCGATCAGGAATGCCGGTTCGTCGCTGGGTTCGGGTGCGGTCATTGTCATGGACGAGACCACCTGCATGGTGCGTACCTTGAGACGTATATCGCGGTTTTATTCCGCCGAATCCTGCGGCCAGTGCACGCCCTGCCGCGAAGGCACCGGCTGGCTGTACCGCATGCTTGGTCGGATTCTGGATGGCGAGGCGACCATGAATGACCTCGACAAGCTGGTCGATGTCGCCAACAAGATCGAGGGCCGGACCATCTGCGCTCTCGGCGATGCCGCGGCCTGGCCGGTGCAGAGTTTTCTCAAGCAATTTCATGATGAGTTCGCCTACATGGTGGAACACAAGGGTCGCAGTATCGTGGACGGCGTTGATGATGCGGCTTGAATCAGACTACAGACTACAGACAACAGAGAATAGAGTGCAGATAACGGGTACAGAAACAGATGTCAGATGACCGGATAACCATTGAGGTGGATGGCAAGCCGTTGCCGGCGCGCAAGGGTCAGATGCTGATCGAGGTGACTGATCAGAATGATATCTATGTGCCGCGTTTTTGCTATCACGACAAGTTGTCCGTGGCCGCCAACTGCCGCATGTGTCTCGTCGATGTGGAAAAGGCGCCGAAGCCGTTACCGGCCTGTGCCACGCCGGTGATGGACGGCATGGTGGTGCGCACGCGATCCGCGCTGGCGCTTGGTGCGCAAAAGTCGGTCATGGAATTCCTGCTCATCAACCATCCGCTGGATTGTCCGATTTGCGATCAGGGTGGTGAATGCGAACTCCAGGATCTGGCCATGGGATTCGGCAATGACGTCTCGCAATACCAGGAAACAAAGCGCGTCGTTAAGGACAAGGACATCGGACCGCTGGTACAGACAGACATGACCCGCTGTATTCACTGCACCCGCTGTGTGCGCTTTGGTGAGGAAATCGCCGGATTGCGGGAACTGGGCGCTACCGGCCGCGGTGAGAATATGACCATCGGCACCTACGTCGAAAAAAGCATGAACTCGGAACTGTCCGGTAATGTCATTGATTTGTGCCCGGTGGGTGCGCTGACCTCGAAACCGTTTCGTTATTCCGCGCGTGCCTGGGAAATGCAGCAATGCCGGGGTATTGCCCCGCATGATTGCCTCGGATCCAACGTCGAGGTACATATCCATAATAACCGAATCAAGCGGGTTGTCCCGGGCGCCAATGAAGCGGTTAACGAGGTCTGGTTGTCCGATCGTGACCGTTTCAGTTACGAGGGACTGTACAGCGAGGACCGCCTGCTCAGACCGATGCTGAAAAACAGCGAGGGTCAGTGGCAGGAGATTGACTGGAGCGAGGCGCTGCGGGCCGTCGCCGACAGACTGAAACAGGTGCGCGAACGCGACGGTGCCGGGCGCATCGGTGCACTGGTGTCGGCATCCTCCACCAACGAGGAATACTACCTGTTGCAGAAAGTGCTCAGGGGGTTCGGTTGCCACAATATCGATCACCGTATGCGGCAAACGGATTTCAGTTATCCGCAACAGGATGGGCTGTTTCCCTGGCTGGGTCAGAGGGTCAGCGAACTCGAACTCAATGACGCTATTCTCATCGTGGGATCCGAACCCAGGCGCGAAGTGCCGCTGATCAATCACCGTATCCGTAAAGCAGCCCTGAAAGGCGCCAGGGTCATGACGATTAATCCACTGGCCTGTGATTTCAATTTTGATCTGGACAGCAGGATCGTTTGCCGGCCTTCGGCCATGGCTCATCATCTTGCGGCGCTTCTGAAAGCCGCCTTTGACATCACCGGAACCGAACCGGCCAATGCTGTGGCGGCATTAATCAATGCCATCGAGTGCAATGAACAGCACCAACACATGGCGCAGACACTGATCGATAGCAGCAACACCGGCATCATCCTCGGTGATACGGTACAGGCGCATCCAAATCGCGCTCTTCTTGACAGCCTGGTGCTTCGACTGGCGGAACTGACTTCCGCAAAAGCGGGTTACCTCCCCGATGGCGCCAATAGCGCCGGGGCCTGGCTGGCCGGCATCGTCCCGCACCGTTCAGTAGCCGGTAAACCCGCGGCAGAAGAAGGTTTGCATGCCGCCGACATGATCGAACAATCCTTATCCGCCTATATTCTTTACAACATCGAACCGGGGCAGGATTGTATCAACCCGGCGGCGCTAACAGCAGCCTTGCAGTCCGCCGATTTCGTGGTCGCCTTCAGCGGTTATCGCAGCGAGGAACTGGAATCAGTGGCGGATGTGCTGCTTCCTGTTGCCCAGTTCGCGGAAAACGAAGGTTCGTTTGTGAATATCGAAGGCCGCGTGCAGGGCTTTAAACAGGCAATCAAGCCTGCCGAAGAGATACGTCCTGGCTGGCGGGCATGGCGCATACTGGGTAATGAACTGGGTCTTGAGGGGTTCGACTATCAATCCATTGCCGATATACAGACCGACATCCTGCCGGCAATTGAATCCACGATCCCGGCAACGGCCCGGCCCGCGCCGTTGCCGGCGTCCCTGCCGGCCATTTTGCAGACGCTTGAGCGTATTACGCTGCGCCCCATCTATGCCGTGGATGCACTGGTTCGCCGCGGCAAGGCGTTGCAGCAGACCGCGGTCGCGGGCATTCAGGGGGTGATGATGAACCGCATCACGGCTGAACAATTACACATTCAGGAAGGAGAGGATGTTCATATAGAACAGGACGCCGGTAGCGCAGTGCTGCCGCTGATTCTGAATGAATCGGTAGCGGATGGCTGCTGCTATATACCTGCCGGCCAGCCCGCTGTTGAGGGATTGTCGCACTGGTTCGGGCTGATTACAGCGGGAAAAGCGCAGAACTGATCATGATAGAACTGTTGCACAGCCTGCTGGATGCCACACTCATGCCCCTGGTGCCGGAGAGCATGCACCGCATCACCTATCTGACTTTCGAAACGGTGTTCAAGATCACATTGATACTGACACCCTTGCTGCTGGCTGTAGCCTACATAACCTTTGCCGAACGCAAGATCATCGGCTACATACAGTGCCGGATCGGGCCAAACCGGGTCGGGCCGCGCGGCTGGTTGCAGCCAATTGCCGATGCCCTGAAGCTCATCTTCAAGGAAATCATCATTCCCACCGGCGCCAACCGCAATCTTTTTATCATTGCACCGGTATTATCGCTGGCCCCGTCACTGGCGGCATGGGCCGTGATCCCGTTCAATGACCACCTGGTGCTGGCGGACATTAACGCCGGTCTGTTGTATATCCTTGCGCTGACCTCCCTGTCTGTCTACGGGATCATCATTGCCGGCTGGGCATCCAATTCGAAATACGCGTTTCTGGGCGCGATGCGGTCGGCAGCGCAGATCGTGGCCTACGAAATTGCCATGGGATTCGCCCTGGTGGGTGTGCTGATAGCTTCAGGCAGTCTCAATATGGGTGAGATCGTCGCAGCCCAGGAAGGCTGGCTGGTACACTGGTTCTGGTTGCCGTTACTGCCGTTGTGCGTGATTTATTTTATCTCGGGCGTAGCCGAAACCAACCGGGCGCCGTTCGATGTCGCCGAGGGCGAATCCGAAATCGTTGCCGGTTTTCACGTCGATTACAGCGGCATGGCCTTTTCCGTATTTTTCATGGCGGAATACGCCAACATGATCATGATCGCCGCACTGACATCGATCCTGTTTTTCGGCGGCTGGCTGTCGCCTTTCCCGGAGATGATCCCGATACTGGGGGAACCCGGCCTGTTCTGGTTGCTGGTCAAGATTTCATTTTTCCTGTTCCTGTTTCTCTGGTTTCGCGCCACGTTTCCGCGCTATCGATATGACCAGATCATGCGACTGGGCTGGAAGATTTTTATACCGATTACCATTGTCTGGCTGATCGTTGCCGCGGTTTTCGTCCTCATCGGGTTGCCGCCCTGGTTTGATTGATTTTAAATACGAGACACTTGAGCAAATGCAAGCCATCAGAAATTACATACAGAGCCTGTTTCTCTGGGAACTCATCAAGGGTCTCAGGTTAACCGGCCGTCATCTGTTCAAACGCAAGGTCACGGTTCTGTACCCGGAGGAGAAAACGCCGCAATCACCCCGGTTCCGGGGGCTGCACGCGCTGCGCCGCTATGCCAATGGTGAAGAGCGTTGTATTGCCTGTAAACTCTGCGAGGCTGTATGTCCCGCGGTAGCCATCACGATTGAATCACATCAGCGTGAGGATGGCAGCCGCCGTACCACGCGTTACGAGATTGATCTGACCAAATGTATCTTCTGTGGTTTTTGCGAGGAATCCTGTCCGGTGGATTCCATCGTGGAAACACGTATCTTTGAATATCACGGTGAACAGCGTGGTGATTTATTAATGACCAAGGAGAAATTACTGGCGGTCGGTGATAAATACGAACAACAGATTGCCGAGGACCGGGCTGCGGATGCTATTTACAGGTAACAGATTACAGACTACAGACTACAGATTACAGATTACAGATTACAGACTACAGATTACAGATTACAGATTCAGATTACAGATTTAGAACGTTAATCTTTTTGGGGAAATACTGAAAATATACTGGCAGTAGATAACGGGTGGAATCGGACCGCGTTATCGTGGTTCCCCGTTGTTTACTGCGGATTATTAATAAAAAAATGTTTGAACTTATCGTTTTTTATATTTTCGCGGCACTGTTGCTGACATCGGCGGTCATGGTCATTACCATGCGTAACCCGGTGCATGCGGCGCTGTCACTGATTCTGGCATTTTTCTCCAGTGCCGCGATCTGGCTGTTGCTGGAGGCGGAATTCCTGGCGATTGTGCTGGTGCTGGTCTACGTCGGCGCTGTAATGGTGCTGTTCCTGTTTGTCATCATGATGCTGGATATCAACCTCGCAAAAATACGCGAAGGTTTCATACGCTTTCTGCCTGTGGGCTTTCTCGTCGCCCTGGTGATGGTGATTGTAATGGGCAGCATTGTCGGTAGTGGCATCATCGAGCCGTTACTGGAAGAACGGGTATATTACGGCCCCGGCTTCAGTAATACACAACATCTGGGCCAGACACTCTATACCGACTACCTCTATCCCTTTGAGATTGCCGGCGCCATTTTACTGGTGGCGATTATTGCCGCCATCTCACTGACCATGCGCGCCCGGCGTGACACCAAGGCCCAGGATCCGAACAGGCAGGTCGCAGTGAAACGCTCTGACCGGGTTCGTTTGGTCAGTATGAAGACAGAAGACAGATGACAGACTACAGACTACAGATAACAGACTACAGATTATGTTGACCCTGACCCACATACTGCTTCTTGCTACTGCGCTCTTTTGCATCAGCGTGGCCGGTATTTTCATTAACCGCAAGAATGTGATCGTGCTGTTGATGTGTATCGAACTGATGTTGCTGGCGGTGAATATGAATTTCATCGCATTTTCGCATTTCAACCAGGATATCACCGGCCAGGTATTCGTATTTTTCATTCTTACCGTGGCGGCAGCGGAGTCTGCTATTGGTCTGGCCATACTGGTGGTGTTGTTCCGCAATCATGACAGTATCAACGTCGAAGACATGGGGTCCATGAAAGGGTAGATATGTTCAACGATTTACAGACACTTTGCCTGGTCATCGTGCTGGCGCCGCTGGCAGGGGCACTGCTGGCAGGCCTGGGCGGCGGTATACTCGGTCGTGCCGGGGCGCATACGGTGACCATACTTGGAGTATTGGTTGCCACTATTTGCTCCTTCGTGGTGTTCAAGCAGGTGATCGTCGATGGCATGCCGCCTGCTGACTTCACGGTTTACGAATGGCTCAGCAGCGGCAACTTCAGCCTCCAGGTCGGTTTTCTGATCGATCCACTGACCGTAACCATGATGTCCGTGGTAACTTTCGTCTCGCTGATGATTCATGTCTACACCATCGGTTACATGCACGATGACCCGGGCTACACGCGCTTCTTCAGTTACATATCCCTGTTTACATTCGCCATGCTCATGCTGGTCATGGCGAACAATTTCATGCAACTGTTTTTTGGCTGGGAGGCCGTAGGAGTGGTTTCCTACCTGCTCATCGGTTTCTGGTACCAGCGTGAGTCCGCCATTTTCGCCAATCTGAAAGCATTCCTGGTGAATCGTGTCGGCGATTTCGGTTTTCTGATCGGCATTGCCGCCGTGCTGATGTATTTCAATTCGCTGGATTATGCCGACGTCTTCGCCGGGGCTCCGGATCTGGCCGGTCAACAAATCACCCTGTACGGCACTGAAGTCTGGTCGGTGATGACCTTTATCTGTATCTGCCTGTTCATCGGCGCCATGGGAAAATCCGCACAGGTACCCCTGCATGTGTGGTTGCCGGATTCGATGGAAGGCCCGACTCCGATCTCAGCGCTGATTCACGCCGCTACCATGGTAACGGCCGGGATCTTCATGGTGGCGCGCATGTCACCCCTGTTTGAATTTTCCGAGACGGCATTGAACTTTGTCATGTTCATCGGCGCGGTTACCGCCCTGTTCATGGGTTTGCTGGGTCTGGTGCAGAATGATATCAAGCGCGTCATTGCCTACTCGACACTCTCGCAGCTTGGTTACATGACCGTGGCCCTGGGTGCCTCGGCCTATGCCGCCGCTATCTTTCACCTGGCAACACATGCCTTTTTCAAGGCCTTGCTGTTTCTTGCCGCCGGCTCGGTGATTATCGGCATGCATCATGAACAGGACATGCGCAAAATGGGCGGGTTATACCGGTACATGCCCGTTACCTGGATATGCTGTTTTCTCGGTACCCTGGCGTTAATCGGGTTTCCCGGGACTTCCGGCTTTTTCTCCAAGGACATGATCATTGAAGCTGTGCACCTGTCCACCCTGCCGGCCGCAGGCTTCGCCTACTGGAGCCTGGTCATCGGTGTGATCGTAACGGCGTTATACAGCTTCCGCCTCTTCTTCATGACCTTTCATGGCAGCGAACGCATGGACCGCGATACCTGGGAGCACATACACGAATCACCGGCGGTAGTCTGGGTGCCGCTGTGCGCTCTGGCTATACCTTCAATCTTTATCGGTCTGTTTCTTGTCGGGCCCATGTTGTTTGAAAATTATTTCGCCGGCTCGATCCTGGTACAGGAACAGCATAATGTTCTCGCTACCCTGGGAGAGGACTATCATGGTCCATGGGGGCTCATTGTGCACAGTTTCACCTCGCCAATGATCCTGCTGTGCATGGCCACCGGAATATTCCTGGCCTGGATCGGTTATCTGAAGCAACCGGATCTGCCGGGCAAACTGGCCGGCTGGCTGAAGTGGCCGTACCGTGTGCTGGTTAACAAGTACGGATTCGATGCATTCAACCAGATCATCTTTGCCGGAGGTGCACGAAAACTCGGAGCATTGCTCTGGCAGATCGGGGATGTGAAACTGATTGACGGTCTGGTTGTTAACGGTACCGCGCTTACCGTGCGCTGGTTTTCCGGTGTCATCCGACATCTGCAAACGGGATATCTCTATCACTACGCGTTTGCAATGATTATCGGGCTGGTATTCCTGCTGGTCTTCTTCGTTCACCGTATCGGTTTTGCCGGATTAACGCCATGAATACCGGATTGCCCCTGTTAAGCCTGTTGGTGTGGACCCCGGTGCTGGGTGGTGTCTGGGTGTTGTTTGCCGGTGATCGCCAGGCCGGTACCGCCCGTTACCTGTCGCTTTTTGTAGCGACCCTGACGTTTATCATTTCAGCGCTGCTGTATCTTCGTTTCGACTTGCAGAATCCGGGAATGCAGTTTATCGAACTCCGTTCGTGGATTAGCGCATTCAATATCAATTATCACCTTGGGATCGATGGCATTTCCCTGCTCATGATATTACTGAATACCTTTATTACCCTGTTGGTGGTGATCGCAAGCTGGGATGTCATTGAAGTCAAAGTCTCCCAGTTCATGGCCGCGTTTCTGATCCTTGAAGGATTGATGAACGGTGTTTTTGTTTCCCTCGATACCATATTGTTCTACGTGTTCTGGGAAGCACTGTTGATACCGATGTTCCTGATCATCGGCATCTGGGGTGGTCCGCGGCGTGTCTATGCCACTATCAAATTCTTTCTTTACACATTTCTCGGATCTGTGTTCATGCTGGTCGCGCTCCTGTATCTGTATTTCCAATCGGGTACATTTTCGATCCTGGAACTGTATGATTTGCCGCTCGGATTGACGGAGCAGGTGCTGATATTTATCGCATTCCTCCTTGCCTTTGCGGTGAAAGTTCCCATGTGGCCGGTACACACCTGGTTGCCCGATGCGCACGTGGAAGCGCCAACTGCGGGTTCGGTTGTGCTTGCGGCCGTCATGCTGAAACTCGGTGGCTATGGATTACTGCGTTTCAGTTTGCCCATCACTCCCGATGCCAGCGCCGCTCTTGCGGAATTTATGATCGTCCTGTCACTGATCGCGGTGGTGTACATAGGTTTTGTGGCACTGGTGCAAATGGACATGAAAAAACTCATCGCTTATTCCTCCATTTCTCATATGGGTTTTGTGACACTCGGGCTGTTTGCCGCCTTCGTGATCAACGAGAAAACTGCAAATGCAGGTGCCGCCATCATGGGCATCGAGGGCGGCATGATGCAGATGATTTCACACGGCTTTATTTCCGGTGCCCTGTTTCTCTGCGTGGGAGTCATGTACGACCGCATGCACAGTCGCCAGATCAGTGATTACGGTGGTGTTGTCAATACCATGCCGGTATTCGCCGCCCTGATGATGCTGTTTGCCCTGGCTAATTCCGGCCTGCCCGGCACCTCCGGCTTTGTCGGTGAGTTCCTGGTGATTATCAGCAGTTTTCAGGCCAGCCCCTGGATTGCCATCTGTGCTGCTATTACCCTCATCCTCGGTGCTGCCTATACCCTGTGGATGTACAAGCGGGTCATCTTCGGGCCGGTCACCAATGACGAGGTGGCGGAACTCAAGGATATTAACGGCCGGGAAAAACTGGTGCTGGGTATACTTGCAATCGCCGTATTACTGTTTGGCATCTGGCCGGCACCGATATTTGAAATCATGCATGCAACCATCGAACAATTGTATACGCACATGCTGACGGGGAAGGCTGGATGACATGCTGATTGAACTGCAAATGATACTCCCGGAAATCGTCTTGATGTCGATGGCCTGTGCACTGCTCGTTTTCGATGCATTCATCCCGTCTGAACGCCGGCATTTGACCTATTTGCTGGCACAGTTGGCATTACTGGTCACTGCCGTCCTGGTTGTTGCCAGTTTCCCGCAGATTACCGAATACGCGTTCAACCGGACGTTCGTCGATGATCCCATGAGTGGCGCCGTCAAGGCTTTCATTCTGGTTATCACCCTGTTTATATTTTTTTACTCGCACGATTACCTGAAGGAGCACGGTATTCTCAAGGGTGAATATTTCGTGCTCGGGCTGTTTGCGGTTCTCGGCATGATGATCATGGCTTCGGCAGGGAGTCTGTTGACTATCTATCTGGGCCTGGAACTGCTGTCCCTGTGTCTTTATGCGATGGTGGCCATGCATCGTGATTCGCCGCCGGCATCCGAGGCGGCAATGAAATATTTTGTTCTCGGGGCACTGGCATCGGGTCTGCTTTTATATGGTATATCCATCATTTACGGCATCAGCGGTACACTGGATCTGCAGGAAATCAATAATTATATCCTGTACAACAGTGAACGACTGCCCATGCTCGTCTATGGACTGGTGTTTATTATCGTCGCCATTGCATTCAAACTGGGTGCGGTGCCGTTTCACATGTGGATTCCGGATGTTTACCAGGGGGCTCCGACATCGGTGACGCTGTTTATCAGCAGCGCACCGAAAATTGCTGCCTTTGCCATGACCATACGCTTTGTGAATGATGCCTTCATGCACCTGACGCCCGAGTGGCAGGGCATCCTCATCATTCTGTCAATCCTCTCCATGGCCATGGGCAATATCATTGCCATCGCCCAGTCGAACATAAAACGCATGCTGGCCTACTCGACCATTGCCCATATCGGTTTTCTCCTGCTCGGAATTATTTCCAGCCAGTCTGTCAGTGCAACGGGCGTCACCGGTTTTGCCGATGCGTTGTTTTACGTGGTGACCTATGCATTGATGAGTATTGGTGCATTTGGCTTCGTAATCCTCATGGGTCGCAAGGGTCACGAGGCCGATGAACTGGACGACTACAAGGGACTGGCTGACAAAAACCCATGGTTCGCCCTGATCATGCTGATTTTCATGTTTTCGCTGGCCGGCGTGCCGCCATTCGTTGGATTCTGGGCGAAATGGTTCGTCTTGAAAGAGATAGTTGCAACGGGGTTGGCCCCGCTGGCGGTTATTGCGGTTGTTTTCTCTATCATCGGCGCCTATTACTACCTGCGCGTCGTCAAGCTGATGTACTTTGACAAGCCGGTCAGTATGACGGCCATCAAGGCCACGCAGACCATGCGTGCAGTAATCAGTCTGAATGGACTGGCGATACTGTTACTGGGTGTCTCACCGGGATTGTTGATGACGTTTTGTATCGAAGTGATGAAACTTTAGGTGGACAGTGAACAGTGAACAGTCAACAGTCAACAGTGGACAGTGAACGGTGAACGGTGAACGGTGAACAGTGACTGGTAGCCACTCACCACTCACCAATCACCAATCACCACTCACCCTTCACCAGTCACAACACTCCCTAGTCTTTCCCCCATCCGCACCCTCTGTCCGCTCACCAGCGTTTTATCCCAGGCGATTTTGTTCTTCTGAAACAGCAGGATTACCGTCGAGCCCATGTTAAACCGTCCCATTTCCTCGCCTTTGTCGAGCGCTACGGCTGCATCCGCCGGGGTTTGGTAGTCAACGCTGTGGATAGCCGCAGGGTAGGGGTGGTTGATCTCGCCGGCCCAGACGGTTTCCATGTTGCCCACGAATATGGCACCGACCATGATCAGGGCCATGGTCCCGACTCCTGTCGCAAAAACATTGACCAGGCGCTCGTTGCGGGCAAACAGACCCGGCACCACACGGGCCGTATGCGCGTTGACAGCGAACAATTGTCCGGGAATGTAGACCGTGCGCAGCAGGGTGGCGTCACAGGGCATGTGGATTCGATGGTAGTCGCGTGGCGATAAATACAGGGTGGCAAACTGGCCGTCGAGAAAATCACCAGCCAGAAGTTCATCTCCGGCAAGTAATTGCCCCAGGTTATAGTCGCGCCCCTTGGCCTGTATCAGTGTGTCATGGGTGATGTTACCCATCTGGCTGATAAAACCGTCCACCGGGCAGATAATGTGCCGGCCATCGGTGTCCGCCGGGCGGGATTGTGGCTTTAATGACCGCGTGAAAAACTCGTTAAACGTTTCATAATTGTTTACAGAAGAAGATTCGGCGATGGACATATCGACGGCATAAAACCGTATAAACAGGCGAATCAGGCTGTTTTTGATGATTCGTATACGGCAGCGTGCGAGCCGATAAACAAGGCCGGAGAGGTAGTGTTGTGGCAGAATAAATTGCGGCCATATCTTGAGATAGTCCCCGACCGTACCTGAACGCATGTTCTTTCGCTACGGGTGATGATGTTGCCGGGAATGATCATGATCCGGTTTTTTGACCACAACCGTTATCCTGTGCACATTACCGTTCTTGAGAGTGAACTCCAATGGAACCTGGTCACCCTCGCTCAGCGGCTGAACCGGGCGGATCAACATCAGGTGGCGACCGCCCGGTTCAAGCGCAAGTTCCGTTCCGGACGGAATTGTCAGTTCATCGATCGGTCGCATTCCAGCCATGTCATCCCGGACAATCGATTCATGAATTTCAATCGCCTCGAACAGCGAGCTGTGTACACTCTCGATGGTGATGTCCTGATCACCGGTATTGCCAATGACGCCGTAGCCGGCCAGAGCTCTGGCTGTGGGTGGCGCTTCTGCAATGTGGATATTCAGACTGATGGTGTCACCTGCCTGCACCGGAGCCAGGTACAGGGACACCATCAACGGGATCATGATTAAGGCTAAACGGGACATCGATAGTCTTCAGGATTGGCTGTTGTAAAAATCCCGGATTTCAAGAAATGTATCGTGGATGGTAGCGGGTGTGTGAGGTGCCTGGAATACCGCAAGCAGGCGGCCCTCGGGGTCAACCAGGAAGACCGAGGCGCTGTGGTCGACGAGGTAATCACCACGCTCATCCTGTTCATACAGCATGTAGGCTATGCCCAGTTGCCGTGTCAAGCTGTCCACCTGTAGCTGATTTCCTCCCAGCCCGATAAAGTCGGTATTGAAATACTCGACATAACTTTTAAGCATCTCGGCAGTATCCCGCTGCGGGTCAACGGTAACGAAAATAACCTGCAAGTCATTGTTCAGATTATCTTTTTTAAATTGGTCGTAAAACTCGTTCAGCGTCGCCATGGTCAGCGGGCAGATATCCGGGCAATGGGTATAGCCGAAGAATAACAACGACCACTTACCCCGCATCCGGTCCAGCCCGAATACCTCCCGGTCCTGGTCAATGGTGGCAAACGGGCGGAGTTGTTTCGGGTTCGGCCACAACAGACCGGCAATCTCCGGATCCTCGTTGCGTTGATAATATTCAGAGGTAAAAACACCGAACAGGGCGCCCAGCACGATCAGGCCGGTGATGAAAAGCGTACTTTGTAAGATGCGGTTCTTGAACATGCCGCGATTATAACCCAGACGAACGCTTCTTGCCCCGGGTAGCGGCGTATCCCTGCAAGTCAAGATTCCCGTTGCTTCAGCCGCTACAGATTCATTCCGAATCAACAGAGGGAATCCTGATATGCCTGTTCCGGCCTCATGGCTGTCAAAGTTGCGGTCACTGAGTATGGCCACCCTGTTTCTATTCCCCGTTTCCGTATTTGCTTCCGGTGAGCTCCACCTGCAGGACTTTACCCGGCACTGGGGTGCGATTGCCTGCGTACTCATTTTTATTGCAGCCTATTGCCTGGTCATTGCCGAGGAGACCATTCATCTGCGTAAATCCAAGCCGGTGATGGTTGCCGCCGGGATTATCTGGGTTATCGTCGCGTTACTTTATTCGCAGACCGGAGATACTCATACTGCCGAGGCCGCGGTGCGGCACAATCTGCTGGAGTTTGCCGAGCTGTTCCTGTTTCTACTGGCGGCCATGACCTACATCAATACGATGGAGGAGCGGGGTATCTTCGATCTGCTCAGAGCCTGGCTCATTTCCCGTGGTTTTTCATTGCGAACCATTTTCTGGCTCACCGGCGCCATCTCGTTCATGCTGTCACCGGTTGCCGATAACCTGACCACGGCGTTGCTGATGTCCACTGTGGTCATGTCCGTGGGCGGTACCAATGTGGCTTTCGTGACCGTAGCCTGTATCAATATTGTCGTCGCGGCCAATGCCGGCGGTGCTTTCAGTCCCTTCGGCGATATCACGACTCTTATGGTCTGGCAGAAAGGTGGCCTGGTTGAGTTCTTCCAGTTTTTCCTGCTGGTCATTCCCTCTCTGATTAACTGGCTCATCCCGGCTGCCATCATGTCATTGACCGTAGCCAACGAGATACCCGTGGTCGAAACGCAGAAGGCCGAACTGAAGCACGGCGCCTGGTTCGTCATCGGGCTGTTTATCCTCACTATTATCATGGCTGTCTGTGCCCACAGTTTCCTGCATTTGCCGCCAGTGATCGGCATGATGACGGGTCTGGGCTTTCTCAAGCTCTTCGGATATTACCTGAAGGCGAAAAGCAGGCGTCTGCATGATCCGGGCGCCGGCGCTCTGGGTGTGGAGAATTATGGTGAAAACGGTAATGATAAACCCGGGCATTTCGATATTTTCAAAAAACTGGCCCGGGCCGAATGGGACACGCTGATGTTTTTCTATGGCGTCATTCTGTGCGTGGGCGGATTGGGTACCCTGGGTTATCTGGGACTCATCTCCGGGTTTATGTACGTGGATCTGGGCGCCACCAAAGCCAATATTCTTGTCGGCTTCCTGTCGGCTATCATTGATAATATCCCGGTCATGTTTGCCGTGCTGAGCATGTTGCCGGATATGGATACGGGACAGTGGTTGCTGGTCACCCTGACCGCCGGCGTCGGTGGCTCGATGCTCTCGGTGGGTTCTGCCGCCGGTGTTGCCGTCATGGGTCAGGCGCGCGGGATTTATACTTTTTTCTCCCATCTGAAATGGAGTTGGGCGATTCTGATCGGTTATGCTGCCAGTATCTGGGTACATTTTCTGGTCAACGGCCACTTGTTTACCGGCTAGATAGTGGCGGCCTCTGATCAGGGGCGGAATCCGGCGCAGTAATCCAGCGCCGTACAGGGTCACAGATTAAGCGTTCCCGTACCGAATCCGGTATAATCCTGCTACCCCGCATGCAGCGGGGTTTATTCTGATCTCCAACATGATTTGAGCCATGCAGGAATTCGCCGGAATATTCAATTACCTCGTTGTCGTTGTCCTGATGATGATTGGTTTTTATATCACCATCGCCAACCGCAATCTGGTCAAAAAACTGATTGGTCTGAATATATTTCAGGCCTCGGTATTCATACTGTTCATCTCCATGGGCTATGTCCATGATGCCACGGCCCCTATCGTTGCGGATGGCCACACTGCCTACTCCAGTCCCTTGCCCCATGTGCTCATACTCACTGCCATCGTGGTAGGTATCTCGACCACCGCGGTCGGACTGGCTCTGGTGATACGTATCTATAAAAGCTATGGCAGTATCGAGGAAGATGAGATTATCGAAAAAATGGAAGAGGTGGAATGATTACCGGGCATCTTCCGATTCTGCTGCTTATCATGCCACTTCTGGCTGCCCCGTTATGCGTGTTGCTTCATCGCGATATCCTGTCATGGTTCCTGGCCCTGCTCGTCTTTCTTGGTGTCTTTGCCGGGGCATGGGCACTGCTGGGCAGCGTTCTCGAAATCGAAGTCTGGCGCTACACCATCGGCGCCTGGGAATCACCGTGGGGCATAGAACTCTATGTGGATTCACTGAATGCCTTTGTGCTGGTGATTGTCGCCAGCATCGGCGCGGCATCTTTACTGTTCGCCCGTCAAAGCGTTGCCAGCGAAATCGCCGCTGACAGGACCTACCTGTTTTATTCCGCACTGTTGTTGAATCTGACCGGACTCATCGGCGTTATTCTTACCGGGGATGCCTTCAACCTGTTTGTATTCATCGAGATATCCTCGTTGTCCGGCTATGCCCTGATCAGTCTCGGACGCAAACGACTGGCCCTGTACGCAGCCTATCGATACCTGATCCTGGGCACCGTCGGCGCCACATTTATTCTTATTGGAGTAGGTTTGTTGTACGTAGTGACCGGTACACTGAACCTGCAGGATATCGGTGTGCGAATTGCCGACGTCAGCGCAGACAGGACCCTGGCCACCGCTATCTGCTTTCTACTCATCGGGCTAAGTATGAAACTGGCCCTGTTCCCACTGCATGTCTGGTTACCGGCGGCGTACAGCGCCGCGCCCTCGGTGGTGAGTGTGTTTCTGGCCGGCACGACCACCAAGGTGTTCATTTATGTATTGATTCGTTACGTGTTTGATATCTTCGGCCTGGATACCATCCGGGGGATTCTGCCGCTCGGGGATATCCTGGTGTTGCTCTCCATGCTGGCCATTCTGTACGGATCCTGGATGGCGATTGTCAGGTCATCGATCAAATCCATTCTCGCGTATTCCAGTGTCGCCCAGATCGGCTACATGGTGCTGGGTATAGGACTGTTCACCAGAACCGGACTCACGGCGTCGATACTGCATATGTTCAATCATGCGTTGATCAAATCGGCCCTGTTCATGGCCGCTGCCTGCCTGATTTACCGGCTGGGTACGGATCGCCTGGAGGATTTGCGAAACAGCAGCGGGTGCATGCCCTGGACACGGGCCGCGTTTGTGCTCGGTGGTTTCAGCCTCATCGGTGTGCCCGGGACAGTAGGGTTTCTCAGTAAATGGTACCTGCTGCAGGCGACCATCGAGAGCGGCAACTGGCCGGCGCTGGCGGTCATGATCATCGGTTCACTCATGGCTGTTGTGTATTTCTGGAAAATAGTGGAAGCGTTTTATTTCAGGCAACCCGCACAGGATACCGGCGAAAAAATGACGGAAGCACCTTTGATGATGCTGGCGCCATTATGGCTGCTCATACTGGCCAATATCTATTTCGGCATTGATACTGATCTGACCCTTGACAGTATCACCCTTGCCGTGAGCAGCTTGGCGGGGCTATGAGCATGCAAACACTGTTGCTGCTGACCCTGGCGTTACCGTTACTCGGCGCCGCACTCATACTGCTCACGGCTTCGAGACCGAAGCTGCGGGACAGCATTACACTGGTCATTTCCGTGCTTCTGTTTCTGGTGGTATTCCTGATCTATCAGGAACCGGATACCGTGCATCCCGCACGGCTGGATTTGTTTGAACCACTGCCGGGATTGAGGTTTGCACTCGAGGTTGAAGCCCTGGGTATGCTGTTTGCGCTGATTGCCAGTTTTCTCTGGATCATTACCTCTGTGTATGCCATCGGCTACATGCGTTCCAACCAGGAGTCCAACCAGACCCGGTTTTTTTCCTGCTTTGCGGTTGCGATTGCAGCCACCATGGGTGTTGCTTTCAGCGCCAACCTGTTCTCGTTATTCCTGTTTTATGAAGTATTGACGCTGTCCACCTATCCGCTGGTGGCCCACAGCCAGTCGGATCTCGCCCGGCGTGCCGGGCGTGTTTACCTGGGAATTCTGCTGGGCGCATCCTTCGCGCTGTTTTTACCCGCCATAGTGTGGACCTGGGTTCTGGCCGGACAGGTTGATTTTACACCGGGTGGTGTTTTTGATGTTCCCGTCAGTAACAGCGTGATCCTGGCGCTGTTACTGCTCTATCTATTCGGCATAGGCAAGGCCGCCGTGATGCCGTTCCATGCCTGGCTACCGGCAGCGATGGTCGCCCCGACACCGGTCAGCGCCCTGTTGCACGCCGTGGCCGTGGTCAAGGCTGGTGTATTTTCCATCGTCAAGGTGGCTGTGTATATATTCGGCGAGGAAACATTGTCGGCCGCCGGCGTGACCGACTGGATAGTCTACCTGGCCGGGTTCACCATCATCACAGCATCGTTAATCGCGCTCTACCAGGATAACCTGAAAAAACGTCTGGCCTATTCCACCATCAGCCAGTTGTCCTATGTAGTCATTGCCACATTTCTCATTGCCCCGGTTTCGATTCTGGCTGCAGCATTGCATATCGCCGCCCATGCCTTCGGAAAAATCACGCTGTTCTTCGCCGCCGGCGCGATATATACAGCGCATCATAAAACCGAAGTCAGCCAGCTTGACGGTATCGGCAGACAAATGCCCCTGACCATGATCGCTTTCGCCATCGCCAGTCTGTCGATGATCGGAGTGCCCCCGACCGCCGGCTTCATCAGCAAGTGGTACTTGCTCAATGGTGCCTTCGAAATGCAGAGTTATTTTGTTATCGCAATTATTGTCACCAGTACCTTGTTGAATGCAGCTTACTTTCTGCCTATCGTATACGCGGCATTTTTCAAATCATCTGCCGATACTGAATTCCATGAGGCACCGTGGACATTGGTATTGCCGATATTGATGACCGCCTTCGCCTGTCTGCTGGTATTTTTTTTCCCGGACAGGTTAATTCACCTGACGCAATTGATTGCATTTTAGAGACATGAATAAACACCGGCTTTTGCGTGATGAAAATCAGGGCAGGCTGAAAATGGCGGGTATTGCACTGCTCGTCCTGACACTGGTTGCCGGGTTTTTTATACACATTCATGCCTATTTCCCCGGAACCGGTTTTTTCGGTTTTCAGGCTGTCTTTGGTTTTTTTGCCTGTGCAGGCCTGGTATTGCTGACCCGGCTGATCGGATTGATTATCAAACGGCGGGATAATGATCATGTGTAGCCTGCTTCATCCTGCCCTGGTATTGATTGTTGCAGGCCTGTTCTTGCCGTTGTTGCGCGGGGTGTACCGCAACCTCTGTATGTTTATTGCACCGGTCATTGCCCTGGTCCTGGTCTGGACCGTGGCCGGGACGGTTGATTGCCGCATGGAGTTCATGGGCATCGAATTGCAGGTTCTGCACCTGGACAGCCTCAGCCGGTTGTTCGTGACTGTCTTTTCCATCATGGCTTTTGCCGGCCTGTTATTCGCCTACCGGCAGGCCGGAACCGTTGAACTCTCCGCCGCACTGGTGTATGCCGGAGCCAGCCTCGGTGTTTGCCTGGCCGGCGATATGATTACACTGTTCATATTCTGGGAAATCATGGCCCTGGCTTCCACAGTAGTAATCTGGTCGGGTGGAACTTCCGCCTCCGCCGCTGCCGGTATGCGTTATGTAATCTTCCACCTCCTTGGCGGTGTACTGCTCATGGCCGGTATCATCGCCTGGTACCACGATACCGGCGCGGTCATGTTTTCCGCCATGACCCTGGACAATATGGCCACCTGGTTCATATTCGCCGGATTCATGCTCAATGCCGCGGCGCCGCCATTATCAGCCTGGCTCGCCGACGCCTACCCGCAAAGCAGTTGCAGTGGCATGGTCTTCCTCTCGGCATTCACGACCAAGACAGCAGTTTATGTACTGATGCGCGGTTTTCCCGGAACGGAACTGCTGATCATTTTCGGTCTGCTCATGATTTTGTACAGCATTGTTTATGCGCTGCTGGAAAACAATGTTCGCAGGATGCTGGCCTACAGCATTATCAACCAGTCGGGCATCATGATCTGTGGCATTGGCATCGGCACGGAACTGGCGTTGAACGGCGCGGCAGCGCATGCCTTCAGCAGCGTTATCTACCAGGCATTGTTGATCATGTCGGCGGGTTCGGTCGTATACATGACCGGCAAGCGAAACTGTACCGATCTCGGCGGTCTGTTTCAATCGATGCCGGTGACGGCGGTATGCGGGATCATCGGCGCGCTGGCGATATCGTCTTTTCCCCTGGCTTCCGGATTTGTGAGTAAATCGATGGTCAGTCAGGCCGGAGTGGACAATAATCTTTTCCTTGTCTGGTTGGCATTGCAAGCGGCCTCGGCCGGTGTCATTCTGCATGCCGGGCTGAAATTTCCATGGCTGGTGTTTTTTCACCGGGATTCAGGATTGAGGCCCGGCGATCCACCCATGAACATGCAACTGGCAATGATCCTGTTTGCCATCCTGTGTTTGTTTATTGGTATTTTTCCCGGCACGCTTTACGTGATGTTGCCGTATGCGGTGGAGTATGTTCCCTACACGGCTGACCATGTACTCGCGCAGTTGCAGCTGTTACTGTTCTCGGGCCTTGCCTTCTTCCTCATGTTGCCGTGGATTAAAGCGAATCTCGGCGCCACCCATGATTTTGACTGGATATACCGTGTTTTACTCAACCGTATTTTTTGCATGCTCCACAACGTGGCCAGTACTTTCGTAAACCGCGCAAGAGACCTGGTTATTACGATGCTGGGCCATGTCCTGCGCAGGCTTAACGGCATAGTGCTATCCGGCCAGCGCCAGTCATTGTTTCTCAGTAATGCAATCTTGTTAAGCGTGGCGTTTTTACTGATCTTCCTGTCTTATGCCCTGAGCGCCTGATCCTCCATCCCACAGTCCATACAATGTATGCCCGCTTGTGGGAAAATCACATAATTCAATGAATAATCTATGATTTTCACCCATTTGGGTGACGACAGTCCCGGGCATTCTCTATATATTAGCTGACAGGGTTAAGGGATTTAACCCATGGAAGGATCGGGATGATCCATGCTCATAGAAAAATAAAGGACAGGGCTTACCGTATGGATATGGGTGCCCGGCTGTCGTCTGGACGACGCACAGGTAAGGATATTTAAGGGACACAACTGGACGTTGCTTAATAAATTTACCAGGGAATGTGATGCTCACTGAGCGTTTCTGATTGCGATCTGGCGACAGGCACACGATCCGGTACAGTCAGAAATACTCATGGGCAAATCTTCTTCCAGGAAGGTCTCGGGTGCCAGGGACGGCGCGACTCTTTTCCGTTACCGTTTCCCCGGTTTTTTCCGCATGATTTCAGTTAAATCGCCTGCACCGACGGATTGGCAGCTACGCTATATCAGGTCTGATTTTTTCTTTATATGTTCAAGCAGGCTGGGCAGAATAAATAACGTTGTTAGCAGGGCCATGGCGATACCAATGGTCAATAACATCCCCATACTGGCAGTACCGAGGTGCGGTGAAAACGCCAGATTGCCAATACTTCCGATAGTCGTCAAACCACTGATCAATATTGCCCGGGCTGAACTGGTCGCAAGCAGGTTACTCTCTCCCGAATGTGTACGATAGCGATGCATGATATGTATGGCGCTGTCGACACCGATGCCAAGCAACAAGGGCAGCGCGATTACGTTGGCAAAGTTCAGTGGTATCCCAGCCAGAACGCTGATAGCCGCCGTTAACAGGGCTGCAAGCAGCAAGGGGATGAGGACAAGTACGGCATCGATTCGCCTTGGCATCAATACCAGCAGCAAAAGTGCGATAACGGCAGTGGCCGAAATGAATGCCTGGGTAAAGGCTGTGATTACGGCTTCGCCGGCTTCCACGGTGATCACGGGACCACCGGTCACGCGGTCATCGACTGCCTGAATTTGTTTGACGAAATCAAGCTGGACTTCATCGCTATACAGATCCTGCTGTGGATAGATATCCATCAGGTAACGATCACTGCTCTTCCAGCGCCTGACAAATGCTCCGGGCAGATCATCCAGCGTCAGGCCACCGGTTTGCAAACCCGATTCGAGTGCCTGTAAGCGTCCCGGCAGTGAGGTCAGCAGACTCTGTTCCAGGGTCATGAGCCGCTCGGAACGCGATGCTTTATCCAGGGTGGACAGCCAGGCCAGGTAATCATTGAGTGTTTGCCTGAATGTAAGCAACCATGACGAATCGTCCTGCGCCACAGATTCCAGGGAATCGGAGAGCCGGAGCAGCGCATCCTGCCGGGTTTCAGAATCAATGGTCCTGGACGGGGCATTGAAAAAACCAATGCCCAGCAGCAGGTTTATCTCGTCTATAACGGCCAGTTTTTCGTCCTGGTTATCGGGGATAAAATCATGCAGCCAGATAACCTTGTTTACCAGTGGCAGGGCGCCGACCTCCTGCTTGACCCGCCGGGCATCATCAATACCGTTGGCGACCAGCTTTGCGGTCAACGGTGATCCTCCGGGTTCATCCAGTAATTCCTTGTAGGCAATTACGGAAGCATTACCCGGAGGTTGCAGGTTCAGGGTATTGCTGTCGAACTCCAGATCACGAATGAGCACTACAGATGCAAAAGCGGCGAGCGCGGAAAGAACGAGGATCCATTTGCCGTATCTGGCCGGTAGCGCATACAGGCACGCTATCAGCATTTGCCCGGGTTGACTGTGCCGCACCGGGGTGGCCGGAAGATGCCAGAGCAGGGCGGGCAGAAAAGTGAGCGTGGTAATCAGACTGATGAACATGCCGCTGCCGGATATCCAGCCGAGTTCCGCGACCCCGTGATAATCCGTGGGTATAAACGCATAAAAACCTATCGCGGTGGTGACTGCACAGATAATGAGTGGACTGCCGACACCCAGCGTGGTGTTTTTCAAAGCGGCGGCGGCTTCCAGCCCATCCAGACGGTGTTCCCGGTAACGCAGGCAATAATGGATCGCAAAGTCCACGCCCAGGCCAATATAGAGTACGGCAAAAGCAACCGATATCAGGTTCAGTTGCCCGACGGTCAGGGTGGCAAAACCTGCGGTCAGGATCAGTCCGGTGACCAGGGTCAGCAGGGTTGCCAGCACCAGCCGCACCGAACCGAGACCCACGGTCAAAATCAGGCCGACGAAGACAAAAGCGGCGATGATCGCCAGCGTGTTGGTTTGCATGACCGACACCAGCTCCTCATGGGCCAGTGCCACATTGCCGGTCATTTTCACTTCTACCTGGAATTCTTCGGCGATACCCGTATCCCTTATAGCACTGCGTATGCTTTCCAGAGCGCTGGTGGCCGGCAGCAGTCCGGAATAGTCGAGACGGGGTTGTGCGACGATGAATTCCCGGTATACCGCCTTGTTGTCATCATCAAAGAGCAGGTTTTGCCAGGACAACAGGAAGTTCTCTCTGTTCCGGTTTGCAACGAGCGCCTGGTCGAATTGATCCAGTACGGGCGCCAGATCAATATCTTCACCATCGTTGACCGCCTCGATGGCCATCGCCAGCATGTCACTGAAGCCACGGAGGTTCTGGTCCCGGAGCAGGCGGGACAGGAAGGGCTGGTAGACGGCCAGTTGGTCAGCCAGATCCTGAAGTTCGGACGTATCAAGATAAAGCAACCCCGACTCACGGATGAAATCGAGCTGACTGTGACTGTATACACTGAGGAAGTCATCACTGTCGGCCTGCAGGCGGGGATACAGTGCACGTGCCGCATCCGTGACCTGGTCCGGGGTTTCAGCCTCGAGGATGATCAGCAAATCGTCAACGCTGTGCGGGAACAACTTTTCGTACTCGAGATCCAGTTGCCGCCAGATTAATTCAGGTGACAACATGTCCCGGGTATCAGTGTTCATACTGAGATTGTTGACTGTGTAAACGAGACTCAGTGCAGCCAGCAGGATAAAACCTGCCAGCAGGGAGAGGCTGAATTTCCGTGTGATATTGAACCAGCCCGCGAGCAAACGATCCGGATTCAGTTGCATGAAGCTAATGAGTACCCGGAATGGGTGATGAGAGTTTCAGAGCTTCGGCGTTTGTGATCAAACCCTGAACACGTACTCCCTGTCCGCTTCCCGTTCACAATCGGGTGGATAGTTCTTGCGTTTATCAATGTAGTATTGTCTTCGATGATCGCCGTCGGAAAGTTTATTGTAAGTGACATAGAGTACCCGGCGCGGTTTATCGGTCAGGTTGGGCCCCGAGCGATGCGGTGCAAAGGAATCGAAAAAAACCGCGTCCCCGGGGGCCGTGGGTACAGCCACGTAGTCAAGTGCATCCTCTTCCAGCGGCTGCCATTTTTCACCGATGATTCCCTGCTTGTGATACCCCGGGGCCATTTCCAGGCAGCCGTTGTCGAGGGTACACGGATCGATAGTCAACAGCGCCGTGATATGCAGCGGTGCGTAAGTATCCCAGCCGGCCTGAATATCCTGGTGCGCCTTGAATCCGCTGCCGCCCGGCATCTTGAAATTGATCTTGTCCTTGAACAGTACAGAAGATTCGCTGAAGAGATCGTCAACACAGGCTTTCAACCGGCCGGCGGTGAACAGCCTGCTGAAGCCGCGGTGCCAGGGTTCGAAATCCTCGATGCGGGAGAGGATCCGCCGCTGGTCATCAAGCCGGCTGTGTTCGAAGTACATCATGTATTTACCGGCGACTTCGGGATACGCCGCTACCTCATCACACCAGGCGGTGATTTCTTTCATCTCGTCGCTGTTATAAAGACCACGGACAAGCGTATAGCCTGTGTCCTTGAACGCCTCCAGGTGTTCCTTCGATAGCATATTGGTCATGTGCGAGTCTGAAAGTGCGTCTTTATAAACCATGATCCGGGTGATAACAAGTCTTGCCCGGTGCCCGCTTGTCGTATTCAGCCGGGTCCGGATTTCAGGTAACCGGCGCAACGGATGAGCGTCCGCCTGGCTTTTTTGAAAGATTGCGCCAGGCGGACAAGCGCGGTCAGATCCCGTGGCTGGCGACACAAGCTAAACAACATCCGCACCATTTTCAGGTGGCCGTCTGCACCCATGTTCCGGGTCACTGCGCGTGGCACGGAGGTATGCAAATCATCGCTGATAACGCGAATAGCGAGAAGGGGGATATGTGCATTGTCTGCAACACCGGCCACTGCAGCCGTCTCCATGTCCGTTGCCAGCGCCCCGGATTCCCTGTGCAGACGGATTTTATCCTCGCTGCAATCGAGTACCCGGTTACTTTCGGCAAGCGCACCGCTAATTGATGAAATGCCCGCACGCCGGGCGAATATCTCGAGTGTCTGCAGGATCTCCGGCTTGACCGTATAGCGCCCCCCGGCGCTATCGATTACCGTATCCACCAGTACGAGATCGCCCGCACGGCCGGTCTCACTCAGTGCGGCGGCCACCCCCCAACTGACCAGCAGATCGACCTTTGCATCAATCAGGGCCCTGGCGGCGGTTTCCGCGTTATCCCTGCCCATGCCGCCGGCGCGCAGCAGCAGATGCCGGTTTACGGCCACGGTGTTGTCGGGAACAATCTTGCCGGAGGTCAGGCAGCGACCCTCGATGGGGAGCGCCGTAAACACGCCGATCGTTTTCAATCGCGCTGCTTTAAATTCCTGTACCTGGCCAGTGCCCAAAGCGGAAAATAGCGCGTGTAACCATGGTATTTGAGATAGAACACGCGCGGGAAGCCCGGCGCGGTAAAGTCCCTGTCGTACCAGAGACCATCCCGGCATTGATGTTTCAATAAAAACTGTATACCGGCTTCGACCTGTGGTGCGGCCGCTTCCCCGGCGGCGAGCAGGCCCAGCAGTGCCCAGGCGGTCTGGAAGGCAGTACTGTGACAGGGGCGTCGATGGCGGGGCGGATAATAGCTGTCATTGCTTTCACCCCAGCCGCCGTCTTCGTTCTGGATGCTGTACAGCCAGTCAACGGCCCGGCGAACGAATGGCTCGTTCGCATCAATGCCGGCCTCTTCCAGTGCGGTCAGAACCGACCAGGTACCATAGATGTAATTGGTACCCCAGCGGCCATACCAGGAACCGTCTTCTTCCTGGTCGTTCTTCAGGTAAGCGATGGCCTGATCAATCAGATCCGCGTATTTCTCCCGGTCAACCAGTGACAGCAAGGCCAGGCAGCGGCCGGTGACATCCGCCGTCGGCGGATCCAGCAGCGCGCCGTGGTCGGCAAAGGGAATGTAATTCAGGTAGTACTGCGTGTTATCCACTTCAAAGGAGCCGTAACCGCCATTTTTCGATTTCATGCCGGCGATCCATGTCGCAGCCCGTTCTATAGCCCCGGTGTATTTGCCATTAGCGGTGCGGTGCATGGCCCAGGCGACCATGGAAGTGTCGTCCAGATCCGGGTAGAAGTAATTGCTGTATTGAAACGCCCAGCCACCACCCGGCAGGTCCGGACGGACCTCGCGCCAGTCGCCGGGCTCATCGCTGAGTTGCTGGTCCATGAGCCAGTCCAGACCGCGCCGGCTCTCCGGACACTGTTTATCCACTTCCAGTAACGCCTGGCAGGCCAGAGACGTGTCCCAGACCGGGGAAACACAGGGCTGGCAATAGATGCTGCCGTCCGTGTTCTTGACCAGCAGGTTGTCGATCGCCTTGCGGGCCTGGCGTACCTTCGGGTGATCCCTGTCATAGCCGAGTACGGTAAGCGCCTCGTAGACATTGACCATGGCCGGGAAGATGCCGCCGATACCGTGGTCGCCGTTCATGCGTTCGGTGAACCATTGTTCGCACTTGCGGATGGAGATATTGCGGATAAAGCCGGGCACCAGTTTTTCGATCAGCCGGCCGACCTGATCCAGGGTAAAGAAAACACGGCTCAAAAGTGTGGTGATACGGAAATAGTTGAGTTCATCTTCCGGTGGCGTGATGAACAGTTCGCGAATGTCCACGCCCCTGGGATTCTGTGCGATCGGCTTGAGTGTACAGAGTACGAACAACGGCACCATCACGGTTCTCGACCAGTATGAGACCTTGCTGATATGGAATGGGAACCACTTCGGCAGCAGAATTACTTCCGCCGGAATAAAAGGTGTCGCCCGCCACGGCACCTGGCTGAACAGTGCCAGGGTAATGCGGGTAAAGACGTTACTGTGGGCCGCGCCGCCATGATTCAGAATCGCGTTTCGGGCGCGGACCATGTGTTCCTGGTGCGGATTATCACCCACCAGCTTCAGTGCGTAGTAAGCCTTGACCGAACAGCTGAGATCAAAATCTCCGCCATGATAGAGTGACCAGCCGTCGTGCTCATCCTGTTCGGCGCGCAAATAGGCGGCGATTTTCTGTTCCAGGTCTTCATCAATATCCCCGGTGAAATGCATCATGAGGATGTATTCGGCCGGGATGGTGCAGTCAGCCTCGAGGTTATAGACCCAGTGACCGTCCTGCTTTTGCTCCGCAATCAGCGCATCGCGCGCCGTCTCGATGGCGGCGGACAATGACAGCGGTTTCAGATGATGGACAACAGAGTGATCGAGGGCCGTGTTGTCAGCGAGTCCTGCCAACTTCTCATTGGATTCCAGTAACATCTAGCCTATACCCCAGAATGCGTGAATGTTGTTATTGTTTCCGACCGCATTCACCAACACTGCCGGGAACAGTCCTGATGGTAAAAAGTCTTTTAATATCAGACTGTTAAAGCAGTATTCGAGTAACACGGGCTACCCTGCAAAGCGCGGTTATCTTCTCACGAAAGGGGCTGTTCAGGCAAACCCTTTGCCGTGACATAGAACAACAAATTCAACAGCTTGTCATGGCTGACGCAGAGGTTCGTACACATGACCGTCGCCTTGACGCTGTTACGGGATATTTTGACCTCTGTGCCGTTGGCGAATTGCCGGTTTTTGTTGATTTTTCTCAGGGTCAGAATCGCCATGCCCAGCGCCCACAGGCAGAATTTTCGAATACCGGTTTCGTGCGCCGGGATCAGGCGGGTGTAGTGCAGGGCGTCTTCCAGGTGCTGCCGGGTCCTGGCGATGAGAACACCCATCCCGGCCTCGAACCCCGGACCGTTTTCACCCGCTTTCATACGGCCCAGATCGAACCCGTACTGCCGGAATACGTCAGCGGGCAACCAGCAGGCGCCGCGGGCGTGATCATCCCAGATGTCCTTGAGGATATTGGTCATTTGCAGCCCCTGGCCGAACGATACAGAGAGGCGCATGAGGTCATCATGATGGCGGTTGATTTCATCCGAGTAATCGCAAAACAGCTCGGTCAGCATTTCACCCACCACCCCGGCAACGTAATAGCAATATTCGTCCATGGCCGCCTGGTCGGGCAGGCCTTCCAGGGTTTCCGCTTCCTGGTAGCGAATCATGCCCTCGGCCATGATGCGTACGCAGCGTTCCAGCGCCGCCCGTTGCCGTGGATTGAAACTGTGCGTCAGCCGGACCACCGTTGCAGTATTACGGACAAGATCTTTCTCGTCGGCCGTTGCCGCATCGGATAGCAGCGGCGTCAGCCCGGCTGAAAAGCCGGCCGCATCAGTATTACCCTTGACGACCTCGACGAAACATTCGGAATGAGTGCGCTTGCTGTCTGCCGGCAGGTCCCGATCGTCCTCGATGGTATCGGCGATCCGGCAGAGCAGGTAAGCATTGCCGACCACATCGCGAAGACGCGGTGGTAATTGCGGGATGGTCAGTGCAAATGTGCGCGAGACGCCCTGGAGAATTTTATTCTGGTAACGGAGATCCCGCTCCAGTTGCTCTTTGGATGTGGACACGTTGTTGTAAGCTTGTTCCGGCTGTTGGCAAAAAAGCATGGTTGCAGCACCAAGACCGGCGCAAGTGTATCACACCGGTCATCAATGCGGAGTGCCGCTGTTCAGCTGGCGATCCGCTCCGACTTCTGTCCCTGACCCGCGGGGTTCCCGGCGCCGCCGGACAGTGCGGAGCGACCGATCCTCGAGATCACTTCCCAACTGGGACCGGGAAACTTATGCAACTTTTTCATCACTTCGATGAAACCGTTGATGAAATAATTGCAGTCGGATTCGGTGATGATCAGCGGTGGTATCAGCTTGATTACATCGATGTTGTGCCCGGCCACCTGGGTGAGAATCCCGTGGTCCTGCAATAACGGAATGGTGATGCCCTGCGGAAACAGGCTCTTGTCCAGTTTATGGGCCAGCGACCAGGCGGCGCGCAGCTTCATGGATTTGGGCACACCGAATTCAATGGCCACCATCAACCCGCGCCAGCGGATGTCCTTGACGAACTGGTACTGGTCGCGGATGGTGAGCAGACCTTCGCCGATACGATCGCCCATGACCGTGGCGTTGGCCATGCAATCATTGCGGTCCATGTATTCCAGTGTAGCCAGTCCCGCCACCATGGCCAGGCTGCCCTGTCCAAATGTACTCGAATGCACCACCGAACGATCCATGCTGGAAAAAACGCGATCATAAATCCATTTGCGTGTGAGTACGGCGCCGGCGGGTACGTAGCCACCGGACAGGGACTTGGAGAGTATGACCATGTCCGGGTCGACGTCGCCTTCGTGTTCGAGGGCGAGGAATTTGCCGGTGCGGCCCATGCCCGACTGGACTTCGTCGGCGACGAACAGGGCGCCGTGTTTCCGGCACAACGCCCGGGCTTCCATCAGGTAGCCGGGCGGCGGAATGTTGATGCCCTTGCCTTGCACCGGTTCAATAACGAAGGCGGCGATATCACCGCGCGACAACACTTCCTCCAGTGCTTCGAGATCGCCGAAGGGCACCTTGTGGCAGTGGGGCAGCAACGGTCCGAAACCGTCACGGAAGTTTTCATCACCGTTCAGTGACAACGAGCCGTTGGTGAGACCGTGAAAGGCCTTGCTGGCATGAATGATCCCGGGGCGCTTGGTGGCACAGCGGGCGAACTTGATCGCCGTTTCCACGCCTTCGGTCCCGGAATTGGTGAAGTAGACAATGTCGAGATCGTTCGGCATTCGTTTTTTCAGCTCGTCGGCCAGCAGGCCGGAAAGCAGCGGGGCTTCCATCTGTACCAGGTTGGGATAATTCTGTTCCATGAAATCGCAGAGTGCCTGGCGAATATCGGGATTGTTACGGCCGAAATTGAACACGCCATAACCGGCCAGCATATCGAGATAACGGCGGCCGTCAGTATCCCAGAGATATTGCCCCTCGGCGCGGGTGTAGATTTTGTCAAAGCCGATGGTACGCAGGGTTTTCACAAAGCGCGGATTCACATGCGCCTGGTGCAATTCGAAATTTCGTCCCGCGTTATCGGCCAGCAGTTTTTTTACATCAAGTGTCATTCACAATTCCTGTAAAACGCCTGTCAGGGCGATCATACCTGTCAAAACCGTCCCCCGGCCATGATTTGCGGATCAAATTGTGACCTGTGAACAATCCGGGTCAACGGGAGCGGACGGACGCGAGTCGTATTCTGTCGCGAAGTAGTGATGGGCGTATGACGTATTTTGCGGCTTAACATCCGGTTTTGACAAATGTTTTCGATTGCCGGCGGTTATCGGCTCAGGCCCGTTCAGCGGATCACGTCGATCGCATTCTATAGAACCGTCGGATCAATAAATATCTTTTATAATCAGATGGTTAAACGAAAAGAACTCGTATTATCTTTCCTTATCCAATAGTTAAGGAGGTGTTTGAGAATGAAATTATTGTTCAAACCTATTTGTTTGCTAATTTCCCTGGTTCTTTTCTACAGCACCAACGCACAGGCCGCCGAGGCCAACTGGCAAAAAATGACCCGCGATGAGGTTGTGGAAGTCCTTTCCCAATCCTCACCGGAAAACGGGGCCAATTTGGAACTAAAGGATTTTCGCGGTCTGGATCTTTCAGGCGTGGATTTCAGCGGCGCCAATCTTTTCTATACCCATATGAAAAGCGCGGACCTTTCCAACGGTATTTTTGATAACGCCAACCTGGACCTGGCCTTGATGATGAGCGCCAATCTGGAAAATGCCAGTTTCAAAAACGCGGCTCTGAACAACACCAATCTCGAAAACAGTAATCTGAAAAACGCGAATTTTTCCGGTGCCAGGGTTGTCGCGAAAATGAGCCGGGCGGATCTCATCGGCGCGAACCTTTCCAACATGAAGGCGGGGATCAGCATGCACAACCAGTCCATGGGCATGATCCGTACGGAGCTTGAATCAGCAAGCCTTAGAGACGTTACGATGAAAGATGCTGACCTGGCCTTTTGCAATATGAAGTTCGCCAAATTGCAGAACAGCGATTTACGCGGTGTGAACTTCAGTAACTGTGATCTGAGCGGTGCCGATTTCACGGGCGCCAATCTCACCGACGCCAACCTGACCGAGGCCAAGTTAACCAACACACGCTTTTACGGCATCACCGGCAAGGAAACGATCAAGGGTCTGGATAAGGCGGTTGATAAGCATCTGGCGAAGTTTGATTGAATCTCATCGGTCAGCTGGAATTCGGCATAACCGTGCGAATTCTTATCGAGTAAGGAAGCGTATTGAGGCGTTATCCCGATTCCCGCTTGCGTTCTCTCCGGGCTGGTACCCTCTATCGGGTAAGGTTTAAAGTACCCGTGTCTGTACAGGCGATATAGGAGAGGTGCCGGAGCGGTCGAACGGGGCGGTCTCGAAAACCGTTGTGCCTTCGCGGGCACCGAGGGTTCGAATCCCTCCCTCTCCGCCAATAACCAATAAAGGGGCCTTCCGCCCCATTCTTGGTTATTGTGATGAAGTATTCGAACCCTCGGAATCAACGATGGGGGTTCGACAATTTCGCCGGGAGTGAAATTGGGAAGACGAAGTCCGCACTACAGGGAAGTAGCGCGTCAAAGTACACCTCTCCCATGCCTATAATATGCGGCGATGATTCCCGTTCGTGGTCTATACTCGATTTCCAAAACAACGGAGAGAATAACGTGAGCGATGGCCATCCACCCATCCTGCGCGACAAGCATTACACTGCCCCGACTGTCTTTCGGCCGGAAAACCTGCTGCGGGAGGCACGTCGACAAAAAGGGGTCGATCCCGGTACAGTGCCCGCGGTCTGCCTGCTCGATCCCGATGGCGACATCGTGCGCTGGCTGGTGGCCGAGGGCAGGGCGGAGCGATCACCACACTGGGGCTGCTACCACACCGATCTGCACGTCTTCGAACTGAACGGGCGTCGTTTTGGTGTTATTGGCACGGCCGTCGGGGCCTCCTTCGCCGTGTTGTTGGCTGAACAGTTGTTTGCATCCGGCTGTAATCTCCTGATCAGCATCACATCGGCGGGACAGATCGCTCCCGATCTGCTGCCACCGTGCTATGTCCTCATCGATAAGGCCCTGCGGGACGAGGGAACCAGCTATCATTATCTTCCACCCACCGATTTCAGCTACGCCGATCCGGCACTTCTTGCCCGTCTCGCCGGTGCCTTCGACAAGCTGCCCTTCACCGTAAACCGGGGAGCGAGTTGGACTACCGACGCCCCCTACCGGGAGACGGACGAGGCCATCGCGGCAAATGTTAACCGCGGCATACAGGCCGTGGAAATGGAGGCCGCAGCGCTCTACGCCTTCGCCGAGGCCCGTAACAGCGACGTTATCTGCTTTGCCCACGTCACCAACCAGATGGCACGCGACGGGGATGATTTCGAGAAAGGGGAAGCCGGCGGCGCCGTTGCCAGCCTGGCTGTATTCAACGCGGCAGCAGTAGTGGCTGGGACATGAAATAAAGGAATTAAGGGTCGGAGTAAAATTACCTTATCTCAAGGAAGAATATTCTTTACTATGACCTTCAACACATTATCCAAATGCGTGATTCTTGATATAAATCATTATTCTTATCACCCATTAGGCCACACTATCTTTTATCAATTTTAGAGGGTTGCAGCTATGAACATAATAAAACTGGTAAGTTTATCGTTGTTACTGTCTATCTGGCTGGTCGGCTGTGGCGAGGACGATCAGGAAAAGACGATGGAAAAACAGATTGAGCACGCCACCGGTGGCGAGGCCGATGTCGATATGTCCAGGGAGAGTATCAGCATCACCTCGAAAACCGACGAGGGCGAGGTCAAGATGCAAGTGGGCGGCAACGTCGCCCTGCCCGATGCCTTCCCGGAGGATGTCTTTGTCTACCCGGGCGCTAAAATTGAATCCGCCATCCAGATGCCGGAAGGCTTCAGTGTCAACATGCTGTCCAGCGATAAGAAAGACCGGATTACGGAGTCCTATCAGAAGCAGATGGCGAAAAAGGGATGGACGATGCAGACTTCCATGGATATGGGATCGCAGCTTATGTTGATTTTTGAAAAGAATGAACGTGCCGCCAATGTCGCTATTGTCGATGAAGGCAGTGATGGTGTGCGAATTTCCCTGACAATATCGAACAATTAATGAATTAAGGGTTAGAATAAAATTACCTTAACTCAAGGAAGAATATTCTTTACTCTGACCCTCAATACTATTAATGCACATGCGCAACCTGGAACACGCGGTCGACGCGTACCTGGCCGAGGCCGGCGGACTCTGGCTGCAAGCGTACGCGGGAGTTTCCCCGTAATAATTCATTAAAACTTCCCTGACAAACAGGAATTATGCAAACCGGCCGGTCCCGTTGCCTGCCGTTACGGCAACCCTCTCAGGTCAATATATCTTATCCGCCCGCCGGCCAATGTGATATCGTCCTTACACTAATGGCCTGACATTTTCCCGCGTTATGATTCGCATCAGGTTTATCCACAGCGGTTACCTGCCACTGAACCGCGATCTCATCCTGCAGGCGCAAAACCTGTTCCGGGAAGCGTTTCCGTCGCTGGCAAGCCATGCCGACAAGATCCCGTCCATGCTCAACCGGCCGATCCAGCAGGGTTACAGCGCGGCGCTGGTGGTGCTGGAAGGGCGCAAGGGGCATGTGGATGCGTTCGCGCTGGTGCTGCATTTCCCGGAATGCAAAAGCGTGTTTCTGGACTATATCGCGGTACGCAAGTCCAGCCGCGCCGCCGGGCTGGGGACCGCGTTGTACGAGGCCGTGCGTGAATATTGCCAGGACGTCGGTGCGCACGGCCTGTACCTGGAAGTACAGCCGGACGATCCCGCACTGACCACGGATCCCGCCACGCTGGAAGAGGCCCGCAAGCGGATCCGGTTCTACGAGAATTACGGTGTCCGCACCATCATCAACCCGGCCTATTGTGAACCGGTCGGCGATCCTCCGACCACCGCCTGGCTGTTGTTCGACGGCCTCGGCCGGACGGATCCGCTGCCGCGTGAGGAGGCGCGGGACGCGGTGCGCATGATCCTGACGCGGCGTTTCGGCAACGTGTCGACGCCGAAGCAGGTGCGCCGGATCCTCCAGGCCTTTACCGATGATCCGGTAAGGTTTCTGCCGATGCGATACACCCGCGAGGCCACGCCGTCACGGCAGGTGGAATCCAGCCACCTGAACCGGCCGTTCCTGTTGATCACCAGCCAGAAGCACCAGATCCATCACGTCAAACAACGCGGTTATTTCGAACGCCCGGTGCGGGTCGGCGCATTGCTGGAATCGCTGTTGCCGACCGGCATGTTTACTATGCTTGATCCCCGGCCGTACCCGGAAAGCGTCATCACCGAGGTCCACGACAGGCATTTCGTCCTGTTCCTCAAGACCATCTGCACCAAACTGTCCCGGGACAAGCCGGTATACCCGGACACGTTTCCGATCCGCCGCCTGGACAGGCGGCCGCGTATGTTCCCGGAACAGGCGGGCTATTATTGCATCGATGCCTGCACTCCGCTGGACGGCAACGCCTACGCGGCCGCGCGCGGCGCAGTCGACGTGGCGATGACCGGCGCCAGTGAAACCTTGTCCGGACGCCGCATCGTGTATGCCCTGTGCCGGCCGCCCGGCCACCACGCCGAGCGCCGTGTCTACGGCGGCTTCTGCTATTTCAACAACGCCTCGATAGCAGCGAACCACCTGTCGAAACACGCCAAAACGGCGGTGCTGGACATCGATTACCACCACGGCAACGGCACGCAGGATATTTTTTATGAACGCGCCGATGTGCTAACCGTTTCCATCCACGGCCATCCCGACAATGCCTTTCCGTATTTCAGCGGTTTTGCCGAGGAGACCGGCATCGGACCGGGCCTTGGTTACAACGTGAACCTGCCGTTGCCGATGCAGGCTGACGAGAAAATTTACCTGCCGGCACTGGAAAAAGCGTTGCGGGTGATCCGCAGGTTCAAACCGGAAGTGCTGGTGGTCAGCCTGGGGCTGGATATCCTGCGCGGCGACCCGACCGGCACGTTCCTGCTGCACCCGTCCTCCATGGCCGATATTGCCGCACGGTTGAAAGATCTGAATTTGCCCATGTTGATTGTGCAGGAGGGCGGTTACAACCTGCGCGGCATCAAGCAGGGTGTGGCAAAATTTTTCAGCGGCTTGCAGTAAAAGTCCGGCAAGGCGCTCTCGAAATCCGGCCCCGGGATCTACACCTGATTTCTACGCCAAACGACACTACTCAAATCATAGAAGATAGACCCTGACTCAAGGAAGAATATTTTTCTCTGATCCTCAATAACTCCAGTATCTGTGATCTGAGCGTTGCCGATTCCACGGGCACCGACCTCACCAATGCCAACCTGACCGAGGTCAAGTTGACCAACATAAGCTTTTACGGCATCACCGGCAGGGAAATGATCAAGGGACTGGTTACGACGGTTGATCGGCATCTGGCGAAGTTTGACTGAATTACCATTTCGAAGCTGGCGTGGTGTAAATCAATCCACACCGGCTCGATGTTTCATCGTTTGACACTATAGCACTAAGTACTACAATAAAGACATTGTTAACAGGGAGTAACAATGCGCATTTTCAAAACGAAAGGATTCCAGCAATGGGTAGCAAAGGAAGGACTGTCGGATCAATCTCTGAGATCCGCCGTGCTTGAAATGAATAAGGGACTTGTCGACGCAAATCTTGGTGGCAATGTATTTAAAAAGCGTATTGCCATGCAGGGACGTGGAAAACGCGCAGGCGCCCGGACTCTGGTTGCATTCAGGCAAGAAGAAAAAATCTTCTTTATCTATGGCTTTGCCAAGAATCAGAAATCCAACGTGAGCAGGAACGAACTGGATACGTTGAAGAAATTGGCATCACATTTATTAAGTAACTCCGATGCAGTATTAAAGACAATGGTATTCGATAATGAATTAATAGAGGTCGAGTTCGATGAAAGACTCAATACTTGAAGCTGTACATAAAACTGCGAAAGGCCTACACAAAGCAGGTGGAATAGACGAACAGACAATGCGCGAGTTCGATGCCTTGTGCCTGCCGCCGGTAAAACAATATAAACCTCAACAGATCAAAAAGCTCCGTTTGAAATACAAGGCAAGCCAGGCAGTTTTTGCCGCGTATTTAAATACCAGCACGTCCACAGTTCAGAAATGGGAACAGGGACAGAAGAAACCCAATGGTCCATCTTTGAAGCTATTAAACCTGGTTGAACAAAAGGGGCTGGAGGTATTGGGGTGATGTCATTTCAAGATTCAAGACCCCAACCCCTCCAGTGGACCATTAGATTGGATAACTCCATCGGTCACCAAATTACCAAAATAAAAAAGCCTTCCCGGAATGTGAAAGGCTTATTTATTTTGATAATTGGTCGGGGTGACAGGATTTACTCCGGGCATCCTGCCCTCCGCCTTCCAGGCCAGCGCTTCGCGCTGTTCAATTTTGTTCCCGACAAAATTGTGAACCTTTGATACGGTTCCAATTTCTCAGCCCCAATTCCAAAAAGAAAAATCGCCTCACTTTTGGTGAGAGGCTCTTTTCTTTTTGGAATTGGTCGGGGTGACAGGATTTGAACCTACGACCCCTGCCTCCCGAAAACAAAAATAGCACTTTTCAGGTCAATCACATACCTAATAACTCATTGTTTTATATACATACACGCATATTGACGCACAGAAGCGCATAGTGTAATCTGCACTCTGTAATGCACTCTGAAAAATGAGGTATGGAGTTATGCCACAACGTATAGACGTGCCTTTGCTCAAACGCCTGATCGCAAGCCCGCCCCCAAAGGTCGAGCGGGAGATCACCGATTCTGAATTGACCGGGTTACTGGTTAAACATCTTCCTAGTGGTGCCATTCGCTTCTATGTGCAAACAGCGCGAGGAAAGCGTGAAACCATTGCCCATGGCCAGGGTGCCGGACGGCGCAAAGTAAAGCGCGAGGGGGAGGGCGAATTGTGGCCGATTGATGCCCGTGACGTCCTGGACCGAAGCAAGAAAGCGATCACGCTGAAATGGGTTAGATCCGAGTGCCGACGATTACAGGGAAAGGCGATTGACGGGACGGACTACAGCGCTGCCAGACAACAGCAGCGGGGCATTCCTACACTGCGTAGCTACATGGATGAAAACACAGAGGGGAGTTATGGGTGGTGGGTAGTAGCAAACCGCAAGGACGGCAAGGCCACACTTGCCCGGATCAAGCATTGTTTCATGGACTCATACGGCGATCTGAAACTGGATCAAATCACCCCAAACCTTATGGATGCGTGGCGAACCAAAAGACTCAAGGGGGCAGGTATCAAAAAGGCTAGCCGTGAAACATGCAACCGCGATACAGGGACATTGAAAGCGGCCTTATCCAAAGCGGTAGAATGGAAAATTCTGAACACTAATCCACTTGCAGACTTCAAACCCGCACAGACTGATAGAAAACGCCGAGCAATCCGCAGACTTTATGATGGTGAAATTCAGGCGCTCAGGGAGGCGCTGATCAAGCGTGAGGAACGCATCCGAGAGGAGCGGCACTCAGGTAACGCCTGGAGGGAGAAACGCGGCTATGCGCCTCTATCGAGTTTAGACGGCATTTATGTTGACGAGTTGCGCCCAGCCGTTGAATTGAGCCTTGAAACCGGCTTGAGAAAATCTGAATGTTTTGGCTTAACTTGGTCAATGGTGGATTTCAATCAACGGGTGATCCGATTAAAGGGGGAAGATACGAAAAGTTATACGTCACGGGATATTGATTTAAACGATAACGCACTGAAAGTCTTGCGCGAATGGAAATTACAATGCGGCTCATCCAAGGGATATGTATTCCCTGTCAAGAAACTGGATAAGAGTTTTAACAAGGTGTTTTCTGATGCAGGGATTGAAAAACAAAACAGTGAAGGGCGGGCAACCTGGCATAGTTTGCGGCACACATTTGGCAGCCGTCTCGGAGAAACCGGCACGGATGCTGTTGTGATTATGGAGATTATGGGCCATAGGGATCTGGAAACAACACAACGGTATTTGAAGGCGTCAAAAGAACGCAAGCGGGCAGCAGTGGAGGCGCTGGCATAGCTTGCACCAAAGTGTAGCAGCGGATATTGTTTGACATCGTTGGGCAGGCGTGGTATATTCGAGAATGACAAGAAACCCATTTGGCCGCGTCAAGGAGACGTTCCTAGAGGGGATATCAGTCAAGGTAGCGACTTACCGCAGGAGGCCGTCCTTAGCGAATCAGGACTCTATCGCTAAGCCCCCGCTCCGAAAGCAGCAGGAATAACGACTACAGCGTTATTCCTGTATTTAGCCTTCGGACGGTACAGGACAAACCTTTGAAGGCAAATTGCTTTTGGAGGTTTTTTTATGTCCGAACGAATATCTCGCGATATAGAGTCCGACCATCTTCTGGACAGTATTAACGATACTGCCAGGAAACTGGGCGTCTGTCGGCGCACCGTCAATAAACTCCTATCTAGCGGCGATCTTCATGGCGTAAAGATTGGCCGCCGCCATCTAATACCAGTCTCTGAAACGTCCGCTTTTATTCAGCGCCAATTAGATCGGGCGGCGCAATCATGAGCGCGATCTCCGGCCAGGACATTTTCCGGCGCTTGACGCTGGCCGCTTTTGTAACCCTGCCCGAGAAAGAGCTGCCCCGGCGATTTTTTGCCAATTGCTCGCTATGTGGTGATCAACTGAATGGTGTGTGTTGCGGCTGTACTCAAATTTTATGCAGTCTGACGCGAAGCCAAAAGAAACACATCTACAGACACTTGATCGATCTTGAAGACAAGGAACGTGCTGAAAGACTGGCAAGGTTATTCACAGTTCACCGCCCCAAACCACGAAAGGCAAAAATCAAATCTCCGACTAAAGATAATCCGGGCCGCGTCGAGGTCTTCGACGTTGTTGCGCTCAGAAAAACACTCGGCTTATCTCAGGCAGAAATGGCCGAAAAATTGCAAATTTCGCGACGCACCCTTTGTCTCGCAGAGCAAGGAAAGAGGCCGCTGCCAGCCAGAACAAAACCCATTTTGGATCACCTGAAAAGGGGGTAGTACTGGGTATGTTCACATTTGCCCCGGAAAGCCGCATGAATAGGGCGTTTCAAATCGAGATTTTAGATTCCTGGACTTTGAAAATAAGGCGAATTTGAGAGATATACAGGTGGAATAATTGAATACAAATAAAAACCCCGCTCGCGATTTTTGCGGATCGGACGAACGGGGTAACACGAAAACGGGTGAAATTATACGCCTTAACGATCCCAAATTCCAAAGCAATGAGGAATGGCTGGCGGAGTATGTTACCCATTCAGAAAAAGAACCGAAAAAACCGGCAGCACTTCCGGCACAAACTGACCATACAATTTTTAAGTTTGATAGTTTTCGGACAGCCAGACTGAAAAGGCAAAATACCCATGTTGGCCGCTTGATTATATCTTTTGTCAGTATCAAGACCGGCATCATCGCAGACTGTTTTTTCAATGTAGATATCAACAAACAGCGGGGGAAAGGCGAACACAAAACCGGAGCCAGGGGCCAGTTTTACCCAAAACCAAAATCAAACTTCAGAAAATTCTGGATGGAATCCGTACAGCAACCGCCCAGAAGGTGGGCCAGAGTCAATAAAGAAATGCACAAGCTGAAAAACTTATTGTTTACCGGCGAAATAAAAGACGCATTTCGAGGAAGTGGAGAATCCTACATTCAACTGATTAACCCAGGTTGTTTGGGCACAGAAAAGGCACAACAAGGGCACAACCAGGGCACAACGAGTGCACAGAATTATGGCACAGCGATCTACCCCCTCTGTCAGGATAGATGT
>DGNS01000007.1:21395-25416 GCA_002389045.1 Thiotrichaceae bacterium UBA4486 | reverse complement strand
GCCTGCGCGGGAATGACGCAGCGACTGGATTCCCGCCTGCGCGGGAATGACGCAACGACTGGATTCCCGCCTGCGCGGGAATGACGCAGCGACTGGATCCCTGCCTGCGCGGGAATGACGCAACGACTGGATTCCCGCCTGCGCGGGAATGACGCAGCGACAGGATCCCCGTCTGCGCGGGAATGACGCAACATGTCTGCAGTTATTTAAAGGTCAGGAGTTTTAAAGGAGTTTTTTAGAGCGGATGCGAGGAATTCCGGGTGTTGCCTATGAGCCCGCCGAACATGAAACAATACCGGCGGTTGGTGTTGGAATCATGGGTATCCGGAATGAACGTCAGGAGCTTGAAGAAGATGGCTCCCCGGGACGGGCTCGAACCGCCGACCTAGTGATTAACAGTCACCCGCTCTACCGACTGAGCTACCGGGGAATAAATAAAGTTCTATGTTCGGTGTTCCAGGTTCTATGTTCCGGGTTCTATGTACGGTGTTCTATGTTCTATGTTCAAGGTTCATGGTTCGGTGTTCGCAGTCCGAAGACCAAATGCGGCGGCATTAACCGTGAACCCTGAACCTAGAACCTAGAACCTGGATCCCTGAACCGCCGCAAGGCACGCTATACTACTGACGCCGGCTGGGCCGGTCAACCTGTCTTTAGCCGAGTGTGGTTTGCAGTCTTTTCATCGCATCCTCAAGCACTTCCATCCCTGTTGCGAAGGAAATTCGCATGTATCCGGGGGCTCCGAACGCTGAGCCGGGCACCATCGATACCCCGGATTTTTCCAGAAACATCTCGGCCATTTCGATATCGTTTTTGATGCCGTCCATGTTCTTCATCGCCTCGTTGAAATCCGGGAAGATGTAGAACGTGCCGTCGCAGGGCTCGCAGTTTACGCCGTTCAGGTTGTTCAGTTTCTCGAGGACGAAGTCATGGCGCTGCTTGAAGATTTTGGTGCTCTTTTTGATGTAGTCCTGTTTGCCTTCCAGGGCTGCCTGCGCCGCCACCTGGGCGATGGAGGTGGGGTTCGAGGTGCTCTGGGACTGGATTTTATTCATCGCCGAGACCAGTGATTCCGGGCCGCCCACGTAGCCGATACGCCAGCCGGTCATGGAATAGGCCTTGGAAACGCCGTTGACGACCACGGTACGATCATACAAATCCGGGCAGACGTTGACGATGTTATGGAATTTCGGTTGTCCCCAGAGGATGTGCTCGTAAATATCATCCGTGGCGATGATGATGTCGCGGTGTTCCATCAACACCTCGGCAAGGCTTGCCAGTTCATCCTCGGTATAGGACACACCGGTCGGGTTGGACGGGCTGTTCAGGATCAGCAAACGGGTTTTTTCGGTGATGGCTCCTTTCAACTGTTCCTTGCTGATTTTGAAGCGTTGCTCGATTCCGGTCTTGATAATGACCGGATCGGCGTCCGCCAGTCGCACCATGTCCGGGTAGGATACCCAGTATGGCGCAGGTATGATCACCTCGTCGCCGTCGTTCAGCAGCGCCTGCATCAGGTTATAGATGCTGTGCTTTGCGCCGCAGGAGACGAGGATCTGCTTTGGCGTGTATTCGAGCTTGTTTTCCTTGCTGAACTTTCTGATGATGGCATTTTTCAAACCAGGTATACCGTCCACCGCCGTGTACTTGGTAAAACCCTCGGAGAGGGCGTCCACGGCCGCCTGCTTGATGTGTTCGGGGGTATCAAAATCCGGCTCGCCGGCGCCCAGGCTGACGATATCACGGCCCTGGGCCTTGAGTTCAGCCGCCATGGCGGTGACCGCAAGGGTGGGTGACGGTTTTACGTTTCTGGCACGATTTGAAAGACGAATGTCCAATTAAAATACCTCAGTTGTTTAAGTCCGATGCTCAAAAAGGCGTGTAATATACTGCAATTGCATGTCCTTAAAAACCGCTATGTCGAAAGAATTCCAGCTCAATTCTGATTATTCCCCGGCCGGAGATCAGCCACAAGCCATCGAGGGCCTGGTTGGCGGTCTGAATGACGGTCTGGCGCAGCAGATCCTGCTCGGAGTCACCGGTTCGGGCAAGACCTATTCCATCGCCAACGTCATCCAGCAGGTGCAGCGGCCGACCATGATTCTGGCGCCGAACAAGACCCTGGCGGCCCAGCTTTATGGTGAAATGCGCGAGTTTTTTCCGCAAAACGCCGTGGAATACTTTGTTTCCTATTACGATTATTACCAGCCGGAGGCGTACGTACCGTCCTCTGATACCTATATCGAAAAGGATGCCTCGATCAACGAGCACATCGAGCAAATGCGCCTGTCGGCCACCAAGGCCCTGCTGGAGCGGCGGGATACCATTATCGTTGCCACGGTATCAGCCATCTATGGCCTCGGCGATCCGCAATCGTATCTGAAGATGGTACTGCATCTGGACCGCGGCGACACCGTGGAACAGCGCACCCTGCTCAGGCGTCTGGCCGAGATGCAATACACCCGCAACGAGATTGAATTGCACCGGGGTACGTACCGGGTCCGTGGCGATGTGATTGATATCTACCCGGCGGAGTCTGACGGTGAAGCCGTGAGGCTGGAATTGTTCGATGATGAACTGGAAGCCCTGAGCTGGTTTGACCCGTTGACCGGTGAGGTGCTGCGCAAGGTGCCGCGCGCCACCATTCACCCGAAAACGCACTACGTCACCGAGCGCCAGGTGTTGCTGGATGCCGTGGAAGCTATCCGGGAAGAACTCATCGTGCGCCTCGCACAGTTAAAAGAGATGAACAAGCTGGTGGAAGCCCAGCGGCTGGAACAGCGCACCCGTTTTGACCTCGAGATGATCCTGGAAATCGGTTATTGCACGGGTATCGAGAATTATTCACGATTTCTCTCCGGCCGCCAGCCGGGGGAACCACCGCCGACCCTGTTTGATTACCTGCCGGATGACGCCATCCTGGTCATCGATGAGAGTCATGTCACCGTGCCGCAACTGGGCGCCATGTACCGCGGTGATCGCTCGCGCAAGGAAAATCTCGTCGAATACGGTTTCCGTTTGCCGTCGGCGCTCGACAACCGGCCCCTGCGTTTCGATGAATTCGCGCATTTGTCGCCGCAAACCATCTATGTGTCGGCGACGCCGGGCCCTTACGAGCGGGAACATGCCGATCAGATGGTGGAACAGGTCGTTCGCCCGACCGGCCTCGTCGACCCTCCCGTGGAAATCCGCCCGGTTGTCTCCCAGGTGGATGATCTGCTGTCGGAAATCCATTTGCGGGTTGAACAGGATGAACGGGTCCTGGTGACTACCCTGACCAAGCGCATGGCCGAGGACCTGACCGATTACCTGGCAGAGCACGGTGTGCGGGTGCGTTACCTGCACTCGGACATCGACACCGTGGAGCGGGTTGAAATCATTCGCGATCTGAGACTCGGTGAATTCGATGTGCTGGTCGGGATCAATCTGCTGCGCGAGGGGCTGGATATGCCGGAAGTCTCGCTGGTGGCTATCCTGGATGCCGACAAAGAGGGTTTTTTGCGCTCGGAAATCACGCTGATCCAGACCATCGGCCGGGCGGCGCGCAATCTCAACGGCAGGGCGATCCTCTATGCCGATCGCATGACCAATTCCATGCAGCGGGCCATCGCCGAAACCGACCGGCGCCGGGAAAAACAGCTGGCCTATAACGAGGAACACAACATCACCGCCCGGGGGATCAGCAAGGCGGTTACGGATATCATGGACGGCGCCCGCGGCAATGTCCGGGGCAGAAAAAACCGCCAGTCCCGGGTGGCCGAACCGGCGCCGGAATACGCGGCAATGCCGCCCGAGCAGATGGCCCGTCGGATCAAGCAACTGGAAGAACGCATGTACAAACACGCCCGCGACCTGGAATTCGAGGAAGCGGCCCGGCTTCGCGACGAGATCCGGCAAATCAAGGAAATCGGGTTGGAGCTACAAGCTACTAGCTACTAGCTACGAACCACGAACCTGGAACCGAGAACCACGGATCACACCGTGAACCCCGCGAGGTAGCCGACGATGTCAGGCTAAAGCC
>DGNS01000007.1:1108-21240 GCA_002389045.1 Thiotrichaceae bacterium UBA4486 | reverse complement strand
TGAGGAGCAGGTGTCTGCCTTGCCCCTGATCCAGGTGTCTGCCTTCAGGCAGACACCGTAATACAACCGAAAACTTGTAAAATCGCAGTATATGAGTATCCTATCCGGCCTTCGTATGCAGCGACAGGCGCGTAGCTCAGCTGGTTAGAGCACCACCTTGACATGGTGGGGGTCGTTGGTTCGAGTCCAATCGCGCCTACCAACACATAGCTATTAGCGAGTAGCCATTAGCTATTAGTAAAGGCCATTGAAAGCAAACACATAGCTATTAGCGAGTAGCTATTAGCTATTAGTAAAGGCCATTGAAACCAAACACATAGCTATTTAAACACATGGCTATTAGCGAGTAGCTATTAGTGAAGCTACAGATGTTTTTCTAATAGCTAATAGCTATTAGCTGTGCTTTTCACGTGACCTGTTGTGGGGGCCACCACTGAGGAATAGGTATGCCAGGTATTACACTTCCTGACGGTAGTAAACGTCAATTCGATCATCCAGTTTCTGTCATCGATGTCGCCGAAGCGATAGGCCCGGGGCTGGCAAAGGCCACGCTCGCCGGTGAGGTTAACGGGCGCCTGGTGGATGCCTCCCATGAAATCACTGACGATGCCGATCTGCGGATCATCACGGATCGGGACGAGGAAGGCCTGGAAATAATCCGTCACTCCTGTGCCCACCTGATGGCCCAGGCCGTGAAGGAGCTGTTCCCGGAGGCCCAGGTCACCATAGGGCCGGTCATCGAAAATGGTTTCTATTACGATTTTGCCTACGAACGGCCGTTTACCCCGGAAGACATCAAGGCTATCGAGAATAAAATGAACGAACTGGCGCAAAAGGATTTTGTCGTTCAGCGATCCGTCATGGGGCGGGATGAGGCAGTGAAATTCTTCCGCGATATGGGCGAGGAGTACAAGGCCGAGATCATCGAGTCAATACCGGCCAACGAGGAGCTCTCGCTCTATAAACAGGGCGAATTTATCGACCTCTGCCGCGGGCCGCATGTGCCGGGCACCGGCAAACTCAAGGCGTTCAAGCTGATGAAAGTGGCCGGCGCCTACTGGCGCGGCGATTCCAGCAATGAAATGTTACAGCGGATCTACGGTACCGCCTGGGGCAATAAAAAGGATCTCAAGGCCTATCTGCATCGGCTGGAAGAGGCGGAAAAACGTGACCACCGGAAACTGGGGCGCAAGCAGGAGCTTTTCCATTTCCAGGAAGAGGCCCCGGGCATGGTGTTCTGGCATCCGAACGGCTGGACTATCTACAAGATCATACGTGATTACGTCAGTAACAAGATGCGCGACAACGGTTACCAGGAGATCCATACCCCGCAGATGGCTGACCGGAGTCTATGGGAGCGTTCAGGACACTGGGATAAATTCCAGGACGATATGTTTACAACACAATCCGAAAACCGGGAATATGCCATCAAGCCCATGAATTGCCCGTGTCATATACAGGTATTCAACCAGGGGCTGAAAAGTTACCGGGATTTGCCACTCAGACTGGCGGAATTTGGCTCATGCATCCGCAACGAGCCCTCCGGGACGCTGCATGGACTCATGCGGGCACGTTATTTTACCCAGGACGATGCCCACATTTTCTGTACCGAAGACCAGATCCAGTCAGAAGTCGCAAATTTCATTGACCTGTTATTTGAGGTCTACCACGATTTCGGCTTTGACGAGGTCATTATCAAGCTTTCCACCCGCCCGGAACAGCGGGTCGGCAGTGACGAGGTTTGGGACAAGGCGGAAAAAGCGCTGGAAGTGGCGCTGAATGACAAAAACCTGGACTGGGAACTGCAGCCGGGCGAGGGTGCCTTTTACGGTCCGAAAATCGAATTTTCGTTGCGTGACTGCCTGGACCGGGTCTGGCAGTGTGGCACCATCCAGGTGGATTTTTCCATGCCGGAGCGCCTCGGCTCGACCTACGTCGACGAGCACAGCCAGAAGCAGGTGCCGGTCATGCTGCACCGGGCGATCCTCGGTTCCATGGAGCGGTTTATCGGCATATTGATCGAGGAAAATGCCGGATCCCTGCCGGCCTGGCTGGCCCCGGTACAGGCCGTGGTCATCTCAATCAGTGAAAATCATGTAGACTATGCAAAAAAAGTAGCGGAAAGCCTGAAAAATCAAGGTCTCAGGGCAGAAACTGACTTGAGAAATGAAACGATCGGCCTTAAAATCCGCGAGCACGCCATGCAGCGCATCCCCTACCAACTCGTAGTCGGGGCGCGTGAGCAGGAAAATAACACCGTGGCCGTCAGGACTCGCAGCGGTGATGACCTTGGGGCAATGTCAGAGCACGCCTTTCTGGAACTCATCAACAGCGATATCGCGAGATACGGCCGTACAGAACAGAACCTGGAGGAATAATTTATTACCGCAGATAAACAGACGCGCCTGAATGATCAAATATCAGCCAAAGAAGTACGGGTAATAGGCGCACAGGGTGAGCAGGTAGGTATACTCTCAATACAAGAGGCTTTGGGAATTGCAGAAGAAGCCGAACTGGATCTGGTAGAAATCGTACCGAATGCCGAGCCACCCGTATGTCGGGTGATGGATTATGGCAAGTACCTGTTCGATCTGAACAAGAAACGCCATGCCGCCAGGAAAAAACAGAAGCAGATCCAGGTCAAGGAGGTGAAGTTTCGTCCCGGGACGGACGAGGGTGATTACCAGGTCAAGCTGAAGAATCTCATCAAATTCCTGAATAACGGTGACAAGGTCAAGGTGACGCTGCGATTCCGGGGTCGTGAAATGGCCCACCAGGAACTGGGCACCAAAATGCTGAAACGCATTGAAGGCGACTTGTCGGAACTGGCTGCCGTGGAACAGTTTCCGAAAATGGAAGGCCGGCAGATGGTTATGGTTATGGCGCCGAAACGGTGATTCAGATATCAGATATCAGATATCAGATAACAGATAACAGATAACAGATAACAGATAACAGTGAATGGTGAATGGAGAGTGGTCACAATGGGGTGGTTTTTAATCACCAGTCACTATTCACCAATCACAAGAAACAGAAATTTATGTTACAGCTCTGAAGCTGAAACAACAGAGATAGCAAATTTTGGAGTAAAGAATGCCAAAGATTAAAACCAACCGCGGTGCGGCCAAGCGATTTTCCCGGAACGGTTCCGGCAAGTTCAAGCATCGCCAGTCGCATCGCAGTCATATATTGACCAAGAAAAGCACCAAGCGGAAACGCCAGTTGCGTGACATCATTGCCGTTCATGACAATGATCAGAAAGCCGTCGCGCAATTGTTGCCCAACAGCTAAACAGAGGTAAGCAGATATGCCAAGAGTTAAACGAGGGGTCACTGCACGAGCCCGACATAAAAAAGTGATCGCCCAGGCCAAAGGCTACCAGGGTCGCCGCAAGAATGTTTTTCGCGTCGCCAAGCAGGCAGTCACCAAGGCCGGTCAATACGCTTATCGCGACCGTCGCCAGAGGAAACGCCAGTTTCGTTCATTGTGGATCATCCGCATCAATGCAGCTGCACGACTGCATGGTCTTTCCTACAGCCAGTTGATCAATGGCCTAAACAGGGCGGATATTGATATTGATCGCAAGGTGCTGGCTGAACTGGCGGTGAATAACAGCGAAGCCTTTGCTGGACTTGTGAATGAGGCGAAGCTTTCCCTGGCCAGTTAATCCATCTGATAACAACGAAATCGTCACATTAGCAGGGGAAAGTTTTACTTTCCCCTTTTTCATTCCGGAAGCTGATATGCAAGAACTGTCCGAGTTGCTCGAAACGGCGCTGGCGTCCGTCAGGGATGCGGCTGATCTGGCCGGTCTGGATCAGATACGCATCGACTATCTGGGCAAAAAAGGCCGGCTGACCCAGCAGTTAAAACAGCTTGGCCGCTTGCCACCGGAAGAGCGCAAACAGGCCGGCCAGCGGGTCAATGCGGCGAAAGATCAGCTGGAAGAAGCCATTGAATCCAGAAAGCGGACACTGGAAGAAGCCCGCCTGACCGAACAACTGGCCCGCGAAAAAATTGATGTCACCTTGCCCGGCCGGGGTCAGTCACAGGGCGGCTTGCATCCGGTCACCCTGACCATGGACCGGATCGTCGCCCTGTTCAGTCAGGTCGGTTTCGAGGTCGCCGAAGGTCCCGAGATCGAGGATGACTATCATAACTTCGAGGCGTTGAATATTCCGGCCCACCATCCGGCGCGGGCCATGCACGATACGTTCTATTTCAGTGATAATACCCTGTTACGCACGCATACTTCCTCGGTACAGATCCGTTACATGCAGAACAACCGGCCGCCGTTCCGCTTCATTGCCCCGGGCCGGGTCTACCGCTGCGACTCCGACATGACCCACACACCGATGTTTCACCAGGTCGAGGGCCTGCTGGTGGATGAACAGGTCACGTTCGCCCAGTTAAAAGGTTTGCTGATCGATTTTTTGCAGAAGTTTTTTTCCAGGGAATTACAGATCCGGTTTCGTCCTTCCTACTTCCCGTTTACCGAGCCCTCCGCCGAGGTCGATATCATGGGGGAGCACGGCTGGCTTGAAGTGCTTGGTTGCGGCATGGTGCATCCGAAGGTACTGGAAAACGTTGGTATCGATAACGAGAAATACACAGGCCTCGCCTTTGGTATGGGTGTTGAGCGCCTGGCCATGCTGCAGTATGGCATTCGCGATTTACGCTCCTTTTTTGAAAACGATTTGAGGTTTTTACGACAGTTTAATTGGTGAACGGTGAACGGTGAACGGTGAACAGACGACAGACAACAGTGAACAGGGGCCAGTGAATGGTGAGTGGTGGATAGTCAAAAGTGGTGGTTTTAATCACCATTCACTATTCACCAATCACACAGTGAGCAGTGAACAGACAACAGTGAACAGTGAACAGGGGACAGTGAATGGTGAGTGGTGGATAGTCAAAAAGTGGTGGTTTTAATCACCATTCACTAATCACCAATCAACCACGATAAGCATATGAAATTCAGCGAACAATGGCTGCGTGAGTGGCTGGACACGGATCTCGACAGGGATGACCTTCTCGATCGCCTGACCATGTCCGGTCTCGAGGTGGAAGGTACGGAAGCGGTGGCGCCCGAATTCAGTGGTGTGGTGGTCGCTCGGGTCATCAAGGTCGATGCCCATCCCGATGCCGACAAGTTGCGGGTATGCCAGGTGGACTGTGGACACTCGGATCCCGTAACCATCGTCTGTGGCGCGGCCAATGTTGTTGAAAACGCTTTCTTTCCGCTGGCCATGCCCGGTGCGGAGCTGCCGGGTGGCATGAAGATCAAGGCCGCGAAACTCCGTGGTGTTGCCTCGGCCGGCATGCTGTGCTCCGCGCGCGAACTCGGACTGGCGGAAGAGGCCGAGGGCCTGCTGTCCCTGGAAGGTGATCATCCGCCGGGGACCGACATCCGTCAGGCTTTGAACCTGGACGATACGATCATTGAATTGTCCCTGACGCCGAACCGCGGTGATTGCCTTGGAGTTGCCGGGATCGCCCGGGATGCGGCTGCCCTCAGCAGCGCTGCCTATACTCCGCTGGCTATAGAAACGGTAGCCGCGAGTATTACCTCAAATATCGATATACAGTTGCAGGCATCGAAAGATTGCCCGCGCTACTGTGGACGTTTGATAAAAAATGTCCGGGCCGCAGCGCCCACACCGCTGTGGATGCAGGAACGCCTGCGCCGTTCCGGGCTGCGCTCCATCAACATCGTCGTCGATATCACCAACTATGTCATGCTTGAACTGGGGCAACCCATGCATGCCTTCGATGCCGATACTCTCACGGGCGGCATTCTGGTCAGGCAGGCGAATGACGGCGAGCAACTGGAACTGCTGGATGGCCAGTTGTGTACATTGGTCGAAGGTTCCCTGGTAATTGCCGATGCCGACAAACCGCTGGCGCTGGCCGGGATCATGGGCGGTGAGCACAGCGCCGTGACCGGGAGCACACAGCATATTTTTCTTGAGAGTGCGTATTTTCAGCCGCTCAGTATCATCGGCAAGGCCCGACAGTACGGGTTACATACCGATTCGTCGCACCGCTTTGAACGCGGCGTGGATTTCAAACTCCAGGAACACGCCGTTGAACGGGCCACTGGCCTGATCCTGCAACTGTGCGGCGGCGAAGCCGGGCCGGTACAGGTCGAGGAAGTCACGGAAAGTTTGCCTGTGAGACCGGCTGTAGCATTACGCAGGCAGCGCATTGCACGGGTACTGGGGATCGAGATAACCGATGAACGCATCGAAACCATACTCTCAGCCCTGCACATGCAGGTCGAGGCAACGGCCGATGGCTGGAAAGTGACACCGCCGTCTTTTCGATTCGATATAGAAATTGAAGCCGATCTGATCGAGGAACTGGCTCGCGTGACCGGTTATGACCGTATTCCGGGCAGCGATTCCGGGGCCACACTGGCCATGCATCCGCCACACCGGCAGGAGCACTTCCTGGCCGATGCCCGCCAGGGTTTGATCAATCGGGGTTACCAGGAGGCGGTTGTCTACAGTTTCATCGATCCGGCCATCCAGCAGATGTTCGAGCCGGGTATCGCACCTCTGGCGCTGGCCAATCCCATTGCCTCGGATTTGTCGGTCATGCGCACCAGTTTGGTGCCTGGTCTTGTGCAGGCGTTGCAATACAATCTCAACCGGCAGCAGGACAGGGTCAGATTATTCGAATCCGGCCTGGTCTATCGGCAGGCGGAGGTCCTGGAGCAAACGCCCCGTATCTGCGGGCTGGTCTACGGCGCGGCGTTGCCGCCGCACTGGTCTGCGCCGGACAGGCCAAGTGATTTTTACGACCTGAAGTCCGATGTGGAATTCCTGCTCCAGGCCGGGGGAACCCGCCAAAGGGCCGAATTTCGTCCTACCGAGGTCAGTTTCCTGCATCCGGGCCAGTCCTGTGAAATTGTCATCGACAGCCAGCCGGTCGGCGTCCTTGGCGTCATGCACCCCCGTATCCAGCAGATGCTTGATCTCAGTCGAAACGTATTGATATTTGAGCTAAAAATTTCTTCGATATGCGTCGAACTCCTGAAAAAATACACTGAATTTTCGCGATTTCCTTCAGTCAGGCGTGATATATCGCTGCTCGTTGACCAATCTGTGCCCGTCGCGGAAATTATTAATATTATTGAAAAATCGGCATCAGACTTGCTTTCAAACCTAGAGTTGTTTGACGTATATCAGGGCGAAGGTATTGAAATTGGGAAAAAAAGTCTAACATTTGGCTTGACGTTTCAGAGATCTTCGAGCACTCTTATAGATAGTGAGGTGGATTCACTGGTTGGGGATATATTGAATGCGCTTCATACTCACACCGGAGCGACGTTGAGAGAATAATAACTATGGCGCTGACAAAGGCGGATATGGCAGAAAGGCTCTACGAGGAACTTGGCTTGAATAAACGTGAGGCCAAGGAAATCGTCGAGATGTTTTTTGAAGAGGTACGCGCGGCACTGGAGGCCGGCAACCAGGTCAAGCTGTCAGGGTTTGGCAATTTTGACCTGCGGGACAAGAATCAGAGACCGGGGAGAAATCCCAAAACCGGTGAGGAGATCCCGATAACAGCGCGTCGAGTTGTGACCTTCCGCCCGGGCCAGAAACTTAAAGCAAGAGTAGAGGCATATGCTGGAAGCATCGAACAATCCTGATTTACCCGTAATTCCCGGAAAACGCTATTTTACCATCGGTGAAGTCAGTGATTTATGCGCTGTAAAGCCGCATGTTCTGCGTTACTGGGAGCAGGAATTTCCACAGCTTAAACCGCTGAAGCGGCGCGGCAACCGGCGTTATTATCAGCGTCATGATGTTATCCTGATCCGGCAAATCCGCAGCCTCCTCTACGAGCAGGGCTTTACCATCGGTGGAGCCCGGCAGCGGCTGAACGGTGACGAGGCAAAAGACGACTCCAACCAGAGCCAGCAGATCATCAAACAACTGCGCACTGAACTGGAAGAAGTCCTTGACCTTCTTAGAAGATAGCAAATAGCCATTAGCTATTAGCTATTAGTAAAACAATATAATCTATTGCCCCCTCTACAGATTCCATTACTAGTGGCTATTCGCTAATGGCTATTCTTTTCGCATATACTTGCGATACAATGGTGCTCTTCACTAATAGCTAATAGCTATTAGCTATGTTTCCGGGGCGTAGCGCAGTCTGGTAGCGCACTGCAATGGGGTTGCAGGGGTCGGAGGTTCAAATCCTCTCGCCCCGACCAATATTTGTTGAATAACAGTTTTCACGATGGCAGAAGCTGTTCACCTGATGTTGGTCGTGATCAGGAGACCGGCATGTTTACTGATGATTTTTACGGTAAAGGTGCCAAGCCATGTTCAGCCCAGGTGATCGATCGATGCTGTCGGGATATGTATGAAGTTATCAATACTGATCAAAATCAGTTTGCTGCTTGTACCCGTGATTTTCGCCGGGTGTACGGCAAGCGATGATCCCAGGGTTGCTTTTCAGCAAGGCGATTTTGAAACGTCCTATAAACTCTGGAAGCCACTGGCAATAGAGGGTGATCCGGAAGCGGAAAACTATCTGGGTGTGCATTATTACACCGGTCTGGGCGTACAACGTGATTATGCCAAAGCCCTGCGCTGGTATGAGTCTGCAGCGAGAAAAGGCCTTCCCAGTGCGCAAAGACATTATGGCGATATGTTCTACAACGGCCACGGTGTGCCCCGGGATTACTACAAGGCTTTTATGTGGTATTTCGCGGCATCACAACAGGGTAATGAGGATGCCCGGCTGAGACTGGACTCGATCACTTCCGAAAACAAGCTCACGCCCAATCAGCAGATGCACGCAAAAATCGAGGCCAATGAATTTATTACGGATATGAAAAACCGGTTTATCAGTCACGATACCTATGTGCAGGATAAAACCAAATACTCAGAACGCCGGTAAACTGCGCGCTGATTTTTACCATCTGGTATGTTTTCATACTAGGCCTGAGTCGGGAAACTATTAATGTGCGGAATTGTAGGAGCTGTTGCCCAGCGTGATGCTTCGCCCATATTGCTGGAAGGGCTGAAACGTCTCGAATACCGGGGTTATGATTCAGCGGGTGTTGCCGTCATGAATCCGGAATCCATTCTGGTCAGAACCCGTGTGCTCGGCAAGGTCCGGAAACTCGAGGAGGAACTCGCGAAATCACCACCTGCCGGAGGGACCGGTATCGCCCACACCCGCTGGGCTACGCACGGCAAGCCCAGTACCAGTAATGCCCATCCCCATATTTGTCGTGATCAGGTCGCACTGGTTCATAACGGTATCATTGAAAATCACGATCATCTGAGAAAGCAGCAACAGGCCAACGGTTACATCTTTACCTCGGAGACCGATTCGGAGGTGGTGGTCAACCAGGTGCATGAGTTTCTGGGCAGGGATAACAACCTGCTCGAAGCGGTCATGGACACGGTAAAGATACTCGAAGGTGCCTATGCACTGGGTGTCATATCCACCACGGATCCTGAACGTTTGATAGCTGCGCGCCGTGGCAGTCCGCTGGTGATAGGACTGGGTCTTGGTGAAAACTTCATCGCCTCTGATGTATTCGCCCTGTTGCCGGTAACGCAACGATTTATTTTTCTGCAGGATGGCGATGTTGCCGACATCACCCGTGAAACGATCACGATATACGATGATCAGGGCAACATGGTTGAACGCCCGGTCACAGTCTCGGAACTGACGGTGGATGCGGCCGACAAGTCAGGCTATCGCCATTACATGCTCAAGGAAATCTTTACCCAGCCCCAGGCCATCGCCGATACCCTGGAGGGGCGGATTCTGAAAGGCCGTGTTCTGTCGGGTATCTTTGGCATGGGTGGCGATGAGATTTTCAGCAAGGTTGAGAATGTACAGATCATTGCCTGTGGCACCAGTTACCATGCCGGTATGGTAGCCAGGTACTGGATAGAATCCATCGCCGGATTGCCCTGTAACGTCGAGATTGCCAGTGAATACCGTTACCGCAAGTCACGAGTGCAACCCAACTCCCTGTTCGTCACCATTTCCCAGTCCGGTGAAACCGCGGATACTCTTGCCGCACTGGAACTGGCTAGAACATCCGCTTATCTTGCCACGCTGAGCATTTGTAATGTAGCGGAAAGCTCTCTGGTACGCGGTTCCGACCTGGTGTTTATGACCCGCGCCGGACCCGAGATCGGCGTGGCTTCGACCAAGGCCTTTACCACGCAACTGGTGGCGCTGCTGCTGCTGGTGGTTGCCCTGGGACGGCACAATGAAATGACTGCTGATGATGAAGCAGAAATTGTTAACGAGCTGGAAGGCCTGCCGGGACGCATCAATAACGTTCTGGAAATGAATGATGTCATCGGCAATCTCGCCGAGCAGTTCACGGACAAGCATCATGCCCTGTTCCTTGGCCGTGGTACCATGCTGCCTATTGCCATGGAAGGGGCATTGAAACTCAAGGAAATATCCTATATCCATGCCGAGGCCTATGCGGCAGGGGAACTGAAGCATGGCCCGCTGGCGCTTGTGGATGAGGATATGCCTGTGATCACCATCGCTCCCAATGATGTGCTGCTGGAAAAACTCAAATCCAACATGCATGAAGTCCGGGCCCGGGGCGGCAAACTTTTTGTTTTTGCCGATGCAGATGCACATGTTGAACCGAGTGATGGTCTCCAGGTATTCAGGGTAATCAGCGTCGATGAATGCATTGCGCCGATTGTCTATACAGTGCCCCTGCAACTGTTTGCTTATCATGTAGCAGTTCTGAAAGGTGCGGATGTTGATCAACCCAGAAACCTGGCAAAATCGGTTACAGTTGAATAGACAAGGCCATGGCTGAAAACAGCAAACAATACAAGATTCTGCTGGTGGATGATGATGCCGATATACTTGCACTCATCTCCACCTGGCTGAAGAACGAGGACTTTACGGTAATCACTTCCTCATCCGGAGAGGAGGCAATCGCCCAGGTCGACATTGTTCAGCCTGATCTCGTAATCACCGATCTGTTTATGGGCGGAATGGATGGCATGCAACTGCTCTCCGAGATCCATCAGGATAACCCGCTGTTACCCGTTATCATGCTCAGTGGCCAGGCGCAGATCCCGGATGCGGTTCGCGCAACACATCTGGGCAGCGCGGCGTTTCTGACCAAACCGGTGAAAAAAGAGGAACTGATTGAGCAGGCAAGAAAGGCGCTGCGAATTTCCGGTGATAACGCAGTCAAGGAGAACGTGGACAGGAGGATCATCTACCGCAGCAAGGAGATGGCGCAACTGGTGGAACTTGCAAAACTGGTTGCTGAAAATGATGTAACCGTTTTTATCAGCGGAGCGACAGGAACCGGCAAGGAAGTTTTCGCCAGGGTTATCCATGATGCCAGCAGGCGAAAAGATCATCCCTTCATCGCCGTCAATTGCGGGGCTATTCCGGAACAGTTACTTGAGTCCGAGCTTTTCGGTCATGAGAAAGGTGCTTTCACAGGTGCCAATACCCGTCATGAGGGACTCTTCCAGGCGGCCAGCGGCGGGACGATTTTCCTTGATGAAATCGGTGACATGCCATTGTCATTACAGGTCAAGCTCCTGCGAGTATTACAGGATCTGCAGGTACGCCCCGTGGGTTCCACCAAATCCTATCCCATAGATGTACGCATTATTTCCGCAACTCACAGAAACCTGGAAGAGGCCGTGAAAAAAGGTGAGTTCAGGGAGGATCTCTATTATCGTCTGAAAGTAGTACCAATCGCGATTCCTGATCTGGCGCATCGGCGGGATGATATCCCCGTGCTGATAGAACACCTGCTTGCCGAATCGGCGAAGCGAACCGGGCAAAAGAAGAAACGGTTTTCTCCGGATGCCATGGACCACCTGGTTGCGGCCTCATGGCCCGGCAATATCCGCCAGTTGATGAACGTCGTGGATCTGTGTGTAACCCTGTGCAAGACATCGACTATTCCGGCAAGTCTGGCCAAGACAGCAATGCAGGACAAACCGGGTCCTATGCAAACCCTTAAAGAGGCCAAGCAGGCGTTTGAACGGAACTATCTTATCAGCGTGCTCCGGGTGACATCCGGTCATGTGGCCAATGCCGCAAAAATCGCCGGACGCAATCGTACCGAGTTTTACAAACTTCTGAACCAGCATAATATTGATCCCACACAGTTCAGAACCGGCAAATCGCCCAGGGCGAGCGATGAGGATAATTAATCATTGATTGCCGGAACATACCGGTCGCAATTGATTTCAACCTGCTTCAGGGGGTGTAAAGATGAGCGATGAAAAAATTATCATAACCGTCGATTCGGACCTTGAGGACCTTATCCCGGGTTTCCTGGAGAATCGCACCACTGATTGTGAAAAACTCCGTGCTGCACACGCTGATGGTGATCTGACTTCCATCCAGTCCATCGGACACAACCTGAAAGGTCTTGGTGGTGGTTACGGGTTTGAAAAAATGTCAGAACTCGGTGCCTCCATCGAGTCTGCGGCCAAATCCGGCGATACCGGTGTTATACCGGGTTTAATCAATGAACTTGCCGATTATCTGCAACATATCGATGTGAAATTCGAATAATACCGGACCGCGCGCATGGCGAAACCGGAAAAGGAACAATTACCAATCTGGCTGAGTTATACGGTCTCGGTACTTTTTGGTCTCGCCTTCAGTATCACCATATTTTTTGTAATCTGGAATAATTCCCTCAACAGCAAGAAACAGGAATTCCTGATTGATACGGTTTCCATCCGCGAATCAGTGATGCGGAATATCGTATCCGCAGAAGACAGCCTGGAAAACCTTTCCGCGTTGATTACTACAACATCATCACTGGACTCTGAAGTTTTCCGGGAATTTGCCAAACAACTGACCGACAGAAACGATTTCATCCTGGCTGCTGCCTGTATAGAGGACCAGGTTGATGGCCCGAACGATAATATCAGGACCCTGGCTATACTTGGTAAATATGAATGTCCCGGATTCAGCCTTGAAGAGGAACTGGCACGAACGGGAGAAGAAAATTTCAGCAATGCCATTGCCAATATATTTGAAACGAATAAAATCGCGGTTTTGTCGACCAGGAAATTCAATTCCCCGGGACGTTACATCTGGCTGATCAAACCGGTAGTTCTTCCGGACGCCAGTGACCAGGAGACAAAAACCATTATTTCACTGGTCATTGATTCCTCCAGATTACTTACAAACACTCATCTGTCCAGCCGCATCTCAACTGCCGTTTACAGTGAGTCGACCGGACTCACCGGCCGGCAACTTCTGGTCAGGAATGATGCCAATACCACTGCAGATGGCTGGCAGATTAGTACTTTCGATGATCAAAGTTACAGTCAGTTACCGCATTTTTCAGTGCGTTTTGATTTCAGCAAGCAGGTATTCTGGGAGGAGATCGAGCAGGGATTGATCTTTACGGCAATATTGATTGGTGCCGGTGTCACATTGTTGCTTGTTGCCCTGGTCAGGGCGCGGGATATGCAGGCCCGTGAGCTCCGACATCGTAATATCGTTATCGAGCGAAAGGTCGAGGAACAGACCAAGGAACTTGCCATAGCCAGGGACAAGGCGCTGGAAGCATCGCGAATGAAGTCCGACTTTCTGGCCAGTATGAGTCATGAAATCAGAACACCCCTGAACGCCATTATCGGCATGTCGGAGTTGCTGTCCGAAACAAAACTCAATGACGAGCAGAAAAAATACATCAATATTTTCAGGAAAGCCGGTGATACGTTATTGAGCCTGGTGAATGATATTCTGGATTTATCCAAGATCGAGGCGCGACAACTGGTCCTTGAGGAAATTTCATTTGACCTGCGCGAAACGGTTGAGGAATCGGTAGATATTTACGCGGTCAAGGCGGCGGAAAAGGGCGTAGAGCTCGCAGCACGTGTCATGCCCGGAATACAGACGCGACGAATCGGTGATCCAACGCGACTGCGCCAGATTATATTGAACCTGATCAGTAACGCGCTGAAATTCACCGAACAGGGTGAAATAATAGTGACTGTGCGGCCGGATGAAAGCAACGATGATAAGAATTTATTACAGATTGATGTTTCCGATACCGGCATTGGTATTCCGGCAAGCAAGCTGGAACAGATTTTTGCCAGCTTTACCCAGGTGGATTCATCGACATCGCGTAAATACGGGGGAACGGGTCTGGGTCTGACCATATCCAGAAGTCTGACCCAGATGATGGGCGGGCGTATATGGGTTGAGAGTGAAGAGGGCAAGGGCAGCACCTTTTGTTTGATTGTTCGTTTGCCCGTTGATACCCGCGCGCCGGAACGTTCCGGCCGTCACCAAATCGAGCGGGATCTGAACGGTAAGCGCATCCTGGTGGTCGACGACAATTCAACCAATCGCCTGATCCTCAGGGAAAACCTGGCTGCGCTCGGCGCCGAAGTGGTGGAAGCGGATAACGGATATCAGGCGCTCAAGTTGATCGAACAATCCCTCCAGGACAAGGTCGCCTATGATCTGGGACTGATTGACTGCCGCATGCCGGCAATGGATGGGTTCCAGCTGGCTGAAGCCATGCGTGAAAAAGGTATAGACCTGACCCGGATACTCATGATCAGCTCGGCGGATCTGGGCCGGGACATGGAAAAGGCAAAAACACTGTCACTGGGTGCCTACCTGGTCAAGCCGGTAAAAAGGGCCGACCTGCTGCAGGTCATTAACAGGAAGCTTTTTGATCAGGATACCGGTGGCGAATCCGAATCCGGCAGCGAGCCGATGGATGAAGACGAACTACCACAAACGGGAACCATTCTGCTGGTTGAGGACAACCCGGATAACCGCTTGCTCATCAAGGCCTATCTGAAAAAAACAGAGTACACGATTGTTGAGGCTGAAAACGGTCAGGAAGCGGTGGATAAATTTCGCGAGCAGGACTTCGATCTGATATTTATGGATGTACAAATGCCGATCATGGACGGTCACGAGGCAACCCGGCAGATCCGTGCATTGGAATCTGAAAAAAACCGGCGCCGCACACCGATCATAGCCTTGACCGCACACGCGATCCGGGAAGAGATCGATAAATGTATTGCTGCCGGTTGCGACACCCATGTCGGTAAACCGGTGAAGAAGGCGACCCTGCTGCAGACCATCGAGCAGTACATACTCTGACTCAAAATCAAGGAACGTCAGCAGAATTTGGTTCTTCAGGCAAATTTTGTGGGTATGGACAAAGGATTTTTCACTCGCCAGGTACGCCAGAAACGCAAAGGAAGAAAAATGGCGGCTGACAATATGGGCGATCACAGCTGATACCGTTTGTGTCACTACGGAACGACGAATTGAACGTCTGTCCTGCTGTCTTTCGGTATTGCCTGTATGCATAAATTCCCTGTTATTTGATCATTTTGCCCTGGTCAGAAATGCAATGCGCGTATAACTTCCTGTTTCCATGAAATTTATTTCTGTTACACAGGTTCTGTAGAATATCTGCTGCGGACAGTGACGGTCGGTTAAGCAAGCTGGCACACGCCTTGCGATGAGTGAATATCGTTCATTGCCGGAGTGTGTTGCCATGCAGACTGAATCGCCAGGAGTAAAGACCCTCAGCCTGGGCAGGCTGGTTGCGGCCGAGACGCTGTTACTGGGCTTGAGTCTGTGGTTGTGCCTGGCCCTGCGTTCCGACGTCCATGTGCCGCTGCTCTATCAATCCACGGTCAAGCTGGCGTTTGCATTTTTTCTGATTGCGGTATTGCCGGGAGTGCGCAGGCCTCACTTCAGCCGGTCATGGGCATGTTCGCAGGTTCGGGATATTACAGTTGCTCTCGTGGTCAGCGCCTGTGTGCTTGGATTGATGATGTTGCTGATTCCATTCACCGGTCCGAAAACGCTGTTTCCAGCGGCGATACTCGCTGCCTTGACCGGGCTCGTGGCGGCAGGTTACAGCCGTTCTATTTCAGGAGATCGGAAATAGATTTGAAATCATCATGCCTTGAGTCACGCAACCACTCAAAGAGCACGGATTCCGTATCACAGGTAGTAATACCCGCCTGACGCAAACGTAACAGCGAGGTTTCATAATTTTCCCGCTGCCGTGAACAAACACCGTCAATCACGACAAAAACGGAGTAACCTTCCATAAGCAGGTCGATAGCGCTCTGATAGACACAAACATGCGCCTCCATACCCAGCAGTATCACCTGCTTGCGACCGGTTTCACGCAGGGCTTCGCTAAATCCTTCAGCACCGGTACAGGAAAAGCGTGTCTTTTCGAAACATTGACTGTTTTCGGGCATCATTTTCAAAATGGCATCTTCTATCTTGCCCAGACCTTTCGGGTATTGTTCGGTTGCGAACACCGGGATTTTCAATTGCCCGGCGGCTCTTAGCAGCATCGTCGAGTTGCGCTGCAACCGGGCCAGGACCTTGCTGGGCATGACCGCAGTCAGTCTGGGCTGGATATCCACGACAACGAGAACACTGTCGCTACTGACGCAAAGGTACTGATTTTCCTGGAGTGACATAATGATTTTCTGTAATTACTGTTAGGTTTTAAATCGCATCATGCACAGGCGTTTGATGTGCAGATGAGCATGTTGCTGCAGCAGCCCGGAATTGCGCCGGTTATTCCAGCCAGGCGTTGATGAGCTGAAGATCCTCGACCGCCAATGTGCCGGCGGCCTGTTTTAATCTCAGGGTATCGAGCAGGTAATCATACCTGGCGCTGGAGTAATCCCTTCGCGCCTGTAACAGCAGGCGTTGCGAGGCCACCAGATCCACCGCTGTTCGTGTGCCGACTTCAAATCCGGCCTCGGTGGCCTGCAGCGCGGTTTCACTGGAAACCAGGGCCTGTTTCAGAGCCTTGACCTGGCTGATCCCTGAAATCACACCGAGGTAGGCCTCACGGGTTTGTCGCTGCGCCTGACGGTAGGCCTGTTCGAGCTTTTCCATGGTGGCATTGAAATTTTCGTGGGCTTCGCGGGTTCTGGATGTGACCAGTCCGCCGCTGAAGATCGGTACGGCGAGTTCAACTCCAACGGATGTGGTATGAGTCTGTGCACCACCAAAACGGCCGCCGGTAGAGTTGAAGCCGTGCTGCGCCCTGAGATCCAGGGTCGGGGAATGACCGGCCATTTCTACATTGATTTGCTGTCTGGCGACCTCGACTTCTTTCTGTGTCGAACGCACTGTCAGATTCTGTTCCCGGGACCGGGTGGTCCACGCCTCGATGTTATCAGGATTGGGTTCCACCAGTTGCATAGCGTCGGTCAGGACGGCATAACGATCTGCGTACTCGCCGGTCACCTCACGCAGGGCCTCGTTGGCGTTATCGAGCTGGTTCACGGCCAGAATCACCCCCGCCGTTGAACGGTCAAAGCCGGCCCGGGCCTCCTGAACATCGGTAATGGCGATGAGGCCGACCTCGAAACGTTGTTCGGCCTGTTCCAGTTGCCTTTTCAACGCCACTTCCTCGGCGCGGGCGAAATCAATGTCATCCTGCGCGCGCAGTGCGTTGAAATAGCGTTCAGCCACCCGGATCATGAGATCCTGACGGGCGGCCTCGACATTGGTCGCGGATTGCTCGACGACTGATTCGCTCTGGTTGAAGGAAAGAATACGGTCCAGGCGAAAAATCGGTTGACTCAGATCGAGCAGGTAACCGTGAGTGTTAAAACCGACATCGCCGGCAGCGCCGAAGCCCTGGCTTGAAATGCTCTGATCAACGGAGCTTGAGTCCGCAGTCAGGTTGATGGAGGGTAACAACAGGGCGCGCGCCTGGGGTATTGCCTGCAAAGTGGCCCGGTGCGTGGCCAGGACTTCCCTGAACCGGGCGTCGGATATTTCCGCGGCCTGGTAAATATCCACCAGATCGGCGCCACGGGCAGCCTGGCTCAACGGCAGCAGCAGCGCAAGCAGCGCATATGTAAATTTCAGCGGGTTCAAAATTTCCTGTTTCTGTTTTATTTCAGCTAAACGGGAGGTAAACACCCTGATGTTGCATAACATTGGCGCAGGACCGCTTCGCTCCTTCTATAGCCGCATTATCAGGGCCGTGCTCGCTTTTTCCAATCCTCACATAGAGTGAGCTATGCTGCGGTTGGAAAAATCTGCGCGCGACCCGGAAAATACCGCTCTAAAAGCCCCTGCATCCAAAAATTTATGTAACGTTAGGGGTAAATATCCGTCATTCCATAATTTTCGAGTGCAGACAATAGCGAAAATATCGTTGCCCCACAATGGCCAGGCCGGCAATACCGGCTCTCAATAGCGCTGCATGGCGGGATCTACCTGGGTTGCCCAGGCTTCGATACCACCTTGCAGGTTCATGATTCGGGAAAAACCGTTTGCCGCGAGGAATTCGGCTGCCTGCTGACTGCGCATCCCATGATGACAAATCACGGCAACGGGTTGTTCCCTGTTCAATTCGTCCAGGGCCGCGGGCAGTGTTGCCAGGGGTATATTCAGGGAGCCGGCAATTCTGCAAATATCCAGTTCCCACTGTTCGCGGACATCGATCATCTGTATTTCCTCGCCGCTGTCGAGTAACGCCTGCAGCGATCCGGGCGGTATTGATTCAATCGGCATCAGATGATGAATTCCGGCCGGTCATTCACCCCGATTAACGGCGGCAGGTCGGTTTCAAAGATCCCCGTGGTTGTGAAAATATTGCCGCTTTGCCGGGTTACCACGGTGGCCTCCATCACCGGCGAACGTCCCACGATGGCAAACAAGCGGCCACCCTCACTGAGTTGTTCTCTCAATGCAGGCGTAATTTCCGGGATCGAACCGGTCATGACAATGACATCATAAGGCGCGCGGTAGGCATATCCATTCACTCCGTCATCACAAATGAATTCGAGATTCCTGATACCATGCCGGGTTGCCTTGGCGCCGGCGCCGGTCGTGAAATCCTCAAAGATATCCAGGCTTATGACCGAATCGCACAATACCGCCAGCAACGCACTGACATAGCCGGAACCGGTACCGATTTCCAGCACCTTGTCTGTAGTCGTCAAATCAAGGCTCTGCAGCATTCGCGCCTCGGTCCCGGGGGTCATGGTTACCTGGCCATGAGCCAACGGTATCGGGGTATCGGCGAGAGCCAGGTCCCGGTATTCGTCCGGCATGAAGTCCTCGCGATGCAGGCTGCCGATGGCGCCCAGAATTTTCTGATCGAACACCTCCCAGGTGCGGATTTGCTGTTCCAGCATGTTATGTCTTGCGATTTCAAAATCCACGACAGTCAACTCCCGAAGTCTTGTTGAATCGGTGCTATTATACATCAAGAAATCCCTGACTCGGATGAGCAGGATCAATTCGTTCTATATACGGTGCAGCTAGGGGCGCCCCTCGGGGCTGAGAATGACCCTTGAACCTGATCCGGTTAATACCGGCGTAGGAAAGCAGGCACGATTGCGCCCTCCCCGGGCCCTGCTGCATCATTATATCGAGAGGTGAAAAATGCATGCAGCAGACAGGGTACTGAACAAAAACGCCAGCGTTAATCCACAAGCCATCGAGGGCTTTCCGAACTCGCGCAAGATCTACGTGCAGGGCAGCCGCGCCGATGTGCGCGTGCCGATGCGCGAGATCGCGCTGGCGGACACGCACACCAGCACGGGCGTCGAGTCCAATCCCCCACTGACGGTGTACGACACCTCCGGCCCCTACACCGATCCCGATGTCAGCATCGATATCCGTAAAGGACTCACGCCGTTGCGCGAAGCGTGGATCGAAGAGCGCGGCGACACCGTGACGCAGGCCGGTCCGTCCTCGGCCTACGGCCGCGAGCGGCTCAAGGACACTACCCTGGACGGTTTGCGCTTTCACACCCACCGGGCGGTGCGCCGGGCGAAGCCTGGACGGAACGTTTCGCAGATGCACTATGCCCGCCGCGGCATGATCACGCCGGAGATGGAATACATCGCCATCCGCGAGAACCAGCGCCTTGAGCGTTATCTGAAAGACCACCCGCAGCCCCGGCATCCGGGCCAGGGTTTCGGCGCCCACCTGCCTGAAGTCATCACGCCGGAATTCGTGCGCGATGAAGTGGCGGCGGGGCGGGCCATCATTCCGGCGAACATCAACCATCCGGAAACCGAGCCGATGATCATCGGGCGCAACTTCCTGGTCAAGGTCAACGCCAACATCGGCAACTCGGCGGTGAC
>DGNS01000007.1:880-1061 GCA_002389045.1 Thiotrichaceae bacterium UBA4486 | reverse complement strand
TGTCCACCGGCAAGCACATTCACGAGACCCGCGAGTGGATCATCCGTAATGCGCCCGTCCCCATCGGCACGGTGCCGATTTACCAGGCGCTGGAGAAAGTGGACGGCAGGGCCGAGGAACTGACCTGGGCGTTGTTCCGCGACACGCTGATTGAGCAGGCCGAGCAGGGAGTGGATTATTT
>DGNS01000007.1:0-833 GCA_002389045.1 Thiotrichaceae bacterium UBA4486 | reverse complement strand
TCGCGCGGCGGGTCGATCATGGCCAAGTGGTGCCTGGCGCACCACGAGGAGAGCTTTTTGTACACGCACTTTGAAGAGATATGCGAGATCATGAAGACCTACGACGTGGCCTTCTCGCTGGGTGACGGTTTGCGGCCCGGGTCCATTGCCGACGCCAACGACGAAGCGCAGTTTGCCGAGTTGAAAACCCTGGGCGAGTTGACGCAGGTGGCCTGGCGACACGACGTGCAGGTCATGATCGAAGGGCCCGGGCACGTGCCCATGCACATGATCAAGGAGAACATGGACAAGGAACTGGATGAATGCCACGAGGCGCCGTTTTACACCCTCGGCCCGCTGACCACGGACATTGCGCCGGGGTATGACCACATCACCTCGGCCATCGGCGCGGCCATGATCGGCTGGTACGGCACGGCGATGCTGTGTTACGTGACGCCGAAAGAGCACCTGGGTCTGCCGAACCGCGAGGACGTCAAGGACGGGATCATCACCTACAAAATCGCCGCGCACGCGGCGGACCTCGGCAAGGGACATCCGGCGGCGCAGCTTCGGGACAACGCGTTGTCGAAGGCGCGCTTTGAGTTTCGCTGGGAGGACCAGTTCAACCTGAGTCTGGACCCGGACAAGGCGCGGGAGTTTCACGACCAGACGCTGCCGAAGGAGGCGCACAAGGTGGCGCACTTTTGTTCCATGTGCGGGCCGAACTTCTGCTCCATGAAGATCACGCAGGACATTCGCGATTACGCCGAGGCGAAGGGGCTGGCGGATACCGGGGACGCCATCGAATCCGGGCTGAAGGAGAAGGCTGAACAGTTCCGCCGGCAGGGCGGGAA
>DGNS01000015.1:355439-483004 GCA_002389045.1 Thiotrichaceae bacterium UBA4486 | reverse complement strand
TAAATGTGATCAAGAGACAGGCCTTCGCGGGAATGACGCTACTAAGCACGGGAATGACGCTATTAAGTGCTGGAATGACGCTACTAAGCACGGGAATGATGCTACTAAGCGCGGGAATGACGCTATTAAGTACGGAGATAACGGGACTTTACTGATTTGAATATGGATAAACGCACATCCAATACGAGTTCCCTGCTGCTGGCCACCTGCCTGTTCGTGGCCGGTATCGTGCTGGTGAATACGACTATCACCCACTGGCGGCTGGATCTGACCGAAAACAAGCTGTTCACACTCTCGGACGGCACTGTCAACATCCTCGGCAACCTGGATGAACCGATAACGCTGAATTTCTATTTCTCGCAAAAGGAACTGACCGGAATTCCGTCCATGCTCAATTACGGAATACGCGTGCGTGACCTGCTGGAAGAGTACGAGACCCGCGCCGATGGCAAACTGATTCTGAACATCATCGATCCGGAACCGTTCTCGGAGGAAGAAGACCTGGCGGTGGCGCACGGCCTCAGGGGTGTGTCAGTGAACGCGGCCGGTGACCGTGCCTACTTCGGGCTGGTCGGTATCAATTCCACCGATGATGAACGCGTCATACCTCTCTTTGATGCCGGCAAGGAGGCCACGCTCGAGTACGAAATTTCCAAGCTCATTTATAACCTGGCCAACCCCGAAAAACCCGTCATCGGCGTCATGAGTACACTGCCCATGTTCGGTGAGGGAAAGCCGGATTCCAGAGCCTGGACCGTGATCAGGAACATGGAAGAATTTTTCAGCATTGAAGCCGTCAGCACCCGGGCCACGGAAATCGACCCGGAAATCGACGTGCTCATGGTGGTGCATCCCAAGCAACTGGCTGAACCCGTCCTCTATGCGATTGATCAATACCTGCTGCGCGGTGGCAAGGCCTTTATCTTTATCGATCCCCTGGCCGAGGGCGATCAGGCCCGGCCGGATCCGGATCAGCCCATGGTCATGCCGGATCTGGATTCCGACCTCGAGTTGCTGTTCACGGGATGGGGTCTGGAAATGGTCAAGGAAAAGGTGGCCGGTGATATCAATGCGGCCATGCATGTCCAGACACGCAGCGCCCGCGGCCAGGAAGAAGTACGCTACCTGCCGTGGCTGCGGCTGGGACGCGAGAGCCTCAACCAGGAAGATTTCTCGACGGCGGAACTGGAGACCGTCAATCTCGGCACGGCCGGCATTCTCCACTTGCTGCCGGAATCATCACTGAGCTTCACACCGCTGATCCGGACCACGAAACAATCCATGCAAATGGAACGCGACCTGATCATCTTCCAGCGCGATCCGCGGGTGATGCTGGATAACTTCGAATCCGGCAATCAGCCACTGACACTGGTGGCCAGGGTCAGTGGCGACGTTCAAAGCGCGTTTCCGGAGGGCCGTCCAAAAGCGGACAAGAACGACACCGATACCCCCGTGGATCCGGAATTCACCAGTTCCGGCCGCATCAACATGATCGTCGCTGCTGATACCGATATGCTCCGCGACCTGTTCTGGATCCGGGAACAGAATTACTTTGGCATGGACATTCCCAGGGCCATCGCCGACAACGGTAACTTCGTCATCAATGCCCTCGACAATCTCGCCGGCAATACCGATCTGATCAGCCTGAGAAGCCGCGGTGATTACGCGCGGCCGTTTGAAAAAGTCGAGGCCATACGCCGTGAAGCCGAACTGCGCTTCCGTGAGCAGGAACAGAAACTGATGGCGCGCCTGAAAGAAGCCGAGGAAAAGATCCAGAGCCTGCAAAATCAGGCCGGTGGTGAAAGCAGCATGGTACTGACCAGGGAGCAGAACGAGGAAATTGAAAAATTCAGACAGGTACGATTGCAAACGCGCAAGGAATTGCGCTCCGTCCAGCACGAACTGAAAAAGAACATCGAGGCACTGGGTAACCGTTTGCGGTTTATCAATATTGCGTTGATTCCGTTGCTCATTATCGTGGTGGCGTTGTTGGTCAGCCTGTTCAGGTCGCGGCGCCGCGTATAGAGATGCGAACCCGGAATAATTAAATTCACATGAACAGAACAATGCAGCAACTGTTTCATACCGGTCGCGGATGCCGCAAGTCACCGCATCCGCCGATACCGGTCATAAAGCAAACATAACAAGCACATGAAGAAACAGAGATTCATCACCCTTCTGGTTGTCACGGTTATCGTCGTTATGACCGCCGCCCTGCTGTCTACGGTCCGGGCGCCGCAGACTACGCGCGAAAAGGAACTGTTGTTTCCACGGCTCGAGGCCGCGATCAATGACATTGCCGGCATTGAACTCACGGGCTACGACAGCGAAGTAAAACTGGCCAGACAGGGTGAAGGCTGGGTGCTGGCCGGCAACGATAATTACCCGGCCGACTTTGACAAGGTCCGGGCGCTGATCATCGGCTTTGCCAACTTCAGGGTGCTGGGCGAGAAAACCCGGCGACCGCACCTGTATCCACGCCTGTCGGTAGAGAACCCGGACACGAAGGGCTCACGCGCCATTGTGACCCGGCTCTATAACAGTGCGGGCGATGAAGTCGCGGCATTGATCATCGGCCGTGAAAAAACCGGCAATGCGGCCAACCCTTTCCCCGGATTTTACGGCCGTATTCCGGATACTGAAACCTCGTTACTGTTGCAGGGACAGCCCGATGTCAGCGCCGATCCCCGCGACTGGTTTGAGACCGGCCTTTTCAGTATTGCATCGGACAGGGTCAGCGAAGTGCGTATTGAACATGCTGACAGCGAACCCGTGCTGTTACAGCGTTCCGATCCGGGACAGGCGGACTTTCAATTGCAGAACATACCGGAAGGTAAAAAAGCCCAGTCGCTGGTGATCATCAACCGCATGGGCGCATTGCTGGAGGACATGGTTGCCATGGATGTGCGGGCGCTGAATACCGTGAACTGGCCCGGCGATACGGTGACGACACGGGTCAGCACCTTTGACGGCCTGGTCGTGACAATGAAACTCGCTGCACTGGACGGGCAACCCTTCGCCAACTTCAGGTTTGAAAAAACCGTTGCGGCCGCGCCGGCCTCTGAAAGCGACAGTGAGGCAACAGCGCTGAATACCGGCGAGCTGAACCGGCGGCACGCCGACTGGGTATATCTGATCCAGGATTTCAAATTCAGGGATCTGACCAGGACCATGGATGACCTGGTGCGCAATCAGTAAACACCGCTATGCACATGGCCGAACGTGTTGTAACAGTGCTTGCTGAATACCGGCGCATGGGCTGCCACGGTCAGGCGCGTACACTTCGCGCACATCTCAAGTTATACTTTGCCCCGATTCCATCCTCGCGCCGGAGCCCGTTTCATTGAACCAGACCACCAAGACCAGGCTTGAAACGTTTCAGGAACTGATACTGGCGCTGCAAAACTACTGGCTGCAAAGAGGTTGTGTCATCGAACAGCCGTACGATATGGAAGTGGGTGCGGGCACCTTTCATCCGGCCACGTTTTTACGATCCATCGGTCCCGAACCCTGGCGAGTGGCCTACGTGCAACCCTCACGGCGTCCCACCGACGGCCGCTATGGTGAAAATCCGAACCGCCTGCAACGCTATTTCCAGTTCCAGGTGCTGCTGAAACCGTCACCGGAAGATATACAGGAACACTACCTGGGCTCCCTGGCGGCCATCGGTATCGACACGCAGATACACGATATCCGTTTTGTCGAAGACAACTGGGAATCGCCCACACTCGGGGCCTGGGGCCTGGGCTGGGAAGTCTGGATCGACGGCATGGAAATCAGCCAGTTCACCTATTTCCAGCAGGTGGGCGGGCTGGCCTGCAAACCGGTCTCCGGCGAGATCACCTATGGACTGGAACGCATCGCCATGTACCTGCAGGATAAAAACAGCGTCTATGATCTGCTCTGGACCCGGACTGCCAGCGGTGATGTCAGCTACGGTGACATCTATCGGCAGAACGAGTATGAAATGTCGGCCTACAATTTCGATCACGCCGATGTCGATTCCCTGTTTGCCTGGTTTGATCACTGTGAACGTCAGGCCGGTGAGCTGTGTGCAGCCGACCTGCCCCTGGCCGCCTATGAACAGGTGTTAAAAGCCTCGCACACGTTCAACCTTCTCGACGCCCGTCACGCCATATCGGTGACTGAGCGGCAACGCTACATCCTGCGTATACGCACGCTGTCACGAAAAGTGGCGGAATCCTATTACTCAAGGCGCGAATCCCTGGGTTTTCCACTGTTGAAAAGCAACTGAAACGAACGGCCGGGATCGTACAACACCACGCTATGGGCGAAACACGCGATTTACTGATTGAACTGGGCACCGAAGAAATGCCCGCGGAGGGCCTGCCGGAATTGTCGCTGGCATTTCGCGACAACCTCTGTGCCGGGTTCGAAAAGCAGGGACTGGCTTTCAGCGCGGCGGAAGATTTCGCCACGCCGCGACGGCTGGCCGTACTGGTCCGGGACCTGGACGCCGTGCAGGCCGACCGCGAGGAAGTCCGCCGCGGACCGGCGCTGGACAAGGCCTTCGATGCCGGCGGTCAGCCGACCAAAGCGGCGCTTGGGTTTGCCGGCTCCTGCGGCGTTACGGTGGAAGATCTGCAGACCATCGATAACGGCAAGGGTCAATGGCTGGGCTATACGCAACTCATCCGCGGCCGGAAGACCACGGAGTTACTGGAGAGCGTCATTACCGATGCCCTCGCCGGCCTGCCCATCCGCAAACGCATGCGCTGGAGCGATCATGATTTTGAATTTGTCCGGCCCGTTCACTGGCTGGCGGCCGTCTATGGTAACGCGACCGTTGAACTCGAAATCATGAATATCCGATCCGGGAATGTGAGTCATGGCCACCGTTTCCATGCCGGGCAGGCTATCGTTATCGATACGGCCGCGCGTTATGCCGGTATCATGCGCGACTCCGGCAAGGTAATAGTGGATTTTGCCGAACGCAGAAATGAAATTCTCCGCCAGGCCGAACAGCAGGCGGCAACGATAAACGGCGTCATCTGCAATAACCCGCGCCTGCTCGATGAGATCACCGGGCTGGTGGAATGGCCGGTAGCGCTGGCCGCCTCTTTCGATACAAGCTTCCTGGAACTGCCCCGGGAAGTGCTCATCGCCACCATGGAAAAACACCAGAAAGCCTTCGCCGTGGAGGATCACGACGGCAACCTGCTGCCCGGATTCATTGCCATATCCAACCTCGAGAGCCGTGAACCCGCGACCGTGATCCACGGTAACGAAAAGGTCCTGCATCCACGGCTCAGCGATGCCGCGTTTTTCTGGCAAAGAGATCTGTCCAAATCACTGGATGATCACGGCATGCGCCTGGAAGCGGTGCTCTACCAGGAACAGCTCGGCAGCATGGCCGCCAAATCCCGCCGCATCAGCGCGCTGGCGGCACACCTGGCTGAAAAACTGGGTCTGGATATCGATGCCGCCGCCCGCGCCGGCAGTCTGTGCAAATGCGATCTGGTCACCGACATGGTCGGCGAGTTTCCCGAATTGCAGGGGACCATGGGTAAATACTACGCCCGCGGCGGGAAGGAACCGGACCTGATCGCCGTCGCCATCGAGGAACACTACCTGCCCCGGTATGCGGGCGATGCCCTGCCCGAAAGCGATGCCGGCAGGGTCGTGGCGCTGGCCGACAAGCTCGACACCCTGGTCGGCATATTCAGCATCGGCCAGTCACCGACCGGCGACAAGGATCCGTTCGGACTCAGGCGGGCGGCACTGGGCGTATTGCGCATCCTCATTGAAAAACAACTGGATCTCGATCTGATGGATTGCCTGAAGCAGGCGGCCACGCTTTACACCCATGCGTTCGATATACAACAAACCACGGACACTACCTTTGATTACATGATGGATCGTTTGCACAAGTATTATCTGGACCAGGGTACCGCCGGGCACGTCTTTGATGCGGTATTCGCCAGACGCCCGTCGCGGCCGCTGGATTTCGACCGCCGCATTCGCGCGGTGACGGAATTCAACTGCCTGGCCGCGGCGGAGCACCTGGCCGCGGCGAACAAACGCATCAGGAATATCCTCAAACAATCAGCCGCTGATACAGGATCCGCTATCAACGAATCACTGTTAGAAGATCCACGGGAACAGACCCTGTTCAGCGAGATGACGAGAATCCGCAGGGAAGTCGCCGCGCTGACACAGGCAGCGGAGTACAACAGCGCGCTGCAACTGCTTTCCGGACTGCAGCCCTGCATCGATGATTTCTTTGATCATGTCCTGGTCATGCACGAGGATCCCGCAATTCAGCAAAACCGCATCGCCCTGCTGAAAAGCGTCAGCGACATGTTTCTTGCCATTGCCGATATATCCAGGCTATCGATCAACAAATGAAGCTGGTCATCCTCGACAGGGACGGGGTCATCAATCATGACTCGGACGAATACATAAAATCAGCCGAGGAATGGCTGGCCATCGACGGCAGTCTCGAAGCCATATCGACACTGACGCACAGCGGTTTCAGTGTGGTCGTGGTCAGTAACCAGGCGGGACTCGGTCACGGCCTGCTCAGCATCGATGATCTGAACCTCATCCACATGAAGATGTTGACCGAAACCCGGAACCATGGCGGGGAGATCGAGGCCATTTTTTTCTGCCCGCACACCCCTGACGACAACTGTTATTGCAGGAAACCCGCCCCGGGACTGTTTGACCAGATCGCCTATCGCATGAATATTCCGCTTGATGGCGTACCCTATATCGGCGACAAGTACAGCGACGTGGAAGTGGCGCGGCGTGTCGGCGCCAGACCCTTACTGGTGAAAACCGGTTACGGACAAAAATGTATGGAACAACACACCGCACTCGATGATGTGACCGTTTGTGAAGACCTGGCCGATGCGGTGAGAAAACTGATCGAATAACATGCTGCTGCTTCGCTCCCTGTTTTTTTACACCGGCCTGTCACTTGCAACTCTCGTTTTTACCCCGCTGGGATTGCTGATGTATCCCCTGCCGCTGGATCTGCGCTTTCGCATCATGAAGCAATGGACGGTTTTCAACCTGTGGTGGCTGAACGTGTGCTGTGGTATCACGCACGAGATCCAGGGCCGGGAAAACCTCATTGACGGCCCGGCCATCATCATGTGCAAGCACCAGTCGGCCTGGGAAACGCTGGCCCTGCAACTGGTCTTCCCGTCGCAGGTCTGGGTACTCAAGCGCGAACTGCTCTGGATCCCGATCTACGGCTGGGGACTGGCCAGCATGCAGCCCATCGCCATCGATCGCGGTTCCAATGTCAGGGCCTTCAGGCAAATCGTCGAACAGGGCCGGCAGCGGCTGGAGGATGGACTCTGGGTCGTTATCTTTCCGGAAGGCACCCGGGTGCGCGCCGGCGAGAAAGGCAATTACCAGCCCGGCGGCGGACTACTGGCGGAAAAAACCGGTTACCCCATCGTCCCGGTAACGCATAACTCGGGCTACCTGTGGCCGCGTAACAGCCTGATCAAGTATCCCGGTAAAATCACCATGAAAATCGGGCCAGCTATTGAAACACGCAACAAGAAAGCCAGGGAAATAACGCAACAGACCGAGGACTGGATCGAGACTAACCTGCCGGCGCCGCCCACTTGATGTTTACGGATCCTGGCAGCAGACCTGTATAACTTTTCCAGATACCACTACAGACTGGTATCAGGATACGTTATGCGGATTCAATACCCGGCGCAAACAGCCCGTTAATGACTGCATTCATCCGCTCCGCCTGTTCGGCCCAGGAAGGGATCCGCAGCACCGGTACCACCGGGTCGGCCAGCAGCGCCAGGATCTTCTCTTGCAATTCATTGTCATCCCCTGGCGAGTAGAGAAACCGATCCTGTGCTAGAAGATCGGCAAACACTCCCACACGGGCACTCAGCACCGGTATCCGGCAAGCCAGCATTTCATAGGCTTTCTGCGGGAAAGAATAGCGGCCGAAATCGTCATCGTTCATATAGTTAAACGCTATATCGAGGGCATTGTAAAAATCTTTCATGTCGGCATGAGGCCGATCACCCAGATAGATGACATTATCGTGATCCGGAGGCGGCAAGCCGGGATCAAGGGCGCCGGCCAACAACAGTTTTACATCGGGACGCGCCTTCAGCAGCCGGAGAAACGCGGCATACACGGTGCCGATGCCACGGTTCGCAAAAAGGGCGCCGGCGGTACCGATGTACGTCGCGTGGATATCCAGTCCCAGGGCGCGCCGGGCCGTGTGTTTGTCCATGGGATAAAAATCATCCGGGTTGATCGTGCTTTCAATGGTTACTACAGGCTTGTGCCCGCGGCAGCTTTTGCCAATGTAGTCCTGCAAGCTGCGGCTGACACAGGTAACCGCATCGGCCCTGGCCAGGGCGCGCCGGTACAGTATTTTCACGCCCGGTATCCTGCTCAGACCGAAGGCTTCGAAATTATCGTACAGATCCAGGATCACCGGCACCCGGTAGATGCGCACGACAAGTGATGTCAGGATGACATGCAAGGCATCCGATCCACCAATGACAACATCCGGTGGCTGTTCGCGGAATACCCGGCGTATCAACCTCCAGTAGTCCACCAGGGCCGGCAGCAACAGCCAGTGCAGTTGCGGTGAATACCAGGCCGGGTTGGTGGACGTATCGTCAATTGATTGCCGGCGCCGTGTGGCCAGGGTGGGACGATAACGGGTGGCGATTACCCGGACCTGGTGATGACGGGAAAGATGCGCGGGTAATTCATAGAGCCGGCCATAGCGATCGGCGATGACATCCTTGCGCATATAATCCCGCTTGCAGAGAAAGAGCAGACGCATCGCGCATCGTTATCCGGGCAGGACACGTTTGCCACACCTGTTGGTGAGGCCATCGAAGATACCGTGCGTGTAGGCATGGAACATTCGCCACCGGTCGGGTTCGTGCAGGATCGAGTCAATCATGCGCACAATCAAACCGGGCAGGGTTTGTGTCCAGCAGCGCACACCGTAGTATTTCTTCCCGATAAAGATGCGGTTGCGCACATCGTAGTATTTTTTCCAGGGCGGCAGCACCAGGTTATAGAAACGCCGGCCCAGCAGTGTAAAAACATGACGCCTGGGCATGGGATGGTGAATGACACTGTCCCTGACCAGGTACAACCCGGCGCCATGAGCACGCGCACGCTCGGTGTATTCCATGTCGTCGCCGAGGATGAAGTAGCCTTTTTCCGGCAGGCCGATGGCCTCTACCAGGTCCCGGTGAATGAAAAATCCCAGGAACGGAATATTGTGAACCGGCTGCAACGGCTGTAATTCCTGCCTGCTGAACGCGTTTTCCAGTCCGGGACGAACGGCGGGCCAGCAGAGTTCCTCGTTGTCTTGATCACGATCAACCGCGACCGATCCGTATATTGTCTGCCTGTCCGGCGTAACCGACAGCAGCGACTCCAGCGCCCGCGAATCCGGGCAGGCGTCATCATCCATCATCCACAGCCAGTCCATACGATCCTGCACTGCCCTGCGCATGCCTTCATGAAAACCGCCGGCGCCGCCGGTGTTCTGCCGGAGTCGCACGTAAACAGTCCGGTCGTTCCCGTGTATACCACGATCACGCAACATCGTGCCCGTGCCGTCGGTGGATGCATTGTCGATAATATAGATACGCTCCGGCAGGCGGGTTTGTTGCAACAGGGCATCAAGGCATGCATTCAGTAACTGTTTGCGGTTACAGGTAACAATGACAGCCGCAATTTTCTGTTGATTGTTGTTCATACCGGATAATCGTATAAGACTGCACTCATTAAGAAAGCCATTATGCCGGCGCCGTTTGCCGGAACCAGTCCCAGGTCCGCTGCAGACCGGCCTCCAGTGTGGTCGCCGGATCGAAACCAAGTCCTTGCCGGGCCTTGCTGATATCGCTCCAGGTATCCCGGATTTCACCACGGCGAAAATCTTCATAACGGATTTCCATGGTCCGCCCCGAGATCCGCTGACACAGGTCGAGCAGGGAATTCAGTGTCGTCGGCATACCCGTGCCCAGTTGAAATACCTCACCACGGGATTGCAGGCGAGTTGACCTGACGATGGCCTCACACAGATCGCCGGCATAAATATAATCACGCGTCTGGGTGCCGTCGCCATAGACCGTGAACGGATCTCCCCTGAGCAGGGTTTTGAAGATCAATGCGACCACGCTGCCCTTGTGCCAGGAACGCCGGCCGTACACATTGGAAAAACGCAGGGCCACGGAATGCATGCCGTAGGAGGCGGAAAAGGCGGACAGATAACCTTCGGCCATCAGTTTGCCGGCGCCATAGGGCGACATGGGATGCGGCACCATGCCTTCGTGTACCGGTGGTTCGGCAGCGCCGATGATGGCGCCGCCGGTGGAAGCCAGGACGAAATGCCCGACCGAATTGCTACGGGCGGCTTTCAGCAGATTGTAGGTACCGACAACATTGACATCAAAATTGAAATCGGGATTGTCGATGGAATCCATGACCCGTGTGTCGGCGGCCAGATGCACGATGGCATCCTTGCCGGCGCAGACCCGGTTGACCAGGTCCATATCGCGGATATCACCCTCGACAAATTCCAGGTCGAATTCATCGATGTGTTCTTTTTTACCGAGACTGAGGTTGTCCAGCACCGTGACCGCTGTATCCGCATGCTTCGTCTGCAGATAATGGACAAGATTGACGCCGACAAATCCACAGCCACCCGTAATCAGTATATTACTCACCCGTTTTCCACCTCGGCCATGATCAGTTTTGTGTTTCCAGACCTTTTTCACGGGTCCAGTATGATTTGCAGATAATCTTTTCACGATCGCATCGATGGGCGTATTTTTCCGCGACATCCCTGACCTCCATCAACAATCCCTGCGCCAGGGTGGTCGGATTCAGGCCCAGGTCAAGAAAACACTTGTTATCGACATTGAGGTCATTCTCCTCGTTTTCCTTGCGTGGGTTATTCATATACAGCACCTCGGTGCCGGTCATCTCCGAGACCAGTTGCGCCAGGTCGCGAACGCGGTGCGTCTCGGTCATCTGGTTGAAGATCTTGACGCGTTCATTCCGCTCGGGGGGATTATCCAGGGCGATTTCAATACAACGCACGGTATCCTGTATATGAATAAAGGCCCGGGTCTGGCCGCCGGATCCATGCACGGTCAGCGGATGATTGATCGAGGATTGCATCAGGAAGCGGTTCAGCACGGTACCGTAATCACCGTCATAGTCAAAGCGGTTGATCAACCGCTCGTCCTGCAGCGTTTCCTCGATATTCGTGCCCCAGACGATGCCCTGGTGCAAATCGGTGATGCGTACGCCGTCGTTCTTGTTGTAGTAATAGAAGAACAGCTGGTCCTGGGTCTTGGTCATGTGATAGATGCTGCCGGGATCGGCCGGATAGAGAATCTCCTTCTCCACTTCACCGGCATCTTCCTTCCGGATGCGAACATTGAGGTAACCCTCGGGTATTTTCGTATCCGGTGAACCGTATCCGTAGACTCCCATGGTGCCAAGATGTACCAGGTGGACGGGCAGGCCCGTTGCGACAATGGCGCAGAGCACGTTATGGGTCGCGTTCAGATTGTTGTTGACGGTATAACATTTATGATACTCGGACTTCATCGAGTAAGGTGCCGCACGCTGTTCGGCAAAATGCACGATGGCGTCCGGTTTTTCCTCGAGGATTAGCGTCTTCAGCTTGTCGTATTCGCCGGCGATATCAATCCTGTGAAAGCGTATACGCTTGCCGCTGAGTTGCTCCCAGGTATTGATACGCACGCCCATCGGCTCAATAGGCGTCAACGAATAGGCCTCCAGTTCGTTATCGATGTTGCGCCTGGAGAGGTTGTCAACAATAACGATGTCATGACCGCGATTTGACAGATGCAGTGACGTCGGCCAGCCGCAGAAACCGTCACCACCAAGTACCATAACTTTCATAATCCTGTCCTCCGGGAATTCATGAATTCAACAACGCATTCAAACATAGTAAAGATCCAGTGCCTTGCATATCCGGTAGACGGCACTGCGTAACAGTTTACGTGGCGCAAATATCCATTTTTTCGGGTGCATACGTAGCAGGCAGCGGAGATAGAATCCGAGCATATGAGTTCTATACAGGTCGATACCCTGACTGAGATTGCTGGACCAGAAGAACTTCCAGGCAAACAGCCCGAGATTGGTCGAGAATTTGCAGGTCCGGTACCAGTGACGCCGGGTTTCATATTCCAGGTATTCCCGGTCATAAATGCCTTTTTCACGGTTTTTCTCCAGTATCAGTTGCAGCCAGGCTTCGGTCTTTTCGATACATTCTTCTGTAGGGTTGAAGGTCCTGAACACCATCTGCTCGTGCAGTTGCATGATATCGTCATTCATCTCGATACCGAGTTCCTCGAGCAACGCCTTGCGGATGAGATTGCCCGCCGACACCACGGCCCTGTGTTTTTGCAGCGTGGCTGTATCGTAGACACGGTATAACAGCAACACCTTGCCGATATTATGAATTTTGTATTTGCGCGACAGGCGGACCCAGAGTTCGTAATCCTCGACGCGCTGGCGGCCGTCCTCGTAAATCATGTCTTCTGCATCCAGGTCATCGCGCCGGATCAGAACCGAAGGATGCGAAATCGCGTTATGAAAGAGAAAATGCGCCTTGATATGTTCATGTTCCAGCGGGAATTGCCAGACCTCGCCGCCACTGAAGCCCACGGTCTTGACCCAGGTGCCGCAAATAGTGACCTCCGGATGCTGTTCCAGGTAATCGACCTGGTAGCGGAGGCGTTTGGGCAGGGAAATATCATCGGCATCCATGCGGGCGATATAGCGGCCGCGCGCGGCTTTCCAGCCATGATTCAGGCTCGAGGCCAGACCGAGATTGGTTGTATTGCTGATGACACGGATCCGCTCATCAGCGAACGAGTGGAGAATAGCTGCTGTGTTGTCCGTGGAACAATCGTCGATGATGATCAGTTCGAGATCGGTAAAGGTCTGTCCGAGTATGCTTTGCACCGCGCGGGCGATATGCCGCTCACCGTTGTGCACGGCCAGTAAAACGGAAACCAGTGGATTATTTGCGGATGTATTCATGATGTCAGGCGATTGATACTCAACATTGTCTGATTAAAAACGGAACTTCCATAACCTTTTCATGAAAAAAACCGTGTCCCCAGAGGCCGTCCTCGCCCATGGCATCGCCGTGATCGCTGCACACTACCAGATCACAGGCACGGGATCTGTCGAGCAGTTCCGGCAGTAGTCCATCCAGGTATTCGAGACATTTCATCTGCCGATACATGCAGGCATCATGGTCACCATAAGGTTCTCTGTCGTTCATCCAGTCACAACCGCGATAGGTATAACGATGATGGGTTTCACCGAAGTTGATAAAACTGAAAAACGGCCTGTTGCGCGTCAGCAATGATTTTTCGTGCCTGTCCACGGTATTCATAATCCATTCAATCTGCGCCGGCGCGGAATTCAGGGGTGAGAAGCCGGTGTCATCAAAAAACCTGAAATCGTTAAACCATCCGGTCATCAACCGGCCCGCGGGTAGCGCAGGATTGAACCAGTTAACCGCTCCCGTACCATAGGCGCGGTAGCCGAGTTTTCTGAAGCCATCGATGATATTGCTGCCTTCAAGCAGGGTTTTCGCACGGTGATTGATTGCCCGTTCAGGATTGTTGAGACGCCAGAGTTCACGATTGAAGGTTTCCCTGTGCTCGCGGTCCCTGCGCTTTGCTGTATGATCATAAAAATCCGTATCATCGAGTGTCTGCGGCAGTTTACCGACGAAAAAGGCCATATGCGCGGGCAGCGTAAAGGTGCCCTGTGTCCAGGCCCGCTTCCACTCGCCAAGCGCTTTCAGGTTCGGCGCATCGGCCCTGAGAAAAACATCCCAGCGCAGGGAATCCAGGGTGATAAACAATATGTTGTTCATACCGCCGCCGCCTGCCGGGTTTGATGACGGTAATCAGCCGGCAGCAGCAGATATCCGGCACTGAGATAATCCGGGTCATCCTCGACGCTGAAGCGGCACAAAGCCCGTGTCCAGTTCAGGAATTCGCCGTTCCGGAGCAGGCCGCCGGCAATGTTGTACTGGCCCGGCAGCAGATTCAGTTGTGGAATACGAATGGCCACCTGTCCGGCACGGTGATTGATATCGAAGTAAAAGCCACTGCGACGCGAATCGATCACCGATACCAGCGTTCCCTGCAGATCCCACAGTCGCAGGTTCAGGTAAACATGATCGAATGTCTCCCCGGCACTGTAATCAAGAATGATATCGAGCGCCTCTCCGGTTCTGGCCCGGTTGCTGTCGTATCCGCTTACGCTCAATGCCCCGATATCGACAGACCGTGACAGGACGGTGTGTGGCTGCAAAGTACAGTCGCCGAAGTCACTGCCCTGTGCTGCACTGATGATTTCATTATAGGCGTTGTAGGCCTCGTTGGGATGACCGTCGCAGGCGACCCGGCCATGGTCGAGCAGAATACAGCGATCCGCCACGTGCTTGACGCTGAGTTCCGCGTGGGAAACAAACAGGATAGTCTTTCCGGCCTGTTTCAGTTCATTAATCCTGTTCAGGCACTTCATACGGAAGCTGGCATCGCCCACGGCCAGGGCTTCATCCACGATCAGGATATCGATGTCACAGAAAACAGAGACCGAAAATCCCAGCCGGCAATACATGCCCGAGGAATAATGCCTGACCGGCATATCCAGGAATTCACCGATGCCTGCGAAGTCGACAATGGCCTGAAAACGACGGTCTATTTCCGCTTCCGGCAAACCCAGAATGGCGGCCTTTAGATAGATGTTTTCGCGTCCGCTCAGCAGTGGATGAAATCCCGTACCCACCTCGATCAGGGAACCCACCCGTCCGCGCACACGGATCTCACCGGTATCGGGAATGAAAATACCGCTGATGAGTTTTAACAGGGTGCTTTTACCGGAGCCGTTGGCGCCGATGATACCGACGCATTCACCGGGCCTGACGGCGAAACGGATATCCTGCAAGGCCCAGAATTCCTCTTTCCTCAGGGCCGATCGCTGCCCGGTCCGGTCCAGCAGGTCGCTACCGATATCCTGAAGTCCGTAGAACATGGAGCGTTTGAGATCCTTGCAGAATTTCTTGCCCAGGCGATCCACCGTGATCATGGCCTCGTCTGCCGTTGTCATGATAACCACTCCGGGTAGGGAAACGGATTCTTGCGCGCATTGACCAGCGCCGGCCTGGAATAGGTCAGTTCCGGATATTCATGCACCAGCCGCTCGATGATCTCCATGCCCTGCATGAACGCGTGATCCTGGTTACTGACTTCGTATTTCCAGCCGCCGAAACGGCCGCGTGAATAGATTGACCGGCCCTCGAGATATTCATGAATACTGTCAAGGCGCGCATCCCGTCCCCGGAAAGGCGTCGGGTAACCGTGTTCAAGACGCATATGCCAGCGACTCAGGATCCGGTCCGTTTCACCGATCAATCCGTCACTGCGCAGGGCGGCGAGTGTCAACTCGACTATGTCGCCTGCATTGACGGGTTTGTGTGTACTTTCCGAGACTTCCGCCATTAATGACCAGGTCTCGCCCGGCCGTGGCGTATTCGCGGGGCTGTAATTACTGAATACCGTAACCCGGTAATAGGGCGAGTTGTTTTCCGGGAAATAAATCCAGCACTTGTCCCGCAATATCGCGGGCGGCTGTCCCTGAAGTCCAATACCGATAACGTGCGTGGAAGAATAGGCAAATTCCGCAGCCGGTTCCTGCAGCTGCGCCAGGCCGGACAGGTGACACAGGCGATCCACCGGCATGGTATTGACAAGCGCGTCGTATTCCAGTGAACCATGGCCAGCCACCGTAACCCGCCGCTTTTGCACATCCAGTGAGCGTATTTCGCTGTTTATCAGCAGGCAGGCAGCGGGTATGCGTGCGCCCAGGGATTTCCAGATTGCGCCGGTACCGCCGCGCCTGGGAAAGCGGAATGTATTATTGGGTCCCCAGGAGAGAGCGTCCTCGTTCAGGCAGATGCTTTTTAACACCTTGTCCAGGTCCGGCACCGCCACCCGTTCGCCGATCCACTCATAGCTCATGGATTCGGGCGGATGCGCCCAGACCTTGAAGTTATAGGGCAGCATGAATTCATCGGCCAGTCCCTTGCCGAACGTCGCCTGGATCCATTCCCTGAAATTCCCGGGTTCACGGCCATTGTTGTTGCGTGCGGCATGCAGGAGTCCCGAGACGCAGGCCCACTTTTTATCATCGGGCAAGTGATGCAGGTTCAGTTGCAGTGGATAGGGAATATAGCGCCCGTACTGGTAAATCCAGCTTTGCCTTTCATGTTCCAGCCAGCCATCACTGTCGAATGCCAGATCCATGTATTGATCGAATTTTTCATAGTGCGAAAACTGCACATGACCGCCCAGATCCCAGGTAAATCCCCGCTCATCCACGAACGAGGTCGCCAGACCACCGAGGTAATCATTTTTTTCAACCAGCAGGAAATCATCGATGCCAAGTTCCAGCAGCCGTAACGCGGCACCAATACCGCACGGGCCACCGCCGAGAATCAGATAACGAGTGTGACCGGATGCCATCAGGCACGCTCCACGACCCGCGGCAGGGCCAGGTTGAAAAAGCGGAACCCGATGAGAAAGACCAGCGTGGCCTGCAACCAGCAAAACACTGCCAGACCGGATTTCTGCAAGGCGCCAAAAGCGATCAGATCATGAACGGAGATCAATACCGGGCTGACCGGATTGATAAAGTTAAGCAATACGAATGGATAGCCCGTGGGCTCGGCGTACAGCACCGGGGTCAGGAACATTCCGACGAGCAGCAACAGGGAAACGAGATTATTGATATCGGTAGTGACGAGATTGATGACGCTGAGTATAAAACCAAGGCCCAGCGCCATGAGCATCAGCGGAATTACGAACATCAGTGCTGCCGGCAATCCCGGCAGTATCGGCACCTCGTAAACGATGAACACCGCGAGTACCGGCAGCAGGCGGATCATAAATTGCACCAGCGGTTCACTGCACGAAGCCAGCAGCAGTATCTCGCGCGGCATGTTGACCCGGGTCACCAGGCTCTGTGCCGAACTGAGACTGACGGTTGCCGCTTTGACAGTATTGGCAAAAAGTTGCCACAGCGTGATGTTCAGTAACGCAAATACCACGTACGCATAGGCGGGATTATTGAATTGAACGATACGCCGTGATGCGATAAAGGCAAAAATCAGCGCCGTTAGCAGTGGCGTGGCTACAACCCAGAGATAACTCAGCCAGGATTTTTTGTAGCGCACGGTTATGTTCTTGATCGCCAGTCGTTTCAGTAAATACCTGTATTCATACAATTGCCGGAACATGTCGATCCAGACAGCAATTCCCTTGCGCCGGTGGTAATCCGGACTGTAGATGACTTCGGTATTCATGCGATCGCGCCCGGCTCCGACCAGATCACCAGTTGTGGTCGCGACTGCAACGATTTTTTCAGGTTTTTGAATTCCTTCTCGGTCACCACCAGGGTGCGGATTTTCCGCTTCAGGTACTTCTCGGTTTTTCCCACCAGGTCATCGAGATTCGCGCGATCGATGTCACCCACCAGCACCAGGTCGATGATCCCGGTATCGCGGCCCTGGGCATAATCATCAATGAGGATGGCCTGCTTCAGATTCCCCAGCCGGATAATGATGCTGTCCAGGATCCGGTCCATGCCCAGCGACTTGCTGACCATGGACTGCAATTCAGGAAACAGGGGATGCTCGGTGTTGGCCTTGAACTTGACCATGCGCCCTGACTTGCGGCTGCCCAGCAGACCCGCGGCCGAAAGATTCTCCAGTTCTTCCTTGACCTGGCTGGGCGAGGCATCGAATTCGCTGGCCAGTTCACGCAGGTAGACTTCCTGGCTGGCGTTCAGGAACAGGCGCATCAGGATGTTGATGCGCATTTTGGAGGTAATGAGGCTTGCGAGAATCGTCATTCTATTACGTTCTGTATTTCAGAACATAATAGAATAAACTACTGATATATCAAGGTAATAATGAGTAAAAATGTGAACGGTTCAGCATTATGAAAGTGCTTATCCCAGGCATGAGTCAGGCTATGACTGACCCAAGCCGCTGTTCACACTCGATTTTCAGGATTCAGGCCGGGCCATCGAGCGGATCAGTTGCGCATAACGCGCCGTCACCGGCTGCCAGTCGTATGTTTCCAGCACCGAAGCCCGGCTGCGTGACGCCATCGTATGGTAAAGATCCTCGTCATCCAGCAAGTTCCGGATTTTCTCCGCCAGATCACGGGCATCGCCGGGCCGCGCCAGTAAACCGTTGTCGCCGTCACGGATCACACTGCGTATGGCGCCCAGTGCCGAAGCCACCACCGGCCGGCCGCAGCCGAGCGCCTCGATCAGGACCAGGCCGAGGCCTTCCGGAACAACGGAAGGCACGACCACAATGCGCGCGGATTGATACAATCGCGGCAACTGCCCCTGCTGCACCGGCCCGGCAAAGCGAATATGATGCTTGAGTGAAAGCTTTTTTACCTGCTTTGTCAGTGGCTCCATTAGTGGCCCGTCTCCGGCTATAACAATACGCAGTCTGGAATTCGTTCCGACAAGTTGATGCACGGCATCCAGTAATATTTCTACACCTTTTCCTTCGACCAGACGGCCTACGAACAGAATATCAATATCCTGAACGGCGTTCATATCCGGGATAAAAACATGTTGCAAATCCACACCCATGGACTGCACCGACAAATTATCTGTATTAATACCCAGGCTGACACAATGCTCGTACATGTAGCGGCTGACCACGGTGGTATGATTGCTGTTTTCAATCACCCGGCGTTTGAGGAAGTTGAACAGCCGGTTATTCAATCCAAGCAGGTCACTTCCATGCGATGTACATAATACACTGACCCTGCCGCGGAACAGGTACCTGGCGACGATCACCGCGATCAGTCCCTGCGGGATCAGCCAGTGCGCATGGATGCATTGTATGCGTTGTTTCCTGACCACCCGGTACAAACTGATCAACTGGCTGCAACAATACGGTATGAGCAGGAGATAATTCAGTTTATTACGCCTGAGATTGGACAGCGTGCCGCCCTCGTTAACGAGCGATTGCCGCGACTCGATAAAATACCTGAACCGGTGGATCTCCATGCCCGACCACTGTTCATGCCGGGCGGCGCCGGTGAAATGCGGCGCCAGCACACTGACAGTAAATCCCGCCCTGACCAGTCGCCGGGATAATTCGTAGACAAAGGAAGGCTCGGTATCGTTCTCCCAGCGCGGGAATGTCGATGTCAGTTCAAGGACTCGGGGAAGTTCAGGCACGTGCCGTACAGTCAGTCTTTATTCTTGCTGTTATACAAATAAAGCAACTGCGTCAACTGCTCGGAAATAATGCCAATCAGAAACACCAGCACGGAGGTAATGAACAGCAGGGCGCCCATGTTGGTGAACCGCCCCTCGGTCATAAAGGTATACATGTAGTAAACAAGACCGGTGGTGAAGAAAAACAGGCTGATGGGAAAAAACAGTTTCAGCGGTGTATAAAGCGTACCCACCTTGAAAATGATCAACAGAAAACGCACGCCGTCGGTCAGTGGGTGAATATGACTTTCCGATCGGGCTTCCTCCGCCTCGAACGGTACATATTGCACCGAGTAACCGGAGCGGAAGAACGCCATGGTGATGGTCGTGGGATAGGAAAAACCGTTGGGGAGTATGCGCAGGAATTCAAGAAATTTCGACCGCCGCACAGCCCTGAATCCCGAGGTCAAATCCATAATCGGATGACCGGTGACCCAGCTGGCAAACCAGTTGAATACGCCGTTGGCGTGTTTGCGTGAGCGGGTGGCGTGGGTATTCGTGACCCGGGCGCCGACCGCCATATCCGCGCCCTGCTCCACGGTCTCCAGCAACTGTTTGACCATGCTCACCGGATGCTGACAATCGGCATCCATCATCAGCAGTATGTCGCCTCCGGCATGCCGGGCACCGGTTTTGATACAGGCGCCATTACCCATTCTGTAGGGATGGGTAATCACGGTGACGCCGTGTTTTTCACAAACTGCCGCGGTACTGTCTTCCGAGGCGTCATTGATGACGATGATTTCGGAAAAGAGACCGGTCTTTTCCAGTTCCGGCAACAGGCATTCAAGACCTGTGGCCTCATTATAGGCAGGCAGCAGGGCGGTTACGCTTTGCTTCATGACGGGTCATCCTCTTGACGGTTGATTTCCTCCGCGAGCACCTCAATCTGTTTCTTATACAGCAGGGCCTTGCCGGGCCTGGAGGCCAGCCTGTTCTCAATCCTTTCTACCAGTTTCCGGGCATCGTCTGCCCGGTCCAGTGCATGCAGAATCCTGGCCTTGAAAATCAGGTTGGCTATCGTTGAACGTTCACGAAGAGCACGATTGATATTCACAAGAGCCCGCGGGCCATCACCGGCCAGCGCGGCATAGGATGCCGCCAGTTCATGCAGATTGGCCCGCACGGATTTGAAACCCGGATTGTTGATCAATGCTTCAAGCGTATAAAGATAATATTCCGGATGTTCAATTTTGCACTTGCCCCGATATTGCCTGTAAAGAATATTATCAAATGTCGTGACAACGGAATAATGTAATTCTGCGGCTTTCGCTGCAAACTCTGTTACCTGTTGCCAGTCCGCCTCATCCGGACGTGGTTCGCCATGACATTCCAGGTAGTTGATATACCGGATCATCGGGTAAAAATCTTCCGGATAGATTGTGCGAAATTCATGAAAAAGTTCTTCGGCTCTTTCATGATTGCCGTACTGCATATGCATAATCCAGAGATTATTCAGTGCCCGTCTCGATTGCGGCTGATTCATTTTCCATATTTCCGCCTGTAATAACGGCTGCTCCCACAAACCGATTCCGGATTTCGTGGTGAACACAACCAGGGATACATAAACCAGCGCAATACCAATGCCCAGCGTTTTCATGGACAGGCAGGCATGGATCCGGAACAACAACCAGACCACCAGGAACAGGATCCCGAGTGAAGGCAGATAGTTTCTGTGTTCGAAGTACAGCTCAAGCGGGATAAATCCTGACTCAAGCACATGACCGGAAAAAAACCAGAGAATGGCAAAGGCGAAAACCGGGTATTTTTTCCTGCCCGCAATGGCAAAAACAAGCGATAGCACTACAGTAATAATGCCTGCCAGGGCTGGCACAGTCATTGACGACAAGGCCACGACATCATCATGAAAAACCGAAAACCGGCTGCCCTGTGGAAGAACGAGCAAACGAATGTAATCGAGCAGAATAACCGGCTCCGTGATCAGCCTCTCGTAGAGGCTGAACGGACGTATTGCATAGGCGGCCTCAAACTCCGTGCTCACCAGTAACCAGGCAAGCACACAGATGACCGGTAACAGAGCGCACACCAGTGTCGCCAGGTTCCAGGTCCCGTCCCGGGCTTTGTCCCGTAACAGGGTCTGGTAGATAACAATGGTATACAGTCCGGCCAGGATTCCGATTTCCTTGCTGAATACTGCCAGCGGCATCAACAGGCCGAAAGCCGCCAGTAGCCCGGCCATCCCGCCCCGCCTTTGACCCCTGTTGTACACATCCCAGCTGTGGAGATAGAGCAGCACGGCCAACAACATGAACGTGGAGGCCAGCAGAGTCATCCTCTGCACCACGTATAGCACCGAGGTCAGGTGTATCGGGTGCAGTAGCCAGATCGCCGTCAGTAACAGGCAGAACAGGGCTTTTTGCCGCCCGGGCACCACCTGCGCGGTGACCACCCGACTGCAAATCAGGAATACAAGCCCCCCGTTGACCAGGTGTATTAACAGGTTGACGAGCTTGAACCCGAAGGGATCCGGCCACTGCGACGCCTGCATGGCGAAGGATAACATTGCCAGCGGACGGCCGGTGGGACCGGTGGTGTTAGTGAAAACGTAGTGTAACCAGCCGTCCTGTTTCAGCAGGGCAAGATCACGGAGATTATTGGCATCATCCAGCAGAAAGGCGGAGTGCAGGGCCGGGTAGTAGAGCCAGGCTGTGCCGGCCAGTAAAACCAGCAGCCAGATCCGGGGGTGCCGGCCGGGGCTGTTCATCAAGCACCGGATGCCGGACTGAAAAGCAGGTAGCGATGCCATCGATACGGGTGTTTACAGCGGATATAAAAAAGGGCCACTTGCGTGACCCTTTATCTCGTCTGTCAGTCAGACCCTGCGAGAGTATTACTTGCAGGCGCCCGGTAACAGGGAAGCGTCGATGTTGGTGGAAGCGGCGGCTGTACCCACTGCACCGCAATCCCATTGCTGACCGCTGGTGGTGGTGGTCATGCCGAAAGTCTTGCCGGAGACATCGGGGTTCACACCTGTAGTTTTCATTGTTGCAACCACGGTAGCCGTGGTACCGCCACCCGACAGGACTATGGTATCGACATACTTACCCGTCGCCGTACCGCCGATCGTCGCCACACTGGCCGGAACTGTGCCGTTGTCAGCCATGAATTCCGCCAGCGGTGTTTTCAGGCCGGAAGTCAGGGACATGGCCTCGGAGACCTGTGCACGTGCGGTGTAATCGGAATAGGCAGGGATGGCGACCGCTGCCAGGATACCGATGATCGCAACCACGATCATCAACTCGATCAAGGTAAAACCTTTCTGCATTGTTCTCATTTCTGGACTCTCCTGATAAATCAGTTCGGTGAATAAACAGTATATGTCAATGTGTATGCGACGATACCCGGGCACTCGGCTGGGCATGTCGGCCTGTAACAGAGTGCAGGTCCCGTGCCATTCTCGCCGTTTTGCCGGAATATAGCAGGCGAAATGTACCAACCAATTGAATTTAATGTATAAAATATATCGATAGTGAAGATTTCCATCATCGCGAGTGTCATGGTCACGACCTGATACTGACAAAATTTGTCACTCATTGATGAAATTTATTGGCAAACCGCGCACAAACGCATGACAGGCAGCGATCCGCGACAGTCCGTGGAAATAGTTATGGGCCGGCACTGAAAGCACCGTAATCACAATGGAATATCGATGCCACTGACCGGCCAGGAAGATTAATTTCAACCGCGAGAAACTCACGGCGCCGGCATATCCGGGACCCGGATCTCGCGGGCATAGGCATAGGCCTTGTTGGCTTCATTCGGCCAGATGGTTATGGACCGGTTGAAATGTTCCAGTGCCCGCACATTTTCGTTTTTCAGCAGCTTCAGCCTGCCGCGCAGGTATTCCACGTCAGCCCTCAACATCCTGCTTCTGTCATAGCGATCACTTTCCTGTAGCGACGCTAACACGTTTTCCATCATTTCCACCCCGGTGTAGCCGTGTTCAATCAGGATTTCAACCATGAGAATACCGGCCTTGTAGCCCCGGCATATCCGCCGCAGCGATTCCTGCCCGTATCGTTCGATACCATTCAGGTAAAAATAGGTCGCCAGACGGCAATAGTCGATGCTCAGCGACTCCAGCATCATGACTTCCCAGGGATCATATAACCTGTCCGTATTCAGGACATTTTCGAAAAAATCCAGTATCGACTTCCTGCCTGCAGGTTTCACCCGGCTTTCATCCAGTTCCTTATTGACCTGGTAATACAGGCCGAAATCATTACGCCCGTACAGTGCCGGGATGCCGCGAATATAATAGACCGGCCGGTTTTCGTTTTTCAGGAATTGCGACAGCTGCTCGTGTTTATGCGCCTGCGCAGCGGAGGGTTTGAACAGACGGTTGGAAAATACAAAGCCGTTGACATTCATCAGGGTGACATCGCTTCTGAGCTTTTCTATCTTGTTGAGATAGGCCACCGGGGCGACATCCGAATCGACAAAGGTAAAGAATACGGCGTCCCTGTCCAGTGACTGAAGCAGGATCCTGGCATAGTAATAGGCCAGGGTATCTTCAGCGCGGTAGTTGCCGGGCAGATTAATGATTGCAACGGAAATCACTACCATCATGACGATCAGTGATTTGATAACAGGGGTACCTGTTACCGTCAGGTACCGGGCAATAACCGTCTCCAGCAGCCATTTCAGGCCGATAACGAACCAGATGGCCGCGATGGAAAAGGCAATCAGCGGATAAACCTTGAACAGGTTTTTGTGTTCGAGGTCGTACTCGAAACCGAGCAGTAGCGCCAGCACCAGCGTGGAACCGAGATAACCTGCCACCAGTGCAATACCGGTTCTTTTATCCAGGTATTTCCACTGGGCCAGAAACCCGGCAACAATCAGAACCGAGAACCCGTAACCGAACTGTCTCGCCGTTTCCTGCAGTGAAAACAGGCAAAACCACAGTTTGTCGACAAAACCGGCATCAATATTGTGATCAACCTCGCTGTATATCTGCCTGCTGACGCAATACCAGAACTCCGACAGCGAATCGATGGGACCAAGAAAACTGATTTCCGGGTTCATGCGTGAGCGGATGACCATCCACAGGTAGGGCAACAACCCGATAACACAGAAAAACAGCGGCTTGTGAAAATTCCGGAACAATCGTCGCCATTGCGGCCAGGCCAGTGCAAGCAACATGGGACTGGAAAGCACCAGCAATGGCCAGTGATTGCTGAGTCCGATGCCATAAACAAATCCGGCCCAGCACAGCAGGCGTTCCGAACCGGGCTGCCCTGCTCTCTCCTGCCAGCGTACTACCAGTATGCAGATCAGAAAAAACAGGAAAGCGTTGAGTGTGTAGACTTCGGCAATGATCGCCTGTGACCAGAACGTCGCCGAAAATCCGCAAACCAGCGCCGCCAGCATTGCATAAACCCGGTCCCGTAACCATGTATGAACAAGCCACCACAGGCACAGGCAGGACAACGCACCGAACAGTGCGCTCAGTGCATGAACCCGCGCGGCGACACTGCCAAGCGGCAACCAGGTCGCCAGGTGTCCCAGCAGTGTGTAGACAGGATATCCGGGCGGGTGAGAGATACCGTTGAAATACGCCGCGAGAATAAATAAACCATCATCCTCGAAAACAACCGTTCGCGGCATGCTCCACAGGTAAGCTGCAAGAACCAGCGCAATAACCACCAGGTAATCGGGTATATACTTGCGTATCATGGCAATGTCAGTGAATGCCCGGAAATGAATAGCCTGTGCATTTGATCATGCGGCGACGGAATCAGGCAGCCATGCTCTCATGACGGTTGCAATCGCCTGATGGTGATTGCCGTGCATACATACAACAGGGCAACAATCAGCAACAGGTTGTTAAAGCCAAGATACAGCGACAGGTATTCCAGCCCGCCGCCCACGACCGCGCCCAGCAGGTTCCATCCGAACGCATTGGTGCTCTCCTCACTGTCCCGGAATTCCCGGCTGAACACCAGGTTGGCGAAAAAAATCGGGGCGAAGGCAAACATGATGGCCACCAGGTATCTGGCCATGCCCGATTCAATATTCAGGAAAAATGAATTCGGCACCAGGTACATCACCAGCAGACTGCTAAAGAGCAGAATGAATAACGGCTTGCGGTTTCTGATGCCGGACTTCCATACGACCAGGTTTGCGACCATGACCGAGAGCAGGATCCCTGAAAAAGCAATGGTATTGACGAACCAGGTTGTTCCGAACAAAAGCGAGAAAAACGCCAGGCTCTTGGTTTCCAGTAACAAAAACGCCGCTCCCATGAAGAAATAGGGCAAATTGGGCCGGCTGATAAAACCACGAGGACTCAGAAAGTAGACGCCGAGAAAAGCGAAAATCACGAACATGGCGATCATGCCTATGTATAACCAGTGCACCCCCGGCTCCTTCATGTAGACAAACGGCCAGTCATCCGTGGCCAGCCTGCTAAAACCTTCCCGGCTGTATTCGCTGCCACCCAGTCCGTCGGCTACGGCCAGCAGGGTAGTTACCTGGTCGTCGGCCTCGATCCTGAGTGGAGCCATGCCGAATGTTTCCTCGAGCGCGGTCATGAGTTTATTAACCAGCCAGGGCCAGCGATACTGGTTGTACATGACGAACATTCCCGAATCCCTGAGTCTGGCCTTCACATCGGCCAGGGCTTCCAGCGTAAACAGGTAGGATTCGAGGCGTACACTGCTGAAAGCGGACAACCTCATCAGGGAATCAGGCAGGGCAAATATAATCAGATCATATTGCTTCGTGGTGTTCCTGAGGAACTGCCTGCCGTCATTGACGATGATATTGACCCTGGGATCCTGATACGGGGCATCGGGATGATGCTGTATTCCCAGGTTGACAATTTCCCGGTCAATTTCCACGGCATCGATTGTTCCAACATCGTAGCGCAGGGCAACGGCAACATCCGTTCCCGTTCCCGCACCGACTACAAGGATATCATTGAGCCTGCCGTCGTGTTGCTGCTTCAGCCTGTAGGGGATCGAGTAAAAATTCGCATCGGCCTTGTCCGAAGGGGCAAGAATCTGGTGAATAATGCCATTCGCAAACAGCACCTTGTTGCTCCAGGCCGGATTTTCCTTCAACTCCAGTTTCTGATACATGGACCAGGTTTTGATACCGCCCGTGCTGCTGCTGAGTAGCAGGATAATAACGCAGAATCCCGAAACCAGAATTCCGCCGACCATACTCCGCGAACACGCGCCATCGGCATAAAGGAATCCCAGAACCATCAGCAGCACCCCGGTTAGTATCCAGATGACCGGATCGCTGGAAAAATAACACTGCAGACTGAACAGGAGAATACCGGCAAGGCTGCCGGCAATATCGAGTGTGTAGGCCTTGAGCGGATTGAAACGGGTAAAATTATCCGCGATACGGTTACCGATACCGGTAAAAAATATTACTGTTGACAGAAATAACAGAAAAAGAAGTAACGCGGCGGGCAGGCCGGGTTGTTTGGTGATATTGCCGAAGAAAAACAGACCAAAACGGTTTCTGAGCAAATCCACGTCGAACTGTGCCGTCAGGATCAATGCAAATATAAACAGCAGCAGGAACGGAATATATTTGTATACCCTGATGTTCTTCTGCAGGGAGAGAAAACCCAGGCCCAGACCGACGAACGCGGAGATGAGAATGAAGTTGCTGAAGTAGCCGAGATAGAGCACTTCCGCGGCGGCGAAACGTATCAGGGCAAGTTCAAGGTACAGTGACGCCGCGGCAAAGAAAACCAGGCTTGATTCATATTTTCGCATGGGTGTTCGTCCTGTTGTCAGGAATCATTGTTATTGTTTGTGCAATAAACAGTACGGATGAAATTATGATGAAATTCCGTGACCGGAATTTACTCGTCTTCCAGCCCGAGTTTCTTCAGACGATAACGCAGACTCCTGAAACTGATCCCCAGACAGGATGCGGCGGTGGTTTTGTTCCATCTTGATTTTTCCAGTGCCTCGAGTATCAACTGTTTCTCGATTTCGGCCATGTGGTTATCAAGGTTAAAGTCACCGTCCGCTTCCGGACCGGCCGCCGGAACCAGGTTGGCGTTGTTGAGCAACTCCAGGTCATCAAGCTGTATATACTCACCTTCACACAGGGTGATAGCGCGCTCGAGTATATTTTCCAGTTCACGCACATTGCCGGGATAATCATAGGACAGCAGTTTTTGCAGGGCGTCATCGGACATCCTGACTTCATCGCAACTGTAGTCCCTGACCAGCCTGTTCAGGATATGATCGATCAATGTCGGCAGATCCCTGCTTCTTTCCCGGAGCGGGGGCACATGGATTTCTATAACGTTGATCCTGAAGTAGAGATCCTGACGAAACTCTCCGGCTTCCACCAGTTTGCCCAGATTCCTGTGCGTGGCGCTGAGCAGGCGGATGTTCACCGGTATCTCGGTATGCGTACCGACCGGCCGGATTTTTTTCTCCTGAATGGCACGCAACAGCTTCACCTGGATATGCTGTGGCAACTCGGCGACCTCGTCGAGAAACAGGGTGCCGCCATCAGCCGCCTGGAACAGGCCTTCCTTGTCCGATACGGCGCCGGTAAAACTGCCCTTGATGTGACCGAAAAATTCACTCTCCATCAGTTCCATGGGTATGGCTCCGCAGTTGACGGGAACAAAGGATCGCGCCGACCGTGGACCGAGATCGTGGATCATCCTGGCCACCAGTTCCTTGCCGGTACCGGATTCACCGCTGATGTAGACCGGAGCCTGGCTGCGCGCCAGTTTGCCGATCTTTTTGCGTAAATCCCGGATTGCCGCGCTCTCACCGACCAGCCTGTCCGCCGGATCAAAACCGGCGTCATGTACATTGAGAGCGTTTTTGACAATTGCACGCAGGGACTCGAGGTCCACCGGTTTGGTCAGAAAATCAAAGGCACCGAGTTTCAGTGCCTGGATAGCTGTTTCCATACTGCCATGGGCGGTAATGACCGCTACCGGCAACTGCGGATAATGTTTCTGCAGGTAGCGGATAAAATCCACGCCGTCACCATCGGGCAGGCGCAGATCCGTCAGGCATATACTGAATTCATGTTGTTTCAGCAGTGATCTCGATTCATCCAGGTTACATGCGGCAAGGCTGTCAACCTGCATGCGTTCCAGCGTGATACACAGGAGTTCACGAATATCGGGTTCGTCATCGATGATCAGGGCAAGCGGCTGACTCATGAGGCTATGGTATCGCGCTTGTCAAACCATGGGAAATTGATGCGGAAGTGGCAACCCTCGTCCGAATTGTGTTGCACCACCAGGGTCGCCTGGTTCGCCTCGCACAGTTCCCTGGCAATATAAAGACCGAGGCCCGTACCACTGCTTTCGCTGGTAACAAAAGGTTCAAACAAGTGTTTGCTGATCGCTTCCGGCAGGCCGGGACCGGTATCGATGACATCGATATAGGAACGGCCTGAATCCGGGTATACGGCCGCGATATATTTAATGTTGAATGCACCGCGGCTGTAACGCAGGGCGTTTTCACTCAGGTTCCAGATCACCTGGTGTAACTGCGTGGAGTCCATTTTGATTTCCAGGTCGGCCGGCTCGACTTCCACCCGGATCGATTCCGGCGCCAGTTCATATTTCTCACACAACTCAGCGGCGAACCTGTGCAACCATTCACGGATCCTGACACCGCTGGGATCGGGCGGCTTGCGTTTGCTGAGACTGAGTACATTCTCGATGATGCTGTTGATGCGCTGTGACTGGTCACGGATGATTTGCATCAGCCGCTGGTCTTCCCGGCACAGGTCATCGGATTCCGATAATAACTGTCCGGCATGACTGATGGCGCCAAGCGGATTACGAATCTCGTGGGCGATACTGGCTGTCAGGCGGCCGAGTGAGGCCAGCTTCATTCCCTGCGCCTGCTGCCGCAACAGTGCGATTTCATCGAGAAAGATCAGTACGTCCCCCTGTTCCTTTTCGCCCATGTCCGCTATGGCGGCCTTGAGATCCAGGTTGCTGGATTTCTGGTGAATTTCGAAACTGTGTGCGCGGCTGTTCTGCTCGTGCAGATCAAGCAGCCGGTTGATTTCCGGTGACAGTTCGCTAATGGATTTACCCGTCACATCACCCGCGGCAGCCAGCATCATCATCGCGGAATTGTTGATAAGCCGAATCTGCCGGTGCCTGTCGAGCACGAGTATACCGGACTGCATACGCTGGACGATATGCTCGTTGAGACGGGCCATTTCCTTGAGATCTATGGCCCGCTGTTCGGCCAGCGCCTCGCTCTTTTGTACCCGCGCCGAGAGCATGTGCCCGAGCAGCGCCGTAATAAAAAAAGTGACGCCCAGGAACCCGGCGTGGGTATAGTTGGGATTGAAGTACTCGCGGAAAAACTGCTGATAGATTTCAAGCCCGAGCACCGCCAGGCTGGCGATGGCGGCAAACAGTATGGCGATCCTGCCGGCGACGAGGATACTGCCACCGGCCACGACAATGACCAGCAACATGCCAAAGCCGCTGCTGAGGCCGTTACTTGTGTACATCATCAGCGTGATGGCGGCAACATCTATGACAACATACAACGTAACCTGGGTTATCAAGCCCGGAATGCGTGAGGCTATGACAAACGACACCAGGATGGCTGAAAGGAAATACAGGTGAATGGTAATGGAAAAAAGCTGCTGGTTTACAACACCCAGGGGCTCGGGCAGACTGCCGGTCCAGATCAGGGCAACGAAGAGCAGACCGACGAGAATCCGGTACAGGTTGAAATACTGTAACGCCCGCCAGTTTGTACGCTGGGGTTCAGTTACCACACTTGGGATCTTCGGGTCCATTCAGGCTGGCCTGTCTGTGTTGTTCCGAGCAGAAATAACGCTCCCCGTCCCGGATGGATTCGTCCCCGGGAACAAAAACATCGCAATAATCGCAACGTCGCATGATGCCGGATCCGCGCATGCCCTCACCGGCTTTATGTTCACCCGCGCTTGATCTTGAGCGGGTAAACACCTTAAATAGTAACCAGACAACGACAACGAGCAGCAGAATTCTGAACATCAGCACTGTAATTCAGACGTTATCCGGTAATACATGTAATTTTCCGCATGATGTCATCATAATTATCCATAGAGATCCATGAAACCAGTCACGGCTTGCCCGATTTCAGAATAACCGCAGCATAACCGATAAAGAATCCTAACCCCCAGAAGGAACATTCGCCATGAATCTCCACGAGTACCAGGCAAAAAACCTGTTCAGCAAGTACGGCATTCCCGTCCCGGCCGGCAAACCGGCGCATTCCGTAAAGGAAGCCATGCGCATCGCCTCCGAGTTCGAATCCGCGGGCTGGGTCGTCAAGGCCCAGGTACACGCCGGCGGCCGAGGCAAGGCCGGTGGTGTGAAAATCACGCAGACCCGCGATGAACTGGAGGCGGCGGTCAAGTCCATGCTCGGTAGTCAACTGATAACAAAACAATCCGCACCCACGGGCCAGCCGGTCAATTGTGTACTCATCCAGGGCCTTTCGGACATCGCCGCGGAGTTTTACCTGAGCATGCTCGTCGACCGCGCGAAGCGGCGCATCGGCATCATCGCCTCCAGGGCCGGGGGTATGGATATCGAGGAAGTTGCGGCCACCGAGCCTGAAAAGATAATCAATGTCACCATCGACCCGACCATGGGCGTGATGAATCATCATATACAGCGCATCGCCTTCGCCCTGCAACTGACCACCGAGCAGAGAAAGGAACTGGGCAGCCTGCTGAAAGCCATGTACCGCCTGTTCAATGAAAAAGATCTGAGCCTGATCGAGATCAATCCGCTGATCATCGATGGCGACGGCCACCTTTCGGCGCTGGACGCCAAGGTATCCGTGGATGACAACGCCCTGTTCCGGCAGATCACCATCGAAGACATGCGCGACCCGACCCAGGAAGACGAGAAGGAAAACATCGCCAGGCGCTTCGATCTCAACTACATCACGCTCGACGGCAACATCGCCTGCATGGTCAACGGCGCCGGTCTGGCCATGGCCACCATGGACATTATCAAACTGCACGGCGGCGATCCCGCCAACTTCCTTGATGTCGGCGGCGGTGCAACCGCCGACAAGGTCGCCGAGGCGTTCAAGCTGATCGTTTCCGATGAGAATGTCAAAGCCATCCTGGTGAATATTTTCGGCGGTATCGTCCGCTGCGATCTGATCGCCGAGGGCATTATCCAGGGCGTCACCGAGGTCGGCGTCAACGTCCCGGTGGTGGTACGCCTGGAAGGCACCAACGTGGAACAGGGAAAACAAATACTGGCGGAAAGCCATCTTGCCATCATCCCGGCGGACGATTTAAGCGACGCCGCCGACAAGGTCGTCAAGGCCAGCAAAGGAGAATAATCATGTCCATCCTTATTGACGAACACACCCGGGTACTGGTGCAGGGATTTACCGGCAAGCAGGGCACGTTCCATGCCCAACAGGCCATCGACTACGGCACCAACGTGGTCGGCGGCATTACGCCGGGCCGCGGCGGCGAAAAGCATCTGGACCGGCCGGTTTTTAATACGGTATTCGATGCGGTTCGGGAAACCTCAGCCGATGCCAGCATGATCATGGTGCCGGCCGCGTTTGCCGCCGAAGCCATTGCCGAGGCCGCCGAGGCCGGCATCAGGCTGATCGTCTGCATTACCGAGGGCATTCCCGTGGTCGACATGGTCAAGGTGCGGGCCATGCTGGATCATTATCCGAAAACACGGCTCATCGGTCCCAACTGCCCGGGGCTCATCAGTCCGGGAAAATCCAAGATTGGCATTATGCCGGGGAGCATTCACAAGGCCGGTTGCATCGGCGTGATCTCGCGTTCGGGGACCCTCACCTACGAGGCGGTGCACCAGACCACGCAGATTGGCCTCGGACAAAGTACCTGTGTCGGCATCGGCGGCGATCCCATCCACGGCATGAACTTCATTGACTGCCTGGCGCTGTTCGAGGCCGACCCCGAAACAACCGGCATTATCATGGTCGGCGAGATCGGCGGCACGGCCGAGGAGGAAGCGGCCGGGTTTATCAAGGACCATGTCAGTAAACCGGTCGTGGGTTATATCGCCGGCGTCACGGCACCGCCTGGCAAGCGCATGGGACACGCCGGCGCGATCATTTCCGGTGGCAAGGGTACCGCCGATGACAAGTTTGCCGCCCTGGAGGCCGCCGGTGTCAAGACCGTGAAGTCACCGGGCAATCTGGGTCAGGCGATCAAATCCATTATGGGCTGAGAGTCATTCACCGCAATTCAGTCAGTGAGTCACCTGCCGGTTCAATCGTCACTGCTGTCTGCACGCGTACGGACTGCGTTTATTCCTGCAATCCATCACCGGCGGTTCGATCAGTTGGCGACTGATATCCGGATAGATGCCGATGTATAAAACACCGGTCCCTGACTGCAATCATTTCCCGGGCATTATACGGTGTCACACGCACTTCAGCCTCGCGGAACACCGCCAGGTTTCTGCAACCCGGCACATCCATATGCATTACAATCCGGTTTCATGAACGCAAAATTCAGTCTTTGCCTTGCCCAGGTCAACCTGACCGTGGGCGCCATCGAACAGAACCGGGTGCGTATCATCGAGGAACTCCAGGCGGCAAAAGACCGTCATGCCGATGTCATCATTTTCCCGGAACTGGCGCTGACCGGTTATCCGCCGGAAGATTTACTGTTGCGCCCCGGTTTTATACGGCAGGCTGAAAAATGCCTGCAGGAAATCCGCACACACTGTGCCGGAATTACACTGCTGCTGGGCTATCCACTTGCCGAGGCAGGCCGGCTGTTCAATGCCTGTGCCATCATCCGCGATGGCAAGCTTGTCGCTAATGCAAAAAAGCAAATCCTGCCCAATTACGGCGTTTTCGATGAAAAACGCTATTTCAACAGCGGGGATCAGACCTGTGTGATTGATCTTTTCGGTACCCGCACCGCTGTTACCATCTGCGAGGATATCTGGGAAGAACAACCATGTCATGACGCCGCGGCTGCCGGCGCCACGTTACTGATCAATATCAATGCATCACCGTTTCATATGGAGAAACTCGCCCAGCGCCACGAGGTGGTCGCGCGGCGCGCACGGGACAATCAACTGGATATTGTGTACGTCAACATGATTGGCGGTCAGGATGAACTGGTGTTCGATGGTGGCTCATTGATCGTTGACCGCGACGGCAACAGGATTTTCCAGGCCGGCGAATTTCGGGATGAGCTGTATTTTGTCGAATACGATCCGGCAACTCCGGGCCGTTTTACCACGGATCACGCGAGCATTACGCAATTACCGCGGCTGGACAATATCTACTCGGCGCTGGTGCTGGGGATTCGCGATTATGTTTACAAAAACGGATTCAAGGGTGCGGTCATCGGTCTGTCCGGCGGCATCGATTCCGCGCTGACCCTGTGCCTGGCGGTGGACGCGCTCGGCGAAAACAATGTCGAGTGCGTGCTCATGCCTTCGCCTTTCACCGCGGACATGAGCGTCGAAGATGCCGTGGAACAGTGCGAACGCCTCGGTGTAGAGTACACGCTGATCCCGATCGGGAAACTCTACCAAAGTTTCATCGAGGCACTGGAGCCGGTGTTTGCCGGTCGCTCGCCGGACACGACCGAGGAAAATATCCAGGCCAGGTGTCGGGGCACATTGCTCATGGCCATTTCCAACAAGAGCGGCAAACTGGTACTGGCCACCGGCAACAAGAGCGAAATGTCAGTCGGTTACGCAACCTTGTACGGCGACATGGCCGGCGGATTCGCACCCCTGAAAGATGTGAAAAAAACCCTGGTTTATGAACTCTCGCGCTGGCGAAACCGTGACCGGGAAGTGATCCCGGAACGGGTGATCACCCGGCCGCCCAGCGCCGAACTGAAACCCGACCAGCGTGACGAGGATTCGCTGCCACCCTATGACATACTCGATCCCGTACTCGAACGTTATATCGAACGGGATCAATCACCCGATGACATCATCCGCGCGGGCTATGATCACGACACGGTGGTGGCCGTTATCGAAATGGTGGACAGGAATGAATACAAGCGGCGGCAGGCGGCTCCGGGAGTGCGAATCAGCCGCCGCGCCTTTGGTCGCGACCGGCGTTACCCGATTACCTCCGGCTACCGGGAGCGATGAGCGGCGGGTCAACCCTCGGTGATGACGATTTCCTGCACCTCGCGAATGCCCGGATAGTTCGGATAGTTGAGTTCCAGAACGCGTAACGAGTCGCGCGACAGATCGTCCATGCCGAGGATCTTGTAGGCCTTGGCCATGATGGACAGTGCATCGGGTACCGATGGTGTGCGCTGGTACTGCTCCACCACCAGACGGGCCCGGTTGGCGGCGGCCAGATAGGCCGACCGGCGCATGTAATAATGGGCCACATGCACCTCGTGTTCGGCGAGTATGTTTCTCAGATAGACCATGCGTTTGCGGCTGTCCGGGGCGTACTGGCTGTCCGGGTAGCGTTCGACCAGTTCGGAGAAATCCTGGAAAGCCAGCATGGCGGCGCCGGGATCGCGTTGTGAAGTATCGATCCTGGCAATGCGATCTATCAGTCCCTTGCCCTTGTTGAAGTTGGCCAGTCCCTTCAGGTAATAAGCGTAATCCACATGGTCGTTTTGCGGATAGAGCTTGATGAAACGATTAGCCGCGGAAACCGCGGCTTCAGGCTGATCACTCTTGTAATAGGCATAGGCCAGATCCAGCACGGATTGCTGGCCATAGACGCCGAAGGGGAAACGCGATTCCAGGCGTTCGTACATACTGATGGCCTTGCTCCAGTCGCCGGCATCAAGCGCGCCCTTGGCCTCGTTATACAATCGATCGGCACTCCAGTTTTCGGTTTCGTCCTCTTTCTTGTCGCCACCGAAATAGGAGCAGGAGGGCAACAGGCAAAGACCCAACAGAAGAATAATAATTCGCATGGAAAAAGAGTATCCTAATCGGACTGTCAGAGCAAAATCGTTTCGCACAAAAGCCGAGCACACATTAATATTTTGGCAACATCGGTGTACAGATTCGACCGTTATGCAACATCAGGGTTAAACCTCTGAATTCCGATTCTATGTCCAGTTCCGCGACACTCCGAGCCAGGATCCCCGAAGCACTGACCGGCCTCAGGCTGGACCAGGCGCTCGCCACTGTCTTCGACCAGCATTCCAGGTCCAGGCTACAGGGCTGGATCCGTGAAGGCCGGGTGCGCCTGGACGACCGCATCGTCAGTCAACGTCATCGTATCCAGGGTGGTGAAAAGGTCGAAATCGAAGTCGTCTACGACACTGTTCAGGCAGCGCAGGCCGAAGCCATTGATCTCGATATCATCCATGAAGACACGCATATCATCGTGATCAACAAACCGGCCGGTCTGGTGGTGCATCCCGGTGCCGGCAATCAGCAACATACCCTCATGAACGCCCTGATGCATCATACCGATGAGCTCGGCAAGCTCCCGCGCGCCGGCATCGTCCATCGTCTGGACAAGGACACCACCGGTCTGATGGTCATCGCAAAAACACCCGAAGCGCATACACGACTGGTAGCGGCCATACAGGCACGCCGGGTGCGCCGGCAATACCTGGCGCTGGTGCGGGGCGAGTTGATTGGCGGCGGAACAATCGACCAACCCGTCGGACGGCATCCCGTCAAGCGTACACGCATGGCCATACATCATGCCGGCAAACCGGCCCGCACACATTACGTCATCGAGGAACGCCTGCGCGGCTTCACCCTGCTGCGTTGCTCTCTTGAAACCGGACGCACCCATCAAATCCGTGTACACATGGCCAGTCTGAAACATCCAGTCGTCGGTGACCCGGTTTACGGCGGCCGCGCGTTTGTGCCCCCGGGTTACGCGGAATCGGTACGCGACTCAATCCGCGCCTTTAAACGCCAGGCCCTGCACGCCTGCCTGCTGGAACTGGCCCATCCCGACAGCGGGGAGCTGATGAGCTGGCAGGCGCCCCTGCCCGATGATTTTTCCGATTTGCTTGGCGTCATTCGGGATCATGGCTGACAGCGTATGGGCCGATGCAAGCTGGCCCTCCCCCGACTGGTTACATGCCGGGACCAGCCGCAGAAACGGCGGTGTCAGCCGCGGTCGATTTGCCGACCTGAACCTGGCCATGCATGTCAATGACAAGGAGGATCATGTGCATGAAAACCGCCGGCGACTGGCGCAACGATTATCCCTGCCGGCGCCGCCGCAATGGCTCGAACAGGTCCATGGTACAGACATTATCGACCTCGACAGTCCCGCCACCGACAGGATCGCGGACGGCGCAGTGACGACTGCGGCGGGAGTGATCTGCGCCATACTCACCGCGGACTGCGTACCGGTGCTGCTTTGTAATACGGAGGAGAAAAAAATCGTCGCCGTTCATGCCGGCTGGCGTGGTATCAGCAGGGGAATCATTGCGGTTGCAGCGGGCCTGTTTGCGCCGGACACACACCGCACCATGGCCTGGATTGGGCCGCACATCAGTGCAAGGCATTATGAAATCGATGCGCCGGTTCGTGATGCCTGTCTGCAAAGCAGTGCGGATTATGACCAGGCGTTCATCCCGTCACGCAGCGGACACTGGTATGCCGACCTGGGACGAATGGTGGACATCGCCTTGAGACATGCAGGATGCAGGCGCATCTATCATAATAATGATTGTACGTTTGCCAACGACACTGATTATTATTCGCACAGGCGGGACGGGGTGACGGGGCGCATGGCTACGTTGATCTGGATGGACCCGTAAGTAAACCCTAACGTTGCATAAATTTTTGGATGCAGGGGCTTTTAGAGCGGTATTTTCCGGGTCGCGCGCAGATTTTTCCAACCGGAGCATAGCTCACTCTATGTGAGGATTGGGAAAAGCGAGAACGGCCCGGAAAATGCTGCTATAGAAGGAGCGGAGCGGTCCTGCGCCAAAAATTTATGCAACGTTAGGGTAAACCCACGGGACTGAACACATACTGGCATCAATAACAGGGGAATCACGATGACTAAAGCCGGGAAAAAAACACTTTCGTTTTGCGACAGTGTGAATCTGATGGCCGATCGCGCCTTTGCCGTACTCAATATGGACGAAGGCATTGCCAAGGCCATCAAGGCCTGCAACTCGATCCTCGAGGTAAAGTTTCCCGTGAATATCCGCGGCAAGGTCGAGGTTTTTACCGGCTGGCGCGCCACGCACAGCACCCACCGGCTGCCGGCCAAGGGCGGCATCCGTTTCGCATCCATCGTCAACCAGGATGAGGTGGAAGCCCTGGCCGCGCTGATGACCTACAAGTGCGCTATCGTCGATGTCCCGTTCGGCGGTTCCAAGGGCGGGTTGCTGATCGACCCCAATGCCTATGAACGCGACGAAATGCAGCTGATCACCCGCCGCTTTGCCCGCGAACTGATCCGCAAGGGGTTTTTGAGTCCGGCCACCAATGTGCCGGCGCCGGATATGGGTACCGGCGAGCGCGAGATGGCCTGGATTGCCGATACCTACAAACACCTGAACCCGGACGATATCAACTACGCCGGCTGCGTCACCGGTAAACCGGTCGCTCACGGCGGTATTCGCGGCCGCACCGAGGCCACCGGCCGCGGCGTGGTTTATGCGATTCGTGAATTTTTCCGCCATGCCGATGAGGTCAAGGCCGCCGGCCTGGTTGGCAGTTGCGCGGGCAAACGCATTGTCATCCAGGGACTGGGTAATGTCGGTTATTACGCCGCCAAGCTGCTTGATGAGGAGGACGACGCAAAAATCATCGCCATCATTGAACGCGACGGCGCACTGGTGAACGAGAATGGCCTGAATGTCGAGGATGTCCGCCAATACATCAACCAGTGTAAAACCATCAAGGGTTTTCCCGACGCCACCTACACCGAGGATGGCGCTGCCCAGCTGGAACTGGAATGTGACATTCTCATCCCCGCCGCTATGGAAGCGCAAATCACCGCCGGGAATGCCAAACGCATTCGGGCCAAACTGATTGTCGAGGCGGCCAACGGCCCGGTGACTTTCGAAGCCGATGAGATTCTGCGCGAGCGCGGCATTCCCATCATTCCCGACGCCTATGCCAATGCCGGCGGTGTCACGGTTTCTTATTTCGAGTGGATCCGTAATCTCTCACACATCCGGTTCGGCCGCATGGAACGCCGTTATGATGAACTGCGTGGAGAGGCAATCATCAAGGCGATGGAAGAAATGACCGGCAAGGACGCACCCGACATTATGGAGAAAGGGTTGATCCGGGGCGCCGATGAACTGGACCTGGTGCGATCCGGGCTCGATGACACCATGCGCCTGGCCTTCCAGGAGATCCTCGCGGCGAAACGATCCTATGATGAAATCAATGACTACCGTACGGCCGCCTACGTGGTTTCGGTGAACAAGATCTCCCGCTCCTATATTGATATTGGGGTTTATTAACTAATAGCTATTAGCTATTAGTGATAGGTGATTAGCGGCCGATTTGACTCCCGCGGCATACAAATTCGATACAGGCTTGATATTGACCGGCCCGGCCTCATCTAGGGTAAGAATTCAATACTTTTTTTCAGGAGAGATACCTTGCGGGCAGACAAACTGACTACCAAATTCCAGATGGCGCTGGCCGATGCCCAGAGCCTGGCGCTCGGCCGTGACCATCAATACATCGAACCGGCGCATGTTCTCGCAGCGCTGTTAAACCAGGATGGTAGCAGCGTACAGCATATGCTGGCCCAGGCCGGTGTCAATGTGGCCGCGCTTCGGTCCGGCCTGAACAAGCTGATCGACAGTCTGCCGCAGGTGTCCGGTACCGGCGGAGAGGTGATGATCTCACGCGATCTCGAACGCACCCTCAATCTCTGTGACAAAAATGCCCAGCAGCGCCAGGACCAGTACATTTCCAGCGAACTGTTCCTGCTGGCGTTACTGGAAGACAAGAGTGCGCTCGGCAAGCTGTTGCGGGACTGCGGTGCCAGTAAAGACAGCCTGGAAAAGGCCATCGATAACATCCGCGGCGGCGCCTCGGTACAGGATCCCAACGCCGAGGAAAACCGCCAGGCGCTGGAAAAATACACCATCGATCTGACCGCCCGCGCCGAGGCAGGCAAGCTGGATCCGGTCATCGGACGCGATGACGAGATCCGCCGTACTATCCAGGTGTTGCAACGGCGCACCAAGAATAACCCGGTGCTGATCGGTGAGCCCGGAGTCGGCAAGACCGCCATCGTCGAGGGACTGGCCCAGCGCATTATCAATCACGAAGTGCCCGATTCGCTCAAAGGCAAGCGTCTGCTGGCGCTGGACATGGGCGCATTGATTGCCGGCGCCAAGTTTCGCGGTGAATTCGAGGAACGCCTGAAGGCGGTTCTCAACGATCTCGCCAAGCAGGAAGGCCAGATCATCCTGTTCATCGACGAAGTTCATACCATGGTCGGCGCCGGCAAGGCCGAGGGCGCCATGGACGCCGGCAACATGCTGAAACCGGCACTGGCACGCGGCGAACTGCACTGTGTCGGCGCCACGACCCTGAATGAATACCGTGACAACATCGAGAAGGACGCGGCGCTGGAACGGCGCTTCCAGAAAGTACTGGTGGACGAGCCGTCCGTCGAGGACACCATCGCCATACTGCGCGGCCTGAAGGAGCGTTACGAGGTGCATCACAATGTCCAGATCACCGACCCGGCCATCGTCGCCGCAGCCACGTTGTCACATCGTTACATTACCGATCGCCAGTTGCCGGACAAGGCCATCGACCTGATCGATGAATCCGCCAGCCGCATCAGTATCGAGATCGATTCCAAACCGGAAAGCATGGATCGCCTGGAACGCCGCCTGATCCAGATGAAGATTGAACGCGAGGCGCTGAAAAAGGAAACCGACGAGGCCTCGAAAAAACGCCTCGCCGATCTGGAAGCGCAGATCGCCGAAACCGAACGCGAGTATTCCGATCTCGAGGAAATCTGGGTGGCCGAAAAAGCGGCCCTGCAGGGCACGCATTCGGTCAAGGAAAAACTCGAACGCGCCCGGCTGGATTTCGAAACCGCGCAGCGCGCCGGTGATCTTAACCGCATGTCCGAATTGCAGTACGGCATCATTCCGGAACTGGAAAAACAGCTTGCCGCCGCCACCGAGGTCGAATCGCAGGATCTGAAACTGCTGCGTAACAAGGTCACGGAAAGTGAAATTGCCGAAGTGGTCTCGAAGTGGACCGGCATCCCGGTCGCCAAGATGCTCGAAGGTGAGCGGGACAAGTTACTGAAAATGGAAACCGCCCTGCACCAGCGTGTTATCGGCCAGGACGAGGCCATCAACGCCGTCGCCGATGCCATCCGCCGTTCCCGCGCGGGACTGTCGGACCCGGATCGTCCCAACGGCTCGTTCCTGTTTCTCGGTCCCACCGGTGTCGGCAAGACCGAGTTGTGCAAGGCGCTGGCAGAATTCCTGTTCGATACGGAAGAGGCCATGGTGCGCATCGACATGTCCGAATTCATGGAGAAGCATTCGGTCGCCCGTTTGATCGGCGCCCCCCCGGGTTATATCGGTTATGAAGAAGGCGGTTATCTGACCGAGGCCGTACGCCGCAAGCCCTACAGCCTGATCCTGCTGGACGAAGTGGAAAAAGCCCATGCCGATGTCTTTAACGTCCTGTTGCAGGTACTTGATGACGGCCGCCTCACCGACAGTCATGGCCGCACGGTTGATTTCAGGAATACCGTGATCGTCATGACTTCCAACCTGGGCTCGGATCAGATCCAGATGATGTCCGATGAAAAGGATTACCAGGCCATGAAAGAAGTGGTCATGGGCGTGGTCTCGCAACACTTCCGCCCGGAGTTCATCAACCGCATCGATGACCTGGTTGTATTCCATGCCCTGCAGTCCGAGCAGATCAAGGCCATTACCCGCATCCAGATCCGACGTGTACAGCAACGCCTGCAGGATCAGGAAATCTCGCTGGAAGTACCGGAAGAGACCCTGGAATTTCTCGGACGCACCGGTTTCGACCCGGTGTACGGGGCACGGCCTCTGAAACGTGCGATCCAGGTGCAACTCGAATCGCCGCTGGCCCGGGCCATTCTTGCCGGCGATTTCAAGTCGGGAGAGACCATCCGCGCCGATCTCGCCGATGGCGCCATTCATTTTGTGACGCTCGAGGCCAACGCCGCCTGATGAGCCATCTCAATGCCCCGGGAATCTGTGCCAGTACACCGGAAGTACCGGCCATCATTGGTGTCAAAATAAGCCGTTGAAAATCAGCATTAAACAGCAAGCCCGACCGCCTTTTTCGAACCTTACTGCAATCGATTAAATTAACGGTCGTCACCCCGGGTGACCTCGCTACCAGCTGCTCTCGCGGTGCTGCCGCACGCATAAATGATGCACAGAACCGGAACCCTTCGCGGACACATGCTATATTTTCTAGAATGCTTGACATAAATAATTGAATTTACTGAATATGTCTGCTTTAATCGATTCATGGGGCAGTCGCGAACAATGGATCTTTGTTATCGCCATCACATCTGGGGCAGGAATGGGGAAAAATTGTCCGTGAAACACTATGGTAGCCGGACTTTTCTCCCGTATAATCCGTTACTAACTGTCGTTACTGGAAAAAATAGTTAAATTGCCATGGCAGTATCAACGAACAAAGTCAACCTCAGCGGTCTGGCGCGCAAGCTGGTTATTGATGGCCTGCTGGAAGAAACCGCCGCCCAGGACGCCTTTCAGGGCGCCCTGAAGAAAAAACAACCGTTTGTTTCCTACCTGGTCGAGAACAAACTTGCTCCCAGCGACAAGATCGCCCTCGCTGCCTCACAGGAATTCGGCGCCCCGCTGGTGGATCTGAGTACATTTGAAATTGATGTCGATACCATAAAACTGCTTAAAGATGACCTCATCAAAAAGCATCACGCCCTGCCCCTGTTCAAGCGCGGCAACCGCCTTTATGTCGCTCTATCGGATCCGACCAATCTGGCTGCCCTGGACGAAATCAAGTTTGCCGTGGGGCTGACCACGGAAGCTATTACCGTCGAGGACGACAAGCTGGTCAAGGCTATTGACAAGGCGCTGGAAGAAGCCGAAGGCGGCCTGGGTGACATGGATGACGATGACTTCGAAGACCTTGATGATCTGGAAGTGGCCGAAGATCAGGAGAAGGAACAGGATGATGGTGATGTCGACGATGCGCCGGTGGTACGTTTCGTCAACAAAGTGTTGCTGGATTCGATCAAGAAGGGCGCCTCGGATTTGCACTTTGAGCCCTATGAAAAATACTACCGGGTGCGTTTTCGTATCGATGGTGTGCTGGAAGAAGTCGCCAAACCGCCGTTAAGCCTTTCCGCCAAGATCGCCGCCCGTATCAAGGTCATGTCCCGTCTCGATGTATCCGAACGCCGTGTACCCCAGGACGGCCGCATCAAACTGAAACTGTCCAAGACCAAGGCCATCGACTTTCGCGTCAGTACCTGCCCGACACTGTTCGGTGAAAAAACGGTGATGCGTATCCTGGATTCCGATGCCGCCGCCCTGCAAATCGATCAACTGGGCTACGAGGATTTCCAGAAAGAACTGTTTCTCACCAACCTGCACAAACCCTATGGCATGTTCCTGGTCACTGGACCCACGGGCAGTGGTAAAACCGTGTCGTTGTATACCGGCATTAATATCCTGAACCAGTCGGATATCAACATTTCCACCGCCGAAGACCCGGTGGAAATCAACCTGCCCGGCGTCAACCAGGTGCAGGTCGACGAGCGCACCGGCATGACTTTTCCGAAGGCGCTGAAAGCCTTCCTGCGTCAGGACCCGGACATCATCCTGGTCGGCGAGATTCGCGATGTCGAAACCGGATCCATCGCCGTCAAGGCAGCGCAGACCGGCCATATGGTTATGTCAACACTGCACACCAACGATGCACCGCAGACACTGACACGTCTGCAGGACATGGGTATTCAGGCCTTCGCCGTGGCCACCAGTATCAATCTCATCACCGGCCAGAGGTTGTGCCGGAGATTGCATCCGGATTACAAGGTGCCTATCGACATGCCCAGGGAAGCGCTTCTGGAAGAGGGTTTCACCGAGGAGGAAATCGAGGAGGGCTTTACCGTCTTCGGTCCCGGTGATGGCGGCGAGGACTGCCCCAGCGGCTACAAGGGCCGCGCCGGCATCTACCAGGTCATGCCCATTTCCGATGCCACCAAACGCCTGATCATCGAGGGCGCCAACGCCGTACAGCTGGCTGACCAGGCCGCCTCCGAGGGGATCTGGGACATCCGTAAATCCGGCCTGGCCAAAGTCAGGGCGGGCATCACCAGTCTGACCGAAGTCAACCGGGTCACCGTCGAGTAAAGCAACATGGCAGAAGCTGCAGTCAAAAAAGACATGTTTGTCTGGGAAGGCACCGACAAACAGGGCAAACGCGTCAAGGGCGAGATGTCCGGACAGAGCGATGCGCTCATCAAGGCCACCTTGCGACGCCAGGGCATCAAACCGCTGAAGGTCAAGAAAAAACCCAAACCACTGCTTGGCGGAGGCGGCAAGAAAAAAATCACACCCAAGGATATCACCGTGTTCAGCCGACAGTTGGCGACCATGATGTCCTCGGGCGTACCACTGGTACAGGCCTTCGAGATTGTCGGTCGCGGCCATGAAAATGCAGGCATGCAGGAACTGATACTGAGTATCAAGTCCGATGTCGAGGCCGGTAATAACCTGACCGATGCATTACGTAAGCATCCTTTATATTTCAATGACCTGTACTGCAACCTGATTCAGGCCGGCGAACACGCCGGTATTCTCGAGGCCATACTGCACAAGCTGGCCACCTATATGGAAAAAACCGAGGCCCTGAAATCCAAGATCAAATCCGCTCTGTTCTATCCTGCCGCGGTTATCGTGGTGGCATTCATCATTGTCACCATCCTGATGATCTTTGTTATTCCACAGTTCCAGGATCTGTTTGCGGGTTTCGGAGCCGACCTGCCGGCGCTGACACAGTTTCTCATCGATACCTCGCAGTGGTTCGTGGGCAACTGGTACATTCTCTTCGGCGCAATCATCGCAGTAATATTTGCCTTTATTGAGGGCAAGAAACGATCCAAGGCATTCGCCCATTTTCTGGATCGCATATCGCTGAAAATTCCGGTCGTCGGCATGATCCTGGAAAAGTCCGCCATCGCCCGTTATGCACGCACCCTGGAAACCATGTTCGCCGCGGGCACACCGCTGGTTGAAGCCATGACCTCGGTTGCCGGCGCCTGCGGTAATATCATTTACTACGACGCGGTCATGAGAATGCGTGACGAGATCTCCACCGGTACCCAGTTGCAATCAGCGATGCGTGACACCGGACTGTTTCCGAACATGGTGGTACAGATGGTGGCTATCGGTGAGGAATCCGGCGCCATTGACACCATGCTTGGCAAGGTGGCTGACTGGTATGAGCAGGAAGTGGACGATGCCGTTGAAGCGCTGACCAGTCTGCTTGAACCCATGATCATGGCATTCCTCGGTGTAGTCATCGGTGGCATTGTCGTCGGCATGTATCTGCCAATCTTCAAGATGGGTGCGGTGGTCTAGCCGCTAAACCCGTTCACCGTCCACACCGTGCTATCCGGGTTGCGTGAGCCGGCGACTGACCGCATGAGTTTCATACAATGACATTTATCGCCACCCTTGAAGCCTGGCCTCCCCTGTATCTTGTCACCGTAGCTGTTGTCGGCCTGGCCTTTGGCAGTTTTCTCAACGTCGTGATCCATCGACTGCCGCTGATGATGTTTGCAGAATGGCGGCAGCAATGTTGTGAACTGCTCGAAATCGAGAACGCTGATCAATCCGAATCCCCGCTCAGTCTGAGCCATCCGCGTTCAAACTGTCCTCACTGTGGTCACCGCATCAAGGCGATCGAGAACATACCTGTTATCAGTTACCTTTTTTTGAGAGGACGGTGCTCGGCCTGTGCCGCCAGGATCTCGCCGCGTTATCCGCTGGTTGAATTAACCAGTGCGGCTGTTGCAGTTATCGTGGCCTGGAAATTCGGCGTCAGCCTGCAGGCCGTCCTGGCCATGCTGTTATCCTGGGCCTTGATCTGCCTGACCCTGATCGACATGGATCACCAGCTGTTACCGGATGATATAACCCTGCCCCTGTTATGGCTCGGGCTCATCGCCAATATGTTCGGCCTGTTCACCGATTTACATTCTTCGCTGATCGGTGCGGTGGCCGGTTACCTGGCCTTCTGGTCAATATATATTCTGTTTAAATTCACCACCGGCAAGGAAGGCATGGGGTACGGCGACTTTAAACTGCTGGCCATGCTCGGCGCCTGGCTGGGATGGCAGATGTTGCCGTTAATTATTATTCTCTCATCCATGGTTGGCGCCATCGTCGGCATCAGCTTGATTGTACTGACCCGGCATGAACGCTCCCAGTCGATTCCTTTTGGTCCCTACATCGCTGTTGCCGGCTGGATTGCACTGATCTGGGGACCGGCAATCACCAATCAGTATCTGCTTTGGTCAAACGGCGCGTGAACCGCCCGTTTCGTGTCGGCCTGACCGGGGGAATCGGTTCCGGCAAAACCACTGTTGCCGGGCTGTTTCATCAACAGGGTGTTACAGTCATTGACGCCGATGACATTGCCCACGAACTCGTCGAACCCGGTCAGCCGGGATACAAGGCAGTACTTGAGTTTTTCGGCAGGGATATAGCCGGCGCATCCGGCACGCTAGACAGAAAGCGGATGCGGCAACTGGTTTTTTCCGATCCGGAAAAAAAGCAGGCCCTCGAAAGTATCCTGCACCCGCTCGTATACAATGAAATTGAAAACAGGATTGCCACGATCGATTCTGCCTACTGCATCATCGCAATTCCACTGCTGTTGGAAACCGGTGGCGAGCGACATGTTGATCGTGTACTGGCAGTTGACTGTGATGAAGAGGATCAGATACAAAGGGCCATAATCAGGGATAACACCGACCGTGATGACATTATGAGTATTATGGCCACCCAGGTCACTCGTGAACGAAGGCTGGCTAAAGCCGATGACATCATTCGTAATGACCGGGATATCAGCTACCTTGTACAACAGGTAGCAGACCTGGATAGCCGCTACCGGGCCATGGCGGCCTCAGCGAATCAGTAACAAGTTCACATTCCGTAATTTGCCAGTCAGCCGTAACTGGGTGACAATTGCGCATTTTACCGGCTTCCGAGGCACCAGGTGACAGACGATATTATCTACGAACAGCCACTGAACGAGCGAGTACGCACTTTCCTGCGGCTGGAGTATCTGTTTGATGCCCTGAATTACCGGGTCACCGGCAGCAGCGAGTGGGACACCCGCGATGCCATGACAAGTCTTCTTAACATCACCGATCTGCTGTCCCGATCCGACATCAAGAGCGAACTGATCAAGGAACTCGAGCGGCATGCATCCACACTTGAGGGATTACGGCGTAATCCCGGGGTGGATCCGCAACGACTCGATTCCATCCTCGAAAGAATTAACGGCTTGCTGGTAAAACTGAAAGACAAGGCCTGTCAGCCGGGGCAGTTGATCCGCCAGAGTGAACTGATGAACTCGGTGAAACAAAGAAGCAGTATACCGGGCGGGTCATGCAGTTTCGATTTACCCGGCTTTCATCACTGGCTGAACCGGCCGCACAATGATCGGGTCATGGTTATCAATCATCTGGGCAGTGACCTGCAGGTCATCCAGGAGGGTATTTCCTTATCCCTGCACATGATCCGTAACAGCACCGTCCCCACCAGCGAGGAAGCGGAAAACGGTTTTTTCCAGAAACCTTTTGACAGCAATCTCTCATGTCACCTGGTGCGTGTTGTGATACCGCCGGAGAGCCGCTTTTATCCGGAAATCAGCGGCGGCAAACACCGCTTTACCATCCGTTTCATGGAACAACCCGACAGCTCGGCGCGACCGCTGCAGTGCAGGGATAACGTGCGATTTGTTTTGCATTGTTGTATTTTATAAAAATGAAATGCCGCTGCCCGAACTGTAAAACGTTCACAGACTATACGCGGGAAAATCCCTTTCGCCCGTTCTGCTCCGAACGCTGCAAGCTGATAGACCTCGGTGAGTGGCTGGCCGAGGAACATCGCATCAGCACGGATGGAGATGCCGACTTCGTCGAAACCGGCCAGGAAATCACCAGGCACTGATCAGTTGTTCAGCCACTCCGGTTGCACGAACGATTTCTGATCCGCTGTTCCAGATACCGGTAATGGCTGCCAGACCATGGGCGCCATGTTGCCAGCAAGTTTCCAGGTCAGCCGGTTGCATTCCCCCAATGGCATAAACCGGCAGATTTGTTACAGCGGTCAGCTCTTCCAGCCCGGACCAATCGAGTTCCTGTGCCCGAGGATGAGTTGGCGTGGGCTTGACCGGACCCACTACCACGAAATCGGCGTTACACTCACGCGCCCGTTCGAGTTGCCGGTGATTGTGACACGATGCGCCCAGTAGAAAGCTTTCAGGCAATTTGTTGTCCCTGTGCTGCATCAGATTATTTACACTGAGATGACAACCGTGCGCACCGGCTTCGATTGCCTGTTGCACGGTTGAATTGAGTATCAGCCTTGCATGGTAATGGTTGCATAACTCACGGAGATCATTGAATTGCGGCCGGACCTGTTCAAAAGCAACAGACTTGTTGCGGAACTGGATCATACGACAACCGCCGCGCAGGATATCCTCGCAGGCCGTTAGAAAACCGGGACTGTGGATCTCAGGCTCGGGGGTAACCAGGTAAAGTTCCGGAAGCTGCAACGCCGACAGGATGTGGCGGTTGGCGCGGGGATAGCGGTAACGATCCAGACTGTCGATTTCCACCCAGCGCAGCAATTGTCCTTCCCGGCCGTAAACATCGCCCCGCCATTTGTAAACCAGATACACATGCAGCCGTACACTGTAATCAGAGTAATCGTGATCAATAGCAATCAGCGGCCGGAAAGCGATCGTGTCCAGGTTCAACTCTTCCAGCAGTTCACGATGCAGCGCAGCGGTGACAGTCTCTTCCTTGCCGACCTTGCCGCCGGGAAATTCCCAGCAACCGCCGTGCGACTTTTCGGCCGGACGCCGTGCGATCAGGATCTGCTGCCGCGGGTTTTTGACCACGCCCACCGCGACATGGATGCGTCCTTGCTCATGTCCTGTATTCTGCATTGATCTTTACATACTCATATGACAGGTCCGTTGTCCAGATTGTCGCGACTTCATTGCCCCGGTTCAGCACCACGCGTATGAGGATATCGGTGGCATTCATGATGTTCTGACCCTGTTCCTCGGTATAGCTACCGGCAACACCGCCATCCTCGACAATACAGACATCACCCAGGTAAATCCGGATCCGGTTGATGTCCAGCTCGTCCAGTCCCGATCGACCCACCGCTGCAAGGATCCTGCCCCAGTTGGGATCGGATGCGAACAGGGCGGTTTTGATCAGCGGAGAATGGGCGATGGTATACGCAACCTGCAAACATTCCTCCTCATCATGCCCCCTCTCGACCTGCACCGTTACAAACTTGGTTGCGCCCTCACCGTCCCGGATGATTGCCCGTGCCAGATGGAGGCAGACTTCATTGAGGCAATCCTGGAATTTCTTCAGCGCGGTTGTATCGGCGGATGTAATGGTCAATGGGCCCTGTGCGGTGGCCAGCAGCACACAGGCATCATTGGTGGAAGTATCACCATCCACACTGATGCGATTGAACGAGTGGTGAGTGGATGCCTGTAAACAGCTTTGCAACAGGGAGGCGTCAATACCGGCATCGGTGGCCATGAATGCCAGCATGGTTGCCATATCCGGCCGGATCATGCCTGAGCCCTTGGCGATACCGGTGATAGTCAGGGTCCTGCCGTTGATATCAACCTGCCTGGATATACCCTTGGCCACGGTATCCGTGGTCATGATCGCTCGCGCTGCCTGCAACCAGCCATCGGCCCGCAAATTCTGCAGACAATCGGGAATCACCGTCGTTATTCGCTCAACCGGCAATCGCTGACCGATAACGCCGGTGGAAAACGGCAACACTTCCTCACTGATGCAACCGGCAGCCAGGGCGATTTGTTCACAACATTGTACGGCATCCTCCACCCCCTGCTGACCGGTGCCGGCATTGGCATTACCGGCATTGACCAGCAGATAACGCGGCTGTGCCTTGCAAAGATGATTTCTGGCGACAATGACCGGTGCAGCGGCAAAACGGTTACGGGTAAACACGGCGGCGGCTGTAGCGGAGGCCGGTGCTTCAATGACAAGCACATCATCTCTTTGCTGGCGGTACAGTCCGGCCATTGCCGTAGCCAGCCGGATCCCGGCGACGGGCAGCAAATGATCAGGTTCGGTCAGGCTGACACTCACAGGCAATGGCTCATCGAGAGAATTTGTGGTCACAGACAAAAATCTCCATTTCACACCAGGCTTCCCCGGGCAACGATACGGAGACGCCAGGGAAGTCATCACTTTGATTCATGAAGCCGGATTCTGTCAGATGGACAAAGGGGAGAAATATTCCAGATTCTATATTCCGCTTTCGTCATTTTTATCCTGGCATTCATGTCGTCCTGGCGAGATCAAATAAATGCGGTGTCGAAAGCGGATATTCAATTCAGCTTGCCGTGGCATTGCTTGTATTTTTTTCCGGAACCGCAGGGACAGGGTTCATTGCGGCCGATCTTGCGCTGCCCGCGAACGTAAGGCGCGGGACGGTTATCCGCCTGTTCCGCTGTGCCCGTTTTGTTCAGGGCATCCGGCGCATCCGGATGGTTGAACTGCATGTTCCGGGCGGGTTCCTTGTGCTCCACGGCCTCTACGGATTCCGGATCCCGAATCTGTATCTTGAACAGGATCCCCACCACTTCCTGCTTGATGCCCTCGAGCATTTCCACAAACAGTTCGAAGGCTTCGCGTTTGTATTCCTGCTTGGGATTCTTGGCTGCGTAGCTGCGCAGATGAATACCCTGGCGCAGCATATCCATCGAGATCAGGTGTTCTTTCCAGTAACGATCCAGAACGTCGAGCATGATCTGCTTTTCCAGTCGCCGCATCATCTCCGGCGGCAACATCCGGTTTTTTTCCTCAACTGCAAGATTCACCTGTTGCCAGATGCGTTCACGCAAGGCTTCCTCGTCGAGTTCCGGTTCCGAGTCCAGCCATTCGCGGATATTCATTTGCAGACCCAGTTCATTTTCAAACGCCGTAACCAGGCCGTCTATATCCCACATCTCGTCCAGGCTGCCCGGGGGTATATAGGTATTGATCATGTTGTTGATGACATCTTCGCGTATGGCCTGGATATTTTCGGAAACATCATCCGCGCCCAGCAATTCGTCACGCTGTTCATAGATAACCTTGCGCTGGTCGTTGGCGACATCATCAAAATCGAGCAGGTGTTTACGAATATCGAAGTTGTGAGCCTCGACCTTGCGCTGGGCGTTTTCAATCGCCCGCGACACCAGTCCTGATTCGATGGCTTCACCGTCCTCCATGCCCAGCCTGCCCATGATGTTGCTCACCCACTCGGAGGCAAAGATGCGCATGAGATTGTCTTCCAGCGAAATGTAGAAGCGGCTGGAACCCGGGTCACCCTGGCGGCCGGAACGGCCGCGCAACTGGTTATCGATACGCCGCGACTCGTGGCGCTCGGTGCCGATGATATGCAAGCCGCCGCTTTCAATAACCTTGTCGTGGCGCTTCTGCCAGTCTTCGCGAACACGGGTGGCTTCATCCGGGTTATCCAGCGCCTTGAGTTCGGCATCCAGATTGCCGCCAAGAACAATATCTGTACCGCGGCCGGCCATATTCGTCGCTACCGTCACCGTGCCCGGCCGGCCGGCCTGTTCGATGATTTCGGCCTCTTTTTCATGAAACTTGGCGTTCAGCACCCGATGGGGAATATCTTCTTTCTTCATCAGGTTGGACAGGTATTCCGACACCTCGATAGAGGCCGTGCCCACCAGGACCGGCTGGCCGCGCTGGTGGCAGTCCTTGATGTCTTCCATAATGGCGCGGAACTTGTCTTCGGCCTTGAGGAAAACCATATCGGGGGCATCCCTGCGGATCATCTCCATGTGTGTCGGGATGACAATAACCTCCAGACCATAGATTTGCTGGAACTCGTAGGCCTCGGTATCGGCGGTACCGGTCATGCCGGAAAGCTTCTCGTAAAGACGAAAATAATTCTGGTAAGTAATCGTGGCCAGGGTCTGGTTTTCATTCTGGATGGGCACACCCTCCTTGGCTTCAATCGCCTGATGCAAGCCGTCAGACCAGCGCCGTCCCGGCATGGTGCGACCGGTGAATTCATCCACGATCACGACTTCATTGTTTTGCACCAGGTATTCAACATCGTTATGAAACAGGGTATGCGCGCGCAGCGCCGCATTCAGATGATGCAGCACCGGCAGGTTCACCGGATCGTAGAGACTCTGATCGGCCGCGATGATGCCGGCCTTGCGCAGTAATTGTTCGACTTTCTCATTGCCCTCCTCGGTGAGATAGGCCTGCTTGCTTTTCTCATCGAGTGTATAGTCGCCCGGCCCGTCTTCCTGTTCCTGCCGGGTCAACTGCGGAATGATTTTATTCATGCTGATATAGAGGTCGGAGCGATCATCCACAGGACCTGAAATAATCAGTGGTGTTCGCGCTTCATCGATGAGAATGGAATCGACCTCATCGACAATAGCGAAGTGATGTCCACGCTGGACACGATCCTCGTTACTGAAGGCCATGTTGTCGCGCAGGTAATCAAAACCGAATTCGTTATTGGTGCCGTAAGTAATATCCGCCGCGTAGGCTTCGCGGCGCTGCGCAGGGCTTAAACCGGAAATGATAACGCCGGTGGTCAGTCCCAGGAATTCATACAGACTGCCCATCCACTCGGCATCGCGACGGGCCAGATAATCATTGACGGTAACAATGTGCACACCTTTACCGCTCAGGGCATTCAGATAGGCCGCCAGCGTGGCCACCAGTGTCTTGCCTTCACCGGTCCGCATCTCGGCGATATTGCCTTCGTGCAATACCATACCGCCGATCAACTGCACATCGAAATGACGCATGTTCAGCACGCGTTGCCCCGCCTCACGGACCAGGGCAAAAGCCTCGGGCAGTATCTCATCGACCGATGTACCCGCGGCGACCTTGTCTCTGAGTTCGCCGGTTTTTACCGGAAAATCCTCATCCTTGAACTGCCTGATATCGTCTTCGAGTGCATTGATCGCTGTGACCGTTTTGCTCATGCGTTTCAGCACACGTTCATTACGGCTACCGACGACCAGTTTGAGAATTTTTTTAAGCATGATCCGAATGAAAAAACGTTAAGAAAGCTTCAGCAGCTTTGACCAGAGTAACAAGAGACAAAAAGGTCCGGAAATGGTTTTACTGGTTGGCAGCGATAAACTTGACAGGATTGACAAACTTGCCGTCCTTGAGGACCTCGAAGTGCACATGCGACCCGGTGGAGCGACCGCTGGATCCCAGTGAGGCAATGACGGTGCCTTTCTGTACTTTTTCACCGACGTTTACGAGGTTTTCCCGGTTGTGGGCATAACGGGTGATATAACCGTTTCCATGGTCAATTTCGACCATGTTACCGTAACCGGAACGTCGGCCTGACCAGGTTACAATTCCGGCGGCGACGGAATGGATGCGGGTGCCATAACGGGCGGCGAAATCCATTCCCTCGTGCAGTTCCTTTCGGCCCGTAATGGGATCGGTGCGCCAGCCAAACAACGAGGAAATCCAGCCACCCTCTATGGGCCGCCCCGTCGGGATTGTCTCCGACTGCAGATTGTGATTCAGCAACATGGATTCAATGGCCACGAGTTTATCGTTGCGATCCTCTATTTCCCGGGCCAGTCGATCCATGGCTTCAAGAAAATCGGGTACCGACAGTGATGCCTGCCCGTCCGCCGGTGCCGGACCACCCATGCCCGGAGGCTGTGACACGGAGAAGTCGATTTCATCCAGTTTGGCCATTGACGCCAGCCGGGAACCGAGAGCATTGAGACGCATGACATGACCCTGCAGACTGCTGAGCCGTGCCGCCAATGAATCCAGGTGCTTTTGAGCCTCATCCCGTGATTCGGCTATCAGTTGCTTTTGTTGTAATAATTCCTGTGTCCAGATATCACCGGCACGGGCATAGGTTGCGGACACATCGTGGACGGTTTGCTCCGAGCCATAGCGTGTACCCAGGTAGAAAAAAGAAGCCGCCATAACCACCGAGATTACCAGCGCCATGGCCACCATGGCCGTTCCATAGCGGATATTAAAGGTTTTACGTGATCGTGTGATTACGATGAGATTCATATGACAGTTCAAGTTTCCCCGGTTTTGTTTTATCTTCTGCTTATGTCTACAACCCGAAACAAGGAACCTCAACTCCTTGGCACCCTGATCTCGAAACAGTCCACCTCAAATGGTGATCCTGTTTTATTACACATTGAATCGCTGCGCCGGCTTCAGGAAGTCCTGCAGGAACATATCGAGCCCGCCCTGATGCAACACTGCCGGATCGCCAACTGCAAAAACGGCAGCCTCACACTGGCCACGACTACGGCCGCCTGGGCCTCCAGGCTTCGCTATACTGTCCCGGAGATCCTTGATTCGCTGCGTGACAAGCCGGCGTCGCTGCCGATTAAAAGTATCCGTGTAATCGTCACTCCGGAACAATCGACAAGGAACGAACAGCCATCACAAGAGCCGTGTATGAGTCTCGCTACTGCAGAAGTGCTGCAACAGATAGCCGATTCCATCGATGATAGCGAACTCAGCGCCAGTATCAAACGGCTGTGCCGACATTCATCCATGAAGCAGTAATTATTCTTTATTATAAGTTGTTAATGGTACTCAGGTTGCTGATAAGGCCTGCATGAAGGAAATCGGCAACATCCGTTCATCATCAAATGTAGCCAGTTCCCAGGCATCCTCATCAGCCAGCAATTCTCTCAACAGGTGATTATTAAGCGCATGACCGGACTTGTGACCATGAAAGGCGCCGATCAGGCTGTGCCCCAACAGATACAAATCACCGATAGCGTCGAGGATCTTGTGTTTCACACACTCGTCATCATATCGTAACCCGTCTTCGTTCAGAATGCGGTAATCATCCACAACAACGGCGTTGTCGAGACTGCCGCCCAGGGCGAGGTTGCGTTCGCGCAGCAATTCAACTTCTCGCATGAAGCCGAAGGTACGGGCGCGACTGACTTCCTTGACAAAAGAGGTGGTTGAAAAATCGATCTCGGCGTGACAGTTTTCTTCATGAAAGACGGGGTGATTGAATTCGATAGTGAAGCCCACCTTGAAACCGTCAAAGGGCTCGAAACGCGCCCACTTGTCATCTTCCTCGACTTTTACCGGTTTGCGAATGCGCATGAACTGCTTGGGCGCATTCTGTTCAACGACGCCGGCGGACTGGATGAGAAAAACAAACGGTCCGGCGCTGCCATCCATAATCGGCACTTCGTCGGCACTGACATCAATGTAGGCATTGTCGATGCCAAAACCCGCCAATGCCGATAACAGGTGTTCTACCGTGGAAATCCGGGCATCCCCGTTGACAAGCGTGGTGGACAACTGGGTATCGCCGACATTATCCGGACAGGCCTTGATTTCAACCTGCTCATCCAGGTCCGTGCGCCTGAAAATAATCCCCGTATCGGGAGGACTCGGCCGCAGGGTCAGGAAGACTTTTTTGCCAGTGTGTAATCCGACCCCGGTTGCCCGTATGGCATTCTTAAGCGTGCGTTGCCTTATCATTTAGCGTACTTGGCCCTTTATTATCCATTATGCTGTGACGCAATCCTACGTAACTACTGGATTTAACTGCGAAAGTTACACTCTGTCAAGCGACAGTTTGTTTTTCGCCATTCCCCCGCGCTGGTGAAGCGTCGATATTCTACATCAATCTGCCTGCCGACGTAAAAAAGCCGGAATATCCAGATAATCCGGATCATTGTTGTCCACGGCATGTCCCTGCTCACCGGCATTTTTCTGGCGCATCACCGTCGGCCGATCAAAATCACGATAATCAACCTTTTCCACGGTATTTTCCACCAGCCTGACCGGTTCCTCGACTGACTTTTTCTCAACGCCGAGGCCCGTGGCAACAATGGTAACGCGAATATCACCACTCATTTCCGCATCGATCACGGTACCCACGACAACGGTGGCATTTTCCGAAGCGAACTGCTTGACGGTGTTGCCGACCTCATCGAACTCACCGATCGCGAGATCCATACCGGCGGTAATGTTGACCAGGATACCGCGGGCGCCGGACAGGTTCACGTCCTCCAGCAACGGGCTGGAAATCGCCGACTCGGCGGCCATCCTGGCCCGACCCTCACCCTGGGCCTTGCCGGAGCCCATCATGGCCATACCCATCTCGGACATGACCGTGCGTACGTCGGCAAAATCAACATTAATGAGTCCGGGCCGGGTGATCAGCTCGGCAATACCCTGAACCGCACCGAGTAGAACATCGTTGGCGGCGCCGAAGGCATTCAGCAGGCTGACCTCGCGACCGAGGACACTCAACAGTTTTTCGTTGGGAATCGTGATCAACGAATCCACGAACTGGCTCAGATCCTTGATGCCGTCATCGGCAACCTTGGCACGCTTGTTACCCTCGAATACAAACGGGCGGGTAACGACTGCCACGGTGAGAATGCCCATTTCCCTGGCCACCTGCGCCACAATCGGTGCGGCACCGGTACCGGTGCCACCGCCCATACCGGCGGTAATAAACACCATATCGGACCCCTCCAGCACATCCATGATGCGGTCTCTGTCTTCCAGTGCCGCCTGGCGACCGATATCGGGGTCGGCCCCGGCGCCCAGTCCCTTGGTCATGTTACTACCCAGTTGCAGGACGGTTTTCGCAGTGGAATTTTTCAGTGCCTGTGAATCGGTATTGGCACAAATAAATTCCACCCCTTCTATCGAGGATGACAGCATGTGCTGTACGGCATTGCCGCCACCACCGCCGACACCGACGACCTTGATTACCGCTGTGCTGTTTGCAGCATCGACCAGTTCAAACATAGTCCTATCCTCCTCAATGTATACTTCTGTTATGTGTACTTCAGTCAGAGTTCCCTGATTGATTCAGGATCAACAATCAGCGCCCTCTAGAAATTACCCTGGAACCAGCTCCTCATTCTTTGCCACACGCCCTGGACACCGGCATCCATCCGGTAATGCGGTACTGCGTCCTGGGCATGCTTCCTGCCAAACAGTAATAAACCGACGCCGGTTGCGTAGATCGGGTTCTTCACCACGTCGGAAAGACCGGATACGTATTGCGGCAGGCCCATGCGCACCGGCATATGAAAAATCTCCTCGGCCAGATCGATGGCGCCTTCCATCTTCGAACTGCCCCCGGTGAGGACGATGCCGGCCGCAATCAGGTCCTCGAAGCCACTGCGCCGAAGCTCGGCCTGGACCAGCGTAAACAGTTCCTCGTAGCGCGGTTCCACCACCTCGGCCAGGGTCTGGCGCGCGAGCCGCCGCGGCGGCCGATCACCGACACTGGGCACTTCGATACTTTCCTCGGCATTGGCCAGCTGGGTCAGCGCGCAGGCATACTGCACCTTGATGTCCTCGGCGTGCTGGGTGGGGGTACGCAGGGCCACGGCGATGTCGTTGGTAACCTGGTCACCGGCGATGGGAATGACCGCTGTATGGTGAATGGCGCCCTCGGTAAACACGGCGATATCCGTGGTCCCGCCACCGATGTCCACCATACACACGCCGAGTTCCTTCTCGTCGTCGGTCAGTACCGAGTAACTGGAGGCAAGCTGCTCAAGAATGATGTCGTCCACTTCCAGACCGCAGCGGCGCACGCATTTGATAATGTTCTGGGCGGCACTGACGGCGCCGGTGACCATATGCACTTTGGCCTCGAGCCGGACCCCGGACATGCCGATGGGTTCTTTCACACCTTCCTGGTTATCGATAATGAATTCCTGCGGCAGGATGTGCAGGATCTTCTGATCCGCCGGAATGGCCACGGCCTTGGCGGCGTCGATGACGCGGTCGACATCACCGATCGAGACCTCGTTATCACGTATGGCGACAATACCGTGGGAATTGAGACTGCGGATATGGCTGCCGGCGATACCGGTGAACACCGAATGGATCTCGCATCCCGCCATCAGTTCCGCTTCCTCGATGGAACGCTGAATGGACTGCACCGTTGATTCGATGTTGACCACTACACCCTTTTTCAGACCGCGGGAACGGCTTGAGCCAATCCCGATCACCTCGACCTCGTCGTCCGGTGTGATTTCGCCGACGATAGCCACGACCTTGGAGGTGCCTACATCCAGACCGACGATCAGTTTTTTATCAGTTCTCTTCGCCATAGTTCACTCGTTAATTCTGCTTTGAATCCTGCTTTTTCCAGCGCACTGAAAAACCGTTGGTATAACGCATATCCACCTCGTCTACCTGTTCGATTCTGCCGATCAACGCCTGTGGCGCCTTCTCAACAAAACGAGCCAGGCGCCGGGCAAAATCCTTGCGCCCCAGCATCACCTGGAAACCGGCATCCACGGCAAAGCGCCAGGAACGCCGGGAGTCCTGCTGCAGCCGTGTCACCGACAATCCCAGGGGTTGCAAGCGCTTGTTGATTTCATTAAACCGCCTCAGTAACACGGCCTCGCTGCCGTCGGGGCCGTCAAGCAATGGCAAACCCTCCGGTATCGTGTCTGCCTGCGGCATGAAACGCCGGCCCTCGGTATTCAACAGGCTGTCCTCACCCCAACGCGTCAACGGTCTGTGTTCAATTACCTTGACGCGCAGCGTCTCCGGCCAGACCCGTTGCACCACCACATCCTGCACCCAGGGATCCTCGAGCAGGATGTCGCGAATCGTGCCGACGTTGACGTTGAAAAACCCGCCGCGCACCGCGTTCGTGACCAGTGTCTGCATATGTTCCGGTTGCAATTGCCGGAAATCACCGCTGATGCGCACATGCTTGATGGGTAATGTCCCCGGCAGTGACAACTGGTACACGCCCCACCCCACCAGCAACACGAAGACCAGCAACACCAGGTGCTGCAGCCGGTTACGCGACGGTGCTTCCCCGGCCTGTGGCGCGGCCCGTAACGGCGCCGTTTTCGGCGCTGCCGGGCCCTCTTCGTGACGCAGGACTTCGGCCAGGCCGGCACTCATGGCTGCAGACTCCCGCGCAGTATTTCCAGTACCAGTTGATTGAATTCGATTCCCGCCTGTTTCGCCGCCATGGGCACCAGACTGTGGCTGGTCATGCCCGGCACCGTGTTGACCTCGATCAGCCACGGCGACTGTTGCTCATCGAGCATCAGGTCAACCCGGCCCCAACCGCTTGCATCGAGCATGGCAAACGCCTCCAGGGCAAGTTCACCCAGTTGCTGCTCGACCGCCCCGTCAAGGCCACAGGGGCAGATGTATTGCGTCGTGTCGGCTTCGTACTTGGCGACGTAGTCGTAAAACTCACGCGGCGTTTGCAGGCGAATGATGGGCAACACCCGCCCGTTCAGGATCGGCACCGTGTATTCGGCGCCGGTAATCCAGACCTCGGCCAGCACCTCGTCATCCAAAGCCAGTGCCTGCTGCAGCGCCGGTTCGAATTCAGCCACGGTCTTGACCTTGCTGGCGCCGAGGCTGGAACCTTCCCGCGATGGTTTGACCATCAGCGGCAAACCCAGCCTGTCGATAATGGCGGCGGCATCGCTGGCAGCCGTCGCCGGCATGAAATCCGGTGTCGGCAGACCGGCACTCTGCCACAGGCGCTTGCTTCGGCACTTGTCCATTCCCAGGGCCGAGGCCAGCACGCCACTGCCGGTGTAAGGTACTCCCAGCGATTCCAGCGCACCCTGGATGCGGCCATCTTCTCCACCGCGACCATGCAGGGCGATGAATGCGCGATCAAAACCCTGCTTGAGCAATTCCGTCAGCGCGATGTTGGCCGGGTCAAAGGCATGGGCATCCACACCGCTTTGCCGCAACGCGTTGAGCACGGCTTCACCACTTTGTAGTGAAATGGCCCGTTCGGCGGAATGACCGCCCATCAGCACGGCCACCTTGCCGTAGTCATGCGGATGCGCTGACAGTACGGATTTGTCGTTTGCCTCGCTCATGCGCTGTTCCAGTTCAGGGATTACCAACAATGTGGACCTCGGGTTGCAATTCAATGTCGTGATCCGCCTTCACGGTTTGCCGGATCAGTTCTATCAACTGTTCTATGTCGGTAGCGCTGGCGCCGCCGCGGTTGATAATGAAATTGGCGTGCTTGTCCGAAACGCAGGCACCGCCGATGCAATGGCCTTTCAGCCCACTGGCCTCGATCAGACGTGCCGCATGATCACCCGGCGGATTGCGGAATACCGAACCGCAGGAGGGCTGGCCCATGGGCTGGGTTTCGGCACGCTGCTGCAACCAGCCGCGCATGCGCTCGCGGGCCTTGTGATCCGTATCCGGGCGCAGGCGTAAACAGGCGGCAACAAACCATTCTTCGTGACCGCACCGCACCTGCCGATAGTCGATGACGAAATCCTCCGGCCGGCGTACATGGCGAATCCCGTACCGGTCCAGTGTTTCCACGCTGTCGACGATATCCCAGGTTTCACCACCGAAGGCGCCGGCGTTCATGGCCAGGGCGCCGCCCATGGTGCCGGGAATACCGACCAGAAATTCGGCTCCGGCCAGCCCTTCGGCGGCACAGTAGCGCGCCAGCTTCGGGCACGGCACGCCGGCCTCCACTCGAACACCGTGATCCGCCAATGGCTCAATGCGATTGAGGACCCGGGCAATACTGATCACTGTGCCGGGGAATCCGCCGTCGCGCACCAGCAGGTTGCTACCCAGTCCCAGCCACAACAGCGGCTCGGTATGCGGCAGGGTGGCGATAAAGCGGCACAAATCGTCCAGGTCCGCGGGTTCGTACCATTGCCGGGCCAGGCCACCCGTGCGCCATGAGCAATACTGTTCCATCGACACATCCTGTCGCAAAATGCCACTGCTGCTGTTCATAGCATTGACCACCGGTAAAGCGGACTCTCGCGGGTCTGTGCGTAAAGCCGGCACATTCACTCCGTAGCCCCCGTCGAGTTCCCGACTTCTTGCAACAGCGGTGCAAATGCGGACTTGATCTCGGCTACCAGTTGCCCCACATCACCGGCGCCCAGCGTCAGGACAATATCGTTATCTTTCACCAGTGTGCGCAGCAGTTCCGGCACTTCGCCGCGATCCTCGGCAAAGACCGGATCCACCTGGCCACGCAGCCGGATGGCGCGGCACAGGGAACGGCTGTCGGCGCCGGGCAGCGGCGATTCGCCAGCTCCGTAGACTTCCAGGATCAGCAGAATATCCGCATCGCTCAGAACCTGGGTGAAATCCTCGAACAAATCGCGGGTGCGCGTATAACGATGCGGTTGAAAGATCACCACCAGCCGCCGGCCGGGCCAGCCCTCGCGGATGGCGGCCAGCGTCGCGGCGATCTCGCTGGGATGATGACCGTAATCATCGATAAACAGGGCCTGACCCTGAGCGCAAGCAATTTCACCGACAACCTGGCAGCGCCGCGCGATGCCCTGGAAGCCGGCCAGCGCCGATTGAATCGCCGCATCGGATACCTGCAGTTCGCTGGCGATGGCGATGGCGGCCAGCGCGTTGAGGACGTTGTGGGCGCCGGGCAGATTCAGTTCCACCTGCAGCCAGTCCCGTGATCCCGGTCGCATGACCTCGAACCAGGTCCGGTGCTGATCCTGCCGGGTAATGCGGGCATAGACGTCAGCCTCGCAATCGATGCCATAGGTGAGGACCGGCTTGCTGATCCGGGGCAAAACGGCACGCACCCCGGGGTCATTCACACAGACGACTGCCAGACCGTAAAACGGCAGGTGATGGAGAAATTCGAGAAAATTGTCACGCAGGCACTGGTAGTCCCCCTGGTAGGTCTGCAGATGGTCATCGTCAATATTGGTGAGTACCGCCATCACCGGTTGCAAATGCAGAAAGGAGGCATCGCTTTCATCGGCCTCGGCCACCAGGTAACGACCGGCGCCGAGCCGGGCATGTGTACCCGAGCTATTCAACAAACCGCCGATGACGTAGGTCGGATCCAGACCGTCCTCGGCCAGCAGGCTGGCAATCAGGCTGGTCGTGGTGGTCTTGCCATGCGTTCCGGCCACGGCGATACCGATCCGGAAACGCATCAGTTCAGCCAGCATCTCCGCCCGGGGTATGGTCGGGATGCGTAATTCGTTGGCCTGCAGCATTTCCGGATTGTCCTGGTCAACTGCACTGGAGTAGACCACGACATCGCAACCCTTGACGTTGGCTGCATGATGACCGATGGCTACGTCTATCCCCAGGGATTGCAGATATTCCGTGGTCCGTCCGGCACGCAGGTCGGAACCGCTCACCTGGTAGCCCAGGTTGTGCATGACTTCAGCTATACCGCTCATACCGGCACCGCCAATGCCGACGAAGTGCAGGTGCTTGACCCGGCCCATGAGTTCATTTTGCAGACCGGGCACAGGCCACCTCCAGGCAGTGGTTGATGACCTCACGGGTAGCGTGAGGTCTGGCCAGCGACCGGCACTCTTCGGCCATGCTCAGCAGCCGCTGCCGTGACGCACACAGTTCTGTTAGCACCGCGGCCAGTTTAGCGGCGCTGAGTTCATGCTCCGGTATCAATACGGCGCAGCCGGTGTCGGTCAGGTAACAGGCGTTCGCCGTCTGATGATCATCCACGGCATGGGGATACGGTACCAGTATGGACCCCACGCCCACGGCGGCGAGCTCGGCAATGGTCATGGCGCCGGCGCGGCAAACCACCAGATCGGTCCAGCTGTAGGCCGCTGCCATGTCCTCGATATAATCAACGATTTCGGCCTCCATCCCGTTGTCCCTGTAGCAGTTTCTGGTCATCTCAATGTGCCGCGGCCCGGTCTGGTGACGAACCTGGAAATGCATCGTGGCCGGCAACGCGGCCAGCGCGGCCGGCACTACCCGGTTCAGGGTCAGAGCCCCCAGACTGCCGCCGACCACGAGTAACCTGACGGTCTCATGATCCCGCTGCCGGAAACGTTGTGCCGGTAGTGGAATATCGAGAAATTCTGCGCGCACCGGGTTCCCCGGCGTATAGACGTTTTGACCCGGAGTAAAGGTACCGGGGAAGGCCTGCAACACCACCCGGGCCAGGGGTCGTAACAGGCGATTGGTCAGGCCGGCAATGGCGTTCTGTTCGTGAATGCACAGGGGTAACCGCAACAACCAGGCAGCGATGCCACCGGGTCCGCTGACAAAACCGCCCATGCCCAGCACCACGGCAGGACGCACGCGACGCAGGATCTGCATGGACTCGATCATGGCCCGCAGGACCAGTACCGGCGCCAGGCACAGCCGTAACAGACCCTTGCCGCGCAATCCCAGAATATGGATCGTGTGCAGTGGAATACACTGCTCGGGAACGATACGCGCCTCCAGTCCCTGCCGGGTGCCCAGCCACTCTACCGTTTCACCCCGATGCAGCAGTTCACGGGCCACGGCCAGCGCCGGGTAGACATGCCCACCGGTACCGCCCGCCATGATCAGGATCGTTTTAGCCGGCATTTCTCACCACCCCTCTACTGCAGACGCCGATCCGCTCGCCGTGACAAACACTGGTGTGAAATGCGGGCTAAGCAACATAGGTGGTCACCGTTTTTGAGGCCTCGGCCAACGAGGCATGACGATTTTCATACTCGATACGCAACAGGATCCCGAGCAGGATACAGGTGATGAAAACGCTGTTACCGCCATAACTCAGCAGCGGCAGGGTCAGCCCCTTGGTCGGCAACAGTCCCATATTGACACCGATATTGATGAAGCTTTGTACTCCCAGTAACAGGCCGATGCCGTAGGCGAAATAACCGGCAAACAGGCGACCACTGGATTCGGCTACCTGACCGATGATGAGTGAACGGATGACCAGGAAACCGAACAGTAAAATGACCACCACCACCGTCACCAGGCCAAGCTCTTCGGCGATAACGGCGAAGACGAAATCGGTATGCGCCTCGGGCAGATAAAACAGTTTTTGCACACCACTGCCCAGTCCGGCACCGAACCATTCGCCGCGGCCAAAGGCAATCAGGGCCTGGGTCAACTGGAAACCGGTGTTATAAGGGTCCTGCCAGGGATCAACGAAACTCATCAGCCGCTGCATCCGGTAGGGTGATAACACCGCCAGCGAAGCCAGCGCCGTCGAGGCCACCAGCACCCAGGAAAAAAACCGGCTCAAGGGTACACCGGCCAGAAACAGCATACCCAGCGTGGTAGCAAACAGAACAATGCAGGCGCCGTAATCCGGTTCCAGCAACAGCAGGCCGGAAATCATCGTGACGATAAGAATCGGCCGGATGAAACCGGCAAACGTGGTCTTGACCTGCTCGTTCTGACGCACGAGATAGCCGGCGATGTAGGCGATGATGCACAGCTTCACCGGCTCTGAAGCCTGAAACGCCACCGGACCCAGGCTGATCCAGCGCATACTGCCGTTGACTTCCTTGCCCACACCGGGCACCAGCACCAGGATCAACAGCAGTACACCAACAGCGAGCAAGGGCACACTCATCGACTGCCAGATTTTCATCGGAATGTGCATCACTACCAGACCTGCACTGACACCTGCGATCACCGCCACCAGTTGCCGCCAGAAAAAAAACAGCGGATCGTGGTAGGCGCGATCGGCAATGGCCACGGATGACGAGGCCACCATGGTCAGACCAAGGCAGAGCAGGAACAGGATGACGGTAATCAGCCAGCCATCATAGCGCTGGATGAAGTCCCGTTCGGAATCCGGCGCTTGTTTCAGAACCGCCTGTGTTCTACCGGCCATCATGCATCTCCCAGGGCGTGCACAGCCGCTGCAAAACAACGGCCCCGTTCAGCATAATCCGTAAACATATCGAGGCTGGCGCAGGCCGGTGACAACAGCACCGTATCACCGGGCCGGGCATGTTCCGCGGCATGTTGTACCGCTTCCTCCATGGTCGTTACCGGCTGATGCGGCATGCCGGGTGGTAGCAACCCGGCAATAGCCGGCCCGTCACGACCCAGGGTAATGACCACACGCACCCGATCTTGCATGGCCGCGATCAGCGGTGAAAAATCCGCGCCCTTGCCCTCGCCACCGGCTATGAGGATGAGGTTGTTTTCACCCGCCAGGCTCTCGATGGCGGCACAGCTGGCGCCGACGTTGGTACCCTTGGAATCGTTGATCCAGTCCACACCGCCCAGCACCCGTACACGCTGACAGCGGTGCGGCAGGCCTTCGAACGCTCGCAAGGCATCGAGCATGACCGGCATGGGTAATCCGGCAGCCTGACCCAGCGCCAGCGCCGCCAGGGCGTTCAGGTGATTGTGTTGACCACGAAGGCGCAGATCAGCAGCCTGGATCAATCGCCTCTGACCGTGCATCAGCCAGGTCACGCCGCGGACGGTTTGCAAACCGAAATTGTCTCCGCCGGGTGCGGAATTCGAAAAACCGATCCACGAACGTTGCGGCTCGCGCATAGCGTTCACCAATGGATCATCCAGGTTGATCACCATGACACCCGTGCCGTTGTATACGGCAGCCTTGGCTTGCGTGTAGCTGGCCAGGGAATCGTAGCGATCCATGTGGTCTGCACTGATATTCAGAACCACCGCAGCACGGGCGTTCATGGAACGGGTCAATTCGAGTTGGAAACTGGACAATTCCAGTACGTAGAGATCGGCCTGGTCCGCTGCCAGCAGATCCAGTACCGGGGTGCCAATGTTACCGCCGAGTTGCGAGGCCAGTCCCGCTTTTAACGCCATGGCATGGACCAGGCTGACCACGGTACTCTTGCCGTTGGAGCCGGTGACCGCAATGATGGGCGCCGCGGCCGTGCGGCAGAAAAGTTCCACGTCGCCCAGCACCGGCGTACCCCGGGCAAGCGCCCTGGCGATGGCCGGTTCCTGCAGGGAAATTCCGGGGCTGAGCAGGATCTCCCGGGCATTTTCCAGCAGGCCTTCGTCGAAGCTGCCGGTGGCCAGCGTGACATCCGGAAATTCTTTCCTGAACTGCGCCAGTTGCGGCGGCAGGTCGCGGTTATCAGTGACGGCAAAGCGCAGACCGAGACGCTGCAGGTGACGGGCGCAGGACAGCCCGGTCTGGCCCAGACCGATGACCACAGTATCGAATGCCGTACTGCTGTCGTTCATTGCTTGCCCCTGTATGGCTGCATGTGACAAAACCCGCTCCCCTAGCGAATCTTCAGGCTGGCGAGACCCACCAGCACCAGGATGAATGTAATGATCCAGAAGCGCACGATCACGCGCGGCTCCGGCCAGCCCTTGAGCTCATAGTGATGATGCAACGGGGCCATGTGGAATATCCGCCGCCCGGTCAATTTGAAGGATCCGACCTGCAAAATCACCGACACGGTTTCGATCACAAACAAACCACCCATGATCACCAGCACCAGTTCCTGGCGCACCACCACCGCAACCACACCCAGGGCCGCGCCCAGCGCCAGGGCGCCGATATCGCCCATGAACACCTGTGCCGGATAGGTATTGAACCAGAGGAAGCCGAGCCCGGAGCCCATCATGGCGCCACAGAACACCGCCACTTCACCGGCGCCGGGCACGTAGGGAATGCCGAGGTAATCGGAAAAATACAGATGCCCGGTGGCGTAGGAAAAAATCGCCAGCGCGCCGGCAACCATGACCGTTGGCAGGATCGCCAGACCGTCGAGACCGTCGGTCAGGTTGACTGCGTTGCTGGTACCGACAATCACGAAATAGCTGAACAGCACGTAGACCCAGCCCATATCGATGACAATGGCTTTCACGAACGGCACAATCAACTGGGTTTCCGCCGGAACAGTGGCGGAAAGATATAAAAACAGTGCCGCGACAAAACCGACCACGGATTGCCAGAAATATTTATAACGCGCCGGCAGGCCGCGCGGATTACGCTGCACTACCTTGCGATAATCATCGACCCAACCGATGAGACCGAAGGCCAGCGTTACCAGCACCACCACCCAGACAAAACGGTTGGAGAGATCGGACCAGCACAGCGTTCCGGCCATGATCGACACCAGGATTAACAACCCGCCCATGGTCGGCGTACCGGTCTTTTCCAGATGCGTCTGCGGGCCGTCATCGCGAATGCTTTGCTCGATCTGCTGGGTGCTCAGTTGCCGGATCAGTCGCGGACCGATGAGAAAGGCCACGAACAGCGAAGTCAGCGTGCCGAGAATGGTCCTCAATGTGATGTATTGAAAGACATTGAATCCGCTGTGGAACTGCGTCAGATATTCCGCCAGCCAGGTCAGCATGTCGCCTCCTCCCGGCTGATAGCCACCACCACCTGTTCCATCTTCATGGCCCGCGATCCTTTGACCAGCACGGTGACATCCGCCTGCATGTCCTGCTTCAGGCAATGGATCAAACTGTCGTGGTCTTCGAAGTGGCGCGCACCTTCACCGAAGCCGGCCACGGTTTCCCGGCTCAACGGACCCAGTGCATACAGCCTTTCGACACCGGCCTCGCGCGCGGATTCACCCATTTCGTAATGCAGTTCGCGGCTCTCGGACCCCAGTTCCCCCATGTCCCCGAGCACCAGCCAGTGCCGGCCACCGAGACTGGTCAGCAGCTCTATACCGGCGCGCAGGGAACCGGGATTGGCGTTGTAGGTATCATCGAGCACCCGGCTGTCGCCGATGCCGGCCTTCATCTGCAAACGGCCGGACACACCCGTGAAACGCTCCAGTCCCTGCTTGATGTCGGCAAGTTCAAAACCCAGCGCCAGGGCGCAGGCCGCGGCGGCCAGAGCGTTACGCAAGTTATGCTGCCCGGGCGTAGCCAGAACAATTTTTATTTCACCGTTTTCATGACAAAGATAAAAAGCCGGACAGCCGCTGTTCGTATCCAGCGAAACAGCCCGCGCCATGACAGCGGCACGCGGGTTCAGACCGAAGGTGATCTGCCGCAGGTGACGGGTCTTGCTTAACCAGTATTTCGCAAAGTCATCGTCCAGGTTGATCACGGCGGTGCCACCGGACTGCAGGCCACCGTAGATTTCCGCCTTGGCCGCGGCAACGCCGGCAACCGTTCCGAAGCCTTCCAGGTGCGCCGGGGCACACTGGGTGATCACGGCCACATCCGGCACTGCCGTATGACTGAGAATTTCGATCTCGCCGGGATGATTGGCGCCCATTTCCACCACCGCGTAATGGTGCTCGCGGTCAAGACCGAACAGCGTCAGGGGCACGCCTATGTCATTGTTGAGATTGCCACGTGTACTCAATACCGCACCCTGTCGCGAGAGGATGGCGGCGACCATTTCCTTGACCGTGGTCTTGCCGTTACTGCCGGTGATCGCCACCACCGGAATATCAAACTGTTGCCGCCAGGCGCGGGCGAGATCGTTCATCGCCTGGCGACAATCATCGACAACGATGACCGGCAGGTCTGCCGCTGGCAGGTCCTCCACCATGGCGGCACTGGCGCCGGCAGCCACCGCCTGGCCGATAAAATCATGGCCGTCAAATCGCTCGCCGGTCAGGGCGATGAACAGTTCACCGACTTGCAAACTGCGGCTATCGGTACTGCAACCGTTAAACAGCACATCCTCACCGTGCATATGACCATCCACGTGCAGAGCAGCCTGGCGCAGGTTCATGTGGATCATTACCACGCCTCCAGGCAGGTGCGAACGAGGTTGCGATCGCTGAACGGCAGGTATTCGCCCTGGATCAGCTGGCTGGTTTCATGACCCTTGCCGGCCACCAGCACGGTATCCTCGGGTCCGGCCTGGCGTATGGCCAGGGTGATGGCGGCACTGCGATCCGGCTCCACCGTGACATGCCGGCACTGATCGATGCCTTCGAGGATTGCACGCAATATGGCTTCGGGATCCTCGCCGCGCGGATTATCGTTGGTGACCACGATCACATCGGCATGTTGATCCACGACCCGGCCCATTTCCGCGCGCTTGCCGGTGTCGCGCTCTCCCCCGCACCCGAAGACACAAAACAGCTTGCCGCGGGTGTGCGGCTTGAGGGTGCGAAGCACATTTTCGAGTGCGTCGGGACTGTGTGCATAGTCCACGATCACCAGCGGCGTGTCCTCGCGACCGAAACGCTCCATGCGTCCGGGAACCGCGGGACATTGCGCCAGGCGCTGTTCGATCGCGTCCAGTGGATAGCCGGCCAGGCACAGGGATGCCGTGCAGGCGAGTACATTATAGGCATTGAATTCGCCCAGCAGATGCGTATGAATTTCCCCTTCACCCCAGGGTGAGTGAATGGCCAGCGTGATCCCGTTAAGGTTATTGTCGACGATGCGAGCGCTGAGAATACGCGTATCGCTGCCCATGGATTCCTGCAGGGTGTAGGCATACACCGATTGATCATTGCCCAGGCTGCGCCAGAGCTCGCGCCCGAAAGCATCATCGATGTTCAGTATCCGGTAGTCCGCCATGTATTCCCTGAACAGCCTTTGCTTGGCCAGCGCGTAGGTGTGCATGGAACTGTGGTAATCGAGATGTTCACGGCTGAGGTTGGTAAACAGGGTCTGGTTGAATCGCACCCCGGCAATGCGTTGCTGTTCCAGCGCATGGGACGAGACTTCCATGATCACCCGATCCGCGCCCTGGTCTATCAATCTTGACATACTGCCGTGCACGGTAATGGCATCGGGCGTGGTGTTGACACTCTCAGTGATATTACGGGCAAAACCAATACCCAGCGTGCCAATCATCGCGGCGGCATGGACGTTATCGGTCATGGCATGGGTGAGCAGCCAGGCAATGGAGGTCTTGCCGTTGGTACCGGTAATACCCACGACCGGCACCTGTTCCGACGGCCGACCAAAAAAACGCGATGCCACCTCACCGAGTATGCGAGCGAAGTCCCTGCAACTGAAGACCGGCACGCCGACGCGCGGCAGGTCGCCCGGCGGGGTAGCGTCTTCCAGCAACACGGCCACGGCCCCGGATCCTACAGCCTGGGCAATATAATCCGCCGCGTTCACCCGGCTGCCCTTGCGCGCGCAAAACAGGTCACCCGGCTTCACCTTGCGACTGTCGAGGCAAAGCCCGCTGATCACGCGGGTATCGTTGCCGGTATCCACCAGTCCATCCAGCAGTTCGGCGAGGCGTATCCCCTGTTCAAGGCGTGCGGCGGGCATCATCAATGCACCGTCCCGGATTCACCATGGCCCGCAATCACCTGCCCGGGCAATGAGGGCAGATCATCGGGGGGGATATTCATCAGGCGCAAAGCCCCGGACATCACTCTGGAGAATACCGGCGCAGCCACCTGGCCGCCGAAATATTGATCGCCCGAAGGTTCATCAACCATCACCACCATGACCAGGCGCGGGTCGGACAGCGGCACCATGCCGGCAAACAACGACAGGTAGCGGTGTTCGGCGTAACCGCCGCGGGTGGATTTATGCACCGTGCCGGTTTTACCGGCCACCTTGTAGCCATTGATGGCTGCCAGTTTACCGGTACCGTTGGTCACCACAGCCTGCATCATCCTCTGCACATGGCCGGCTGTTTGCGCGGACATGGACCGCACGCCGGCCGGCTCCTGTCTTGTCTTGAGTACGGTTACCGGGCGCAGTTCGCCATCGGCGGCCAGCACCGAGTAGGCCTGCGCCAGTTGCAGGGCGGTTACGGAGAGCCCGTAACCGAAGGACAGCGTGGCCAGTTCCACGTCCGACCAGCTGTTATAGCCATTGAGCTTGCCGTTCGACTCGCCGGGAAAACCGCTGCCGGTGGGCTGGCCAAAGCCGACACCGGTGAGGAAATTCCATAGCTGCGCCGGTTCCAGTGACATGGCGATCTTGCTGGCGCCGACGTTACTCGAATGCCTGATCACCGCGGCCACATCAATGGAACCGTAATTACGCAGATCACGAATGGTGTGTTCCCCGACCCTGTAAAAACCAGGACTGGTATCAATGAACGTATCCGGGCGATACAACCCGGACTCCAGCGCCGCGGCGATGGTGAAAGGTTTCATGGTCGAGCCCGGTTCAAATACATCGGTAATACTGCGGTTGCGGACATGATCGCTTTCCATAACACTGCGGTTGTTGGGGTTGTACGAGGGTTGACTGACCATGGCCAGCACCTCGCCGTTACGGGCATCCATCAACACCAGCGAACCGGACCGGGCCCGGTGCTGGGCGACGGCCAGCTTCAGTTCACGATAGGCCAGGTACTGGATGCGCAGATCAATACTCAGTTGCAGATTGCGGCCGGGATCGGACGCCTCGATACTTTCGATATTTTCCACCACGCGGCCGAGGCGATCCTTGAGCACACGCTTGGCGCCGGGAGTGCCCTTCAGCCAGTCATCATAAGCCAGCTCCAGACCTTCCTGACCCTCATCGTCGACATTGGTAAAGCCGACCACGTGACCGGCGACCTCGGCAGCCGGGTAGTAACGCCGGTATTCCTGCTGCCGGTACACACCGGGCAGGTTCAGCGCCATGATTTTCTGCTCCAGGTCCGGTTCGGTATGGCGCTTCAGGTAAACGAATTCACGACCGCTGCGCTCACCTAACAGGGTAAGCAGTTGCTTTTCCTCCATACCCAGCAGTCCGGCCAGCGGCGCCAGATCCTGGTCGCTGTCCAGCAAGCGGCGTGGCATGGTCCAGATCGACTGCACCGGCGTACTGATGGCCAGCGGTTCCCCGTTACGATCCGTTATCATGCCGCGGTGAGCCGGTATACTGACAACCCGCACGGAGCGGGCATCGCCATGATCGCGCAGAAAATCCTGGTGTACGATTTGCAAATCCACAGCACGCCAGAGCAACACGGCCATGCATCCGCCCAGCAGCGAAAATACCAGCCAGCGGCGACCGTGATAAACCTGTTCTGATTCCCGGATAATCATGGTTTTAACAGCACCAGCGTATCGCGTTCCGGCATTTTCATGCCGAGTTCTGACCTGGCCAGGTTTTCCACGCGCACATCGGTGGCCCAGGTGCTCTGCTCCAGTTGCAGCCGGCCCCATTCCTCGTTTAACTCATCGCGGATTTTTTCCAGCTTCTGGATTTCGACAAACAGGGTACGGGCATCATGCCTGGCGATAACCACCTGCATGGCCGAGACAAAAACACCGACAGTGAGTGCGAGAAACAGCAGGGTTTTCATACCGCCAGCCTCTCGGCGATGCGTAACGTGGCGCTGCGTGCACGGGGGTTGGCGGCGATCTCGTCGGCATCGGCAACCACGGGATTACCGATGGTTTTCAGTCTGGGTTGTAATTGAGATTGCATCACCGGCAGACTGCTCGGGTAGGGATCGCCCCTGACCTCGCTGCGAATGAAACGTTTGACCAGGCGGTCTTCCAACGAATGGAAGCTGACCACGACCAGGCGGCCGCCCGGGGCCAGGGCATCCACCACCTGGTCCAGCACGGTTTTCAGATCCTGCAATTCACGGTTGATGTAGATCCGCAACGCCTGGAAGGTACGCGTCGCCGGATGTTTGTCTTTCTCCCGTGTGGGCGCTGCTTTCTGGATGATGTCGGCGAGCTTCAGGGTGGAATCAATCTCGCCTTCCTGCCGCGCCGCGATGATCGCAGCGGCGATACGGTTGGCGTAGCGCTCCTCACCGTAACTGTGAATCACGTCGGCCAGATCCTTTTTACTCACCGACTTCAGCCAGCGCGACACCGGGATGCCGCCCTGGTTGTTCATGCGCATGTCCAGGGGACCGTCTTTCTGAAAGCTGAAACCGCGCCGCGGATCATCCAGTTGCGGCGAAGACACGCCCAGATCCAGCACCAGGCCATCCACGCGGCCCAGCCGATCACGGTCTTCCAGTTCCTGTTGCAGTCGAGTATACGAGGAGTGGATGATCGAGAAGCGCGGTTCCGATTGAAAACGCTGCCCGGCCACTTTCACGGCCTCCGGGTCAAGATCGAAGGCCAGTAATCGGCCGCCGTCGCCCAGCCGGGCCAGGATGGCGGCACTGTAGCCGCCGCGCCCGAAGGTACAGTCGACGTAGAAACCATCGGCTTTGATGGCCAGACCCGCAATGGCCGGCTCGAGTAAAACCGGTTGGTGCCCGTATGCATCATGATTGTTCATGCAACATGGTTACCGCCGTCACAGTGATAAGGTCTTGAGCGTGTCGGAGGGCTGGCCGTTGTCATTGCCGACTTCCTGCAACCATTCATCGCGTTGCTGTTTCCAGCAGGTCTCATCCCAGAGTTCGAACTTGTTGCCCTGCCCCAGTATGACCACCTGTTTGCCGATGCTGGCGTAATCCCGTAATTCCACCGGCAGCAGGATGCGACCCTGGCTGTCCAGTTGGCAATCGCAGGCGTAGCCGCGCATCATCTGCTTGGCGCGACGGCTCTGACGGTCAAAATCGGAAAGTGCGGCCAGCTTGGCCTCGATGAGTTCCCACTCGGTTAACGGGTACAGCCACAGGGAGTGGTCCAGGGGATTCAGAGTCAATACCAGGGCGCCATCGGCCAGTTCCATCAGGCGCTCGCGATAACGGCTCGGAATGGCCATCCGCCCCTTGCTGTCGACACTTAAGGTGGTAAATCCTCGAAACAAATCGGCTCCCCTTGAAAGGTCTGATTACCCACATTTACCCACAATTCCCCACTAGCGAACTATAGGTATTAGGTCAACCGTGTGTCAAGCAATGTTTGTATTTTTTTCGAGGAAATCTGCCTTAATTAACAATTACTTATGGTAGATAAATGAAGAATCGGCCACGGTTTTACAGGAATGTTATTTGGATCCTGATTTTTATCATTAAGTTAAATGATAAAGTTAAAGTAATTATGCAGCATTAGTCATAAATGATTCATCGGTATGAATTTTTTCGACCGACACTGGCACAGGGTCAGGGTCACTGGCCGGGTTTAAAAACTTTGGAGACATTCTCGATACGATGCTTGCGGATTTCCCGGGCCATGGCCTGTCCTTTCAAGCCCTGCGCAGCCAGCGTCCGGGTATCCAGATCCGCCGCCACCCGTCGCGCTTCACGCAATAGCCCGGCCTGTGGATAGTCGCGAAATTCAAAACCGCTACGCCCGCGGGCATCGGCTTCGCAAGCGAGCAAAAATTTTTCAAAGCGTTCCGGCCGCCTGAATACGTCCATTTGTTCCAGCTTTTTAACAATGGTTTCCGGTTTCATTTCATTCACTCGATGACAATCGAGATGATGCCGGCAGACCATGACCGCCAGATCGCGGAAGGCGTTAGGCACCGAGTATCGATTACACAGCGCTTCCACCAGCCGTACACCGCGTTCCTCGTGGCCGCGGTGCGAGGGCCACTGCGCGGGCGGTGTTTCACCCTTGCCCAGGTCATGAACCAGGGCCGCGAAGCGAACTTCGGGGTCATCGCTGAGCCTGGCGGCCTGGTTCAGCACCATGAGCGTATGCAGACCGGTGTCGATCTCGGGGTGATATTCCTTCGGTTGTGGAATACCAAACAGGCAATTGATCTCCGGGAACAGGATGGCCAGGGCTCCGCACGCCCGCATGACCAGTACAAAACGTCCCGGGTATTTTCCCTGCAGGGCTTTTTCAATTTCCGTCCAGACACGTTCCGGCGTCAGGCTCAATAATTCTTCCCTCGTGCACAGCTGCTTCATCAGATCCATCGTCCCGGGAGCCACCTTGAAACCGAATCGCGAGGCAAAGCGCGCCACCCTGAGCACCCGTAACGGATCTTCGGCGAAGGCCGGGGATACATGACGCAACAGGCCCTGGCGGAGATCGGCTTCGCCGTTGAAGGGATCAATCAGACGGCCGTCTGCATCCATGGCCATGGCGTTGATGGTCAGATCCCGGCGTTTCAGATCGTCTTCCAGTGAGGTCGCCGGAGAGGTGAAAAATTCAAAACCCTTGTAGCCCATCCCGGTCTTGCGTTCGGTGCGCGCCAGTGCGTATTCCTCGTGCGTTTCGGGGTGCAGGAAGACCGGGAAATTGCGGCCCACGGGTTTGAAGCCGAGCGCTGCCATTTCTTCGGGTGTGCTGCCGACCACGACCCAGTCCGTATCCTTAACCGGCAGGCCCAGCATCTGATCGCGAACGGCGCCTCCCACTTTATAGATTTTCATGCGTTACACGCTGGCACAGCCGGGAGGCAAGTGCAACACACTACTCGAGATGTCTGCGATAATCATCATAACGCGAACGCCAGTTGTGCCCGGCCAGGTAGCCGGGGACCAGACTCTCCACGGCCGTCGGTTGTATGGCAAATTCACTCCAGTCACACGAGTTACAGACACTGGGCATTTTGGTGGACAGGTAATTATCAGTGGAAAACGGTTTGCCGGGGACGAAATCAAACACCGCGGCCTGCATGCGCGACAGCAGATCGTTGAGCGGGACGATGCAACGCCTGATGCCCAGACAATGCGCCGTGTATTGCACAAGCTCCTGTAACGTGTATTCACGCGGACCGCAGAGCTCGAAACGCCGGCCAACGCTTCCGGGGTCGCCCAGGGTCCTGGCCATTACCTCGGCCACATCGCCCACATAAACCGGCGCGAAGCGGGCCTTCGGACAGGCCAGCGGGAAAAAAAACGGGGCGATTTTCAACAATCCCGCAAAACGGTTAAAAAAACTGTCGCCGGGGCCGAAAATCACCGAAGGCCGGAAGCTGGTGACTTTCAATGTCCCGGTTGAATGCAAAAGGTCCTCGGCCTCACCCTTGGTTTTCAGGTAATAACTGCTGCCATTATCGGCATCGGCATTGAGCGCGCTCATTTGCAGCAGGCGCCCGACACCCGCAGCCTGGCAGGCATCAATGATTTTTTCGGCGAGGGTCACATGGGCATATCGGAAACCCTCGCCGCGCCGTCCTTTCTCGTTGAGGATGCCAACCAGGTTAATAACGGCGTCACAACCCTCGAACAGGCGCGTGAGTTGCCCGGTATCTTGTATGTCGGCCTCGACGAGATCGGTATCGGGAAGCAGGATGAGGTTATCACGGCGCGGTTCCCGGCGCCGTGTCGGTATAATCATGCGCACACCGTCACGCGCGAGCCGGTTCGACAGAACCTGACCCACGAAACCACTACCGCCAAGAATGCAAACCTGTTTGATGATCATGTTTTTCCCGGTTGATAATCAGAAGTGTAGGCTAATTCATATTCAGTTGAATGAAACCCTGTATGCCGGACAGGTGCTCAGATCGGCCACGCTACCCTGTTGCCCGGTCGGTGTTACCGGTGCCATACGCTGGCTGACCTGCAACGGTTCCACCTCGAGTCGCCAGTCATAAATCGTGGCGTAGGACAGTACCCGCTTGACATATTTGCGGGTTTCACGAAAAGGAATCATTTCCACCCAGACATCGGCAGCCTGACAGTGGCCCGGCAACCACTGGCGCACACGGTGCGGACCGGCATTATAAGCGGCCGTGGCCAGCACCCGGTTGCCGGCAAAACGATCCAGCATCTGTTTCAGGTAGGCACTGCCGATGGGAACATTCACCTTTGCCTGCAGCAGTTTTTTTGTACTGAAATGTTTCAGGCCGATGGCGCGTGCCGTTTCCCTGCCGGTCGCCGGCATAACCTGCATCAGGCCGAGGGCGCCTGCCGGAGATCGTGCGTCTTCCACAAACGCGCTTTCGGCGCGCACCAGGCCATAGACCCAGCCCAGATCCAGGTCGCGCCGGCGCGAATATTCCCTGAGCAGATCGTCATACAGCACCGGGAATCTCAGTACCAGATCATCATACATTTTCGCCCGGCCGAGCGTAAAAATGGCACGATCATACCAGCCCCATTCCCTGGCGATGGAGGCCGCCATCTGCATCTGCACCACGGTCATGCGGTTCAGGGCGTGGTGCCATTCGCGGCGGGCGGGAAAATATTTGCCGAGCTTGTAGAATTCGTGCGCCCGGCGAATGGCCGGCGTCTCCAGCACTACCTGTTTGTCTTTCAGGTTCTCGGGCAAGGGATGATGATTCATTCGATACGGTATGCCCAGGCGGTCAGCCGCCATGAAACCGTAATAGTCCCGCTCGCCGGCAATCCTCTGGTACGCCTTGCGGGCGGCGGCGGCATCCCCGGTTTCCTTAAGAGCGCGGCCATGCCAGTACCACCATTGATTGCCCATTTCTGGCCAGGCCGGGAAGCCTTGCGTCCATATTAATAATCGTCCCCAGTCCGGCCCCTTGAGGGCATACCTGAGCCGATACAGGAACACTTCCTCGTCTACCTGTGCCGGGCTCACCCTGTCCAGCAGTGCAATGGCATCCGGATGATCCTTCTCCGCGGCACGGATGGCCAGATAACGTTCCAGTTGTGCCACTTCCGCGCCGGTAAAACTGTAATTGTCTCTGCTAACCGCCCAGCGCTTCAGGGCCAGCCCAATGTCCTGTCGCGCCAGGCGCTGCATCCCGTAAAGCAGGATTTCACGACCCTGGACCGTATCCGGCAGCGATGGCGCCGAAGTCAGACTGCGGGGATTATGGTGCATTTGCACCCATTGTGATTGCAGCGCCTTCAGTTCCGGTCCCAGCATGTGTCCGAGGTAAGCGGCCAGTCCCGTTTTGCCGTTCTCCATGGCCAGGCGAACACGTTGCCAGACCAGATCGTTATCCATAAACTCACTTGCATAAAGCAGGCTGAAAGGCGCATCGCACTCATCGGGCAGGGAATCGCCGCGCAGCCAGAGTGAGCGGATATCCTCCAGCAGGTAGATGCGGTTACCTGTATTGATTCTGGCCTGCAGGTGCAGGCATTGCAGGCGTTCGTCACGCTGTGGCGTATAAAAATCCTGGAACTCCTGCCACAGGCCTTTCCTGGCCAGGTGCAACAACCATCGTGTACGCAAGCTGTCCGCATCGGGCAGATCGTCAAAATTCTCAAAAAACCATTGCACCTCTTCAATACGCACCTGGCCCAGACGGGGTTTGAGCCAGGCGTGGTGAAGATAGGGCGTCAGCGGATAGTCACCCAGTTGCGGCAAGATCTCCCGGAAGCGCATGATGTCACCACTGCGTAAACTCTCCATCGCCCGGTTATAAAGTTTACGCTGTTCATCCAGTGTTTGAGCCTGCGTTGCGGATACCGGCAACACGATTATGAAAAATACGAACAGCACCAGCATCTGTTTCAGGGAATGGAAATGGCTGATATTGATTTTCACAAGTAGCGAACACATATGACGCCTACTTTACTTTAATGCAGCGAATTAGTGAATGAATCCGCAGCAACTGTTGTTAACCGGCGCATCGTAATGCTGACATAGTAACCATTCCCGCACGGAGTCCTGATTATGGCTCAGCGGCAGTATTTGCGGGTATGGATAAAAATCAGGCTCTCTCGCCGGAATGACAGGAACGCAAAGGCAGAAAAATGGCGGCAAACAATAGTTGTCCTGGTCATCGATAATTCCCCAATTTCATGCCACTGGCGATCACGGCGAGAAAACTTCCATGCACAGATTCTGCCGCAGAACCTTATTTGTGATGATGACATCATAGTGACAACATAGGCACATCATGGTTTCCGACATCACCATTCTTACACTGATCCTGTATCTCCTCCTCGGCGCCCTGGCGGGGATTACCGGCGGGATGATGGGACTGGGCGGCGGGATTGTCATCGTCCCGGCCCTGGTATACCTGTTTCATGCCCAGGATTTTTCACCGCAACATCTCATGCACGTGGCTGTCGCCACCTCGCTGACAACGATCATTTTTACCTCCATCTCCTCGGCCCGCTCACATCATCGCCGGGGCGCCGTCATGTGGCGCGAGGTCAGACAACTGGTGCCGGGTATCATTGCCGGCGCCATACTCGGCGCCATTATCGCCGACCGCTTGCCCAGTGAACTGTTACGTCGTGCGTTTGGCGTGTTTGAAATCGCCGTGGCGATGCAAATCGGATTCGGGTTGAAACCACGGCCGGAACGTGTGCTACCGGAGACGACAGGCATGCTGGCGTCCGGGACCATTATCGGTTCCATGTCAACGATTCTGGGCATTGGCGGCGGCACGCTGACGGTGCCGTTTCTGATGTGGTGTAATACGGATATTCGCAAGGCAGTGGCAACCTCCGCCGCCTGTGGTTTACCCATCGCGCTTGCCGGGGCGGGCAGTATGATGGTTACCGGCCTGGACAATGAAATGTTGCCACCCTACAGCACCGGTTATGTCTACTGGCCTGCCGCCGCGATGATTGCGTTGGCCAGCGTGATGTTTGCGCCGCTGGGAGCCCGCCTTGCACACACACTTCCGGTTATGACCCTGAAACGCATTTTCTCTGTATTCCTGTTATTCATCGGTATACGCATGGTGATGTAGAAACATGTCAGGTTTATCCGCCCGTTTCCTGCGCTGTTATCTGCTTGATACCTCAACACGAAAGCAGAGAAAATCACAATACGAACAGGTGACCGCGGACAGTGAACATGAGCTCAGATGCATATTCTGCGGGTATTCGATTACCACAAACGCAGATCGGATCCCGGTCAATGCAGCACATGAACACCGGTGTATCAACCCGGCCGGTGTCGAATACCATATCGGATGCTTTGACCATGCGCCCGGATGCCTGGCTATCGGCCCGGCTACTGCCGAGCATACCTGGTTTGCGGGTTATCGGTGGCAGATTGCCGTTTGTGGAAACTGTCATGAGCATCTGGGCTGGGTTTTCAGCAACGGCACGCGGTTTTTCGGGCTCATACTGAACAGACTGAAGGCGTATCAATAATGGTTATTCAAAAAACCCTGAGCATACGGACGGACGGTCGAGGCACCCGGGATATTACCGCTGATGTGAATAACATTGTCGCCGACGCCAAAATCCACTCAGGCATATGTCATGTCTTTGTTCACCACACCAGTGCTTCGGTGATTCTGTGTGAAAACGCCGACCCTGTGGTCCGCGACGACCTGGAAACCTACATGTCGAGGAACGTGCCTGACGGTGACCCCGATTTCCGGCATAGCGCGGAGGGTCCCGATGATATGGTGGCCCATATACGCAGTATATTAACCGGTTCCGGGTTATCCATACCCGTACAGGGCGGGCGCTGCCTGCTCGGCACCTGGCAGGGCATCTACCTGTGGGAACACAGGACAAGTGGACATTCCCGAAAATTTACAGTGACTCTGTACGGGGAGTAATCATGGCAAAAGCACAATGGAACAGTGTCGTCCTGGCGCAATCGGATGACTACGAGAAAGTCGAGGGCAATATCTATTTTCCGCCCGAATCACTGAACCGCGAATATTTTTTTGACAGTGACACCACGACACGATGTTTCTGGAAAGGCAAAGCGAAGTATTATGACGTAGTAATCGACGGCAAGGTTAACAGGGACGCAGCCTGGTATTATCCGTCGCCATCAAGACTGGCAAAAAAAATACAGAACCACGTCGCTTTCTGGAAAGGCGTTGAGGTCAGCGAGTAAGCCGGTTCATAACCGTCTTGCCCCGCACCTGCAGGCAAAACCGCAATAGACTACTGCCCCGAAACGGGGCACGTCGCGGACCGCTTACAGCGGTCTTACGTTTTCAGCCTGGGGACCTTTTTTACCATCGACAATGGTGAATTCTACTTCCTGCCCCTCGGCCAGGGTTTTGAAACCATCGGCCTGGATTGCACTGAAGTGAACGAAAACGTCCGGTCCATCTGCCTGCGTGATGAAACCAAAACCCTTCGATTCGTTAAAGAATTTAACCTTACCAGTTACTGTTTCTGACATTATATTATCCTGTATTGCACTTGATTGAAGCATTTTCGCCTGTAAAAAACCGGTTAATCATTATGCAATACACTACGAGGAACTGCTGGCGGGACTTCGTGATGCACGACATAAACCATGGCCTGGATTTTTATAAGCTAATTCGATTATAGCCGGAACCCCGGCAGTTTCAACGAAATCCGCAAATGACGATTCAGTTTTTTGCACCCATTGACAGCGCGCGCTGGCGGCTCGTTGCACCGGACTGTGCAAGGGATTCCGGCGAGGGTTGATCATCTTCGTTAATCCAGCCGCCGAGATGCAGTGTGATCAGATCAGCGAGCGCCTGGATGTGCAATTCGTCATCGTTCAGGGCCGGTATATAGGAAAATGTTTCACCGCCGGCGTTGATGAAAAATTCCCGGTTCTGCATATTGATTTCTTCCAGTGTTTCCAGACAGTCGGCGGCAAAGCCCGGACAGACAACCTGGACATGCCGGACACCCTGTGCGGGCAGCCCTTTCAGCGTGACATCGGTATAGGGTTGTAACCACTCACGCGGTCCGAAACGCGACTGAAACGTCAACTGCCAGTCGTTATCACCCAGTTGCATTTTTTCCGCAACCAGGCGCGCGGTTTTCTGACATTCACAATGATAGGGATCACCGGCGTCGAAGTAATGACGTGGAATACCGTGAAAGGAAAAGATCAGTCTGTCCGGTCTGCCGTGTGTGGCCTGATGTCGCTCAATGGCGGCGGCCAGTGCCGAAATGTAGCCAGGATCATCATGGTAATGATCGATCATGCGCAGACCGGGCAGCCAGCGCCAGGTTTTCAGCACGGCACTGACGGCATCAAAGGTGGATGCCGTGGTTGCCGCCGCGTATTGCGGATACAGTGGCAACAACAGGATCCTGCGGGCGTTGGCGGCGCGCAATTCCTCCAGTCCCTGGCGGATGGACGGTTCACCGTAGCGCATGGCGATTACCACTTTCACGCTATCGCCAAGGCGTTCACGAAGCAGACGCTGCACCGCATCACCCTGCCTGCGGGTGATGGCCAGCAGGGGTGAACCTTCGGATGTCCAGACTTTTTCATAGGCTTCCGCCGAGCGGCGCGGGCGGGTACGCAGGATAATGCCGTGCAATACCGGCCACCAGAGTATTTTCGGAACCTCGATGACGCGCGGATCGGCGAGAAACTCCGCCAGGTATTTACGCAGGGCCGCCGCCGTGGGTGCATCCGGCGTACCGAGATTGGTCATGAGGATCCCGATGCGGGGTATCGAGTCGTGTTGGTAATCGGGATTACCCGTATACTTCGGCATAGGCACGTTATAACGGAGTCGTTCATGTTTGTAAAAAATATCGGTGCGTGTCCGGAATTCATCGCCAACGATGGCTGCCGCATTCGCGAGGTATTGCATCCGGCGAAAGAGCCTGTCGACCTTCCCTATTCCATAGCCCATGCCCGGGTAGCGCCCGCGCATCATTCCTACCGCCACAAACTGAAGCAGGCGGAAGTCTATTACATACTCAAGGGACACGGGCGGATGCATATCGATGACAGTGCAGAAGACGTCAGCGAAGGCGATGTTGTCTACATTCCACCGGATGCCGTACAGTGGATTGAGAATACGGGTCAGGGGGATCTGGTATTCCTCGCCCTGGTCAGCCCGCCCTGGACAAAAGCCGATGACATCCGCCTTGAGTAAACCCTGACATTGCATAAATTTTTGGCGCAGGACAGCTCCGCTCCTTCTATAGCAGCATTTTCCGGGCCGTGCTCGCTTTTTCCAATCCTCACATAGAGTGAGCTATGCTCCGGTTGGAAAAATCTGCGCGCGACCCGGAAAATACCGCTCTAAAAGCCCCTGCATCCAAAAATTTATGCAACGTTAGGGGTAAACCCTGATGCCCAATGTCACAATCCGGGCATAGAAACAGCTGTCACAACCCCGGGAGGCGGCTGATTCACCGCTGCTTCACAACAGTCATTCAGGATCGCTCCAGTGCCGCGATCCTCTCCTCCAGCGGCGGATGGGTCATGAACAGCTTCTTCCAACCGGCACTCCTGCCGCCGGCGATTCCGAATGCCTGCATCTCGTCGGGCATGGAAGGCGGTTGACTGGATCGCTGCAGTTGCCTCAACGCCGCAATCATCTTTTCACGACCGGCGAGACGGGCGCCACCGGCATCCGCCCGGAACTCCCGGTAACGCGAAAACCACATGACGATTATGCTGGCCACTATGGAAAGAATCAGTTGGGCGGCAATGGTGCCTATCCAGAAGCCGGGGCCGTGACCGCGCTGCACCTTGAAGACCAGACGATCGACCATATGCCCGATGATGCGTGAAAAGAAAATCACGAACGTGTTGACCACACCCTGCACCAGGGTCAACGTCACCATGTCGCCGTTGGCGACGTGACTGATTTCATGGCCGAGAACCGCTTCCACTTCATCGCGGTTCATCTGTTCCAGTAAACCGCTGCTCACCGCCACCAGCGCCGCATTTTTGTTCATCCCCGTGGCAAAGGCGTTGGGCGCGGGCGAATTGAAAATCCCCACTTCCGGCATGGCGATGCCGGCCTGCCTGGCCTGGCTCTGCACCGTTGCCGTCAGCCACTGTTCGGTGGCGTTGGCCGGTCTTTCGATCAGCTGTACAGCCATGGTTTTTTTTGCCAGCCATTTGGACATGGCCAGCGATATGAACGCACCCCCCATGCCAAACAGAGCAGCGAAAATCAAAAGCCCGGTCAGGTTCAGACCGCCCCCCTGCTGTTCGAGCATACTGTCGATGCCGAGCAGCCGCATGGTGACACTGAGCACCAGCAAAATACCGATATTCGTCGCCAGAAACAGAACGATTCGCAGCATGATTCGTTACCTCGATAATTTATGCAACGTCAGGGTTTAACCGCCAGTGAGACCCGTAATATCGGGGCAAGTTTTGAAATATTCAATTTCGACAGGAAGACACGCGCCGACCACGCGCTGAAAAAAACGGCTGCTTTATTTTTCAGGCAGGGTTATCCAGCGCCAGCGCCACCGCCGCGGCAACATCGGCCACACAGACTGCCTTGCCGTGCAGTTTTTCATCATCACCCGGGCGGTATTTACCGGTTCTGACCAGCGCGGCCTGAAGGCCGGCGGCCACCGCGCCAAGCACATCCGCGTCGACATCATCCCCGACCATCAGGGTTTCTTCCGGGCGGCAACCGAGACTGCGCACGGCGCTGTGATAGAAATCAGCGGCCGGCTTGCCGATCACAGTGGCCTTGCTGTCAGTGGCGTATTCAAGCGCATGCACGAATGGGCCGGCATCGAGGCTGAATGCATCGCCATCACGAAAATAGCGATTATCCCCCATGGCCAGCAACAGCGCGCCGTCCAGCAGATAGCGGAACGCGGTATTCATACTGGCGTAAGAAAAGGCATCGGCTGCATCGCCCACCAGCACGGCATTGATCTTTTTTGTGCTGTCGGCTGCCGGGAATTCATCAACCAGTTCGGGGTGCACGAGCAGCCAGGGATTGAGTCGATGACTGTCGAGATAATCACGCGCCGCCAGCGGCGCGGTAAACAACTGATCCGGGTGTATATCGAACTGCATGCCGCGCAGTTGATCCAGAATAGTGCGCGAGGTCTTGCGCGTGGTATTGGTGATAAAACGTACCGGCAAACCGGCAGCGTCGATTTTGCGCACGGCATCCAGCGCCCCCGGCAAGACCTCGTTACCGGAATAGAGAACGCCGCTCAGATCCAGCAGAATACCACGAATCATCCGTACTCCCTGCTGCCGCATGGTACCATGATCTCGCCAGTGCGGGTGAAATTACAGCCGTCAAATCGCATAACCATATAGCAAGTATAGACACTGAACAGCGACAATATTCATGGGACAGGAAATACCAACCAGCAATTTCACTGAAAATGACTTCGACGTTTTCGCGGAAAAATTACAGGCGGAAACGCAATTACTCGCGGAATATTTTCGCAATGACCGATTTTGCAGCCTGCATAATGTCGGCGGCTTTGAAATCGAGGCCTGGCTGGTTGATGATCGGGCACTGCCCTGCCCCATCAATGATCGCTTTCTGCAGGCGCTGAACAATCCGATGGTGGTCATGGAACTGTCGCGCTTCAACATCGAGTTGAATGTCCCGCCACAGATCCTCAGGGATCGTGCCCTTCGTACTTTACACAGTGATATTGAAGCTACCTGGAATCATTGTCGTGAGGTGGCAACCGGGATGAATGCTGACCTGATGACTATCGGTATTCATCCCGCGGTCACCGACGACCAGTTATGCCTGGCCAACATGTCATTCAGCCCCCGTTATACAGCCCTCAATGAACAGGTGCTGTCACAGCGTCGCGGCCGGCCGCTGGTGCTGGACATACAGGGCCGCGAGCATCTGGATGTTCGCCATTATGATGTCATGCTGGAGGCGGCCACCACCTCCTTCCAGATCCACCTGCAGGTGCGGCCGGAGAAGGCGGTCCGCGCCATTAACGCAGCGTCCATTGTCTCCGCGCCACTACTGGCCATGAGCGCGAATTCTCCCTACCTGTTCGGACACGACCTCTGGGATGAAAGCCGGATACCGCTGTTTGAACAGTCCGTCGATGATGGCTCGACTTGCAAACGCGTAAGTTTCGGCCGCGATTATATCCATGACAGCCTGCTCACCTGCTTCGAGCAGAACCTCGGGGATTTTCCGGCGTTGCTGCCCATGGACATGAACACGCCTGCCGAAAAATTTGCCCATCTGCGTCTGCATAACGGCACGGTGTGGCGCTGGAACCGGCCGCTTATAGGTTTTGGAGACGATGACACGGTACACCTGCGGGTTGAAAACCGTGTCGTGCCCTCCGGCCCGACACTGAATGACATGATCGCCAATGCCGTGTTTTTCTGGGGCCTGACACGATCGCTCACCGATCAGGACGTGGCGCCGGAAAGCTGCATGGATTTCACGACCGCGCGTGAGAATTTTTACCGCGCCGCCCGCGACAGCCTTGACTGTGAGTTGCGCTGGCTGGACGGCAGAATATACCCGGTTCGCAAGTTGATCATCGATCAGCTGATCCCCCTGGCCAGGGCCGGCCTTGTCAACCTTGAAGTAAATGCAGCTGATTGCGACCACTATCTCGAGATCATCCGCGAACGCACAAAAACCGGGCGCAACGGCGCTGCCTGGCAACGCGGATTTGTTCTTCGTCATGGCCGTGACATGCAGGTGCTGAGCCGCGCCTATCTTGAACAACAGCATACCGGCATACCCGTACACGAGTGGCCGCTTTGACATGTTGAATATCATCGACCAGATCCCCGCGGGATTACTCGACACACCGGCGCCGGAGTTGCATACCCTGTTACCCGGCCCGACTCTGCTGCACCTCCCGGGGCTTCGCAGCCGGCCCATGTTCGTGTCGGTGTTACTGCACGGTAACGAACATACGGGCTGGGAGGCCGTGCGCCGTCTGCTCGCCGGTTACGCCGGACGCCGGTTACCGCGCGCCGTCTCCGTGTTCATCGGCAACATAGAAGCCGCCCGTTACAACCAGCGTTTTCTGGATCATCAGCCGGACTACAACCGCATCTGGGGAACGGGAGAAACACCCGAGCACAAAATGATGCAACAGGTAGTCAGCGAAATGAAACAGCGCGAGGTGTTTCTCAGTATCGACATCCATAACAACACCGGGAAAAATCCGCATTACGCCTGCGTCAACAATACCTACTCAAGATACCTGCAACTGGCGATCCTGTTTTCACGGACGGTGGTGTATTTTATCCGTCCCAAGGGTGTACAGAGCATGACCTTTGCCGAACTCTGTCCCGCCGTCACCGTGGAGTGCGGGACCTCCGGTGACAGCAACAGCACCCGGCATGCGCTGGATTTTCTTGTCCGTTGCCTCGAACTGGAAGCGCTTTCGGATCACACGGTCAGCAGCCAGCATATCGATCTCTACCACACCGTGGCCATCGTCAAGATCCCCGGTAGTATCAATTTCGGTTTTGATGACGGCGACCACGACCTGTGTTTCGACAAGGGGATAGAGAAATTCAACTTTCGCGAACTGCCCGAAGCTACCGTCATGGGCCGGGTCAGGCCCGGTATTGAACGGGTACTGGATATTCTCGATGAACAGGGCAACGAGGTCGGCGAACAGTATTTCTGTATCGAGGATGGCAAACTGCGCACCCGGCGCAGCATCGTTCCGGCCATGATCACCGTCAATACCGATGTCATTCGCAAGGACTGCTTTTGCTACATCATGGAGCGTTATCCCATGACGCATGAGTGAATCATCACCCGACGGTACTCTGGCTCCGGCAGAGGTTACTGATACTTCACCAGGGCCTGCGCATAACTGGTCAGACTGTTGCCCGCATCCAGCGCCAGGCCCACGGCCACGCCGTTGAACGGCAGCCATCCCTCCTGGATTTTTTCATTCACTTTCATGGATAACTGCATCGGGTTGGAATTGGTTAACAGCAGGTATTCGCTGATTTGCTGGGAGGCCATGGCAATCTCCTTATTTACATATTGTGGTTAATTGACTCCGGAATGTTTAAAGCATCTCGCAGTCTCCTGCGAACCCATGATAACAAAAGCGGCTGCCGCAATGTCATGGTTTGCTGACCATCATGAATCACCTGATTCAGCTGCCCGGGTCCTGATACACCCTCAGCGTGCGACGATACTCGGCGTAGATTTTCTGGCAACGATCGCCAAGCTCCGATTGCTCATCGATGTTATCGACGTAAAACCGGATCATGGAACGCATCAGCCCTTCCATACGCGTCTTGCTCCCGGGTTCGGCGGCCTGTTTCTCGATGCGCCTGAGATAACGCAGCAGGAACCACGCGGTGGTGTGGGACTCTTCGACCATGGCTTCCACGGCTTTTCGATGTTCGCTCACATAGGCCCGGAAATCGCCGAAATAAACCGACGTCATGTCGGCTCTCAGACCTGCCTCAGCGCCAGCATGGGCGGAGAGGTGAGGGTCCGCCGGGTTCCGGCCAGGCCGCCGATCACGATCACGGCGACACTCAGCAGCGGCCCCGCGATCCACACCCAGGGGTTGATACTGACACTGAGGTTGAATACGAACTCGGCCAGCAGCCATTGCACGAAGGTGGCTCCCAGTGCCGCCAATAGACCGGCAACCAGGCCGAGACAGACAAATTCAGCAATGAGACCAAACAGGATCTGCCGACGGGTAGCACCCATGGCGCTCAGTAATGCCGATTCGTGTCTACGCTCATCGTGCGTGGTTTGCAGGGCGGCGAAGAGCACGGCGAGGCCGGCGAGCAGGGTAAATCCGAAAACGTATTCGACGGCGCGAATGACCTGGTTCATGAGCAACCGTACCTGGGAGAGCACAGCGTCCACGTCAAAAACGGTTACGCTGGGATAATTACGCACCAGCGTGGTCAATACCTCGCGCTCACCGGGCGGCAGGTAAAAGCTGGTAATGTACGTCGCCGGATAACCTTCCAGCGTCTCGGGACTGGAAATGACGAAGAAATTGACGTTGAACGAATCCCACTCCACCCAGCGCAGATTTTTCACCACACCGCTGACCTCGCGACCGGCCACTTCATAGGTCAGCGAATCGCCCATGTTGATTCCCAGGGTTTCGGCGATACCCTCTTCCACCGAAAACACGTGATCCTCGCCCGTCTGCCACCAGTCTCCGGCCACCAGCCGGTTATGCGATTGCATGGTTTCGGTAAAGGACAGGTTAAACTCCCTCGATACCAGGCGCCGGGCGCGGTCATCCCCGTATGCGTCCACTTCCACCTGCCAGTCGTTAATGCGCACCAGGCGACCACGAATCATGGGGAAGAAATCGGTGACCACGCGCCCCTGTTCATAGAGGGTGTTTTGAATGCTGCGTACTTCCTCCGGCTGTATATTGATCAGGAAATAATTCGGCGTTCCCGGTGGCAGACGGTCACGCCAGTTTTCCAGCAGGTCGGTGCGGATCAGGGCCAGCAACAGCATGACCGTAAAGCCGAGCCCGATGCCGATGATCTGGGCCACGCTCTGGCCACCACGTCGCGAAACATTGGCCAGACCGTAGCGAATCGCGGCGCCGCGAAGTTTCAAGCGGCGTATTCCGGCGATGATCAGGCGGGCGCCGCCGGCCAGGGCCAGAGCCGTGATCAGCAGACCGGCAAGACTGTACACGGACAGGCGCGGTTCACCCGACTGCCACGGGATCAACAAGGCCAGCGCCACAATGGCGGCAGCATAGACCAGTACGCCGCTGACCGGCAGCGGAGTCAGGTCGCGGCGCAATACCCGCATCGGTGAAACGGCACGAATGCGCAGGAGTTGCGGGACGGCAAAACCACAGACCGTAATGATGCCGGTCAGAATGCCGGTCAATACCGGCCACGGCGACGGCGGCGGTAATTGCCCCTGCACCAGGCCGCTCATCAGTACCGCCAGACCTTGCTGGCAAAGATAGCCGATCGCACTGCCGATAACGCTGCTGACCAGTGCCAGCACCAGGCACTGGATCAGGTATATGTGCAGCACCACGGCCTGACTTGTACCCAGGCAACGCATGATGGCGCAGTGATCCAGGTGCCGGCTGACATAGCGCTGGGTACTCATGGCCACGGCCATCCCGGCCAGGGCGATGCTTACCAGCGCGGCCAGGCCGAGAAACTGACTGGCCCGGTCCAGCGCCGTTTTCAGCTCCGGGCGGGCGTCGCGGATCCCACGCACCTTGATATTGCCGCCATGGTTGTCACTCACCCATGCCCTGAAACTGTTGAGATCGGCGATTTGGCCGCCGAGCAGCAGATGGTAGCTGACGCGGCTGCCGGGCAGGATCAGCCCGGTGGCATCCACGTCGGCTCGGTTCATCAACAACCGCGGGGCAATATTGAACAAATCGCCGCCGCGGTCCGGCTCGAAGGTTAATACGCGAGTGACCTTGAGCGTTGAGGCGCCCACTTCCAGCGTGTCGCCGACGGACAGGTTCAGCAGTTGCAGCAGGCGGGCGTCGGCCCAGGCCTCTCCCCGCGCGGGCACTTCACGGGTGATGCGATCCGGAGCAAACAATACGTCCGCGACCTTCAGTGCGCCGCGGATCGGATAACTTTCATCCACCGCCTTGACCTCGGCCATTTGCAGGGTTTCCCCGGCCATGATCACACTGCGGAATCCACTGCTCAGCGAGGTGACGAGATTCATCTCTTCGGCGCGGCGGCGCACCGGCTCCGCTATCGGCGCACTGGACGACAACACCAGGTCGGCGGCCAGCAGTTCGGTTGCCTGTATTTCCATGGCCTGTTCGATACGATCGGTAAAAAAGCCCACCGTCGTCAGGCTGGCGACCGCGATAACCAGCGCCAGGGCAATGATGCGTAACTCACCGGAGCGCCAGTCGCGCAGCAGGTAACGCAGAGAAAAGACGATCCGGTTCATGTGCTGTCTTGCAACCTTCCACCCGCCAGCGTCAGCCGTCGCAGACAGCGATCGGCAATATTTTCATCATGAGTAACGATCACCAGCGTCGTGCCTTCCTCGGTATTCAGCCGAAACAGCAGTTCGATGATCTGTGCCGCCGTGGTTTGATCCAGGTTTCCGGTCGGTTCATCGGCAAAGAGAATTTTCGGTCCGCCGACAAACGCCCGGGCAATCGCTACACGCTGCTGTTCACCCCCGGAAAGCTGATTGGGATAGTGATGTATGCGATCTTTCAACCCAACCTGTTGCAGCCAGTCCCGGGCCATCTGCTCGCTGCCCGCCGTTCCGTTGAGCTCCAGCGGCAACAGTACGTTTTCCAGGGCGGTCAATCCGGGCAGCAGTTGAAAAGACTGAAAAACGAATCCGACGCGCTGATGGCGCACGCGGGCGCGCCCGTCTTCATCCAGTTGATTCAAATCCGCTCCATCCAGGCAGACGCGGCCGTGGGAGGGAAGGTCAAGCCCGGCCATCAGACCCAGTAAAGTGGACTTGCCGGAGCCGGACACCCCGACAATGGCGACGGATTCCGCTGCATTAATGGAAAAACTGATATTATCCAGTATGGTCAGACGTTGAGCCGGACCATTTATCACTTTGCCCAGATTTTCTACCTGTATCATGCGATTGTATTCACTCTGCCTTGTTGTCATTCTGCTTATTTGTCCCGCAATTGTCACACCGGTTCAGGCGGGCGGTGGAAACATACTGATTCTGGGTGACAGTCTCAGCGCGGCCTACGGCATACCCGTGGACAGCGGCTGGGTCAGCCTGTTGAAACGGCGGTTACAGGATCAGGATTGTCCATACGAAGTCATTAACGCCAGCATCAGCGGCGAAACCACCACCGGGGCACTCGTCCGCCTGCCCGAAATCCTGGATCGGGTTCGGCCCGATATCACCCTGGTCGAACTCGGCGCCAATGACGGGTTACGCGGTTTTCCACCAGCCACCATTCGCGATAACCTTACCGAAATTATCACCCGGCTTGCCGATACCGGTTCACGCATTATCCTGGTACAGATGCACCTGCCACCCAACTACGGCCCCGCTTACAACCGGCGTTTCGACGCGATTTATACATCGCTGGCCGAACAGCACGGCATTGCACTGGCCCCCTTTATCCTGCGGGACATGTTCGACGACCCTGCACTGATGCAGGACGACGGACTGCACCCGAAAGCCGTGGCTCAACCCATGATTCTCGATCACCTCTGGCCGGTGCTGAAACCGCTGTTGACAGCAGGAGTGCCGGCATCATGAAATTCTGCTGCTGGTGCGGTGAACCCGTAGTCCGGAAAATACCACAACAGGATGATCGCCCGCGCTTCGTCTGTGAACGATGCGATGTAGTGCATTATGAAAATCCGAAAATTGTCACCGGCTGCCTGCCGGTATGGGAAGACCGGATTTTGTTGTGTAAACGTTCCATCGAACCGCGGCGGGGTTACTGGACCCTGCCCGCCGGCTTCATGGAACTCGATGAAACCAGTATCGAAGGCGCGATCCGCGAGACCTGGGAAGAGGCCACTGCCCGGGTCGAGGTTCAGGGACTTTATTCCATGTTTAACCTGCCCCACATCAACCAGGTGTACATCATGTTTCGCTCCAGGCTGCTGGATCTGGATTTCAGACCCGGTCAGGAAAGCGAGGATGTGCAACTGTTCCGCGAAGAAGACATACCCTGGGATGATCTTGCATTCACAACCATACGCCAGACACTGCGGTTTTATTTCCAGGACCGGCCTTCGAACCGGTATCCGCTGCGCACGGGCAACATTATCAGGGAGTCGAACGGTTTCCGGTTTGAACCGGGACCGGGGGATGGATAAGCTCAGGGTTCCAAGTTCAAGGTTCAAGGTTCAGGGTTCTGGGTTCAGGAAAGCACGAGATAACGTTGAACCTCGAACCTTGAACGTAGAACCTTGCATTGACTACTTGAAATAATCGGCAGGTACATTATCGTAAGCGCCCATTTTGCAACAGTTAACAGAACGGAGAGAGTGATGATCAAACCCCATGGCTCAAAAGAGCTGACGCCACTGTATGTGGAAGACCCCGAGCAACGTGCCGCACTCGAAAAAGTGGCCGCGGAACTGCCTTCGCTGCTGCTCGATTCCGCCGCCGCGGCCAACGCCGTGATGCTCGGAGCGGGTTACTTCTCTCCTCTCTTCGGTTACATGAACCTGGCCGACGCTCTCAGCGTGGCGGAGAACATGCGCACAACGGATGGCCTGTTCTGGCCGGTGCCCATCATGAACCGGACAGATGCTATCGATTCCCTGCGTGATGCCCACCGCATCGCCCTGCTGGACCCGAACGTAGAGGGAAATCCGGTTCTGGCCGTGCAGAACGTCGAGAAAATAGAGGAAATCCCGGACGAGTTGCTGAAACGAATCGCCGAGCATACTTTCGGCACTACCGACACCGGTCATCCGGGAGTTGCGACCTTCATGAGTTCTGGCAGGTATGCCATCTCGGGTCCCATACAGGTGCTAAATTACAGCTATTTCGAGAAGGATTTTCCGGCTACTTTCCGCACAGCCCCGCAGATCCGTGACCTGATCAGTAAAAACAACTGGGAAAAGGTGGTCGCATTCCAGACCCGTAACCCCATGCACCGGGCCCACGAGGAACTCTGCAAAATGGCCCGGGAGACCGTTAATGCCGACGGCATTCTCATTCACATGCTGCTCGGAAAACTCAAACCCGGCGACATTCCCGCCGATGTGCGCGACGCCGCCATCCGCAAGATGGTGGAACTCTATTTCCCCGAAAATACGGTCGAGATCACCGGCTACGGCTTTGACATGCTCTACGCCGGCCCGAGAGAAGCGGTATTGCACGCCATTTTCCGGCAAAATGCCGGCTGCACGCATCTGATCGTCGGCCGCGATCACGCCGGCGTTGGTGATTATTACGGGCCTTTCGATGCCCAGGCTATTTTCAATGATATCCCGGAGGGCACCCTGGAAATCGAAATCTTCATGGCCGATCACACCGCCTACTCGAAAAAACTCAACCGGGTCGTCATGCTGCGCGATGCGGAGGATCACACCCAGGACGATTTTGTCATGCTCTCGGGCACGAAGGTCCGGGAAATGCTGGCCGCCGGCGAGGAACTCCCGGAAGAATTCGCCCGTCCCGAGGTCGCACACATACTCATGGGCTTTTATCAAAGCGAAGCGGGACGGTAGGAACGTTCCAGGTTCTGGGTTCGAACTTTGAACTTCGAACCTGTATTCCCTTGAAATCCTGCTGTCCGGCCCCATCTGCAGGGCGGACACCTGTTTTTTTCCTCCCGGATTGACACAGGGAAATATTTCGCTATATTTCTAGCACTCGTTAAAGTAGAGTGCTAACAGGATTACTTGGGATTTAATAAAATTCCATAAATATCAATAAGTTAATAGAGGAGTTGCAAAGATGAAAATACGTCCATTACAAGATCGCGTGATTATCAAGCGCATGGAGGAAGAAAAAACCTCCGCTGGTGGTATCGTGATTCCGGACAGTGCTGCCGAGAAACCCATCAAGGGCGAAGTCATCGCCGTGGGTAACGGCAAGGTACTGGACAGTGGCGAAGTCCGCGCCATCGACCTGAAAGTCGGAGACAAGGTGCTGTTCGGCAAGTACTCCGGTACCGAGGTCAAGGTCGATGACCAGGAACTCCTGGTCATGCGTGAAGAAGACATCATGGGTGTCATCGAGGGTTAACACCCGGCCCTGTTCATGAACCAAATCAAGCAAGAGGAATAACACTATGTCAGCTAAAGAAGTCAAATTTTCCGATGACGCCCGTTCCCGCATGGCGGCCGGCGTCAACATTCTGGCCAACGCGGTCAAACAGACCCTGGGGCCCAAAGGCCGTAACGTCGTTCTGGAGAAGAGCTTCGGCGCACCCACCGTCACCAAAGATGGTGTTTCCGTTGCCAAGGAAATCGAACTCGAAGACAGGTTTGAAAACATGGGTGCACAGATGGTCAAGGAAGTCGCTTCCAAGACCTCCGATGTGGCCGGTGACGGTACTACCACTGCCACGGTTCTCGCCCAGGCTATTATGCGTGAAGGTCTGAAGTCCGTCGCTGCCGGCATCAACCCGATGGACATAAAGCGTGGCATCGACAAGGCCGTTCTGGTTGCCGTAAAAGAACTGCAGGCCCTGTCCAAGCCCTGTGAAGACAGCAAGGCCATCGCCCAGGTAGGTACCATTTCCGCCAACGCCGACGAGGAAATCGGCGCCAAGATCGCCGAAGCCATGGACAAGGTGGGCAAGGAAGGCGTGATCACCGTTGAAGAGGGTTCCGGTCTCGAGAACGAGATTGAAATCGTCGAAGGTATGCAGTTCGACCGTGGTTACCTGTCTCCGTATTTCATCAACAACCAGCAGTCAATGAGCGTGGAACTCGAGTCACCTTTCATTCTGCTGCATGACAAGAAAATCTCCAATGTGCGTGAGCTCATCCCGATTCTCGAAGGCGTTGCCAAGGCCGGGAAATCCCTGCTCATCATCGCCGAGGATATCGAAGGCGAAGCCCTGGCTACACTGGTAGTCAACAACATGCGCGGTATTGTCAAGGTGGCTGCCGTCAAGGCTCCAGGTTTCGGTGATCGCCGCAAGGCCATGCTGGAAGATATTGCTATACTGACCGGCGGTACCGTCATTTCCGAGGAAGTCGGCCTGAGTGTCGAAAAAACGAATCTGGACGATCTGGGCACCGCCAAGAAAATCCAGATCACCAAGGAAAACACCACGATCATTGACGGTGATGGCAAGAAAGCCGACATCGAGGGTCGCATCAAGCAGATCCGCAAGCAAATCGATGAATCAACTTCTGACTATGACAAGGAAAAACTCCAGGAACGTGCCGCCAAGTTGTCCGGTGGTGTCGCTGTCATCAAGGTTGGCGCAGCTACGGAAATGGAAATGAAGGAAAAGAAAGCACGCGTCGAGGATGCCCTGCATTCAACCCGTGCTGCGGTTGAGGAAGGTGTGGTTCCCGGTGGTGGTGTGGCCCTGCTCCGCACCCAGGCGGCCATCGCCAAGCTGAAAGGTGACAATGACGATCAGAACGTGGGTATTCACATTCTTCACCGCGCTGTTGAAGAGCCCCTGCGCCAGATTGTCACCAACGCCGGTGAAGAAGCCTCCGTCATCATCAACAAGGTCAAGGAATCCAAGGGTTCCTATGGCTATAACGCTGCTACCGGCGAATTCGGTGACCTGGTCGAAATGGGTATTCTGGATCCTGCCAAGGTGGCGCGTTCAGCATTGCAGAACGCGGCTTCCGTCGCCGGTCTGCTGTTGACTACAGAGGCCATGGTGGCCGAAGTCCCGAAGGATGAACCGGCTATGCCACCGATGGGTGGCGGCATGGACGGCATGGGCGGCATGATGTAATTCGCCATCTGCTGTTAAGGTTCGTAAAAAAGCCCCGCACGAAGCGGGGCTTTTTTTATCCCCATTCCCCACTATCCCGTTCACCATTCACCGTTCAACGTTCACCAAATATGGTCGCCGTCAGCCTGAAGCCAGACACCCGCTTCACTGTTATCTGTTATCTGTCGTCTGTAGTCTGTAGTCTGTAGTCTGTTATCAGCATTCCCCCGTGACTGCTAACTTCACAAAACTCAATAACCTGTATAGCTTTTAAAGTAATGCGGGTAATGTTCCGCTGAATATAGATATGGGACTCTGAACAGATTCATCAGAGTTTACTTTGGGTAATATCATTTCACATTTCGGAGCAACGGGGTTATGAATGATTTATCTGAACGAGAACGCCTGATCAGCCAAACCGGTTTGCGGGAATACTTCCAGGACAGTGTCAACAGGGCAGTCGAGCGCCAGCGCCAGGATATGTTGCCGGAAACTGTTTTTTATCTTGCCAACCTGCTTACTGATTTTACCCGGACCAGCAAGCTTTTCGATAAACACGCCGAGGGTAACAGCACACCGGCACTGGCGATGATCTATGCCGAGGCGGTCGAAGCCAGAACGCGCAGGGAACGCATCGTCTGCCTGAAGCGACTGGGTGATCTGTCCCTGTTTGTTTCCGGTCTGTTTTCCTACAGCCTGCATCGCAGCCTCGTGGATGTGGATTACTATGTCGCCATGGGTGGCAATGCCTACAGTTATCTCGCCACTAACAGCCGGAATACATTCAACAGCCAGGCTTTTTGTGAAATCTTCAATGAGCTGGCCGATAAATTTATAGCTGCAATCGACATCCTTACCGAGGTCGGGGAACAGATGAACTGCGGGAATAACCGCGACATCATGCGACTATACGAAATCTGGCAGCAGACAGGCAGTCGGCTGGCAGCCGAGCGTCTGCAACGAGAAGGTATTGTGCCGATTGCCGGCCCCGGTCTGCGTCACTGAGTATGGCCATACACCAGCTGCAACAACGGCTGCAATCGATTTACGAAATTGAAACCGGACATGCGGTCGCGGATTTCCTGGTATCGGATGAAGCGGTAAAGAACCTGCTCACCGGCGGATCAAGTCACTTGCGGGAAACCGTGTTCATCAGTGAACTTGATGAACATCTGGACATTACCGTTTACCTGCACGCCGATATTGTCACGCATCTGCTGGACGATAACCCGGAACAGGGTTTGCACAGCGGTAACGTTGAAGACTTCTGTCTGGCCACGGAAGGTATCAGTCATTTTCTCAAACTCGTATGGCACGGTGAGTACGACCGCTCCGTTTCACTTATCGAGCTTGAGTTACAGGCCGAGATCGACAAGTTTGTTCTCATGCACATGTATTCATCCGAACAGACGAGCCGGGTTAAAAGCCGGGAAATCCGCAAGCTGCTGTTTGATACGGTGGATTTTCACGCCGATCTTCATATGCAGGAACTTGAGCGTTACCAGTGCGCCAACCACTATGCCGGCAAGTACTGCCGGGCGCTGGAAAGGCTGTACATTCACCGGGATGATTCGCGGAACATGCTCAGGGAATTGCGGCGTTTCTACCGCCTGCCGCTGGCGGATAAATTGAGGCGAATTAATGCACTGAACTGATTTTGGTGACCCTGGACAACCAACTTGCGGGGATCCGGATTCCGGACTGATCCGATAACTACCGCTTCATGGCATCAAAGAATTCGGCATTATTCTTGGTGCCCTTGAGACGCTCGAGGAGAAACTCCATGGCCGCGATGGGCTCCATGGGATGCAGGAGTTTGCGCAGGATCCAGACTTTCTGTAACTCATCGGCATCGCATAAAACCTCTTCCTTACGCGTGCCCGAACGATTGATGTTGATGGCCGGGTAAATGCGCTTTTCAGCGATTTCGCGTTCCAGGTGCAACTCCATGTTGCCGGTACCTTTGAATTCCTCGTAGATGACGTCATCCATCCGTGAACCGGTATCCACCAGCGCCGTGGCGAGAATGGTCAAGCTACCACCTTCCTCGATATTTCTCGCCGCGCCGAAAAACCGCTTCGGTCGTTGCAGGGCGTTAGCGTCGACACCACCGGTCAGCACCTTGCCGGAGGCCGGCACCACGGTGTTGTAAGCCCGCGCCAGACGGGTGATGGAATCGAGCAGGATCACCACATCCTTTTTATGTTCGACCAGACGCTTGGCCCGCTCGATGACCATTTCGGCCACCTGTACATGGCGGCTGGCCGGTTCATCGAAGGTGGATGAAATCACTTCACCGCGCACGGACCGTTCCATCTCGGTGACCTCTTCAGGCCGCTCGTCGATGAGCAAAACTATAACGTGACATTCGGGATGGTTGGTGGTGATGGACTGGGCAATGCTTTGCAGGATCATGGTCTTGCCGGCTTTCGGCGGCGATACGATGAGACCGCGCTGCCCTTTGCCGATGGGTGAAGCCAGGTCGATGATCCTCGGCGTCAGATCCTCGGTGCTGCCGTTGCCGATTTCCAGTTTAAGTCGATCCTGGGCAAACAGCGGGGTGAGGTTTTCAAACAGGATCTTGTGTTTGGCTTTCTCCGGTGGCTCAAAATTGATCTCGGCCACCTTGAGCAGGGCAAAATAGCGTTCGCTGTCCTTGGGCGGGCGGATCTTGCCGGCAACGTTATCACCGGTGCGTAGATTGAAGCGTCGTATCTGGCTGGGAGAGACATAAATATCATCGGGACCGGCCAGGTAGGAACTGCCCGCGGAACGCAGGAACCCGAAACCATCCTGCAGGATTTCAAGCACACCGTCGCCGTAGATGTCCTCACCTTTTTTAGCCTGGGCTTTGAGTATTTCGAATATGACGTCCTGCTTGCGGGAACGTGCGAGACCGTCAAGTCCCAGGGATTCGGAAAGGGTGATCAGTTCAGACGCAGGTTGCTGTTTGAGTTCTGTGAGATTCATGGCCTCCAATACAGGACGGTAAGTAACGGGCCCGGGAAAGGCCGCGAAAAACGATCTATCTAGTAAAAAAAATCAGTTTATGGGGAACGTGCAGAAGACAGGTTTCTGAGCTTATTTGTAACAAAATCTAGCATGTAATCCAAATGACGTCCAGTGAATTCAGAGGGTGCTGTCAATGAACGCGGACAGCTGTGACCTGGACAAGGCCCCGACCTTGGTTCCAGCCACATTACCTTCCTTGAAGATCATCAGCGTGGGTATGCCGCGGACGGCGTATTTCTGTGGTGTCTCCTGGTTTTCATCAATATTGATCTTGGCCACGGTGACCCTGTCGCCGTACTCATCGGCGATTTCTTCGAGGATAGGGGCAATCATCCTGCAGGGTCCGCACCATTCTGCCCAGTAATCCAATAGTACCGGCTTGTCTGATTTGAGGACTTCCTCTTCAAAGCTGGAGTCTGTAACATGAATTATTTTGTCACTCATTATATTTATGAAACCTCTCGAAGAATCACTATTGAACTGTGCGGATTGTAAGTCAGCCATACCCATACTGCAAAGAATGAGCGCCTGATGGATCAGACCAGCCTTTCACCGGTAAAATTTCCGGAATTCCCCCTGGAGCCGCGATTGTTGCAGGCCATTGAACAGGTGGGTTTTGAATACTGCACGCCCATTCAGGCCGCATGCCTGCCGCTGCTTCTGGATAAAAAAGACGTCGCCGGTCAGGCACAGACCGGAACCGGCAAGACCGCCGCATTCCTGCTCGCCCTCATGCATCAACTCCTGACCAGCGGCAAGACTACCCGGGCGGGCGCTCCCCGCGCCATTGTCATTTCGCCGACCCGGGAACTGGCCATACAAATTCACAAGGATGCGCAGACCCTGATACCGTTCACCCCGCTGACCACGGCCCTGGTCTACGGCGGCGTCGATTACCAGAAACAGCAGGACCGGTTTGAGCAGCCCGTGGATGTTCTTATCGGCACGCCCGGCCGGCTGATCGATTACTACCGGCAGAAATCCTACCACCTGAATGCCATCGAGGCCGTGGTCCTGGATGAAGCTGACCGCATGTTTGATCTCGGCTTTATCAAGGACATTCGCTTTCTGTTACGGCGTTGCCCGAAACCGGAGGAGCGTCTGGGCATGCTGTTTTCGGCAACGCTGAGTTACCGGGTCATGGAACTGGCCTACGAACACATGAACAATCCGCAATTCATCAAGATCAATCCGGAAAAAGTCACGGCCGACAAGGTTCGCCAGGAGCTTTATCACGTCGGCAAAGACGAGAAAATACAGTTGCTGCTGGGTCTGCTGAAACACACCGGTCAGACGCGTACCATTATCTTCGTCAACACCAAGCGCACCGCCGAGAAAGTCAACGCCTACCTGATTGGTAACGGCTACAAGGCGGCCATTCTCTCCGGCGATGTGCCGCAGACAAAGCGCCAGCGCCTGTTCCGGGAATTCTCCGAGGGTGAACTGGATTTACTGGTAGCCACGGATCTCGCCGCGCGTGGACTGCACATCCCGGATGTCAGTCACGTCTTTAATTTTGACATGCCGCAAAACGCCGAGGATTACGTGCACCGCGTCGGCCGCACCGCACGCGCCGGCGCCAGTGGTATCGCCGTCAGTTTCGCCTGCGAGGAATTTGTCTATTCACTGATCGAAATCGAGGAATTGCTCGGTCAGAAGATCCCGACCCTTCAGGTCACCGGCGATCTGCTGGTAACGCCCGAACCACCGGCGAAAATCAAATCGGACCGCAAACCACCGCGGCGAAGAAGCGGTCACGAATCCAAACGCCGTCATCACCATAAATCCACTTCAGGCTGACAGCACCCGCGACATCCACTGGCTGATATCGTCAATCTGCTGTGGACACACCGCATGCTGCATGGCGTATTGGCTCCACTCGACCTGGTATTCACGAGCCCGTAACAGGGCGCAGGACTGCTCGGCAGTCCGCAGCGGGATCACCGGATCGTAAACACCGTGCATCATCAATATCGGCGTGGCGCGATTACTGCCGCCATCGGCCTCGGCCAGGCGGTCAGACAACGGCAGATAGGCGGACAGCGCCATCATCCCCGCCAGTCGTTGCCGGTAGCGTAAACCGGTATGCAGGGCCATGGCCCCACCCTGCGAGAAACCGGCCAGGATAACGCGATCGCTGTCCAGTTGACGCGTCTCGCGATCCAGCAACTCCGTCAGCAATGCCGCCGATGACTCGATTCCGGCCGCGTCCTCGTTCACCGTCAAATCCATGGCCCTGACGTCATACCAGCCGCGCATGACCATACCGCCGTTGATGGTGATGCTGCGCCTCGGCGCGTGCGGAAAAATAAACCGGGTGCCGTTCTTCACCGGCAGTTTCAACTCCGGCACGATGGGCGCAAAATCGCTGCCGTCGGCGCCGAGGCCGTGCAGCCAGATGACAGTGGCTGTATGCCCGGCGGTGGGCTGGATGATTAACGGGTTTTCTGCTTCGGACATGAGCGGGTCGTGTTTTTTTTCAAAGCGCCATGATCTCAGGAAGTAGCGAATAATTCATCCAGGAATTGTCCACGACAGCTATCGCGGCAGACACAGGCGACAGTACAGGGATCCTGTGATTGATTCAGGAGCTTGCTGATTTTTTCCGGCGTAATTATTTGCTATTCTGCACAGCTGATACATCGGGGATAACCATTATGCAAAGACACCTGGCAAGAATTGCTTCGGCCATCACACTGCTCGTTTGCCTGTTCGGCATCAGTGCCTGCGGCCAGAAAGGTGATCTGTATCTCCCCGAACAATCCGCCGCGAGCGACGGGTTGTACCGCCAGCATACCTGACCTGGTCATGCGCGCACCGGAATACAGGGACGGCGAACTCTGTCTCGAGTCCATGCCGCTGTCCGCCGTGGCTGAAGCTTACGGCACGCCGGTATTTGTCTACTCCCGTCATGCCATAGAAACGCAGTGGCAGGCTTTCGACCGCGCCTTCGGCAAATTGCCGCATCTTATCTGTTATGCCGTCAAGGCCAACTCCAACCTCGCAATCCTGAATCTGCTGGCACGACTGGGTTCCGGTTTTGACATCGTTTCGATTGGTGAACTGGAACGAGTGATCCGCGCCGGCGGCGATCCTTCCCGAGTGGTCTTTTCCGGGGTCGGCAAGCGGCATGATGAAATCGCACGCGGGCTTGAATGCGGCATTCGCTGTTTCAACGTGGAATCCGTAGCCGAACTGGCTCGCATCAACGATATCGCCCTGGAAACGGGTACTGTGGCTCCCGTTTCCATCCGGGTTAACCCGGATGTCGACGCCGGCACGCATCCCTATATTGCCACCGGCCTGAAGGAAAACAAATTCGGCATTGAATACGCGGCAGCGCTATCGACCTACCAGGACGCTGCCGCCATGCCCGGCATCAATGTGATCGGAATCGATTGTCATATCGGATCCCAGATCACGACACTGACACCGTTTCAGGATGCCCTCGCCCGTCTGCTCGGGTTACTCGATGCCCTTGAACAGCAGGGCATACACATACAGCACATCGATGTCGGCGGCGGCCTGGGCATTCCCTACATGGATACCCGGGTACCGGCTCCGGGCGACTATGTCAGCGCCATCCGCACCCTGTTCGAAAAGCGCAATATCGAGATCATCATCGAACCGGGACGCTCTATTGTCGGCAATGCCGGCGTCATGCTGACCCGGGTCGAATACCTGAAGCACAACGACGGCCACCATTTTGCCATCGTCGATGCCGCCATGAACGATCTGATCCGGCCCTCGCTGTACGATGCCTGGCACGCCATCCTGCCGGTCAGCGAAGCCTCCGATGGCCTGACCGCCGATTACGATGTGGTCGGGCCAGTGTGCGAAACCGGGGATTTCCTCGGCAGGAAAAGACACCTGTCACTGCGCCAGGGTGATCTGCTCGCGGTCTGTTCCACCGGCGCCTACGGCTATAGCATGAGTTCCAACTACAATTCCCGGCCGCGGGCCAGCGAGGTCATGGTGGACGGCGCACAAACCTGGCTCGTCCGCCGCCGCGAAACCCTCGAGGAGTTGTTTCAGCACGAAACGCTGCTGCCGGAATGAAACGCATCACCGAACCGGAACTCATGAATGACCCCGATCAGGTACTGGCCTACGCGCAGGCCGACTTCAGCGAGCCGCATAACATGTTCATTGAGGCCTTGTGCGATCGCCTGCCCGCGGCGAACAAGGCCCGCAGTGTACTGGATCTCGGCTGTGGCCCGGCGGATATCAGCATTCGTTTTGCCCGGCGCTTCCCGGATGCCATTGTGCATGCCGTTGACGGCGCAGCGACCATGCTGGCTGAAGCCGCCAGGGCCATTGCCGGCGCAGGGCTGGAGGATCGCATCATGACGTTTGAACAGAATCTGCCGCAACTGCAGCTGCCCAACGCACACTATGATCTCATCATCTGTAACAGCCTGTTGCACCACCTGCACTCACCCGCGACACTCTGGGAGTGTCTCATTTCACTGTGCCGTCAGGGCACCGGAATTTTCATCATGGACCTGATGCGTCCCCGAAGCACGAAAGAAGCCCGAAAATACGTCAAGGCATACGCTGCCGACTCGCCTGACATATTGCAGCGCGACTTTTACCATTCCCTGCTGGCGGCGTTTACTCCCGCCGAGGTGAACGATCAACTTCATGAGGCGGGATTGGGCTATCTGACAGTCGAAATTCTGTCCGACCGGCACCTGTGCGTATTCGGTGAAATCGATTTGCACTAATATCATGCATAAGAAAGATATGATGCACTATAATAGTGCTTTAAATCGACGGATTAACACCGTAGGTGCTTGATCGAGAATGAGTTTATAATGCTGGACGAGTGGCACACATCATGCACCACGGATAGCTCAGAACTTAACACTTCTTAAGTTACTTCAACCGCAGGGAGGGCAGCCAGCGAACGCGGCCAACTGTTTTCCCGAACACTCTAACACCAGGAGAAATCAAGATGTCCAAAGAACAAGTGAAATCGCTGCTGAAGGAAAGCGAGGCCGGATTTGTGGATATGCGCTTTTGTGACACCAAGGGCAAGGAGCAGCATGTCACCATACCCGCATCCACCATTGATGATGATTTTTTTGAAAACGGCAAAATGTTTGACGGTTCCTCGATCGCGGGCTGGAAAGGTATTAATGAATCCGACATGGTGTTGATGCCTGATACGGAGACAGCCGTTCTCGATCCTTTCTACGACGATCCGACCGTCATCATCCGTTGCGACGTACTCGAACCCAGCACCATGCAGGGCTACGAGCGCGACCCCCGCTCACTGGCCAAGCGTGCGGAAGCCTACCTGAAATCCACGGGTATCGCCGATACGGCCTACTTCGGCCCGGAACCCGAGTTTTTCATCTTTGACGACGTGCGCTGGGGCGATGACGTGAACATGGCCTTCTACGAAGTGGATTCCAACGAAGGCAGCTGGAACAGCGAACTGCTTGGCGAAGAAGGCAATATCGGTCATCGTCCCGGGGTCAAGGGAGGATACTTCCCCGTCCCGCCGGTAGACTCCATGCAGAATATCCGCAGCGCCATGTGCCAGATCCTCGAGGAAATGGGCGTCGGCGTCGAGGTACATCACCACGAGGTAGCGACGGCCGGGCAGGCGGAAATCGGCACCCGATTCAATACCCTGACCCGCAAGGCGGATGAAAGCCTTATCCTCAAGTACGTTGTGCAGAACGTTGCCCACGGCTTCGGCAAGACAGCGACCTTTATGCCCAAACCCCTGGTTGGCGATAACGGTAACGGCATGCACGTACACCAATCGCTGGCCATGGGCGGAGAAAACCTGTTCGCCGGTGATCAGTACGGCGGCTTGTCCGAACTGGCCCTGAACTACATCGGCGGTATTTTCAAGCACGCCAGGGCTCTCAACGCTTTTACCAATGCCAGCACCAACAGCTACAAGCGCCTGGTTCCGGGCTTCGAGGCCCCGGTCCTGCTGGCTTATTCAGCCCGCAATCGCTCGGCATCCTGCCGTATTCCCTGGGTGTCCAGCCCCAAGGCCCGGCGCATCGAGGTGCGTTTTCCGGATTCCTGCGGCAATCCCTATTTCGCCTTTGCGGCCATGATGATGGCCGGACTGGACGGCATTCAGAACAAGCTCGATCCGGGCGGTCCGCTGGACAAGGACCTCTACGACCTGCCACCGGAAGAAGAAAGAGACATTCCGACCGTGGCTCACGCGCTCGATATCGCGTTGAACGCACTGGACAAAGACCGGGAGTTTCTCAAGGCCGGTGGTGTGTTCTCCGACGATATGATCGATGGTTATATCAAGCTGAAAATGGAAGAAGTCACGCGCATGCGCATGTCGACCCATCCGGCGGAGTTCGATATGTACTACAGCCTGTAGGCATTGATTCACACTTCATTGTGGAAAGCCCCCGCAAGGGGGCTTTTTTATTATCAAAACAGACACTACACCTCACCGTGTTGTATCTTAATTAATTTACAAATTTCAATCAGTTAGAACTGAGCCGGAATATTTGCAGTGAACACGTGCGGGGATGGTTCACGATCCTGTCGAGAATTAATCTTCGTTGTGCTAATCAAATCGTTTATGAAAACAAGAAAACACAGTATCTTTACCAATATGCGAACTCTCCTTTATTGCGTCCTGTTGCTGTCTGGCGGCCAACTGATGGCTGAAACCAGTATTTACCGTTCCTACGATGCGGACGGTAACCCGGTGTTTTCCGACGAACCATCGGTTGGTTCCGAGTCCATCGATGTAGGGGATGTACAGACCGTACCGGCGGAAACTAATGCGAAATTCGAATACACAAAAAGGGAAACTTCGAAATCCGGTTGGTATTCCGGTCTTATGATCACCAGCCCGGGCAATGATGAAGCAATCCGGGCCAATGCGGGTGATATCAGTGTCGAGGTAAAAGTCGAGCCGCGCCTGAGAAAACAGGATCGAGTCAAACTCTACCTGGATTCACAACTCGTAGGGGAAGGTTCGGAGACGTCATTTACATTGACTGAACTTGACCGTGGCACACACCGGCTGTATGCCTCAGTCATCGACGATGAGGGAGAGGAGCTGCTCCGATCATCAGCGGTCACCTTTCACCTCCAGCGTGAATCCGTCCTCATTGATTCCCCGCAGGGGCAGGATCCCAATACGGTAAGCCCACTCAATCCGCCGAAGCCACCCGCTCCCGGCGTCAGCCCGACCAATCCGCCGAAACCGCCCGCTCCCGGCGTCAGTCCGACCAATCCGCCGAAACCGCCCGCTCCCTAGATCCGCTGCCTGGATAGGCTTTTTGGATAATTCGCGGGCTGCCGGTCGTGACCCGCAATTACGTCATAAAGCCATATCAGCCAGCCAATAATCCGGGTACATAAACGGAGGGGGATCCATATGGGTGTTTATCCCCTCTGCTCATGTATTATGTCCTATAATAGGGCACTACATGGGTGGAGAGATGAATACCTCAAATAAATGAGGTAATCCATGAATCTACCCATCTGGAAATGCTCTCTCAATAGCACATACCGTGCTATATGGGCTAACCTGAGAGCAGGGGGTGGATTATGGACATTTTCTCGAATCTCGGGAAAGCGGGGCAGTTCTTCCGATCAGTATCGGGGTGGATATGGTTTTCTGGGGTTGGCATCCCCTCTGCGGGGACGCTCTTGACCTCGCTAATCGAGGGGCAGCCCTGGTCATCCATCATATATATGACTACGGGTGTTGCGGCGCTTGCGATGGCATTTATATATCACGGCATTAAGGGGTGGGATTACGCTGCGGCCAAGATAGGAACATTATCAGAAAAGAATAGAATACTCGGGGAGCTGGATGGATACGAGAATTCTGGGTATCCAATGATAGACTTACCAACAGCTGCGGCAATATGGGCGAACACACGAGAAGAGGGATCTGTTAATAGGCACTTATGTTTTAGAAAATTAAAAGCTAGCGCATCCAGGCAACTAATAACAACTGTTAATCCCCCTGGCGGTCAAAATGTAAATCGAAATACACTTGTTACAATAGAAAGCCTAAGAAGCTATTTTGAAAACGAGGTATTTAAATAGATGTCCACAGGTAAATACATCTCCCTGGAAGAAGTCAAAGACGATCCCAAGAAGCTGAAACGCTTCATCAAGCAGCATCCGTCTGTGGGGAATAAGAAGGAATTTGACGAATTATTGGGTAGAATGGCGAAAAACCAACCACCTAAGAAATCATCAAAATAGATAATGCCTAAACAAACCACTAAATCATCAAAAACGTTTGAGGTTACTAGAGAGATCGCTACGGGGAGATTTGTGTCTGTTAAAGAGTCTAGTCGGTCTTCTAGGACAACAATAGTGGGACGAGATGCGAAAGCCGGAAAATTTATTGTGGAGTCCTATCGCGTAAGCCCGAAATCTACGGGGGCTATCAAGAAAACATCTAAGAAACGAAGCGATACGCTAGAAAAACTTGCCAAGAAATAGGCACTACAAGGTCACCATAGCCGACGTTCTTGAGGCACATGAAACCGCATTAGAATATGGCGGCGCACCTGGCATTAATAATTTTACCCTTATTGAGTCAGCAATAGGCCGCCCTTATACAGGTTACTATAGACCCATCTATAAAAAGGCCGCAGCATTAGCACATTCTTTATGTAGAAATCATGGGTTCACAGACGGCAATAAACGTACAGCACTAATATCGGTCGAATTACTTCTTGACCGCAGCGGGTATCAGTTTGTTGATCTCCCGAGCGACACCCTAGTTGATATTTTCGTAGAGGTTGCTATCGGCAATATCAATATAGATGAACTATCAGATTGGTTTAAGGCTAGAATCGAAAAACAAGAAGAATAATTATTTTTTATCCTTTTTTGTATCGCCATGCCCGGCCTTGGGAACCCGCTCAACAATTGCTGTGCTTTTCCGTCGTTCTGCTTCTTTTACCGGTATGAATTGCCCTGTTCTAGCGTCACGACCCACTTTAAAGGTTTTGGATTTTGTCACGATAACCTCCCTATGGGACAAGTTGTTAACATTGAAGAGTATAGACAAGAAATTCAGGCATGGTCTTGCAAATGTGGGGGCGTGGAGTTTTTGTTGTACTCAAATGGCCTAGTGAAATGTTCAAAATGTGACACTACCTCAAATGAGGTAATTTGTAATTATCTAGAAAGCCCCCAATAATCGCTCAAACATCCAAGACGGGCTTTTTCTCATGTTGTACCGATATTCAAACTCACCCAAGTATTTTGGTAAGTGTTTTTTCGATACATGAATGTGAGTACCACGAATCGAAGCCTTGAGACGTGACCAGTAGCCCTCTATCCCATTTGTATGGTGGATACCCTTAACGTATTCCCCGTACTCATGACAGACCTTGCCGTGATAGTCATATCCGGCCTTTTTCATGAACCGGTAGCAGGTCGCTTCATCGGTTGAAACGATGGCATTCTTGTTGACCCGTTTTTTAATGATCGGGCCGATGGTCTTTACTTTACGGTCTGGTATGACATAGGTCTGAACGTAGCCATTACGCTCTAATATCCCGAAAACTACAGACTTGTCCTTGAACTTCATGGACTGGTCTTCGGACTGGCCGCCGATGTAGGTTTCATCCATTTCAACATGACCGCCATACATACCATCGCCGTCTGTCTCGGTCATGTACTTACGGATCTCATGACCCATGCGCCAAGCGGTTTTATAGGTCACTCCAAGCTGACGCTGTAACTCCTTAGCAGGGACACCGTGACGGGACGTGGTAAAGAGATACATGGCATAAAACCACTTCCTCAGGGGCGTTCTGGACTTCTCAAAGGGCGTACCGGCCATCGGGGAAACCTGGTAGCCACACTGACACTCAAACACAGGACGCTTTTTAACCCGATGGAATTTGCCCTCTTTCTGGCATTTGGGACACTTATACTGATTACCGAATTTCACGCTCCATAAATGCTCAAGGCAAACATCATCATTTGGGAACCGTTCAAAGAATTGAAGTATTGTAAATTCAGACACTTAGCTATCCTCTACATGTTATATAGGGATAAGTATAGCCTATTTCTACATGATGTAAAGGGATAATTGCGTCCATATGGTCTGGTTCTTGCTCAGACTTATTTAGTACAGTTTATCCCAGCATCCGGGTTCGCACAGGGTATTGTTTGTATTGAATATTTTCAAATAGACGATCGATATGTGTGCATCCGGTATACAATTGATGCACTAAAATAGTGCGAGCACTGAGATGCCAATACCCGCAGCTGTTGCCAAAACCCTGTTCGATAATTTGAATACCGCGGTTCTCCTCTTTGAGGATGATATGCGGTTGTCAGCCATGAACATTGCAAGTGAGCATTTGCTTTCAGTCAGTTGTAGAAAAGTCAAGGGTATGACCATGGATACGCTACTGCCCAATAACAAGTCCCTGCGATCCATGGCCAAAAAGGCGCTGACGCTGGGCAGCCCCATTACCGAATACGAGATCAGCATACATCTGCCCTCTTTGAATTCGATCCTGGTGGATTGCACGATCTCCCCCATCACGACACCCGGCAATGGCTGCGGTCTGGTAATGGAACTGGTGAGTACGGATTCCGTGAACCGGATATCCAGAAAGCAAAGCCTGATCCAGCAACAAAGCACGGCCAAGGAATCTTCCCGGGCCATGGCTCATGAAATCAAGAATCCTCTCGGCGGTATACGCGGCGCCGCCCAGTTGCTGGCCAGGGAACTGCCGGACGACCGATTCCGCGAATACACCCAGATTATCATCAACGAGGCGGATCGCCTGCGCAATCTGGTTGACCGTATGATGACGCCGCACCGGCAACTCAACATCGAGAAGATCAACATACACGAGGTGCTGGAATACGTCTGCAGCCTGATCGAGGCGGAAGCCAGGTTACCGTTCAACCTGGTCCGCGATTACGATCCGAGTCTGCCGGAACTGAAGGCTGACCGGGAACAGTTAATCCAGGCCTTGTTGAATGTGATCAGAAATGCCGTCCAGGCGATACCGACTGAGGGTGAAATTGTCATCCAGACACGCATACAGTACCAGGTCAGCATTATTAACCACACCTACAACCTGGCGCTGCGCATCAACATTCAGGACAACGGCCCCGGTATTCCCGCGGAGATCGAGGACAGTATCTTTTTCCCCATGATCACCGGCCGCGCCGAGGGTTCCGGGCTGGGTCTGTCCATCGCCCAGTCGCTCATACAGAAACACGGTGGCCTGATCGAATATACACGCGACAACGATTTGACCGTTTTTACCATTTTATTACCACTGGATAATGACCATGCACAACAACTCTGATGTCTGGATAGTGGATGACGACCGTTCCATTCGCTGGGTGCTGGAAAAGGCCCTGTCAAAACTGTCGGCCAATATCACCTGCTTCGAAAATGGCAGCGAGGCACTGGCACGCCTGCAGAATACCTGTCCGGACCTGATCATCTCCGACATCCGGATGCCGGAAACCGACGGCATCACGCTGCTTGAAAGCATCAAGGCCAGCCACCCGGATTTACCGGTCATCATCATGACGGCCTACACCGACCTCGACCAGACCGTGTCAGCCTTCCAGGGCGGCGCATTTGAATTTCTGTCCAAGCCGTTCGATATTGATGAAGCCGTGAACCTGGTCAAACGCGCGTTGAGTGAGCGCTTACCAGGTAACAGGGTAATCACCGGTCAGCAGGAGATAGCGTCGAATATCATCGGCTCGGCGCCGGCCATGCAGGAAGTTTTCCGGGCCATCGGCAGGCTCTCCGGTTCCAACCTGACCGTGCTGATCACCGGTGAATCCGGTACCGGCAAGGAACTGGTGGCACGCGCCCTGCATCGCCACAGTCCGCGGGCCGACCAACCCTTCATTGCCCTGAACACGGCGGCCATACCGAAAGAGTTGCTGGAATCGGAACTCTTCGGTCATGAAAAGGGCGCTTTTACCGGCGCCAACACCCAGCGCATCGGCCGCTTTCAACAGGCCGACGGCGGCACCCTGTTCCTCGACGAAATCGGTGACATGCCCACGGAATTGCAGACCCGCCTGCTGCGGGTACTGGCCGACGGCGAGTTTTACCGGGTTGGCGGTCACATGCCCATCAAGGTGGATGTACGCGTCATTGCCGCAACTCACCAGAATCTCGAGCGCATGGTGGAATCCGGCGAGTTTCGCGAGGACCTCCTGCACCGGCTGAACGTGATCCGCGTTCACGTGCCGTCATTGAGGCAACGGCGGGAAGACATCCCGGCGCTGATCAAACATTTTCTCAAGGTGGCCGCACAGGAAATCAAGGTGGACATCAAGCAACTGCTGCCGGAAACGGAAGCGTTGCTCAACAGTCTTGACTGGCCGGGTAATGTTCGCCAACTGGAAAACTTCTGTCGCTGGATCACGGTCATGGCCTCGGGACGTGATATTCACATATCCGATCTGCCGCCTGAGCTGATCCCCGGAGAAAACCGGGCAAAGGAAACCACGAGCTGGGAAAGCCAGTTACGAAACTGGGCGGAACGAACCATTGCCCGGGGTGAACGGGAAATCCTCAACATTGCCATTCCCAATTTCGAACGGGTCATGATCGAGACGGCCTTACGGCATACCAACGGCCGCCGCCAGGAAGCCGCTGCATTACTGGGCTGGGGCCGCAACACACTGACCCGCAAGATCAAGGAACTGAAACTCGAACATCGCGACAGCATCGAGTAAAAAAACCTTCACAACACCTGGTTGAACCGGCACCCCGGCCAGACCGGCATATAATCAACCGCGGAGTAGATCATCCCGCCACTCGCTGGTAGGGTTTTACACAGAGTATGATTGATGCGGCCGGTGTAACCGGGAACAGCACTATAATGATTCCTGCAATAAACGAGGAGGATGACAATGACAGTACACTACGATCAGGCTGAAGGACTCTGCGAGGATCAGGATCCGGTAACACAGGATTACGTATTCACCCAGACCATGATGCGCATCAAGGATCCGGAGCGCACGCTGGATTTCTACAGCCGCGTGCTCGGCATGCACCTGATCCGCCGCTTCGACTTCCCGGAGATGAAATTCACGCTCTATTTTCTGGGGACGCTGACCGATGACGAAGCCGCTGCTATTCCCGAAGATCGCGACCAACGCGCCACCTGGGTATTCGGTCATAAAGCCCTGCTGGAACTGACCCATAACTGGGGCACGGAAGATGACGACAGTTGCCAGTATCACAACGGCAACGAGGAGCCCAAGGGCTTCGGCCATATCGGTTTCACGGTGCCGGATGTGTACGCCGCTTGCGATCGCTTTGAAAAACTCGGCGTGCCGTTCGTGAAAAAAGTCGATGCCGGTAAAATGCAGGGACTGGCGTTTATCCAGGATCCGGACGGCTACTGGATCGAGATCCTCCAGGCCGACATGCTGGAAAAGCGCGGTAAAGACTGGGGCGTTCAGTAAGTCACCGGCTCAGGAAAATGGGGCCGGAGTGATTTATTTTTGAGCGGTTAAATTTAAATCACTCCGGCCCTTTTTTGTTTAGTTCAGAACATATTCCAGGATCTCCACCACCTGCTCCGGTTGTCGGGCCGTTGCCTTTGCGGCCGCATCCACTTCTTTCAGGGCGTGATCGTGTTCCTCGTCATGCAAGGTGATGATCGACTTGCCCAGTGCCGCGGCAAAACCGGCGTCAAAGGCAGCGTTCCATTGTTTGTACTTGGGACCGAAGCGCACCACGACCACGTCGGCATCGCTGATGAGTTTCGATGTACGGATGGCGTTGATGGCGGAACCCTTGCGGTCCCGCCAGAAATTCTTTTCTTCTTCGCCCAGTATCCTGACGCCACACATATCACTGGCGTCATGATCGGTCACCGGCATGGTGAATTCCACCGGCAGATTTTTTTCCTTTGCACCGTTCATAATCCGTTCGCGCCAGTCGGAGTGTATTTCTCCGGACAGGTAGACTTTCCAGTTTTGTGTACTCATTATTTACAACCTTTTCTTGTTAAATGGAAATAGAGACTTGTTGCAGCGGGTGTTTTATTTAATGAATCGCCTCTGGCGATAGTTTATTTTACTGGATCCCCGTTTTCACGGGGATGACAAATCCCTGGGGCCGCCTGATCGCTCCTGCGCATCCTGTACCCGCGATCTTGAGTGCTTCCTGCACGTCATGCGGGAATGACGACGGAGTTTCTGTCTAGTTCTCTTTCAACCACCTGGCGACTTCTTTCGCGTGGTACGTGAGTATGGCATCGGCGCCGGCGCGCTTCAGGCACAGGAGCGATTCCATAACGGCTTTTCGTTCATCCAGCCAGCCGTTGGCCGCGGCGGCCTTGAGCATGGCATACTCGCCGCTGACATTGTAGGCAAAGACCGGCACACCGAACGTGGATTTAACGCGATAAATAATATCCAGGTACGGCAGTCCCGGTTTGACCATCACCGCATCCGCCCCTTCCGCAATATCCAGCGCTACCTCGCGCAGGGCCTCGTCGCTGTTGGCCGGGTCCATCTGGTAGGTACACTTGTCCGCACCGGCCAGGCTGGCCGCCGAGCCAACGGCATCACGGAACGGACCGTAGTAGCTGGAGGCGTATTTCGCCGAGTAGGCAAGGATACAGGTATTGAAAAAACCGTAATCTTCCAGGGTTTCGCGGATGGCGCCGACGCGGCCGTCCATCATGTCCGATGGCGCGATCATGTCCGCACCGGCTTCGGCGTGGGATAACGCCTGCCTGGCCAGGACATCGACCGTCTCATCATTGATGACATAACCGTTTTCGTCGATCAGTCCGTCCTGGCCATGACTGGTGTAGGGATCCAGCGCCACATCGGTAATGACCACCAGTTCGGGATACTCTTTCTTGAGAGCGGCAACGGCGCACTGAACCAGTCCCTTCGAGTTGCAGGCCTCGGCGGCATCTTTTGATTTTTTATCGCTCTCAATTACCGGAAACAGGGCCAGCGCCGGTATGCCCAGACCGGCAAGTTCACCGGCCTCCAGCAGTAATTGATCAATGCTGAGCCGCTCGATACCGGGCATGGAGGGCACAGGCTGACGCTGCTTTTCCCCGTCGGTAATGAACATGGGATAAATCAGATCCCGGCTCGTGAGGCCGTTCTCCGCCACCAACTGCCGCAGCCCGTGCAGCCGTCGTAATCGGCGCATGCGTTGAGCCGGATAGCGGCCCTGGTTATTCGCGTTCATTAAGGGGTGATTACCTAACTATTTACCGGTTCGTTTGTCTATAATGCTGCGTTCCGGAACCGCAAGACTCCGGCGCCATTCGCACATTCACTTATTGTTACACGACATGCCGGATAATGAAATTCTGATCAGGGTCGGCGCTTTCCTGCTCTGCCTGCTGCTGTTACTCGGCTGGGAACACGTTGCGCCCCGCCGTCCGGTGTTGTCGCATCACACGCTGCGGCGTATCAACAACCTGGCGCTGATCCTGATCTCCATCATCATCATTCAACTGTTGCCCCTGCTGGCGCTGGCGGGCATGGCCACGCTGGCGACGGAACGTTCGCTGGGACTGTTCAATAATATTGATCTGCCGTTCTGGCTGATGGTAGTCCTGTCCATGATCGTGCTCGATCTCACCATCTACTGGCAACACCGTTTATTTCACAAGTACGAATGGCTGTGGCGATTGCACCGCGTACATCACTGTGACCAGGAATTCGATGTCACCACCGGCATCCGTTTCCATCCGCTGGAGTTGATCATTTCTGTGCTGGTAAAGTCTCTGGTCATTGTGCTGATCGGCGCCCCGGCTGTTGCCGTGGTCCTGTTTGAAGTGGTCCTGAACATTCTGCCCATGTTCAATCACAGTAATGTGCGTATTCCCCGGCCCATCGACAAAATACTGCGTAAAATCATCGTCACGCCGGATATGCACCGCGTCCACCATTCCGTGATCCGGGATGAAACCAACAGCAACTTCTGTTTCTCGGTGCCCTGGTGGGATCATGTGTTTCACAGCTATCGCGACCAACCGCGCGAAGGCCACGACAACATGCACATCGGTCTTGAAGAATTCCGCGGTTCGGAGACAATCCTGTTGCATAAATTACTCATTCAACCTTTCCGGAGATCCAGTCCATGAACAAACAAACCGCCGTGCTCAACCGTTATTCACAGGGCGCGGAACAGCGACAGGAAGACCTCTGCTGTCCCGTGGACTACGATGCCCGCCTGCTGTCGCTGTTGCCGGACGAGATCATCGAGAAGGATTACGGCTGCGGCGATCCCTCACGTTATGTTCAAGAGGGTGACACAGTGCTGGATCTCGGCTCCGGCAGCGGCAAGATCTGTTACATGGCGGCACAACTGGTCGGCAAAGAAGGCCGGGTCATCGGCGTGGACATGAACGACGATATGCTGGCGCTGGCGCGTAAATACGCCGAAGAAATGGCCGTGAAACTCGGCGGTCATCGCGTGCGCTTTCTGAAAGGCCGGATCCAGGATCTGGCGCTCGATGTCGAGGCCATGGATGCGTGGCTGGCCGACAATACAGTGCACAACCATGCCGACCTTCAGGCCCTGGAGGCCTGGACAGCCGGACAACGCAATGAACGGCCACTGATTGCCGATGACTCCGTTGACCTGGTCATTTCCAATTGTGTGCTCAACCTGGTCGACGATGCACAGAAATCATCGCTGGTGAACGAGATCTTCCGCGTCGTAAAACCGGGTGGTCGCATCGCGATCTCCGATATCGTCTGCGACGAAGTCATACCCGAACACCTGAAACAGGATCCGGAACTGTGGAGCGGCTGCATCTCCGGCGCCTTCCAGGAGCAGGAAATGCTACGCCTGTTCAATGAGGCGGGATTCCAGTCCCTGGCCTATGACAAGTGGGTCAACGAACCCTGGCGCATCGTCGAGGGCATCGAATTCCGCTCCGTAACCCTGACCGCGGTGAAACCCGTCGGCAGGGAATACATCGATCAGGGCCATGCCGTGATCTATCGCGGTCCGTATTCGTACGTACGCGACGATGACGGCCATGAATTTCCACGCGGCGAACGCATGGCCGTGTGTGAACGCACGTTCAGATTCTGCACCGAGGGTCCCTGCAGGGAGGATTTTATTGGTATAATGCCCGCCGCCGAGAAGGAGCCTGTCAACTGGTGCGCCCCCCCGAACACCCGCAGACCGCCGTCTGAAACCAAAGGTGGCGCTCATGCCAACACCACGCCACAGTCCTGTTGCTAATAAACGAGGAGATTTGAATGACTGCAGTAATTATTGACGGCAAAGCCGTCGCCGAACAGGTCCGCCAGGACTGGAAAGTGCGAGCCGACGCCCTCAAGGCCAAGGGCATTTTGCCCGGCCTGGCGGTGATCATCGTCGGCGACAACCCGGCGTCCCGGGTCTATGTGCGTAACAAGGTCAAGGCCTGCCACGATCTGGGACTGCACTCGGAACTCATCGAACTGCCGGATGACACCACCGAGGAAATGCTGCTTTCCCGGATCACGCATCTGAACGAAAACCCGGACATCCACGGCATCCTGGTGCAGTTGCCGCTGCCGGAACAAATCGATGTCGACAAGGTGCTGGAAACCATCTCACCGGAAAAAGATGTGGACGGTTTTCATCTCTACAACCTCGGCGCCCTGGTGGTCGGAAACACCGTTTTTCCGCCGTGCACACCGTTTGGCGTCATGGCCATGCTGAAACACATCAATGCGGAAATTTCCGGCAAGAACGCCGTCGTCGTCGGCCGCAGTAACATTGTCGGCAAACCCATGGCCCTGATGCTGTTGCAGGAAAGCGCCACCGTGAGCATCTGCACCTCGCGCACGCAGGATCTGGCGTTTTACACGAAAATTGCCGACATCCTGGTGGTGGCCACCGGCAAAGCGCAAATGATCAGCGGCGACATGGTCAAACCCGGTGCCATCGTCATTGATGTCGGCATCAATCGCACGGACGACGGCAAACTGGTCGGCGATGTGGATTTTGATTCAGTAAAAGAAGTGGCCGGGTATATCACCCCGGTTCCCGGCGGCGTCGGCCCGATGACCATCACCATGCTGGTGGCCAACACCATCATGGCGGCGGAAGCCATGCACGGGAACGACGACTGAACACAGCCGCCGGGGGTTCACCTGGCGCGGTAGCCGTGCTTTTTCAGTGAGCCGGCAATCTGTTTCTGAATGAGCCTGTACAGGCTGGCGTTGCCGCCAATGATATCGCCGCGGTAGACATCCGCGTTGCCGTTCATGTCGGTTACCGCGCCACCGGCTTCGCGGACCAGCAATATGCCGGCAGCCATGTCCCACGGATGCAGGCCGAATTCCCAGAAACCGTCCATGCGGCCGCTGGCCACGTAAGCGAGATCGAGCGCCGCGGAACCGGCGCGGCGGATCCCCGAGGTCATGGGAAACAGATCGCGGAAGGTATCCACGTACAAATCCAGCCGGGCCTGTTCCTTGAAAGGGAAACCGGTACCGATCAGCGCACCGGCGAGTTTTTTACGCGCACTGACACGAATGCGATGATCGTTCAGGTAGGCGCCACCGCCCTGGCTGGCGGTAAACATTTCATTTTTGAAAGGATCAAAAATCACCGCTTGTTGCAACGTGCCCTTGACCTCCAGCGCGATGGAGACCGCATACTGGGGAAAGCTGTGCAGGTAGTTTGTCGTGCCATCCAGTGGGTCGATGATCCAGACGTGGTCACTGTCGCCACTTTTACCGCTCTCCTCGGCCAGGAAAGCGTGATCGGGATAACTGTCGCGAATGGTCTGTATAATGGCCGCCTCGGCCCTGTGATCGACCTCGGTGACAAAATCATTTTGCCCCTTGCGGTCAATGTTCAGGTCGTGCACGCGATCCATACTGCGCTGGATTATATTGCCGGCGGCACGTGCAGCGCGCACCGCGATGTTAAGCATGGGAGCCATGAAAACTACGCCTCAGTGGATAAACGGGTATTGTACGGTATACACAGCCGCCTGATATAACAAGATGAAGCCAGCCGCGCCGAGCAACATTCGCATGGTCCTGGTGGCCACCAGCCACCCGGGCAATATCGGCGCCGCCGCGCGGGCCATGAAAACCATGAGCCAGCAACGGCTGGTCCTGGTCACTCCAAAAATTTTCCCGAGCGCCGAGTGCACGGCCAGGGCCACCGGCGCCGATGATATCCTCTACCACGCCGAGGTCCACGACTCACTGGCAGCGGCCATCAAGGATTGCAATATGATCTACGCAACAACGGCGCGCGAACGCAGCATCGAATGGCCGGTGTTGAGTCCCGCCGAGGCCGCCCGCGAGATAATAAATGCACCGAAGGAGTCGAATATCGCCATCCTGTTCGGCCGCGAAAACTCGGGCTTGAGTAACGAGGAACTGGACCTGTGTCACCGCGCCATCCGCATCCCGGCCAACCCGGAGTACAGTTCGCTGAATATCGCCGCCGCCGTACAGATCATCGCCTATGAACTTCTGGTGCAGGCAACGTCCGCTGCCGCGCCTGACAATGACCGTGAAGCCGGAACCCCGCTGGCCACACAGGAGGCCATGGAGATGTTTTACGATCACCTCAGGCAAACGATGACCGAGGTTGGATTTTACGATCCGGAAAAACCGCGCCGTCTGATGCGGCGACTGAAGCGGCTTTTCAATCGTACACAGATGGATGCCAACGAATTGAATATCCTGCGCGGCTTTCTCGCCGCCATTCAGGAAAAATTGCGGCGCTGACTGTTTAAGAGATCCCCGATCAAGTCCGGGTTATCTTGAAATAATAGTCGGGAGCCGGCCGATAAGCCGGGTTCTGTCCCGCCGGCGAACCGGCGGTGGTGATCATTCATCTGGGATGCATGTCACCATGCACCTCAAGCAGCCTACCCGGATCCGGTGCGGACCACACCATGGGATCCCTATTTGGCCTTGCTCCGGGTGGGGTTTACACTGCCGCGAACTGTTACCAGCCGCGCGGTGCGCTCTTACCGCACCATTTCACCCTTACCTGCCCCTGATTTAACAGGAACAGGCGGTATATTTTCTGTTGCACTGGCCGTCGGCTCGCGCCGCCCAGAGGTTATCTGGCACCCTGTCCTGTGGAGCCCGGACTTTCCTCTGCGGGATCAAGTCCCGCAGCGATCACCTGGCCAACTCCCGAACCGGACAGTATAGAGCATATCGGCGCCGCGGTGCATGAATGTGCAAAACGGACTACTCGTCCAGGTCCAGCGCCAGCCGGTAGAGCTCGTTCTTCTTCATACCGGTGATTCTCGCCGTCAGTTCCGCCGCCTTGTTCTTCGGCAGTTCCGCAAGCAGGATTTTCAGTATCCGCAGCGCCGCCTCGCTGTCGGCATCGGCTGCCTGCGCACCCTGAACAATCAATACATACTCGCCCTTGCCGCGTCCTGTATCAGCATCGACCCAGGCCAGGCAATCGGCCAGGCCGGAGCGATGGGTTTCCTCGTAGAGTTTGGTCATCTCCCGCGCCAGCATGGCCGGTCTGGAAGCACCGAATACGGCGATGGCATCGTTCAGGGTGGCGCGGATGCGGTGCGGCGCCTCGTAAAAAATCAGGGTGTCCTGTTCGCGGGAGAGTTCTTCCAATGCTTTCAACCTGGCCCCCTGCTTCGCGGGCAGGTAACCGATAAACCGGAAACGATCCGTAGGCAGACCGGATACGGACAGGGCGCTGATACAGGCCGAGGGGCCGGGCACGGGGATTACCCGGATGGCATGGTCATGCGCCGCAGCCACCAGCCGGTAACCCGGATCGCTGATCAGGGGCGTACCGGCGTCGCTGATGAACGCGATATCATGGCCCTGACCCAGGAATTCCAGCATTTCCCCGATGCGCCGGTCCTCATTATGCTCATGACAGGACTTCAAGGGGGTGTTAATGCTGAATTGCCGCAGCAACGTCTGGCTGTGCCGCGTATCTTCTGCCAGAATCAGATCCACGGTGGACAGCACATCGCGGGCGCGCGGGCTGATGTCCTGAAGATTGCCGATGGGCGTTGCCACCACGTACAAGTTTCCTGATTCGTTTGACACATGACACCCCGGTTGGAAAAATCAAGCAGGCCCTGAAATCCGATAGCAGATCCCGGAATCAAACAGCGAAACGCCCATCCAACAATTTACCACATGATGCAAAAATATATGTTCTCACGATCCCTGTGCCTGTTACTGCTTTTTGTCAGCGCCTGCGGTCCGGCCAGCCAGACGAAATCGCTCGATGACGAAGCCTTACTGCAACAACAGCAACAGGCCACGCAATTCATCGACAGCGGTGATTTCCTGGCGGCAGCGGACGCCTACCTGGCGCTGGCCGAAGCGGATGGCGCACGGGCCGATGAATACCGGCTGAAGGCCGCCGCGGCGCTGGTCGAGGCCGCTGATTACAACCGGGCCGAGGAAATTCTCACTCTTGTAGAAAAAGATGATGAACAGATCCGTTCGCTGCAGAAAACCGTGCTGATAGCCCGCATCGCACTGGCACGGGGGGACGCCCGGACTGCCGTGGAGACGCTCGGACCCGAACCCGTAGACACGGCGCCCGGCAATCTGAAAAGCGCCTGGTACGATATCAAGGCCGCCGCGCTGGAACAACTCGGTTTGTGGCGGGAAGCGCTGTCGGATCGCCTGACCCTGAGTACCCTGCCCGGCTCTCCGGCCGAGCACAGCGACAATAACGCGGCACTGTGGCAACTGCTGGAAAAACTCGACAATGCCGGGCTGGAAGAGCTGCGCGCCGCGGATGCGCCGGCCGGAGCCGGTTGGGGTGAGCTGGCGTTGATTTACCGTACCCACATGGCGAATCCGAAAAACCTCAAACTCGTACTCGAAGACTGGTCGGCCCGCTACCCGGATCACGGAGCGCTGGCGGAGATTGTCCCCGGCCTCATTGTCAGTAGCGAGGAGCTGGCCACGCGCCCACAGAACCTGGCCCTGCTGTTACCGTTCTCGGGACGATTTGCCGATGCATCGCGGGCCATTCGCGATGGCTTTGTCGCTGCCTGGTACGACAGCGATGATGCCAATACCCGTATCCGCTTTTACAACACGGACAGTCTCAACATCATCGAGCAATACCAGAACGCCGTCAGTGAAGGCGCGGATTTCATCATCGGCCCACTGGAAAAAACCGCTATTGACAGACTGTTGCAACAAGGCAGCATCACCACCAAAACCATGGTGCTGAATTACTTTGACGGAGATTTGAACAATGCTGCTTTTGAAAGCGTTAAACCGGGCGTTAATTTTTTTCAGTTGACCCTGTCCCCGGAAGACGAAGCCATGCAGGTCGCCGAGCGGGCCTGGTTTGACGGCCATGCCCGGGCGCTGGCTATCAGCACCGGTGATGAATGGGGCAATCGTGTTTTGACGGCCTTTCGTGAACGCTGGCAGGAACTCGGTGGCGTATTACTGGAACACGCGGTGTATGACAGCGAAACCGAGGATTATTCCGAACCGATACGCAGGCTGCTGAACACCGACAGCAGCAAGGAGAGAACCCGGGAACTGCGCGCCGTACTCAACCGCAGCATTCACGGTGAGGAACGCCGCCGCCAGGACGCTGATTTTATCTTTATTGCCAGTCCACCGGACATCGCCCGCCAGGTCATGCCGCATATTCGCTTTCTCAGGGCCGGTGATTTACCCGTATACGCCACATCGCATGTGTACTCCGGTCAACCCGACCCGGTGCGTGATGCCGATATGAACCGGATCCTGTTTGCCGATGTGCCGTGGACAATTGACCCGGACTTTTATCACAACCGGGCCAAATCCGTGATCGGGCAAACCTGGCCGCAATCAGCTGCCAATTATCAACGGCTCTACGCGCTGGGTTACGACGCTTACTCGGTCATTCCCGGCCTGCCGGGTCTGGCAGCGGACAGCGGCAAACGCTTCAGTGGCGCGACCGGTAATCTCTATGTGGCCGACCAGGGGCGCATCCAGCACTACCTGGCCTGGGCACAGTTCGTTGATGGTCTGCCGCAACCCGTCGTCGGCAGTCAGCCTTGAATTCACGGCAGGTAGCCACCACCACGACAGGGGATCGGGCCGAAACCATCGCCTGCCAACATCTCGAAGTTTCGGGCCTGATCACCCTGACCCGCAAATACCGGGGCCGTTTCGGCGAAATTGACCTGATCATGCGTGACGGCGGTATCATTGCCTTCGTCGAGGTCCGCTACCGCAGGAACAACCGTATCCTGAATGCCGCCGAGACCATCGATGCCAGAAAGTGCCAACGCATCACCAAAACCGCGCTACAGTACCTGCAATCTTTGAAAAATCCTGATAACTACTGTTACCGCTTCGATGTGGTCACCGTCACCGGGAATCTCGACAAGCCGACGATTGACTGGATAAGAGACGCGTTTCAGGCATAATGTCCCGGCAATTTTCCAGGTATCAACCGGCTTTTGGAACTGACCCATGGATCTGATCCAGCGTATTAAAGATAATTTCAACGAAAGCATACAGCTCAAGACTGAATGCGTTGACCAAATTGCCGAACCGATTGCAGCGGCAGCGACGCTGATGACCCGCTGCCTGCTCAGTGAAAACAAGATACTGAGCTGTGGTAACGGCGGGTCGGCCGGCGACGCCCAGCATTTCTCGTCGGAAATGCTCAACCGCTTCGAGATGGAACGTCCCGGTCTGCCGGCCATCGCCCTGACCACGGATACGTCAACCATCACCTCCATCGCCAACGACTACCAGTACGCCGATATATTTTCCAAGCAGATCCGCGCCCTGGGCCATGCTGACGATGTGTTGCTGGCGATTTCCACCAGCGGTGAATCACACAATATCATTCACGCCATCGATGCCGCCCACGATCGGAATATGAATGTTGTCGCCCTGACCGGGCGCGACGGTGGCCAGATGGCCGACCTCATGCACGAAACGGACATCGAAATCCGTGTGCCGAGCTGGTCAACCGCACGTATCCAGGAAGTACATCTGATGATCATTCATTCGATCTGCGACCTTATCGACCGACAGTTACTGGGACAGGAATAGTATTTATGACTAAAAGCACATTATACCGACTGGCAGCGATTCTGATTGTTATCACAACCCTGCACGGCTGCGCCGCAGTCGTGGTCGGTGGCGGCGCCACGGCTGCATCACTGGCCGCTGACCGGCGTACCGCCGGAACCGTGATCGAGGATCAATCCATTGAACTCAAGGCAACCAGGATGATTTTTGAAAACAAGGAACTCAATGAGCAGGCCCATATCAACGTTACCAGTTACAATATGCGTGTCCTGCTCTCCGGCGAGGCGCCCACGGAAGCCCTGAAACGCCAGGCGGTCGAACTGGTGCGTGGTATTGACAAGGTCGTTCATGTCTATGATGAAATCTCCGTAGCCGCCCCCAGCTCACTGCTCGCACGAAGCAGTGACAGCGTAATTACATCAAAGCTTAAAACAAAATTAATAACTGCCCAGGATATCAACGGTATGGCTATCAAGGTGGTGACTGAAGCTGGCGTCGTCTATCTGATGGGGCTGGTGACACGTGAAGAAGCCGACCGCGCCACCGACATCGCCCGAAAAACGGGCGGCGTGCAAAAAGTCGTCAGGCTGTTTCAGTACACGGATTAATACAACGGCCACGGATTCCTCGTTTGCCCGGCACTGGCCGAATGCCGGTATCGCGCAGCAGACCGTGGTTACAGTTGCTTCGATAGTACAACGCAGCGTTTACTTGATGACCTTCAGGTGCGGTTTACCGGCCTTGTTCGTATCGGCATCCGCGGTTGGTGACTTTTCCCCGGCGGCCGTATCTTCCTCTTCTGGAAATATCATGCCCTGGCCGTTTTCCCGCGCATAGACGGCCATGATGGCCTGCACCGGCACCTGGATATCGAATCGGTTGCCACTGAACCGTGCGCTGAACAGTACCCACTCGTTTCCAAGTTCAAGATCCTGTACCGCCGACGGTGAAATATTGAGGATGATTTTTCCATCTTCGATAAATTGCCGGGGCACATTGACGTCAGCCTTGTCCGCGTTGATCAGAAGGTACGGGGTGTGGCGGTTGTCCAGAATCCATTCATACAGCGCCCGTATCAGATAGGGGCGATTGGAAGTCACGATAAATTCACACCGGGACGGTTATGAAAGTAGTCCTCGCGCATCTCCTTCTCGGCGCCGGAAAGGCTGCTCTTGAATGCCGGCTTTTCGAACAGGCGATCGGCGTATGCCAGCAACGGCTTGGCCGAACCCGGCAACTTGACACCGTACAGGGGCAAACGCCATAACAGCGGTGCCATACAGCAGTCCACCAGGGTGTACTCATCGGACATGAAAAAGGGTTTTTGTGCAAATGCCGGGGCTATCGCAGTGAGGTTATCGCGCAGGGTTTTACGGGCATTGGCCGCGGCGATGTCATTATCACCCTCGATGTCATTGATGAGGCTGTACAGATCACGCATGACCCGGTAGCGTAACTGGCGATTGCTGGCGCGGTTGACCGGATCCACGGGCAACAGGGGCGGGTGAGGAAAACGCTCGTCCAGATATTCCATGATGATCTGGGCATCATAGAGGACCAGATCGCGATCGATCAGTGTCAGTATTGAATTGTAGGGATTCAACTCTGCCAGCTCCTCGGGCCGCTCTCCCTCCTGGACGAAATTGATTTCCACGTTGATGTCCTTTTCCGCCAACACCAGACGGGTGCAGTGGCCCAACAATCCGTCAGGATCCGAATATAACACCATGATTGAGCGCCGATTGGCCATGCTACCCATTACACCCTCGTAAGATTGAAAAAGGAGCGCGATTATACAATAAAAATCACACTACGCGGTCAGTGGATATCGCGCCAGTATTCCTTTTTCAAGAGATACACCACCGGCAGTAACAGCACGATCAGGTAAAACAGCACCCAGAAGCCGACCGTTTTGCGCTTGAGCTGGGCCGGTTCACCCAGATAGACCAGGAAATTCACCAGGTCCCGGACCGTCTGCTGGTATTCTTCGGTTGATTGTGAGCCCCGGGAAATCTGTTCCAACCCCGTGATCACCTTCTTCTCGCCGCCATCAGCGGTTCTGACCATTTCGTATACCGGTGCCTGCATGCCCTGTTTTTGCCAGAGCACGTGCGGCATACCCACATCCTTGAATACCAGGTTATTTACCCCCATGGGGCGGGACTCGTCCTTGTAGAAAGTCATGAAGTACGTATACAGCCAGTCAGCACCCCGGGAACGGGCGATGACTGACAGGTCCGGCGGGTTGACGGCAAAATAGATGTTTTCGGCATCGCTTTTGCGCATGGCAATCTCCATGGTATCGCCTACCTTGTCTTCCGGATTGAAGATAAAGTTGGACTCCAGTACATCATCGCTGATCCCCAGATCCTTGCCGATACGGTTGTAGCGCATGTAGGAAGCCGAATGACAACCCATGCAATAATTCACAAACGTTGCCGCGCCCCGCTGCAGGGACTCCTTGTCACCGAGATCGACATCGGCGTGCATGAGTTTTACACCGCCGCCGGCAGCGAATCCCGGGGCCGGCAAAAGGGCAATCAGGGTAAAGAGTGTGATTGTTCTCATCATGCTACCTCACCCTCTCCGGCACCGGTTTGTCATCATCCGTCCGGGTGTAAAACGGCATTAACAGGAAAAATGCAAAATATATCACCGAGAAAAACCGTGCTATCCAGGTAAATGTCGGTGTCGCCGGCTGCATGCCCAGATAACCAAGAGTGATAAAACTGATCACAAACAGCGCCAACGCCGTTTTGTACTTGCGCCCGCGATAACGTATCGATTTGACCGGGCTGCGATCCAGCCATGGCAGGAACATGAACAGCACGGTGGATGCACCCATGGCGATGACACCACCAAGCTGATTCGGCACCGCCCTCAATATGGCGTAGAACGGCGTGAAGTACCAGACCGGGGCGATGTGTTCCGGGGTTTTCAGTGGATCTGCCGGAATAAAGTTGGCGTGTTCGAGGAAATAGCCGCCCATCTCAGGGGCAAAGAACACTACCGCGCAGAAAAAGATCAGAAACACCACCACGCCGACAATATCCTTGACCGTGTAATAGGGATGGAAGGGAATACCATCCAGAGGGACGCCGTTGGCGTCCTTGTTTTTCTTGATCTCGATACCGTCAGGGTTATTGGACCCGACTTCGTGCAGCGCCAGGATATGAGCCGCAACCAGGCCACAGAGCACCAGCGGCAGGGCTATCACATGCAGCGAGAAGAAGCGGTTCAGGGTCACATCGGAGACCACGAAATCGCCGCGGATGAGCAGGGCCAGGTCATCCCCGATCCACGGCAGGGCGCCAAACAGGGAAATGATGACCTGCGCGCCCCAGTAGGACATTTGCCCCCAGGGCAACAGGTAACCGAAGAAGGCCTCACCCATGAGGGTGAAATAGATGATCATGCCCGTAAGCCAGAGCAGTTCGCGCGGTTTCTTGTAAGAACCATAGAGCAGCGCGCGGAACATGTGCAAATAGATGACGATGAAGAAAGCCGAAGCCCCGGTAGAGTGCATATAGCGCATCCACCAGCCCCATTCCACATCACGCATGATGTATTCCACCGAAGCAAAGGCATGCTCCGCGGAGGGCTTGTAATTCATGGTCAACCAGATGCCGGTGACGATCTGGATCACCAGCACGAACAGCGCCAGGGAACCGAAGAAATACCAGAAATTGAAATTTTTGGGGGCGTAGTACCTAGCCAGGTGCTCATTCCACATCTTCGAGAGCGGAAAGCGGTCATCCACCCAGCCGAGCAGACCGTTCAATGCCTGAGTCACTTTCTCCATCAGCTTACTCCCGAATCATCGCCAATCAGTACCCGGGTGTCGCTCAGGTACTTGTGTGGCGGCACCAGCAGGTTGGTCGGCGCCGGAACGCCTGCATAGACACGCCCCGCAAGATCAAACTTGGAGCCGTGACAGGGACAGAAAAACCCGCCCAGCCAGTCATCCCCCAGCGAATGATCCTCATCCTGCGGCACGTAGCTGGGCGAACATCCAAGATGAGTACAAAGACCGACCACGATCAGGTATTCAGGTTTGATGGAGCGATATTTGTCGCTGGCATAATCAGGCTGCTGTTCCACTTCCGAATCGGGATCCCTGAGCTTGTCGTCGAGTTGTTCCAGGCCGGAAAGATCCGCGTCATTGCGGCGCAAAATCCAGATCGGCTTGCCCTGCCACTGTTCGATTTTGAGCCCGCCCGGCGCCAGATCACTAAGATCGATCTCCACCGGGGCGCCAATAGCCCGGGCCCGGGCGCTCGGTGTCAGCGTGGAAATAAAAGGAACCGCTGTTGCCACGACGCCTGCGCCTCCCACCACGGTCGCCGCCGCGGTCAGAAAACGGCGCCGATTACTGTTCATAACTTCATTACTCATTGGAAATTTCCCCAAAACCTGTGAATCAGCAGTACCGGCATTATATCATGATCAATTAAACTGGCAGGGTTTTGGTTGCGCTATTTGATCCGAATCAATAACACGATAACACTATGCTGACCCGCAAGACCATCATCTTTATTCTGCAATCCATCATGGCCGGCATGAGCCTGGCCCTGATCGTATTGCTGTTCAACCCTGAATGGTTGAATAGCAACACCGACAACACGGCCACACACACCTACCGTGCGGCCGTGGCCCGCAGCGCCCCGGCCGTGGTCAATGTCTATGCCTCCAGCTATTTCCAGCAACAGACCCATCCCTTGTTCCAGGATCCTATTTTCAAACGCTTTTTCGGTAAAGTGCCGGCGACGCCGAACCAGCGCCGCAACAACCTGGGGTCCGGCGTGATCATCCGCCCCGAGGGTTATATTCTCACCAGCGCCCACCTTGTCCGTGATGCGGATTCGATCAGCATCACTCTCGCCGACGGACGCAACGGTACAGCTACACTGATGGGCAGTGATCCGGGCACTGATGTGGCCGTGCTGAAAACCGACATGGATGCATTGCCAAGCATTACCATCGGCGACCCAACCCGCATGCAAACCGGTGATGTGGTGCTGGCCATCGGCAATCCTTTCGATTTCGGACAGACCGTAACCCAGGGCATCATCAGTGCCATGGGTCGCACTCGCCTCGGTATTACCAGCGCCGAAAACTTCATCCAGACCGATGCGGCCATCAATCCGGGTAATTCCGGAGGCGCACTGGTCAACGTTGATGGCGCCATGATCGGGCTGAATTCGGCCATGATCTCCAACACCGGCGGTTCCCAGGGTATCGGCCTTGCGGTACCGGTGAATATCGCCATTGATGTCATGGACCAGATCATTGCCCGGGGCAGCGTGGAACGCGGCTGGCTGGGCATCGAGGCACAGATTCTGTCACCGATAATCCTCGAACAGGCGGATCTCGGCCAGACCGGTGTACTCATAGCCGGCATCTATGAAAATGGCCCGGCGCATAATGCCGGGATGATGCCGGGCGATATCATTGTCAGCATCGATGATAAACCGGTCACCGATCCGGGACAGGTCATCCGTATGATCTCGGACTACCAGCCGGGGACCCGTATTAATGTAAAAATTATGCGCGGCTGGGAAGAAAAAACCATCGAAGTAACAGTCAATCGCCGGCCTAATCTTCTGCAATGATGGTGAGTGGTGAGTGGTGAGTGG
>DGNS01000015.1:307138-355378 GCA_002389045.1 Thiotrichaceae bacterium UBA4486 | reverse complement strand
GTGAGTGGTGAGTGGGCAAAGTGTGTGTCAGACCTGCACTCAGTCAACACTCACCGTTCACGAATCACTATTCACCATTCACCGTTCACTGTTCACTGTTCACCGTTCACTGCCTTTAGTACGGTATCAGCCTGAAGGCAGACACCTGGCTGGTTGCCAAGGCAGACACCTGGGTGCCTCTGTTCCCTGTTACCCGTTACCTGTTCCCCGTTCACCGTAAAACCGCCCCAAGTGCCATAAGAAACTTTTCGTTCTCCTCCGCCGTGCCCACGGTGACCCGCAAGCACTGATCCAGCAATGGATGAGTTCCGTGCAGGTTCTTGATCAGGATTCCGCGGTCTTTCAGGGCTTGATGCACGGTGTCGGCTGCCTGTGTTGTGGTTTGAAACAGCAGGAAATTGGCATCACTGGGGTGAACACGGATACCGTCAAGCCGTTGCAACGCCTGGTACAGAACGTTGCGATCCCGACGAATGACATCAGCCTGTTCCTCGAGCAGCGGGTAATGGGCGAGAAAAAAATCAGTGCTGATTTGTGAAAGCACATTGATATTGTAAGGCAGGCGAATCTTGTCCAGTTCCGAAATCCAGGCTTCGTTACCGGCGACACACCCGACCCGAAGTCCGGCCAGTCCCAGCTTTGACAGGGTACGCATGACCAGCAGGTGCGGGTAACGAACAGGCAAATCCATACAACCATCACCGGCAAAAATAAAATAGGCTTCATCGACCACCACCAGTCCCGGTGCGGCCTCGATGATACGGATCATGTCTTTACGACTGAACAGATTCCCCGTGGGGTTGTTGGGCGATGCCATAAAAATCACCGCCGGTCGGGTTTCCTCGATCGCCGCCAGCATGGCCCCGACATCGAGACTGAAATCCTCCTGCAGCGGCACACCGTGATAACGCAATCCCAGTGCTTGCGCCAGGATCCGGTACATGACAAATCCGGGTTCCGGAGCCAGCACCGTGCGCCCCGGCGCCGCCAGCACGGTGATGATCATCTGAATGATTTCGTCCGAACCGTTACCAACCAGTAATGCCAGTTCATCTGGCACCCGCATCACTGATCGAAGAGCCTGTTTCGTTGCCGCCGCATCGGGATCCGGGTAACGGTTGAGTTCGGCGGCCTTGAGTGCGTTCAGCCATTCCTCCCGCAATGCCTGTGAGCACGTGTAGGGGTTTTCCATGGCATCGAGTTTCACCAGGCCGCCGGCAGCGGGCACATGGTAAGCCTGCATGGCCCGGATCGCCGGGCTGACCCAGCAGGCTATGCGTTCATCAACGGAACTCATGTTGATCCGGATTTCAGACGGTATTCGGCTGATCGTGCATGGGCGGTGAGACCTTCACCCCGGGCCAGCACCGTGGCGGTGCGGGCCAGCACGGCGGCCGATGTTTGCGTACAGCGGATCAGCGAGGAGCGTTTCTGAAAATCATACACACCCAGCGGTGATGAAAACCGCGCACTGCGGGCTGTGGGGAGCACATGGTTGGGGCCGGCGCAGTAATCGCCGAGGGATTCGGCGGCGTAGTGACCGATAAAGATGGCACCGGCATGACGGATATCGGCCAGCACCGGGTCCGGATCGGACAGTGCCAGTTCCAGGTGTTCCGGCGCCACCCGGTTGACTACGTCCGCGGCATCGTTCAGGTCCCGAACCCGGATCAGGGCGCCGTTGGCCGCGAGCGAGGCGCGTATGATGTCCGCCCGCTCCATCTCCGGCAGCAGCCGTTCAATGCTGTGTTCGACCCGGTCGAGAAAGGCGGCGTCGGGGCAGACGAGTATGGAACAAGCGTGTTCATCGTGTTCGGCCTGGGCGAACAGGTCCATGGCAATCCAGTCCGGGTTGGCCCCGCTGTCACAGACCACCAGCACTTCGGATGGACCGGCAATCATGTCGATACCGACCGTGCCGAATACCATGCGCTTGGCCGTAGCCACATAAATGTTGCCGGGGCCGACGATCTTGTCCACCCTGGGGACGGTTTCGGTGCCGTACGCCAGGGCTGCAACCGCCTGGGCACCGCCAATGGCAATCACCTTTTCCACCCCGACTATGTGGGCCGCGGCCAGTACGGTCGGGTTCATGACACCGCCCGGCATGGGCACAACCATGATGATTTCGGGAACGCCGGCCACCTGCGCCGGGATCACATTCATGATCACGGACGAGGGATATGCCGCCTTGCCACCCGGGACGTAGACACCGACGCGATCAAGGGGTGTGACCTTCTGGCCGAGTTCATTACCGTCGGCATCGATATAGGTCCAGGATTCGGCTTTCTGTTTTTGATGATAATCGCGTACCCGCCGGCAGGCTTCCTGCAAAGCCGCAACCAGGTCCGCATCGATAGTATTGACGGCGGCCGCCAGCCTGTCCGGGCTAACCACGAGTTCATTAACAGACGCGGCATCGCGCTGGTCAAAGCGGTTGGTGTATTCCAGCAGCGCCGTATCGCCACGCTCGCGGACATCGGCAAGGATGGCTTCGACGCGTTTGCGGATATCCGCATCCGGCTCATCGGTGGTGGCCAGTAGCCGGCTCAGTTGCTGGTCGAAATCGGCGGCGCTACTGTCAAGCCGTCGCATACTCACCGGGCCACCGTCCTTGCCAGGTCATCGATCAGGGGTTTTATTATCCCGTGTTTCATTTTCATGGCAGCCTTGTTGACGATCAGCCGTGAACTGATGTCGGTGATCAATTCCAGGGGTGTCAGACCGTTCTCCTTCAGGGTTTTGCCGGTATCCACCAGATCGACGATACGATCGGCCAGTCCCAGCAGCGGCGCCAGTTCCATCGATCCGTAAAGCTTGATCAGCTCCACCTGCTTGCCCTGATCGGCAAAATAACGCCGTGTGGTATTGACGTACTTGGTGGCAATTCGCAAACGGCCGTGACCGTTCGTGGCCTGCGCGGGTCCGGCCAGCATCATGCGGCAGCGGGCAATGCCCAGATCCAGGGGTTCGTACAGCCCGTCACCCCCGTATTCCAGCAGCACATCCTTGCCGGCCACGCCGAGATCCGCCGCGCCGTACGCCACGTAAGTGGGAACATCCGTGGCGCGAACGATGATTATTTTCAGATCCGCCCGACTGGTCTCCAGGATCAACTTGCGGGTTTTACCGGGATCCTCGAGCAGGCGGATGCCGGCCTGCTCCAGTAAAGGCAGGCACTCTTCAAGGATACGGCCCTTGGAAACGGCGATGGTCAGCGTATTTTTCATCATAATGATCCCGTTGCGCTCAGGGACGAAAGTGTATCAGCCGGTTATCCGGATCGCGGCTGCTGATTGGATACAAGGTGTATGGGTGCAGCCATACCTGTTGCCGTGAACTGCTTACCGGCTCGGCACACGTTTGATGTGTGCACCCAGGGCACTGAGTTTTTCCTCGATGGTCTCGTAACCGCGGTCGATATGATAGATACGATCGACCACCGTTTCACCCTCCGCCACCAGGCCGGCCAGCACCAGGCTGGCCGATGCCCTGAGGTCGGTCGCCATCACCGGGGCGCTGTTCAGCCTGTCCACTCCCCTGCTGATGACGGTATTGCCTTCCAGCTTCAGGTTCGCACCCATCCGCTGCAATTCATGAATGTGCATAAACCGGTTTTCAAACACCGTCTCGGTGATGGTGCCGGTGCCGGAGGCGATGCAGTTCATGGCCGTGAACTGGGCCTGCATGTCCGTGGGGAAACCGGGAAACGGCGAGGTATGCAGATCGACGGACGCAGGTTGCCTGCCGTGCATGTCCAGGCTGATGGAATTTTCATCGCAAGTAATACTGGCTCCGGCCTCCTCAAGCTTGGCCAGCACGGCATCGAGAATTTGTGGTCGCGTGTGCTTGAGTCGGATCTTGCCGCCGGTCATCGCGGCCGCCACCAGGTAGGTTCCCGATTCGATGCGATCCGGCAGAATATCGTAGTGACAGCCGCTCAGCGTTTCGACACCTTCGATCTCTATGCGGTCCGTGCCCGCGCCCTCGATAAACGCACCCATGCTGATCAGGCAGTTGGCCAGGTCAATCACCTCGGGCTCACGGGCGGCATTTTCAATAATCGTGGTTCCCCGGGCCAGAGTCGCCGCCATCATCAGGTTTTCCGTGCCGGTCACGGTGACCATGTCCAGATTCAGCCGCGCACCGCGCAGGCGCCTGGCCTTGGCCTTGATATACCCCCCCTCCACCTGGATATCGGCGCCCATTTGCGTCAGGCCATTGAGGTGAATATTGACCGGACGCGAACCGATGGCACAGCCACCGGGCAATGAGACATCGGCCTGGCCGAATCGTGACAGCAACGGCCCCAGCACCAGGATCGAGGCACGCATGGTCTTCACCAGTTCATACGGCGCGTGCATGTTATTGACCGTGCTGTTATCCACTTCGATGTTCATTTTTTCATCCACCAGCAACTGCGAACCCATCCGCCCCAGCAATTCCATGGTCGTGGTGATGTCGTGCAGGTGGGGGACATTGCCGATGGTCACCGGGGAATCGGCGAGCAGGGTGGACGACAGGATGGGCAGTGCCGCGTTCTTGGCACCCGAAATGGAGATCTCGCCACGCAGTGCCGAACCGCCATGGATGATCAGTCTGTCCATGCAGGCGTCAGTCCCGTGTTCCGGAAAACTCCGGGGACTGCTGCCACTGTTCCCGGGTAAGGGTGCGCATGGCCAGGGCATGGATATCGGTGCCCATCTTCTCACCCAGGGCTTTATAGACAATCTGGTGTTGCTGCAGGGTCGTTTTATTTTTGAATTCATCACTGATGATCAGCGCCTCGAAATGGGTGCCGTCATCGCCGCGCACTCGCGCCTCGCAACCGGGAATACCAGCCTCTATCATTTGCCTGATCTGTTCAGGAGTCATCATTCTTTCTCACTCGAATTTATGTGGATGTGTCCGCAGTGCATGCGGTAAACCGGACCGGGGCCGCCAGTGATGACGGCCCCGGGTATTATACCGATTGAAGGGGAGATTGCAGTCGGGAAACGACAGCTTGTCTGCGACAGCTGTTAGCGTTGCAGTGACTCTGTATTTCTTTCCGCCAGCCGGGTTATCAGATTGCTGATGCCGTTTTTCCTGATATGGGAAGCAAATTCTCCCCGGTACGTGGAAACCAGACTGACGCCGTCTACGGCGACGTCGATCACTTTCCAGTCACCGCCGCTCACGTGCATGCGGTAATGGATGGGGATTGAATTCGAACCCGACTGGGTAACCTCGGTTTTCACCACCACCAGGTTGGAATTGGCGCTGTTCTGCTCGTCGATATAGCGGATTTCCTGGTCGGAATACTCCAGCAATGCCTTGGCGTAGGTGCGAACCAGCAGGGTGCGAAACTCGTCGGTGAACTGACTCTTTTCATCTTCTGTCGCCAATCCCCAGTTTTTCCCCAGTACCCACTTGGACATGCTGATGAAATCAAAATGCGGTATGACCAGTTCGTTAACCAGTTCGTAAACCCGCTCGGGGTGTTCCTCCAGCTGCTGTTTCTCTGACTTGATGCGATCCAGGACCTGGGTGGCGGTATCACGCACCACTTCGGTGGCACTGGTAGCCGCTTGCACCCCTGCGGCTGACATCGATATCAGGATCGCGATGACAAAGGATAGTGTCGTTCTCATTTTATTCCCTCGGTACAGAATTTTTATCGGAACGCCCGTACTGACCGGGTATTCCCGCTTTAGTATGACGCCCGGAATACCCGGACGTTTCATCAGTAAACCTGTCTCAGTATGCAGACCACTCAACGCACGGGCAGTCGGGCTTCACCCGTGCCCGGGGCCGGGTATTGTAATAATTTCTGTCTGTTTATGAAAAGTGAATTCTGTGACGCCACTCACGGATTCGGCTTTCCGTCGTAACTCTTTCAATTCAGAGAAAAAATCCGTAACCAGGCCGGTAATCCCGGGACTCAGAACGGCCGCCACAGCAAAATGAGTTTGGGCAGCAGGGTCAGGGCCGCAAGCAGTGCAATAAACATGGCCAACGCGGTGAGCAGACCGAAATAAATGGTCGGGATGAAATTGGACAGCACCAGGATCGAGAAACCGATAATGATGATAATCGCCGTGTAGAACACCGCCCGGCCGATGTTGGCGTGGCAGACCCGCATGGTTTTCAGATAATCGCCGTGAATGGCGTACTCCTCGCGGAAACGGTAGATGTAATGGATGGCGTTATCCACAGCGATGCCGATGGTGATGGCGGCGATGGTAATCGTCATCATGTCCAGCGGGATATCCAGCCAGCCCATCAGGCCCAGGATCGCGCCCGCCGCGAGTATATTGGGGATGATACCGATGATGGCCAGTTTCACGGATCGGAACAGGATCAGCAACATCAGCGCGATACCCAGCATGACCACGCCCAGGGTCAGGATCTGGGAACGAAACAGGCTCTGCAGCATGTTGTTGTACATGATCAACAGGCCGGTGAGCTGATATTCATCCGGCGCCAGGCCGATCTCATGTTGCAGATCGTGGTCAATTTTCCCGATCAGTTCCTTGCGCCGCAGATCTTCGAGGGAATCCCGGATGCGCAGGCTGATCCGGGCCTCGTCCGCCTCGATGTTCATATACGGATTCAGCATGCTGGCCTTGAGTTCCTCCGGCAGCCGTTTGTACAGAATGGCCAGTTCGAAGGTGTCAAAGCTGTCCGCCTTGATCAGACTTTCAGCCACCCGTACCACCGAGGCCAGCGACAGCACCTTGCCGACGGCATCCAGGCTGTCCAGGTAATCGTGCACCTCCTTAATCAGGTCGATCTTGTAGTTGGTAAACCAGTAATCCGCGGGGTCCGATTCTATACCGCCGAACAGGGCGGCAAATTCGTCGTCCGCATCCGCATCCGCGCCATCACCGTTCTGGTAGGTATCGAATTTGAGGATGACATCCAGTGGCGTGGTGCCGCCCAGTTTGTCATCGATCAGTTTCAGACCCTGGTATATCTCGGTGCTGTCACTGAAGTAATTGATAAAGCTGTTCTCCACCTTGAGCCGGGTGACTCCGACCACGGTGAATACGGCGAGCGCGATACTGGCGATGAGGATCTTGCCGCCGTGATGCTGCGTGGCGCCGGCCAGCGCCGCGGTAAACGGCACTTCCTCGCGAACCTGCTCCTTCGCGGACGTACGCCCGAGCAGTACCAGGATAGCGGGAAACAACAGGAACGAAGTCAGGAATGTGACCGACAAACCAATGGTCATCATCCAGCCGAAGTCGATCACCGGCTTGATTTCACTGACCACCAGCGAGCCGAAACCCATCATCGTGGTCAGTGCCGTATACAGGCAGGGCCAGACCATTTTTTGCGTAGTCAGGTGCACCAGTTCGCGGTGATCGCTGTCCGGGTAATCCTTGCGCAGTTGCCGGTAACGCACCACCAGGTGCACGTTCATCGACATGGTCAGGATCAGCATCAGGGAAATGAAGTTCGAGGAAATGACTGTCACCTGCCAGCCTGCCAGACCGAGCAATCCCATCATCAACAGTCCGGAATAGGCGCAACTCAACAGCGGTAACATCACCCAGCGCGGTTGCCGGAAGATCAGGGTCAGCATGATCACCAGGAAAACAAACACACCGATACCGAAGACCACCAGATCGTTGCGTATAAAGGTAATCATGTCATCGGCAATCATGGGTACGCCACCGAGATACAGCGTGCCGTAATGACGGTAATCGTCCATGACCCGGCGGATGTCGGCAATGACCTGGTGGTTGGCCCTGTCCACTTCCTGTTTGACCTGGACATAGCGCTTGTTCACCACTTCCAGGGTTCGTTGCTCGTCCTCCGTAAGACCGGCCTGGTTCCTGCGGATCAACAGATCGTTTCTCTGTGTCTGCAGTGCCCGGTATTCCTCGTTGGAACGTAAATACAACAACACGGCGGTGGTATCGCCGTCATCGCTGATAAGCAGGTTTTCATACAGCGGACTGTCAACCAGCTCCTGTTTGGCCTTGTCGAGATCGATATCCGGCGACTCCAGCGTGCGATAGTTGTCGGCCACATCAACGATGGATCCCTCGATTACCTTGACCAGGGGCACATCGATAATGGAAGTGTAGGAATCGATGTTATCCAGCGCGCCGAGCTCATCGCGCAAGCGCTTGAGAATCGCCAGTGTTTCATCGCTGAACAAATCGCCTTTGGGTGTAAAGGTCACGAATACGAACTCGTTGCCTTCATAACGTTTGCTGATCTGGCGAAAGGTCTGCAAATCCCGGTCATTTTCCAGCAGCAGTGAATCCGCCGAGGCATCGAGCCTGAAGTCCCGTGTATGCCAGGCAAAAAAAGCAAACAGTAATCCCAGCAGCACCAGCGTCAGCAGCGGATGCACAAGCACGGTGTTGCGATACAGATCCGAAAGTCGATGTTTCATTGATGGGCAGCTTGTTATGTTTGTTCTTCGTGTTCTTCGCCGAACGGCCTGATCACCAGAATCAGTTCCGGTAGCAGCGTCAGGGCGGCAAGCAGGGCTACGAGCATGGCCAGCGTGGTCAACAGCCCGAAGATTATCGTGGGGATGAAGTTTGACAAAATCAGGATAGAGAATCCAATGATTATTGTGATCGAGGTGTAAAACATGGCCGCACCGATATTGGCGTGGCAATAATGCATGGTCTTGCGGTATTGCCCGTGCCTGGCGAACTCCTCACGAAAACGGTAAATATAATGAATGCAATCATCAACCGCGATGCCTATGGTAATGGCGGCGATGGTGATGGTCATCATATCCAGCGGAATGCCGGCGAGGCCCATCAGGCCGAGCACCGCCACCGCGGCAAGCAGATTAGGCAATATGCCGATAACCGCCAGCCGCACGGATCGGAACAGCAACCACAACATCAGAGCAATGCCGAGCATGACCGCACCCAGGGTCAGGATCTGGGAACGAAACAGGCTTTGCAGCATGTTGTTATAAAGCACCAGCATGCCGGTGAGGCGATACTCTGATGGTGGTAAGCCGAGTTTCTCATCGAGGTCCTGGTGGATCCGTTGTAACAGTTCCTGGCGTCTGAGATCGGGCATGGAGTCAATGATACGCACATTGATACGGGCCTGATCCGCCGCGATTGAAATATAGGGATCGATCAGACTGGCGCGTATGTCTTCGGGCATGCGCTTGTACACCAGCGCCATTTCAAAGGCGTCGGTGGGCTGGCCGTTGTTGACCTCACGCATGACCTCGAGAAAGGAGTTCAGTGACAGGACCTTGCCGACAGCATCCAGGCTGTCAAGATAATCATGCACGGCGCTGATGCGATCCAGCCGCTGCGCCGTAAACCAGCTGTCCGCCGGATCGGATTCGATACCGGCGAACAGGGCGTCGAGTTCCTCGAAGCCGCTGTCTTCGTGTTCCGCTGCTGTTGCGCCACCTTCAAGGTCAAAATCGAGGATGACGTCCAGCGGTGTCGTCCCGCCCAGCTTTTCATCGATCACACGCTGGCCGCGATAAATTTCAGTGTCTTCACTGAAATAATTAATGAAACTGTTTTCAACCCGTAACTGCGTCATCCCGAATACACTGACCAGACCGATTCCGGCACAGGCAAGCAGGACGGACCTGCCATACCGTTGTGTCAGCCGGCCCAGCCACGGCGTCACACGGTTGGCCGTCTCATCGGCCTTCACCGCCTGTTTGGGAAACAGCATTAACAGGCCCGGAAACAGGATAAAAGTAGTCAGGAAGGTCACCAGCAGGCCGATGGACATCATCAGGCCGAAATGGATCACCGGCTTGATCTGGCTGACCACCAGCGATGAAAAACCGATCATGGTGGTCAGCGCGGTGTACAGGCACGGCCGCACCATGCGCTCAGCGGTGCGCATGACCAGTTCCGGTTGCGCCAGTGCCGGGTTGTCCCGCGACAGTTCACGGTAACGCACAATGAGGTGGATATTCATGGACATGGTCAGGATCAGCATCAGCGAGATAAAATTCGACGAGATCACGGTCACCGGCCAGTCCAGCAGGCCCAGCAACCCGACCATGACCACGCCCGAATAGGTGCAACAGGCCAGCGGCAGCAATATCCACTGGAAGCGCCGGAATATCAGCCACAGCATCAGCACCAGGAAGATGAAGACGCCGGCACCGAAACGGATCAGATCGTTTTTAACAAAGCGGATCATGTCATCTGCGATCATGCTGATGCCGCCCAGGTGCAATTCCCCGGCAGCGCTGTAGTCCCGCATCAGTGCACGGATGGCCTTGATGGTCTCGTGGTTACGCGTATCGATCCGCCGCTTGCGATTTTCATAATCGGCATCCACCTGTTCCAGCGTGCGCTGTTGTTCACTGGACCATTCAGCGTCACGACGTTGTTCCAGCAAACGCTCACGTTCGTGTATCAGTTCCTGGTATTTTCTGTCCGCGGGCAGGTTGATCACCAGTGCCGTAGTCTGGCCGTCCTTGCTGATCACCAGTTCGCTGAATATGGGACTGGACACCAGTTCCTCCCGGGCACGATCCGGATCCACGCCGCTATCGCCAAGGGTTTTCGCATTCCGGGCAATATCCGACAACGACCCGCTGCCAGGTCCCACCAGAGGCACATCGAGAATACTCAGCACCGATGCCACACCGGTCAGGGCACTGATGCTGTCACGCAAGCGACCGAGGGTTGTCAGGTTTTGCTCTGCTAACAGATCGCCCGTGGGAGTGAAGGTCAGTAACAGGAAATCCTGCGTTTCATAACGCCGCGCGATTTCACGATAGGCCTTCAGATCCTGATCATTTTCCAGTAACAGGGAATCCGCCGAGGCATCCAGCCGGAAATACGAAGTGAAATAGAGAAAAAACAGAGCCACTACACCAAGCAGCAACAACACCGGCAACGGCTGTTCGATAACACTGCACCGGTACCAGCGGGCAATGTATTTTCCGGCACCGGCAGCGTCAGGTTCGTGCAACAAAGCTACCCCCTGTTGTGCCCGCAGGCTCGATATCATGACAGTCGCTGTTCATTCCGGCAGGGTGATCTCTCCGCTCAGGATTTTTCCGAGCACCTCGGTATAAAGCCGGTGTTCCACTTCCAGGACCCGGGCCGCAAGTGATTCGGCGTCATCGTCCGCTTCCACACTGACCGTACGCCGGGCGAGAATATCGCCGCTGTCGTACTCGGCGTTGACCAGGTGCACGGTCACCCCGGTTTCCGTCTCCCCGGCCGCGATGACCGCCTCGTGCACGTGCATGCCGTACATACCGCGGCCGCCGTGCCTCGGTAGCAGCGATGGATGAATATTGAGGATGCGATGGGCATAGGCTGACAGCAGTTGCGGTCCGATTTTTTTCATATAACCGGCGAGGATAACCAGGTCGACCTGATGCGCCTGCATGGCCGCCGTCATGGCCTGATCCAGCGACGCGGCATCGCCGTGCGTACGGCGGCTCATATGCAGGGCTTCGAGGCCGTGTTCGCTCCCCAGTTGCAGCGCCCGGGCATCCGGATTGTTACTGATCACCAGTACCGGACTGGCGGGCAAGCGTCCGCTCTCGCAGGCCCGGATGATAGCCAGCATGTTGGAACCGCGACCCGAGGCCAGAAAGCCCAGACGTTTCAATTCCGGCACACTGCAAACCCCAGGGCTTCGAGCACGCGCAGCGTTTTCTCGGGCAACTCCCGCGCCTGCACGGAAACGCTGCTGAATTCGCGGCGATCCGGGTAGTTTCTCCGCAATTGATCGAAATACGCCGCCCGCCGCGCCGGGTCATCCATGGCCAGGGACTTGCACAGAGCGGCATGGTCTGCCGTGACCGGACACACCGCGTGCGTCAGCCGCCTTATCAACTCATCCAGCGTCACCGTTGCATCAACGATCTGCGTCCCGGGTGAGGCCGGGTGCTCGATGCTGAACTGCGCGGGTTCATTGAAATAGTTACAGCAAGCCAGATAAATACTGTCCACGGCGCGCAGGCGGCCATCGAGACTATATCCGGCAATGTGTGGGGTGCCCATGTACACGGCGGCCAGTAACCCGGTGTTGATTGAGGGTTCATTCTGCCAGACATCGATGACGGCGTGTAATCGGCCGGCGCGGACAGCGTCCAGCAATGCCGCTTCATCAAGCACCTCTCCCCGCGCCGTGTTCACGACAATGGTCCCGTTTCGCAGGTTCTCGATGCGCCGGCGGTCCAGTAAGCCGATGGTGGGATGATCTCCGCCGGTGGTCAGGGGGACGTGCAGGGTGATGATATCGCAGGCCAGCGCCGCGTCCAGTGACTGCAAGCCGGCAACGCCGCCGTTATCGGCCAGCGGCGGATCGTTGATAACGCATTTCACCCCCAAGGCATCGAGAAAGCGCGCCACGCGGGATCCCGTGTGACCGTATCCGATAATGCCCACGGTTTTTTCCGCCAGGCGAAATCCACGCCCGGCGGCAAGATCCAGCAGCGCGCTGAGCACGTATTCAGCCACGGCGCGCGCGTTGCACCCCGGGGCACTGGCAAAGCCGATATTGCGGCTGCGCAGGTAATTCACATCGACATGATCAATACCGCTGGTGGCCGAGGCGATAAAACGCACACGGCTGTGCGCCAGCAGGTCATGATTGATCCGGGTCACGGAACGCACCAGCAGGATGTCACAGCTCCTGACCCGTTCGGCATCAATGTCGCGACCGGGACAAAACCTGATCTCGCCGAACTGGCTGAAAGCCTGTTCAACACGGGGGATCTGGGTGTCGGCGACGATGTTCATCGCATGTTCAAGATTGTGGTTAATGGAGATTCCTGTCAATCAACGCGATGACGACTGCACGCCTGTCATTTGTCACCCAGCAAAGCCGGCGATCAAGACAATAGAGGACAAACAGGGCGGCGACGCCGCCACGCACTGTGTCAGGGGCGTGTATCGACCCCGGCGCCCTCTTTTTCCACCGGGATGAGATCCTTGTAGGTAACACCCAGCATCAGCGTTATCGGGCTGGCAACGTAAAGAGAGGAATAGGTACCTATGAGGACACCGACGATGAGGGCGGCCGCGAACGAATGAATAATCTCGCCACCGAGATAAAACAGGGCCATCAACACCAGCAGGGTGGTCAACGAGGTCATGAGCGTCCGGCTCAGGGTCTGGTTCAACGAGGTGTTGATGACCTCGGAGGGACTCGCCTTGCGCATGCGGTGAAAGTTCTCGCGGATGCGATCAAAGACCACGATGGTATCGTTCAGCGAATAACCGATCACGGCCAGCACGGCCGCCAGCACACTGAGATCGAATTCCATACCGGTCACCGAGAAAAAGCCGATAGTAATGATCACATCGTGCACCAGTGCCGCGATGGCGCCGGCGGAAAAACGTAACTGGAAGCGCAGTGCCACGTAGACCAGGATACAGAGCAGTGCGTAAACCATGGCCAGTCCACCGTCCTCGGTGAGTTCGTCCCCTACCTGCGGGCCGACGAATTCCACCCGGCGCATGTCCACCTCGTCGCCGCTCAGCTTCAGTAATGTCAGCAATTCACTGCTGATATCGGCGCTGTTCAAGCCTTCGGTCGGCGGCACACGGATCAGCACATCGTTGGCGGTGCCGAAATACTGCACCACCGCGCCATGAAATGGCGAATCGGCCAGTACATTGCGCACCCGCTCGAGTTCCACGGCCTGCTCATAACCCAGTTCGACGATGGTGCCACCGGTAAAATCAATACCCAGGTTCAGACCGCGCGCGGCCAGCGAGCCGATGGCAATCACAAGCAGTACGGAAGAGATCATCATGGCCATCCTGCGCCGGGCCATGAACTTGATATTGAGATTGGTTTTGATCAGTTCCATCGTTCTAGATACTCAGCTTTTGCAGTCTACGGCCGCCGTAGACCAGGTTGACCAGGGCGCGGGTGACCATGATGGCGGTGAACATGGAGCAGATGATGCCCAGCGACAGGGTAACGGCAAAACCCTTGATCGGTCCGGTGCCGAAACTGAACAGCACCAGCGCGGCAATCAGCGTAGTGATGTTGGCATCGGCGATGGTGGAAAAGGCCTTCTCATAACCGGCGTGAATACTGGCCTGGGGCGAGTTGCCATTCTGGATCTCCTCACGGATGCGCTGGAATATCAGCACGTTGGCGTCTACCGCCATACCGACGGTGAGGACGATACCGGCAATCCCCGGCAGGGTCAGGGTTGCCTGCAGCAGCGACAACAGGGCGATGATAAAGACCAGGTTCAGCGCCAGAGCCACATCGGCAATCACCCCGAAGACCTTGTAATAAACCGCCATGAAGATCAGTACCAGTGCAAAACCGACCATGACCGAGTTGAATCCCTGTTCGATGTTGTCGCGGCCAAGGCTCGGACCGACCGTGCGCTCCTCGATGATCTCCAGAGGCGCCGCCAGGGCGCCGGCGCGCAGTAACAAGGCCAGGTTGCGCGCCTCCTCGGTTGAATCCAGCCCGGTGATGTGAAAACGCTTGCCCAGCTGTTCCTGGATGGTGGCGGCGTTTATCACCTCTTCAATACTTTCAGTCAGCTTTTCCCGACTGCCGTCCGGCCGGACAATGGTCTGCGTCTTGGTTTCAATGAACACCACGCCCATGCGTTTGCCAACCTCGTCGGCGGTGGCCCGGCTGAATATTCGTGCGCCGCGGCCATCGAGGGTAATGGAAACATCCGGTCCACCCGAGATCTGATCAAATCCCGATGCGGCATCGATTATGTATTCACCGGTGAGCATGACCTGTTTCTTGAGCAGGATCGGCTGCCCGTCGCGGGTCTTGTAGAGCTTCGAACCGATAGGCGGACGTCCATCGAGCGCATCTTCTATGCTGTTTTCATCATCCACCATGCGAAATTCCAGGGTTGCCGTGGCGCCGAGAATATCCTTGGCGCGAGCGGTATCCTGCACCCCGGGCAACTGCACCACGATACGGTTGGCGCCCTGGCGCTGGATAACGGGTTCGGCGACGCCGAGTTCGTTCACGCGTTTACGCAGGGTGGTAATGTTCTGCTGCAGGGCCTGCTCCCGGGTTTCCTGCAGGGCGTCCTCGCTCAGCCGGGTCACGGTCTCGTTGCCGTCACGCTGCTCGAGGTTCAAATCAAAATAGGTATCTTCAATCAACCGGTCCCCCGCGGCCTGTTCCTCCGCATCCCGGTAGCGCACCAGAACGCCGCCTTCATCGAGGCGGGTGATGGTGCGATAGCGCACCCGGTTTTCACGCAGCAGGGTTCTGAAATCGGAGACATAGCGATTTTCGGCCTTCTCGATGGCGGCCGGCATATTCACTTCCATGAGGAAATGCACACCGCCACGCAGATCCAGACCCAGAAACATCGGCTCGGCACCCAGGGAACGCAGCCAGTCCGGCGTCGCCGGCGCCAGGTTCAGGGCGACGACGTAATCCTGTCCCAGTTCATCCTTGATGGCGTTCTGCCCGCGCAACTGGTCCTCCTCGTTGGCGAAGCGCACCAGCAAACCGTTCTCCTGGACTTCCAGGGACCGTGGCGTAATCCCGGCCACGTCGAGGGCGGCGCCGATGGCCAGCTCGGTGAGTTCACCCGCTTCACCGCCACGCGATGAGGTCACCTGCAGGGCCGGTTCGTTACCGTAGATATTGGGCAATGCATAAAGAGCACCGGCGATAACGAGAATAAGGATCAGTACGTATTTCCAGGCTGCGTAGCGGTTCATCTTGAATCAGTTGTTATAGCGTATGTTGGAGTTACAGCGTTTTTACCGTGCCTTTGGGCATCAGGGCCGAAATATTCTGTTTCTGTACCTTGACTTCCAGGTTAGCGGCAACCTCCAACAGGACAAAGTTATCACCCACCTTGTTGATCTTGCCGAGCAGACCGCCATTGGTGACCACTTCGTCGCCCTTGGCCAGGGCCTCGACCATCTTGCGGTGTTCCTTGGCCTGCTTCATTTGCGGGCGGATCAAAAAGAACCAGAAGACAACGAGTATGATAATGAGCGGCAGAAAACCGGCGATACCGCCGCCTGCCGGAGGCGCGCTTTGTGCGTACGCATTATTGATAAAGAATTCAGTCACTTAGATTTATTCCTGTTGCAGGGACGGGCTATTATACCCAAGATGCCTGAAAAAGCAGTATCCATAGTGCATGTGACTCCCTGAATAAACAGGGCGTGACAATGCATCAGGATCGGTTTTCTGTAAAGGGTGGCGCGGGATCACCGGGAGAAAATGCATCCGACCCGGTTGCGACGGTTTCAGACCTGGCAGCCAAAGTCCGCGGACGCAGGCGTTTGCCCACGCCTTGCATAAAATTCCCCGATAAAGGCGTCGAGTCGCCCGGCGGCGATGGCGCTCCTTAACCCGGCCATCAGTGATTGATAATAAAACAGGTTGTGCTGCGTGTTCAGGCGGGAACCGAGCATCTCGCGGGTTTTATCGAGATGATGCAGGTAGGCGCGCGAATAGTTGCGGCAGGTATAACAACCGCAATCCGGATCCGGTGGCTCCGGGTTGTCACGATTTTGAGCATTCCGGATTTTCACAATACCCCGTGAAGTGAATAAAAACCCGTTGCGGGCGTTGCGCGTGGGCATGACGCAATCAAACATGTCAATGCCGCGCGCCACCGCCGCGACAATGTCCTCCGGGGTACCCACACCCATGAGATAACGCGGCTTGTCTTCCGGCAACTGCGCCGCCGTCGGCGCCAGTATCGACAGCATCACCTCCACCGGCTCACCCACGGACAGACCGCCGATGGCGTAACCGTCAAAATCCATGTCAACCAGTACCGCCAGCGACTCATCCCGCAGCGCCTGGTACATACCGCCCTGGACTATACCGAACAGCGCCGAGGCATGGTCAGCGTGAGCGATTTTCGACCGCTCAGCCCAGCGCAGCGACAGTTCCATCGACGCCCTGGTTTCGGCCTCGTCGGCCGGATGCGGTGTGCATTCATCGAAGATCATGATGATATCGCTGCCCAGTTGTTGCTGGATGCGCATGGATTCCTCGGGACCGAGAAAAATCTCCGCGCCGTCCACGGGCGAACGGAAGGTGACGCCCTGCTCGCTAATCCTGCGGCGCTTCGCCAGGCTGAAGACCTGGAAACCGCCGGAATCGGTCAGGATCGGCCGCTCCCAGTGCATGAAGCTGTGCAATCCCCCCAGTTTATCGATCACCTCCGCCCCGGGACGCAGCATCAGGTGAAAGGTGTTGCCGAGCACGATCTCGGCGCCGAGATCGACGAGTTCCTCCGGCGTCATGGCCTTGACCGTGCCGTAGGTGCCCACCGGCATGAACGCCGGCGTCTGCACACTGCCACGATCAAAGGTCATGACACCGCGGCGTGCGGCGCCATCCTGGGCTTCCAGTTCAAACTTCATTAATGGGTCTCTGGGTTCTACGTTCTACGTACAACGTTCAACGTTCAACGTTCAACGTTCAACGTTCAACGAGAGTCTACCCTGAAACGAAAAATTCTGAACCTTGAAGCGAAAACCTTGAGCCGGTTTTTTCAGCATTTATGTTATCTGCATAACGGGGTCGACGCAGATATGGACGCTACCAGTTTGCCGGCAACGCGTTGCGCGCGCTGCCGGGCATCCGCTGGATCCACACCGAATACCAGGCATTCATAACCGCTGCCAGTCTCGATGCGCCCGGGAGAAAGTATGACGGCACCCACTGGCGAGGTATTCCGCCGGAACAGCTCTCCACTCAGGACCTCCAGCACCGAGTCGAACTTTTGAGGTGAACCCTTGAGGTGGGATTCCTCGATAATGACGAATGACCGCTGCCTCCAATCGCCGAATATGCGATTCACGAGTGTGACAGGTATCGAGACGCCACCCCAGCGGCCATTACACTCCACCCAGTGCAGCGATGCCCCGGCAAGACTGCTCCCTACCAGGATCGCGTCAAAGCTGCAGCGACCGACATAGCCCAGGTCCTGGAACAGGCATGAGATCTGGAACGCCTCACCAGCCAGGCGATACTGCCAGGCAGTGTCCAGGGCCGTAGGTGCGGCGCCATTAAACTCCGACTGCGGCCCGATAACGCTCTGGTCAAATATGCCTTCGACTTTCGGGTCACCCTCATCCGGCGTGGGGATCCAGACGTGTACCGAAGGACTGGTGATGATCGGGCTTTCCCAGGCAGTCACCATTAGCGGGTAGCTTCCCCGCCAGCCGGCCAGTCGCAAAAGGTGATTGAGGCGATGGCGAATGGCCGCCAGGGATACATTGCTCAGGCTGGAGGAGCGCAGAACGATGTTTCCCGCCGAGCTTGCGCTGTCAGTAAGCTTTACTGCCACGCGCTCATTCTGCTTCGCCATATCCCGGATGTAGTGCGCCAACAGTGCCAGACTGAAGGCGCCCTCGGCCGGCGCCAGGGCCTGCTCGCCAAACAGCTCTTCGATACGTCGCGCAAACCACAGCTTGTCATTCGTCCAGCGGGTCAGGCCGGGCGGCGGCGAGGCGATCCGGATCGGCACACCGGCGCGCTCGGCAATCTCTCCTGCCAGTTTCCACACGGCCCCGGTGCCCATGTAAGGAATAACATTGAGGCCATTGTGCTGCCTGGCCTTGCCAGCAATAACATTGATGACGGCATCGTCTTTAAGACAACGTTGTGTCAGACTTTCCATATGGGTCGAGGCGGCCGGCGTCAATACCTCGGGGGATCCAAGACCAAGATAATCACTGCAATAGTTCTCGAAGCCGGAGCTGCGGCGAACGCCGATGATCACCTGGTCCGCATCCCCCGCGAGCAACATGGCCCGGTAAGAGTAAGCCTCGTCGCCGGTATGTTCAAACAGCCTTATATGCGAATGGTCCTCGATAATCAGGTTGGGTTTGGCTGTAAGACCCGGCATCACCTGTTGTCCAAAAGGGTGTGTTACATTCAGTCCCGGCATGCGTTGCAGCAAGTCACCAGCCATCTGCCGGATTGATCCGCGCTGGTCCGGATCAAGCCGGACCGGAATCGTTTCAACTACCGGCACACCGGAGTTCAGCACCGGTTCCACCCTCCAATCGTTATTCATTCGGCCGATCTCTGCGTTGTACGTTCGGGGTTCAAGGCGTGGGAACCCTGGATCCGGGTTCCTCAGCATTCACCATTCACTATTCACCATGTACACGGTGTCAGCCTGAAGGCAGACACCTGCTTCATCATTCACTATTCACCGTTCAAATACGGTGTCAGACTAAAGGCAGACACCTGAACCGGCGATACCTTAACGGCAATAACGCAGCATGGAAACTGATAACGGCTTTCATCGAATGATTGACAAGGTCTTACAGGGAAAGATCCCTGTTGTCATCATTCTTATCACATTGATCGCCGGTGTGGTGTCCCTGCAACTCACGCCGCGTGAAGAAGAACCGCAGATCGTGGTGCCCATGGTTGATGTGCATATCAGCGTTCCGGGGCTGACGGCCGGACAGATCGAGCGTCAGGTCACCACCCGGCTGGAAAAAATCCTCTCGCAAATCGACGGCGTCGAACACGTTTATTCCCTGTCGCGTAATAACAGCGCCGTGATCACGGTACGTTTTTATGTCGGTGAAGATCGCGAGGATTCGCTGGTCAAGGTCTACAACAAGCTCTACTCCAACACCGACCAGGTGCCATCTGCCGTGGCGTCCTGGGTAGTCAAGCCGGTGGAAGTCGACGACGTGCCCATTTTGCTGATTGCCCTGTGGAGTTCGGAACCGGATCGCTACGGCAACCACGAACTGCGGCGGCTGGCGGAAGAGATGACGGAAAAACTCAAGGTCATCCGCAATACCAACGCCATCAATATCAGCGGCGGCCATCCACGCCGGATCCGGGTTGAACTGGATCCGGAAGCGCTGGCAGCCCGCCGCACCGCGCCGCTGGATGTCATGCAGGCACTGGAACTGTCCAACCAACGCCGGCCGGCCGGTGCCATTCAGCACCTCGACCACGAGGTGATCATCGAAGCCGGTGATTTCATCCGCGACGCACAGGCGTTGCAACAGACGGTCGTCAACGTTGTCGATGGCGTTCCCGTTTACCTGGGCGAGATTGCCACTGTCCTGGACGGACCGGAAGAACCCGGGGACTACACCTGGATCGGCTTCGGCCCGGCGGATAAAAACTTCGAACATCAACCGGACTACGCTCCGGCGGTGGTGCTCTCGGTCGCCAAGCAAAAAGGCGCAAACGCCGTCCGCGTGGCCCGGGATGTCGAGGTCTATCTAGAGGAACTCCGGGAGACCATCCTGCCGCGAGGTATCGAGTACCGAATCATTCGCAACTACGGCGAGACCGCCGATGAAAAGGTCAATAACCTGGTCAGCAGCCTGGCCTTTGCCGTCCTGACGGTGGTGATTTTTATCGGTATCTTCCTCAACTGGCGCGCGGCCCTGGTGGTGGGCCTCGCCATTCCGGTTTGTTACGGCGCCACGCTGGGACTGGATCTCGCTGCCGGTTACACCATCAATCGCGTCACGCTGTTTGCGCTGATCCTGTCACTGGGTTTGCTGGTGGACGATCCCATCACCGGCGTCGATAACATCGAACGGCTCATGCGCGAGGGCGGCGAGAGCGCAGCCGGCAGTGTCAAAACCGCGATGTTTGAAATACGCAGTGCCCTGGTCATGTCCACCATTGCCATTATCCTGGCTTTCGTACCGCTGGCCTTCATCACCGGCATGATGGGGCCCTACATGGCGCCGATGGCCTTCAACGTACCGGTTGCCGTGATCGTGAGTACGGTGGTTGCCTTCCTGGTCACACCCTGGCTGGCGTGGAAAGTCATTAAACCTCGTCGTGCAGAGAGCGACACGGACGACACCGGCAACCTGCGTTACCGCGTTTATTCACGGCTGATGGCCCCACTGATTGCCTCCCGCGGCCGGGCCTGGTTGTTCGTCAGTGTCATTGTGGTCCTGTTTGTTGTGACTGCCCTGCTACCCCTGCTGCGGCTGGTGCCATTGAAGCTGCTGCCGTACGACAACAAGAACGAATTCCAGGTGGTCATCGACATGCCCGAAGGTACCAGCCTGGAACGCACCGATGCCGTCACCCGGGCGGTAGCCGATTACCTGAGAACCGTGGCCGAAGTGGAATCCGTCACCGGCTTTTCCGGACTGGCTTCGCCCATGGATTTCAACGGCATGGTCCGGCATTACTACCTGCGCGAGGGCAGTCACGTGGCCGACATCCGCGTCACCCTGGCGGACAGGCAGAAACGCGAACAGCAGTCGCACGAAATCATCACCCGGATACGCGATGACATCAGCGGGATTGGCGCGGATCACGCCGCCAATATCAAACTGGTCGAGGTACCGCCCGGACCACCCGTCATTTCCACTGTCACCGTTGAACTCTACGGCGAGGAACACACACCCTACGCCCGCTTGCAGGAAGCCGCGAAAACCGTGGCCGCACGATTACAACAGGAACCGTTTGTCGTCGACATCGACACCTCGCTGGAAGCGGAAAGGCATAAACTGCTGTTCGTCACCGACAAGGACAAGGCCGCCCTGTCCGGCATTGCCACGGAAGATATCGCCGCAACCGTCGCGCTGGCCACGGCGGGCGCCACGGCCGGCTACCTGCAAATTCCCACGGAAGCCAACCCGTTACCCATTGTCCTGCGCCTGCCGCTGGAGAAACGCGCATCGCTGGCGGAACTCTCCGCTTTGCAGGTCAAGGGCCGGGCCGGTATCACGAAAATACGGGAGAACACCGGGGTCCGCGATGCGCCGCAACCGCTGGTGCCGCTGGCTGAAATCGGGGCGTTCACCGAACAGGCCGTAGAAGCCACCATCTATCACAAGGATCTGCGGCCGGTCAGTTATGTCTATGCCGAGATGGCCGGACGGCCGCCGGCCGACGCCATTCTCGATATCCAGGCCGACCTCGACCGCGGCGGCAAGGCCGCGCTTCGACCGCTGGACGAGCGCACTCACCTTGACCCGGGCGGTGGCCTGCCCTGGTCACTCGGCGACGGCATCACCGCGGTCTGGAACGGCGAAGGCGAATGGCAGATCACCCTGCGGGTATTCCGGGATATGGGCCTGGCCTTCGCCGCCGCCATGGTCGGGATCTTTTTCGTGCTCTTCATCCAGACCAATTCCATCCCGCTGACAGCCATCATCATGTCCGCCATTCCGCTGACCGTCATCGGCATCATGCCCGGCTTCTGGCTGTTGAATGTGCTGGGGCCGCAAACCATCGCCGGCACACCCGACCCGGTATTGTTTACCGCCACGGCCATGATCGGCATGATCGCGCTCGCCGGTATCGTCATTCGCAATTCACTCATCCTCGTTGAATTCATCCAGTTTGAACTGCAACGCGGCAAACCACTGCCGGAAGCCTTGAAACAGGCCGGTGCGGTGCGCATGCGCCCGGTGTTGCTTACCGCGGGCACCACCCTGCTGGGCAATATCGTCATCACGCTGGACCCGATTTTCAGCGGGCTGGCCTGGGCGATCATCTTCGGCATCTTCGCTTCCACGGTCTTTACCATGCTGGTCGTTCCTGTGACATACTTTCTGGTCTATGGAAAAACCACATCTGAACGACAGGCCCTGAGCGGATGAACAAGGCGGCCTATATACTCACCCTGTTAATTGCCGTGGCCGTGCTTGCCGGTTTCATGGGCTGGCTCGCGGGCGTATTCAACGAAAAGGTCCCGCCGGCCACAGTGCATCCGGTCACCACGGCACCAACCGGCGAGACGTACAGCGTTTCAGTGGTTTCCGAACCCACGTTGGAAACGGCCACCGGCACCATCAGCGCCCGCGATAAAACCGTGATATCGTCGCGCATCCTCGCCACCATCCGCGCCATCCCCGTGCGCGCCGGTGACAGCGTCAATATGGGCGATGTGCTGGTTGAACTCGATGATCGTGAACTTGAATCACAGGTCGAACAGGCGAGGCAGTCGGTGCTGGGTGCGAAGGCGCGGCTGAACGAGGCGACGGCGGAATTTGAACGCATCAAATCCATTTATGAAAAACGGCTGATTTCGCGTTCCGAATACGATCAGGCGCAGGCAACACTGGAATCGCGGCAGGCGGAATACCAGGGCAGTCTCAGGCAACTGGAAGAAACCCGCACCGCCCGCACTTACACCATCATCAACAGTCCCATTGACGGGCGGGTGATCGAACGTTTCGCCGAACCCGGCGATACGGCCTCACCGGGTATGCCCCTGCTCGAAATCTATAACCCCTCGATACTGCGGCTGGACGCACAGGTGCGGGAATCACTGGCCGCAGGCGTCCACATCGGCGATGAACTGCAGGCCCGCATCGACGCCATTAATAAGGAGATCCCGGCCACCGTCGATGAGATTGTCCCCTCGGCCGATCCCGGCTCACGCTCCATTACTGTCAAGGCCCTGCTCAGCAGCGACGCGGCGCTGTATCCCGGTATGTTCGGCCGCTTGCTGATCCCCACGGGAAGCAGCGAACGCATGTACATCCCGCAAACCGCCATCCGCCGCATGGGACAACTGGAATTCGTCGAGGTGCTGGAAGATGGCCGCGCCGTGCGGCGCTTTATCCGTACCGGCCGCAGCAACGATCAGGGACAGGTCGATGTGCTGGCCGGTTTGCAGGCCGGGGAAACCATCCTCATGCCCGGCCGTTGATCACTCACCACTCACCGTTCACTGTTCACCATTCACCATTCACCATTCACCATTCACTGTCTGTTAATGAACATCGCATCACCGTAACTGAAAAAACGATAACGCTCCGCCACGGCGTGGGCATAAGCGCGGCGAGTGAGCTCCATGCCGGCAAAGGCCGAGACCAGCATCAACAGCGTCGAACCCGGCAGGTGAAAGTTGGTGATCAACGCATTCACTACCCGGAACTCGAAGCCCGGGTAAATAAACAGCCGCGTTTCACCCGTTGTTGCTTTCAGCTCACCGGCCAATGCCGCCGATTCCAGGCAACGTAACGACGTGGTACCGACGGCAACCACCCGGCCACCATGCACACGCGTGGCGTCGATGGCATCCACCGTCTGTTCTGAAATGACATAGGATTCGGCGTGCATGGTGTGCTCTTCGATAGTATCGACGCGCACCGGTTGAAACGTCCCGGCGCCGACATGCAACGTCACACTGACATGATCGATGCCGTCAGCGGCAAGCTGATCGAGTTGCGTTTCGGTGAAGTGCAAACCCGCCGTGGGCGCGGCGACGGCACCGGGCTCGCGGGCATAGACAGTCTGGTAACGATCCCTGTCGAGATCCTCATCGGCGCGATCAATGTACGGTGGCAAGGGCATATGACCGTGCTCTTCAAACAGCTCAATGGCGGCGTTATCGTTAATCAGGCGCAGCCGGTAAAAATCATCCTGCCGGTCAATCATCTCCAGCATCGGGATGCCGTTGATCAACAGTTGCATACCGGGCTTCGGTGACTTGCTGGCCCGCACCTGCGCCAGGAACTCGCTCTCCGACAGCAAGCGTTCCAGCAGGATCTCCGCCCGGCCGCCGCTGGCCTTTTGCGCGAACAGCCGCGCCGGGATCACCCGGGTGTCATTGAGGACCAGCAGATCACCGGGTTTCAGTAACGCGCGCAGTTGCGAAAACCGACTGTCCCTGATCGAACCCGCGGCGCAATCGAGACACAGCAACCGGGAATCACCGCGCACCTCGCGCGGGCGCTGGGCAATCAGTTCTTCGGGCAGAGGGTAGTCAAAGTCGCTGAGTTTCATGGCCGGCGAGTCTAGCAGAGATCCGACCAGGTCGGCGTGCAGGCGGTGCTGACACACTCCCCGGAGTCTGACTTTCCCCTACATCCAGGTGTCAGCCCTCAGGCTGACATCGTAAGCAGCGGCAACATTTTCCCGGTGTCAGCCTGAAGGCTGACACCGGCATCGGGGCTGGCAGACATCCGCTGCGATCTGTCATCTGTCTGAAGTCTGAGATCTGAAGTCTGAGATCTGAAAACACACTTGCTAATGTCATCCCGGACTCATCTCAGTCATTCCGAACCGAAGGTGAGGGGATCTCCAGGCCGACGAATGAGATAGTCCGCCTCCGCTCAAGACGCCTTCGGCGGATACCTTTCGGAGTTACCCCGTGCCCGGCCCGAACGGATCGAACCGACACCCGGCTGCCGGACAGATTGACCCGATGTCAGCTTGCCTTATACTTGCCGGCCTGCCTTCACATTGCCGGGATGGCGGAACTGGTAGACGCGCCGGACTCAAAATCCGGTTCTGGTGACAGAGTGGGGGTTCGATTCCCCCTCCCGGTACCAGCTTCCTCAAATGGGCAAGCTTACGCAATCTATTAGCTTCTATATTAGAGATAAAGCAATATATAAATTGCTTTATAATGACTTTAATCAACATTGATTTGTAAGGAAGCAGTTCATATGTTGCTTATGTTGCACGTCTTGCCTGAGTCCGTTCGTCCACCTCAAGCATCAGGCTTCTCTTCAAAGAAAAAACATGCCGGCAAGATGGCGGGGGCAATGGTTTCGATGTCTTCCGCGGACACGCCGCAGGCAAGGAAACTGTCGTGCCATTGCCGGACAACCGCGACGATTCGTTCGAGCTCCTGGCGCGCTGCTGCCACGGACAGACCAAACCGTCCCGCCTGGGACAGCAGGTTATAGATACTGGCCGTGCGGCCATAGCTACCCACGGTCAATGCCAGGTCGCGCCGCTCAAGGCTGATAACAGGCGTCGGCACCAGGTCATAGGCCGGCGCGAGTCGCCAGCCTTTCTGCCGCCGCAGAAGGGCATGGTTGCGCGGATGATCGTCGTTGTTGGTCACGGCCGCGTTGAAGACCATCCGGCGGAACATTTCGGCGCAATCGGCTTCGGGTTTGTCGGACCACCGTCGCAGGTTGTCCGCCAGCAGGAGGTAGGACCAACGGTCCCTGTCCAGATGACTGTCGCCGCAGTCGAGTACGGTCAGGCCACTGACCAGGCCAAAACGCAGGTAGCCTCCCTCGATGTACTCCCGATCGAAACGCTCCAACATCAACACGTCGCTGCTGCCGACGGACTCCAACCGCGCCTGGGTGACGTTCAAACCGCACCGCCTGGCCAGATCGAGTGTTGCGAATTCGACCCGTTGCAGGTTGAAGCGATCGTCCCTGGCCGGAAACTTGCCCAGCCACAAACGCTGATCCGCTTCGATCGTGGCTTTTGGGCGTGCACCGCCCATGCTGGTGCCGGGATCGAGTTGTTCGAGCAAGTGCGCGGCCACAGGCTTGCCTGCTTCGATGGCCTGTGCCGCGGCGATCAGGTCGCCCAATTGATGTGTCCGGTTGTACGTGCGTCTGGGTGCGGGTGGTTCGGCTTTCAATCCAAAGCTCAGATACCCGGCTCCATCCTGGGGACCATGAAGCAGATAGTCGATCTCCTCAAGGTCGGCCGGGCCTCGCTCCAGCTTGTGTTCGATGACGCGCCGGCCCCAGGCATCCGGCGCGGCATCACGAACCGCGCCCGGAATGCCCTTGAGCTGCGTGAACTCGAAAACCTCCCTGGCCAGGGGCAACCGAAACGGATCGAGCGCCACCGCTTCGGGCCTGGCGAGATACCGATCGCCGTAACGAAAGCGCCCGACCTGAGCGCCATCCGGCAAGGTCCGCACACGCAGCAACGCCGCCGGCACCGTCTCCAACGAGCCGGGAAGCTGGATGTAAACGTAAGCTTCGCGTTCAGAAGTCATAGTCTTCACCGGCCTTGCGTGACTTGCCGGCACGGGAAGGACGTCGCGCGGCCTCAAGCGCCTTGCCGTGAAGATCAGCGTCGGGATCGGCCACGCCGTCCAGCGTCCGATCCAGGCCCAGAGCCCATAGAACAGAGAAACACACCCCGACTGACGTGCCGGGCTTGCCCAGCTCCAGCGCGGTCAGTGTGTTGCGGTTGATACCCGCCTTGCTCGCCAAATCAGCCACGGACCAGCCACGCCGTATGCGCGCGATCCGGATACGCTGGCCGAGCTGCGCAACCTGTTCGGTCACTTGCATCGGGATTTCAAACTTGCTCATTGAATTAGGCACTCTCTTTTATAATGCCTAATATAATAGGCTTATTATTAAAAACCTGCAAACGCCTAAACCTGGTATCGCTGATTAAATCAGGTGTTGAAGCATATAATGCCTTATATTTTAGGCAATTTAGACGAAGAGCGACATTCAGCAACCAAATAGTCCGGGTTTTGGATGAGAAAGGCATTCAGTCTCCATACCTCACCATATTGTGGCTGATGTGTGATGCAGCCTTTTTCGCGAGTCAGAACAAGCCCGGCTGGATCACATGCGGTGTGGGGGTTATAAAGTTGACATGGCGTCGATAATCCACCCCGAATGGAAAAACGGCTCAACCTTGACCAGTTATCCCGGGCCATGGACAACACAGGCCTTAACCAATCTGCTCTTGCCCGGCAACTCTCGGTATCACGCGAAACCGTCAGCAAATGGCTGCGTGGCGAATCCTTCCCCCGTCCCGACAAACTTCTCCATCTCGGCAAACTGCTTGGACTCGGTTTTTCTGACCTGGTCGTAAAAGAGGATCCCGACGCACCGGTGGTCGCCTTCCGAAAAATGAAAGGCACCAAAACCCGCGACCATAATATCGAGAACGCACAGACCATGTGTCGGATGCTGCAGCATCTTGTGCCTTATCTGCCTTTTGACGTGCTGTCGATGCAACCAGTACTCAAGGAACCCCGGTGTGAGTATGTATACCTGCAACAGGTTACCCGACAAATCCGCCAGCAGATAAATGTAACCCCCACTGAAACCATCGATTTTGAACACCTGATCCGTCATTTTGGCAAACTGCAGGCTGTGGTTATACCCGTGCTATGGGGCAACAGGCAACGACACGAAAATGCCACGCACATTTATCTGCCGGCATCGCAAACGACCTGGATATATCTGAACCTCGACGTCAATGTTCACGATTTCAAGTTCTGGATGGCACACGAACTGGGGCATTGCCTGGCACCGGATCTACGCGGTGATGCGGCCGAGGACTTTGCTGATCTATTCGCGGGGACACTGCTGTTTCCACATGAACTCGCCAGCGTTGCCTATCAAACACTCTCCCGCTTGAGAAGCGACAAACGCAAGATGGAATCCATCCTCGAACTGGCAGACAAACACATGATTTCACCCCTGACTGTATACAAGCAGGTGAACTTCTATGCCGAAACATACGACAAGACAGCTCTTGAACTGGAACCCGCGATTCATGGCTGGATCACCCGCTTCAATGAGGGTTATCTGAACGTCAGTGACAGCCTTTTCGATGGCGATATGCCGCCGGAGCCGGAAAAATATCTAGACACTGTTACAGAGATATTTGAAACACCCTTCTTCTCAATGCTCGGCAAGTTTCTCAAGGAACAGCACAAAGGACCCGGATTTGTGCAAACCGTCATGGATGTTCCACTACTTGATGCCCGGAGCCTGCACGATGCGTTGACCTGATGGTCCAGACGAAGTACTCGTAAAGACCAACACGTATGATGCGAAAGTGATGCGCACGCTGGATTTGCTCAAGTTGATGCTGGATGCCGGTCACATCGATATGCGGAAAATCCAATCAATTGTCAGTTACTGGCGATACATCAAGGACACGCCGGGACAACTGGAAAGCGCTTCAGGAAGCTACTCGGTGTCGATCCACCCTGACCAAAATCAATCAAACTTATGTTGGCTCACTTTTCTCAAGGCACATCCTTGCCGGTATGGCGGAAATGGTAGACGCGCTGTATTCAAATTCCAGTTCTGGCGACAGAGTGAGGGTTCGAGTCTCTCCACCCGCACCATACGATTAGTTGTAGAAGTTAACATTTGATCTGACAGTTACCGGTCTGATGGAGTACTGTCAGATCATGTCTGAACTTCTACACGTAAAACAGGGCGGCGCTTCCTTGGCCGGTATCTCGTGCAGGGATTCTCCGGCGTATTTCTCTTCCTGATCATCATTCTTGGTTGCGCCAATGCGATTCAGCGCAAGGCAACTCGCATTCTTTCGCGGTTCGCGGCAAACTGTCCCGTCCCACCCGGCATCATGCCAGGGAATTCGCACTGAAAGGTGCCGCATGGGAATGCGAGGAGCGCTGCTGTTTATGTCTGTCATGTCGCTTTATCCGGGAATAGTCCCGGCATCCAGCGCGACGCAAGCCTTGCCGGGAATGTCAGCCGCAACGGTGTGCGCGTACTTTCTGATATCAAAACTTCCTGATCGATAAGTGCCGATGTCACGCGCCGCGCCTGCCGATCACTTGTGCCGAGCAGGTCCGCCACGTCACCCCGCGGTAATTCACCACGATACAATACTGCTTCCAGTACCGTATTCGATTTCGGCGGTAATTCATCGGCGCGGATTTCTTCCTCCGTCCAGATCATAATCCGGTCACGCAGGCGGTCCGGCTCCATCAGCTTTTCCATGAAATCAACCTGGTCAATACAGCACTGCAGGAAAAACCGTGTGAACTCGAAAAGCGCCTGTTCGCTTAAGGTTCCGCGCCCGTCCAGGTCATTCCGCCGCGGTTGATCACAAGCCGCCAGATGCTGTTTATATTCATCGACATTCCGGGCAAGCCCGCGCGCGATGGACCAGGTACCACCCGTATCCAATGTCTCTAACAACATTGCGTAAGACATCAGTCTCGCCACACGGCCATTACCATCCAGGAAGGGATGTATCCACACAAACCGGTGATGCGCCGTGGCGGCGGCCAGAATACTGTCCGTTTTTCCAAGCCCGCTATAAGCGCTTTCAAATCGCTCCAGAAAACGGGGCAACGCGCCAGGGCTGACCGGCACGTGCCGGCCCACACTCACATCATGCTTTCGCAATTCACCCGGAAGGACTTCCAGCCGTTCGCCGGTATCGGGATGTTCGACCCACAACAAGGATTCGGGCAACAACTCACAGAATCGCTGGTGCATCTCGCACAAGCCATCCATCGTTACCGTCCGGCTCGACAGCCCGCCCTCATCTATCCATTTTTGCACTGCAATATGGGCTTCGGCCTCCTTCTGCAGATCCCGCTGCTTCGGGTCTGCGCTGTAATCCTTTTTTAGCGCCCGCTCGATATCCACCGGGTGCGTGTCGTGCCCCTCTATGAGATTGCTGTAATAGCAATTCATCGCCCGCACCAGCTCCGCCAGCGCCCTCAGCACGCCATCCGGCAGGCTGTGCCTGAATCCGGCCGCCCGGCTGGCCAATTCCACGGCCAGGTCTGTAAGCGCCGTTCTATGGTGTGACCCCTCGCCGATCAGGAGCGGCTCCATCAGGCCGGTGGATTCACCCCGGTCTTCTGCCGCTATTTTGTCCGGTTTTTTGTCCGGTTCAATATCATTCATAATTGCCAATATATCAGCTAGTTACAATGTTTAACAGCCTTAATAAATCCAGATATATGTCCGTTATTAAGACCGCTAAAACTCGCACCGGTTCTCCGCAGACTCGTTTCCCGTTTCCTCCGTATAACCGCCTTTTTACCTTTACCAGCCTTGCCGCCCAGTCAACGGCCTGCTCACGCTAGTTTCTGCCTTATAAGCTCAGCAACTAAAATTCGATGCGCTACGCTTACATAGAAATGATAGTGCGCAATATTACAGCGCAAGGAAACGATGATGCACAATGTTGGCGAAAAACCCGGTAAGGGCAAATATTGTTGTACCGACTGTAACTGGAGTGTGACCCTGGACGACGACGATGACCGTTTACCGCCCTGCGGGAATTGTGGCAAGGGCCAAGATACAACTTATCAACGTTGTTGATAGAAAACACATAAGGACATGCAAATCAGTCAAAAAAGGGTGCGCTCTGTACAGCGCGTGCTCAGGCCGCTTGTACCAAATACGCGCTTTCGTGTCGTAGTAGCTGTGGCAGATCTAACAGAAGAAATTCTTACCAATGCGGATTTTGCTACAAACCCACGGCCAGAAGATACAATCCTGCCCAAACCATTTGGCACTGTGTCTGACTATAATGCTAATGGCCGCTACGTTGTACGGAAAGACTTACCCAAGGAAGAACGCTACGTTACAACTGTCGAATGGAGTTGGGAGGAATGGGCTGGTCGTAACCAAACAGTCACGCGAACTGAAGATAGGCCGATGTACAGAGAGTGCTATCAACGTGACTTCTATCCGTCGCCTGCCTCAGAACTGACAGTCGTAACTCAGAATGGACAACTTCTGATTGTTTCAAAAGAACTCACAAATACTGCCGCCCAGGAAAACCACATTCGACATATCATTAATCTTTTTCTGGAGTTATTTGGAGAGTGCGAGATACGGCATGCCAATTTGCAGGCAATAATGCCGCCGAATATACGCAAGGTAAATTGGAGATTATTGCCACCCGGTCAGTATCCTTGGAGCCGGGTTCGTGGACACGTTAACCGAATGCTTGAAGATAAAGCACCACGCTATACCAACCCAATTCATAATCGACTTGGGAAAATAGCTTCCTTCAATCCCGATGAAGTTTACGTTGGTCAGGGCGGATTCCGGTCATACATCGCATATATTTTTAATGATAAGAAACTGGCAATACTAGAAAGTGTCATGATGGATAACGCTACTTATGTTTTTAATCTGGATTGGGAACAAGTTTCTCAGTTGACTAAAGCTCAAATCCTTCAGGATGATTTGCATCTTGAACGGATCATTCATAGTGCCAACTGGAATGACCGAATTGACACACTACTCCAATAGCACCGGTTTCAAATGTCTATTTATTTTTAAGGGCCCCTTAATATCGCAAATACTTACACAGTCTTCATACACAATTTTGCTGTTATGAATGAATAACATTTTGTAACCAGTAAGTTATGTTTATCATTAAAAGATTCAAAATCCGGTTCTGGTGACAGAGTGGGGGTTCGATTCCCCCTCGAGAATATGTTCCCGACATTCTCTACCGACTACATCCCTGTAGTCGTCCCGGTACCAACTGTTCGAGGAGATCGTTCTGTCAGACAGGGATACCAACGACGATTATTGGATCATGCCGTTGTAGTGAGTCGTTGCATGTATTGCTCGAACTCGACGATACGTTCGATTCCCGTCAATCCATCAATCGCACCCCGACCGCCGGTGATCATGCCAATCCCGCTGTCGAGATCACGGCGAAGCCGCTTGAGTGTCTCAGTGATTTCAGGTTTCGGCATTGCCGGCGACAGGCTGAGACACAAGGCCTGGGGACGCAGATTGTTGGCGATACGTATGGTTTCCCGCACCGGCAGATCCGCGCCCAGATAAATGACCTGCCGTCCGGCCAGGGCGGTTACCACGGCGCACATTTGCAACCCCAGAACATGCCGTTCGCCCGGCAGGGTTGCAAGCACGCAGACGCGACCTTCACAGCGTTCGTTCAAACGCTGCCACACGGTGCCCAGAAAATCGTTCAGCAGATTGGTGGCAAAGTGTTCATGGCCGATACTGAGTTCGCCGCTCGACCAGCCGTCTCCGATCCGGGTCACAAAAGGTCCCACAAGATCGTATACGGTGCGAAAAGGTCCCCGAACGGACAATTCGCCATACAGTCTTTGCATGAATGAATCGGCATCGTAGCGGGCGATGTAACCGGCCAGGGTCTCGACCAGGAATCCAGTGTCGTTAAAACCGGGAATTGTTGATTGTTTGCTGTATAGACCGGACAACAAGCGCTCCAGGGTATCGGTACTTGCAGGCACGACCTGCGCCGGGCGCAGTTTCATATCCAACGCCATGCGGACCAGCTTCAGGCGTGAAACCTCTTCCGTCCTGTATCTCCGGTGGCCGGACGGCAGTCTGCGGCTTCGAGGCATGCCGTAACGCCTCTCCCACATTCGCAATCGATGAACATCAAACCCGGTCAGGCCGGCGAGCTGGCCTATGGACAGTTCGTAACTGTCTTCCTTCTCGTTACTCATGCCACGTATTTCATCGTTGTTCATAGCCCTTACCGAACGGCATTGAATTCGAGAAGTCTATTATTACATCCTGGACAAACGACCAATATTTAGACATTTAATACAATTATGTGACCTGGTTCTGGAATATATCTTATATTTTTAGACATATCTTTCATTAATTGTATAAGTTTTCACATGCTAAACAGAAACAGACAACACTTTTCAGGATGGATGCTGCGATTTACTGCCATCATGCAACTGGTGCTGGCAACGTCGCTGTTCACCACATCTTCCCTGGCGACGGAAAATACCGATCGGATCGTCGTTTTCGGCGGCGCAACTGATTACGCACCGTTTCATTATCGCAGCACCAACAACAAGGCCGAGGGCTTCGATGTCGAATTGTTTTATGCCATCGCCCGGGTGGCCGGCTGGCAAACGGACGAGCGACTCGGCGACTGGTCCGCCATCCAGTCGGACCTGGAAGCCGGGCGGGTCGATGTTGTTCCCATGTTCATGTCCGCAGAACGCGAACAACTGTATCGATTCTCCGTGCACATCCTGACCGAACATCACCGGCTGTTCGGCTTGCGCGGGGGTGCGGCGTTGCGGGGGCTGGAGGATCTGGATGGCTATAAGGTAGCGGTTGAAGAAGCCGGCTATGCCTGGCGTTTTTTACAACAGGAAAATACCGGCGCCGAGTTGATAGCCACCGACAGTGAAGCCGCGGCCATTCGCCTGGTGGCCAGCGGCAAGGCGGACCGGGCCCTGGTCACCACCCATACCGGTTACTACACCATCGCCCGGCAAAACCTGGACGAGGTTGTGGCCCTGAGCCCACCGATGTTACCGGCCGACTACGCCTTTGCCGTCAATCCCGATCGGCCCGGGCTCATACATGCGATCAACGAAGCGCTGCTCGTCCTGCAGGAACAGGGCGTTCTGGATCGACTGCAACACCAATGGCTGTCCGAATTTGAACCGGTGGATTGGCGGACCGCCGTGCGCGAGTTGCTGTGGCTGCTGATCCCACTGGGCATACTCATCATCGCAGGTGGCTGGATGCTGTGGCGCTATCGTTACCGGTGGCTCGCCGCCAGGGGCGCTATCGAATCCGAGGCATTGCGCCGCCGCAGCGCCGAAGATCGTGCCAGGAAACTTTCCGTGAACGATGAACTCACGGGGCTGCCCAAACGCGGCGTTCTGCATGAATATCTCGATTCAACGCTGATCACTGCCCGGAAGCGGGACACCCGCTTGGCCGTCGGCATGTTGACGCTGCTGGAGGTGGAATATATCCAGCAGATTGTGGGAGATCAGGTGACGGAGAGGTTTATAGTCCTCGCGGCAAACGCCCTTGCAGAGATGCATCAGGGTTTTGTCGCGTATCTGGGTGAAGGACGGTTTGCATTCGTTTTCGAAAATATCAGCGATACCGACGACGCCGGCAAGCGGATGCAGGCGTTAAACCGGGTCGCCGGTCAGGAATTCAATGTGTACGGCACTTCCATTGAAGGCATGGTCGCGAGTGGTCTGGCGGTCTATCCTGAACACGGTTCTGACGCCGCACCACTGCTCCGCGCCGCCAGGATCGCCACGAGCCAAGCCCGTACACAGCGCGCCACTGACCTGGTCTACTCGCCTTCTTTCGAACCGGACCCGCGCAACCTGACACTGATGAGCGACCTGAAAAAAGCGCTGAGCACCGGCGGCCTGAGCTGGGCCTTGCAACCGCAGTACGCCTTCGGCGGGGAGCGGATCATCGGCGCGGAACTCCTGATCCGGTGGCAGCACTCGCGTTACGGGTGGGTGCGACCCGACCTGTTCATCCCGATGGCAGAGAAAACCGGCCTTATCAAACAAGTAACGCGCGAAGTGATCCGTCTCGCTGTCGATACCCTCCGGCAATGGGAAGCCAATGACAATGACTGGCGCCTGTCCATAAATATTTCCGGGAATGACCTGGCAGATGCTGCCATCGTCGATGACATCATCGAAAAATTCGGGTCGTACGCCAGGCGGGTCACCCTGGAAATGACCGAGACCGCCGTAATGGAAGATGTCGGGGCCATCACCACCAGCGCCGACCGGATCAGGGCCGCGGGCTTTCACCTGGCACTGGATGATTACGGAACCGGTTATTCCTCACTTGAATATCTGAAGCGTCTTCATTTTGATGAAATCAAGATCGACATGACCTTCATTAAAAACATAGCCGACTCCAGGCGTGACCTTAAGCTGACCGAGGCCAGTATTCTTCTGGCCCATGAGCTCAATGCCGTCGCGGTGGCGGAGGGCGTGGAAGACATGCAGATTGCCGGACTGTTGCGCAAACTGGGTTGCGACATCCTCCAGGGATACGGCATAGCCAAACCGTTAGCCCCTGGTGAATTCGCACAATTTTCGGAGAACTACACCATACGACCGCAGGCAGATCCGGAGAAGTACCGGGTCGTGGGATGAGTTCCGCTCCCGGCATGAATAGAGAACGTTTATTCGGGAATAACCCGTTAAAACGATCAGTAAGATAACGGCATCCCGTTATCCGCAACAGAGTTCACATTCCAGCAGTTTTATCCCGAATATATAGTGATCTGATCACTCACTTGACTAAGCAAGTGATCCAAATCACAGATTGGACATGTGGATATCAATAGAATGGTAACATTACGTTTGCTACGAAATCATAATATCCGGGTTCCGAACCTGCGATATACGGAACAGTTACTAATAAACCTAGTGAGGGTTTTATTTTGCGAAATCTATTCATAACCAGCCTGGTCATCATCACGGTAGCCGGTACTGGCTGCACTACAGTCAATCCACAAACCGGTGAAAAAGAACCGAATCGCACCGGAACCGGCGCGCTGGTCGGTGCTGCCGCCGGTGTTATCGCCGGTGGCATTATTGGTGACAGTAAAAAAGCCGCGATTATCGGTGCCGGTGTCGGCGCCATAGGCGGTGCAGCGGTCGGTGCCTACATGGACAAGCAGGAAAAAACCCTGCGCGAGGACCTGGAAGGGACAGGCGTTGAAGTCGCGCGCGTAGGCGACAACATCAAGCTGAACATGCCTTCATCAATTACCTTTGATACCAACCAGTCCATCGTCAAGCCGGAATTTTTTCCCATTCTCGATGATATCAGCCAGACGCTGGTTAAATACGAGTCGACTCTTGTCAGTATCGAAGGACACACGGACAGCACCGGGAGTGCGGAATATAACCAGCAGCTATCGGTCAATCGGGCAAACAGTGTCAGCAATTACCTGTTACAGAAGGGCGTGATCCGGGAAAGGCTGGTAACATCCGGTTTTGGCGAATCCATGCCCGTGGCCGATAACGGCACGGCCGAGGGACGTCAGGCCAACCGGCGTGTTGAAATCACGCTGATACCCGTGACCGAGAGCTAGTTCTTGAACAGTTTCTTCGTCTGCTTGCGATAATTCTTGCCTGCGTACGCGGAAAAGACTTTCGGTATTTTTTTGTGCATGGTTTTTTTCTTTTTGCCATGCTCCTTGAGTAAATCATCCATGAGCTGGCGGGTAGTGACGGGCGCCCAGACATCGTGGTCCAGCGCCCTGATAAAGTCTTTTAATATTTCTTCCTGCACGCAGATATCCTGGAATTTGCCGAGCTTGTCCTGCAGTTTTTTCAGATGTTTGATCTGGGTAGTGATTTTTTTCTTCGGGTATAAAGTCTGGAAAAATTCCATCATGTAGCGCAGTTTCTTGCAGGCCTTGCGCAGGTCATGCACTTCGCCGTCGCTGGAATCGCTTTTAATACGTTTGCCTTTTTTCATCACCCGCCGGTAGCATTTCCATATACCGGCATCAGCGAACTCCTTTACCGGCCGTTTGGCGTAGTCCAATGTGCTGGTCCGTGGGGGCGGCAGCGCCAGGAATTCGCGCCAGTCCCTGACCAGCCGTGTGTAGCGAACGCTGTCCAGGCTTTCATAAAGCCGTTGATGATGCTGGTCGCGGCGCATTACAAGATAGTCAACAAAGGGGTCCAGTTGCGATGATTCAATCCCTGATTGTTCCCTCAGCCTGTTCACCTGGTTCAGAAACACATCCAGATCCCGCGGGCCGCTGGTGAAATCGCCCAGCCAGGAAAATTCCCGCCGGAAACGGGACAGGCGGTTGGCGGGCAGGGCCTGATGGCAGCGACCCAGCAGTGAGCGGGTCTTGCGCACGGCGATGCGGAACTGGTGCAGTGATTTCGCCGAATGCTGTTGCCGCAGCGCGGCCTCGTGACGCTGCATATCCCCCAGCAACTCCTGGAAAACAGCCTTGATGACTTCATCCGTTCGCCGTGCCGGGTCGATGTTCATGACTTCGTCTTTATTCGCCGGGATCATCAAGTGTCAGGATTTCGCCGTGCAGATGTTTGACCATGTCCAGGGTCTCTAACCGCAGCCGATCCAGCCGCTCTGCATCGGTGCCGCGCAGGATGACGTTGACGCCGAAGCGGCGGTTCTTGAAAAACGGGTAACTGCCGATGCTGATGTCGGGGTATCTCGATTGCAGGTTTTCCAGGTCACCGGCGATCTGCCCCTCGCGCAGGTTGGTGATCACGGAGCGGGTCAGTACCGGCGGGCCGCCGGTGAGCCGGTCAGTGATGCCCTCGAACATGGCCTGCATGATCTTCGGTACACCGGGCAGGACAAAGACGTTATCCATCTGGAATCCTGGCGCGCCGCTGACGGGATTGTCGATCAGCGTGGCGCCGGCCGGAATGTCCGCCATTTTCAGCCGTGCGTCGGTGAGATCATCGGCGGGATAGTAAGCTTCCAGGGCCTGTTGCGCCACGGGGTTACGTTCAATCGGCACGTTGAAGGCCAGGGCAATACTGGCCGAGGTGATGTCATCGTGGGTCGGACCGATGCCGCCCGTGGTGAAGACATAGGCGGCATGCTTCCTGGCGTAATTCACCGTGTCGACGATGGTCCGGGTGATATCCGGAATGATGCGTGTCTCGACCACCGGGCAGCCCAGTTGATCCAGACGCCGCCCGAGAAAATTGAGGTTATTGTCACGCGTGCGGCCGCTGAGGATCTCGTTGCCGATGATGACGATGAACGATGATTTCTGCATGTGCGGACAACCGGGAGACGTTTTTTAGCGAAATTCTACATCATCGCCGCCTCTACTGCCTGTTTGTCTGCAGAAGGGTCTACGGGCGGATTCATGAACAGGGGGAATCCGGGGCATCCGTTTATGGCGGGCGCAATCGTCGCAGTCTTCAGTGCACCATGATGGCTTCGACCATACCTTTCACGGAACGGGCATCGAAGGGCTTGTCGCAAATGGCGGAAACACCGGACTGTTCCACGGCGGCCAGTTTGCTGCTGTTGCCTTCGGTGGTCACCATCAGGATCGGGACCGAGGGCTGATGGCTCTGTTGACGTATGTAATCAACCAGGCACTTGCCATCCATCTGTGGCATGTTGTAATCAGTCACCACCAGATCGTAATACTCGCTGTCGATCAGCGGGATGGCGTCCACGCCATCAGTAGCCTCGGTAAACTTTTCCAAACCCATCATATGCAGGGTGCGGATGATCTGGCGCCGCGCCAGACGGCTGTCATCGACGACCAGCACATTCATGCTTTCCACGTCCATATTCTCAAGTTCGATAGCTTGTGGTTCCAGGTTTTCAAGCGTGGCATAGAGCGCCTGTTTCAGTTGCAGGGTGTTGAAGGGTTTGGGCAACACCGCCGTGGCGCCGGCCTGCTTGATGGGGTCGAGTTCCCTGAAGCAGCGTACGGTGGAGATCAGCATGAACGGGGTATCGCGGGTGAGTTCATTATCACGCAGGCGGTGCACCAGTTCGATGCTGGTCATATCGGGCAGATGCATGGCCGCGATCACCAGGTCCGGTTGTATTTCACCAAGGCGCTTGATGGCCTGCGCCCCGCTGCCGCATTCCTCGTAATGATTGATGCCGAGTTCGGCGAACTGCCTGCGGATGATATGCGACTGCGTCTGGGAAGGTTCGATGAGAACGATGTAGGTATCTTTAATACCAGCCAGCATGTGCGGCCCCTGGATTCTGTGCATCATGAAAATCGCGGAGCCAACGTCCGCACCTGCATCAATCATCGGCCTTGTGTGCGGGAAACTTTAGCTGCGGTGGCCTGCTTTACGGTGTCTGACTGAAGTCAGACACCTGTGCATGAGTCAGACACCTGGGCATGAGTCAGACAACCGGTCCGCTACCAGCTATAGGCCAGGGTAGCGTAGAGGTTTCTGCCTGTTCCCGGCAGGCGCTGGCCGACAGGCACATCGCCGGCGCTGTTGCGGTTGAAACCGGACAGGTGGTCGATGTAGTCCTCGTCCAGTGCATTTTCCAGGCCCGCCTGCAGACGCACACCGCTGCCGGCAAAGCGATAGTGACCGTACAGGTTGAGCAGGGCATAACCGGGTGTGGATTCGTTATTATTATTCGGGTTGGCCGGATCGAAGGTGATGGTGTCGGAAATATCGTGCTGCTCGGCGAAGGCGACAGTCTCCATGGTTACGGCCCAGTCCGTGCGGCTGTAGGTAAGCGACAGGCGGCCATTCAGCGGCGCAATACGAAACAGATCGTCGTCAATATCGCGGCGCTTGCCGCGGCTGTAACTCATGGAGCCATCGAGACGCCAGTGACGGCTCAGTTCGATACCGGCGTCGGCATCGAAGCCGTATAACTCGGCATCGACGTTGCTGAACACCAGAGGCGTGGCATCACCTCCCGCCAGTGTGCTGAAGATCACGGCGGCGGCGTTGCCGCTGGCCGTGCCCTGGATGTAATCATCCACGCGCCGGTACCAGGCCCGGGGCGTGAAGTACCAGTCACTGGCCTGTACATTCAGTCCCAGTTCCACCTGGTGGGATTTTTCCGGATCCAGATTCGGATCGCCGATATACGTGTTGCCATCACCAAGTCCGGCGTTCACTTCCAGCGGGATCCACAGGTAGCGTTCAATATAACCGGGCGAACGCAGCTTGCGCGCGAAACCGATTTCCGCACTGACAATGTCCGTCAGGTCATAGCCCAGTTTCAACACGGCATCGAGATTGGTATCCGTCTTCGAGCGATCGGCGTTGTTGAAGTTGTTTCTGAGGGTCTGCGCGCCGACGGTGACCGGGTTGACCACGGCGCCGGTATCGGCGAGTACGGCGGGAAAAGCGTTGACCAGGCCGGCATCGGTATGCACCACGTTGACTCTGAGACCGGCTTCCATACTCCATGGGCCACTGTTCTGCCTATGCCATTCGCCGAAAAAGCCGTAGCTGTTCACCTCGGCGTCATTGAAGTTATCGACGAAGAACGGTGCAAAGGATGGATCACCGACGCTGGCGTTGTGTTGCGCGAGATGGCCATCGGCGCCGAAACGAAGCATGCCCTGCAGAAAAGCGGTGGAAGCTGTCAGTGCATAACCGAAACCGTCACCCGTGGCTTCCACGAAGCGCTCATCCGTGCCGGCAAAGGGCGGCAGCGGCAAGGCGGAAAAATCCGGCGCCGGGCGGGTCTGGAAATTACTCATGCGGTGATCGATATTGGAAGCGAAAACACGCGCCTCGACAGCGAACCGGCCGAGGCTGGTTTTCAGCGCGCTGTTGACAAGGTTCGTATCAATCAAACGCAGATCCAGCGGCAGTGCGGGAGTGCCGGCCGGACCGGAATTGATATGGCGCCCTTCGAGTTCGAATTCATAATTGTGACCGCGCACACCGTAACCCAGGCCGACAAAACTGCGGCGATGATCGGTGCCGTCGATATCACCATCGCCGGACTCGATATCCTCGCCCTGTTCGAAACTGCCGAGCAGGTGCACCCGGTGGTGGCGATTGGCCGTCGCGGCAATACCGCCGACGTTATATCCTGAATCCGCGGAGCGCCCGCCCAGTTGCACATCGCCGCTGCCCAGGAATGCATCGGAATCCACAAAGCGACTGCGTTTGCCCCGCGCCTGCACATAGCCGCCAATACCGCTGCCACTGCTCACCGGGGCGATACCACGCTGTATTTCGATGGATTCCATCAGCGATACCGGCAGGTAATGCAGGGGCGGATCCATCCAGTTGGGTCCGCCACTGTTGATGTACATGCCGTCTATGCGCGTGTTCATGCGCGGGCCGAACATACCACGGTACTGCATCTGCCCGCTGAGCTGGCCGTTGTAGTTCAGGCTGCCGCCCGGCGTTCGTGCTATGGCGGCGGCCGCATCCGGGGCGCCCAGGGCGGTGTTTTCCGGGTCGAACAGGCTGCTGGAAAAATGGTCGTTGAGTCTTTCCTCTACCGTCAGTTCCGGCAGCACGGCGTGTTCAGCGTACACCGCTCCACAGGCAAGAAGATTAACCGTGATAATGATAACGACAGATCGCATACGTTTGCCTCCCATGATTCCGGCTTGCCTGTTCATATTATTTTTTGAATCGTTCTAAAGGAGGCCGAAAGTAGCAGATAGTCACCGGCCTGCCCATGCGACAAATTGACGCACACGAGGGCGCTGTGAAGCTTTATAATTCCGGCGTATGGTTATCAATTCGCTCCCCCGGTTTTGGCCTTGACCCGGAATCAGGACATGCCGGGCAGCAACCTGCACAATTATCTCGAACAGAACCTGCGATACCTGTTATCGCTGCGCGCCATCGCCATCGGCGCCCAGGTGGTGGCGCTGGTGTTCATGTATTTCCGCTTTTCACTGCATTTCCCCCTGTTGCCGGTGATTCTGATCATTGCCGGCATCAGCCTGTTCACACTGGTATCCATTCTTCGCAATCCCGACGGCACACCGATTGGCCCACGCACCATCCAGGTCCAGTTGATTGTCGATGTCATTGCACTGTCACTGCTGGTGTATTTCACCGGCGGTTCCAGCAATCCGTTTATCTTTTTCTTCCTGTTGCCCATCACTTTTGCCGCTGCCACGCTGAATTTTCGCCAGGCCTGTCTGATTGCGGGTCTGGCCGCGCTCAGTTACACGGTGCTGATGTTTTTTCATGTTCCGCTGCTGGATTCGGGTCATCACCAGCACGGATTTAATCTGCATATCTGGGGCATGTGGTATGGCTTTCTGATCAGTTCCGCACTGCTCACCTATTATGTGTCGCGTATCGGTCTCAGTATTCGCAAACGCGATCGTGCCCTGGCCCGCGCCCGCGAGGAAAACCTGCAGGCCGATCAGGTCCTGGCGCTGGGCACACTGGCAGCCGGTACCGCCCATGAACTGGGCACCCCGCTGGCCACCATGGCCGTGCTGGCGCGTGAACTGGAACACGGGCTTGAACGGCAACCGGAACGGATCGAGGATCTGCGGGTATTGCGCCAGCAGATTGATCGTTGCAAGACCATCCTTTCACGCATGGCGGTGGAATCCGGTGAAGCTCACGCCGAAGGCGGGCAGGCGCTGCCTGTAAACCGGTATCTTGATAATCTTGTCCGCGAGTGGCGGGAATTGCGCCCGGATCAGGAAACCGATGTCAGTATTCAGGGCACGGAACCCGCACCGTCGATTATCGCCGAACGTACACTGGACCAGGCTATACATAATGTTCTCAACAACGCGGCCAACGCCTGCCGGTCACGGATATCCTTCAGCGCCTACTGGGACAACAACCGCCTGGAAATCCATGTCATCGATGATGGCATGGGCATAGAGGCGTGTGATGAGGGAGTACGGGATGCGACAACCGGCGAAGGCGAAACCGGGGGGCTCGGCATCGGCCTGTTCCTGTCACGCATTACGCTCAATCGTCTGGGTGGTGATCTGCGTTTGCAAAACCGGACAGCACCGGACACCGGCACCGAGGCGGTGATCACCCTGCCGCTTGCGAGGCTGCGCACCTCATGACACATCACGGTGAGGCTCTGTTACTGGTTGACGATGACGAGACCTTCTGCCGGGTGCTCGCCCGGGCGTTGCAACGGCGCGGGTTGAAGGTAACTGTCGCGCATGATGCCGACAGCGCCACGCGATTAGCGCTGGAACAATTCGTCTACGCCATCGTGGATTTGAACATGCCGAATCGATCCGGCCTGACACTGATACCGCAACTCATCGCCAGGCAGCCGGACATGGCAATTGTCGTACTCACCGGTTACGCCAGTATTCAAACGGCAGTGGAAGCCATCAAGCTGGGCGCGCGGCATTACCTGACCAAACCGGCTGATGCCGATGAAATTTATGCGGCGCTCGGTGAAAAAAGCGGCAAGGCTGACATCCCGGTGACGCCCCAGCCCATGCCGTACAAGCGGCTGGAATGGGAACATCTGCAGAAAGTGCTGGCGGAATGCGACGGCAACATCTCGGAAGCCGCGCGCCGCCTCGGCATGCACCGGCGAACCCTGCAACGCAAGTTGCAAAAGCGCCCGAGCCAGGCGGATTGAATGCGGGATGGCACTCGCAAGGATGCGGAGTGGTAGACAGAAGGTGTCAGACTGAAGTCAGACACCGTTATATTCTATATTCTGTTCAGGCGGCCTGGACTGGAATGGAATCCTTGATGCGCACGACGTGATTGTTTTCGTCCAGATACACCAGCTTCGGTTTGAAATTACGCGCTTCTTCCCCGGACATACGCGCATAGGTGCAGATGATGACACGGTCACCGGGGTTGGCCTTGTGCGCGGCGGCGCCGTTTACGGAGATGATGCGGGATCGGGCTTCGGCACGAATGGCGTAGGTAGTGAATCGCTCGCCATTGCTGATGTTATAGATATCAATCTGTTCGTACTCACGGATGTCGGCCAGATCCAGCAGATCGCCATCGATGGCGCAGGAGCCATCGTAATCAACCTCGGAGTGTGTGACACAGGCCTGATGCAATTTCGATTTAAGTAATGTGATATCCATTAGTTAAACAAAACCCGCTGATTTACAAGTCAAAATACAAGTATGGATGATAAAAAACAAGCATATCTAAGGAACCTCTAAACAAGTTGTCATTTCGACTGTAGCAAGAAATCTGGCGATATAAATACCGAATAAAAACAATAGACTATAAGATTTCTCGCTTCGCTCGAAATGACACAGAACAAGCATAGGATGACAAAAACGACTTGTTCAGAGATTCCCTAATGCTCACAGGACGGCGAAGTATGGACGAATCCCGGTAGCGGTTCAACCACCCACCCGTAAATTATCAATCAACCGCGCCCGGCCCAGCGAGGCAGCCGCCAGCACCACGCAGTCATCATCCCGTGGCTCACCCAGATCGCCGGCCGCGGCGATGGACACATAATCCACCCTGAAGCCGGCTTCTTCAAGTCGTTGCCGGCCATAGCGTTCCAGGGCACCGTAGTCGCCTTCACCCGACAGAATTCGATCCCGTATTGAACACAGGGTTTGATACAGTGTCGGTGCGGCCTGGCGCTGCGACTCATCAAGATACTGGTTACGCGAACTCAGCGCCAGTCCGTCGGCTTCGCGCACCGTCGGATGAGCGATGATTTCAATCGGGAAGTGCAAGTCATGGACCAGTTTCCTGATCAGCAACAATTGCTGGTAATCCTTCTCACCGAAAACCGCTTTGTCCGGTTGAACCAGGTTAAACAGGCGTGTCACCACGGTGGCGACGCCGGTGAAATGGCCCGGCCTTGAGGCCCCGCAAAAAATGCCATCCAGCGCCGGTACGGATACCTCCGTTCCGGGGCTCGTGGGATCCGGGTAAATATCGGAAACCCCGGGACAATACACCAGGTCCACGGCGTAGTGTTCCAGGTGTTCGAGATCCGCTTCCAGGGTGCGCGGGTACTGCTCGTAATCCTCCCCGGCGACGAACTGGGTCGGATTGACAAAAATACTGACCACGACGCGATGACCGTGCGTACGGGCGGCTTGCACCAGGGCCAGATGACCGGCGTGCAGGTTGCCCAGGGTCGGCACCAGCACAATGCTGTCGCCCGCGGTTTTCCAGGTGCGGATTTGCCGGCGCAGATCGGCCGTAACCCGGATTTCGATCATGGCGCCACGTGATGTTCCGGCGCCGGAAAGCTGCCGTCCCTGACCGCACTGACGTAGTTCGCGACCGCCTGTTGAATGGAATCCGCATCGGCCAGGAAATTCCGGCTGAATCTGAGCGCCAGCCCGGAAATACCGAGCATGTCCTGCAACACGAGCACCTGGCCGTCGCACTGGTTACCCGCACCGATGCCTATCACGGGAATGGACAGCGACCGGCTGATCTCCCCGGCAAGCCCGCCGGGAACACATTCGAGTACCAGCATGCAGGCCCCGGCGGCCTGTAAATCCAGGGCATCCCGGCGCATGGCCGCCGCCGCTTGAAAATCCCGGCCCTGGACATGATAACCACCGAGTTGATGAATGGACTGCGGTGTCAGCCCGAGGTGGCCGCATACGGCGATGCCGTGTTCGGTCAGTGCGCGCACGCTTTCCAGTATGATTGCGCCGCCTTCCAGCTTGACGACATCGGCGCCGCCTTCACTGACGAGACGGGCGGCATTACCGAGTGCCTGCGCCGTACTGGTGTAACTCATGAACGGCATGTCCACGACGACCAGCCCACGTTCAACCACGCCACTGACGATGGCGCTGTGATAAATCATGTCGCGCATGCTTACGGCGAGTGTGTTGGCCGCGCCCTGGATCACCATGCCGAGGGAATCCCCGACCAGGATCACATCGACATTCTCATTATCGAGGACGCGCGCAAAGCTGGCGTCATAAGCCGTCAAACTGGCGATTTTCGTGTTTGCCGCCTTCATTTCGATCAGGTTGCGGGTGGTCAGCTTGCGAGTCATAGGTCCCTGGGATTGAAATAGCTGCGGCCGTTCCTGACCCGGCTGATGTGATCCAGCAGCAGTTCAAGATTGGTGGAATTATCAGAGAGATTGAAATCCATGGTGTTGACAATCAGCAACGGCGATGCGTTGTAATGGTAAAAAAAATCTATATAGGCTTTTGAAATTCTGTTCAGGTAATCCTCGTCAATGGACTGTTCGTAACTGATGCCGCGTTCCTCGATGCGCTTTAACAGTACTTCCACCGGGGCTTGTAAATATATCACCAGATCGGGCACCGGGGTTTCCACGCTGATGCGCCGGTAGAGTTCGTTGTACAGGGATAACTCCTGTTCGGACAGGTTGACCTCTGCGAACAGGCGATCTTTCTGCATCAGGAAATCGGCTACCCGCACCGGCCGGAACATATCCACCTGCCGCAATGATTCGATCTGTTTCACCCGCTGGAACAGAAAATACAACTGCGTGGGCAACGCCGCATTTTTACGATCCTGGTAGAACCTGTCCAGGAACGGGTTTTCCACCGGCATTTCCAGCATCAAATCGGAACCATAAGCCTCGGCCAGTTGTCGCGCCAGTGTTGTCTTGCCGACACCGATAGGACCTTCGACGACAATATAATCGGGATGAACCTCAGTCATGATCCAGTTTCCTGACACCGTTGCAGTCCGCTGCCGCCAGCAGGTCCGATACCGATCCGTGGCCCGGTACAACGACGTCGCCGGCGATTTCATGCAGGGGTTGTAATACGAAACAGCGACGATGTAATTCACTATGTGGCACTTTCAGATCCGGCATATCAATAATCTCGGATCCATACAGCAGCAGATCGAGGTCCAGGGTACGGGGTCCCCATTGCTCACCTTCGCGCAGGCGCCCATGGCAATGTTCAATGGCCTGGAGTTGCTCCAGCAAATCATGTGCGCCCAGTTCCGTGCCGAGGCGGCAGGCCGCGTTGATATAATCCGGTTGCGATTGCGGCCCGACCGGTGAAGTGACATACAACGAGGATCGACCAACCAGGCAGGAACCCGGCAACTGTTTCAATTCTTCAAGGGCCCGGATGATGTGCGCTTGCGGATCATCCAGGTTACTGCCCAGCCCTATGTACGCATCGACCATGATCAGTTTCAGCGGCCATCGCCGGACGGGTTTGAACGCCGGCGCGGACGGCGGCGTTTGCGGACCTGTTCACCGCGTGGCTTACCGGCCGCCACGGCATCCGGATGTTCCTGCTGCAGGTTCTGCCACCACTCGGCAAGATCGGTTACATGTTCTCCGGATTGCGCACGCAAGAGCAGGAAATCGTAGGCCGCCCGGAAACGCGGATGCGACAGCAGGCGCAGCGGCCGCTTGCCCTGGCGGCGTTTCAGCCTCGATTGCATGGTCCAGATCTCGCGCGCCATCAGTGTTATCCGTCGCGGCAGGGCGACCTGGCTGACCTGGCGAGAGACCACGGCATCGCCGGCCAGATGCAGGGCTTCCAGTTCCGGCAGGCCGTGACGTTCATGCTCGTCGGCCAGTTGCCGTACCGGTGCCCACAACAGGGCGGCGACCAGAAACCCCGGGGTTACCGGCTTGTTTTCGGCCAGTCGCTGATCGGTATTGTTAAAGGCATGGCGCAGTAACTCACCATGCTGCGCATGGGTTTTGATCATGGCGGCCGATTGCGGAAACAGGTAGGTGAACAGGTCATACTCACACAGCAGTTCGTAAGTCTTGTGGGCCGTTCCACCCAGAAACAGTTTTATAAATTCCTCGAACAGGCGCGCCGGGGGAATGTCGTTCAGCAGCGTCGCCAGCACCGGGATAGGTCGGGCGCTATCGGCATGGATGCTGAAATCGAGCTTGGCGGCAAAACGGATGGCGCGCAACATGCGCACGGGATCTTCACGGTAGCGGGCTTGTGGATCACCGATGAGGCGCAGTTGCCGATCCCTGATGTCATTCATACCGCCGACATAATCGACAATTGAAAAATCATCGATGTTATAAAACAGGGCATTGACTGAAAAATCACGCCGCCAGACATCATCATCAATATCGCCATAGACATTGTCCCTGAGAATCCGGCCGTCACTGGACTCGGTATCACCTTCCCCCCCGGAATGGCAGGCGCGGAAGGTGGACACCTCGATAATCTCCGGGCCAAAGCGCACATGGGCAAGCCGAAAACGCCGGCCTATCAGCCTGCAGTTGCGAAACAGTTCCCGGATCTGTTCCGGATGCGCGTCAGTGACGACGTCAAAATCCTTCGGTTTGATATCGAGCAGCAGATCGCGCACACCGCCGCCGACCAGGTAGGCCTTGTAACCGGCATTGGCCAGCCGGTACAGCACCTTGAGCGCATTATCACTGATGTCATTGCGGCTGATGTTGTGATCCGAACGTGGGATGATGCGCGGTTCTACCGGCAAGCGGTGAATGTTATCGGGTAATTCTTTTGTCATAAGTCCTGTTGTGGCGATGCCTGCAGCCCGCCAATGATTGATTCAGGCCCGTCATAATACCGTGAATCGTAAATGAATCATCCGTTTCGTGACGTCGAGAGATTTCCGGTGTTGCGGGTATGCATTTTGCCCGGGCATTAAAATCAGCAAGTTAGTGGATTTATACCGGCGGGCCGGCTGACGAAGGATATCCTGAACGGCGCCAACGTCCTTCAGCCTCTATCCAC
>DGNS01000015.1:306978-307122 GCA_002389045.1 Thiotrichaceae bacterium UBA4486 | reverse complement strand
TCCCTTCGTCTAGTGGCCCAGGGTGAGCGGCATGCCGCGAGCGACCTATGCAGGACGCATCGGGCTGGCTTTCGAGCGGAGCACGAAGCGCAGCGAAGAAAGTCGCCCGTTAAACAAGACCGACGTCCTTCAGCCTCTATCCAC
>DGNS01000015.1:297413-306959 GCA_002389045.1 Thiotrichaceae bacterium UBA4486 | reverse complement strand
CCCTTCGTCTAGTGGCCCAGGACGTCGCCCTCTCACGGCGAAAACAGGGGTTCGAGTCCCCTAGGGAGCGCCATTTTATTCACCGCCGCGAGGAGAGTTTCTCTTATGGATCTCTGCGTGTGAATGCCTATAATAACCCCTGTAGTTTCGACATACATAAGGGAAAACATAATCATGAATAAATCGTTATCTCCGTCTATGAAAATCCTTTCCGCCGTCATGGCCGGCGCGCTGAGCCTGACCACCAATGTGGCTGTTGCCGAAGAGGCCGGTGTTCAGGCGGGCGTACTCAAGTGCACTACCGTACCCGGCTCCCGTGTTAACCTGCTGATTCGCTCGACCGCTGATGTCACCTGTACCTATAATAACCAGGGTACCGTTGAACGTTATGTCGGTGAAACCGGTATCGCTTTGGGACTGGACCTCAGTTTCACATCCGATGAGGAAATGCACTTTGCGGTAATTGCAGCTTCCAGTGACACAACACCCGGCGCCTACAGTCTGGCCGGTCGTTATGTCGGTGGCGAACTCAATGCCGCGGCCGGTGTGGGGCTGGGCGCCAAGGGTCTGGTCAGCGCCGGCAACAGCAGTTTCGGTCTGCAGCCTCTCGCCATCAACACGGCAAAAGGTCTCGGTGTTTCCGGCGGCCTGTCATTTCTGTACATCGAACCTGATAAATAGTCGTACCACCAGGCTCAAGGAAACCGGGACAGTCGTCAGACTTCCCGGTTTTTTTACGACTGCTTACCGTGACATGAGCTCCTCTAAAGAATCAACCATTAATACCGGCACGGATGCTACGCCGGTAGCACTGCCAACCCGACTGGCGGCGATCCTGTACGACATGATCCTGCTGTTCTCGCTGCTGTTTGCGGTAACGCTGTTTTTAATCCTGCCGCTGACCCATGGTAACGCCATAACCGGCAATAATATTTTTTACCAACTGCTACTGTTATTGCTCATGTATATCTATTTTACCTGGCAATGGTGTCATGGCGGCCAGACACTGGGCATGCGTGCCTGGAAAATCAGACTGGTGGGTCCCGGCGGCAGACCGGTGACCAAGAAACAGGCCGGGCTGCGATGTGTAGCGGCGGTGTTGTCAGCATTTTGTTTCGGCATGGGTTTTCTGTGGGCAATGTTTTCACGTGAGAAAACCGCATGGCATGATCGCATCAGTAACACGCGCCTGGTGAAACAGGAATGGATACGTTCATAAAATCTGTCGCCGCATACTCACCGTAAGCAATACACCGAACAGGATAACAGGCATGAACATACTGACAGCGGGATTGAACTGGTAAACCACGCCGAGATGTCCGGATACCTGCGTCAGAATGTGAAACACGATACCGATGACGCAACCCCACAACACTCGCTGACCGATACCGGCGTTTCTGCTTTCGGTTTTTACCAGCGGTACGGCAATCAGGATCATCAACAATATCGCAAAGGGTTTGACGATTTTGAACCACAGCGCCTGCCTGTAGAGCATACTGTTCTGTTCATTGGTATCGAGATAACCAATATAATCCAGCAGTCCCCAGAGCGACAGGTATCTGGGCTTTATCGTAACCAGGTTGATCACATCCGGATTCAGCAGTGAATCCCAGCTGGCCAGGCTGAGTTCGCGCCGCTCCAGACCCTCATCGCTGATGCGGGTCTGTTGCATGTCGCGAAGCAGCCATTGACCGTCAACGTATTCGGCGCTGCGTGCGAAAGTGCTTACCCGCAATTCGTTGTTGCTGTCGAATTCATATATGTAGATTTTTTCAACCCGATTTCCCGGCAGGATTTTTCTGATGTTGATAAAACTCTGACCATCGCGGGACCAGAATCCGTATTGCGACTTCAGTGTGATCTGCTCTGTCAAAGCCACCGAGCGTCTGTGTTGCGCGGTCTGTTCAGCGGTGGGCGCTATCAACTCACCGATGATCGCGGCAAGCAGGATCAGTACCAGTCCGCCCTTGCACATGGCAGTGACCAGCTTCCTTCTCGACAATCCGGATGTGCGCAGGACAGCCAGTTCACTGTAATGGGAAAGCCGGCCAAGCATGGTCATACTGCCGATGACGCAGGCAATGGGAAAGAGTTCATAAGCCAGGTGTGGCAGGGTTAACACAACATACTGAATGGCCTGCCAGACACCGTAGTTACCCCTGCCGGTTTCCTCCAGTTGATCGATAAGGGAAAAAAACGCAAAAATGCCCAGCAACACCAGCAGTGCAATCAGGGTTGACTGCACCAGTATGCGCATAATGTAGCGTTCGTATATCTTCATGACCGTGCCGGCAGGATCTGCTGCGGACCCTTGTCGCGCCATTTTCTGCGTAAATGCGGCAGGTAATACATGAACATCAGTCCGGCAAGAATCAGTACATGCACCCACCACAGACCTATCCAGGGTGACAAAACATCGCGCTTGAGCAGTGTTTTCGAGATACCGAGAAGATTGCTGTAGATAAAATAAACCAGCATGCCGATGAACAGCAGCATGTACTGTCTGTCGCCCCGTCCGGTATTACCGTTCAGTAACACGCCGCAAATCACCAGTGCCAGGGTCAGGATCAACATGGATGCCCGCCACTGCAATTCCGCCCTGTGGGCAGGGGAGCCGGATTGTAACAGCACCAGTGTGTCGGTGGCTTCCAGCGGCCGGGTTAATGCCTGTATACCCGAGGACTCGATGAGTACGGCATAGGATTCATAATCCGTGATCTGGTAATCGAGCATACCGGGGCTGCCGACGTAACGCCTGCCGTCCTCGAAAACGATATAGCGATGACCGCTTTCATCATTGTAACTGAATCGTGCACGGTCCGAGGTCAGCACTCCCAGCTTGTTATTCTGTCGCACCTGTAAAAAAACATTTTCCATTGCCTGCTTGTCGTCACTGAGTTTTTCCAGGTAGACCACACGGTCGCCCTTGCTGAACTCCTTGAACTGGCCGGCTGTCAGTCCGGTAATATCGGAATCCTTGCGGGCGGCTTCCTTGATAAAACTCATTCTATGTTCGGCCCAGGGCGCCAGCCACAATGTGATGACAGCAAAGACCAGTAAAAACACGGTCGCAAAGCGAAGCGCGGTCAGCAACTGGAAGTTCAGGCCGGCGCCGGAGGCATGGTAAATGGCAAGCTCGTTATCGCGGTTCAAACGCGAAAAGGCCAGAATGACGGCAAGAAAAAGCGTAACGGGTAATAACCTCGGCAGGATGGACAGGATCTTGAGACTCAGCATCTGTAACACCAGGTTGCCGGAAATCTTGCCGGCAGCCGCGTCCGCCAGATATTCGACGTAATACTTGCTGATAAAGATCAGCAACAGCAAACCGGCTACCGCAAGGAGTTTTTGCAGGATTTCTCGATATATATAGCGTTGCAGGATCACGCCATTTCAGCCCTCATGGTGGAATTTTTGCGTCGGTGAAGCTAAATGAATAAACTGCAACATACCTGATGATACCTCATGGCAGCATTATAAATAGATTGACTCCAACCCGACACCAAACCGGAATACAACAACAATGACTATGGAATTTACCATTAAAAGCGGCAATCCCGAGAAACAACGTTGTGCCTGCCTGATCCTCGGTGTTTTCGAAAACAAGCGCTTGAGTGCAGCGGCCAGGGCCGTGGATGAATCGAGCGGGAAATTTCTTGGCAATATCCTGCGCAAGGGTGATCTGAACGGTAAAATCGGAGACACCCTCATGTTGCACAATGTCCCCGGCACTGTGGCCGACCGTGTGCTGCTGGTAGGTTGCGGCCGTGAACGGGACCTCAACGAGGCCGGTTATCGCAAGATTATCACCCGCACCATCGAGGTCGTGCGCAATACCGGGGCCGCCGATGCAGTCAGCTTCATTCCGGATCTGAATATCAAGGGCCGTGATGTTTACTGGAAGATAAAACAGGCTGTCGAAAGTTCCCATTCGGTTTTGTACGAATTCAATGAATTCAAGAGCAGCAAGAAAAAGCAAAGCAAATCACTGAAAAAACTCACCCTGTCCGTGCCAACGCGCAAGGATCTGCCGGCCGGTGAGCTGGCCATCCGGCACGGCGAGGCCGTGGCTCACGGTGTTGAATACTGCCGCAGCCTGGGCGATCGTCCAGGTAATGCCTGCACCCCGCGCTACCTGGCGGAGCAGGCCCAGCAACTGGGCAGAAAATACAAGGCACTGAAAGTGAAGGTGCTGGATGAAGTCGCCATGGAAGAGCTTGGCATGGGATCACTGCTGTCCGTGGCCCAGGGTAGCGAGGAACCGCCACGGCTGATCTGCATGGAATACACGGGCGGCAGGAAAACCGACAAACCTGTGGTATTGATCGGCAAGGGCATTACCTTCGATACCGGTGGTATTTCCATCAAACCGGCACAGCAACTGGACGAAATGAAATACGATATGTGCGGCGCCGCCAGCGTTCTCGGCACAATGCGCGCCGTCCTCGAGATGGAACTGCCCATGAACCTGGTGGGTGTTATCGCGGCCGCGGAGAATATGCCCAGCGGCTCGGCCACCAAACCCGGTGACATTTTCACCAGCTTGTCCGGGCAGACCATCGAGGTACTGAACACCGATGCCGAAGGACGGCTGGTCCTCTGCGACGCCCTCACCTACAGCGAACGTTTCGAACCCGATATCGTCATCGATATCGCCACGCTGACCGGGGCCTGCGTCGTTGCGCTCGGTAAACACGCCAGCGGTCTTTTGAGTAACCACAATCCACTCGCCCGGGATCTGCTCAACGCCGGAGAAACCAGCGGCGACCGGGCCTGGCAGCTGCCGCTCTGGGAGGAATACGACAAGGCATTGAACAGTCCCTTCGCCGACATGGCCAACATCGGCGGCCGTGATGCCGGCACCATTACCGCGGCCTGCTTTTTGAGCCGGTTTGCGAAAAAACTGCGCTGGGCTCACCTGGATATCGCCGGCACGGCCTGGAATACCGGCAACAACAAGGGCGCTACCGGCCGGCCCGTGCCGCTGTTGACCCAGTACCTGCTGGACCGGAACGGAGAAGGCAACTAGAACCTTGTTTCAAAAAATCGGCAAATACGAGCATGACAGGGCGAAATGGGATGAGCAAGCGCAGTGTATACATCAAACCATGAGCATTTCGAGTGACTGAATTGCCGCAAGTCGATTTCTATATCCTCAACAACAACCGCCCCCCGGAGATGCTGACCTGCCAGCTGGCGCACAAGGCCAATGAACAGGGACTGAAGGTACAGATTCTCGCCCGCGACGAGGCCATGGCCCGGGCTATTGATGAAAGACTGTGGACATTCAATGACATCAGCTTTATTCCCCATGCACTCGTGGACAGCTCCGACAGCGACAGCGTCCCGGTGCTCATTTCGTGGACACAACCGGCGCCTTCGCACAGCGATGTGCTGATGAACCTCAGGCGCGAGTGCCCCGCCGACCCGGAGCGCTTCAGCCGCATTATCGAAATCGTCGAAACGGACGAGGAATCGCGCCAATATGGCCGCGAACGCTTCCGCAATTACCGCAATCGGGGTTACGATCCGGGTACACACACCATCGACCAGGCTCATGACCGGTTCAGGGCACGACGATAAACCGACGACCATTCTCAACGACAAGATCGATGAGCTGGAAGTTTTGCTCAGAAATCACCCGACCAATACCCGGCTGGACGATCTTGAGGACGATATGGACGACAACATTCCCGTACTCGATGACGTGGTTGAGTTTGATCCCGGTGATCCCGGCAACGACCTCTATGACGACGTACCGGAGTTCGACAGTGATCTCATCGAGGCAAAAGTCAATGATGCCTTCAACAACATCGACGACCGGATCACCAGTGAACTGGAAGCCCTGGTCGGTATACTCAAGAACAGTATCAAGGATAGCGTGCTGACCGAGATTCGCGAGCAACTGGAGTCCGAGCACCGGGCGCTTTCGCCGCAGCATAAACCCGGCGAACCCGGCAGCGGGACCGGGTAAAGACCACCGGGTTGACCCGGTTGACATTGCCTGTGACCCACAATCAGGCATAATGCGCGGCTTTCACCTGAAGACATTCCCCATGGACAAGACCTACAACCCCGGCAGCATCGAGTCTCACTGGTACGATGAGTGGGAACGCCAGGGCTATTTCCATGCCGGTATCGGTGAACCGGCCTACTGCATCATGCTGCCGCCTCCCAACGTGACCGGCAGCCTGCACATGGGTCATGCCTTTCAGCAAACCCTGATGGATATTCTCATCCGCTTCCACCGCATGCACGGTGACAACACGCTCTGGCAATGCGGCACCGATCACGCCGGCATTGCCACACAAATGGTGGTGGAGAGACAACTGGAACAGCAGGGAAAAAGCCGCCACGATCTTGGCCGCGACAAATTCATCGAAGCGGTCTGGAAGTGGAAGGAACACTCGGGCAATACCATCACCCGCCAGTCCCGGCGCCTCGGCACGTCCATGGACTGGAGCCGCGAACGCTTTACCCTGGACAAGGGCCTGTCGGAAGCGGTCACCAAAGTCTTTGTCAGCCTGTACGAGGAAGGCCTCATCTATCGCGGCAAACGCCTGGTGAACTGGGATCCGGTATTGCATACCGCCATTTCCGATCTCGAAGTGATCTCGGCGGAAGAGAACGGCCATCTCTGGCACATGCGCTACCCGCGCGCCGACGGCAAGGGATACCTGGTGGTCGCCACCACCCGTCCGGAAACCATGCTCGGCGACGCCGCGGTTGCCGTGCACCCGGATGACGAACGTTATCGCGACCTGGTCGGCAGCGAAGTCGAACTGCCGCTGACCGGGCGCAACATCCCGGTCATCGCCGATGAATACGTGGATCCGGAGTTCGGCACCGGTTGCGTGAAGATCACGCCGGCACATGATTTCAATGACTACGAGGTCGGTCAGCGCCACAACCTGCCGCTGATCAATATTTTCAGCTTCGATGCCGCGATCAACGACGCCGCGCCCGCGGCCTACCGTGGCCTCGACCGTTACCAGGCCCGTAAACAGATCGTGGCCGATCTCGACGCCGCAGGCCTGCTGGAAAAAATCGACGACCACACACTCATGGTGCCGCGTGGGGATCGCTCCGGCGCCGTGGTCGAACCCTACCTGACTGACCAGTGGTACGTGAAAATCGAGCCGCTGGCCGGTCCGGCCATCAAGGCGGTGGAAAATGGCGACATCCGCTTTATTCCGGACAACTGGTCGAAAACCTACTTTGAATGGATGCGTAACATCCAGGACTGGTGCATCAGCCGGCAACTGTGGTGGGGGCATCGCATCCCGGCCTGGTACGACGACGCCGGAAATATATATGTCGGCCATAATGAAACCGCTGTCCGTGATCAGTACGGCCTGGGCATCGATATCCCGCTGCGCCAGGATCCGGATGTGCTGGACACCTGGTTTTCCTCGGCACTGTGGCCGTTTTCAACCCTCGGCTGGCCGCATACGACACCCGAGTTGAAGACCTACTACCCGACCAACGTATTGATCACCGGTTTTGACATTATCTTCTTCTGGGTTGCGCGCATGGTCATGATGGGCCTGAAGTTCATGGGCGATGTGCCGTTTCGCGAGGTCTATATCAACGGCCTGATCCGTGATGAACACGGCCAGAAGATGTCGAAGTCCAAGGGCAATATACTGGATCCCATCGATCTCATTGACGGCATCGACCTGGAATCGCTGGTCACCAAGCGCACCAGCGGCCTGATGCAGAACCACCTGACGCCAAAAATCGAAAAGGCCACGCGTGACAGCTTTCCCGACGGTATCGAGGCCTACGGTACCGACGCGCTGCGTTTCACCTTCGCCGCGCTGGCCACGCAGGCGCGGTACATCAGTTTCGACGTCGGGCGCATCCAGGGCTATCGCAATTTCTGCAACAAGCTCTGGAACGCCGCGCGCTACGTATTCATGACCTTCGACAATCACGATATCGACATACATGATACCGATCGAGACTACGGTATCGCCGAACGCTGGATCCGTTCACGCCTCGCGGTCACTATCGAGGAAGTGCACCGGGCCATTGATAACTACCGCTTCGATCTGGCGGCACAGGCCATGTATGAATTTACCTGGGATGAATACTGCGACTGGTACCTGGAGCTTTCCAAGGTCACACTGAGTGACGAACAAAGCTCACTGGCGGCCCGGCGCGGCACATTGCATACCTTGATCGGTGTGCTGGAATCGCTGCTGCGTCTCATGCACCCGGTGATCCCCTTCATTACCGAGGAACTCTGGCAACGCTGCGCCCGGACCATGAATATCGATGCAGATACCATCATGTTGCGCCCTTATCCCGAGGCCGTTGATTTTGATATTGATGAATCCGCACTCGCGGAAATCGAATGGGTGAAAGCCTTTTTGCTCGGTGTGCGGCGGATTCGTGCCGAACGCGATATTCCGCCGGGAAAGAAACTCGCCGTACAGACCCGCGACGGCTCGGAGCAGGAACAGTCCTGGCTGGAGCATAACGCCTCCGTACTCACCTCGCTGGGCCGTCTGCAATCAATACAAATGACGGAATCCGAGCCCGCGGATGCCGTGACCGCGCCCGCGGGTGAAATGACCGTGTTCGTGCCGTTGGCCGATCTCATCGATCCGGCGCTGGAACTGGACCGGCTGGGCCGGGAAATGTCCCGGCTGGAACAGGAACAACGGCGCATCCAGGCCAAGCTCGACAACGAGAATTTCGTCAGCAAGGCGCCGCAAGCCGTGGTCAACAAGGAACGCGACAAACTCGCCGAGGCTACCTCCAGCCTGGAAAAACTGCGCGAGCAGCAATCCCGCCTCGAGGCCATGGCCAGATGAACCTGTTCACGATTATCAAGGAGGAAATCCAGGTCGTGTTCGAACGCGACCCGGCCGCGCGTTCAACACTGGAGACCATATTTACCTGTCCCGGTTTCCAGGCCATCGTCATGCACCGGTTCAATCACTGGTTATGGAATAAAAACCTGAAATTGCTGGCCCGGCTGTTCGCCCACCTGGGGCGTTTTCTGACCGGCATCGAGATCCACCCGGGTGCGGTGATTGGCCGCCGCTTTTTTATTGATCACGGCATGGGCATTGTCATCGGTGAAACTTCCGAAATCGGTGATGACGTGTCCATCTACCATGGCGTGACCCTGGGCGGAACTACATGGAACAAGGGCAAGCGCCACCCGACGCTGAAAAACAACGTGGTCGTCGGCGCCGGCGCCAAGATCCTCGGCCCCATTACCATCGCCGATGGTGTGCGCATCGGCTGCAACGCCGTGGTCGTCAAGGATGTGCCTGCCGGCGCCACCGTGGTCGGCGTGCCCGGACATGTCGTGGTCAAACGGGATGAAAATGCGCAGACGGCCAACCGCGAGGCCATGGCCAAAAAAATCGGGTTCGAAGCCTACGCCGAACGCAAGGACATGCCTGACCCGATCCAGAACGCCCTGGATTCGATACTCGATCACCTGCACAAATCGGACGAGGAAATGGAAGCGCTGAAAAAGCGACTTGAGGAAAAGAATTCAGATAAGTGATTGGTGATTGGTGATTG
>DGNS01000015.1:59990-297289 GCA_002389045.1 Thiotrichaceae bacterium UBA4486 | reverse complement strand
GTTCACCATTCACTATTCACCAGTCACCATTCACATAATCCCTGTCCACTGTTAAACCATGAAAGAGACGGCCCGGCCTTGCCTTGCCAGGACGTCTCACTGCCCCACCCGCCTGCCGACGTAATCCATTTACATCCCGATCCTGTAGCTATGTTAAATATATATAATTCAATAAGTTATATAATTCTCTGAATTTGACTAAACTACTCAGGTAAATATTTGACTAAATTACTCGGATATGAAATATTTACGATCCTGACCGGTAAACTGGAATCACTATAAATCGATGAAACTGACTACTAAAGGCCGTTATGCCGTAACCGCGATGCTGGATCTGGCCCTGCACAGTAACCAGAAACCGACCAATCTTGCGGATATCGCCCGGCGTCAGGATATCTCCCTGACCTACCTGGAGCAGCTCTTCAACAAGCTCCGGCGCAGGGGTCTGGTGGAAAGCGTGCGCGGCCCCGGTGGCGGCTATCAGCTGGCTGTCGATGCGGCTGAAATTACCATAGCACGCGTGATTTATGCCGTGGATGAAACTATCGATGTTACCCGATGCGGTGGCCAGCAGAATTGCCAGGGCGATCAGCGCTGCCTGACCCATGATCTGTGGATGGGACTGAACCAGCATGTGGCGAAATACTTTAACGGCATCACCCTCGCCGACCTGGTCAGCCAGAACAACGTCAGGGTGGTGGCCGAACGCCAGGACAACTCGGTGGCCGTGCAGTTTCACCAACAGCAATCCTGAACTGATATGAACGAGCAAACCATTAAACTGACCGACCGCGCCGCGGATCATGTGAAAAACTACCTGCAAAAGCAGGGCGCCGGCGTGGGTCTGCGCCTCGGCGTCAAACCCGCCGGCTGTTCCGGACAGCAATACGTGGTCGAAACCGCCGAGGCCATCAGGGACGGCGACCGGACCTTTGAATCCAACGGTATTCGCATCGTCATCGACGAAGAAAGCTTTCGCTACCTGTCCGGTACCGAACTGGATTTCATCCGCGAAGGACTGAACTCGGGTTTTCGCTTCAACAATCCCAATGTCACTGACACCTGCGGCTGCGGCGAGAGTTTTACCGTGGATCCCAAACACTCACGTTAACAGGACATCATTATGGCGACCGAAAACAGCAACATCGAAGAACTGGTACGCAAGGAATACCAACACGGCTTCGTCACCGAGATCGATGCCGACACGGTGCCTCCGGGTCTGAACGAGGATGTTATCCGGCTGATTTCGGCGAAAAAGGACGAGCCCGAATGGCTGCTCGAATGGCGTCTGAAGGCCTATCGTCACTGGCTGACCATGACCCATCCGACCTGGGCCCATGTGCAGCATCCGCCAATCGATTACCAGGCCATCTCCTATTTCTCGGCGCCCAAATCAAAAAAGGACGGCCCCAAAAGCCTCGACGAGGTCGATCCCAAGTTGCTGGAAACCTACGAGAAACTCGGCATTCCCCTGCACGAGCAGAAAATGCTCGCCGGCGTGGCGGTGGATGCGGTCTTCGACAGTGTTTCGGTAGCGACCACGTTCAAGGAAAAACTGGCCGCGGCGGGCGTGATTTTCTGTTCCTTTTCCGAGGCCGTGCAAAACCACCCGGAACTGGTCAGGCAATACCTGGGCACGGTGGTGCCGGGCGCGGACAATTTTTTTGCCGCCCTCAACTCGGCCGTGTTTACCGACGGCTCCTTTTGCTATATCCCCAAAAACACCCGCTGTCCCATGGAATTGTCCACCTATTTTCGCATCAATGCGTCCAATACCGGCCAGTTCGAGCGCACACTCATCATCGCCGATGAAGGCAGTCACGTCAGTTATCTCGAAGGCTGCACCGCGCCGCAACGCGATGAAAACCAGCTGCACGCCGCCGTGGTGGAACTGGTCGCGCTGGACAACGCGCAGATCAAGTACTCGACGGTGCAGAACTGGTATCCCGGCGATGAAAACGGTGTCGGCGGTATTTACAACTTCGTCACCAAGCGCGGCGACTGCCGTGGTGTAAATTCAAAGATTTCCTGGACCCAGGTGGAAACCGGTTCGGCGATCACCTGGAAATACCCGAGTTGCCTGTTACGTGGTGACAACAGTATCGGTGAATTTTACTCGGTCGCCGTAACCAACGGTTACCAGCAGGCCGATACCGGCACCAAGATGATCCACCTGGGCAAAAACACGTCCAGCACGATCATCTCCAAGGGTATCTCGGCCGGCCATGCACAAAACGCCTACCGTGGCCTGGTCAAGATCAGCCGTAAAGCCGAGAACGCCCGCAACTACACCCAGTGCGACTCATTGTTAATGGGCAAGCAGTGTGGCGCCCACACTTTCCCTTATATCGAGAGCATGAACCCAACGGCACAGGTCGAGCACGAAGCCACCACCTCGAAAATCGGTGATGACCAGCTGTTCTACCTGCGCCAGCGCGGAATTTCGGAAGAAGACGCCGTCAACATGATCGTCAACGGCTTCTGCAAGGATGTCTTTCGCGAATTGCCCATGGAGTTTGCCGTCGAGGCGCAAAAACTGCTTGGCGTTACTTTGGAAGGCGCGGTTGGGTGACCAGATTACAGACTACAGACTACAGACTACAGATTACAGATTACAGACTACAGACTACAGATTACAGATTACAGACATCAGATAAACATTTACGAGACTGGATTATGCTGAACATTAACAACTTGCACGCGAGTATCGACAACAAGGAAATCCTCAAGGGCCTTAATCTCGAGGTCAAGGCCGGTGAAGTCCATGCCATCATGGGGCCGAACGGTTCCGGGAAAAGCACGCTGGCGAATGTGCTCTCCGGGCGTGACGGTTACGAGGTCACCCGCGGTGAAGTCCGCTACATGGACAAGGATCTGCTGCAACTGGCGCCCGAGGAACGCGCCCGTGAAGGCATCTTCCTGGCCTTTCAGTACCCGGTGGAGATCCCCGGTGTGAATAATGTCTACCTGCTCAAGGCCGCCCTCAACGCCGTGCGTGTGCATCGCGGTGAACCGGAAATGGACGCGGTGGATTTTCTCAAGCTGGTCAGGGAACGCATCAAGGTCGTCAATATGAGCGAGGAATTACTCAACCGCTCGGTCAACGAGGGCTTTTCCGGCGGCGAGAAAAAACGCAACGAGATTTTCCAGATGACACTGCTGGAACCGAAACTCGCCATCCTCGACGAAACCGACTCCGGGCTCGATATCGATGCCCTCAAAGTGGTTGCCGAGGGCGTCAACAGACTGCGCGACCCGGATCGTTCCATCATCATGATCACGCATTACCAGCGGCTGCTGGACTACATCAAGCCGGACCACGTGCATGTACTCAGCCGCGGCCGGATCATCAAATCGGGCGGGCCGGAACTGGCGCTGGAGCTGGAGGAAAAGGGCTATGACTGGGTCAACGCGGAGGCTGATGCGGCATGAGTGATGTTCTGAGCCACTATCTGCAGGAGCATGAACGCCGTTATCCCGAGGGGACTGGCGACCGGCTCGGTGAGTTGCGCCAGTCGGCATTGCAGGAATTCCGCAATCTCGGATTTCCGACCCGGCGCCAGGAAAACTGGAAGTACACGGATGTACGCAAACTGTGCAAACATGAATTCAGGATCAATGATGATGTCGTCGATCTGCCCGCCGGCCGTATCGAGTCCCTGCCTATCGCCAGACCGGACTGTCATGAGCTGGTGTTTGTCAACGGTCGCTATTCACCGGCGCATTCGCGCGCGGACAAACTGGCCGCAGGGATCATCGTGACCGATCTGGCCGCGGCACTGAATCAACAGCCGGAACTGGTGAGCGATCACATTGCGCGGTATTCGGATACGGCCAGCAGCGGCTTCACCGCCCTGAACACGGCCTTCCTGCAACAGGGCAGCGTGATCTCACTGGCTGCCGGCGCCGTACTCGACAAGCCGGTGCACCTGATCCATATCAACACGCAGCAGCAACAGCCGTACAGCGGCCAGTTACGCAATCTGATTCTCCTCGGTGATAACAGTGAAGGCACTGTCATCGAGAGTTATTTCGGTCTGGATGACGCCGTTTACTTCACCAATAGCGTCTGCGAAATCCGCCTCGATCCAGGCAGCCGATTACAGCACTACCGCATTCAACAGGAAAGCAGCAACAGCTTCCACCTCGGCCATACCACGGTCAGGCTGCAAAAGGACAGCCGCTACGAATCCAGTGTGGTTTCCCTCGGCGCCGAATTATCGCGTACTGATCTGAACTGCAGACTGGAGCAAAGCGGGGCTGTATGCGTGCTCAACGGTCTGTACATGGTCAACGGCCAACAGCATACGGATCACCACATCCGCGTCGATCATACGGTTGAAGCAACAACAAGTACGCAGAACTACCGCGGTATTCTTGATGAGCAGGGGCGCGCCGTCTTCAACGGCAAGGTTGTGGTGCACAAGGGCGCAGACAAAACCGATGCCCGGCAATCCAACGCCAATCTGCTGCTGTCCGACAAGGCCGAGGTCGATACCAAGCCGGAACTTGAAATCTATGCCGATGATGTCAAATGCAGCCATGGCGCTACGGTCGGGCAACTGGATAAGAACATGTTGTTTTACCTGCGTTCGCGCGGCATCGATGAACACACGGCGCGCAGCCTGCTGACCTTTGCCTTTGCCGGGGAGATCATCCGCAACATTCACATGGCATCCATACGCGAGCGACTTGAACAGCTGGTGCTGGGCCGGTTGCCCGATGCTGAAACCATCCGGGAGTTTACCCATGAATGAGTCTGTCGCCGCCGAGAATCTCAAGACCATGCCGCTGGACATTGAGCAAATACGCCGGGACTTCCCGATCCTGCACCAGCAGGTGAACGGCAAGCCGCTGGTCTATCTCGATAATGCCGCCACGGCGCAAAAACCGCACCAGGTCATCGAGACGGTTGCTGCCTATTACCGTCTCGACAACGCCAATGTGCACCGGGGTGTGCATACACTGAGCCAGCGCGCCACGGACGCCTACGAGGGCGCACGCGAAAAGGTAAAAACCTTCCTTAATGCAGCATCCGAACAGGAGATCGTGTTCGTGCGCGGCGCCACCGAAGGCATCAACCTGGTCGCGCAGTCATTCGGCCGCGAATCTCTGCAGGCGGGCGATGAAATACTCATCACCGAGATGGAACATCATTCCAATATCGTGCCCTGGCAGATGCTTTGTGAGCAAACCGGGGCAACACTGAAATACGTATCGATCAATGATGCCGGCGAACTGAACCTGGAAGAGTTTGATCGGCTGCTCACTGACAAAACGCGCATCGTTGCCCTGGTGCATATCTCCAATGCGCTCGGCACCATCAACCCGGTGGAAGCGATCATCAGAAAGGCACACGCAGTCGGCGCCAGGGTATTGCTCGACGGCGCCCAGGCGGCACCACACATAGCCGTGGATGTGCAGGCGCTGGATTGTGATTTTTACGTACTCTCCGGGCACAAGTTGTTCGCTCCTACCGGTATCGGTGTCCTTTACGGCAAACAATCGTTACTGGAATCCATGCCGCCTTATCAGGGCGGCGGCGACATGATCAAGATGGTGAGCATGAAGAAAACGCTGTACAACGATCTGCCTTACAAGTTCGAGGCCGGCACGCCACACATAAGTGGCGCCATCGGTCTCGGCGCAGCGATTGATTATCTGAACAACATCGGACTGGATCGCATCCAGCAGTATGAACATGAACTGCTCGAATACGGCAGCCGGGTACTGGCCGGCATAGACGACCTGACAATCAAGGGTACCGCCGCGAAGAAAACCAGCATCCTGTCCTTTGTATTAAAGGGTATTCATCCGCACGATATCGGCACCATCCTCGACAACGAGGGCATTGCCATTCGCGCCGGCCATCATTGCGCCATGCCGATCATGGAACGCTTCGGTCTGCCGGCCACGGCCAGGGCTTCGCTGGCTTTTTACAACACCCGTGAGGAAATTGATCGGCTGGCGGCAGCCATTATCAAATGCCGGGAGATCTTCAACTGATGTTCGATCTGCAGGACCTGTATCAGGAAGTCATTGTCGATCACAACCGCAGCCCGAGAAATTTCGGCAAACTGGAAACCGCCAATCATGTGCTTGAGGGTTTCAATCCCCTTTGCGGAGACAGGCTGACACTGTACGTGGAAACCGACGGTGACATCATTCGTAACATCAGCTTCGACGGCAGCGGATGCGCCATCTCCGTAGCCTCGGCATCGCTGATGACCGAAGCCCTGAAGGGCAAACACATGGACGAAGCCCGGCGACTGTTTAACGAATTCCATGATCTGCTGACCAAGGATAACGATATTGATCTTGATACATACGGCAAACTGGCGGCGCTGGCCGGCGTCCGCGCCTATCCCTCGCGGGTCAAATGCGCAACCCTGTGCTGGCATACCCTGAATGCGGTTCTCCAGGGCGAACAAACACCGGTATCAACCGAGTAAGAAAGGTCGTAAATTAATGAGTCAGTATTCCCCCAACGAAGCCATCATCCTTAATCGCGAGTGCGAAGCGGCGCTGATCCCGACGGGAACACCGGTGATGATACCCGAGGGCAGTGTCGTTTATATCACCCAGGCGCTGGGTGGCTCCTACACTGTCAACATCAACGGCAACCTTGCCCGCATCGCCGACGAGGATGCCGATGCACTGGGTTTTGAAGCAAGCCGGGTAGCCACGCCGGAAAAAAAGGAACTGACGGGCGACGGCAGGGTGGATGAAGATGCCATCTGGGAAATGTTGCGTACCTGTTACGATCCCGAAATACCGATCAATATCGTCGAACTGGGTTTGATCTATGAATGTGATGTGATACCCGTCGAAAACGGTAATCGTGTCAACATTCTCATGACACTCACCGCGCCCGGCTGCGGCATGGGCGAGTTTCTCGCTGATGATGTCAGGGCCAAGGTCGCCAGTCTCGATAATGTCACCGAGGTCAACGTGGAGCTCACCTTCGATCCGCCCTGGTCACAGGATATGATGTCCGAGGCAGCACGTTTACAAACCGGCATGTACTGATGACTGAATGGATCGACGTGGCGCTGCTTGATGAGTTGCCGCCCGGTGACGCCCGGGTGGTGGAAAACGGCGACCATTGTATCGCCATCATCAATCTTGACGGTGAACTGCATGCCATCGACAACATCTGCACACATAATGCCTGTCCCATGCTCGGTTGCGGCCTGCCTGCGACACAACAGCTCGATGGCGAGCAGGTGATCTGCCCGCATCATGGCGCCCGTTTCGATATCAGGACCGGGGCCGCACTGACTCCGCCGGCGTACGAACCGGTTGCCCGTTACCCGGTGCGGGTTGAATACGGGCTGATTCAGGTGTTGCCGGAGAAATTCGGGGAATCCTCGCTGAACAGCGCCGAATAACCGCGATCCCGCGGACAATACAGTTGTTTCACCCCGGCGATTGCGTATAATCGCGCCACACGCATCCACCTGATTTATACCGCTATTTCAAGCATTAATGGAGCTTCGGCATGTCAATAGAACGTACGCTTTCCATCATCAAACCCGATGCCGTCAGTCGCAATGTCATCGGTGGTATCTACCAGATGATCGAAGAGCACTCATTGCAAATCATAGCGGCAAAAATGCTGCACCTGACGCGCGAACAGGCCGAGCAATTGTACGAGATTCACAAGGAAAGGAAGTTTTACAAAGATCTCATCGAATTCATGACCTCCGGCCCGGTCATGGTACAGGTGCTGGAAGGCGAGTCCGCCATTGCCCGCTACCGCAAGCTCATGGGCGCCACCAAGGTGGATGAAGCCCTGGTCGGCACTATTCGTGATCGGTTTGCTGTCAACGACCCGGATACCGCGGTCCAGGAAAACGCGGTGCATGGCTCCGACAGCCCGGAAACCGCGGCATGGGAGATCGGGTTTTTTTTCGAAGACAGCGAAATCTGTCCGCGCACACGTTGAGTCCGATGGCTGATCCGGTCAATTTATTGAATCTGGATCGCGGTTCCATGCAGGCGTTCTTCGAGGATATGGGTGAAAAACCCTTCCGCGCCACGCAAATCGTCAAATGGATCCATCAACTGGGCGTGACGGATTTTGACGCCATGACCAATCTCAGCAAGCTCCTGCGCAGCAGCCTGCCGGAGCGGGCGGAAATCAGGCTGCCCGTCATCACTCATACACAAACTTCGGTGGACGGCACGCAAAAATGGCTCATGCAACTGGACGCTACCGGCAATTGCGTGGAAACCGTTTTTATACCCGAGGAAAACCGCGGCACCCTGTGTATTTCCTCTCAGGTAGGTTGTCCGCTGGACTGCCGCTTCTGTGCCACCGCCAAACAGGGTTTCAATCGCAACCTGAGCACGGCGGAAATCATCGCGCAATTGTGGCTGGCCATGGACCAACTGCATCAATTTCGTGACAAACAGCATCGCATCACCAACGTGGTCATGATGGGCATGGGTGAGCCGCTGCTGAATTTCGACAACGTGCTGCCGGCGCTGCGCCTGATGACCGACGATCAGGCCTACGGCCTGGCCAAACGCCGGGTGACGGTGAGTACCGCCGGTGTTGTCCCCGGTATTGACCGTCTGGCACAGTCGTGCAACGTTGCCCTGGCTGTCTCCCTGCATGCCGCTAACGACGAAATCCGGGATCGCATCGTCCCTATAAACAGGAAATATCCCCTGGCCGAACTATTGGCAGCCTGTAAGCGTTATGCCAAGATACAAGGCGGGGAATCAATAACTTTCGAATATGTCATGTTAAACGGGGTGAATGACGACACGGCCCAGGCCAGGCAACTTGTCCGGCTGCTGGCAGACATCCCGGCCAAGATCAATCTCATCCCCTTCAACCCCTTTCCCGGTGCAGAATTCCACTGCCCGGACCGCAACCGAATCGATGCCTTCCGGGACATCCTGGTCAAGGGTGGTTTCGTCACCACGACGCGCAAGACCCGTGGTGACGATATTGCCGCGGCCTGCGGACAACTGGTCGGGCAGGTCCGGGCCAGGGCTCAACGCCATCAACCAGAGAAGGTGACTCATTGAGATACGGCTGCAGACAGATTTGTATTTTTACACTGACCGTACTCATGGTTTCCGCCTGCACACCGGCCGGCATCCGGCCAATGAGCCGCACCGAAACGCGCACCAACGATGTAGCGCTTGCCAACCTGCGTCTGGGCACGGCCTACATGGAACAGGGTGATTATGAAAAATCCCTGGAGAAGCTCGAGAAGGCCCTGCGTGCTGATCCGGATTATTACGCCACGCTGAATGTGCTGGGGATCCTGCATCAACGCATGGGACGCAATGAAGATGCCGAACGGTATTTCAAACGCGCCCTGTCGAAATACCCCAATGATTCGCCCACTCTCAACAACTACGGCCAGTTTCTCTGCGCCACCGGCAGACTGGATGAAGCCGAGAGCTCATTTATAAAGGCTGCGGAAAATCCACTGTATGATTCTCCGCAAATCGCCTATACCAACGCCGGTCTCTGCGCGCTGAAAAATGATCGCCGGGAACAGGCTGAAGACTACTTTCGCAAGGCGCTTGAGAAAGAACCGCAAATGGCGCTGGCGTTGATCAATCTGTCCGAGATCAACCTTGAGAACGGCAATCATCTGTCCGCCCGCGCCTACCTGCAACGCTACTCGGAAACCGGTTCACACAACCCCCGCAGCCTGTGGCTGGGCGTGCGTATCGAGCGGGCACTCGGGGATCGGGACGCCGAAGCCAGCTATGCCCTGTTATTGAAGAATAACTTTCCGGACAGCCGGGAGGCGCAACTGCTGAGGCAATCCACCCTGTGACCATGAGCGAAGAAGATACCCACGACCAGAGCAGTCAGACTGTCGGTGAACGGCTGCGCGCGGGACGGGAGTTAAAGCAACTCTCACGGGAAGATCTGGCCAATATGCTGCATCTGCAGGTGACGATCATCGATGCCCTGGAAACCGACCAGTTCGACAGGCTCGCCGCACCCACCTACACCAAAGGCTACATTCGCAGCGTGGCGCGACATCTCGACCTGGACAGCGATGAACTCATCCGGCTGTTTGATTCCGGCACATCAACAGGATCCGGTCCCGAAATACTGCCCCAGGTCTCCAGGCCCTCGCAGTTCAGCAGTACCGATAAACCGGTCAAGATCATGACCTACCTGATCTCGCTGGGACTGGTGCTGCTGTTGTTGATCTGGTGGCAAAGCAAGTTCATCGTCGATCATGGCAATCAGCAGGTCGATACCGATGCAGTCAGCGCGGGGGGGCCCTATCCCGGCGGCTTTGATTATACGTATCCCAGCATCATCCACCCCGATGACCCGTTTTACCGGGCGCCTGATAGCGCAATCGATGCCCCCGGCGGCACTAAACCGGATATCCCGGATCCCGCCGCTAACCCGCCGATACTCGACATCGATGAAGGTGTCGGCCCAGCGACCCCGGCGGCCGAAACTGCAGACAGTACCGCCGTGGAAACACCCGTTGCCGGAGCCCCGTCCGCCGGGCTGGTGATCACCGTCAACGAGGAAGCCTGGATCGAGATCCGCGACGCCAATGACGAAAAGCTCTACCTCGACATCGCCAAACCGGGCGAGACCATCGAGGTGGACGGCGAGTTACCGCTGTCCGTAGTGCTGGGTAACGCCGAAGGGGTCAGCGTCAACTGGAACGGCAAGCCATTCGACCTCGGCCCGCATTCCAGCGCCGGTGTGGCCCGCTTCCAACTGGGAGAATAACCGCACTGCAGGGATCGTCGCGGTTTCACTGTTACAATTCACCGGATTCATTTTCGTCAGACAAAAACAGGGGATTACCTTGAGCGGTAAAATTCAGGCTATCCGCGGTATGCACGACATCCTGCCGGAGGACACACCCCGCTGGCAGCACCTGGAGGCGCTCACACGCAGTCTGCTCGACACCTACGGCTACCAGGAGATTCGGCTGCCCATCGTTGAAAAAACCGAGTTGTTTCAACGATCCATCGGCGAGTTGACCGATATTGTCGCCAAGGAAATGTACAGCTTCGAGGACCGCAACGGCGACAGCCTGACGCTGCGACCGGAGGGTACGGCCGGCTGTGTACGCGCCGGGCTGGAGCACGGCCTGTTTCACAACCAGGTCCGTAAACTCTGGTACATGGGCCCCATGTTTCGACATGAACGTCCGCAGAAAGGCCGGCAGCGGCAGTTTCACCAGATTGGCGTGGAAGCCTTCGGCCTGCCCGGACCGGACATCGATGCCGAGATGATCCTGATGTGCGCGCGCCTCTGGCAGCGCCTGGGTCTTGCCAACCTGCGCCTGGAAATCAACAGCCTGGGCACCCCGGAATCACGCGCTGCCTATCGCAAGGTGCTGGTGGACTATTTCAGCGCCCACCAGGATCAACTCGACAAGGACAGCCTGACCCGGCTGGAAAACAACCCCCTGCGCATACTCGACAGCAAGAATCCGGACATGCGCCCGCTTATCGACGATGCCCCGGAGTTTTCCGGCTACATCGACAACGAGTCCGTGGAACACTTTCAGAGCCTGTGCGAATACCTGGACCGGCAACAGCTGAACTACGTGATCAATTCCCGTCTGGTCCGGGGACTGGATTACTACGGCCGAACCGTGTTCGAGTGGATCACGGACGATCTCGGCGCCCAGGGCACCGTCTGCGCCGGCGGCCGCTACGACGGTCTGGTCGAGCATTTCGCCGGGCAACCGACGCCGGCCATCGGCTTTGCCATGGGACTGGAACGGCTGATCGGCCTGATGGAAAGCAGCACGAACCGCCTGCCGGATAGCGACCCGCATGCCTACCTGATCATCGCCGGTGATGAATTCAGGGCCGCCGGCCTGGCACTGGCTGAAAGCCTGCGTGAGCAACTGCCCTGGCTCAGGCTGGTCACTCACCTGGGCGGCGGCAGTCTCAAAAACCAGTTCAAAAAAGCGGATAAATCCGGCGCCCGGCTGGCCCTGGTGCTGGGTGCGGATGAGGCCGCCAGCCAGGAGGTGAGTATCAAATCCCTGCGCGACCAGGCCGAACAGGAGCGAATCGGCCAGAATTCCCTGGCCGTTCATCTGGCCGCGCGCCTGCAAGCGGTTTGAACTGAAGGCCAAGCATCATTATGATCCATCGCCTCGTGGCCTTTTCACCCGAACGAGGCAGTAACCCCGTGGCAGGTTCAGGCACTGATTGCACACTCCGCTAACCGCTTTGCACCGGTTGGACGGAAACCTGCGATAATCCCGGTTGTTATACCGGCAGCGGCCGGAATCCCGCCGCCCCGTGGGCACACATTTTTGGTTTTGGGAGATTAAGTTGGAAACCTACAAGACAGACGAAGAACAGATTGAAGCGGTAAAACAATGGTGGAAGGAAAACGGCATTCCTATCGTGGTTGGCCTTGTCATCGGGCTCAGTGCTATTTTCGGCTGGCGCGGCTGGCAAGCCTATCAACAGCAACAGGCCGAAGCCGCTTCCGATATCTATCAGACGATGGTCAACAGTATCCGTAATAAAAATGATGAATCCGCGCGCGATGCAGCCCGGCAATTACTGGATAACTACGAATCGACCACCTATGCCATCTACGCCGCGCTGAATCTGGCAAAACTGGATGTCGAGAACGGGGATTTTACCGGCGCCCGCAAGCAGCTCGAGTATGCCGGCCAGAATGCCCCGACGCGTGAACTGCGCTTGCTGGCCGATGTGCGTCTTGCCCGCGTATTACTGGAACAGGAAGAACTTGACGCCGCCCTGAAGCTGCTGGGCAGCAAGGATTTCGGCAAACTTTCCGCAATTGCCGAGGAGTTGAAAGGCGACATTCTATCGCGCCAGGGCAACACCGATGCCGCCAGGAAAGCCTACAACACGGCGCTGGCCATGACTACGCCGGGCAGTAATGCACATGAACTGCTGTCACTGAAACTCGAATCCGTGAGTGCGCCGGTAAACTGATGATGGTGCGTCTCGCCCTGGTGTCCCTTGTCCTGGTGCTGTCCGGTTGCGGCACCATGAACAAGCTAAGTTCACAATTCGTCGGTGTCGATAACTCCGAACCACCGACACCACTGGCGGAGATCGCGCAACGAATCAACATCATCGAGGTCTGGTCCAAAAACGTCGGTAAAGGATACGAATCGTTGTATCTGAAACTGACCCCGGCCATTTACGATAACCATGTCTATATTGCCGACAGTAACGGAGAGCTTTCGGCCATCGATGCCACCAGTGGTAAGGCAATCTGGCGCGTGGACACCGATCACCCGGTAACCGGGGGTCCGGGCGCGGGGGGCGGCCTGATACTGCTGGGAACGAGCGAAGGCGAGGTCCTGGCGTATTCCGCGGATCAGGGAAAATTTCTCTGGAAAAGCCGCGTATCCAGTGAAGTGCTCGCCGCGCCGCAAGCCGATGACAATATCGTTGTCGTTCGCTCCATTGACGGCAAGATATTCGGACTCAGTGGCGATACCGGCAGTCGGCTCTGGATCTATGATCGCACGGTACCGGCGTTGACACTGCGCGGCACCAGTGCGCCGGTCATTCACTCGGGACTGGTCATCACCGGTTTTGACGGCGGCAAGCTCGTGGCCCTGGATCTGCGCACCGGCAAATTGTTGTGGGAAACCGAAATCGCACAGGCTTCCGGGCGTTCAGAACTGGATCGCATGGTGGATATCGATTCCGAACCCATCATCCGTGAAGGTGTCATCTACGTGGCCACATTCCAGGGCAATATCGCCGCCGTGGATCTGCAAACCGGCCAGCTGCAATGGAGCCGGGATATCCCGTCCTACGCCGGGCTCGGTCTGGACCTGCGGCATGTTTACCTGACCGATGACGAAAGCAACATCTGGGCGCTGGAACGCTTTTCCGGCAGTTCAGTCTGGAAACAGGAGAGTCTGAAGTCACGGGCGGCCACTGCGCCGGCCAGCATCGGCAATTACGTGGTCATCGGCGATCTTGAAGGTTATCTGCACTGGCTGGACAGCGAGACCGGCGAATTCGTGGCCCGCCACCAGTTCACCAAGAAGCGCATTATTGCCCCGCCCGTGGCCTACCAGGACATCATCTACGCATACAGCAGTAACGGCACCCTCGGTGCCTTTACTTACCAGTAACAAACCCGGATAACCTATGAGCGCGGTGATCGCCATTGTTGGCCGCCCCAACGTCGGCAAGTCGACGCTGTTCAACCGTGTGACCGGCACCCGTAACGCCCTGGTTGCCGATCGCCCCGGGATCACGCGCGACCGGCAATACGGCATCGGGCGCCACGGTGATGTCTCCTTTATCCTGGTCGATACCGGGGGAGTCGGTGACAGCAATCCAGACCACGATGATTTGCAACGCCGGGTCGAGGCCCAGGCACTGCAGGCAGCGCGCGAGGCCGACGCCGTGATCTGGCTGGTCGACGGACGTGACGGCCTGACCGCCGCTGATGAACAACTGGCGCAGGACCTGCGCCCGCTGAATCCGCATCTCTATCTGGCCATCAACAAGACCGAAGGCCACGATCTCGACATGGTCAGCGCTGAATTCCATGCCCTCGGGCTAAACAACCTGCAGGCCATATCAGCGCAACGCGGTGATGGTGTCGGCGCATTGTTCGATGCCATCGTACGCGATATGGATATACGGCCGGAGCCGGAAGAAAACCTCGAAGAGGGTCTGCGTATCAGCGTGGTGGGACGGCCCAATGTCGGCAAATCAACCCTGATCAACCGCATTATTGGATCCGAGAGAATGCTGACCTGCGATCATCCGGGCACGACCCGCGACAGCATCGCCGTCCCGTTTAATTATGCAGGCACCCCTTATGTGCTCATGGATACGGCCGGGGTGCGCAGGCGTTCACGCATTGTCGATGAAGTGGAGAAATTCAGTGTCATAAAAGCACTCAAGGCCGTGGACAGTGCCAACCTGGTGATCATGGTGATGGACGCCAGCGAGGCCATCACCGATCAGGACCTGCACCTCATCGGCCTGACCCAGGAACAGGGCAAGCCCGTGATCCTGGCCGTCAACAAGTGGGATGGCATGGAGCCGGATCAACGCAACCTGATCCGCGCCCAACTGGATCGCAAACTGCGTTTCCTGCAGCAGCCGGTCATACATTTTATTTCGGCCCTGCACGGCAGCGGCGTCGGCAACCTCATGAAGTCGGTCAGGCGCATCGGCAAACAGTTGTTCATCAGCATATCCACCGCGGAGTTGACCGACCTGCTGTCACGCGCGGTACAGGAACATCAACCTCCGCTGGTGCGCGGCCGCCGCATCAAACTGCGCTACGCCCATATCGGCGGGCATAACCCGCTGCGGATCATCATCCACGGCAACCAGGTCAAATCCATCCCCGACAGTTATCATCGATACCTGTGCAAGTATTTCCAGAGTGCGTTGAAGCTGAAAGGCGTGCCGGTATTGATTGATTACCGCCAGGGTGAAAATCCCTACGCGGGACGGAAAAATATACTGACTGACCGGCAGAAGGCCAAGCGGAAAAGGTTGATTAGTCACCATCGGAGGAAGTGATCAGATATCAGACTTCAGATCTCAGATTTCAGATATCTGGCATCCGGGATCTGATATCTGAGATCTGAAGTCTGATATCTGAATCAGATGCCGTTATACCGTTTCTGCAGCAAGGACAGGATCTCCCCGGCGTCATTACCGGTTTCCCAGTCGCCTTCTTCATTCAGCACCACCAACTCGGTGTTATCACCCACGCCGGTGAGGCTGATCTGGTAGGCTTTGCCCTGCGGTTCATCATCACCCCAGAATTTAAGTTTCGAGAAAAAACCCTTCTCTTCCCCGGCGGCGTTCTGGCTGGCAAAGAACACGAAATAAAGGCCACGTTCCTGGTCCTTGTCCTCGATAAAAAGCCCGCTTTCCAGTAGCAATGACTCGGTACGGCGCCAGGCTCGGGTGTACTCTTCGGGGATGGTGAGGAAATAGCGGCTGTCGCCGGCATCCACTATCTCGGCCTGTAGCGACGGGCTCGCCGCGGAGGCATCGGGATCGTTCCAGCCACCGGCCGGCTCCGCTGCCGCGCTGTCGCGTGGGGTCGATGTGGCAGCCGCCACCGGGGCCTCTGTGAAAAATTCACTGCGTAGTTCAGCGACCAGTTGCTTCTCCTTGCGGCTGTCACTGTCGCTGATCAGCCACTCGGGGTTGTCATCATCCAGGCCCACATTTTCCTCACGTTCGCTGGAAATCAACAGGACTGTGTTCAACCCGGTTTCATCGGGTTCCGCGAAGACCTTGAAACGCTCCCGGGTCTTGCCATCCACCACCCATGCGGTCTCCATTACGCCGAGTTCCGGATCCGAGAGTTCGGGCGGGTAGCCCTTGAGTTCCCAGAACGCCAGTAATTTCGGCCAGACATCTGCCGGCGTACCTTGCACCGCCAGCACCTGTTCTCCGGGAAAGTGGGATTCCAGGGTTTGCAGTGCCGTCGACTGGCCGCTGCGCTGCCGCCTTTGACGCTGGTACTCGCTCAGGGTGGCGGGTTCCTCACCCGGGATCTCCATGGTCTCATCGGCCTGTTCGAGAGTCAGATCGGGCGGTACCTCGAGATCCGGCAAGCTGCGACTGCGTTGGTACTGCTCGCGTTTATCGGGCAGAACTTCGTCCAATTTGGGAATATTTCCACAACCTGCCATCAGGACCAGGCCGGTGATTGTCAAAACCCGTTTCAAACCAATGCTGTTTATCATCATTTACTCTATACAGCCTGCGCTACGCATGGCCATCAATACTTCATCGTGAAATTGTGCCGATAACCAGGTCAGCGGCAATCGAATGCCCGCCTCGATCAGCCCCATTCTGTGCAAGGCCCATTTCACAGGAATGGGATTGGCTTCCACAAACAGTTTTTCATGCAGCCCGGCGATCGTGGCATCGATTGCGCGGGCCCGGTCCGCCTCGCCGGCCGCGGCCGCAACGCACATATCGTGCATGGCTTTGGGCGCAACGTTGGCCGTTACCGAGATCACGCCATGCCCTCCGCGCAGGATAAAGTCGCAGGCCGTCGCATCGTCACCGCTCAGGATCAGGAAATCCTCGCCACAACCCGCGCGCAACGCATCGACCCGGTCGATATCAGCGGTTGCCTCCTTGACCCCGATGATGTTATCGATATCGGACAGGCGCACCACGGTCTCCGGCAGCATGTCACAGGCCGTGCGCCCGGGTACATTATATAATATCTGCGGAATGTCCACGGCTTCGGCGACAGCCTTGTAATGCTGGTACAGACCTTCCTGGGTCGGCTTGTTGTAATACGGTGTCACCAGCAGGCAGGCATCCGCCCCGGCGCCACGGGCCGCCTGGGTCAGGTGTATGGCTTCGGAGGTGGAATTGGCGCCGGTACCGGCGATGACCGGGATACGGCCGTCCACCAGTTTGACGATCCGGCGGATGACATCGCTGTGTTCCTGTGTATCCAGCGTTGCCGACTCACCCGTGGTGCCGACGGCGACGATGGCGTCGGTGTCATTCCGGATGTGAAATTCAATCAGTGCGGCGAGTGCGTCGTTATCCAGGGGGGTATCCGGTGCCACACCCGTTTGCATGGGTGTTGCTATGGCCACCATGCTGCCACCAGGTTTATTCGTCATAGATAAATATATAAGGTAATCATGCTCAAAGAATGTTCGATTCAATAACAGGTCCCGGATCCTGGATACCTTGTAACAGGCATCCCGGGATGCCAGGCAAATCAGCAGGCCATGTGGCTTGGCACAATTTGCAGGGTAAGGTATGGTACTTATCTGCAATCCTTATGACAAGCTTACCAGAGACAACCAACAGATTGATTTACCTGTTATTATCAGGAACTATCCCGAGCCACGCGCCGGCCACCCTGGACTGATCCGATCCAAATGAAGAATTTCCTGGTGCTTACTGCCCTGGGGCCGAACTCCCCGCAGTTGATCGGCCGTGTCTGTGAAGATATTCGCCAGTGCGGTTGCAGCATCATTGACAGCCGCATGGCGCTGCTGGGTGAGGAATTCACCCTGGTTGTCATGGTCTCCGGCCCCTGGGACGCCATTGCCAAGATCGAGGATCACGTCGGCAAAATGGGCAAGGAGCTGGGACTGAAGATAGCTACTCAACGCACCAAGTCCGGTGGACCCGGCAAGGGCTTCATGCCCTATGCCATTGACGTTGTCGCCGCGGATTCCAGCGGCATGGTCCATGAAATCGCTCGCTTCATTTCGGAAAATGATGTCATTATCCAGGACATGTACACCCATACCTACAAGGCGGCGTTCTCGGACACCACCATGTTCTCGCTGCACATGACCATCAACATACCGACCGACACATCCATTGCCACCCTGCGCAGTGATTTCATGGATTTCTGTGATCGGCTCAATCTCGACGCTATCATGGAGCCGGTCAAATAACCGTCATATACCGGACATACAATCATTCGTACAATCATGTTACCAGCACTACGCTTTATCTCATTCGGCGAATCCGCCACACCCGACGACTTCTCAACTTTACATAACCCAGACCAGTAAGTAATGCCCAACGAAAATTCACGGCATCTGATCGTGCTCGACACGAATGTTCTGATGCATGATCCCACGGCCGTTTTCCGCTTTCACGAGCATGATGTGTTTTTGCCCATGGTGGTTCTGGAAGAACTGGACGCCGCCAAGAAAGGCACCTCCGAAGTAGCCCGCAACGTGCGCCAGGTCAGCCGCTTCCTCGATGAACTGGTGGAAGGCGCCGATCATGAAGCCATTACCAACGGCCTCGAACTGTCCTCACTGCAAAGCGTCAACGGCGGTGTGGCCCCGAGCGGGCGGCTGTTTTTGCAAACCCAGACCCTGAAGATCGAACTACCGGCCCATTTGCCGGGTAAAAACACCGACAACTCGATTCTGTCCATGGCGCTGTCGCTGCAGGAAACCTGGAGAGGGCGCAGGATAATCCTCGTTTCCAAGGACATTAACCTGCGCATCAAGGCCCATGTGCTGGGCATTAACACCGAAGACTATTACAACGACAAGGTGCTGGATGATGTCGATCTGCTTTATACCGGCCTCACCGAACTCGACGATGACTTCTGGAACCAACAGATCGATGATCTGAAATCCTGGCAATCCGAGCGCAAGTCCTATTACCGAATCGAACAGTTTCCACTGGAAGATTCCTATCCCTACCAGTGCCTGTTCGCCGGCAATGGCTTCGAAGCCCTGGTCGAAAAAATCGATGAAGGCGGCACCACGTTGCGGGTGGTGCAGGACTACCGTAACGGTAACGCCGTGTGGGGCATCAACGCCCGCAACCGCGAACAGAATTTTGCACTGAACCTGCTCATGGACCCGGAAGTGGATCTGGTCACCCTGCTGGGCGCGGCCGGCACCGGTAAAACCCTGCTCGCCCTCGCCGCCGGGCTGGTGCAAACCATGGAAACCAAACTCTATCGTGAAATCATCATCACCCGCGTCACCGTACCGGTGGGTGAAGACATCGGTTTTCTCCCGGGAACGGAAGAAGAAAAAATGGCGCCCTGGATGGGAGCGCTACTGGACAACCTCGAAGTGCTGACCCAGTCCGAGGACGAAAGCGACTGGGGCCGCGCCGCCACGGCGGACCTGCTCAACAAGCGCATCAAACTGCGCTCGCTCAACTTCATGCGCGGGCGCACGTTCCTGAATCGCTATATCATCATCGATGAAGCACAGAACCTCACATCCAAACAGATGAAAACACTGATCACCCGCGCCGGTCCCGGCAGCAAGATCATCTGTCTCGGCAACGTCAACCAGATCGATACACCGTATCTTACCGAAACCACCTCGGGCCTGACCTACGTGGTGGACCGTTTCAAGACCTGGCCGCACAGCGGACACATCACATTACGCAGAGGGGAACGTTCACGGCTGGCGGATGCGGCGACGGAGATTCTGTAATTAAGGAAATCAGAATATGTCATGCCGGAAACCTCCAGGCAGAGATTGACCAAATTGACGTAACACCTCCATGTGCTAATCTCCTTGTAATACATTCATTATCTCTTTATAGGGAAATTGCAATAATGATTCAGGAAATGAACCGATTCATTCCCGGATGTTTTTCCACCATATCGGTGCTATGTGGAATTCACCTATCACCAGTGTTGAACTAAACCGCTTACGCGGGGCTTTTTCCCTTCGATTACCGGCACCATTTTCCATACTTATCTCTACCCCATCCGGGGATTTAACACAGGAGATAAGTCATGACCCCACTACGTCAAAAGATGATCGACGCCATGCTGGTGCGTGGTTTTGCGGTACGGACCCAGCGCAGTTATCTGGATGCCGTGCTTCAGTTGGTGAAGCACTATCGCTGTTCGCCTGATCAATTAACGACAGCGCAATTGCAAGCTTACTTTCTCTATCTGGTGAAAGAACGACAGCTGTCACCCGCCACCCGCCGTCTCTATCTGAACGGTATTCGCTTTTTCTATCTTCAGGTATTGGGTTGGAGCGATGTGGAGTTGACGCTCAACACACCCAAACGCAAGCAGCGCATTCCCGAGTTGTTGAGCCGTGATGAAGTGGCGCGGCTGCTGGCGGCGGTGGCGAACCGCAAACACCGAATGATGCTGACCACCTGTTATGGTTGTGGTCTGCGGGTCAGCGAGCCGATGGCGCTACGGGTCAGCGATATCGATGGCGAGCGCCGTCTGTTAAGAGTGACCCGGGGCAAAGGTGGCAAGGACCGCCAGGTGCTGCTCGGTGAGTCGTTGCTGCATCTGTTTGCGCGGTGGGGCCGGGATGACGACTACCGGCCTGGCCTGGGCGCCCAAGAGGGTGTCGTTGCCAACCCCGCCAAGGGGTGCGGCCGCGCTCGGCCTGGGATTGGATTGTGGCGAAAGATCGCGCTACAGTGTCCGTCACAGAACGACACAGGGAGTCTCTACATGGTCCTATCGGCCTTGAAACCGTGCATCCGAACGCCCGTTCACTGCCTCGCCGCCGCCACGCTACCGGCCCGGTTAATACAATCCCCTATCTATAAGTCCCGGTAACCTGATGGGCGGCTTAGTCCAACAAACATTTATCCGCCATGCTGCGCACAGCGGATAAATGCTTATCTGTTAGGCGCCTATGGAACCTACCAGCTATCACCAACTCGGGTTTTTCGTAGCCAAGTTTCAGAGGTTTGAGGATGGCGTCTCGGATCTGATGCGTCTTCTCGCCAAAGCGGACGATGAAATGGTTAATATTTTGATCAACGAGCTAGAATACTCGAAGAGACTCAAAACGGTAGATGTCTTGTTCTCCCGGTTTTTAGCAGTTCGGAAAGGTTCGTTTGAGGAACAGATTGCGGAATTTCACAAGCTGATGACGGACCTTCAAAAGCTCGGCGAACGAAGGAATGAGTTGGTGCATTCCAAGTACACTGATTGGCAAAACGTTGAAGGCAGGCAAGGATTGTTACGAGAGTCCTCGAAACTTCGAAGCAGCAAAGGAGAACGAGAAGAGGTGGAAGAGTCGCTGATGCCTGAAGATTTTCAGTCGGATTTCGCGCTAATAGGGCAAGTAGCACAACGACTAGAATCCTTCCGACTTAAGATCATCGATTGGATATATCTGGACATGGACGCTTAATAATGCGATCAACATGGACAACCCTAACTGTCACCAGTATACGGGTTACCGGTTATAGAGCACGCGGTGCCTCTCTGCAGACGGTGGCGCTGCCTCGGCTTTCCGTCGAAGATAGTGCACCTGGATTATGAACCCTAACAATATTGTCTAAAGATCTGAGAGCAATATCTAATGAGAACTTTCAAAGACGTATTAGCACACTATAACAATCTTGGTGTTTGCGTTAAATTTATTTTGGTATGGATTGCTTTATCAGATGATCAATATTCCGAACAAGAAAATAATTTCGTAAATGAAATTTTTCCAGATAGCACTGACAATGTTGATACTAATACGTTAAAACAGATTATTAATAATAAAAATGTAACAGATTTTGTATTGGCTTGTTCACTTATGAAAAATCTTCTCAATGATGAACAAAAAATATCATTAGCAGAGCTTTCGATTGGAGTTGCGGTAGCAGATGGAAGACTTTCGATATCTGAGAACTTAATTCTACGTTTCATTGTAGATTTTATTGGATTAACTCCGTCAAAATTTGAAAAAATATATGAAGAATGCGTTGGAAGAAAATTCAGATTACCAAATGATATTAGCAGTCACGCATTTTGGGAAAGATATGTTAACGAAAAATCCGATTATAAATATTACAATGACCAATATTCCTCCACTAAAAATAAAGGTAATGTGGAATTTTATTCTAATGAATACATAAATTCGCTTGCCATTCTTGGTTTGACTGCCGATGCAACAATTGAAGAAATCAAAACTGCATATAGAAGATTGGTTAAGATTCATCATCCAGATAAATTCGAATCTCTTGGAAGAGATGCTGTTGAAACTGCTAACAAAACTATGCAAAGAATTCAGTCAGCATATGATTACCTATTACAGCAATGAAAGACCTGTACCGCAGATTAGCTCTTGAAGCTTATTGTTCAGATAGAGACAAAATCAAGAAAGCATTATTTAATTGTTCTGACGCTGACAGAAAAGATGCTGAAGCAGTACTTTTACACCATGAGCGAAAAACTTCATACGATAGAATACATAGGACACTTACCCTAATTGGAGCGATTAGATCATCTCTTAATTTAAACAACACGGAATACTGGAGCACATTAGATTATGGTGATTTTTACCAACAATTTGATGGCGCTGGCAATTATCACACTAACAGACATGAAACCTATAAAAGGTCGTTTTTAGCAAGCTCAATAAATTTATTAAATACATTATTAAACAAGTTATTTAAGGGCATTGGATATGCAATCGCGTTTGTATGGAATATTACAATTATAGGTTTTTTTCTATATTTTATAGTTTATATAGGAATTGGAATATTAAAAGACGACAATAATGTTAATGCGGTTAAAGAACCAGTTTCTAATGCGCAATACAAACATACTTCCCAGCCTGATTATGTACAACAAAACAAACCGGGTTCCGAAACTATCGACGATATCGATGCGTTTCTGGATGCCCCATCTGATTATACACAACAAAACAAACCGGGTTCCGAAAAGCTTATTGAACCCAGAGTATTCGATCCATCCACCGCGCAACCACTTGATGACAACAAATCGAGAGCTGAGGATTTTATTGAATCAGAAAGCAAATCACCCAATAAAGCTTTGTATTATGTAAATATACATTCATTGAATTTAAGGGAAGGGCCTACAACAAGCTCTGATGTTATTACTGTTTTGAAACAGTACGACACACTTGAAAAAATACAAGAAAATGAAGCCCAATCAGACTGGATTTATGTTAAAACAATAAACGGAGATGTTGGTTACGTATCCCAGAAATATATCACATTAGGAGACGGCAGAATTGCTGAAATGCAATGGTGTATTGATAATGCTGGCGAAAGACCTTATACGGCCGAGGTATTTGTGCAAAAATCACGTGGTGAACATGAAATCAATATCCATAATGGAACTTCACAAGACGCGTTAGTTAAATTAAAAAATAAATCTGGTAGCACTGTTTTGTCATTTTATGTGCGCGCAAAAGATAAGGCAAAAATACTGAATGTGCCTGAAGGATATTTCGGCACTCAATTTGCGACCGGCAATGATTTTAGTAGAGTATGTCAAAAATTTATGCATAATATGAATGCATTTACATACCCAGATTATGATCCTTTTATAACAACATCAGATGCTAATTATTATTACAATACTATTGTTGAATATACATTGCATGCTGTTCCAAGTGGTAACGTACAACCTGGTTCAATTGATTTGTCACAATTTTTAGATGATTAATTTAATAGGATATTAGCCTGCCCACTTTGCTTATGATGTTGAAATTGTCGACTATCATTAGTAGTAAATACTTATGGCTAAAAAACTGCGCAGAAAAAGGGCCGGAGTGATTTAATTTTTTGACTAACGGCTAATGCTGTGAGTGGTGAGAGAGCAGAAAAAGAGCCGGAGTGATTTAATTTTGACCAAAGTGTTGTGCGACGGATTGGCATTTGTTTCTTCATATCTTCAATATTCGAGAAAGCAAATAAATCCAAGCGAATTAAAAAACGATATTATTGAAAAAAATAAAGATAGATTAGAAAAAAAATACCTCGAACAAAAAGCAGATAAATATTCAGTGTTATTTGACGGTATAGTTGATTTCATAAAGACAACAAAAAGATGAATTCTAGCCTAACCAGTCATTCGAGCTGGACGGCGCAAAACGCCGCCACTCAATTCCGCTGTTATGCGGCATCCCAACTGTCAGCGAAAGCATCTTGACTTCTGTCACGTGACGCATTACATTTATGTTGCATGATCAAGACCTTCGCTGACAAGCATACCAGGGCCTTGTATGAATCTGGAAAGTCCAAGAAATTCCCGCCAGATATACATGCAAGGGCTTCAAGGAAGCTGGAATATGTGAATCTTGCAACTTGTCTCGATGATCTTAAGGTTCCACCTGGAAACAAATTGCACAAGCTCACGGATGATCGTGCAGGGCAGCACGCCATCGCCATAAATGATCAGTGGCGCATTTGTTTCCGATTCGAAGATGGTGATGCGTTTGAGGTTGAGGTCTGCGATTACCATTAAATGAGGTGACTACATGGCTATTAGAAATACTGGAATCAAGCGGAAGCCCACCCATCCCGGGGAAATGCTGCGCGAAGACTTCATGCCTGATTACGAATTAAGCGTATCGGCACTAGCGGAAGCATTGGGTGTTTCAAGGCAATCGATTAATGAGCTTTTGAGGGAGCGGCGCGCGGTCAGTCCTGAAATGGCTATACGGCTCGGGCGGTTGTTTGGTAACTCTGCAGAATTCTGGCTGAATGCCCAGCGTGCAGTCGATCTGTGGGAAGCGAACCAAGCGCTTAAGTCAGAAGTCGCACGGATTCGCCCGTTAAATGCCGCATAACAAGCGACTGTGGCGTCAATAGTCTGCAGAAAAAGGGCCGGAGTGATTTAATTTTGACCAAAGTGTTGTGCGACGGATTGGCAATCGTTGGACTCGGCTTTCTGTACATGAAACATTGGAAAAAATTCGCCTGGCAAGATGCTCGTTCGGACGCAAACTACGCTGCGCTTTGTTTGCGCCGCACAGCTTAATCGTCATACCTCAGATAAATAAAAGCTTTTAACTGAGCGGGGTCGGACCTACGTAACCGTTTGACTGATAAAGCAAAGCATCGCGTAATAACGGCATAATCAACGCTTAAAAGGTCCATTTTGGCATCGAAAATCGCGCTTTAAGAGAGTGAATACATGCCGTGTGTGAATTGTATGTTCAGTTGTGTCCGACCACCAGGACCGCGGAGCTTACAATAGCCTTTTTCGCCCTGAAATGGCCTGTTTAAGGACTGATAACATGGTTTTTCTGAATTAATTGGTCTGGATTTCAGTGGGTTGCGCAGGTCCGACCCTTGGAACCCACCCTTGGAGCCCATAGATCTGGAATCGTCTTGTATTTTCTGATGAAATTACATTTATGACAAAAGTACAGACCATTGAAAAAGAAGTTCAATCCCTGAACCAGAAGGAATTGTCTGAATTCCGAAACTGGTTTCAGGAATTTGATTCTGAAGTATGGGACGCTCAGATTGAGGAGGATGCCCAATCGGGCAAACTTGACAAAATTGCGCAGGAAGCCCTGGAAGAGCATGAAAGGGGCGAGAGCAAAGGCTTGTGAAGCATCATGCCTCCCGTAAATTTTGGGAGTGTTATGAAAAATTACCCGCCTCTATTCGCTCTCTCGCTGATAAAAATTTCCAGATTCTCCAGGCAAATTCAACACATCCATCATTGCATTTTAAATCCATCGGTCGATACCGGTCAGTGCGAGTCGGACTTAAGTATCGTGCACTCGGTGTGGAAGTCGATGACGGTATTCTATGGTTTTGGATTGGTTCACATGCCGAATACGATCAAATAATGGGCTAACAACAAGGGGGAAAAGGGCCGGAGTGATTTAATTTTTTGACCAACGGCTAATGCTGTGAGTGGTGAGCGGGCAAGGCGTGCGTGAAACCTGTACTCTGTCAACCCTTACCATTCTCACGAATCACTGTTCACTATTTACTATTCACTGCCATCAATACGGTGTCAGACTGAAGTCAGACACCTGCAGCCGGTTCGTACGGTGTCAGCCTGAAGGCAGACACCTGTTACCTGTTACCTGTTCTCTGTTGACTGTTCACTGCTCACTGCTTCTGTCTCCGGCGTAGTCGGCCAGATATCCAGTAACGCCTTCACCAGCGTCGCCAGCGGTATGGCGAAAAATACGCCCCAGAAACCCCACAGCCCACCGAATACCAGTATGGCGACGATGATAGCAACGGGATGCAGGTTAACGGCTTCGGAAAACAGGATGGGCACCAGCACGTTGCCGTCGAGAAACTGCAGTACCAGGTAGGAGATCAGTAACCAGGTAAAATCCGGTCCCACACCCCACTGGAAATAGGCCACCAGCGCAACCGGCAGGGTCACCACCGCGGCGCCGATGTAGGGAATGAGTACGGACAATCCCACCAGCAAGGCCAGCAGGTAGGCAAAGTTGAGTCCGAAAAACTGGAACAACACATAAGCCGCACCGCCGACGATGAGGATTTCATAAACCTTGCCACGAATGTAATTACCGATCTGGGCGTCCATTTCATGCCATACCTCGGTGACCAGGCGCCGCTCGGCAGGCAGGAAACGGCTGACCCATTGCAGGATCCTGTCCTTGTCTTTCAGAAAGAAAAACACCATCAACGGTACCAGGACCACGTAAATGATAATCGAAAGCAGGGCGGGAATGGAGGCAACGGATATCGACAGCACACTCTGGCCCAGCGTTGAAAGACCGCCACGGATGGTGTCGATAAAATTCCATACGGCTTCTTCGGAAATGATGTTCGGGTACTGCTCTGGCAGGCGCAGCAGCAGTTCCTGACCGTTATTGATCATGGCCGGCATTTCCTGGAAAAACTGGCTGATCTGGCGCATCAGCACAGGCATCAGGCCAATCAGCAGAAACAACAGGAACACCAGGAACAGCAGGAAGCTCACATTGACCGCAAGCAAACGGGGCGTCCTGTACTGTTGCAGTTTCTGCACGGGGCCTTCCAGCATGTAGGCAATGATCAACGCCGCCAGTAACGGCGCCAGCATCTTGCCGAGGAAATAAAGCACCACTCCGGCGAACAACAGTAGAATCACAAGCAAGGCGGCTTGCGGGTCGGTAAAGTACCGACGGTACCAGGAATTTATATAATCAAACATTGTGTATTCAATCAGTCCATTTCATATCTGTCAGAGACATCCGGGCCAGTCGACCTGGAAATGCGGAGAATGACGGCGATCTTTTATCACCCTTGTTTTTACAGGGACTTGTAACGATGACAACGCTGTCATTCGCGTATTAATAAATATGCCTCGATTTGGTACCGACAATCGATCTGTTGTCCCGTTAATGTGCTCACGGTCTGGCGTATCACCACTACCCTGATTCTAAATCCCTTCGTTTATCAATTATATAGTCCCATATCAGCGTTGGCGCAGTACTTGCTGCACTGCACATGAACATTACAGGATACGTCATGCGTGTTCGGGATTGCAATGGCGTAATCACATTCGACAGCAACGTTGCTGTTAAACCGGATATTCAACCATGTATTAATTGAATCAACAATCAAACGGGATGACTGAAGAACCTCATACAATACTGTCGCAGCGATACCTCGAACGCAGCCTGAGCCGGCCTGATTCACAACACCGCATTCGGGGCATGATCCCGAACCGGATCGCGTTCATAATTCAGCCATGGCAAAAACCTGTAAACAGACTGCGGACTACCACGCGTTGGCAGAGGATATACGGGCGCAAGCCCTGCTGCTGGGTTTTCAACAGCTCGGTATTACCACAACGGATCTCGACGCGGATGAACATCACCTGATCGACTGGCTGGATGCCGGCATGCACGGTGAAATGCATTACATGCAGCGCCACGGAACCCGGCGCAGCCGGCCCGCGGACCTGGTGCCGGGCACAGTGCGGGTGATCTCGGCGCGCATGGATTACCTGCCCCCCGATGCGACCCATCCCGCTACCGTGCTCGGCAACCGCCGGCTTGCCTACATCTCCCGCTACGCCATGGGCCGTGACTACCATAAATTAATGCGCGCCCGGCTGCAGAAGCTGGCGCGGTTCATCGAATCACTCATCGGTGATTTCGGTTACCGGGTGTTCGTGGACAGCGCCCCGGTGCTGGAGAAAGCCCTGGCCCGCAATGCCGGTCTCGGCTGGATCGGCAAACACAGCAACCTGATCAACCGCAAGGCCGGTTCCTGGTTTTTTCTCGGCGAAATCTACACCGACTTACCCCTGCCCGTTGATGCACCGTTTGAAAATGAATACTGCGGCAGTTGTCGGGCCTGCATGGACATTTGCCCGACCAATGCCATCATCGGTCCGTACCAGGTCGACGCCCGCAAGTGCATCTCCTACCTGACCATCGAACTGCGCGGCGCCATACCGGTACAATACCGCAAGGCCATGGGCAACCGTATTTACGGATGTGACGATTGCCAGTTGATCTGCCCGTGGAACCGTTTTGCACGGAATACCGATGAGCAGGATTTTCGAACGCGCCACGGCCTGGACGCGCCCGAACTTGTGCAATTGTTCCGCTGGGACGAAGATGAATTCCTGAGTAAGACCGAGGGCAGCGCTATCCGCCGCATCGGCTATGAATGCTGGATCCGCAACATTGCCGTGGCATTGGGTAACGCGGAGACGACACCGGAAGTCATCGAGGCATTACAGGGACGCGCTGACGATCCGTCCGAATTGATCCGTGAGCATGTGCAATGGGCGTTGGAACAGCATGAAACATAAGAATACAGGAGTCAGGAGACAGAATTCAGAATGAAGAACGATTGTCATTTCGAGCACAGCGAGAAATCTTTATGAGATCCCTCCTCCCTCTGGTCGTCGGGATGACAAGCAAGCATAGGATGACAAATCAACATTCCATGATTTTATTTCTACTCCTGCTGCTCTTCATCCCCATTGCCGACGCCGGAGAACCTATCCCGACCTACGAGGAAGCCCGGCCGATATTCTGGCAGAAACTCTATGCCGATGGCGGCGAGACCTTTTACTGCCAAAGGCAATTCGGTTCCGGTTACAACAAGGGCATCAACATCGAACACGTATTCCCCATGGGCTGGGTGACGTGGAAACTGAAATGCGGCAAGCGCAAGCAATGCCGCGAGAACAGCGCTGTATTCAATCGTATTGAAGCCGATCTTCATAACCTCTATCCTGCACGCAGCGACATCAACGAGGCCCGATCCGCGCACGCCTTCGCCATCATTCCCGGCGAAAAACGGCAATTCGGTGAATGTGATTTTGAACTGGACGAATCCACGCGGCGTGTGGAACCGCGGCCGGAGATCCGCGGCGAAATCGCCCGCGCCATGCTCTATATGGCCGACCGTTACGATCTGTATCTGAAAAATAAGTTGCGTAAACTGTTACTCGAATGGCATGAACAGGACCCGGCGGATGATTTCGAGCGGCAACGCAACGAAAAGATCCATAAAATACAAGGCAACCGCAATCACTGGATTGACTGAAGGCCGTGAATGGTAAACGGTGACTAGTGACTGGAATGCGAGAATAATCGATAATTCACCAAACACCATTCACAAATCACCAATCACTAATCACCACATGAGTCGATCCTATTCCAGAATTCTCACCACCCTGGTCACCGGCCTGACCGCACCGATGAGCAAGCGCCAGCAACGACGCACCATTGCCCGCCTCATCAACCGGCTCACCGAAGACAGCCTCAGCGAGATCGACACACCGCGAGGTACGATCAAGCTGTACGGCCTGAAAAGCGGCTACGTGGCCAGTGCCGTGGAACGCTTTCACAGCGACGAACCCGAGACACTGAAGTTCATCGATCAGGTCAGCGACGGTGAGACACTCTGGGACATCGGCGCCAACATCGGCATCTATTCACTCTACGCCGCGCTCCGGCCCGCGGTTAGCGTCTATGCTTTCGAACCGAGCGGATTCAATTTCGGGGTGCTGGTTGAACACATTGCTTTGAATGAAAAGAGCGCCTGCATCAAACCGTTGTGCATTGCGCTTGGAGACAAGACCGGTATTGCCGAACTCAATATGACCAATATCGAATCAGGTCATGCCGGCAATGCCCTGGGCGAGGCCAGAAACCAGTTTGAGAATTTCAAAACCGTATTCACCCAGTCCATCCCGGCCTATACGATTGATGACTTTATCGAACAGTTTCACTTGCAGGCGCCGGATCACATCAAGCTGGACGTGGACGGTATCGAACCGAAGATCCTGGCCGGGGCCGAAAAAACCCTGCGCAACGTCAAATCCATACTCATCGAAGTGGAAGGGGAAAACGCCGAACACGCCGACACCCTGATTGAGCCGCACCTGCATCGGGCCGGCTTCGAGGAGGATGTGTCGGTCAGAAACACCGGCTCCGGGCGTAACCGGCTTTACGTCAGGTCATAAAAAAAGCCGGCTTGACGCCGGCTTGTGACTGGATTTTGTAAATATCTCTTATTCTTTTTCGCTGCCAATCTCGTAAAGCTCGACATTGGCTTCCTCGATTTCACCGGTGGCGGCATTCACATCCACCTTGATTTCGTAGCCAAGCTCGGTCTGGATATCGAACTCGTAGGTAGCGACACCATTGAAACCGATTTCATATTCACTGGCGACAACGGTGCCGGGGTGAATGGAGAGGGCGAAATCACGCGCTTCCTGTTCACTGATTTTGGCCAGTTTCTTGAACGTGGCATCGTTCTTGTCCACTTCGCGCTCAACTTCATTGATAAAGCCTTCTTCGGCATTACACTCGACGTTATAGCGATTGCCGTCCACGGCATCGATATCGAATTCATACATCGGATCGTCGCCTTCCATCTTCAGTTCCAGTTTACGGGCATGACCGGGAATCAAATCCAGGGCCGCATCGAGACAGGTTTCAACGGACACTATGTCCCAGCCGCGAATATCGTCCAGATCCCGGTTATCGGAATGCTCATCTGCCTGCAGTACGGGTGCAAGCATGAGTGCTGATGCAAATACAATCGATTGACTTGTTTTCGAGTACATTAATGTACCTCCAGTTGTATATTGAGTTGTTCGCAAACCGGCGTTTTCAGGATACTCCCTACATCGACCAGGGCAATGCCTGATCACCGGAAACCGCCGGCAATCCCGGGACAGGAAAAAATATCCGATGGATCGGGGAGTTATTCCTGAAATTGCTCAGATACCTATTGTGACCACGATTAATTCTGTAAATTCAATTCCGTGGGCAGCCGGAATCAGCCAGGGTGTTATTCGCAAACCGGTATACCTTTGGCCTGGTTGCCCACACTGCACAGCGATAATGAAACGGACCGTGTACCGAATCCTGTATGCCGCATGATAGCCGGGGTGTCTGACAGGAATTTCTCCTGTTATAAAAGGAAATTATCCTAAAGATTACCGCATCTGTTTACTTGTATTCTTGCACACCTTATCTATCGCTATTATACGCATGATGAAAAATCCGGTGATCATTCTTTAAGGTCACTGTGTAAAAAATAACAGGGGGAACCTCAGTGACACATTATTTCCATATATGCCCGCGAAAAACTGCTGCATTCGCTTTACTGACCGGCCTGGTCAGTTCACCGCTTGTTGCCCAGGAATCCGTTGCTGAACAGGATGTAGTAGAAGTCATCGGCATCACACCCACCCACGGCGTCGGTCTGCCGGAAAAAGTGATTCCCTACAACATCCAGTCGGCCACCAGTGAGGATATCGAGCGATCCACCAGCCTTGATCTTGCCGATTACATGAACCGCAATCTCGGCAGCGTGACTATTAACGATGCCCAGAACAACCCGTTGCAACGCGATGTGCAGTTCCGCGGTTTTACCCTGTCACCGTTGCTGGGCCTGCCCCAGGGATTATCGGTATTCCAGGACGGTATTCGCATTAATGAACCCTTTGGCGATTCCATGAACTGGGACCTGGTGCCGGAATCTTCCATTGCCAGTATCAACCTGGTCGGCGGCGCCAACCCGATCTTCGGACTAAACACACTCGGTGGCGCTCTGTCCATCACCACCAAGGATGGCTTTACCAATCCCGGCCACAGTCTTGAAGTCTACGGCGGTTCCTTCGAGCGCGTCGTCACCACCATCGAAAGCGGCGGCAACAACGGCACCTGGGGTTATTACATCACCGGTAATTATTTCGACGAGGAAGGCTGGCGTGATGCATCGGAATCCGATGCGCTGAATGTATTCGGCAAGATCAGCTACCGCAGCCTGGCTACCACACTGGACCTCGGTATTAACCATGGCAGTACTGATCTGATCGGCAACGGCGCCATACCGGCCGAGCTGCTGGACATCGATCGCGAAGCCGTGTTCACTTCCCCGGATCAGACCGAAAACGAACTTTTCATGCTCAACCTTGAAGGCACGCACTGGCTGAACGATCTGGTGCAACTTTCCGGTAATGCCTTCTACCGTAACAATGAAACCGACACCTTCAACGGTGACGGCAGTGAATTTGAAGAATGTCTGATCACCGATATCGATCCCGCCAATGAAATATTAATTGAAGCCGACGAGGATGATCTGGACGATGCCGGTCTGGACTGTACGGCGGGCTTCACGGAAGCACAACTGGAGGCAGCCGGTGGCGAAGTCCCGGAAGACCAGTTCGGCAGCTTCTTCCTGGCTGAAAACGCCAATGGTTCAGAACGTAACGCCATCAATAATCTCAGCACACGGGAACAGGAAGGTTTTGGCGGAGCATTCCAGACCACTTTTCTCCACGATCTGTTCGGCCGGCAAAACCAGTTTCTGGTCGGTGCTGCCTACCAGCAGGGGATCATCGATTTCAACCAGGCCACGGAAGTAGCAACGCTGGCCTGTGAATTCGACGGTTCCGGAACCTGTGAATTACCAGGCGGTGATCGCGGCACCGTGGGTTCAGGTTTGTTTGCCGTCGAGGAAGGCACCGCTATCAAGTCCCATAACCGCACCTGGTCGCTGTACTTCTCCAATACCTTCCAGTACACCGATAGACTGGCGTTGACGGTCTCCGCCCGTTACAACAACTCCAGTCTGAAACTGGGTGATCGCAGTAACAGCGATCCCCTGGTGGATCCCGACAATCCCGAGGACCTGAACGGCGAACACGATTATAACCGCATCAACCCGGCCGTGGGCGCAACCTATGCTATCACCGATGCGCACAATGTTTACGGCAGCTACAGTGAATCCTCACGTGCGCCCACGCCCATCGAGTTATTATGCGCCGATCCCAGCGCCCCTTGCAGTCTGCCCAACGCTTTTCTCGCCGACCCGCCGCTGGACCAGGTAGTCACCAAGAGTTTTGAGGGTGGTTTTCGCGGCGGCCTGCCGGGTGGCATACGTTACAGTGTCGGTGGCTTTCGCAGCACCAACAACGATGACATCATCTTCACCAGCACCGGTGGTGTGGGTTCCAATGAGGGTTTTTTCCAGAACGTTGGCCAGACCCGCCGCATAGGCGCCGAGTTGTCCTTGCAGGGTAACTGGCAGAAGCTTGGCTGGTTTCTCAACTATGGCTTTGTCCGGGCCACCTTTGAAACACCCTTCCAGGCCGCCAGCGCCAACCATCCACTGGCCGATGCCAATGGTGAAATCTTTGTCGATAACGGCGACCGCCTCCCGGGTATTCCCGAGCACTCGTTGAAAGTCGGCGCCGAATACCCGATCACCAGCCGCCTGACCATCGGTGGAGACCTGGTCTACAACTCCGACCAGCACCTGCGCGGTGATGAAGCCAATCTCCTGGACACGGTTGATGATTACGCCGTGGTCAACATTCGCGGCCGCTACCGCATTAACGAAAATTTCAGTCTCTTCGCTCGCGTAAACAACCTGTTTGATACCGACTATGAAACCTTCGGACTACTCGGCGAACCGGATGAGGTATTTTCCACATTTTCCGACAACCGCTTTTTCGGACCGGGAGCACCGATATCCGGATTTGTGGGTATACGGGTCGATCTTTAAAAAAAGGGTTTATCACCCGTCAAAGGGGATGCCGTTCGCGGTGTCCCCTTTTTTTATTGAGCGGTTTGCAGCGAGTGGCTTTCAACGTCATTCCCTGGCCGGGACCGCGGGAATGTCTGTGCACTTGCCGCGTGGGATCTCGCCGGCACGGTCATACATCGGCAGCTCGCAGACTTCACCAGCGCGTGCAAGTCCGTCAACGCATTCGACTCGCAGTTCAGTCCCCGGTCCGGACTTCGGGTCATTCAGGCGCGCAATGGCGACACCGCGTTGCAGGCAGGGTGACCAGGCGCTGCTACAGACACGACCTGCCGGCTCGTCATCGAGGAAAAGCGTATCACCGTGACGGGCGACGCCACCTGCACATTGCAATCCCCAGGTCCGTCGTCTCTTGTCCGCCTGTGCGAGTGCGGCCATGCCGATAAAGTCGGCCTTATCCAGGTCCACGAACGCCCCGAGCCCCGCAGTGAACGGCGTTACGCTGTCATCAAAATCAGTACCTGAAAAAAGCAGTCCGGCTTCGATACGTCGGGCGTTGGTCGCCGCGGCCGGTATCGTGTGAATTCCATGGGGTTCGCCCGCTTTCAGGATCCGTTCCCCGATGACATCGGCATCGGCATCGGGACCGAAGTAAAACTCCCAGCCGAGTTCATTGGTGAAGCCTGTACGGCTGATCACAACGGGTTGGCCGCCGATGCGTATGTGGGCCAGGTCGAAGTAGCGAAAGTGTTCCGGCATGCCTTCGTCGGAAGCTTGCGCGAGCACGTCCATTGAATGCGGCCCCTGGACCTGACTGATCCAGACATCGGGATCGAACACCTCGACGTCGAAGCCCTCCGAGTGGGCGCGCAGCCAGACAGGAAACTCGCCATCGCCCTGGGCATACCAGAAGCGGTCGGATGCGAGCCGAAGAAGGACCCCATCCATGATCATTCCGCCATCGGCAAAGCAAGCGAGTTGATAGCTGCAACGCCCTACACGCACGCGCGACACATCACGGGTAAACACGCGGTTGAGCATCGCCTCGGCATCCGGCCCGCGTATCTCGGTTGCCAGTTCGCCGGTATGGGCAAGACCGACCTGGCGACGCAAACGCCAGTAGAGATCTTCGGAACGCACGTTGCCGTATTCGAGCGACCGCAGCCGCCGATTGTAGATGCCGAAATGCGGATCATATGAAAGTTCCTGGTGCACCAGCGGGTGGGGCTTCATAGACTGCCGAAACTCGCTCGGACCACCGCCGGAGGACACCGGTTTGATCACGAATTCCGTATTGCTTTTCGAGTGTGCCACGTTATCTCCCGGTAATGATGGATTGGATGTGTGATGTGCCAACCATATCCTTCAAAAAATACCGATTAGCCATCGGCATGTCCCACTCCTTAAATCCGTGTTTTTGATTGTAAAAAAGCCCTTTTAAGCTCTTGTCAGACCATTATTTTTCCTTGTCTTCTTTGTAAATCAGTCAGTTGCGTAGGTCCGACCCCAGATCTATAACGACCACACTCAGCGGGCGCACTTTTTATCGCTACGCTGCAGTGTCTTGTTATGTTCCCGTTTCTTCTTCGGGACAAAATCTATCTTGACGTCGTAACCCACTGCGTCAGCATAATCCAGGATAGTCGATAATTTAGGAGAAATAGCTGAGTTGACACTCTCCAGACGGGATATATTGCTCTTGTTCGTTTTCAGCTTCTCTGCGACCTGCTCCTGTGTCAGGCCGGCACTTTGCCGAAGGGCCAGTAGCTGACGCCTGAATCGGTATGCCGGCGCAAGTTCATCATAGGCCTCCCTTACTTCAGGTTGCTTGAATGATTTCTGCTTGAATGATTTCAAGCTGGTTCTGGTCATTACTTCAATTCCTTCATACGTCTGCGGGCTTTGTCCAGTTCCCGCTTTGGGGTTTTTCGCGTCTTCTTGATATATGAGTGCAAGATAATAATTTCTTTATCTATTTCAATGCAAAATAGAGCACGCCCTATGCCTTCTTTCCCTTTGGCCCGGATCTCAAACAGACCATTTCCCATTGGCGCCGTGTATGGTTTCCCGATGTTGGGGTCTGATTCTTCAATCATTTCCAATATATGTAGGATGCTTTAAGGGAAAATAACGGTGAAGCCAAGTGGCTCGTTCACGCGACCGCTTTGGTCAAAATTAAATCACTCCGGCACCTTTTCTCTTGGTGAGTTCCGCAAAGCGCCACCATGCTTCCCGGCGTCAATTCGAGCACCTTGTTATGCGGCGCTGAGCCGAACTTTACGCACATTGTTTAGTTTCAAGGTTTTGCCTGCGTGCCACAGATCGTAAGCATCCTGCATTGCAAGCCAACTCTCGGGACTCCGCCCCAAAGCTTTTGAAAGACGCAGAGCCATTTCCGGACTAATTCCACTCTGTAGCTTAAGAATCCGGTTAAGGGTGGATGGAGAGACATCAAGCTGGCCTGCCAAGTACCGGCAGCTCAAGCCGTAAGGCTCCATATATGTAGCAAAGATGAATTCACCGGGGTGCGGTGGGTTATGCATAGTCATTAGTGGTAATCCTCATAATCAAGCTGATACGCATTGCCATCAATAAACTCAAAGATCAGTCGCCAGTTTCCACTGACAGATATGGCCCAAACGCCTTTACGGTCCCCTTTGAGTTCGTGCAGATCGTATCCAGGAATGTCGAGATCAGTAATATCCAAGGCGGTATCAAGGGCCGCCAATTGCATCCGTAGCCTTTTGGCGTGCTTGGCCTGAATCCCACGAGTACTTCCTGTCTCGTAAAACCGCTTCAGTCCCTTGTGCTTGAATGTTTTGATCATGAATCATGAGTGTAGCGTGTTGCGCAACTATGTCAAGCCACATAATGGCACAAATCAGCGGCGGCAAAAAGCAAAGCGACGAGGAACGAGGATCGCCGCTTTTTGACGTCCGAGTGAATTTGCCTTGTTATGTTGCATGTTCATTGGTCGTATACCGACTTTGCTTCCTTCAGATACTTTTGATAAAAAGTTGAAGCCTTTCTTGGCGCGTCGGCAAAGTAGCCGCCCTCATCTTCATTCGCCAGAAGATAGTCGTACAAATACGACGCAGTCTTATGCGCGACATCAAGTTTCGGAATGTGCATTGTCTCTTCAGAATCTAGGTGAGCGACGAATTTATCTCGATATGTGCGCATTTCTTTTATATAATCATCAAGCTCTGCTTCCGTTACTTTGGCCTCGTTCAATAAACTACCAAAAAATTCATCTGGTGTAGATATCACTTTCTTCCAATAATGTGCGCCACGTACTTCACCGAAGAGCTTGCACCATTCCATTACACAAATATCTAAAAAATTACCATTGGCGTTTACCCAAAATTGATCGTGGAATATAAGCTTACCGTTCCGCCAACCTGCTTTGTAGAAGGCAAGATTCCGTAGGCAATGGCAGCAAAGTATTCCTACCCTGCGAAGACGTTGTTTACGAGTCATAATGCAACATAACGTAATGTATCAGGTGCGCCGCTTTTTGGCGTCACCTGGATGCGCTGGTTAGGCGGCATCATGATCTTGTAATATAGGCTGCAACCAAAACAACTGCCCCATACCATATAGATTTACATAACCATAAATTAAATATAGTAGATTTTGTTCTAGATGACCGATCTAGCCATTGTCTTGCACCTTCATCAGCTGAATTCTGATCGATTAGATTTTTCATTCGCATATCGGCATCTTTTACTACAAATTTCATATCAATACCATTTACAATGGCCGATAAAAATAGCGCCTGAGCAATGCCTAAGTAGGTAAGTATAAAAATATTTTTGAGAAGTATTCCTACAGCTATCATTATTATATGTCGTGAAATCATTGTTGGTTTCTATCAATCAGTTGAGCTGTTGTTCCATACTAGCCAAAAGACCAGTATCCTCGTTTGCCTGTAAAGGCTATGTTTTGGTCTAATTTCTTAAGTCTCTGCAATGCGTTACGAACTGTGTGTTTCCACTCAGACTGATTATTGCCGGCATTGCAGTTTTCTGAGCAGAAATACTGGTCGTCACATAAGAGGGGAAACTCTGTTTTAACACGTGCATAAATATCATCGATGTGATGTTCACCTCTCGCCATAAAACGAAACTTTGCATCGATGAGTGATGAATAAAGCTGTTCTTCAATATGTCTTGCCATGATCTTCTTGCTAAAATGTATTATCTATCGTGAATTCTGCATGAAGTGTCCTTCTGTGCCGCCCAACAGTTAATATATGGACCACACGCCGGATATGACGCAGGGGGAACAGTGATTTCTGTTCTCCCGCTCCTGCCTGTTCCGTTTTATTTCATGTCGTTAGTGTCCGTTCTTTATTGGATTCGGGTATTATTGAAAGCAGCAAATACGGACATTGTGGCCGGTATAAGATTCTTATCCGGCGTGGCAGGCCGTATATCGCGCAGATAGGCGAGGTGGAATATGCCGGTGTTTTCCATTGCATTCATGCCGTTATGCAAGTGAGCTGAGTATAACTCTGCATTATTGAACGGGGCAAACACGGCCTGGATACCTGGGAGGTGTGGTTCACGATGTCTGACTGAAGTCAGACACCTGCATTAAAGGCAGATACCTGTGTGACGTGGCGTGGTTCGCGGTGTCTGGCTGAAGCCAGACACCTTTATGATGTGAAGTCAGTCAACTGCGTCCTGTGATTGCCGGATCCGGTAATCTTCTATCAGCTTTTTCAACCAGCCGCTGATGCGTTTGCTGAGGACGTTGCCGAGGCCGGAATAATTGTGATCGGCGCCCTCGATTTCAATCTGCTGATACCAGGGATTTTCGCCCTTGCGCGCGGCCAGCCGGCGATCGGCTGCGCCGTTAACGATTTCCGGAAAATCGCGGCTGCCGTAAATATCCAGCACCGGTATTTTAACCCCCTCGATTTCAGCCAGCAGATCCACCGGGGGTCGCATGAAGGGCTGGGCCACGGCGCTGATCCCGACCACGCCGAGCAGATCCGAAGGCGTTTCCTGCAGGTTGGCGCTGTAGCTGAAGGCCGTTGCCGCGCCAAAGCTGTAACCGATGATGACGACCGGTTCAATTTGCTGTTCTCGCAGATATTCGAGGGCTGTGCCAATACGCCGGCGGGCCTCATCCAGTGTTTTGCCATAGTCGGCAATGGCGTGTTCCGGCGGCAGCACCGGTAACTGTACCGACAACGTGGACCAGCCCTGCTGGGGCAGTGACTTGCGCAACTGGGAAATGACCACCGGCCAGTCGGGGTGCGCGCCGATACCGTGCAGCAACACCGCGACGCCCTGCGGTTCACGGGTCATCTGCTCTGTCCGGATGACAAAAAAATCGCCGTTGGCGGACTCCAGCCACATGGGTTTGCCCAACTTGATACGTTCCTCGAGACGCTCGGCGATGAGCGTCTCCCGGCTGTTGTCATAGGCAGGGGCCGGCATAGAGACCAGAAAGGCGAACAGATAGATTGAGAATATGCAGTATTTTTTCACGACAGTGATTGGTGATTGGTGATTGGTGATTGGTGATTGGTGATTGGTGATTGGTGATTGGTGATTGGTGATTGGTGATTGGTAAATAGTATTCTCGATCCAGTCACGATTCACAAATCCCTGTTCCCAGTTACCTGTTCCCTGCCATCTGTAATCTGTCGTCTGTAGTCTGTAGTCTGATGTCTGATGTCTGAAATCTGAAGTCTGCAATCTGGCGCCCCGCCACCTGATCAGGTAAAGTTGCGCTTCTTTTCCGGAACAATACCACGCATTCCATGGACTACGTCATCGCACCATCCATCCTCTCGGCCAACATGGCGAAACTGGGTGAAGAAGCCGAAGCCGTCCTCGCCGCCGGGGCCGATTTTCTCCATGTCGACGTCATGGATAACCACTACGTACCGAACCTGACCTTCGGTCCCATCGTGGTTGAGGCCCTGCGCAAACACGGCATCAGCGCCCCGCTGGATGTGCACCTGATGATCAAGCCCGTGGACGCCATTATCCCCGAATTCGCCCGCGCCGGCGCCACATACATCACTTTCCATCCGGAAGCCAGCGAGCACATCGATCGCAGCCTGCAGTTGATCCGGGACAATGGTTGCAAGGCCGGGCTGGTGTTCAACCCCGCGACGCCGCTGGACGTGCTGCGGCATGTCATGGACAAGCTGGACATGATCCTGCTGATGTCGGTCAATCCGGGCTTCGGCGGCCAGTCCTTTATTCCCTCCAGCCTGGAGAAACTGCGTGAGGCCCGCAAACTCATCGATGCCGGCGGCCGCGACATCCGCCTGGAGATCGATGGTGGCGTCAAGATCGACAACATCGCTGAAATCGCCGCCGCCGGCGCCGACACCTTTGTCGCCGGTTCCGCTATTTTCGGCAGTAAGGACTACGCCGCCACCATCTCGGCCATGCGCAAGCAACTGGCGGCATAAACCGGTTGATTGGCAGACGATGGCATTCACCCGCACAGAAATGGTCCTGCTTGATGTCGATGGCACACTGGTGGATACGGTGCCGGATCTGGCCTACTCGGTGGACACCATGCTGCAGGAAATCGGCCTCCCGCAGCGGGGCGAGGACAAGATACGGAACTGGGTCGGTAACGGTATAGAGACGCTGGTCAAACGCGCACTCACCGATGACGACGACGGCGAACCCGACACGGCGTTGTTCGAACACGCTTTCCCCCTGTTCATGGACATCTATGCCGATAACGCGGCCCGTCACAGCCGTTTCTATCCGGGTGTGGAGGACGGAATGCACTATCTCAAATCGGCTGGCTACAAACTTGGTTGCGTCACCAACAAGCGCACCCGCTTCACCGAAATCCTGCTGCAGACACTGGGAATCTATGATGATTTCGGCATCGTTATTTGCGGCGACACCCTGCCCCGACGCAAACCCGATCCGCTGCCGCTACTGCACGCGGCGGAGTATTTTTCGGTGTCGCCGGCAGTCTCACTGATGGTGGGTGATTCCATCAATGATGTGGGTGCGGCACGGGCGGCCGGATTCAACATTCTCTGCGTCTCTTACGGTTATAATCGCGGCATGGATATCAACGCGGCCAATCCCGATGCAGTGGTGGATTCCCTGGCTGAACTGCCACGGCATCTGCAGGCATCATGACGCCTGAGCAGTTTCAACAACTCGCCGCCGAGGGCTATAACCGTATCCCGTTGATGCGCGAAGTACTGGCGGATCTGGAAACACCGCTCAGCGCCTACCTGAAGCTGGCTAACGGTCCGTACTCCTACCTGCTAGAATCGGTTCAGGGCGGCGAGAAATGGGGACGTTATTCCATCATCGGACTGCCGGCCACGACCATCATCAAGGTGCATGGCCACCGCATCACCCTGGAACAGGATGGCGAGATCATCGATGAGTTCACCGCCGCGGATCCGCTGGCGGAGATCGAATCCCTGCACAGGGATTTCCGGGTAGCGAATATCGAACACATGCCGCGCTTTAACGGCGGTCTGGTTGGCTACTTCGGCTACGAGTGCATCCAGTATATTGAAGAACGTCTCGAGGCCGGCGACAAGCCCGACCCTATTGATTGCCCGGACATTCTGCTGATGGTTTCCGAACAGGTGATTGTGTTTGATAACCTGGGCGGCAAACTTTACATCATCGTGCTGGCCAACCCGGAAGAAACCGGCGCCTGGGAAAAGGCCAATGATCAACTGAACCAGATCGCCGGCAAGCTGAAAATCGGCAAGCTGCCTGACACTACCACGCAAACGACACGGCAGGTGTCGGAAACGGATTTCACCTCCGGTTTCAGCCGCGAGGATTTCGAGGCGGCCGTGGATCGCATAAAACAATACATCGTTGATGGTGACACCATGCAGGTGGTGCTGTCACAGCGGCTGTCCATACCCTTCGAGGCGCCGCCCATCAATCTTTACCGCTCGCTGCGCTGTTTGAACCCGTCACCCTACATGTATTACCTGAACCTCGACGATTTCTACATTGTCGGGTCCTCGCCCGAAATCCTGGTGCGCAAGGAGGATGACGAAGTCACCGTGCGGCCCATTGCCGGCACCCGGCCGCGGGGACGCAACGAGCAGGAAGACCGGCAACTGGAAGAGGAATTGCTCAACGATCCCAAGGAACTGGCCGAACACCTGATGCTGATCGATCTGGGCCGCAATGATATCGGCCGCGTGGCTGTAACGGGTAGCGTCGAGTTGACCGACAAGATGATCGTTGAACGTTATTCCCATGTCATGCACATCGTCTCCAATGTCACCGGCAAACTCCCCGTCGACAAGACCGCGATTGACGCCCTGCGCGCCACCTTCCCGGCAGGCACCGTGTCGGGCGCGCCCAAGATCCGCGCCATGGAGATCATCAACGAACTGGAGCCGGTCAAACGCGGTGTTTATGCCGGGGCCGTAGGCTATTTATCCTGGACCGGAAACATGGACACGGCCATTGCTATTCGCACCGCGGTCATTAAAGATCACACATTACATATACAGGCCGGTGCCGGTATCGTCGCCGACTCCATACCGGCCAGCGAATGGGAAGAGACCATGAACAAGGGCCGGGCCATATTCCGCGCCGTGGCCATGGCCGAACAGGGCCTTGAAAACTGAGCAAACGGTATAGATAACATGCTGTTAATGATCGACAACTACGATTCCTTCACCTACAACCTGGTCCAGTACCTGGGCGAACTGGGTCAGGAAGTCAGCGTCTACCGTAACGATGCCATCGATATTGACACCATTGAATCGCTGTCCCCGGAACACATTGTCATCTCGCCGGGACCCTGCACGCCCAACGAGGCAGGGATTTCCATGGAACTGATCGATCACTTCAAGGGCAGGATCCCGATCCTCGGCGTTTGTCTCGGCCACCAGTGTATCGGCCAGGTTTTTGGCGGCAATATCGTTCACGCCAACCGCATCATGCACGGTAAAACCTCGGAAATTCATCACCGTGGCGAGGATGTGTTTCGCGGATTTGACAGTCCTTTCACCGCCACCCGTTATCACTCACTGGTTATCGAACCGGCCTCGTTACCGGACTGCCTCGAGATCACCGCCTGGACACTGAATGACAATGGCGGGATGGATGAGATCATGGGTATACGCCACCGCGAGTTACCCATCAGCGGCGTGCAGTTTCATCCCGAGTCCATCCTCACTGCCTACGGCCACGAATTGCTGGAAAATTTTCTTGACCGGTCACAGGGTTGATGATGGATATCAGGCAGGCGATCAATACCGTCATCAACCGGCAGGACCTTGACTACGGGTCCATGCAAACGATCATGCAGGCCATCATGACCGGGCAATGCAGTGATGCGCAGGTCGCGGGGTTTCTCGTCGCCCTGAGAATGAAAGGGGAATCGGTTGAGGAAATCAGCGCCGCGGCCGGCGTCATGCGCGCGCTTTGCTCCCGCGTCGAAGCCGATCCGGAACACCTGGTGGATACCTGCGGCACCGGCGGCGATGGCGCCAGTACTTTCAATATATCCACGACTTCGGCGTTCGTCGCCGCGGCCGGTGGCGCCCGCGTCGCCAAACACGGCAATCGTTCGGTCTCCAGCAACTCCGGCAGCGCCGATCTGCTGGAAGCCGCCGGCATTAAACTTGAACTGACTCCGGAACAGGTGGCTGAATGCATAAACACCGTGGGTATCGGTTTCATGTTTGCACCGCTGCATCACAGTGCCATGAAACACGCCATCGGACCGCGCAGGGAACTCGGCACACGGACCCTGTTCAACCTGCTCGGCCCGTTGACCAACCCGGCCGCCGCGCCGAACCAGGTACTTGGCGTATTCGATCGCCACTGGCTCACACCCATGGTGGAAGTGCTGCAACGACTCGGCAGCCGTCATGTGCTCGCCGTGCATTCCGAGGATGGCCTCGATGAAATCAGTCTTGCCGCCCGTACCCACATCTGCGAATTGAAAGACGGACAGATCAACAGTTATTCCATCGCACCGGAAGACCTGGGCTTCGAAACCGGCAGCCTGCAATCGATCGAAGTTTCCAGTATCGAGGAAAGCCTGGCATTGATGCAGTCGGTGCTCGATGACACACCGGGAGCGGCCCGCGATATTGTCTGTCTCAACGCCGGCGCGGCGCTGTATGCCGCCGATGTCTGCGCGGATCTGAAGGCCGGTGTACAACTCGCTGACGACGTCATCAGCCAGGGCCGGGCCCGGGAAAAATTCGATGCACTGGCGGCATTCACGCAACAACAGGTGAACTGAACATGCAGGACAGACCGGACATTCTTGAACAGATCCTGAAAACCAAGCGGGAAGAACTCGAGCACCGGCGCCGTAAAAAAAATCTTCAGCACGTGCGCAGTGCCGCCGATGACCGTGAACCGCAACGCGGTTTTTTCCAGGCCATCAGCCGGCAAATCGATGCGGGCAATGCCGCCGTGATCGCAGAATGCAAAAAAGCCTCGCCGAGTAAAGGCCTGATCCGTGATAACTACCAGCCGGCGGAGATCGCGCGTTCCTACGCAGACGCCGGCGCTACCTGCCTGTCGGTGCTGACCGATATCACCTGGTTCGAGGGCACGGATGAACACCTGCAACAAGCCCGGGACGCCTGCGAACTGCCGGTGCTGCGCAAGGATTTCATGATCGACCCTTACCAGATCTACGAATCGCGCGCCCTCGGCGCCGACTGCGTGCTGATTATCGTGGCGGCTCTCAGCGACCTGCAGATGCAGGACCTGGTCGGGGTAGCGAACGAATGCGGACTGGATACCCTCATCGAAGTTCACGACCGCGAGGAACTGGAACGCGGCCTGATGCTGCGTACCCCGCTCATCGGCATCAACAATCGCGACCTGCGCACCTTTGAAACCAGCCTCGAAACCACGCTGGGACTGTTGACCGATGTCTTTCCCGACCGTACCGTGGTCAGCGAGAGTGGTATTCACTCGCCGAAGGACGTACAGTTACTGCGAAAGCGCGACGTCAATGCCTTTCTGGTCGGGGAAGCCTTCCTGAGTGCCGATGACCCGGGTGAGAAACTGAAAGAGTTGTTTGGATAATGCGGCTTGTCATTTCGGACCTTGTCCCGAATGAACATGAGGGATCTCTCTATTGATCTCTCCAGGTTAAACCGATTGGCCCCGACAAGACATCATATTTCCAGGCAGGGATTCCCGGACGAGAACAACCATGCTCAAAGAAATACCGGTCATCAGTGAAGAAAACGAACCTGTGAAGCGCTGGTTCACGGATCACAATACGGACCTGTTTGTATGGCTGGCTGAGGATGAATCCATTCTCCGTTTCCAGCTTTGCTATAACAAGGGCCAGAACGAACATGCCCTCACGTGGACGCGCGATCAAGGCTTGTCACATCACGCGGTGGACGACGGCGAGGAGAAGGTCATGAAGATGAAAAAATCACCCATCCTGGTGCAGAACGGTCGGGTCGATTACAGTGGTGTGCAGAAGATCATTCGTGATACGGGCCAGGAATTGCCGGCATTCATCTATAATTTTGTACTGGAAACCCTGGAACATCCCGGTCAGGAAACAATCCGTTAACCGGAAGTCCATGAACTCGATTCACACTGAAGTAACAAACTACTAATGAACCCCTTCCCTTGGTAAAGGAACAGTAGTACGATTTGAAGCTGTAACCCAAAGGAGCCACTACCATGCAACGATTTATCTACAACATTATTCTGATACTCGGCATCCTCCCTGCCACAGTACAGGCCGCGGAACCGGTCAGGATCTGGGAACTGGCAGGACTGAGCAATCCCGAATCCGTTGTTTATGATCCGGCCGGCGAAGCACTCTACGTCTCCAACGTCAACGGCGCCGCGGATGCCAAAGACGGCAACGGCTTTATCTCCAGAGTCTCACCCACGGGCGAGATGCTTGAACTGAACTGGGTTACAGGCCTGGATGCGCCCAAGGGTCTGGCCTTGCACAATGGCCGCCTCTACGTGGCCGACATCGACAGCCTGGTGGAAATTGATATCGCCGGCGCCGTGATCAGCAACACCTGGACCGACAGCAATGCACAATTTCTCAACGATGTTACCGCTGCCGCGGACGGCCGGGTCTTCGTTTCCGATATGGTCACCAACCGCATCCATGTGCTCGATAACGGCAGTTTCAGCGTCTGGCTGGAGGATGCCGCGCTGGAAAATCCCAACGGCCTGCATGCCGAAAACGGTCAGTTGATCGTCGGCGCCTGGGGCGTCATGACCGATGGTTTTGCCACCGAAGTGCCGGGACACCTGAAAACTGTTAACCTCGAGGATAAAAGCATCAACAGCCTTGGCAGCGGTAGCCCTGTCGGCAACCTTGACGGCGTCGAACCGGTGGGCGGTGATTTCTATGTAACCGACTGGATGGCCGGTAAACTCTATCGCATCGATCGCGCAGGCAATGCCACGCTGTTGCTCGAACTGGAACAGGGCATGGCCGATCATGAATACATGGAAAATGACTCGGTGATAGTATTGCCGATGATGAACAACAATACCCTGCTCGGTTACCGGGTACGGTAACCGTCGGGCCAGACCCGCTGCAACAGGCGGATACAACAGGCAGAGGACGAGGTAACGACTATGACCGGGACACTCGACATGCTCATGCTGGCGCGGATCCAGTTCGCATTCGTGGTCTCCTTTCATATTATCTTTCCTGCCTTCACCATCGGCCTTGCCAGTTACCTGGCTTTCCTGGAAGGCCTGTGGCTGAAAACCGGAAAGGACATCTACCTCAATCTCTACCGCTTCTGGGTAAAGATTTTCGCCATATCCTTCGGCATGGGCGTGGTATCGGGCGTGGTCATGAGCTACCAGTTCGGCACCAACTGGAGCCTGTTCGCCGAGAAAACCGGCAACGTGCTGGGCCCGCTGCTTGGCTACGAGGTGATGACCGCGTTTTTTCTGGAAGCCTCGTTTCTGGCCATCATGCTGTTCGGCTGGAACCGCGTTGGGCGTAAACTGCATTTTGCCTCGACCTGCATCGTTGCCGTCGGTACCCTGATTTCGGCCTTCTGGATCCTGGCCGCCAACAGTTGGATGCATACACCGGCCGGTTACGAAATCCGTGACGGCATCTTTTACGCCACCAGCTGGATGGAAGTGATCTTCAATCCGTCCTTTCCCTACCGGTTAGTACACATGGTGCTGGCTGCGTACCTGACCACCGGCTTCGTGGTAACTTCGGTCGCGGCACTGCAATTACTGAGAAACAACAAGACACCGGCCAATGTGCTCATGTTCCGGATGGGCATTGTTTTCACGGCCATCGTCACGCCCCTGCAGATCGCAGCCGGACATTCGCATGGCGTGAACGTTCATGAACATCAACCCGTCAAACTGGCCGCCATGGAGGGTCACTGGGAAACGCATCAGGGCGCGCCGATGATCCTGTTCGGTATCCCGAACGAGGAAAAGGAAACCAATGATTACGAGATTGCCATTCCCAAGCTGGGCAGCCTGGTGGTGGCTCATGATCTGAATGCCGAGATCAAGGGCCTGAAAGAATGGCCGCGGGAAGAACGGCCACCGGTGGCCACGGTATTCTGGAGTTTTCGCATCATGGTCGGGATCGGTATGCTCATGCTGTTGCTTGCATTTACAGGTCTGTACCTGATGCGTACCGGCAGGCTGACCGACAACATCATTTACCAGAAGGCCTGTTTCGTCATGGGCCCCTCGGGATTCGTTGCCGTCATCGCCGGCTGGTTTACCGCGGAAGTGGGACGGCAGCCGTATACCGTCTACGGCCTGTTGCGGACCGCGGATTCCGTCTCACCGGTGACCGCCGGGGCCGTAGGTATGTCCCTGACTATTTTTATCTTCGTCTATGCCATCATATTCACCGCCGGCGTTTATTACCTGTTCAAGCTGGCCTGGAAAGGTCCGCTGGAACCGGACCCGGATGATGGTCTTGAAGCCGAACCCATTATGGCCAGCAACCTGACCATTTCCGGCTACGAGCATTCACTGATTAAAAAACCTCGCCCGGCGGAAACCTGACATGATGGAATCACTCAATCTGCCCCTGATCTGGGCCGGCCTGCTGGCCCTCGCCGTCTTCATGTACGTACTGCTGGACGGTTTCGATCTCGGTCTCGGCATTCTGTTTCCCTTTGCGCCTTCCGATCATGATCGTGATGTCATGATGACCTCGGTGGCACCGGTGTGGGACGGCAACGAGACCTGGCTGGTGCTTGGCGGCGGCGGCCTGTTCGCGGTTTTCCCCAAGGCCTACGCCGCACTGTTACCCGCCGTATACATGCCCATCGGCTTCATGCTGGTGGCGCTGATCTTCCGCGGCGTCGCTTTCGAGTTTCGTTTCAAGTCCGAAGGCATCCTGAAACGGGTCTGGGACCAGGCCTTTCACTGGGGTTCGGTGGTTGCCGCTTTCAGTCAGGGCCTGATCCTCGGAGCGCTCGTTCAGGGTATTGAACTGGAGAACGGCCGTTTTGCCGGGGATATGTACGGCTGGCTGACGCCGTTCAGCTTCTTTACCGGTTGTGCGCTGGTCTGGGGCTATGCACTGCTCGGCAGCACCTGGCTGATCATCAAAACTGAAAACGGTCTGCAGCAATGGTCCAGGCAACTGGCCCTGGTTTCAATGTTTGTGGTCTTGCTGTGCATGATCATCGTCAGTCTCTGGGTGCCGTTACTGGATGCCAATGCCGCCATGCGCTGGGGCATAGATTATCCGCATATCGACTGGTCGCGGCTGCTGCCATTGTCGCCCATCCCGATCCTCGTCGCCGTGACCGGTATGACCATGTTCAGGGCCATTCGCGGCAGCGACACCGTGCATAAACCCTTCTTCTGCGCCGTGCTGCTGTTTCTGCTCGGTTACATAGGCCTCGCGATCAGCCTGTTTCCCTACCTGGTTCCCTATTCACTGACACTTTATGAAGCCGCGGCGGCGCCGAATGCACAGGCTCTGTTACTGGCCGGGGCAGTGATCCTGTTGCCCACCATTCTCGCCTACACTGTGTATGTGTACTGGGTATTTCGCGGCAAGGTGCGCATGGACTCCGGATATTCACATTGAATGTCTCGAAGAAGATCCCTCACGGAGTTTACCCTGAGGCCATCGCCGAACGGGTTCGGGATGACACGATCCTGTCATTTTGACACCGTTCGGGATAACAGAGTAACAATATCCTCACTACTGAATCACAACTAATCAACATGCAGGATCAGGAAAACCGCAAATCCCGATGGCTCTGGTTCATCGGCTTGTACGTCGCCGGCCTGGTTGTCACCGCACTTCTTGCCTATGGCCTGCGGCTATTGATCCTGCCCTGAATCCGTCCGCGACCCATGAAGGATTCATATCGCGACATCCTCACTGCCGTTAAACAGATCCCGCGCGGCAAGGTGGCAACCTACGGACAGATCGCCGCACTCGCGGGCCTGCCGCGACAGGCGCGGCTGGTGGGTCAGGTTCTGTCTGCAGCCGGGGATCTTCAGCTACCCTGGCACCGGGTGATCAACGCCCGCGGTATGATCAGCTCACGTCGCGAACCCGGCGCCGAAGAATACCAGCGCATACTGCTCGAGGACGAAGGCATTGTCTTCGATGACAACGGCCGGGTGCCGTTATCCCGCTTTCAGTGGCGGCCCGATTCCCGCCGTTAGTTTTTCCCGGCGTTAGTTTTTCTGATACTCCAGACGATCCTTGCAGGCTTCCAGGATCATTTTCAGCATGTCGTTGTAGTCGATCCCCTGCAATGCCGCCATCTTGGCCAGGTGGCCGTCCCAGCACCAGCCGGGATTCGGGTTAACCTCCAGCAGACGGGGATCGTCATCGGCATCCAGTCGCCAGTCAAATCGCGCGTAATCACGGCAGTCCAGACGTTCAAACAGTTTCAGGCAACTGGCTACCATAAACCGTTCAACGTCCTCGGGCAGATTGGCCGGTACGGATTTGATATTCCAGTAAGGCGATGACGGATCCCACTTGGCCTCGTAACCGCATATCTGCGGCAGCCCCGCGGGCAGTGCGGAATAGTCTTCATGGATAATGGGCAGCACCGTATACCCCACAGTGGGATTGCCGATAATGCCGACACTGAGATCCTTGCCGGACAGAAATTCCTCGACAAGAATCGGTTTGTCGTAACCGAAGCGATCACGCACCTGGATGATGGCGTTCTCCAGTGCCTGTATGTCATAGCAGACATTGCTGGCAGTGATCCCGAAACTGGAATCACCGAAGTTCGGTTTGACGATGACCGGGAAACTCAGCGGGAACTCGATAAAATTGACATCTTCGGGCTTGATGGTAAACGCACGTGGAACCGGCACATCCATTTCGTTGGCAATACCCCGCACCAGTGATTTGTCATAGCAGTAGGAAAGACACTGCGGCGTTCCGCCCGTGTACGGAATATCCAGGATTTCCAGCAGGGCACTGATGTGCAGTTCCTTCGATGCCTCGTTGTTATAGCCCTCATCACAGAGATTGAAGACAAAGGCGCATTTGCCGCGTTGTTTTTGCAGATCCTCGAACAGGCTCTGGTGGTTATTGAGATAGATAAAATCAAACTGTTTGACCCTGGATAATGCCTGTTTCAGAAGGTCAATGGTCCGGTAATCATCTTCATCGAACGTGGCGTTGGGTTTGACGCGATCCGTTCTTCCCGGATCACCGAGCAGGACCACGACAGTTTCAGCGGAGCGTATGCCCCTGACCGGCGCCCAGTCCTTGTCGATGCGCGCCGTCATGATGATCCGACGCGCCATCATGCCCAGATCCTGGTTGCGCTTGGACTCCGACATCAGGTTGGTATGTTCCGAAACATCACTGAAGCCGATGTCGCTCAGCAGCCGGGTCAGTTCCTGCTGCGTATAGAGCCGTTCGGCATAGAACTGATCGGCGATCACACCCCTGGTGACATGCGTGATCACTTCCCGGGACACCAGTTGATCACCGCTTTTGGAAAGAGAGCGTTCACGACAGACAAAATAGTTCTTGTCGATCCATTCCCAGCTGCGCGGCTCAAAATTCTCACGCATGTATTGACCGTCGGTCACATCCACCAGCAACCGGCCACCGGGTTTCAGCACACGCTTGACCTCTTCCAGCACACGACGGTCTTCCTTCAGGGATTCAAAATATCCGAAACTGTTACCGGGGATGATCACAACGTCGAACATGTCGCGTTTGAATCGCATCTTCCTGGCATCACCCTCCCTGAATTGCACGCTGGCGCCGACCTGCCGGTTCAGCTTGCGGGCACGGTTGATCAGGTAATGGGAACGGTCCAGACCGAACACATGTTGATAACCGCGCCGGGCGAGTTCCAGTGCATGCCGGCCCTGGCCACAACACAGATCCAGTATCTGTAAATCTGGCTCCAGTGCCAGTGCCTCGATAAACACGTCAATTTCCCTGGCAGTGATTTCCGGATCCTCGACCACATCGCCATCGGTGCGCAGATAGTTGGCATTGAAGATATGCCGCCACCAGTCCGCACTGACATAGTTCTCAAGATTTTCGACCGGACCCAGCACCTTGACCAGTGACGAATTCCTGTTTGCTGATTTGCTACTCATAATTATTACCCTTTATGGATTTGGCCTGGCGGCCAGATTGTTGATTGATTCCCGGAGACACATAAAATCACCTTTTTTATGCCGTGCCCGGACAAGCCCTGGATGAACCTGTTCAGTGCTTCCGGAATTCCCTGCTCAGATAGCACGCTCGAGCCCGGCGATCATTAACAGCAATCGGTTAAAGGCTTCACAGGATTCCAGGCTGCAGGACTCCTGCATGGTGTGATAACCGGTGGTCGGGATCTGCAGCGTTGCACCCTGCACGAAACCGTTCGATGCCTGGACAATGCGACCGAGTTCGGTGCTTCCCAGTGACTGTATATCATTGCCGGACCGTGCCGCTTCCAGATTCCTCGCCTCTATCCAGGCGTCCTTGAAAGAATAGCTGATACCACTGTTTCTACAGAGTGACTCCAGCCATTCGGTGGTCTGCGGATGGAATCCGGCGTTGACGTCGCGCCGGCGCAGCACGACCTGTTGCCGGCCGGCAGATTCGCGGTCAGGGTAGGGACTGGTATCAACCACGATCAACCGCTCCGTGGAGCCGCCGAATCGCCGGAACCATTCCAGCAGGAAGCGCCAGCTGCTGCCGGTTTCTTCCTGCGCCGTGAAAAAAGCCGTGCCTTCGAATCCCTGGCTGAACAGATTGACCAGATGGGCCGCGGTAAGCACGTTATCGAGCTGGCCGCTCAGGTAACCGTCGGTCAGACTGAGCCGATCAGTAAACGCCACCGGCGTTCCCGCCACCAGGTGTTCGAGTCCTTCGACCTCGAATATCAGGTTCTTACGGTATTCGCAGACATAGGCACGGGTAATGATACCGGCGCCGCGATACGTACCCGACCACGGCTCGTAGGCCATAACCGGCACCGAGCGGAACCGGTCAACAATCTTCATCATCATTTTTTCCGAAACCGAGTTGCCGAGCAGGTCGGAGCGGTGCCCGGCCACGAACGCCGCATACTGGAATTCATTCGGCCCCGTGCAAACCAGACCGTGACGATCGATATGTGCGGAAAACTGGGCCGAATCGGGCCGCCGCCCCTGGGCCACCAGCAGCCCTTCGTACCACGTCACCTTCGCTCCGCGTTCCTCGAGTTCTCTTTGCAGAACCCTGAAAAACGAATGCTCCGCGGCAACAACACTGGGTTGGCGGATGAGTGCTTTTAATAAATCTATGAATGGATCCTGCCGGTACATGGGATTAGCCCCTGGCCACGCCGTTCCGGCCGGAAACTTCAGGGACACCGAAAGACATGATGGGAATGCCCGGGAATGCCGCGGATGAGTCCGCCAGACCCAGCACCAGGGCATCGTGATTGGCCGTGACGGTTTCCTGGTGACGGCCGAAGGCATTGACGATCCGGGCCAGTGGCTGACCGAAACTGACCACTTCGCCGGGCCTGGTCAGGAAACGGATGATGCCGGTTCTGGAACCATAGGGCTTGTCGCTATAGCGAAGTAACCTGCCCTTGCCATAACACTCCGGCAACGGATACATGACAGGCGTTTTCCGCTCATCGAACAGACCCAGCGAAGCCAGTATGTTACCGATTGCCTCGACACCGTGTTTGACGTTCGATTCACTGACCACATACGACTTGCCCAGTTCCAGCGTCAGCGACGGGACATCATTCAGCAGCAGGTTGAACGACAAACTGCTGTGCAGTTCTTCATCATCAACGACCACGCACATGCCCGATTGCCGCGCGGCGGAACGGGCGTCACGGTAAGCCTGTCTGTGCGCATGAGCGGGCGGGTGATCCAACAATACATAGGGAATGGATTCGATCCAGTCATTATGCAGATCCAGAACCAGGTCGGGACGGGTATCGATAATGCTGGTAAAGATGAGATCGGCAATACGTTCACCCAGGGTACCGTCAGGATTGCCCGGGAAAGAGCGATTCAGATCCTCACTGCTCATGGTGATGTTCCGGGACACCATCTCGAAACCGAACGGGTTCATCAGCGGGAACGCAAAAATGGATCCGCAGCACAGGCGCCGGCGAATGTGTCTGAAAATTTCCTGAATGACCACGATGCCGCTGACCTCATCGCCGTGTCCACAGGCGGTCAGCCAGACCACGGGACCCGGAACCTCGCTGATCGCGGACATCAGCGGCAAGCGCCGCCGCGACAGATCCGAGCCGGTCATTATTTTCCTGAACGAATAGCGGAGCCTGACTGCAGCGGCCTTCCGCGCAGGTATGGGATCGGACATGACGGGGTTAAGCGGGGTAAAACTCAGGCGTGTCCGCGGCCGGCGTGCGCCGCAGGCATGGTTGTCCATGAGGGCGCCGCTGCAGGCACACCGGGAGTGGTTGCCGGATGCACTCCGGCCGATACTGTTTTGTTACGATACATTGTTTGCACCGCTGCTGTAATGTGCGTAACTATAGTCAGCGTTTGGGCGAAGTAAAGTATTATTATCGGGAGCAGGACCCGGCCGGCGGCGTGTGACGGGCAATGCCGGTATGCGTTAGCGTTGAGCCGGCCTCATACGCCGTCCATAGCGCATCACGACCCGATGCCGTGGCAGTACACGAAACCGTGCCTGCCATGTCCGGGTCCGGTACAATCCTGTATCTCCGGATAGACTGTAGAATGGAAGATCACATGCTGCGCAGGCTGCTTAAATTCATACTTGTCATCGGCTTTCCGTTTGTGCTGGTACTGGTTGCCCTGCTGTCCTTTTCCTCGTACTGGCTTTACGACCGCTTCAACATCGAACAGCCGGTGGCCGAACTCGAATTCAAGGCCTTTGCCGATGATGTTTACATCGCCGTGCTCCGTAGCGGTGACTTCTGTTTCCCGGAGGAATTCCCGGTTTATGGCGATCAGTGGCAACTGGATGCCAGCTTTCTGAAATGGAAAGGGCCGGCCGTGACCCTGGGTTTTGAATCATTGTACCGGCTGGACCGGCTTTCCGGGCGTTATACCGATGTGCGTGAGCAGAACACGCGGCGCAAGCTGTCACACGATCTCAGGCCCGAGCTCTGGTTTGACCCGTTCGAATCTGCTTTGTTGAATGCGGGCCACTGGCTGGTGGATACACAGTACGGCTCGTCGGTGTATCACGATATCGATACCGGCAAAAAATATATTATCTACAAAACCGAGGATGCCCTGATCGTAAAAACCCGGGAACAACCGGCAACGCGGGATGACGGCATGCTGTCGATACAGATCTCGCGGGCCTGTGCGCAGGCGCCCGGGTGGACAGACCAACTGGCCACATGGATCAATTCCCTGGCCATGCAATACCTGGTTTTCAAACAGTCTCGCTAATCCAGCGCTGTGCGAATTGCCGCGACAAAATCCTGCAAGCGTTCACCGGGCTGCCAGGTACTGTCCCTGAATGAGGGCTTGATAAACAGCGACTTTCTCAAACCCCGCGGTAATTCCAGTTGCACGCCCCGGCCCGAGCGGCCGCGATTGCAGATGTTGGATTTACCGCGGCCCTGGCGTGTCGGACTGGGATCCGGCCGCGCCGCGAACCCGGCAGACAGCAGCGCCTCTATAAACCGGCTTTTCAGTTCCTCGTCCAGTCCTCCAAGATACACTTCCCGGGCCTGGCCGTAAGCGCCGTGCACCGTGATCACGGTGTCGACACTGCGCGCAACTTCCAGCGCGCGGGGTTCATTGAAACGGTTGGAGGTAATATGCAGATGCCGGGAAGCGTTGTGGATGCCTTCAAAACAGTAATAAGCATAATCGTCGGCAGCGATGAGATCGGCAATTTTCATGGTGCCGCGTTCGATAGTGCCGCCATGAATGGCCATGATCGCGTAGCGGGAATCGACCTCGCGCCTGTGGATACGGTAATCCACCTCCTCGAGGTGATACGCTGACAATTCACCAAAGTCGTTATAGGTATCGATCATGACTCCGCGTTTTCCATAGTCCGGCCAAGATACGCACGTACCAGGGGAGAGAAATTTTCCTCGTCGATAAGAAAGGCATCGTGTCCGTAATGTGATGCTACACATTCATAGTCACAGTGGATCCCGGCCGCCTGCAGACATTGCGCCAATTCCCGTTGCTGGTATTCCGGGAACAGGAAGTCTGAATTTACCCCGATGACCAGCGCCGATTCAAGCCCGCACTCTGAAAACGCCCGCACCGGATCAGCCGTTGTCTCCGCTACTGAAAACCAGTCCATGGCCTGCGACAGAATCAGGTAACTGTTGGGATCAAAACTGTCAGCAAATTTTTCCGAATTCAGGGTCAGGTAGGATTCAATCACGAAACGACCGCCGTGCTCTCCCACACTGTCACGCGAGCGGCCGAATCGCTGTCGCCATTCATCCGCCGATCGATAGGTGATCATTCCCAGTTTGCGCGCCAGGGTCATACCCTGCCTCAGTGCCCGCCTGTCATGGTAGTTACCCTGGTTGAATCCGGGATCCGAACGGATGATCTCGCGTTGCAGGGATCGCAGTGCAATGGCGAAGGTGCCGGCCTCCAGCGTCGCGGAAATATTGACCATGTGGCGGCTACGGCCCGGCCAGGTCAGCAACCAGGCCAGCGCGACCATGCCGCCCATGGATGGCCCGATAACGCAATGAATGTTGTCAATGCCAATCTGTTCCAGCGCCATGCCGCTGATGCGGGCAATGTCCCACAGGCTCAGCGGCGGGTACTGCGGGCCGTAAGCTTGATGAGTATCCGGGTTGATAGACAACGGTCCGGTCGAGCCGTAACAACCGCCCGGTGTGTTGATGCAGATCACCTGGCATTCATCCAGGTTTACGGGCAAACCGCTGCCCACCATGTATTCCCACCAGCCGGTGGATGCGTCGAGCGCCGAGGAGGCTACGTGCGAATCCGGAGAGATGCCGGTAAAGATCAGTACCACCGGCGCGGAATCGTCGCGTACCTGGCCCAGGCGTTCCATGGCCACGACCGGGCTTTTCAGTGTCCCGCCGTACTCCAGCGACACTTCACCGGGCACGGTAATCAGCTCGGCAGCGGGAGGGATACGTATCGCCATGCCGCCATTATGCTCCGGCAAACAACTGTTCGGGGGATAGGAACGACTTGAATTCCAGAGCATTACCCGAAGGATCGCGGAGAAAAAACGTGGCCTGTTCGCCGGGCTGCCCGGCAAAGCGGATCGTGGGCTTGATCAAAAATTCCGCACCGGCATCGAGCAGGCGTTGCTGCAAAGCCTGCCAGTCATTCCGGTCGAGAACGACGCCGAAGTGACGCACCGGCACATCCTCACCATCAACAGGATTGGTCGGCACCGGATTGTCTGACCGGGCCGTTAGATGCGCGGAAAGCTGGTGACCGAAAAAATCAAAATCGATCCAGCGTTCGCCGCGCCGTCCCGGCGTACAACCCAGGGTGTCGACATAAAAGCGCTCGCTCGCTGCAATGTCGTCAACGGGAATGGCCAGATGAAACGGTTGTAAAGATAATGGCATACGTTTTACTGCTCACCGTAGTGCCTGAATTTTTCCAGATTCACACGCATTTCGTCCGCATCCAGCAGTTCGGGTTCCCCGAAAACAGTACTGATCCAGTATTGCTGCGCGAGATTTTCCACGGCTTCGGCAAGTGTCAGCGCCTCCTGCAAATCCCCGCCCACGGCGATCTGGCCGTGGTTGGCCAGCAGGCAGGCCTTGCGGTCCTGCAGGGCCGCCAGAGCATTGTCGGATAATGCTTCCGTACCGAAAGTGGCGTATTCGGCGCAGCGTATGCAATCGCCGCCGGCCAGTGCAATCATGTAATGAAACGCCGGTATTCCCTTGCGGGTGCAGGCGATGCCGGTGGCATAGGGTGAGTGCACGTGAACCACCGCGTTGGTCTCCGGGCGGGAGGTGTAAATCGCCCGATGGAAACGCCACTCGCTGGAAGGTTTTAATGCACCGTTCACAACAGTACCGTTCAAATCCATTTCTACGAGGGACTCGCTCTGCAAATCATCGTAGTCCACGCCGGTCGGCGTGATGATGAACCCGGCTTCGCTACGTACGCTGGCGTTACCGGACGTACCGGTACTGAGTCCGCTGCCGTGGAAGGAGCGGACGGTGTTGATCAGTTCGTTGCAAAGCCGGGTTGGATCCATAATGACAAGTACCTGTCATTTCGAGCCTTGTCCCGAAGCGTAGCGAGGGACAAGGCTCGGAATGACATCCGTTTATTTAAACGTTGAATCGGAACAGCATAACATCACCGTCGTTTACGACATATTCCTTGCCTTCCAGCCACCACTTGCCGGCAGTCTTCGCACCCTGCTCACCACCGTAGGCAATGAAATCCTCGTACGCGGTCACCTCGGCGCGTATAAAACCACGCTCGAAGTCCGTATGGATCACGGCCGCCGCCTGCGGCGCGGTGGCACCTTTGGGAATGGTCCAGGCGCGGACTTCCTTCGGTCCCGCGGTAAAATACGTATGCAGGCCCAGCAGCCTGTAACCGGCGCGAATGATGCGGTTAAGGCCGGGCTCTTTTAGCCCCAGGTCCTGCAGGAACTCGGTTTTCTCTTCCAGCGAGAGTTCCGACATTTCCGATTCGATGGCGGCGCAGACCGGGATCACTTCCGTGCCTTCCGCGGATGCCAGTGTTTGCAGTTTTTCCAGCCAGGGATTGCCCTCGAGTTTTTCCTCTTCCACGTTGGCGATATAAAACGACGGCTTGGCGGTCAACAGGTGCAGGTGCCGCAGCGTCTCCTCCGCGAGATCCGCCAGCGTGCGCACCGGCCTGCCCTCGTTCAGGTGCGCGGCGATGCGTTCCAGTTCCACCTGTTGTTTACGCGCGTCCTTGTCGCCGCTTCTGGCGGTTTTCAGCACCTTTTGCAGCGCCTTGTCCACGGTTTCCTGGTCAGCCAGGCACAACTCGGTGTTGATCACCTCGATGTCTTCCAGGGGGTTCACGCGCCCGGATACGTGCACGATGTTGTCATCATCGAAACAGCGCACCACCTGGGCAATGGCGTGGGTTTCCCGGATATGCGACAGAAACTGGTTACCGAGTCCCTCGCCTTTGGAGGCGCCCTCGACCAGACCGGCGATATCCACAAACTCCATGTGTGCGGGGATCACCTGTTTCGGCTGTACGATGGCGGCGATGGCATCGAGCCTCGGGTCCGGTACCGGCACCACGCCGATGTTGGGATCAATGGTGCAGAACGGATAGTTGGCGGCATCAATGCCGGAATTGGTCAGGGCGTTGAAGAGAGTGGACTTGCCGACATTGGGCAAGCCGACGATACCGCACTTGAATCCCATGCTTCAGTCCCCGTCCGTGGAATCGGTATCCACGGGCGCGACCGTATGCAGAACCGTCATGGCTTTTTGCATACGACCCCTGAGTATATCCGGCATCAATACCAGCACATCGTCAATGGCCTCGTCGATCAGCCGCTGTTCCTCGGCTCCCGCGCGTCCGAGCACGGAATCGATCACCCGGTCGCGATGTCCGGGATGCCCGACACCGATGCGTACACGGCTGAAAGCGTTACTGCCGGTCTGTTGAATGAGATCGCGCAAACCGTTATGACCGCCGTGTCCACCGCCGGTTTTCAGGCGCACGGTACCGGGAGGCAAATCAATGTCATCATGCAACACCAGTGTCTGTTCGATATCCAGTTTGTAAAAGGACAGCAAGGCCTGCACGGCGCGGCCGCTGTGATTCATGAAGGTGGCAGGCTTCAACAACCAGCAATCAAGGTCGCCATCGGACAGGCGGGCCAGGTCGCCGGCAAATCGTGTTTCGCTACGAAATCGGCAAGCGTATTTCCGCGCCAGACGGTCGATACACCAGAAACCGGCATTGTGCCTGGTACGGGCGTAATCGGGGCCCGGATTGCCCAGGCCCACGATCAGTTGAAACGGATCCGGCACAGCGACGGCTCGGTATCAGGCGGGATCAGCTGTCGTCGGAATCTTCCTCATCTTCATCAGCCTTCGCAGCGGCAGCAGCCTTAACCTCGGCCTCTTCAGCCTCGGTGTCGGTTTCCTCCTCGACGGCTCTGGGCATGACGATGGAAACCACCGGCGCATCCAGGTTTTCATCATGAAGGGCCGCGTACAGCTCCACACCTTCCGGCAGTTTCAGCTCGTTGAGATGAATGGAAGAACCCAGTTCAAGATTCAGCAGATCGACCTCGATGTATTCCGGCAGATTACCGGGCAGGCAGGAAATTTCCACATCGTTCATGACGTGGTTGACCATGCCGCCGCTTTTCACACCCACGCTCTTGGCCTCGTTGATGAAGTGAATCGGCACGCGCATGGTCAGGGCTTCTGACTCGTTAATACGCTGCAGGTCAATGTGCAACAGGCGGCGTTTGTAAGGGTGTCTCTGCAAATCCTTGAGCACTACCTTGATCGGATTATTATCGAGTTTCAGTGTCAGGATATGGGAATAAAAAGCCTCATTCTCCAGTTGATGGAACACATCATCGTGACCCAGCGTAATGGACAGTGCCTCCTGCCCCTGTCCGTAGACAACGCCGGGTATTTTATTGCTACGACGCAGGCGGCGGCTCGCACCCTTCCCCACATCGCTGCGCGACTCGGCAACCAGTTCAAATTTTTTCATCGTAATTACTCCGTTTATGGATGAGAAAACCCTGTCTGCCAGGGCTTTCATAACAGGATCCCGCCCGCGACCAGGCGGAATCATCAGCATTGAGTCACTAGTCTATGAACATTGAACTCAATGAATCGCCGATACTGATTCGGCGAATACTTTCAGCCAGCATGGCGGCGACGCTGAGCTGGCGAATCTTTTCACATTCTCTTGCCGCTGTTCCCAGCGGGATGGTATCGGTGACGACCAGTTCATCCAGCTTCGAGTTGCTGATGTTCGTGATCGCCCTGCCGGAAAGTACGGCATGGGTACAGTAGGCCACCACCTTGAGCGCGCCGTGGCTTTTCAGTGCGCCGGCGGCATTACACAGCGTCCCCGCCGTGTCCACGAGATCATCGATGATCACGCAGGTACGTCCCTCGACATCACCGATGATGTTCATCACCTCGGACTCATTGGCCTTCGAACGGCGCTTGTCGATAATGGCCAGTTCCGTGTCATCGAGACGCTTGGCCAGGGCCCGGGCCCGGACCACACCGCCGACATCCGGCGAAACCACCATCAAATCCTCGTAGGGCTGCTTCCAGATATCGCCGAGCAACACCGGCGAGGCGTACACGTTATCCAGCGGTATATTGAAAAAACCCTGGATCTGATCGGCGTGCAGGTCCACCGTCAGCGCATGGGAAATACCCACGGCGGAAATCATGTCGGCCACCAGCTTGGCGGTGATCGGCACCCGCGCCGATCGTGTGCGCCGGTCCTGGCGCGCGTATCCCATATACGGGATGATGGCAACCACCCGGTTGGCGGAAGCCCGCCGCAAGGCGTCGGCCATGACCAGGAGTTCCATCAGGTTCTCGTTGGCCGGAGCGCAGATGGACTGGATGATGTAGACATCGCGCGCGCGTACGTTCTCGGCGATCTCCACCATGATTTCACCGTCACTGAAACGATCAACCATGGCCTTGCCCAGTGGAATACTCAGGTGGCTGCTGATACAGGACGCCAGATCCGGATTGGCGTTACCGCTGAACAGCATCACATTTTCCAGTGACATGGTTTTCGCGTTACCTGTTAAATTCTGATCCGCCAATGTTATCCGCTGGTATGGGTGATATGGCTGGGGTGCCAGGACTCGAACCTGGGAATGCGGGGATCAAAACCCCGTGCCTTAACCAACTTGGCCACACCCCATCAAAAATCAGTACTGCGTTCTCGTCCTGTCACTGCTCTGCCGGGGTTGTTACGCATATCCCTTGCGCTCCACCCTGGCGGTCCAGCTCACCGTGCTTGCTGTTCAATTCTGTTGTCGATAAACCATCCTGACCGATCTCAGTCCGGTTGCCGCAATCGTTGCAGTAAGGGGGATTGATTCTGTCCCCGGCAAACCTGGCCAAACCAGTGCGCGGGAACCTGCTCGAGAACCGTTTCGGCGGCCGCCCTGTTCGCGAAAGCGGCAAACACGGTGGAACCGGTGCCCGTCATTCTGGCTTCTGAAAAATTCCCCAGCCAATCAATTGCTTCGGCGACCTGTGGATAGCGCCGCAACACGACCGGCAGGCAGTCATTGTGCCCTCTCCCTGCCAGAAAGTCGCGTATTGTGATAGGTGGGGTATGACGTGTCAAATCGGCGTCATTGAAGATCTCGGCGGTGCTTACGCTGCAGTCCGGACGGATGATCAGGTACCATTCCTCCGCCGGTTCCAGGTCCGTCAGTTCCTCCCCCACACCCTCGGCAAAGGCGGCATGCCCGTGCAGGAAAACCGGGACGTCCGCTCCCAGTTTGACACCGATAGCAGCCAGTTCACCGAGTGGCAATTCCAGGCCCCAGAGGCGATTCAGCGCCCGTAATGTGGTCGCCGCATCGGAACTGCCGCCGCCCAGGCCTGCCTGCATGGGGATGTGTTTGCTGATATGGATATCCACACCAAGGCGGCTGCCGGTGTACGACTGCAGGGCACGCGCCGCCCTGACCACCAGGTCGGAGTCGGCGGCAACACCCGGACAATCACCGACGCGCCGGATGGCCGGGTCCCGATGAACATCAAAAGCCAGCTCATCCTGAAAATCGAGAAACTGAAACACCGTCTGCAGCAAATGATAACCGTCATCACGACGGCCGGTGACGTGCAAAAACAGGTTCAGTTTTGCCGGGGCCGGCCAGCCATTGCTGTTCATATGACCCGAACCCACTCATGGATCACCAACCTGACCCTGACCAGGTCGTTTTCCATGCTGATCTTCGCGGGCAGTTCGTACTTGCCCACCTGCCTGTAGTCGGTCAGTTGTATCGTCCAGCCGGACTGATCGAGCCGGATCAGACGCCCCAGGGAATCGATGTCCCTGCCTTCAACGGCAAGGTCCGGTTCGGGCACACCCAGAATCCAGTACTGCATACCCAGAAGCGGCACACTCCAGCCAAGATTTTCAGTCATCAGTGTATGCGGATCAGTGGCCTCGAAGACTTCGTTCTTATCGGTCAGCAAACTGACCTTGCCATGCCCACCCTTGATTTCGTACGTACCCTGTCCAAAAGGAGCAATGATGCGCATCATGTAGAGACGGGCTTTCTGTGCCCAGTGCAGGCTGGCTGTCCAGCTTTCGTCACTGGTTTTTATGGCCAGCCGGCCCTTCACCGCCCAGCCATTGATACCCCGCAGGGCAATTTCCCGCGTTTGCCACAGCGCCTCTGCTTGCGGGCCGGTTGCCGCTTCATCCACCGCCATCCCTGCGCAACCCGCCAGAATGGAGACGACCAGACAGGCAAGTATCCAGCGGAGCAGATATGAACAGGATAGTTTCAAGGGAGTTTGCGAATCGTCCGGCAGTCGGGATCAGAATAACGTCATCTTAACAGCCAGCCGCTATCGGGAACAGTCGCCGGCACATCACTGTCACTGTGTTCCGCCATCCGCGGATAGTACCAAAGAGTTCACTGGCAGGTGGACATCATGTTAAGGAACCGTCGGCAGTGGGAGGCGGCCGACGGTCAGTCACAACCCTGGCGGGTTGTTGATTGATCGATACGTCGAAACAGCCATTCAGTTCTGGAACCTGTTGATCACGTCCAGCAAACGCGAGTCATCCGGTGTTTCCTGTAACGCGGTTTCCCAGATATCACGGGCACGTTCCTTGTCTCCCATGACCCACAACACCTCACCCAGGTGTGCGGCTATTTCGGGATCGTTGCGTATCTCCAGGGCACGTTGCAGGTATTTGACGGATTCGTCGAGCCGGCCGAGCCGGTACAACACCCAGCCCATGCTGTCGAGTATATAAAAGTCGTTCGGACTGGCTTCCAGGGCGCGTTTGATGTATTCGTAGGCTTCCTGGTAGCGATTCGTGCGATCCGCCAGGGTGTAGCCCAGCGCGTTCAGAGCCTGGGCATTCTCCGGATCATTTTCAATAATTTCCTTCAGATCTCTCTCGAGAATATCAAGACGATCCATCTTTTCCGCCAGCATGGCGCGCGAATAGAGAATGTCCGCATCGTATTGCTCATCGAGGGCCTCGGTATACACCGTCATGGCATCCTCGTAACGCTCTTCACCGGCCAGCAGTTCACCTTCGGCCTGTACCAGCAGGGATTTTTCACGCCGGGTGTCGGCACGCACATTCTGCAAATGATCACGCGCCTCCTCAATCCGGTCCTGCCGTGCCAGGATCAGCCCGAACCGGATCTGCGCATCGAAATAATTTTCACCTTTCTGGACACCCTGGTACCAGCTGCCCGCGCTGTCTAGTTCATTGCGTTCCTCGGCGATACGGCCGAGGTAGTAATTGGCCTCGTCCACGTGTTTGCCGGTTTCGGTCAGTCGTTTGAAATAACGCTCCGAATCATCAGTACGGCTCGATTGCAGGTATAAAAGGCCCAGCGCGTAAAGCACATCGGGATTGTTCGGCGCCTGCGCGGCAAGCAGTTCGAATTCACGGCGTGCCGCTTCAAACTGTTTAACGTCGGCGAGCAGGCGAGCGTAGATAAGGCGCAGATTGAAATCATCTTCCCTGGTCTTCAGGTTTTCTTCCAGCCATTGAATGGCTTCATCCGTTTTGTCCTGGCGCTGCAGTATAGACACGTAGCTGAGCGCCACATTGGTATTGTCCGGCATTAACACCAGTACCCGTTCCAGCAACTCCCGGGCCCTTTCCAGATCACCCAGTCTCGCCACCACATGCGAATAGGCGAATAACGCCTGCGGATCGTCCGCCCGGTCGGCCATGAGTTGTTCCATAACGGCCAGCACCGCCTCCTGGTCCTCCTCACGGCCAAGCATGTTGGCAATCATCCATAACTTCTGATCGATTTTGCCGCTGCTGCTATCCATGAGGATATTCAGATGCTCCAGTGCCGCGTCGATGTTGCCGCTACGCACGGCCATGATTGCCAGTACCTGGCGGGCATCGGTACTGTTCGGGTCGATTTTGATCCAGAGTTCGGCCATTTCGCGTGTGGCCATATCATCTCGCGCATAAACGGCGATGCGGGTGGCCCGCTCCACGACCTTGTGATCCTGTGTGGAACGGGCCAGATCGAGGTAGTTTTCAACGGCAATATCGAGCATGCCCCGGTGCCCGGCGATTTCGGCGAGCAGCAGCTTGTAGAGGATTTCATCGGTCAGTTCCAGGGCAGGCCGGCTCGGGGGAATAGAGTCCGGCGTGACTTCCGCATCCGCCTGGTCGTAAACCTCAACCCGCTTGTCGGGTTCGATATCGGTCAGATCCGTGTCCCGGGGTGGCACGGTAGTACAGGCGCCGAGAAACAGGGGCAACAGACACATCAGTGAATAACCCGGGATTCTGGCGCGAAGGGTTGCCTTAGGCTGGCTCATGAATATTACCTTAACGGGGAACTACTGTTTTTGACAATATATAATTAACGTCAGTTCTGTACTTTCGTTGAACCCGATCAATGCAGACTGTCAGCCTCGACGCGGGCGAAATCCTGGCCGATTCTAGCTGAATCCGCGGTGATCTGGATCAAAAGCGGCTAAAATGTGTGTGGATTTTGCATAATTTGTTCACTAGAGTGGTCAAAAGAACACGGGTAAACTGTTTTTATGAGTATTCTGGCATACGGCTTGAACCATTCCACCGCGCCACTGGAATTGCGTGAACAGCTGTGTTTTGCCCGCGAAATCATGACCGATGCCCTCAAGGATCTGACGCGCATGGGTGAAGTCCAGGAAGCGGCCATTCTCTCCACCTGCAACCGCACCGAGGTCTACTGCAGTGTCGATGATCATACCAGCACCCGGCCGGTACAGTGGCTGTCGGGTTTTCACGGTATCCGTCATAACGAGGTACAACCCTACCTGTACACGCATCCCGACGCCAACGCGGTCAAACACATGCTGCGCGTCGCCAGTGGCCTCGATTCCATGGTCCTTGGTGAACCACAGGTGCTGGGACAACTCAAGGAAGCCTACCAGGTGGCGCTGGAAACCGGCAGCATCGGCAAACTGCTAAACCGGCTTTTCCAGCACAGCTTTCATGTCGCCAAGGATATTCGCAGCAACACCTCCATCGGTTCGCATCCGGTTTCCGTGGCCTTCGCCGCGGTACGGCTGGCGCAGCAGATATTCGGCGACCTCTCGCAGCAAACCGCCCTGTTGATTGGCGCCGGCGAAACCATCGAGCTGGTCGCGCGTCATCTGCACGAGAACGGCCTGAAAAAAATGATCATCGCCAACCGCACCGTCGAGCGCTCGCGCAAACTGGCCGATGAATTTTCGGGTTATGCCATCGCCCTGTCCGGCATTCCGGACCACCTCGCCGAGGCCGACGTCGTCATTTCCTCCACCGCCAGCCAATTGCCCATACTCGGCAAGGGCGCCATGGAAAGCGCCATCCGGCAACGCAAACACAAACCGGTGTTTATGGTCGATATCGCCGTACCTCGCGACATCGAACCCGAAGTCGGTGACATGGACGATATCTACCTGTACACCGTGGATGACCTTAAGGACGTCATCCAGGAAAACATGAACAACCGCAAGCAGGCCGCCCTGCAAGCCGAGGAAATCATAGAAGCCCAGGTCCTCAACTTCATGGAATGGCTGAACTCGCTGGATGCCGTCGACACGATCCGCGCACTGCGCCGCCATGCCGGCAGTATCCAGGATGAAGTACTCCAGGGCGCGTTGTTGAAACTGCAAAACGGCGCCGATCCGGCGGTCGTCCTCAAGGAAGTCACCCATACCCTCACTAACAAACTCATTCACACCCCCAGCAGCCAGCTCAGAAACGCTGGAGTTAACGGTCGAATCGATTTACTCTCCGCTACCCACGAATTGTTTGATCTGAAAGAGCAGGACATCCCGAAGAAGTAGTCCCGCTGTAACTCCCGGCGCCGGTCATGAAAGAAAGTCTACTGGAAAAACTGGACAAGCTGAGCGATCGCCTGGTCGAGATCGATGCGCTGCTGTCCGACGCGGAGACCATCAGCAACAAGAACCGGTTTCGGGAGCTGTCCATGGAGCGCGCCGAGATCCAGCCCCTGGTCAGCAAGTACACTGAATACAGGCATAATCTCGATGCCATGCAGTCAGCCCGCGACATGCAGTCCGACACCGATGCGGAAATCCGTACCCTGGCCGGCGAGGAACTGCAGGAAGCCGAGGCAAAAAACCGGGATCTGGAAGCCGAACTGCAAAAGCTGCTGCTGCCCAAAGACCCGGCCGACAAGAGCAACATCTATCTTGAAATACGGGCCGGCACCGGCGGCGAGGAAGCCGCCCTGTTCGCGGGCGATCTGATGAAAATGTACATGCGCTATGCCGAACGCCACCACTGGAAGGTTGAAATCATGAGTGCAACACTCAGTGAGATGGAAGGTTACAAGGAAATCATCATGCGCATCATCGGCGAAGGTGCCTACTCGAAACTGAAATTCGAATCCGGCGCTCATCGCGTCCAGCGCGTCCCGGAGACCGAATCCCAGGGCCGCATACACACATCGGCCTGCACGGTAGCGGTGTTGCCGGAACTCGAGGAAGTGGAAGAGATCGAAATCAACCCGGTGGACCTGAGGGTGGATACCTTTCGCGCCTCCGGCGCCGGCGGCCAGCATGTCAACAAGACTGACTCTGCCATTCGCATCACCCACCTGCCCACCAACACCGTGGTGGAATGCCAGGATGAACGTTCACAACACAAGAACCGCGCCCGCGCCATGTCATTATTAAAGGCCAGACTGCTGAACGCAGAACGGGAAAAGCAAAACAGTGAGCGCGCCGAGAGCCGGCGCAACCTGGTCGGCAGCGGCGACCGGTCAGAACGCATCCGCACCTACAACTATCCCCAGGGCCGTGTCACCGATCATCGCATCAACCTGACGCTGTACAAGCTGGATGAATTCCTGGCCGGCGATCTGGACATGGTGATCGAACCACTGAACAACGAATACCACGCGGATTTGCTCGCGGCCATTAATGGGTGAGCGTGACCGTGCCCTCTTCCACCATTACTGAACTGCTGCGGTCATCCGCACTGAAACTGCAAGAATCCGATTCACCACGCCTGGATGTGGAAATTTTACTGGCCCGAACACTGGGTTGTGACCGCGCCGCGATCTATACGCGGGGCGCGGAGACATTGCCTGATGGAATACGCGGGCAATTCGATCAACACCTGCAACAGCGCCTCGGCGGCGAGCCCGTAGCCTATATCACCGGCGAACGCGAATTCTGGTCGCTGGCGCTCAAGGTCAATAACGGAATCCTGATCCCACGCCCGGACACCGAATGCCTGGTGGCCGCCGCGCTGGCGCATATTCCCGTGCGGGAATCGCTGCGCATAGCGGATCTGGGCACCGGCAGTGGCGCCATCGCACTCGCCATCGCCAGCGAGCGTCCCCGGTGCCACATCGTGGCCACGGATATCGACGCCGCGACACTCGCCACCGCCGAACATAACCGGGACAGGCACGACCTCGATAATGTTGAATTGATCGCCAGTGACTGGTTCACGAATCTCGGCGGATATGTATTTCACGTCATTATCAGTAACCCACCGTACATCCCCGATGCAGACCCGCACCTTGATCAGGGCGACGTGCGTTTCGAACCCAGGCTCGCCCTGGCAGGCGGCGCCGATGGTCTGGACATGATCAGAACAATTATTGACGGCGCTCCGGATCATCTGTGCCCGGGCGGATACCTGTTTCTCGAACACGGCTTTGACCAGGGCGATACGGTCAAGGCACTGCTGCGGCAACGCGGCTTCAGCTCGATCGAATGTTTTGATGACCTGGCGGGACATCACCGGGGAACCGGTGCACAATGGCAACCATGATCGTCTCCCGCACTGTCAGACTGGCCGAACCGCTGACACAGCCGTACGCTGAAAAGCTGTTGCAGGCCATCAAGGGCTACGAAGGTTTTGACTCCATATCACGGCGGGGAAATCGTCTGTCCGTGCGTTATGATCCCTGCTTGCTGGATTACCCGGCAATACTTGCGATCCTCGAGGATCTGGATTGCAGGCCGTCAACAGGACTCTTCATGCAATTGAAAAACCGGCTGTATACCTGCATGGATCACAATATGCGCGACCATGCCGCCACTCCATTCGGGCTGGAAAGCGAGTTACAGAAAGTATATCTGTACTGTTATACGATGGAGCAACAGCAACCGCCTTCACGTTACTTCCGTTCATGAACGACGAACAACTCCTGCGTTACAGTCGCCAGATCATGTTGCCCGAGATCGATGCTGCCGGTCAGCAAAAACTGGGCGATGCCACGGCCCTCATCATCGGACTCGGCGGACTTGGCTCACCGGCATCCATGTACCTGGCCAGCGCCGGTGTCGGCGAACTGGTGATTGTTGATTACGACAAGGTCGACCTGTCCAACCTGCAACGGCAGATTCTGCACGGCACCGCGGACATTGGCCGCACCAAGATCGATTCGGCCGGTGAAACACTGGCGGCCATCAACCCGGACACCCGCATCGTCAGCCTTGACCACAAACTCGATCGGGAAGAACTGGAAGCTGCCGTGAAACAGGCCGACGTGGTACTGGATTGCTGTGATAACTTCGACACCCGCTTTGCCATCAACAGCGCCTGTGTGCTCCACAAAAAACCGCTGATTTCCGGCGCCGCCATTCGTTTCGAGGCGCAGTTCAGCGTCTTTGATACGAGAATGGAAGAATCACCCTGCTACCGTTGCCTGTACGGTGACAACGCCGATGTCGAACAGACCTGCACCGCCAATGGCGTTATCGCCCCCTTGCTGGGCATCATCGGCAGTATGCAGGCGCTGGAAGCCATGAAACTGATCATGGGTATCGGCCAGTCCATGGTCGGCAAACTGTTACTCTTTGACGCCCTGTCCATGGAATTTCACCAGGCTAAACTCAACCGCGATCCGCATTGCCCGGTGTGTGCAGCCAGATAAACCGGCAAGGCGCCATGACCGAAACCCTGGCAGTGGACATCGGCGGCACCACGACACGGTTTGCGCTTTACACTGCAAAAAATCAGCAACCCCTGCGCACTTCGACTGTGTTCTCCTTTGCCACGCAAGCTAACAGCATCGGATCTTTTCTGCAATTCATCGAACACTATCACGCCCATAAACCGGCATCCCTGCCCTGCTTCGTGGACGTGGACCGTATCGTTCTGGCCGTGCCCGGACCGGTCACTGGTCAACGCTGTCTGTTACCGAATGTGTGCTGGGATATCGATCTCGATGAGGTGCCGTTCCGGCATATTATAATGTTGAACGATTTCACGGCGCAGGCCTACGGCTGTACCGTTGTCGATATCATGCAACAATTCCGTAAAATCAGGGCGGGAAAAACGGACCGGCACCGGCGCATGGCTGTCATCGGCGCCGGCACCGGTCTCGGCCACTGTTGCCTGGTTGAAGATGAAACGGGATGTATTGCCGTACCCTCGGAAGCAGGCTATGCCGGCTTCGCGTTCAACGGTGAACAGGAAAAAAACCTCGAACAATTCATGCTGGCGCGGCTCGGCCTGCCGTACATGGTCAATGATGTGGTGGTGTCCGGAACCGGACTGACCCTGCTGCATGAGTTTCTGACCGGTGAGGCGGTATCCGCCGAGACAGTGTTTGGTACCGCTAATGCCGAAACACTGGCACTGTTCTCACGTTTCTATGGACGTGTATGCCGTAACTACTGCCTGATCAATATGATCGACAGGCTGGTCATCTCCGGCGGCATCGCCATCAAGCATCCCGAGGTCGTCACATCGCCTGCCTTCATGGACGAGTTTCTCAACACTGCTTCCCCGGCCTACATTCCGGCCCTGGAAAACATCACCGTGCTACTGAATACCGACGAGAACATCGGTCTTGCCGGCGCCGCCCGCTTTGCCTCGCTACAATACGGGAAAGATTAACTCATACTCATGGGCACGAATGGGAGAGGTTTGAATGCTACAGAAACAGCACCAGTCCCCAAACCACGACCACGTTCAGCAGCGATAGAAATACCGAGGCTGATGCAATGTCCTTGGCCATGCCGGAGAGTTCATGATGTTCCGTGCCCACCCGGTCAACCACGGCCTCGATACCGGTATTCAACAACTCGACGATCAATACCAGTAACAACGTGGTGACCAGCAATGCCTTCTCGACACCGGTCTCGCCGAACCACAGAGCAACGGGCAACAACACCACGGTGAGAAACACTTCCTGGCGAAAGGCCGCTTCATTGACGAAGGCGGCCTTGATGCCGTTCATGGAATAAAAAAACGCCTTGAAAATACGGGTCAAACCCGCGTTACCCTGTTGTGCCACAGATTGAAGATTCCTGGAAGTTCGTTGCCGGTTAGATGTTCAGATTCAAAGATCTGTTATCTTTTATCTGTTGTCTGTTATCTGTTATCTGAGATCTGTAAGTGCCCGATCATAGTCCGGTTCGTTTGCAATTTCCGGGACCAGTTCAGTGTAGACAACGTTGTCGTCTTCATCGATAACCACAACAGCCCGACAGGTGATGCCGGCGAGCGGGCCGTCCTCGATGAGCACGCCGTAATCCTTGGCGAAATTGCGTGAACGCATCATCGACAGCGGAATAACATTGTCTGTGCCTTCCGCCTTGCAGAAGCGTCCCATGGCGAATGGCAGGTCAGCCGACACCATGAGGAAAACGGTATTATCGAAATCGCCGGCCTTCTCATTGAATTTCTTTGTCGATAACGCGCAGGTCGGTGTATCCAGGCTCGGGACGATATTCAGCAGCTTCTTTTTTCCGGCGTAGGTTGCCAGCGAAACGTTATTCAGATCACCGTCCACCAGTACAAAATCCGGGGCCTTGCTGCCCACTGCAGGCAATTCGCCGCAGGTATGAAATTCATTGCCCTGTAAGGTAACTGTTGCCATGTTCTACTCCTCTTTTATGTGTTCCTGGTATTCTTCCACGTCAATCAATGCATCCGTTTCGCTATCGTCTTTCGGCATGATCTGGAACAACCAGCCATCACCGTAGGGATCGGTGTTGATTTTTTCGGGATTGTCTTCAATGTCCTCGTTGACCGCCATGATCTCGCCGGACACCGGGCAATAAATATCGGAAGCCGATTTGACCGACTCCACCAGTCCGCACTCCTCATCCGCGGCATAGGTTCTGCCCACTTCGGGCAATTCGACAAAGACCACATCACCCAGTTGTTCCTGGGCAAAATCCGTGATGCCGACGCGCATGGAACCGTCACTCTGGACTTCGATCCAGGTGTGATTAACGGAATACTGCAGATCTTCAGGTAAGTCATTCATACATCAGAACTCACTCGTTATTCTTTGCCCTAGTATAGTAATTTCAACTGCACATTACGACACGACATCATCCGGGCGCGGTAATTCAGACACCGCGCCCGGCCCCGGTGGGAAAAACCACAAGGTGATCGATTTCCATGCGAATACCGATAGGCTGGTTGACCGGGTGGTTGTGATGACTGGGCACCAGGCTGAGCACACGCTGACCGCTCTTCAATACCAAAGTATAAAGAAATTGCGCCCCGCGGAAGATCTTGTGCTCAACCACGGCGGTCATATCACTGTCATCATCGTGAATAATGTCATCAGGTCGGATCAATACCTCAACGGCTTCACCTTCGGCAAAGTTATGTGGCCCGGAACCACTGATGATACCGAGTTCGGTTTCGACACTCGTAGCACTGACAACCCGGGCGGGCATGAACACACCCTGGCCGACGAAATCCGCAACGTATCGGTCCAGCGGACGGTGATACAGATTAAAGGCGGAATCCCATTGCAACAGGCGGCCGTTATAGATCACTCCGATACGATCTGCGACGGCAAAACTCTCGAGTTGGTTGTGGCTGACTATTATGGCTGTGACGCCCTCTTCCTTCAGGGTGGCGCGGACTTCTTCGGCCAGTTCCTCGCGCAGTTCCACATCGATGTTGGAAAACGGTTCATCCAGCAACATGACCCGGGGGCCCGGAGCCAGTGCGCGGGCAACGGCCACACGCTGTTGCTGGCCACCGGAGAGCTGATGTGGAAACTTGTCCAGCAGTTCACGGATGCGCAGCAGGTCGCAAAGCTGGGTGAGCCGGCCCCGCTGTTTTGCTGCCGGCTTGTTGCGCAGCCCGAACAGAATATTGTCCTCGACACTGAGGTGCGGGAACAGGGCAAAATCCTGGAAGACCATGCCGATACCACGCTCTTCCACCGGCAGCATGCCCGCGGGATCGCTGCACTTGACGCCATTGATCCAGATCTCGCCGGTATCCGGTTTTTCAAAACCGGCAATCAGTCGCAACAGTGTGGTCTTGCCGGTACCACTGGGTCCGAGCAGGCAGGCGATCTCCCCGGGGTCTATGGCGATGGACAAATCCCTGACGACAGGGACGCCATCGAAACCGATACTGACCTTCTCGACCTTAACCGAGTGCATGACTACCGGGTCTGGAACGGGAAATGGAACGGCTGAGCAGAACCACGGGGATGATGGACACCAGCACGATGGCCAGCGCCGGACAGGCCGCTTCCGCCAGTCGTTCCTCGTTGGCGAGTTCATAGGTGCGGATTGCCAGCGTATTGTAATTGAATGGCCTCAGGATCAGGGTTGCCGGCAGTTCCTTCAGCACATCCACGAATACCAGCAAGGTTGCGGTAAGCAGGCTGCCGCGGATCATAGGAATATGAATTCTTTTCAGAATGGCGAGATCCTTCATGCCCATGGATCGCGCCGCTTCGTCCATCGACGGTTTTACTTTCATCAGCGCGGCATCCACGGTATTTAATGAAACCGCCATAAAGCGCACCAGGTAGGCGAACACCAGCGCCACCAGCGTACCACTCAGTAGCAGCCCGGTATTGATACCGAAACGGGTGCTAAAGAACACATCGATATGCCGGTCCACCCAGGCAAAGGGCAGCAGCACGCCAACGGCAATGACCGTTCCGGGTATGGCATAACCCATGCCGACGAAACGTGTGCCCAGGCGGATGGTGCGACTGCCGCTCTGGCGTTTGCCGTAGGCCATGACCATGGACAGGATCATGGCCACCACGGCCGTGATACTGGCCAGCACCATGCTGTTGTATATGAGTTGGAAAAAATCCTCACTAATAACGATACCCCAGGTCTGTCGCGCCCATTGCATCAGAAAAAACAGCGGTACAATAAATCCAAGCAACACCGGCAGGGCGCAAACGAACGTCGCCAGCCAGGCCGATGAACCGGTGAGCGGCAGTTTGCGGATGTTGCGGTAGCGTGTACTGGTGTGATGAAACCGTGAGCGGTGGCGTGAATGATATTCCAGGTACAGCAGGATGATGACAAAAAACATCATCAGGGCGGAAAGCTGCGCCGCCGCGACGCTGTCACCGAGCCCGAACCAGGTGCGGAAGATCCCCGTTGTAAACGTGGCGACGCCGAAATACTGCACGGTGCCGTAGTCGGCCAGGGTTTCCATCAGCACGAGGGATAAGCCGACGATAATGGCCGGGCGCGCCAGTGCGATACCTATACGGTAAAAGGAACGCAGGGGTCCGCAACCCAGGGTGCGCGAGACTTCCAGCACGCACACCGACTGCTCCACGAACGCGGCACGGGTGAGCAGGTAAACATAGGGATACAGCACCAGGCTGAGCATGCACACGGCGCCACCGAGGGAACGTATTTCGGGAAACCAGTAATCGCCGTAGCCGATCCCGAAGTACTCGCGGATCCAGATCTGCAACGGACCACCGACATCCAGAACACCGGTGTAGGTATAGGCAATGATGTAGGCCGGGATGGACATGGGCAACAACAGCGCCCATTCGAACTGGCGACTGCCCGGAAAGCGGAACATGGTCACCAGCCAGGCCGTTATCACCCCGATCAGGAGAGTAATAACGCCGACCCCGAACATCAGCAGCAAGGAATTGGTGATGTAATCGGCAAGTACCGTCTCGCGAAGGTGTCGCCAGATTTCCGCGTTGGGGACAAAGACACTGCTGATTACGGTGATCAGGGGCACCGCGAAAATCATTACCAGGAACAGGACCAGCACAGTCCACGGTTTCAGCACCGGGAACCCGGCCGGCGCCGAATAGCCGGTGACCGTGGTGGCGGAACTGGGCATGTCCCGGCTTACTTCCAGCCCGCCCGATCCATGATACGCAGGGCCTCGGAGTTAAACTCGCCCAGCCTGTTCATGGGCAGTTCATCGGCCTTGAAGTCACCCCACTGTTGCAGGGTCTCACTGGGCCTGATGCCATCGACTACCGGGTACTCGAAGTTGGTTTCGGCGTACCAGTGCTGGGCCTCGTCCGAGAGCAGAAACTCGATCAGCCGCTTTGCCTGTTCGGTATTTTTCGACGCCGCCGTGATGCCGATGCCACTGATATTGATATGCGCGCCACGGCCTTGCTGGTTGGGCCAGAACACGCCGATGTGCCGGGCCGCATTGCGCTCCGCTTCAATACTGGAAGTCAGCATGCCGCCGATATAATAGGTATTGACCAGCGCCAGGTCGCATTGACCGGCCGCCACGGCCTTGATCTGGTCACGGTCACCGCCCCTGGGCGCGCGGGCAAAATTTTCAACCAGACCATTTGCCCAGGTCCCGGTCTTCTCGATACCGAGATGCGCCACCAGGCCGGCCACCAGAGACTGGTTGTAAATGTTGGACGAGGATCGCACGCAGATCCGGCCCCGCCATTTCGGATCAGCGAGGTCCTCGTAGGTGGTCAGTTGATTCGGATTGACCCGGTCGGTGGCATAGGCGATCACCCGGGCGCGCAGTGACAATCCTGTCCAGTAGCCATCCTCATCGCGGTACCTGGCCGGCACCCGCGCAGAAACCATTTCGGACGGGATCTTCTGGAACAGTCCCCGGGTTTTGGCGCGGTACAGGCGGGCGGCATCCACGGTCAACAGCACGTCAGCCGGACTGTTTTTACCCTCGATTTCAAGACGTTTGATCAGTGCATCGGCATCGCCGGTGACCAGGTTGACACGTGTTCCGCTCGCCTCGGTAAATCGTTGCAACAGCGGTTTGATGAGCGCCTCTTTGCGGGCTGAGTAAATGTTCACTTCCGCCGAGACGGCCGTAGAAATGAATAATGCAATGAAAAACAAAAAGTATAAACGCATTCGGTAAACCCTAACCACAAATTGAATGATAATGATAACTTATATCATTTATTTAAAGAATGATTTGCGCTCGATCAAACGTGGAGGAAAATCCGTATACAATATCCAACGAGTCATCTGCAATTACGGATAATTTCCCTGTGATCGATGGCCCACTGGGCCAACCCAGTCATTTATGGTGAGAAATGCGCGCTAACGCTTCAGCCACATCCAGATGCCTGTCACCGCCAGCACCAGGAACAGCACCGCGAACAGGTCCATCAGCCAGACACCCTGGTTCCCCAGTATGCGGCCGGAATGCAAATCAAGCAGGACACGCTCCACGGGCAATCCGCGGCCACGGTAACGCTCGAGCAATCTCTGCTCCAGCGCCGGGTTGATCCCGACCGGCTCGCTCCATGCCGCCGCTATTTCATCCTCTTCCTCCCAGTGAATCGAACTGAAATCGAGACGGTAATCGCCATGCGCGGCGCGGATGATGATTTGGCCGTGGTCATCCACTCCCAACTCCCGCATACCGGAAGGAACGCCATCCATGCCATCCAGTTGTTCAACCAGTTGCCCGCCGCCATCGAAAACCAGCAGGCGAGCATCCACGCCAACCACGACCCAATCGCCGTAGGCAACGGCACCGTGCAATTGCGTAACTGCGGTAGCCGCCTCCTCGTCGTTATAGTAAAGCCGATCACCCACCCGGGTGATGTGTGTTTGCCCGACACGGTAACTGAGCGGTGGCTGTGCCGGGTGAATATCGTACCAGTCGAGCATCCAGCCCACGCCGACGTAGCGTTCAGACAATTTCAGCTCAGTGGTATGGTTCAGTAAAATTCCGCTGACACATAACAGGACGACGACAATGGCGGCCGTGATACCGATGCGCCGGTGCCAGCGCTGGAGAATTTTCCAGGTCATTGCCCCGTCACCCGGTCGTGCAGAAACAGCGCCAGCCTCGACAGCTTGAGCATAGCGTTGCGCGACAGCGTGGCCCCGGATATGGCGTCTATATGTCCGTCCAGTTCCAGGTTCTGTTTCAGTTGTAACCCCTTGAACTGATCGGTGAAAAACGGATAACGGATCTCCCAGCCCCGGCTCTCGCGAAAAATGAGCACTTCGAGCTGTTCGATGCCACTGTCATTGACTACCCAGCCGGTGGTAATGGGTTTTTCCTTGCCCACTTCTTCCAGAATCCAGGCCGTGCGCCCGTCACGTTGCCAGTAGCGCAGGCGCATCATGCCGAGATCACGTTCCAGGATGCGGCGTATGTCCTCGTTCAGTTCCCGGGTGATCCACAGTCGCTCCGCCTGCGGAGGATTGCCGGCAAACACCGACTTGATGAATTCCTCCGGCTGCATATATACACCTGTTGCAGCAACCATGAATGAGGTACACAGCAATGCTGAAAAAAGATATCGGCACAGACTTGTTTTCATAACAATACCGGGGCGTAAAAAAACGCCCCGGAGTTTATCACAACGCATGGTCCGGATAATCAGAACTGATAGCCCAGGCCGAGGTTGACGCCGTCCAGCACCCGGTCCACGGGGGCGTCCGCATCCTCGTTCTGGTAATCGAACTTGAACACCACGTTTTCATGCGGCCACCAGTTAAAACCGGTTACGATACTTGAGAACTCCTCAAACCGGTGTGTACCAAGCTGGTTGCGTTGATCCCATTCACTGTAGCGTGCGAACACGCCGATATCGCCCGGAATGTTGAAGGGCGCCTTGAACCGGTACGCAGGTTCCACATACCAGCCCACCAGGTTGTCGGCATTGACGGCATCCACGCCGGCGCCGGGCAGGGGCAGGTTGTCATCGTCCAGGTCCCAGCGTGCATACAGGGCGCGGACAGCCAAACCGCTGCTGTGCTTGTAGTCGACGTGGCCTTCGAACAGCGTCGCCGGAACATCGAACAGGTCATCGCCGGCGGTGATATCGCGCTGGTACTGGCCCGAGATACCCACTTCCAGGCCGGCGATACCGGTGTAACGCAAACGTGCCGTTGTCGCCAGTTCGGTATCATCGGCATTGGCCACTTTCAGGCGCCCGGATCGGGGACGGAATGCACTGCCACCGGTAGTGGGCACATCCAGACCGGAATGCACGACCACATCATAATTCCAGCCCGGTGCGAATTCGCCAATGACGCTGATCCCGGCTTCCCACCAGGTGGCCGGTATGATTTCCGATTCAATACGATTGCGCTCAACACCGTAGAACGTATCCGGTTCGTGCGTCGGGTTGATCAGGCCGATGGGCAGTATATCCAGGCCGGCGCGAACCCGGTGATGGTCATTGATATCCATTTCGATCCAGCCCTGTTCCAGTTCCACTTCCCCTGGCTGGCCATCGCCGGCGAGGGCGTGTTCAACCTCCAGTTCAGAGAAGAAACGAATATCGTCATTGAATTCATGGGCCAGATAGATCACAAAACGGTGGAAGTCGACACGATCCACATCATCGGCGCCTGTACCGTCATTTTCATTCTGATCGTTCAGGTTGTTGTAGTGCAGTTCCCCGTAACCGCCGATGCTGGTTTTGTCCGCCCATGAGGCGCCTTGAGAGCGGGTTTCCTGGGCCACCGCCATGGCTTCCGTAGCCGCCTCGACTTCCTGTTTTGCCTCATTCACTTCTTTCTTGGCGACTTCGACCTTTCCATCTGTCTCTTCCAGCCGGGCTTTCAACTCCTCAATCAGCTTTTGCTGCTCCTGGATCATACGCCACATTTCCTCGCTGGAAGGGGCTTCGGCACTCGCCGGTAAGGCCACCATACTGCTAAAGAAAATACAACCTATTGTTTTTGATAAAATTTTGCTATCAAAAGTTAAAAAGCTCATTTTTTTTCTCCCTGGATTAAACTAAAAAGTATTACAAATGATAATAATTATCATTTACAATCAGGCAATATAATACGTAAGGGAGAATTATTTGCAATGCAATATATCGTTCATGCCAATTTCGTTGATGGGAAGCCACAACTGTGTGTCATCGAACAGGGAACCGGCCGTGTACGCTTGCGCTGGCGCATGGAGAAAATCCAGGAAATGTTCGAGAACGGTGAGATTAAGCCAGAAGAATTTCTGCAACCGGATAAATACGGCATGAAGCTGCTGGTTAAAAACCTGTTCCTGATTGCCTGCGGTGAAAGTCTGGTCTCCCGGTCCGGCGATGCACGCAATGACGCGACCTACTCAACAGATAAAGCCAACCCGGCCGGCGACTGGCGTTTCACGCCCCGGTTCGGCCACATGAAATCAAGCCACGTGAAGTCAAACCAAGTGAAGTCAAGGAGCTCCCATGAAAACTGAACAGCCAGAACACAACGCAACCGCAGAAGGCGGTCCAACGAGCTACGAAGTCGTCCTCGCTTCATTGTTATTCCTGATGACACGGTATGCCCGGCAACCGGATCCGAGCGTACTCAGGGGGATCCGCGATCATCTGCAGCGGCTCGCCCGCCATCCGGACCAGGATTCCGGTTTCATGATTCGCACCAGCGAACGAGTCATGGATCAATGGCTGGCGATTGCCGCGCATAGCGCCGACCACGGCCAGCAATCCACCCGGATGCCCCTGGCGGGCTCCACCCTGCACTGAGGAATGATCATGGATAAACCGTGTGAGCTCTTGGCCATTAGCCGTACCCGGGCCTGTGATGTGTGGATGTGCGAAGACTGCAATACCGTGCACCTGGGCATTGGCCCGCTATCACTGCGCCTGAAAATGGCGCACTTTTTCGCGGTGGTGGAGACGCTGCTGGAAGCGGCGCATCGTATACGCGTGTTGAGAAACGAGTCGAATGTGGCAGTTGAGGCAAACCATACCCGGTATCACTGAGACGTCATGTATTAACGTCTCATCGGCGTTGGTTATTCTTGAAACAAAGCGGTGATCGTTGCCGCAATCAACTGCGGCAGCGAAAGGCGGGACAGTTAAATCAGGCGGCGGGCTGTGCCGTGACCAGTGCGTTATTCAGGCATTCCGTGGCGATTTCGCAGCAACTGCCGCAGCAACCACCAACGTTGAGTTCACTGGTCAGGGCTTCGAGTGAATCCACGCCGCGCGAAGCGGCGCTGCGGATATCATTCTCGGTTACAGCATTACAAACACATACAAACATGGGGCATCAAACCGGGTCATAAGTAGCTATCGTTAAGAGTAAAGATAGTACTAATGAGAATCATTTTCAATAGAAAATTTCAATTCTCCGGCCTGATCCCCAATAAATTTACATTTTTGACTGTAAGTAGTTCTCCATACTGACTTTTTCCATCAACTCGAGCTGGGTTTCCAACCAGTCGATATGCTCTTCCTCACTCTCCAGGATGCTCTCAAACAGCTCTCGTGACACATAATCGCGGCATTCCTCGCAATACTGGATGGCCTGTTTCAGATCGGGCAGAGCTTCGCGTTCCAGGGCCAGGTCCGCTTCCAGCATTTCCTTCGGGTTCTCGCCGATGCGCAATTTGCCGAGATCCTGCAGGTTGGGCAGCCCTTCAAGGAAAAGTATGCGTTCGATGAGTTGATCGGCGTGCTTCATTTCGTCAACAGACTCGTGGTACTCGTGTTCGTCGAGTTCCTTGAAGCCCCAGTTCTTGTACATGCGCGCATGCAAAAAGTACTGGTTTATGGCGGTCAGCTCATTTTTCAGCACCTTGTTCAGTAGTTCGATAACCTTTTTATCGCCTTGCATGATCGTTCCTCGGACGGGTTTTAGATAAAGGCTAAGCTAGCTCAGGGATTGACCTGGGTCAAGCAATAAGTAATTGATTTACAATTGAAAATTGTTTTCATTTACATTAGCATGTGGTGCTTGTTCAAATCGTTGTGAGCGTTCCCGGGCCGCGGCGCCCATTCATCTTAGAGGACAGAGTTATGGACGTATCCACATTCATTTTCTGGGGTCTGCTGGCGGCCGTCGTTATTTACGGCATCACTCTCTACAACAACCTCGTTTCACTCAAACACAATGTCGACAAAGCCTGGGCAAACATCGATGTCCTGCTGAAACAGCGTCACGATGAACTGCCGAAGCTGGTGGAGACTTGCAAGCAATACATGCAATACGAACAGGAGACGCTGGATAAAGTCATGCAGGCACGCAGCGCCGTGTTCAACGCCCGCGAGAAGGGCGATGTCGCTGCGCTGGGACCGGCGGAAACCCAGTTGCGCATGGGTCTGGGCAATCTCTTCGCCGTCGCCGAAGCCTACCCGGACCTGAAAGCCAACGATAACTTCATGCATTTGCAAAACCGTATTTCCGGCCTGGAAAACAGCATTGCCGATCGCCGCGAGTTCTATAACGAAAGCGTCAACAATAATAATGTCCGCATCGAACAGTTCCCCGATGTCGTCATCGCCCGCATGTTCAATTTCGGGCCGCGCGAGTTGCTGGAGTTCAGCGAGGAAGAAAAGAAAGACGTCAACATGAAGCAGTTATTTGAATGAACGCTTGCCCGGGGAGATATCCATGCAGGATGTATTTCTGAAATAAAAACGGCACGTCGGCGCGCATGAGCAGCATCACCCAGTGGGCCCGCACCAGCCCGGGCGATGATTTCTGGTTCTGGGCCATCGGTCTGGCCGTGCTGGCCGTGGCCGGTTTCATCGCCGCATTTATTTTCTTCTACCGCAAGCGACTGTTTGAAGACACGCCGACCTCCCGCATTCGTTCCGCGGCCCAGGGCTATGTTGAACTGAACGGCACCGGGGAGTTACTCGATGGCCCGCCCATTATGGCGCCTCTCACCGGCACCACCTGCACCTGGTACCGCTTCCGCGTCGAGGAACACCGCGGCTCGGGCAAGAATTCCAGGTGGGTTACCTTGCGCAAGGGTACCAGTGACGATCTGTTCCTGCTCCGCGACGATACCGGGCTGTGCGTGATCGATCCCGATGGCGCCAGGGTCACGCCCGCCGTCAAGAATGTCTGGCGCGGCCACTCGGCAACACCGTCACAACAGCCCGGCGGCAGTACTTCGGGCCGCCACTCTTTATTCACGCGATTCAGCCGTGGTTTCGGCCGCTACCGCTATACGGAAGAGCGCATGCGTCCCGGCGATCCACTCTACGCCATCGGCCTGTTTCGCACCGAGGGCGGCGCGGGCGGTAACTTCGATATGAACGAGGATGTGCGCGAACTGCTGCGCGAATGGAAACAAAACGCGGACGCCCTGCTGGCACGGTTCGATCAGAACCGGGACGGCGAGATCTGCATGCAGGAATGGCAGGCCGTGCGCGAGGCCGCGTACAAGGAAGTCCGGCAACGGCACGCCAGTGAAAAAGTCGCCATGCCGACGAATCTGATGGGCAAGACCTGCGATCGGCGGCGACCCTTTATTCTTTCCGCACTTCCGGAATCGGACCTGGTCAAACGCTACCGGCTTTATTACCGCGCCGGCCTGGTTGCGTTTTTTATCAGCGGCGCGCTGGCCACATGGTTGATTAGCCTGCGGCTGACGGGATAAGCTGCGACGCCATTTCCATTCCCATTACAGAAGACCATAAGCCGTTATGAATAACCCGTTACTTGAAAATCATACGTTGCCCGCGTTTGATCGCATTCAACCCGAACACGTCGTCCCCGCCATTGATCAATTACTCGAAGAGAACCGCGAAACCGTCGAACACCTGGTCTCGACAACGACCGGGTTCACCTGGGATAACTTTGTCCAGCCGCTGGAAGACATGGATGATCGCCTCAATCGCGCCTGGTCACCGGTCAGTCACCTGCATAGCGTTCGCGACAACGAGGCGCTCAGAAAAGCCTACAGCGAATGCATCGGCAAATTGTCCGACTACGCCACCGAGATGGGACAGCACGAAGGCCTTTATAAAGGCTTCAAGGCGGTGGCCGAAAGTGACGAATACGCGCGCCTTGTACCGGCACAGAAAAAGCTCATCGACAACGCCCTGCGCGATTTCCGCCTCTCCGGGATCGAACTGAACAGCGAGGACCGCGCCACCTATCGGCGCTTGCAACAGGAACTGACGAAGCTGCAAACACACTTCGAGGAAAACCTGCTCGACGCCACCCAGGCCTGGAAAAAACACGTGACCGATCAGGACATGCTCTCCGGCCTGCCGCAATCGGTGCTCGGTTACCTGGAGCAGTCGGCGCGTGAGAATGGTTTTGACGAGGGCTGGCTTTTGACCCTGGATTTCCCCTGTTACCTGCCGGTGATGCAGTACGCCGACGATGCCGGACTGCGCCGGGAAATGTACACGGCCTACAACACGCGCGCCTCGGCCGAAGCCGGCAACGATCCGCAGTGGGACAACAGCGCGGTGATGGTGGATATTCTCAACAAGCGCCAGGAAGTCGCACGGCTGCTGGGCTTCGCCAGTTACGCCGATTTATCGCTGGCGAAAAAGATGGCCGCCACGCCGCGGCAGGTACTGGATTTTCTCACCGAGCTCGCCGACAAATCAGCGCCCGTGGCACAGTCGGACCTGGAACAGATCAATCGCCATGCCCGTGAAAAATACACCATCGACACGCTCGATGCCTGGGATATTGCTTACTACTCGGAAAAACTGAAGCAGGCCATGTTCCGGTTTTCCGACGAGGATCTGCGCCCGTATTTTTCCGTGCCGAACGTGCTGCAGGGCCTGTTTGCCGTGGTCCAGCGACTCTATGAACTTGATATCCGGCCGCGCGAGGGTGTCACCACCTGGCACGACGATGTGATGTTTTACGATATCTACAACAGCAGCGGCGAGTTGCAGGGCAGCTTTTATCTCGATCTGTACGCGCGTCAGCACAAACGCGGCGGCGCCTGGATGGATGAATGCGTGGTCCGGCGCAAACTGGACTCGGCAATCCAGACACCGGTTGCCTACCTGACCTGTAATTTCACACCGCCGGTGGGCGGCAAGCCGGCGCTGATCACCCACGACGAGGTCATCACCCTGTTCCACGAATTCGGCCATGGCCTGCACCACATGCTGACCAAGGTCGACTACGCCGGTGTATCCGGCATCAACGGTGTGCCCTGGGATGCCGTCGAGCTGCCGAGCCAGTTCATGGAAAACTGGTGCTGGGAGCGCGAGGCGCTGGATCTGTTCGCCCGCCATCACGAAAGCGGTGAGAAAATCCCGGCGGACCTGTTCGAGAAAATGTGGGCGGCGAAGAATTTCCAGTCCGGTATGCAGATGGTGCGGCAACTGGAATTCTCCCTGTTCGATTTCCGCCTGCACATGCAACCGCACATCGACTCGGCCGAAGACATCCAGAAACTGCTCGACGAGGTGCGCGAAAAGGTGGCGGTGATTCAGCCGCCCGTCTTCAACCGCTTCCAGAACGGCTTTTCGCACATCTTCGCCGGGGGCTACGCCGCCGGTTATTACAGCTACAAGTGGGCCGAGGTGCTGTCAGCGGATGCCTTTTCCAGGTTTGAAGAACAGGGTATCTTTAACACTGAGACCGGCAAGGCATTCCTGCACAGCATCCTGGAGCAGGGCGGGTCCCGCGATCCGCTGGAGCTGTTTATCGAGTTCCGCGGCCGCGAGCCGAGTGTCGAACCCCTGTTAAGACACAGTGGAATTACGGCATAATCCATATCTTCAGGGAAATAACATTCACCAAAGCATGGAAACGATATAATCCAGCACATGCACGGAATCGATACGGGGAAAATCATCCAGGTCTGCCTGGCAGTCACGCTCATGGCGCCGCTTACGGTGGCTGCCGAGGTCGCCTATGTCATCGACCGGATCGAGGTCGGGCTGCACCAGGAAAACAGCCTCGACAGTCCCATCATCAAGTTGCTGGCCACCGGAGATGAACTGGAGATCCTGGCCCGGGACGACAAACTGGCCCAGGTACGTGACGAGGCCGATGTCACCGGCTGGATCAAGAACGAATACCTGCAACCGGAAAAACCCACCCGCCGCCTGTTCGAGGAAGTCAGCAGCCGCAATACACAGCTGAAAAACGAGATCAGCAAGCTCGAGGCCCGCCTGCAGCAACAGCAGGATCAGCCACAACTGCAGGCCCTCAGCGAAGAAAACAGCAAACTGCAACAGGAAATCAAATCTGTTCGCTTGCAGGCCGGCGAATTACAGGCTGAAATCTCCAAACTGCGCAAGACCGCGGCGCCCGTCAGCGGTGATGCCGGCGCGGACAACCAGGCGCTTTACCAGCGCATTTCCGAACTCGAACAACAAAACATCGAACTCGAGGACAAACTGGCCCTGCTGCGTAACCCGCCCGACGAGGGTTCCATCAAGCAGGAAATTCTGGCCCTGAAAAGCCGCAGTGGCGATCTCAAGCGTCACCTCGTCTACATCCTCGTGGCACTGGCCATCGGTCTGATCCTGGGTCTGTTGATTTACGACATATTCCACCGCCGCAAACACAGCGGCTTCCGGGTCTGATTCCGGCGTGTCCCGTAACTCGATGTCTGCCTGCTAATGTCCACCTGATGTACCCGTGCTGACCGTCGCCACCTGGAACGTTAACTCGCTGCGGGTACGGCAAGCGCACGTCGTCGCCTGGCTGCAAAATCACCAGCCGGATTTGCTGGCGCTGCAGGAAATCAAGATGACCAGCGAGCAGTTCCCGGCGGATGACTTCCTGGAACTCGGCTACCACGCCGTCGTCAGCGGCCAGAAAACCTACAATGGCGTGGCCATTCTCAGCCGGATCCCGCCTGCTTCGCCACAATGCGGGATCCCGGACTACAGCGATCCGCAGCAGCGGGTCATCGCCGCCGACTACGGTCCGGTCACCTTGCTGAACCTGTATGTGCCGAACGGTTCCGAGGTCGGCTCGGAAAAATACCTCTACAAGCTGGACTGGTTCGATCGCCTGCATCCGTATATCCGGCAATTGCTGAAAGAAAAACAGCATCTCGTGATAGTGGGCGATTTCAACGTCGCACCGGCGGATATCGATGTACACGACCCGGAAGAGTGGGCCGGCAAGGTACTCGTCAGCGATGCCGAGCGCGCCGAGTTCCGGAAGCTTATCGACCACGGGCTGGTCGACTGTTACCGCATGCTGGACAGCAACCCCGGCGCCTATTCCTGGTGGGATTACCGTGCCGCGGCGTTCCGTCGCAACCGCGGCCTGCGTATCGATCACATTCTTGCCGATAAAGCCCTCGGCCAACAGCTCGTCGCCTGCAGTATCGATACCGAACCGAGAACCCTGGAAAGGCCGTCAGATCATACCCCGGTCGTGGCCAGTTTCGATATCGATATCCGCCAGCCTTAAAGATTTTCCTTCCCGCGCCCGAAATAAAGATCAGGGGCGACATTTCAGCCATGCAATGTCGAGGCCGGTCAACGATAATAATACATACGCTCTCACAACGCGGGATACTCCAGATATATGAGCAAAAAGGACCAATCCACAAATTTCGATTTTGACGAATGGGTTACTCTTGCCAGGGAAGATCCGGAACGGTTCGAACGCCTGCGCGAGGAAAAAATCCGCGACATGATCGCGGCCGTACCGGAAAACATGCGCCAGCGCATGCAGGGTCTGCAATGGCGGATCGACCGGATTCGCCAGACCGCGAACAATCCCATGGCCTCCTGCCTGAGACTTTCCTCCATGATGTGGGATTCGGTGCTGGGCGAGGATGGCCTGGTGCAGACCATCGAGGATCTGGGCAAGAGCCCGGAAACCCGAAATACACGGGCGCGCAGGGAGGCCACGGTCATACATTTCGACAAACCCGGCGGAGATGCTGATTGAGCCGATTTCGCCCGGAAGCAATTGATTCCGCCCCCCGATTCGAATACACTCGCCGCCCACAGTTAACCCCACTTAACGACGGCAAGCACCATGAAAGCAGAGATCCACCCCGCCTACGAAGAAATCAGCGTCACCTGCAGTTGCGGCAACACCTTCAAAACCCGCTCCACGCACACCAGGGACCTGCACATCGACGTCTGCTCCCAGTGTCATCCTTTTTACACCGGCAAACAGAAAATGCTCGATACCGCCGGCCGCGTGGACAAGTTCCGCCGCAAATACGGGATGTAATACATCCAGGCCATGGTTACTTGAAAAAAGCGCCCCAGCGGCGCTTTTTTTATGCACCCGTCACGCCGGGATCAGACACGAATGCAATGATTTTATAAAAAGGCTGTCATAAGATTTGTCATGATGAAACCCCTACGACTACCGCTTCTGTTAACGGCCCTGTTGCAACTCGGTGCCTGCGCCACCAACCCGGTCACCGGCGAACAGGATATCGTCTTCATGTCCGAGCAGCAGGAAATCACCCTCGGCCGCCAGACCCATCAACAGGTGCTGGACCAGTACGGCGTTTACGACGATCCGGAATTACAGGTCTTCGTCCAGCAGGTCGGCGAGCGCCTGGCCCGAAAGAGCCACCGCAACAACCTGATTTATCGCTTTACCGTGCTCGACAGCGACGAGGTCAATGCCTTCGCCCTGCCGGGTGGATACATCTACATCACCCGCGGCCTCATGGCCTACCTGAACAGCGAGGCGGAACTGGCCGCCGTACTCGGCCACGAAATCGGTCATGTCACCGCGCGGCACTCGGTGCGCCAGTACAGCGCCACCCAGATGGCGAATATCGGCGCGACACTCGGCGCCATTTTTATTCCCGGCATGAATAACGCCGCCGCCAACCAACTGGTCAACATCTTCGGCACCGCCCTCCTGCGCGGCTACGGGCGTGAACATGAGCTGGAAGCCGATCGCCTCGGCGCCGAATACCTGGCCTCCACCGGTTATGAACCCGAAGCCATGCTGGATGTGATCGGGGTGCTGAAAAACCAGGAAATCTTCGAAAGCCAGCGTGCGAAAGCAGAGGGACGGGAACCGCGTATTTACCACGGCGTGTTCTCCACCCATCCCGATAATGACACGCGTTTGCAGGAAGTGGTCGGGCTCGCCGATGCCCTGAAAACCGGCGACACATCCTACGTTGGCAAGGAAGTCTTTCTGGACCAGCTTGACGGCGTGGTTTTCGGTGACAGTCCCAAAGAGGGTATTACCCGCGGCAATAATTTCTATCACGAGGATCTGGGATTCACGTTCAGCTTTCCACGTGGCTGGAACATGACCAACCGGCCGGACCGGCTGCTGATCACGGCGCCGGGCGGCGAGGCCGTGCTGCAACTGTCCACCGAGGATCTGAACAAGCGTATCTCGCCACGACAATTCATGATCGAGCGCCTGGGTCTAAACAACCTCGGCAACGACAGCGTACTGAATATTCATGGCAACGAGGCCCACACGGGCACCTCCACCATCAACACCAGCTTCGGTCAGCGCCTGGCCCGGCTGACGGTGATATATTTCAACAACCGGGCCTTCATCCTCGCCGGGATCACAAAAGATCCGCAAGCCATCGCCCGCTACGACACGGTCTTTCTCGACAGTATGAAAAGTTTTCATGCCATGACCCCGAATGAACGCATCCTCGCCCGGCCGTTGAGACTGAAAATCACTGAAGTGGTAGACACCAGCTTCGCCGCCCTGGCTGAACAATCCCCGTTGAAGCAATACGCCGTGGAGCAACTCCGGCTGTTGAACGCGTTATACCCCGACGGTGAACCCGAGCCGGGTTCACTCATCAAAATCGTGGAGTAAAAAACCGCGATCTGTTGCGATGCACCATCATAGACTTAGACGCCGTGCTTAACACTTTCTGTTATTAATTTTGCTTAACTCACTGCAAAAAAACGGATTGATATTTATCCACAAAATCAGTGGACAACATTGTGGATTAAATCGTCTGGATAATGGTAAAAGGCTTTTTTTAAGCCTTGTATTACAGATCTGTTAAAATTTAACCAGTTGGACTATTTACTATAAATAACATATAGTTACACGGCTCAATGCGGCCTCCAGAGGTATCCTGAAAGCAGAAAATCTGCATGACGTCGGTTTATGCCATATATTGTGTATAAAAGCCGTGAATTGGCATAATCGATAGCATGGCTGTGAACTTACTACAACATGATGCGTTCTAATATTTAACGCAAGAAAGTTGCTGTCCCCCTCCCTGGACAGCTAACGAACCCGGTCTCCCCAGCCGGGTATGATTAGGCCCCGGAATGCCTACCTCCCCTTGACAACCCGGGGCCATTTTTTTTTGCCTGATGGCCGCTTATTTCACGTCGAACCACTCATCCAGCCTGGCAGTCAATTGCTCCAGCCCGGTTTTTTTCAGGGCGGAAAACACCTGGACACTGCCGTAATGACCGGGTTCGGTCTCAAGCGCCTGCTTACGCCCGGCGGCTGCCCCGCGGGACAGCTTGTCAGCCTTGTTCAAAACGATATGCAGGGGCAAATCACGACTTTCACACCAGGCCTGCATCTGGCGATCCGTGGGCTTCAGCCCATGACGAATATCCACGATAAGGATCAACCCCCTGAGTGAATCGCGGGTCTGGAAATAGCCTTCCAGCACTTCGCCCCAATGCGATCGGATGCGCTCGGGTACTTTTGCATAACCGTAGCCCGGCAGATCGATAATGCGCTGCCCGGGCATAACCTCGAAACAGTTCAACAGGCGGGTGCGCCCCGGCGTCTTGCTGACTCGCGCCAGTGCGTTTTGACGGGTGAGTGCATTAATGACGCTGGATTTACCGGTATTGGAGCGCCCGGCGAAAGCCACCTCCGTACCGGTATCCGCCGGTAACTGCAACAGCTCCGCGGCCGAAATCAGGAAACGGGTCTGCGCATAGCGATCCGTCATGGTTGCCTCAGAGGCCTGTAGTTGTGGCGATCTGTCGTGTCTGTGTCGCGTCCGTAAGTCGTACCATGCATGCCGGGATGAAACGTTAAATTCGCGGGCTTGTAAAGCATCGCGACGGCAAAGAATGTGAATATCCCATGATCTGGCGCAACTTGTGTTCTTTACTTGCCCGGCAAGCGGATTTAAGCTGCCCCTGTCTTGAATTCAATACCGGAAAAAACCAAAAATGAAGCGAGTCCTGTTATTTTTGTGTGCCTTTTTTTTAATACTGTCGATTCGTACCGGCCTCGCTGCCGGAGATATCAAGGCCGGTGAGCAGAAGTCACAGGTCTGTGCGGCCTGCCACGGCGCCGATGGCAACAGCAGCAACCCGGTCTGGCCCAATCTGGCCGGACAGGGAGAAGGGTACCTGATCTCACAATTGCATTTTTTCAGAAACGGCGAACGCGAGAATGCACAGATGTCACCCATGGCTGCCAATCTCAGTGACCAGGATATCGAGGATCTCGCCGCCTGGTACAGTACGCGCAAGGGCCGTATCGGCCAGACCCCGCCTGAATATGTCGTCAGCGGCGAAAAAGTCTACCGGGCGGGCAACGCGGACACCGGAGTCCCGGCTTGCATGGCCTGCCACGGTCCCGCCGGTGAAGGTAATGCACCCGCACAGTACCCGGCGCTCAGCGGTCAGCATGCCGCATACGTCGAGACCCAGTTGAATGCCTACCGCGCCGGCACACGGGTTAACATGATCATGCGGACCATCGCCAACAAAATGAGCGCCGAGGAAATCAAGGCGGTCTCCGAATACGTCCAGGGCTTGCATTAATCACTGCTACGGTCCCGTCATTACTGTGACAAAATGCACGCACCGGCCGCGGCAGTGAAACCATATCAATGCGGGCGAATCAATTAATGCATGCAAAGCGGGCCCAGGCGCAACACCGCCATACAGGCAACTCCTGCGACATGAACACCCGTATCCGGTCAGCGAACACATAATTTACCAAGGATTAGAACCATGTTATTGAAGAAGCTGTTTTTTACCTTCCTGCTGTTGCTCGGCGCGCCGGCACTCGCCGCCGATACCTACGTCACCCTGGACACCCCGCAACCCACGGATGTCGCCCCTGGCAAGATCGAGGTCCTGGAAGTGTTCTGGTACGGTTGTCCGCACTGCTACGACTTCGAACCGCACCTTGAGGAATGGATCAGAAACAAACCCGAGCAGGTGGAATTCAAACGCATGCCCGGCATTTTCAGGGAATCCTGGATTCCTCATGCCCGCGCCTACTACACCGCACTGGAACTGGGTGTGCTGGATAGCGTCCACCAGCCCATGTTTGACGCCATCCATAAAAAAGGCCAGCGACTGGGCAGCCAGGCCGAATTACGAAAACTGTTCTCCGATAACGGAATCGATGAAAGCGCCTTCGATCGGGCCTATGAGTCCGACGCCGTCAATGACAAGATCAAAAAAGCCCTGCTCATGGGCCGCCGCTACCAGATCCGCGGCGTGCCTTCCATCATCATCAATGGCAAGTACCTCACCGGCCCTTCCATCGCCGGCAGCTTTGAAAACATGCTAAAGGCCACCAACGCCCTGGTCGATAAGGAATCTGCACAGTAGTCGGTTTTCACACCCGCCCCGGATTTATAGCCCGGGGTATTCTCGTTCATGCCTGAACCGACGCTGCCGCGTCGGCGTACCAGGTGATCCCGCCGGTGCAGGAACCAGGACCCGGGAAACTCATGTCAGACAACCGTAAACCAGATCAGCACCGTGGACAGTCCAAAACCGGGCATTCCGGCGATATGGAAGAGCAGTGGCGGGAAACACGCACCCGCCTGAATAAGAATATCCTGAAACTGATCTTCTCCCATCTGGGTGAAAGCGAAGAGCTCGACAACATCATCAAGACCTTCAAAACGTCGATTCGCAATGCCGGCAGCGAGGAACAGCGCGACACACTGATAGAGGAGGCCATCAATGACGTCCTCGACTACACAGACGCCCGCGACCTGGCGCGCAAACAGGACACAAGTGATAAACCGGAGTTGTTCCTGGAACTGATCAGCAAGCTGGCGCTCAGTCACGAACAGGCCGATGAATTCATCAGGCTCAAGGACCGTGTCCGCAGCATAAAGGCGCAGCAGGATCACCTGGAAATTGTCAATGAAACCATCCACCTGTTAACGGCCGGCTCCGAATCCGGGCGTTCCTGTAACCGGGAACTGGTGCTGAACCTGATCGAATATATCCGTCTACCCGCCGAAGCCGCCGGCGAACTCGAAAACATCAAGCAAAAAATCCATCGCAGCAAGGATAGCGCCGGCCTGGTCAGCCTGGTTAAAAACATCTCGGAAATCATCAATCAGAGCAGCGAAAAACTGCAGCACGAGTTTCGTGATATTCGCCAGTATATTTCCGGCGTCATCGGCCAGCTGGGTGAACTCAACTCTTACATCACCGGCAGTATCAACGACCACAAACAGGCCTTCACCGATTCCAGGAACCTGAAAAAGGACTTTCTGGTGCGCAACGAATCACTGCAAATGAAGATCGATTCGACCAGCGATATCGAGGAGATCAAGACCTGCGTCAACGCCCATATCAGCACGGTGAATGAAAACCTCAAGGCCCACATCGAAATGGAGTCACGGCAGCATGCCAAATCGGAACAACGCCTCATGGCCATGCGCCGCGAACTCACCGGCATGCAGAAACACTGCAACACCCTGGAAAAAAAACTCGTCACCGCCAGAAAAGAGGCCATGCACGATGTCCTCACCGGGCTGCCCAACCGCCTGGCTTTCAATGAACGCTTCGCGGACGAAGTGCAGCGTTACCGGCGCAACCAGTACCCGCTGACACTGGCGGTGCTGGACATCGATCATTTCAAGAGTGTTAATGACACCTGGGGGCACAAGGCCGGCGACAAGGTTCTGAAAGCCGTTGCCGAGGTCTGTGGCAACAACATCCGCAGCGCGGATTTTCTCGCCCGATTCGGTGGCGAGGAATTTGTGCTGCTGCTCCCTGATACCCGGCTCGACCAGGCGCTGAAGGCCCTTGAAAACCTGCGCGGCATCATCGAGGAGTGTCATTTTCACTACAGCGACCAGTCCGTGCCCATCACCATATCCATCGGCATGGCCGAATTTCGTGGGGAAGACAGCACTGAAACGGTATTCAAGCGCGCGGATGAGGCGCTTTACGCTGCCAAAAGCGACGGCCGCAACCGCTGCAAGACCGAACAGTGCCTGCAATCAGCAGCCTGATTGCCACCAGACCGTCCCGCCCGGGCAGCTTTCCAAACTGACGCACAACACTCAAGGTTTTACACCGGCTGTCGATACCCTGTTGTGAATGGGATTCCGCGCCCGGAATAATGCTGTAAGGCGCGGCAATCCCCGGTAAGTCATTTTTCAAATACGAATGGAATTTATGTTGATTATGAGAAAAGGAATCAACGGATTCGATGCAGTCGCCAGGGGAAGCCGCCATGTCCGGTAACGCCGGCAACGCGGAGGGCGCGCCGGAGAACAGCCCGGCACGGGACAACCTCATTCAATCATCTAGACGGGATACAGAGTTGAACAGGATTCATAACCAGTTGAAAAAAACCATCCTCAAACTGGTGTTTTCATTTGCCGGCATCGATCCTGATATTGACGATGAAATCGCCAAACTGAAAAACAACCTGCGTCATGCCGGCAGCGAAGATGAACGCCGTATCATCATCGAGAAATCCGTTGAGGTCATCCTCACACGTTCAGAGAAACTTCGTGCGGGTTTTACCTCAGCGAACTCAAAAACCACCGATTATTTTCCCGAATTCCTCAACCGGCTGTCATTGCCGGATGACCTGAATGATGAAATCCTGTCTATCCGTGAACAGGCGCAAAAAAACCAGCAGCAACAGCAATACCTGGAGCTGATAGATAAAACCGTCAAACTGATATGCACAGCGCGGCAAACGGATGAGGACAGCAACAAATACCTGATCAACCTGCTCGAACATCTGGTGCTGCCCAGGGAAGCCATGCAGGAGCTGAATCGTGTTCGTGAACAAATCAGCCTCAACCAGATCAGCTCCATGAAGTCGGTCAACCAGAAGATCACCAGTATCATCAACGGCGTACACGAGCAATTACAAAAGGAACTGGATGACATCCAGCGTTATCTGAACAAGCTTATTGCCCAGTTGAGTGCACTGTACCGGCACCTGGAAGCCACACAACGGGAGCAGGGGATCTCCTGCATGGAGGCTGAAGCCCTGAACAGGGATTTCCACCAACAAAACGATTTATTGCATCAGAAAATGGATGAGGCGCAGAGCCTGGATGAACTGAAAGCCTGCGTCGATGCGCAGATGGCGAAACTCGAAACCGCGCTCGATGAGCATCTGACTACCGAACGCCAGCGCCAGGAGGCCGCCGACCAGCGGGCTGCGCAGTTGAAACACCGGTTGCAGGAAATGGAATCCGAGAGCCTCAACCTCAAGGAAAAACTCAACGAGGTACACCTCAATGCCCACCGTGACGCCCTCACCGGCATTCCGAACCGACTCGCCTACGATGAACAATTGAAAAAGGAAATCGCACGCAGCCAGCGTTACCGTCAACCCCTGACCCTGGCCCTGATCGACATCGATGATTTCAAGAAGGTCAATGATCGGTTCGGTCACAAGGCCGGCGACAAGGTCCTCAAGGCCGTGGCCACGGTGTGCAATGAAAACGTCCGCGAAGCGGATTTCCTGGCCCGCTACGGTGGCGAGGAATTTGCGCTGCTACTGCCGGAAACCGACGGTGAGGAAGCCGCCATCGCCGTCGAGAACCTGCGCCACGTGGTCGAGCGTTGCAATTTCCATCATCATAACCAGTCCGTACCCATTACCATTTCCATTGGTTACGCCGAATTCAAGATGAATGAACACGCCGATGAGGTCTTCCACCGCGCCGACATGGCCCTTTATTCAGCCAAGAACATGGGCCGCAACAGGTGCGTCTCGGAGCTCGAAGCCACCACCAGCGCCGCCTGAGCGGGGATAAGTCAGATCTGAACCCACTTTTTGATGTCATTTCAGCGCGGGGCAAGCTGAAATCCTGTCAAAAAAGCGCCTTTACGCACCTGTAATCAGCCACCAATGTGCTAAAATCGCCGGTTTTCCGGCCAACGGCTGTCAGATTAGCATCAACCATGAACAGCACATCACCGACAATCATCGAATCACCCGGGGCAGTAGCCAGACCTGCCGTGTGCCCGCGCATCGGCATCATCGGCGGCGGCCAGCTCGCCAAGATGACCGCCGTGTCGGCCCGGCAACTCGGCTGCGATGTCAGCCTTATTGAAAAAAGCGCCGATTGTCCCGCCGCACCACTGGCCAGCACGGCGCTAACCGGTGACTGGAACGATCCCGACGAACTGCTGAAACTGGCCGTGGTTGTGGACTACCTGACACTGGAAAACGAGTTCGTCGATGCCCACGCCCTGGCCAGACTGGAAGACGCCGGGCACGCGTTGTACCCGTCCTCGAAATCCATCGGCCTGGTGCAGGACAAGCTGATCCAGAAACAAACCCTGTCCGCCGCCGGTCTGCCCATGCCGCAATTCCGCAGTGTCACGAACCGCACCGAGATCGAAACCATCGCCGCTGACTTCGGCTGGCCGCTGGTGTTGAAAGCACGCCGCAACGCTTATGACGGCAAGGGCAATGCCACCCTCAACGGCGTCGCCGATATCGATGCGGCCTGGGACAAGCTCGACGGCGATAACCGCGATTTATACGTCGAGGCGTTTTGTCCCTTCACCATGGAACTGGCCATCATGGTGACCCGTTCACGCACGGGCGAGACCGCCACCTACCCGGTGGTGGAATCCATCCAGAAAGATCACATCTGCCACATCGTGCGCGCGCCCGCCGCGATACCGCAGGAACTGCAGGACGCCGCACGCGACTTTGCCATTCGCGCCGTGGAAGCCATCGATGGCACCGGTACCATTGGCGTGGAAATGTTTTTAACTGACAACAATGAAATCCTGTTGAACGAAATGGCGCCGCGCGTGCATAACTCCGGCCATTACACCATCGAGGCCTGCGACTGTTCGCAGTTTGAAAATCACGTCCGCGCCGTACTCGGCTGGCCACTGGGTTCGTCCCAGATGAAAACCCCGGCCGCCGTCATGGTCAACCTGCTCGGCGAGGGCAGCGGCAGCGGTACGCCGCACGGCATCGACAAGGCCCTGGAGATCCCGGGCACGCACGTGCACATATACGGTAAAAGCGAAAGCCGCCCCGGCCGCAAGATGGGCCACCTCACCGTCACGGCCGATGATCTCGGCACGGCGGAAAGTCTCGCCACCCGCGCCGCCGGCCTGATACAGTTCGGGGACTAATGAATATGGCAACCAGTAAGAAAACGCCTCTTGTCGGCATCATCATGGGCTCGGACTCCGACTGGCCGACCATGGAACAGGCCGCGAAAGTCTGCGAGCAGTTCAACATCCCGCACGAGGTAAAAGTGGTTTCCGCCCACCGCACGCCCATGGACATGAGCCGCTACGCACGCGGTGCATTAAAGAAGGGATTGAAAGTCATCATCGCCGGTGCCGGCGGCGCCGCGCACCTGCCGGGCATGGTCGCCAGCCACACCGTGCTGCCGGTGATCGGTGTGCCCATTGAAAGCAAGGCGTTGAAAGGTCTCGATTCGCTGCTTTCCATCGCCCAGATGCCGGGCGGCGTTCCGGTTGCGACCGTCGCCATCGGCGGCGGCAAGAACGCCGGGCTGCTGGCCGCGGAGATCCTCGCTACCAACGATAAAAAACTGCAGGACAAGCTCAGCGCCTACAAGGACGAGATGTCCGCCGAATCGCGCAAGAAAACCCGCAAGCTGAAAAAGCCGGGTAGCGTGAGCAAGGACGGCTGAACCGGTCATTCGCCTCAACTGTCATCCCGAGCCTTGTCCCGAAGCGTAGCGAGGGAGCTGGTGAGGGATCTGGCACGGACAGACCAGATTTCTCGCTGCGCTCGAAATGACAAACCTTCGTCATTCCCGCGAAGGCGGGAATCCAGTATTACAAGTCCCGCCTGCGGCGGGCATTCTTTCACTGGATGCCAGAACGAGTCTGGCATGACGACATCCGACTTTGAAATCTCCCCATTCGTCATTCCGGGCTTGCACCCCAAGGGCAGGCTTCGCACACACGGAATCCAGTCTTACCCGATAGACGAAACACCTTTCAATAACGGTATTCTCGCCAAGGCGCCAAGGCGCGAAGTAGATGAAATGGTTACTTGGCGGGCTTTGCGACTCTGCGAGAGTGACATGAATTGACTGGATGCCAGAACGAGTCTGGCATGACGACATCCGACTTTGAAATCTCCCCATTCGTCATTCCCGCGAAGGCGGGAATCCAGTCAAACAAGCGTTTTTCCCGCCAATGTCTGTCGACCTTTATCCCAAAAAGGACTAGTCTAGGGCCCATAACTATTTCAAAGAACAGGTCTCAGGGTCGAGAGTTCGGCAGGCAAGTTCTTTGACGTCAACCCGGTGTTCTTTGACGTCATTCCGGCGGAGACCGGAATCCAGTCATCACCAGCAGAACACAACCGGAACCAAGCCGACGTAATCACCTGCCGACGACTCGGGTCGTGAGACCATCACTTTACCGATGAGCTGAGAATGAGGAGACTTTACGATGGCTGCAGTAATCAAAGAAGAATTCCACGGCGGTTGCCCGCATGATTGTCCCGACACCTGTTCCATGGTCTTCGAGGTGGAGAACGGCAAACTGACCGGCGTTCGCGGCAATAAAGAACACCCCATGACGCGCGGAGGCCTGTGCGTCAAACTGAAAGATTACGAAAAACGCCACTACCATGCCGACCGCATCCACCATCCCATGAAGCGGGTCGGCCCCAAGGGTTCGAAGCAGTTCGAACAAATCACCTGGGACGAGGCGCTGGACACCATCGCCACGAAGTGGAAACAGATCATAGAAGAAGACGGCCCGCAGGCCATCATGCCGGCCAGCTACCTTGGCCACCAGGGCCTGGTGCACGGCCTCAACGGCGGCGACGCCTTTTTCAACCGCATGGGCGCCACGGTGTGCGAGCGCACCTACTGCGGTGAAGGTTCCTGCACGGCATGGTTATTAACCGTCGGCCCCACTGCCGGCGTCGATCCGGAAAGCTACATTCATTCCAAATACATCGTCATCTGGGCGTGTAACTCCATGAGCACCAACCTGCACCACTGGCATATCGTCATGGATGCGAAAAAACGCGGTGCGAAAGTGGTGGTCATCGATACCTACAAGTCGCGCACCGCCAAGCAGGCCGACTGGCACATCGCCCCGAAACCGGCCACCGACGGCGCACTGGCCATGGCGGTGATCCACAGCATCATCGAACAGGGTCTTGTCGATAAGGACTACGTCGACAACTACACCGTCGGCTACGAGGACCTGGCCGAGCACGTGAAAAAACACACCCCGGAATGGGCCGAGGACATCACCGGCGTACCTGCCGATGACATCCGACAATTCGCAAAGGAACTGGCCACCGAACAACCGGCGGCCATCCGCATGGGCGTGGCACTGGAACGCCATCAGGGCGGCGGCCAGACCATCCGTGCCGTCACCTCCATCCCGGCACTGACCGGCGCCTGGCGTCACGTCGGCGGCGGCGTTACCCAGTTCCCGGTGTGGGAACATCCCTACAAGTTCGACGTCATCTGCCGCCCGGACTGGATCCCCGAAGGCACGCAGGTGGTCAACATATTACAACTGGGCCGCGGCCTGACCGGTGAGTTGCCACTGAAGACACCGATCAAGTCCATCATGACCTGGAACTCCAACCCGGTGACGCAATCGCCCGAGGCCGACAAGGTGGTGAAAGGCCTGGAACGCGAAGACCTGTTCCACGTCGCGGCGGAACATTTCATTTCCGACACCGCATCCTATGCCGACATCGTGTTGCCGGCGACCATGGGCGCGGAGATGGAAGACATCATCCTCTCCTGGGGTCACCTGTACCTGACCTACAACACCAAGTGCACCGACGCCCCCGGCGAATGTTTGTCCAACAACGAGATCTTCCGCCGCCTGGCCGAGAAGATGGGCTACGACGAGGAGCGCCTGAAATGGTCCGACTCCGAATGCCTGGAAAACTTCATCGACTGGGACGCCCCGGCCTGTGAAGGCATCACGCTGGACTCCCTGCGTGAAGACGGCTTTGCCCGCTTGAACGTTGGCAGCAAGGACGAACGTTGCCCGCACAAGGAAGGCAACTTCCCGACGGAAACCGGCAAGTGCCACTTCCGAGTCGACGGCGCGAAGAACTTCGTCGCCCCGCCGTTCCGGCAGATGTACGAGGGCATGCAACCGGGCCAGGACATCGATCCACTGCCGGATTACCTGCCGCCGAACGAACGCCCGGAAACCAACCCGGAACTGGCGAAGAAATATCCACTCAACATCGTCACACCGAAGAGCCACGCGTTCCTGAATTCGTGCTACGCGAACATGGAAGGCAAGCAGAAAGAGCAGGGCGCACAGTTCGTGCTAATCAACCCGGCAGATGCCGATGCGAGAGGCGTGAAAGAAGGCGACAACGTCAAGGTGTTCAACGACCGCGGCACATTTGAAGGCGTGGCCCATGTCACCGACGACACCAACCCCGGCGTGGTAGTTGCCACACTCGGTTACTGGCGCCAACTCAACAAGGGCACGGTAAACATCACCAGTTCCGCCGAGTTTATCGAAATGGGCAACGCCCCGTCGTTCTTCGATAACCTGGTGCAGGTGGAAGCTGCCACATAGGAGAACTATGAAACAACAGAAGGGAGAACGCAGTTAAGGGTAAAGGGCCGCAGTGGGGGAAATATCACTGCGGTTTTTTCTGACAGGTAATTTATTTATAATCCAACATATACTAAACAGCTTCTAACACTAGGTTCTTAAAAAATGATTCGAGCTTTTCTTTCTCATTCTAGTAAAGATAAAGAATCATATGTGAGAATAGTTGCGAACAATTTAGGCAAAGATAATATTGAGTATGATGAAATTACGTTTGAAGAAGGATGCAAAACAATTGAAGAAATATTAAGGGGACTTGACCAAACGCAGTTATTTGTTTTTTTCATATCTCAAGCCTCTCTTGAGTCAGAATGGGTGAAAAAAGAAATATTAGCCGTTGAAAAAATATTGGAGAAAGATCTAAGGAAAAAGATATATCCCATAATAATCGATGACACAAATTATTCTGATGGCCGGATCCCTCAATGGATGAGGGATGAATATAATTTGAAAAAGATATCAAGGCCAAGTGTTGCTGCGAGGCGAATACATGGAAAACTACGCCAAATTTCTTTAGCTCATCATCCAAAACTTGATGAAAGAAAAAAGCTTTTTATTGGAAGAAACGACAAATTAGAGGAGTTTGAAATACGGATTGACGACCATGAGCTTCCAAAACCTAATTGTATTTTCACGTCAGGACTGCAATCAATTGGACGTCGAACATTTTTAAAGAATGCACTTTCAAAAACACATGCGGTTAGAGAGTCGTATGTTTTTCCGACTATTTATCTAGACAGAAACGATAGCATTGAAGATTTTATACTAAAATTAAATGATCTTGGTCTTATTGATCTTGGCGCTGGACTAGAAAACTTATTAGAAAAGGATATAGAAGACAAAAAGAAAATCGTTGTAAAACTACTAAAATCCGTATGTGATAACGATGAAATAATTCTGATCTTAGACAATGGTTGCGTGGTGGACTATAGAGGTGAAGTAGCCGCATGGTTTTATGAGTCTATTGTAAGCAGCAAGATCCCTAATCATATTATTTTATGTGTAGCCAGCAGACGAAATCTAAAATTCAATAGAAAATATAACTATGATCATATATTTTGTATTAGTATACCAGAATTTACAGTATCTGAGAGAAAAAGACTTTTCTCAAAGCTTCTAGAAATTGAAGACATATCATTAACAAGGGATGACTTTGAATATTTTGCAGCACAACTGACTGGCTTCCCAGATCAAATTCTATTTTGTGTATCTCTAATAAGCGAGCTAAAACTACATCAAGCGAAAAAAGAGTCATTTCAGTTAGCTGAATTTAATGAAGAAAAGGTTTCTAAATTTATAAAAGATTATGAGGATGATAAAGAAATTTACTTATTAATAGTATTATTATCTCAGTTTGACTTGATAAGTTTAGATTTTGTATTTGATATCCTCGATGAAAATAAATATTTTCCAATCATAGATAATTTAGTTGTAGAAAATATAGCTGAATACTTTGGTAACGAAGGTGAATTTATAAGAATCAATGATGCAATTAAAGACTATGTTTCTAGAAATCTTATCGAATTGCCCCATGAAATTAATGATAAAATACGTAAGCACGTTGAGAACTTTCTTCAAGACGAAAATATATTTGAACGTGATTCCTCAGACTATCTTTATTCCATTAAACTTGCACTGGCAGACTCAGATCACATTGATAAAAAATTATTAATTCCCTCACATTTTTTACGTTGCATGAAGGATATTTATAGAAACAGAAAGGACTATCATCGTGTTGTCAAATTAGCTGATTGGGTTCTGGAGAATGAAGAAAATATAGATAAAAAAGTTGTTGATGATTTAAGGTATTACTTGTGCCTTGCGCTATCAAGATTGAGAGATAAACGACTTCCTCACGAGGTTCAGAAAATTCATGGTCCCGAACATGATTTTCTTCTGGGATTTTATTATAGACTTACAGGAAGAAATCGATCGGCATTAGAAAGATTAGAGCCACTTATCAATGAGCCTTACATATCGATTCGTGCCAAAAGAGAACTAGTCCAAGTCTATTTGCAAATAGATGAATATGAACTTGCGCTAAAATATGCAAGAGAGAATTATTTAAGACAAAAGTATAACCCTTTTAATATTCAAGCGTATTTTGACTGCTTATTGCATGTTGGGACTGATATCGAGGAGAGTGAGCGACAACAAATTTTAAAAACACTATGCGACGAACTTAAATCTCTTGATGGTGATACTGCAAAACAAATGAGCATGATTGCAGATGCAAATTATAAATCAAAATATGAATCTTATGATGATGCTAAAGATATTATAGAAGAATGTATTTTAAGTTACCCACGTGAAATATATCCATACCTTGCTAACTTCGACATGGCATTCCATAATAAAGATGTAGAAAGTATGGTAAAAGCAATTGAAAATATTAACAATGCTGTATCAAAAGGGCTCACTTTCTCCAAGAAAACTCTACTCAAACAGAAAGCAATAGTATTAGCTTTTGAGAATAAAAAAGAGGAAGCAAAGGCGTATATTGAAAATAACAGCCGAGACTTCTCAGATAAAGAAAAAGATAAAGTACTACATCTGATCGAATCAATATAAATTGGGTGATCGTTTAAAGAAAAGAGACAATAAAAGATGACAGATTTATTTTATAGACTTTTTTCTCTGAATATATCTGCGCCCCATTTGCTTTAAATTGTTAATCAAGGCAAACCTCGATCAGGGTCATGTCATCAAATTCCTGATTTGCACAACGCGCTTAAGGCGCTTAAGGGGTCGGAGTCACCTGATATTGATTTGCATTTGCTTTTGTCTCCGACCCCATAAACTTTAGTTATCAATTCCATACATCAACGAAAATCTCTAGATCAAGAACAGAAACATATTATGTCGAAGTTCCTTACTACCCAGCTAAAACGTGTCCCTGCTGGCAAGAATCGATTTCTAGAAAACTTTGATCAGGTAGCTGAACAAACCAGAACATCAAGCAAAAATGAAATTGACGTGCTTATAGACAAAGATTCATCCTTATCAAATATTGGAGAACAACGCAAACTAGAAATTGATACTGTAGTAAATAGATATAAGAAAGAGCCTCCAGACAATATTTGGTTTCAAACAATTGGACCAGACTATCTTGACAATATTACTAAGGCAATCTATTCGATGAAATGGTTCTTTTTCCATATAAAACCAGGAGAACAATTCCTAACAAGTGATAATCCTGCGTTCGTATTTGATTCTTTGGGAATAGGCAATAGTAATTCTGAACTTAGCTTCCCGATTAGTCATAACATTGTTTTATGCGCTGATCGAAGGAAACGATCTGAAATGCAATATATAGCAGGCCAACATCAACTTGTGTTGGAATTAAATAGAAGGACTGTTAGCAATGCTACTCGCTTCGTATATGCAAGGGACAATACGAAATGGCTTGAACCCTTTGTGTTTAAGAACAAACACTCATTGAGATCGATCATATAGAATTATCAAAAAGGTCAGAATCCATTGAGTAACTGGGGCAAAATTAAAGGGGTCTGACCCCTTTTACAGTTCTTGATGGAGCTGAGTTCCATGAAAAAAGAGGTTATTAAAGCTGCTAACAATATAAATAATAATTATAGAATACCTACTGCACATAGACTACTTTATGAGCATAATTACAAAGACTGTATTGAGTTAGCTAATGCTACGCAAATTAGTGCAACTGAAATAATCTCAAAACTATCAGACATTCAAGCAGCTTTTTTCAAAGAGTTTGATGAGCTCGCATCTAAATTAATATCTAATACAAGTAATAATTCCGATGACCAATAGGCCTATACAACATCAACTCGAAAGTGAATCTAGAGTCGCATTTGAGTCATCGCTTCCATCGTATTGGGTGTATAGAACTGTAACACCTGATTATGGACTAGATGGAATAGTTGAAATATTTACTGAAAATGGGATGGTTACTGGCGACTTCTTTTTTGTTCAGCTTAAGTCTACAGGAAATGAAGACGTTAATACTGCATTGACGATACGTTTGTCTCATGAGAAGTGTGATTATTATGAGTCTCTTGCGATTCCTCTCTTGATTGTTTCGTATCATAAGACTTCTAAGCGTTTATTTGCTAGATGGTTTGAAATACCGCCCGCTAAGGTAATATTTAAAAATGAAAAATCTATGTCTTTTGTTTTAAGTGAAAAAGATGAATGGTTGGAAAATCGAATATTGATAATAGCATCGGACTTAAATAGTCATCGTAAGAATTTGATATCTACCAAAAGAGAGGAAAGAATGAATCGATATTATGAAGCTAAATCAAAAATAGATTTATCGGCGAAGCCAACATCTAAAGATACAGAACCGTGCATAAAATTTAATGCAGGTGAAAAGGTGTTTCATGATGCGTTTGGCCATGGTGTTATAGAAGAAAGGACAGATTACTATTTTTTTGTAAAGTTTGATGATGATGACTTTCTAAGAAAGTTTGATGAAGGTGACAGTAGAAACTTTGTAAAGCTAAGCGGGAAAAAATAACTTTTGAAATCTGAAACTATTTGTTATGTAGATGAAAGCGTCCACAATTCAGTGGGTGTTTTCGTTTCCGCATTTGTATTTGTAAATGAAAGTCTTGATGATCAAGTTCGTTCTGCGCTAAGTGATAGTGGATTTGACCCAGAACGCGAAGAATTTAAAAGTAGTTCAAGAATGGATTCAGACAGTAGGTTGCAATTAGTACGAAAGAAATTGATGAATATCGCTGGAAGTAACTCAAAGATTGCTGTCTTTTTTGGACCATTCTCCAGAAAACGGTTAGGGATACAAACACTACAAGCACTACAATCGGTCATTGTCCGTAATGGTATAGACACTGAGAGTCTAATAGTTCACTTTGATGAGGATATGTTTAAATCAACTAATGAGGCAGCACGGTTACATGGTCTCTTCAGTTCTTTGACTGGTTGCAAAATTTACGCAGAGGAAAATTCATTGAAGTGTAGAGGAATTCAAGTTGCGGATGCAGTTGCACACAGTTTCGGTCAAATAGTGAAGTCTGCAATTACTGGTGATGAAAAAATAGTTGATATTGGTGGTCGGAATACTGGCTATGCAAAAGGAACAGAAGCGCCCCTGTCTTGGGCTCTTCTTATGAACCTTCGTTATGCAATGTTAACAAGACCTGTAATATATGATGGAGAAAATTATGATTCAGCAACAGACCCTGTTGTTATAGATCCAGAAAATGATGAACCTGTCGACTTTGGTCAGAATCCGACCTTATTAGGATGGGGAGTTCAAGTCGCGCCTGAAGCAGATGAGGTATTAAGACAGGCCGTTGAAAAGCGATTAGGAAAGCTATGGTTAGGTTGTATACATTAAATGTGGGACACATGTCTTTATATATCTTATAGCACTTAATAAATGAGGTTAGAGCCCTATAGTTTACCTTCAACAGGGTCAGCATCGATTGATGTGAAATAATAAACCTATATTTAACCAGTGTACTCTGATTACCAGAAAATCCTGTCGGATATAATTGCTGATCCGAGTTGTTTTATTGAGTAAGGCAAGGTCGTAAAATAAAAGGGGACAGACTTTACTACACGATGGATTCATCAGTAGTCATTGCAGAGAACGCGCCGCGACTGCCACATTCACCATGGCGCTTCGCGCTGTATTTTTATTTCAAATCGCGCTATACCCTGGCGGCGATCTTCGTCTTCGAGGCAGCGCAGGCGGCCTGTACCATCCTGCTGCCCTACGCGGTCAAGGAAATCATTGATGCAGTAACGCTGGCCAATCAAAGTGGCATGGATGTTTTCACTGCCAGCAAGGATGCCCTGATCCTGTTTGCCCTGTTAAACCTGGGGATAGTCCTGTTCAGTCGCGCCAGCGGTGCGATGCTGGTCATGACCGGGCCGAAACTGCGCCGCGAGATACGTAAAACGCTGTTCAGTTACCTGCAGCATCACTCACACCGCTATTTCATCTCGCATTTCGCCGGGTCACTGGCGAATCGCATCGCCGAGGTATCCATGAGCAGCATGCATGCGCTGTGGACAGTCACCTTTGATTTTTACCCCTTGATCATCAAATCCGTGGTCGCGCTGTTCCTGTTGTTTAATGCCAGTGGCGAGCTGGCCCTGGTGTTAAGCCTCTGGCTGGGGATATACGTGTACGTGTCCTACCTGTTGGCGCGACGGTGCCGGGTGTATGCCCAGGATTTTGCCGAGGCGCGGTCACTGGTCACCGGCAAGGTCGTTGATTCGGTAACAAATGTCATGAATGCGAAGATGTTTGCGCGTCGTAAATACGAGGAAGATTACCTGACCGACTACCTGAACCATGAAGTGAATCATGCATTGCGAACCTACTGGTACATGGAGAAACTGCGCTGGTTCCAGTACTCGGCGGCGATGGTGTTGATGATCGCGATGGTGGGGTATGCGCTGAAGATCTGGTCTGAAGGTGACATGACAGTCGGGGAGTTTTCCATGGTGGCGGGCCTGGCCATCATGCTGATCGAGGCCGCCAGGGGTCTGAGCCGCAGTTTCCTCGAGTTCTTTGAATACCTCGGCAATATCAGCGACGGGGTCTCGGTCTTTGTGCAGTCGCATGAGATTGTCGACCAGCCCGATGCGCCGGCGTTGCAGGTGACCCGGGGTGAAATCAAGTTTGATGATGTCTCGTTTACGTACAAGGAAGGATTACCAGTATTTGAGAACCTGAGTGTGACCATCGCACCGAAACAGCAGGTTGGGCTGGTCGGGTTTTCCGGTTCCGGTAAATCCACCTTCGTTAATTTGATGCTCCGCCTGTTCGAGACGCAGGGCGGTGCAATCAGGATCGATGGGCAGAATATTCTCGAAGTGACCCAGGATAGTCTGCGCGAAAACATATCGATGATTCCGCAGGACCCGCAGTTGTTTCATCGTTCCCTGATGGAGAATATTCGTTATGGGCGACTCGAAGCCAGCGATGACGAGGTCATTGAGGCGGCGAAGAAAGCGCACGCCCATGAGTTCATTATGCAGACCGAGCAGCAATACGACTCGTTGGTCGGGGAGCGCGGGGTCAAGCTCTCCGGTGGTCAACGGCAACGTATCTCGATTGCCCGCGCGATCCTGAAAGATGCGCCGATATTGATTCTTGATGAAGCGACTTCATCGCTTGATTCGCATACCGAGAAGAAAATCCAGCTGGGGCTGGAAACCCTGATGCAGGGTCGCACCGTGGTCGTCATTGCGCACCGCTTATCAACAATATCACACATGGACCGTATCCTGGTATTTGACCAGGGCAGGATTATCGAAGATGGCAGTCACCAGCAGTTGTTGCTTAAAGATGGTCATTACGCCCACTTGTGGAACATGCAGGCAGGTGGTTTTCTACCGGAAAAAGAGGAAGCTTGATCGAAGATGATTGGTGGAATCACCGGGAAATCATTGCTCCGGCCATTGGCATTTGTCCTGTACCTGGTAAGCGTCAACCTGCTGTCGGGATATGTGGCTCTTGCCTTGAATTATCCCTCCCTGTTCAATGTCAAGGCCAGCTTTGGTGAGTATGCCATTCCTTTGCCTTTTACCTGGGCACTGGCGCACTGGCCAACTATGCTTATTTTCGGCATCCCCTTGTTATATATTAGCCGGGCCAGAAGGAAGCTGACGCAGAATTACCGGCTGTTGTGTGCCATCATCGCCGGCCTGTTATTACTAACGTTGAACGAAAAGATTCCATTCCTGTTGTTTCCCTGGGTGGATGCGCTGGCCGGTTTGGCCTTCAGCCTGGTGCTGGTGCCGCCGAACCGCAAGGCCAATCCCGTCCTGTTTCCCGTGACCTGTCTTGCCGTCGTCGGCGTTGTTGGCGCGATCACATATATTGCCTTTGACCACTGGCAGCATCGGACGCCCACATTGAACACCACAACTTATGCCGATGGTGTTTTTGAGCTTACTTCCATAGACGTTAATAAAAAACTTCGCGAGATGCGGGTCGTGATGGCATTGAAAGAACGCCTGGAAATCGATGAATCTTGCGAACTGGGGCAGCAGGTGGCTGAACAAGTGTTGCAAGACTATCCCTTTGATACTGGCTATAACAGGTTGGTCGAGGTCTGGTTCAACCCGGAGAGTTCGGACGTGCCTGAAAACACCGGCAGGCCCTACCGGTTGGGAGAAATCAGCCTGAACGAGGTAGATATAGATCCTGACGGCTCATTCGCCTGTTATCTCAAGTACAAAAAAATCAAAATGGGTGACATGACTCGTTTCTGATTCGAAGGACCGCGAATTCCGGGGTCAATTTACTGATTTCTTCATAGGTTTAATTGACAAAGTTTGCCAATTATTGCCATACTCCTCTTGAGGAGAACGCACTATGGCCACCATGAATGTTTCAATACCGGATCCCATGCGCGAATGGGTTGAAGCCCAGATCGAAAGTGGTCATTACAGCAACGCCAGTGACTACATCCGGGATCTGATCCGCCGTGATCAGGAATATAAGGATAAATACGATGCGCTGCTGAAGGCACTCAAGAGAGGTGAGAAAAGCGGCGTTTCGAAACGTACCATTGATGAAATCTGGAAGGAAGTAAAAACACGGACCAGGTAAATCTACGTACTCTCAGAGGCATCTGCCAGGGATATTGAGAAACTGTTAGAGAGGTCATTAATTGATTTTGGCCTGGCCCAAACAGAGCAATACTATCTCTCATTGAAAAATTGCCTGGAATTACTTGCCAGAAATCCGGAAATTGGCAACTCTGCAGAAGATATACAACCGGGTTACCGTCGTTTTCCTCACCAGAGCCACATAATTTTCTATACCCAGGCAGATAGCGATATATTCATCGTGCGCATCCTGCATAAAAGCATGGATATATCTGATCATTTCAATGAATAATTTCCGAATACTGCACCCGTCAGGGACAGAATTATTTTCTTCCATCTGACGCTTGCGCCGGCCCGACCCGCGGTTGACGGTTGGTTATTAGAAGTATAAAAAGCCAGTTAATCCGGATGTTATGACGAGGGCAAGGAAATGTCTGAACTGCTGCTACTGGGTACACGCAAGGGCACTGTGCTGTTTCAACGGAAAAAATCGGGCTGGCAGCCGCAACCGATTGTGCATGATGGTATCCCGGTCTGCTACGCGGCACGTGATCCGCGTGACGGAACCTTGTGGGCATCGCTGGACCATGGCCACTGGGGACCGAAGCTGTCGCGTTCCCGCGACGGCGGTGAGACCTGGGAAGACCTCTCGTCGGTCAAATACCCGGAGGGTGCGCGCCATATTATTCAATACATGCCCACGCCGGATTTTGATCCGGCGGCACCGAAGGGCGAGCCGGAATACCGCGATGCCACTGTCTACAAGATCTGGACGATTGCCTTCGGCAGTGCGGATCAACCCGGCCGACTGTATGCCGGGACCATCCCCGGCGGTTTGTTCGTCAGCGATGATGGCGGTGATAGCTGGGAACTGAACCGACCACTGTGGAACCACGAAAGTCGCGGCGGTGATCTGTTCAACGGCGAGGCCACCAGCGAGAACCGCTGGTGGGGCACACCGGCGAGCATTGATTACGGCGTATTCGAACCGGGTATCCATTCCATCGTCATCGACCCGCGTGACCCGGACCACATGCACGTGGCGGTCTCGTCGGCGGGCGTGCTGGAAACTACGGACGGCGGCAACACCTGGGCGAGTTGTAACCGGGGTATGCGGGCCGAATACCTGCCGGACCCGGATGTGGAGTGGGGTCACGATCCGCATTTTGTCACGGCCTGTCCCGGCCAGCCGGATCACTACTGGCAACAAAACCACTTTGGCGTCTATTACAGTGACGATGGGGCACACACATGGAACAAGGTCAGTAGCAACGAGGGCGGGGTCAATTTTGGCTATCCCGTCGCGGTGGATGCCAACGACGGACGCACCGCCTGGGTCGTACCGGCACGCAGTGATATGGAGCGCATGGCCATCGACGGTGGCCTGTTCGTAGCGCAGACGACGGATGGCGGCGAATCCTGGCAAGCCTTTCGCGAGGGCCTGCCCCAGGACAACGCCTACGATGTGGTCCTCAGACACGGCCTGGACGTGGCCGGCGATTGCCTGGCTTTCGGCAGTACCACGGGTAACGTTTACCTGTCGGAAGACCGGGGCGAGAGCTGGCAATGCCTCGGCAATAACTTTCCACCGGTGTACTCGGTGCGTTTTGGTTAACCCACCATGCCGACGGTGGCCATGACATCGCATCTGTACCGGTTTTTCCCGGACCTGGAAGACCGCGAGATCACCGTACCGGCCGGTTCCGTGGCCGAGGTCTTGCGTAGCGTTGATGCGATTGCTTCCGGGTTCTCGGATTACGTGCTCGATGACCACGGTGCATTACGCCGGCACGTGAATATCAGCGTGAATAACAATATTTTGATCGACCGCAAGACGCTTTCCGATCACGTCCCCGATGACGGCACGGTGTATATCTTCCAATCACTGACCGGCGGTTAGAAATGTGAATAATTGGGTTCAGAGTCTTTATATTCGGTTCTGTATTTTCAAAAAATAATCCAACAACGAACACTCTCACCAGGAACATTTGGAAAGCAGATAATTATAAAACAATGAGATTTTGACGTATTTCATATCAAGGAATAAAAGGAGTCGAAGTGATTTAATTTAAATCACTTCGATGCTGTTTCAATTTCGGTGACGCCGATTTATTGTTAATACTGCGGGGAGTAACGGAGCCGGTGTGGTTTAATTTAAACCACTCCGGCCCCATTAAATTACCCAGGTCTGGGCGGTTCCCTGTTTGCTTACCCTGTTTCTTTTACCACATAGCTTGATCCCGTTTATACTGTACTTTATGCTTTCCGGTCATGTCTGACAGTCTCGCCCTGGGCCTGACGGCCCTGGCCATGCTTATCTTTTACATCTGGTTCGTTTTCTGGTGGGCCACCAACTGGCTCGCCAACCTGGTCGCGTTGCCGTTCAGTAAGGAGAACGACGACGAGGTCGTGGAAACCGAATATCGGTCCGAGGGTGGCATATACAGACCCTACACAACGACGCGCGGCGATTACCGCGTGCGACTTATCGTGCTGCTGCTGATCTGGCCGGCGCTGGGGTGGCTGCATTACAACTATTTCGAACAGATCGTCGCCGGCTTCGAGTGGACCTTCGAGGATATGCTTGCCCCGCTCATCGTCAGCCTGTTTGACTCCTGAATCATAAAAGGAATAAAAGGAGTCGAAGTGATTTAATTTAAATCACTTCGATGCTGTTTCAATTTCGGTGACGCCGATTCATTGTTAATACTGCGGGGAGTAACGGAACCGGTGTGGTTTAATTTAAACCACTCCGGCCCCATTAAATTACCATTAAATTAAATTGGTAATATTCAGTCATCTGTCCGGTTCCGACAATAAAAAGTCGCGCAGATAAATAAATAGCTCCTTGCCCTTGTTCGGGCTGCCAATCATTGTATTGATCAGTGATTCTCCAGCCTTGATATTCTCAAAGCCGGGAATTTGTTTCAGCTCTTCACTATCGCCGACGGCATGAAACGCCATTGTCCATTTTGAGAAAGAGCGAGATTTAATTTCACCCTCATAAAACTTGTTCACATTTGTGTGCCGGGTATCGTCTTTGATAGTGTCGAACAAATTTCTAACAGTATCTTCATCACCTTCCAGTAGCTGGGCAAAATACTTGTCTGAAAAAATCAACATACCGGTTACACCAAGGTTCTTGTTATTAACCCGCGCATTCGATAACAACTGGAACAGGTTATGACTGTTGAAATCTGTTACGGCGGTGCTGGCATATAACAATTCAAACATAGCTCGGACCTCTTTTAATATTTGAGTAACGGAGCCGGAGTGGTTTATTTTAAACCACTCCGGCCCCATTAAATTCAGAGCCGAAGTGGTTTAATTTAAACCACTCCGGCCCTATTAAATTCTAGTACGGTGTCAGACTAAAGTCAGACACCTGTCAGTACTATTCAAATTCCAGCGTGATGCCGATGGTCTTCAGGTAATCGGCCTCGGTGCCAAGGTCGGCTTCGGTCAGCGGTTTTTCCGTCAGCCAGTTTTCGGGAAAGTGCAGGTTTACTGTTTTATCCTTGAGTGTGATGGTGAATTCGGGCAATGGTGACTGGCTGCGGCTGCGGTTGAGCAGGATGGCCAGGCGTACGATCAGGCACAGGTAGCGGATCTTGTCCGCCGACTCCTCGAGCTGCAGCCGTGAATCGTCGGACCAGAGTTTACGGCGATGATAACGGATCAGGGTCGCGACCAGTGCCTGCTCCTGGCGAGAAAATCCGGGCATGTCCGAATTCCGGACCAGGTATTCGCCGTGCTTCTGGTACTGGCTGTGGGCGATACGCAGGCCGACCGGATAGAGACTGACAGCCCAGCGGATTAATTTGTTGTCCTGTTCATTGAGGTCGCAGCTTTCCCGTAACTGTATGTACAAGGTATGGGCGGTTTTGGTAACGCGGTTGATATGCTCGGGGTCGACGCGGTATTGCTGGATCATGGTATCGACGGTGCGATCGCGTATGTCATGGTCCTGGGCGCGGCCTATGAGGTCATAGACGAGCCCCTCGCGCAGGGCGCCTTCGGAAATCACCATGCGGTCAATACCCAGCGCTTCAAATATGGCGTACAGGATCATGGTACCGCCAACGAAGATCGGCGTCCGCCGTTCGGAAAGACCGGAAAATTTCAGCTTGCTGATGTTGCCGGTTTTGGCCAGTTCCTGCATCAGCGTTTCCAGTGACTCGTGTGTTATACCGGCCTCACTCCAGCCCTGTTGTGTCACGACATCATGAATGGCGATAGCCGTACCTGATGAACCAATGGCCTGTTGCCAGCCTTCCTGCTTGTAAATATTCTCGGTGGATTCCAGTTCCTGGCGCGCATAAACCACGGCCTTGCGCATCTTCTTGGCGGTAATTTCGCCGTCGGCAAAAAAGCGCTGGGTCATGCTGACGCAGCCCATGTACAGACTTTCGGTGAGGATGGGTTCAAAGCCCTTGCCGATGATCACTTCCGTGCTGCCGCCGCCGATGTCGACGACCAGGCGTTTGTCCGTGTCATTGAACATGTTATTGGCCACACCGATGTAGATCAGCCGGGCTTCCTCGCGGCCGGCGATGATCTCGATGCTGTGTCCCAGCGCCTGCCGGGCCCGGGACAGAAACAGGGTGGCGTTGCGCGCCTGGCGCAGGGTGTTGGTGCCGACGGCGCGGATATTCTGACGCGGCAGTTCGTGGATGCGCTGGCCGAATTTTTCCAGGCAACCGATGCCGCGGACCATGGCTTCTTCGGAAAGCATGCGGTCATTGGAGAGACCGGCGGCCAGTTGCACCATATCCTTGATCTTGTCGATGACCACCAGGCGGTCATCACTGCGTCTGGCCACGATCATGTGAAAGCTGTTGGAGCCGAGGTCAATGGCTGCGTAGGTATCAGTATTCAGTTCCGGCATGGTACGGGATCGGTGAATCGCTGGTTATTTGATGGTTTTTACTTGCGAAGTATAACGGACTCATATTGAATTGGTTATGCTGTCACGGAATTTTTTATAGTGTCCATTATTACGGGGTGAATACCATGACATCGCAATTTCTGTTGATGCGGCATGCCAAATCGGACTGGAGTTCCGCTTACCGGCATGACTTCGAGCGGCCACTCAACAAGCGCGGTCACAAGGATGCCGCCCGCATGGGCAAGTGGTTGCTTAAGAACAAACTCGCCCCGGATCGCATCATATGTTCCCCCGCGCTGCGGGCGCGAGCCACGGCCGAGCTGGTCGCCGGCGCCGTAAGCATTCCGCTGCAGGATATCACCGATAGCGAGTCACTGTATGATGCCGATTTGAATACGGCATTACATGTGCTGATACAAGCCGTTGAAAAGGGCGACCGCCCCGTCATCATCGGCCATAATCCGACCCTGGATGCGCTGGTCGAATACCTGGCCGATGCGCCGCCACCGCGGTCCGCGAGCGGCAAGCTGATGACCACGGCGGCTGTTGCCGTATTCACAACCGGCAACAATGGCGTCGATGAGGGCGGTTGTCATCTGCAGCAACTGGTGCGTCCCGGGGACGTGTAGCAGCAAGGTTTCCAGTCGCAACAGCCGCGCGCTGCTCAGGCTTTTTCGCAGACGATGTAGGCAATCCAGCCGGCATCGGCCTCGCCTTCCTCGGCGGGCTCGAATACGCCATTCCCTTCACCATCCTCATCGGTGCCTTCCCAGTAAACCGTCGGTTTGAAACGGCATTCGTGCAGCAGATCAATTATCTCCGGCATGGTCCATAACCGCCAGGTGTAGCTAAAGGCGTTTTTCATTTTCGAGCCGTCCTTGAACTTGAAATGAATGTGGCAGGTGCAATGACCATTAATCGGGTTGTAGGAGGCCTGATCCCAGATGTAGGTGAAATTCTTGTGTTTGGTGCTTTCTTCCAGTTCCTGGAAGGCCTCGTATCCGCCGAAGCAGTCCAGGAACAGGATACCGTCTTCGACCAGGTCTTTGTAGAGTTTCCTGAAATACTTTTTGAGAGTGGCGCGCTCCTTCAGGATCCAGTAACTGAAATTCATGGCCAGGATGCAATCCACGGGGTCGATTTTTGCGTCCAGCACGTTACTGTGTACCGGCTTGATGCGCATTTGCTGATCGGGTTTGAGTTTACCGATATTATTCTTGCGCCCCCAGTCCAGCACTTTCTCGTCGAGATCCACACTCCAGGCAACGTTATTATCGCGTCGGCGGATCCATTCGCAGGAAGTGTTCATGGTGCCACAGAAGTCCTCGCGCAGTGTAATGGCCTTGCGCCCGCGCAGCTTCTCGAAGGTTTCGTCGATAAAATCGATTTCGGCTTCAACACATTGCACCGATTTTTGATAAAGTACGTGTCTGTCGGCCTGATCGGCCATTTTGTTCTTATGTTTCTTGTTTTTGGACGGCATAACGGATTCCTGCAATAAATAAAGATGACTGAAGATCTGATATCAGATCAGGATTCGGATTATATATGAGATATTACCCTTATCATCAGATTCTAACAGATTATCCGCGTATTAACCGTCCGCCTGCGGTATTGTCATTGCACGGTTATACAGGCATTGGCGGAGCGTCAATCGCGTGAGCTGGTGGGGCAAGATCATCGGTGGTGCATTCGGCCTCATGCTGGGCGGGCCGCTGGGTGCATTGCTCGGCGCGGTGGTCGGTCACAATTTTGACAAGGGGCTGAAGCAGCCGCCGGGCGGTACCGGCGGCAAACAGCAACGCATACAGGCCGCATTTTTTACCGCGGTGTTTTCCGTCATGGGCCATATCAGCAAGGCCGATGGCCAGGTCAGTCAGAGCGAGATTGCCATGGCCGAACAGGTCATGCGCAACATGCAGCTCAATTCCGATCAGCGACGGGCTGCGATCGACCTCTTTAACCAGGGCAAGCAGCCCGGTTTCCCGCTTCGTGATGTCATCAACCAGTTCAACCGGGAACTTGGCTTGCGCCTGAATCTGAAGCGCATGTTCCTTGAGATCATGGTTGCCGCGGCGCTGGCCGACGGCCGCATGGACCGTGCCGAGAAGCGTGAATTGCTGGATATCTGCGAATGGCTGCATTTCCCGCGCTCTGAATTCGAGCGCCTGATCAACATGGTTGAGGCCGAGGCCCATGCGGCCGGCACCGGCGGTCGAACGGCGCGTATGAGTCTTGATGATGCCTATGCCATCCTGAATGTATCATCCAGTGCCGGCGATGCGGAAGTGAAAAAGGCCTACCGTCGCCTGATGAGTCAGCATCATCCGGACAAGCTGGTGGCGAAGGGATTGCCCGAGGAAATGATGAAGACCGCCTCGCAGAAGACACACGAGATCAAGCAGGCCTATGAGCGCATCAAGTCGGAACGGGGATTGAAATAAAAGACGATTCTCGCCAGGGCGCAAAGACGCGAAGCTTCATGAAAACACCTGTATTATCGGGCATATCCGAATTACAAACCAGGCAGACAGTTATCCTGTTCAAAACGGGTTTGCACTGCTTCCGGTTTCATATGCGGAATTCATTTTCTTGTCCTGTGTTTTTCCCTTGCGCCTTTGCGTCTTCGCGAGAGTTGTTTTTTATTTGTATAAAAAATCATGAGCAAGCGCTGTAAAATCATCGCCATTGGCGGCGGGCGGGTGATGGTCGGTGGCAACCGTGAACCGCAAACGCTGGCTATCGATGAGGAAATCGTACGCCTGTCGGGACGCAAAAAGCCGGGAGTTTTATTTATCCCCACCGCCAGCGAGGACAACAGCGAGTATTGTGATGCCATCCGGCGTGTGTACGCCGATCACCTCGGTTGTCGCATGCAGGTGTTACTGCTCTATCGTGACCGCCCGGATCGCGCAACCATGCGCAACTTGATCCTCGGCAGCGACATTATCTATGTTGGCGGCGGCAACACGCTGCGGATGATGAAACTCTGGCGCCGGCTTGGCATCGATCGCTGGCTGGATCAGGCGCGCCGGCGGGGGACGGTGCTGTGTGGGCTCAGTGCCGGCGCCATTTGCTGGTTCCGCCAGGGCAACAGCGACTCGCGTAAATTCGCCGATGAAAATGACAAAACGCTGATCCGGGTCACCGGTCTGGGTTTCGTGGATGCCTTGCTGTGTCCGCATTACGATGTGGAAAAACATCGCCGGGATTCATTGCGCGACATGATGCGCGGCACGCCCGGCGTGGCGGTGGCCGTGGAAAACGGGACAGCTATCGAGATCGTCGATGATCACTACCGCATCCTCACTTCCATACGCAACCGCAATGCCTGGCGCGTGTACTGGCGCCGTGGCCGTTATTACCGGGACAGACTGCCGGCGGGATCGGACTGGCAGTTGCTTGCGGATTTACTCAACCCCGATTCAGTCTGAACGCCAGCGCCGGTAAAAGCGGCTGGCGTTCCTGACCGATGCAAATCCGATTTCATCTTCCGGCACGGCATTGCGAGTTATCCATTCATGACCGCTGACATCATCGTCAACCCGGATCTCCGGCCGGGTTTGTTCGCTGATCAGGAAATACAGATCCAGGGTGTGATAATGCACTCCGCCATATTCATAGACATTGGTGAAGTTACACAGGTAAACCGGGTCGACCTGCGCTTCATAGCCGAGTTCCTCCGCCAGTTCGCGCAGCAGGGCCTGCTCGGCCCGTTCGCCGGTCTCGATGAATCCCCCGGGAAAATCCAGCGTGCCCTTGTGCGGATCATGCGCGCGCCGCACCATGAGAAAGGTGTGGCCGCATTCGATAATGGCGGAACTGGTAACGGCAACATTGTGAAAATATAAAAAACCGCAATGCCGGCAACGCAGTGACTTTTCGCTGTCGGCCTCGAGTTTCCTGCGGCCGCAGGCGGGGCACCAGGCTGGCACGGGCAGACACTGTTGAAAGCGTTCGGCCCGGGTCATTGGTCGTCCTTGATGATTTTTTTCAACAACGCCTCACCGCTGGGCGTCGATTGCGCCAGCCACTGTATATACAGCTGATCACGTTCGTCCTCATCCAGTTGCCAGGCAACAGCGGACTGGTCCAGTTTCCGGCGCAGGGTGTACAGGCTGATGCCGGCGCTGACCGAGAGATTGTAACTCTGGGTAAAACCGTGCATGGGGATTTTGACCTGTAAATCGGACAGTTCATGGATGTCATCGGAAAGACCCGGTTCCTCGGAACCAAAACACAGGGCAAGTTTTTCATCGACTTCGAGTTCGGACAGCGGAACGGCATGCTCACTCAGGGTCATGGCGACGATGCGGTAATCGCGTTCCTTGAGACGCTCGATGCAAGTCTCGGTGTTATTGCTGTATTCATTGTAACGGTTCAGCTCAATCCATTTGGAAGCGCCCTGCACCACAGCCGGGTTCAACTGGTATTCGTGATCGTTCTCAATGACATGCAGTTCCTGGATGCCCAGGCATTCACAGGTGCGGATCACAGCGCTGGCATTTTGCGGCTGGTAGATATTTTCCAGCACTACCGTGATATGCCGGGTGCGATGCGCGAGCACGTCACCGAGCAGGATCTGGCGTTGCTCATTGATGAAACCGGATAGGTAGCTGATTATTTTTTCTTTCTGATCCCGGTCCATTGCCGTGTACCGTCAGGGCAGGTAGTCATTATTATTGTTTTTCTTGCGTTCGTCTTCTTCCCAGTACTCGCCTTCGATGATATCCGGGTCTTCCCGGGTCCGGGCCTGTGTCCGCTGACGTTCCAGCAGGCGCGATAATAAATGTCCGGCCAGCCACTGCCGGCAGGGCGGCACCAGGCAAAAAAAGCCGATCGCGTCGGTGAAAAATCCCGGTGTCAGCAGCAGTGCGCCGGCCACCAGTAACAACAGTCCCTCGATCAGGGCGCCGGCCGGCAACCGGCCCTCATCCAGCGTTTGCTGTACACGGGCCAGTGTCGACAAGCCCTGTTGCCGGAGCAGCAGTGTACCAATGAATGCCGTCAGCAGGATCAGGGCAATAGTATTCATGGCGCCGATATAACCGCCCACCTTCAGGAGCAGGTAGATCTCGAGCAGGGGTACGCTGATGAACAGGAACAGCAGGATTTTAAACAAGAGGCCGGTCTGGATATCGTGTTAAAGTGTGCCCGCTATATTAAACCGGTGACCGATAATTGAAAGGCCGCTGTAACAGTGCGTTATTCAGCATGCACGGCGGACGGTATTTACCGGCACTAAATAAGTGTTCCTGATCCGTGTGCAGCCCCGGGCTTGCATCCATACACCCTGCTATCGACAATAGCCAGCCGTCATGAACGAAACCAACGCCATCATCGTTTTCTGCACCTGCCCGGATCAGCAGATAGCCGAGTCCATCAGCCATCACCTGGTCAGTGAGGGACTGGCCGCCTGTGTCAATATCCTGCCGGGGATTCGATCCTGCTATCTCTGGCAGGGCGAGGTGGAAACCGACGATGAACTGCTGCTGGTGATGAAGACCCACGCGGACTGTTACCAGGCCCTGCAGGCCGCCATACTGACCCTGCATCCTTACGAACTTCCCGAAGTGATTGCAGTCCCTATTGACAGAGGCCTGCCGGCATACCTGGACTGGATTAGCAAAAGCACGCAATCACCATGAAACTGTTTAGATTTACTGGCGCACTGATCCTGCTTGCGATCGTGTGGCCGGCGCTGGCCGGGTCACTGTCGGATCGTATTTCGGGGGTCTTTTCCGGCAACCAGACCGATGAAATTCTCGACCCCGAACAAGCCTTCAGGATTGACAGCCGCATCATTGACGGCTCGACACTGGAGGTGCGCTGGGACGTCGAACCGGGGTATTACCTGTATCGCGACAAATTTGCTTTCGAGGCAGAGGATGCGGAGCTCGGCCTCGGCGCCATCCGTCTGCCTGCCGGCGAGATGATTGATGATCCACTGTTCGGCGAGGTGGCCATCAATACCGGGGAAGTCAATGCCGTGATCCCGCTGCAGCGCCCGACGAGCGGCGGCCGATCGCTGGATCTCAAGGTGCATTACCAGGGTTGTAAAAAGGACTCCGTGTGTTATCCGCCGATCAGTAAAACCCTGTCGTTTAGCCTGCCACCGGTGACCTCGAACACATCCGTTTTTGCAGCCGCAACACCGGCACCGATCGCCGAACAGGATGCCATTACCCAGCGTCTGGTCGAGGGCAGCCTGCTGGCCAATGTGCTGGTGTTTTTCGGCTTCGGTCTGCTGCTGTCACTGACGCCGTGCGTGTTTCCCATGGTGCCAATCCTGTCCGGGATCATCGTTGGACAGGGCCGGGAACTCAGCACCCGAGGTGCGTTCATTCTGTCGCTGGTCTACGTGCTGGCCATGGCCCTGACCTACTCGGTGCTTGGCATCATTGCCGGATCGTTTCATTTCAATCTGCAGTCGGCCGCCCAGGATCCCTGGGTCATTATCGCTTTCAGTCTTGTGTTCGTGTTGCTGGCCCTGTCGATGTTCGGTTTTTATGAATTGCAGTTGCCGTCAGGCCTGCGCCAGCGCCTGAATACGCTCAGCCACCGCCAGGAATCCGGAAGTACTTTTGGCGTCGGCATCATGGGTTCGCTGTCCGCGGTGATCGTCGGCCCCTGCGTGGCCCCGCCGCTGGCCGGCGCCTTGTTATACATCAGCCAGACCGGTGATGCCCTGCTCGGTGGCCTGGCGCTGTTTGCCATGGGACTTGGTTTCGGCGTACCGCTGCTCATCATCGGCACTTCCGCCGGCAAACTCCTGCCGAGGGCCGGGATCTGGATGGACCGGGTGAAGGCGGTGTTCGGCGTGGTCATGCTCGGCGTTGCCATCTGGTTCCTGGAGCGGATCCTGCCGGGACCGGTGACATTGATGTTGTGGGCAGCCCTGATCATGGTCTCGGCCATATTCATGGGCGCCCTGGATCGGCTCGAGGCCGCCGCGCGCTGGACCCGGGTCTGGAAAGGTCTGGGGCTGGTGATGCTGGTTTATGGTGTGGCGCTGATTATCGGCGCCGCAACCGGTGGCAGTGATGTATTCCGGCCTCTCTCGCCGCAACTGCTCCAGGGAGTGGCCGGTGTGGCATCCGAAAACTCCGCCCCGGAATTCCGGATCATCAAATCACCGGTAGATTTGCAACGTGAACTGCAACAGGCCAGCTTGCAGGGCAAGCCCGCCATGCTGGATTTTTACGCCGAATGGTGCGTGGACTGTAACCAGATGGAGGCCAAAACCTTTCCACATCCCGGGGTAAAGCAGGCGTTGAAAGATATAGTGTTGCTGAAAGCCGATGTCACGGCCAATGATGAGGTGGACCGGGCGCTGCTCAGGCAGTTCGAACTCTTCGGTCCGCCCGCCATCCTGTTTTTCGATCCCGATGCGCGTGAACGCAGGGCCTATCGCCTGGTGGGTTTTGTTGGTGCCGAGGATTTCATTGCCCACGTCAACGAGGCCACTGGCTCGTGAAACCGGCCGTTGCCGTCGCCGGAGTTCTTTCCATCATGATCGTTGCCGCCATCGGTGGATTCGTGGTGCACCAGTCGTTGAAGCCGGACCTGGGTTCCGGCACTGTCAGAAGCAATCCTGATCCAGGCGAGGTGCTGGGCAAGCGTCGACCGGATTTCTCCCTGCCCGATCTGGAAGGTGAGATGCGCAGTCTCAATGAATGGGATGGCAAGCTCATCGTGATCAACTTCTGGGCTACATGGTGCCCGCCCTGTCGCGAGGAGATCCCGGTTTTCATGGAATTGCAGGAGGAGTTCGCTGACCGGGGTTTGCAGTTTCTGGGTATTGCCCTGCAGGAGGCGGAAGAGGTTCGCGATTACGTCAATGAGACGGGTATGAACTATCCGGTCTTGACCGGTTACCGGGAAGTCATCAAAATTGCCGCTGCCCTGGGTAATTACATGGGGGCGCTGCCTTACACGGTCGTCATCAACCGCGAGGGCGTCATCGAATTCGTCAAAGCCGGACCTCTGGACCTGGAGACCGCCCGTAGCACCCTGTTGCAGTACCTCTAGCGCAACGCCGGGGGAACCGGGTTCAAAATCGCTAAAAATACTTCGGAATTCCTTCGATAATCTGCTAACATGCCGCCTATTGTATCGAACAACGGCATTTCGTCTTATTTTGAAATAGCCGTTTCATAACAACAAATGGGGTCATTATGGCGAAATTTCTGGTCCTTAACGGGCCAAATCTGAATTTATTGGGGGAGCGGGAACCGGAGATCTACGGCTCGACGACCCTGGCCGATATCGATGCCCGCCTGCAGTCCTACGCCGCCAAGGGTGGCCATGAGCTCGTTGCCCTGCAAAGCAACGCCGAGCACGAGTTGATCGAGCGCATCCACGCGGCCAAAGCCGATGGCACCGACTTCATCATTATCAATCCCGGTGCTTTCACCCATACCAGTATTGCCCTCAGGGATGCCTTGCTCGGTGTCAGCATTCCGTTCATCGAAGTACATTTGTCCAATGTCTACGCCCGCGAGGCGTTTCGTCGCCACTCCTATCTCACCGATATCGCCGTGGGCATAATCAGCGGTTTGGGCGCCAAGGGTTATGAACTGGCCATCGATGCCGCTGTTGTACACATGGGAGGCGCCGGTTGATGGACATTCGCAAGGTTAAAAAACTGATCGAGTTGCTGGAGGAATCCGGCGTTTCGGAAATCGAGGTGTGCGAAGGTGAGGAATCCGTACGCATCAGTCGCCAGGTCCACACCCAGAGTACCCAGACCCATGTCCAGGTACCGGACGTGGGTGCGGCACTCGCAAGCGGCGGCACGAACCCGGTGGCGGTGGAGTTGCAATCCGAGCCGCAACCGGAGCCGGGACATATCATCACCTCGCCCATGGTCGGTATCTTCTACGCCTCGCCGGCGCCGGGAGAGCCGCCGTTCGTCAGCGTCGGGCAGGTCGTGAACAAGGGCGACGTGGTCTGCGTGCTTGAAGCGATGAAGATCATGAACCAGATCGAATCCGACGTTACCGGCACGATCAGCCGGGTGCATGTCAGTAACGGTGAAGCCGTGGAATACGGCCAGCCGCTGTTTACCATTACCGAAGTCGAGTGACTCCCGTCCACATTGTGAAGCCCCGTAGCCGGCACCATGCCCATACTGGATAAAATTGTCATTGCCAACCGCGGCGAGATCGCCCTGCGTATCCTGCGCGCCTGCAAGGAACTGGACATTCGCACCGTGGCTGTCTATTCCGACATCGATCGGGAACAGAAACACGTGCTCATGGCCGACGAATCGGTGTGTATCGGTCCGGCGCCCAGCAGCGAGAGTTACCTGAATGTCCCGGCGGTGATCAGTGCGGCGGAAGTCAGCGATTCCGTAGCCATTCATCCCGGATATGGTTTCCTGTCGGAGAATGCGGATTTTGCCGAGCGTGTCGAACAGAGCGGTTTTGTATTCATTGGTCCGCGGCCGGAGACCATTCGTCTCATGGGTGACAAGATCTCGGCCATCAACGCCATGAAAGAAGCGGGCATTCCGTGCCTGCCCGGGTCCGACGGCCCGCTGCAGGAAGACCCCGACCAGTTTTTGCCCATCGCCCGCAGGATTGGCTATCCCGTCATTATCAAAGCCACCGGCGGGGGCGGGGGCCGCGGCATGCGCGTGGTGCACAGCGAGGCAGCCTTGCGCAACGCGGTGTCCCTGACCCGCAGTGAAGCAGGTTCGGCTTTCGGCAATCCTGAAGTGTACATGGAAAAGTACCTGGAAAAACCGCGTCACGTGGAAGTCCAGGTTCTGGCCGATGAACACAGTAACGTGATTCACCTGGGCGAGCGTGACTGTTCCATGCAGCGCCGTCACCAGAAAGTGCTGGAAGAGGCGCCGGCCCCGCAAATCAGTGAAACGATCCGGCATGACATCGGCCAGCGCTGTGTCGATGCCTGCAAGAAGCTCGGTTACCGCGGCGCCGGTACGTTCGAGTTCCTGTATGAAAACGGCCATTTCTACTTTATAGAAATGAATACCCGGGTGCAGGTGGAACATCCGGTAACCGAGATGATCACGGGTGTCGACATCGTCAAGGAGCAACTTTACATCGCCTCCGGCAAGCCCTTGAGTTACACCCAGGAGGATATTCGCGTTCGCGGGCACGCCATCGAGTGCCGCATCAATGCCGAGGACCCGGAGACCTTCATGCCCAGCCCCGGCAAGATCGAACATTTTCACGCCCCGGGCGGTCCCGGGGTGCGCGTGGACACGCACATCTACGACGGCTACACCATACCGCCGCACTACGATTCCATGATCGGCAAACTCATTACCCACGCCGAAACCCGCGAACTCGCCATATCGCGCATGCGCACGGCACTGGCCGAACTGGTGATCACCGGCATCAACAGCAACATCTCCCTGCATCAGAAGATTATCGATGACGGCAATTTCATCGCCGGTGGGACGGATATTCATTACCTCGAGCACAAGCTCGGTATCAAGTAGCGTGATCCGCAACGGCCGGACTGCCCGCATTTTTCACACCGTCACTGTCCTGCTGCCCGGGACGGATTAAGCAATGGGCTGGTTGCAACTCAGCGTGGAAACGGATCGTGAACACAGTGAGGCACTGGCCGAATTTCTCGAACAGTTTGCCGCCACGGCCATCAGCTTCAGCGCCGCCAGTGATGAGCCGCTGTTCGATCACTGTGACGGCGAGGACACTGGCCACTGGCGGCACACCCGGGTTTCGGCGCTGCTGCCCGAGGATGTCGATATGGATATTCTGCTGGTCTGCCTGCGCGATCGCATCGGCTCTGAGCATATCTATTCCCACGCCATCAGCCGGCTTGAAGATCGCGACTGGGTGGAGTCCTTTCAGCAAAGCCAGCCGGCACTTGTCTTCGCGGATCGGTTGTGTATTTGTCCGGGTTGGTGCGAAGTGCCGGAGGGCGATTACCTGACCGTGATGATGGATCCCGGTCTGGCTTTCGGTACCGGCACGCATGCGACAACCGCGCTGTGCCTTGAGTGGCTGGCACGCGAACCGGTGCAGGGATGCACCGTGATCGATTACGGCTGTGGCTCCGGTATTCTCGCCCTGGCGGCGGCCCGGCTGGGTGCCGCGGCCGTGGTGGCGGTGGATATCGATCCGCAGGCTGTCAGCGCCTGTGAGAGTAACGTCGCCGGAAACGGACTGCAGCATTGTGTGCGCGTCGGCCATGCGGACCACATCGAATTACAGGCGGTCGATATCCTGCTCGCCAATGTTTTGCTCAATCCATTGCTGGAACTTCGTGAGCGTCTGACCGGCCTGGTCAAACCGGGCGGACGGCTGGTCTTGTCCGGTTTACTGGCGCACCAGGTGGACACCTGTTTGGAGGCGTACCGGCCATGCTTTACCATGCAATCACCGGAATTCAGGGAAGAGTGGGCGTTGCTACAGGGTGTACGTACCTGACTTCAAGCGAGACAGCCAACTTACGTGTATACACAGTGCCCTGAATGCAAACGACAGTTCCGAATCCGCGCCGATCAGTTGCGCGTCGCGGCCGGCGAGGTGAAGTGCGGCTACTGTGGCGGACAGTTCAATGCCTTGCAAAATCTTCGGGATCAGCCGCTGCCGCCTGAAAAAATCGCAAATGCCGCCAATGCATCCGGACAGACAGCGCACAGTTCCGCGTCCGCGACGGAACAGGATCTGCCTGAACCCGAATTCAGTCTGCCCCCGGAGGCCATGGACAGTGATCCGGGCCCGGTGCTGCCGGATGAGTCACCGATCCCTGCTGGTCCCGCATCCGCTGATGCCGGCATGGAATCCGGCTTCGACCAGGCTGGAGAGTCCGCTGCCGGGACAGCGCCGCCGACTGATCCGGAACAACCGGTTGCCGCGCATTTCGACTTCCCGGATGCTTACCTCGGGGACGAGGCGCCCGCGCCGGTGCGGCGCAACCGGATCCTCTGGGGCCTGGGCTGCGTTTTGTTGATGATCGCCCTGGTGACGCAGGCGGCCTGGTACCATCGCGATCACGTGCTTACCCGTTATCCGCAATTCATACCCGTGGTTCAGCAGTTGTGTGAACAGCTCGGCTGCCGGGTCACGCGCTTTCGGGAAACGAACGGTATCCGCCTGGTGAACCGCGACGTGCGCGAGCATCCACGTTATGTGGACAGCCTGCTGGTCAACGCGACCATGATCAATCACTCCGCTAACGTCCAGCCCTGGCCGCTGATTCGACTGAGTCTCTTTGATACCCACGGCAACATCATTTCCTATCGTGATTTTATGCCCGGGGAGTATCTCGATGACAGTATCGATCGTGGCGCCGGCATGAGTGTCAATATGCCTGTGCATTTCGTGCTTGAAGTGACCGGTCCGACCGAGGGTGCGGTCAGTTTCGAATTCGATTTCCTGCAGGGCCAGGGCTGACAAAATCTGTTGTGTTCATGCCACTGAATTCGATCCATTCCGGGAAATAAGTCCGGTATCCGGACGTGTCAAGACAGCATGATTAAAGAGGCACTGTCACTTCGAGTGAAACAAGAAGTCCTTGGCATTAAGATCTCTCACCTTCGGTTCGGGATGACAGTGTAACCGGAACATCCTTGAATTACTGACCCATCAGCGGCTGTCATTTTTATCAATAATTCCTGGATATCATGCACCTGGCAGCCACGGCGAGAAAATGTCCAGCCACGTATTTATCCAGGGAATTGATCCTTTATCCGTACCTTAAAAGTGCTATGATTGCCTCCCCGCGAAATCTGTCATGTATTGCACGATGAGAATCGGCCCATACACCATCCATAACCGTCTGTTGCTGGCGCCCATGGCCGGCGTCACGGATCTGCCCTTCCGTCAACTGTGCCGCCAACTCGGCGCCGGGCTGACCGTCTCCGAGATGGTGACCTCCAATCCCGCGCTCTGGCATTCCCGCAAGACCCGCTTGCGTATGGACCATCATGGTGAACCCGGCCCTGTTATGGTGCAGATTGCCGGATCGGAGCCCGGTGATCTCGCGCGAGCGGCGCAATTCAATGTGGACAACGGCGCGCAAATCATCGATATCAACATGGGCTGCCCGAAGAAAAAGGTCTGCAATCGCGATGCGGGCTCCGCGCTGTTGCGTGACGAGAGGCGGGTGGCGGCAATACTCGCGGCGGTTGTAGAAGCGGTATCCGTACCGGTGACCCTGAAAATCCGTACCGGCTGGGACCGGCAGACGAATAATGCTCTGCAGGTTGCGCATCTTGCCGAGGATACCGGTATCGCGGCACTGACCGTGCACGGCCGCTCACGGGCCTGTGGTTTCAGTGGCGAGGCGGAATATGACACCGTGGCGGCGATCAAGGCCGCGTTGTCCATTCCCGTGATCGCCAACGGCGACATTGATTCACCGCAAAAAGCGGCGCGTGTATTCCAGGACACCGGCGTCGATGCAGTGATGATCGGCCGCGCCGCGCAGGGCAATCCGTGGATATTCAGGCAGGTAGATCATTTTCTTGCGTACGGGGTGAACATGGCTGCAGCAGAGGCTGTGGAGATCCGTTGCCTGTTGCGACAACACTTGCAAAATCTGTACGCATTTTATGGCGATTACGCCGGAGTGCGTATAGCGCGAAAACACATAAACTGGTATTGTAAAAGTCTGAACGGGGCGGAGTCCTTTCGTGCTGTCATCAATCGTGTTGACCAGCCGGCTGAGCAACTCAGTCTGGTCGATGGTTTTTTTCACGGCCAATTAAAACAAGAAGCGGCATAGCGGTGGACGCAGAACTGAAACCAGGCAACCTGACCAATCATAGAAAACAGTGTCTGCGAGAGAGTGTGCGTGAGTCTCTTGAGACCTACTTCGCAACACTTGACGGGCATGACACCACCAACCTTTATGAACTGTTCATGCAACAGGTTGAAAAACCGTTGTTTGAAGTGGTTATGGAAAAGACAAATGGCAACATCACCCATGCTTCCTCATTACTCGGCATCAATCGTGGCACCCTGCGTAATCGTCTGAAGAAATACCGGATTATCTGAACCAGAAACCGGGCAGGGAATATTCACCAGTAACGATCATTCATTTTCGGCATATATCATGATTAAAAGAGCGTTGGTCAGCGTATCTGACAAGACCGGCATTGTGGAATTCTGCCAGGCCCTGGCGCGGCTTGGTGTCAGTATCCTTTCCACCGGCGGCACCGCCCGCCTGCTCGCGGAAAACGCTGTTGACGTCATCGAGGTATCGGATTACACCGGCTTCCCGGAGATCATGGACGGCCGCGTCAAGACCCTGCACCCGAAAGTGCACGGGGGTCTGCTGGGCCGCAGCGGTGTTGATGATGCAGTGATGCAGGAACAGGGTATTGATCCGATCGATCTGGTAGTCGTCAACCTGTATCCCTTCGAGCAGACCATCGCGCGACCGGAATGCACCCTGGAAGAAGCCATTGAAAACATCGATATCGGCGGTCCCGGCATGTTGCGCGCTGCGGCCAAAAATCACGAACGCGTCACCGTGGTCGTGGATGCAGCGGATTACGACACCGTATTGCAGTGGCTGGAACAGGATCAGGCGATCGATAAGGAAACGCGTTTCACGCTGGCGCAAAAGGCTTTTGCGCATACGGCCAATTACGACGCCAACGTCTCCAATTATCTGGGCAGCCTGATCGGCGGCACGCATCATACCTTTCCGGTAACGTTCACCAGCCAGTTTCATAAAAAACAGGATCTTCGCTACGGCGAAAACCCGCACCAGGCCGCGGCATTTTATACCGAGGTGCGGCCGGGCCCGGGTACGCTTGGCGGCGCCGTACAGTTGCAAGGCAAGGAACTCTCCTACAACAATATCGCCGATACCGATGCCGCGCTGACCTGTGTGCAGGCGTTTGATGAAACCGCCTGCGTCATCGTCAAGCATGCCAACCCGTGCGGGGTGGCAACGGGCAGCAGCCTGCTCGAAGCTTACGAACGCGCCTGGGCAACCGATCCAACCTCGGCTTTCGGCGGCATTATTGCGTTTAACCGTCCACTCGATGCCGGCACTGCAAAAGCCATTATTGATCGTCAGTTCGTCGAAGTGATTATTGCCCCGGAAGTGGATACACAGGCCCTGACTGTAACGTCCGCAAAGGCCGCCGTGCGGGTACTGCAATGTGGCGTTCCCGAAGCCGCCACCGGCCGCATCAATCTGAAACGCGTCAGCGGCGGATTGCTGATCCAGGACGAGGATCGCGGCGTCATTAGTGAACAGAATCTGAAGATAGTCAGCCGGCGCCGGCCTGACGCAGCGCAGATCCGCGACCTGCTGTTTGCCTGGAAAGTCGTCAAGCATGTCAAATCCAACGCCATCGTCTATGCCCGCGAGAGCCGGACCATTGGTGTCGGCGCCGGGCAGATGAGCCGTGTTTACAGCGCCCGTATAGCCGCGATCAAGGCCGCCGACGAGAATCTCGAGGTGAAAGGCTCGGTGATGGCCTCGGATGCGTTTTTTCCTTTTCGTGACGGCATTGATTCGGCCGCCGAGGCGGGGATCAGCGCCATCATCCAGCCCGGCGGATCCGTACGCGATGACGAGGTGATTGCCGCGGCGGATGAGCATGATATGGCGATGGTGTTTACTTCCATGCGTCATTTTTTGCACTGATTACAGGCTTGAATTTCCATGATCACGTCGTTGCCCGGGTTTCTGCGGTTTTCATGTATTTGCATATAAACTGCGATTCTCGAAACCCTCGCACCTCGTACTCATGAACATTTCTCTCCTGTAATTTACTGACAACTCTAACTGCACGAATGATCATTTTGAACGGACCAGAATATATTTCAGTTACACAGACCGCCTGCCCTTTAGCGTTTGTGCAATGAAAATTCTTATCGTCGGCGGCGGCGGTCGCGAACACGCCATGGCCTGGAAAGTGGCGCAGAGTGAACATGTCAAACATGTTTACGTAGCGCCCGGAAATGCCGGTACAGCGATGGAGCCCGGTGTCAGTAACCTGGCAATCGGCGCCGAAGATGTCGAGGCGCTGGCCGATTTCGCCGCGCAGGAATGTATCGAATTAACCATCATCGGTCCCGAGGCACCGCTGGTGGCCGGTATTGTGGACCGTTTCAATGACCTCGGCCTGCCCTGTTTCGGCCCCACCCGCGAGGCTGCCCTGCTGGAAGGATCCAAGGCTTTTTGCAAGGATTTTCTCAAGCGCCATCGGATCCCGACAGCGGAGTACGGCATTTTCACCGATGTTGACGCCGCCCTCGATTTTATCGACTCCTGCGCCGTGCCGGTGGTGGTGAAAGCCGATGGCCTGGCCGCCGGCAAGGGTGTGGTGGTGGCGCAGTCACGCGACGAGGCCAGGGACGCCGTACGCGATATGCTCTCCGCCAACCGTTTCGGCGAGGCCGGTCATCGTGTCGTGGTGGAAGAGTACCTGGCCGGTGAGGAAGTCAGTTTTATTGTCATGACTGACGGGCAAACCCTGCTGCCACTGGCCACATCACAGGATCACAAGGCGCGTGATCGAGGTGACCAGGGCCCCAATACCGGCGGCATGGGTGCGTACTCACCGGCGCCGGTGATTGACGAGGCCATGTCCAGGCAGATCATGGACGGCATTATACGGCCGACGGTCGCTGCCATGGCTGATGAGGGCAGGCCATACAGCGGCTTTCTCTACGCCGGCTTGATGATCGACGCGGATGGCACAGCGCGGGTGCTCGAGTTCAACTGCCGTCTTGGCGATCCGGAAACCCAGCCGGTGTTAATGCGTCTTGACAGTGATCTGTTTGAATTATGCCGGCTGGCCTGTGCGGGAGAACTGGATCAGGCAAAAGTTAACTGGGATCCGCGTCCGGCGCTGGGCGTGGTGCTGGCGGCTGAAGGCTATCCGGAATCTGTCAGAAAAGGCGACGAGATACACGGGCTGGATAGTGAATTTCCGAATGATGTTAAGGTTTTCCACGCGGGAACTGTGAAAAAGGATCAAATGATACTGACCAATGGCGGCCGGGTCCTTTGTGTTACCGCTTTGGGGGAAAACGTCACAGATGCGAAAAAACAGGCGTATAATGCGGTTGAACTCATCGCCTGGAGTGGTATGTTTTACCGTGGCGATATTGGAGACAAGGCAATAAACAGGGAAAAATAAGATTCACCTTTCGCGGCTGATTGCATAGAATGTGCAGCGGCTTTTCAAATGAACAGATAAACGTGAGGAGAGATAATGGGAGCAAGCAAAACCAAAAGACCGTCTGCCATCGCAAAGAAGCAGACCAAGGCACAGATTATCGGGGCAATCGCTGAAGAAACCGGTCTCACCAAGAGAGATGTTACTGCAGTGCTTGATTCAATGAGTGGTATTGCCACCCGTCACCTGATGAAAAGGGGTTCCGGTGAATTCACCGTTCCTTCCCTGGGCATCAAGCTTCGTCGTGTGATCAAGCCGGCCCGCAAGGCCCGCAAGGGTGTTAATCCGTTCACCGGTGAAGAAATGATGTTCAAGGCAAAGCCGGCCAGCACCAGTGTCAGGGCTACTGCGCTGAAAGCATTAAAAGATGCCATTGCCTGATAAGCTGTACAAAGACGTATAAAAAAGCCATGCCATGCATGGCTTTTTTATGTCTGATTCTTTCTCAGGATCTCCTGACTAGATATCCCAGCTGAGAAAGTTCTGCAGCAGTTGCAGTCCGTCATGCTGGCTTTTTTCCGGATGAAACTGGCAGGCAAAGATGTTGTCACGTGCCGCGGCTGAGGTGAATTCGTGAATATACTCCGTGGTGCCGGCGATGATTCCGGCATCATCGGGGACGACATAGTAACTGTGCACGAAATAGAAGCGGCTGCCGTCCTCGATGCCGTTCCACAATGGATGCGCCTGTCGCTGCCGGACCCGGTTCCAGCCCATGTGCGGGATCTTGCAGGCATTGTCCCTGGCGGTATCATCGAGCACGAAGCGCTTCACCTTGCCCGCGAAGATAGCCAGGCAGTCGGTACCGCCGTCCTCGTCACTGAATTGCATCAGGCTCTGCAGGCCGAGGCAGATGCCGAGAAAGGGTTTGTCAATGACGCATTCGCGAATGCAGTCGTCCAGACCCATTTCTATCAGGTGTTGCATGCACTGTCCGACGGCGCCCTGTCCCGGAAAAACGATGCGATCCGCCTTGCGGATGTCCGCGGGGTTGCCCGTCACCGTGATCCGGGTCCGTTTCGCGGCGACGTGTTCCAGCGCCCTGGCGACCGAACGCAGGTTACTGGTGCCGTAGTCGATGACCACAACAGATTGCCGGGCGTTCACAACCTGCGCCCCGACGTTGAAACTAGACTACTGGTTGTATTCATTTACCGTAGTGCATTCCGCTGGCCATGCAATATGCTGCAGTCGTGTCAATACGTGAAATCGAAGTGTCAGCAACCGGCCCGAAGCGGACAGGATTACAAATGCTCCTTGGTGGAAGGTAATATGCCTTCCATGCGCGGATCCCGTTCGGTCGCCATGCGCAAGGCGCGGCCGAAAGCCTTGTAAATGGTTTCGGCGATATGGTGCGAGTTGCGCCCGCGCAGGTTATCGATGTGCAGGGTAACCAGGGCATGGTTGACGAAGCCCTGGAAAAATTCGTAAACCAGGTCGACATCAAACTCACCGACACGGGCGCGCGGGTAACTGGCCTGGTATTCCAGTCCGGGCCGGCCGGAACAGTCCAGCACCACACGTGACAGGGCTTCATCCAGCGGCACGTAGGCATGACCGTAACGGCGGATGCCGGTTTTGTCGCCGAGGGCGTTGGCCAGCGCCTGTCCCAGGGTAATGCCTACATCCTCAACGGTGTGATGAGCGTCGATCTCCAGATCGCCTTCGGCCCTGATGGTCAGGTCGAAGAGGCCGTGACGCGCTACCTGATCGAGCATGTGTTCAAGGAAAGGCACACCGATCTGCAAATCCGATTTGCCGGTGCCGTCCAGGTTCAGTTCTACCTCGATACGGGTCTCTCGGGTATGGCGTTGAATTCTGGCTGTTCGAGTGGTCATTTATTCTTTACCCTGTCTTTGCAGGCGCACAGCATACCCTTAGCGGCAAGTGCTGAACAAGCCCGCATTCGCCGGAACGGCGCGTGTTCAACTGAATATGAATTTCCCGATGCTGTACCGGCAACGGGTAGCGTGTACATAATCGTGAATATGATAGACGACGTAAAACACTATCTTTTGAAACTGCAAAATCGCATTTCGGAGGCATTGCGTGATCTGGACCCGGAGGTCAGCTACCGGGAAGATCGCTGGCAGCGCCCGCAGGGCGGTGGCGGCATTAGCCGGATCTTCCAGCAGGGCGAGGTCGTGGAAAAAGGCGGCATTAATTTTTCGCATGTGGCCGGAGAGTCGCTGCCGCCTTCCGCGAGTGCCCAGAGACCGGAACTGGCCGGCCGCAGTTTCCAGGCTCTCGGTGATTCACTGGTCATCCATCCCCTGAATCCCTACGTGCCGACCACGCATATGAATATCCGCTTCTTCCTGGCGGAAAAACCCGGTGCAGACCCGGTCTGGTGGTTTGGTGGCGGCTTTGATCTGACTCCTTATTACGGGTTCGAGGAAGATGCCCGCCACTGGCATGAAACGGCCCGCAAGGCCTGTGCACCATTCGGGGATGATGTGTATCCAGGTTATAAAAAATGGTGTGATGATTATTTTTATCTGCAACACCGGAATGAGCCGCGGGGTATCGGCGGCCTGTTTTTCGATGATCTGAACGCCTGGGGTTTTGAACGCTGTTTCGGGTTCATGCAAAGCGTGGGTGATCACTTCCTTGATGCCTATCTGCCCATCGTCGAACGCCGTCATGATACGCCATGGGGGGACAGGCAACGGCAATTCCAGCTTTACCGGCGCGGCCGTTACGTGGAATTCAACCTGGTCTATGACCGTGGTACCCTGTTCGGGCTGCAGTCCGGTGGCCGCACCGAATCCATACTTATGTCACTGCCCCCGCTGGTCCGTTGGGACTACGACTGGCAACCGCAGGCAGGCAGCGAGGAAGAACGGCTGTATCGGGACTTTTTACAAGCCCGGGATTGGCTAACCAGATAACAGATCCCAGATCCCAGATCCCAGATCTCAGATATCAGATATCAGATACCAGATACCAGATACCAGATCTCAGATACCAGATACCAGATATCTGCGATCTTACTTCTGAGATCTGAGATCTGATATCTGGCATCTGGATCGTAGCCAGAACGTCACCGGGCCGTCGTTGGTCAGGGATACTTTCATGTCGGCGCCGAATTCGCCGGCTGCCACATCGGGATATTCGGCCCTGGCTTTTTGCAGCAGGTAATCAAACAGCTGCCGGCCGCGTTGTGGCGGTGCAGCGGTGCTGAAACCCGGTCGTGTGCCCTTGCGCGTGTCGGCGGGCAGTGTGAATTGCGGCACCAGCAACAGGCTGCCTGCGATTTGCCTGAGAGAAAGATTCATTTTGCCGTAGGCATCGGCGAACACGCGATAGCCGAGCAGGCGTTGCAGCAGCCGGTCGGCATCTTTTTCAGTATCGGTTTTTTCTATACCAATCAGTACCAGCAGACCGGTACCTATAGCGGCAATCTCGTTCTGATCCACTTCCACCCGTGCATGGGTCACACGTTGCAGAAGTCCGATCACGCGGGAGGAAAGGTCAGAGAAATATAACGGCGGGAAATATTGCAATAGCCATGACCAGTACGATCCATTCACAGTTGTGACGTTTCAACCAGCCGGTGAAATGCAGGATGACGACAATGATTGCCAGCAGATAAACCAGGTAGAACCACATATGTTATCCCCTATTAAAAGTAATCGAACCCAGCCGTATGCCTGTCAAACTCGCTGCGGCCGGTCCGATTTGATCACAGTATACGTTGTTATAGCGTCCAATTTATAAAAATATTGCGGATTAAAAAAGCCTTTTTTCACTCAAAATGCGCTATTCGATAGTATTTACCTGATCTTTACATCCCAGAATGACAATATCGGCGCCGCGATTTGCAAACAGCCCGTTGGTAACCACCCCGGTGATCTGGTTGATCTCACTCTCCAGCGCGCACGGATCACTGATTTTCAGATCATGCACATCGAGGATGATATTGCCGTTGTCGGTCGTGAAACCCTCGCGCAGTTGTGGTTGACCGCCCAGTCTCACCAGTTCCCTGGCGACGTAGCCGCGGGCCATGGGAATGACTTCCACGGGCAGGGGAAACGTGCCGAGCCTGTCCACCAGTTTGGCCTCATCGACGATACAGACGAAGGTTCGGCTGGCGGCGGCGACGATCTTTTCCCGTGTCAGCGCCCCGCCACCGCCCTTGATCATGTGTTTGTGCCGTGTCACTTCATCGGCACCATCCACGTATACCGGGATCTCGTCGACTGAATTGAGATCCAGTACGGGAATGTTATGCCGGCGCAGGCGTGTTTCAGTCGCCAGTGAACTGGCCACCGCGCCTTCAATCTGACCGCGCATGCCGGCCAGTGCATCGATGAAAAAGTTCACCGTACTGCCGGTGCCGACTCCGACGATGCACTCCCCCGGAATGTAGTCCAGGGCCGCAATGGCCGCCGCCTGTTTTTGGTTGTCCTGGCTCACGTTAAGGTTGTCTGCGGTAATTATTGATTGATTAAGCCTGAGTGGTTGTTATCTTATGTCGATGTTTGATGAATACAAGGAATTAATTGAGCAGGCCACGCAACGCGTTTACGACGTGGCCGTGCGCACATCGCTGGATCATGCGCCGGTTATGTCCGAACGAACCGGTAACCGCGTCTGGCTGAAACGTGAAGACCAGCAGCCGGTATTTTCCTACAAGCTGCGCGGGGCCTACAACATGATCGTCTCACTGGACGTTGCCAGACGCGAACAGGGTGTGATCGCGGCCTCTGCCGGCAATCATGCCCAGGGCGTGGCGCTGGCGGCCAGACGGCTGGGTATCAAGGCCACCATCGTCATGCCCAAGACCACGCCGGAGATCAAGATCGCCGCTGTACGCAGGCTGGGTGGCGATATTCACCTGCACGGCAATGCCTACGATGATGCGAAGGAGTACGCCGAGGAACTCGCGGCCGGCGAGGGCATGACATACATTCCGCCGTACGATCATCCCCTGGTTATCGCCGGCCAGGCCACGGTCGGGGTCGAATGCCTGCAGCAACATCCCTCGCGGCCGGATATATTGTTTATCCCGGTCGGTGGTGGAGGACTGATCGCCGGGATCGCCGCCCACGTCAAGGCTGTCAACCCGGATATACGTATCATCGGCGTGGAACCGGACGAAGCGCCATGCATGACCCGGGCGCTGGAGGCGGGTGAGCGCGTGTTGCTGGAGAAGATCGGCATCTTCGCCGACGGCGCCGCCGTGCGCCAGGCCGGAGAGGAGCCGTTCCGTCTGGCCCGTGAACTGGTGGATGAAATGTTGCTGGTGGACGTGGACGAGATTTGCGCCGCCGTGAAGGATATATTCGAGGACACGCGCGCGATTCCCGAACCCGCCGGCGCACTGGCGCTGGCCGGGATGAAACAGTACATCGCCCGTGAACAGATCCGTGACCGGGAACTCATTGCTATCTTCAGCGGCGCCAACGTCAATTTTGACCGCTTGCGCCATATTGCCGAGCTGGCGGCGCTGGGCGAAAGTCGCGAGGCCATCATTGCCGCGACCATTCCCGAACGTCCCGGCAGTTTCCATGAGTTCTGCCAGGCGCTCGGACCGCGTCTCATAACCGAGTTCAATTACCGTTATTCCGATCACAGCGAGGCGCATGTTTTCGCCGGCATCCAGTTGCGTCACGGCAAGGATGAAAAGGACAAGCTCATCGAGCATTTACGGGACAAGGGCTTCGCGGTGGAAGACCTCAGCAAGAATGAAATGGCCAAGATGCATGTACGCTATATGGTCGGCGGGCACGCGCCGCAGGCCGATAACGAGGTGCTGTACCGGTTTGAGTTCCCGGAACGATCCGGAGCCCTCTTGCAGTTTCTTACCCGCACCGGCAACCGCTGGAACATCAGCCTGTTCCATTACCGTAACCACGGCGCTGCCTACGGCCGGGTGTTAATGGGATTGCAGGTGCCACCCGCTGAGCGTGCGGCGTTCCAGGCCTTTCTTGATGAACTGGGCATGCTTTACTGGGAAGAGACGGGGAATTTGGCGTACAAACTTTTTTTGGCGTGATCAGATCTCAAATCTCAGATTTCAGATCTCAGATGCCAGATGCCAGATATCTGATGTCTGAGATCTGATGTCTGAGATCTCACCTAAACCCCCGGTTATTCAAAAACTGCCAGGTACGGGTGATGTGCAGGATATCGGTTTCCTCGCGGATCTGATCGGGAAACGGAGCAAAGGGCGAGGCCAGTTGCACGATGCGCACGGCGGCATCGTCGAGCACCTTGTGCCCGGATGAGCGCCGCACCGTGATCTGGTTGATGGAACCGTCCTTGTTCAGGGCCACGTCCAGGATCAGGCTGCCCGAGAGTCTCTGCCGCCGCGCCTCGTCCGGGTAGTTGAGGTTGCCGACCCGCTCGACCTTGGCGCGCCAGGCTTCCATGTAGGAAGCATATCGAAATTCCTGGGTGCTGGCAGAGATAAACTTTCGCCGTGGCCGTTCCGCCCTTGTCTCCATCTTGCGGCGGATCTCGGCGCTCAATGATGCGATCTTGAAACTGTTGGTAAGCAGGGCGGCCGCCGTGGGCTGTTTGCGCCTGGGTTTCTCGGGAACAGGTTTTTCCACCTTTTCCTCGATTGGCGGCGTTTCTTCTTTGGCCACGACCGGTGGTTGTTCCACCGGCTCAGCCGGTTTGATCTCCTCTTCAGGCTGCTCGACCTCGACCGGTTCGGGGACTTCGGCTACCCCGGTTTCAGCCACCAGCGTTTCCTCGATAACTTTTGGTTCGGGTTCCGGTGTCTCGACCACCTCCTCGGGAGCCGGTGGCGGGACGGGTTCGGGTGGCGGTGCCGGTTCCGCCGGCGGTGGCGCAGTGATTTCCGGTGTCTGTTCCGGGAACGGCGCCGGTGTGGGCGTGGCCGGATTGACTTCTTCTTCCACATCGCCGCCGCCCTCAAGATTGGCCTGGGCGAGCAGATCAGCTTCTTCCGGTGCTTCCTGACTGCGCTGTTGCACCAGGATGATCTCCATGGTGTTGTAACGCGGCTGCACCAGATCCTCGGGCGCAAAGGTTACGCCGAGGATGATGATCCCGTGCAGGATAATGGCCAGGCACAGGGTCAGGCCAAACCGATCCAGGGAGGTGACTTGTGGACGTGCCGTTACCGCCGCCACGTTCAGGTGCGTACCGTCTGCATAAGCCGGATAGTATACGTGTTCGCAGTGGGCGGGTTAATCATCGACGCCTGGTGCTGTTCTATTGTGTATTCGGCAACCGATCATTGTCGGTGGGCGATGAGCGCGTCGATTAATTGTCCGCCAATGTCCAGATCGAATGCCCGGTCCAGCTCACGGATACAAGTGGGACTGGTGACGTTGATCTCGGTGAGGTAATCACCGATGACATCCAGACCGACGAACCACAGCCCTTTCTTTTTTAGTACCGGACCGACACGTTCGCAGATGTTGCGATCCTGATCGGTCAGGGCCTGCCCCCGGGCCTGCCCACCGGCGGCCAGATTACCGCGCGTCTCCCCGCTGGCCGGAATACGCGCCAGCGCCCAGGGCACGGCCACGCCGTTAATCAGTAATATACGTTTGTCGCCGTGGACAATATCGGCTATGTATTTCTGGGCCATGACGTGACTGTGGCCGCGCCGGGTAATGGTTTCAAGGATAACGCTGAGATTCGGATCCTCCATGGTCAAACGAAAGATGGAGTCGCCACCCATGCTGTGCAGGGGTTTGACGATGACATCAGCATGTTCAGCGATGAAGGCGCGCAGCCGTTCGTCCGAAGGTGTGATCAGGGTCGGCGCCATCAGCCCCGAGAACCAGGTGCAGAACATCTTTTCGTTGGCATCGCGCAGGCTGCGCGGATCGTTGACCACCATCACGCCCTGATGCTGGGCCTGTTCGAGGATCCAGGTGGTGACCAGGTAATCCGCGTCCATGGGCGGGTCCTTGCGCATGAGCACGATATCGAGATCGGTCAATGGCCGATCGGCGGCATCGCCCAGCCGGAACCAGTGATCCGGGTTATCCTCGACTTCCACCGGATGCATGCGCGCCCTGGCCGTGGCCATGTCCAGGTACAGATCCGCCTGTTCCATATAATACAACTCGCAGCCGCGCGCCTGGGCCGCCAGCAACATGGCGAAGGAACTGTCTTTTTTGATATTGATCCCGCTGATGGGATCCATCACGATGCCAACCTTCATGGGTCCTGTATCCTTATATAAACATAGCCGCTATTCTAACCTCAAACCCGTGACCGGGTGTCAGGATCACGGCCAATGGCACGTTCACCCCGAAGCGGATAATAACGAAATCAATATTCCAGTATGCAAAAACAACAATTGAAAATAGCCACCCGCGAAAGCCCCCTGGCCCTGTGGCAGGCCAACCATGTATCAGTCCTGTTACAGCAACTGCACCCGGACCTCGAGGTCCGTTTAGTCAGTATGTCCACCGAGGGCGACCGGTTTCTGTCGGCGCCCCTTAGCCAGGCCGGCGGCAAGGGGCTGTTCATCAAGGAGCTGGAACAGGCCCTGTTGAACGGCGATGCGGATCTGGCCGTGCATTCCATGAAAGACGTCACCGTGGATTTTCCCGAGGGACTGCAACTGGCCGCCATATTGCCGCGTGAAGACCCGCGTGATGCCTTTATATCCAACAGCTTCGACAGCCTGGCCGCCCTGCCGGAGGGCGCCACCGTGGGCACTTCCAGCATGCGCCGGCGCACCCAATTGTTACGCTTGCGACCGGATCTGCGGATTAGCGATTTGCGCGGCAATGTCGGTACCCGCCTTGAAAAACTGGATGACGGGCACTACGCAGCCATTATTCTCGCCGCCGCCGGTATCAAACGCCTGGGTCTGGATCAACGGGTACGTGATTACCTGGCCACGCAAGACATGATCCCCGCTATCGGCCAGGGCGCCATCGGTATCGAGGCACGCAGCAATGATGATGACACCCATGCACTGATCCGGCTGCTGGATGATCCGCTGACCCATCACCTGGTGGAGGCTGAACGGGTTATTTCCCGGCGCCTGTACGGTGGCTGCCAGTTACCCATAGCGGCGCACGCGAGCGCGACGGATGACAAGGTACAGATGCGGGCCATGGTCGGCCGTCTGGACGGCAGTGAAGTCATCCGGGTGGAGCGGAGCGGCCCCATGGCGGATCTTGGCTCACTGGCACAAGCCGTGGCCGACGCCCTGCTGGATCAAGGCGCCGATGAGATCCTTGCCGGAGTATTGAATCATCAGTAGCGCGACAATACTGGCGGGCAAATCTATCCTGGTAACGCGACCGGCTGCACAGGCGCGTCCATTGTGCGCCATGATCCGCGACCGTGGCGGCATTGCCCTGGAATACCCCTTGCTTGAGATTGTTCCGCTTGGATCCTCGCGGACATTGAATGCTATCGCCGCGCAACTGGAGCGGTTTCCGGTGTTGATTTTCATCAGTCGTAACGCCGTACAGTATGGCTTGCCCTGGTTCGGCGAGCATATTAACCCGACCCGGCAACGCCTGTTTGCCGTGGGCCGTTCGACCGCGCAGGCATTGCAACAGGCCGGTTTTGATGCAGTGCGTTATCCCGGGGGTGGCGCCGACAGCGAAACGCTGTTGCAGTTGCCGGAACTGGCTGCCGAGCGTATAGACGGTACCGGGATACTGATTGTCCGTGGTCTGGGCGGGCGTGAACTGCTGGCGCAAACACTGCGTGAACGCGGCGCAACGATCACGTATGCCGAGGTCTATGAACGCGTCCAGCCATGCTATGATTTGGCCCATGAAACAGAATTCTGGCGGCGGCACAGTCCGGATATCGTGATTCTGACCAGTTGCGAAGCCGCCAATAACCTGTTGCAGCGAGTCCCGGAGGAGTTTCAGGACAAGCTCCGCAACGCGGACACGGTGGTCATGAGCCGGCGTATTGCCGACTATCTGGTGGAACTGGGATTCCGCCAGCCGGCGGCGATTATTCGACAATCCGACGACGAAGGCATTATCAAGATGTGTGAGGAACTCTGCAGGAATAAAAACGCATGACGGAAACGACCCGGAAAAAGAAAACCACCAAAAAGACCACGGGCGGTACATCACTGGTACAGGTTCCGGCAGGCATCGATGTGAAGAAACTGTTCATCGCCCTGGCGGTTGTGCTGGCCGTGCTCATCGCCGCACTGGTTTATGTACTGGTGGCATTGAACAAAACCGCAAACACGACCGCTGGTTATCAACAGACAGTCACGGAACAGTTAAACGGCCTGGAAACGCAACTGAAGGCCATGCAGCAACAGGTGTCGGGGCTTGAAGCCGATGATAACCGCCTGACGCAGTCACAGCGTGCCCTGGAAGAAGCGCTGCAGTCACTGCAAAAGCAACGGCCCGATACTGATCATGACTGGACCCTGCGCGAAGCGGAATACCTGGTGCGCGTGGCCATGCACCGGCTGCACCTGGAACGCGATATCGATACCGCCATGACGGCGCTCAAGACCGCTGATCAACGTTTGCGGGATCTGTCCAACCCGGCGTTGATCCCGTTGCGCGAGCAGCTGGCCGGCGATATCAATGCGTTGTCAACGGTAGAACAACCGGATGTCGAGGGCATGGCCGCCGAGTTGGTCGAACTAGGCAACCGCATCGAAACCCTGCCCCTGAAAAATATCATCGACAATGAGAGCGTAACCCCGGCAGCTATGGAAACGGCGCAGCAGGATATCCCCGGTCAGGACGGCTGGCGCGCTATTCCATCACGTATCTGGCAGGTGTTGAAATCGCTGGTCGTGATCAAACGCAGTGATGACGGTGCCGCGGCTTTTATCATGCCAAACGAGGAATATTATCTGCAGCAGAATCTGAAACTGGAGCTGGGCAGCGCCCGCATCGCGCTGCTGCGTCATGACACGGCGACTTTCCGGGCCGCGCTGGACAAGGTAACACGCTGGTTGCAGGCGTACTACAATACCGATGCCGTCGCGGTCAAAAATACCGTTACCGCGCTGAAGCGGATGCGGGATGCCGATCTGCGGCCCGAACTGCCGGACCTCGGCCGCTCGCTCGGGGCCGTTCGTGATTTTACCGCCAACCCCTGATCCGATAACGGCCAATCCATGAAACTGTTGCTGACCATCCTATCCGCGCTGATTATTGCGGTGTTTGCAGGTATTTTCGCCACCCGTAACAGTGGTGTCATGATCCTGACGTTTGGCGAGTGGACCGTACAGACCTCCACTAATTTTTTCATTCTGTTCATCATTGTCACGTTCGTTGCCCTGTATTTTCTGATTCGGCTGGGCATCCGCCTGCTCAATCTGCCCGGCCAGTACCGCGATTACCTGGATAAAAAAAATCTCATCCGTTCCGATCGCTACCTGGCCGGCGGGATGATGGCCATGATTGAGGGTAACTGGACGGCGGCCGAGAAAGCGTTTGAGAAGGGTAGCCGTTATTCGCGCGATCACCGCCAACTGAATTTCATCGGTGCGGCGCGAGCCGCGCAGAAACAGGGCGAACTCGGGCGGCGTGATGATTACCTGCGTCTGGCGCATCAGCATTCTCCTGACGATTCCCCGGCAGCCGGCATTGCCCAGGCGCGTTTATTGCTGGAACAAAACCAGGCCGAGCAGGCGCTGGCCGTGCTCACCCGGTTGCGCGCACGCTATCCCCGGCAACTGGAAGTGAAATACCTTTTGCTGGATTTATATACCCGGCACAAGGACTGGCATGCGGTGATCGATGTGCTGCACGAGTTGAAAAAAGCCGGCCATCAGGATGCTGATCGCATCCGCAGCCAGCAGCTCAAGGCGTATGCCGGTCTCTTGCAGCAGGCCGGTGACAGCGGTAATGACAAGGTGCTGGCACGGACCTGGATCACTATACCCAGGGCCTTTCGCCGGGAACTGTTCCTGATTGAAGCCTACGTTTCCCAGCGTATCCGTTTTCGCGATCATTTCGACAGCGAGATCCAGATCCGTAACGTGCTGAAAAAACAATGGGATGAAAACCTGGTGCGCCTGTACGGATTTGTCCGCGGCCATGACCCGATCGGGCAGCTGAGTTTTGCCGAGGATTTACTCCGTGGCCATGCCCGCGATCCGGTGTTGCTGATGACGCTGGGACGGTTGTGCCTGCAAAACAAGCTTTGGGGTAAAGCGCGCATGTACTTCGAGGAGTGCCTGTCGGTGCGGCCCGATCCCGAAGTCTACCGGGAACTCGCGGTGCTGCTGGAAAAACAGGGCGAGACGGAGCGGGCCACGGACTTTTACCAGAAAGGCCTGCAACTGGCGACGGTGGCGGATCGCGTCCAGGGCCGTTTCCTGGAATGAAAAGGGATGCGCTACCGATGCGCTGACTGCGCGAATGACGGAATCAGTCCCTGGCGAACTCGAACGAGTCAGAAAATATCTGATCTCTGGGCAGGCCGCGTTCAATAAACGTGTTTCCTACCGCTTCCACCATCGGTGGCGGACCACAGGCATAAACGTCATAGCCGGATAAATCCTCCATATCTTCCAGTACGGCCTCGTGCACGAAGCCGGTGCGGCCATTCCAGTCGTCTTCCGGGGCCGCCTCGGACAGCACCGGGTGGTATGTAATCAGGGGTTCCTTCTCTGCCCAGGCCCGCGGCAATTCATCGAGATACAAATCGGCACGTGTTCGGGCGCCCCAGTAAAAGTGAATGGGACGTTTGACGCCGCCGGCAAGTATATGCTCCATGATACCCTTGACCGGGGCAAAGCCGGTGCCGCCGGCGACCATGATGATGGGGCGATCGCTATCCTCCTGGTAGGCAAAATTGCCGTAGGGTCCTTCCAGCCGTAACAGGGCTTTTTCATTGAGCCCGTGAAAAGCCAGTTCGGAGAATACTCCGCCCTTGTAGTAGCGAATATGCAATTCCAGGCAATCATCGTCGTGCGGGGCATTGGCCAGGGAAAAGGAACGCCGCTTGCCGTTGGCCAGCAGGATATCGATGTACTGGCCGGCGAGGAACTGCAGCCGTTCGCTGGCGGGCAGTTTCAGGTACAGGCGCATGACATTGTGATTGAGTTTTTCCAGTCGATCGACGCGGCAGGGCAGTTTACGCACCGGGATATCCGCCGAGGTGTCCGGCAGACGGGCATCGATGACGAGATCGGATGCTGCCCGAGCCTGGCAGAATAACGCCGAGCCGGCGGCCATTTCCTCCGCCGAGATGCCGGGTAACTCCCGATCGGGATACTCGATCTCACCGCTGATGATCCTGCCCTTGCAGGAGCCGCAGGCACCATCGCGACAGCCGTAGGGCAACAGCAGGCCCTGCTCCAGGGCCGCATCAAGAATGGACTGGTCTTCGGCAACGGTGAAGGTATCACCGGTGGATTGAATAGTAACGGTACGGGAGGTCAAAACAGTTTCAATATATCGGCTAACAGGTTTATCAGTGGTCAATCAGTGCTGCGCCAGCCATTTTAACAGCGGCACCCATTGCTCGCGGTCCTGGAAGGTTTTCGACGGCGCCAGTTCGAATATGCTCAGGCCCCGCTCGGCCGCGGTAACGTAATTCTGGCTGTTTCTGAGCCGGCTCAGGTAGGGAAGTTCCCGGCCATCGGGCAGGCGCAGATGCTCGAGGTAGTGTTCCAGCCGCGCGGCGGCGCGGGTATCTTCACGCACCCGGTTGGCCACGGTGACAATTTTTATTTTACGGTTGATCTTCTTTTTCAATGATACCAGCTCATGAAAAAACCGTTCTGCGGCGCGCACATCGATGGCCGATGCGGTGATGGGCACGATGGCGCGTTCGGCATTATGGGCGAATTTCGCCAGTTTTTTGCCATGCAGGGCCGCCGGGGAATCGATGATCAGATAATCGATATCGGCATCGACGCGCACGGTTTTACTGTCCTCGCAGGCCCGGATAATGGCCGGCCGGTTGTCCGGGCGCACCGCCAGCCAGTCATTACTCGAACCCTGCTTGTCGAGGTCAGCCAGCGCCACGCGTTTGCCCTGGCCGGCGATCCAGGCGGCAATGTTGGTGGCCAGCGTGGTCTTGCCGGATCCGCCTTTGGGATTCAGTACGAGGATTGATCGCATAGGGTTTCAGCTGAATGAAGTGCGCCCAGTATAACCTGATCCCGGGCGACCTTCATTCCCCCGCTGTCTGCAGCTCCATCAGGTCGTGGATCACCGGGGTGAGGATCAGTTGCATGGCGAAAATGGTTTTACCCGCCGGCACGACGATGGTGTCCGGTGTGGACATGAACGAGCCTTCCAGCATTTCCAGCAGGTAACGAAAATCGACATCTATTTTATTACGATTGCGGATATGTATGACGGTGAAACTCTCATCGTTGGTGGGAATTTTTTCCGTGGCGAAGGGATTGGAGGTGTCCACCGTGGGCACGCGCTGGAAATTGATATCGGTACGGGAAAACTGCGGGGTAATGAAATGCACGTAATCGTGCATGCGCCCGAGGATCATCCTGGTCGCATCGGATGCCGAATAGCCGCGTACGGACTGATCCCGATGGATCTTCTGTATCCATTCCAGGTTGATGATAGGCACCACGCCGATGAGCAGGTCGACGTACTGATAGACGTTATACTTGTCAGTGACAATGCCGCCGTGCAGGCCTTCATAAAACAGCAAATCGGAATCTTCCGGCAGATCTTCCCAGGGTGTCAGTGCGCCGATTGGGAAACCATGCCGGGCGGCTTCTTCTTCATTATGGATATAATATCGGCGGCGCCCGGTGCCTTTTTCAGAATACTCCCTGAACACGCGTTCAAGTTCATCGAACAGATTGCCCTCCGGACCAAAGTGGGTCAGGCGTTTGTTCTCCTTCTCGAAACTGGCCAGCATTTCATTCATGTCACTGCGATTGTAACGATGAAAACAATCGCCTTCGATCATGGCCGGCTTGATACCCTCATGACGAAAGATATGCTCGAATGCCTCCTTGACACTGGTCGTGCCCGAACCCGAGGAACCTGTGACTGCAACGACAGGATGCTGTACCGACATATTTCCACCTTGCTGACTGGACAGTGATCGATATGGATGTCATGACATCAATATCAGGACCCGACACAATGGGATATAATCCGTGTTTGCGCAAGTCACGTCACCTGCAATTGTAATCAAAAATGACCGGCACTGAAGGGGATCAACAGCTTTACTGGCGCCTGTTGCGCTACGTCTGGCCGCACTGGCGCGTATTTACGCTTGCCATTATCGCCATGATCGTGCTGGCACTCACCGATCCGGCTATCCCCGCCCTGCTCAAGCCCATGCTCGATGGCGCTTTTATCGAACAGGATGCGGATATGATCCTGATGATCCCGCTGTTGTTTGTCGGTCTGTTTACCGTGCGTGGTCTGGCTGCCTATACCAGCGGCGGCGCACTGCACTGGGTCGCCAACAGGGTCATCATGCAACTGCGCTATGAAATGTTCCAGCGCCTGCTGCACATGCCCTGCCGCTATTACGATCTGCACAGCGCCGGCAGCATCGTTTCCCGGTTCAGTTACGATGTCATGCAAATCCGCGAGGCTTCCACCAATGCCCTGACCGTACTGGTGCGCGATTCCCTGGCTATCATCGGTTTATTGGCCTACATGTTTTACATCAACTGGCAACTGAGCCTGATCGCGATGATCAGCGCGCCGTTGATCGCCGTTGTCGTTATGATCATTCGCAGGCGATTACGCAAGATGAGTCGCAAGTTCCAGGAATCCATGGCGGATATCAATCATGTCATCCATGAATGCATCAATGGCCACAAGCTGATCAAGATCTTCAACGGCTACCGCCAGGAGCAGGACAGGTTCTATCAAATCATCAACACCAATCGCCGCTATGCCATGAAATTCGCCATGGCTGCCGTGGCCAGCAGCCCATCGGTTCAACTGATTACGGTAATTTTCCTGGCCATTATCATCTACATCGCCACGGGACAGGCTATACAGGGCGATCTCTCGGTGGGTGCATTCGTTTCCTTTTTCGGGGCCATGGCCATGTTACTGGGACCATTAAAACGACTGGTGGGTATCAACGAGTATATCCAGCGTGGACTGGCCGCCAGTGAAAGTGTTTTTGCCGTGCTCGATGCGCCGGTTGAGCCAGTGGATCAGCCGGCTACGGATCTGCGCCTGCAAGGCGAAATCCGGCTGCAGGACCTGAATTTTCGTTATGCCGACGATCAACCCGAGGTGCTCAAGGATATTACTGTAACGATTAACCCGGGTGAAACCGTGGCCCTGGTCGGTGTCTCCGGCTCCGGCAAAACCACGTTGACCAACCTGCTGACCGGTTTCTATCCGGTGGACCCGGGCCAGGTCTTTATTGATGACACCGATATCACCCGGATACCGCTGGCAACCTTGCGCGCCAGTATTTCCCTGGTCGGTCAGGATACCTTTTTGTTCAATGACACTGTCAGGAACAACATCGCCTACGGCGATCTTGCCAATAGTGACGATAAGGCTGTGCGTCAGGCGGCGATCAACGCCTGCGCCATGGAATTCATCAATGAGCTTGATAATGGTCTGGATACGGTGATTGGCGTCAATGGCAAACAGCTTTCGGGCGGACAGATGCAACGCCTGTCCATTGCCCGCGCTTTGTTGAAGGATGCGCCGATCCTGATATTTGATGAGGCCACTTCAGCGCTTGACTCGCTGTCGGAGCAGAAGATCCAGTCGGCCATGGTCAAGGCGCGCGAGGGTCGTACCTGTATCATCATTGCCCATCGTCTCTCGACCATCGAACACGCCGACCGTGTGCTGGTGCTGCAAGCAGGCAGGCTGGTGGAATCGGGCACACACCGGCAGTTACTGGACAGGGGCGGTGTCTATGCCACCCTGCATCGCATGCAGTTCTCACCTTCGGCATAGCAAGTCATCCGCAGACTTGTTTGCCGAACCGGGATTTCCCGCCGGCGTCCGGATTCACCAGACACCGGGCAAACCTGCTACAGTAGTACAGTAGAACGCGGAACGGTCAGGAGAGCAGGATGAAAAAAGTGTTGTATGTCGAGGACAACCCGGAAATGATCGAGATAGTACAGATTGTGCTGCAGAATTCCGGCTACCGGATACTGACTACACAAAACAGTGACGAGGTGATTGCGCTGTGCCGGGAGGAGCAACCCGATCTCGTACTTATGGATCTGAATATGCCGACGCTGGATGGTTTTGAAATCACCCGCCAACTGCGACAGGCCGGTTTTGATCGGCCTATAGTGGCGCTTACCGCATCGGAATCCGATGAAGACAGGAGCAAGGCGCGCCGCGCCGGATGTGATGATTACGTGCTCAAGACCCTGGATATGGCGGGTCTTGAAAAAACCATAGATTCCTATATCGCCGAGGCGGGTGGCCTCTAGCTATCGATCGCCGGCAGTCAGTTCCCGTATACATGCCCCTGAACTGAAGAGTGCAATCCCCCACGTTTCTCCTGCTGCTGGCCGATGGCCTGCTCGTGTTGCATGTGCTATTTGTTGTATTCGTGGTCATCGGTCTGTTTTTGATCCTGGTCGGTGGGCCGGCTCGCTGGAAATGGGTGCGTAATCCCTGGTTTCGTCTTTGTCACCTGCTGGCCATCGGCGTGGTAATCCTGCAATCATGGCTGGGCCGGATCTGCCCGCTCACCATCTGGGAGATGGAGTTGCGTGCCCGCGCCGGGGATCATGTTTACGCGGGGACATTCATCTCGCACTGGTTGCAGTCCCTGCTCTATTACCGGGCGCCGATGTGGGTATTCATACTTGTCTATACACTGTTTGGACTTGTTGTTCTTATGAGCTGGTTTATGGTGCGTCCGCGACCGTTTGTAAACAGGGGCGGGCACAGGGATCATGGGCATGATTGAATTTCGGGATTCAGCGTCATGATGGCAGTATTAACAGGAAATCAACGCAGGTCTTGCCGGATATTGTTTGATCGATTGGCGCATAGCCCGCCGGCAATGCCATGACACAACGTGTACACGCTCACTGATCGGGCCAGGCCATGAATATGCTCGTCATAGTGCGGACTTTCCGTCCGCCGTTCCTGCTCTTGACGCCGGTATGTGTTTTTCTCGGCACAGCCGTGGTTTATGCCGGCCATGGTGAGATCAATATCGTTTTGCTGCTGCTGGTGCTGGGCGGCGCGTTGACCGCGCATATCAGTGTGAACACGCTGAATGAATACCTGGATTTCAGAAGCGGCCTGGATCTACTGACACGGCGCACCGCGTTCAGCGGCGGCAGCGGCGCGTTGCCGGCACATCCACAATCTGCTGCTGCCGTGCTGGGCGCGGCCATCGTGGCAATAATCATTACCACCATCATCGGAGCGTATCTGGTCTGGCGCAGCGGTTCAGGACTGCTGATCCCGGGGCTGGCGGGCATGGCGTTGATAGCGGCCTATCCCGGATACATCAATCGCAGGCCGTGGTTGTGTCTCATCGCGCCGGGTACGGGTTTCGGTATATTCATGGTGGCCGGCACCCAGTATGTACTGCACGGTGAGTACCTGCCTGTAACCGGGTGGGTGATGCTGGTTCCCTTCCTTCTCGTCAACAACCTGTTATTGCTGAATCAATATCCTGATATCGATGCTGACCGACAGTCCGGCCGGCGACATCTGACCATAGTCTACGGGACTACAACCGCCAATATTGTCTACGCCCTGTTTCTGGCGGCTACGGCCGCGGTGCTAGGTCTGGGTATGTGGTCCGGCGTCTTTCCGGAACAAAGCTGGATGGCGTTACTGCCGCTGCCCGCGGGATTGTATGCGCTTTCCGGCGCCGTGCTTTACGGTGACAACATCGGATCATCACCACAATACCTGGCCGCCAATGTCATGGTTTGCCTGTTTACCCCGTTGTTGCTGGGACTGGCTTTTATGATGGAATGAACTGCGTGTTAAGAACATTAATCTTTTACTGTGTCGAGTACGGCCTGCCAGGGTTACGAGTGGCAAATCAACGGCTCAATCGCAAACGCAGTTACGGCCCTGGTGCTTGGCCCGGTACAGGGCGGCATCCACCTTGTTGATCAGGTCCAGTGGTTCCGTGTCGTCCTCCATTTCACTGATGCCGGCCGAAATAGTCAACGCGGGCAGGGGTTTGCCATCGTTATCCTGGATAGGGGTGGCGGCTATGGCCAGGCGCAGGCGTTCGGCGACGCGGCGCGCGGCTTCGAGTTCAAGACCCGGTAACAGGGCCAGCAGTTCCTCGCCACCGAATCGTGTGACCATGTCTTCAGGACGCAGGCTCTGCAACATGGTGCGGGCCACGACACGCAGGGCCTCGTCCCCTGCGAGGTGGCCATGGGTGTCGTTGAACTGCTTGAAATAGTCGATATCAATCATGATCACACTGAGCGGCTGATGGTTGGTCTTGCAGCGGTGCATCACCCGTTCCAGCATATTATCGAGCCAGCGCCGGTTATACAGGCTGGTCAGGGGATCAATGGTGGCGTTGTATTCGTACTCGCGCAGCAGCTCCTTGATCTTGTTAATAACCGAGTTACCGTAGCGTAAACGCTGTGACAGGATCACCAGCATATTGCTGGCAATGGCGTGCGAGGATTCCACCAGCATCCAGAGTCTTTCCTCGCTGATGACGAGCAGGCGGCAGTGACTGTCAGCGATGACGCTGGCGGAGGCCGACTGGTGATCGATCACCGAGACTTCACCGACACTCTGCCCGGCATGCAGCGTGATGACCGGCGTATGCATGTCGGCGGCCAGATGCACACGCAGGCTGCCTTCCAGGATCAGGTACAGATCGTGGTTTGTCTGTCCGGCCTGGATCAGGGTTTCATCCCGGTCGAGCTCAAGCACTTCACATCGATCGAGGATGCCTTCGACGTCCTCGATACGTACCCGCTGGAACAATTCCTGCCTGGCAATAGCGTCCCTGAGAGTATCTCTGGACAGTGTATTCATCGGCATTGGTCCTGCCATATTATCCGGCCTTGATGATCGAACCCGGGTCGAACCGCTCGACCTGCCGCCTGAAATCTTCCAGGCGGCCGGGGTCGGATCCGTAGCGCACCGCGATATAGTGATCGGTGATGCACATTATTACATGTTTCAACCGCGGATGGCGGCGGCAGACTCTTGTGGCGAAATCCAGCGGGCCTTCGAAGGGCAGTCGGCAAAAGCCGTATTTTTCCAGTTTTCGGCAAAAACGATCATAGAGCCGTCGCGCCGGTTCCGGATCCCGGGGACGGCGCAGGAAAAACCAGGCAGCGATGACTGTCAGAATAGCGCCAATCGCGACCACCAGCCCCAGAGTCAGCCCTGTCCAGTCAATATCCTCGAAACCGAGGTAGTGCATCAGTTCTTTCTGCCGCTTTGGTCCGTAGCCCAGCACCCATTGACTCCACTGGTAGTTCAGGTTGTCCCAGGAATCGATAAATTGCCGCATGATTACTACAGCCAGGGAATGGTTTCCATATTCAAACCCAAAGGCCCTGCCGACTTCCGGAGCAGCGCGGTCAATCCCCTCCAGCACCCGCAGTGGTGACACCGCGGACGTCGGGTCGACGCGTTGCCAGCCCCGGTCCTGCAGCCACACTTCGGCCCAGGCATGGGCATCGCGCTGGTAGATATTGTAATAATCACCAACGGGATTATAGGTGGCGCCCAGATAACCGGTAACCACCCGGGCCGGGATGCCGGCGGCACGCATCAGCACCACGAATGCCGAGGCATAGTGCTCGCAAAAACCCCTGCGCGTCTCAAACAGGAACTGATCAATATTGTCACCTTCCAGCAGCGGCGGTTTCGGCGTGTAGTAAAAATTTTCCCGGTTAAAGCGGCGCATGGTGCGATCAATGATTTGTCGATCGCCCAGGCCTTCATCGCGCCATTGCCGGGCCAGTTCGATGGTGCGCGGGTGATATCCCTCGGGTAACTGCAGGGCGGCGCGCAGAACCCGTGGCGATTCATCGTTGAGGCGATAATCGGGCCAGGACACCTGGTCATAGCGAATGCGATCGCGTATGCGTTTGTGACGAAGGATCTGGTAGTCGTTGATCAGGCGCCCGTCGCTGGTGCCAGTCGGCATCTCCAGTGCAAACAGCCAGCGCTGGTTGGTGGGTTCAAGGGTGATGGTATAGGTGATGGCTTCACCGAGGTTGGTCAGTTTGTTCTCGGGCGCGAAGAACAATCTCTCGTCACGGCTCCACTGGCGGCCATCGTTGTATGTGAGTACCGGGCCACGCCAGTAAAACCGGCCTTTTTCCGGAACCCGACCATGAAACCTGGCGCGAAACGCCAGGGCATCGGATTGCAGCAGCTTGCTGATGCTGCCCGGCGTCATGGCATCGTCGATGCCGGTAATACCGCTGTGCGCGTCCTTGGGCAGTCCCCAGAGCGGCCCGGGCACACGCGGGAAAAGGATAAACAGGGCCAGCATTAACGGGCAGGCCTGCAACAGCAGAACCCCGGCGAGACGGGTGCGTTGCAAGAGCCCGAGACCGCGGTTGCGATCATTCATGACCACGAAACAGGTGGTTAACACCAGCACCACCAGTGCCATGTACAGGGCCGTGGGAATGCTCTGGGTATAAAAGAAGTTCGTGACCACGAGAATGAACCCCAGGCACACGGCAATGTAATAATCCCGTTCGCTCCGCGCCTCAAGAAATTTGAAACCGGAGAGCAATACCAGTAAGGCAACGCCGGCATCGCGTCCGGAGAGCGTCCCGTAGGTTTTCAGTACTGCAAACAGGCCGGCGATGGCCAGCGTATACTGTGCCAGCACCAGCAGACGCCGGGGCCTGTTCGGCAGCGGCCAGCCAAGCAGGGGTCCGGACAGCCGCCATGCCACCAGGGTGACATACATTATGCTGACCCAGATCGGGATCCGGGCCAGGTGTGGCAGCGTAGCCAGGCTCAACCCCAGACCCAGCCATAGCAGATGTTGAAGTTGCATTGCGGGACTGCCGGTTTTCATGACCGTGGATCACCATAATCAGCCAGGGCTTCGAGGCAGCGGTGCAGGTGTTGCCGGCCGTTATCCGCGGGCAGTTTGACTGCACCCAGATCCAGCCCGTACATCAGGCCCTTCTGTTCGGCGCTCAACAGCCACTGGCAGAGCTGACTCAGCCTGTGCTCGATGGAACTGGAATTACCTGCCTGATCCAGGTCCAGTATCAGCTTCATACTGCCCTGACCGTGGAACCGCTTGACCTGCAAATCGCGCTCACGGGCAAAATGCTTCCAGGAAATACTGTTGCTGGCGTCACCAGGCCGGTAGGCCCGGAAACCGACGAAATCGTCAGTGCCGCTGCGCGGACCGGTCAAATCGTGATGATCGACCAGTACCGGTTCCGGCAGGTGCCTCATGCCCGCGGGTTTCGGATAGACCACACAGGGGCGATCATGCTCGAAGTGGGCCCAGGCGCGGAACAACCCCAGCGGGAACGTGCTGCATACCGCCACCTGGCCACAGGTTATTCGCCCACGCCTCTGCATCCGGCGCGGCACGCTGACCGTGTGCAGGGCATTGGCAGGGATGTCAATATTTCGGGAAGCGATCAGCTCTGCCGGTCTGAAGCGGGATCGGCGCCGGCGGATCTGGAACTCGATGGCATGGCGTTGCTCGTTGTTGCGATTATCGATGAGGATGGGGAAAGCGGCTGTCTGTTCGCGGAACACCGGTTCCGGTTGCACGGCAGTCAGCACCAGCCCGGCCAGGTTCCGGTAGGTATGGAGGATGCCGATCATGACCATGCTGCTGAGGATGAAGGTCAGTACGTAGGCCATGCTGTTGTTGTAATTAATACCGCCGATAAGCATGACTACAATCATGATTCCAAACAGCAGTCCATAGCGTGTCGGCAGGATATAGACGCGGCGGCGTGTCAGGGCATGGGATGAGGTCGTGCGTCTGGAGACGGGAAAACGTTCGAGGACGATCGATTCCGCCATAATGGTTTCAGGGAATGGGCACGTTTTCGATCAACAGCCTTGCCGTGCGGTCCGGCGTGGTGGCAGCGTCTTCCACGTCAACGAGCCGGTGACCCACGACGCCGGGCAGGATGCTTTGCAGATCCTCGGGCAGCACCTGGCCGCGCCCGTGTAACAGCGCCCAGGCTTTCGCGGCTTGCAGGATGGCGAGTCCGGCGCGGGGTGACAGGCCGTGCACAAACAGGCGTGATTCACGGCTGAACGCCATCAGGTCCTCCAGGTACCCGAGCAACGCCCCCGAGACATGGATGCTTTCCGCCTGTTTCTGCAGTGACAGTAATTGCAACGGTGACAGCACCGCGTCCATGGCGCTGATCATGCTGCGGCGGTCCTCGCCCATGAACAATTCGCGTTCGGCGGCCTTGTCCGGGTAACCCAGCTCGATGCGCATCAGGAATCGATCCAGCTGCGATTCCGGCAGCGGATAGGTGCCGACCTGGTGGCTGGGGTTCTGTGTCGCGATGACAAAAAAAGGTTTCGGCAGGCTGCGGGTTTCTCCCTCGATGGTGACCTGGTTTTCTTCCATGGCTTCCAGCAGCGCACTCTGTGTGCGTGGCGTGGCCCGGTTGATCTCATCGGCCAGTATTAACTGGGAAAAAATGGGTCCGGGATGAAAGTTGAATGAGGCATCGTCCCGGTTATAGATGGACACACCCAGTATATCGGCGGGCAACAGATCGCTGGTGAACTGGACGCGCTGGAAACTGAGACCGAGGATGCGGGCGAGCAGGTGCGCCAGCGTGGTTTTGCCGACGCCGGGCAGATCCTCGATGAGCAGGTGGCCACGGGCGATCAGGCAGGTCAGGGCCAGGCGCAGCGCCTGTTCCTTGCCGAGGATGACCTCGTTGCCACGGCGGATAACGGTCTGTATGGCATCCGCGGTCTTGTCCGGGTGCAGGGCCTCGGAAGTTTGCGACATAACATCAGTCATTGTTCAGATGGACCGGGAATCGTACCTTTCCCGCCCGGTTTTAGCCAGCCGACAAGTGTCAATTTCCCGCCACCGTCATGGTTTCGATGAGTACCGACCCGGTACGGATATTGCCGCGGGTATCGACATCATTAGCCACCTTGAGGATTTTTTTATAGATGTCGCGGAGATTGCCGGCAACCGTGATTTCTTCCACCGGGTACAGCAGTTCGCCGTTCTCCACCCAGTAACCACTGGCGCCGCGCGAGTAATCGCCGGTCACCTGGTTGACGCCGAAACCGATCATGTCGGTGATCAGAAGTCCCGTATTCATCTCTCTGATGAGGTCATCAAGGCTGTCACCGCCGCTCTCGACAACCAGATTGTGTACGCCGCCGGCATGACCGGTGGGCTGCATTTTCAGGCGCCGCGCCGAGTAGACACTGAGCAGGTAGGTTTGCAGCACGCCGTCGAGAACAATGTCGCGATTGCGTGTCGGCAGGCCGTCATTATCAAACGGCGCGCTGCCGAGCGCTTTGGCCAGATGTGGTTGCTCGTTGATTTGCACATGATCGGCGAAAACCGGCTGGCCGAGCGAATCCTTGAGAAAACTGGCGCCGCGATACAGCGCACTCCCGGAAACCGCGGTCAGAAACGGCGAGAACAGGCTGGACGCTACCGGCGCCTCGTAAATCACCGGGCATTGCCGGGTGGACAGTTGCCTGGAACCGAGGCGCGCGAGTGTTCGCCGCGCGGCCTCGCGGCCAACGGATTGCGTGCTTTCAAGATCATCGGGATCCCTGACCTTGCTGTACCAGCCATCGCGTTGCATGCCTTTCTCGTCCCCGGCGATAACGGTACAGTCGAGCATGTGCACCGACCAGCACCAGCCGCCGATGAAATCATTGCTGTTGCCATAGACATGCTCTCCGGCATAGGTGTTGACCATGCAGCCGTCGGAATTGCGAATGCGACTGTTGCAGTCGCGGGCCGCGGTTTCACACTCGATAGCCATTTGCGTGGCCGCCTCCGGTGTCAACTGCCACGGATAATTGATATCCAGCATTGGCACATCGCGCACCAGGAGTCCGGCATCGGCCAGTCCGCTGCACGGATCTTCGCTGGCATAGCGGGCGATATTACAGGCCGCGGTCACCGTTTCGCGGATGGCGTCCGTGGAAAAGTCGGAGCTGCTGGCAGTTCCCTTGCGGTGATCCATATACACGGTGACGCCGAGCCCCTTGTCGCGTTCGTGTTCGAGTTTTTCCAGTTCACCAAGCCGCGCGGTGACGGCCAGGCCCGTTCCGGTACCTATCTCGGCCTCGGCCGCCGTGGCGCCCTGGCGCCTGGCTTCGGCCATGATGCTCTCGACAAGATTGTAAAGTTCCTGGTTGGGTTTTTGCTGATTCAATGGTGGATCCTTGCTGTGTATGAGTTGTATTCGATGTTTGATCCTACACCAGATGACACATTCGGGAACCGGAGATTCACCCGCGGGCTGTCATTAATACATTCATTCTTCGCTGTTTGCGCGGGTCTGTTAAAATACGCCGATGGATGTTTCCTCGGTACTTGATCCCCTCAACGAAGCCCAGCGCAAGGCCGTGGCCGCGCCCACCGGCAACCTGCTGGTACTGGCCGGCGCCGGCAGCGGCAAAACCCGGGTGCTCGTACACCGCATTGCCTGGTATATCGAAACAGAACAGGCCAGCCCGCTCGGGATCATGGCCGTGACCTTTACCAACAAGGCCGCCAACGAGATGCGCGGTCGTATCGAATCACTGCTGCAACGGCCCATCGGCGGCATGTGGGTGGGGACCTTCCACGGTCTTGCCCATCGCCTGCTGCGCGCGCACTGGGAAGCTGCGAAACTGCCGCAGAGTTTCCAGATCCTGGACAGTGACGATCAGTACCGTCTCATCCGCCGGGTCATTCGCGCCATGGAACTGGATGAATCGCAGTTTCCGCCCAAAGAAGCGCAGTGGTTCATCAATGCCCGTAAGGATGACGGCCTCAGACCGCGGCACATCGAGGATCACGGCGACCCGGTGTTGCAACAGATGATCCGCATTTACAACAACTACCAGGAACAGTGCGAACGCTCCGGCCTGGTGGATTTCGCCGAACTGCTGCTGCGTGCCTACGAACTGTTTCGCGACAACCGCGAGATCCTGTCCCACTACCAGCAGCGGTTCCGACACGTACTGGTTGACGAGTTCCAGGATACCAACTCCCTGCAGTACGCCTGGCTGCGCTTGCTGGTCGGCTCCGGGGGCAACCTGTTCGCGGTCGGCGATGATGATCAGTGCGTCGATGCAGGCACAGCCATAACCATGGGTGATGGCAAAACCAGGCCGGTCGAGAAGATTCGACCCGGTGACGAGGTGCTGTCGAGTTTTGGCGCCGGGGATTTTCGACCGGCCAGGGTCACTGATTGTTTCCGGCGCCGGCGCAGAGGTCTGATGATTCGCCTGACCTTGCGTTCCGGCCGGGTTCTGAAAACCACCCCTGAGCATACCCATTTTGCCGGTTACGTTCTCGGAGAAACCCCGCAGACGTATTTTTTATATTTGATGTACAAAAGAGGTATCGGTTACCGGCTGGGAACATCCCAGGTCTATACAAAAGGCCAGGTAAAAGCGCAGGCCGGGTTCAAGCAAAGAGCCTTGCAGGAACGCGCCGACGCATTATGGATCATTCGAACGCATACTACGGAAAATGAGGCCAGATCGGATGAAGTTCTTACCTCTTTGCGTTACGGGTTACCTACCTTGCCGTTTGTTCCCCGAAAAGGCGGTTCCACAAACGGTCTGGTGCATGACCAGAAGCTCATCGCCGACGTTTACCAATCCCTCGAAACGCAGAGCAGCGCGGAAAAACTGCTGGAAGATGTCGGGCTGGACGTGGACTTGCCACACCACAGGCCACAGGGCAGGAATTCCAACAGGCACAATGTTGTGATCACGCTTTGTGGTGATCGTCGCGGTCGCAATCCCATGCACAGAATTTCTGTAGTGGGGGTGGATGATCAGGCCGGGGCCGCGCTCGGATCCATTGGTCTCAGTGTCCGTCCAGCGAAAAAACAGGGCAGGAGTTGGCGGTTTGAAACCTGTCGCAGGGACTTTGGTGAAATCATAAGCATTGCAAAAAAAATCCGGGATGTACTCGACGCACAACTGGTGCTCAATGGTCATATCCTTGACCGCTCACTGCCTTTCATCAAGGCAGCCGCGTTAAGGCCCGGCATGGTCATGGCGGATGAACAGCGTGGCTTTGATGTCATCGAAAGTGTGGAATACGAGCGGTGTGATACCCGGGTTTTCGATATCAACGTCAGCCCCACGCATAACTACATCGCCAATGGCATGGTGACCCACAACTCCATTTACAGCTGGCGCGGCGCGCGCATGGATCACATGCAGGAATTCAGCCGCGATTTCCGTGACAGCGATTTGCTGCGGCTGGAGCAGAACTACCGTTCTACCGCGCGCATCCTCAAGGCCGCCAATGCCTTGATCGCCAACAACACCTCGCGCCTGGGCAAGGAATTGTGGACCGAGGGTGACGATGGCGACGCCATCGATGTTTATATGGCCTACAACGAGCAGGACGAAAGCCGTTTCGTGATTGACCGCATCCGTGCCGCCCATGCCGGCGGTGATCGCTACGACGATTTCGCCATACTCTACCGGGTCAGCGCGCAGTCGCGGAATTTTGAAGAACAACTGATGCAGGCGTCCATTCCCTACCGGGTTTACGGCGGCATGCGGTTCTACGAACGCGCCGAGATCAAGGACGCCCTGGCTTACCTGCGCCTGGCCACGATTCGGGACGACGATGCTTCCTTCGAACGTATTATCAATACGCCGACACGCGGCATCGGTCAACGCACGGTGCAGGAGATCCGCGATCTGGCCCGGCGCGAACAGTGTTCGCTGTGGCAGGCCGCGGTTTCCCTGGTGCGCGACAAAATGCTGGCCGCCCGCGCGGTGTCATCACTGGAAGCCTTTCTCGGTCTCATCACCCGCATGGCACAGTCCATCGAAGGCGCGTCACTGGATGATGCCGTGGACGCGGTGATCAAACAGAGTGGCCTGATTGAACATTTCCGCAAGGAAAAGGGCGAGAAAGGCGAGACACGGATCGAGAATCTGGAAGAGCTGGTCAGCGCCGCCGGCAGTTTTACCGTCTCCGAGGACGAGCACGGCGATATGGAGCCGCTGGCCGCGTTTCTCTCCCACGCCGCGCTGGAATCCGGTGATACCCAGGCCGCCGATCACAGCGATTGCGTATTCCTGATGACCCTGCACTCGGCCAAGGGCCTGGAGTTTCCCAAAGTGTTCCTCGTCGGTATGGAGGAAGGCCTGTTTCCGCACCAGCGCAGCAGTGATGATCCGAACCAGCTCGAGGAGGAACGCCGGCTGTGTTACGTTGGCATTACCCGCGCACAAAAACACCTGACCCTGACCCATGCCCAGCACCGGCGGCTGCACGGCAGTGATTATTACCCAAGGCCCTCGCGATTTTTGCGCGAGTTGCCCGAGGACTTATTGAACGAAATACGTCTTGGCGGCACCGTGCAACAGGAGTTTTTTCGCAAGTCATCGCGGGCCAACCCGCAAACGAATCGCTACAGCGGTAATGACACCGGTTATTCACTGGGCCAGCGCGTGTCGCACAAGCGCTTTGGTGAAGGCGTGATCCTGAATGTCGAAGGCGAGGGTTCAAACGCCCGCGTGCAGGTCAACTTCGAGGGCGTCGGCAGCAAATGGCTGGTGCTGGCTTATGCGGGGTTGTCAACTTCGTGATTGGTGAATAGTGAATGGAGAATTGTGAGTAGAGAGTGCCATTCACTATTCACTATTCACAAAATGCTCGATTTAACATTATGAACAAGAAATCTATATTCAATATCGCTGGGTTTATTATGCTGCTTGTACTGGCGGCCTGTGGCGGCTCGGAAAGCGCATCGACTTCAGCCACCGGCGCACTCGATACCGGCAAGGTTTACAAGTGGAAGATGGTCACAACCTGGCCGGCGAATTTCCCGATTTTCCAGGAAGGCGCGCAGAAATTCGCCGACGACGTGCGCGTCATGAGCAACGGGCGTCTGGATGTTCAGGTATTTGCCGGCGGCGAACTGGTGCCGGCGCTGCAGGTGTTCGACGCGGTTTCACAGGGCTCCGTGGAGATGGGGCACGGCTCGCCCTACTACTGGGCCGGCAAGGTGCCGGAGGCGCAGTTCTTTTCTTCCGTCCCCTTCGGGATGACGGCGCGAGGTATGAACGCCTGGCTTTATGGCGGTGGCGGCCTGAAGCTCTGGCGGGAAATCTACCGGCCATTCAACCTGATCCCCTTTCCCATGGGCAACACCGGTATACAGATGGGCGGCTGGTTCAACAAGAAGATCGAGAGCGTGGCCGATATCGAGGGTTTACGCATGCGCATCCCGGGCCTTGGCGGCAAGGTGTTCAAACGCGCCGGCGGCAACCCGGTATTGATGTCGGGTGGCGAGATTTACACCGCGCTGGAACGCGGCACCATCGATGCCACCGAGTGGGTGGGGCCGTTTCATGATTTGCGGCTGGGCCTGAACCGCGCGGCGAAATACTACTATTACCCGGGCTGGCACGAGCCCGGCACCGAGTTTGAACTGATGGTGAACCTGACGGCCTGGAATGAGCTGCCACCCGATCTGCAGAAGATCATCGAGGTCACGGCGCGGGCTGTGAGCGAGTGGATCTACGGTGAGATGGAATTTCATAATTCCGAAGCGCTGCAACAGTTGCAGCAACAGAAGAATGTCGAGGTACTGGAATTTCCAGCAGATGTTCTGGCCGCGCTGAAAATAACGGCCGCAGAAACTTTGCAGGAAGAGGCCGCCGCCAATGCGAAGTTCAAACGTGTTTACGAGGCCTACCAGGCCTTCAGCCAGGGCTACGGCGACTGGAGCCGTATGTCGGAACAGTCTTACCAGGCTTTCAGGTAACAGATGACAGACGACAGACGACAGATGACAGATGACAGATGACAGATGACAGATGACAGATTACAGATTACAGATAACAAAAAAAGGAGGCCGGAGCCTCCTTTTTCATGTCATTGAACAGGGTCGATTATTTGCTTTTTTCCACCATGTAATCCACGGCTGCCTTGACTTCCTCGTCGGTGAAGTTACCGCCGCCACGCGCCGGCATCATGAAACCGCCCTCGCCGGTGAAACCATTGATGGCATGATCGTACAGGGTGTCCATGCCCTTGGCGATGCGATCCGTCCATTCGTCCGCGTTACCGGTAACCGGGGCACCGATACCGGGAACACCATGACAGGCGACGCACATGCCGTTGTAGACTTCCTCGCCGCTTTTCCCGGCGGCTGCGGCAACGGCGGCTTCGCCACTGCTGTCATCAGCGGCCGCTGCCTCATCGGCGCTGCCACCGCTTTGCTCTACCATGTAATCCACCGCTGCCTGGACCTCTTCATCGCTGAGATTGCCACCACCGCGTGCCGGCATCATGTAACCCTGGTCACCGGTGTAGCCGTTGATGGCGTTGTGATAAAGCGTATCCAGTCCCTTGGCAATGCGGGGGGCCCAGTCTTCAGTATTGCCGGTAACGGGGGCACCAATACCCGGAACTCCGTGACAGGCCACACAGAGTCCATCGTAAACCTGCTTGCCGTCGACAGTACCGGCGCTTCCGGTGTCGGCTGCCGCAACCTCCGGGGTTGGTTCCATGACCGGGTCCTCACCGACCACGCTGACCTGTCCCGCCGGAGCGGTGCGCTTGGCGATCAATTCTTCACGCTGTCTGGTTTCTGCCTCTTCATCGATGCCGATAGTTCTGGCGGCCACAATAAAGATGACAATCATTGCTATAAGTACACCAATAACCAGTGCATAGTTACGGAAAAAAATTTTATCTTTCTCTTGGCTCATTCTGGTTCCCCTGACGGCTCTTATTATTCAGGTACATTAGGATTGTGAAAAAACAGTGGGCAAGTATACCTGTTGAACCTGAGCCGGAAAACTTCAATATGGACGGACACATCCAGTTGCTCTACTCTCTCACTCTCGGTGTAATGGACCGTAGATATTGCTCTGTCCCGGAGAATGCCGTGATTTGCGGTATTGCCGTTTCACTATAGAAAGAATAGATTGTGCTGATAGTAAGTGTTCGCTTACGATTTTTATGCAGAAATGTTCGGGTCTGGCCGGTGTAAAGGTGTTCAGAATACACAAGTATCGGGATACTCCGCTGTGAAAAAAATCGATCGCCTATAGTCGCAGGGAACAGAGTTAAACGAAGCGCCCGTAGCTCAGCTGGATAGAGCGCTGCCCTCCGGAGGCAGAGGTCAGAGGTTCGAATCCTCTCGGGCGCGCCATATAAATACAAACCCCCTCACCCGAGGGGTTTTGTATTTATGGAGTATGTCGAGGGTTCGAACCTCTGACCGTATAGACAAGGTGGTTCGACAAATTTGCCGGGAGCAAATTTGAACAGTGAGCGCAGCGAACTGGCCCGAAGGGCGGAGCGCATGGATGCGCGGAGTAATCCTCTCGGGCGCGCCATATAACCACAAAACCCCTCACCCGAGGGGTTTTGTGGTTATGGGGAATGTTCAGGATTCGAACCTCTGACCGTATTATCTAATGTGCTTTTCGTCCGCGGCAACACTGTACAGCCTGTTCTTTCCATGCCGTTCCGTTACAGAACCATTTGCTGATTAATCTCTCAATTTATTATACAGCCGGCCGGATGATTCCATGTTTTATCGCCTCTCTTTGCTGGTAGTACCGATCCTGTTGCTGACGGCATATTCAGGTCTGCCGGTAACGGGGGCTGCTCCCGAGACCGCTGATTCAGCGGTTGGGCAATGTCATGCGATGTTTCGGTAACGCGATTGTTACAAAATTAATCGATTATGTACCGCTGAGGCAGTCAGGATTCGTCCTGACGTGGTATGTTTGAGATGATATGCCGTATTTCTTCCTCTGTGGCTGATTGCCGCGGTTTTTTCCGCATAGCACCTATGGTCAGTTCAAGGTGTTTGACAAACCGGTTGCAGTGTTCACATATAAAAAGATGGAACCTGACAGAAAATCTTTTTCTCCAGTCAAGATTGTTATCCAGATAATCACTGGCAATCTCTGTTATCTCTTTGCAATTCAGCATGTTCCGGTTGTCTGGTAATGGTCGATTACCTGCATGAGTTTCACACGGGCACGATGTAACAGCACTCTAACGTTGGATGCAGACAAATCAAGGATATTACATATATCGTCCAATGATTGTTGATCGATATCCCGCAATATAAATACGGACTTTTGCTGGTCCGACAGATTTTCCAGTGTTTTTTCTATGCATTCCATAAGTTGTTCATTTTCAGCGAGATTCTGCGGCGTTTCATCTTCCCATTGTGGGGGTGGTATGGACCAGTGGCCATTTGCATCGAAATGGGTGTCGGAAAGATACGCAGGAGTATCATCGTTCATGTTGACCGGATGCGTGTAGCGTGACTCCTTGCGCAGTCTGGATTTGGCCTGGTTACTGACTATCCTGTATATCCAGGTTTTGAGTGTGGATCGACCCTCGAATGAGGGGAGTGCATTGTAGACAGATATCCATGCTTCCTGTACGACTTCCTCGGCAATACTCTCTCCGACAATCGCCCTGGCCACGATAAGCATATGCTTATGATATTGAAGAACAAGTTGCTGAAAGGACGCATGGTCCCGGTTCCTCAGTGGCTGTAAATCCGGTTCACGTTCATTATCTGCCATTGCATATCTGTCCCGGCTGTAACATTGCGTTTTACAAACAATCTATGATTTAACTGAAATATATGAGTTCAATACTTATGATGGATAGTGCGGAGAGAGCAGATTTCTGCGAGCCGTCATGTAAAGCCGGTGTTTGCCGCAGATGGAATCCGTGCTGCTTCAGTCATATTTCAGGAAGTATTTATCGTTGTAATTATTGGCTAACAGTCAATCAGTCAGTTTATGATAATGTATAAAATAATCAATAAATCAGTCAGCCTGATCGTATTCGTCGCAGTCAGCATTGTACAGGTTGTATATGCCGGGACACCCGACTGGACGGATTATAACCATTTGCTGCAGAACTATGTCAGTGAAGGGAAAAAAGCCGGCATAAATCTTAACCTCATCGACTACAGTGGCTGGGTGGATGATCCTGCATGGAAGCGATTGCTGGAGACAATCCGGGATTATCCACTGCAAAGTCTCGAAACAAGGGAAGAAACCATCAGTTTTTATATCAATATCTATAATATTCTGGCCATAAAAACGGTTCTTGATAACAGTCCATTGGACAGTATCAGGGATGCCGGCACATGGTTTCGGCCGGTGTGGAAAAGACCCGCGGGAATTCTGGGTGGCAGTGAAATCTCCCTACACGACATTGAGCATGAAATCCTGCGCAACCTGGACGAGCCAAGAATACACATGGCCATCGTTTGTGCATCTGTGAGTTGTCCTGATCTTGCAAAGCAGGCCTACACTGCCGACAGACTGAATGAAGATCTGGATTCACAAAACAAACAGTTTCTGGAAAATGAGGGCAAGGGCCTGGCTGTCAAGGGAAACCGCATTTTTATATCAAGAATATTCAAATGGTTCGAAGAGGACTTTGACATGTATGGAGGCGTGGAAGAGTTCATCAGGAAATACAGGGAATTGCCGGCTGATGCAAGCATCAGTTACCTGGATTATAACTGGAGTCTGAACGCGAAGTGATTTGACGGAACCAATGAAACAGAGGAAATTATGGAAGCGTTGTCAATCAGGAAATCCGTAATTGCAGTCTGTTTTTTAAATTATCTTGATTGCAGTGGGTCTTTGTCTTGTCACATATCAGACGACAAAATCCGTGAGTGAAGAGTTTGCCAGGTTTACCATGGTGGATATTGTCTTACCCGAACGCTTGTTCAATATCAGAACGTATTTTTCGGAATATGAGCGGTTGTTGCATGAGTAGGTTGCAACCCTGAACAGACAGGAAATGCTGAAATTGATAGCGACAACCGGACTGCTTCCAGTTTCGAGAGTATTGAACGTAGGCAACATCGGTGATTTCAGCCGGTTTTCCCGCAGCACACACCACGACTGAAACAGGAATTACAGCAATGATGTGTCAGGCAAACAGCTTTGTTCAGGGTGCCGGTAATATCATCCCCCATATCAAATGCCGGATCATCATCAACCAGTGTGCAGGCATAAAGTCTCATTTTTCCATATTGTTTGACCAGAATGCGTGTGTGAACACATATTTATAATCTGCCATAATTTCGGAGGCAGGGTAACAATCACCATTAAAAGGCGTCCTAACGTCAATACCCGACAGATTAAGGAGATAAAGACTTGACCGGACACAGAATACTGGTGGCATCCATTATCGCCCTCCTGTTTTTCCTGTATTTATATTTCGATGTTGGCGCTTATTTCCAGCTTGATTACCTGGTTCAAAAAAAGGATTTTCTACAGGAGCTGGTCAGTGAGAATCTGTTTTTATCATCAGTAACATTCATGCTGTTATATATTGCGGTAACTGCGGTATCTCTGCCGGGAGCCGCAATCATGACAGTGGCGGCAGGTACGATTTTTGGTATTGTTATCGGTGTTGTTTATGTATCGTTTGCCTCGGCTATAGGCGCTACCCTGGCGTTTATAATTTCGCGTTACCTGTTTCGAGATTACATAAAAAAACATTTTACGGATTATATAAAAACAATTAACAAGGGCCTTGAAAAGGAAGGTGTTTTCTATCTTTTTACCTTGAGGCTGGTACCGTTATTCCCGTTTTTTGTAATCAACATGGTTATGGGGATAACGGATTTCCGGGTCAGGACATTCTACTGGGTAAGCCAGTTGGGAATGCTGCCGGGGACTATTGTCTATGTTAATGCCGGAGTGCAACTGGGTGAGCTGGAATCCATGGCGGATATATTATCACCGGAACTGGTACTTTCTTTCGTATTGTTAGGTGTCTTCCCGTACATTGCCAATAAAATCGTCAGGAAAATACGCAGGCACAGAATGAAATCAGGATTCAGGAAACCCCGGAAATTCGACAGGAATCTCGTTGTCATAGGTGCCGGATCGGCGGGCCTGGTTGCCGCATATATTGCGGCTCAGGCAGGCGCAAAAGTAAGCATCATTGAAAAACAGAAAATGGGAGGAGATTGTCTGAATACCGGATGTGTGCCGTCCAAGGCCCTGATAAGAGCGGCTAAATGTGTCGCCGATATGCGTAATAGCGAACGTTTTGGCGTCAAGGCTGGCGGGATATCAGTCGATTTCAAACAGGTTATGAGTCATGTGCGTGACGCTATTCGTAAGATTGAGCCGCACGATTCAGTAGAGCGATATTCATCACTTGGTGTTGATTGTATTATCGGAGAAGCGACCATTCTTTCACCTTACTGCATTGAGGTGAATGGCAGACAATTGACAACCAGGTCGATTATTATCGCATCCGGAGCACACCCCCTGATCCCTGATATACCCGGCCTTGATGATGCCGGCTATCATACGTCGGATACGTTGTGGAATATTGAGGAACTGCCCCGGAACCTGGTCATACTGGGTGGCGGTCCGATCGGGTGTGAATTGGCGCAGGCATTTGCGCGTCTGGGAAGCAGGGTGACCATCGTGGAAAATATGCCGCGACTCCTGTCACGGGAGGATGTTGAAGTTTCCGGATTTATCACATCAAAACTCGAAGATGATGGCGTAGATATACGCCAGTCACATCTGGCAAAAGCAGTTATGAATGATGCCGGCAGTAAATATCTTGTTTGCGAGTACGACAATACCGAGGTAAAAATCCCGTTTGATACCATTCTCGTTGCGATAGGAAGAAAAGCAAATATAAAAGGATTACAACTTGACAGAATTGGCGTCAATACAAGAGAGAATGGAACTATAGAAGCCAATGAATATCTCGAAACCACGATGCCGGGAATATATGCAAGCGGCGATGTGACCGGGCCTTATCAATTCACACATTCCGCGGCCCATCAATCCTGGTATGCGACCATTAACTCATTATTCGGATTTTTATGGAGATTCAGGGTCGATTACGATGTTATACCCCAGGTGACCTTTACTTCTCCTGAAATTGCCAGGGTCGGACTCAATGAGGAACAGGCTCAACAAATGAATATTGAATACGAGGTGGCCAGATATGATTTATCCGAACTGGACCGTGCAATTACCGAAGGCGTCGACAACGGTTTCGTGAAGGTGATTATGAAGCGGGGAAAAGACAGAATACTCGGCGCCACGGTTGTAGGGCATAACGCAGGTGAACTGATTTCCGAGTATGTGCTTGCCATGAAACACGGCCTCGGTCTCGGCAAGATACTGGGTACCGTACATGCCTATCCAACCATGGCTGAATCAAGCAAATATGTTGCAGGGGTCTGGAGAAAGAAGCACAAGCCGGAATTCCTCCTTGATATGGCGAAACGAATTCATAGATCGAGGCTGTAACTGCACCATTCCGGAACGCGCCCTGAAATCATGATGACAGGACCAGAAATTAAAGATGAGAATAAATGAATATCTGCCGCAATGCGTTAACCAGTCTGTAGAGATATTTTAAATCAGCTCAAATGTCCTCCCGTACATCCATAGAACGTGGCCTTGCCTGGGTTTACGATCAAATAACAGGGGATGAGGATGCCCGCGTTTGCAAGGACATTCCGGACGAGGCCTGCAGGGATCAGCCACGTAACTTTCTGTCTTACCTTGTGGCCAACCTGTTGAACAAGATTTCTGATGAACTGGTCAGTGCCCGACTGACCCTGCCCTGGCTTTTCAGTGTGCTGGGTGTGCCGGCGTCCTTCTCCGGATTTATCGTGCCCATTCGTGAAGCCGGTGTTTTGTTGCCGCAGCTTGTCGTCGCGGCATATATCAGATTGATGCCCCGGCGCAAGGTTGTATGGTATATCGGCGCTGTATTATCCGCCCTGATGCTGTTTCTTATGGCCGTCGTGGCCTGGCGCTCCGGCGGTGTCATGGCCGGCTGGCTGCTTTTGGTCTGTCTCATTTTTTACAGCCTTGCCCGTGGACTCTGTTCGGTGTCTGCGAAGGATGTTCTGGGTAAAACCATATCCAAAACACGCCGCGGGCGGGTTATGGGCACCAGCGTTGCCTTGTCCGGCGTGGCTACTATCGGTATAGGTCTGCTTCTGCAAAGCGACTTGTTGACCGGCAGTGATCTTGCGCCGCTGCTGGTGTTCCTGGTGGCAGCCGGCTTGTTATGGTTGATGGCGCTGACCAGTTTTATGATGATTATTGAGCCCGAAGGTTCTACCGAAGGCGGTGGCAACGCCTTCGGTGAGGCCTTACGCAGCCTGCGGCTGGTGATCGATGACAAACCATTCCGGCAATATCTTGTCAGCCGTATACTGCTGCTGAGTGTAGCTCTGGTGCTGCCGTTCTATGTCATACTCATACAGCAGCAACTTCAGGGTGAACTGTCCGCGCTGGGCTGGTTAATTATAGCCAGTGGTCTGGCCAACAGTTTGAGTGCACCGCTGGTAGGTAAATGGTCGGATCGCAGCAGCCGTAATGTCATGGCGGCAGCGGCCATGCTGGCAGGACTGGTTGGCATATTTACCTGGTCCGGGATCCATTCTGGTCTTGCGGATGATCCGCATATGCTGGTCATTTTCAGTGTTTTTTTCCTGGTTACCCTGGCGCACGGCGCCGTCCGTCTGGGCCGCAAGGTCTACCTGGTGGATATGGCCAATGCTGATAACCGGGCGCAATACGTCGCAGTGAGTAATACGGTTATCGGCATTGCCATGTTATTCGGCGGTGCAGTGGGAATACTGGCGGATATTTATAATGTACAGACGGTGATCCTGCTGCTGTCGCTGGTTGCCTTGATCTCGTCTGTCTATATCCTGCGTCTTGCTGATGTCAGCGGTTGATTTGTCAGCTACAAACCGGAGCGGTTCCCGGTCATCTGTTCCCATGCCCGTATCCGGGCAAGTTGCTTTTTAGCGGACAGGCGAATACGCTGTAGCTGAACCTTATAGTTGATGAAACAGTGGTTGACCGGTCATTCAATAGCCGCAAATGAAATTTAACCGTTATCCTGTCAATGGTTTTTACGATGAGCTGATCACTTCCGGCCGTCGCGCCCGAACCAGTGCCGGCCGGCTGTTGCAATGCCTGAAAAAAATGGATCAGGCGGATTTGCAGCAACGCAAGGAAGCCGCCGAACTCGCTATCAAGACCATGGGCATAACCTTTACGGTTTATAGCGAGGGCGAGAACATCGACCGTGAATGGCCGTACGATATCATCCCGCGCATAATCCCGCTGCGCGAATGGCAGCGCATTGAGAAAGGCCTGGAACAGCGACTGACCGCCCTGAACCATTTCATCGATGATATCTACAACGATCAGAAGATCCTGAAGGACAAGGTCGTTCCGGCCAGTCTGCTGAAAACCTCGAGTAACTACCGTAAGGAATGCCAGGGCATGAAACCGGTGTTCGGTGTCTGGGCGCATATCTGTGGCAGTGATCTGATCCGTGATCGCGACGGTACGATATATGTACTGGAGGATAATCTGCGCGTACCTTCAGGTGTCTCCTATATGCTGGAAAACCGCAAGGTCACCAAACGGGTATTTCCGGAACTGTTCGAGGACTACAACATCCTGCCCATGGGTGATTATCCCTCCCATTTGCTGGACACACTCAGCGCCATTTCTCCACGACCCATGGATTATCCCGAGGCCGTGGTGCTGACACCGGGCATTTTCAACTCGGCCTATTTTGAACATGCTTTCCTGGCCCAGCAAATGGGTGCGGAACTGGTCGAAGGTTCGGACCTGATTGTCGGCGATGATGACTGCGTCTATATGAAAACCATCGAAGGCCTGTCACGCATAGACGTTATTTACCGGCGTATCGATGACCTGTTTATCGATCCGGAAGTGTTCAATCCCGACTCGGTGCTCGGTGTGCCGGGGTTGATGCGGGCCTGGAAACAAGGCAACGTGGCGCTGGCCAATGCCCCGGGCGCCGGTGTTGCCGATGACAAGGTGGTCTATACCTATGTCCCGGAGATGATCCGTTACTATCTGGATGAAGATGCCATCATTCCCAACGTTCCGAGTTTTTCCTGCGCCGATGAAAAGCAACGCAAGCATGTGCTGGCCAATCTTGACAAGCTGGTGGTAAAGCCGGCGAATGAATCCGGCGGTTACGGCATGCTGATTGGCCCGCAATCATCCGGACGCCAACGCACCGAGATGGCCCGGCGTATCAAGGCCAGCCCGAGAAACTACATCGCCCAGCCCGTGATCACGCTTTCCACCGTGCCCACCATCTGTGATAACAGTATTGAGCCCAGGCACGTGGATCTGAGGCCCTTCACGCTGCAAAGCGATCGTACTTACGTTACCGCCGGTGGTCTCACCCGGGTGGCCCTGGTCAAGGGATCGCTGGTGGTGAATTCATCCCAGGGTGGCGGCAGCAAGGATACCTGGGTTGTGGGACCGGAGAAATGACCATGCTCTCACGTGTTGCAGAACGCATGTACTGGTTCGGGCGCTATCTCGAACGCATGGAAAACACCTCGAGACTGGTGAATGTGAATGCCAACCTGTTACTGGATTTGCCCTGGGTAATCCGGCACGTCTGGGACAGCCTCATCAACATCAGCGGCAGTGCCGATATCTTTTTCGAAAAGTATGAAAATGCCGGGGAACGCAATGTCATACGTTTTTTGCTGGCTGATGAGTCCTATTCCGGTTCACTGATCTGTTCCATTCGCATGATGCGCGAAAATGTCCGTACAACTCGCGAGATCATGCCGAGCGAAGCATGGGAACAGATTAATGAATTCTATCTCTATGCCAGAAGTGATGTGCAAAAAGCACTGCGGCGCAAGGGCCGGCATGAATTTCTCGATGACACTATAAGTTTCTGTCACCAGATCACCGGTTTGCTGGCTGGCTGTATGAGCCATGGCGAGGCCTACAATTTTATCCGTATCGGCCGCAACCTTGAGCGTGCCGATATGACCACGCGCATCGTTGATGTCGGCTGCATGAACCTGCTGACCGGTAAAGAGGATATCCCCGAAACCTATGACAATATCCTGTGGATGAATGTTTTACGGTCGATCACCGCCTACCAGATGTATCGCCAGCATGTGCAGGATCGCGTCAATGGTGAAGATGTGGTTGAGTTCCTGATGAAAGATGTGACATTTCCCCGTGCGGTGGCGCACTGTCTCGGTGAACTTGGCCAGTGTGTTTCACAGTTACCAAGGAACGATCACCCCTTGCGCAGCATGACGCGTGTACAACGCATGATCAGTGAAATGGATGTGCCGAAACTGTTCGAGAACAACCTGCATGATTTTATCGATCAGTTACAGGTTGAACTCGCGGATATCCATGGCCAGGTTGCCCAGACCTGGTTTGACTACGGCCCTCCGGTACAGGAGCAGAACGGCCAGACCCAGACGCAGTTGCAAAAGTGAACCAAGCCATTGAGACAGGTTTGTCCTGATTCTGTACCTTCAAACACATAATGCGGTATAACCCCGTATCAACAAGGTTATCGCCGTACCGCATGGTTCAAGGAAACCCGGATTAAGTCAGAGTTTTTTATTTGCCGTGATCCGGGAAATCCTGTACAGACTGGTCAGGAGCTTTCCTGAATTGTTTGATAAATTATTTTCTTCTGGCAAATCCAAACCCGAGTAAGCCTGAAGCGAGTATTACCAGTGTCGCCGGTTCCGGTACATCGACTATCACACCACCGGTTTGCTCAAAACCTGCATAACGTACGTTGGCTTGCGAGTAGTTATAAAAGCCGAATTGACCGGATGTAAAGGTACTGTCTGTGACAACAACGTCCCATAGTTCCGTTTCTCCATCCTTGATATTGATATGAAACTCTCCGGGGTTCAGGTTGAAGTCCAGGTGAAATGTGTACTCGCGGTTATCCAGCCAGCCCTTGTCACTGCCATGATTGGTTGCCAGCACATCCATGTCACCGAAATCAGTTGTGTTTTCCCAGAACTCGGCCAGTGACAGGTCGACAAGACCGTCACCTGTTGCACCGGTCATTTTCTTGATGGTCATTCCCTCGTTGGCTGTGGTACCAACATAGCTCTGTGTGCCCTGTTTCCAGTCAAACAGGTAGAAGTTGCTGGAATTCTGGTAACCGAATACAAATCCCATGTAATCATCATCACTTGATGTTTCAACCTTCCAGGTACCATCCATCGTGTAGCTGGTCTGGTTCAGATTGTTCAGATAAAACGAAGGGTCGGCATTGATCACTTGCTTGACAGATTCATTGTCTGCAGCCAGCACCCAGTCCCCGGCTGATTGTCCACCATCATAATCCAGCGTCAATTCACTCCAGCTGCTGAGATCGATGGCATCGGCCTGGACGAATGCCGGTGTAATTATGAGCAATGCAGTGGCGATTCTTTTTAACATTCAGAGGACCCCCATGGTTTGGTTATTTGAATTAAGTTATCGATTTATAAAGCAATTATTATTCCTTATAGAAAAATGCATAATTTCAATGAGTTATCGACAAAGAATTCTTCAGGTGTAAACTTAATCGACAAACCGTGATGGTGAAATGATATTTTCCCCTTTATAAACATAGGTATAACTATGTTTATAAAGGGATATGAAGAATGCCGGTATTCGTATGGAATTGTAAAGAAATTCGACGTCAGTCCTTCGACAGGGCCTCTTCCAGACGCCGGCAGGCGGCCTTAACGATCTCGACCCTGGCGAGGCGCTTATCGTCGCCGGGGATCAGTGACCAGGGCGCGTACGAGGTGCTGGTATGGGTGACCATGTCGTTGACCGCCAGGGTGTAGTCGTCCCATTTTTCCCGGTTACGCCAGTCCTCGTCGGTGATTTTGTGCGCCTTCCAGGGAGTTTTTTCGCGTTCCTTGAAACGCCGCAATTGTTCCTCGTTACTGATGTGTACCCAGAATTTGCTGATGACGATCCCGGCTTCGTGCAACTGTTCCTCGAAATCGTTGATTTCCTGGTAGGCGCGTTTCCATTCCTCTTCGCGGGCAAATTTTTCCACCCGCTCCACCAGCACCCTGCCGTACCAGGAGCGATCATAAATAGTGACATAGCCCGCCCTGGGCAGGTGGCGCCAGAAGCGCCAGAGATAATGATGCGCACGTTCCTCGTCAGTGGGTGCGGCAACGGAGATGGTCTTGTACAGGCGTGCATCCATTGCCGCCGTCATCCGCCGGATACCACCGCCCTTGCCGGCGGCATCCCAGCCTTCAAAGACCGAGATGCTCGAGCGCTGTTTCTGTTTCGCCGCCCAGGTCAGTTTATAAAACTCTTTCTGGTATTTTTTTAGTTGCCGGTCATAGTCCTTGTCGGAAATGGTCTGTTCGATGTCTACATGATCGAGAACGGTAACCGTTTCCGCTGTCGGCTGTTTGGCGGTCTTTGCGCCCCTGTGCCTGTGCTTTGCTGCCTCGTAGTCCTTCAGTTTGTTTTCCAGGGATTCGAGCAGTATGCGTCCGACGGTCAGGTCACGATAACGGCGATCAACGGCTTCCACCAGGTGCCAGGGGCTGACACCCTGATCGGTCAAACGGATGGCATGTTCAGATGCGGCGGCGAATTGCTGATAGCGTTTGGAGAATTTTTTCAGCAACGGTGAATAACGCTTGTCCTTGTTTTCCTTTTCCAGTTGTTTGCGCTGGTCCTTTTTTGACATATGGAACCAGAATTTGACAATCAGGGCGTTATCCTCGAACAGCATGTGTTCGAACTTGCTGATACGATGCAACTGGCGTTCATATTCCGAATCATCGATCCTGCCATAGACATAATTGATGATCGGCCGTGTGTACCAGGAACCGAACATGATGCCGATACTGCCGCGGGCCGGCAGGCGCCGCCAGAAACGCCAGTAATCCGGGCGCTCACGTTCCTCGTCACTTTCGTCCCAGAAAGCGGTGGTTTCTATGCCGCGCGTATCCAGCCATTTGTTCAGCCTGTTGACAACCTGGCCCTTGCCCGCGCCTTCAACGCCGGAGACGATGATAATGACCGGTATCGGGGTTTCCCTCAGGGCTCTTTGCACGGCCAGCAGCCGTGTGTGCAACTCCGGCTCTTCCTTGTCAAAATCTTTTTTGGATATCTTGCGACCCAGTTCAGCGGCTTCAAACATGGTGTGCCTCCCGTCTTAATGCTTTCTCATTGGTGATATTCCTCGCTGCTACAGGCAATGATATAAGCAGCGGAATTCCCGGTGTTGATCCATGTCAAGCTGCCGCTATTGTCAGCCGCATCCAGGAAAGCGTAAATCCAGCGTGTAGGGTTGCTCCGGGTGCGGTTCGAGCATGGGGATATCCATTTTGCCCTGGGTATTGCCGTACTCGAGGAAGCGGGTATTGCGCCGTGCTTCGGCCTCATTGGCGTTGACCGGAAAAGTATCGTAATTGCGTCCGCCCGGATGCGAGACATGGTAGGTACAACCGCCGATGGATCGGCGGTTTTCGGTATCTACTATATCGAAGATCAACGGTGTGTGACGTCTGATGTTCGGATGCAGCGCCGAATGCGGTTCCCAGGCCTTGTAGCGTACGCCGGCGACATAGTGACCGCGAATACCCGTTGAGCGCAGGGGAACCCGCCTGCCGTTGCAGGTCACGATGTAGCGATCACCGATCATGCCCTGGACACTGACTTGCAGGCGTTCAACCGAGGAATCGACGTAACGGGCCGTGCCCTGCCCGGTCGACTCTTCACCGAGCACATGCCAGGGTTCCAGTGCGCTGTACAAATCCAGTTGCATGCCGTTCACGTTGATGTCACCGATATGGGGAAAACGGAATTCCCTGAACGGTGCAAACCATTCCAGTTCGAAATCAAAGGCGTGATCGCGAAGAAACCGTACTACCTGTTTCATATCTTCCCAGACATAGTGCCGCAGCATGAAGCGATCATGCAGTTCCGTACCCCAGCGGATCAGATCCTTCTCATAGGGATGATCCCAGAAATGCGCCACCAGGCAGCGCAAGAGCAGCATCTGAACGAGACTCATCCGGGCATGCGGCGGCATCTCGAAGGCGCGGAATTCCACCAGGCCAAGACGGCCATTGGCGCTGTCCGGTGAATAGAGTTTGTCGATGCAGAATTCGGAGCGGTGGGTGTTGCCGGTCAGATCGACCAGGAAATTTCTGAGAATGCGATCCACCAGCCACGGCTGTTCCGAGTCGCCTTTCGGCAGGCGGGCAAAGGCGATCTCCAGTTCATAGAGATTATCATCGCGCGCCTCGTCGACGCGCGGCGCCTGGCTGGTGGGGCCGATGAAACGGCCGGAAAACAAGTAGGACAGCGCCGGGTGATGTTGCCAGAAGCTTACCAGGCTGCACAGCAGTTGCGGACGGCGCAGGAAAGGGCTGTCCGCGGCGCTGGCTCCACCGAGTGTGACGTGGTTGCCGCCGCCCGTGCCCGAATGCGCGCCGTCGATCATGAATTTCTCCGTACCGAGTCGGCACTGACGCGCGTCCTCGTACAGGGTCTGCGTGTTGTGCATGAGCTCGGACCAGCTTGCGGACGGGTGAATGTTGACCTCGATAACGCCCGGGTCCGGCGTGATCTGCAGCATCTGCAGTCGCGGGTCGCGCGGCGGTTCGTAACCCTCGATCACGACCGGGATCTGCAATTGCGCGGCGACGTTTTCAACGGCATTGAGCAAATCGAGGTAATACTCCACTCGCGGCAGCGGCGGCATGAACACATAGATGCGTCCGTGCCGGGGCTGTACGCAAAGCGCCGTATGCACCACTTCGCGTTCGTCATCCTTTTTCGCCGGTTGTTTGTCACGTTTGCCTTTCACGGCTTTGGGCAGTTCGTCGCGTTCGGCAAAGGGATCCAGTTCCGGTTCCACGTCCACATCGTCCGGCAATTGCCAGGGCAGGGATTCCAGTGGCATGCGCAGGCCCATGGGTGAATCGCCGGGGATCAGAAACATATGCCCGGACCGGAACGGCCAGCGGCTGCTTTTCCAGTAGCCGCTGCCGTCATCGCCCTGGTATTTCACCGGCAGGGCAAAGCCGGTGACTTTATCCAGCCCGGTCGTGAACAGTTTGCGCAGCCGTTCACGTTCCTCGGGCGTACCGAGTTTACTGTCGGCAGGGTCGACGTTGTCGGGCAGGCGGCCTTCCTTCCACAAGTAGTACAGCGTGTCTTCAAATCCCGGCACCACCCGGCCCTGGTCGAGTCCCAGTTCGACTGTAAGTGTATTGATGAAATTTTCCGCTGCATCGATGCCGTGGCCGTGATCGCTGTTTTCGTCGGCCAACCATTGGCGATCCCGCCAGATCGGATGACCGTCGCGGCGCCAGAACAGCGACAGCGCCCAGCGCGGCAACGGTTCACCGGGATACCATTTACCCTGGCCATAGTGCAACACACCGCCGGATGCGAACTTCTCCTCGAGCCGCAGTAACAGCTCTCCGGCCAGTTGCCGTTTCCTGCTGCCCAGTGCGGCGTTGTTCCATTCATCACCTTCCATGTCATCGATGGAAACAAAAGTAGGCTCACCGCCCATGGTCAGGCGGACATCGCCTTCCTCTAGCAGCGCATCGGTGCTGTTGCCGAGTTCAACGATAGCCTGCCACTGCGATTCGCCGTACGGCCTGGTGACACGGGGATCCTCGTGAATGCGTTCGACACTGTTGAAAAAACTGAATTCGGTTTCGCAGACATCGGAGGCACCAGACACCGGCGCCGCGCTGGAAGGGTCCGGCGTGCATGCCAGGGGAATGTGGCCTTCGCCGGCAAACAATCCGGAGGTGGGATCCAGCCCGACCCACCCGGCGCCGGGTAAAAACACCTCGACCCAGGCATGCAGATCGGTAAAGTCCTCTTCCGGTCCGGAGGGACCATCCAGCGCCTTGACGTCGGCAGTCAGTTGCACCAGGTAACCGGAAACAAAACGGGCGGCCAGGCCGAGATGTCTGAGGATCTGCACCATCAGCCAGGCGCTGTCACGGCAGGAACCGGCAGCCTTCTCCAGGGTTTCCTCGCCGGACTGCACACCCGGCTGCATGCGGATCAGATACTGCACGTCCTGCTGCAGGCGCTGGTTCAGCGCCACCAGGAAGGTCACGATGTGTTCACGGTCGCGGTTGATACCCGACAGCCATTGTTTCAGCCGTTTGCCGTTTTCACGGATCTCGAGATAAGGGGCAAGATCACGCCGCAACTGATCCTCGTAGACCAGTGGAAAATATTCTGCGTCCTCGTCGAGGAAAAAATCGAACGGGTTGATGACGATCATTTCCGCGATCACTTCCACATGGATCTTCAGCATGCGGGTTTTTTCCGGAAACACGAAACGCGCCAGGTAATTGCCGAACGGATCCTGCTGCCAGTTGATGAAGTGTTCACCCGGTTCGATGTGCAGGGAGTAGGCTTCGATGGGAGTGCGGCAATGCGGCGCCGGCCGCAAGCGCACCACGTGCGGTGACAGCGATATCAGCCGGTCATAATGATATTCAGTGTGGTGTTTTAAAGCGACGCGAATGGCCATGATCAGTCCACTGGTGGTAGTGTGTTGTTACCCGGTTTTCATAACCAAAGAGTAACACGTAAGACTATTGTGCGTGTTGGTTCCCGGCAAAGTGACGGGTTCCGGCAGTAATGATAAACGCCGCCTCGGGCGGGCGTCAGGGGATCAGGAAAACTGGCCGGAGGGTTCTTCCTCGGCCTGGTTGTCCCAGGTGCTGCTCCAGGCGACAGGCGGCAGTTTCTTGAAAGCCTCCTTGAGATGTTTATCCCAGCTTTTCTTCAACTGGCGCAGGTATTCGCTGTCTTCCTCGAAACGGTAATAACGGCCGGGTTGCAGGCTGTCAGCCTCGTATATAGTGAGTTCGATGGGTGGCCCTACGGTAAGATTACTGCGCATGGTGGAATCCATGGAGACCAGCGCGCACATGGCGGCGGTTTCGGAACTGGAATTGTGCTTGAGGATGCGATCCAGAATGGGTTTGCCGTACTTGCTTTCACCGATCTGAAGATAAATTGTGTCATTCGAGGTGGTGATGTAGTTACCCTGCGGATAGACCATGTATACCGCCGGTTTATGGCCGGCTATCTGGCCTCCGATGATGAAGCTCGCCTCGACATTAATCGAACTGCCGCTGTTTTTTTCCTGCTGCTGGCGACTGATATCACCGATGTATTCCGCCGCGTCGCTCATCAGCTGGAAGGTCATAAGCGACTGCTCTGCGGAGTTTTTGATGTCACGCCTGATTTGCGTGACCACGGCCTGCGAGGTGGCCAGGTTGCCGGAAGACAACAACACGAACTGGCGCTCGCCGGGGATGCCGAAGCCGTTCATTTTGCTGTAGGTACTGACATTGTCAACGCCCGCGTTGGTACGGGAATCGGAAACAAACACAATGCCGGATTCAAGGCGGATGGCCAGGCAATAGGTCATGATTTAACAGGTCCTCATCGGTGTTACAGGGCTGACCGATAGGCGGCAATGTAGAGAGTAAATGCTCTCGCCGCAAGTAGATATTAGCGGGAAAAAGTGCTAGCCGGACCGGAAAAAAAGGTTATTTATCCATAAATAACATAGAGTTATATTAACCCTAACATTGCATAAATTTTTGGCGCAGGACAGCTCCGCTCCTTCTATAGCAGCATTTTCCGGGCCGTGCTCGCTTTTTCCAATCCTCACATAGAGTGAGCTATGCTCCGGTTGGAAAAATCTGCGCGCGACCCGGAAAATACCGCTCTAAAAGCCCCTGCATCCAAAAATTTATGCAACGTTGGGGTTAATTCATCAGGATAACCGCAAAGCCACGTCTCATGCCGGTTAAACCCGTATTGGCGAGGTCGATGTCAAAGCGGACAGCAACATCTCGATATGGCTGTTCATCATCGCCTCCGTGTCCATCGGATCGAACTGGTCAAAGACCACACGCCACATGGCTGCGGACAGCGCCGGACTCAACATGGTCTGCAGGCTCCAGTCCAGCGCCTCGGGACGGAATTCGCCGGTATCGACGCCGCGTTTGATAACACCGCGCAGCAGTTTGTGAATACGGGTAATGACCTCACGATAATAAAACTCGGCCAGTTTGGGAAAGCGGTTGCCTTCGCCGATCATGAGTTTGGGAATATAGCGCGTGTCAGTGGAGACCAGCTCGCGATGAATGATCTGCAATTGCTCACGCAGCACAGCACTGGCCTTGCCGCTGGAACGCACCTCGATTTCTTCCATTTTTTCAATGTAGGGAATCATGCGATCACGCACCACGGCTTCAAACAGTTCTTCCTTGGAATTGAAATACAGATAAATGGTGCCCTTGCAGATACCGGCGCGGCAGGCCACATCATCCAGGCGCGTTGCGGCAAACCCGTTGATGGAAAATTCCTTCATGGCCGCTTTCAGGATTTCGGTGGGGCGCTCTTCCTTGCGGCGGGTATAGGCAGGTGAGGAAGAGATCATTTTCGCCACGGCCATGCCCGGTAACAGCTGTCATAAAACGGTAGTTGATTATAATTGCGTTTCACACCTATACTATACTGACTGACTGGTCAGTCAGCAACTGGCAATTGCCTTATCAAGACTCAGGGGTCGGCCTTTTATATGGACTGTTTTAAACAATCACAACATCGAAACAAGACCCTGGTCGGCATTGCGGCTTTGCTGCTGCTCGTGTCCTGTGAACAGGAGTCCCGGTCTGCCGCGCCACCCGAAGCCCCGCCTCCTCAGGTTTCCGTGGCCACACCTTTACAGCAGCCGGTGACGGACTGGGACGAATTTACCGGGCGACTGCAGGCGGTTGAATCCGTGGAAGTACGGCCACGAGTCAGTGGTTACCTGCAATCCGTCAATTTCAGGGAAGGCACGTTTGTAGAAAAAGGTGACCTGCTTTATGTCATCGACACCCGCCCGTACCAGGCCGCGGTTGACCAGGCCCGTGCCGAGCTGTCCCGCGCCGTCGCTTCGCTGGATCTGGCGAAGATCAACCTCGCCCGTGCGGAGCGGCTTTTTAAAACCAATGTGATTTCAGAAGAAGATCTGGACCTGCGCCAGAACCAGCAGCGTGTCAGTGTGGCGGACGTGGAAGCCGCGCGCGCGGCGCTGGCGGCGGCGGAACTGAATCTTGAATTTACCCATGTCAAAGCGCCAATCAGCGGCCGCATCAGCCATACGCGCGTTACACCGGGAAATCTTATTTCCGGCGGCGAATCCGAATCCACGCTGTTGACAACCATTGTCTCGGTGGATCCCATTCACGTCAGCTTCACGGCGGACGAACAAAGCGTGTTGCGTTATTTGCGCCTCGACATGTCCGGGACACGCAAGAGTTCACGAGAAGCGGCCAACCCGGTGCTGCTACGGCTGGCGGATGAAGAAACTTATGCGCGCGAAGGGCGGATGGATTTTGTCGACAACCAGATAGATACTGCCACCGGCACCATGCGCGGCCGTGCCATTGTCGATAATCCGGACCGCCTGCTCATTCCCGGTATGTTCATCGATGTGCGGTTGCTCGGCCGCGGACCCTACGACGCACTGTTGATACCGGATACCGCTCTCGGTCTGGATCAGACCATACAATTCGTTTTTGTACTTGACGAAAACGATGTCGCACAACGTCGCCAGGTCAGGACCGGACGTCTGCATGGCCGATTACGGGTGATAGAAGAAGGGCTGGAGGCGGATGACCGGGTGGTGATCAACGGCATTCAGCGGATCCGCCCCGGTGTGAAAGTGGCGCCGGAAATGACGACCATAGATCCCCCCGCCACACCGGCCAGCCAGGCTCGATGAAGTTCGGTCATTTTTATATCGATCGGCCGCGCTTTGCGGCCGTTTTATCCATCCTCATAGTCATTGTCGGCTCACTGTCCTACACCAATTTACCGATCACCCAGTATCCGGAAATTGCGCCACCCACAATCAATGTCAGCGCCACTTTTCCGGGTGCGTCCCCCGAGGTCATTGCCGATACCATAGCGACACCGCTGGAACAGGAGATCAACGGTGTCGAGAACATGTTGTACATGACCTCGCAATCGACCAGTGACGGCCTGATGAGCCTGTCCATTACCTTTGAACAGGGGACCGATCTGGATACGGCCCAGGTACTGGTGCAAAACCGTATTGCCCGGGCCGAGCCACGCTTGCCGGAAGAAGTACGACGGCTGGGGGTGACCGCGCAGAAGAGTTCACCGGACCTGATGATGGTGGTGCATCTGCTGTCACCCGACAACAGCCTCGATGAGTTGTACATCAGTAACTACGCGTTGATTCAGATCCGCGACCAACTGGCGCGCATCGACGGCGTTGGCGAGTTGATTGTTTTTGGCGCGCGTGAATACAGCATGCGTGTCTGGCTGGACCCTGAACGCATGACCGCGTTCCAGTTGTCCACGGATGATATCGTCGCCGCATTGCGTGCGCAGAATGTACAGGTTGCGGCCGGCAAGCTGGGGCAGCCGCCCATGCCGCTGGATAATGCCTATCAGTACACGGTGACGGCACAGGGCCGGTTTATCAAACCCGAACAGTTTCGTGATGTCATTGTAAAAAGCGGTGAGGATGGCCGCCTGACCCGGCTTGGCGATGTGGCCCGGGTGGAAATCGGTGGTCGCGACTACGTTCGTAACAGTTACCTGAACGGCAGGAATGCGGTCGCCATGGGCATTTTCCAGCGTCCGGGCAGTAATGCACTGGAGACCGCCGATCAGATCATCGCCACAATGGAAAGACTGGAGAAATCCTTTCCCGAAGGCATTGAATACCGCATCGTTTACAATCCCACCGATTTCATCCGCGAATCCATTAACAAGGTTTACCTGACCATTCTCGAAGCCATTGCACTCGTAGTGCTGGTTATCATTGTTTTCCTGCAGTCCTGGCGTGCGGCCATTATCCCCATAGTTGCCATACCGGTATCCCTTATCGGCACCTTTGCGGTGATGTCAGCGTTTGGATTTTCACTTAACAACCTGACCCTGTTCGGGATGGTACTGGCTATCGGTATTGTCGTGGATGACGCCATCGTCGTGGTCGAGGATATCCAGCGAAATCTGGAGCGGGGACTTGAACCGCGTGAAGCGGCACGGGTGACCATGACCGAAGTCGGCAGTGCGTTGATCTCGATGGCACTGGTCCTGGTCGCGGTATTCATTCCCACCGCATTCATGGGCGGTATACCGGGAGCGTTCTTCAAGCAGTTCGCCATGACCATTTCCGTAGCAACAGTGATCTCGGCGTTCAATTCACTCACCTTGAGTCCGGCGCTGGGGCGGCTGGTGCTGCGGGCGCCAAAGCACAGACAGAATGGAGATGAGGAAGTACACAGGGCGAATTTCTTTTTCCGCGCTTTCAATTATCTGTTCGACCATGGCCGCAATGTTTACAGCTGGATCATCAGCAAGCTGGTACGCTGGCCGTTATTCATCTTGTTGTTATTCGGCATTTTGATAGCAGCGACCTGGAAAATACATGAACTGGTGCCCGGCGGCTTTATCCCGCAACAGGATCAGGGTTATCTGATCGTTCTGGTCGAGTTGCCCAAGGGCGCCTCGCTGGACAGGACGGATGAAGTGGTGCAGAAGGCCACGGATATCGCCAATAGCAATGACGGTATTGATAATGTGGTTGCCATTGCCGGTCTTTCGGCGGCGACTTTCACCACCGCCAGTAATGCGGCCGCCATGTTCGTGCTGTTAAAACCCCATGATCAGCGTGGTCCGGACCAGGGTGCCGACGCCATTGCCAACCAGTTAACGGCGGCATTGAATACAATCCAGGAAGCCGGTTTCTTTGTCATCGATCCGCCACCGGTTCGCGGCATGGGGCGGGGTGGCGGTTTCAAGATGATCGTCCAGGATCGCAGTGGCCGCGGTTTGTCGGAACTGGAGTCGGTTACCTGGCAACTTGCCGGCGCCGCCAATCAGAACCCCAGACTGACAAGAGTCTTCAGCACGATTGATTCAAGCACGCCGCAATATTATCTGGATATCGATCGTACCCGTGCCGAAATGCTGAATGTCCCGGTTGAAAACGTCTTTTCCACCCTGCAGGTATTTCTGGGTTCACTCTATGTCAATGATTTCAACCTGTTCGGCAAGACCTACCAGGTCGTCGCCCAGGCGGACGCCGCGGATCGCTTCGACACGGATGATATCATGCGTCTCAGGGCGAAGAACGAAGACGGTCTGATGGTGCCGCTGGGTTCGCTGGTCAAGGTGAACAAGGTACAGGGGCCGGACCGGGTGGTGCGCTATAACCTCTATCCCTCCGCCGAGTTACAAGGCAGCGGCATGCCGGGCGTCAGCACCGGCGACGCACTGATTGAAATGGAAAAACTGGCTGCCGAAATCCTGCCCTCCGGTTTCGGTTATGAATGGACCGAGATCGCACTGCAGGAAAAACTCGGCGGTAATGTTGGCATTATTATCTTTCCATTGAGCGTGCTGTTTGTTTTCCTGTTATTGACGGCGCAATACGAAAGCTGGTCGTTGCCGATTACCATTATCCTGATTGTACCGCTGTGCATTTTGTTTGCCCTGACCGGTGTGTATATACGAGGTATGGATAATAATATTCTCACCCAGATCGGTTTTATTGTTCTCATAGGCCTGGCCAGCAAGAATGCCATTCTTATGGTGGAATTTGCCCGTCAGCTTGAGGACAAGGGCAAGAATCATATTGATGCGGCCATAGAAGCCGCCCGCATTCGCCTGCGTCCCATCCTCATGACCGCATTCGCGTTTATCCTCGGCGTCGTGCCGCTGATGTTGTCCCAGGGCGCCGGTGCCGAAATGCGCCAGGTTCTGGGCACCACGGTTTTCAGCGGCATGCTCGGCGTTACCATGGTGGGTCTGTTCTTTACCCCGGTATTTTACGTCATCGTCCGTGGTATCGTATTGCGCGGTTCCGCCGGGAAACAGGTGGCGGATAAGTGAACTGGCCGCTATCTATCGCTGTGTATACTGATATGAACTTCCAGGTAATTCCATGGTGACCACTATATATTATTGAAGTGGCAGGGCTGTCCGTGGGACCGCTTAATCCAGTTGTACACTGTCACCGAATGAGGGTATGACTGCAGACCAGCCGAGCTGATCGGCGAGATAGCGTCTGAAGGCATCCTGGCTTTGCGGTTCCCCGTGAACGATAAAGGTCTTTCGCGGTTGCCCGCGCACACTCGACAGCCACTCTGCCATCTCGACATAATCCGCATGCGCCGACAGCGCATCGATGGATACCAGTTTCGCCCTTACCGGTACATAGTTGCCGTGCACCTTGATACTCTCCGCCCCGGCCAGCATATTGGCCCCGCGTGTTCCGGCTGCCTGGTAGCCGACGAACACAATCGTATTGCGCTGCTCCCTTACATACAGTTTCAGGTGATGCAGCACCCTGCCGCCGGTTAACATACCGCTTGCGGAAAGGATGATCTTCGGGCCGTTGCGGGCGGCAATCGCTTTCGATTCTTCCACGCTCCGTGTGCAGGTGACCAGTTCGTCCATTAACCGGCAGGTTTCGGCGGAAAGTTTATGCTGATCGTTATAGCGGTAAAAAAGATCAGTGGCGGTAATGGCCATCGGACTGTCGAGATAGAGGGGAATTTTCGGGATTTTACCCGTCGAGATTAATTCACCTATGAGATATAACAGGGTCTGTGCCCGGCCCACGGCAAATGTCGGGATTAAAATAACACCGCCTTTTTTCAGGGTGTGAGTGATAACACTTTCCAGCATTGCCCCGGGATCGACACGCTCGTGTCTGCGATCACCATACGTGGACTCTACAACCAGATAATCGGCGTCTTTCAGTGAATCCGGCGAATTCATGACCGGATCATCCGGCCTGCCTACATCGCCGGTAAAAACAATGTTTTTGCTGCCGTCATAAACGTGTATGCACGCGGAACCCAGTATGTGACCGGCATTGGTCATGTTGACGCTGATCCCTTCCACGGGACTAAAGCGGGAATTGTAGTCGACCGCTTCGAAACAGTGCAGTGAATTGAAGGCATCCATTTCGGTATACAGCGGTAATGCCGGTTTATGTCGCGTGTATCCCTTGCGGTTCGCGCGCTCGGCTTCTTCTTCCTGCAGGTGGCCGGCATCGGGCAGTAATATGCGGCACAAATCCCGGCTGGCATGGGTGCAGTAAATACGACCCCGGAATCCATTGTTGCAAAGCGCGGGAATGTAACCGCTGTGATCGATATGCGCATGGGTAAGCAGAACCGCGTCAATACTCGCGGGATCGACCGGAAAGGGCGCCCGGTTCATCAGGCGCAGTTTTTTCAGGCCCTGGAACAGCCCGCAATCAATCAACAGCCGTTTGTCATCGTGTTCGAGCAGGAAACGGGAGCCGGTCACGGTTTCTGTGGCGCCGAGAAAGGTCAGTGATGTAGTCATGCGGGATCAGCCGATGTTGTGAATTGATGACTCAGGCATGATAAATTTGCGATTATCAGTTTGAATTTCATGGTTTGAATTTCCTGTTTCGAGAACCCTGAAAAGAATTTCTGTATTTCCGTTCAAATCGTTGAACGCCTCCAGGTAAAGTGTTCATAGACACCCGCCCAGTATGTTCCAAATGTAAAAGCAAAAAGTAATTCTTCAAGCGGCGTGTTGATGATAATGATCCCGGATAAGGCCTGGAGATTCCAGACAATCTCAACATACCCCGGTGCCATAATTTCGAGGCCTTCGACGTATACCCAGTAAAACAGGGTAAACAACAGGCCGCCCCACCAGCTTTTTGATTTCAGATCCGGCCGGCAGAGTAAGGTGGCAACAGTTCCGATGACCATGGCCACAAATGCCGGATAGATTGGGTTCCAGGGAAAAAAGTAAAGCAGGGGAAAAGCGATAAACGGCGCGGCAATAGCCCAGACATGATGCCTGTGCAGTGGCGACTTCCGGTAGCGCTCATCGACCTGTTGAAAACTTGCCCCACTGACGGCGTTATAGAGCACGGCACCGATTCCGCCGATGGCAAAGCAGAAGATCAGGCTCTCGATATCAAAACCGGTACGAGTGGCAAGGTTAAACAGGCTCGGTGGTGACCAGTATTCCGGAACAAACAACGGTTCGGTCAAACCAAAGGGCATGGTGAACAGGCTGGCCCAGATCATGGCACGTCGATGCAGGGGGTACAGAAGATACAGCAGTATCCAGGGAACTAGAAACAGGCTGGCCCAGACAAGCCAGATGTATTGATCATCAATCATATATTTCTCCCAGATTATTTTACAAATCAATTATATACAATTATTACGTGTGAAATATTCCGTATTTTTTCGATCATCAGTTCCGGTTTCGTGCGCAACGTCCGGTTACACCATAGCTATAGACACCACTCGACCCTATAAATCGAGCTGTATTGCCAGACCCCCCTGAAAACTCTCTTTCAGCAAATACACCCTGAGCGATTTCAAGCCATATTTTAAAAGCTCGCTCAGTTTCAGTGACTGTTTCTCCGTCAAATTCGCCTCATTCTTCATGAAACAATAGCGGCTGTGTGTCAGCCCTTCTTCATAACCTGCCCGCTTCAAGTGCCCCGTTTCCTGCCTGCGCACCTTATCCAACGCCTTTACCGAGCGATACACCTGCTCCCAACGAGTGTGAAACTCACACGCCACCCTCTTTTCTGCCACAATAAGCGTCTTGCACAGCGCCAAAAATACCTCATAGGCCCGGTTACGGCGACTCTTCCCGTGTGACCTTGGCACCTGCTCGAGTTTTCCCTGCAATGCACACAATCCTCCCGCCGCATCACATAACGTAAACCCATATTGCATAACATTGTATGCAGGAGCTTTTAGAGCGGTATTATCATAGGGGTACTCCATGCCCCCCGCGAGGCGGCTTATAGTCGTGCAGATTTGTCGAATCGCAGAATAACTTACTCTATGTGAGGATTGGAAAAAGCGAGCACGGTCCTGATAATGCTGCTGATGGCTCGCTTTTTCCAATACGCCTCAATTATTCTTTTGACAGTTATATGCCCACATATTCTGCTGATGAGTCTTATATTTTAGTATATGTAACTTTATGGACTTCTGTGATATAAAAATCACTCAAGTTGGTAATATCATTTAAAAAACATGTAGTAATTTATGGAAACACTCTGGATTATTCTTGTCTTACTCGTGGCAACCCGTTTGTGTGGAGCAATTTCCTACCGTTTCAAACAGCCTGTTCTAATTGGCGAAATTATTGCCGGTGTAGCACTTGGATTCATTATTGGCATATTAAAAGATGATATTCCAATGTTTGATCTTTCCAGTAACCATCATTTCATGGCGCTGTCTGATCTTGGTGTTTTTTTTATTATGTTATTAGGCGGGATTGAGATGCGACCACGGGAATTAGTGGAATCCAGGTTTACTTCAATGATTATCGCAACCAGTGCCATGGCTGTCCCTCTGGTCAGTGGATTCACCTTGGCATGGTTCTGGTTACCGGCTACCGAATTGCGGTTTGCCCGGTCACTGTTTGTCGGAACCGCACTGGCAATCACTGCCGTTCCAGTCACTATCAAGATACTTATGGATATGCAAATGCTGAAAAGCAGCATCGGGAAAATCATTGTTTCAGCTGCGGTATTTGATGATTTTCTCAGTTTGATTCTACTCAGTGTGTTGACTGCAATTATCAATACCGGCGGTTTGCCCGGCGGCAGTGAACTTCTCCGGATTTTTATTCAAATATTCTTCTTTCTGGGCTTTGTATGGCTTGGCGGTAATTTTATGATGCCACCCATTGGTCGCTTTTTAGCCAATTTAGGTATTGAAGAAATGGAATTCAGCTTTCTTCTGATAATGGGAGTAATATTCGCAATTATGGCTGAATTATTGGGACTCCATTTTATTCTTGGCGCCTTTGCCGCTGGCTTGTTTTTCGGAAAACAAACTATTAATCAGGCAATTTATGACGATTTACGCAGGAAAGTAGCGGCGATTACCACCGGTTTTTTTGCGCCCATCTTTTTTGCATCAATAGGACTTGAACTTGACCTTGCGGCATTGACTGAAGTTCCTTTGTTTTTAAGCCTGATTATTTGTATTGCCTTTTTAGGTAAACTGGTTGGGGCTGCAATTCCGGCCATGATGCTGGATATATCACCAAGAGACGCCTGGGCTATTGGCACAGCCATGAGTGCACGTGGTGCTGTTGAATTAATTATCGCCGGAATTGCATTGCGCTCAGGCCTTTTCAAAACTGCCTATGAACCATCAATGATTGTCGATAATCTTTTTTCAAGCATCGTAATTGTAGCTATTGTGACCACCTTGATAGCCCCGATTGGGTTGAGAATGATTTTATCATCAAGAACAGTATTGACACGGGAAAGTGAATAAATAAAAACCGGCCGTATACTCAATAAGGCCCAATACTGTTTTAACTGAGCCAGATTTAATATATCACGTTTACTGATTCAATTCACGGTGCCTGGATGCCTTCCCGGCGACAATAGCTGCTAACATAATTGTTATAGTCCCTGTCCATTCAACCAGAGTTAAATGTTCATTGTAGAAAAGTGCAGCAATGATTAATCCAAAAACAGGAGTCAAAAATGTGAACGTATTAAGACGATTAAGTTCATTTCTGGTCATCAGATCGAACCAGATAACATAGACTATTGCTGTGCCAAATATAGATAAAACAACAAATATAAATAGAAATTCAAGGGACCATACCAGTGTTGATGCATCTTCTGCAGAGAAAGAAAATAGTAACAGTACAATCCCTCCGATTAAGAAGCTCCACCCAATTGCCATTACAGGATCAATATGTAACGCACTGCGCTTGAGTAATACATTTCCTACAGCAACTCCTGTTGCGCCAAGAATTACATAGAATATTCCGGAAAGTGTTGAATTACCAGCCGAGGTATAAATACTGTTAAATGAAATGATATTCACCCCTATAAATCCTAAGAGCAAAGCAAAAACGATTTGATTATCAAGGCGCTCCCTCAAGCTAAAATAGCCAATGATAGCTGCTATTAAAGGTTGAATATTTGATAATACAGTCGCCAGGCCCGGACTTATTTTGTCGCCAGCATAAAACATACCCGTAAATCCAAGAGTAGATGAAAATATTCCGACCAAAACAAGGATAAACCAGATTATTTTTCCCGTTGGAAATGATCGCCCTGTTGCAAGACCAAATACTATCAAAGTCATGCCGGCCATAACTGATCGCATTGCTGCAAATAACAGTGGTGGTGATGAATTCAAACCAGTATTAATCAAAGGATAACATATTGCCCATAGCAAGATGACAACCAACAGGCGGCAAAGATCATAGAATGAAACAGTAAATAGAATTGAGGTCATATTGATTTATCGCTAAAATTGCGGGCATCTGTCAAAGCCAGACATCTTTCTCACATTAAAATTGCAAAATATTTACAATTAGCTTATTTATAATTTATATAGTTAAATCAATTAATCAGCTTGTTATATATTTTGTAGGTCCGATTTTAAATTTTTCCTGGCATCTATATGAACAAAAAACATACCGCTTTCCTCTATACTCCATGAACACTTCAGCAGTCCATTCGTCTACTCGCATACCACATACAGGATCTTTAACCCAGGAATGTAGTTCTGTTTTCCTGTTGCGTAATGCACCATCCTCCAGCCAGAGAATACGATCAGATATGTCTTCGACGCGTGGATCATGTGTAACCATAATAACCGTACATTCTTCATCGTTTACGATATTTTGTAAAATCATCATTACTTCCTGACCATTGTGAGAATCAAGATTACCAGTAGGTTCATCTGCCAGAATCAAGGGTGGGGAATTAATCAAGGCTCTGGCTATCGCAACACGTTGTTTCTCTCCTCCAGATAACGTACGCGGTAATGATTTCCTTCGCGACGACAGATCTAATCTCTCTATCAGTTCATTCGCACGAGCTCTTTTTGCATTAATACCCCCCGCGACAAGTTGAGTTGGAAACAGAATGTTTTCCTCGACTGTCAATGCATCAAGTAAATTGAATCCCTGAAATATAAAACCGACTTTTCTGGCGCGAATGGATGGTAATACAGATTCATCAAGCTTTGTTATTTCTGTATCGGAGATCATTATTTTCCCCTCAGTAGGACGTAATAATCCGCCTAACATTGACAATAACGTTGTTTTACCAGAACCGGAAGGACCCATAATCAGTACAAGTTGACCACGTAAAACGGTCATTGAAACATTATCTACCGCTCGAACCAGAGCACGACCACTTCCATATTCCCTGGTTAAATTTTCCGCAATGAGTATTTTATTTACCATAACCAGGTTTAACGTTGAAATGCCAACAAGGGATCCACTTTCATCGTCTGGCATATTGGTATCAATGAGGCAAATACAGCAATCAACAAACTGACCAAACCCACGCGCATCAATGATTCTGGTGTTATCAACATGCTGACCTGCGGATAAAAAGCATCTGTTAGAAAATCGGCTGTGTACATAAGGATTACAGCAGTCACAAGACCTGTCATTGTTATACAAAATGCCTGAATAATTGCACTTGAAATGATCGCAAATTTGCCAAACCCCAATGCTTTCAATATTGCAATATCCCTGCGCCTTTTTTCCATAAACATATATAACATAAAAATAACGAGTGATACTGCAAGACAAGTACCGACTATTGTCATAATGCCGATGAGTTCTACGCCCATTTGTAAAGCCAGCTCCCTGTCGTTCTTAATAAATTCTGCTGAAGTCAACGCATTAACCTTGCTCACATTCTCTTTTATACGTTGTGCCAGTAATGAGGGATCAACACCGGGCTCAGCATCGACCAGTAAATAACTATCCGAACCCGACAGGGACATGATATCCCTGAGATCGGCGTAACTTATAAATGCTATGGAGTTTGCCATGGAAAAGGTATCCTTGCTGAATCCGACAATTGTAAATGTCTTATTGGCAATCCGGATCGTGTCACCCAGCATCACGTTTGCTATCATCCCCAGCAATTCCGGTATTATCGCTTCTCCTTTTCCAGGGTGTGAAGAACCTGTTGCCATACTCCATGGTCCGGCACGCTTATTACCCTGCTTTAAACCAACGACAAATGAGAACCAATGCCTGCTTCCGGCTTCAACAATTGAATTAAGGTAAAGTATGGGTGTTACATCCGCTACACCTTCTACTTCTTCCACACGGTCTTTTTTCCAATCCCAGATAAAGGATGTTGCCATATGCATATTAAAGACACCGCGCTGCATTACCCAGACATCCGGGTTGATATTTTGAGGATATGCTATGATTTTTTGAGATTCACCATGAAAAACGGCCTCGAAAAATATAACCAGAAGTAAAGCAATGCCGACTACCAGTGAAGTCAGGAAAAAGTTCAAGGGTTCCGAAACCAGGCTTTTTATTGTCCAACGAAACATTATTTAACTCTTGAATGCAATGTCAGGCTCAATTCTTGACACCAAGTACATTGCAAGCAAGGCTCCTAATATTGATAAAACCACACAGGCAAAAAAAGTCCGGAGCAGGATAATAATATCCAGCGGTAAAACAAGATAAAGAGGTGCAATCCAGGAGATGAAAAGTCCCGTTAGCCAGGCGATGATCATTCCGAGAGGAAATGCCATGAGAATCAATATTGCAGTTTCCATGGCGACGAGTATGGCTGTTCCAGCATTTGAAAATCCTAAAGCACGCATAACAGCCAAACTACGTTTACGCGCATGGATAATTGTAAACATAATAATGCACACAGCCAGCAACCCAACAACATATCCGATCGATAACAGCAGGTTTAAAACCGGACCAAATAATTCACGTCCCAGCTTTATATCATTCTCAGCAAGCGTTTCCGGCTTGAATACATCCACATCAGGAATGTTATTTTCAATTGATTGTGCAATCTTGTTCCGGTCAGCACCTTCTTCAAGCTCTACAAGGAGGTAACTCAACAGGGGGAAGGTTGTAATATCAGCTGCGATATCAGATTCCATGTAAAAATCAATGAGGTCGTCAAACTCAATATAGGCAAAGGGTGTGAAAAAAGCAGCTGAATTTTTTGAAATTCCCGCAACAGTGAATTTGAAATCGGTCAACACAAATGGATCACCGATGGATAAATCATAGATGCCGGCGAGCGCGCGATCGATAATAATTTCTCTTGGTTCATCTATATGGCCACCATCCACAAGTGAAGTTGGCCCTCCTTTTTTATCATACACAAAAATATATACAGGATTTTTCCTTCCATCCTTTCTATATATAGCTGAAATGCTGGTAAGCGGATAGGCGTTTTTAACTCCCTCAACTGATTCCACGTCCAGCCTGATCAGTTGGGGAATTATGGAACGAGTAGCTATAAAATTCGCTACCCCGCTCTGCGCAAGGATCAGGTCTGCACCACGGTTCATTACCGTTGCCCTTAATTGTTCATAAAGTCCCTGCTGAAACCCGCCAAGCAGAAGTATCAAACCAATAACCGCGGCAATTGCAAGACATGTAAATAATGTTCTTGCCGGATCATATAAAAACTGGCGATAAATCAAATGTAACATTTATGGATATATACAATTCAGTTCATATATTATGTAATTCATGTCATTATTCGTCTGCAAACGTAATATCATTCAAGGTCCAATCATGCTTCAAATAATCAATTGCAACACCTTTACGCTTGATCCAGTTGCAAACTGGCACTTCTACGTATAAGCATAAAAATGACTTCAGGCTGTCACCTGATCCATCAAATAAATGACTGTCTGTCTTCAGGATACTCGATATAATTAAGGTATTATTTTCTTTATCCATAACCATACCTTTTGTTGGATTTCTGAAAAATTCATGAATAAGATCGTTTAGCTGTTTGTCAAGCTGGCCACCAGTATACGGTCCCGGCCTGCGATCAGGACAACTGACTGATGCACAACTGACCGCAAAGATAATACGTGGATCCTGATATATTTTTAACAGGATATCCTTTTCAATCTGTGCGAGCGAATATACTTGATCGCCGACTTGTATGACTTTTTTTGACCAGGGATATCTAAGCAAACTTATTTTGAAATCCCGTATGGATTTTACGGGATAATTCTCGATGACCAGTTTCATTGCGGCGAAGTTATATACATTTATCCAGAATGCTTCGGATGCTTTATTCACAGGTAACGGGGTCTTAACCTGTTCCAGACTTTTTATAATCCTGAAATATAATGAATCCGGTTTTATCGCATCACGTGTCATAGCTGCATAGTTAAATGCAGTTGTCTGTATATCATTTATGATGGTACTTTCATGCCAGTATTCTGACTGGAATTTTTCATACAGGTTATGGAATGTATCTACTCCGGCATTTGCCGGGCTAATCCCGATAGCCAGGAATGCAAATATTTCAACCAGGAAATTACCTGGTTGTGACGCCAATTCAACCGTGCGCTTCATGATGACAACGACACCACGTGCAATCACAACCTGGTTCAACACACATACCACTCAATCTTTTACCGAATTTCCGTCTGGCAAATGGATAAATCAATGATTTCCAGTTTTCATATTCATACCGGTTCCTTATCCACACTAACGCATCCCTGCTATTTGCAATCCCTTTGATAAAGCGGGTGTAACCTGTATTTCCTGACATCCCGTACAGGTAACGATTAACCACTGATGATTTCATCAAGCCAAGAAAATGCTTTCTCCAGGCAGATTCATATCTTTCTGGCATATTATCCAGAAGAGATTCTGCAGCAATATACCCTGATAAAATAGCGTATCGTAAGCCAAAACCGGCAAATGCATCCTGGAAGCCGGCTGATTCACCAATATGTAATATGTTATTTTTATGTGCGCTAAGGGGAATAGAAAAATTACCACTACCACCGAACCGGTGTTCTTTTTGCATAACCAATCCAGACTTATGCTGGAAAAACCCTACAGTTCGCTCCAGGTAGGTTTTTTCATTATGGAAATCAGTAAACATACAGCTTGCCACCGTTCCAAGTCCTTTATGAACTAATAGATACGCATAACCCTGTGGGGCAAGCTGATCTGAAAGCGCAACAAATGCTGCATCTGCCATGTCTGTCCGGAAGACATAACCAACTGCAATCACATCTGCACGATGGGGTCCCTGTGCTACGATTCCTCCATCAAGTAATTCCCGGCAGGAAGAATTGAAAATGATCTCAACACCTGCAGCCAGTGCTTGTTCTTTCAATCCTGAATCAAGTGTTCCCGGAGTATTGCCTCGCCGTACAAGGTAAAACATGGGTTGTGAAGAACGGCAAACATATTCATGTCCCAGGGGATCGTAGCAGACTATTTCTTTGAACGGTGCAACCTCGAACTCCGGTTCAATTCCGATTGCAGACATCTGCTCCAGAATATCTTCTGTTGATGTCCAGTTTTCAAGTCCCTGGTAATCACCGTGAAAACGATATCCCACGTCGGAATGCCGCTCATGAACTGTGACGTGTCTGCCATGTTTCGCTGCTGTTATCGCAGCAGCCAAACCTGCTGGGCCCGCGCCGGCAATGGTAACGGGAAGATTCATAATTATGATTGCCGTTCTTCAACTCCGTAATTTTTCCATAGAAACAATCGTTCACTGATGAAAATGAGTATCATACCTATTACTGATACATAAATTATCAGCACATCTGTCGATGCTTTTACCATCAGGAATGCACCAAGAACTACAATATCGAAGATAATTGCTGTAACAAGAATACAGGCGTTGGCATTAATCTCTCTGCGAAGATAACGCAAAATACCCCAATGGACGGCTATATCCATTACCAGGTAGAATACAATGCCCAACGCGGCAATCCGGCTAAGATCGAAGAACGCGGTCAATATCAACCCCAATACCACTGTGTAGACCAGTGTATGTTTCTGGATGCTGCCGGGCATTCCAAAGTGACTATGCGGAACCAGGTTCATCTCGGTCAGCATGGCTAACATTCTTGAAACCGCAAAAATACTGGCAATAATCCCGCCTGCTGTTGCGATGATAGCCAGAATTACAGTAAACCACAGACCATAGTCGCCGGCTACAGGGCGTGCCGCGGCGGCAAGGGAATAGTTCCGGGTACGGATAATTTCCTCAAGAGACAGGTTGCTGGCAACCGCAAAACCAACGAGCGCATAAATTACGACGCAGAACAGTATAGAAATAATGATAGCCCGTCCCACGTTACGATGCGGATCCTTCAGTTCCGAACCGCTGTTGGTAATGGTGGTGAATCCTTTAAAGGCAAGAATACCGAGCGCCGTAGCAGCCAGGAAGCCGCTTAGCGTGCCATCGGGTGCATTTACAGAGACTTCCATCTCGACACTGTCCGCAGCCATGATTCCTACCAGGCCAAAGAGTATAATACCGCCGATTTTCACGATCGCCATAAACGATGCAACACCTTCGATAAGGCGGTTTCCAGACAGATTGATCAGGAAAGCCATCAAAAGCAGTGACACGCCAAGGATGGGAACCAGCACACTGGTATCATTTATGTCAAATAGTTGAAGCGTATAAGCGCCGAATGTTCGAGCCAGAAAGCTCTGAGCAATCACCATGGAGAAATACATAAGCAGTGCGTTGAATGCAGTGGGAAGTGTTTTCCCATAAGCTTTTTCCAGGTACATTGCGATGCCACCGGCGGACGGATACGCGTTGGACATCTTGATGTACGAATAAGCACTAAACGCCACGATGACTGCTGAAGCAAGAAATGCCAATGGAAAAAGAGGACCGGTCATCTCGGCCATCTGTCCGGTCAACGCAAAAATTCCAGCGCCGATCATCACACCTGTGCCCAGAGATACAGCACCGGTAAGCGACAAACTGTTTAGTTCATATTGGGTCGTTCTGTCATGTTGTGAGTGATCTTTTGCATCGGCTTCTTTCTGTTTACTATTGCTCATTTTTACCTTAATCCATGCTGCCGGTGAGGGCGAAGGTACTGCTCGGGATCGGCTTCGAACTTTTCCCGGCAAATACCGGCACAAAAATAATATGTTCTGCCCTTGTACTTGAATTCCTCGATTGCCGTCTTGTAGCTGACCTCCATGCCGCAAACCGGATCGGTTACTGTTAATTGCTTATCTGCATGTTTTTTCATAATTACTCCTTATCATTTTTCCAGTACATAGGTTCCAGGCGCATCGCACAAAGGTTTATAGCCCCTGCGCGGAGCACCCGGACCCGGTGTTTCAACCGGATCACCTGAATAATGTTGCAACCAGTTCAGCCAGCATGGCCACCAGGAGCCTTCATGATGAGTTGCCTGCTTTTGCCAATCGTCAGGATTAACATAGGCATCAAGGTCATCATGGGTAGCAATCTGGTGATGGCGTCGTGGGTGATCGGGAGGGCTAACGATACCAGCGTTATGACCGCCGTTAGAAAGAACAAAAGTGACATCAGCATTCGTTAATGCGTGAATTTTATAAACAGAACGCCAGGGGGCAACATGATCCGAGACTGTACTGACCGCAAAGACAGGGATGCGAATATCCCGCAGTGATACAGGTCGATCATCGACACAATAACGCTCCTCAGCAAGGTCGTTATTAAGGAAGAGTTGGCGCAGATACTCGGAATGCATGCGATAGGGCATCCGCGTCGCATCGGCGTTCCAGGCCATGAGATCTATCATCGGGCGGCGTTCACCCATCAGATAATTTCGGACTATTTTTGACCAGATGAGGTCGTTGGACCGTAAAAGCTGAAATGCGCCAGACATTTGCCGTGTATCAAGGAATCCCTGCTCGGCCATCATATGTTCAATCAAATTAATCTGGGCAGGATCGATAAATAACATCAGTTCCCCTGCCTCGGTAAAATCAAACTGGGCAGCCAGCAACGTCAGGCTTTTCAGCCGCTCATCACCGTCGCGTATCATTGCGGCAGCGGTGATCCCCAGAATTGTACCGCCAAGGCAGTAACCAACGGCATGTATCGGATGCTTAGGGATAATGGCGGATATAGCTTTGATTGCCTCCATCACTCCAAGCCGGCGGTAGTCTTCCATTCCCAGTTCACGGTCCTCACCAGCAGGGTTTTTCCAGGAGATCATAAAAACCGTGTGTCCCTGTTCTACAAGGTATTTCACCAGAGAGTTTTCAGGCGATAAATCGAGTATGTAGTATTTCATAATCCAGGCGGGGATTATCAGGACAGGCTCTGGAAAAACCTTGTCCGTGGCCGGACTGTACTGGATCAATTCAATCAGCCGGTTGCGAAAAATCACTTTGCCCGGTGTGACAGCTATATTGCGGCCCACCTCAAATGCTTCCGCACCCACAGGTTTTTGATTACTGATAATCCTTTGCCAATCCTCCCAAAAATTCAAACTTCCACGCACGAAGTTCATGCCGTGCTGTTTTACTGTGGCATCAATAATCTCCGGATTTGTCAAAATATAATTTGCCGGCGAAAATACATCAAGCAACTGACGCATCACAAATGACATCACATCTTCATGATGTCTGGATACACCATTCACGCCGGTCATTGCATAATGCCACCATTGCTGTGACAGAAGAAAGCCCTGATATATTCCGACAAACGGCCATTTCTGCCATGCCTCACCAGAAAAACGTTTGTCCTGTGGCAAAGGTTCTATGCAGACATCACAGTGTGGATTACGGCATGAGCGAGCATGGAAATCCAGATAACGCGACCATTGATTAACAGCTTTCTCAATCAAAGCAAGCTGTTTGTCAGGAGACAGAAGCATATGCTGGCTCCAATCTGCATATGCCTGCATAAGGGCTATTGGAGAAATCCCGCCAGTCAATCTGGCAATATTGGCATGTAAAACCTGATCCAGCGACGTATTACCTGCCACTTTTCGTTCCGGTTCCAGCTTAGCTCTAGCTTTTAAGTTATGTTTCATCACAATAAATTTATTAATTATTTCCTCAGCTCTGGTATTTTTAAAGTTCCAAAACATTTATTCTCATAACATCTGCGAACAGATCAACTTACTCATGCAGATTCAGTGATACAGCAACAATTTCTTTTCCGTTGTTTTCACTGATTTCAAAGCCGCATTTCTCAAACAAATCAGTTAAAGCCTTGTTTCTTTTTAGTGCCTGACCCGTTAACTGCTTTGTCCCATGAGACTTGCAATAGCCAATCATCTTGTCCAGCAGTATTTTCCCGATACCCTGCTTTTGCTGATCAGTACGCACGATGATGGCAATTTCCGCTTCATGGTTGTCAGCATCAGATATTGCTCTGACAAAACCAAGGATTTCAGTTTTGGCATTATTTACTGTCGCTACGAAAGCCATTTCACGGTCATAGTCGATTTGCGTGAAACCGCCAATGCAGGAATGACAAAAATTACCTTTTGCTTTCATGAAATGAAAATATACATCTTCAGGTCCTGTTTTGTTCAAGAGTTCGTGAAGTGCCGATTCATCCTCCGTCCTGACTGGCCGTAACTCTATCTCGAGCCCATTATCGAGCCTTGCTGTTTCTTGCAGTTCCCTGGGGTAAGGCCGGATTGCAAACCTTTCAGCCCCGGTAGATGCCGAAGCCTCAATCCTGATTCTGGCATCCAGCGCAATCACACCTTCATTGTCTGCATACAATGGATTGATATCCAGTTCAACAATTTGTGGATTGTCAGTAATTAACTGTGAAATTTTTACCAGGGTGAGTTCTATTTCTTTCATGTTTGCTGACGGAACATCCCTGTAACCGGCTAGTAATTTACTTACCCGGGTACGCATAATCAGATCACTTGCGAGCTTCCTGTTAAGAGGAGGAAGCGCCAGGGCTTTATCATTAACAATTTCAACTGACGTCCCGCCTTGACCAAACAAAATGAAAGGACCGAATATCGGGTCTGTCGCAATGCCGATTATCAGTTCATTAGCGCCGGGACGATTTACCATTTTCTGCACGGTGAAGCCCTCAATGACCGCGTCCGGTTTCATCTCTGCAATGCGCGACAACATCCCTTCCGACACTGCATGAAGCACTTCGCTTGATTTGATGTCAAGCAAAACACCTCCCACATCTGACTTATGCGATATATCCCTGGACAGTATTTTCAATGCCACCGGAAACCCCAGTTTTTCCGCTGCTTCCAATACTTTGCCCGGGTTGTTTGCAATCTTTGTTTCAACGACCGGGATTCCGTAGGCTGACAATATGTCCTTGGCCTCTGGTTCAGTCAGAATATTACGATTGTCCTCCAGTATGTTTTCAATAATATTGCGAACCGCTGATCTGTCCGGTGTAAAATCTTCAGTTATCGAAAGCGGTGTCTCCATCAAACATTGCCTGTTCCGGTCATATTCAACAAGTTGCATGAAGGCGCGTATCGCGAAATCGGGGGTATCAAAGGAAGGAATACCGGCATGTTCAAAGATGTTCCTGGCCTCCGCAACAGCATCTTTACCCATCCAGCAGGTTAGAACAGGCTTGTTTGTTTTATGTATCTCTTCAGTAACAGCTTTTGCAACTTCCCTGTTATCAATAACAGCGGCTGGCACCAGCATGACCAGAATTGCATCATAATCCCGGGCGTTAAGCAGGACTTTCAGAGTTTTCACATATCGATCAGCGCCTCCATCGCCAATAATGTCAACCGGATTTCCCTTCGACCAGGTTGCAGGAAGGAATTCATCCAGCGATTTTATCGACTCAGATGACAATTCAGCGATCCGGCCACCATTTATAATCAACTCATCAGTGGCCAATACTCCGGTACCTCCACCATTGGTCAGAATTATCAGACGATTGCCTTTAACCCGGCGTGCGCGAGCGAGTGTCTCCACTGCATCGAACAAATCATTTATTGTATAAACCCTGAGTATCCCGGAACGGCGTATGGCGGCATCAAATACATCATCATTTCCTGCCAGCGCTCCTGTGTGGGAGGCTGCAGCCCGCGCACCCTCAGACATACGGCCCGATTTTATGACAACGACGGGTTTGTTTCGGGATGTGGCACGCGCGGCAGATATGAATTTACGCGCCAGATCAATTGATTCTATGTATAAAAGTATGCTGTCTGTCGACTCATCACTTCCCAGATAATCGAGAAGATCGCCAAAATCAACATCGGCACTGTCTCCAAGAGAGATAAAGTATGAGAATCCGATGTTCCTTGATTTTGCCCAGTCAAGGATTGTTGTGCACAGGGCCCCGGACTGGGAGACAACTGCAATATTACCGGTCAGGGAATTGGTATGTGCAAAACTTGCATTGAGACCTAAAGAAGGTATCAACAATCCGACACAATTGGGTCCAAGTATACGCAGGTTGTGAGGTTTTGCCGCATCCAGCATACTTTGCTTTAATGTCTGACCGTCTACCGATTCATGGAATCCCGCACTTAATACAACAGCTGCGCGGGTACCACGTTCTCCCAATTCAGCTAGAATACCGGGAACTGTTTTGGCAGGCGTGCAAATTACCGCAAGATCCGGAACGGCCGGCAAGGATGAGATATCCTGATAAGCATGTACTCCACTTATATTTTTATATTTCGGATTGACCGGAAGAATGACTCCGGAAAATTCACCGACCAGAAGATTTTTCATAACCACATAACCTAATGAACTTTTATCGGCCGATGCCCCAATCAAGGCCACAGATTCAGGTCTGAACATCTTGTGCAGATTAATTACACTCATTTCCAGTCCCGGTCATATAACAGGTTAAATATATTTTCGTACCCGGCATCACGCAGTTTGCGATAGCTATCGAGGGAATCTGAAATATTGCGGCTGATCTGCTGCTCAAAATCAATATACGGGTTATCCACCTCTGGTAGTTGTCTGCTTTGCCTGACAAGGGAGGCTGTTTTGGCCACACCCAGCAACAAGGGATTAAAATGTTCGGAATAAAGATACCGGCTTGTTCGCATTGGATGCATCCACTTAAGCCAATCAGCACTCCATGGTGTTGCCATTGTCCTGATCCATGGACTTGCAAAAGCTTCATAGACAGCGGTATTGAATTCTGATACTTGTCGTACCTTATCAAAGGCCTCCGGGTGACTTTCATATTGGATATTCTCAACCCGACGTTCTTCAAACATCACTTTAAACTGGTCTTTTTGGCAGTCAGGATTGCCGGTCGGATTATCAATCTTCATCTCATACAATCCGGGATCAAGCCGCTCAAGTTCATCCACACTCTCAAGGATCGCACGGTGTTCGAAACGCGCCACCTGTGCCGAGACAAATATGCCAAGGTGTCCAACGTGTGGATTGATAAGATACACGATCCGCTGGCCGGCCCCTTTTAATGCCTGAGTGTCCGGATAGATTGCCGGGATCCAGTTCAGTGCCTGATGGGGCGGTGTGATATTATCTCCACTCGAAGCAAAAACAATCAGTGGATTGCGTATGCGTTTCAGATCGACGTAACAGCCTTCGCATACCTTCATTACACCACGCTCAGGTTTGTTACCGATAAACAGATTTTCAACAATACTGGTGATCTCCGATTTGCTGAGAAAATAAAATCCATTCCACCAGCGTTCAAACCCGAGGAATCTTTCCCGTTCACTGTCAATATTTGAAAACAGACGATAATTTTTCCCCCACAGCGTGTTTGCAGGATTCAGGTTTTCGAAATTCTGTGCCAGCCACGCACCGTCGAAATTGCCGTTTCCCAGATCTGCCAGCAAGTGTGTTAGCCAGGCGCCGCCAAGAAGCCCTCCGGCCAGCCGCATCGGGTTGACATCTCCCTCACCGGACCAGTAAGAGAGCGGTGATCCATTGAGGATTGCCGGTCCGGCAAGGCCTTCGCAATCGGCAGACAGAAATACAACCGACCAGCCTGCCTGACAGTTGCCGTATAAAACCGGCGGCAATGTATCCGGATGCCGCTTGATCACATCCTCAACAAAATGGCGCAGTGCATGGAGGACGTCTTCCAGTGTCTGTCCCGGACAGGGCTGGGGAAAGAAGCTGACGAAGTAGACAGGATGGCCTTCATGCAGGGCAATGCCAACCTCAGACTCACGCTTGAAGCCTCCTATTCCCGGGCCATGACCGGCCCGTGGATCGATTACTATTACCGGTCTTGCTCCTTCCCTGACACAATCTTCAAGACAGTCGTCGCCCACAGCGGTAATACGGAGCAAAGCATAGTTGGCAGGATGTTCGAACGTGCGCGCATCAAGAATTGTTTCATATTCAAAGGCAAGCACGGGCGGTAGTCCTGCCTGCTCATGATCCAGCATGATGTTGGCACGTTCCCTGAGCGTGTCAAGAAACAGCACATTGCGTTGCCACCAATCCGCCTGATATTGCCAGATATCAGCAAATACATCATATGCATCGCTGTACAGTTTCATTCAGCCTCCATTGAGGTTGGGTTGAATCTGGGTATGAATCCGGGGGTTTCATTCATATAGTTCCTGTATTCATTACCGAAATCAACGAGAGCCTGCTTCTCTTCATGTTTTGCCAGCCGCACATAGAAATAAACCAATATAGGGAACATGATTAACGTAGGTAATGTCGGCCATTGCAACAGAAAGCCGGTCATTATGATGATAAAGCCCAAATACTGCGGGTGGCGTAGATGACTGTAAGTTCCGGTTTTTGCCAAAGTCCCGGTTTGTTGCGCCTTATACAGCACGTTCCAGGCACTGGCCAGTAACCAGAACCCTGCAAAGATAAAAACATTGCTGAGTATGTGCAGCACATCAAAATGGGCGTTGCCGCCTAACCCCAGGATCGTATGCCACAGGTGACCATTTTCATGCGACAAGAAATCGACGCCGGGATAGTTCTGTGTCAACCAGCCGGACAACAAATATATCGTCAAGGGAAACCCGTACATCTCGGTAAACAAGGCGACGATAAAGGCGGAAAACACGCCCAGCGAACGCCAGTCCCGATTGGTTTTCGGTTTGGTAAAACTGAAGGCGAAAACAATAAATACCGCTGAGTTAATGAGAACCAGGGACCAAAGCCCGTAGGCGGATGCCGTACCATGATCCATGATTATTTCTCCTCGTGATGTGAGTGATTTTGCTGCGCCCCGTGTTCATCATGGCTGTCATGCCCGGAACCATGGCCATGCCCACCATGCATAAACAGATGCATGAAGGGGCACGCCAATAAAATCAACCAGGGCAGATAGGGAACAACATGCGCCCAATGCTCAGTGATCAGAAAATAGGCAATGAACCCGAAAAAGACCCACATCACCAGATTGCTTTTTTTGTGATGCGCATCATGTGTCTGCTGATCTGTCATACTCTATAACCTCATTTAGTCTACGTAATGAAAACCATCAAGGCGCCAAACGGCCGTTTTTTAACAAGGAATGGTTATATGTAAAAACGATTTTGTGATCGGGACGGCAAAGATGTTCGTTCTTTTCCGGACAATCAATCCGGCTCAGGATGTCCCGGATAAGATTGAGCCGGGCCGCCCTTTTATTGTCCGCCTTGACGATGACCCATGGTGAGGATTTGCTGCTGGTCCGCTCCAGCATCTCGTTACGAGCCTCACTGTAGGCGTCCCAGCGTTTGACGGCGATTTGGTCCACGGGACTGATTTTCCATTGTTTCAACGGGTCTTTCTTTCGATCAGCCAGTCTGCGCTTTTGTTCATCCCGGCTGATGTCCAGATAGTATTTCAGCAGGTTCAGTCCGGATCGAATCAACAGATCCTCAAAATCGTTTACCGTGTTCATGAAATTCACATAATCTTCCTCTGTACAATACTGCATGACTTTTTCCACGCCTGCCCGGTTGTACCAACTTCGGTTAAAAAAGACCATTTCTGCCTCCAGCGGCAGGTGAGACACGTAACGCTGAAAATACCAGGCACGGGTTTCTCTTTCCGTGGGTTTACCTAATGCCACTACCCGTGTCTCTCGTGGGCTGAGATGCGCCGTTATACGCTTTATCGCGCCATCCTTACCGCTTGCATCCCGGCCTTCCAGTATCACCAGTATTCTATGATTGTATTTGATGATGTGCCGTTGAAGCTTGACCAATTCAACCTGCAGGTTGTGCAGGTCTTTTTTATAACTGGATTTATCCGATTTCATTAGAATCTAATAAATAATGTCATGGGCATCATTGACAGCATGATTTTTTTTCCTTGTTTCCGGCTTTTTCGCCTCGGGAGACAAAATAATTATAAAGAGGCACCCAGATCAAGGCGAAATACCAGCCATAGGCATAGCTTTCCACGATTCCGAGAAAAAAGCTTTTCCAGGAGATCCATTCAAAACCCGGTAACAGGTCCTGCCAGGCCCTGAACATGGCGTGCGCCGGGAACAGGAAATCGAAAGCGACACACAATATAAATGTCAGCATCAGGAATATACTGCTGGCATGACCTACTGCCACCAGTGAAACAGTGCGATTCATGAGGTTTTCTCCTTCGAGTTCAGGTATTGATCGGGATTTTCATCAAATTTATCCAGGCATTTTCGGGAGCAGAACCGGTAAAGACGACCCCCGAACATCTTTCCGTAACCATCTTCCGGATTGACTTCCATGTGGCAGACCGGATCAACATGATTAACATTGTCCTCCTTTCCATGATGACCTTCATTATGACCATGTGCCATGTGAGAGCCACAACCCATGCGCATCATCAGGTAGAAAAAGAAAGCAAACACCAGTAATGATAATAAGCCATCCATCAGATACTCCTCGTATAAAGGCTCGATATAAACCGGAATTCATCCCTTTAATTTGTCACAGGCCTCCTCGATTGCCATTTGCATACAACCCGTCTCGCCGCAATGGTAACAGCCAGGGTTGCCGGTGCCGGCAGGCAAGTATCTGATAGATACCCATGCCGCCCTGGTTGAAATAATATGCGGAACCCGCCATATACAACCACCACAGCTTGTAAGTGGCTGCGCCGGCAATATTCACTGCCTGCTCCCTGTGCTTGACAAGCGCATTGATCCAATGTCGCTACGTCAGAACATATTTCATTAAAATGAATAAATAATGTCGTGGGTATTATTGACAGCATGATTTTTTTCCTTGTTTCCGGCTATTTCGCCTCCGGAAACAAAATAATTATAAAGAGGCACCCAGATAAAGGCGAAATACCAGTCACAGGCATAACTTTCGATTAGGCCAATTATAAAACCCCACCAATTAGCCAGGGTAAAACCCGGCAATAAATCCTGCCACACCTTGATCATTTGCATAATCGGAAAATAACAAATCAAAGACGGCACATATTGAAAATGTAATTGCCATAAACAGGCTGTTGGCATGACCGACATTCATGAGTAACAGATTATTACGCATGCTCATAGTCTCATTTATTTTGTGCAATGTGGCCGGGGATTCGGGCGAACAAATGAATGCCGGAACCCCCGGACAAATAATATTATTTCATGCCTACAGGCTTTTTATGACCATGACGCCATAATTTTTCGTTTTGCATCATAATCAACGTTCCATCATCAAGTTCCATTTCTACTCCATCTTCCATTTTTATTGGTTTTCCATCTTTATCGACCATACGCATGGTGTCATCCTCACTGATGTACAGATAAGAACCGTCCTTTAAACGTAATGGTTCATCAGTGGTTTCAACAGCACCAGCTGCCATAGCCGTAGTTAATAACAATATATATGCTAATTTACGCATAATTACATTCTCCTGTCTTTATTAAACAAAGGAATCTCTGATAAGCCCATCCAGCACCTATCAGAGCACGGCAAATAAAAACCAGATTTTTATTTGCATTTTATAATCAATGCATTAAATGCAATGATTTTTGCATGTTGTCCATGTCATGCAGAAGCCTCTGAGATAATCAGAGCCATCAAAACTGCACAATTTACGTTTATGCCAGGCAATCGGACGTGTGGCATTTGCACAAACACTAATGATTCCGTTCATATCCATGTTCAAATCATGTATTGAATCATTGCAAGAAATATTATTTCAATTTGCTCGCTCATTAACATCACCTCTTCTTTTATCATCAATAAATATTCCAGTGAGCACGACTTCTTTTGATTTTACAAATTCACTCTCTTTAGCCGTAAAGCATTCATGACGACAGATAAGGAACTAAACGCCATTGCTGCCGCAGCAATTATTGGCGAGAGTAACAATCCGAATGACGGGTACAGAACGCCGGCAGCAACCGGCACACCAAGCGTATTATAGATAAAAGCAAAGAACAGATTCTGACGGATATTACGCATGGTGGCTCTGCTCAATCGTCTTGCCCTTGCAATACCACGAAGATCACCTTTTACAAGTGTCACGCCGGCACTTTCCATGGCCACATCGGTGCCGGTTCCCATGGCGATACCCACTTCAGCCTGCGCAAGCGCGGGAGCATCGTTGATCCCGTCTCCGGCCATTCCTACCTTGCGGCCCTCTGCCTGGAATTTCTTCACGATTTCCGCTTTTTGCTCGGGCAACACCTCTGCAACCACATCGTCTATGTGCAGCTTATTTGCTACAGCATCCGCTGTCGTACGACTGTCGCCTGTAAGCATCACTATGCTTACTCCTTCATGATGTAACGTATCGATGGCTTCAGGAGTCGATGATTTGATCGGATCGGCCACACCCAGGATCCCGGCCGGTTCATTATTGATGACCACAAACATGGCGGTCTGCCCGTCGCGGCGCAGTTCTTCCGCCTTGTCTTTCAGGGAATCACTGTTGATCGACAGATCTTCCAGCAACCGTGCATTGCCGACAGCTACCTGATATCCCTCGACATTGCCGGTTACGCCCTTGCCGGTCACTGAGTCAAAGTTATCAACATCGGCAAAAATGATGCCTTTGTCTTTTGCGCCCGCAACGATTGCCGCCGCCAACGGGTGTTCACTGTTACGTTCCAGACTGGCGCTGATTTTTAAAAAGGTAGCTTCATCATAACCACTGTTATTGACAATACTCACAAGTTTGGGCTTGCCCTCGGTCAGGGTACCGGTCTTGTCGACGACCAGGGTATCGACCTTTCTCAATGTCTCCAGCGCCTCGGCATTCTTGAACAATACACCCATCATGGCGCCCTTGCCCGTTCCGACCATGATGGACATAGGGGTTGCGAGCCCCAATGCACAGGGACAGGCGATGATTAATACCGCCACCGCATTGATCACGGCATGGGCGAGACGCGGTTCCGGTCCCCAGATATTCCAGACGATGAATGTAATGATGGCGATAACAACCACGGCCGGGACAAAATAACCTGCAACGATATCCACCAGTCTCTGAATTGGCGCCCGGCTGCGCTGCGCCTCGGCCACCATGTGCACGATCTGCGCCAGCAAGGTATCGCTGCCCACGCGCTCCGCCTTCATTGAGAGGCTGCCGGAACCGTTGACTGTTGCGCCGATTAATTTGTCACCTTCGCGTTTACTCACCGGTATCGGTTCGCCGGTGACCATGGATTCGTCCACCGAACTGTGCCCATCGATGACGGTACCATCCACGGGCACTTTCTCGCCGGGCCGCACCCGCAGCTTGTTGCCGATTTGCACGTGCTCCAGCGGAATGTCGTCCTCTGTGCCATCATCTTTTATCAAGCGTGCTGTTTTTGGCGCCAGCCCCAGTAATAACTTGATCGCTGCGTTGGTCTGGCTACGGGCGCGTAATTCCAGGACCTGCCCCAGCAGGATCAATGTGGTAATGACGGCTGCGGCCTCGAAATACACCGGGACGACACCGAATTCATTAAATACAGTCTCTGGAAATATCCCGGGAAAAACAACAGCGATCACACTATATAACCAGGCAACAGAAACGCCCAGTCCAATAAGGGTAAACATATTGAGATTGAGTGTAACAATCGACTTCCAGGCGCGCTCATAGAATATCCAGCCACCCCAGAGGATGACCGGTGTTGCCAGAACCAATTCCACCCATTGCCGAACCCTGGGTTCGATAATGTCAGCCATCTGCTCCGGCCAGAACTCCGCACCCATGGCGCTGATCAAGACAGGCAGGGCCAATACCAGACTGAACCAAAAGCGCCGGCTCATGTCTCTGAGTTCGGTATTATCTTCTTCGGCCTCCACAGTCACCGGTTCCAGTGCCATGCCACATTTCGGGCAATCCCCGGGTTCATCCCGGACAATCTCCGGATGCATGGGGCAGGTATATTGTGTTTTTGCGGACGGAACCGGCGGCGTCACCGATTCCAGCGCCATGCCGCACTTCGGGCAGTCTCCCGGATGGTCCTGAACAATTTCCGGATGCATGGGACAGGTATATGTATTGCCGGATTGAATTTCAGGCCCGGTTTTTGCCTTATGTGCGTGACCTGTATCAGTCATGGTTTTTCCTTGTGATTATGTTTGAAAGTTCTGATGTTGTAATTTCTTTCATTTCACTGATCCGATATAGACGTTCAACCGGAAGAACAGCGATTATCCCGTCGCCCGGCAACCCTGTATGAGCGGTTTGCATGATGGCATCCACGATGGAGTGTACGGTGTATTCATCGGCAAAGATCTCGATACGTGCATGACTAACCAACGGCGGGCTTTTGAAAAAATTGGCATATTGGCCAAAACCCTTGACATAGGTCACGCTGATGCCGGTCACACCGATTTTCTGAAGGGAATTTTCCACTTTTTCCAATACATCTGTGTCGATAATAGCAGTTACTTTTTTGAGTTCCATATTTTCTCCAGTATCTAATAAATGAACCGGAATTCTGATAATATCTAGATCGCCGAGAATTCAAGTGACACTTTCTATCAGATGACAAATAGAATCGCCGATTGGAATTGCATCATCCATGTGTTCCCATTGTTTTAAAGCCGCTTCCATTCTTTTTTGCAATGCGATTGCTTCATTGAATTGATGCTTGTTTTCCCTGATCCGTTTTTTGATAATTTCCCTGACCCTGGGGCAGGGAGCCTGTTTTTTTTCACTGGCGTGAATAATCTGTTTGATTTCACCAAGCGTATAACCCAGTATCTTGGCCCTGCATATAAACCGAAGTCGTATTAAATCCGCAGGATGGTAGATTTTATAGTTATTCATCGTGTTCCTTGTTGGCTTTAATAACTCCTTTTTTGTATAAAAACGCACCGCATCGGTCGAAACACCTGCCGCTCGTGCAAGATCTATTACCAGATATTCTTTGGTATTGATCATATTGGCTATCATGTATGTTTTCTTTTACCTGTATTACTCATTAAAATAGTCCTGGATATCCAGGATGGGCATCTGAAGCAGGTGCCATGATGAGAAAACGTAATCGTGAAAAAATGTTCCGTAAAAATTACCATTCAGACAGAATCCTCTCCAATTACTATAGTCTGTGGATCCCTGTACCGGTGCGGTGGTACTACCAGATTCGTCGGGGCCGGTACCCCCTTGAAAACGCGACCGGCAAGATCGAATTTTGATCCATGACAGGGGCAAAAATAACCGCCATGCCAGTCTTTACCGAGGTCCTGTGACTGTGTGTCCGGGCGAAAAGTCGGCACACAACCCAAATGAGTGCACAATCCGATACAAACGAAATACTCCGGTTTGATGGAGCGGCTTTCATTCCGGGCATATTCCGGTTGTTGACTGCTCACCTCTGAGTCCGGATCCCGGAGTTCATGTCTGACCTCGTCCAGGCTCCGCGACATGGCGCTTGTTCGTTTCAATACCCAGATTGGTTTACCTCGCCACTGCAACGTATGCTGCTCACCGGGCATGAGTTTTGACAGGTCAAAACTGACTGGCGCCCCTGCCACTTTGGTTTTCTCGGACGGCAGCAGCGAGCGAATAAACGGTACAGAACCAAAAATGAGGCCCACGCCACCCGCCAGACCGATTGTCCACAACAGAATACGTCGTTTCAGGTCCATACAATTAACTGATGCATTAAATGATGAGTTACACCCAAGTATAAAACATGGGTGTAACTCACATGTCAAACAGCCACAGGATCACTTTCCGAGGTTCTCTCGTATGTAGGAAAGGACATTCATTATATCTGCATCCGACAGGTTCGGGTTTCCACCCTTGGGAGGCATGGCCATGGGGGAACCTTTACTCTGGAACCCGTTGGTAATATTAGAGAGTAAGACATCGTCCGGTTTGCTCAGTCGTTCACTGAACTTCGGAACGCCCGGCAGGGCACCCTGACCATCCGCGCCATGGCAGGCAATACAGGTGTTATTGTAGATGGTTTCACCGTCTTCTCCCGAAGATTCGGCAACCTTCGTCATACTGCCGCTGCTTGCCGGAGCGGTATAATTACTGGACTGTAAAAATGTCAGGATATCACGGGCCTGTTGTCCGGAAAGACCCGCCCGTAAACGCATGTGTGCAATGATAGGACGCCATCCGTCATCACGAAACTCTTTTGGATCCCTCATATTGTGGCAACGCGAACAGTTATTCGCCCAGGCTTTTGACCCGCGAGCAACATCTCCCTCTTCCGCCGCAGTGCTCAAGACCGGGACTGCCAGAATCAACAGGGTAACAATTTTTAACGATATCAACATAGTATTTTTCAGAATATTCATATTGTTTCTCCTTTAGAATCCGTAAGCGAATTGAAGAAAGAGCCGGTCTTCGTCTGTATCAGTACCAGTCAGTCCATCATTGAACTCATACGCAAACTTGGCGATAGCGTTCGCGCTGAACAGGTAATTCAATCCTAATGCCCATTGCTGTTGATCCTGATCGGCATGTGTTGAGTCAAAATCCGAATAACGGGCCACGGCTTCAAGCTTTGTCGGCAGTAATTTATAGGAAGGTTGTATGTACCATGCTTCCCATTCCTGTCCCTCTTCCGCAACACTGCCGGCAAACCCGTCAACTTCCTGTTTTACGTATTCACCCCGCAGATCCAGATTTCTCCAACGTGCAAACAGATCGAATCCCAGGACGTCATAGTCCCGGTCGCCCGTATCACCAGGAAGTCCCAGCTCACCAAACGCTCCGGATATGCCGATTTCAACATTGGGGATGGGCAGAAACCCTATACGTCCACCAAACAGTTTGTTGTCATCGTCATCCGAGGTAAAACCCTCGGTTTCGATGGCTTCAATTTCATCACCGTCTTCATTAAGTTCGAGTATTGGACCATTGCTGACAAAGACGGCATAGTTTGCCTGCATGTTGTTCCCAAACGGTGCACCACCTCTCAGTTGAACACCCACATCGGCAACCGGGGCCGCCTGGTCATGACCGAAACCTGAAGGCGCCGATGGTAATTTGTTTATCCATCCCGGATGCAGATTTTGACGGAATTGGCCAATCGGACTCAGGAATTTCCCGGCAGACAGTGCCATGTAATCATTCATGAACCAATCAATTGTCAGGTATTCCAGCGCCAAGTGAGTTTCTCCATCTCCTTCAATTTCAACTTCGAATTCTGATTCCAGCAGAATCAGGTCCTTGTACTGGTAATGGAAAATCGGGCTATACTGGACCTGGTTAAACCGGTCATTGGCCGGATCGTCACTGGCGTACCCAACCTGGGCATAGCCGCCGAGGTGAACGGTTGAGTCATAGAATTTCCATTCATCCTGCTGACTCTTTGTGACTTCTACCTCCTTTTTCGCAACTTCCACTTCCTTCTTGACGGCCTTGACTTCTTCCTTGGTCGCCGTAGTTTCAACCTGTTTCTTTAACAGTTCCTTGACTTCCGACAACTGTTTTTCCAGTGTCTCTATTCGTGCCTTGAGGGATTCGGTATCATCCATGGCCAAACCCAGGACTGGCACCCCCCGCCAACAGCATCATTACTGAGCCATTGATAAATATTTTTTTAATCTGTACGCACATTTCTGTATACCTCCTTACAGGATTGGAACATATGCTATGAATAAACATTCAGTATTCATGAAGCCATGATTACGGTATGAATAAGATCAGTAAAGGCGTGTTTATTGAAAACACATGTCCAGGACGGAAAGATCCGCTTGTTTAATTCAATAGCCGATCACGGTTGTATTGATATAATACTAACGTGCCAGCGAAGCGGAATTTATCAGATCAGGAGGATGCGAAACCTTAACGGTGTGCAGAGGAAATATTCAGGCAGCGTGGTATGCCTTATAAAATATGAAGATTCTGAAGCCGAAGAAATGATAGCGAGCGATGTAATGAAGTCATGATGCTCGGAGGGATATCTTGTGTTTCTGAGGCTTTTTCTGTCGTCGAAAGATACGAATTTGTGCAGGGTTGATTGACAACATTCGCAATTACCGGAATCGTCTTCAGAATAGAAAATCCAAACCGTATTAAACTCCATGTTTTGTCCGGTCGCGCCGACAGTAACTGTATTGGTTCTACTCTCGTGTGCGGATCCGGTATCAAGATCCAGGACAGAACCGGAATCAGGCGCTATATAATCCTTCGCTGAATGTGTTTCCCCATGCGCAAAAGCAAAAGAGGAATGAGTGATTGAAATAATGACTGCAATCACCAGGAGAAATCTGAACATTACTTTGACTACCCCCCTACAGTTCAAAACGATTTGGCACTTCCCGGCCAACCGCTCCCTCCACTACCCGGTAGTGGTATTTTGGCACCCAGACCAAGTGATACTGGGAATGCCATATCACATGCGTTAATTTCCTGAATCTACTCATGGTATCTACCTCTGCCTGGTGTTGTGTCTGCAACTCAAGCGGGGTTCTACCATGGGTAGGTCTCACGTGACAGGCAGAGCCTGTCACTCCTGAGCACGTTCACCGGGCGCCGGTATTCACCCTAAATTAAATAATTTTAGTAATAATAACAGTATGTATACTCCTGCGATTGATATAGATCAATATAGATTAAGAGAATTTCTTCAGGTCGCACTTCGGTAGTGTTATCAGGGTATTGTCTGCGGCATTTTTTACCATTTTATTAATGGTAGCGGGGATGTAGGCAGGCATCAAGTTACGGGACCATCATCCGCAGGGAAGTGGACGTCGTGCTTGCAGGGATAGCGGTCCCTGAAGCGGGATGAGACGGCCGTTCGAGAATGGTAACAAGGACGAACCCTCGTGTTCGTGGACGAATCGGGCCTCGGTGAGCCCGACGCGAACGCGGGTGTCTCGCGGGGAAACGCCATGGCCGGGATCACCTGGCGGAGATTCTGCTTCTGCCTGTTTCCCCAAGTCGGTGAAAGCGTTGCCGGGTGGTCGAGGTTTCGAAGGCGTTATGGGCGCAATTGCGCCGCCCCTTTCTGGTGTCCGGGACGGACTGCCGGCAAACCGGTCGCGTTTGATTCGCGACTACGTCGAGGCCCTGGAGGGGGCTATCCGGCTGGAACGCTTGCCGGCCTATGCGCCGGAACTCAATCCGGTGGAATATATCCGGGCTCATCTGAAACAGCATGAAGTGGCTTACTTCCGTCAAGAGGATTTTGCGGAACTGACGACCTTTGCACGTCGGCGGCCGACCTCGATGCAGAGATGTAACACACTGGTGAGTGGCTTTTGGAAACAGGCTGAACCACCGTGATGATGATTCATGAATTATATAGGACTCAATAGTTTAATGAACATGATTACCATTATTATGCCCGTGTCGATCACCGTCTGTGAACACTTCCAGTGAATCAGTGTGTTTTTCTTCTGGTTGTTCCGGATCTAATTCATTAGAAAACCCATCGGAGTTAATTAATCCTTGCTCCGAAAAACCCATGGAAGACTCATCTATATGGTGGCCATATTTGATTGCCTCAGTTTTCATCCGTCTGTAATCTTCTTCGGTTATGTTCCCTGCTGATTCCAGAAACGCAACAACCGGCCATATTTCCTTTTCTTCATGTGTTTTCCCGAAGGATGGCATGCCGGTCATACGAATGCCGTTGCGTATGATCCAGAATATTTCCGCAGCAGTACCGGACTCGGCCAGGTGATCCAGATCAGGCGGCGGCGGATTCATCCCTTGTGCGAGCACGCCCGGTTTCTGGCCTGGTTCACCATGACACTGCGCACACATACCGACATAATCAGCTAATCCTGCCAGTATCATTTCTCTGTTCATCAAATCCGGCACATTGATATTTCTGGCTCGCCTTTCAACCGATTTTTTCATAGTTGTATGAAGCAACCATGTTAGAATTTTCGGATCTTTTTCTGTTGCGGATACGTTTAAAATCCCGGAATAGACAAACCCGAAAGCACCAAAAATAACGGCCATGATAAATATTAGTGTAATTGTGATTATTCTCATAGTATCAGCGCATGACGGATTTATAGAGTGTGCGTTTATCGGTTTTTTTAAAATAGATCCGCATCTGCAATTTCGGAATAACTGTTGAAAACTGTAGATTCGCCGGTCTTATCAAATATCAACACATCATATCGCTGACGGCGGCCTTCGTACTCCATTCCCGGTGAGCCCATGGGCATTCCCGGTACACTCAAGCCATGTGCCTGCGGTTGTAACTCAAGCAATCGTTTTATATCCTCGGCAGCTACATGACCCTCAATGATATAGTCGTTAATTATTGCCGTGTGGCAGGATAAAAGATTTTGTGGCACCCCCAGTTTTTCTTTAATCCTGTTCATGGCAGGTTCAGGTATATTCTCGACCTCGAAACCATTTTTCTCCATGTGATTGATCCATTTGCCGCAGCAACTGCATTTCGGATCATGGTAGACTATAACTTTGACATCACTAAGTCCGGATGCATTCCGGTTTTTATATATTATACCGGCGGCTACCGCGATCACGGCCAGAGCCGCCAGCATATAAACCGATTTTCTGGAATAAACTGTCATTTAAACGTACCTCTCATATATATATTCAGGAAGCCGGACTCGATGCAAGGCTATAGGATTTCCATAGATAATAAATCACCGGCACTACCAGCAAGGTTAATACCGTTACCGTAACCATGCCGCCGACCATGGGTGCAGCGATACGGCGCGTGATCTCGGAACCGGTCCCGTGACCTATCATGATCGGCAGCAGGCCGGCGATGATGACCGAAACGGTCATGATAATTGGCCGTACACGAAGCAATGCGCCATTGGTTACAGCCTGCCGGACATCGGCTGGCGTGAAATCACGATGTTGCCCCGCTACCTGTTCGCGCAACTGCGCAAGCGCCTGGTCCAGATATACAAGCATGAGTACACCGATTTCCACGGCCACGCCGGCCAGGGCGATAAATCCGGCGCCGACCGCGACCGACTGGTTATACCCGAGCAGATAGATCAACCAATAGCCGCCCACCAGTGACAACGGCAACGTCCCCATGATAATCAACACCGAGACCAGGTTACGGAAATTCATGAACAACAACAGGACGATAATACCGATGGCCGCCGGCACCACGAGCTTGAGTTTGGCGGCAGCGCGTTGCATGTATTCATACTGTCCCGACCAGCCCAGCGAATAGCCGGGTGGGAGATCCACCTGTTCGTTGACCGCTTTTTGCGCAGCTCGAACATAACCGCCGATGTCCTTGTCGTTTACGTCAATGTATATCCAGCCGTTCAGTCGTGCGTTTTCGGTCCGGATGACACCGGGACCGCCTTCCACTATGATATCGGCCACCGCTGACAGCGGTATTTGTTGACCTGTGGGCGTCACCACCGCGAGTTGTTGCAGTTCGCTCAGCGAACTGCGCGAGTCCCGCGGATAGCGCAGGTTGATCGGATAGCGTTCCAGGCCTTCAACGCTCTCGCCGACGCTCATGCCGCCAATCGCCGAGCGTACGATATCGTGCACATCGGCGATGTTCAGACCGAAACGCGCCGCCGCCGTTCGGTCAACATTGACCGTGACATAACGCCCGCCGGTGACACGTTCGGAATACACCGACGCTGTGCCCGGTACATTTTTAATCACGCGTTCAATCTGCGTGCCGATTTCGGAAATCGTCGCCAGATCCGGTCCGGCAACCTTGATGCCGACGGGTGTTTTGATGCCCGTGGCCAGCATATCGATACGGTTCTTGATCGGCATGATCCAGGTGTTGGTCAGGCTGGGTACTTTTACCAGGGCGTCCAGTTCGGCCTTGAGCCCGTCCATGGTCATCCCGGCACGCCATTCCTCTTGTGGTTTGAGGCGGATTGTGGTCTCCACCATGGTCAGCGGCGCCGGATCGGTCGCCGAATCGGCGCGGCCGGCCTTGGCATAGACGGTATCCACTTCGGGAACTTGCCGGATCAGGCGATTGGTTTGACCGAGGATCTCGGCCATCTTGCCGGCCGAGGCCGCCGGAAAGGCACTGGGCATGTACAACAGATCACCTTCGTCGAGTTCCGGCATAAACTCACTGCCGAGTTTTGAAAACGGGATCCAGGTGCTGGCCATGACCGCAAGGGTCAGCAAAATGGTGCCAGTCGGGAAACGCAGCGCCGTGAACAGCGCCGGCCGGTAACAGGCGATCAGCAAGCGGTTGATCGGGTTTTTGTGTTCCGCCGTGACATGGCCCCGGATCAGGTACCCCATCAGTACCGGCACCAGGGTGATCGAGATGCCGGCTGCCGCCGCCATGGCATAGGTTTTCGTGAACGCCAGCGGTTTGAACAGCCGGCCTTCCTGGGCCTCCAGTGCAAATATCGGCACGAAACTCAGGGCGATGATCAACAGGGAGAAAAACAGCGCCGGCCCGACTTCACAGGCCGCATCCGCCACCAGGTGCCAGCGTTTTCGTGAATCCAGGTCATCACCGGCTTTCTCCAAGTGTTTATGAAAATTCTCGATCATGACGATGGTGGCATCGACCATGGCGCCTATGGCAATGGCAATACCGCCCAGCGACATGATGTTGGCGTTGATGCCTTGCGCCTGCATTACAATGAATGCAGCCAGAATCCCCAGTGGCAGGCTCAGTACCACCACCAGCGAGGACCGGAAATGGAACAGGAATAGAACGCACACCAGCGCGACGACAATAAATTCCTCGATCAGTTTTTCTTGTAATGTCGCCACGGCGCGCTTGATCAAATCGGAGCGATCGTAGGTCTCGACAATTTCAACACCCGCCGGCAGGCTTTTTTTCAATTCTTCCAGCCGTGCCTTGACCCGGTCGATGGTTTCCAGCGCATTGCCGCCGAAGCGCATGATGATGACCCCCCCGACTGCTTCCCCTTCGCCGTTCAGTTCACCGATGCCGCGTCTGAGTTCCGGGCCGAAACGCACCTCCGCGACATCGCGGATCAGGACCGGTACCCCCGCGGCCGCGGTCATGAGCGGGATGTTCTCAAGGTCATCTATGGAGTTGACATAGCCGGAAGCGCGGATCATGTATTCCGCCTCGGCCATTTCAATAACCCGCCCACCCGTTTCCTGATTGCCGCGGCGGATGGCGTCCCGCACCTTCGTCAGGGGAATGTTGTAGGCGCGCAATTTATCGGGATCGACCACGACCTGATACTGGCGCACCATGCCGCCGATGCTGGCGACTTCCGAGACGCCTGCCACCGTTTGCAGTTCGTATTTCAGGAACCAGTCCTGAAGGGAACGCAAGTCGCTCAGGTCATGATTACCGCTGCGATCCACCAGGGCGTACTGGTAGACCCAGCCGACACCGGTAGCGTCGGGCCCGAGCGCCGGGCGGGCGTTATCCGGCAGTGTCGGCGCGACCTGACTGAGGTATTCCAGCACGCGCGACCGCGCCCAGTACAGATCGGTGCCGTCCTCGAAGATGATGTACACGTACGAGTCGTTAAAAAAGGAATAGCCGCGTACGGTTACGGCGCCCGGTACGGCCAGCATCGCCGTGGTCAGCGGATAGGTCACCTGGTCCTCCACCACCTGCGGCGCCTGGCCGGGATAAGTGGTTTTGATGATCACCTGCACATCGGACAGATCCGGGATCGCATCCAGCGGCGTGCGTGACAGGGAGATAACGCCCCAGCCAATTATCAGAAGCGTTAACATCAAAACCAGCAAGCGGTTATCGACCGACCAGCGGATAATGCCTTCGATCATGGTGTTTCTCCCGTTGTGTCAGTCAGGGGGTCGATGCGGCGGATATAATAGGTGCCGGCATCGTCCTTGACCATGTAAAAATGTATCTTTTCCCATTGACTCACACGCTCGAGATTGATGTCATCGGCCACGGTGATGTCCATGGTCATGGCCGGCCAGTCCAGCGCCGGAATCGGCTCATGATTGATATTGACGGTGCGGGCTTCGGTGTTAATTGAATTGATCACCCCAATGCCCTTGATAACCCTCATTGAGGTTTCCATGGTGTCCGGTTTTTCCGGCAATGGTGTCATTCGATGCAGGGAGGCGCTCAGTGACGCCTCGGAATCGATCAGGAACTGTGCCGAAGTCACTACTGTTTCACCCGCTTCCAGGCCTTCAATGATTTCCGCGCGATCTCCATTGACCATGCCGATCCTGACCAGTCTCGGCTCGAAGCGGCCTTCACCCAGCGCCACAATCACCCGAGGTTGTCTGCCGTCCCGGATCACGGCCTGGCGGTTGACGTGCAGGACCGGTTCGCCGTGTTCCGTATTGATTGAGACGAAGGCGTACATGTTCGGTTTCAGATATTCGTCGGGATTCTCGAATTTGAGCCGAACACGCAGCGTACGCGTCATGCTGTCGAGTTCAGGATAGATGTAATCCACTTTCCCCAGCCATTCTTTACCGGGCGATGACGGCAAAGTGGCCACAACCGCCTGGCCTTCCCGGACCCAGTTGATCTGTTCCTCGAATACCTCGGCCTGCATCCACACGGTATCCAGGCTGGCGATGGTCATGATGTTGTTATCCGGTTTCAGGTACATGCCTTCGCGCACATTCAACTCACTGATTACACCGGACTGCGGCGCATATACGCCGAGATACTGTTCCGGTTTACCTTTTTCCGCCACCGCCTTTATCTGCGCGTTGGTCAGACCGAGGGCCACCAGCCGCTCCTTCGTGGATTCAATCAGGCGTTGATTCTGTCTTGTCAGCACTTGAAGATATTCTTCCTGCGCGTTGACGAGGGTGGGCGAATAGAGCGTAAACAGGAGCTGTCCTTTTTTGACGCGTTCATCCTCCGCATCGGCCACCAGTTTCTCAATCCAGCCGTCAACGCGCAGGTGAATATGGCTTATCCGCGACTCGTCATAAGTCACGTATCCCACGGTGTTAATCGGCCGAGGTAAACGGCCGCGCTGCACACGCTCGGTGCGTACGCCGATATTATTTATCACTTCGGGCGAAATCTTTACGGTGTTTTCATTACCACCGTCTTCGTCGGCATACACCGGCACCAGGTCCATGCCCATGGGCGACTTGCCGGGCTGATCGCTGCGGTAGTTGGGGTCCATGGGCGCTATCCAGTAGAGGATTTCCTTCTCCTTCGGTTTCGCCTCCATGGCTGTGCCGGTTTCCATATTCATGTCCATATCCATCGACATGTTTTTGTCCAGCATTACAAGCAGTTGATCAAACAAAGCGTAGCGTTTTTCCAGATACAGCCCGGCGGCGAAGATCGCGGCCAGGAGCAGGACAGCTGCAATGAAGCGGATCATTCCTCACCTCCAAAATACAACAGGTTGACCTGGGCGCGGGCGCGGTCGATCCGCACTTTCAGGGTTTCAATAAGTGTGTCGAGTTCAGTCAGTTGCGCGCGCATCAGTGATGTGAAATCAGTGACATCGCTCTGGTAGGCGTTGAGTGTGGACTCGGTATTGTCCCGTGCCTCGGCCAGCGCGCGTTGTTCGAACAGATCCAACCGCCGGCCCAGAGTTTCCCAGTCGGAATATTGCGTCATTGCCATGGCACGGATTTCATACAGGCGGTCGGTGCGGGCAAAGGTTGCGGCCAGGTGGTTCTTGGTCGCCTCGGCCAGTCTTTTGTCCTGGCGTTTATCGGTGAAGAGGGGGATATCCACCAACAGCATGGCGCTGAGGAAATCCGGACGGCTGCTGCCGTCAAGATTGTTGCCGCTGCGGTGACCGTAGGTAATGTCAACCGTATAACCGGGCTTGTAGGTTTCCTCCACCTCGGCAATGCGTTTCTTGTTGAATTCCATCAATGCATTTTCAATACTGATCAAGGGATGTTGCTGCAGCCGTGCTTCCAGTTCCGGTTTCGTTTCCATATGGTGCAATTGCGGAAAGACCTCGGGGATGGGCCGTTCGGCATCGACGATGCCGATGTAGCGGCTCAGTGCCACGATGGCGGCGTCGCGTTTCTGGCCGGTTGAAAGAATACGTTCATCAATCAGCGACAGTTCCAGTTGCGAGCGGATCACATCGTGTTGATTGTCGCGACCGGCGGCGTACTGCCGTTCGGTGATATCCAGCAAATCGGAAAAAAAAGCGCGGTTTTCCTGCAGAATCGCCAGTGTTTGCGCCTGAAGAAAACGTTCGAGATATACCAGACGCACTTCGCGGATCACATTCAATCGTTGTTCAAGCGCGCGCATGGCTTCGACCCCGGACAGCGCCTCGGTCTGTTGCTGGCGATAGAGCAGGGTATCGCCCGGAGGAATGGACTGGATGATCCCGAAGCGGAGCTGGGTCATGGGTTCCTGCGAGAGATCGAAACCGTCGACCGGTAAATTACTCAGGTCGAGTTTCAGTTTTGGATCCGGCAACTGGCCGTCGGCAACAGAACGGGCCATCAACCCTGCCCCCCTGGCCTCGATCTGTTTGATTCGTGGATCGTGATCCAGCGCCAGTCGCCCGGCTTCTTCTATGCTTAACGGTGGTTCCGCCTGAGGCCCGACTGAAAACAGAATACCGAGAATAAATACAACGATTTGGTACGTGTGCATGGTGTCACTCCTGCAATGCCTGTTAAAAAAAGAACAGCTAAGGTGCTAGTCTGACTTAAATCAGGAGTACGTTAAATCGTTGAATGGGGAGGAGAATGGCCCGCTCGGGTTGTCGTTCAGCGGTACTGGTGAGGTTGCGGGGAATTGATATGCTGACATCTGCAACGGTTATCGCAGCCTGGTCTGGACTCAAGGATGATGGTTTGTCGGTGGTCCAGATCTGTTCAACGCTGTTCAGGGAGGCGGCGACGGCATCGCAGTCACACACGACTGCATCACAGTCACACGCACCCAGGCAATGGTCTGCCATGTGGCCGTCATCAGCAGCAGGAGTGGATGTGTGCGATGCGGTTGAATCCTCGTGACACGGTATGCCCGCATCAGCCGCTGTCACATGCCGGTCGATCTCCGTCTGTGCCAGGCAGGCCTGGCAGAAAAACAACAGCCAGCCGGCGATGAACGCCCCGAGGGCGCTGCCGGCGATGGTGTTCCTGCGTTGATTGAACCAGTTAAGCATTGTCTTGACTTGATAACCCGCCTTAAGTCTAGTGGAAATCTGTCTGTTTTTACAATACAAAGATGACAGGCGATCACCATAATGGTTCCGATAGAATCCGGCTGAAGCGATCCGGTGCCGGATTAATCGTTGATATTGGCCTGACCTGGAGTATTATAATCACATACAAATGTTATTCACGCGTTTTTCGTGATTCCGGGGGGATCACAGAAAACCGGACAGCATCTGTCCCGTCTCACTTCGGTATGTTCAACAACGGACGTCTGGATACATTCATCCGGTGCGGGAAGTGATTGTTATTATGAAAAAAGAAGATAACAACGGTAATGATACCGTCTCGCCCGATGCAGGCGCTCACCATGCTGCGAGTGTTCCAGCCCCGGATGAAACCGATCAGATCGAGAAAAAGCTGATCAATCAGATGAACGATGGTGTCTTCATTGCCCAGGAAGGCCGTTTTGTGTATGCCAACCCGGCACTCGTTAATATGCTTGAATACCCGCCGGACGAGTTTGTCGGCAGTTATTTTGAATCCGTGGTTGCACCCGAATTCATGGAGCTATGGCAGGCCCGTTACAAACTCCGCGTTGAAAACGGGGTTGAACCGCCCGCTCGTTACGAAGTGCAATTTTTGCACAGGGATGGAAAACAGCGCATATGGCTGGATCTGCAAGCCAAACGAATTCAATTTAATAACAGTACTGCGGTGTTCGGTGTTGTTCGTGATATCAGCCGCTACAAGAAATTACAATCGGAACTTGAAAAATTGTCCCGCATTGATGAATTAACCGGACTCGTGAACAGATCACGGTTGATTGACCTGCTGGTGCTGGCCATCAAATCAGCCCGGCGCCGCCAGGAAAAACTGGCAGTTATGTTTCTGGATATCGATGGTTTCAAACAGGTGAACGATACACTGGGGCATGATGCCGGAGATCATCTTCTGAAAGAAATCTCTGTACGTCTGCAAATGCTTGTGCGTGATAATGATATAGTTGGCCGGATATATGGAGACGAGTTTGTTCTGGTTCTGAAAGCAATCAGGAATTACAGCGCTTCAGAATTCATCGCACAGAAAATCATTCAGCAAATCTCGTCTCCAATCCAGTATAACGAACACAGGATGGAAGTCAGTGCCAGCGTCGGGATCTGCCACTACCCCGATGATGGAAATGATTATTCAATGTTACTGAAAGCGGCCGATACGGCCATGTATCGGGCCAAACAATCCGGTAAAAATTGCTACAGGTTATACAGTTCCGGTGAGCCGTCACCGACGCAGGACGTTTCACAGAGCTCCTCACTGTCCGGATGAAAACTGTTTACCTGCGGATGCTATTGGTTGCATGTCTATTGCAACCGGGCTTTTACAGTTTGTTCTTCGGGTGTATAGAACACCAGAGCGCTGGTTTCATCAATATGTAATCGCACTGTTCCGGAGAGCAGTTTCAAAAAGCGTTGTTCCTGATCGTTTAATGAGGGCGCACATGATTTCAGCGTTGCGGTTGGCTGGCTGAAACCGATACTCTCGCCGTTCAGTTGCCAGTTGGCCCGGTAGCTGTTGCAACCGCCGAAACCGGCGACCGTGCCGTCCGGGCGGAAATCCATGGTGATACGCGATCGGTCAACGATTCCGTCGCGGTCTATATCCTCGACCACCCACACGCCTGCTGTCAGTATCCAGGCCGGATCGCCTCCACAACCCCTCAGGGATTCATTATCAATCTGCACCTCGACGCGTAACGGATACGGCATACCGGACATGCTGTCGGTGCAGACATTCTGGGCAACATCGACGATCAGTTCGCGTTCACCTGTTTGCGCCCGATAGCGATGTCCTCGTGCCGTGGACATCGTCTGCGGGGTGGTCGTATCCACATTGAATCGTGTATCGAGGCCGCGCAATTGCAAGATTTCTTCTGTCATCGACAGGCTCCAGGCGGGTTCATGGCCGCTGGCCTCAAGCGGCAGGCGGGCGGACATCACCGTACACCCGGGATAGTCCTCACCGGCTACGGTAAGCGTGGCGTGATAGCCCTTGTTCCAGAACGAGGTTGTTTCATCATTCATGGCAATATATTTTGCGCCGGTGGCAGCCACGACCTGTGACAGAGTGAAATCCCTGTCATTGACCTTTACCCGCAGATGGGTTTTTTCCGGATATGCAAGCACCGGCTGGTCACCACAGATCATATGACTGGCGAACAGGCGCGGCTGATGCTGCCGCAGTAATAAGACGCCGGTGTTGATTTGATCGATGTCACTGCTGTACGTTGCAATGGGGGTTGGTGCGCTGATCCAGTGTGTCCCACCGGCAAACTTGATGGCGCCAACCAGGCTGTGCCGGCATGTGGGAATGATGCGATCACGATTGACGGTCAGGGAATAGTCGATCGGTACCTGTTGTTCACCCGGGTCGAAGCGCGTTTCGGCGAGGCGCCTGACGGTGCATTGCGCCTGCCGTGAATCCGCATGGCGATGCAACTCGATAATGACCACACTGTGCGCCGGAAGCGCCATGCGTTGTCGATAACTGAGCGTTCCGGAAATTGTCAGGGTTTTCTCGCCGGACTCGACGCGGGTGGTTTCGGCGTTGTCCCGGTTGCAACCACCCGCCAGCATGAGCAGCAGCAGCACGGGCCCGATAATGAGCCTGAAGAAAAAAGGATTGATACGCATTCGGGAAGTCTGACCTTGATACATCGTCTTTATTCGATTTGCGCCCATTATAAATTGATTCGCCGGGTAAAGGCCCGATATGACTGGATTTAATACGCAGAGGTCTGATGCCCCCGATTATGTCGATAAAGCTTACATTCAGCTGTTTCAGGTCTTTCCTTGAAAACCCTGCCCAACAACTTATAACTGTATGTTTTTAGGGAGAAATATCAGTTGGCCACAATAAAACAGTGTCGATGAATCTTACGCTTTCATTTGTATGCAATGCAAGTCATTGTATTTAAAGAATAAAAAATGCGGTATGAAATTTGCCTTATTAATAGTAATCATCCAGGCGGTTCAGGGTGTTTCTTTTCATTCAACCCGAGGAAATCGGATGAATAAAATTCTATGGATCGGGGTTTTCATGCTACTCGGCAGCGGCGTAGCCAATGCGACAGTATTTAACGTCGAGGCATTCGCCAATAGCACCTCCGGCAGCGGCAGCGGTTTTGCTACCGGCATTTCTCTGAATACGGGTGACTACTTTACCGCCTCGGCGGCTGTCGATGATTTGTGGAGCGCGGGTGCATTGCCACGGTGGTCCAATGCCGACGGGTTGACCGGTGATCTATTCGCCACCGGCAGTGATGAATCCGGCGAGGCTGCCGGCACGCTCATCGGTAAGGATTTCGGATTGCACAACCAGAACGGTTTGTCACTGGCCTTCGGTACGCTCGTCGGTTCCATCAGCGGTAACTTCTTCGCCATTGGCACCAGCTTTGCCGGCAATGCGATCGCCACCGGCGAACTTTTGTTGTGGTACTGGGATTCGAATAACAACGATAATCAACAATCCATTGCGCTGACCGTAGTCACATCATCCAGTGTCCCCGAACCGGCCGCACTCATTCTGCTGGCGGCAGGCTTGGCTGGATTGCGCTTTAGCGGTCGCAAATCCTGTTGAAGTATAAAAACAACACGGAGCAGAAAAAATGAATTCTCATACACTTTACCGGTTTCTCACTATCGCTGTACTGACGCTTGGCTGTATCGGCACCGCCCGGGCAACCATTATTCTGAATGATGATTTCAACACCGAGAACGGTGGTTCTGGTGTGCTCAATTACGCCGACTTCGCCAACTGGACTGTCAGTAACGGCACGGTGGATCTCATCGGTAATAGTTTTTTTGATTTCCAGCCGGGGAACGGTCTGTATGTCGATATGGACGGTTCCACCGGTGACGCCGGCAAAATGACCTCGTCCCTGTTTTCCCTGGCCGCCGGTAACTATCAACTCAGTTTTGAACTCGCCGGCAACCACAGAAACGACAACACCGAATCCGTGACCGTGCAGGTCGCCATCGGCAGCCTGCTGAATGAAGTCATCAGCCTGAACCGTAACGATCCATTCCAGTTGTTTACGTTCAATTTCACGCTGGCCACGACCACCTCGGCGGCATTGAGCTTCGAGGGCGACGGTGGTGACAACATCGGCATGTTACTGGATAACGTGCTCTTCCAGTCGGTCGAAAACGTGCCCGAGCCGGCTACGTTGCTACTTCTGGGAATCGGTTTGCTGGGGTTGGGGTATCGCCGGGAAATCCGCTAAACAGCAAGATACAAGATACATGAATAAAAAAGCCGGAACGGTATGACCGCTCCGGCTTTTTTATTATGCTTTCGATCAACGCTGTGACACAGGGTCTGTCTTTAGCGGTGTATGGTCGCAGACCCTGCCGTATCGGCGTGGAAGTCATGATCAATCACGCTGAATCGGTGCCACCCCGAATACGGCGCGAGAAAAAACGCCCGAAAAGGCAGGCGAGGGTCAATGAATGACAACAGCGCCTGGCCACGGACCAGGAAACCTGTGTGATTAACCAGCTCCCATAAAATAAATCTATACTAGTATATGGATATAAAGGGGGAGCCTCATGGTGGAAGGCAACGACAACAACAACGCCGATGAAGAATTGCTCGGTGATCCGGAGCCCTGGGAGGCCTGGGAATCCAGGCTGGTGGGCATTTGCCTGCTGCTGGCAATCGCCGGCCTGGTAGTACTTGGCTGGCTGATCAACCGCTTCATACTTGATTGATCCGCCGATCGACATGGGCGCCGAACTCAATCTCACCCTGGGCTTTGATGGCAAACGCTGGCATACGCACATCGGCGACCGCCACATCAGCGCCGCACAACTGGCGGAACTCGAATCGCAAATAATGGATATCGTCCGGCGCATGCCCCGCTTTGCGGCGCACGATTCCGTACGCGTTAGCCTGGCCTGCGACACTTGCCTGCTGCCGGACTGGTTACGGCAATACCACAGCCACTATTTCAACAGCCGGCTGATGGTGCGGATGCCTGTACGACCGTAAAGTCAATATGGCCAGCACTAACCGCAAGTGGACCGACGGCATGCTCACCAGCGAAGACTGGTGGGCGGTATGGCTCGGCCTGATTATGTTTGTTGCCGGGATGGCCTCCATCTGGGGTCTGGATCTGGTCGGCTGGATGGCAAAAACCAGAACCTGGGAGTTTACCGATCTGCTCGGCGATTTCAGTTGGGGCAAGCTGTTAAAACCCGCCGCGTATGACAACATTTCTCCGCTGGCGTCACTGTTTATAACCTACGCCGTTTTTACCGTGCTCACCTGTATCGGCGCATGGTTCCAGAAGCAGGAAGTGAAACGCTACTTCATTGGTTTTACAATCATATTTATCATCACCTGGCTGTGCTGGGTTATCGGCCACGAAGCCCACTTCAAGGCCATCGATGCCACCGTCAAGGGCAAGAATGATTTCGACAGTTATGGTCTGTCCTGGGGTTTGCAATTGGGCGGCGGCTTTTCCTACATGCTGGCGCTGGCGGTTGGGCTGATCATCGGTAACGTCTTCAAGGTCTTTGCCGCGTTTCTGAAAGAGGCGGCCAAACCCGAATGGTTCATCAAAACCGCGATTGTCTATCTCGGCATCAAGCTGGGATTGATGTCCATGCAGTCCACCGGCTACGTGGTCGAACTGGCACTGACCGGCGCCGCGGCGGTCTTTGTGGCATACCTGTTGTTCTGGCCCATTGTCTACTGGCTGGCGCGGCGCGTTTTCAAACTTCGCCGCGATGCGGCCGCGGTGTTGTCCTCGGGGATCTCCGTCTGCGGTGTGTCCGCCGCCATTGCCACCGCCGGCGCTATTCGCGCCCGACCCGTACTGCCGGTGACGGTGTCCATGTTGATTGTTATTTTCGCCATGATCGAACTGGTGGTATTACCCACCACCTATGCAACGCTGGCGCCGAACCAGCCCATCGTTAATGGCGCAGCCATGGGTATGACCGTCAAGACCGACGGCGCCGATGCCGCTGCCGGGGCAATACTCGATGAGTTGATGGTCAGCCGGCATCTGCAGAACAGCGGTGAACACTGGCAGGAAGGCTGGATACTGAGCGCGGCCATTCTCACCAAGATATGGATCGACGTGTTCATCGGCGTCTGGGCGTTTCTTCTGGCCATGTTATGGATTTACAAGGTGGAACAAAAACCGGGACAGGTGAGTGTCGGCCTTTCGGAGATCTGGTTCCGCTTTCCCAAGTTTGTCATTGGTTATTTCATAGCATGGTTCTTTTACGTCGCCATCGCCGTGTGGTTTCCCGAAGCCATCGACCGCGCTGCCGAGGGCGCCGGCATCGTGCAAAGCCCCATGCGCAAGATGATGTTCATGCTTACCTTCGTCAGCATCGGCATCATCACCGACTTCAGCAAACTCAAAGGCATGGGCAAACTCGCGTTGCTCTATGGCATTGCCCTGTTCGTGGTCATTGCCCCCATCGCCTACGGCGTCGCCTGGATCTTTCATCGCGGGATGATGCCGCCACTGGCGGGTTGATGGGAATGTGGGTCGGACCTACGTAACGGTCTGATTTATCGAAATTCATTTCATTAAAATGAGGCAATTTGGTCCTTAGGGCCGCGTTTTTAGTGTTGAAAATAGTATTCCAGGAAATTGTTTTATAGTACCGGCCAGACTGAAATCTTATGCAGGTCCGACCCCGCAGGGATCATGGATTCCCTGGTCATGTAAATTACTCACCATCTGTTTTGCCGGATTCCTCAACGACGCGCTCGAGAACGTGGCGGGTGATCCCGGTTGCGAGTTCGTTTTCCGCCATAAACACTTGTCCGGCCCGTTCTTTCATAAGCAGCTCCGCCTCTTCGTCGCTGTGAGCACGGACAACAATTTCCACCTCGGGCCTGAGCGTACGTGCGATATCGATCATCTTTCTCGTCTGGAACGTATCCGGAACACTGACCACCAGTATTCTCGCGCGTGCGACATGCGCCTGTATGAGCACGGCCGGATCAGTGGCATCCCCGCACACCGCCGGTATACCGCGTTCGCGCAGTTGCTCCACGATGTCACGGTTCTGCTCGGCAACAACAATCGGGATCCCCCTTTCAATCATCGCAGCACCGATGCGCCGGCCGACGCCGCCGTACCCTACGATCAGTATATGTCCTGTCAGGCGATTTAAATCCACGGTCATGGGCAGTTCCGCCAGTGGGTCATCAGATCGTTCCATCGCGCGGGCGAGCCTGGATCGGGATCGTATCCAGACCTGAACAGGCTCGATAGCGCTGAATACCAGTGGATTGAGAGCGATCGAAATGAGCGCGCCGGCCAGTACCAGGTTATGTCCCATAACCGGAAGAAGTCCCAGAGACACGCCGAGTCCCGCGAGGATGAAAGAAAACTCGCCGATTTGTGCCAGGCTGGCCGAGACAATCAGGGCTGTGTTGAGCGGATAGCGTGAGGCAATAACAATGATAAACGCGGTCAGCGTCTTGCCAATAATAATGATCGCAACGACAACAAGCACCCGAACCGGCTCCTGCACCAGCATCGCAGGATCAAACAACATACCCACTGACACGAAAAACAACACGGCGAAAGCGTCCCGCAGGGGCAAGGACTCATGAGCTGCCCGGTGGCTCAGTGAAGATTCCCTCAATACCACCCCGGCAAAGAATGCCCCGAGCGCAAATGAAACGCCGAAAATCGCAGCGGCGACATAGGCGATGCCCACAGCGGCCGCGATAACGCACAGGGTAAAGAGTTCCCGTGAACCGGTTCGTGCGACTAACCACAGCAGCCAGGGGAAGACACGCACACCGGCAACGAACATGAAGATGATAAAGATCGAGACTTTACCTAGGGTGATTGCAAGTGTAATCAGCAGATCCTGTTCACCCGATGCCGTGGCGCCGCTTTGATCGACACCGCCGAGCCAGCCGGACAGCGGCGGCAGCAGTACGAGAACCAGCACCATGATGAGATCCTCAACCACGAGCCAGCCCACGGCGATGCGTCCGTTAATGGAATCGAGTGCGCCGCGACTCTCGAGCGCCCTGAGCAGCACCACGGTGCTCGCAACCGAGAGAGCGAGGCCGAATACGATTCCGGCGCCGAGACTCCAGTCCCAGGCCAGTGCGACGACAATACCCAGAGCGGTTGCCGTCGCAATCTGGGCAAGTGCGCCCGGCAGGGCAATCCGGCGCACGGATAAAAGGTCACCCAGGGAGAAATGCAGTCCGACACCGAACATCAACAGCATGACCCCGATTTCGGCGAGTTGCTGCGAGAGCTCGATATCGGCCACGAAGCCGGGTGTAGATGGACCTATGATGATACCGGCAATCAGGTATCCGACAAGGGCCGGCAGTTTCAGGCGTACCGCGATAAAGCCCAGAATCAGGGCTAACCCAAGAGCGACTGCAATCGTTGTGATCAGGGGGACACTATGGGGCATGTGGTAACCTTCCGCCTCCGGGTACGCGAGGCCTTGCCATGTCGCCCCACAGCCACCTGCAATCGTCCATTATCTTTTTTATGTCTTTGACCATTAATGGATTCTCTCATGTTCAAGCTTCAGGGTCGGGGAATGCGGTCGGAATGTGGGTCGGACCTACGTAACGGTCTGATTTATCGAAATTCATTTCATTAAAATGAGGCAATTTGGTCCTTAGGGCCGCGTTTTTAGTGTTGAAAATAGTATTCCAGGAAATTGTTTTATAGTACCGGCCAGACTGAAATCTTATACTGCTCAAAATAGCGGTAAAAATCGCCTTTTAAAGCGGAAAAATCGCATTATAGAACGATGTTTTTTACAGGAAACAATGACTTGTGCAGGTCCGACCCCGCAGGCACTACAGACTCGATACGGCTTGTGCCCAGGAACTGAACTGCGGGTTGGAGTGGGTGTGGAAACGAATACCAACGTCGTGCAGGCTGCCGGGCATTTCCGCGTCCCCGTCGTCATCATCGATAGCGTCCGACCATACGACATTACCCACGTGACGGTATCTACCGGACCTGGGTGAGAGCCTGACTTCCAGTTCCAGCAATGCGCCGACCGGCACCGGCGCATCCACTTCCAGCCGCATGCCGTGTAACGACACATCCAGTGAGTGGGATGGATACGCCCTGCCCTCCAGTTGACGCGTCATGGGTGATGACTGGAACTTGACCAGCACATCAGCAAACCGGCGAATTCTAGGATCGATTCTCTGTTCCTGCATCAGCTGTTTTCCGCATCAACCAGACCTGTTTGAAGTATAGCCCGGATTTATCAGGAATCATTCCGCAGTACGGGCGGCATGATGACGGCATATTCGAATGCGCACCCGGATACGTCGTATTCATGATTCAAATTCATAAACGGCATTAATTCCCCGGTCAAACCGACTGAAATACACCTAAATTGATCGATGGCAACCCCTTTTTCTGTAGCGGTCGTGTCATGAAGTTGGTAGCAATGAACACTATATCGATGTGCCATGGAATCCCCGGTTCCGTCCAGGGTTGCACCATCATGCTGCAAGAACAGGCTGTGTCGGAAAACTTTACATCAGCACGTCAGTGCGAAATCAGCATTACGAACCAGCTTTATGTTCACAAAGGATTGTTTTTATAACGATTAATTGTGACTCATTTATTGTGTGTACTGGCGGGTTTGTCGATACTGTTTACAGTGGTATCGAAGAAAAATATTAACTGATTGAAATCGTTGATTTTTTCTGATGGCATACAAGTTGCCTGATTCAGTACTGGAATCACATAGAATTCAATCAACGGTTATACATGGAGCAGACCCTCATGAGTATTCTAAAAAGCAGGATATCATTTCCCGTAACAACAGCGCTGTTGATGGTTTTGCAGTTAAACATTGCACAGGCAACGGTTCTTGATCAGAGTTTTGTATCCGGCACCCCAAGCAACGCACAAATAGGATTGACCTATGACGCACTCGCGCAGACTTTTACCGTGGGTACAGCCGGCATCTTTGATCGTGCTGAACTTTTGTTACGCCAGAAAAATACTCCGAGCGGCGGTTTGACGGTTTCCCTGCTGGATACCACTACCGGTGCGCCGGATTCGGTATTGGCTTCGATCGTCTATGCAGTCGGCGATATCAATACACAGGCCGAGGGCTTTGGTTGGGTAAGCGCGGACTTCAGTTTTTTGAACCATGCCGTCAGTATCGGGGATGTACTGGCACTGTCAATCTCTTCCGCGGCAGATGATGAGTACGCGTGGGATGCCGGTGTCAATACATCAGTATCCAATGACGCAACCTATGCGGGCGGTCAACGCTTCAGTGACGTTTCAAGTGACAGCGGCGTATCCTGGGATCCTGTCGAAAACTGGGACTTCAGTTATAAAACTTACGTAGCTACCGTGCCCGAACCCGCAACCCTTGTTCTTATGGGATTGGGTCTGGCCGGGCTGGGTGTATCCCGGAGAAAACGAACAGGATAGTTCACTTGCGGGTACGATCATTCGCTCACCAACCGCGCCGTATGCGCGGTTTTTCTTTATTTGAATCACTTCCGCCGTACAGGGCAGGTTTTGTTTAACTGATTCTCCTGAATTCAGCGTTGTTGGAAACCGGTACGCTCTCCTGCAGGAATTGTATCAGGAGATAATTACAGTCTGGCGATGATCAATCGATAGAAAGCCGGACTTTCAGAACCGGCGACACGAACCATCGGTTCGTTCAACACAGGTAATAAGTAAAGAGCGAAATAATCTTTGCGTCTCACCACGGCTTCGTTAGTATGGCCACTTTTATCAACGGTGACAGGTCTGTTGGCATGACGTGGGAGATGATTTTTACAGCTCTGATTATGCTCATTGTTCTTGGCGCGCTCGCGGGCAATCGAATACCGGCCGAGGTGACCATGATGGGCGCCATGGTCGCCGTGCTGGTCGCGGGGATCATCAGCCCGGAGCAGGCGCTGGCCGGCTTTGCCAATCCGGGCTTGATGACGGTTGCCGCCCTGTACGTGGTGGCCGCCGCGCTGCGCGACACCGGGGCGATCTTCTGGGTGGCGCATAAACTGCTGGGTCAGCCGCGAACACTGGCGGGCAGCCATCTGCGCATGATCCTGCCAACATCATTACTCAGCGCCTTTCTGAACAATACGACGGTCGTGGCCATGATGATCCCGGCCGTACAGGAATGGTCGCAACGCCTGAAACTGCCGGTATCGCAGTTATTACTGCCACTCAGTTACGCGGCGATCCTCGGCGGCACCTGTACCCTGATCGGTACCAGCACCAACCTGGTGGTGGACGGGTTCATGCAAAACCATGGCATGGCCGGTTTTCATATCTTCGATGTCACCTGGGTGGGGTTGCCCCTGCTGCTGGCCGGCTCGGTGTTTTTGCTGTTATTTGCCCGTCATCTTTTACCGGTACGTGATGGACTGATGGAACAACTGGAACACGCCCGCGAATACCATGTTGAAATGCTCATCCCCGAGGGCAGCCCGCTGCACAATAAAACCATTCAGGAGGCCGGATTGCGTAACCTCAGATACGGTTATCTCACAGATATCGAGCGTGGTGACATACTGCATACCGCCGTGGGGCCGGAAACACAATTACAGGCCGGCGATAAATTATCGTTTATTGGCGCACCGGAATGTGCACGTGAATTACAGCGCATCAACGGCCTGTTACCCGCGTACGGGGGCACGCACAAGCTGCGCCTCAATCATCACCAGCGTTGCCTGGTGGAAGTTGTTCTAAGCCCGGAGTTTCCCGGTATCAACAAGACTGTCAAGCAATCACGTTTCCGCAGCCTTTACCAGGCTGCCATTCTCAGTATCAGCCGCGGCGGAAACCGCATGCCCGGCAAGGTAGGTGACATTGTTCTGCGTGCGGGCGACACCCTGTTGCTGGAAACCGGTCAAAGTTTTGTCGATCAGTATCGATACCGCCGCGACTTCATGCTGGTCAGTCCATTGCGTGATTCCACACCGCCGGACTTCGGCAAGGCGCCACTCGCCACGGCGATACTGATTGCCATGGTCGGTGTCAACGTAGTGGGGCTGTTGTCGGTCCTCGAAGTCGTTATGATTGCCGCCGGCCTGTTGTTGATGACCCGCTGTGTTACCGTGAACCGGGCGCGCATGAATGTCAGCGTCAACCTGCCGGTGCTGGTGGTGATCGGTGCCGCGTTTGCCCTGGGCACTGCACTGGAAGAAAGCGGCGTGGCCGCGTGGATTGTTAACGTCATGCTCGGAGACAGCATCCAGAGTCCCTGGCTGGCACTGTTGATTGTCTATCTGATCACCGCCCTGTTTACCGAGCTTATTACCAACAACGCCGCAGCCGTTCTGGTGTTTCCCATTGCCCTCGGTGTTGCCGAACAACTGGGTGTCAGTCCGTTGCCGTATATCGTCGCCGTCATGTTTGCCGCCAGCGCCAGCTTCATGACACCGTTGGGTTACCAGACCAACCTGATGGTGATGGGTCCGGGTGGTTATCGTTTTACGGATTATCTCAGAATCGGTTTTCCCATGGCGCTGGTCGCCATGGCGGTGACGACGACATTGATCCCTTTCATTTTCCCCTTCTGATACACCGGCAGGCTTTATGCGATAAGCGGGGGCAGATTTGGCCATCTGTTCATCCGTGAACAGGCCATGAAAGTCTTTATAGTTGCCGGGTTATTCTCCCCAGCCGCCGCTACGTCCAACCATATAGTCGACGGCGGCTTTTACTTCCTCATCGGACAACGAGCTGATCCCGCCACGGGCAGGCATGCCTCGTAAGCCGTTAATGGAATTGGAATATACAGTCTCCTTGCCCTGGGCGATGCGTTTGGCCCACATGGCCTTGTTACCGAGTTTCGGCGCAGCATTCAGGCCGGTTTTGTGACAGGTCGCACAGTAGGTTTTGTAAACCGTACCGCCATCAGCGGAAATTGCGAGATTACTGTAACTGATCATGCTTACTGCACTGAAAACACAAAAATATTTACCAAGCGTATTCATTGGATAATTGCCTCGTATTTATTGATTGTGAAGGTTTTAGAGCCTTGTTCAGGTGATATAGAAAATATCCAACAAAAAAGGTTCACCGCTTGCAGACTGGCATTGCTGTCACGGCGTCCGGCTTGCGACCATTGCAGATGCTGCAGGAATAAAAAATCAGGACATTAACGGATCTCGTATATCCGGATACTGGTAACGAATGGATTGCCCAGCGCCAGTTTCTCCGCTTCATCCATACTTCCGGCTTCAATGATGTTATAACCGGTAATGGCCTCCTTGTCCCGGGGCAGATCCCGGGCGCCGTTGGCGCGGATCTCCCGGCCATTGCTAAAACCACCTTGTTCAATCTGCCTGTCCGCTATAATCTCGAACCAGGCTTTCCATTTTTCCATCATTTCCGGCGTGGGGTTCTCAAAACCGACATGCAAAAACATATATTTATTCATTGTAATTTTCAGGCCCTGTTTATTTTTAAATCATTGAATAAGGAATTTCCGGCTCTGACATAAACCGGCAGAAAGCTGCCATTGTCACGTATCCACCAACTGTATTATAACGTGCTGAATCCTGTTCAGTTTGCCCAGTGTGCCCGGAATGGTCTTTTCACCGAGCGCATCAATCAGTAACTGATCCAGTCGTGCGAGCACTTGCCGGGCATCCGCTATCAATTGTTCGCCGGTGATTGTAAAAAGGATGTCCTTTTGCCTGCCCTGACCATCGACTTGTTCCAGGTACCCGGCCTGGCAAAGTTCCCGCACGGTTTTGGCAACCATTTGCCTGGAAACACCGAGGTTTCTCGCAATGTCGGAGGCGTGATTAACACCGCATTCCAGCCTGCTTAAAAAGCCCAGTATGGACGGGCTTGTGCATTGATAGCCCATGGCCTGCAACTGCATGGACAGGTAACGGGTTATCAAATCGTTCAGCCGGGCGGTTCCCAGCACCAGCGACAGGGCATGGCTTTCCACCATGGGTATGCCCTTATTTGTAAACCTGGTTGACATATATTGCTCCCGGACATACAGTTATGTCAACCAAGTATACATGAGGGCACCGCTATGTTCACTTTACGAACTGTTATGCGTATAAACGCGGCCAGTTGTCTGATATTCGGCGGTTTGTTTGTACTGGTTCCCGCAACGGTGGGATCGTTTCTCGCGGAGAAGACGCCGGCCCCGGACCTGTACATTGAGATACTGGGCATTGCCCTGTTCATCAATGGCCTGCATTTATTATGGGCATCCATCCGGATACAGATTGGCAAATACCTGGTCTGGTACTTTTCATCCGCTGACATTCTCTGGGTGATAGCGTCCCTTGCCCTGTTACTGTCGGAACTGTGGGTTACATCGCCGGCGGGAATAGTGACCACCCTGCTGATTGCGCTGCTGGTCGGGTTGTTGGGTGTTGTCCAGATAAGATTAAACGGGGCTGCTCATTAGCCGGCTTCGGTAAATGGCACGCTAAAGAATCCACCAGTCCGGCCATAATTCCACCCGCAGGCGCAGGGTTAATAATCTATTCTATTGTTGATGGTGAAATCGGTATACTTACGCCGAAATTCCGGAGTGTTGCCGATGACCAGTTTCCCCGGCCTTGTGTTGCGCGCGTCCTGTGGTGGCATGGGTGTGTTTTCCGTTGACGGGATTCAACCGGGGCGGAACGTCATGCATTTCGAGGGCGCGATACTGTCACGCGATGCTGTGAAAACCGCTATAGCAAAAAATGGTCATGACGGGTTTCTGCAAATTGGCATTGATACCTTCATGGGACAGTCAGGTGGTCTGGATGATTATGTCAATCATGCCTGTAATCCGAATTGTTACATCGCTATCCAGGATTACAGCGTTCATCTCATCGCCTTGAGACATATCAACCGGGATGAGGAAATCACTTTTGACTACGCTACAACGCAGATCGATTTTCCTTTCCGATTCGACTGCGTTTGCGGTGATGTTGCCTGCCGGGGCAACATCGGTAACGTGAATGAAATACCCGTGACACAACTGGAAACGTACCGCCGTTACGGTGCATTGCCGGAATACATACTGGAGATGACCGCACTGGTGTAACTGGTATGGAAAGGTTTTATCCGTATATGCTGATTGAATTACAGTGTTGTCAGATAAACTCCGGATTTATATAGGGGAAGCCCTGAATAAATCAGGGCTTCCAGGGATATCTAACGGTTCAGGATCGGCATCAGATTTTAATTACGATCTTCTATCGGTACGGTAACGGGCTGATGCCAGAATTACTACCATCAGCCCGTCCGGTCATATATCATCAGACAGCCAAACCGGGCTTGCCTCTTATAACTTCGGAGGATTCCCCAGCGCTTCCTGCCAGCCATGGGTATAAGGCTTCATCATACCGGCAATTTCCTGCGTCTTCCCCGAGAGTCTTGCATCAACAGTATCACGGTAGGCCTTCACGTAGTCGTTGATAGTCCAGGGAGTTGAAGACGGCCGGCCCGAAATAGTCCAGGTGATTACCTGTGAACTGTTCCGGTCGCTCTTCAGAGCTCCATGTATACTGTCTGCGAATGCAGATGAACCCGATGATAAGCCGATAATCATGGTAAGGCCGGTTAACAGTTTTGAATATACAGTCATGTCAGTACTCCTGTTGTTGAAAAATGTTGATTTATACATGCGTTCAGTCATGCACGGGCATGCCGGTTGAAGCGACCGGCTGCGGATAACGGGCGGAATCACGCACCGTGGGATAGCCGTCGATATACACCCACTCGGTATTCCTGGCCGGTGTATGACAACCGAAGCAGTTATTGAAACCCGTACCCCGCCAGTCGGTAGTCAGATTCTTGTCAGGGTCTTTCGCTTCGAACAGGGCCCAGCCCCAGCCTTCGCCCCAGGCCCTGTTGTCCGGAAAACGGTTTTGCCGATCACGCACCATGACGAACCAGACAACTGGTGTACCGGTCCACTGTGCATGGCCGGTGGTTAACTGCCGGCTTTCCAGGCTGGATACCGTCTTGACCAGTACCGTGCCGTCGGGCCATTGACCGTTATCCTTAAACCCCTTCACCGATTCCGGTGTCGCGTAGACATCGTGCATGGTGGCGCCACCCGACATCCCGTCACTGGTGACGAACCAGGATCCCAGGTGCGTCCAGTTTTCACGAAAATCTGTCGGCCTGCTGATGTTGCCCTGCTCATCCACCACTGCAGTAAAGACCTGGTCTGCCCTGGCAGACGACACAGGCCCGGATTCTTCCGGTAGACATCCGGCAATGATGATGGCCAGTGTTGTTAATAATAAATAAGCACGTTTCATAAACCATTTCTCCTCTTCTTGCGGTAAAAATCAGTTCATCACTGGTGACACTTTGATGCCGCGTGACCCGGGTTTCTTACCCGGGCTGGACATCCATGTCCCGATTTTCCAGCGTATCCGTTTAACCATGGGGCGGATAACAATGAACAGGTGTTATGCCGCAGCCAGGTCAGGGGCTGGAGGAAAATCCAGTTCCGTTCCAGCCACCAGGTTGGTGTAGTTGGTGAATATATTGAGAACGACGTTGGCTACGATCTCGTTAATCTCACCATCAGAGTATCCGGCGTTGCGAACCATATTCACGTCTTCATCGCTGACCTTGCCGCGCTTATGCACAACACGGCTGGCAAACTCCAGCGCAACACGTTCTTTTTTGTTACCTGATAACGCCATCCGGGCATTCCGGGTTTCCTCCTGATTGAGTCCGGCACCCTTGCCCAGTACGGTGTGGGCCGCGACGCAGTATTCACAACCGTTTTGTTCCCCTACCCGCAGCGCGATCTGTTCACGCAGTCGCAGGGACAGGCTGCCCGTGGACAGATCCTCACTGAACCCCAGATAGGCCCTGGCTACCGCGGGGGAGTTAGCCATGGTCGATATCAGATTCGGTACTGTACCCAGCTTTTGCCGGACGGCACCCAGTATCCCGGCAGCATCGGGGGTAGCGGTCTTTTCATTGATCGGATTAATTCGGGGCATTTCTGATCTCCTTCGTGGTCAGGGTGTGTGGGACTTACATCGAATGCTTTCCCTTGGACGTGATGTCAACCGGAATCCTTACTTCAGCCACCATAATCAATACCCGCCCCGCGTTCGTCATGAGTGAAAGGTTTACAACCGGATCGGGGTATAAATAAGCCTTCTGATCTGTGTACAACCCGGGGACATATAAGCAGACCGTATGCGGCAGTGATGCCGCAACCGGGCTACATGGACGACATACATGGATGTATTAGTGTCGCGGGAGGACAGG
>DGNS01000015.1:0-59942 GCA_002389045.1 Thiotrichaceae bacterium UBA4486 | reverse complement strand
AGGACAGGAGTCCGGAGCGACTTCCAGAGCGACTTCCGGAGCGACCGTATTTACCGCGTGTCCGCGTAATGTCACCGGGTTGTACACAGATCAGGAACAGCTATATATAATGTTCGCCTCACGAAGATCGCCGGCGGCCGGCAACGCTGCGGTGATTTCACTGATACTTATTCAGGAGAACGATAATGTTTGACCGGGGTGGCTTGCGGGAATTTGTAGCGGTAGTTGACAAAGGAAGCTTTACCGCTGCCGCTGAATCACTGGATGTTTCAACTTCTTTCGTCAGTCGCGAAATCAAGCGACTGGAAGAACGTCTGAATACGCGCCTGCTAAGGCGCTCCACCCGCTCCATCAGCCTCACCGATATGGGCCGGATCTATTATGAACGCGCCCGCGAAATCCATGATCGGATCCTGGCACTGGAATCCGAGATGGCGGATCTGCAGGAATTCCCGAAAGGACTGATCCGGATCACGGCCGCCGGCCTCTACGCCGAGCGCTATGTCACTCCCGCGCTTGCTGAATTTGTACAGAAGTATCCTGAAGTATCCATCGAACTCGATACCCGCATGGAAGAAGTAGACATTGTAGAAGAAGGTTATGACCTTTCCGTTCGACTGCACGGAACGTTTTCCGATTCATCCTTGATCGCACGCAAGGTCGCCAGCCGGCGGGTCATGGTTTGCGGCAGCCCCGTGTATCTGGCCCACAATGGCCGCCCGCAACAGCCGGACGATTTGCTGTCACACAACTGCTTGTTGTTACCGGGCATGCCGTGGCGATTTGAGAACGACAGTAAAATAAGTATCGTCAAGGTCCGGGGGAACTGGGTTTGTAACAACGGTCGCTCCCTGGTAAAGGCCGCGGTACGTGGAATCGGACTGATCCGGATTTCCGGGTATTATGTGGAGGATGAAATCCGAAATGGCGATCTGGAAATTGTTCTTGAGGACTACGAAGTCCCGGACGTGTTTACCTGGATCGTCTATCCGGAACGGGAGCATATCCCGGTCCGGGTACGCTTCCTGATTGATTTTCTGCTTGAGCGTCTGAAACACGACAGCTGAACAGCTGTTCGAATTCTGCAACAATTCTGAGCCGGTCTCCCGGAATCGGGGGCTGATTATTGCCATCCGGCAAGAATCAGTTAACCGGAATCCCTCTTAATCTTATCCGGTTTCGATATTAGTATTACTCCCTATAAAACGACCAATCACAAACCGGAGTATTGCCATGATTAACCTTTACCGACACCCGTTATCCGGACACGCACATCGAGTCGAGCTGTTCCTGTCCCTGCTGGGACTTGATTTCAAACCCGTTGATGTTGATCTGCAAAAAGGGGAACACAAGTCAGAACATTTCCTGAAAATGAATCCCTTCGGCCAGATCCCGGTCCTGGACGATGATGGCACGGTTATTTATGACTCCAATGCCATCCTGGTCTACCTGGCCGCCAAATACGATGCTGGCAAATGGTTGCCCCGCGATCCTGTCGCCGCCGCCAGGACCCAGCAATGGTTATCACTGGCCGCCGGCCCGATAGCCGCGGGTCCCGCGGCAGCGCGTCTGATCACCGTGTTCGGGGCGAACTACAATGCCGAAGAAGTCATCAAACGCTCCAATGAGTTACTCAAGGTGATCGATTCGCAACTCGCTGATCGCAAATTCCTGACGGGTGATACTCCTACGATTGCCGATGTGGCCGCATATTCCTATATTGCCCATGCACCGGAAGGCAACGTGTCACTGCAACCGTACACCAACATACGCAACTGGCTGCAACGGGTGGAGTCCCTGGAAGGTTTTATCGCCATGCAGAAGACCAGTACCGGGCTGGCGGCATGAGTCAGTAACATTTCAAAATCACCGGTGTCAATATCATGAAAGAATATGTAAGTGATATCGCCTTTACAGACAAGGTCAAGGAACTGCAGAAAAAATACGGTTCCCGTAATACCTATGCCCATATGGAACAGGGTACGGGATGGCGGGATACAGTTACAAAACAATTGGCTGACTTCCTGGCGGAACGCGATTCGTTTTACATGGCCACGGTGAATGGTGAGGGGCAACCCTATATCCAGCACCGTGGTGGCCCGAAGGGATTCCTGAAAGTCATTGATGATAAAACCCTGGGCTTCGCCGATTTCAGGGGTAACCGGCAGTACATCTCATTTGGGAACCTGGAAGAAAACAGCAAGGTCTGCCTGTTTCTCATGGACTACCCCGGCCGGAAACGAATCAAACTCTGGGGCACAGCCGAGGTCAGTGAAAATGTGGACATGATCAGAAAGTTCGCTGTCAGCGATTACCAGGGTGTGGCCGAACGTGCATTTATTATTCATGTCAATGCCTGGGACATTAACTGCCCGCAGCACATTCTGCCGAGATACACACGACAGGAAATCCATGATCTGGATTTATGCCAGGGTTGCGAACCCGCCGATGAAGGATGAGGATGTCCCGAACCCGGAATATTTTTTGAAATGAAACGATTCGATAACAACGCGCGGTTGCCATGGGGTAAGAACAGCGGCGGAGAAGGCGTCTCAGTTTATGGTTTTTCTGATTACGCATTGCGGAGATTTGTCATGCCCCGAATCCACCCTGTAGACGAGTCGCTTGCCGATGCGGATACTCTCGAGATCCTGGGTCTGGTCAGGGACAAGGTCGGCACCGTCCCCAATTTTATTGCGACCATGGCCAATTCACTACCGGTGGTCCGGGGATTCCTGGGACTCAGCCAGGCCTTGTCCACCGGTTTACTGTCGGCAGCATTACGCCTGAAGATCGCCCTGCGTGTCAGCGAGATTAACAAATGTCATTACTGTATCTCCGCACACACCGTGTTTGCCGGTCATACCGGACTCGATGACGCACAGGTTCTGAACGCGCGACTGGGTGTTGCCGAAAGCGAGAAGGAAAAGGCGGCGCTCCTGTTCACCCGGAAGATCGTTATCCATCACGGGGCTGTCCACGCGGAAGACATGAAAGAGATCCGGGAGGCCGGTTACTCGGATGCTGAAATCAGTGAAATCGTGGCCAACGTGATCCTGAATCTCTTCACCAACTATTTCAACATGGCAGCAGAGCCAGATCTGGATTTTCCGGCAGCAACCCAAATTGTCGAAGAGTCGCGGGACGCGCTGAATTAACGCTGCGGTTACCTGTATCCATATGCAGACCACACAAAGAGACAATGAAGCATGGCTGGCCGATCTGAACGCCCGGGGCCGGATACAGCAGCAGGCATTGACCGACCTCGGGGATGCATTGTTTCGCACCCTCGGAAGGATCCGGGCGAACTGGACGTATGTGGATGACTCCTTCCTGGAAGACGTGGTGCAGGAGACGCTGATGCAGATCCTTGAAAAGCTTGAACAGTTTCAGGGGAAGAGCCGGTTTCTGACCTGGGCAACCTCCATAGCCATTCATATCGCCCTCAGCAAACTCAGACGCAAGCAATGGCAGGACATTTCCCTGGAAGATATCACCCTGAATGGAGATACAACCGTCGTTGACAACTTCATGACCGGTGATGAGGTTGAAATCAACCGGGATCAATCGATAATTATAGACAGGATGCATAGTTTGATTGACAGTGAACTGAGCGATAAACAACGGACCGTCCTGCTGGCCGAATTAAAAGGTCTGCCCCAGGTCCGGATCGCGGACTTGCTGGATAGTAACCGTAATGCTGTCTACAAGATGGGACATGATGCCAGGAAAAAGTTGAAACAGGCCCTGGAAGACTCCGGCCTTGGTATCGAAGACATTAACTCCGCATTCAGTGCATAGGAACCGGTATATGACGTTGGACAAAAAACAGATTAACGGACTTATGCAGCTGATAGGGCTGACCAGAGACTCAGAGATCAATTGCGACCAGTGCCTTAACCTGATCGCGGAATTTGCCGAACGTGAACTGGCCGGAAAATCCTTTCCTGAAAGCCTGGAAAAGGTCGAGCACCACCTTTCCATCTGCCGTGAGTGCTGCGAGGAATACCGGTTATTAATCCAGGCCCTGAAAACCATGGATGAAGATGAGCCGGATCCGTCCCCGCCGCGTTTATGACGCGCGGCGTATAGATGACGGTCTCTGCGCGCCTGTTATGTCCTGCCAGCTAATCCTGCTTTACACAACCCGTGACCGTTCCTGCAACCATGCCGTGGTAGTGCGGGAAAATCTGACAGGTTTCGCGCAAAGTCCTTACATCACACTCTGATCCCTCCCGGAATTATTTCAACATGCCGGTAAGATCCGCTGCCGGTACGGCATCTAACAAGTACCGGTAACCGAAATACTGTCACCGGAAATGCTTAATCAGAGATTTACATCCGGATTTATACAGGAGAATAGTTATGATATTGAAGAGATTATTGATTCCCCTCATTCTTTGGGCCGGACTTGTTGTTGATGCCAGTGCCGCCACAGCCGATGCCAACAGCATTGTCGGAGTGCAGGGCTATGACCTTGTGTCCTATCACAACAGCAAGCGGCCGTTGCGTGGAAACGGACACTTTATTTCCATTCATGACGGCGTGACCTACCAGTTTGCCAACGAAGCCAACAAGCAGGCCTTTGACAAAGATCCCGACCGTTATATTCCGGCCTTTGGCGGCTATTGCGCCTTCGGTGTTTCAGTCGGCAAGAAATTCGTTGGCGATCCGGAAGTATGGCGGCTGGTTGACGGCAGGCTGTATCTGAACCTGGACGCCAATATACAGGACGAATGGTTGAAAGACGTGCCCGGGCGCATCAGCAAGGCAAATACGAACTGGAACAGGATCAAGAACGTTCCTGCGGGCCAGCTTTAATCATTTTACCCTCTGGCGGCCCTTTGCCTCCTCTCCCCTGTTACCCGAAGGGCCGCTGTTTTTACCTCGTTACCTCGGGTCGGACCAGCGTAAGCATCTGAATATACTTATAAGTTGCCGGTATCTTTCACCAATAAATGAATATGGCTGGAGGTGACGACATTATTCAACACACACAGACCATAGCGCTTCCGTGCTTCAAACAGCCAATGCAGCCAGCGTCTGCGGTCTTTGGCAGATTTAAGCAGGAATTCTTTCTTGTTACAGCGATGGGTAATGTGCCAGTTATAACCCGGCAAAAAATAACGATGGGCGCGTGGCATGATTCTTCATCCTTAAAGTGATGTTTTAATCCCTCAAAAACGCATTCCAAGCGTAATTTAATGCCATTTTCAACACAGGTTTTCCTTCTTATCAATATCTTATGTCGGTCCGACCCCGATAGATGCCCGATAGACGCCATCAGTCGCAAGTTTAAAGCCTATTGATGCGAATGCTGTCTGTACTTGCCTGCAAAATCCCGGTCAACGCTTCCGGCTTGCTGATAAAAAAACCCTGTGCAAAGTCAACGCCTATCTCACACAAACGGTCATAAATTGATCCATTCTCCACATATTCTGCGATCGTCTGCATTCCCATTAAATGTCCGACTTCATTAATGGCCTTTACCATGGAAAAGTCGATCTTGTCCTCAACAATATTCTTTACGAACAGGCCATCTATTTTCAGATAGTCGACGGGCAGGTTTTTTAAATAAGCGAACGATGACAAACCGCTGCCAAAATCATCCAGTGAAAATTTACAGCCCAGTTTTTTTACATATGATATCAGTTCGTTTGCATAAACCAGGTTTGATATGGCGGCCGTTTCAGTTATTTCAAAACAGATATTCTCACCTTTAATCCCGGACTCTTTCAGATTTTCCTTTATGTATTCAAATGTTTCAGGTTTTGTTATACATGCCCCGGAAAGATTGATTGAAAAAGAGGTATAAACCTGAAAAATCGAGGGGAATTCCTTCAATAATCTGAATGCATTCCTGATCACCCAAAAGTCTATCTGAGTCGTTAAATTGTATCGCTCGGCAGCAGGAAGGAAATCTCCGGGAGATATCATATTTCCATCAGCATCTTTCATTCTTAGTAAGATTTCACAATATTTTTCATCAGACCCGTTTAGCGATGAGATATCCTGGCCGAACAACTCATATGAATCACTATTCAATGCATCGTTGATCCTGTTCACCCATTGTAATTGGCCGTGGTGGTGAGCAACGTCAGAATCATCAAGTGTTGATACATGAATACAGTTTCTTCCCTTGTCTTTGGCCGTATAGCATGCTGCATCGGCATCCTTCATTAAATCCGTCAGATTCCTGGTGAATGAAGTTATAGGAACTAATCCAATACTGACACCAACCCTGAATGTACGACCCTCCCACGTAAACCGGTAATCCTGTATTGCGTCGAGTATCGAAGAGGTGACACGCTGAGCATCCCTGATTGAGCAATATTGCAGTAAAACGCCGAACTCATCACCACCCAGGCGAGCCAGTGTGTCACGAGCACTAATTGTATTGTTCAGGATTTTACCGATCTGGCGCAATAGCTCATCACCGGCAAGATGGCCACAGGTATCATTGACTACTTTAAACTGATCCAGATCCAGGTAACATAATGCGTGTTCAGTATCTTTATTTTTCGAATCCGATAAAAGCTCCCTGGCACTCCTTTCGAACTCATACCTGTTATTCAATCCGGTAAGGAGATCATGCTTTGCCTGATAGGTTATCAATTCATGGGCTTTTTTGCGGTCTGTAATATCCCTCCAGACCACATGGATCATGGTCCCGGCGTCCGAGGGTATGGCGGTCAAAAGGACTTCGACCGGAAAAACCTCGCCGTTATATCGTTTATACTCCCACTCAAAGCGATGACTGCCCTTGTCCAACGCAATGGCCATCATTTCGTTGGCTTTTTCGAAGGAGTCCCTGCCATCGGGCTGCGTGGGCGGTGACAGAACGGAGGGGTGGGTATTCAGTAACTCCTGTTTGTTCCTGTAATCCAGCATCTCGACAGTGGCCATGTTACAGTCGACAAACTTGTCATTAACGATGATCAACATGGCATCTGCGGATTTATCGAACAATGTTTTATATCTTTTTTCACTTGCCTCCAGTCTTTTTTCTGCATCCTTTCTATCAGTAATATCCCTCCAGACCACATGGATCATGGTCCCGGCGTCCGAGGGTATGGCGGTCAAAAGGACTTCGACCGGAAAAACCTCGCTGTTATAGCGCTTATGCATCCATTCAAAGCGATGACTGCCCTTGTCCAGCGCAATGGCCATCATTTCGTTGGCTTTTTCGAAGGAGTCCCTGCCATCGGGCTGCGTGGGCGGTGACAGAACGGAGGGGTGGGTATTCAGTAACTCCTGTTTGTTCCTGTAATCCAGCATCTCGACAGTGGCCATGTTACAGTCGACAAACTTGTCATTAACAATGATCAAGAAAGCATCTGCTGATTTCTCGAATAATGTCTTGTATCGCTCTTCCAGAGCCCTGTATTTCTCTTCCGCAGAATTCATAATTTTAAAACTATTTAATAGAAATCAAATAAACCTGTTGCCTGTTAACTATTATCTCCTGTGCCTTTACTCGTGGTACCGGAGTCCTTGATGATAACGTCCATATCCTTTTCCACACGTTCTTTTTCCAGAGTGTCTTCTTCCTCGACCTGTTCCTCATAACTCTTGCTGCCCTGGAGCCAGTGATCCATGATTACGCATGCGACCAGATCGCCGGTCACATTTACCGCGGTACGACACATATCAAGGATACGATCAACGCCCATAATGAGAACAATACCGGCGGGAGGAATACCGACAGAATTGAGGATCATGGACAGGATAACGATACCGACCCCGGGAGTTGCAGGAGAACCGATAGAGGCGCCCACGGCAACCACGACCAATACAACCATACCGCTGGGGCTGATATCTATGCCGAACACCTGGGCAAGAAAGATCGCGGCCACGCCCTGGTAGAGGGCCGTTCCATTCATATTGATTGTTGCGCCGACAGGCACGATAAACTGGGCAATGGACGGCCGCACGCCCAGGCTTTCTTCCGCGGTCTTAATTGATAATGGCATGACTGCAGCGGAACTTGAGGTTGAAAAAGCCAGTAGCATGACGTCGCGGATCCTGCGCAGGAACTCAACCGGCTTGTAGGTGGCTGTAATTACCAACAATAATAGATAGAACGCAAGCAATATGGCCAGCCCGCCCAACACGGTAAACATGTAAATGGCCATACCGAGCATTGCATCAAGACCGATTTTCGATGTGAGCTGGGCGATCAGGCCGAAGACGGCAACAGGAGCGAGCCACATGGCGCCGCGCACAATGGTCATGCAGACTTCCTGTAACGCTCCCAGAAAATCGAGGAGTGGCCGCGACCGTTCCGGCGCAGTCATCAGTAACGCGATACCGAAGATAACCGCGAAGATGACCACCTGGAGCATCTGGCTTTCCACCATCGAGTTGAGCGGATTGGTTGGCAACAGGCCAACCACCCGCTCCGGAATGTCCGCCAGCGTGCCTATTCCCGCCGGTGCCTGCTCCTCCACGGCGATTTTGTCACCCAGGGCCGCGTACAACATCTGGTTGTCGATGTAGTTGCCGGGCTTGATAAACAGTGCCAGATTGACACCGATAATGATGGCGACGGCCGTGGTCACAACGAAAAAGCCAACCACCCAGAATCCGAGGCGGCGTAATTGTTCAATGTCTTCCGCTGCGGCAAGCCCGCGAATAATGGAGGCGAATACCAGTGGCACAACGATCATCTGGATGAGAACAAGAAAAAGCTGCCCGGGAAGCGCCAGCCAGTTTCCCACTGTGATTGCGGCAGGTCGTGTAACCAGGTCGGCCGATGGACCCAACAGGATACCGGTGATGATCCCCAGTAGCATGCCGATCAGCACCTTCATCCAGAGCCGGCCGGCAACCAGTCGCTGCAAATGACTGCTCAGGTGCTTCAGTGAACGCGGATGCAGTATTTCAATGTAGTTGGCCATAGGGGATCCCGTTCAGCCTGTCCGTTACGGATTATCTATGTCAGGTCTACAATGCACCTGAATCAAATACTATATTGAATAACATAAAAAATATCTATGGGTTCATCGGGCTGCTTATCCTGTTTCTGTTATTGAGTGGATTCCTTGTCAACAAGCAGGTGGCGCCACCGCTGGAAGAGATTACACCTGTCACCGACAACGTCCATGCAGTCATGGAAAACTTTGTGCCTGCACGAGACGGCTGGAACTGGATAGATGTGAGGCTGGCCAGTCTCCCGGGTCCGGTTCGTCATCAATGGCGGGAATATGATCGATAGCAACTCCGATGTCTATCAACGAATCAGGCGATCGATATATGTCGGTGATGAAATGACAGTCTGGGCCATTCCCTAAGGTCCCACATCGAGTGGAGCGCTGTTCTTCAAAAATATCAATCGCAAGCCACTGAATGAATTCATCGATTTACCGGAAAATACAGACAGCAGCGGTTCGGAATATTACCGGCAAAGTATAAATGGAGATTATGATGTTGAAGTACCGGCGTATGATGTCGTTCAATTCGCACTGAACGGGAAGACACTGCTCCCATACGATCATTATACCATGATAAAAGAACGGACAGACGAGCAACTATTCTGGCTATGGGGTATTGTCGGCATGGTGGTCTTCGTCCTTGGAATGGCCATCATCCTGAAACCGGTAACAAACACCAAAACAGCCGATTAAAATGCCCTGGCTCGCGGTCTCTCTTTACAATAAGCGGGGTAATTTCAATATAGTGTGAAAAGATCCTGTACCCGGATATAACAAGAATTTTTCACCGTTCTACTTGAATTGTTATTTTTCCCCCCTTATATAAACAACATTATGCGACGTTTATTGTCATTTGGCTCAGCCATAATATTTCTGCTGGTTATCGTTGCCGCAGTCGGCTACCAGTCCAAAGCGGTGGAAAACACATCCGTGTCCGGCCCTGTCGTTGTCGAGAATCCCTACATCAAACCTGTGAAACCATTGGTGGGCGCGGTCCGGCCGGACTTCAGCCTGCCGGACGTGAACGGGGAGTTGCGCCATGTGGGTGAGTGGGACGGCAAGGTCGTTGTTCTGAATTTCTGGGCTACCTGGTGCCCTCCGTGCTTATCGGAGATACCGGAATTTATACAACTGCAGGAAAAATACAACGACCGTGGATTGCAGTTTGTCGGCATAGCCCTGCACCAGAGTGCCGATGAAATTAAACCGTATATATCCGATGTGGGTATGAATTATCCGTCCCTGGTGGGAATGGAGGCGGTCAAGGACGTGGCTAAATCACTCGGTAACCGGTTCATTGTGCTGCCATACACGGTCATCATCGACCGTGAACGACATGTTTACTTCATCCGCAGTGGACCCATTAAATACGAAGAGGCGGATGCGCTGATCAATTCAATTCTGTAATGTTATCACCACAAGGATCGATCGACACCAACCCCCGGAATTCAACCACACCAAACACCTGGTGGTAGATTGCCGCACTGATGTGGATGGCGAACAGGGGCAACATGGCGACGTATAGTGCAAAGTGAAGCCCACTCGACAGATCGAACAAGACGCCATTCCTGCTCATCAACGCGGGCGTTTCTAAGACGTGGAATAAGGGGATGCCTTTCCGGCAAAACCCGGGTTCAAGACTCCGGGAACACACTGACTGATCACAATGATATAGATCAGCCGGTGCAAAAACAGTGCTGCAAGGATTTGCCACGCTGCAATGGTGTAGGAGCGCACGGGGTTCGGATTGGTACAGCGCCAGTAAGCCCGCAAACCCATAACCAGCAATAATACCAGCCCCCGGGAGGTGTGTGTCCTGATGAGTGCAGCCTTGTTGGGTGAATCCGCAATCGATTCGGCGTTACCTCGGGTCGGACCAGCGTAAGTATCTGAATATACTTAGAGCTTTTCTTTCTTATCAATATCTTATGTTGGTCCGACCCCGATAGATACGCGTAGACTCGGTACGGTGTCAGCCTGAAGGCAGACACCTGAAGATCCTGTTACCTGTTTCCTGATCAGTCTAACCGCAGTAATGATCCAGCAACACCTGTTGCGCCGCCCGGGACTTGTGGTTGCCGGGCCGGTTGCGCTTGTAGCTGCCGTCGCTTTGCAGCATCCAGGACTGGCAGTTATCCGAAAGATAGGGCTGCAGTCCGTACTGTACAAGTTGATCGCGCGTGCGTTTTTCCTCGATCGGGAAACAGGCCTCGACGCGGTGGAACAGGTTACGCGGCATCCAGTCGGCGCTGGAACAATAGATGCGTTCATCGCCGCCGTTCAGAAAATAATATATACGCGTGTGTTCCAGGAAACGCCCGACGATGGAACGTACCTTGATATTCTCGGAAACACCCTTGACCCCCGGACGCAGGGAACAGATACCGCGAATGATCAAATCGATTTTCACGCCGGCCTGCGAAGCCGCGTACAGTGCGCGAATGATTTCCGGCTCGACGAGGGCATTCATCTTGGCAATGATGCGCGCTTCCTTGCCCTGTTCGGCCATGGACTGTTCATGCTGGATGAACTGCATAATGCTCTTGTGCAGGGTGAACGGCGACTGCAGCAGTTTTTTCAGACGGCCGGCGCGGCCAAGGCCTGTTAGCTGATGAAACATCTTGTTGACGTCCTCACCGACGGCCTTGTCACAGGTGAGCAGGCCATAATCGGTATAAAGCCGCGCCGTGCGTGCATGGTAATTGCCGGTGCCGAGGTGCACGTAGCGGCGCAGGCTGCGGCCTTCGCGGCGCACGACCATGATCATCTTCGCATGGGTCTTGTAACCGACCACGCCATAGACGACGTGTGCGCCCGCCTCCTGCAGATCACTGGCCAGTTCGATATTCGCCTGTTCATCGAAGCGGGCCCGTAACTCGATGACCACGGTGACTTCCTTGCCGGAACGCGCGGCCTGCTTGAGCGCATCCACCACCGCGGAATCATCACCCGTGCGGTACAGGGTCTGCTTGATGGACAGCACATCCGGATCGGCGGCGGCCTGGCGCAGAAAATCGATGACCGGGGCGAATGACTGGAACGGATGCATGAGCAGGATATCGCCGTTGCGCAGGGTATCGAAAATATTGCCCTGCTTGACGAGCCGTGGCGGCAGGTCCGGCGTAAACCCCGGATAGATCAGATCCGGACGATCCACCAGATCGGGAATAGCCGTCAGGCGGCCAAGATTCACCGGCCCGTTGACCTGGTACAGATCATCGGTGGTGAGCGAAAACTGCTGCAACAGAAAGTTCGAGAGTTCCCCGGGACAGTTATCAGCCACTTCAAGACGCACGGCATCATTAAAGCGCCGTGTCGGCAATTCGCCTTCCAGGGCCCGCAACAGGTCGTCCACTTCCTCGTCATCGACGAATAAATCCCCGTCCCGGGTCACCCGGAACTGGTAACAGCCCGTCGCCTTCATGCCCGGAAACAGATCGCCAACGTGGGCATGAATTATGGAAGACAACAAGACGAAATCATGAGGGCCGTTGCAGATATCCGCCGGCAGGTGCACCAGCCGCGGCAGTGAACGCGGCGCCTGAACGATGGCCAGGCCGCTTTCGCGGCCAAAGGCATCCTTGCCGTCAAGCGATACGATGAAGTAGAGATTCTTGTTCATCACCTTGGGAAACGGATGCGCCGGGTCCAGACCTATGGGACTCAACACCGGCAACAGTTCGCTGGTGAAATAACGCCGGATCCAGCGCGACAGTTTCGGCTTCCAGTATGCGCGCCGGAGAATATTGATGCGCTGTCTGGACAATTCCGGGATCAGGATTTCATTGAGGATGCAGTACTGCTCGTCGACCAGTTGCAGCGCCGTCTCGCGGATTCGCTTGAGCACCTCGGTGGGTGAGAGGTTGTCCGGACCGGTCTGTACGGAACCGTAGCGTACCTGTTGCTTGAGACCGGCAACACGGATCTCGAAAAACTCGTCCAGGTTGGTGCTGGCGATGCATAAAAAACGCAGGCGCTCGAGCAGCGGCACCGTCTCATCCTTGGCCTGGTCTATCACCCGGCGGTTGAATTCCAGCAGGCTCAACTCGCGGTTGATATAGAGTTCCGGCAGTTTCAGGTTAATGTCGTCCATTCAGGCTGTTGATCAAGGTTCCAGTTCAAAGTTCCGGGTCAAAAAAGTATAGGGGTTTGGCGGAGCCGATGAAACAGGCAAGCGTTCTGTAATACTTGCAATTGCGAAAGCGTTGTTGATAAACCGAAGCAGTGTCCGGGATAAGTGATAATCCCTGTCCTGTTCAGTCTTCGCTGATTTCCTTTTCCAGTTCCTCGATACTGATGTGGCGTACGTCCTTGCCCTCGACAAAATAGATCACATATTCACAGATGTTGCGCGCGTGATCACCGATGCGTTCGAGCGCGCGCGCGGTCCACATGGCGTCCAGCGATCCGGAGATACTGCGCGGGTCTTCCATCATATAGGTAATGAGCTGGCGCATGATGGCCGCGTATTGCGTATCCGATTCCGGTTCTTCCTTGGCTACCAGGAAGGCGGCCTGGGTGTCCATGCGCGCAAACGCGTCCAGGGCCCCCCTGACCATACGGAAAACATGGTTGCCCATGGAATTAATACCGACGTAATAGGCCTTGGGGCCCTGTTTCTCCGCAAGGTCCAGACCCATCTTGGCAATTTTCTGGGCTTCATCACCGATGCGTTCAAGGTCGGTGATGGTCTTGATCACGGCCATGGTCAGTCGCAAATCACCGGCCGCGGGTTGCCGGCGCGCCAGCAGATGGATAACTTCTTCATCGATATCCACTTCCATCTTGTTGACATTGTATTCGTGTTTGAGTACCTGTTCAGCCAGCTCAATATCGGCTTCGATCAGCGATTTGAGTGCATCGGCCAGTTGCTGTTCAACATAGCCGCCCATCTTGAGTACGTTTTCACGGACATCCTCCAGATCCTGATCGAACTGCTTGGATATGTGTCCACTTACACTGGAACTGGCCATTCTTTTACCTCTGCGTGAAGCGTTATAAAGGCATCAACCGTAGCGACCGGTGATGTAGTCCTCGGTCATTTTTTTCTGCGGATTGGTAAACAGGGTGCTGGTGTCCTTGAACTCGATCATTTCTCCAAGGTACATGTATGCCGTGTAGTCGGAAACCCGCGCGGCCTGCTGCATATTATGCGTGACGATGACAATGGTATACTTTTCCTTGAGTTCGTAAATCAGTTCCTCGATCTTCAGCGTGGATATGGGATCCAGCGCCGAGCAGGGTTCATCCAGCAGCAGGATCTCGGGTTCGATGGCAATAGCACGGGCGATCACCAGCCGCTGGGCCTGACCGCCGGAAAGACCCAGGGCGTTTTCATCGAGCCGATCCTTCACCTCGTCCCACAGGGCCGCGCCCCGCAGCGACTTTTCCACCGCTTCGTCCAGGGTTTTGCGATCATTGATGCCCTGGATGCGCAGGCCGTAGGCGACATTTTCATACATGGATTTGGGAAACGGGTTCGGCTTCTGGAAAACCATGCCGACGCGGCGGCGCAGTTCGGCCACGTTGACATTCTTGTCATAGATATTCTGATCGTGAATGGTAATGCTGCCCTCGGTGCGGACGATATCGATCAGATCATTCATGCGGTTGAAGCAACGCAGGAGGGTTGACTTGCCGCAGCCGCTCGGGCCGATAAACGCCGAGACACGCTGTTTGGGTATGCTCAGGTTGATGTTTTTCAGCGCCTGCACATCAGCGTAGTAAAGATTGAAATCGTTGATATTGATACAAGGCTCTTCGTCTTCCAGGATCAGCTTGTCTTCCTGGTTGATCAGGGAATTCATATCGATGGCATGACCGCCGGTATTTTCCATGACGGTATTTTTTTCGTTGGAATCAATCATTGCGTAATCCACTTCGTTTTCTGTTTCAACTTTGCTCTGCGGCACGGTATTTCTCCCTAAGGGTATTACGAATCCGGATCGCCGTCAGGTTCAGTGTGATAATAATCACGACCAGCAGGAACGACGTAGCATACACCAGCGGACGGGCGGCCTCGACATTGGGGCTCTGGAAACCGACATCATAGATGTGAAAGCCCAGGTGCATGAACTTTCTTTCCAGGTGCAGAAAGGGAAAATTCCCGTCCAGGGGCAGGGACGGCGCCAGTTTCACCACCCCCACCAGCATCAGCGGCGCCACCTCGCCGGCGGCGCGGGCCACGGCCAGGATCAAGCCGGTTATCATGGCCGATGAGGTCATGGGCAGTACCGTCCGCCACAGGGTTTCGGCCTTGGTGGCCCCCAGGGCCAGACTGCCTTCACGAATACTGCGCGGCACCCGGGACAGGCCTTCCTCGGTCGCGACGATCACCACCGGCACGGTCAGTATGGCCAGTGTCAGTGAGGCCCACATCAGCCCCGGGGTCCCGAATGTGGGCGCGGGCAGCGACTCCGGAAAGAACAACTTGTCGATGGAACCGCCGAGGAAATAGACGAAAAATCCGAGACCGAAGACGCCGTAAACGATAGAAGGCACCCCGGCCAGATTATTCACCGAGATCCGGATCAGCCGGGTCAGCGGACCCTGCGACGCGTATTCACGCAGGTACACGGCGGCAACCACGCCAAACGGCGTGACAATGATTGACATGATGATGACCATGAGCACCGTGCCGAAAATCGCCGGGAAAATACCGCCCTCGGTATTGGCCTCGCGCGGATCTTCGCTGACAAATTCCCAGATCTTGGCTAAATAAAACTGCACCTTGCCGACCAGACTCATGGCGTTGGGCCGGTAGGCCCGGACCACCTTGGACAGCGGGATCTCCGCTTCCTTGCCGTCTGCCAGCGTGGCCACGAAGCTGTAGGTATTGAGGTCTTCGTAAAGTTCACCCAGACGCCGGGTATAACTGTCGTATTCTCTCTGCAGTGATTGCCGCTCTGCTTCCAGGGCGTCGAATTCCGGCCCGCCGGTCACGCCATCGAGTTCCAGACTTCGTTCTTGCAGACGCAGTCGTTCAATACGGTAATTGATGCCGCCGATCCGATCCTTTTCGATATGCCGTATTTCATCGAATATCGCCGTGCTCTCGTCGATGACTCTCTGGAACAAGGGCCATACATTCGTACCACTTTCGATTACGGTATCACCGCGCTTGACGGCCTTGAGCACACCGATAAAGTCGCCCCATTCACGCCGTTCAACCACCATGGCTTCGTCAGGGTATTCGAGATTTTCCATATCCAGCGCATTGACCCAGCGAAAATCTATGCCCAGAAAATCCCTGTTTCCGGTTTTATAGAGATGGCGGCTGACCAGCTGATTGGGATCAACACGCTTGGCGAGTCCGGCGCGAAACGCCGTCACCTGCTCCTCGTCCACCCGCTGGCCCATGAACAAGACCGGCTTCTCGCCCGGCACGCTGTAGCGAAAAGCTTCCACGGGCGCCGGCCAGAAATGTTCCATGCCCCGAACCGCGATAAGCAGGGTCAGGCCGATAACCATCAATACCGAAACGGTCACCGCGCCCGCGTTCAGCCAGATCCAGGGCTCGCCGGTTTTAATCCATTGTCTGATGTTGTGCGTCATTTTCTACAGGCTGCTGTATTTAATTCTGAGGCGCTGACGGACGACCTCAGCGGCAGTATTGAATACAAAGGTGGCCATGAACAGGACCAGGGCGGCGAGAAACAGCACCCGGTAATGCGTGCCGCCCACCTCGGATTCCGGCATCTCGACGGCAATGTTCGCCGACAGGGCGCGGAAACCCTCGAAAATATTCATATCCATGATAGCGGTATTGCCCGTGGCCATGACCACGATCATGGTCTCGCCCACGGCGCGGCCGAGGCCGATCATCAGCGCGGAGAAAATACCGGGACTTGCCGTCAACAGCACCACCCGCATCATGGTTTGCCAGGGCGTTGCGCCCAGCGAAAGTGAGCCGGTGGTCAGATGTTTGGGGACGCTGTAGATGGCGTCTTCGCTGATCGAGAATATGGTCGGGATCACGGCAAAGCCCATGGCCACACCCACCACCAGGGAATTACGCTGGTCGTAACCAATCCCCATTTCGTTAGTCAGCCACAGCGGCATATTGCCGCCGAAAAATGCTTTTTCAACCGGGATGCTGAGGGCAATGGCCACTGTCGTGGCCAGCACCACCACCGGGATCAACAGGGCCGCCTCCCAGCCCTCCGGAACCTGCTTTTTGATTTTGTCCGGAAGTTTGAACCAGCCGTAGGAAGCGAGCAGGATACTGACCGGCAACAGCAGCAGGATCATAAAGATACCCGGGAGATGCAATTCGACAAACGGCGCCAGCCACAGCCCGGCCAGAAAACCCAGGATCACCGTCGGCAGGGCTTCCATGATCTCGATGGTCGGTTTGACCATGCTGCGCATTTTCGGCGTCATGAAATAGGCCGTATAGATGGCGCCCAGGATGGCCAGCGGAATGGCAAACAACATGGCGTAAAACGCCGCCTTGAAGGTACCGAAGGCCAGTGGACTCAGACTGAACTTGGGTTCGAAATCACTGCTGGCCGAGGACGATTGCCAGATGAGTTCGGGTTCTGCCCGGCTTTCATACCAGACCTTGCCCCACAGTGATTGCCAGGAAATTTCGGGATGTTCGTTATGCACCCGCCAGAATTGCAATTGACGTCTGCCGTCTTCCAGCAACAGGGCATCGGCCCGGGGGCCAAGCGCAGCCTTAAGGCTGGCGCTGATGCCGGCGTCGACCACCTTTACGGTACGGTGCGCCGTGGTGTGATAAATACCGTAAGTGCCTGACTCATCGGCGGCAATAAAACCCTTGCGGAAGTATTCCGGGGTAATATCTGTTATCGGATGATCCTGGGCGCTGAAGCCACGCACCCATTGCAGCGAGTAATCGTTGTTTTCATCACGAACCGGGAACCATTGATTGATGTGGCCACGGCTGTCGCCGACGAGCACGGAAATTCCGCCACTCAGAAATTCAAGGCTGGTGATGCGGACGTCATCCGGCACCACCCGCTGCACGTGCTCAATCAACACCGGCGCGGACTTGTCGCTGGTGTCATAGTAGCTGATGCTGCCGTCATCGTTGGCGAGGTAGAGTTCACGCTGGTCGACATCCAGGATCATGTGGCTGGCCCGGCGTGACAATGGCAGCATTGCATCGCTACGGGTGATTTCGGCCTCATCGGAGAGAAAGGATTCTTCCCTGGCCAGGGAGACCAGGTGCAACTCGCTGTTCGCCGTGACGGCGGCTATAGTGGTGTTATCCCCATCATATTGTGCGGACACCTGTGTGATCGCCGACCCATCCTCGCTCACCCGGGTCGGCTCACGCCCCATCGGATAATACAGCCCGGGGGAGATCAGACGTTTGTCATCCGGGTAGGTTATCTTGTAGCGATGCTGTACCAGCAAAACGGATCCGTCAGACAATCCATAGGCCAGCAACTCCTGCGATGGATCACCGGCATCAAAGGCGGTGATGGCGGCATCGCTGTCCGGCAAAACATCATGCTCCTGCAACACCCGGCCATCACTCACATCAAAAAACACCAGCTTGCCCTGGTTGTCGGCGCGTAGCCCGATTTCGGCCTGCTCTTCCATGGCGTAATACAGCGTATCCGCGCTGCTATCGCCGGGAGCCCGGTATTCCGCAGCCAGATCCACCTCGGCCGGCATGAACATGGGCACCACCACGTAGAACAGATATACCGCGATAAGGACAATCGCAATAATGACGCCGATACCGCCCACCGCCATCATATAACGGGTCATCACATCCTTCAGATGGCGAGTTTTCAGATAACGGGCCGTCGTCTCGGTAACGGATTCCGTCGCTGTATCCCCTGTCAGTACCTGGTTCGTCATGCTTTCAATACGTTACAAGTGTACTAATGTTAAATTCATTGCTGCCAATACATGCACAGCGCGATTACGGGATTAACCGGGCCGGGTAACCCGGGGTTACCCATATCAGAACAGCCTGCGGGTATACCCTACCCGCAGGCTGTAACCTTGGTTATTCGCTGCCATCACGGGGGTTCCGCTGTGACCACGTTATAACGTTTTCCTTTACAGGCCAACCTTGGCGAGTTCCTTTTTGGCAACACTTGCAGGCAGGGGGATGTAACCGTCCTTGATAACCACTTCCTGGCCGATCTTCGAAATCACCATCTTGATGAATTCCTGCTCCAGCGGCGGCAAATCTTCGTTCGGATGCTTGTTGACGTAGACGTAAAGTAGTCTGGACAGCGGGAATTTGCCCGCCACGGCGTTTTCCGGTGTTGCCTCGTAAGCCTGCCCGCCTTCTTCCTTCGACAGGGGGATCGCCTTGACGCCGGAAGTCTTGTAACCGATGCCGGAATAACCAATACCGTTGATGGACTTGGTTACACCCTGAACCACCGAGGCGGAACCGGGTTGCTCGTTGACGCTGTCCTTGAAATCACCCTTACACAGCGCATTTTTCTTGAAGTAACCGTAGGTGCCGGATACGGAATTTCGGCCATAGACCTGAATCGGCCGGTTCGCCCATTCACCGGTCAATCCCAGTTGACCCCAGGTGGTGATGTCTTCCTTGTAGCCGCATTTGCGGGTTGCGGAAAACACCGCATCCACCTGTGGAATGCTCATCCCGGCAATGGGGTTGTCCTTGTGGACGTAAACGGCCAGGGCGTCAATGGCCACGCCGATAGCGGTGGGTTTATAACCGTATTTCTTCTCGAAGGTCTCGATTTCCTTGTCCTTCATTTTCCGGCTCATGGGGCCGAAGTTCGCGGTGCCCTCGGCCAGCGCCGGCGGCGCCGTGGAAGAACCCGCACCCTGGATCTGGATATTCACATTGGGGTAAATCTTTTTGAATTCCTCGGCCCACAACGTCATCAGGTTGTTCAGCGTATCGGAACCGATACTGATGACGTTACCGGAAACACCGCTGGCCTTCTGGTAATCCGACAGGTTCGCATCGAGCTCGACCGCCATGCCGGACACCGGCAACAGGCAGGCTGAAGCCGCGAATAATGTGAGTAACTGTTTTTTCATGAGTCTCCTCTCCGTTGATTATGAGCTATGGTGAATGCTTGCGGCAGCCGGCCGCTGACCGGCCGGCCGCCCTACGCCGGCAACTATCAGGGCCATCAATGACATCCGTGTTACGGAGATATGACAGTTTGAAGACAATATAAAAAAGCATTGTAAAACAGGGAGATCAGGCGCTGATGCTGGCCTCGTCCGGGGCCTGTTTCCTGACCAGCCTGGCCTTTGTGAACTGGCAGGAAAAGCGGCTGCCCTTGCCCGGCTGACTGTCTATTTCCAGGGTCGCGCCGTGGTTGGCCAGTGCATGCTTGACAATGGCCAGGCCGAGGCCGGTGCCACCCTGGTCCCGTGAACGTCCCTTGTCGACACGGTAAAAGCGTTCCGTCAGCCTGGGGATATGCTCCGTGGCAATGCCCTCGCCGGAGTCGATCACCTCCATGCACGCGCCCCTGTCGTTTTCATGCCAGCGTATGCGTATCACGCCGCGGGCCGGGGTGTATTGAACGGCATTGAATACCAGGTTGGAAAAGGCACTGTAAAGCCCCTGCTGGTCACCCTTCAGCCACAGCCGGGTATCCGTCTCCAGGTAAAAGATGTGCTCCTCGTCTCCGCTGAGCACCTTGGCCTCGTTGAAAATAGAGGACAGCAACTCCGAAACCGCCACTTCTTCCCTGTGTTCCCCGCTGCGTACCGACTCCAGACTCGACAGCTTCAGCAGATCGTCGATTAATCGCTGCATGCGCAGCGTATGCGTGCGCATCTTGCCGATGATCTGTTTCCAGGCCGATACCGGCGTTGTGTCCTCGTCATTTTCGATGGACTCGAGATAGCCGGCAATGACGGTGAGTGGCGTACGCAACTCATGCGAGGCATTGGCGATAAAATCCCTGCGCATATTACTGGTCTGGCGGATCTCGGTCACATCCCGCGCCACCAGCAGACGTTGATCATTACCATACGGCACGACGCGAAATTCCAGGTAGCGGTCGCGGTTATGCGACAGGGCCATCTCGAGCCGGTCATCGGATTGCGCGGACGGAGGATTTTGTATCAGGCGGCTCAACTCGGGCGCCCGTAGCAGGTTGGAAATACGCTGGCCGTCATCCCGGGGCCATTGAATGCCGAGATACTCCCCGGCCCGGTGATTGGCCCAGTCAATGCTGCCGTGTTTTCCAAGCAGCACCACGGCATCGGGAATGGCCATCGCGGCGATCTGGAAACGCTTTAACTGGGCCAGCAGCTTTTTGTCCCGGTCGTGGTGATGACGACGGACACGATCGAATTCCGCCAGGATGTCATAGAGGACACCGGTAAACGCGTCCTCATTCGCCGGGTTCCGATCACGCAGACAGTCGCGTAATTCCTCGATACGTTTGCGCAGCCAGAATATATAGATCAACAAGCCGATACTGACGAAGGCCAGGGTATGCCCCGTCAACAGGCCTATGGTCGCCGTGGCCAGCAACAGCAGGAGAAGTCGCCACAAATCGCTCATTGTTCACCTTCAAAGGTGTCAGTGTACCGTCGAAAAACGATAGCCCACACTTCTGACAGTTTGTATATATTTGTCAAAACCGTACGGTTGCAGGGTTTTTCTCAGACGGCGAATATGCACATCTACCGTACGCTCTTCAACATAGACATTCTGACCCCAGACCTGATCCAGCAACTGTGCCCGGGTATACACCCGTTCAGGGTGAGAGATGAAAAAATGCAGCAGTCTGAATTCCGTGGGGCTGATTTCAATGGATTGGCCATGGGCGCTGACCCGGTAGGTTTCCGGATCCAGCGACAAACCCTCGATTTCTATCGTTCCCTTGTCACTGACTGACTGGCTGCGGCGCAGGACCGCCTTGATCCTGGATACCAGTTCACGGGTGGAAAACGGCTTGGTGATGTAATCGTCGGCGCCATAATCCAGCCCCTTGACCTTGTCGGTTTCATCCGTTTTCGCAGTCAGCATGATAATCGGTATATGCCTGGTCTCCGGGCTTTTCCTCAGTCGCCGGGCATAATCCAGACCACTCATGCCCGGCAGCATCCAGTCCAGCAGTATCAGATCGGGCAGGGTGCTTTCCAGTAGCGTACTGGCGCTATCGACGTTATCGGCTTCATCGAAATTGAATCCCTCACGGCTCAGGGTGTAACCCAGCATTTCCCGAATACCTTCCTCATCCTCGACAATGAGTATCCTGTTCTTCATGTTGGTGATGCCGGTTGATTCATGCATGACGTTATTAAATACGGATCATATTACAAAGTCATGACAATAAACATGATCAACTGACAGTTCCGTCTGTGCTTCAGCACGTTTACTCCATCCCCTGTCATCATTCTGTCATCCCATCTTCATTGACCTGTCACATATGGTTCATCTTCCTGTAACAGTAACTTATTAAGTTGCGCTCTCAATTACGTCACGAGGCCCCGGTGAGAAGGACCGCGATGTGATCAAAATCCTGAATTAAGGAAGCTCTGACTTAATCAGAGGTTCCTTAACACAATTAACCATCGTAACGGGAGAAATAAAGTGAAATACACCAACCGTCTGAAAGCACTCTGCGGTGCCACATTACTGGGATGTACCGCTGCACTCAGCACACCCGCTCTCGCTGCCAACGAGGCCATGATGGATCTGCTGAAGATCCTCAAGGACAAGGGCAGCCTGACCCAGCAAGAGTATGAATTGCTAGTTAATGCGTCCAGGGCAGACACTGAAGAAGTCGAGGGCATCAAACAGGAGGTCAAGCAGGAGGTCTCAAAGGCCACCGGTGAAATGCCTAAGATCAATACCAGGGGCAAGCTTGAAATTACATCGCCTGATGGTGACTACGAGTTCCGGATTGGTGGTCGATTACAGGGTGACGTTACCTTTGCCGGAGATGATGTCAATTTTGAAGGCAGTGAGGGCGGCGATCCGGTCACCGAGTTTCGCCGGGCCCGTATGTACATCAGTGGCGTACTGGCAAAATACTGGAAGTTCAAGCTTCAATACGATTTTGCTGACGATCAGGGCGGCGGCACGCCAAATACCAATGGCATTAAAGACGCTTACCTCGCTTACACGGGTTTTAAACCGGTCACCATTACCTTTGGCCATCATAAAATGCCGTTAAGCATAGAGGAACTTACCAGCTCCAAATACATTACTTTCATCGAGCGTTCGCAGCTGGTTAACGGCATAGTCGCCGATACCGGCGGAGGCCGTCAGTACGGCTTGTCTGCACATTCTTATTTCAATGACATGTTCACCGCGGCAGGCGGGATTTATGCGGGTTCTGCGAACGAAGATACCGCGGAGAGCCAGGCTGGTTTTACCGGTCGTTTGACCTTCTCTCCCTTACATGAAGATACCAGAATGGTTCACTTCGGGGTTGGTTATAACTACGCCAAAAGCATGAACGGCAGCTTCAATATCGATGGCGAGCCGGAAATACATCCGGGCGCCGATATTCTCGAGACCGAAACCGGGGGCTGGGAAGAAGCCAACACCTTCGTTGCTGAAGCAGCCGCCATATACGGCCCCTTCTCAATTCAGGGTGAATACGCCATGGCTGAACTGTCAGACGGTCCTGCCGGTGTTGCCGATGCCGATACCGACGCCTGGTACATCTATGGTAGTTACTATTTGACTGGAGAGTCCCGCAACTACAACTGGAAAGGCGGTTCGTATAAACAAACCAAGGTTAAAAACCCGTTATTTAAAGGTGGCTGGGGCGCCTGGGAAATCGCATTACGTTATACCAGTGGTGAGTTCGATAATATCGACGGCGGACCGGGATCGTCCGACGCGGATATCCTGACGGCCGGTTTGAACTGGTATCCGAACAATAACGTCCGTTTCTCAGGTAACTACGTCAGCGTACTTGATTCAAGTCCTGATGCAGATGCGGAACTGGCCGGCGACCTGAGTGCCGGGTCAAAAGCGGATGATGCGGACTACTTTATCCTTCGTGGCCAGTGGTATTTCTGAACACACTTTAAATCATCATTACCTCCCCTGCTCAAGCCCCGCTCCGCGGGGCTTTTTTATGGCGGGTAGTGATTGGTGATCGGCCGTGATCAAACCGGAGACAACTTACTTTCCACTCACCACTCACCATTCACCATTCACCATTCACCAGTAAAAGTATCCCCACGGTATCTGACTGAAGTCAGACACCTGACCACTATTCACCATTCACTAATTACTAATCACTAATCACCATTTACGCACGGTGTCAGCCTGAAGGCAGACACCATTCACCCATTTGGGGTATTTACATTTCACGCAAGCGTTATAGCATTAAGCCACACCCATTGACGGGTGTTCACGGACACATTCAATTCAACAAGGAGATTGAAATGGAAACTTTGCGTAAACTCGTACTTCTCGCCTGTTTGCTTCCCGTCGCGCTGTTCGCAGCCGACACCGTCAACATCAATACCGCCGACAAAGCCATGCTGATGGAGACGATCAACGGTATCGGGGAAAAACGTGCCGAGGCTATCATCGCCTGGCGTGAAAAAAACGGACCCTTCAAAAACGTCGATGAACTGGCCCAGGTGAGTGGCGTCGGAGAGGCGACGGTCGAGAAAAACCGCGACAAGCTCACCACCGGCGAGTAGATCGTTTCGCCACAGTAAAAACCGGCTTGCTGACGTGAGCCGGTTTTTTTGTGACTGGTGTCTGCCTTCAGGCTGACACCGTGCGTAAATGGTGATTGGTGAATGGTGAATGGTGAATGGTGCATGGCCAATGGTGAATGGCAGAAAGTGTAATCGTTGCATCAGCTTAGCCTTTTACTTTTTCATGGTGTCTGACTGAAGTCAGACACATGGCCACTATTCACCAATCACCAATATCAATATCCCCACGGTATCTGACTGAAGTCAGACACCTGTTTTCCATTCACCGGTATATGTAGGATGTCCGCCTGAAGGCTGACACCCCTGTTGTTCCCCCGCGCTGACCTGCTGTATCCTTCCGCGTTCGTTGCCTGATATCACAAAAATAATCGATGCAAGAACTCTATAACCCGGCCGTGGTGGAAACCGAAGCCCAGACCCGGTGGGAAAGCAGCCGGGCCTTCAGGGTCACCGAGGATCCCGGCCGGGAAAAATTTTATTGCCTGTCCATGTTTCCCTATCCCAGCGGCAAGTTGCACATGGGTCATGTCCGCAACTACACCATCGGTGATGTCATCGCCCGCTACCAGCGTATGCAGGGCAAAAATGTTCTGCAGCCCATGGGCTGGGACGCCTTCGGTCTGCCCGCCGAGAACGCCGCCATGGTCAATAACGTCGCCCCGGCCAAATGGACCCGCGAGAACATCGATTACATGCGCCGGCAACTCAAGCGGCTGGGTTTCGCCTACGACTGGGACCGCGAGCTGGCCACCTGCGATCCGGAATACTATCGCTGGGAACAGTGGTTTTTTACCCGCCTTTATGAAAAAGGCCTGGTGTATAAAAAAACCGCCGTGGTCAACTGGGACCCGGTCGATCAAACCGTGCTCGCCAACGAACAGGTGGTGGACGGCCGGGGCTGGCGCTCCGGCGCGCTTGTGGAGCGTCGCGAGATCCCGCAATGGTTTGTGAAAATCACCGCTTACGCCGAGGAACTGCTCGCTGACCTGGAAAAATTATCCGGCTGGCCCGACGCCGTGCGCACCATGCAGGAAAACTGGATCGGGCGCTCCGAGGGGGTGGAATTCGATTTCGAGGTGCCGGGTCATGATCCGTTACGGGTCTATACCACGCGTCCCGACACGCTCATGGGGGTGACCTACTGCGCCGTGGCCGCCGAGCATCCGCTGGCCCTGGCGGCAGCGAAAAACGCTGCCGGGGTCCGGAGTTTTCTCGAGGAATGCCGTAAAACCGGAACCTCCGAAGCGGCGCTGGAAACCATGGAAAAGAAGGGTCTGGCGCTGGGCATCGAGGCTACACACCCGGTGACGCAACAGCCGCTGCCGGTGTACGTGGCCAACTTTGTACTCATGAGTTACGGCACCGGCGCCGTCATGTCGGTACCCGCACACGACCAGCGCGATTTTGAATTCGCCCGCAAGTACAGCATTCCCATTGTCGGCGTGATCAAACCGGCCGGCGGCGATGTCCCGGATCTTTCCGACGCCGCGTTTACGGATCACGGCGTCTGCTACAACTCCGGGCAGTTCGACGGCATGGATTTCGATCAGGCTTTCGAGGCCATCGCCGGCCACCTCGAAGCCCACGCCAACGGCGAGCGCCGGGTTAATTTCCGCCTGCGCGACTGGGGCGTATCACGGCAACGCTACTGGGGTTGTCCCATCCCCATGATCCATGATGAAAACGGCAAGGAGTATCCCGTCAGCGCCGGCGATCTGCCGGTCCGGCTGCCGGAAGATGTTGAATTTGACGGTTCCGGCTCGCCGCTGAAATCCATGCCCGAATTCAGGCAGGTCAAAACCGCCGCTGGCCAGGTGCACGAGCGCGAAACCGATACCTTCGACACGTTCTTCGAATCCTCGTGGTATTACGCGCGCTACTGCTGCCCGGATAACGATCAGGCCATGCTCGACGAGCGCGCCAACTACTGGCTACCGGTGGACCAGTACGTCGGTGGCATAGAACATGCCGTCATGCACCTGCTCTACGCCCGCTTCTTTCACAAGCTGATGCGGGATGAAGGACTGGTGAGCAGCGATGAACCCTTCACCAACCTGCTGACCCAGGGCATGGTCGTCGCGGAAACCTACTACCGGGAAAACGCACAGGGCCAGAAAACCTGGTTTTCTCCGGCAGAAGTCGATGTCGAACGTGACGGCAAGGGGCATATCACCGCGGCGCGCCTGCTGGCCGACGGCGAGCCGGTGACTGTGGGCAGCATCGAGAAAATGTCCAAATCGAAAAACAACGGCGTCGATCCGCAGGCCCTGATCGATCAGTACGGCGCCGACACCGTGCGTTTGTACATCATGTTTGCCTCGCCGCCGGATCAGAGCCTGGAATGGTCCGACAGTGCCGTGGAGGGGGCTTTTCGCTTCCTGAAACGGCTGTGGAAACTGGCCGTTACTGCCAGGGATTGTCACACCGGTCTTGATGCTGACGCCCTCAGCCCGGAACAGAAGGAGATTCGTTACCGCATCCACAGCACCATTAACAAGGTCAATGACGACATCGGCCGCAGGTACACTTTCAACACGGCCATCGCCGCGGTCATGGAACTGGTCAACGTGCTGGCGCGCATGGAAACAGACACCGCCAATGACCAGGCCGTCTTTCATGAAGGCATCAGCTGTTGTGTGTTGCTGCTCGCACCCATTGTCCCGCACATTTGCGAAGCCATCTGGACGGGACTCGGCAACCGCGACGCCGTTATCGATCATCCCTGGCCTCGAGCGGACGCCTCGGCACTGCTGCGTGATGAAATTGACCTGGTGGTCCAGGTCAACGGCAAACTGCGCGGACGCATCACGGTCGCCACGGATGCCGACACGGAAACGATACAGACACTGGCGCAGGCCGATGAGAATGTACAACGCTTCACCAGCGGCAAAACCGTGCGCAAGATCATTGTCGTGCCGGGGCGGCTGGTTAACATCGTGGTCTCCTGATCAATCACTGTGGCGCGTGCGTGGCCACGCTACTACCACCACCGGGTCGGGACCCGATCACGGGTAAAAGGTCTATTTTCAGATGCGTGCATGCAGTAATATGTACACAAGAAACGCAGACCAATAAGCCCTGATCCCATGATCACCAGATATCTCACCATCGTTCTCTTATCCGCCTCGCTGGCGAGCTGTGGTTTCCATTTGCGGGGATCCGGTCCGTCGACGCTGAATGTTTCATCCGTGTACGTGGATGCCGGCGGCGCCCGCAAACTCGGAGAGGAAGTCTCGACACAGCTTTCCTCCATGGGCGTTGCCCTGCCAGGCTCGGCAGAAGAGGCCGAATATACTCTCAAGCTGTCCAACGAACGCGAGGATCGCAAACTGCTCACCGTGTCCGCCGATACCGGCAAGGTGGAGGAATACGAACTGATTTATGCCGCCACCATGTCCGTGATCGGCCAGGACGGCAAAGTCCTGAGCGAGGACCAGGATGTCTCCGCCCGCCGTGACCTGACCTTTGACGAGGGCGCCGTGGTCGGCAAGTTTGAGGAAGAACGCACCATGCAGGAGGATCTGCGCCGGCGGGTGGCCGCCAATGTCCTCAGGCGGCTGAACGCAGTGACCCGATAACGCCGCCGCATGCGTCTACGGGCGGAGCAACTCCAGAAACATCTGCAGCGAAACACGCTCGCACCCCTGTACCTGGTTTCCGGTGAAGAACCGCTGCAACAGGGGGAAGCCGTAGACGCCATACGCGCCTGCGCCAGAAGCAACGGTTACGACGAGCGCGTGGTCTTCGAGGTCGACAAGAACTTCGACTGGAACCGCCTGCTGCAGGAGAGTGACAGCCTGTCACTTTTTTCCAGCCGCAAGATCATTGAACTGCGCCTGGGCACGGGCAAGCCCGGTCGTGAAGGCGGACCCTTTTTGATTGACTACGCTGCCCGCGCCAGCGCGGACAACTTGCTGATCATAAGCTGTGGCAAGCTGGATAAGCGCAGCCAATCGACGAAATGGCACAAGGCCCTGGACAAGACCGGCGTCACCCTGCAAATCTGGCCCGTGGACGCCGGGCAACTGCCGGCGTGGATACAGCAACGCTGCAGGTCCCGGGGCAAGCGCATCGATAATGCCGGCGCCGAACTGATCGCCCAGCGCGTCGAGGGCAACCTGATGGCCGCGGATCAGGAAATCAACAAACTCATCCTGCTGGTCAGGGGCGATGACATTGGTATCGAAGATGTCATGGCCGCGGTAGTGGACAGCGCCCGCTACGATGTCTTTGCCATGATGGAAGCGGCGTTCCAGGGCGACCTCGCCAGAACAACGCGCATGCTGTATGGTTTTCGCAATGAGGGTGTTGATCCCATGGCCATATACGGCGCCGTCATGTGGAACTTCCGGCAACTGGCGGAACTGGGGCACCGGCTCGCCCGGGGCGAGTCCGCGGAAACGGCGCTTCCCGGCCAGTGGGGATCGAGTTCCCGGCGCAAAGCCGCTTTGAAAAACGCTCTTTCACGACACCGCCCGGATTTTTTACAGAATCTCCTGGTCACCGCGGGCAAAATTGACCGTATCATCAAGGGCGATGCCCGGCCCCTGACCTGGAACTGTTTTCATGAGTTGCTGCGGCTGCTGGCTGAGGATGGCGCCGCAAGAAAGCCCGATCTCATCAACGCACTGGCTGGTTAAATCAATGAACACAATGGACTACATGCAGGAACTCGGCAAGCAGGCACGCGCCGCCGCACGACACCTGGCCGTGGCGACAACCGAACGCAAGAACACGGCACTGCTGCGCATCGCCGACGCCATCGAGTCCCGGGCCGCACATCTGATCGAAGCCAACCAGAAGGATCTCGCGGCCGGCACCTCGAAACACCTCGAACCCGCCCTCATGGATCGACTGGAGTTGACCCCGGCGCGCATCGGCGCCATGGCTAACGGTCTGCGCCAGGTTGCGGGTCTTGCCGATCCGATCGGTACCATCACTGATCTGATGTACCGTCCCAGCGGTATCCAGGTCGGGAAAATGCGCGTGCCCCTCGGCGTCGTCGGTATCATCTACGAATCCAGACCCAACGTCACTGCCGATGCCGCCGCGTTGTGTCTGAAATCCGGTAACGCCGCGATCCTGCGTGGCGGCTCCGAGGCTATCCAGTCCAATCAGGCCATTGCCGCCTGTATCAAGACCGGGCTGGAGCAGGCCGGCTTGCCGTGCACGTCCATCCAGGTTGTGGAAACCACCAATCGGGACGCCGTGGGTGAACTGATCCGCATGCCGGATTATGTCGATGTCATCGTGCCACGCGGCGGTAAAGGGCTGATTGAACGCATCAGCGCGGAAGCCACTATCCCGGTGATCAAGCACCTCGACGGTATCTGCCATGTGTACATCGATGACCGGGCGGATCTCGACAAGGCGTGCAATATTGCCTTCAATTCCAAAACCCAGCGTTATGGCACCTGCAACACCATGGAATGCCTGTTGCTGGCGGCCGGCATTGCCGAGGCCGTGCTGAAACTGCTGGCGCCGCTGTACCGCGAGGCTGGCGTGGAAATCCGCGGCTGCAAGAAATCACGGGCCATTCTGCCGGACATCAAGGCCGCCACCGAGGCGGATTACGCCACCGAGTACCTGGCGCCGATCATGTCCCTGAAAATCGTCACCAACATGGAAGAGGCCATCAGGCATATTGCCACCTATGGCTCGCAGCATACCGATTGCATCGTCACGGAAGATTACTCGCGGGCCCGACAGTTTCTTCGCGAAGTGGACTCCAGTTCGGTCATGGTCAACGCCTCCACCCGCTTCGCCGACGGCTACGAGTACGGTCTCGGCGCCGAGATCGGCATCAGCACCGACAAGTTTCATGCCCGTGGTCCCGTCGGTCTGGAAGGGCTGACCTCGCAGAAATTTATTGTGCTCGGTGACGGGCACATAAGGACATAGCTACTAGCTACAAGCTACAAGCAACTAGCAACTAGAGACAGCCATAAGCAACAAGCAACTAGTTTATGAATATTTTTTCTTTTACCGAATTCACTCGTAGCTTGTGGCAAGTAGCTAGTAGCTTATGGTTTATGGCTTGTCTCTTGTGGCTTGTAGCTAGTAGCTTGTGGCTTACTGCTTATGGCTAAACTGATAGGTATCCTCGGCGGCACTTTTGACCCGGTTCATATCGGCCATCTGCGCCTCGGCCTGGAAATCCGGGAACAGTTCAAGCTTGATGAAATCCGGTTTATTCCGCTGAATATTCCACCGCATCGCGCGGCGCCGGTGGCCGGCAGCGAACACCGCTTCAACATGTTGCAGGCTGCCATCCGGGATCTGGATGGCTTCGTGGTCGATGATCGGGAAATCAACCGGGACGAGGTCTCATGGACCATCGATACCGTGCGTTCCCTGCGCAGTGATTATCCGCACCAGCCGCTGTGTCTGCTCATGGGCGAAGACGCGTTTGCAACTCTGGACAGTTGGCGGTCATGGCAGGAACTGGCCGATTATGTGCATATCATCCTGGCCGGGCGCCCACTGGAGCAGCCGATCGAGTATTCAGCGCCGGTACGCTCGTTCTACGACGCGCGCGTCGTGCCGGCGAGCGACATGCCGGGGAAGCGTACCTGCGGCCATATTTGCCGGGCCGAAATGCCCGTACTCAACGTCAGCTCCACCCGACTGCGGCAGTTATACGCCGGCGGCCGCAGTACAGATTTCCTGGTCCCGCCCGGCGTCCATGAATATATTATTTCTCATAAACTCTATACTTGATCCATGCAGCCGGAAGAAACCGTCGAATTTATCGTTAAAACCCTGAATGACATGAAGGCCTACGATGTTACGGTGCTTGATGTCGAAAAACTCACCACCATGACCGACGTCATGATCATCGCCACCGGTCAATCGGACCGCCAGGTCAAGGCGCTGGCGAACAAGGTGCTGGAAGATGTCAAACATCAGCACCATGAAGTTCTGGGCACGGAAGGTATTGAGTCCGGTCAATGGGCGTTGCTGGATTTCGGCGACATCATCGTTCATATCATGCGCCCGGATCTGAGAGACTACTACCAGTTGGAAAAACTCTGGGCACTCCCCGCGCGGGACACCATGAGATCGCTTTAAGGTGCGCATCGACCTGCTTGCCGTCGGTCAGCGGATGCCGCAATGGATTGAAGCCGGCTTTCATGACTATGCCAAACGTCTCAACGATGATATTCGGCTGGTACTGACCGAAATCCCGGCGGTTAAACGCACGACCTCCACCAATCCGGCAATGATCAGGGCCAGGGAAGCCGAACGAATCCGCAAACACCTGAAAAAGAATCATCATATCGTAATGCTGGATGAAAGCGGCTGGTCCTGCACGACGCATCAACTCTCGGAAAAACTCGGTTTATGGCGAACGCTCGGCCAGAATGTCACCCTCATTATCGGCGGCGCCGATGGACTGGATGACACCTTCATCAATGAGGCCCATGAAACCATATCGCTTTCGAATCTGACCCTGCCCCACGGCCTCGTACGGGTCGTTGTCGCCGAACAAATCTACCGCGCCTGGAGCATTCTGAAAAACCATCCTTATCACCGGGAGTAGAAAAAGGCCGTCTTTCCCTGTTCACTGTAGTCTGTCGTCTGTAGTCTGTAATCTGTAATCTGTCGTCTGTCGTCTGTCGTCTGTAATCTGTTCCCTGTAAACCAGCGATGGACCATGCGAATCCAATCGCACTATAATCAAAACAATTACTTATTGAAGCAGCAGGCATTATGAATAAAGACGAACTGAAAAAATCACTGCAATCCCTGCAGGACGAGCTGGACAAGCTGAATGGCAGCGATGAGGCTGTAAAGCAGAGAATCATCCACCTGATCGATGAGGTCGAGCACCAGCTTGCCAACCCGGAAAATACGGATCACAAGGATTCGCTGATTGAAAAACTGCAGTACAGCATCGAACAGTTCGAGGTTGAACATCCCCGGATTACCGGCATCATGAACCGGATCATGATGACGCTGAGTGATATGGGCATTTGAAACACAGCTATTAGCCATTAGCCATTAGGCATTAGCTATTAGAACTAACAAGTTGTGACAATACGGACACATTGGTTGCTGTGCATATCGCTGCTGGCGGTATCAGCGGAAGTGATGGCGGCCAAGCCACCGCGGGAGTCCTGGACGTTCACGCTGCGATTTGAGAATGATCTCTTTGCCGGCACTGATCAGCAATACACCAACGGCATCAAACTGAGCTGGATATCACCTGAATTCGACTGGTTCCAGGAACAGGACTGGATCCGTAATACTCCACTGCTTAGCCGCTTGAGCGATTTCGTGATCAACCGTCTGCCCTACAACGACGACGAAAACCGGCAAAGGCATCTGGCCCTGTCCGCGGGTCAGAAAATGTTCACACCGCGGGACATCGAACAACGGATGTTGATCGTTGATGACCGGCCTTACGCCGGCTGGTTATATGGCAGTGTGGCCTACCACAGCAAAACAACCTCGCAACTGGATACTTTCGAAATCCAGGCCGGAGTCACCGGTGATTTTTCGCTGGCCGAACAAACCCAGGATCTGATTCATTCATTGCGTGATATCGACAAGGCCAATGGCTGGGATAACCAGCTGGATACGGAGGTCGGCATTGCCCTGATTTATGATCGCAAGATTCGCAAACAACCGGCGTCACTGCCTGTAGCCAACCTGTCCTGGGACGCCATCGCGCATGGCGGCATGGCGGTCGGTAACGTCTTTACCCATATTAACAGTGGTGTCGAACTTCGCCTCGGCTGGAATCTGCCCCGTGATTTCGGTTCCGCGCTCATCCGGCCGGCCAGTGATACCCGGGCGCCGGCCGACGCCGACGATCCACGTTTCAAAACCGGTCGCGAGGGAATGAGTTTTCATATTTTTGCGGCCATGACCGGCAGGGCCGTGATACGCGATGTGTTTCTGGATGGCAATACCTTTTCGGACAGCCACAATGTTGATAAAAAAACGCTGGTCGGCGACTTTGTCATCGGCGCCGGCCTGACCTGGAGCCGCTTCAGCCTTTCCTATGCCCAGGTGTTACGCACGCCTGAGTTTGAAAAACAGAATGGCTCACAGAAATTCGGATCCATTAACCTGTCCTACACCTATTGATTTAACACATGAAAATCTATCTCGCATCACGCTCACCGCGTCGCCGTCAGTTGCTGGAACAGACAGGCGTTGATTATGAACCGGTGGATGCCGACGTCGATGAGACCTGGCAACCTGACGAACTGCCGCAGGACTACGTACAGCGCCTGGCGCTGGAAAAGGCGCGCGCAGGATTCGCCGTCAGCGGTCAGGGCCCGGTGCTCGGCGCGGATACCGCGGTGGTCCTGGATAATGACATTCTCGGTAAGGCAGAATCGATCGAGGAAGCCAGTTCCATGCTGGCGCGGTTGTCGGGCCGGACGCACGAAGTGCTCTCTGCCGTGGCGATTGTGAATCACGAAACCCGTGTCATGACCAATGTCAGCCGGGTTGCATTTCGGCCATTGACCGCACCTGAAATAGAGGATTACTGCAACACCGGCGAGCCGCTGGGCAAGGCCGGCGGCTACGCCATCCAGGGTCGGGCTGCCGCTTTCATTGTGCGGCTGGAAGGCAGTTACTCAGGGGTCATGGGCCTGCCGTTGTTCGAGACCCACCTGTTACTGGAGAAGTTGCAGCGACATCCCTGACGGGTTCTGTACTCACTGCGCTCGCAGACAAAATCCATAGTAATGGTCGACAATAAACACGTAAATGTCTTCCCAGTCGGGCTGGCCATCCTCGTTCGGCCACCACAGTTTCTTGTTGATCCAGTGGTCGTGGTAATGGGCAGCGCACTGTTCCAGCTGCGGTTTTGAAACGATCCGCGGCTCCTCACCGGACTCACGTAACGCGGCAAAATAATCGTTCATAACCAGCGGATAGGCGCTCTCAAGATCCGGACGGCGATCATCGAGCATCAGGTTACGTTGTTGCAATTGCTGACCGAAAACGTTGACCCGATCCTGCAGCCGCTCGATGTCCTCACGATCCTCTTTGATCTGTTCCACCTCGTCACATGCCGCCTGATCACCCCGGTCACACTTGAACTGCATCAGATCCTGCAGGGAAAACTCGTGCGGTTGTGCGCCGGCAACAAACAGCAGGGAGATGAGCAGGATCGCATCCATGGCCGGACGGTAACCCGCCGAGGCTGGCAGTTCAAGATTCCGGTAGCCTCAGGCACCAGGAAAACACGGTTAGTACCCGTGTTTTTGGCCCTCACCGCAAAAAAATGCCGCGGACCGGCCGCGGCATTTCAGGTGTATGGCTACAAATGATCAGATCAACGGCACAATCAACAAAGCGACAATGTTGATGATCTTGATCAGCGGGTTCACGGCCGGACCGGCGGTGTCCTTGTAGGGATCGCCCACGGTGTCGCCGGTAACCGCGGCCTTGTGCGCCTCGGATCCCTTGCCACCGAAGTTGCCGTCCTCGATGTATTTTTTCGCATTGTCCCAGGCGCCGCCGCCGGTGGTCATGGAAATGGCCACGAACAGACCGGTAACGATAGTGCCCAGCAACAAACCGCCGAGGGCAATGGGACCGAGGATCACACCCACCAGGATCGGCACCAGCACGGGCAGCAGGGAGGGGACGACCATTTCCTTGATGGCGGCCTTGGTCAGCAGATCCACCGCCCGGGAATAATCCGGCTTCGCGGTGCCTTCCATAATACCGTCGATCTCGCGGAACTGGCGGCGAACCTCCAGCACCACCGATCCGGCGGCGCGGCCCACGGCTTCCATGCCCATGGCGGCAAACAGGAACGGCACCATGCCGCCGATAAACAGGCCGATAATGACCATGGGATCCGATAACAGGAACTGGAACGTCTGGTTATATTCGGCTTCCAGTGCGTGCGTATAATCGGCAAACAGGACCAGGGCGGCAAGACCGGCTGAACCGATGGCGTAACCCTTGGTCACGGCCTTGGTGGTATTGCCCACGGCATCCAGCGGATCGGTGATGTTGCGGATCTTCTCATCCAGATTGGCCATCTCGGCGATGCCGCCGGCGTTATCGGTGATAGGACCGAATGCATCCAGGGCCACGATAATACCGGTCATGGAGAGCATGGAGGTGGCGGCAATGGCGATGCCGTACAGCCCGGCCAGTTCATAGGAACCCCAGATACTCGCGCACACGGCCAGCACCGGCAGGGCGGTGGCTCGCATCGATACACCCAGCCCGGCAATGATGTTGGTCGCGTGGCCGGTTTCCGAGGCCTTGGCCACGTGCTGCACCGGGGCATGATCGGTACCGGTGTAGTACTCGGTGATCCAGACCAGTGCCGCGGTAAGGGCCAGCCCGATAAGGGCCGTGTAGTAGATGTTCACGGAAGCCATTTCCGTCCCGTTGAACATAACGGTATCTCCAAGCACCCATCCCGTTACCGGGTAAAAGGCAATCACGGCCAGCACACCGGCGACAATAAGACCACGGTACAGAGCGCCCATGATGTTGCCGCTCGCACCGGATTTCACGAAAAACGTGCCGATGATGGATGCGATGATGGAAACACCGCCGAGCGCCAACGGATAAATAATGGCCTCGTCACCCTCGACCAGCAGGCTGCCCAGCAGCATGGTGGCAATCACCGTGACCGCGTAGGTTTCAAACAGGTCCGCCGCCATACCGGCGCAGTCGCCGACATTGTCACCGACGTTATCCGCAATCACCGCCGGGTTGCGTGGATCGTCCTCGGGGATACCGGCCTCGACCTTGCCGACGAGATCGGCGCCGACATCGGCGCCCTTGGTGAAAATGCCGCCGCCAAGTCGGGCGAAGATAGAAATGAGCGAGCCGCCAAAACCCAGCCCGACCAGGGCGTGCAGGATCTTGTCCATTTCAATACCCATGTTACCGAGGATGGCGTAATAGCCTGCGACGCCGATCATGCCCAGGCCGACGACCAGCAGACCGGTAATTGCGCCGCCACGAAAGGCCACGGTCAGGGCCGCCTGTATACCCTTGTTGGCGGCCTCGGCGGTGCGCAGGTTGGCACGGACCGAAATGTTCATACCGATGTAACCGGCCGCGCCGGAGAACACGGCTCCAATCAGAAAGCCGATGGCGGTGTACCAGTCCAGCGCGATGCCGAGCGCGATAAACAGTATGGCACCGACAATGCCGATGGTAGTGTACTGGCGATTCAGATAGGCCGAGGCCCCCTGCTGAATGGCCGCGGCGATCTCTTTCATGCGTTCGTTGCCTTCCGGCTGGGCCAGGATCCAGCGAATCGACCAGCCACCGTATAAAATGGCCAGAACTCCGCACAATAAAGCAAATGCTAATGGCGACATGGAAATCTCCCCCTGTTCAAACAAGCATTATTAGTAATTTAAAGAGGCCAGTCAGCCCCGGTGTGAGCCGCGGAATATACACCAGCGGCAAAAAAACGCAGCCGATTTTACTTGGAACTCAGCCAAGTTCAAACGCAGTAGCGAGTTTTTTTGTCGCCGGTTTGTTTTGCAAACGAATATAATCCGGCAATCCCTGCCGGTATGGCGGGTAATCCTCGCCTGAAATCAGCGGTGTCAGGTAACGCCGGCAGGCATCGGTGATACCGAAACCGTCATCACTGATAAATTCAGGTGGCATGAATTTCTCGACATTGGCCACAGCGGCGAGATCCACCTTGCCCACCTGCCAGCGATACGGTTCATCGGCGAGCCGTTCTATGGTGACCATGATCGCGTTGTCACCGGCCAGGGCATAATCCACCGCGGCTGCACCGACGGCATAAGCCTGGTCTACATCGGTTTTCGAGGCAATGTGGCGGGCGGCCCGTTGCAGGTAGTCGGCCACGGCCCAGTGAAATTTATGGCCGAGTGATTGCTTGACCATATTCGCCACCACCGGCGCGGCGCCGCCGAGCTGGGCATGGCCGAAGGCATCACGGGTGCCCTGTTCGGCCAGAAAGGTACCGTTCGCCCAGCGGGCACCCTCGGAAACCACTACGGAACAGAAACCGAAGCGCGAGACGTTTTCCTTGACCCGGGCGATAAACGCATCCTGCCTGAACTCCACTTCGGGAAACAGGATGACAATCGGTATGGAATGATCGACATCGGCCGCCAGGCCACCGGCGGCGGCTATCCAGCCGGCATGCCGACCCATGACCTCGAGTACGAACACCTTGGTGGAAGTCTGGCACATGGACCGCACGTCAAACGAGGCTTCACGGGTGGCAATGGCAATGTACTTGGCCACGGAGCCGAATCCGGGACAGGTATCGGTAACGGGCAGATCATTATCCACGGTCTTGGGGATGTGAATGGCCTGGATGGGGTAACCGAGACTTGCGGAGAGCTGCGAAACCTTATGGCAGGTATCGGCGGAATCGCCGCCGCCATTGTAAAAGAAATAGCCGATATCATGGGCCTTGAAGACCTCGATGAGACGCTGGTACTCGGCGCGATTCTCCTCCAGCCCCTTGAGCTTGTAACGGCAGGACCCGAAAGCACCGGAGGGCGTATGCCGCAAGGCAGCGATCGCCGCATCGGTTTCCTGGCTGGTATCTATCAGATCCTCGGTCAGGGCGCCGATGATGCCGTTACGGCCGGCATAGACAGTGCCGATGCGATCCCCGTGCTGTCTGGCGGTTTCAATCAGTCCGCTGGCGCTGGCATTGATCACCGCGGTGACGCCGCCGGACTGGGCATAAAAGGCATTCTTGCTGTTACTCATGGCTCTCCCCGGGGAAGTGCGACGCGACGAGGGGTATCGGCGTCAGGTTACAAGGATTACGGCGTTTTTCTTGTGCTAAACTGGCGCTGACATCGGCCGTTTACGCCCGCAAGGCGCATGGTACCCAATTTTTCCGGAACCGCACAGACTCTCCGGGTGTCTCTGTACTATCTGCATAAACTGTATACAGAAACGATTAATAATGAAATTCCGCCCCGCACTGGTCGGCCTCCTTGCCCTCTCCGGCATCGTCATGGCGGATATATCATCCCTCGACCTGCCCGATATCGGTGATTCCGCCGGCAGTGTTATTTCCCCGGAACATGAGCGGCGCATGGGCAACGCGTTCCTGCGCCAGATTCGCCGGCAGGCGCCCATCATCTATGATCCGGAAGTCGAGGCCTACATCAATTCACTGGGATACAAGCTGGCCTCCAACAGTGATCGTCCGCAGGGCTTCACATTTTTTGTTATCGATAATCCGCAGATCAACGCTTTCGCCGGGCCGGGCGGTGTGATTGGCATGAACAGCGGCGTCATTCTTAATTCCAGGAACGAGAGCGAACTGGCGGCGGTAATGGCTCATGAAATCGCCCACGTCACCCAGCGTCACATGGCGCGTATGTTTGAACGCGCCGATCAGCTCAGCATACCCGTGGCCGCTGCCATGATCGGCGCCCTCATCCTGGGCACCCAGAACAGCGAGGCCGGGGCGGCAGCACTGGCGGCCACGGCCGGGGCCAATATCCAGAACCAGATCAACTTTACCCGCAGCAACGAGCAGGAAGCCGACAGCATTGGTATGCAGATACTGGCGCATTCCGGATACAATCCGCGAGGCATGCCGGGATTTTTCGAGCGTCTGCAACAATCCTCCCGCTACTACCAGGGCAATGCCCCGGAATTTTTGCGAACACATCCGCTGACCAATAATCGTATTGCCGATTCACAGGCGCGTGCCGAAGAATATCCGCCGATGGACGTCAGGGACAGCCAGTCCTACCTGCTGGTACGTGCCAAGATACGTGTACACAGTTTTGACAACCCGCGTGATGCTGTAAAGTATTTCGCCGAGGCACTGGAAACCAGCGAAGGCGACAAGGACCACCTGCGGTACGGTTATGCCCTGGCACTGACCGAAGCCGATCAGTTCGAGCGGGCCAGGGCCTATCTCGAACTGTTACTGAAAAATCACAAAAACAACGTCACCTTTATGAACGCGCTGGCCAACGTCGAGCATAAACGGGGCAATTACAGTAAAAGTCTTGCCATCTACAGGGAAGCCTACAAATATTATCCGGATTATCGCCCACTGGTGTTGTACTACAGCAAAACCCTGCTCGATGCCGGGCAACCGGAGGAGGCCCGTACTATTCTGCGCCGTTACGGCAGCTCCAACGAATCGGATATCACCTATTACAACCTGCTGGCCCAGGCGGAAGGACAAACCGGCTCACAAATTGAATCGGGGATCGCCAAGGCCGAGTATTTCTATTTGCTCGGAGACACGGAACTTGCCATCAGGCGCCTGCAAATGGCGCTCAAACAGGGCACCCCGGACTATTACCAGCAGGAACGCATCAACGCGCGGCTGGCCCAGCTTGAATACGAGCGCGAACTGGAAAAAGATCTGAAACTCTAGGTACTGCAAAACAGGATAAAATTCCATGCAACGGCGTTATTTTATCAAGCTACTGGCTGGCACCGGCGCGGTCATGATGAGCGGGCTGGACCTGTTGCTACGACCCCTGCTGGCAGTAACCGCACGGAACAAACCGGCTTTCTCCGCCAGCAAACTGGATGAGGCCATGCTACAGATCTTCGATGGCGAACCGATCACCGCCTCGGACGCCATTGCTATCGGCGTGCATGACCTGGTGGAAAACGGCGCCGTGGTGCCGGTAAAAATCAGCAGCAGCCTGCCTGACGTGGACACTATCAGCATTTTCGTCGAGAAAAACCCCAATCCGCTGATCGCACATTTCAAACTCAATCCGCGCTGCGAGGCCTTTGTCGCCACCCGTATCAAGATACAGTTCCCGTCCGATCTCATGGCCGTGGTGCGCTCCGGGGGCAAACTTTACAAGACTACAAAATTCGTCGAGGTGGTCGAAGGGGGCTGCGGCTAGCATGGCCAGGGACATCAAAATCAGAACCCGTATTACCGATGGCGTGGCCACCATCCGCTGTATCATCCGTCATCCAATGGAAACCGGTTTCCGCGTCGACAGCGAGACGGGCAAGCCGGTACCGGCGCACTTCATCGAACAGCTATGCTGTTACCATGGGGATGAACTGGTCCTGCAATGCGACTGGAGCCGGGCCGTTTCAAAAAACCCGTACCTGTCTTTCCGCTTCAGTGGCGCGCAATCCGGTGACATCATTCGCATCGCCTGGGTCGACAACCTGGGCGAGGAAAGCAGTAAAGAAGTCAAACTCCAGTAGCGCCGGATAAATCGTGATCGCGATTTTGCATCTGCTCGCATTTATCGCCTGCGTGTTCGTGGCAGGCGCATTGCTGGCCTGGCCGCTGTCTTTGCTGTTGGGTCCCGACACGATTCCCCTGCATAAACTTGTTGGGCACAGCACCGTGCTCAGCGGGCTGATCGGGGCTTTCATTTTTCTCGCCCTGAACGGAGCGCTGAACCGCTCCGGACTTGGTTATCACGTACCAGCGACCCGTTTTTTGCGGAATGTAATGGCCGGCCTGATCGGCGGCGGGATCCTGCTGTTGATCATCGAGGTAATTCTGCTCGCGCTCGGCCTGCATACAGCGGAGCCGGAGCTGTCCTGGTCTGTCGGTTTTATTACCAAAACCCTGTTGCTCGCCCTGCTCACCGGTTTCATCGTCGGAATCATTGAGGAAACCATTTTTCGCGGCGCCATTATCACTGTTCTCGTAAAACACAACGGTATGATAACCGCCATACTGGCCAGCAGCCTGGTTTACGCACTTGTTCATTTTGTGAAATTTCCGGCTCTGCCGGCAGGTGAGGAAGTGCACTGGTTCAGCGGTCTCACATTGCTGGCCAATGCCTTCAATCTGAATTTCATTGGCCGTAGCTATGACGTTTTATTAACCCTGTTTCTGCTCGGTGTAATCCTGGCGCAACTCCGGTTTTATACCGGCAATATCGCATTGAGTATCGGTGTGCATGCGGGCCTGGTGATGATGATGAAAATCACCCGGGAATTGACCGACTACTTGCCCGGCAGCAGTTTTGAATTCCTGATCAATGATATCGATCGCCAGTTTGGGTTGTTGAGCGCGCTGGCATTGCTTCTGATCAGCATTATACTTTTCGCTGTTTTCAGAACCGACGCCAGAAAAAAACTTATTGATTAAAACTTGTCGGGCTGGTAACTCTCATTTACATGAAACGCAGCGGTATTATCGATTAAAGCCTGTTCATCACCATTGGCGTGCGATGTGGGTCGTCATGTTGAAATCGGGCGCCCACGTCAAATTGACCGGCATCTTCCTGGTCATGTTCATTCCCGGCCAAACGTCGGCAGACAGTACATCTCACCTCTGAACATCCCGGAGCACGACCTGCATGCTGCAATGACTTTTATCATCCTGCCATGTTTGTCTTTTCTGACTCCGGCATGAGTTTTACCATGAGACTGTTCATTGGCGCCCCGGCCTTCCTGGAAACCGGGGTAAACCGGGTGTTCGATGTCAGGGAGTTCAGAGATGAAAGATGGTGGGTCGTGTGCGATTCGAACGCACGACCATCGCATTAAAAGTGCGGTGCTCTACCGGCTGAGCTAACGACCCGAAACAAAAAGCTATTAGCTAATAGCTATTAGCGAGTAGTATAGAAACGAAAGTCGTATGCGCGGGGATTCAATTCCACCCCCCCTGACTTCCCTTTCCACTGTCTTCCGGACCCAGCCCGGAAGACCGGCGATGATACCGGAGATCTGACGGATGGCAAACCCACCCGGGGTTTTTTAAAGGGGATCTCAGCGGACAGGGGCCAATTTCTCTTGATTTTACCCCCTACCGACACTATTTTTCATCGCATTTGACTGCAACAGGAGCATCAGATTGCCTATCTACGAATACCAATGCACGGCCTGCGGCCAGAAACTGGAGGCTTTTCAGAAGATCTCCGATGATCCGCTCACCGAGTGCCCGGATTGTCACGAGGACACCTTGAAAAAATGTGTCACCGCGGCAGCGTTTCAGCTGAAGGGTTCAGGCTGGTACGTCACTGACTTCAAGGACAAGAAAAAACCCGACGACAAGCCGGCAAACAAGAAAGACGAGTCCACTGGCAAGGACAAGGGCGAGACGGGAAAAGCGGAGACAAAAGGGGAAAAGAAAGCCACGGACAAGAACACCTCCACGGAAAACAAACCGGCGAAAACGGGCGAATCCACCGATTAAACGCCGGGTAATTGCTGTATCCTAGGCGGCCATGAACACCTTGCGTAAACTCATTATCGCCGGCCTGCTGGTGTGGCTGCCACTGGCGGCCACGATCATCATCGTCAAGCTGGTTATTGACGTGCTGGACAAGACCATCCTGCTCTTGCCCCCGGAATTTCGCCCGGAAAACGTCCTCGGTATTTCCATTCCGGGTTTCGGTGTCATACTCGCTGTCGCAGTACTGTTATTCACCGGTATTTTCGCGGCCAATTTTTTCGGGCACCAACTGGTCAGTTTCTGGGAGAACATGGTCGGCCGCATCCCGCTGGTGCGCAGTATTTATACCAGCGTCAAACAGGTTTCCACCACGCTGCTCTCCACCGACAGCAACTCCTTTCGCAAGGTAGTACTGGTTGAATATCCGCGCCGCGGCATCTGGAGTATGGGCTTTCTTACCAACAAGGGATTGCCGGCCGCATGTAAACTGAGCGGTGAAACGCTGATCTCCGTATTCGTGCCGACCACGCCCAACCCGACTTCCGGGTTTATCGTCATGATGCCGGAGCAGGACGTCCGCGCCCTCGACATGACCGTGGAGGAGGGCTTCAAATTCATAATTTCCATGGGTGTAATCATCCCCGAGGATTCCGAACTGCTGCAGCAGAGCGTGGCAGAGCTTGCGCAAGGCGACAACGCCTCGTAACATTGCGCCCTTCGTTTCCGGACCAACCACTATAAATACCTGATATGCGTAGTCATTACTGCGGGCACATCAACACGTCGTTCATCGACCATGAGATCAGTCTGTGTGGCTGGGTGCACCGCCGCCGTGACCACGGCGGGGTCATTTTCATCGACCTGCGCGACCGCGAGGGTCTGGCCCAGATCGTTTTCGACCCGGATCGCGCCGAACCCTTCGCCATCGCCGATTCTGTGCGCAATGAATTCGTCATCCGCATCACCGGCAAGGTCCGCCACCGTCCCGAGGGCACGGTCAATCCGGATCTGTCCACCGGCGATGTGGAAGTACTGGGGTATTCCATCGAAATCCTGAACCGGGCGAACACGCCGCCGTTCCAGCTCGACGACGAGCACGTTCATGACGATATTCGCCTGCGTTACCGTTACGTGGATCTGCGCCGTCCGGCCATGCAGGCGAATATCAAACTGCGTCACCGCGTGGTGAAAACCCTGCGCAACTTCATGGATGAACACGGCTTTCTCGATATTGAAACGCCGATGCTGACCCGCGCCACGCCCGAGGGCGCCCGCGATTACCTGGTGCCGAGTCGCACCCACCCTGGTGAGTTTTTCGCCCTGCCGCAATCTCCGCAACTTTTTAAACAGTTATTGATGATGTCGGGCATGGATCGCTACTACCAGATCGTGCGCTGTTTCCGTGACGAGGACCTGCGCGCCGACCGCCAGCCGGAGTTCACCCAGCTCGATATCGAGACCTCGTTCATGGACGAAAACGGCATTATGGAGCTGATGGAAAACATGATGAGGGATCTGTTCAAGCAAGTGCTCAATGTCGAGGTCACCCTGCCCATCCAACGCATGACCTACCATGAAGCCATGGACCGTTTCGGCAACGACCGGCCGGACCTGCGTAATCCCCTGGAACTGGTGGAAGTCTCGGACCTGATGAAAGACGTGGAATTCAAGGTCTTCTCCGGCCCCGCCAACATGGAAGACGGCCGCGTCGCCGCGCTGCGCCTGCCGAACGGCGGTAACCTGACCCGCAAGGAAATCGATGATTACACCAAACTGGTCAGCCAGTTTGGCGCCAGGGGTCTCGCCTACATCAAGGTCAATGACGCCGCGGCCGGCCGCGACGGTCTGCAATCGCCGATTCTCAAATTTCTGCCCGACGCCACCGTTAGCGCGATTATGGAACGCACCGGCGCACAAACCGGCGACCTGGTGTTCTTCGGCGCGGACAAGGCCCGCGTCGTTAACGATTCCCTCGGCCACCTGCGCAACCAGCTTGCCGCAGACCGGAATCTGCTCGAAGGTGACTGGCGCTTCGTCTGGATCGTGGATTTCCCCATGTTCGAGTTCAACGAGGATGAGAACCGCTGGGACCCGTTGCATCATCCATTCACCGCGCCGCAATCCCCGGATCCCGAAGACCTGATCAAAAACCCCGGCGAAGCGCTGTCCCGGGCCTACGACCTGGTACTGAACGGCATCGAACTGGGCGGCGGCTCCATTCGTATCCACCGGCCCGACATGCAAAAAGCGGCGCTGAAACTGCTCGGCATCGACGAGGCCTCGGCGCAGGAAAAATTCGGTTTTCTCATCACGGCCCTGGACTATGGCTGCCCGCCGCACGGCGGCATCGCCTTCGGGCTCGACCGCACGGTCATGCTCATGTCCGGCTCGGAATCCATCCGCGACGTGATTGCATTTCCGAAAACCCAGACCGCCAGTTGCCTGTTAACCTCGGCACCGTCACCGGCTTCGCACAAGCAACTGCGCGAGCTGGGGATCAAAACCACGAAGTCCAACAAATCTGAGTAATTACTTACTTACGCCAAAAAAACGACTGGCAAAGCAATGATTATTGAAATTGACTTTGTGTGAATTGTACACTATGTTTAAGTGTAAGTTTTACACTAAGTAGGCCATGAGTTACCAGTACAACTATCCCCATCCCGCCGTCACCACCGACGTGGTCCTGTTCGGTCTCATCGATGAGTGCCTGAAGGTACTGCTTGTGCGCCGGGCCCGTCCGCCCTTCGCAAACCACTGGGCATTGCCCGGCGGTTTTCTGGATATCGACGAGGACCTGGAGGACTGCGCGCTGCGCGAACTGGAGGAGGAGACCGGCGTCAGCGGCGTTTACCTGGAGCAACTCTACACCTTCGGCAAACCCGGACGCGATCCGCGCGAACGCGTCATCAGTGTGGCTTACTACGCCCTGGTGCCCGCTACCGATATCGAGATTCGCGCCGCATCCGATGCCCGCGCAGTGCGCTGGTTCGCGTATCGTGATCTGCCGGAACTCGCATTCGATCACGTCGACATCATTCACAAGGCGCAGCAGCGGGTGTCTTCGAAACTCGATTATTCCACCATCGCCCTGAAGTTCATGCCGGAGAAATTCACCCTCGGCGAACTGCAATCCGTATACGAGTGCATCCTCGATGAACGTCTCGACAAGCGCAATTTCCGTAAACGCCTCAGGACTTATGACTGTCTCACTGACACGGGCGAAGTGCGCCGCAACGGTGGCCACCGGCCGGCACGCCTGTACCGGGCGAAATCACCGGACACCGTCCAGATCGTTAAATAAACCGCAACCCTGGATCCTATGAACACAAGCACCGAAAAACTCACCGACTACCGCCTGCGCGTGGACCAGATCCCCGACACGGTGGAAGAGATCCTCAACGAGCAGGAACGCGTGGAACTGCGCCGCGACATCAAACAGTTGCTGCAGGAACGCGACGCCGTGCTGGTGGCGCATTACTACGTGGATGCGGAATTACAGCAACTGGCCGACGAGACCGGCGGTTATGTCTCCGACTCACTGGATATGGCCCGCTTCGGTCACGAGGCCGATGCCAGCACGCTGGTGGTGTGCGGTGTTCGCTTCATGGGCGAAACAGCCAAGATCCTGAATCCTGAAAAAACCGTGCTCATGCCGACGCTGGAAGCGGAATGTTCACTGGATCTCGGTTGCCCGCCGGATGCATTCAGCGCCTTTTGCGATGCTCACCCGGACCATATCGTGGTGGTCTATGCCAATACCAGTGCCGCCGTGAAAGCGCGTGCCGACTGGATGGTCACCTCCGGCAGCGCCGTGGATGTGGTCAAACACCTGAAGGCACAGGGCAAGAAGATTATCTGGGCGCCGGACAAATACCTGGGTGAATACGTAGAGGAACAGAGCGGCGCGGACATGCTCATCTGGCAGGGCAGTTGTGTCGTGCACGAGGAGTTCAAGGGCCGGGAATTACTCGAACTGAAGGCGCAACATCCGCGGGCGAAAGTCCTGGTGCACCCGGAGTCACCGCCAAGTGTCATCGAAATCGCCGATGTCGTGGGCTCGACCACGGGCATCATAAAGGCCGCGCAGACCCTGCCGGACAAGGAGTTCATCGTCGCCACCGACAAGGGGATTTTTCACAAGATGCAACAGGCCGCCCCGGGCAAGGTCTTCATCGAGGCACCGACTGCCGGCAAGGGCGCGACCTGCAAAAGCTGCGCACACTGCCCATGGATGGCCATGAATGGCCTGAAATCACTGGCGTCAACACTGCGCCTGATGAACAACGAGGTACAGGTTGATGCGGCGATCATCGAACGTGCGAAGCTGCCCATCAAACGCCTGTTGGATTTTGCCGAAGCCAACAAGCAGAAGATTTACGGTGCTGGGGATGCTTGACTGAAAGCTACAAGCCACAAGCTACTAGCAACAAGTAATAAAGATTCAAAGCTGATTTTTCGGAAGTGCCAATAAGGACACAACCCTGAATGTATCCTGGAATATTAATGATTCACTTGTAGCTTGTGGCTAGTGGCTAGTAGCTAGTAGCTTTCAGTTCCGACTCACGTTATCAGCCGGATCCAACCCCGAATTCCCGGTAATTTTCTCGTAAAATTCCATCGCCAATGCCTGGCCCTGCTCAAGCTGTGTTGCCGACATCAACCCGGCCACGGCGTCGCGGCTGGTGATGGCGGGCGGGTGGCCTGAAGCCGCGGCAATGCTGAACCAGGAGTAGGCGTGAACAAAATTCTGCGGCACCCCGCGACCCTGTATATAAAACGTGGCCAGCAGATGTTGGGCCTGTATGTCACCCTCGCGGGCCAGCTTTGTCAGCCAGTGGTAAATCTGCTTCAGTTCCGGGCGATTGTAGCGTCCCAGCACGGCTTGCTGGGCCACGGCAATTCGAGCGTTGCGGGCGCCATCAATGGCCTGTTCGAACAAATCGAGAAACTGTTTCTCCTCCGGTGCCATGGTCAGTACCGGGTCCGGATCCAGTAGCGCCAGGTTCAGCCGGGCATTGCGATGACCCTGGCTCGCTGCGCGTTCATACCACCGCGCCGCCGCGATCGGATCCTGCGGCAGTCCGTCACCCGTTTCATAGGCCCAGCCCACCCGGAACTGGGCGTGGGCATCGCCTTCTTGCGCCCTGACCTGGTAGTAACTGAGCAACTGTAACTCGCGCATCCGGGCGCTGGAATACAGCGCCTCCTGTGTCGCGGCCGGCGCATTCACGCAGATCATCAGCAGCAGGATTGTAGAAGTCAGTCGCATGGTTCGCTCACGGAGTTTCGATATACCCCGATCAGCGGCCCGTGCGGGATAAAACTTGAGTGCCGCGGATCAGCGGTCTGAAGTGTCAACACGGTGTCAGACTAAAGTCAGACACCTGCCTTACTGTTCACTGTTCACTGTTCACTGTTACCTGTTACCTGTCACCCGATTACGGTAGAATTCGCCCGGATTTTCCGAGGTAGAGAATATATGGCTGGACACAGTAAATGGGCGAATATTCAGCACCGCAAGGGCAAGCAGGACGCCAAGCGCGGTAAACTGTTCACCAAACTGATTCGTGAGATAACCGTATCGGCGCGGCTCGGCGGCGGTGATCCGGACGCCAACCCACGGCTACGTGCCGCCATCGACAATGCACTGTCCAACAACATGACCAGGGATACCATCGATCGCGCCGTCAAACGCGGCGCCGGTGGCGACGAGAGTGATAACGTCGATGAAATCCGCTACGAGGGTTATGGGCCCGGCGGCGTTGCCGTAATGGTGGACACCATGACCGATAACAGGAACCGCACCGTGGCCGAGGTGCGCCACGCGTTCACCAAGTTCGGCGGGAACCTGGGCACTGACGGCTCCGTCGCCTACCTGTTCAACAAGGTCGGCCTTCTCTCCTATCCGGCCGGCACCGATGAAGATGCCCTGATGGAAGCCGCGCTGGAGGCCGGCGCCGAGGACGTGGTCACCAACGACGACGGCTCCATCGACGTGATCACCCACCCGGACAACTTCATCGACGTGAAAGGCGGCCTCATCGCCGCCGGACACACGCCCGAGAACGCCGAGATCACCATGCGCGCCGACACCTCCACCACCCTGGACATCGACGGCGCCCAAACCATGTTAAAATTGCTGGATATGCTCGAAGACCTGGACGATGTACAACGCGTTTACTCCAACGCCGATATTCCTGATGATGTGCTGGCACAGCTTAACTGACAGTATCTCGTATCTCTTGCCTCGTAACTCCTTCGAGGTGAAAAGACATTTACGAGCTACAAACCACGAACTACCAACGACGAGTTACGAACGACGAGCTACCCAGCCGTGATAAGGATACTTGGCATCGATCCAGGCTCCATCAACACCGGTTACGGCATCATCGACGTCGATGGCAACCACTCCCGCCACGTCGATAACGGCATCATTCATGTCCGGGGCGAATCACTCGCGGATAAACTCAAGGTCATTCACGAAGGCGTGCTCGGCCTCATCGAAACCTTCAAGCCCGGTGAAATCTCGGTGGAACAGGTGTTTATGCACCGGAATGCCGACTCGGCCCTGAAACTGGGGCAGGCCCGCGGCGCCGCTATCACCGCCTGCGCCAGCCGTGACCTGCCGGTGTACGAATACACCGCCAATCGCGTCAAACAGGCCACCGTCGGCAAGGGCCACGCCAGCAAGGAACAGGTCCAGCACATGATCAAGGTACTGCTGTGTCTCAGCGAAGCGCCGGCCGCCGATGCTGCTGATGCGCTGGCCATCGCACTGTGTCATGCCCACTCCCGCGAGGGACTGTTGCGCATGCAGGGCGTCAAAGGCGTCCGCGGGGGACGCTTGCAATGATCGGCCTGATCCGCGGCATTTTGATCGAAAAACAGCCGCCGCTGCTGATCGTGGAAGCCTACGGCGTCGGTTACGAGATCGAGGCGCCGATGACCACGTTTTACAACCTTCCGGAAACCGGCAGCGAGATCCGGTTGTTTACGCACCTGGTGGTGCGCGAGGATGCCCACCTGCTGTTCGGTTTCGCCACTGAAAGTGAGCGGCGCATGTTTCGCACGCTGATCAAGATCAACGGTGTCGGCGCCAAACTGGCGCTGACCATTCTCTCCGGTATCGAGGCCGACGAGTTCGCCGTCTGCATCCAGAACCAGGACACCGACCGGCTGGTGAAACTTCCCGGCGTCGGCAAGAAAACCGCCGAACGACTGATCGTGGAAATGCGCGACCGTCTCGATGGCGCCTTCATCTCCGGCGCCGCCGACCGCAACCTCGCCGGCCCGGGCAGCATTCCGGACCCGGTGAGCGAGGCCATCAGCGCGCTCATCGGTCTCGGTTACAAACCCCAGGAAGCCAGCAAGCACGTTCACGCCATCGTCGGCGACGGCATGAGCAGCGAGGAACTGATCCGTGAGGCGTTGAAAGCCTCGGTAACCCGGTGATGGTCGGCGCCGAAACAGAGATCATCAAATCTCCCGGATTGCGCCATAATTCCGCCCTGATCCGGCATTACACTGTGACTCATGCGATAATCCGGGTCATCGCCAATAGCATTGAGGAATAATCTGTCTCAATATGAACGAACACAGGCGAGACAAGGCACACTAACCCGAATACCCATGGTAGATCCGAATCCGGTGATATCCCCGAACAGCACGGCCGAGGACGCCGTCGCCGAGAACACGCTGCGCCCGAAAAAACTCTCCGATTACATGGGCCAGAAGGCGGTGCACGAGCAAATGGAAATTTTCATCGGCGCGGCGCGCAAGCGTGCCGAGTCGCTGGACCACGTACTCATCTTCGGGCCGCCGGGTCTGGGCAAGACCACGCTGGCACATATCATTGCCAATGAAATGGGCGTGAACCTGCGCCAGACTTCCGGTCCGGTACTGGAACGGGCCGGCGATCTCGCCGCGCTGCTGACCAACCTCGAACCGCACGATGTACTTTTTATCGACGAGATCCACCGGCTCAGCCCCGTGGTGGAAGAAGTACTGTATCCGGCGATGGAGGATTACCAGATCGACATTATGATCGGCGACGGGCCGGCCGCCCGCGCCATCAAGCTGGACGTGCCGCCGTTTACCCTGGTCGGCGCCACCACACGCGCCGGTCTGCTGACATCACCGCTGCGTGACCGTTTTGGTATTGTTCAGCGCCTCGAATTTTACAATGCCGAAGAACTCACGCGCATCATCGGCCGTTCAGCCGGGATCCTGAAGATTGGCATTGACCCGCAGGGCGCCGACGAGATCTCCAGGCGATCCCGTGGCACACCGCGCATTGCCAACCGGCTGTTGCGCCGCGTACGTGATTACGCCGAGGTCAAGGGTGACGGCGTGATCAGCGTCGATATCGCCCGGCGCGCACTGGATATGCTCGATGTCGATGCTTACGGTCTCGATATGATGGATCGCAAGCTGCTGCTGGCCATTATGCAGAAATTCGAGGGCGGCCCGGTGGGTGTGGACAGTCTCGCCGCGGCCATCGGCGAGGAACGCGACACCATCGAAGACGTGCTGGAACCGTACCTGATCCAGCAGGGTTTCATGATGCGCACCTCGCGCGGTCGCACGGCAACGAAAACCGCCTGGCAGCATTTCGGGTTGACGCCGCCGGCAGCATCGGGGCAGACGCCGCAACTTTTCGATGACGTGGACTGATGCGTGAATTCACCTGGCCGGTCCGTGTCTATTACGAGGATACCGACGCCGGTGGCGTGGTCTATCACAGCAATTATCTTAACTACATGGAACGCGCACGCACCGAGATGTTACGACATATTGGCTATGAACAAACGGACCTGATAGAACAACAACAACTGATATTCGCCGTCAAACACGTGGACATCGATTTCAGAAAACCGGCCCGGTTCAATGACCGTATCAACGTGGTAACACGCATTATCGAGTGCAACTCCGCCAGCTTTCGCTTCGAACAGATTATCAGGGACGCAAAAGACGATGTATTGTGTTCCGGCAAGGTCCTGATCGTGGCGCTGGATTCCTACACTTTCAAACCCAAACGATTACCCGAATTTCTTGCCGTGGAGATGCAGGATGTCAACTGATCTTTCCTTCGTACACTTAATAATCAATGCCAGCGTGCTGGTGCAACTGGTGATGCTGTTGTTGATCATAGCCTCACTGGTTTCATGGACGATGATTTTCAACAAGCGCGTGGTGCTCAACAAGGCCCGGCGCGAGGCCAACCAGTTCGAAGAACGTTTCTGGTCGCTGGAAGATCTGAGCCCGCTGTATTCACGCATCAGCAATCAGCGCTACCAGGCCAGCGGCATGGAAAAGATCTTTGAAGCCGGTTTCAAGGAGTTCGCCCGGCTGCGCAAGCAGGGGAGTATTGACGCCGACGCCGTTCTGGAGGGCGCGCAACGATCCATGCGTATAGCCATGAACAAGGAGATCGACAGCCTGGAAACCAATCTCTCGTTTCTCGCCACGGTCGGTTCCACCAGTCCCTACGTGGGTCTGTTCGGCACCGTGTGGGGGATCATGAACAGCTTCCGCGCCCTGGGTAACGTGCAACAGGCCACGATTGCCATGGTGGCGCCCGGTATTGCCGAGGCCCTTATTGCCACCGCCATGGGCCTGTTCGCCGCCATCCCGGCCGTGATCGCCTACAACCGCTATTCCAACGACGTGGAGCGGTTGATCAGCCGCTACGAGATCTTTACCGAGGAGTTCCTGTCCATTTTGCAGCGGCATGCACACAATTAAAAGCCATTAGCTAATAGCCATTAGCCATTAGATGAAAAACAAAACAAACAATAATGTCATTCCAGTCTGCGGAAGAGATCTTTTTATTTCTGCTTCTGACTTCTGGATTCTGACCGCTGATTTCTGATCATGCGCCATCGAGTCCGAAAACGCCCCATGTCCGAGATCAACGTCGTTCCCTACATCGACGTGATGCTGGTGTTACTGGTGATCTTCATGATCACCGCGCCACTGCTGACCCAGGGCGTGAAAGTGGATCTGCCGAAAGCGCTATCGGAGCCGTTACAGAACCTGGACAGGGAACCGGTAATCATCAATGTCGACATCGAGGGCCGGTTTTTCATCAACTATGGAGAAAACCAGGAGGATCCGGTGTCGCCGTCAGACCTGGTCAACCGGGTGAATGCGCTGATGAAATACCAGCCGGACATTCCGGTGCTGGTGGGCGGTGATGACAACGTATCCTACGGGCGGGTCGTACAATTGATGACCCTGTTGCAAAATGCCGGAGTTCCCAGTGTAGGCATATTGACCGATCCGCCGGAGAACTGAGCGTATGCGTTTAAGCTGGTTCATTTCAGCGCGTTCCGTGGTGCTCTCGATCCTGGTTCATGTTGCGCTTATTGCGCTACTGGTGATCAGTATAGATTTCACTCCGGCGCCGAAGAAACCACCAAAGGTGAATATCGTCAAGGCGGTTTCAGTCAACAGCGAACAGGTTCAGGCTGAACTCAATAAACTAAAGGAAGCCGAGCAGCAGAAACTGAAAGCCGAGGAACAGCGGCAGAAACAGTTGCAGGAACAGGCCAGGCTGGAAATGGAAAAGGCGGAACAGGCGCGCAAGCAGCGCAAAACCGAGGAACAGCGGCTGAAAGATCTTGAACAGAAAAAGATCGAGGAGAAAAAACAGCGCGAAACCGAACAGTTGCAACTGAAGGAACTCGAAGCGAAGCGTAAAATCGAAGAGGAGAAGCAGCGTCTCGCCGAGGAGAGGCGAAAACAGGAAGAACAGAAAAAACGCGAGGCCGAACAGGAACGACAACGTATCGAGGCCGAGAAACAGCGCATAGAGGAAGAAAAGCGTCGCGCCGAGGAAGAACGCAAGCGTCTTGAGGAAGAGAAGCGTAAACAGGAAGAAGAGCTAAAGCGCATGGAGGAACAGAAACAACGCGAGGAAGAGGAACGCAAGCGCCGCGAGGAGGATGAGAAACGGCGCAAGGCCGAGGAGGCATTGATGCAACAGCAATTACTGGAAGAGCAGATGGAACTGGAAGAAGCGCAGAGCCAGCGCGATATGAGCGTCATTGCACAATACACACAACGCATCCAGGGACTGGTCGAACGGGAATTCAATACGGCCGGACTGCCTGCCGGACTGTCATGCAAACTGTACATACGCATGATCCCCGGCGGCGACGTGGTCGATGTGAGGATACTGGAGAGCAGCGGCAATGATCTGTTTGACCGCCGCGCCGTCACTGCCGTGGAAAAGGCCTCGCCGTTTCCTGTTCCCGATGAATCGCGGCTGTTTGAAAAGATGCGGGAAATCCGCTTTACCTTTGAACCGGAAAACTGATTATGAGATTGCTAAAGAAGTTACTGTTGTTGCTGCCCCTGACCGTGTTCTGTCAGTCCGGGCATGCCGTACTCGACATCCAGATCACGCAGGGCATGGAAGAGGCGCTGCCCATCGCCATCGTTCCCTTCGGCTGGTCGCAGGCCGCCAACCTGCCGCCATTGCGTCCCACCGATATCATCACCAGTGACTTGCGCCGCAGCGGCCGTTTCAACCCCATGGCCTTCGAGGATCTGCCGCAACAACCGCACACCGCCGCGGAAATCAACTTCCAGGACTGGCGGCTGCTGGGCATGGAAAACCTGGTCATCGGCAATCTCTACCTGACCGCCAGCGGTGATTACGAGATCGAGTTTCGCCTTTACGACGTTTACCGTGAAACCCAGGTCGCCGGCTACCGGCTGAGCAGCAGCGGCGATCAACTGCGGCGCAACGCCCATCGGATCAGCGACATTATTTACGAAAAGCTCACCGGCGTGCGCGGCGCATTCTCCACCCGCATTGCCTACATCACGGTTGACAAACCGGCGCCGGACAAGACGGTGCACAGCCTCGAAATCGCCGATGCCGACGGCCACAACCCGCGCGTATTGCTGCAATCGCCCGAACCCTTGCTGTCACCGGCCTGGTCGCCGGACGGTTCCAGAATCGCCTATGTTTCCTTTGAAGGCAGAAATTCCGCAATTTATATCCAGGAAGTGCTCACCGGGCAGCGCCGGGAAGTACAATCCAGCCCCGGAATCAACAGCGCACCGGCGTTCTCACCGGACGGCTCCAGGCTGGCCATGACCCTGTCCAAGGACGGCAACCCGGAAATCTACATTCTGCACATTGCCACCGGCCTGTTGCAACGCGTTACCAGTAACAACGCCATCGATACCGAACCCAACTGGAGCAGTGACGGCAGCCGCATTATCTTCACGTCGGATCGCAGCGGCGGACCGCAGATCTACGAAGTCGATGTGCGTGGTGGCAACCCGCAGCGAATCACCTTCGAGGGCAACTACAATGCCCGGCCACGTTATTCGCCCAATGGCAATTCCATCGCCATGGTCCACGGCGCCAGTGGCAACTACCGCATCGCGGTGCTGGACCGTGACAGCGGTTACCTGAACATACTGACCAGGGCCAGCCTGGATGAATCACCAAGTTACGCCCCCAACGGGCACATGATCATTTACGCCACATCGGGTATGCACGGCAGCGAGCTGGCCGCGGTATCCGATGACGGCCGCGTACGCCAGCGTCTTGCATTAACCAAGGGCGAGGTGCGCGAACCCGCCTGGGGACCGTTTCCGGCGGAATAACATCGTATTCAAAAAAACCCTGAATAAGGTATTCTAGAGCCCACTACAAGCCATAGCGGCGGGAAGGAGTAGCAATGAAGATCAGAACGTTAGTCATGCTGTTATCACTGTCTGTACTGTTTGCCTGCAGTTCCACCGAGGAAAAACCGGATGATGTCGTGGTCGAAGACCAGAGCGAAGCCGTGACGGATGCCGCCGGTGCTGATGCCGGGGCACAGGCTTACGGCGCCGATGAAGATGCCGGGGCCGCCCTCGATCCGTTGAACGATCCGTCCAGTCAATTATCCGTACGGATCATCTATTTCGCCTACGACAGCAGCGAAGTACGCCCGGAATTCCGCCCGGCCATCGAGGCTCATGCCCGTTACCTGGCCGCCAACCCGAATACCATCGTCACGCTGGAAGGGCATGCCGATGAACGCGGATCACGCGAATACAATCTCGCCCTCGGTGAAAACCGCGCCAACTCGGTGAAACGGCAACTGTCACTGCTCGGCGCATCGGCCGGACAGATCCGCACCGTCAGTTACGGTGAAGAACGTCCTGCCGTCGATGGCCACGATGAATCCGCCTGGAGCCAGAACCGCCGGGTCGTTATCATTTATTAATCAAGAGGTCTTATGTTGTACAAATTTGCCGGTAAACTGCTCGTTCTCTCGCTCGTTCCCGCACTCGGCCTGGCCGCAAACAAGGCGCCGGTCAGTGATGCCGGTGACGTTGCCGGGTTGCAACAACGTGTTGAGCAACTGGAGCGCAAGCTCAACAGCCAGGGGCTGCTGGATCTTCTGCAACAGGTGGAAGCCCTGCAAACCGAGATTGGCCGCCTGCGCGGGCAGATCGAGGTGCAGTCCCATGAACTGGAACAAATGAAAGAACAGCAACGCAAGATGTTCACTGATGTCGACCGGCGACTGCAACGCATGCAGGCCGCGGATGCCACAACCGATGGCAGCCAGACACTGGAAGCCATCGAAACCGACCGCGGTGAAGCCATGGCGGATAATGCCGGCGATGCCGGCTCGGAACTTACCGTGGAAGATGAGGCCGCGGCCTCACCAGCGGCTGCCGATACAGAAGTTGCCGCAGCAACCGATGGCGATGCTGACATGGAAATGGAGACAGAGACGGATACCGAAACCGCGGAAGACACCGGACCTGCGGACACGGCGGATCCGTTGCGCGCCCAGGCCGATTACCAGCAGGCATTCAACCTTCTCAAGCAGGCCAATTATAACCAGGCCATCGAGGCGTTCAGCAACTACCTGCAAAAGTACCCGACCGGCAAGTATTCCGATAACGCACAGTACTGGCTCGGCGAGACCTATTACGTCAAACGCGACTTCGACAATGCCATTAACGCCTACCAGGCGTTGATCGATAACTACCCGGAAAGCAGCAAGCTGGCCCACGGCATGTTGAAGATCGGTTTCAGTTACCACGAACTCGGCAACCTGCAGGAAGCCAGGGAACGCCTGGAAACCGTCAGGGACCGCTTTCCCGGCACCACGGCCGCGCGACTGGCGGATGATCGGCTGCGCACCATCAAGATCCCCGGCAGCGGTTAAACCCCGTAATGGTTACCACCTCAGCCCATCCATCCCATGCGGCTGATCCCCTTGCGTTGAATCTGAAGATCAACGAGATCTTCTTTTCGCTGCAGGGGGAAACCAGCACCGCCGGTTTGCCGACGATTTTTATCCGCCTCACCGGTTGCCCGCTGCGCTGCCAGTACTGCGACACTGAATACGCGTTTTACGACGGCGAAAAACAATCCATCGGCACCATCATAGAAACCATCAGGGACTACAATACACGCTATGTCACGGTCACCGGCGGCGAACCGCTGGCGCAGAAAAACTGCCTGCCGCTGTTAAGCGTTTTGTGCGATGCCGGTTACAGAGTCAGCCTGGAGACCAGTGGCGCCATGGATATCAGTGATGTCGACCCGCGCGTGGTCAGGATTCTGGATCTGAAAACACCCGGCTCGAATGAAGTTAATCGTAACCGTTACCAGAACATCAAAGAGCTGACCCGCAACGATGAGGTCAAGTTCGTTATCTGTGATCGCAATGATTACGAGTGGGCCAGGGAAATTCTTGACCGCTACAGTCTCGACGATATTTGCAGCGTACTGTTCTCTCCCGGTCACACACAACTTTCAGCCACGGATCTCGCCGACTGGATACTGGCGGATCAACTGCCCGTGCGTTTCCAGATGCAGTTGCATAAATCGTTATGGGGTGATGTAAAAGGCAGGTAATAGCTATTAGCCATTAGCTATTAGAAAATAGAAACCTTGTCATTTTGACCTCTTCATACAGAACTCAGAGTAGACTCCGGGAGAAATCCTTGTCTCGACCACGGGGAGAGATCTTTTCATGAATAACAACGCAGTCATCCTCCTCTCCGGCGGTCTTGACTCCGCCACCACGCTGGCCATCGCCGTTAACGAGGGGCATGACTGTTACGCGCTCAGTTTCGATTACGGTCAACGTCATCATGCCGAACTGGCGGCGGCCACACGCGTCGCCGCGAAGTACCCGCTCCGCGAACACCGGGTCATCAACCTCGATCTCACCCAATTCGGCGGTTCGGCGCTCACCGACAGTCATATCGCCGTACCCACGGAATTCGCCGAGGGTATTCCGGTCACTTATGTCCCGGCGCGTAACACCATCTTTTTGTCCTGTGCGCTGGCTTACGCGGAAGTCGTCGACGCGCAGCATATCTACATCGGCGTCAATGCCGTGGACTATTCCGGCTACCCCGATTGCCGCCCGGAATACATCCGTGCCTTCCAGCAGATGGCCAGGCTGGCCACCAAAGCCGGCGTCGAAGGCCACCCGGTAAAAATTCACACTCCCTTAATACAATTGTCAAAATCAGAGATTATAAAGACAGGTTATGATCTTGCGGTCGACTACGCGCTGACGGTTTCCTGCTATCAAGCCGATAACGAGGGCAGGGCCTGTGGCCAGTGTGATTCATGCCGGTTTCGCGCGGAGGGCTTCGCATCCGCGGGAATTGACGATCCCACGATCTACCAGTAGTACATTCACCACTTCCCTTCATTCCGGCACATGCTGGAATCCAGTCCAACAAACCCGTTTCTCCAACGCGGGGATCACTACATGAATCCATAATCCCGTGAACATCCTCAAGATCACCGATGTCTACTTCCCGAGAATCAACGGTGTCTCCACCTCCATCCGCACCTTCCGGGACGAATTCATCAAGCTGGGTCACGACGTCACCCTCATCGCCCCGGAATACACGGCCGATGACGAACGCCACGACAACCTGCATCGCATTCCCTCGCGCGCCTTGCCGCTGGACCCGGAAGATCGTCTCTTTAGCCGCCGTCATGTGCGCAGGCTGACGGATCAATTAAAAGAATGCGACTTTGACATCATCCACATCGAAACGCCGTTTTTCGCTCACTACGAGGGCGTGCGTCTCGCCGAAGCCCTGGGACTGCCGGTCATCGAAACCTACCACACTCATTTCGAGGAATACTTCTACCACTATCTTCCGTTGCTGCCGAAAGCGGCATTGAAGTTCGCCGCGCGGCAATTCAATCGCCGCCAGTGCAACAGTGTCGATGCCATTGTCGTGCCCTCACAGGCGATGATGGAGGTGCTTGACGGATATGGCGCGCACAAACCCAGGCGCATCATCCCTACCGGCATCGATGATCATTTTTTCACGCCGGGTGACGGCAGACGTTTTCGCCTGCTGAATGGCATCCCCGAAGGCCGCCCCGTACTCATGCATGTCGGCCGCGCCGCGCACGAGAAAAACATCGATTTCCTTCTGCACATGCTCAACCTTCTGCGCAAACAGGTTCCTGATGTGCTGCTGATCATCGCCGGTGAAGGCCCGGCGCTGAATCACCTGAAAAACCTGGCCAATACCCTGAAACTCGATAACAACATCCGTTTTGTCGGCTATCTGGATCGCAAGACCACACTGCTCGACTGCTACGCGGCTGGTGATGTATTCGTCTTTGCCTCGCGCACCGAGACCCAGGGGCTGGTTTTGCTCGAAGCCATGGCCCAGAGCACCCCGGTAGTCTCCACCGCCCGCCTCGGCACCGTGGATATTCTTTCACCCGGCAAGGCCTCGATCATCGCCGAGGAAGACATCGAGGATTTCAGTTACAAGATACAAAAACTGCTGGGAGATACAATGCTCTACCAGGAACTCAAGGCGCAATGCCTGCCCTATGCACATAGCTGGTCGGCACAGGAAATGGCGGAGAGGAAAATCAGCTACTACCGGGAAACCATGATGCATTTTCAGGGCACTCGCCGGCCGGGGTGAACCAGTCGGTTGCCGACAAAAGAAATCGCTTCACTGCAGGCAGGTGTTGTCCGCGAGTCTCCAACATGGTTCTCCAGCCGTCGCTCATTCCTTGTACATCATGGACGGCACCGGATCGTAAACCGTATTCACCACCATCTCCGCAACCAGGTGTAGTGGCCCCGTATTTCCGTACAAACTGATAAGTTCTCTCATGCGGCCTCAGCCTGAGCAGGACTGAGATAACCGTTCACACTGTGACCGCGATCATGATTATAGTACTTCATGTATCGGGCAATATCCTGCTCGGCCTCGGTAAAGTACTGATAGCCGTTCTCCGGCATCCATTCTGTTTTAAA
>DGNS01000019.1 GCA_002389045.1 Thiotrichaceae bacterium UBA4486 | reverse complement strand
AAATGTGATCAAGAGACAGGCGAATGCGGGAATCCAGTGAAAAGAGATACCGCGTTAGCGGCACAGACTAAAGAATGGACAAGTTCGAAAAAATCGCTGCCGAAACCCGCCGCAACGCCGAAGCCCGGGGACACTCCTACCGCGAACAGGCGTTAAAACTGTTCCCCTGGGTCTGTGCACGCTGCAACCGCGAATTCAACCGTAAAAATCTCAGCGAACTCACCGTCCACCACAAGGACCACAACCATGACAACAACCCGGCAGACGGCAGCAACTGGGAACTGCTCTGCCTGTATTGCCACGACCACGAGCACCAGAAATACCTGGGTGGAAGCACTGGTATAACTGCGAGTAACGAACTGGAACGCGATGTATCGAAGGGCAAGCCGTTTGAGAAATTGAAGGAAATATTAAATTACAAGGAAAAGTGACAGGGAGACAATACATATACGCATGATGTATCAAATAATTGAGGTATGGTAGCGATTATATTGTTCGGTTCAAGTTGCTTCCTAGTTTTTTCATGGGAAGTGTTCGGAGAAAATAATGGAGATGTTTTTCCTCTTTAGCAAAATACATAGCTTTTGTCATGGACTATGACAGTCTAAAAACACTGAAACGCATACATCCCGGCTGGCGGCTGCTGACCGCGGATAATGCGCCGATGATTGTGTCTTTTTTGTACCGGTGTTTTATTGAGCCCAATGTACGCACACTGCAGGAGACTGATCTGGTTTCCTCGCTTGATGATTATTTATATAGACTGAATGAAACCCATGAAGCAGCGGCTTATCCCAAATCCGCAAGCGAGTATCTCAATGACTGGTCAGCGGACGAGCGTGCATGGTTGCGCAAATACTATCCGCGGGACAGTGATGAACCGCATTATGACCTGACTCCGGCAACTGAAAACGCCATTCGTTGGTTGGCCGGATTGCAGCAGCCGCATTTTATCGGTGCCGAGTCACGATTAATGACGATTATTGATCTGCTGCGCCAGATCATGCAGGGCACCGAAACTGATCCCGAGGTCAGGATTTTCGAACTGGAACGGCGTAAATCAGCCATAGAATCGGAAATTCAGGATATCCGTGACGGAAAAATGTCATTCATGGGTGAAACACCGTTGCGGGAGCGTTTCTTTCAGGTTGCGGATACGGCACGCGAGCTACTGGCGGATTTCCGCCAGGTCGAGCAGAATTTTCGTGATCTGGACCGACAAGTCCGTGAAAAAGTGACCGCATGGGACGGCAGCAAAGGAGAAATGCTTGAAGACTTCTTCGGGGAGCGTGATGCGATTACTGATACCGACCAGGGCCATAGCTTCCGTGCTTTTTGGGATTTCCTTATGTCACCGGCCAGACAGGAGGAGCTGTCGCAATTATTGGAACGGGTCATGGCGCTCGAATCGATTCAAACTCTTTCACCTGATAAACGGCTGACCCGCGTTCATTATGATTGGTTGGAAGCGGGCGAAGTCGCACAACGAACAGTGGCCAGGTTGTCAGAACAGCTCAGGCGCTATCTGGATGACAAGGCATTGCTGGAAAATCGCCGAATCATGAACCTGTTACGTGAAATTGAACAGCACGCTCTTTCTATTCGAGATGTAATAACTGATGCTCCGGAAATGGAAATCGATGAACTTGCACCAAATATCGAGTTACCTATGGAGCGAACCTTGTTCAGTCCGCCAATCAAACCCCGGATTGACCAGCAGCAACTGTCAGTGGGTGATGATGATATCGATGCACAGGTGTTGTTCGAGCAGATTTACGTGGATCGTAACAAACTGGAGATGCGTATCCGACAGGCGCTGCAAATGCGGGAACAAATCAGCCTGACTGACCTGGTGAATGAATACCCGCTGCAACTCGGTCTTGCGGAACTCGTGGCTTATCTGAGTCTGGCTGCTGACGACGATCATGCCGTTATTGACGATACCGTGGAACAATCAATCCAATGGACAGATAGTGCCGGGGATCGCCGGCGTGCTTTTTTACCTCTGGTGATATTTTCACGATAATGCCGTTTTACACATATCCTTGATAATTTATGACGGACACCGAAACACAATTGCTGCTTTCACCGGTATTGATTGTATTATTCAAGGGCGTGCTGTATCAGGACAGGGACCCTCAGATATGGCAGAACTTGCTGCAGCTTCAGAACCGGGTAAGGGACTATGTCAAGCTGTTGGGGCTGGAATTGATGCTGGACGAGGCGGAAGGATATGCCTGTTTGCGGCACAGGCCGTTTGAGGAAGGTGAAGCGGAAATACCCCGCCTGGTGTCCCGTCGACAGCTTGGTTACCCGGTCAGCCTGTTACTGGCATTACTGCGCAAGAAACTGGCCGAAAATGATGCTTCCGGCGGCGATACCCGGCTGGTTTTGTCGCGGGAGCAAATTGTGGAAATGGTGCGACTGTTCGTACCGGACTCCGCTAACGAGGCCAGGTTGATGGATCGTATTGACCGCGATATCAATAAAGCCATTGACCTTGGTTTTCTGCGCCATCTCCGGGGCCAGGAAAAACAATATGAGGTGCACAGGATATTGAAGGCATTCGTGGACGGGCAGTGGTTGTCGGAGTTTGAGCAACGATTGTCGGAATACAGGAACCATATGGCCGATGCCGGCGGGGAATAATGGACAGCCAACTGGATTTTGCTGAATCTGATACCCGAACCGGGTTTCGCCTTCAACGCCTGGAATTGTTTAACTGGGGCACCTTTCATGATCGGATCTGGGTGATGACGCCGGGCGGAGAGAACAGCCTGTTGACCGGGGATATCGGATCGGGGAAATCCACGCTGGTCGATGCCGTCACCACGCTGTTGGTCCCGGCTCAACGTATTACCTACAACAAGGCCGCCGGCGCGGAAGCCCGTGAGCGCACTCTGAAATCCTATGTCCTGGGATATTATAAATCCGAACGCAGCGAAACCGGGCTGAGTTCGCGCGCTGTATCCCTGCGCGATTACAACAACTATACGGTTATCCTCGGGCATTTCTACAACCTCGGCTATGACCGGCACGTTACCCTGGCACAGGTATTCTGGATGAAGGTCAGTCAGGGACAACCGGAACGGTTTTATGTAGTGGCGCAACGCCCATTAACCATTGCCGGGGATTTCGCCGATTTCGGGAAGGACCTGGCCAACCTGCGCAAACGGCTGCGACAACAGCAGCACGTGGAAGTCTTCGATCGGTTTCCGGCTTATGGCAATGCCTTCCGGCGTTACTTCGGCATCGAAAACGAACAGGCCCTGGAACTTTTCAATCAAACCGTCTCGATGAAATCAGTCGGCAATCTGACTGACTTCGTACGTGATCACATGTTGGAAGCATTCCCGGTGGAAAATCGTATCCAGGCGTTGATTGGACATTTCGACGACCTGAACAGGGCACATGAAGCCGTGCTCAAGGCCAGAGAACAGATCCAGGCGCTGGAACCGATGATTGCGGATATCGATCAATACGCAGAACGCAGTGCCAAAGCCGAATCGTTGCGCGCCTGCCGGGAGGCGTTACGTTCCTGGTTTGCCGGACTGAAGGAGAAACTGTTGAATCACCGCCTGGAGAAGCTGGATGCGGAGTATGCCCGAATCAACCATCGTGTGGACAGCCTGACCAAAGAACTGGGAGGGTTACAGGCCAATCGCGACGATCTGAAACAGGCCATTGCGGAGGAAGGTGGCGATCGATTGGAACGGATAAAAAAGGAGATTAAGGAGCGGAAGGAACAGAAACAGACGTACCAAAACAACGCCGACAAGTATCGTGAACTGGCCGAATTTCTCAACATGCCGGATGCTGTTGACGCCGGAACTTTTCATGCCAACCAGCAGGCAATCGCCGGAGAACGCGAAGCAGCGGAGAATCGAAAAGCCGAACTGCAAAACCGGCTTAACGAAGCCGGCGTGGAATTACAGGGTTTACGCCGGGAACACGAAAGTCTCGATGCCGAAATTACATCGCTGCGTAATCGTCGCAGTAACATTCCAGCTGCGGTATTGCGTATGCGTGAACTCCTCTGTGAAGCGTTAGATCTGACTGAAGATACATTGCCTTTCGTAGGTGAACTTATCCAGGTGCGTGATACGGAACGCGACTGGGAAGGCGCGATTGAGCGCGTACTGCACAATTTCGGACTATCGCTACTGGTTCCAGACAGTCATTATGCAACGGTCGCCGATTGGGTGGACGGCACCGATCTGCGCGGCCGCCTGGTGTATTTCCGGGTGCGCGAGCGCGATGAGGGCACATTACGGGAATCCGACCCGCAATCGCTGGTGCGAAAACTGGTGATCAAACCCGGGTCGGGCATGTTTCACTGGCTGGAGCATGAACTCATAAAACGGTTTGATTATGTCTGTTGTGAGAATATGGATGAGTTTCGGCGCCGGCAAAAGGCGCTTACCCGTTACGGTCAGATCAAGGCATCCGGTGAGCGCCATGAAAAGGATGATCGGCACCGCATCGATGATCCATCCCGCTATGTGCTGGGCTGGAATAATGAAGCCAAGATCGCGGCTCTCAGACAGCAGGCGGAAGGGCTGGAAAGGCGCATGCAGAAACTCGGAGGTGAAATCACCGACCTGCAAACACAACAAAAGGAAGTGAATACGCGCCTGGAGCGCCTGAGTCAGCTTGAGATGTTCACCGACTTCAGGTTTCAGGACTGGCGGCCACTGGCCGGCGAGATCGAACGACTGGAAATTGAATACCGCGAACTTAAAGCCGCATCGGACGTCTTGAAGACGCTGCAGGAGCAACTCGCTGAATTGGAAAACACGATCAAGGATACGGAGCATGCCCGGGACGGCGCCAGAGATGATATGAGCCGGAACCGGCAAAAGCATACTGATGCTGTTCAGCATCTTGATGAATGCCGATCGTTGGTGCAGGCCGCTTCGCAAGAGGATCGCGAGCGATATTCGGAACTTGAAGCGATGCGGCCCGAAGCCATCGGCGAACAGGCCTTAACACTGAATTCCTGCGATAAATGTGAACGGGATATGCGCGAATGGCTGCAGAAGCGCATCGATGTCGAGGACAAGCAGATCAACATCCTGCGCGATCGTATTATCAAGGCCATGCAGTCCTACAAAAATGACTGGCCCCTGGATACGCGGGAAGTGGATGCCGGCATAGACGCCGCTGATGAATACCGCGGCATGCTGGAGCAACTGACTGCCGACGACCTGCCGCGCTTCGAGGCCCGGTTCAAGGAACTGTTGAATGAAAATACGATCCGGGAGGTGGCCGGGTTTCAGGCACAATTGAATCGTGAGCGCCAGGAGATTCGAGAGCGTATTGAGACTATCAATCATTCCCTGCATGCTATCGATTACAACCCGGGCCGTTATATCAAGCTGCTGGCGGAATCCTCCCCGGACCCCGATATTCGCGAATTTCAACAAAACCTGCGCGCCTGCACCGAAGGCACGTTGACCGGTTCCGGTGACGAGCAGTATTCAGAGGCCAAGTTCCTGCAAGTCAAGGCCATCATCGAACGCTTCCGCGGCCGGGAAGGAACCACCGATCTGGATCGCCGCTGGACGCGCAAGGTCACCGATGTACGCAACTGGTTTGTCTTTTCCGCATCGGAACGTTGGCGCGAGGACGACAAGGAGCACGAACACTATTCCGATTCCGGCGGCAAGTCCGGCGGTCAAAAGGAAAAGCTCGCTTATACCGTACTGGCCGCCAGTCTGGCGTATCAGTTCGGGCTGGAATGGGGGGAGACCCGCTCGCGCTCATTCCGTTTCGTGGTTATCGACGAGGCCTTTGGCCGGGGGTCGGACGAATCGGCCCGCTACGGTCTGGAACTGTTCAAGCGGCTCAACCTTCAGTTGCTCGTTGTTACCCCGCTGCAGAAGATCCATATCATCGAGCCGTACGTATCCGGGGTTGGTTTCGTACACAGCCCCGATGGACATCAGTCCCTGTTGCGTAACCTGACCATTGAGGAATACCGGACCGAAAAGGCGGCCGTCGGCCGAATTGCCGTGCAATGAAATGGAACACCCCGGATGATCTGCGCCGGCAGGTCCAGCGACTCTGGGATAATGGCTCATTGCTGGCCGCGCGTCTTAATGATTCATCCCTCTTTCCCCTGGAGCTTCGACTGCGCCGCCCCTCGTCGCGGGATCTGGCGGAGAATTACGATGAAGTACGTCAATGGGTGACTGCCCTTGTCAACGCATCACGCCCACAACGCGGGTACGGTTATGATATTACCTGGCAGCGTATAAACCACCGGGTACACGGCGCCAACGATCTGCCTGGGACCGCCGTCGTGCCTTCCGAGGCGGATGCCCTGCGTCTTATTCAACGGGTGCAGGACGCGGATCGCTTCAGCCGGCTTGCCGAAGTTACGCTGGTGTCTTTCCCGTCCTTGAGAACCTGGTTGGAAGCCCATCCGCTGACTTTGCTTGAACAGGCCGAACACTGGACCCGTGTATTGGCGGTACTCAACTGGTTCCGCGAACATCCGCGCAGCGGTATTTACCTGCGCCAGCTTGACATACCGGGGGTGGACACCAAGTTCATCGAGACACGCCGAAAATTATTTATGCAGTTGCTCGATAACGTTTTACCGGATGAAGACATAGATAAAACGGCGACAGGGGCGCGGCAATTCGAACACCGCTATGGATTGCGGAACAAGCCGTCCTTGATCCGCTTTCGCATTCTCGATCCGGCGTTGGCCATCAACGGGTTGACGGATATATCGGTACCGGGGGAACAGTTCGCGGGGTTGTCACTTAATGTGCAGCGGGTTTTTATCACTGAAAACGATATTAACGGCCTCGCCTTTCCGGAATGCCCCGGCAGCCTGGTGATATTCGGTCTGGGGTACGGTCTGGATCGGCTGGCCGAGATCCCGTGGCTGCAACGAACCGAGATCCATTACTGGGGCGACATCGACACCCACGGCTTCGCCATTCTCAATCGCCTGCGCACGGTGTTGCCCCGGGCCCGCTCTTTTCTGATGGACCGCGCCACCCTGGAGGCGCATCGGGAACTCTGGGTGGAAGAGCCGGCCGGGAGCCGGTTCAGCGGTGAACTAACACACCTCAATCCCGGTGAAACGGAATTGTTCAACGCCTTGCGCGATGAGCGGTTCGGTCAACGGGTCCGCCTGGAACAGGAGCGGATTGCGTACAACTGCGTGCAAGCCGCGGTACGGGCGATAGTTGATACCCGATCGACTATAGGGCACTTCTAAAAATGGTCTTTTTTCGCGATAGCAGCGTCAGCGCCGTGCTCGAATCCTCATTTACTCCATGTAAACTGCAGTTCTGCGCGCGGTGCTTCCTTACTCTCACGAAAAAATCCTCATTTTTAGTAGCATCCTAAAATCTTATTTGATAGCCGCTCGGCTATGATTGCATTTGATATCCGATCAACTATAATCGTATCTTATAGTCGCTCGGATATCAAAATCATGGGTAAAAAATACCACCGTGTTCGAAGCAGCCGGGACCTCGGTCAGCTTATCGCCGCCGCACGGCAGCGCCGTGGATTGACCCAGCGCCAGGTTGCCTGTGAATTGGGTGTTTCCCAGCCATGGGTTGCGGAAGTGGAGCAGGGTAAACAACGTGCGTGGGTAGGCCAGGTGCTGCGGCTAATGGCTTACCTGGGGATCGTTCTGGAAGGCACAATTCAGGATAAGTCCGAGGCATCAATGCCGGCCCGTGATGCCGGGGCCCAACCGAATATTGACGATCTGGTGGACTGAGTCAGGCGCAGTGGCAAGGAAAAGTACGAAAAAAGCAGAGGAACTGCTGGTGTTGCTGAATGGCGGGATCATGGGTCGTGTCTATAAGGAAAGCCGGGGAAGGTTACGGTTTCGATATGATGCCGATTACCTGGATTCAGATCTTGAGATCCCGTTGTCTTTGTCCATGCCCTTGCTTCGGGAAGAACATGGTCACGATACAATCAATTCATTCCTTTGGGGGTTGCTGCCGGATAACGAGCGGGTATTACAGCGCTGGGCCGCCAGGTTCCATGTCAGTCCCAACAGTGTTTTCGGTTTGTTGAGTCATGTAGGACAAGACTGCGCCGGAGCGGTGCAGTTTGTGCCGGAAGAGCGGGTTAACGGGGCATTGGAAGGGAATCGTAGTCGTATCTCAGAAAAAGATATCTCTGACATATTGCGGGACTTGCGCCGGGATCCCGGATTGACGCGACGAGCGGACGATATTGGCCAGTTTTCTCTTGCAGGCGCCCAGGCAAAAACCGCACTTCAATATAGCGGCGGTCATTGGTATATCCCGTCCGGTAGTGAACCGACTACACATATCCTTAAACCTCCGCGTCCGGATCTGGACGGTCACGTTGAAAACGAACATTTTTGCTTGCGACTTGCCGATGCAGTGGGATTACGAGTTCCAGCAACAAGCATCCAGCGCTTCAATGATGAATTGGCCATTGTTGTTGAACGTTACGATCGACAACCAGGCACTGAAGACCTGATACGTATTCATCAGGAAGATGCCTGCCAGGCACTTGCTATTCACCCGGCCAATAAGTATGAGAATGAGGGTGGTCCTGGAATCAACCGGATCATGGATCTGTTGAATCAATCTTCACGCCCCGTAGAAGATCGGCGGCGTTTCATGGCTGCGATTGCATTCAATTACCTCATTCTCGGAACAGATGCGCACGCCAAGAACTACAGTTTGTTGTTGGGTGTTGGTGGTCAGGTTCGTCTGGCACCATTCTATGATATCGCCAGTCTGTTGCCTTATGACCGCCACCGGAGACATGAGCGATTTGCAATGCGCATCGACACTCACTACCGTGACTATGGGTTACAACCCCGGCATTTCGAACGGATGGCCCGTCGTTGTGGCTATCCGGCAAATGAACTGTTGGCACAAATCCACAAGTGGGGGGAAATATTGCCTGAACATGCACAGAATATCCTGGCACGTCTGCGGAAAGACGGAATTGATACGCCGGTATTGACCAGGCTTGTTGAAGAACTGGAAACGCGTTGCAGTCGTATAACACGCCTATTCCGGGTTAACTGAGCCGACGAATGCAGGTGCTCCACTTTTGAGACAGAATATTTAAGAGGGGAGAAATAAAGAAGACGGCCCCTGTTACGCCGAACTTCCCTGGGCTCTGTCTGGCCAACCGATGGAAGGGAACACCCAAGGTACGCAACAGGATTTACCCGTCTGGATATGAAATATAGAGTTATCAGGCGTATATTTCCAGCTTAAATTATTGATCAGGCCGGGAATAACTCCTTGATCAATAAATATAATCAAGTTTGACATTAGTTTGGCTAATGCATATAGTTTACAAATTATAGTATTTTATTGAGTTTTGTAAACTGGAGAATCACCATGATAGGAAGTCGTATCAAGCAAGCGCGTAGGGCCTCTGGCCTGTCCCTGCGGGAACTGGCGGACAAGGTCGGGATCAGCGCCATGTCCATATCCAAATATGAAAACGGGCAAGTCACCCCGAATTCAAGCATCCTGCTTGCTCTGGCCAGGGCGCTGAATGTTCGCGTGGAATACTTTTTCCGCACCATCCAGGTCAGCCTGCATGAAGTGGAATACCGCAAGCACGCCAAACTGCCCAAAAAAATCCTCCGGCAAATTGAAGGAGATGTCATTGAGCAGGTTGAGCGTTATATGGAGCTTGAAGAAATTTTGCCGGTCAGCCCGATCAGTCCATTCGTTGTTCCAAAAGGTTTACCAGCCAGGGTAAACAGCTACGATGAAATCGAACACATTACCAACCACATCCGTGATGCCTGGGATCTGGGCCGTAATCCAATTCAAGACCTCACCGGTACACTGGAAGAACGCGGCATAAAAATTATCCAGACCAATGCCGTGCATGATATGCAGTTTGATGGCCTGGCAGCCATGGTAAATGGAAACCCGGTCATTGTGGTTGGCAGTGAATGGCCGGGTGACAGGCAGCGTTTTACACTGGCGCATGAACTGGGTCATTTAATATTAAAGGAACGGCTCAACAGAAAGCTTGAGGAGGAAACCGCGGCCAATCGTTTTGCGGGCGCCTTTCTGGTACCGGCAGCGGAAGCATATAAAGAACTCGGCCGGAAACGCACCTGGTTCGAACCGCGCGAATTGTGTGTTTTGAAAAAAGCCTATGGATTAAGCATGAATGCCTGGCTGCATCGCGCCCATGAACTGGGCATTATCAATGATGCAACCCATCTCGAACTCATTAAATATTTCCGCAAACTGGGCTGGCACAAGCAGGAACCCTGCGATAAATATTCACGCGAAGAACCGCAGGTATTCATGCAACTGGTTTTTCATGCGCTGGCGGAAGACCTGATCAGCGAATCAAAATCAGCAGAATTGTTGGGTTTATCAATCACTGATTTTCGGGCCATAAGGAAAGTGGATCATGTCAAAACAGTTGTTAATCAGTGATGCCAATATTCTTATTGATATCAAGGTGGCCGGGCTCATCAATGAAATGTTCAGGTTGCAATATGAATATGCTGTCCCTGGATTATTATTTGAGCAGGAATTAAAGCAGAACCACGCAGACTTGATTGCTAAAGGACTCAGGTTGCTGGATCTGGAAACAAGCAGCATCGGGCAACTGGATGAACTGGGCAATAAATACAAAGGCATCAGCAGGTTTGATTTAATGGCATTAATGCTGGCCAGGACAGAGCAAGTACCATTACTTACCGGGGACAGAAAATTGCGGCAAGTCTGCATGATAGAAGAGATAGAAGTGAGGGGAACGCTTTGGTTAATAGAAAGAATGTTCACAGAGAATTTCATTTCAGTCAGGCAAGCGGAAGTGGCCTATCAGAGAATGCAGGATGATGGCAGTCGGCTGCCGTGGGATGAAGTGGAAAAGCAGCTAAGAAGATTTGGACAATAGTAGCAGCAAATGTAAATGCTCTACGAAATGATAAATAGGAGAGGGGACATGGGGTAAATAATGGTTCTGTAAGTTTTACCGATCACTACCGTCATATTTCGAGTCTGAGCCTGGATTACATTGGAACAGTTTGAAAAGTTGCTTGATGATGGACTAACGACACCCTCAATTGGTATTTGGGGGATAGAGAAATATCGACTGATTTCTTGTTATGCGTCAATGTTCTCTAAAACTATGGCGAATAAATGGGATTGTATTGTCTATTTAGACTTATTTTCTGGCTCTGGTCGTGCACGGATAAAGGAAAATAATATTATTATAAACTCTTCACCTTTACTGGTTTTAGGGCAAGAGAATAAATTCTCGAAGTATATCTTTAACGATGAAAATCCCGATAATTGTGAAGCACTCTACAAGAGGATAAAAAGGGAGTTTCCTGGTTTAGATGTTAATATTTTTTGTGAAGATGCGAATCTTGGGATAGAAAAAATACTCTGCGCAATACCTCAGGCTCATAAAAATTTTAAGGTGCTTTCATTCTGTTTTATAGATATATTTAAAATGGATAATTTGAAATTTTCCACGTTGTCTTCTCTTAGCAATCGATTTATGGATTTTCTAGTATTAATACCATCAGACATGGATGCTAACCGTAATGAAAGAAATTATTTAAATTCAGAGAATAAGATAATAGATGAATTCCTTGGCAATACGATTTGGCGAAAGACATGGATATCGAGTGGGGATGACCCGCGATCTTTTGGTCAATTTATTGTTGATGAGCTCGGAAAATCTATGGGCAATCTAGGCTTTAACGTACCAAAAATAGAAAAAACAGTGGGGATTAAAAACTCAAAAAATCGCGTAATTTATCGTTTAGCATTGTATAGCAAGAACAAACTTGCTGATAAATTCTGGAGTCAATGCGTAAAATACACTAACCCACAAACAGATTTTGGTTTCTAAAAATTTAAGAATATGGCAATCAACTCCCACATTGAATGGACTGAATCAACCTGGAACCCGGTTACCGGCTGCACGAAGATCAGTCCCGGCTGCAAGCATTGCTATGCGGAACGCATGGCAAAGCGGCTCAAGGCCATGGGCCAGTCAAATTACCTCAACGGGTTTGAAGTCACCTTGCAGGAACAGGCGCTGGAAACCCCGCTGAAATGGAAAAAACCACAGGTCATTTTTGTCAATTCCATGAGCGATCTGTTCCACAACAAAGTACCGGATGATTTCATTCTGCGGGTCTTCAATATTATGAATAGAGCAGACTGGCATTGTTTTCAGGTATTAACAAAACGTCCGGAACGCTTGCTGGAATTAAATGAGCAATTACCCTGGCAAAGCAACATCTGGATGGGTGTCAGTGTAGAGAACGAGGATTACCTGTGGCGCATTGATCTTTTGAGAAAAACCAACGCCAGGATCAAATTCCTTTCACTGGAACCTTTGCTCGGCCCATTGCAGGATCTGGATTTGAGAAGGATTGACTGGGTTATAGTCGGTGGGGAATCAGGTCCGGGCGCAAGACCCATGAAGGCAAGCTGGGCACGTAATATTCGGGCACAATGCCGCAGAGCGGATGTTCCATTCTTTTTCAAGCAATGGGGCGGTGTCTGGAAAAGGAAAGGCGGCCGTCTGCTGGATGGTCGAACCTGGGATGAAATGCCTGACATCAGTCGTAGTGTGGACGGGTATTGTATAACTGCTTAAATAATCTGAATTATGATTTGAATTCCATTACTACATGCCAGCAGACTTCTTCGATAAACCGATCCTGAACAATCCCTACGAGTATCCGGCTCGGCATTGGGAACTGGATGATAACGGCCAGCCGACCCAGAGAATCATCGGGAACCGGCGCAAGGCGGAATTCATTACGCCCATTCCTAAGCCAAAAAAGCGCAGGAGCAGGGCCGAGCAGGAGGATCTGGTTTTCGATGAAGGGAAAGGCATCTCCACGGCCGATCAACAATACGATCCAACCCCAATCATCAATGAACTGCGAACGCATATCGATCAATGGCGCAGCCTGAGTAATCCCCATAACTGGCAGGTCACGCCGGAGACCATGCGCCTGCTTCAGCATTGGCGACACCACGAATTCAGCAGTTTCCGACCGTTCTTCTGCCAGGTTGAAGCGGCGGAAACCCTCATCTGGCTCACCGAAGTGGCGCCCAAGACCCGGGCGGGCAAGACTGTCCTCGAGCATCTGGATGGCGCCAACAACGAGGCCAACCCGGAACTGATGCGGCTGGCCCTGAAGCTGGCCACCGGCGCGGGCAAGACCACGGTTATGGCCATGATCATCGCCTGGCAAACCATCAACGCGGTGCGCCGCCCCAACAGCAGGAAATTTACCCGCGGTTTCCTGGTGGTGTGTCCCGGCCTGACCATCCGCGATCGCCTGCAGGTGCTCAAGCCCAATGATCCCTACAGCTATTACAAGAGCCGGGAACTGGTGCCCAACGACATGCAGCCCGATCTGGAACGCGCCAAGATCGTCATCACCAATTACCATGCCTTCAAACTCCGTGAGCGTATGGAATTGTCCAGGGGTGGCCGCTCCCTGCTGCAGGGCCGCGGTGAGGAACTCGACACTCTGGAAACGGAAGGCCAGATGTTTCAGCGCGTCATGCCGGATCTCATGGGCATGAAGAACATCCTGGTCCTGAACGACGAGGCCCACCACTGCTACCGGGAAAAACCGGACAAGGAGGAAGATACCAAGCTGAAAGGGGATGACAGGAAAGAAGCGGAAAAGAATAACGAAGCCGCCCGCCTCTGGATTTCCGGACTGGAAGCGGTGAACCGCAAGCTGGGCATCAGCCGTGTCGTGGACCTGTCCGCCACGCCCTTCTTCCTGCGCGGCTCGGGTTATGCCGAGGGTACCCTGTTCCCCTGGACCATGAGCGATTTCTCCCTCATGGACGCCATCGAGTGCGGCATCGTCAAGCTGCCCCGGGTCCCGGTCTCGGACAATTACATCAGCCGGAACGAAATGCCCATGTTCCGGAACCTCTGGGAGAATATCCGCGAGGACATGCCCAAAAAGGGCCGGGGCAAAGCCAGCAAGCTGGGCGAGTTGGACCCGCTCAAGTTGCCCACCAAGCTGCAGACCGCCCTGGATGCACTTTACGGCCACTACCAGGAGACCTATGAACTCTGGCAGAAGGAAGGCGTGAAAGTGCCCCCGTGCTTCATCATCGTTTGTAACAACACCTCCACCTCGAAGCTGGTATACGATTTCATCTCCGGCTTCCACCGGGAGAACGAAGACGGTTCGACATCGTTCGAGCACGGCCGCCTGCCGTTATTCCGCAATTTCGACGAACACGGCAATCCGCTGCCGCGCCCGAAGACGTTACTGATCGATAGCGAACAACTGGAATCCGGCGAGGCCCTGGACAAGAATTTTCGCAGTATGGCCGAGGATGAAATCGAACGCTTCCGCCGCGAGATCATCGAACGCACCGGCGATCGCAAACAGGCGGAAAACCTCACCGACCAGGATCTGTTGCGCGAGGTTATGAATACGGTAGGCAAACCGGGCCGGCTGGGTGAGTCCATTCGCTGCGTCGTTTCCGTTTCCATGCTCACCGAGGGCTGGGATGCCGATACCGTTACCCATGTACTCGGTGTGCGCGCCTTCGGCACCCAGCTCCTGTGCGAACAGGTCATCGGCCGGGCCCTGCGCCGCCAGTCCTATGAACTCAACGAGGAGGAGTTATTCAATCCGGAATATGCCGATGTCCTCGGCATTCCCTTCGACTTCACCGCCAAGCCGGTGGTGGCCCCGCCGCAGCCGCCGCGCGAGACGGTCCAGGTCAAGGCTATCCGACCGGAACGGGATCACCTGGAAATCCGTTTTCCCCGCGTCGAAGGCTACCGCGTCGAATTGCCCCAGGAACGCCTCACCGCCGAGTTCACTGAGGATTCGGTATTGGAGCTGACGCCGGAACTGGTGGGTCCGTCGATCACCCGCAATGCCGGCATCATCGGCGAGACCGTGGACCTGAACTTGATCCACACCAATGACCTGCGCCGCTCGACATTATTATTCCACCTCACCCAGCGGCTGCTCTATACCAAGTGGCGCGATCCGGGCGAGGAACCCAAGCTCTACCTGTTCGGCCAACTCAAGCGCATCACCAAACAGTGGCTGGATAATTGCCTGGTCTGCAAGGGCAAGACCTATCCCGCCCAGTTGATGTACCTGGAACTGGCGGACATGGCCTGCGAACGCATTACCCATGCCATCACTCGGGCGGAGCAGGGCAAGGCGCCCATCAAGGCCATACTGGATTCCTACAATCCCGTCGGCAGCACGGCCCACGTCAATTTCAATACCTCCAAGACCAGCCGCTATGAAACCGACGCCCGCCGTTGCCATATCAACTGGATAGTCCTGGACAGTGAATGGGAGGCCGAATTCTGCCGGGTGGCCGAGTCGCATCCGAGAGTGAAGGCCTACGTCAAGAACCACAATCTCGGCCTGGAAGTGCCTTATCGCTACGGCTCCGAAGTGCGCAAATACCGGCCGGATTTCATCGTCCTGGTTGATGACGGACAGGGCGAGGACGACCCGCTGCATCTCATCGTCGAGATCAAGGGCTACCGTCGCGAGGACGCCAAGGAGAAGAAGGCCACCATGGAGACCTACTGGGTGCCCGGCGTCAACCACCTGGGTAACTACGGCCGCTGGGCCTTCGCCGAGTTCACCGATGTCTATGAAATGCAGGACGACTTCGAGGCGCGCGTAGAGGAGGAATTCAACAAGATGATCGATTCAGTCACTAGGGATAAGGAAACTGCGCTGCAGGACAACTGACATGGCGAAAAAGAAGACCAAGAAAAAAAGCAAAAAGACCGTTGCCACTCTCAAGCACGAGGAGGCCTCGCGCAAGAACATCCCTACCGCCGAATACCAGTCGGTCATGCGCGACGACGAACAGGCCGCCGTCAAGGTCGCCTATCCGCGCGAGGCGAACGGCCTGGAAGAGGAAAAGAAAAATCGCAATCGGGACCTGGACCCGCAACTGGTCTGGCGCGGCAAGGACGAGCAGGACTGGTCGGATCTCGTAGTCCATGCCCCGCCGCTATATATCCAGGAAAAGGTCCATCCCAAGGTCCTGATCGATGACCTCCTGCAGCGCACCAGAGCCAGCGAGCCGCAGGAGGAGGACCAGCCCGATCTGTTCGCGGACTTCAACGGCCTGCCGGACGAAGGTGCCACGACCGAGTTCTACCAGCACGACGCCAACTGGTCCAACCGGATGATTCTGGGCGACAGCCTGCAGGTCATGGCGTCACTGGCCGAGCGGGAAGGACTGCGCGGGCAGGTGCAGTGCATTTATATCGATCCGCCTTACGGCATCAAATTCAATTCCAACTTTCAGTGGTCCACCACTACGCGCGATGTGAAAGATCAGGCCGATCATATTACTAGAGAGCCTGAAATGGTTAAGGCATTCAGAGATACCTGGCGGGATGGTGTTAATTCTTATCTAACTTATTTACGTGATCGACTTACTATTGCGCGTGACTTGTTACACGAATCAGGTTCAATCTTTATTCAAATTGGTGATGAGAATGTTCATCGTGTGAGAGCATTGATAGATGAAGTTTTTGGTACAGCTAATTATGTTAGCGAAATAATATTCACAAAAACAGGCGATCAGCCTTCGTCATTTTTGCCTAATGTTAGCGATATAGTTTTGTGGTATGCCAAAGACATAAATCATCTAAAATTTAGACAGCTATTTTACGATAAAAAGGAGAAAGAGACGGCGGATAGGGATTATAAGAAAGTTGATGAATTAGGTCGTAATTATCAGGCAACAAGCCTTACATCGCCACGTCCACCTGGTGATTTCCCTGTTAAATTTAAAGGAAATATATATCGACCTTCAAGAGGTTATTGGAAAACAGGAGAAATAGGTTTTTCTCGCTTAATTCATTCTGATCGTGTTCTCCTTTCTGGGAAATCAATGCGATATAAAAGATTCCTTGATGATTTTCCGATACAGCGTTACAGCAATATATGGACAGATACTGGAGGCACTTCAGATAAAATTTATGTAGTTCAAACAGCATCCACAGTTCTAAAACGCCTAATTTTGATGTCAACGGACCCAGGTGATCTTATTATAGATCCAACTTGTGGCTCTGGAACTACAGCCTATGTCGCTGAACAATGGGGTCGCCGCTGGATCACTGTTGATACCTCCCGCGTAGCTCTAGCATTGGCACGTGCCCGAATCATGGGCGCCCGTTATCCCTATTATCTGCTTGTCGATAGCCCGGAAGGACAACAGAAGGAGGCGGAAGTCACCCGTACCGCGCCCTCCAGTCAGCTCACCAACTACAATATCCGCCACGGTTTCGTTTACGAACGAGTGCCGCATATCACCCTGAAATCCATTGCCAATAATACCGAAATCGATGTTATCTGGGACAAGTATCAGGAGAAGATGGAACCGTTGCGGGAAAAACTGAATAAGGCCGTCAGTGAAAAATGGGAGGAGTGGCAGATTCCTCGCGAAGCCGGCGAGAAATGGTCAAAAGAAGCCAGGGACCTGCACAAGCAATGGTGGGATCTGCGAATCACCCGGCAGCGGGAAATCGATGCCTCCATCGCCGCCAAGGCGGACCATGAATATCTTTACGACAAACCCTATACGGATAACAGCAAGGTTCGTGTGGCCGGGCCGTTCACAGTAGAGAGCCTATCGCCCCACCGGGTCCTCGGCGTGGACGAGAACGACGAACTTATCGATCCCGTTGCCGAACCCCATGACGAATACGGAGGAGAACGGGATTTCGTACAGATGATCCTAGAAAACCTCAAGACCGCCGGCGTCCAGCAGGCCCACAAGGAAGACCGGATAAACTTCACCTCACTGACACCCTGGCCGGGTGATCTCGTCTGTGCCGAGGGCCGCTATATGGAAGGGGAGGAAGATTCCGGCAACGAAAAACGGGCCGCCATCTTCATCGGTCCAGAATTCGGCACCGTCTCCCGCCCCGATCTTGTCCAGGCGGCCCGTGAAGCGGGCGACGCTGGCTTTGATGTGCTCATTGCCTGCGCCTTCAACTACGAGGCCCATGCCTCGGAATTCAATAAGTTGGGCCGCATTCCCGTGCTCAAGGCCCGCATGAACGCCGACCTGCATATGGCCGACGACCTCAAGAACACCGGCAAGGGTAACCTGTTCGTCATCTTCGGCGAGCCAGATATCGATATCATCGAAGTGGACAACGACCAAGTTCAGGTCAAGGTCAACGGCGTTGATGTCTTCCACCCCAATACCGGCGAAGTCCGCTCCGACGGCGCCGAAGGCATTGCCTGCTGGTTCATCGACACCGACTACAACGAAGAAAGCTTCTTCGTCCGTCAGGCGTATTTCCTCGGCGCCAGCGATCCCTATAAATCCCTGAAAACCACCCTCAAGGCCGAGATCAACGAAGAAGCCTGGGAATCACTGCACAGCGACACCTCGCGCTCGTTTCCCAAACCCGAATCCGGCCGCATTGCAGTTAAAGTAATCAATCACCTTGGCGACGAAGTTATGAAAGTATTCAGGGTATAGATATGAAACCAAGAAAACCAATTGTTTATATTGCTTCACCTTATACAGGAGGTGATGTAGCTATGAATACACACTTCCAATGCAAAATATTCGATAAGTTATTAGGCGATGGTAAGGTAATACCTATTGCTCCTTTATGGAGCCATTTTCAACATACTGTATTTCCTAGACCATATACTGACTGGATCGAGTACGATCAATCTCTGCTCCATCTTTATGATGCTTGCCTCCGGTTAGATGCGGAAATAACATCGGCTGATTATTATGAGAGTGAATCAACTGGCGCTGATGCCGAAGTAGATACATTTCAGCAGTTAGGGCGTCCGGTTTTTTATTCAGTCGATGAATTATATAAATGGGTCGATGGTGAACAACAATGAGCAACCGGCGGACAAATTCAGTTAGAAGCTTGTCGAATCTTTATACTGTGATTATTGGTGTGGCCATTTCTCTTTCCGCAGTTCAGATGGTTAATAGAGAAAGTGGAATACAAGCAATACCATTGTCTGAATATCTTTTATTTTTTGCATTTATTATAACCTTAGTTCCATTTTATCATGGAGCACTTCGTCATTTAGATGACGCATATCTTGAAAATCCAAATCCTCAAATCCGTAATGGAGCATTGATAGTAGATATACTGCTCCTAATAGCTCATGGAATGGTTTTTGTTGTACTGGCGCTCTTGTTAGATAAACCAAGTGAGTTTGCGTGGATATTGCTTGGATTGATTGCTATAGATGTCATTTGGGGAGCTTTTGTTTATTTTGGGGCCTCTACTCAAGGACCCGGTGGGGCAGAGGGAAAATGGGCGTTAATCAATTTTATATTCGTTCTTTTATCAGCTGTAATGCTCATTATTCTAAATATAACATTCCAATCTGATGTAGATGCTACAAAGATGTCATTTTCTGTTCTTGTAGCGTGTCTTATAAGGACATTGGTTGACTATATAGCTTGCTGGGATTTTTATTTCCCAAATGATTAAATAGAAAATGTAGTAGGTTACGGGGGTAAAGAAAATGGTTTCAACATTATGGCCTACTAAGAGGCTATTAGTAGCCAAGCTTCATTTGGATGCTAAAAATCCAAGACTGGGTCAGGATGTCAGAGGGCATGCACCTAGAGATATAATTCAACATCTCTTTGATCATGATAAAGCGCTTGAGATTGCACAAAGCATAGTATTCCGAGGATATTTCGTTAATGAACCTTTACTTGCGATAGTAGAAGATGGCCAGCACATTGTTGTTGAAGGTAATCGTAGATTAGCAGCACTTAAGGCATTACGGGAACCAGCTTTAATTGAAGGTAATAATCGCGGAAAAATTGAACGATTGTCTCGGAAGATAGCTGATATAAACAGCATTGTTAGAGTGCCAGTAACAATAGCACCTGATAGAAAATCTACCGACAAACAGATTGCAGGACGCCATTTAGGGACACCAGTATTAGCTTGGAGGCCAGAGAATAGAGCAAGTTTTATACTTGAAAAACTCGAAGAAGGGTACAGTAATGACGATTTACGCGATGAGCTCGGATTTACCCTAGCTGATATACAGGATGCCAGACTAACTAGAGCTATTACTGATATGGCACGGAGTATTGATCTGACTGATGAGGTTAAAGCAAAAGTAGAAAGCCCTAAAGCACAGTTGTTTACTACAATAAAGCGTGTTTTTGATTCCTCTGAAGGTCGCAAGAATCTGTTCGTGCAACCAGATCCAGATTATGGAATTGTAGGCTCAACTACTAAAAAAGAATTCTTAAAAGGATTCAGTAAATTAGTAACTGATCTGGCATTAGGCAAAGAATCTTCAAGAACGCTTAATACTAATGAAGATATAAATAATTATTTTAAAAAATGGAGCTCGGAGGAGAAGCCGAAGAAAAAACGGGGCAGATTCGTTCCTTCTGATGTGATTAAAGAAAAGAAAATAGAATATTATCCAAAAGAGGAGAAAGTAAATAAGAAAAAATCGAAAAGTGAATTTAGCACAGTTATACCTAGCAGCTTGAAAGTCAGATATGGCACAGATCGATTGGTTGATATTCGTAGAGAGTTAATCAAAATTAAGAGAAAAGATTATCCAAACGCTGGTGCTGTTCTCCTCCGTGTATTCTTTGAACTCTCCGTGCACGATTATCTAAAAAGAACTGGAGATTTGGATAGAGTGGTGGATGAATTAAGAAAGAAAAATAAACTCAGACATGGTGTTCCAACATTAAGAGATCTATTTCCAACATTAAAACGAATTGCAAAAAATAAGCTATCAAATTCAGAAGCCGCAAAAGTGGAAAAAGCAATTCGCTATGATCCAGCAGCACCATTTACTTTAAATGATCTTCATTCTTTTGTTCACAACCCGTCAGATATTCCTGGGGAAAGAGATATTTACCAGTTTTGGATAAGGACAGAACCACTATTTCGCCTGATGCTTGAGAGTGATCCTGAGAGCTAATTATATGCATGAAGCAAGTCCCTTACGATATCCAGGTGGCAAGTCTTCTATGGCGAAATTACTCGCAGATATTAGAAAGCTAAATAATTTGGGCGGCCATGCTCTTGCGGAACCGTTTGCTGGAGGAGCAGGTGCATCACTACAACTATTATATCGAGAAGAAACAAATAAAATATTCATTAACGATGCAGATCCGGCCATATATAGCTTATGGTGGACCCTCACTAACCGCCCGAAAAAATTCTTGGAATTATTGCATGAAGCTAGTATTACTATAGAGGAATGGAAACGACAAAAACAAGTGTATTCATTATACAGGAATGTATCCAGACTTAGATTAGGATTTTCTGCGTTCTATCTTAACCGTTGCAATCGTTCAGGCATCATTATGAATGCCGGCCCTATCGGTGGCTTCAGACAAGATGGAGAATGGAAAATCGATGCGCGATTTAATAAAAATGATCTTCTAAGACGTTGTGAGAGGGTGGCTGAATATCGGAGTCGAATCGAAGTATCTGGACAAGATGGTATCGAATTTATAGATGGATTAAATAAGAATTCTACACATTTTTTTATTGATCCGCCTTATTATAATAAGGGAAAAACGCTCTACTTAAATTCATTAAATGAATCTTATCATGTGGCACTTTCAAAAAAACTAAAGTCTATGAAGAAATCAGCGTGGATTCTAACTTATGATGATTGTCCTGAAATCCGTCAGCTTTACCAAGACTGGGCGATGGTTAAGCCTTTCAAGCTTCGATATGTCGCATCAGATAGAAGACAAGGGAATGAACTATTAATAGCACCGAAATGGACTCGTCTACCTAGTGAACAGTCTTCTTTATCGATAAATTGGTAATATAAAATCGACACATTATCTATTTGAAATAGTTCAATCTAGCAGGTCTGTAACAAATAAGAATCAATCTTCATTGCTCTCATATGCTGGTGAACTATCCCGCCGAGGAAAAAGCAATGTCGCTGTATATCGTCGTGGCCCGAGCCATGGAGACTACCTGATCCTCACTTTTCATACGCATTCCGAATTTACGCAAAGATTGAAATCGGCTAACGGCAGTTCCCACAGGGTTTGAGGCCTGTGGGGCTGTCTGGGCAGGCTCATACAGGGCCTAGGGGCAGCGCAGACAGCCCCTCATTGTGTCGTCGCATCGGTTTCATTATTAACATTAAGCCCGGTTTGTGTTAATAATGGTCCGCCTTATTAACACTTGTGAGAACAGGGAAAACCCGTGAAACGCGGCCCGACCGGCAGCTACGAGACTACTACTACCAGCGGCGAACAGGTACGCGCCTTTGTGCCGGCGCCCCTGCCGCCGGATCCGGCGCCGGATCTGACCGGCCGGCGACGGCAGCTCCATGAGCAGGCCCTGATCGCCTGCGGCCGGCTGGACGCCATCACCGCGCTGCTGCCCGAACCCGATCTGTTTCTCTATGCCTACGTACGCCGGGAGGCGGTGCTTTCCAGCCAGATCGAGGGCACCCAGTCCTCACTTTCCGACCTGCTGTTGTTCGAACTGGACGAGGCGCCCGGCGTTCCCGTAGATGACGTGGTCGAGGTCTCGAATTACGTCGCCGCGCTTGAGCACGGCTTAAGCCGCCTGCGCGAAGATTTCCCGCTCAGCAACCGTCTGTTACGCGAGATCCATGCCCGACTTCTGGCCCATGGCCGCGGGGCCGACAAGCTACCCGGGGAGTTTCGCCGCAGCCAGAACTGGCTTGGCGGTACGCGTCCCGGCAACGCCCAGTACGTTCCGCCGCCGCCGCAACAGGTGGAGCCCTGCATGGCCGCGCTCGAACGCTATCTGAATGAAGGTGGTACCGATCAAGGCACGCTGGTCAGGGCGGCATTGGCGCACGTGCAGTTCGAGACCATCCATCCCTTCCTGGACGGGAACGGCCGCGTCGGACGTCTGCTCATTGCGCTGTTGCTGCACAACGATAACGTGTTGCGCCAGCCGCTGCTGTACCTGAGTCTTTATTTCAAGCGTAACCGATCCGAATACTATCGGCTGCTTGACGCCGTGCGCGGCGACGGCGACTGGGAAGCCTGGCTCGACTTTTTCCTCGAAGGCGTGCTGGAAACCGCGGGAGGCGCGGTGGAAACAGCGCACCGGCTGCTGGATCTGTTTCAGGATGATGCCGAACAGGTCCGCACGCTCGGCCGTGCCGCCGCGAACACCTTGCGCGTGTTCGACGCCCTGCGCGCACGCCCGGTGGCGACCGTCAACGATCTGGCCGACCGTGCCGGGATCGCCTATCCCACCGCTGCGCGGGCGGTGGAAGCACTGCAGAAACTCGGCATCGTTCGCGAGATCACCGGGCGCCGCCGCGGCCGTGTCTATGCTTATGGGAAGTATCTGGATGTGTTGAACGAGGGCGCGGAGCCGTTATGAATGCGGGAACACTCAAGGGCAGTTCAGGGAACTGCTAATCAAGCATCAGGTTTCAGTCAGCCGAACATCATGGAATTCCGCATCGCCGACACTTTCACCGACAGCCTTGCCCGGCTGACCAATGATGAGCAGAAGGCCGTGAAAACCACGGCCTTTGATCTGCAGATGAATCCGGCCAATCCGGGCATGCAGTTTCACAAACTCGACAAGGCTCGGGACAAGCATTTCTGGTCGGTTCGCGTGACCCGGGATATCCGCCTCATTGTCCACAGGACGGAGTCCAGCCTGTTGTTGTGCTACGTGGATCATCACGATGACGCTTATCACTGGGCCGAACGGCGCAAGCTGGAAACGCATCCCCGAACCGGCGCGGCACAACTGGTGGAAATCCGGGAGCGGGTGGAGGAAATCCCGGTACGCAAATACGTGGAAGTGGAAGAGCAGGCCGCTGACAAAAAACCCGTCTTTGCCGATATTAGCGATGACGAACTTTTGAAGTATGGCGTACCGGAGGAATGGCTCAGGGATGTCAGTCAGGCCAACGAGGATTCCATTCTGGAGATCGCCGATCACCTGCCGGCGGAAGCCGCCGAGGCCGTGCTGGATCTGGCCACTGGTGTCAAGCCGCAGATTGCCCATGCGGCTGCGGAGATGGCCGATCCTTTTGCCCATCCCGACGCCCAGCGCCGTTTCCGGGTCATGCGCGACGGGGACGAACTGGCCCGGGCCCTGGATTATCCCTGGGAAAAGTGGACGGTATTTCTGCATCCCGCCCAGCGGGAACTGGTTGAAAGGGACTATAAGGGCCCAGCGCGTGTGGCGGGATCAGCCGGGACGGGTAAGACCGTTGTTGCATTGCACCGGGCAGTGTTTCTGGTCCGTTCTAATCCCGATACCCGAGTCTTATTGGCGACGTTTTCTGATCCGTTGGCCAATGCACTGCGAAATAAATTGATATCTCTCATTGGAGAAGAACCACGCCTGGGAGAGCGTCTGGAAATTTATGGTATGAATTCTCTCGGCGAGCGACTGTATCGGGCTAATTTCGGTCGATTCAGTCTTGTCAGCAGGGAAACATTGCGTGAAATCCTGGAGGAAGCGGCCGGTAAAATCGAATCCAACAAATTCAGTTCACATTTCCTGTTGAGTGAATGGGAGCAGGTAGTCGATGCCTGGCAATTGATTACTTGGGAGGCCTACCGGGATGTGGTCCGGCTGGGGCGCAAGACCCGGCTGCCGGAAGAACGTCGCAAGGTACTCTGGAGCATATTCGAGCAGGTACGCCTGGAACTGGAGTCACGAAAGCTTCTGACCCATGCCGGCATGTTCTGTCGGCTGGCCGAACATTATCAATCAAGCAGCCATCTTCCATTTGATTATGCCGTTGTGGATGAGGCACAGGATATTGATGTACCTCAACTGAGATTCCTTGCCGCGTTGGGCAGAAATCGTGATAACAGCCTGTTCTTTGCCGGCGACCTGGGGCAGCGTATCTTTCAACAACCATTTTCCTGGAAATCATTGGGCGTGGACGTACGTGGACGCTCTCATATACTGCGCATCAATTACCGCACCAGCCATCAAATCCGGCGCCAGGCCGATCATCTCCTCGGCCCGGAATTGGCGGATGTTGACGGAAACGTCGAGGACCGACGCGGCACGGTTTCGGTCTTTAACGGGCCGAACCCGACCGTCCGGATTCTGGATAATCCGGAAGAGGAAGGCAGAATTATTGCCGATTGGTTGGCCGGCCTGGTTAATGAAGAGATGAAACCCCATGAAATCGGGCTGTTCGTGCGCTCGGAAGCGGAACTGAAGCGGGCCCGGAGTGCCGTCGAGCAGGCCGGTCTGCAATACAAAGTGCTGGATAAACACGTGGAAACCGCCAGTGGTTGTGTTTCCATCGGTACCATGCATCTGGCAAAGGGACTGGAATTTCGAGCTGTGGTGGTGATGGCCTGTGATGATGAGGTGCTGCCCCTGCAGTCACGGATAGAAACCGTCACGGACGACTCGGATCTCGAAGAGGTCTATAACACCGAACGCCATCTGCTCTACGTGGCCTGCACACGCGCCCGGGATCGCTTGATCGTTACCGGCGTCGAGCCGGCTTCCGAGTTTCTGGATGACCTTAAGATTTAGTCATTTTGATTATGGATAAGGTGGAGAAAGAAAATTATCTGCGTGAATCGTTTCAAATTTAATAATGGCAAAATTATATATTCCATCAAAAGGCCCGGAATCATGGAAAGAGTTTTTTGCGGAGCCGGATAAGCAATGGAAATCTGGTTATTCCGCAAGATCTCTGGTTTATTGCTGGGAAGAAGCGCAGGGGTTTCCGAAGTCAGTTGTAGATGTTTTTCAATCCTCGCCGTTTGAGTTGTTCCATTCGATAGAGATTATTTTATTCAGGGCATTCCTGAATGGAATTATTAGGGATGTACCCTGATAAATATCCATCTCCGTGAATCTACACAAGGCGGGGGTCGAAAACCTGTGCATGGCCAGTAAGGAAAACAAGGCGGCTTACGACCCGGGCCAAGAGATTGTCACCGTACTGACGGTTCACAGCAGTAAAGGTCTTGAGTTTGATACGGTGGTCCTGGCCGGTATCGACCGGATCGGTAATCCCCCCATTTTTAA
>DGNS01000002.1 GCA_002389045.1 Thiotrichaceae bacterium UBA4486 | reverse complement strand
AGTTCCGCCGGCAGGGCGGGAAAATCTATAACGAGGTGTAGGATTGACGAGCCGGACAGCCGTGGCCGGGGATGACCGTTCCGGCAGTCACCCTGTATCAATCCAGTGACGCGATGGAATCAAATATTCAATAACACCGATACCCGGTAACGAAGATCAGCCGGTATTGTTCAGCGAAATTTACGTAATTAACGACAGGAGTAAAACCGATGCATGCCTACCAGGTACAAACCGATAAGGGTGTCGATGACATCAGGAAAGTTGAAGTCGATGATCCGGCGCCAAAAGCGGATGAAATCATAGTGCGCATGCGGGCCTGCTCGCTGAATTACCGCGACCTGCTGATCCCGATGGGAGGCTACCCGCGCAATGATATACGCCCGATCGTGCCCCTGTCCGACGGCGCCGGCGAGGTAGTCGAGGTCGGCAGTTCGGTAACCCGGTTCAAACCGGGTGATCGTGTCATGGGCAACTTCTTCCAGGACTGGGTCAGCGGCCCCGTCGATGAAAAAGCCCTGTGGTCAGCGCTTGGCGGCGGTATAGACGGCACGCTGGCGGAATATTTCGTGCTCCGGGAACACGGCACACTGAAAGTGCCGGCTGATCTTTCCTTCGAGGAAGCGGCCACCCTGCCCTGCGCGGCGTTAACGGCCTGGCATGCACTGGTGCCGCTCGGCCACATCAAGGCGGGCGATACCCTGCTGTTACAAGGAACCGGTGGTGTGTCTATATTCGGTCTGCAACTGGCAAAGGCAATGGGCGCCAATGTCATCATTACTTCATCCAGTGATGAGAAACTGGCGCGGGCAAAAGAGCTGGGCGCCGATCATCTGATCAACTATGTCACGACCCCGGACTGGGATGAAGCCGTGCTCGAGATCACCAGCGGCAAGGGCGTTAACCACGTCCTCGAGGTTGGCGGCGCCGGCACATTCGGCAAGGCGCTGGCGTCCACCGGTATATACGGCATTATCTCCCTGATCGGCATACTGTCCGGCATGGAGGGCCCGGCCTTCAACCTGGGCGTTGCCCTGAACCTGCAAAAGATCCATGGTATCTATGTCGGCAGCGTGGAGATGTTCGAGGATATGAACCGGTTCATGGAAACGAACGCTATCAGACCGGTTGTCGACGCCGTTTTCCCGTTTGACGGGGCGATGGATGCCTACCAGCACCTGGCCGCGGCGAAACATTTCGGTAAGGTAACCATCAGCAATAGCTGAATAGTCGTTCCGGATTATCGAACAACCAGCCACCCGCCAGCAACCAATAAATCAAAGGGGGTTATATAACATGATCAGGATTTACGGTATTCACGCCAGCAATTATTACAACGCGGCCAAGGTCGCCATGCTGGAGAAGGCTATTGACTTCGAGGAAATCAATCAGCCGCCTGGCGGCGAGGGTGACATACTCAAGGCCAGTCCCATGGGTAAAATCCCGTACATCGAGACCGATCAGGGCTACCTGAGCGAAGTCAATGTCATTTATGACTATCTTGAAGATATCAAACCGCAACCGCGACTCTACCCGGAAGATCCCTACGCCCGGGCAAAGACAAAGGAAATCATACGCACTGCCGAACTCTACGTGGACGGTCCCGCCCGGCCTCTGCTGGCCTTTGTCGTCTTCGGTCAACCGGTCAACCAAGCCGTCTGTGAGCAGGCACGTCCGGCCATTGACAAGGGACTGAATGCATTCGTACAACTGGCACGATTCGCCCCTTATGCAAGTGGTCCGGACTTCACTTTCGCGGACATTTCCGCGTTTTTTCACCTGATGTTTCTGAACCTGCATACGAAGAGCATCTACGACCTGGACATCGGGCAAAGCAATCCGCAAATCCGCGAGTACATGGACAGGGTAGCGGAAAGACCATCCATTCAGAGCGTTGTACCCGTGATGGAAAAAGCCTTGAAGGATTTGATCCGCAGCATGAAAGGCTGAACCGCTATACACCAACACGATAAACACGGCACCTGGAGAGATTGTATGGACCTTCAATTGCAAAACACACTCAGCCTCGTGACCGGCAGTAGCGCCGGGATCGGTTATGCCATTGCCGAGGCACTGTTGCGCGAAGGCGCCAGGGTTATCATCAACGGTCGCGACAGAAATACACTCGAGACTGCGTTGCAAAAGTTGAAATCACTGGACTCCGGTGAGGTCCTGGCATTTTGCGGCGATTTGTCACGGGCGGATACAGCCCGGCAACTGGTGGAACAGTATCCGGATGTCGGGATCCTGGTGAATAATCTCGGTATTTTCGAACCCGTGCCCTTTGAGGACATCCCCGATGCGGACTGGATGCGCTTTTTTGAAATCAATATCTTGAGTGGTGTACGTCTGTGCAGACTTTACCTGCCGGCGATGAAACAAAGGAATTACGGCCGCATCGTCTTTATTTCCAGCGAAAGCGGTGTGCAGATCCCACCGGAGATGATCCATTACGGCATGACCAAGTCAGCGCAGATTGCCATTGCCCGCGGCCTGGCTGAATCACTGGCAGGCACCGGCATCACAGTCAACTCGGTCCTGCCCGGACCGACGCTGTCACGGGGCGTCGAGGAATTCGTCAGCAACCTGGCCGCTAGGGAAAACAGGAGCATGGAGGAGTTCGAGAAGGAATTTTTCGAAAAAGTCAGACCCACATCCCTGATCAAACGCTTCGCCACGCCGGAGGAAGTCGCATCACTGGTTGCCTATACCGTCAGCCCGCTGGCCTCGGCAACCACCGGCGCGGCACTCAGGGTGGATGGCGGCGTGATTAAATCCGCTTTCTGACCGGACTGTCGCGGCCTGTTCCTGTTAACGGTTGTTGGTATTTTCAGGTTATGCAACAAGTGTAACAGGACTCTGTTCTTGCGCTGTTTATAGACACTCATTTCGATTGTTCACAAACGCTGTTAGCTGCCTGTTTTGAATGGCGTTTTAATCAATATCCCAGGCGTCGCTACAACTGGTATATGAATTGCTACAGCAGGATATACATCTCAATATTTAAAATTACACATGAAGCCATACGGCATAAAACAACGCGGCAGTGATAAAATCCTGAAATCCGTTGCCACGGGAACCCGTGTTGCGCTTTCCAGAAAACCACCCTGGCTGAAAGTCAAAAACCTGAATTCCGCAGAAGTGATACGGCTCAAGGACCGTTTGCGCAGTAACCATCTTAACACCGTATGCGAAGAAGCCTTCTGCCCCAACATCGGTGAATGTTTCTCCAGTGGCACGGCGACCTTCATGATCCTGGGTGATATCTGTACACGACGCTGCTCTTTCTGCGATGTTGCTCACGGCAGACCGACGCACCCGGATCCATCCGAACCGGTCCGGCTCGCCGAAAACGTCGAGGCCATGAAACTGAACTACGTAGTCATCACTTCTGTTGACAGGGATGATCTGGATGATGGTGGCAGTACCCATTTTGCCAAATGCATCAGCGAAATCCGCAAACTCGGCCATTTAATAAGAATCGAAATCCTGATACCGGATTTCAAAAAATGCCTGGACTCAGCGATCGATATACTCGGGCAGCAATTACCGGATGTGCTGAACCATAACCTGGAAACGGTTCCGGGACTTTACCGGCAGGTAAGACCCGGCGCGGATTACGCGCATTCACTGCGCCTGCTCGAATTGTTCAAGGATAATCATCCGGACATTCCGACCAAATCCGGGATCATGCTGGGCATGGGTGAAACACTCGATGAAGTCATCCAGGTCATGAAGGACCTGCGCCAAAGTGGCTGTGACCTGATGACCATCGGTCAATACCTGCAACCCGGAAAACACCATTTTCCGGTACAGCGATATGTATCGCCCGATGAATTCGATTATCTCCGCGTAGCCGGTCTGCAACTGGGTTTCCGGGATGTGGCCTCGGCACCGCTGGTACGGTCTTCCTACCACGCGGACCTGCAGTCAAAAGGTGTACTTTAGAGCCAGAGTCAGGCCGCTATGAAAACAAGCATCATGGTGAACGGTTCCGGTATGACCTTGACACACAGGTTGAGCATCCGCGGACTGATTGAACTGCTGGAAATCCATGAGGAAGACAACATCGCGGTGGAAATCAACCGGGAAATCATACCCCGCAGCCGGTACAGGCATCACATTCTCGAGAATAACGATCAAATCGAGATTGTCAGGGCTGTGGGTGGCGGTTAACACAAAAAAGGGCTGATTATGACTATTAATATACCTGATCTGCTGATAGGCAAGAGAAAATTTACCTCCCGGCTGCTGGTCGGCACGGGGAAATACCCGGATCTGGAGACAACCCACAAGGCCATAAAAGCCAGCGGTGCTGAAATCGTGACGGTAGCAATACGCAGAACCAATATCGGTCAGAATCCGGATGAACCCAACCTGCTTGATGTGATCAAGCCGGATGAGTTCACCATTTTGCCAAACACCGCCGGCTGCTACTCGGCCGAGGATGCTGTACGCACACTGCGGCTGGCCCGCGAACTGCTCGATGGACATAACCTGGTCAAACTCGAAGTGCTCGGCGATCCCGACACGCTGTATCCCAATGTCACCGAAACCATCCGCGCCGCGGAAATCCTGGTCAAGGACGGTTTCGATGTGATGGCCTATACCTCCGATGATCCGGTCATTGCCAGGGAACTGGAACTGTCCGGCTGCGTGGCCGTCATGCCGCTGGCCTCGCTGATCGGATCCGGTATGGGCATACTCAATCCATGGAACCTCGCGATTATCATCAATAACGCCGGCGTTCCGGTCATTGTCGATGCGGGCGTCGGCACGGCAAGCGATATCGCCATCGCCATGGAAGCCGGTTGCGCCGGTGTTCTGACCAACACGGCAATCGCAAAAGCCGGCAATCCGGTACTGATGGCAAGCGCCATGAAGGACGCGGTGAATGCCGGCATCAAGGCATTCATGGCGGGTAGAATGCACAAGAATGAATATGTCTCGTCACCAAGCTCGCCCGAAAGCGGCATGATTGCGACCGCCTAAATTAACCAGGACTTTTCGAGGATAATAATGTACGACTACGATGTGGCCGTTATCGGCGCGGGACCCGGCGGTTATGTTGCGGCCATACGCTGCGCCCAGCTTGGTATGAAAACAGCCTGTATCGACAAATGGGTCAATGACAAATCCCGAAGCTCACCAGGCGGCACCTGCCTGAACGCCGGTTGCATTCCGTCAAAAGCGCTGCTTGATTCATCACACCTGTACGAGTCAATAAGCAAGGAAGCACAGGACCACGGTCTGGAAGTCACTGTCAAAAATCTCAACCTGGAGAGAATGCATGCCCGCAAGGACAACATCATCGGGAATTTTTCGAAGGGTATCAGCGGCCTGTTTCGCAAGAATTCGGTTGAACATCTGCCCGGAACTGCAAGCTTCGTTGATAAAAACCGCATAGCCGTGACCGACCTGCAGGGTAATGTTAACGAGATTACGGCCAGACACATTATTGTAGCCACGGGTTCGGTTCCGGGGACAATCAGCGTCGCCGGGATCGGCACCAATATCATCGACAGCGAGGGCGCACTCGCACTGGACGAGGTTCCCGTTGATCTCGGCATCATCGGCGCCGGTGTCATTGGCCTGGAACTGGGCAGCGTCTGGCGGCGACTGGGCGCCAACGTTACCCTGATCGAGGCACAGACGGATTTCCTTCCCGGCGTGGACAAGGATGTGGCCGGAAATGCCCTGTCCATTTTCAAGTCACAGGGGCTGGATATCATCCTCGGCGCCAACATCCTGGAAACGGAAGATGATGATGATTATGTCACCCTGACCTACAGTGACGGCAAAAATGAAAAGGAACTTGAATTCGACAAACTCATCGTCGCGGCCGGCCGCAAACCCAACACCGGGGGACTCGCGATCGAAAACGCCGGTATTGAAACCGATAGCCGCGGATTCATCGTTACGGACGAGCACTGCCGGACCAGCGCCGAGACTGTTTATGCCATAGGCGATGTCACCAACGGCCCCATGCTCGCACACCGGGCATCATACGACGGTATCCTGGTTGCGGAAGCCATAGCCGGCAACAGTCGTACAAGAAATTATGACCACATACCCTGGATCATCTACACCTGGCCCGAGATTGCCTGGTGCGGACTCACGGAACAGGAATTGATCAAGAGCGGCACGCCTTACAAAAAAGGCCGGTTCCCGTTCATGGCCAACGGCCGGGCGCATGCCATGCACAGCATCGAAGGCTTCGTCAAGTTACTGAGTTCGGAAAGTGGTGAAATCCTGGGCCTGCATATCATCGGACCCAATGCCTCGGAATTGATCAACACCGGGGTTACGGCCATGTCCAATCACCTCGGCTACGATGACATCATCAGTGAGATTCATGCACACCCCACCCTGACCGAAACCCTGCACGAGGCCGCACTCGATATTGAAAACCGGGCCATACATATATAAGTATTCTCTCAAATCCAACAGGAAACATGTTCATGAATTCAACAATCCGTACAAGTTTGTCCGTCTCAATCCTTGCCTGTTTACTGATCGCCTGCTCGGAAGCGGATGATTCCGGAACAGCCACTGTCAAGAGCGAAGCTGACATGCAAACGCAGTCACCCCGTTCATCCGAAAGCAACACAGTAACCGTTGCAAGTAAGTACACTCTTGATCCGGTCTGGGAACTGGAAGGACTGAAAAATCCCGAATCGGTCATTTATGATAAAAAACGACAACGCCTGTACGTAACCAATGTCGACGGCTCACCTGTTGAAAAGGACGGATTCGGTTCTGTTGCCCTGGTTTCAATGGACGGCAAGTTGATCGATAACCAGTGGATCATCGGGCTTGATTCACCCAAGGGTATCACAATCCATGATGACCGCCTGTACGTGGCCGATATCGATACCCTGCATGAAATCGACATAGAAAACCGGGAGATCATCAATTCCTATACCGCCGAAGGCGCGGAATTTCTCAATGATGTTACCGTCAGCAACGACGGTACTGTTTTTGTCAGCGATATGATGCTGAACCGGATCTACGTTCTCCGGGATGACCGGTTTGACGTATGGCTTGAATCAGCCGATCTCGAGGTTCCGAACGGCCTGCACGCGGAAGCGGGCCGGCTCATAGTCGGATCCTGGGGGGTAATGACGGACGGGTTTAATACCGCTGTTCCCGGACACTTGAAATCCGTTGATATTGCATCCGGATCGGTGACCAGTCTTGGTAACGGCGAACCGGTCGGCAATCTCGACGGTGTGGAACAACTTGATGATCATCATTACCTGGTCACCGACTGGATGTCCGGCAGAATTCTGATCATTGACGATGAGGGTGGTCACCGGGTGCTCAGGGAACTGGAACAGGGATCGGCCGATCATGAATACATCGCCGAAGACAATCTTGTCCTCATTCCGATGATGAACGGCAACAGGCTTATCGCCTACAGACTCGGCAACTGATGCTGCGCTTCGCACTGACCGTATTCATGCTGTTGCCGGCATTGCTTTTAACCGGCAACAGCACGGCTGCCGATATAGATTCAGTGCGCTTCCGGGAATCGGAGTGGGATGCACAACTGCTGTATTATCTGCAAAAAGGCCCCCGGCATCTCGATCGTAACCTGCATGTTGAATTACCCGATTACCCGGCCAACAGCAGTGAAGAAACGGCACGGGAGTTACGGTTGCTTCGGGAATATTCACAAACCAGGCGCGATGATGCGACAGTTGAACGAATACACATCGAGGCCAGGCATGGCGATTTCGCGGAAATTTACCTGGACAATGGCCCGTTCACCGGGGAACTCAGGACAGCGGCGCGATATGTAGTCACTTTTGCGAACAAGGAAATTTTCTATTTTATTCTCAGAGAGAAAAAACGCTTTTCAAGGCCCAGGCCGTCAGCGCTGGATCCGGACCTCGAACTCGTCATCCCCAATCCAGGTCATCCCGCCTATCCGTCGGGTCATGCCACCCAGGCCATGCTTTTTTCACGGATCATGGCTCTTGTCGATCCGGACAACGCATCCATGTATATCCACTATGCAGAAGATATCGCACAACGCCGGGAAATTGCCGGAGTTCATTATCCCAGCGATAGCAGGGCCGGTCGGTTGCTTGCCGATGTGCTGCTCGATGCACTACTCACAGTTCCCGAATTTTCCGAAGCACTGAATAGTGCGCAGGAATCGTTTCGCACTGATAAAAAAGTCAGTATGAATCACGACTGACTATTCACTGACAATTAACTACACGGTGAATAAAATGATAAATACAACAATCAGCCGTCGGTATTTTCTGACCGCGGGTATAGGTTCGCTGATCACTTCCAGATTCCTGCTCGTTTCCGGAGTGTCACTGTTTGTACCGATCCGATCAATATTTGCCGAAGTCGACTTTCCCGATCCGGATTCAATCCGCACCTTGTTTCGTATAGCCCGTATCCTTTATCCGCATGATGACCTGTCTGATATCCATTATGAGATAGTCGTCAAAACCCTGGTTCAGGAATCCCTGGAAAACGACTCGACACGACAGCTTTTGTCGACGGGTTTCGCAGTCATATCCGAAAAGTCCACCGGCGCCTGGCCCGACCCGACTGATGAACAGTTATCCGGCATTATCCGTGACATTGCCGGGTCCGAATTCATCGCAAAAATCAAAACCGCCACCATCCTGAAACTCTATGACAATCATGCGGTGTGGCAGACATTCGGCTACGAAGGCGAGGCTTTCAGCAAGGGCGGGTACATCGATCGCGGTTTCAATGATCTCGACTGGCTGCCGGAACCACCACCTGAAGCCAGCCCCGTATATAACAGGAACGGGTCATGAACAGAGCCGGCTATAACGATGACAGTGCGGTTGTCATTATCGGTTCCGGCGCCGGTGGAGGCACGCTGGCCAATGAATTATGCCAAAAGGGCATCAGGGTAATCCTGCTCGAAGCGGGTCAACATTACAGCATTGCCGCTTTTCACAACGACGAGTGGCAAGCGTTCAATCAACTGGCCTGGCTGGACCGACGTACTACCTCGGGTTCCTGGCGGATTGCAACAGATTTCCCGAATCTGCCGGCCTGGATTTGCAAAACAGTGGGCGGCACGACAACTCACTGGGCCGGCGCCAGCCTGCGATTCCAGGATCATGAATTCAGGGCCAGAACCCGTTACGGCGATATCGCCGGCACCAACCTTGCCGACTGGCCGCTTGGACTTGAGGATCTGGCGCCTTATTACAGCCGCGCCGAGTACAAGATGGGAGTGACAAGAACCCATGATATACCCGGCCTGCCCGGCAACAACAATTTCAAGGTTATGTATGCTGGTGCCACGAAGATCGGTTACAGGCAGGTGAGTACCGGGAACATGGCCATCAACAGCAGGCCCCGAAAAGGCCGGGGAGCCTGTATGCAACTGGGCTTCTGTTTCCAGGGTTGTAAATCCGGGGCCAAATGGTCAACCCTGTACACGGAAATTCCGCAAGCCGAAGCGACCGGCAACCTGGATCTGAGAAGCAATGCGCATGTTCTCAGGATTACTCATGATAACAGTGGCAAGGTCAACGGTGTTGAATATGCCGACAGGGATGGCAGCATCCGGTTTCAGAAAGCACGTATAGTCTGCGTTGCCGGCAACTCCATCGAGACACCACGGCTGTTACTGAATTCGCATTCCCCGATGTACCCGGATGGACTCGCTAATTCTTCGGGTCAGGTCGGATGTAATTACATGCGTCATACCACCGGTTCCGTATACGCGGTGTTTGACAAACCGGTGAATTTCCATCGCGGCACGACCATGGCCGGAATTATCAAGGATGAAAGCATTCACAAACCCGAACGCGGTTTTGCCGGCGGTTACGAACTTGAAACGCTGGCCCTCGGCCTGCCTTTCATGGCGGCATTTCTCAACCCGGGCGCGTGGGGCGCGGATTTCACCTTCGCACTGGAAAACTACAAGTACCTGGCCGGAATGTGGATCGTCGGTGAAGATCTGCCACAGCAGGGTAACCGTGTGACGTTAAATACCGATGAGAAAGACGATTACGGTATGCCGGTGCCGAACGTCCACTACGATGACCATGCCAACGATATCGCCATGCGCGACCATGCCTATAGCCGGGGGGCCGCTGTCTATGAGGCAACAGGTGCACGCAGGATTTACAAGGTCCCACCCTACCCTTCGACCCATAACCTTGGGACCTGCCGGATGAGTTCAAAAGCGGATCAGGGAGTATGCAACCAATGGGGACAAGCGCATGACATCGAGAACCTGTTTATCTCCGATGGCAGCCAGTTTACGACAAGCGCCGCGGAAAATCCGACGCTGACGATTGTCAGTCTGGCCATCAGGCAGGCCGATTACATCGCCGCACAGATGAGTCACGGTAACATCTGAATCATGCTGCGTACTCCCCCGCAGTCAGACTACGGCAACTGCCGGGTTTGAATCACAACCCGCATCAGCGCTGCCGTTACCGTTGCCTGCCACTATTCAGCAGCAGGGTATCCTTGCCACCGGCTCCAGATTGGGACTGCCTGCTCGCCACATAGATATCAGTCAGCCCGTCACCGTCAAAGTCTGCCATCTCGAAGCCAAAGGCGTTGCCATCTATACCGTACTGTACAAACGAGGATGAATCCATCATCTCAAATCCGCCGGCGCCATTGTTCAGGTAGATATATACCCTGCCGCTGCCGGGCCCGAATATAACCGAGGAACCCGTGAGAATATCCACATACCCGTCACTGTTGATATCCATGAATTCGGCGCTGAAGTTGCTGTTGTCATCCACGGGCAGAGCGGAATCCGATACATCGCGAAAGTGCCCGCTGCCGTCGTTCAGTAACAACCGGTTAGCCGGATCAGTCGACAACGCGAACATGACATTGGCGAAAAAAAGATCGGTATCGCCGTCATTATCGACATCCGCGACCACGACTTCCCGGCTTTCATCCGTCAGTACAGGCATTCTCTGCGCTGTTTCATCATGGAACACACCGTTGCCGAGGTTGATATAGATGCGGTTCTGCCCTTCATTGGCAACCACCAGATCCGGATCCCCGTCATGGTCTACATCCGTAAACAACATATCCTGTGTCACATCATTATTTGTGCCATGCAGGCGGCCGGATGTTTCATCCATAAATCGGCCTTTACCGTCGTTAATAAGTATATTGTTAGGGCCGTTGTTTCCGATGACCATATCCGGAGCGCCGTCGGCATTGATATCAAGAACGGCCACCGCATTGGATATGCCGCTGACCGGCAGTGCCTCGGCGGATTCGATGAACATGGCATCGCCCTCATTCATATACAGCTCGTTGATACGGTCATCCTCGCTGACAATGACAATGTCGGGATCCTTGTCGTTATCAAAATCGGCAATGCCGATGTCTTCACTGTCATGAGCATTTGCAGGAAGTGCAGTGGCGGCATCGGTAAAAACAGCGTTACCGTTATTCAGCAGAATAACATTGCGGTCAAATTCCATCGCCAGCACAAGGTCAATATCGCCATCGTTGTCCAGATCAGCCGAGGCCACGTCCATGGTTCGTCCACTGAGTCCGGCAGGCAGACCGGTTTGCGTATGGTCTGTAAAATGCCACAACATGTCCGTACCTGCATCAGCACTGCAGGCGGATGTTGACACTACAAGCAAGAGCATGAATCGTAACAAGTGGGGCATGTACTGTTTGATGTATAGTCGTATATATACATAGCTATCATAACCTGATTCCGTATCAGACAGTATAACGAATACGAAATAACCGGAAATCCAGCCATGCAGACATATTATGTTTTTTTCGACCTGGTCGGCACGTTGATTTACCCGGATCCGTCCGTGGTCGATAGCTATTACCGTATTGGCCATAATCATGGTTCTCACATGACGCCTGCCGATATTCAGCATAGTTTCGCGATGGCTTTCAATCGGCATTTCAGTTCGCCGGCGAACCACGCTGAAATGTCCGGGGAAGATATCGAGAAAAACCGCTGGAGACGCGTGGTCTACGAGGTATTCAGTGATATCAGGAATGATGACAATGCCCTGTTCAATAAACTCTGGCAGCATTTCTCACTGGCTGAGAACTGGTCGTGTTACGAGGATACCTGTGCACTGATGCGGACACTGAATGACAGGAATATCTATACTGGCATTGCCTCCAATTTTGATACCAGGATCGTATCCATCTGCGAGGCGCTTTTTCCGTACCTGGATCCCTCTCATATCTATTATTCCTCGGCACTCGGTTATGCCAAACCCCACCCCGGTTTTTTCAGGGCGATAGAACAACGGATAAACGATGCAGATGGGTGTTATCTGATGATTGGAGATGACCCGGTTAATGATATCCAGGCAGCGGAACTCGCCGGGTGGCGATCAGTGCACAGGGATGAAATCGAGACTTTGTATGACTTGCCCGGCAGCTGACGAGGAACAGCTTCGATCCCGTCAGGCTACGAGTTCAATATGACCTGTAGCAGAAGGTGCATGGTTTCTGCGCAATTGCGCAATTAACTCCACTTCAGCCCGGGTAAGGTCGCAGGTATCGATCATTTCCTCCTCGCTTACACCACGGTCGAGCAATACCATGGCCTGGCGATAGGCGGGATCACCGCTGTCGCCGAGCTCCAGGCGATCCTGCCGTTCTATAAGATTGCGGAATTCCACGAACTGGCTGTTGAGTTTGTTGCCGACACCACGTGAACAGACGAGTAAGGCTCTGATGTCATTTTTCAACAGCTTGAGGCGCTGCTCATGGATTTCGATTTTTTTGTTCTGCTGCAACACCACGACGGCGAGGGTCAATACCAGACCGAGACAAATCAATGTTTCAGGTTTCAGAAATTCAGGTATAAAAGCCATGGTTATCCGCTTATGTTTAACGTGTATCTGTTTCAGATAAATTCGTCAACCCGGTGCTCATCACCCGGGTTGTGTTTATCGTCCTTTTTTTTACGTTTATCTTTCTGCTGCCTGCGATTTTTTTCCGCCTGCCTGTGAACCACGGATTCAGGGGGAACTATTTTCTGTACCTGGTTGATGTCACGGACTATGCTCATCCTGCTCCGCGATCACAAATCCGTGACCTCTTCCAGTTCGCTTTCCGAAAGTAATTTGTTCAGGTCAATCAATATCAGGATATCGTTTTCCCGGCTGAACACACCCTGGATGTACCTGGCCTGTTCACTGTCGTCATTGCCAAGATTGGGCGAAGCCTCGATATCGGATAATCTGAGGTTGATTACCTCGGCAACACTGTCGACCAGCATGCCGATTACCTGTCCATTGACCTCGATGACCACGATACGGGTGGCATCGTCCGGTTCCCTGGCGACCAGGTTGAAGCGTTTACGGGCATCAATGACGGTGACTACATTGCCACGCAGATTAATGATGCCGAGTACATACTCCGGGGCTCCGGGGACCGGGGCAATATCACTGATGCGTAATACTTCCTGTACCTGCATGACATTAACGCCATAGAATTCCTGGTCGAGACGGAACGTGACCCATTGCATGTAGTCATCAACGGTAGCGGTATCTTGTGCCAGACTGGTGGACATTGGGAACCTCCGGGGTTATTCAGTCAAAATTTTGTCGATTTTCATCATTTATAGTGATGGTTGCATGGTCCGTGCCAAACACTGCCGGGTACACCTGAAATACCGGCATCTTCATGTGCATGTGCGAAATATCTCCTTGATTACCTGGATATTTATCACCGGAATCATGCCGGTCATAACGATACCCTGTATCCATCGCCGTGAGGGGCGCTGGTCCCGGGACGGCAGAATCTGGTTCGGGTTGATCTCGGCCATATCGGCAATGCTGTCACAGGCCAGGGCAATGTGCCGTCCACGAAGGATGACAGCCTGCGCCCGCTTGCCTGGCACCGTCTGCCCGTATCCGCTTGCACCGGTACTGCACACCCAGCCGAGGTCATAGAGGGGAATATCCAGACCTTCCCTGTTCACCATGCCGAGCAAGGGAGTGGCTGGTTCGTTACCGTGTGTCAGTATCCGGTCATTGATAAACAGCACGGATTTAACCTGTGCTACAGGGATGTACAACTGTTGACCGTCAAGCCGGATACTGAGCATCCGTGAACTGACAAGTGAATCCTCCGGCTCGTTATGGTTAACATCGTCTGCCGATACCGATGGTTGCGGACCGGCGCCGGAACCGGCTGACGGCTGACGCAGCATGCTGTCGACATATTCGGCCAGTGCATGACGGGTTTCAGCAAAATCACCGGATCTGTTTTTCATGTTTGACATCGAGACACCTCATTACGGGAACATGGCTGTTGATCACCCAGCAACAGGGTATGCAGCAGGCGCGAGTAGGCCTCCACGCCCCTGCTGTTCGGAAAGACCTGGTGGGTCACGCGGCCCATACGGCTGCTTTCCCTGAACCTGGTATCGATCGGAATAACATCAGGCCATAACCTTTCGTGATAATTTTTCTGCAGTGAATCGAGTGCCAGTTTCGAGGCGCGTGTACGCACATCGAACATGGTCGGCACAACCAGGTAATCCAGTGAGTGCTTGCCTGACATTATGATCATTTTCAGTGTGTTCAACATGCGTTCCAGTCCCTTGATGGCCAGAAATTCTGTCTGCACGGGAATGAGCAATTTCTGACAGGCCGCCAGCGCGTTGATCATCAGAATACCCAGTGTCGGCGGGCAGTCGATAATCACGTGCTGGTAATAGCCATCGTATTTGGCCAGGGCATTGCGTAAAACCAGTCCCATGCCGTCGCGCCCGGCAATCCGGCGATCCAGTGACACCAGCGCCGTACAGGCGGGCAGCAGATCCATTCCCCCGACCGATGTATGCCTTAACAGTGCCGCCAGAGGTGATCGCTTGTTGACCAGATCAGCATGAAACAGGTCATAAACACTTTCTTCAATACTGTCCGGATCGAAACCGAAATAACTGGTCATGGAGCCGTGCGGATCAAGGTCAATCAGCAACACGCGCCGATCCAGGTCGGCGAGCATGCCGCCAAGATTGACCGCCGTGGTGGTTTTGCCAACGCCACCTTTTTGATTCGCTATCGTCCAGATTTCCATTTACAAATCCACGGGTATGCGTTTCTGGCCGGTAGCGCCACGGCGGATTTCCCGGGTTTGCGTATCCATGATGTGATTACCCTGGTCCGCAGCCGGGATCACAATGACCACACGACGGTTTTTGCGCCGTCCCTGCTCGGTCTCATTACTGGCTACGGGCCGGTATTCGCCATAACCCACGGCTACCAGTCTTTGCGGGCGAATCCCGAACTTCATAAACAGATGTACAACACTGGCAGCCCGTGCCGCTGATAATTCCCAGTTGGAAGGATAAGCAGTGGTGCGAATAGGTTCGTTATCGGTAAACCCCTCCACCTGGATAGCATTATTGAATGATTGAAAAATATCCGAGAGATTACGCAGGACAGGCAAGGCATCATTGTGCAGACGGGCGCTGCCACTGGGAAAGAGGATATTATTATTGATTTCGACCTCGATGAAATCATCGGACTGACTGACGGAGATGGCCTCTTCATCGATCTGCGGCTGCATTTTTTCACTGATATTGCGGGCAATTTCCTCGATCATATCGCCCTCGGTAATGGCCGGTTTTTCCGCATCCGGGTGCGCCTGAAGGGTTAAATCATCCGCTTCGCCCCGGGTCTGCCTTGATCCCGCGGCCTGGGTACCACGATCATCTTCTGTATCCATTTCGCCACTGGCGCCACCCTGTTCGAGATCCAGCGGAGTAACGATGTGATCAGAACGCGGTTCCTTTTCGAACAGGCCAATCTGGACAGGTTGCAGGGATTTGTTCGGATCATTAAACGCCTCGATAATGGAATCCGCCATCACCCGGTACTTGCCGTTGTTGACACTGGAAATGGAATACATAACGACAAAAAACGCAAACAACAGGGTGATGAAATCAGCGTAGGAAATCAGCCAGCGATCGTTATTTTCCGCTTCCCGGCGATGGTTACGTCGCTGATGTCGGTTGCTGCGCGCCATGATCAGTGCACGAACCCGCCCAGGCGTCCTTGCAGTGCCCGCGGGTTTTCACCTTCGGCAATGGCAACGATGCCTTCGATGAGCATTTCCCGGAAATGTGACTGTTTGCGTATCAGACTTTTCAACTTGTTACCCATCGGTATAAACACAAGGTTGGCAAAACCGACCCCGTAAACCGTGGCGACGAAAGCCACGGCAATTCCGCCACCCAGTTGATCCGGCTCGGCCAGGTTACCCATGACATGTATCAACCCCATGACGGCACCAAGAATGCCCAGCGTCGGCGCATAGGCGCCCATGCTCTCGAACACATGCGCTGCCTGCAGGTCCACTTCTTCTTTTGCGGACAGCTCGATTTCCATGGTTTCCCGTATAACCTCCGGCTCGTTACCGTCAATCAGCAGTTGCATACCCTTGCGAATAAACTGATCGGGTTCATTGACGACCAGGTTTTCAAGTCCCAGCAGACCCTCCTTACGGGCAACCTGGCTCCACTTGACAAGTCTGTTGATGGATTGTTCAAGCGCAAAGTCGGGCGGCCGGAAGATCCAGTTGGAAATATTCACGGCACGCATGACGGCACTGTACGGTGATTGCAGCAGGATCGCGCCGAGCGTACCGCCGAGGACGATCAGCAATGCCGGGCCATTGATAAGCGTTTCTACGTGGCCGCCTTCCAGGTACTGGCCAAAAAGGACGGCGCCGAGACCGATCAATATTCCAATAATACTCAGGGAGTCCATAGTTAGTGGACACGTGCAAGTCTTGTTCCAATATCCGCACCCGAAAGCACCTTGTCAGCCAGCTTGTTGTTGATGATTGCCATGGGCATGCCGTACACCACTGACGTGCCACGGTCCTGCGCCCAGATCGTGGCCCCCTGTTGTTTGAGCAATTTCGCACCCAGACACCCATCGGTGCCCATGCCGGTGAGTACGATGGCCAGTACCTTGCTACCGTAAATTCCGGCAACCGATGAAAATGTAACATCAACGGAGGGTTTATAATGAACATGGCCGGCAAGGTCAGTAATTCGTATCAGGTTGCCGCTGCCATTTTTGCTGATTTCCATCTGTCTGCCACCGGGCGCCAGGTAGACCTTTCCCGGCCTGATGGCCATGCCGTCACCGGCTTCAATAACATCAAGGCTGCACAGTTCATCCAGACGTTCGGCGAAGGCCCGGGTAAATCCCGCCGGCATATGCTGAACAACCAGAACCGGCAGGGGAAAATCCGCCGCCATTTTTTTCAATATATCCTCGATCACCACGGGCCCGCCCGTAGAGGCGCCAATCACTACAATGTTGTAATCGGGATGTTCCGTGAGATGTGTGGATGATAGCGCCACCGGCTTTACCGTTGGCGTATTACTGACCGGGGTTTTTATTGCCGGGACAGGACCCGGCGCTGCCAGGGCCATGACATGGGTACGAAGTTTTTTAATGATCTTGTCGTGGCCTTCGCGCGAATCACTGCTGTCCTTGGAGACAAAATCCATGGCCCCGGCATTCAATGCCTCAAGTACCTTGGGACCATCACGATCCGATGCCGAGGTAAACACCAGGATAGGCACACTGTGGTGTTTGCGTATCTGCCGTATGGCCGTGATTCCGTCCATATTCGGCATATTCAGATCCATGGTGATGACGTCCGGATGTAACTGCTCTACCAGTGCCATGGCCTGCTGACCATCTCCGGCCTCGCCGACAACGTGAATATCGGGATCCGTCTCCAGTGATGAAGTAATGGCCCGTCTGATAAAACTTGAATCGTCGACTACGAGTACCTTGACCACCGTACTTTATCCTTGTGATTATAAGTCTGGATAACTGTTTTTTCTCTGCCGGATAACCGAATCCGGTTCATGATCACGGTCGGTTAGCTGCGATTATGTACGGGCTCATAGCACCCGGTAATCAGCATCTGCCTGCATAACTCTGGACCAGGTCCGGCAGATCCAGGATCAGGGCTATCTTGCCATTGCCGGTGATCGTGGCTCCGGCGAGTCCGCGCGTACCCTGCAACATGGCACCCAGGGGCTTGATCACAACCTCCTCTCTCCCCATCAGGCGATCGACATGCAGGGCAATGTTCTGATTACCGACACTGACCACCACCACATGGCCATTGACGTAGCCCTGCCCGTAAGGATCCGCGGTCAACCAGCGACTGAGGTTAAACAAGGGTATCGGTTTACCCCGGACCATCAAGACATGACGTCCGTCCAGGGTATTGATCTTGTCGCTGTCCATTTCAATGATTTCACTGACATTGACCAGCGGCAGTGCAAAGGTCTGGTTTTTCTCACCCAGGCAGACCATCAGCGTGGGCATAATGGCGAGGGTTAACGGCACCTTGATGGTAATGGTCGTGCCCTTACCCATGGTGGAATCGATATTGATGATACCGTTCAACTGGTTGATGCGGGTTTTGACCACGTCCATGCCCACACCCCGTCCGGAGACATCGGAAATCTCCTCCTTGGTGGAAAATCCGGGCAGGAAAATCAGGTTGTAGCAATCGGATTCATCCAGCCGGGCGGCGGCATCTTCGTCCATAATGCCCTTGGATACGGCTTTCCTGCGCAGTACCTCGTGATCCATACCCTTGCCGTCATCGGCGATGGTAAGCAGTATATGGTCGCCTTCCTGCTCCGCCGACAGTATGACCGTACCTTCACGGGGTTTGCCGGCAGCCTCGCGTTCATCGGGCATTTCTATACCGTGATCCACCGAGTTACGTACCAGGTGGACGAGCGGGTCGGACAGCGCCTCGACCAGGTTCTTGTCGAGATCGGTTTCCTCGCCAATCATTTCCAGTGAGACTTCTTTTTTAAGATTGCGGGCCAGGTCACGGACAACACGCGGGAAACGGCCGAACACTTTCTTGATCGGCTGCATACGCGTTTTCATCACCGAAGCCTGCAGATCCGTGGTCACCACATCAAGGTTGCTGACCGTGGCTGTGACTTCCTCGTCATCAATACTCTCGCCGAGATTGGACAGCCGATTTCGTAACAACACCAGTTCTCCGACCATGTTCATGATTGAATCCAGCACACTGGTTTCAACACGAACAGTAGTCTCGGCCTTTACCGGCTGTGGAGCTCTGGCGGCTGCGGCCGGGGCGGCCCCGGTTTTCGGTTCATCTGCAACGGCGGCAAGCGGGGGTTGTTCTGCCGGTTTATCCGTAACGGCTGCCCCGGTATTGTCACCCATTGCCGCAGACGTTTTTTTCGCTTCGAGTTCATCCAGCAACGCCTCGAATTCCTCTTCGCTGATTTCATCACCGGCATTGGCGATCACATCGCTGTCGGAATTATCCGCGCTGTCTTCGCCGGCGGTATCGGCAATTACCCCGGCCACCGGAGCCGTGGCATGTTTGCCGGTACCATGAAGCTGATCCAGCAACGCCTCGAATTCTTCATCGGTGATATCCTCGCCGGAAACGCCATCCTGCGCACTGGTATCCGTACTCGCCGCATTAGTATCTGTTTCGGGAACCGGATCAATTTCCGGTATCACCGTATCCTGCGACGGCTCGTCTGCTTCCACGTCAACTGCCGGAGCCGTGATTTTTGCAGTTTCCGCCGGTGTCTGCTGTTCCGCGTCCACCACGGTCGCTGCTGATGCCGGCCGCGACAATACCTCGAGCCGTGATAACAGGTCGGCACCGGCCGCTTCCGGTTCGGAACCCTCGCTGATTTGTTGAAACATGCCGTTAACGACATCAAGCACTTCGAGCACGACATCCATGAGGTTGGAATCGACGCTGCGCTGGCCGTTACGCAAAACGTCAAAGACATTTTCGGCAACATGACAGACATTTACCAGCGCATCGATGGCGAGAAAACCCGCGCCGCCCTTGATGGTATGAAAACTCCGGAATACGGAATTCAGCAGGTCCCTGTTATCCGGCTCTGATTCCAGGGTAACCAGTTGTTCATTCAACTGCTCGAGGATCTCACCGGCTTCGATAAGAAAGTCCTGGAAAATTTCGTCGTTCAGGTCAATAGACATATCTGTGCTCGTGATGTTTTACTCGTAACAGTATCGTTGTCCCTAAATAGCTGTTCCGGATCAGTGTACAATCGCACAACCGTCATTCCGGCCCTGGATTAAACACTTCCAGGACAGGCTCCTGCCGGAATCCAGCCGATAAAATGACCGCCTTACAGGCGGATTTTTTACACTGGATGCCGGATCAAGTCCGGCATGACAGGTCGTTTTCAACTGTTCACTGATCCGGAACACTTGTTTAAAATCCCAGGCTTGACAGCAGGTCATCGACATCATCCTGTCCCTGAACCATGTCCGGCCTGTTATCGGAATGAATACGCGGGCCTTCCACGGTAATATCCGGGCCTTCCTGTCTGCCGACACTATCAGGCTGGCTACGGTGCTGGATCATGCCCACCAGTCCCTGCTCGACTTCTTCCACTATGCTTATCACCCGGCCGATAATTTGGCCGGTCAGATCCTGGTAATCCTGGGCCATCATGATCTCGGAGAGACGTTCATTGATTTGCTGTGTACTGGTATTGACGGTTTGTAAAAACGCTTCCAGTTTTTTTGAAAGCTGACGAAAATCTTCCGCGCTCATTTCACGTCTTTTAAAGCGTTCCCATTCACGGGTCATCAATCCTGCATCGGACATCAGCTGCTCTGACAGCGGCAAAGCGGATTCCACGGCGCCCAGTGTCTTGTGCGCGGATTCGTCGGTTTTAGCCAGCACATAGCGCAATCGCTCACGGGCATCCGGCATATCACGTTCAGCCAGTGAGGTAATACGCTCATCGTTACGGCAGGTTCCCAGCGCATCATGTAACTGCCGGGTCAGTTTGCCGATCTCCTGGAACAGGGTCTGCTCCTTGTCGGTATAAAGTTTGTTGATAATACTGTTGATGTCATCCTCGTTGCCGGCCTCGAGGTGAGTTATCAATGATCTGGCCAGTTCCAGTCTTTCGTCTACGGAGTATCCCAGGTCTTCGGCTGCGGTTATTGTCATTATTCAGCTCCCTGTATATCAGGCTGCGGCTTCGATACGTTCGAAAATCTTGTCAATTTTTTCCTTCAGGGTAGCGGCGGTAAATGGTTTTACGATATAACCATTGACACCGGCCTGTGCTGCCTCGACGATCTGATCACGTTTGGATTCCGCGGTGACCATCAACACCGGCAATCCGGCCAGTTTCGGATCGTTTCTCACAGCCTTGAGCAGGTCGATTCCCTGCATACCCGGCATATTCCAGTCGGTCACCAGGAAATCGTAATTACTGTTCTGCAGCATGGGCAGCGCTGTAATTCCATCATCCGCTTCCGCCATATTGGTATAACCGAGGTCTCTGAGCAGATTCTTGATGATTCTTCTCATGGTTGAGAAATCATCCACAATCAGGATCTTCATGTTTTTATTCACAAGCTGCCTCCTGTAATTTTCACCGATCCGATAACAATCGGGCGATAACCGGTATTCAAATCAGAATTCATCTTCAATATCCACAATGGTTGAAATTCTCGAGCGCAATCTGATCAGCGCCTGTGCATGTATCTGGCATACCCTGGACTCACTGACGCCCAGCACTTCGCCGGTTTCGCGCAGGTTGAGCTCTTCATTGTAGTAAAGTGACATCACCAGGCGTTCGCGCTCCGGCAGACTGGCCATTGCCTGCACCAGAATCTGCCGCAGGCTTTCATTTTCCAGGTTCTCGCAAGGTCCGGGGATCCTCTCGGAAAGCCCGTCGGCCATGCTGTTTTCCTTGCTGGGCAAATCCTCCAGACTCATGATCTGGTGATTGCTCGCATCCTGCAGCACATGATGATACTCATCGAGACCCATGTTCAGGCGCGCCGCCACTTCACTGTCACGTGCATCCCTGCCGGTCTCGGATTCAATCTGGTGAACGGCCTGGGCAATTTCCCGAACCTTTCTGTGCAACGACCTCGGCGCCCAGTCCCCCTTGCGGATCTCATCCAGCATGGAACCGCGGATGCGAATGCCGGCATAGGTTTCAAAGCTGGCACCCTGTGTAGCATCGTAATTTCTGGCTGCTTCAAGCAATCCGATCATTCCCGACTGTATCAAGTCTTCCACCTGTACACTTGAAGGGAGCCGTCCCATCAGGTGATAGGCAATTCGTTTGACCAGCGAGGCATGTTTTTCAACCAGTTGATTCTGGTCAATGGCACTATCGCCCCTGGCCGTTTCCAGGTAGACCGCCAGCTCGCTCATGGCAGCACCTTCTGCAGGTTTTCCGGCTGATACTGCAACAGCCGTTCTACGAAAAATTCCAGCCGGCCATTTGCCGCACCGGGCCTCTCCCATTTATCGGCGATAGTAGCCAGATCCTTGAATGCCATCGCCGAGGGAGCACCCGGATAGGCAGCAACGACGGGCTGGCGGTTACGAATGGCCTTGACCAGCAGCGGGTCATGCGGAACAGCACCGCAATAGTGGAGCACGACATCGAGATAACGCCGGGACACCAGTCCGAGCCGTTCAAACACCTGGCGACCCTCGCCGGATTTATGGACCATGTTGGCGAGGATACGCATGCGTTGCACCCCGTAGTCATTGTGCAGGACCTTGATCATGGCGTAGGCATCGGCCACCGAGGCGGGATCATTACAGACCACCAGCAGAACTTCATGCGCCGCCGCACAGAAGTTGATTACACCATCGCCAAGACCTGCAGAGGTATCCACAACCAGGATATCGGTATCATTGTGTAAATCGCCGAACGCATGAATCAGCGCCGCCTGTTGCCGCACATCCAGGTTGGACATCATCCGCACACCGGACGAGGCCGGAATGATGCGTATGCCGAGCGGACCCGGTATGATGATGTCGGCGAGTTCGCACTCTCCCTCGATCACATGCGAGAGATTACGCAGGGGCCGCAGGTTAAGCAGGATATCAATATTGGCCAGACCGAGGTCGGCATCCAGCAAGGTAACCGTGTGTCCGAGTCCGGACAGGCTCAGGGCCAGGTTGATGGAGACATTGGTCTTGCCCACACCGCCCTTGCCGCTGGTCACGGCGATGACCCTGGTATTTGTAAGGTGTTTTTTTGAATGTTCAGTGTTCATGTAACTCACCGGGTTGTGTCATGATCGACTTTCCATATTGCTGTTCAATGGTCTCGCTGGACTGCAATGCTTCCTGCTTCTGTTTCATACAGGCAATGGCGCGTGAGACCAGGTTGTGCGATTCAGCCTTGCTGAGATCATCCGGAACCTTCTGCCCGTCACTCAGGTAACTGACCTGCAGGTTGGCGGTGATCACCACGGACAACAGCGGACCCAGGGTATTGGCCTCATCCAGCTTGGTGATAATGGCCTGGTTCTGGACCAGTACGGGTGTCTTTTGCGCGCTTTCCTGCAATACCGATAACTGGCTGTTGGCGGATAACACCCGGCAGATCTTTAACCGCGACTGACCGGCCTGGAGGATGGATAATTGTTCGGATCGGCGCGCGTCCCTGGGACTGAGTCCGGCCGTATCGATCAAGATCAGTTTTTCACCGTAATAGCGGTCCAGCAGCACGCCAAGATCATTGGCGTTTTGCAGGGTGCGTACAGGCACACCGAGTATGCGGCCGTAGCCACGCAGGTGATCACGGCCACCGATGCGATAAAAATCCGTGGTTGCCAGGATGATATTGTCATTGCCGTGCTGCATTACGAAGCGTGTGGCCAGTTTGGCCAGTGTGGTGGTCTTGCCGGCACCGGAAGCACCGACAAAGGCCACGGCATTCACCGGTGTCAATAAACCGTCGTTGGCGATCCGTATTCGGTAACTAAGGTAGGCCAGCGCCATGCGCCAGGCCCGCTGCGTTTCGGTGTTTTGTGGTATCTGTTCGACGATGGAGCGGGCCAGTTCCGGTTCCAGTCCAAGTTGTCCAAATCGTCTCAATATTCCGGCCCAGAGCGGATGACTGCGGCCATAGTCGTTCCATGCGAGGCCGGACATCTGCTGCTCCAGTAACCGGCGCAGGGATCGTATCTCCGCCTGCATCTGTTGCATGGATTCATCCTGATCCATCACCGTCGTAAACCCGGCTCCCTTGATATGATCATCAAAGGTCATGGCCGGTGACTCATCGACTACCGGCGACTGTGTGCCCGGCGTTGCCAGGGAAACCGATTGCCCGCTGCGTCCGGCCATGACCATCGGGTCATAATCGTCGGAAGCCAGCAGTTCCACACCTCCCATCACCTTGCGGTTGGAGAGGATCACGACATCAGGCCCCAGTTGTTCCCTGGCCATTTTCAGGGCCTGGCGCATATCACTGGCAAAATACCTGCGTACTTTCATCTCAGTCTGTAATCCTGTTGTTTATCATTATCAGCAAATTTCTTTCTAAGCCGGTTTATCCTGGTCAACACCCACCGTAGCTACAATCTTCAACTGTTTATCTTCCGGTATCTCGCTGAAACTCAACACGCTCAGCCGTGGCACATGATGTCTGACAAACCGGGACAGCATCTGCCTGAGGTTGTCCGGCACCAGCAGGATGGTGGGTTGACCGGCAACTTCTTGCCGCTCTGCCGCCTCCTGCAATGAGCCGATCAGGCGTTGCGCCAGCCTCGGTTCAATCACGCTGCCCTCACCGGACACCTGAATGCTTTGTTGCAATAACTGTTCCAGCGATCCCTCAAGCGTGATCACGGGCACTTCATCCTCCTGACCGGCCACCCGTTCGACGATCAGCCGGCCGAGTGCGATGCGTACCAGAACCGTCAGCGTTTCAGGGTCCTGGGTACGTTCGGCGTGCTGGGCAATGGTTTCGATGATGGTCTTGGTATCACGGACGGGAATATTTTCACGCAGCAGGTTGCGCATGACCTGGACCAGCACACCCGGCTGGATCACTTTCGGAATCAGATCTTCGAGCACTTTCGGTGACTGCTTTTCGTAACGGTCCAGCATTTCCTGTATTTCGTGATGACCGAGCAGTTCATGGGCGTGATCCTGAAGCGTCTGGCTGAGATGCGTCGCAATCACGGTGCTGCTGTCAACCACGGTATAGCCGAGTGACTGGGCATGTTCACGATCACCGGGATTGATCCAGATCGCATCCAGGCCAAATACAGGATCCTTTGACATCTGTCCCGGCAATTCACCCATGACATGACCGGGATTGATCGCCAGTTCGTTGTCAATCTGGACCATGGCTTTGGCAACCGTGGCATCCATGACGGTCAGCCGGTAGGAATTCGGCTCGAGATCAAGATTGTCGCGAATATGTATCGAAGGGATCAGAAAACCCAGTTCACGTGACAATTTCTTGCGCACACCCTTGACGCGATCCAGCAACTGCCCACCCTGATTCCTGTCCACCAGCGGGATCAGCCGGTAACCGACTTCCATACCAATGGTGTCTACCTGTTCGATGTCTTCCCAGCTGAGTTCCCGTTCCTCTGTCTGCGGTTCCGGTAACGGTTCCTCTTCAACGTTTGCGGCTTCAGCCTGCTGCCGGGACCGCTGCGCAAACCAGGCGCCACCGCAACAAAGGCCGGCCAGGATCAAAAAGGCAATGTTCGGCATGCCGGGGATGAGGCCGATAAGACCGATCATGCCGCCGGTTACAACCAGCGTTTTGGGGTTGTGAAAAAGCTGACTGATGATCTGCTCGCCCATGTCCGTGTTGGTTGATACCCGGGTGACCATGATCGCGGCCGAGGTCGACAGTAACAGTGACGGGATCTGCGCCACCAGGCCGTCACCGATGGTCAACAATGTGTAGACCTGCGCGGCCTCGCCCAGCGGCAGACCGTGTTGCAGGGTACCGATGGCCAGGCCTCCGATGATATTAATAATGAGTATGAGAATACCCGCCGTGGCATCACCCCGGACAAATTTGCTGGCGCCATCCATGGAACCGTAGAAATCCGATTCCTGGGCGATTTCCTGGCGGCGCAACCTGGCCTCGTCCGCCGTGATCATGCCGGCATTCAGATCGGCATCTATGCCCATCTGCTTGCCGGGCATGGCGTCCAGGGTAAAGCGGGCACTGACCTCGGAGATTCGGCCGGCGCCCTTGGTGACGACGACAAAATTGATAATGACCAGGATGATAAACACCACGAAACCGACGGTATGATTTCCGCCGACCACGAAATCGCCGAAGGCATGAATCACCTGTCCGGCGGCATCCGAACCCGTATGACCATCAAGCAGTACGATACGGGTGGAGGCAACGTTCAGACTGAGACGCAGCAGGGTCGCTATCAATAACACGGTGGGAAACGCGGCGAAATCCAGCGGACGGCGGCTGTAAATCACCGCCAGCAATACCACCAGTGACAGGGAGATGTTGAAGGTAAACAGCATATCCAGGGCAAACGGTGCGAGCGGGATCACCATCATCAGCAGGATCACCATCACCAGGATCGGTGAACCCAGACCGCTGCGCTGCATCTGTTCTGAATAGTTGCCGAGGACGCCCTGTAAAACCGCCATGATCAGTCGTACCTCATATCATCGGGAATGGGCAGATCCCGCGGCGGCTGCGGCGTGCCCGGATCGCGGCGGCTGCGACTGGCCTGTAACTGGTAAACATAGGCCAGCACCTGGGCCACGGCGACGTACAGGCCTTCAGGGATCTCATGACCGATTTTTGTAGTATGAAACAACGCCCGCGCCAGCAACGGTGATGAAAACAGGACAATGCCGTGTTGCGCGCCGACACTGCGGATACGGGCCGCCACGATGTCCTTGCCCTTGGCAATAACCCGTGGCGCACCGGCGCCGTCACGGTCGTAGGCCAGTGCCACGGCATAATGCGTCGGGTTGGTGACGATCACGTCGGCATTTGGCACATCGTCCATCATGCGCCGGTTGGCAAGTTCCTTCTGCATGGCGCGGATGTGTGATTTCACTTCCGGCTTGCCTTCCGTATCCTTCATTTCATCGCGCACTTCCTGTTTGGTCATTTTCAACTGGCGTTTGTGATGCCAGAACTGGAACGGCACATCGACGACCGCGATCAATATAGTGGCTGAGCTGATGATCATGAATGACCAGAGCATGAAATTTGCGGCATTGACCAGTGACGGGTTGAGACCCCCACGGCCCATACGCAGCAAGTCATCGGTGCGGTACCAGAGCAGGATCACCAGCACACCGATGATGACTGTAAACTTGGCCAGCGCCTTGAGCAGTTCCATCAGGCTGTTCACACCGAAGATCCGTTTGCTGCCGGCGATAGGATCCAGCTTTTCCAGTTTCGGCTTCACCGCCTCGGCGCTGAACAGCCAGCCACCCACGGCGAGCGGCGCCAGCATGGCAATCAGGGTCACGCCGATGAGAAACGGCGCCAGGCCCGCCATCATGTCGCCGGTTGCGTTGAACAGTTCGCGGACCAGGGTTTCCTGGCTGAACAGACGCTCGCGCTCGATAACAAAGCCATCACGCATGATGTTGATCAGGCTCTGTATCATCGTCTGCCCGAACATGAACAGGATGGTAGCGCTGCCCATGAGCACGGCCATGGTATTGAGTTCGCGCGAACGCGAGATCTGACCTTTTTCACGCGCATCCTGCTGGCGCTTGTCGGTCGCATCCTCGGTTCGTTCCTGGCTGTCGTCGCGGTCTTCGGCCATGCGTTTGTGTCCTAGTTCACCAGCACCGGCATCATGGCGATGGCGTCATTGAATATACGTATCATGTGCGGAGCGAAGCCTTCCAGTGACAGCATAATGACGATCACTCCGATGATGATCATGACGGGAAAGCCCACTGCGAAAATGTTCAGTTGCGGAGCTGCACGGGTCATGATGCCGAATCCCAGGTTCACCACCAGCATCGAGACCATGGCCGGCAGCGCAATCAGCACAGCCGTGGCCAGCACAACGCCGGCCCAGTTGACCAGGTCCATTAACCGATCCGGTTGTATCCCGCCGCTGCCTACAGGCAACCAGTGAAAGCTTTCAGCCACCGCGGCAATCATGAGCAGGTGCCCATCCACGGCCAGAAACAGCAATGTAGCCAGTAACAGGTAAAACTGGCCGATGATCGGCACCTGGTTACCATTTTGCGGATCCACCATGGAAGCCAGCATCAGTCCCATCAACTGACCGATGGCCTGGCCGGCCATTTCCAGGACCACGAAGACCACGCGCACGGTCAATCCCAGGGCCACGCCGATCAGCAACTGCTGCAAGGTGGTCAGCACACCGTCGAACGACAAGGGATCGATCACGGGGGGCGCGGGAATCACCGGCACGATGACCCAGGTCACCGCGATGGCGATGCCCAGCCGGATCCGCAAGGGCACGCTTTGCGTGCCGATAATCGGGGCGGTCATCAATAACCCGGCGATGCGAAAGAACGGCCACAGCCAGAGTTCGATCAGTTCCACCAGTTGCAGTGAGGTTATGGTCATACAGCTTGATCATTGATAGTTACCAGGGAGTTCATTAGCAGGCAGGCATCCGGTTACGGGACATGCCGTAACCGGATGCCTGCCTCCGTTTCCATTAATAAAGGGCCGGCCATCAGCCGATCAAATCCGGTATTTCCATGAACAGCCGCAATGTGAAATCGGTCATCAGGTTGACCATCCAGGGACCGGCAAACACCATCACCAGCAGAGTGATCAGCAATTTCGGTATGAAGCTCAGAGTCATTTCGTTAATCTGTGTCGCCGCCTGGAACATGCTGATGAGCACACCGACGATCAGAGCCGGCACCAGTAACAGAACCAGCAGGATGGTCAGGTGCCAGAGTGCGTTTTGCCCGATATTGACGATGAGTTCCGGTGTCAACGCTTTCTCCCCGGGTCAGGCAAAATAAAAGCTGCCGGCCAGGGTGCCCATGATCAGGGCCCAGCCGTCCACGAGGACAAACAGCATGAGTTTGAATGGAAAGGAGATGATCAACGGCGAGAGCATCATCATACCCATGGACATGAGCACGCTGGCCACCACCAGATCGATGATCAGAAAAGGTATGAAGATCAGAAAACCGATCTGGAATGCGGTTTTCAGTTCGCTGGTGACAAACGCCGGAACCAGTAACGAGAATGGCACCTCATCGGCGCTGGCGAATTCCCCCGTTCCGGCAATTTCCGAAAACAGCCCGATGTCTGTCTCGCGTGTCTGTCCGATCATGAATTCACGCAATGGCGTGGAAGCCAGTGCCACGGCTTCGTTGAAGCCGATGTCCTCTTCCATGTAGGGTTTTACCGAGACTGTATAGACCTGTTCAAACACCGGCCCCATGATGAACAGGGTCAGAAACAGTGACAGTCCAATCAATACCTGGTTGTTGGGCGACTGCGCCGTACCCAGCGCCTGGCGGAGTATGGCCAGAACAATAATGATACGGGTAAAAGAGGTCATCATGAGCAGACCGGCCGGCAACAGTGTCAGCGCCGTCATCAATAACAGGATCTGGATACTCAGCGTGTAGGTCTGCACGCCACCTTCATCACCGGCGATTGTTACGATATCCATGCCGGGTTGTGCCTGGACCGTCAATGGCAACAACAGCAAGGCAATGACGAAAAAGCAGGATCTCATCATGGATTGACCTTGCCGGACGTGCGTGAGGAAAACAGCTTGACCAGGCGATTGGCCATCTCCGACTGATTGTGTTCCCTGATCACAGGCTCCTGCAGCACATGCAGGGTATTGATAGCCTGCGCGGTCACACCCACGAGCATTTGCTGATCACCTACCTGCACCAGCAGGATCTTGTCACGGGATCCCACGTGCAGGGCATCGACAATACGGATGGTGCCATGACCGGTGGCTTGCATACCGGGCACACGCCTGATCACCCAGGTGAGGGTAAATATAGCGGCAATCACCAGCACCAGGCCGCTGATCATCTGCAGGAATCCGGACGTAAAGACAGGCTGGGAAAGTGTCTGTGCGGATTCGGCCGCGAACAGCGGTGTTGACAACCACAGACACAAAAAACCGCAGACGCTGAACTTCATACTGGTGAGGATCCCGCTGTTATTGCAATTGCTTGACACGCTCATGGGCGCTGACAATATCGGTCAGGCGTATACCGTATTTTTCATTGACCACGACGACCTCGCCATGCGCGACAAGGGTATCGTTTACGAGCACATCCAGCGGTTCACCGGCGAGCCGGTCAAGCTCCACCACGGAGCCCTGATTCAGTTGCAATAGATTGCGGATATTCAAGCGCGTCTTGCCGATGCGAACGGACAGAGACACCGGAATATCGAGTATGGCATCCAGTTCAACTCTGGAGTCGCCGTTCGACCCGGCATCGTCCACCAGGTTCTCCATCGCAGCCTGTTGCACCTGGTTTTTCGTATTATCTGTATCATCAGCAGCTTCCGTCTCAGCCTGCTCCTGCAATGCTGCTGCCCAGTCATCATCGGGTTGTTGGGTTTCTACTTCATCGGTCATGGCTTTCTTCCTGGGTTAAACTGAGTGGGTTTACCATCTGGTTGTGGCGAATCATTTCCGTCACCTTGAGAGCATGGTTGCCTCTCGACATGCCGTAGTGCGCACGTAGCACCGGTATATCTCCGACACTGGCAATCACCTGTTTCGGCATTTCAATAGGGATCACATCTCCGACATTCATTTTTTTCAGATCACCAAGCGTGACCTCGATATTGGTCAGCTTGCAACTGAGTTCCACCGGGGCATTCTTGACCTCTTCCTGCAGGGAGCGGATCCAGCGTTCGTCGTAATCGGACACATCACTTTGCACGCCGGCATCCAGCAAATCGCGAATCGGTTCGATCATCGAATACGGCATGGTCAGATGCATGTCACCACCACCGTTATCCAGTTCGATATGTATGGACGAAACCACTACAACCTCGGTGGGACTGACAATATTGGCGAAATGCGGATTAACCTCGGAACCCGTGTGTTCAAAGCTGATATCCAGTACCGGTTGCCAGGCCTTCTTCAGATCGACAAAGAGCATTTCCAGGACATTGTTAATGACCTGCATTTCCGTCTGGGTAAAATCGCGTCCCTCGATCTTGGTGTGAAAACGGCCATCGCCACCGAAAAAATTATCCACCAGTGAGTACACCAGTTTCGGGTTCATCACGAACAGCGCCGTACCTTTCAGTGGTCTGACCTTGACCAGGTTCAGGTTCGATGGCATGAACAGGCTGTGTATGTATTCACCAAACTTGGTCATCTGTACACCATCCACCGAAATGGTGGGCGAGCGCCTCAGAAAATTGAACAGGCTGATCCTGAAATTCCGGGTAAAGCGTTCATTGATCATCTCCAGCGTCGGCATGCGGCCACGGACGATACGGTCCTGGCTGTTGAAGTCATAACTCTTGACCGCGGTCGGGTCGACCGGCAAATCGTTTTCAGTTTCTACATCACCGCTGTCGACACCCGTTAACAGGGCGTCTATTTCATCTTGTGAAAGTATGTCTGTAGACATGATTGCGTTTTATTGCATGACAAAGTTGGTAAAATAGATGTTTTCAACCGCATCCTCGTTTCCGGTCTCCTCCTCGAGGATCTTGTTGATCTCCTTGAGGAGGCTTTTACGCAGACTGTCCTTGCCTTCGGGTTTGATCAGTGATTCGTAATCCTGACTGCTGAGGAGCAAGACCACGTTATTGCGTATTTGTGGAAGATGTTTGGTAACGTCCAGCTTGACGCCCTCCTGGCGGGTCATGCCGTCGATGTTGACCTGCAGGTAGCGGGCCCGGCTTTTGCCCTGAAAGTTGACAACAAATGCCGGGTCCAGTGAAAAATAGAAGGCGTTTTTACGGGCCGGTTCTCCGTCTTCGTCAGTTCCGCTCTCCCCGGTAGCTGCCGCCTGTTTATCTGTTCCCAACATGACATACGCCGCGCCACCTGCAGCAACCAGCAGTAACACCAGGACCACGATAACCAGCAACAGCTTCCTGCCTTTTTTACTGCCTTCCTGCGGCTCAATTTCTTCGTTTTCTTCGTCCGGAATTTCTTCAGCCATTGTCGCGTCTCCATAAATCTGCATTAGAGTTAGCAATCGTTATGCCATTGAATTTTTATAATGGATATTAGTGAGTTACATATCGGTGACGGGACCCGTGTCAAGTATTTGACTTATATGAGACATGGATACGACGGATTCGGCCGGCAACCGTCAACACTCCGGTGCCATGAGAATGATCGGGTAATACGCAGCGGCAACCGCCTCGCGCGAAGTGTGTTTCCGGCGCCTGATGATCCGGATCAACACCGCCGGGGGCAGTGATTGACCTCTGACCGGCTTAGTGGCAATGTCATCATTCAACCAGTAATAACCAGAACACAAACGGAGAAGCACAAAGTGACAGCCACCCCGAAAACACCGGAATCCGGTTCCCGGATCAAACTGCAAAACGGCAAACTTCATGTTCCCAGAGAACCGATTATTCCCTTTATAGAAGGGGATGGTATCGGGCCGGATGTAACCCGGGCCAGTCTGAGAGTTCTGGATGCCGCGGTCGATCGCGCCTACGGGCCCATGCGAAAAATCCACTGGATGGAAGTTTATGCCGGAGAAAAAGCCAACCAGTTGACCGGTTCGTGGCTGCCCGAAGAAACCCTGGCTGCCTGTCGTGAATACCTGGTCTCCATCAAGGGCCCGTTAACCACCCCTATCGGTGGCGGCATACGTTCGCTCAACGTGGCTCTGCGCCAGATCCTGGATCTCTATGTCTGCATGCGCCCCGTACGCTGGTTCAAGGGTGTCCCCTCGCCGGTCAAGCACCCGGAAAAGGTCGATATGGTGATCTTCAGGGAAAATACCGAGGACATATACGCCGGAATAGAATTTGAAGAAGGCAGCGAGGACAACCGCAGATTCCTCGAACTGTTCAAGGAAGCCTTTCCCACGCATTACAAGAAGATCCGTTTCCCGGAGTCTTCCGGCATCGGCATAAAGCCTGTTTCCCGCGAGGGAACACAGCGCCTGGTACGCGCTGCCATCAAGTATGCACACGATAACGGCCGCAAGAGTGTCACCTTCGTGCACAAGGGCAACATCATGAAGTTTACCGAGGGCGCCTTCCGCAACTGGGGTTATGAACTCGCCGAAAACGAGTTTGCCAATGACACCTATACCTGGTCGCAATGGGAACGCACGATTAGCGAGCACGGGGTCGAGCAGGCCAATGCGGAACAGAAAGCAGCCCTTGAAGAAGGCCGCATTCTGATCAAGGACGCCATTGCCGATATTACCCTGCAACAGGTGCTGACCCGTCCGGATGATTTCGAAGTAATCGCCACCATGAACCTGAACGGTGACTATCTTTCCGATGCACTGGCGGCCCAGGTCGGCGGCATTGGTATCGCGCCAGGCGGCAACGTCAACTACGAAACCGGTCATGCCATATTCGAGGCCACCCACGGCACGGCACCGAAATACGCCAACCAGGATAAGGTCAATCCGGGTTCACTGTTGCTCTCCGGTGAAATGATGTTACGTTACATGGGCTGGACCGAGGCAGCGGATCGCATTATTGCCGCCATGGACGCCACTATCGAAAGCAAAACGGTAACTTATGACTTCGCCCGCCTGATGAAAGGCGCAAAAGAAGTCAAGTGCAGCGAGTTTGCCGACGCATTGATCAAAAACCTGTAAGTACGAGGGTATGGATCCACAAGAGAGATACGAGCTTGTTACCGGCGTCTCTCAGACCATTTATGACGGTTTTATAACCTACAATTATAATTTTCACCGCATCACCCGCCGGGCACGGGTGCGTTTTGAAAAGCGTGACTGGAAGGGACATCAGGATGACATCGTGGAGCGTGTCGAGCTCTACGAAAAATCAGTCCGACGTATTGTGCTCACGCTCAGGCGGTACATGGGTGACCATGTTCTTGACCATGAACTCTGGGAAGAGATCAAACACTACTTCGGCGATCGCCTGGAACTGGTGCCCGATGCCGGTTTCATCAAGACGTTCTTCAACTCCGTTACCCGGCGCCTGTTCGATACGGTCGGTATCGACGAACGCCTGCAGTTCATTTCCACCGGCACCATTGAGGAAGAGGAAAAAACCATATCCCTCAGCTTGAAACGCTACCCGTACTGGGGTTCCTTTCGCAAGACCTTTGAAACCGTGCTGATCGAATTTGCTTTCCGGGTTGATTACAAGGACATGGCCGCGGATGCCGCGCTGGTCGAATCGGAAATCATCAGCTATCTGAAAAAGCACCTGGAGCGCGAGAATAAATGCCTGCGTTTCGAGTTCATTGATACCTATTTCTACCAGTCAGCGCGCGCCTACCTGGTCGGGCGCATGATTTTTTCCAACGGCATTTACCCCATTGTCATTGCATTCAAGAACGAGGATGACGGCATCCAGATCGACGCGGTACTGTTGAGGGAACAGGAGGTGAGTATCGTTTTCGGCTATACGCGCTCATACTATTTTGCCGATCCCAAGTCGGTTATCGGTGCCGTGTATTTCCTGCATTCCATTCTGCCGAAAAAACCGCTCGATGAGTTGTATACCGTGCTCGGCCGTTTGCGCCAGGGCAAGACTGAACGCTACAGCTATTTTTCCCGTCACCTGGCAAAAACCAGCGATAAATTCGTGCACGCTGCCGGTGACAAGGGCCTGGTCATGATCGTCTTCACCCTGCCCTCCTACAACCTGGTTTTCAAGGTCATGCGGGATACGTTCGGCTATCCGAAAAACGTCACACATGAAGAAGTTGTTGCCAAGTACAAGCTGGTTTCCAAGCACGATCGCGCCGGTCGCCTGATCGATACCCAGGAATTCATGAAGTTACAGTTTCCTATTGATCGTTTTTCCGATGAATTACTCGATGAACTGCTTACCGAAGCCTCCATGGCGGTGAGTAAACAGGGGCAATACCTGGAATTTCATCACGTCTATGTGGAACGCCGGGTGCGTCCGCTGAACCTGTTTATAAAAGAAGTACCGCGCTCGGATGCCAAACTGGCCATTCTCGATTACGGCCAGGCGCTCAAGGATCTGGCCAACACCAATATTTTCCCTGGTGATCTGCTATTGAAGAATTTTGGTGTGACCAACCTCAACCGGGTGATCTTTTATGACTATGATGAAGTGTCGTTGATTACGGAATGCAACTTTCGTGATGTCCCGGAAGCGTATGACATGATGGACGAGATGCGTGCCGACACCTGGTACTACGTAGGCAAGAACGACATCTTTCCCGAGGAATTCATCAAGTTCCTGTCCATGGATAATGAACTGCGCGATCTGTTTCTGGCGACCTATCCGGAATTACTCACTGCAGAGTACTGGCGCGGCATCAAGGAAAAACACAAGAGTGGTGATATTTCACTGGTCATCCCCTACCTGAGTCCGGTGCTGACCACGAGCATGCTGAGCGATGAAGAGAAAAATGAGAATACGGATGAATGAAGGGACAGTGGACGGTGAACAGTGAACAGTGAACAGTGAACAGTGAACAGTGAACAGTGAACAGTGAACAGTGAGAGTGTAGCACCAATCACCACTCACCATTCACTGACTATCAATCCGGCACAATCCGCTTTTTCACATAAGAACCCGGCGCATCCTCGATCACACCCAGACTGGCGCCCGCCTCGCGTGCCGGCACTTTCTTGCCGGCGTACTTTGCAACCCACTTCTGCCAGTCCGGCCACCATGAACCGGGATGTTCCGTGGCCCTGGCGAGCCAGCCTTCTGCATCATCCGCCAGTGTATCGTTGGTCCAGAAGCAGTACTTGTTTTTCACCGGTGGATTGATGACGCCGGCAATGTGGCCGGAGCCACCGAGTACAAATCGAACCGGTCCCTTGAACAAACGCGCACCGGCGTAGCATGATTTCCAGGGCGTAATGTGATCTTCACGCGTCGAAACAAAATAGGACGGCGTTTTGATTTTGCCGATATCCAGCTTCACACCGGCCAGTTTCAGGGCATCCGGCTTGCACAAAAGATTTTTGATATAAAAGTTGCGCAGATAAAAAATATGATTGGCCGCTGGCAGACGCGTGGAATCCGAATTCCAGTACAGCAAATCAAACGCTTCCGGTCCCTTGCCGAGCAGATAGTTATTGATAATAAAGGGCCAGATCAAATCGTTGGCGCGCAGCAGGTTGAAAACCATGGCCATGGTGCTGCCTTCGAGATAGCCGTCACGTTTCATCTGCACTTCAAGCAGTTTCAGTTGTTTTTCGTCAACGAAGACTCCGAGATCACCGGACTCTTCAAAATCAATGAGCGTGGTGAAATATGTGATGCTTGCAAACGGGTTGCCGTGCTTTTTGGCATACCATGCACTGGTTGAAGCCAGTAAGGTCCCGCCGATGCAGTAGCCGATCGCATTGACAGCCTCACTGCCGGTTTCTTCCTTGATGACTTCAACGGCTTTCATCACGCCTTCGGTCATGTAATCGGCAAACGTCTTGTCGGCAAAATCCTTGTCCGGATTGACCCAGGAGATCACGAATACCGTATGACCCTGGTCCACCGCCCATTTGATAAAACTGTTCTCGGCACGCAGATCGAGTATGTAGAATTTATTGATCCACGGCGGCACGATCAACAGCGGTTTTTCAAATACTTTTTCGGTAGACGGCGCATACTGGATCAACTGGAACATATCGCTCTGGAAAATCACCTTGCCGGGCGTGGTAGCGACATTTCTGCCCACCTCGAACGATGAGTAGTCCGTCATCCTCGGCATCAGGTGTTTACCCTTGCCGCGCTGGTAGTCCTCGATCAGGGCCATGATGCCGCGGTATAAATTGGTGCCGTGCGAATTAATGGTTTCCTGCAACACCGCCGGGTTGGTGGCCGCAAAGTTGGTCGGTGACAGGGCATCGACCCACTGCCGCGTGTAAAACATGAGCTTCCTGGAGATATCCGAATCGAGATCCCGGTCCGTCGATACCGTGCTGTAGATATAACGCGAGGCCAGTAGATAGAACTGCTTGATGTAGTCAAACGCCACATTATCATCCCAGCATTCATGGGAAAAACGCCGGTCGCCCCGGGTCGGGCTGATGATGTCGTCGCTTTCCAGTCCGTACATTTTCTGCACGCTCGACTGCGAGAGTGCGAAGTAGTCCAGCCAGAATCTTTGCGCGGCCGCAACCAGCGGCATCGGGTTGCTCAGCCATTCTTTCCACAATTGCAATAACTCGGGACTCATCGGGAACGGCAGATGCTCGTTCACATTATTCATGTGTTCGCTGAGATAATCCTGGAACATCGTTTGCGCCGATTCATTCATTTCCATGAACGCTTCCGGATTCCATTGATCCAGGCTGGATAGATTTGCAATAGTCATTATTTGTTCTCGTAATCCTGAAATGGGTGACTGGCCGATTCTTCACACATAACAGACATCGGCAAATGCGAAGATCGGACAATGATATCAACAGCTTAACCTGTTTTTGTGCATTGCACAATATCCGCTCACTGTAATTATCCGGGACCTTTGCCCAAGCTATTGATAAACGGTGGATTTTATACGAAATACAGTCTCGGTGCGCGCCTGTCACCCGACGTCCGGACAGACAATATAAGTAGTTTGGCGGGCGAATGGAGTCAGACGGGTAGCGGGATCAGTGGAGCCGTCCTGCCAACTACCGGGCCATCGTTAGATATAGTGGTCCACCAGGCTGCTGGTGTTTCGAAGCGCCATCACCACCTCCGCGGTTTCCACAGGCTCATCGGTGTTCAACGTACGCGTCTGGAAATCGGCCTGGGCCTGTTGCCGATCTGACGCCGAGTGCTCCGAGACATTAACATCGCCGAGGTTGATGCCGTTACTGGCCATCATTTCACGCAAGCGCGGAAACGCATCCTCGATGACATCGCGCGTTGCTGCATGGTGTGACATGAACTGGATGCTGGTTTGATCATTCTGTACCGACAGGCGCACCTCGATCGGCCCCAGTTCCGGCGGGTTGATGTTCAGCCGCGCGGACTGCATATGATCCCTGGCCAGCAAGACAATGCTGGAATTAAACGCCTGGGTCCAGTCAGCCTTGAACACCTGCGGTTGCAGCGTCAGTACTGCCGTCGCCTGATCGGAACGTGCCGGTGTACCGGTCTGTATCATGGCATTCAGGTTCTGCACGGGCATAGCCGTATCGCGCGCGGCGTTCGTGATCGCCTGCTTCAGGCTGTTTGCCGTATCCCCGGCAGCGGACAGGATCTGGTTAAGGCGATTGATATCCATATTCATCCTGCGATCCGGATTCAACTCCATAATCCTGTCCATGTCGAAATCGCCAAACAACTCCGACAGTTTGGTGGTGTTCGTCTCTTTACCGGATTCCTTGAGTAACTGCATGGCCAGCCGGTCCTGGATCTTCAACTCCAGTGCCTGCTGATGCGAAGCTTTCATCCGTGACAGATCATCCAGCGTCTGCAGCACCGGTGGATCTTTCATCTCGCGCTTCAGCACGGCCAGCGCCTGCATCAGCGCTGCCGGATCATTCCCGGACTGCAAGACAAGATCCCTAAGGCGGTCACCGGTAAGCTCATCAAGCGGTAAGGAATTTCCCTCAAGATCCAGAAGCGGCAAGATTTCACCGGTTTGATCCGGCAGAAGAATTTCAGCACCCTCGCCCGTTAACGCCTGGATCTGCGCCAGCAGCTCTTCCAGAAACTGCTCTATATCCATGTTTTCTTTTATGTTTTCAGCAGACACGCCGGCCTTCCCCGATACATTAAGGGCCTTGTCCGATAACAACGATTCCAGCATCGCAGGCATAAACATTGTGTTTTTCCTTTCCGAAATAATCTTGCCGGAAACTATCGCAAAGGCTGTGCCAAAAGCGAAGCGACGCCCGGATTCTGGCAGGAGCAAAACCTGTGCTACTCCTATAAACCAATGAATGATTACCAATACAGGGAAGTAAATGTGGGGGCAGCATCCTGCAACAAAATGATTTCAGCCAGATTCCTCATACTTAACTGTTAACTGTCCTGGAAAAATGTGAAAGGGAATATTCGACGACATGAACATCAAATATTATTTAGATTGATTATGAAGCAACCAACTAAACAATTCGCATTATGTATCGATAACACAGACTACAAAGTGTGAGTAAAAAGGGGCCGGAGTGATTTAAATTTATTCATTTACTGCTAAACAACTGGTCAATATTAAATCACTCCGGCACATTAAACGTTGAAATGGCCTGTTTAATGACTTATAACATGGTTTTTCTGAATGAATTGGTCTGGATTTCAGTAGGTTACGTAGATCCGACTCTGCGACATCGACCCTACGACAAAGGGCTTCGTTTGTGCCGCACAACTTGGGCGTTATGTTCCTACAAGGTCGCTCACAAAGTCGAATTGAAAAATAAAGAATGGATTACAGAACCTTCGATAAAAACAACCATGATGAAGTGACTAGTCTTTTTACCGCTGTTTTCACTTCATCTGAGGGAGAGAAAGAAGGAAGGCTTATTGGGAATCTTGCCTCAAAGCTATCTTCAAATATCGACAATGAAGAAATAATCTGTTTTGGCGCATTTGAGAATGAGTCACTTATTGGTTCTATTTTCTTTACTCGCCTTCGTTTTAATGAATCCATTCTGGTTTATATGCTCGCTCCGGTGGCGGTGAGCACAAAACATCAGGGAAAAGGCATAGGACAGTCGCTAATCAACTATGGACTTAGTGAACTTAAGAAACGTTCTGTGAATGTTGCTATCACATATGGCGATCCATCTTTCTACTCCAGGGCTGGATTTGAGCCATTGCCCGAAAATATAATCCAGGCACCGCTAAAGCTTTCAATGGCACCAGGTTGGCTAGGTCAATCCTTAACAGAAGATCCAATTCCAACTATCAATGAACGTCCCACATGCGTTAAGGAATTCAATGATCCCGTTTATTGGTAATTATATGAACATAACAATGCGCTCGGTCACGGCTGAGCCGCGCTGAGCCGTGTCGGACCCACGCAACCATTTGACTGTAAAGCAAAGCACCGCGGAATGACGGCTTTGCGATTGTACGCTGATCCGGAACAACTACCTGGTCCTTGATAAACTCCCTGCCAAGGTTGAGTGCGCCGACTGTTCATCCAGTAAATCCTGCTCGCGACGTTCGGTTTCACGCAGTTCGTGGCCCTGCAGGTTTTCGATGCATTTGTTCAGGGAGTTCATGTTTTTCCAGGTTTCAATCCATTTTTGCTGTTCCTGCCGGGTGATGTCTGTCTGCCGGTCAACCTGTTTTTCCAGGATGGTAATCGCCTCGTCCAGTTGCTGGAGGAAATTCTGGTTCTGTTTTAAATGCATCACACTGAAAGCGCCGGTTTCGCCGCGCTTGCGCTCGTAATCACGGCGATAGGCTTTCATCACGTTCAGCCTGTTTTGCAGTTCATGCAACTGGCCGCGATTTTTGGCCAGCAGCATGGCGGCGCGCTGTTCCGCCCTGCCCGCGATCCTGGAAACCGGCTGTATGCGTTTTGAGCGTATCATGCCGGATTGGCCTCATTCGGTTGTGTCATGGGCAGTTGATCGAGTTGATTGTGGATCTGCTGAAGCTGTTCCAGCCCGCGCCTGAAATCCACATGATCGTGAATATCCTGGCGCAGGTACTTGATGAAGTCGGGATAAAGCCGGATGGCCTGATCGATTTCCGCATCGCTGCCGGTTTCGTAGGCGCCGACATTGATGAGATCCCGGTTTTGCTCATAGACGGAATAAAGCCGTTTTAAGCGCGACACCATTTCCAGGTGCGGCCGATCGACAATGCGGTTCATGACCCGGCTGATCGACATCTCGATATCAATGGCCGGGTAGACGCCGCTGTCGGCCAGTTTCTTGGACAACACCAGGTGGCCGTCGAGGATCGCTCGTGCGGAATCGGCAATCGGGTCATTTTGATCGTCGTTTTCGGTCAGCACGGTATACAGCGCCGTGATCGATCCCTTGTCGTCCATGCCGTTGCCGGCGCGTTCCACCAGTTGCGGCAGCTTGGCAAACACCGAGGGCGGATAACCCTTGGTCGCCGGCGGCTCGCCGATGGTCAGACCGATTTCCCGTTGCGCCTGGGCATAACGCGTCAGCGAATCCATCAACAACAGCACGTGATGACCGGTGTCGCGAAAATATTCGGCAATGCTGGTGGCGAGCATGGCGCCATGCATGCGCTTTAACGGCGGATCATCGGCGGGCGTCGCCACAACCACCGAACGTTTCAGTCCGTCACCGCCCAGGTTCTGTTCAATGAATTCCTTGACCTCGCGGCCACGCTCGCCGATCAGTCCGACGACGATCACATCGGCCTCGGTGTAGCGTGTCATCATGGCCAGCAACATGCTTTTACCGACACCGCTGGGCGCGAACAGGCCGAGGCGCTGGCCGCGTCCCACTGTCAAAAAGGTATTGATGCTGCGCACACCCACATCCAGCGGATGCTGGATGGGTAAGCGATCCAGCGGGTTGATGGTGCTGCCCTTGAGCGGCATGGTAGTACGGGTTTTTACCGGGCCTTTATTGTCGAGCGGCTGGCCGACACCATCCAGAATACGTCCCAGAACTTCCTCGCCGACGGCCACATTGCCGCTGCGGCCGAGCGGGATAACCCGCGCATCCGGCGATAAACCGTGTGCGCTGCCCGTGGGCATGAGATAGAGATTGTCGCTGCCGAAACCGACCACCTCGGCTTCCACACTGTCGTTATCCGCACCGCGGATGAGACAACGATCACCTATCGCGGCGCGGCAACCCGACGCTTCCAGGGTAAGACCCACCATGCGTGTCAGCCGCCCTTGCACCTGCATGGGAATGCCGGCGCCCGCCTGTGTTACACAATGTTGCAGGCGCCGGCGCCAGATGCAGTTGCGTTCACTCGGATTTTCGTACATCGCCGTCCCTCGATCCGCCGAGAATGTTTGCGGCAATGGCGGACAACCGGTTTTCGATGGTGGCGTCGATCACCGAGGTATCGGATTCAATGCGGCAATCCCCGCGTAAGGCGGAGAGATCTTCTTCGATGGACCATTTACGGTCCTCGTCTTTCAGTGACAGCGCCGACTTGACCAGCTCGGCATCTTCCGGGTGCAGGTAAATGGTGACGTGCCGTGAGGACAACGGCAGGACCTTGATGGCTTCGCGAACCACGGCGACGATTTCTCCGGGATCCTGCCTGAATTCGCGTTTGATGATCTGGCGGGCGATGACGATACACAGTTCCACCAGGTTCTGTTCCACCTCGTCATCCAGATCCTCGAAGGGCTGCGTCAGTGTACTGATACAATTGCGCAGCAGATCCGCCTGTTCGGTGTATGCCCGTTGTCCCTCCGCCCTGCCTTCCTCCAGACCCCGGTTGCGGCCTTCCTCGAGGCCGCGGGCATAGGCTTCGTCGTACGCCTGCTTTTGCAATCCCTGTATTTCGCGGGCCGTGGGTGGGCGGCCGTTGTATTGATCGTCGCACGTTAAAAAGCCCTCGACCACCGGCGCTCTCCAGTTCTCATAGGAATTGGCCTCGTCGCAGGTGATCACTCGTGTTCGGGTCATATGACAGTGCGCCCGGTCAGATCATTTCTTCCGCGCCGCTGCCGCCCAGTGCAATCTGGCCTTCGTCGGCAAGGCGGCGGGCAATGTTCAGTATTTCCTTTTGTGCCGCTTCCACTTCGCTGAGTCTGACCGGACCCTTGGCTTCGAGGTCGTCTTTCAGCATTTCCGCAGCGCGTGATGACATGTTGGAGAAGATCTTTTCTTTCAGATCATCGTCGGCCGCTTTCAGTGCCAGCAACAGATGATCCGTGGATATTTCGCGCAGCAGGGTCTGGATTCCGCGATCATCGACATCAATAAGATTATCGAATACAAACATCAGGTCCTGGATTTCCTGGCCGAGATCGTTATCCGTTTCCTTGATCTTTTCCATGATGCTGGATTCGATACTGCTCTCAACGAAGTTGAGAATGTTGGCCGCGGCCTTGACCCCGCCGATGCGGGAGGATTGCACTCCGGAATTGCCCTTGAGTTGTTTTTCCAGGGTATTGTTCAGTTCCTTCATGGCCGCGGGTTGCACACCATCGAGTGTGGCTATCCTGAGCAACAGATCGGAGCGGACTTTTTCAGGCATCGAGCTCAGCACCTCGGCGGCCTGGTCGCTGTCCAGGTAGGAAAGAATGATGGCGATGATTTGCGGATGTTCGTTTCTGACCAGATCGACAACGGCGCGCGGGTCCATCCACTTCAGTGATTCCAGGCCGCTGGCATTGCCGCCAAGCAGGATGCGATCGATGATCCCGGCCGCCTTATCCTCGCCCAGGGCATTGGTGAGCACGTTACGTACGTATTCGCCGGCACCAACGCCGAAAGAAGTTTTTTCGTTCACGGTGCCGATAAAATCGACCATGACCTGGCGGACGATCTCCTTGTTGACGTCGCCGATGTTGGCCATGGCCACGCCGATGCGCTGCACTTCCTTGGGTCCCATGTGTTTGAGCACTTCCGCGGCGCTCTCCTCACCGATGCTCATCAACAGAATGGCGGCTTTCTGGTTGTCGTCCAGTACCGGGGCCTGTTTGTCCGGCGCGGCCATTTATTCCTCCCCGACCCAGTTCTTGACCACGGTTGCCGCGGTCTTCGGATCACCCTTGACCAGTTCCTTGACGGCATCCACGGTTGAGTCGTATTCGGTGGGCGCACTCAGTTGCGCCTGGTTCGATCCACCCGCGGCAAGTTGATCCTGTGCATTACCGTTACTGTTGTCCGTCAGCGCCGGCGCACCATTGGGCATGGCCAGCGCACTCTGATGCAATGTTATCTCCTTGTTGAGGAGGTTTTTCAGGGCCGGTTTGAGTACCCCGAAGATCAGGAACAATACCACCATGGCGCCGGCCGCCTGTTTGCCTGCGTCCCAGATCCATGCCTGCTGCCAGATCGGACTTTCCGGCAGGGCTTCCGGCTGATCGGGCGTCATGAACCGGGTGTTCATCACATGCACCTTGTCGCCGCGGGCGGGGTTGAAGCCGATGGCTTCCCTGACCAGCGAGGTGATGCGTTCGAGTTCTTCCGGACTGTGCTCCACATAGGATACGTTGCCGTTTTCATCAACTGTTTTCTTGTAATCAATGACCACGGCAACCGAGAGGCTGCGCAGGCTGCCCACCGGCATGCGCGTGTGGCTGATGGTTTTATCCAGTTCATAATTGCGCACCGTGCGCCGCTGTACGTTCGTCTGTGCGGACTGTTCACCGGCTGCGGCTGCTGTTTCACCGCTGGATCCATCGGTGGTTTCCGGAACACTGCCGGACTGCGGCGGCTGGTTCGAGAGCGCACCCGGGACACCGGCCCTTGCCGTTCCGGCGCCAAGCATTTCCTCTTCCACCTGTTCGCTGCGCACCGCGGGCAGATCCGGGTTGTAACTTTCACGCGTCTGCTCGGTGCTGGTGAAGTCAAAATCCGCCGTCACCTGCGCGTTCACGCCATCCTGACCGAGTACGGGAAACAGGATATCCTCGATGCGTTTGATGTAGGAGTCTTCGACCCGTCTGGCGTACTGAAACTGTGCCGCGGACATGGCGTAGTCGCGCGCCATGCCGGCATGGGTCAGCAAACGCCCGTTTTGATCAATGATGCTGACATTATCGTTTTCCAGGTTCGGCACACTGGCCGCCACCAGGTTGGAGATGGCCGCGGTCTGTTCCTCGCTGAGCCGGTGTCCGGAATACAAATCCACCAGTACCGAGGCGCTGACCGGTTTGCGGTTTCTGACAAATACCGACTGTTTGGGTATGGCCAGGTGCACACGGGCATTCTTTACCGCGCTGATCTCGGTGATGGATTTGACCAGTTCGGATTCCAGTGCATGCTGATAACGCGCCTTTTCGATAAACTGGCTGGTGCCCAGTCCCTGGTCTTCCTTCAACATCCCGAAACCGGCGTTGGCGCTGCCAGGCAGTCCATCGGCAGCGAGTTTCATACGCGCCTCGTGAACCTTTGAGGACGGTACCATGACGGCGCCGGAAGCTTCCTCGACCTTGTAATCGATGTTGGCCTTTTGCAGGGCTTCCAGAACTTCCGCGACATCCCGATGCGACAAGCTGCCGTAGAGCAGACTGAAATTCGGGGTCCGTGACCAAAGGGTCACGTAGACAGCGATAGCCACGCTGGCGGCAATGGCGATCAGAAAACCGGCCTGTCTGATAAACAGGGCCCGTTTTACCTCTGCCGGTAACGTCATCACTTCAGCCATTCATTATCTCCGCAAGGTTTACGCGCTGACTGCTAAATCTGCATGTTCATGATTTCCTGGTAGGCGGTGACCAGCCGGTTTCTGACCTGGGTCATGGCCTGGAAGGAAACATTGGCTTTTTGCAGGTTGACCATGACTTCGGCCAAATCCACATTCTTGTCACCCATGTCAAAACGCTCGGCCATCTGGCCGGCCTGTTTCTGGGTTTCACTGACCTTGTTGATTGAATCCCTGAGCAGGTTCATGAATTCCGAATTTACATCCTGGACAGGCGGCTGGTTGGGCGTTATGCCCTGGGCCTGCTGTGCCAGCGCCCGCATTTCGGCGATCATTTGTGTCACGTTTGTCGTAGTCATCAGTTAGCTCCGTCTCGATTGCTGTGCAGGTGTTGTCAATTATTCTTTTAATCCTTCCGATCATGATGCCGGGATGCTGATCCCGGCATCACGCATCCTGGCCAGCTTGTAGCGCAGTGTACGCGGGCTGATGCCCAGTTTTTCCGCGGCCGTCTTGCGGCTACCGGATGCATCTTTCAGGGCATCGATGATGATCTGCTGTTCTCTTTGCCTGAGATCATGATCCAGGGAATCCGAGCTGTCTTCGCACTCCGCGTATTCTTCTCTGTCTTCCGCCACGGACGGCGTCCGGTAAAACGACGGGATTGCGGGCGCGACCGGCCGTCCCGTGTCCATTTCAAAGACGATTTCAGCATCACTGATCACACCGTTCGTCTGCAGGATAAAGGCTCGCTGCATGACATTGTCCAACTCGCGAACGTTGCCGGGCCAGGCATGTGACAGCAACTTTGTCCTCGCACTATCGTCAAGGACGGGCACGGCCTGACTTTCCCGTTGCGCCTGTTGCGCCAGCAGGTGTTCGGCGACAGGAAGAATGTCATCGCGGCGTGATCTCAGGGGATGGATGGCAACAGGGAATACGTTCAACCGGTAAAACAGATCCTCGCGAAAACGTCCGGCCTCGACTTCCGCACGCATATTCCGGTTCGAGGTCGCCATCACGCGCACGTCCAGTTCAATAACCTTCTGGTCACCGAGCCGCTCGACTTCCTTTTCCTGTAACACTCTCAACAGTTTGGCCTGCAACGGCAGACTCATTTCGGAAATTTCGTCCAGCAACAGGGTGCCGCCCTGGGCCTGTTCGAATTTACCCGGTGAGGATTTATAAGCCCCGGTAAATGCACCTTTCTGATAACCGAAAAGCATGGCCTCGAGCATGTTGTCCGGAATAGCGGCGCAGTTGATGGCCACAAAGGGTTGTTCGCTGCGCGAGGATTGTTTGTGGATAAAACGCACCAGCACTTCCTTGCCGGTGCCACTCTCGCCGGTGATCATCACGGTAACGTCATTGGCGGCCACCTTGCGCGCCAGTTCCATGACTTCGCGGCTGCGCCGATCAATGGCAATGAAGCCGTCTTCACCGCTCATGTCCACGGTGTCGAACCGGGCAACATGACTGATCAATACTTCCGGTTCGAACGGTTTAACCAGGTAATCACGGGCACCTTCCTGGATAGCTGTCACTGCCTGTTGTATGGTGCCGTACGCCGTCATCAGTATAACCGGCAGGCCGGGATGCTTGTCGCGGATCCGGCTCAACAGGGTCATGCCGTCGGTTGCACCCAGTTCGATATCACTGATCACCAACTGGATGTTTTCGCTGCGGATGATGTTCATCGCCGCATTGGCATCGACGGCGGAAAAATAATCGTAACCGGCGATCATCAGCGTGTCACACAGCGCTTCCCGTAACTCACGATCATCTTCCACTACCAGAACTGTAAGGCTCATTTAACTCTCCTCGTTACACTCGATTGCGTTCTCTTCAACCAGCGGCAGCTGAATTCTGAAACAGCTGCCCTCATTGCCCGTTGCCGCCAGTGTGAACTTGCCGGAATGGGCGCGGACCACGGCATCCACCACGGCCAGTCCCAGCCCGGTGCCGCGCGACCGGGTTGTAAAGAAGGGTTCGAGAATGCGGTGGCAAAGCTGCACGGGGATCCCCGGCCCGTTGTCGCTGACCTCGATGCACAGCGATTCGTCGCCTTCCGCCCGGAATGACACCTGGATGCGAACCGCGTCGTCCGTTGATTCCATGGCGTTGTTGACGAGGTTCTGGATGGCGCTGGTCAGGGCTGACTCGTTGATGTTGAGAAAGCCGTCATTCAGATCGCCTGTAAAAACCAGTTCATGATCACCCGGTGTGGTATTGGCCAGCAGTGACTGGCGAATCCGATCAGGCAAGGTGCGCACGGCCACCCGCCTGGATTCAAGCCGGCCACCGCGAGCGAATAAAAGCATGTCCTCGACCAGGGATTCGAGATTCTGCAAGCGCGATATGATCTTTTCGGTAAACCGTTTTCTCACCTGCTCATCGAGCACCGAGCGGCTGAGGTTGGATGCATAGAGCATGGCTGAAGACAGGGGTGTGCGGATCTGGTGCGCCAATGAGGCCGCCATTTCACCCATCGCCGACAATCGTTTCAGGTGTCCGAATTGTTCCTGCAGCCGGCGGGTTTCGCTCACGTCTTTTATCAACAGGATCTGTCCCGGTTCGGATTCAAGCGACTGGGTGGAGATGTTGACGTAGCGCCCGTCTCGAAGGGTAATGTCATGGCCATCGTCCCAGCGCGGTGTAAAGCAACGGGCCACCACATTACGCCACGACTCACCCATCAGGGGTTCACCCAGCAATGACAGGGCAACGGGATTACATTCGGCAATGATGCCCTGACCATCGAGCACAACCACTCCGCCGGGTAATACGCGCAATATGTTGGCCAGCCGGTTCGCCAGCCGTTCTTTTTCATGATACTCGCGCATCCTGTCACGGTGCGCGTTTTGCAACTGGTCATTGAGAAGTGCAACCTGGTGTTCAAGACCACGATAAAACTCACTCAGGTGCTCGGAAGCCTGATTGAAATTCTCGAAAGCTTCTTCGATGGAATTCACGCTGAAGTCCTGTTCCTGTACTACCCCGGGAAACTGTTGCATCGGTTAACAACCACGGTTTTTATTGTCATTGCCAATACACAGAGCAAGGACCGTGCCCGGAAGAATAATTACTTGATTTGAAATGGTTTAATCCGGATCGGGGATACCGGATGTGAGGCTGGAGGAGCTACAGGGGTATATTTGTCAAATTTCCGACGCGATCTCCCTGCGTGACATACCGAGTTTTCGCATCTTTTCCACCAGGGTGGTGCGGCCCATGCTCAGGCGCTTGGCGGCGTGGGCGACAATACCACCGGATTCATCCAGGGCCTGCTGGATGAGTACGTATTCGATATTGTTGATGTACTCCTTGAGATCGATACTGCCCTTGGGCAGTCGCGGCATCTTCAGACTGCCGTCGACGACAGCCCTGCCATCCTCCACCGGCGCTTCCATGACGGCCTCGGCCTGGTACTTGTCCGGCATATCCTGGACATCCACGACACCGTTGGGATAAAGGATGGTCAGGCGTTCAATCAGGTTGGCGAGTTCGCGAACGTTGCCGGGCCAGGCGTATTGTGACAGCGAGGCAATGGCCGCTTCGGTGAGACTGATGGATACCGCTTCATCGTGCTCCAGCCGCTCCACCAGGTCCTGGACCAGCAGCGGCAGATCCTCGACCCGCTCGCGTAACGGTGGCGTCTCAATGGGAAATACATTCAGCCGGTAGTATAAATCCTCGCGGAATTTACCGGCGGCAATGGCCTCTTCAAGATTGACATGAGTCGCGGCAATGATCCGTACATCGGCCTTGATACTGGTGTTGCTGCCAACACGTTCAAAGGTGCGTTCCTGCAGGACACGCAGCAATTTGACCTGCATGGACAGACTCATGTCGCCGATTTCATCGAGGAACAGGGTGCCGCCCGCCGCCATCTCGAAGCGGCCCTGACGGGCGCTGATTGCCCCGGTAAAAGCACCTTTTTCGTGGCCGAAGAGCTCGTCTTCCAGCAGATCGGAGGGAATGGCGCCGCAATTTATCGGCACGAACGGTTTCGAGCGGCGGGTGGAATGGTAATGAATGTTTCTTGCCACAACCTCTTTGCCGGCGCCGGACTCCCCGATGATCAAAACGTTGGCGTCGGTATGCGCCACTTTCTCGATCATCTTGCGGACTCTCTGGATGGATTTGCTGGAACCGACCAGGCTGCGAAACAATTCGAGCGATCGCGGTGTACCGTCCTGGTGACGATCGCGTTTGTAGTGTTTCACCTGTTCCAGAACCCTGGATATCGCTCCCAGGCGCAGCGGCAGTTCCACGGTGCCGATACAACCGTTTTCCAGTTCCTGATTGAAACGGGCTTTGGAATCCGGATCGTGAGTCAGAATAACCGGCAGGTAGGAATCGACGGTCTTGATGCCGCGGAAGACATCGACCAGGCTTTTGTTGCTCCCGCACTGACCGAGCAGGACCATATAAACGCCATCGGTTTTGGACAGTTTTTCTTTCCAGGTCCCGGCGCCGGCCTGCAGCACCGGCTCATAGCCCATGAATTCAATGACCTCGGCCATCTGTTTTCTGGCGCGAGCGTCTTCATCGATTATAAGTACCCCTTCCATCAATCCCCCCCGGATGATGCTGTAATGTGCTTGATTAGGTCAGTATTTTTTTATTGACAGGGCTTGCGGCTGGTTACGGCCCTGAGGTATCTGACTATTGTGCAATGCCCATAGTTAAGCAGCAAAGCTTGAATATGTCAAAATATTGTCGGTCAGGCGGAAGAGGATGGTGATGGATTCAGCGACCGGCGTTGTAACAGTCATTGATTTTTTCGGTGTTATTCAACCCCATCAGTGCATCTTTCAGGGCGGTGCGTTTTTGTTTGAGCAATTCACCCAACTTACAGCCCAGGCCAACGTAATCCCTGAGCAGTTCCAGCTCGGATTCCGAAAGTGAATGCACATCGGTGGTTTCGAAAACACTGGTAATCAACCGGGTCGACTCGATCAGATCACGTTCCAGCTGTTCGATGCAGCCATCGTGATAATCCCGAAAGGAATTATTCAGATAACGCAGGGCGTTTGTTAATCGGGCGGTATTACCCCGGTCCTCGGCCACGCCGGCCTAGCCTGTATTTTGCATGAGTGGAGTGGTTTCATTGGCCCGGGCAGTCAGTTCATGACCGGCAATGCCGTCCCATGCCGACTTGATCTCTACGAGCAATCCGCTGACCTCATCAAGCATTTCATGACTGTTCCTGATGTTGGCCTCGGTCAGACGATAGGTCATGTATTCGTAAAGATTATCGAGATTGGCGGCAATATCACCGCCGGCCTTGTGATCAAGACTGTCACGCAAGCCGCCGATGATGGAGATGGCCATGCCGATATTCACGCCTTTTGCCTCGATCTCGTTCTGATATATATGTGATTTGGCGCTGGCAATCCTGCCCAGCGCCCCGTCCAGTAACATCTGGATCAATCGATGGGGCGACGCCTCTTCAATACCTGTCTGTATTCCAACGGTGTTATACAATTTCAGGGCCTTGATATTGGCTGCACATTTCGAATTCATTGGTATCTCCCGCTTGGGTGTCGTGTAAGCTTAAGGTTGTTCAATATGTCATTTCGCTTTTATTGGTCAGGTTGAACATCGGGTTAATTGTTTTTGCCCGGAACAGGTATGTTGGCCAGTTCCCGGGTCAGAAAACTGCTGGTGCTGTTCAGGCGGGACACAAGAGCATCCATGGCTGCAAACTGTGCCTGCAAGCGCTGCCGCATGGTCTCCAGTCTTCTGTCCAGATCGACCAGACTTTCATTGATGTCTTCCACCGTGTTGTTCAGGCCGTCGGTTTTGCCCTGGATCACTCCGTTTGATTTCAGATATCCGTCGAGAAAATTGTCCAGGCGTTCGGCGATTCCATCTTCCGATGAAAAGATATCAGTCACCTCTTGCAGATTGGAATCCACCATGCCGGACAACTTGCTGCTGTCAAGCTTCAACGTGCCATCGGCATTTGTCGTGATTCCCAGGCTGACAAGATTGTTGACCTCGCCCGTTATCCCCTGCACGGAATCGCCTAACTGCCGACGCAGAGTTGTATTCAGTGACAACAAGGTAATGTCTCCGAGCAACACACCGGCTTCACCGGTCTCGGCATTGAACACGGAGAGATTTTTCATCAACCTGGCAAGCGCATTGAAATTGTCGACCAGGGTTTTCACGGCATTGGTGATTTTTGACTTGTCCAGAGTGATATCAAGACTGAAGGTTTCACCCGGACGGGCTTCAAGCAGGCTGATGCTGACACCATCTATTGCACTGTCGACTGTGTTGGAGGAACCCGTGACTTTCTGACCATCAATGAAAATAACGGAATCCACGGCAGCATTGGTTTCACTTGCATTGGTGATACCGGAGCCGTCCGGATCAAAAACCAGCGCGGACAAACCGTTCGCATCCGTGTTGTTGAGGTCATCATCGGTTACTGTCACGGTGATGCTATTGGCTGTTCCGGTTTTATCCGAGGTCAGGACCAGACGTGATTCGGTGCCACCGCTACCGTCATCGACATTGATGATCGTGGCCGTAATGCCGGTGTTGTCCGTAGATGTATTAATGGCATCGCGGATCCCTGCGAGGGTGTTGTTATCCTCGTCGATGGTCAACGTAAATGCATCAGTACCCACCTGCAGGGTCAGTTCTCCTGTGCCAACCACCGTATCAGCATCGCTGACACCCGGAGAGACTATCCTGTGCGCTTCAGCGAGGGTGTTGACCTCGACCTGAAAAGAGCTGCTGTTGAGCGATGCGGTAGTAGCGACTGAAAAAACGGAAGGTTCGCCCGATGTGGCTTTGGTCCCTGAAAAGGTATCGGGATCTTTCAATGCCTGTATTGCCGTCTGGAATGCGGAAAGATTGCTTTTGAGTTTGCCAAAGGCGGAAATCTGTTCCTCGGCCGCACTGCGCTTGTTGACAAGCGCCTTCGTCTTGGCATCGCCCTCGGCAGCGACCAGTTGCTGTACCAGCGAATTAATATCAAGTCCGGATCCTATCCCCGGTGCTGAAATCATCGATTATCCTCGTTTATGATTATGACTATTGCTGACATATGCAGATATCGCACCAGTTTTTGAATTTACACTTCGGCATCCATTAAAAGTCCGGCGTGTTGCTCCAGATGGCGGGACAACGCTACCACTTCCTCCGAGGGAATCTGACGGATCACTTCCTCTGATTCAGAATCAACAACCGTGATAATCGTGTAACCGCTTTCATCATCGACTGCAAAATGCAGTTCGCGACGTATGTTCTGTACCTTGTGGTTGAGTTCTTCGACGACCTGATTGATGTCCTGGAGGGAAGTATCGGTATCGGGATCTGTGCGTTCCCTGCTGTTCGTGAGCGGCAATTCTTGCCGTACATCTGCGGCAGGACTTGCCGTTATTCCTTTGCCGGAGCGAAGTTCCGGCCAGCTCCCGCGCAGGCCGAGTATCGCGGATATTTCGGTTGGCATAGTCACAACCTCCGACAAAACAGTTTAAAACCCCGGCCGCTCAGGCGGGATGCCTGAGCGGCCGGAGATCGAGCCCGTATTAACTTACTGTAACAATGACAGGGCCAACTGGGGCTGGGCATTGGCCTGGCTGAGGATGGAAATACCCGCCTGCTGCAGGATCTGGGCCCGTGTTAACTCGGCGGTTTCCGCCGCGAAGTCCGCATCACGAATTCGGCTTCTGGCGGCAGAAGCGTTTTCGGAAGCGGAACTCAGGCTGGAAATGGTGCTGAGGAACCGGTTCTGTACCGCACCGAGATCGGCACGAATACCAGAGATGGTCTGCAGGGCCTGGTCCACGATTTCAAGTGCCGCCGAGGCGCCGGATGCGGATGAAACATCCACAGAGCTGACGGCTGTCAGAGATGATGAAACAGACGTGGCTGCGGCCACATTGAGCACACTACCGGCAGTAACAGCAACGCTGGACTCGACTGAGAAGGCAACGGATGAGCTGAACTGTACTTCACCTACGGCGACGGCGCTGTCGGTAGCCGCTGCAGTACCGGCGGTCGGGCCGGTCAGGGTCGCGCCCGTGGCTTCGGTGCTGCCGCGGAACTCGATGGTTTCACCGGCATCACCCGAGTGGACGAAGTTCTCGATGCCGATGTCCTTGCCGTCTGCATGGGTCAGGGTGAGAACACCGCCGGTTTCAGTGGCTGTAACACCCGTTGTGCCGGAGAAGTTGTTGATCTCGGTTGCCAGGTTGGACAAATCACCGGTGGTTACGGTGGAGCTGATAGTGGCTGTGCCGGTACCGGTAACCAGTGAGAACGTGACCGTGCCGTCAGCGGACAGACCACGCAGGGTGGCATTGGTTTCAGCGCTGGCGGTCACACCCGTAGTGCCGGAAGCACCATTAACTGCCGTGGCTATGGTTTCAGCACTGGAAGCATCGGCCACGGTTACGTTGGCGATACCAAACGTACTGCCAACGGTCAGGGTCTGGGCTTCAACCGTATGGTTTGTGGCATTGGAAGCCGTAGCCACGTCTGCCAGAGGTGCGGATGTTGCACCGGTGCCTTCACTGTCGGTAGCGTTATTGGCTGTGATTGAGTTGTTACCAATAGACGCTGTATCCGTGCCGGTAATGGAAACATTGATCGTGTTGGAAGTACCGGCATTGGCGCCCACCTGGAAGGTCTGGTTCTGGAATGAACCGTCCAGTACTTTCAGACCGTTGAAAGTGGTGGTGCTGGAGATACGATTCAGCTCGGTCTTCAACTGGTTGACCTCGGACTGCAGGGCCTGACGGTCGGAAGCCGAGTTGGTTGAGTTGGCTGACTGAATGGCCAGTTCACGAATTCGCTGCAGAAGGTTGCTTGATTCCTGCAATGCGCCTTCAGCGGTCTGGGCCAGTGACACACCGTCATTGGCGTTACGCACCGCCTGGTTCAAACCACGGATCTGGGTAGTAAAACGTTCGGAAATTGCCAGACCGGCCGCATCGTCACGTGCGCTGTTGATTCTGAGACCTGATGACAGACGCTGCAGTGCCGTGGCCAGTGAACCCTGTGATCGGTCCAGATTTCTCTGCGCGGTCAACGAGGATATATTGGTATTTATAATCTGGGGCATAACTAATCTCCTGGATGAGCAAATCGTTTGTCCAAATGCCGGAATCAACGAATGCTTTAGGTTTATCTTTAGCGGATATACCGGGTCATAGCCTGATATTCACCGCTTCCGATCAAGGTTATCGCGCCACCGGGAGAAAACTTTAAGGAAATATCGGGAATGGAAATACCGCCAGTAACAGGTATTTCGCAAGTCCGGAATACAATCACAGGCGCCTGGATATGATCGTAAAAAAAGATGTCAGGGACTGAACTGCTGTTGGGTAACAAAGCATCCGCATGTTGCCGCAGGAACCGGCAGATCCCTTTCAGTTAATACTGCCAACCTTGATTACTTTTTCATAACTCGTTGATATTAATAACTATTCCATGGCATGACGTTTGCATTCTCTATTCACAATACGACATCGTGATAGATCCATTTCATGATGCACTGATGCACAACATCATTGCATCCATATGACAGATGATGAAATGACCAAGGAGCCTGCATGACATTAACAGAGACACCGGTTGCCGGAGACTGCACTATCGAAATGACCGGTACACGAAAACAGGTTCGCCTGATCAACGATGATTACAGCAACGACGTGTTTGAGGAAAACCTGGCCTATTTCGAGGAACATCAACCGGAGCTTTACAAACATATACGCAATCACCAGTGTACGGATTACCGGCTCTGTTTCAATCCTGACGGCAGCCCGAACATCATTTATATACCGGACAACCGCGTGCTTTATTACACTGATGGTAATCTGATCCTCAACAGTACCATTCATGGACTCGAATCAATCCCCTTCAATATGGACATCAGTCCGGCCTATGCACTGGCCTACGATGCAGAATGGCACGATAAAAATGTCATAACGACCCGTCTGTACAGGGAACTGCTCGATACCGGCCCCCTGAAAATGCTGGTTGAAGATGAGGGCCGCAGGCGTTTCAACGAATCGTATAATCCGGATTTCATCCCCTTCATCCGCATTTACGGCATCGGTCTGGGATATCACATAACCCGGTTGTTGCAATCAAGAAACGTGTTGGCGACCCTGATTTACGAACCCGAGATTGATCTGTTTTATGTCTCGCTGTTCACAATCCGCTGGCGTCAGGTATTTGAATACATGAATTGCGACGGCAACAGGCGATTTTCACTGATAGTTGCCAGTAGTCCGCGGGAAGCCGTACAGATCGAAAAACAGTTTCTGGCGACGCATTTTCCGTTCCTGCCGATAGCCCGCTGGCAAATCAAGCTCTTCGATACCGAACCCGTGCGCGAGTTTATACGGCTGGAAAACGATGCCTGCCGCCTGTTATCCGATACGTTGACTGCCGGCTGGTACGAGGATCAAAAAGCCGGGCTTGCCAACTGCCTGGGCAATCTGGCCCGTAATACTCCTGTATTCACCGGTAAAAAGACCGCCCGGTTTCTGAGGATTGCCATTGTCGGCGCCGGTCCCTCACTGGACGATTCCATTGGCTATCTCAGGGCTCATGCCGATGATTTTATTATTTTTGCCTGTGGCACTGCGATCACGCCTTTGCTGAAAAACAACATTATGCCGGATTATCATATTCACCAGGAAAGATGTACCGGTGCGGACGCGATGCTGAAATGGGCAGACGCAGAGGATTATCGCGATATTATTTCGCTGAAACTGAACGTGATTGATCCGGAAGTGGATGCATTCTATCGGGATACATTTATATTCCAGAAATTCAATGACCCCGCTTCGTCTCTGCTGACCGGTAACTTTACGGTCAGCAAAAACACCAATCCAACCGTCACCAACAGCGCCATTGCATTTGCCGGCGATCTCGGGGCTGACGAAGTCTACCTTTTCGGTGTTGACTATGGCGCCGCGCCGGGACGGGAGCAGATGCATGCGCAGCACTATATCCATGCCCATCGTGATAATGAAACAGTCGATCGCACGAGCCTGTTCACCTTACCGGGCAATCTCGGACAAACCGTCATCTCCACCGACAAGCTGATGACTTCACACAAGGTGGCGGAGTTTGCCATTGCCGCCTGTCCGGGAATCGCCTGGTTCAACGTCGGCGACGGCGCGCTGGTCCGTAATACCGGTTCACTGCAGGTCAGGGATCTACCTGTCACATTCGGTAAACACGTCGACAAGTCTGCAATCAGGGATGAGATCGCCGGCTGTTTCAGCAACGACTATACGGCTGATGCCATTATCGACAGCCTGCAACAACACCATATCCCGGCCATCAATGACTACATGGCTGTTGTACGTGAACTGGCGGCACAGGCCCCGGCATCAAGAGCGGATATAGTCAATACGCTGGCCGTACTTTACCAGGCAGCGGAAATCGGCAGCGACCATGACCACTTTATGCCGCACAAGCTGTTTTCCGGCAGCATCAAACGCTTCATTGACGATGTCTATATACAGACCTGCATGTTCGACAATGAAAATGACGCCGCGGAATTCTATCGCTCAGCCGTGCGTGTGCTGGACCGGTATCTGGACGCCATGCAGCAGGATGTGCTCGAACTCCTCAATCAATCGGTCAAAGCTGCGACAAGCTCGACTGATGATACCTGATCGGGTAACAGCAGAGTGCAAAACATGATGATTCAGATCCTGGAGCCGGCGGATTACAGTCCGGATGCCATCAATATCTACAGGCAACTGGGTGAAGTGGTGACCGGGGCTTGTGATAACAGCAAAAAACCGCAGGTGAATCTGCTGGTATCGCGTTTATCCGTTCAACTGGACAGGCATTTTCTCGATCCGTACACATCACTTGAGGCCATCGCCAGTCCCACGACCGGACTCAGTCATATTGATACGGAGTACTGCAGGCGCCGATCTATTACTGTTTATTCATTACAACAACATCGTGCCGGTATCGAAAAAATCACCTCCACTTCCGAACTGGCGTTCGGATTGATGCTGGCATTGTTGCGCTCGATTCCCCGCGCCTGTGACAGCGTGGTGCATAATCATCAATGGCAACGTGAGTTATTCAGGGCGCGTCAGCTATCGGAACTGACCCTGGGTCTGGTCGGGCTGGGACGCACCGGCGGCCATATGGCCGGCTACGCCAAAGCCTTCGGTATGCGAGTGCTGGCGCATGATCCCTGGACAAGCGACGAGCGCTTCAGTCAGCTCGGAGTGGTCCGCCGCGAACTGAATGATCTCTGCCGGCAGGCCGATATCATTTCCATACATGCCAATGAACGGAACGACAACCATCATCTGCTGGGCCAGGAACAGATCGCCCTGATGAAACACGATGCCTTGTTAATCAATACGGCCCGGGGATCCCTGCTTGATGAATCTGCAGTCGCTGCCGCGGTGCTTGAACAACGACTGGGCGGAGTGGCCTGCGATGTTCTGGAATATGAGACGACACCGGGATTTATCACACGTTCGCCACTGGCGCGGGCTGCTGCGGCCGGCGCCAATGTGCTACTGACACCGCACATTGGTGGCTGTACCCGTGACGCCATGCATATGACCGAGGCGATGCTGGCGCAACGGGTCAGTTCCAGCCTGGAGTTACACCATGGATGAATACAGAATCCTCGGTGTTATTCCCGCCCGGGGCGGTTCCAGGGGTATCCCGCGCAAGAACCTGCGCATGCTCCTGGGCAAACCCCTGATCCACTGGGCGGCATCTGCCCTGATGAATGCCCGTCTTCCACATACCCGAATTTGCAGTACCGACAGCCGGGAAATTGCCGATTGTGTCAGTTCGACAGGGATTGACGTACCGTGGCTGCGACCGGCACACCTGGCTATGGACGGCAGTCGCACTGTGCAGGTTCTGGAACATGCATTGAGATCATTGCGTGACAGCGGTCTCGTATATACCCATGTGGCCCTGGTACAACCCACCAGTCCCACTGTACTGGCCGAGGATATTGACGCGGCCATACGCCTGGCAGTGGACAATGATGTCGATACGGTAATCAGCGGTTTCCATTCCACCCATGCCCACCCTTCCCTCATGTACAGCCTGGGAGAAAACCATCAGGTCGAATGGCTGCTGCCGGATCATGAGCGGCAGGCACGCCGCCAGGAATTATCCCGCATGTTCATCCGTACCGGCCTTGTTTATGTAGTCCGCGCCGACCTGGTGCTGGAACGGCGGAGCCTTTACGGCGAGCGTATTCTGGCACTGGAAATTCCCGAGTCACGATCCATCACTATCGATGACGAACACGATTTTCATATAGCTGCACTCATGCTTGAGGAGATGAAACATGAAGCGGTCCGCGTTAACCGTTGAACCCGCCGGCGACGGTGCACGGTTTCACCAGAACTGGCATTCACAGCAGGAAGCGCATTACCTGCACTGGACACGTGGTGAACCGGCCAACCAGGTCCAGCTGGCGTTCCAGCGGCACTGGCATTCGTTCCAGCCGTTTCTTGAAAAACTGCAAGGCAGACGGTGTCTCGAAGTCGGTTGCGGACGTGGCTCACTCAGCGCCTACTTTGCCGATGCCGGCTGGGACTGCACACTTCTGGATATTTCACCGAAGGCAATCAAACTTGCGCGAAAGGCGTTTACACAGCATGGGCTGGAAGCGGTATTCAATACCGGTGACTGTCTCAACCTGCCCTACCGGGAACAGAGCTTTGATGTCTGTTTCTCCATTGGCCTGCTGGAACATTTCCGTGAATTCGACCGCGTCATCGACGAACAGGTGCGTGTGTTGAAACCCGGAGGACTCTTTATCGGTTACATCGTCCCGCATATACCGGACAACGTTCAACATGAATATAACTGGATTTGTGATCTGCTGAAAACCATGGCCCCGGAACGCGGTTCGGTGGCCAAAACGCCGGTATACCGTTCCGACGCCCTGTCAGCACCGTATCTTCAATCCATGGCAAACGCGGGACTGGTGAACAGGTTTCATTCGGGCATATATCCGCTGCCCATGATCAGTCATTCCATTGACTTTCCGTTCACGCTGTTGCCGGATGCGGCCGAAGCGGTGCTGGTCAAACAGTTCAAGCGCATATTGAATGAGCGACAGATAATATCCGGCGGCCGGGATCCATGGTTGTGTGATGAGCGTGAGGGACAGGCGATACTGACCTGCGGTTACAAGACGGAGTCATGAGTAATTCGTTCTGAATCCGGCCGGCAGCCAGACCGGATCGCTACGCGCAATAGCGCGCAAGGATCCGCAGTCTGAGGCCCAGATTGTACTGCCGGATCAACCCGGCGATGGCTCCGTTATCGAATAACGCGCGCAAACTCTCCGGCAGGTAACGGTCACTGTTATTGCTGCCGTTGGGATCAAACCATTGCATCTGCCGTTTGATATTACCAAGGCCGTCGAGGACGGTATCAAGTATCAATACCTCGAAGCCGTGTTCCTCGAACACGCGGCGCAGGGTCGCCTCGGAAAAATACAGCAGGTGGTTACGCCCATCAAAACTCACGCTCCTGTCCTGCAGCAGCATGTGATACAGGGAATAACTGTTGGGCACGATGGCCATGACCGCGGCTTCCTGCCCCGGGGCAACCCGGCTTTTAATGTCTTCCAGAATGCCATGTGGTTCCGGCAGATGCTCCATGACACCGAACAGCGTATATATATCAAAGGCGATATTTTTATCCATCTCTGACAACAGCGTATCGTCCACGTCCAGCCCCCGGGAGCGGGCGTACTCACAGGCGCCGGTATTGAGTTCAACACCTTTTAATCGCCATTGCGGCCGGTTTTCACGGGCGACTTCCAGGAACAGTCCGGTGTTGCAACCGATATCCAGCAGACGCGGCGGTGCCTTTGTCCGCAAATGCGTTTCAATGAGCCGGATGGCATCCAGGTAATAATCCGATTTCCAGTTCTGTTCTGTGGCGCTTTTCTGCAACTCTACCCAGAGCTGATTGGAATCGGCATGTTTATACAAATCCCCCAGCAAGTCGGTATTGACCTGCGGATTGGTAAATATAAAGCCGCAGGACTGACAGCGCACGAAAGTAAAACCGTTTTTGTCAAACAGATGCTCGTTGTCCTGCGGGCCCTTGTGACAAAGCGGACAGTCGATCAGCCGGGCATAGGCAGGGCTTACCTGCCCGGTGCCGGGATCCATCAACATCCGGATCTCCTTGTCCAGGGCCTCGAAGTAACGTTGTCTCAGTTCATGATCCATCGATATATTGCGATTTTCGAAGCGAAATTTACGTGGCGCTATATGCCGGCCAGTTTGTACACACGATCATGACCACACATATCATCATAAACATATTGCAATGTCTTTTGCCGGTAAGGTACGAAGTTTTTGATGTGGCGGACGATTTGCTCACTCGCGGTACCATTGCCATAAATGTTTTCAACCGGGTAATGCCCATGCGCGAGCTGTTTTTGTATGGCTGCTTTTATAATGTTTTTCTCCGGGTCAACGCAGACCAGGTTGGCACCGTGTTCGCGGCAGGACTGGCGATCACCCACCAGGACCACCGGTGTGCCGCTGAAGGAACTGTCACGAATAAAGCTGGACGAGTTGCCAACAGCACAGGCCGCCATGGCCAGTGTTTTCTGAAAGGTTTCGGGATCCAGATTCTTGATCAGCCGCAACCATTTTGTATCTTTACGACAATTTTCCCGGTACAGGCGTATGGCCTTGGCTATATGATCCGAACCGGCATCCACATTCGGCCAGATCCAGAGTGTCGGTCGGGCCAGTTCATGCAGTGCACCGATCAGTTCCATGACTTCAGCCCTGGCATCACCGAAACGCGTGGTCACGGGATGAAAGATTACCAGCAGAAAAGGGTCGTCCGGGTTGATGTCACTGCCGACACCATGACGGTTAAAGGCGTCGCCAGGAAGGCGGTTGTCAATGTTCAGTATATAATCGCCGGACGGGCAACCGACGTTAAAAACACAATCCGGGCGTTCACCCATTCGCAGAATATAGTCACGCGATCGTTCCGTTGCCGGGAAATGCAGGTGCGCGAGCTTGGTTATGGCGTGACGCGCACTCTCATCAATGGAACCGGAGACTTCACCACCCTGAACATGTGCTACCGCAATGTTCATGTACACAGCGGCGATGGCGGCCGCGAGTGATTCATAACGATCACCGATTAACAAAACAAGGTCCGGTTGCAGACGCTGGAACTCACTGGAAAATTCAACAATACCCATACCCGTGCTTTTTGCCATGGTCGTGGGTGTCGAACCTTCAAGCTCCATATACACCTGGCCATCGATGCGGAAACCGTCTTCGCTGACCACGTCGATGGCCTTGCCAAAACGTTCCAGCAACATGGTGCCGGCACAGACTGTCAGCAGTTCCAGAGTGTCATCCGCTTCAATAGCCCGCATGACCGGATGCATACGGCCGTAGTTGGCGCGATCCACAAGAATCACACATATTCGGCGCCGTGCACCAAACTTACCTGAAATCGTTTGCATCCAGAAACTCTCCCCGGCTGTACAGCCTTGGTATTTTCCTGCCGATGATGTCCGGCAAATGGCGGGCTGGCAGACCGGTACCCGGTTTGCGTATCAGCAGGTCGCTCGCTGACAGACGTTCCCCCGGCGTCAGGTCACGGGCCGCAACAAGGCTCTTGCCGAACAATCGTTTCATCTCACTGCGGGACACGGAGGCAGTATTCTTGTCGACAGGATTCGCCAATGCCGTTTGTATAAAGCGTATGCCCGCAACGAGTTGGCCGAGCTCGGCAGTAGTTATCGAAGACTTCACGTCCGGGCCGAAACATTCCCGTGAAAACACTGTGTGCACCTCGATGCAACAGCCACCTAACGCTGCTGCTGCGAGACCGGGATAGACAGTACCACTGTGGTCAGACAGCCCGACCGGACAGCCGTATCGCCGGTTCATTTCCAACATTACGTTTAAACCCGTCTCTTCCGCCGGGCATGGATACGATGATGTGCACTGCATAAGCAGGTATTCACTATTTCCTGCCCCTAGCAAATCCACCGCACTGTCCAGTTCGGGCCACGACGACATGCCGCTGGAAAGGAGGACCGGTCTGCCCGTATCAATCAGACATTGCAATAACGGCAAGTTATCCACTTCACCGGAACCAATCTTCCATGCCGGCATATCCAGTTTATCCAGGAGTTCGACAGCTTCATGCGAAAAAGGGGTGGAAAGGAATATCAATTCCCTTTCGCGGGCATGTGCCGCCAGACCCGCCCATTCCTGCGCACTGAATTCCATTCGTTTCCAGTAAGCGTAACGGTTTTTGTCCTGCGGAAAATATCCGCTCCTGAACTGTTCATGGTCAGAGGATTCAGCATCAGCAATATGTGTCTGGAACTTGACCGCATCAACGCCAGCCTCGGCTACTGCATCAATATAGGCATGAGCCATGCCGAGGCTGCCCTCATGCGCCTGGGCGATTTCAGCAATGATGAAACAGGGATGGCCTGACCCGACATAACGATTGTCTATCAGTATTGTTTCTTCTGTGCTGTGGACCGGGCTGTTTTCAATTGTTCCCATCATGTTCATATATCTAGAGGAACTCGAACAGGGACAATCTGGCTATGCGTGAAAATGCCGCCTGCGCGGCTTCCAGTGCACCGGCGCGCTGTTGCAACTCGGAAATGGCTGCGACCAGATCCAGGTCCCGGGTACCCGAAAGAGTGGATTCCAGGTCAATGAGAAAAGTCTGGTTGATGTCACGCTGATCATCCAGTGAATTCAAACGCCCGCCAATGTCGGTGCGATGTTCCAGCACATTATCGTATGCATTATCGAGATCAACGATGGCATGACTGATGGCATTGAATATGTGGGCATCACCGCCGGAGACACCACCACCTTCCATGGCCGTGGCGAGATTATTTACGGTTGTGAACACATCCTGTTTGACGCCAGGACTGACGATGAATGTATCTCCCACGTCAGGTAAACCCTCGATACTGACTTCGATACCATTGAAACTGATCGCCGCATCACTGCTGAAGTCCGGCGCGTCGTTGACCGGGTTTTGTGGCAGCGGTGGAATGATCTGTCCAACGTTGGCGCCGATCACATTATAACCCCGATTGCCATTGGCATTGGTTACGAACGTAATCGTATAGTCATCCGGCACCCACAACGAGGGATCAAGCAGTTGCCCGGGGTCGATGACACCACTGCCGGTGTTGTTTGCGTTATCGCGTACCTGGAAGGTGCCGTTACCGGTCTCGATGTTCATAAACAGATCGCTGCCGGTATCTCCGTCGGCGATTTGGCGTCCGGATGAAATCTGCAAAAAACGTTGTCCCTGGTCGCCATTGTAGGCAAAACTGCCATCGGGGTTCCGGGTAAATGGCCGCGTATTGGCCTGAAAACCCGAAAACAGATACTCGTCATTGGCATCACGGGTGTTGGCCAAAGATACCAATTCATCCAGCCGTTGCCGTACTTCCTGGGCGACAGCTACACGATCCGTATGAGTGAGGGTGGAATTATTGGCCTGTAATGCCAGCTCCCTGATGCGGGTCATGGAGTTCTGTACTGCTTCCAGGGTCGTCTCCTCCAGAGACAGTCTGTTGTTGGCAATATCCACATTGCGCTGAAACTGTGTAGTCACCTCTATCGTCTGTGTCAGGCGCAGAATCTGTGCTGTTCCTGCGGGATCATCCGATGGCTGCACAATCCTCCGGCCACTGGCGATCTGGCCCTGCAATCTGGACAGACGGGACTGCTGGTCGAGAATATTATTGACCGAGTTTTGATGAAATAACGCCGTGGAAAGTCTCATATGGCCTACCTGAATGCGTTGAGTAATTCCTGGAACAAACGGTCGGCGGTACTGATCACCTGGGCTGCCGCCTGAAAGGCCTGCTGGAATTTGAGCAGGTTGGCGGCTTCCTCGTCCAGATTGACACCGGAAAGACTTTCACGCGCCTCGACTGCCTGGTTGAGCAGTGACCCCGTGGCCAGGCTGCTGATTTCCGCCTGGCGTGTTCTTGTGCCAATGTCGGCAACCATCTGGCCAAAGGTATCCTGGAAAGTGGACGTACCGTTGAGCAGCAGGTTTTGCGTTTGCAGATCGGACAGTGCCAGTGCATTACGATTATCGCCGTTGGCTCCGGTGTTATTACCGATGACAAAACTGTCCCCGTCAGCCGGCACGCCCGAAATACTGAATGACGCATTGCCGGCGGCAGCGATAGTAAATTGTTTGCCGGCGCTGTCGGTGGCCGGGTTGTAGGCCAGTGTACCGCCGGGAGGAGAAGACAGAACGAACTCGTTGTTTGCTGCATCGAATGTCAGGGTGATGTCCGCAGCCAGGGGAATACCGGTACTGCTGCTGACATTCACCTGGGTGATGGCGGCGTTGCCGCTGTTGTCAGGCAAGCCATTGGCATTGACGCTTTCGCCGGCGCGTAACGGAGCTGCCGCCGCCACCTTGCGCGGATCGGACAGTAGAACACCCAGGTCCCTGGCCCCGTTAATGGCCGGACGTATGATGTATTCATCGCCGGCTGTGGCGCCGGCGGTAATCGTCAGTGTGAAACCGTCCACGGCCGCGGTAGTAAACGGTGAAGTACCACCGGTATCGATCGCGGTAGTCTGGTTATCGGACAGGCGTCTCAATGTATAGGATGTGCCACCATTGAACACCAGGCTGTAATCACTGTTCCCCAGCGCGGCCGGATCAGTGATGGCGGCACTGACCGTGTTTACCGCCCCGCCCAGCGGCAATACCTCGGCGCCGCCGATATTGAAAATCGCCTGACCGGGAAGACCATCAAGATCGAGACCGAGTGCGTGCTGATCATTAATCGCATCCGCCAGGCCTATAGCCAGTCGTCCGAGTGAATTACGGACCGGATTCAGCATGTCATTCTGGAACTTCAGTAACCCGCCGAGATTCCCACCGCCGAGATTATCGGTAATATTCACTGTACTGAAGGCACTGGTCATGGTGACTTCGAAATTGCCGAAATAGGTTTCACTGACTCTGAATGTACTGGTGGACTTGCCGAGAACGATCGGGAAACCATTGCCGGTAAAAACATTGACGGCGCCGTCACCCTGGGCCGTTGTCGAGACAGATACAAATTCAGATAACTGGCGAATCAGTTCATCACGCTGGTCCAGAAGATCGTTGGGTTGCATACCCGGATCACCGTTCATGCCATCAACGATTCGTTCGTTGATATCGGCGATACTGCGGGCGAGGCTGTTGATCTCTGCTACATTTTCCTTGATGGTGACCCGAACTTCATCGGTAAGCGTGGCCATCTGGCTGTCGAGAAACCGAAAGCTCGATGTCAGCGTCTGTGCCTCGCTGAGCAGGGATTGGCGAGCGGATACGGATGTCGGCAAATCGGCAACATCCTGAACGGCATTGAAAAAGTTCAGCAGGGACGGACTGAGACCGGTCTGGTCATCGGCCAGCATGTTATCAATACGGCCGGCAAGCTGGTAGAACACCTGATTTTCGGCATTGCTCGACGTGCTGTTACGCAACTGGGTTGTCAGGAACTCACTGTGCACACGAGTGATGCTGTCTACGACCACACCACTGCCTATATACCCGGCACCGGTAAACTGCGGGGTTTGCGCCGACTGGCCGACGACCTGTCGGCTGAAACCCGGAGTATTGACGTTGGCGATGTTATGTCCGGTCGTCGTCAGTGATCGTTGGGCGGTGAGCAAGCCCGTAATTGCCGTGTTTAATGTGCTCATATTATCGTTGTCTCCGCTACTGATCCGCTCATGCAGGCTTCACCCGTACACATTCTTATATCCGGTATCTGTGCAGGATATTGATGATCTTGTCTGCATACTCCGGATCGGTGGCATAGCCGGCAGTCTGCAGGGCAGTAATAAACCCGCCTGAGTCATGGCCACTGTTGACGGCCTCGCTGTAACGCGGGCTGGTCAGCAAAAACCGGGCATAATCCTCAAAGCTCTCCGCGTAGCTGTCATAGACGCGGAATGAATCGCGCGTTTGTTGCATGGTTCCATCCCTGAATTCAAGCGTATTGACACTGGCACTGCGCCCCTGCCAGCCGCCGTATGCCTTGATGCCAAACAGGTTATGACTGTTTTCGCCATCAGCCGTCTGAATGATTTTTTTACCCCACCCGGTTTCCAGTGCCGATTGGGCGACCAGCACATCGGCACTGACACCGAGCCTGACGGCTACTTTTTCCGCCAGGGGACGCATGAATTCGATAAACGCTTCCGGGCTGTCAAAGCCATCCGGTTGATCAGCGGAGGTTATTGCTTTTTGACGTGCCGGGCTGATACTGGATGCTTCGGGTACGACCGGTTTCTCGCTGAACACTTCATCTTCAGCCGGCATTTGCGCATTCCTGCCCAGCTGTCGCACCAGCATGTCCGCAATACCGAGGCTTTGTTTTGCAGCCAGATCAATCGCCAGTTGCTGATCGAACATCTCCTGGTGATACTGCATTTGATCAGAAGAGAAAAGTCCACTGCTGATACTGGCTTCACGCATGTTTTTCAGCAGCATCTGTATGAACAGCGATTCGAACTGCTTCGCGGTTTCCTCCAGCGCACCGGCCTCACTGTTTTTTGCCGCGAGCTTGAGCTCTGCCATACCCTGCAAATCGGTAAACACGCGTGCTGATGTAAAATCAGTGTTCATTTAATTACGTTCAAGGTTCGAGGTTCGAGGTTCCGGGTTCTGTATGCTGTTCACTGTTCACTGTTATCTGTTAACCGCTCACTAAATAATAATGAGTTCAGCTTTCAGGGCGCCGGCTTCCTTGAGCGCTTCCAGGATCGCCACCAGGTCGCCCGGTGCGGCACCGACCTGGTTGACTGCGCGTACCAGGTCATCCAGTGAAACTCCCGGGTTGAACAGGAACATGCGATTGTCTTCCTGGATCACATCGATCTCCTGGTTCGGGACGACCACGGTACTGCCACCGGACAGCGGGCCGGGTTGACTGATGGTCGGATTGTCGGTGATGGTCACGATCAGGCTGCCGTGCGATACCGCGGCCTCGGTCACGGTGACATGTTTGCCGATTACCACGGTACCGGTGCGGGAATTGACAATGACACGTGCCGGACCGTCGTCCGGATCGATTGTTATGTTTTCCACCAGTGAGGTAAACGATACACGTTGCGAGACATTTTCGGGCGCACGCACTTTCACCGACGTGGCGTCAATAGCCACGGCAGTGCCGAGGCCCATCCATTCGTTGATGGCCTCGACCATGCGATTGGCCGTGGTAAAGTCCGGTTTGTGTAAATTCAGAATGATTGAATCGGTTTGGGCAAAGGAGCTCGGTACAATCCGCTCCACGGTGGCGCCGTTGGGTATGCGCCCGGCGCTGGGAACATTTACCGAGATACTGGAGCCGTCATTGGTGGCCACCCCGAATCCGCCAACCACCATGTTGCCCTGGGCTACGGCATAGATATTACCGTCGGCGCCCTTGAGAGGTGTCATCAGCAGGCTACCGCCGCGCAGACTCTTGGCATTACCGATTGACGAAACCGTTATATCGATGGTTTGTCCCGGCTTGGCAAAGGCCGGCAGATTGGCGTGCACCATGACGGCGGCAATATTTTTCAGTTGCGGATTGGTGCCGGGCGGCAAGGTCAGGCCGAGTTGCTTGAACATGTTTTCCAGGCTCTGGATGGTAAACGGCGTCTGCGTAGTCTGATCACCGGTGCCATCCAGCCCGACAACGATTCCGTACCCAATCAACTGATTCTCACGGACACCGGCAATGTTTGCCAGGTCCTTGATGCGTTCAGCGTGCAGATTCTGTGTCAGTGACAGCAGCATGCACAGACCGATTGTGCGTAAACCTGCTATTGTGCGTATAGGAGTCATAATGTCAGCCTGTATCAGAAAGGCATGATGGCCGAGATAAAGAATTTCGCCAGCCAGCCAAGGACGTTACTGGCGTCGGTGGGGCCTTCACCGGTATAGGTAATGGTCGCATCGGCGATCTGTGTGGATAGCACGGTATTATTGGCCAGAACATCAGTGGGACGGACAATTCCGGAAATGCGGACGTATTCGTTACCCTGGTTGAGGGTCATCCGTTTTTCACCGCGCACCATCATGTTACCGTTAGGCAATACTTCAACCACCGACACCGCGATGGTGCCGTCCAGGTTATTGCTCTGATCACTGCTGCTGTCACCGCTGAACTCATGGTCCGAGGAAAGACTGGTTTCAAGATTGACATTGCTGGTATTGGCGAGCGGGAAAAATCCCGGCAGATCGAATTCCGGTGACGTACCAAACACGGTGGGATTATCGATACTGGTGGAGGTACTTTTGTTGATAGTCGTTTCATTGGACTTGCTGGATGTGGTGTTCTCCACCAGTTGTACAACCAGGATGTCGCCGACGCGGCGTGCCTTGACGTCTTCAAACAAGCGCATATCAAAACCATTCTGGTAAATAGCGCCGTTGGCTTCCGGTTGCGCCGGTGGTAACGGCGGCCGTACGGCGGCAAACTCGGGATCACGTGTAAGCCTTGACTGACAGCCGAGCATCATGCCTGATAACGGTACCAGCAATACTGCGTATTTAAGTGCCCTGCTAATGGTTGTGGTCATTGACTTATTCCTGCTGTTTATAATGTGTTGCTGGCGAACTGCAGCATCTGATCGGTCGTCTCGATGGCCTTGGCGTTCATTTCGTAGGCTCTTTGTGTCTCAATCATGTTCACCAGTTCTTCCACCACGTTGACATTGGAACTCTCCAACGAACCCTGTATCAGGGTTCCCAGACCGGTCAATCCCGGAGTACCGGACTGCGGTGTGCCGCTGGATGCAGTCTCCTTGAAGAGATTGTCACCAATGGGCTGCAGGCCGGTCGGATTGACAAAATCCGAAATCTGTATGGTGCCGATCTGGGTCGGTGTCGTACTGCCCGAGATCAATGCACTGACCGTGCCATCATTGGCGATAGACAGGGTCTGCGTATCCGGGGGAATGGTAATGGCCGGTTGCAGCACAAAACCATTGCTGGTGACAACCTGCCCCTGGGAGTCACGTTGAAAGGCGCCGTCACGTGTATAGGCTGTACTGCCATCCGGCATCAGGATCTCGAAAAAACCATTACCGGAAATCGCGACATCGAGAGAATTTTCGGTCTGGAAAATACTGCCCATGGAATGGATTTTCTCGGTGGCTACAACACGAACACCGGTACCGCGCATCAGCCCGGAAGGCAACTCGGTGCTCTGCGAGGACTGGGATCCCGGCTGGCGTACGGTCTGGTAGAGCAGATCATTGAACACGGCCCGGTCTTTCTTGAATCCGAAGGTGTTAACGTTGGCAAGGTTATTGGAAATAACCGATAACCGGGTTTGCTGTGCATCGAGGCCGGTTTTTGCTACCCAAAGTGATTGTGTCATTGATTATCTCCGCTATTCATTCTGTTTTTTTCAATGCATCAGTTCATATTCAGCATACTGGTTGCTACTTCATCGTTTTGCTGAACCGTGGACATGGCTTTCATGTGCATTTCAAATTTTCTGGATAATTCGATCATCTTCACCAGCGCCTGAACCGTATTGACATTACTGCTCTCCAGCGCGCCGACGGTCAGCAGGACACTGGCATCCGGCTGCGGCTGACTGCCATCCCGAAGACGAAACAGCCCGTCCTGTCCCTTAACCAGGTCTTCCACCGGTGGGCTGACCAGTTTGATGCGGCCAATGGTTGCCAGCGTCTTTTCATCCTGGCCTGTCGGGCGAATCGTGATCGTGCCGTCGCTACCAATATCGATTTTCGTATACGGTGGCATGGAAATGGGTCCACCATCACCCAGCACCAGCCGACCGGCGCCGTTTTCCAGCAGACCTGTGCTGGACACACGCAAGTCACCGGCACGGGTCATGGCCTCGGTACCGTCGTCGGCCTGCACCACAATCCAGCCATTACCATTGACGGCAATGTCCAGATCCCGTCCGGTGTGCTGTAGCGTGCCCTGGGCAAGATCGATACCGGGACGCTCCTCCAGGGCATAGACCCGGCTCGGGTGAACCTCGCCGAACACCGGCATACTGCGGAACTGGGAAAGATCCGCCTTGAAACCGGTGGTGTTGACATTGGCCAGGTTATGACTGTTCACCGCCTGCGCGGTCATGACATTACTGGCTGCCGACATGGAGAGATAAAGCATGCGATCCATAAACCGATTCCTCTTGTTTACCTGAGATTAATGATGGTTTGTGTAATCGCATCGGAAGTCTGGATGACCTCGGCATTGGCCTGGAACGTGCGCTGGGCGATGATCATGTTGACCAGTTCCTCGGACACTTCCACATTGGAATCCTCCAGTGCGCCGGACTGAATCAGGCCGAGACTGGAAGTGCCGGGATTACCCACCACCACGGCGCCGGAGGAAAACGTTTCACCCCAGTTGGAATCGCTCAGGGGTTGCAGTCCCTGCGGATTCGGAAAATCAGCCATAGCGATCTGGCCCTCGACCCGTGATTGACCGTTGGTAAAACGGGCAAAAATAATGCCCTCCGGGTCTATATCCAGCCCACTCAGTCGACCGGTGGTAAAACCGTCCTGTGACAGGGCATTGACCGAAAAATCACTGCCAAACTGCGTGGTGCCCGAATAATCCAGCGTCAATGTCTGCGCCGCGCCGCCGCCGGAAGGTGTGAACGACGGCGTGGTTATGGTGCCGCCGGCCGGGACTGTGAGGGCGCCCGAGGTGTCAAATGTCATAGTGGTGGCGCCGCCGCCCACATCGACACCATCAACATAGGTATAGGATTGCCACTGGTTCGGCGTTGCCGTCTTGACGAAGTACATGGCAGCCAGATGAGAGTTACCCAGTGAATCGAATATCGTCGTCGAAGTGGTATGGGTAAAACTGGCCGGGTTGTTCGGATCAAACGGGGCGACCGCGGGTTGAGATTCCGAGGCGTTCAGATTCAGGTCCAGCGTCATGTTGGCCGAAGGTTGTGGCGGGATATTTGCGGTGTTGATCTGCAGGGGACTGGCTGCACCGGTAATATTGCCGCTGTTATCCGCACCGAAGGCAATCAACTGCTGACCCTGGGCATTACTGAAAAAACCATCACGATCGACGCCAAAAGCGCCTGCACGCGTGAACTGGTTACCACCGCCATCATTGACGATGAAAAAACCGCGGCCACTGATCGCCAGATCCAGGTTGTTATCGGTAAACGTGATATTACCCTGGGTGAACTGCTGGCCCACGTTGGTCAGGCGTACGCCGCTGCCCGGAGTACTGCTGCTGCCGCCGAGATCAGTGACGGCAAAAACATCGGCGAACTCGGCACGGGATTTCTTGAATCCGGTGGTATTGGAGTTGGCCACGTTGTTGGAAATAACATCCAGGTCCCCGGATGCTGCCCGTAAACCACTGATTGCGACTCTAAATGACATGCGTGTAATCCTCCTGTAAGGAATTCCTGAAGTCTGTTTACATGACCTCGATAACTTCGTTGATGGACACAGACCCGTTATTGTCAAGATTCAGCAACGGTCCCTGTCCGCCCCGGGCCAGGCTGACGCTTTCCACCCTGGACTGCACCAGTGTGGACTGGGCAACCTCTGCATTCGCTGTGCGACCGAATGCCCGAATCACATACTGCCCCGGCGGCAGGGTATTGCCGCTGCCATCGATATCATCCAGACTGAAGTTGAATACACCGCTGGATTGCGGTCCGAAACTTACCCGGCGAAGCATTTGTCCGGCCGGATCCAGGACCTGAACGACGAGGTCGCTGGTACTGGAGTCAAGTTCAACTGCGGCATTCGCGGAGCCGCCGGCGAAATTCACTACATTGCCGGGGATCAGCACATTGCGGCCAACCAGGGTGGATGCCTGCAGCGCCTGGCTGGATTGCAGGGATGTGGCCAGATCAGCAAACGAATTCTGTAATTCAGTGATGCCGTTTACCGTACCGAACTGGGCCAATTGTCCCAGAAACTCGCCACTGTCCGCGGGATTCAGAGGATCCTGATGCTGCAGCTGGGCGATCATCAAATCCAGAAATTCCGACTGTCCCAGTTCGTCGTTGGCTTTTTTCTCCGGCTGTTTGAGTTCCAGGCCGGCCAGTTCCGGAGGCAGGCCACTGATTGAATTATTCATTGTCGATAACCTCCCGGTTATTGTCCCAGTGTCAGGGTGCGTAACAGCATGTCCCTGGATGTATTGATCACTTCCACATTGTTCTGATAGGAGCGTGAAGCCGATATCATATTGGCCATCTCCGACATCACATTGACATTCGGCATGAAGATATAACCGGCTTCGTTCGCCTGCGGATGTTCAGGTTTGTAGACTTCCTGCAAAGGGGCCTGACTCTCGACGATTCCGCTGACTCTTACGCCCGCATTAAAATTATTTCTGTTCAGCCTGTCCTGTAACACCGTTTCGAAAACGGGATAACGGGCCCGGTACGTGGTGCCGAGACTGCTGCTGACACTGTCGGCGTTGGCAAGATTACTGGCCGTGGTATTAAGTCTGACGGATTGCGAACTCATGGCTGAACCGGCAATATTGAATACATTGAACAAGGCCATGATCATTCACCCCTGATGGCTGTCAACAGACCGGAAACCCTGCCATTCAGAAAACGCAGGCTGGTCTGGTACATGATTGAATTTTCCATGAACGCCGAGCGTTCGAGCTGGCTGTCCACCGTATTGCCATCCACCGAAGGCTGATTGGGTATGCGGTAATATGTCCTCATGTTGTTCAGGCCATCGGCACCGGCCTGGATATGCCGGTTGCTGGTGGTCTCGAGATCCTGTAATGAATTGAAACGTGATGAGAGAATTTCACGGAAATTGATGTCACGCGCCTTGTAATTCGGCGTATCGGTGTTGGCAATATTCGAAGCCAGCAATTCGGCCCGTTGGGACCTGAGAACGAGCGTGCTGGCGTGGATTCCAAATGCTTTGTCGAAATTCATGATCATCGTCCTGTTGTCGGTTATCGATGTGTTATCGACGAATTAGCATTTGCTGTGCCAGTTTTTTTGTCCGAGTGAAAACAGTGAGTTAGGACAGGACAGGACGGTGAAGCGGCCGGCAACGGCAAAGGTGTGCCGCCCGGATGGCAATTGCTGCGCGATGGATGGTCAGGACTTGCTGGTCAGGTTTTCTTGCGATAGACAACGCCGCGAGAACAGTTGATCATTTCAAAGGCGTCGGAGTAATTGATGATGGGTTCAGAAGCGCCGAGAAACAGCCAGGCGGCAGGCTTCATGACCGCTTCGATTTTTGACAGGATTTGTGACTTGTTTTCGTTGGAAAAATAGATAAGGACATTCCTGCAGAATATGACATCGAATTTACCCAGCAGCGAATAGCTCTTGAGAAGATTGAGATCAAGAAATCTGACCCTGCGCCTGACCGGGTCGCTGACACGAAGCCTGTTTCCATGAACCGTGAAATACCTTGCCAGGCGCTCGGCAGACAGACCTCGCGAAAGGTTCAGTTCATCGTATTCCGCGGTCCTGGCCTGTTCCAGTGCGCGGGTGGATATATCGGTCCCGGTAATCTCGACGCCACCGGGAAGCAATCCGGGATTTTTATCCAGATACTCCTGCACGGAAATACTGATTGAGTACGGTTCATGCCCGTAGGAACAGGCGGCCGACCAGATTTTCGGGACCGTTGCCGGGTTTCTTGCCAGGTCCGGCAGAATCACATCTTGCAGATATTCAAACGGATAAATGTCCCGAAACCATGAGGTTTCGTTGGTCGCCATGGCATTGATGATCCTGACTTTAAGGTGATTGCCGGTTTCTGATCTCGCGGCCCTGACCAGTTCCCGCAATGATCCGAATCGATACTCATCCAGCATGGCCCGTAGCCGGCTGTCGACAAGGTAACGCTTGTTATTCCCCAGCGTGATGCCGCACGTGGCCTCGAGAAAAGTACAAAACTCCTCGTAGTCATCGTCGCGCCTCTGATGTGTTCCGCCCGCTATAGACAACCGCGGTGCCGAATTGTTAGGCATCGATTTCAAGTACTCGTATTGTCGTTATAAGGGTATCTGCTATCAGGCAGCTTTTTTGTCCCGTGTGGATGTCTTTCTCCTGAGTACGCTGAGCACCTGTTCGGCGAGTTCGTCGGGGTTGTATTTGGCCAGAAAATTATCCGCCCCGACTTTTTTAACCATGTTTTCATTGAACGCACCGCTTAACGAGGAATGCAACATTACGTATAAATTCGCCAGTTCGGTATGTTCCTTGATATTTTTTGTCAATGTGTATCCATCCATTTCCGGCATTTCCACATCGGATAACACCATTGAAAAATGTTCACATACAGGCTTGCCCTTGCCGATCAGGTCGAGCAGGATGTTATAGGCTTCACGGCCGTTTTTCGCCACCGTATATTCAACGCCCATCTGCTCAAGCACCCGTATGATCTGCTTTCGCGCCATGCTGGAGTCATCCACGACCAGCACATTACAGCCGGAAATTTCATCCTTGCCGGTTGAGTCCGTCACCGACTGCGATACTTCATCCGAGAACCCCAGCACGTTGCCCATGACTTTTTCCACATCGATAATTTCAACCAGTTCATCATTCATTCTGGTGACTGCGGTCAGGAAATTATGCCGGCCGATACCCACAGGTGGCGGCTTGATGTCTTCCCAGTTGAGATTGACGATCCTGTCCACTCCGCTGACCAGGAAACCCTGTATCTGACGATTGTATTCACTGATGATAGTAAATCCCTGGGCCAGGTCGGTGAGCGGGGCGCCACCAATAGCCAGTGACAGATCCATGATGGTTATGGTTTGACCACGAATATTGGCCAGGCCGCTGATCACGGGATGCGAATGCGGTGCATGTGTCAGTGGCGGACACTTGATCACCTCCCTGACCTTGAATACGTTGATACCGAATATCTGGTTTTTCCCCAGCCTGAAGAGTAACAATTCAAGACGGTTCCTGCCGACAAGTTGCGTTCTGGCATTTACCCCATCCATAACACTTGTTTTCATTCTCTGACTCCTCTCTCATTAAAATGTGGCTGCTCTTATACCGGCTTATCGGCACGCTATGAAATCATCTTTAAATGTGCTGTCGTACCGATGATTATGGCGGCGGGTGATGGTGGTGTTCATTACGACAAGGCTGACTGCAGTGAACAATCCGGGACAAGGCACGGCAATTGCATTATCCAAATCCACAGGGGCTGACCCTGAACCCGGATACGCGGCGGCCGTCCCCTGATTATCGGCCGGTCCGCGTTTCCGGAAATGTATCGATTAACGAGAGCCATAACCATGTCCGGCAAAAATGTACACCAGGCAGTCTTGCTCAAAGAGCGCTACCGTACTGATTTTACGGGTGATCACCGGTCTGAACCGGGCAGTGACAGAGTGGCAGAATCTGCCGCCTGCTCCTGGACGGATGATCTGGATTCGCTGGCGTTGCTGGCCAATGCCGCCCGTGATGGCGAAGCACTGGAGCAAAATGACCTGGATCAGGAAGTGGACAATGACTGATCCAGGCGACAGTGTGAACGGAAAATTGACGTTTCATGCCGGATATCTGATAGCAATGCTGTTTTTGTTGCCCTGCGCCAATGTCGATGCAGCCCAACGCCATGCGCTGGATGATATCCGCGCCACAGTACACGACTTTGTACAGTCGACACTGCCCGAACGCGATCTCGAGTATTCCATCAACCTGAAAAAACTGGATCCGAGGCTGCGGCTGGCCGCCTGTGCACAGCCACTTGAGGCCTGGTACCCCGGACAGGGGCGACGCGCGGGCAACCTGACCGTGGGTGTGCGTTGCAACGGGAAGAATAGCTGGTCTCTCTATGTTCCGGTGCAGATCAACTATTACGAGGATGTTGTCGTCGCCGCCCGGCCCGTACAGCGTGGCGCCCTGCTGACCCGCGAAGACATCAGGCTGGAGAGAAAGAACATCAGTTTTCACGCCGACAGTTATTTTACGGATCCCGCAGACCTCATTGGGCAGGAAATGGTGCATTCGTTGCAGGTTGGCTACGTGATCCGTGATCGTAATCTCAAGGCGCCGGTAATCATCAAGCGTGGTCAACAGGTGACCCTGCTGGCACAATCGAATACCTTCGAAGTGAGAATGAATGGCAAGGCCATGGCTGACGGGGTCATAGGACAGCGCATCAGGGTCAAAAACCTGCGCTCGGACAGAATTGTCGAAGGTGTTGTGAAATCAAGTCAAATCATATACATAGAATAATGATTAAAGAATCGTTGCCGGTTTGCCGATAACTTACAGGATAACTGACAGGAGAATTGCATGGTTAACGAAATCAAGGGAAATACCCACAGCCTGATCCAGAACCTGGCAGCTAACCGCCAGTCCGGCCAGGTTGGCACCCGGACCGATGCCGGGCCGGACAGTAGAACCAGCGCAGCCGGCGCCGACAGTACGGAAGTGCGCCTGACCGATACCGCCGAGATGCTGAAAACGCTCAAGGCCGAGGCGGACAAACAGCCAGTGGTCGATAGTGCACGCGTCAATGCCATCAAACAGGCGATATTCGACGGCTCCTACAACATGGATATCGAGCGCACGGCCGACAAGATGGCCGGGTTTGAAGGCCTGCTCAACAGCAGGATCTCATCCGGAAAATAACCGGCGATGGCCATGACCAGATCAGAATTGATCGGGATATACGAGACTGAATTTGCCTTTATCGATCAACTCGAAGAACTTCTGAACCAGGAACGCCAGGCCCTGCAGTCACGGGATGCCGACGCGATCACCGACATCACTGCCAGAAAACAGTCACTGCTGGAGCACCTGGAAGCGGTGGATGTACAACGCCGCAAGGGCTTGGAGGCGCTGCAAATAAACGGTGATCCGGAAGACAGCCTTGATGCGTTTATCAAATCCAGGGACGAATCATTAAAAGAGTCCCTGCGTAACTTCCAGCATGAAAACCGCATTAACATGGGTATTCTGGAACTGGGCCGGATTTTCACCGCGGATATACTCTCCATACTCCGTGGACAACCACACGGTCATTCTCCGACCTACGATCCCCGGGGCAACCGGGACAATTCACCGGGAGCCAAATCTATCACTAAAGTCTGACAGTCCCTGAACGATTACCTGTTATGGGATCATATGAAAATCGCAGACTTCAATGAACGTTAGCTTTCTGGAAAAAATCATCAGTAATACTGATGTCGCTGAGGACAGCCGGCCGGGACTGGAACCCGAAACCATAAATGAATCCACCAGTGTTATTACAACCCGCACGCAGATCTATCGGTTGCTGAACAGGATATTCGAGCGACACCAGTTACTGACTGCGGAACTGGAGCACGATGACACCCAGTACAGCAGCATGATCCTGGAGATCAACGAGGAAGAAGGCTACATGGTGCTGGACGGCTTTTATCCGAAAATTCCGGCCGGGATCGTCGCGGTAAAATCAGGGATCAGTGCCTATACATTCCTGTCCGGTGTCGAAATCAATTTCACCAGCACTATCGAGGCCATCGCGGATCATACCGGTGAGCCCTACTACAAGGTGCCGGTTCCGGGAAAACTGCTGTATTTCCAGAAACGGCAGTTCCTGCGCGTCCCCGTCTCGATGAGTAATCCGATCAGAATTGTCCTCTCGGATAACCGATCGCTGGTCAGTAACGGTGAACTTCGTGACCTTTCAGTCGGCGGGTTTTCAGCACGACTGAAATTGATAGAACAACGTTATTCCATCGGTGATCATATCTCTGGATGTATGTTGTATATGCCCGGTGATTGCAGGATTTTCTGCGCGGTGGAGATCCGCCAGGTTGAACCGGCAACAGCAACGGCGCCCCCGAGAATAGGCGCGCGTTTTCTCGACATGCGCAATAGTGATCAGAAAATCGTTGAAAAATTCATCGCCGAAACAGATCGCTCACTGGTTCGGCGTTTCAGGAACTGACGGGATAGCTTGTGCTGACTGCAATAATGACAGGTCTTCCGGCCGGTCAACATCACTGAGCACCGGCAATTCCTGCCAGGAGATACCCAGTGACCTGAACTTCTCCCGGGTCATTTCCGCAACCGAGGAGCCACCCCATTGCAGCCCTGTAAACACGGTTCCGGATATCTCGCGCATGCCAATCAGATAATAACCACCGTCACTGGCCGGTCCGAGCACCGCGTCTTGTCCCGATTCCAGACAGACGAAAGCATCATGAATGATTTCGCTGTTTAATTGCGGGCAGTCACAGCCGATAAGAACAGTGTAAGAAAACTGCCTGCCGCTCATGGCCAGCGCCTGGTACATTCTCTCGCCCAGATCCGTACCGTTCTGATCGAAACATGTGAAAGCGTATCGTTGGCGAATGTTATCGGCGAAAACATGATCGGAGTCGTCCGCAATCCATACCTGGGTCGTAATATCGTGCAGTGACTTTGCAAGACTCAGTGTCCTGTGGGTCATGGCGGCATGGACATCAGCAGCCGCCTGCATACCCAGCGTCGGGGTAAGGCGGGTTTTGACCTGTCCGGGACGTGGTGATTTGGTGAAAACCAGAAGACAGCGCTGATTATCTGCCATAAATCCTCGCCAGGTACTGTGGCCGCGCACCCAGCCAATAGGCTGCCCTGAGATACCACATCATCAGAACTGTCTTCATGACGCCGCTGTTTTCCCAGCGACGGCTTGAAGTCACCACGCGTGTGTTCAGGCAGACCGGACGGCAGGTTTTCAATAGCCGTCTGCTGAGTTCAATGTCTTCCATCAGGGGAATATCGGGAAAACCGCCAATGCGGGTAAACAGGGAACGTTGTACAAATATGGCCTGATCCCCCGTAGCGATACCGTCAAGGCGCGAACGCAGGTTGATAAAAAAAGAAATGATGCGAAAGACCGGCCGTTGCCCGCTCAATTCAACATCGAACCTGCCCCATTGCATATTCCCACTGACCAGGCTGTCTGCCAGTTCATCCGTGGCCTCGGGCAACAGCGTATCCACGTGCAAAAACAGCAGTGTCTTTCCGATTGCATGATTCGCACCTGCATTCATTTGCGAAGCCCGGCCGCGATTGCCGGAAACAACGAGGTCGGCATGTTCGCGGGCAATATCAATGGAGTTATCCGTGCTGCCGCCGTCGACGATGATTACTTCACATCCCCGTTGCCGCCAGGATGCCAGTGAATCGAGGCATGGACGAATGACAGCCTCTTCATCCAGTACCGGTATGATGATGCTGATCATGTTTACTGTAGCGCGCCGCCGCAGCTGCTGCCCTGGCCTGCCGTACAACCATAGCAGTGATCCCGAACCCTGATCGGATGGCCGTTCAGGTTCTTATTCAGTAAATCAGTAATATGCAGTGGCTCACCCCGGTGGTTTTTCATGTTCAGGCCCAGCATCTGGTTGAAATCACAATCATAAACATATCCCTGCCAGTCAATACTGACCAGATCCCTGCACATAACCCGTTCCAGGTTCTGTTCACGGTGAGCACTGTGTAACAACAACATGTAGTCCTGAAAACGCTTGTTGCTGACCAGTGTACTGCCGAAACGATTGATCGGCATGTTGCAAAGTACGAATAATTCGTTGAACACAATGCCGTAATGATCGAGCAGATAGGTCCTGTACTGTTGCTCCAGTGATGCCTGACCCGGCGGTAATACCGGTCCCTGAGGGTTGTAGACCAGCTTCAGGGACAGTTGGTCCCCGTAGCCCAGCGTATTGAGTTTCTGCAAACTCCTGATGCTGGATTCAAATACGCCATCACCACGCTGTGCATCCACATTCTCCTGCATGTAACAGGGAAGCGAGGCAATGATTTCAACATTCTGATCGGCCAGGAAAGTTGCCGTATCCTCATGGCCCGGTTCCTCGAGCACAGTCAGATTACAGCGATCGATGACATGGATATTATTGTTGCGTGCATGAATGACCAGATTGCGGAATTCCGGATGCAGTTCAGGCGACCCGCCGGTAATATCCAGTGTTTCAACTTGCCCCTGGTCAAGATAACGATAAACAGAATCGAGTGTTTCGCTGCCCATCATCTCGGTGCGCTTCGGACTCGCATTGACATGGCAGTGAAAACAGGCCTGGTTGCATTTGAGCGTAATGTTGATCTGCAACGTGTTGACGGCCCGCCTGCGGATGGCGGGAAAGCCGTGACGGTCTAGTAATGGCAGGATATCGTGCATGGATCAGGGCTGTCTGGTGAAAGAATATTTCCGAATATACGCTGGATTAGACCCGCCGACGCGTAAAGGTTTTCAGATATTCACCGGAAGGGTATGATTCCGCCTCTCATGCCCTGGTAGCTCAGTGGATAGAGCAACCGCCTCCTAAGCGGTAGGTCGCAGGTTCGATTCCTGCCCAGGGCGCCATTTCAGATCTCAGATCTCAGATCTCAGCGGAAGCGTAGTCGGGGTTTGATCACCACGCAAATACCAGATATTACTACTCACCATTCACCAATCACCAATCACCATTCACCATTCACCACTCACCTTTCACTACTCACCGCCTGCCATCCCGGCGCAGGGCGGCCGGTGTGAAGTCCTCCGCGGACAGTTGCCGTTCAAAGTCGTAGGGTACGGATTCATTATAGAGTCCAAACGCCAGGTAGCGGCCCGCCTGCAGATCGGTATGCACTTCGAGCGTCGTCCAGAGTGTGGGCAGATCGTAGTAATTCATGGCAAAGCCTTCGGAGACGCGCCACAGATTATCACGATTGTCGTATTGATCGACGACCAGTACCTGCCAGGAATCCTCGTCGACGTAGAACGTCCGCCGCTTGTACAGGTGCCGGGCGCCTTCTTTCAGTACGGCATCCACCACCCAGACCCGGTGCAGTTCGTAACGCGGCATGTCCTGGTTGATGTGCAGTGGCGTAAGAATATCCTTGTATTTCAGCTCCGGGCTTTGGATCCGGTAACTGTTGTAGGGAACATAAATCTCTTTTTTACCCACCAGGTTCCAGTTATATCTTTCCAGGCTGCCATTGAACATATCAAGCTGGTCGCTGGTGCGCATGCCGTCCGAGGCGGTACCCGGATTGTCGAAAGCCACGTTGGGCGCGCGGCGCACCCGCCGCTGGCCGGGGTTGTACAGCCAGGCCTTGCGATTCTCGACCTTCTGATCGAGAGTTTCATGCACCAGCAGGATTCCCCCTGCCAGGCGTGCCGGGGCCGTCACTTCCTGCTTGAAAACGGCAATCATATTATTGAGGTCATCCACCGACTTGCCGCGCCGGTTGTACTGAAAAGAGATATCCTCCGTTATCTGCACCAGTGTGTAATCGCCACTGCGTGTCGGCGCCACTTGTGCATATTCCCGGTGAACGTTTTCCCCGCGATACCTGAGCAGGTGATTCCAGATAACCTGGTGGCCATTTTCCGGGATAGGGAAAGGAATGCCCATGGCCACACCGCTGACACCGTTGCCGTCTTCGGACAACCGGGCGCTAACGGCCGCTTCACGGGTGGCATCGTAGATGTGCTGCGGTGCCGATGCCGAGCGACGGGTGGGGTAAACCTGCATCTTGTACGTATCCGGATAGGTCGTGAGCAGTGCCTTGTGGCCTTCCGAGAGCTTGTCAGCATAGTCGCCCATGTTGCCGGCAGTGATGGTTAACAAGGGCTGATCGGCGGCGAAGGGATCGACGTAGTGTTTACCCCTGGTGTAACCGGCCGGTGGCTCGGTGATACCGCCCTCCCAGGCCGGTATGCTGCCGTCACTGTTGCCGGCCTTCTCACCGCCCAGGGGTGTCAGATCCTGGCCCAGGCGAGCGGCTTCCTCTGTGCTGACTTCCGCCTGAACAGTTGATGTCTGCAGCCAGCAGAACACGATCAGAAGACTGGAATAAAGGATGGTTTTGATCGAATCCATAATTATGTCCCGATGCGGTTAATCTGGTTCGGTGAATGGTGAATGATTACCGGGGAATCAATCCCCGTTCAGAATGAATAGGCCATACTGAAACCAAAGAAATCCCTGTCATTGAGCAGATTGTGCTGCCCGGCGCCGAAGAAATTGGTGTAACTCAGATCCATGACCAGTTCGTTCTGGTAAGTGGCAGTCAGCCCCAGGGTAATGGTTTTGGTGTCCTCCCTGAACCCGGATAATCCCAGCGGAGCGATGCCGGCAACATCGTGGCGCCAGGCAAACCGGGGCGACAGGTTCAGCGGGCCCACGGCGTTCAGATAATCGAGCCGGCCGCGGATCTGGTAGCCAAACGAGGTCGCATCGGCAAAGTTGCTCGCATCTTCGGTGACCGGTTGCAAACCGAGCGCCGTCAGGGCCGGATTGCCACCGGTAAACGTACCGGGCGCTTCCAGACGCAATTCGTCCTTGTCCGGCATGTCATGGACATGTGTTACCGCGAATTCGCCCACCAATGCAGCCTGGTTGGCCTTGAAGACCGGGCCGAAGATCTTGGTGGCGGTCATTTGCACCTGGCTGACATCGCGTTCGATGAAACCGGGGACGACATCACCGGGGCCGAAACGCCCCAACTGGCTGGGAATAACCACCGCCGTGCCCGCCAGTGCCGACAAGGTGCCTTCCAGGGGCTGCAAGGCGGCGGCCAGGATCTCGGCATCGTCCACCTGCAGCGGAAAATCCCTGCGGAAGGAATACTCGCCCTGCAGAGCGATGCCGGTATTGCCCAGTTCGGTGTTGAAACTGGCGCCGAACAGATCAATGTCTTCGCGAAACTCGGTGAAATAATTGGCGGTGTCCGCAAACGCATCCACGGCGGACAGGGATACCAGGCCCGGAATATCAGCGAGGGTGAAGCCAAGCCCGATCAATACAGGTACATTAGTAACAGGGTTAGCGGTGGCCGCACCGGCCGCCAGTGCCGCCGCGGCGCCGGCAGTGGTGCCGGCGGTCACGTTGATCACCGGCGTGCGGCTGTGAAAACGCACGTAATAGAGGCCGACCTCGGTATCGTTCAGTTCGGGCAGAAACAGGCGCACGGCGGCGCCGTATTGATCGCCCTCGTCCGGGCGGATATCGGGCGCCCTGAACACCGCCGCAAAATCCGGATCGAAGGTCAGGGTGGCAAAATTCAGCGAGCCGCGATCCGATACCGCTCCGGACCCCAGTTGCACGCGGGTACCGCCATCGGCGGCAAAATCATTGGTGCTGAAAAACGACCCGACCGGCTCCAGTTCGGTGTTTTCATAGTCGTATTGATAGTAGCCCTCGACGGACAGGTTATTGGTCACCCCGAGGCTGGCGAATACGGCGCCGATCGGCCGCAGCGCCTCTTTCAGTTCCGAGCCCGGCACTCTCAGCTTGCTGACGTCAAACGGATTGATGACATTGATGCTGTTCTGGATGAAGGTGCTCTCGCCCCAGCTGATAACCTGTTCGCCGGCGCGGATCTCGCCCGGCATGCCGCCCAGGTCGAATTTCATCCAGGCATAGGCATCGAGCAGATTGAGATTATCGGCAACCAGGCGCTCCGCCTTGTCGGTCAGGGCGGTGTCCCTGTCCAGAGAGCCCTTGTACTCGAAATCCTTGAAGCCGGAAAAACGTACAAAGCTGCCGACGTTACGGTAGGCAACGTCCAGCTCCGAGGTGAATTTCAGAACCCGGCTGACTGATCCGTTCTGGAAGTTGGTGTTACCGTCATCAAAGTTTGCCGAAAAAGCACTGCCACGGACGCCTCCCGTGACCGGGAAAGCAATGGCTCCGGTGGGGCCTATGGAACCGGCATTTGAAATGGCGACGATGTCGCGATCCACGCCCGAGGCGCGTGACAGTACGCCGACTGAAACGGTCGTGTCAAAACTACCGGTCAGTTCATCGTATGCAAACTGAAAAGCCCTGGATGGTTGTGAAGTGATCGTGATCGCCGCACCGATCACAACTGGGAACAAACCTCTGGCGGATTTGCACGTTGACATCATAGTTACCCCGAATAGGAACCAGTTGTTGCACCATACTGCCGTGCAGGCCGGCGCAGACAATCTGTTTCACTGAATTATTATTATCATTCACCTAAATGGGTGAACAGGGCAAGAATAATCCAATCATCAAGATTGTGCAAAATGGCTATCATGCATTGCACAATCATGCCGGTACGCATGGCCGAATCGCTATCCGGTAATTCCGCCAATATCGACCTGACAGCTTCCCTGAACGCTGGTTAAGCCAGGACAGATACTCAGACAGGCGTTTCCTGTGAGGCTTTTTCGGTTGTCGCCGAAAGCCGGTAAATCAGCGTTCGCAAAAAAACCTTGAGAAAACGCACCTGGCAGTTCAGTGACACCTGCGAGATAACGGTGGAATTGATTTTTATTAACGCCGTTCTCTCATCGGCAATGATCGAAGCGGTGCGTTTGGTTTTGGCGAGGTAGCCCATTTCCCCGAAACAATCCCCCTGGCGGAGGATTCGGATGGTTTTGTCATTCTTGGTAACCGCCACACAGCCCGAGACAATAATATAGAAGCAATCATCCAGCTCTCCCTCGACGATAATATTTTCACCCTGATCATAGTCCTGCCAGGTGCTGGCGCGGATGATTTCCCAGATCTCGGCGTCGGGAAACCCCTGGAAGAAACCCAGTCCCTTTATCATCGCGAATTTTTCTTCCTCGTTGATATCCTCCTCGGGCCCCTCGAGGCTGTCATAAGCCTTGCTGAGTTCCGAGGCGATTTCCAGTCCCATCGAGTAACGGTTTTCCGTATCCTTGTACAGTGCCCGGTTTACGATATCTTCCAGCACCTTCGGAATATCGGGACGCAGGTTTCTGACCGGCACCGGTTCCTCGTTCAGGATCTTGTTCACCAGTCTGGAAAAATTATCCGCGTTAAAGGGATGCTTGCCGGTCAGTAATTCATACATCACCACCCCCAGCGAAAACAGGTCAGTCTGGTTACCGACAAACTCCTCGCGCAACTGCTCCGGTGACATGTAACGCGGTGAACCCATCATGCCCATGACCTCGGTCGCGGTGGAATCCACTTTCCTGATATGGGCTATGCTGAAATCGCCGATCTTGATGTCCTGGTCTTTGGTAAAGAGGATATTCGAGGGCTTGATATCGCGATGTACCACGCCCTGGCGATGGGCATAGTCCAGTGCCTTGGCACACTTGAAGATGATTTCCACTACCTTGTCGACCGGCAGCAGGTTTTCCGGCCGGGTGTGCTTTTTCAGGGTTTCGCCACCATCGATATACTCCATGATGATGTAGCAATATTCGCCGTCGACGCCGGCATCAAAGATATTGATGATGTTGGGGTGAGTGAGCATGCCCGCGGTGTGCGCTTCATTGAAAAACATCTTGCGGTAGCGTTCACCGGATTCGGGATCATTGAGAGCATCCGCAAGCGCAACCTTGATGGCAATGGGCCGATCGATGTAGGGATCGTGTCCGAGATAAACAATCCCCATGCTGCCCCGGTCTATCTCGCTGACAACTTCGTATTTGCCCAGGTTTTCCGGCTTGATATCAGCCATAAGTCAATGAAAATCTTGCTATTTTATTGTTATACGTGTGTATTGCCCACACTGGAACACACTCGCCCGCGCTGCAGCCAGAACGCTGATCTCAACCTGGAATATTACTTTAACTCACCTTGTATTAATAGTTGAATTTTCTATGCTTGGAACAGGAACAACGATCAGGTACCGATGCCCTGGCCTGCCATTCGCTCTGGTACGCAGACATTCACCCACTGTAATTGAGACTGGCACCGCGTGTTCATGAGAGTATGATTTTAAGCTGTTGACCACAGGATACTCTGGGTGATTCAGAGCCTTCGCAACAAACAAACCTGACCGGAGGAGTATGTTAAAAATGACAATAACTGTACAACAACTGCTGAATCTCAAGGGCGACAACAATATCTATTCCGTAACACCGGACATGCTGGTTTACGACGCCATCAAACGCATGGATGAGGTCAAGGTCGGCGCCCTGATTGTGATAGAGAATGATCGTCTGGTCGGGATCATTTCCGAACGCGATTACACGCGCAAGGTAGTGCTGCGTGACAAATCCTCGAAAACCACACAGGTAAGGGAGATCATGACGGAGCGAGTACTCTGCGTGACACCCGATCAGACTATTGATGAATGTCTGGTCATCATGTCGCAGAACCATATCCGGCATTTGCCCGTCATCAAGAACAACCGCCCCGTTGGAGTGCTCTCGGTCATGGACGTCGTACAGAGCATTATTTCCGAGAAAGAGCTGATCATCGAACAACTGGAAAACTATATTTCCGGGGTGTCCTGAAAACATGCGGATTGCCATTGCCGTTCTTGTTATCGCGGTCATCACTGTCGCAGGCTATATTTTTTTCGCCGCTCCGGAAAAAATACCTGACGAACTGGTATCCGGCCCCGCCGCAGTGGACAACCAGGATATTATTTCTGATACGGCGGGGAAAATAGACGAGGCACTCAGACAGGAAGCGGAATCCTATGTACGGGAGATCAGTGCACCGGATGAGAAACCGGTGGCTGCTGCAACAGCGAATAATTTTGTCACCCGGGACCAGGTCATCTCATTGGCCGGCAAGCAGAAAGTGGAACGCCTCAAACCCTCGGAACTCCTCGCGCAGGAAGGCATTACCGAAGACTCGCCGATTACCGTAATCACGGAGCAGCAGCAGGTCGAAACCCTCTCCTCAAAACAGATCCTCTCCGAAGCCGGCGGCAAACTGGATGCTCCTATCACCATTCTTGACGGTGATGAGATCCGTGAAACCACGGTTGAAAAAGCATTGCAAACACAGGGGGATAATGATTCGATTACCGTCGTCAAAAAGGTCGAACAGTTTGAAATTCGTACGCCCCGGGAAATCCTGGCCGATGAATCCATTGATGACAACATCACGCTGAACATCATCAAGGAACCCTACCGGCTTGAAACCACAACGGTCGGCGAACTGTTGATGGGCCAGGAAGATGCCGGTCAGGACAGCGTATTTTATGTACGCAACGTTACGGACGAGGACAAGCAGGGTATCTGGGGTATCGTTCATAATGGATTAATCGAGAACTTTGCTACCGGCATAGCGCTGCGTCGCGGCGAGACCATCAGGAAATACCGCATCAGAATTCCTGAAGATGCCGACGAAATGAAAGACAATCATACAAGCTCCTATCTCGGCCGCCTGATCCAGAAAAAAACCTCGGAATCCTTTGTCTATAACTACAAACAGGGCAACATGGGGCGTAACCCTGATTTGATCTATCCCGGCCAGGAGATCATTATCATTAGCTTCAGTCCCGAAGAGTTGATCAGTATCTACCAGCACTTCGTGGAAAACGCCAACAGTTGAATAACCAGTCCGTTACACACGGGGCCGGGATATTCATTTCCTGCCGGCATTGACAGTAATACAAAACCCATCAGAGTGGCGAACCACCGTCTGCAAAACGGGTTAGTGCTGTAAATTGCAATGACTTACAATGTCATGCCATGACTGACACCACAGTACAGCCTCTTACCCGGAGTCCGGCCTGGCAGGCACTGCTCAGACATCGCGACAGCACCGGTGCTACCGATCTCCTGTCCCTGTTCAGGGATAACCCGGACCGGGCAAAGGAGTTCAGGCTGGAAACCGACCGCCTGGTCGTTGATTTCTCCAGACAGAAGATCAGCGGTGAAACACTGTCTCTTTTGTACGAGTTGGCGGAACAACAGGGTGTACGGTCATCGATCCGGGACCTGGTCAACGGTGTCAGGGTCAATACCACGGAAGACCGCCCGGCACTGCATATCGCGTTGCGCTCGCAGGCAGAACACATCGTTGTCGATAACGGGAACATTATGGACGGCGTTCGCGACGGACTCCTGGCCATGGCCAACATGGTCGAGGCGATTCATCGCGGAGAGATCCGTGGTTCTACCGGTAAACCGTTCAGAACCGTGATCAACCTGGGTATTGGCGGTTCGGACCTCGGCCCTCGTCTGGCCGTCCAGGCGCTGCGTCCTTTCCGGCAGAGTGAACTGGATGTGCGGTTTGTTGCCAACATCGATTACCAGGATCTGCAAAGCAACCTGGCCGGCGCCGACCCGCAAACTACCCTGTTCATACTGGCTTCCAAGTCTTTCACCACGCTGGAAACACTCACGAATGCCTGCTCCGCCATCGACTGGCTGCAACAGGGCGGCTGTAAGAATGTCTTCAGACATTTCATCGGTGTCACCGCCAATCCCGGGGCTGCCGTTGATTTTGGCATCATGCCGGATCGGGTGCTTGAATTCGGCGCCTGGGTCGGGGGCCGTTACTCATTGTGGTCAACTATCGGCTTGCCCATCGCCCTGTCCGTCGGCATGGAATATTTCATACGCATGCTGGCCGGAGCCCGATATATGGACGAACATTTTGTCGAAACGCCATTAGCGGAAAACATACCGGCCACACTGGCGCTTATCGATATCTGGAACACCAATTTTCTGGATGCGGAAACGCTGGCCGTGATCCCCTACGATCACGGCCTGTCGCTGCTGCCCGATTACCTCTCACAACTGATGATGGAGAGCAACGGCAAGAATGTAACCCGTAGCGGAACGCCGGTGGATTGCAATACGGAAATGGTGATCTGGGGAGCCGCCGGGACCAATTCCCAACATGCTTTTTTCCAGTTACTGCACCAGGGTACCCGAAACATTCCGGTGGAATTCCTGGCCGGTGTGAACACCAACAGCGGTCATCCCGGGCACCAGCTCAAACTGGTTGCCAATTGTCTGGCCCAGGGAGAAGCCCTGATGCTTGGCAGGAACCCCGTTGCTGGTGAACCCTGGCGGCATTTTCCCGGCAACCGTCCCAGCACAACCATCCTCTATGACCGCCTGACACCCTACGTGCTCGGGCAACTGCTCGCCCTGTATGAACACCGCACTTTCGTGCAGGCCTGCCTGTGGGATATCAATGCATTCGATCAATGGGGTGTGGAACTGGGAAAAGAGCTGGCGAAAGTAATCATTGATGAACTGGAAAGCGGCAAAGTCAGCGAGAAACATGATCCCTCGACCCGGCAATTGCTGGAACATTGCCTCAGATCCCGGAACCGGACCGGTCCGGCCTGAAGCCGGTGACTCAATTCAGTGCTGTTGGGCCAGCATGGCCGTCGTCATCGACAATCGTTTCACCAGTGTATGCATGAACACCTTGCTGAAATGCAACTGGCACTCTACTGAAACCTGGTCGATCAACGTGGCATTGATTTTCATCAGGCTGACATAATCACTGGCGCGAATGGTTGCACTGCGCTCGGTCTTGCTGAGATAGGCCATCTCGCCGAAACAGTCACCCTTGTGCAGATTGCCGATAACGGTTTCACCCTTGAGCACATCCACTGACCCGCCCGAGATAATGTAAAACGAATCATCGATATCGCCTTCCACGATGATCTCGTCACCGGGCTGGAATTCCTGCCAGATACAGGCGCGAATAATTTCCCAGATCTCGGATTCGGGAAAATCACTGAAGAACTGCAGTTCCTGAATGGCGTTGAATTTTTCCTGAACGGCGATGTCCTGCTGCGGTTTTTCCAGGTAATCAAAAGCCAGACTGAGATCGGCGGCCATATTCAGACCCATCTTGTAACGCTTGTCCGGATTCTTTTGCAGGGCGTGATAAACGATTTTCTCGAGTATGTCGGGAATGTCATGGCGATGGGTTTTCAGCGGCGGGTGTTTTTCATTAATAATCTTGTGAATGAGCCGGGAAAAACTGTCTGCATAAAACGGATGCTTGCCCGTCAACAGTTCGTACATGACGATACCCAGGGAAAACAGATCGGTCTGGTTGGTGATGTTGTCTTCCTGAACCTGCTCGGGGGACATGTAACGCGGCGATCCGACAAAGCCCATGGGCATGGTATTGGTGGTATCGGCGGACATCAGGTGCGCGATACTGAAATCGCCGATCTTGATGTCCATATCGGCGGCGATAAGGATATTGGTCGGCTTGATGTCGCGGTGAATCACGCCCTGGCGATGTGCGTAATCCAGGGCCTTGGCGCATTTGAAAATTATCTCGATGACCTGTTCGACCGGCAGCAGGGTTTCACTGCTGGTGTAGCGTTTCAGGGTCTCACCGCCTTCCACCAGTTCCATGACAATGTAGCAGGTATCGTCCTCGGCCCCGGCATCGAGAATATTGATGATGTTCGGGTGCTTGAGCATACCGGCCGTATGCGCCTCGTTGAAAAACATCTTGCGGTAACGGGAACCGACTTCCTTGTCTTTCAGGGACTCAGCCAGCGCCACTTTCACGGCCACGGGCGAATCCGCAAAGGGATCGTAGCCCTCGTAGACCACACCCATACTGCCCTTGCCCACCAGTTTAATGATCTCGTATTTACCGAGTTTTTCCGGGACCTGTTCCACCATGATATTATTACGGGTCTTGTGATAATCTGACTGCTGTGGTCATATTCTACAATAAATCAACTACTTAAACAGAAATATTTGAACTGATCTAGCTTTTGTCAGATAGTAGTAAGCAACCATCGGCCAGGCCTGATGTATCAGAATAATAAAACCGGACGCACTATGATTGCCGACCCTTGCATCCACTTAATGACTGACTCCCTCATGCGTTGGCCGGAGTTATCCCGCTGATGCAGGCACTCATTCTAGCGGCCGGGGTTGGCAGTCGATTGTCTTCCGCAGTCGATGAACGGCCAAAATGTCTGCTCGAATTCGACGGCGTTACACTGCTGGAACGGCATATACGGTTGTTGTCAGGCACGGGCATCGGGGATATTACCATTGTTACCGGCTACAAGGCTGAGCTCATTGACAAGGAACTGGGCAAGTTCAGCAATGCAAGCACCCGCCTGAAAACGATCAGAAACACGGATTACCGCGAAGGCAGCGTGGTCAGTCTCTGGACCGGCAGGGAAGTGCTGGCATCAGGTGACGATATTCTGCTCATGGATGCCGATGTGCTCTGTTCCGGCAGGATCATTGGGGCACTTACGAACAGTCGCCACGATAACTGCTTTTTACTGGATCGGGATTTCGAGCCGGGGGATGAACCGGTCAAACTGTGTATCAACAACGGCCGCATTGTTGAATTCCGCAAAATCATTGCCACCAACGTGGATTTTGACCTGCAGGGCGAATCCGTGGGTTTTTTCAGGTTTTCACCGCATGGCTGCCGGTTGATACTGCAACAGGCTGAAAGCTACATCAGTGGTGATCGTCGCGATCAACCATACGAAGAAGTCTTGCGTGATGTCGTCAGAAGCGCACCTGACATGTTCGGTTATGAAGACATCAGCAGCCTGCCCTGGATAGAAATCGATTTCCCGGAGGATATAGAACGCGCAAGATGCGCTATCCTGCCCCGCATCCGGGCCGATAACGCACAGGGATAATATGAACCAGACCCGAAGTCACCAGTTACGATCATTGCTGCAAAGTAATGAACTCGAATTCATCATGGAAGCCCACAACGGCATCTCCGCGCGTATTGTCGAGGAAGTCGGCTTCAGGGGGATCTGGGCCAGTGGTCTTGCCATATCAGCGCAGTTCGGTGTTCGCGACAGCAATGAAGCCAGCTGGACACAGGTGGTCGATATGCTCGAATTCATGTCCGATGTCACGGACATTCCCATCCTGCTCGATGGTGATACCGGTTACGGTAATTTCAACAACATGCGCCGGCTGGTCAGAAAACTGGAACAGCGCCATATCGCGGGTGTGTGCATCGAGGACAAACAGTTTCCAAAACTCAACAGTTTTATCGAAGGTGAACGCCAGCCGCTCGCGGATATCGATGAATTCTGCGGCAAGATCATGGCCGGCAAGGACAGCCAGGACGATGACGAATTCAGTATCATCGCCCGTGTCGAAGCCCTGATCGCAGGCTGGGATCTCGCCGAGGCGTTGCGCCGGGCCGAGGCCTACCATGAAGCCGGCGCGGACGGCATCCTCATTCACAGCAAACTCTCGAGGCCGGACGAAATTCTGGATTTCGCCGGCGAATGGGCCGGCCGTTCGCCGCTGATCATTGTACCCACGACCTATTACAGTACGCCGGTGGAAGTCTATGCAAAAGCCGGTATCAGCCTGGTTATCTGGGCCAATCACATGATTCGCGCAGCCGTTGCCGCAATGCTGAAAACCGGCCGGGAAGTCCTCAAGGACAGCAGCGTCGCCAATGTCGAGGACCGGATCGCCAGCGTCAGTGATATCTTCACCCTGCAGGGCGCCGATGAATTGACCGCGGCGCAAAAACGCTATCTTGCCAACGGTCAGTCGACCACGGGCGCCGTCGTTCTGGCGGCCAGCCGTGGCAATGCGTTGCAGGATCTGACCGAAGATCGCCCGAAAATCATGATCCCCATCGGCGGAAAATCATTACTGAGACGACTGGTGGACGTGTTCAAGCGCCAGGGGATCCATTCCGTCTGCGTGGTTGCCGGTTACAAGGCGGACAGCATCAATGTCAGTGGTGTTAAAATTTGTCTGAATAAACAGTATGAGCAAACGGGAGAGCTGGCATCACTGCTCTGCGCCCGGCCTGAATTCCAGGAAGATATGGTCATTAGCTACGGCGACCTGCTGTTCCGTGACTACATTCTGCAGGATCTGCTCACGGCCGAAGGTGACCTGGTGGTCACCGTGGATTCCGCCACCACGGCTGATTACATCAGTGGTTCTCCGGATTACGCCTGGTGCAGTCGCCCTGATGACCGATCACTGTTCCTTCAGGAAGTCACGCTCGAACACATCGCCGAGAGCAGGGAATCCTGCACCGGCGAGCCCGGAGGGCGCTGGATCGGCATGTTACGGGTACGCGGACAGGGCATGGACTGGATCAACGAAGCCCTTGATCAATTGAAACAACACGAAAATTTCAACCGGATGGACATTCCCGATCTGCTCAATTACCTGGTCGCTGCCGGCAAGCCGATCAGGGTGCATTATATTAACGGTCACTGGCTTGATATTAACGTGCTGCATGATATAGACAGGGCCATGCATTTCACCTCCTGAAACACGGGTCACATGACGGCATGATAGAAGCGAACGAATTTATAGAGGCAGCCCGCAAACTCGGCTTCAAACGCTATTGCGGCGTGCCCTGCTCTTTCCTGACGCCGTTCATCAACTACGTGATTGATGACAATAATCTTGACTACGTCTCCTCGGCCAATGAAGGCGATGCCCTGGCCACGGCCGCGGGCGCCGTCATCGGCGGTCAACCGTCCGTGGTCATGATGCAGAATTCCGGTCTGGGGAACGCCGTCAGCCCGCTCACCTCGCTGGCCTGGGTGTTCAGGATACCGCTGCTGTTGATCACGACTCACCGCGGACAACCCGGGTTGAAGGACGAACCGCAACACGAACTCATGGGTCAGATCACGGACAAAATGCTCGACACCATGCGCATCCCCTGGGAAATCTTTCCCAAGTCCGCTGTCGAGATCGAACCCAGCCTGAAACGCGCCGCCACCTGGATGCAATCCAACCAGCGGCCCTATGCATTGATCATGCACAAGGGCAGCGTGGCCGAACATTCATCCGCAACCGCCGCCCTGCCGGGACGTGGGCAACAACGCTGCGAGGAAAAAACGCTCTACAACGACCGTGAACCGGCCACCCGTCACGAAGTGCTGGAACGGATCATCGCCAGGACGCCGGAGGACCGGTATGTTGTCATCGCCACCACCGGCTATACCGGCAGGGAACTGTACGCCCTCGCCGACCGCGCAAACCACTTGTACATGGTCGGTTCCATGGGCTGCGCCTCTTCGCTCGGTCTCGGTCTGGGTCTGGCCAGGCCGGATTTGAAAGTGGTCATCATCGATGGAGACGGAGCGGCCCTGATGCGCATGGGTAACTTTTCGACCATCGGCACCTATGGCGGCAATAACATCATTCACATCCTGCTTGATAACGAGGTGCATGATTCCACCGGCGCCCAGGCCACGGTCTCCGCCAATGTACACTTCGCACGCATCGCCTCGGCCTGCGGATATTCACTCAGTTACGAGGGCAACGATCCGGACCTGCTGGATGACCTGTTGGCCTCGGTCACCCCGGGGCCGCGGTTTGCCCATCTGAAAATACGTGCGGGCACCATTGATAACCTGCCGCGTCCTGCTGTCACCCCTGACCAGGTGCTGGTGCGCCTGATGCAACACATCGGTTCACGCCACGTGCTATGAACGAACATACGCACATCCTGTTGAATCCGGGTCCGGTCAACCTCAGCCGCCGCGTACGCGAGGCGCTGCTGCGCCCGGATCTCTGTCACCGCGAAACGGAATTCACCGGGCTGCAGGCCGGCATTCGCGCCGGGCTGCTCGGCATCTACGATCTGCCGGCCGATGACTGGGCCAGTGTGCTGTTAACCGGGTCCGGGACCGCCGCCGTGGAAGCCATGATGACGAGTTGTATTCCCGCGCATGGCAAGGTTCTGGTCATGGAAAACGGCGTCTACGGTGAACGCATGACGCGCATGGCAACTCTGCATGGCATCAACCACCTCGCCCTCAACCATGGCTGGGCTGATGCCATCGATCTCGCCCGGCTCGAGGAAGAGTTACGTTACCATGAGGAAATCACCCACGTCGCCGTGGTCCACCATGAAACCACGACCGGGCGTCTGAACAATCTGCAAGCCATCGCCGAAGTGTGTTCACGCTATCAGGCCGGCTTGCTGGTCGATGCGGTCAGCAGCTTCGGTGCCGAAGCCATCGACTTCAGCGGCTGCAACCTGGCCGCCTGCGCGGGGACGGCCAACAAATGCCTGCATGGCGTCCCCGGCGCCTCGTTCGTCATTGTCAATCGCACTGCAATGCAGGACATGCAGGGGACAACGCCGCGCACGCTGTACCTGGATCTGACCGGCTACCTGGAACAACAGGATCAGGGCGGTACGCCGTTTACCCAGTCAGTGCAGACATTCTATGCACTGGACGAGGCCATCCGTGAACTCGAGGATGCCGGCGGCTGGCCGGCCCGCCGGGAGACGTACCGGGCGCGGATGCGCATGGTTAGCGAGGGACTGCATGAAGCAGGCATCACTTCATTGCTGCCTGAAGCTGATTCTTCGTGCGTATTACATGCCTTTCACCTGCCCGATGGCGTTTCCTACCGTGAGTTGCACGATCATCTGAAAACACATGGCTTCGTGATTTACGCGGGACAGGGACAATTCAGCCGTCAAATTTTCCGAATTGCCTGCATGGGGGATATTGATGACGCTGACCTGCGGCGACTGATCAGCGTAATTACCGAAATGCGGCCTGCCTGAGGACCGGTTTCAACAGCGGGTTCAGGCGCTTTTGACCCGTTTTTTATTTGCGCTCACATAGTGACTGATAAATTCAAGGATCCCGGCCTTGTTCAGTTTCACATCGTTGAGCATGTCTTCGCGTGAACCGTGCTGGACCAGGCGATCCGGCAGACCGTAATGAATGATCTTGCAGGCGATACCGTGAGCGGCCAGCACCTCGGATACCGCGCTGCCACAACCGCCCTGCACCATGTTCTCCTCCACCGTAACCAGCAGCTCGTGCGCGGCCGCCATTTGCAGGATCATGTCTTCGTCGATGGGTTTGACAAAGCGCATGTTGACCACGGTGGCGTTCAAATCTTCCGCCGCTTCCAGGCAGAATTGCAGTACCACACCGAAGGCCAGGATAGCGATGCTTTGACCCTGCCGGCGCAGCTCCGCCTTGCCCACGGGCAGCGCGGTCATTTCCTGCCGGATTTCCACACCCGGTCCCGTACCCCGTGGATAACGCACGGCCGCCGCGGTATCCAGCATGTAACCCGTGTACAACATCTGCCGGCATTCGTTTTCATCGGTCGGCAGCATGATAACGATGTTGGGCAGGCAGCGCATGAACGACACATCGTAGGAACCGTTATGGGTCGGACCGTCGGCGCCGACCAGTCCGGCCCGGTCCACGGCAAACAGAACCGGCAGCTTTTGTGTGATCACGTCGTGAATCAACTGATCGTAACCGCGCTGCAGAAAAGTGGAATAAATCGCCACCACCGGTTTCAGCCCGTCGCAGGCCATACCGGCAGCCACCGTGACACTGTGCTGTTCGGCAATGGCCACGTCGAAATACCGATCCGGGTATTCCTTCTCGAAACGCACCAGGCCGGAACCCTCGCGCATGGCCGGTGTAATGGCCACCAGGCGCTTGTCTTTGGCCGCCATGTCACAGACCCAGTCACCGAAGACCTTGCTGTAGGTCACCGGTGAAGGTTTGTTCGAGGCGACAATGCCCTTGTCCGGATCAAACGGTGTGACACCGTGATACTTGATGGGATCTTCCTCCGCCGGGCCGTAACCCTTGCCCTTGCGGGTGATAATATGCAGAAACTGCGGTCCATCGAGACTTTTCAGGTTGCGGATGGTCTCGATCAGCGTCGGCAAATGATGGCCGTCAACGGGACCGATGTAATTGAAACCGAATTCCTCAAACAACGTGCCCGGCACAATCAGGCCCTTGATGTGCTCCTCGGCCCGCCGCGCCAGTTCCCAGGCCGGGGGCATGCGCGACAGCACCTTTTTACCGTGTTCGCGCACAGACGTGTAAATCTTGCCGGAGAGGATCTGGGCGAAGCGCCGGGTCAGTGCGCCGACGTTGGGTGATATGGACATGTTATTGTCGTTCAGGATCACCAGCAGGTTGGCATTCAGATCACCGGCGTGGTTGAGGGCCTCGAAAGCCATTCCCGCGGTCATGGCACCGTCACCGATGACGGCCACGGCCTTGCGATCCAGCCCGAGGTTACGGGCGGCAATGGCCATGCCCAGGGCCGCGCTGATGGAGGTGCTGGAATGCCCGACACCGAAGGTATCGTATTCACTCTCATCACGCTTGGGGAACGGCGCCAGACCGCCCCACTTGCGGATACTATGCAGTCGATCACGACGGCCGGTGAGGATCTTGTGTACATAGGCCTGGTGGCCGACATCCCAGACGATGCGGTCTTCAGGGGTGTTGTACAGGTAATGCAGGGCAATGGTCAGCTCGGTGGCCCCGAGGCTGGCGGCAAAATGACCGCCGCTCTGGCTGACCGAACGCAGCAGGTATTCACGGCACTCTTTAGCCAGTGGCTCGAGATCTGTTTCCGCCAGTTTGCGAAGGTCGGCCGGACTCCGGATCGTATCCAGTAGGGGGGTGCAAATATTGCTGCTCATCCGGTTTCTATCTGCCTCGGGAAAAAGACGCACATTATGTATACGCTGGAACTGGCTTTCAAGTATGCACCCGGGTACCGGGAATTGGAACTAAAATACAGCGCCGGCATCTGTACTTTTCACGCACTTTACTTTATCGTGCGCACATCATAATGCATTCAGACAAAATACAGAAAATCAAATACATAGCTAAGGGGTTATCGTAATGGCCGTGCCATTGATCCAGCAGTTCCGCGTCGGAAAATATCTACTCGAACAAAAACTGCGGGGGCAAAAGCGCTATCCGTTGGTACTGATGCTTGAGCCCCTGTTTCGCTGTAATCTCGCCTGTTCCGGCTGTGGCAAGATTGATTATCCCGAAGAGATCCTGAACAAGCGCCTGAGTTATGACCAGTGCATGCAAGCCATCGACGAATGCGGTGCGCCCATCGTGTCCATCGCCGGCGGTGAACCACTCATCCACAAGGAAATGGACCAGATAGTCCATGGTTATATCAAGCGCAAAAAGTTCGTCTATCTGTGCACCAATGCCCTGTTACTCGACAAGCGCATGGATGACTATACACCGTCACCTTACCTGACCTTCTCGATTCACCTGGATGGTAACCGGGAGCGTCACGATGCCTCGGTCTGTCGCGACGGTGTTTACGACAAGTGCATCGAAGTGATCAAGAAAGCCCGCAGCCGGGGCTTTCGCGTGACCCTGAATTGCACCCTTTTCCAGGGGGAAAACGCCGGGGAAATCGCCGAGTTCATGGATGCCGCTACCGAACTGGGTGTCGAAGGCGTCACCATATCACCCGGATACAGTTATGAGCGTGCTCCACGACAGGACGTGTTTCTGAAACGCAAGGAGAGCAAGCAACTGTTTCGCGATCTGTTCAAACTGGGTAAGGGTAAAAAGTGGGTATTCAACCAGTCGACGCTGTACCTCGACTTCCTGGCCGGTAACCAGACCTACGAATGTACGCCCTGGGGTAATCCCACCCGCAACGTTTTCGGCTGGCAGAAACCCTGTTACCTGCTGGTGGGCGAAGGCTATGCCCGCACATTCAGGGAGTTGATGGAAGACACCGACTGGGACAACTATGGCACCGGGCGTAATCCCAAATGCGCCAACTGCATGGTTCATTGCGGCTATGAAGCCACGGCCGTGGACGACACCTTCAATCACCCACTGAAGGCACTGAAGGTGGCGCTGAAGGGTCCGGCTACCGAGGGTCCGATGGCCCCGGAACTGCCCATCCAGTACGAGGATGAGCCGGTCGGCAAACCCGTGCTCGTCAGTTCGGTGGTTGCCGGCAGCAGTTGCAGCGCCAATAAAAACCGGGAAGTCGCCTGATACTGATGGAATGGATCCAGGGACTCGCGCCTGCGGGTCTGCTTGTCTGGGTCATTATCCTGCTCTTACCCTGGCGGCCGTGGAGTACACGTGAGTCCCTGGACGCCGGTAAAAATCACACTGATACGGATCTATCCGGTATTACCGTCCTCATTCCGGCCCGTAACGAAGCGCCTGTGATTGCGCAAACCCTGCAAGCGTTGGCGCGGCAATGCCGGGATTTGCCCATCATCGTGGTGGATGATCAATCCACCGACGACACCGCCCGCATCGTCGGGAATCTGTCCCTGCCGAATCTTGTCCTTGTTCACGGTGAACCAACACCGCCGGGCTGGAGCGGCAAGTTGTGGGCGCTCGAGCAGGCACGGACCCGGGCTAAAACCGATCTGATGCTGTTACTCGATGCCGATATCGAGCTGGCACCCGGTCTCGTCGCCACACTGAAGAAAAAACTGCTGGAGACGAATACGCACCTGCTCTCCCTGATGGCCAGGCTGCGTATGAACAGTGTCTGGGAATTGCTGTTGATCCCGGCATTCATTTACTTTTTCAAGCTACTCTATCCATTTGCCCTCTCCAACCGGGGCAGCCGTTACGTGTCCGCGGCTGCGGGCGGATGTATCCTGTTACGTGCCCGCAGTCTCGATGCCATTGGCGGCTTTGCCGCACTGAAGAACGCCATTATTGATGATTGCACACTGGCCCGGTGTTTTCGGAAACACGGTTACCGCACCTGGATTGGCCTTACCCATACGGCAGTCAGTCTCAGGGCTTATCATGATCTGGCGGGGATCTGGCATATGGTTACGCGCACGGCTTTTACACAGTTACGATTCTCCCTGCTGCTGCTGGGCCTGTGCACTGTGATGATGTTTGTTGCTTTCCTGGTTCCGGTACTGAACACTGTCATGAGTCAGGGTTGGCCGCGCTGGCTGGGACTGGCCACCTTACCCGTCATGTTCGCCACCTATGCCCCGGTATTGCGCTACTATGGCATACCGATCGTCTGGTCGCTGTCATTACCCGTTGCGGGTACGCTCTACCTGGTCATGACCTGGCACTCGGCACTGAATCACATGTCGGGGCGGGGAGCAGTCTGGAAAGGCCGGGCATACGGGAAACTTTCAACAACTGTAACAGAAACCACGCGCCGGTAATGTGGTCCTATTTCATATTGCCGGGAAACTTCTCGTCCGGACTGGACAAAAAAGCAGCAATGAACAAGTATCTGACATCAACAATAAAGTCGTACACGGGGTTAATCGCCAGTTGTCTGATCGGTGCGATGGTCCTGTCCGCGCCACCGGTACAGGCCAGCGACCAAGCCGCAGTTGCCGTCGTCGAGGAATTGCACGGCATGCTTGTAGACAATATGAAATCGGCGCCAGGGAGGGACTATCCCGAACGCTACCGGCTGCTTGAACCGTTTATTGAAAACAGGTTCGACCTCCCATTGATAGTCAAGGTGATCCTGAGTCGCTACTGGAACAAATTCAGCGAAGAACAGAGAACTCATTTTATCGAGTTGTTCAAAAATCTCACCGTCGCTACCTATGCCTCCCGGTTCAACAGTTACGATAATGAGGAATTCATCACAAATTCTGTTGAGAAACTGCAAAAGGGGCGCCTGCTGGTGAAGACGGAAATACTGGCCGGGAATGAAAAGCCGGTCAGTCTGGATTATCTGATGCACGAAAACGACGGCAAGTGGCAGATCATCAGTGTGGTTGCTAACGGCATCAATGATTTATCGCTCAAGCGAGCCGAATACGGAACGATAATCAAGGATGAAGGTTATGAATCCCTGGTCAGACAACTCCAGGAAAAGATTGCCCAATACGAATTATCCGGATAATTGTCTGACACCGGGTTCTGTGTCACTATTATGCCGCTTTTGGCTATACTGCTGGTGGATAAATAAATGGATACCAATAAACCAAGAATAATCATCTGTCGTGGTCTGCTTTTATCAATCCTGGGCCTGGCCGCGGGCTGCGCGACGGCACCCACCGAAAACGGGAATGGCGTGACTCCGGACCCGCTGGAAACGCCCAACCGGGTGGCTTATGATTTCAACGAAACGCTCGACAAGCACCTGATAAGGCCGGTAGCCGAGACCTATGTAGATATTACGCCTGAACCCGTGCGCAAAGGTGTCACCAATTTTTTCAATAACATCACTTACCTGAACGTAATTCTGAACACATTCTTACAGGGCAAGTTCGACCAGGCCATAGCCGGTTCCCTGCGTTTTCTCTATAACTCCACTTTCGGCCTCGGTGGCCTGTACGACATCAGCACCGAATGGGGTGTGCCGGCCGGCAACGAGGACTTCGGCCAGACCCTGGCGGTCTGGGGTTTTGATCAGGGCGCCTACCTCTATATTCCGTTACTGGGTCCGAACACCGTGCGCAATACACCCGACTACGCGACCAGCATCCTGCTCAATCCGCTGACCTATGTCACGGGTGCCGTTCTGTTCCCGCTCACCGCCGCCAATATCATTAATACCCGGGCCAACCTGCTTGACGAGACCAGGATCCGGGATGAAGCGGCAGTGGACCCCTACACATTCACCCGCGAGGCTTACCTGCAACAGCGTAATTATCATATCCATGATGGCAATCCGCCTGTGGAAGGCTATGACAATATTTTCGAAGGGGATTTCTCAGCTGAAGGCGACGAAGGCGTACTTGTAATCGAATAAACACTTCTCTCTATTGCATTGAAAATACCCCGGCATGCCGGGGTATTTTTTTGCCTGATGGCTATCGAGCACGGAACCGGAGCCTGCCGTCTGAATCCAATTTTCAGGAAACAGCCATATTCCTATCAACCGATTTTGAATACGTGCGTTAACAGCCATGGTGAAACATTATCCGGGAGAACAATTATGAACAGGATCATTACTGCAGGCATTGTCGCAAGCAGTATCCTGCTGGCCGGATGCAATCCGACCAAGCAGGATGTCGGCACACTCGTCGGCGCCGGCACCGGCGCCTTTGTCGGTAGCCAGATAGGCAGTGGTACCGGTCAGTTGGCGGCAGTCGCCATCGGTACGCTTCTCGGCGGTTACGTCGGCGGCGGTATCGGCAAGAACATGGATGAACTGGATCGTTATCGCACCCAGCAGGCGCTGGAGACCGTGCCCACGGGTCAGAGCGTAAGTTGGCAGAACCCGGACAGCCGTGTCGGTTACGAAGTCACACCGACGCGCACTTATGAAAGCGCCAGTGGACCCTGCCGGGACTACACTACGGAGGCTGTCATCGACGGCAGACCTGAAGTTGTGCACGGCACCGCCTGCCGCCAGTCCGACGGCACCTGGTACGCGATGAATTAGGAAAAGCCCTGATTAAATCAGGGGCTTGTCAATACCGGACCCGATCCCTGGCTTAAAGCAAACGCTGTCAGGACTGTTTGCTCTCAAAGACAGTTATCCAGTGGCGCACCGGAACGTTTGTCGCCTGCTGCAGATGCGCCTGACAGCCGATATTGGCAGTCAGAATCGTATCCGGCTTTGACTTCAACAATTCCCGCAACTTGTTGTGTCGAAGTTGTGCGGACAGTTCAGGCTGCAGAATCGAATAGGTGCCGGCCGAACCGCAACACAGGTGCGCATCGCCGGGCAATGACGGCTCTATGCCAAGGCCGGCCAGTAGCGATTCAGTGACGCCGGCAAGGTGCTGGCCATGCTGCAGGGTACAGGGGCAGTGAAAAGCCGGCGAACGCCGGTCAGTTGGCAACATGCATTTCAACCGGCCGGTATCCTGCGCGGCAAGAAACTCCGCGATATCACGGCAGCGGTCCGATATGGCTTTGGCCCTGTCACGGTATTCGGGATCATCCGCCAGCACCTCGCCGTATTCCTTGATCATCAGCCCGCAACCGCTGGCTGTGCTGACAATACATTCATTCTCTTCCTGCAACAGCGGCCACCAGCGATCAATATTTTTGCGCATCAACGTTTTCGCGGCACGGGTATCGCCAAGATGATGGTGCAGAGCCCCGCAACACTGTTCCCCCTTGACCTGCACGGCAGCGATACCGAGCCCGTTCAGCACGGAGGCAGCGATGCGGTTGGTTTCGGGACTGATGCCCGGCTGCACGCAGCCCTGGAACAGGATCACCCTGCGCTCGTGAACGGCCAATGCCTCGATACTCACATCCGGCTGGCGGGACGGTATTGTACGCCTGAGTCCGGAAGGCAGAACGGGCCGCACAAACTGGCCGATACGAAGCAGGCCGGTGAATAAAGTTCGCCGCGAAAGAACCGCTTTCAGGATTCCTCGATGTAATCGCTGATACCAAGGGCGCTTCATGGTCTTCTCGACCTGTTCACGGCCGATATCCAGTAATGCGCCGTATTCCACACCGGAAGGACACGTAGTCTCACAGGCACGGCAGGTGAGGCAGCGATCCAGGTGCAGGCGTGTCCCGGCGCTGGCGTCGTGGCCTTCAAGCAGGGACTTGATGAGATAAATGCGCCCGCGGGGTCCGTCCAGTTCATCCCCGAGGATCTGGTAGGTCGGGCAGGTAGCGTTACAGAATCCGCAATGCACACATTTGCGCAGGATGGCTTCAGCCCTGGCGCCTTCAGCAGTGTTGCGAATGGATTCGGTCAGTTCGGTTTTCATATGCGGCGTCAGAATTCGCTGTACATACGGCCGCGGTTCAATATTCCGGACGGATCCAGGGCGGCCTTGAGACGCTGGTGCAAGGCGAGCAAGCCATTGTCCAGCGGCTGAAATCTCGGCACGTTGAGGCCGTTATCGCGGTACAGGGTGGCATGACCGCCGAGGCTTTTCACCCGATCACGCAGACGTTCAGCAGGCATGTCGGTTTTCGACCAGTACAGTGCCCCGCCCCAGTCCATGAGTTGAAAATCCTCCGGCGCCGTTGCTGTCACCGGCAGCGAGATGCGCCAGAGCGGACCGCCTGTAGTGAACAGATCCAGGGACTGGTGACGCAGTTGCTGCCAGAATGACGTATTCTCCTCGGGGGTCAGACCCATCACCGTGGCCGTGTGCATCACTGCCGACTCATATCCGGATAAGCGGATGCGCAAATTTCCCTGGTAATAACAGGCACCGCTGATCGGTACCGGCCGCCCGGACCAGTCCTGGATGAATTTACGCGCCCTGTCGAGCGGCATGTCTGCGATCAGGCTGATCTCGGTCTCCGCCTGCGGCAGAACCTTGAGTGAGACATCCAGGATCACGCCGAGCGTACCCAGTGAACCTGTCAACAATCTGGAAACATCATAACCGGCGACATTCTTGATCACCTGGCCACCAAACTTCAGTCGTTCACCACGGCCGTTAATGCAGTCCACACCGAGTACAAAATCCCGTGCCGGTCCCGTCCACGGCCGGCGGGGACCGGATAATCCCGTGGCAATGGCGCCGCCGATGGTGGCGTGTTCATTGTGTACGGGAGGTTCAAAGGCCAGGTACTGATGCGCTGCGGCCAAAGTCTGTTCCACTTCCATCAACGGTGTGCCGGCGGCAACCGTGATCACCAGTTCGGAAGGATCGTAACTGACAACACCGCGACAGGAAGTGACATCGAGAGGCTCACCCTTGCAGGGATTGCCGTAGAAATCCTTGCTGCCGCCGCCCCGGATAACAAGCGGAGTTCGGGCTGCGCAGGCCGCGCGCACCCGTTCGGCGAGTTGTTGTTGTAATGCTTCCAGTGTCGGTGTCCCGTATTAGCTATTAGCCATTAGTTGTAAACTGCTAGTTATTTGCTACTTGCTACTTGCTATTAGCTATTTGCTATCATTTGTTAATCTAGAATCTTTCCAGGTCCGGAAACTTCATTTCCCCCCGATGCACGTGCATGGCCCCGAATTCGGCACAGCGTTTCAGTGTCGGCACAGCCTTGCCGGGATTGAGTAATGTTTTGGCATCAAAGGCATGTTTGATGGCGTGAAACTGTTGCCGTTCGGCGTCACTGAACTGGATGCACATCTGGTTGATTTTCTCGACACCCACGCCGTGCTCACCGGTAATGGTACCGCCTACCTCGACACAGTGTTCGAGTATGCGCCCGCCGAGTTCCTCGGCCCGCTCGAGTTCACCGGGGTGGCTGATATCGTAGAGAATCAACGGATGCAGGTTGCCATCCCCGGCATGAAACACGTTAACCACCGCCAGCCCGTACTCCTTCGACAATTCCGCAATCCGCGACAGTACGCCGGCCAGGTGTTTTTTCGGAATGGTGCCGTCCATGCAATAATAATCCGTAGCGATGCGCCCCACGGCCGGAAACGCAGCCTTTCTGCCGGCCCAGAAGCGCCGCCCCTCCTCGGGGCTGGTGGCAATACGCACATCCGCTGCATGACAGGCGCGCATGAGTTCAACCATGCGATCACGTTGCGCCGTGATCTCCTCATCTATGCCATCCAGTTCGCAAATCAGTATGGCGGCGGCATCCAGCGGATATCCGGCATGGACGAATTCCTCCACCGCACGGACGCAGGCGTTATCCATCATCTCCAGTCCAGCCGGAATGATGCCTTCGGCAATGACCCGGGTAACCGCGTTCCCGGCATCCTCGATGGTATCAAAGGCCACCAGCATCACCTGTTCTCCGGACGGCAGCGGTAACAATTTCAGGGTGACCTCCATGACAATGCCCAGCATGCCTTCAGAGCCGGTGATCAGCGCCATCAGATCCAGGCCGGGTGAATCCAGCGCCTCACTGCCCAGTTCCAGCACCTCACCTTCCACCGTCACCAGTTTTACGGCCATCACATTGTGCACGGTCAAGCCGTATTTGAGGCAATGCACGCCGCCGGAATTTTCCGCAACATTACCACCGATGGTACAGGCAATCTGCGAGGAAGGATCCGGTGCATAAAACAGCCCATACCCGGCCACGGCTTCCGAAACGGCCAGATTGCGCACACCCGGTTCCACCCTGGCCAGTCTTTGTACCGGGTCGATGTGCAGAATGCGATTGAATTTCGTCAGACTCAGCAACACCCCCTCAGCCAATGGCAGCGCACCGCCGGAGAGGCCGGTACCGCCACCGCGGGCGACCACCGGGACACCGTGCTGGTGACACAGGCGCATGATCTCCTGCACCTGGGCGAGTGTTTCCGGCAAAAGGACACAGCCCGGTAATTGCCTATAGGCCGACAGGCCGTCACATTCGTAGGGACGCAGGGATTCCTCATCCGTGATAATGCAATCGGCCGGCAACAACTGCGATAATTGTTCGATCAGGGTCTTCATAGCGTCAGGCATTACACCACTTCCCGGACGGCCTTGTACAGGTATGAGCAACAGGCCTGGCGCGACCACTCGCCACTTTATCCGTACCGGCTCGCACAGGCATGATCGCTATCAATGGATGGAGTACAGGCCCGGGCCACGTACTGCTGTAGACTAAGGTCATGGAACAATCAAGTCGTGGATAATTGTGGTAATATATTCCGTTATCAGCTATTTTAACTTTCTAATCAAATACTTATTGCGCCAATGAGCGAAGAGATTCTCATCAACGTCACGCCGCAGGAAACGCGGGTGGCCGTCGTTGAAAATGGCCTGCTGCAGGAAGTCTACATCGAGCGGTCACAAAAACGCGGCATCGTGGGGAATATCTTCAAGGGCAAGGTCTCGCGTGTACTGCCAGGCATGCAGGCCGCGTTTATCGATATCGGCCTTGCGCGCACCGGATTTTTGCACACTTCGGATATCGTCGGCAGCCAGGATGAAAAAAGCGCCGATATTAAAAATCCGGCGGATGTGCCCATCGATTCGCTGTTGCGGGAAGGCCAGGAAATCCTCGTCCAGGTGGTCAAGGATCCCCTGGGAACCAAGGGTGCCCGGCTGACCACGCGGCTGTCCATTCCATCACGCTACCTGGTGTTTATACCCGACAATCCCGGCATCGGGATCTCGCAACGTATCGAGGATGAAGTCGAGCGCGATCGACTGCGCGAGGTAATATCCAGCTTCAATTCGCGTTACGACCGGCTCGTATCCGGTAACAGCAATGTTGTCGTTCACAAGGCATTGCAGGAGAGCGACATGCTCGGCAAGGGCGGTTTTATCGTCAGAACCGCCGCCGAAGGCGTCGCCGCCGAGGATATCCACAAGGACATCGAATTCCTGCATAAAATCTGGGACTCGTCCGTCGTCCGTGCCGAAAACACCTATGCACCGGGCATTGTCTACGAGGACTTACCCCTGGTGATGAGGACCATGCGTGATCTGGTCAATGATGAAATCGAGAAAATCCGTATCGACTCACGGGAAACCTATCACCGGGTTATGGAGTTTTCCAAGCAGTTTATCCCTGAATTTCTCGGCCGTATCGAGTACTACACCGGTGATAATCCGCTGTTGAATATGTACTCGGTGGATGATGAGATCCAGAAATCCCTGAACAGGAAAGTCCAGCTGAAATCCGGGGGGCACCTGGTGATCGATCAGACCGAAGCCATGACCACCATCGATATCAATACCGGCGCCTATGTCGGGCACCGCAATCTCGAGGAGACCATCTATAAAACCAACCTCGAGGCCGCGCAAACCATCGCCCGGCAACTGCGTTTGCGCAATCTTGGTGGCATCATCATTATCGATTTTATCGATATGCAGGATCCCGAACACAGCCGCCAGGTTTTGCGGGCGCTGGAACGGCACCTGGAACATGATCACTCCAAAGTCGCAGTCAGTGAAATCACATCCCTGGGGCTGGTCCAATTAACGCGCAAACGTACACGTGAAAGTCTTGAACACATTCTTTGTGAAACCTGCAGCACCTGTAACGGCCGTGGTACCATCAAGACGGCGGAGACTGTCTGTTACGAGATTTTCCGGGAGATCCTTCGCGAGGTACGCCAGTTCAACGCCCAGAAACTGCTGGTGGTAGCATCCCAGAGTGTCGTCGACATGCTCACTGATGACGAATCAGCCAGCGTCGCGGAACTCGAGGAGTTCATCGGCCGTCCTATCAGTTTCCAGGTCGAACCCGTATACACGCAGGAACAGTACGATATCGTCCTGATCTAGACAGCATGTTCGTCAGATTTCTCAAAACCCTCTATCACATTTGCTGGTATGGCGTTGCCGGCCTGATCATTCTGGCCGCGATTTCAATCACGCTGTTCAGAATGGCACTGCCCGATATTGGCCACTATCGTGAAGATATACAGATCTGGATCAGTGACTACATGGGTTATCCCGTGCAAATCAGGAGCATCAACGCGAGCTGGGAGGGATGGGTACCGAATCTTTACCTGCAGGACATCAGCGTCATCAATGAAGATTCCAACGAACCGCTGATTCGGTTCGATCAGGCCAGTATCACACTCGATCCGGTATCCAGCCTGAAACAGCGCGAGTTTATACCCTACGATATCACTGTATCAGGCGTGGATCTGTCATTAATCCGCCATCAGGACGGTTCCATTTCCCTGGTCAGGGCCGATGCTGCCGCGCAGACGCCTGATGCCGGGGCCGGGAAAAATGAACTCGGCCGCTGGTTCAGAAAACAGAAACACATAGAAATTGATAAAGTCGATATTCAATGGATTGACCACCACGATAAGCTGTCACCGGTCCTGTTCAGTAATGCCTCTATCAGGATACACAGTGACGGTGATCGAATGCAGATTTCAGGATCGGCTCATGCCGATCAGGATTTGAGTGGAACTGATATTGAATTCGCACTGGATATACATGGGCACCTGCACACCTCTGAATGGTCCGGTGATATTTATATCAATGCTGATAACGTAAATCCCCGTTTCTGGAGTGATCACTTCAAGCTGGACACCGTAGAGCTGGACAACGGCGGTGGACAGTTGCAAATCTGGTCTCAGTGGGAACGTGCCCGGCTTGTGAAACTGGACGGGCTGGTTTCCTGGGAATCCCTGCACGTAAACGGCTACCCTTTAAACGGTATCAACGGCCAGGTACACATTACCAGAAACAGAAATGACGACTGGCTGGCCAATATTGAAATGCGTGAATTCACCACCGCCACAGGCATCTGGCCGGGGCTGGCGGCGGAAATCACCCTGCCATCCGGGAAAACCTCCACAGACAGATACATCCATGCCTCAGTGGACTACCTGAAGATCGAGGATCTGACCGATATGCTTGGGCGGTACGGTATCATGGACCTGCTTGAACCGGACAAGGCGACCCTTTCCGGTGAGTTGTTCAATACCCAGCTGAAACTGTCAGTTGATGATGAGGTGGATTATATCTGGGTTGATTCCGATTTCAGTCATCTGACTTTGCGCAGGCCTGATCATTATTCAGTAGCTGATCTGTCGGGACATATTACCATTGATAATAACAGCAGAATCATTCACATCGAATCGGAAAAATCCCGGCTCCTGCTACCGGAATATTACCGCGATCCCCTATGGTTTTATAACCTTAACGGCGACATCACCTGGAAAAATCACAGTAACGGTTTCGAGATCCGGATTGATTCGCTCAACGGGAAAACTTCGGATTTTGATTTTTCACTGATCAGCAAACTGGAAACGCATGCAGACAACGATATCATGATTGATCTGCTCGCAAATATCAGCCCCGTCGGTACCGCCGTGATCATGGATTATATTCCCCAAACCGGCAAGACAGCACTTGTGGAGTGGCTGCGTAGTTCACTTTCAGGCGGCAGATTTCTGCACACCGATATCGTAATGCGCGGTCCCTTGTCCCGATTTCCATTTGCAAACAACGAGGGCACATTACAGGTAATTACACAGGTTGAAAAATTAACAGTCGATTACAATCCTGACTGGCCACCCGTTGACAATCTGGCCACCGAGGTCACCCTGAATAACAACACTCTCGAAGTTGTGGCTGAGAGTGGCAACATATTCTCTTCAGTTCTCTCTGATACCACGGCAATAATTCCGGACATCACCGCGGAAAAACCGCTTGTCTTGCTCAAGGGTGGAATTAATGCCACCGCCCATGACATGACACTGTTCGTCAATCAAAGTCCACTGCACACCATGCATTCCCTGCTTTTATTCAGCAATGAGGATCTTCAGGGACCGATCAGACTCGATCTCGAACTTGGTATCCCGCTCAAGGGCGGCGACAAGACCATTAATGGCAGGCTGTATCTGTCCGGCAACAAACTTGACAGCAGGGATTTTGGCATTGCCCTGGATGATCTAAGAGGCGCTATCGATTTTACGGGCAAAACTATCGCCAGCCATGACCTTGAAGCACGTTACTTTAATCGTGACATCACTCTGGCCATCAACAAAACCGGACAACAGGATAATGGCAGTATACGGGTGGATATGCGCGGAACCATGGACAAGGAATTTCTACGCAAACAATTCAATCATTATTTTCCCTATTCCAGGGTGATGATGAATGAATATATTGATCATTTCACCGGTAGCAGTTCCTGGCTGGCACAGCTTGTAATCAGTGAAGACATGGAAGACACTCCAGGGAGCCAGCTCCATATCAGCTCGGATCTGGTCGGGATGGAGGTTGACCTCCCCGCTCCCCTGGCCAAGAAAAAAGACCTGCCGCTGCCAATCCGTATCAGGACAGCATTGAATGACATCGATAAACAACAACTGGACTTCCAGATCGGCCAGGTGCTCGCAGCGCGTCTCGAATACAGCGAACACAGAGATAATATAATTGACGCATTACGGGTAAATTTCGGCGGTGAACTTCAGGACCTGACTTCAGCCACGGGCATTCAGATCAGCGGGCAACTGGGCGAGGTCAGTCTCTCCGAATGGGTGAACCTGATCAGGGAAAACATGCAGGTGAATCCGGAAACATCATCGAATACATATGACAATATCCATGTCGATGTGGGTATTACTTATCTGGAATTTTTCAATCAGCTTTTCACCGATGTGAGCCTGGAAGTCACAAAACCCGCGAATGACTGGCAAATCAATGTCGATTCGGAATCCTTATCCGGCCTGATCTCCATCCCTTCCGGTGAAAATGTCATCGTTCTGGATATGAACCGGTTGCGTCTGCAGGAAAATATCAAGGATGAGGACAACAAACCCGCCGTCGATATTGATCCCAACCGCATGCCGTCTATACATGCGCATGTGAAAAATGTGATTTATGGTAACAAGGCACTCGGCGAAATGTACCTGGAAACCTCAAGACTGGACAACGGGCTGTCCTTTGATGAACTCACCTTCACCAAAACAGATCTCGATATCAATGGCTTCGGGAAATGGGTACGGGAAAAAAACCGGAGTATTTCGAGTTTCACATTCGACATCAAGGCAAAAGAACTCAATGATATGCTCGGCACATTCGGCTTTTCCGATGCTGCTGTCAGCGAAGGCAGAACCAGCATCAATATTGAAGCAGATTGGGTCGGGCGACCGGTTGATTTTTCGCTTGATACCATTAACGGCCAGCTGGAAATGCAGATCGAGAAAGGCCGGTTCCTGGACATCAATCCCAAGGCCGGCAGGTTATTCGGACTGTTGAGCCTGCAGACTCTGCCCCGGCGCCTGGCCCTGGATTTCACTGATGTATTCGGTAAGGGTTTGAGCTTTGACACTATCAAGGGTGTATTTACTATCGAGAATGGTAATGCCTACACCAATGATCTGGTTATGATCGGACCATCGGCGAATATCGCGATTACCGGCCGCACCGGTTTGATAGAAAAGGATTATGATCAGGTCGTTACAGTAACTCCGCAGATATCGAACTCACTGCCGGTAGCCAGCGCGCTTTTCGGCCCTATCGGAGTCGGCGTGGGCGCGGTGATTTACTTTGCCGGCGAATTGTTCAAGTCCATCCCTGATCAGATCGACAGGATACTTCAATACCAGTACACCATCACCGGCAGCTGGGAAGACCCGGAGGTCAAGGAACTTCAGGAGCGGGATCCTTCCAGGCAGGCCAGCGGTTAGGCGTAACCGCTACTCAGGGACGTGCAAAGACGTAAAAGAACATGATCATGACGGAAGCGACTGTCGTCCCGACTCCCAGTTCAATCAACAGTATACCCAGATGCTGGCCATGAACCGGGTCTGACGCCAGCACGTTGTATTCAAGGAACTGGCCGCCCAGCAACAGGCCGGCAATACCGACCCCCGCATAAAGTAATACCCCGAGAGCTGCTGTAATGCGTATGGTGACAGGACTGATCACCTGTCGTACCTTGTCCAGACCGTAGATCAGACCATAAAGAATAAAACCGGCGGCGAAGATGACCCCGGCCTGGAAACCGCCGCCGGGACTGTATTCACCATGAAACTGAACATAGAGAGCAAACACCAGGATCAGGGGGATCATCAGCTTGGCAATAACACGCAGTATCAGGTGATGTTCCATCCATTCAACTCCGTTTCCGGCCGCGTCCAAGCATCAGCAACACGCCGACGCAGGCGGTAAATATCACCGTGACCTCACCCAGGGTATCGTAGCCACGATAACTGGCGAGTACCGAAGTCACCATGTTGGGAATGCCGATTTCACGGGGTGACACCTCGATGAATCTCGGCGACAGGTAGGTCTGAACAGGATTGCCGGGATCACCGAACGATGGAATGTCGGAGATGCCATAAATCAGCATCAATCCGGTAAGACTGACAACAACAAGCGCCATAACCGGCAATCGCTGCGGGCGGGATTCAGTCGACGAAGTTTGTGCCAGGGTGCCGAGAAACAGCAGTGTTGCGATACCTGCTCCCACCGAGGCCTCGGTAAAGGAAACGTCAACGGCATCCATGGTCAGGAAGAGGCTCGCTGACAACAGGCTGAAAATACCCGTTAATATAACTGCCGAAAACAGGTTCTTCATCCGCTGGATAAAAAGTGCCGTCAGCAACAGCATGAACAACAACAGAATATCGATGAAAATTTCAATCGTCATCGTCAGTTTCCGGCATCAAACCACCATGAATAGCGGCTTTTGCCAGCGCATGGACAGCTGTGCACGAAGTAAACAGAATGAACAGTAATACCATTAACAGCTTGACACTGACCAGGCTGAAACCGGCGAGCAATACCAGCCCGGCGATGACCAGAATACTGCCCAGAGTCTCGGTAACGCTGGCGGCATGCAGGCGTGTGTAGAACTCCGGCATACGAATCACACCGATTGCCCCGACTATCACGAAAAAGGCACCACTGACCAGACAGGCATAAGCGAGCAATTCAGCCAGAATATTCATATATCCCGCTCCTGTTCCGGTGTTCTGCCGGGCGATAAATCACCGTATTCGAAAAACTTCAGTACGGCAATCGTGGCGATGAAGTTGATCAATGCATAGACCAGGGCAATATCGAGAAAGTCCGGACGTCCGGTCATGAATCCGAACATACTGATAAAGAGCACGGTAATAGTGCCAAACAGGTTTACCGCAAGAATACGGTCGTAAGTCGTCGGCCCCAGATATGCCCGTACCAGTGCAATGGCCATGGCAATGACAATAGCTATCGTGGTCGCGGTGATAATCATAAGGTTGACATCTCGGTGACGCGGCGATCCATTTCGCCTTTTTTCAGCGTCTCTGCCGCTTCTTTTGACAGTGCATGAACTTCAATACCACGCTCGTCCACCTCCAGGGACACCGTGCCGGGTGTCAGCGTAATGGAATTGGCGTAGATCACCTTGCCCAGATCATCCGGCTGGGTACATTGTATCCTGACAATGCTCGGTGAAATCGGTAAATCCGGATGCAGAATGCGCCTGCTTACATCCAGATTTGCCAGTACTATTTCCTTCAATAACCATGCCCAGTAACCGAAAATGGACATCAATTTCAGGTGGAATGGATGGCCCTCGCGATCCACCACGTCCATCCTGTTGGCAAGATATACGACCAGCACAACAGAGGCCAGCCCGAGCGAAACCAGCAAAGCGGTGTAAAGTCCGGACAACAGCAGCCACAGCGTCAGCAACGACAAACCCAGACTGATTTCATGATTCATTTTCATACCGGCTTTACCAAAGTAGACTGGCCTATATAATAACGATTCAGACCGGAACATTCACTCACCAATCGCAATACACCCCGATTATGCAATGGAAACCCAATGTAACCGTGGCGGCTATCATTGAAAAGGATGGCAGATTCCTGCTCGTTGAAGAATACGCTGACGATGCGCTGGTATATAACCAGCCGGCCGGACACCTTGAGAAAAATGAAACGCTGATCGAGGCGATCCGGCGCGAGGTCAGGGAAGAAACCGCCTATGATTTTACGCCCGAAGCGGTCAGCGGAGTGTACCTGTACCCGAATCAGAAGCAGGACATTACCTACCTCAGGATCTGCTTCATCGGCCGTTGTGACCAGCACTATCCTGACCAGCCGCTGGACGAAGGCATTATGCGCGCCGTCTGGCTGAGTCGCGAGGAACTCGAGGCCGATACAAACAGGCTGCGCAGCGACATGGTTTTGCGCTGTATCCGGGACTACCAGTCCGGACAGTCCTTCCCGCTGGATCTCCTGCATCACCAGCTATCCCGATCTTGACCGCGTTAAAACATATCATTGTCGGTATGTCCGGCGGCGTGGACTCCTCTGTTGCCGCCTGGTTGCTGAAACAGCAGGGACATCGGGTTGAGGGCCTGTTCATGAAAAACTGGAACGACCGCGACCCGGAAGGTCAGTGCCTGTGGCAGGCGGATGTCGAGGACGCCATGCAGGTTTGCGAACGCATCGGCATCCCGCTGAACACGGTGGATTTGTCCGCTGACTACCGGGATAACGTCTTCAGACACTTCCTCGAGGAATACAAAAACGGTCGCACACCTAACCCGGACATCTTATGCAACCAGGAGATCAAGTTCAGAGCCTTTGCCGATCACGCCGTCGCGATGGGTGCTGATGTCATCGCCACCGGCCACTATGCACGGATCACGAAAAGTGAAACCGGTTATATTCTGCGCAAGGGCGTCGATGCCGGCAAGGACCAGAGTTATTTCCTGTGCCGGCTCAACCAGTCTCAACTGGCCCGCGCCCTGTTCCCGGTCGGTGAACTTGAAAAATCCAGGGTTCGAAAAATCGCCGGGGAAGCCGGTCTCGTCACTCATGACAAAAAAGACAGCACCGGTATCTGTTTTATCGGTGAACAGCCGTTCCGTGAGTTTTTAAGCCGCTATATCCAGCCTGAACCGGGTGACATCATCACCACGGAGGGCAATGTGATCGGTCGCCACATGGGCGTTTATTTTTACACCTATGGCCAGCGCCAGGGTCTGGGTATCGGTGGCGTCCAGGGTGCCGGTGATGCACCGTGGTACGTCATCGCCAAGGATATTCAAGGTAATACTCTCACCGTAGCCCAGAACCACGATCATCCGTGGCTGCACAGTCACTCACTGCAAACTTCGACTATGCACTGGATCGGCGGGGAACCGCCGGCGCCGACGCCCTTCGACTGCGGCGCCAAGGTGCGTTATCGACAGCCGGACCAGTCCTGTACGGTGGAGAACATCGAAGCAGACGTCTGTACCATTCGCTTCGCGAACTCCCAGCGTGCGGTGACCCCGGGGCAGTTTGTCGTACTCTACGAAGGAGATATCTGCCTCGGCGGAGGGATTATTGACCAATGCCGTTGAGACGGCATGCAGCGGGGCTACGACTGTGGATTACGGCAACACCACATCCCGGTGATATTCATATATATATCTGATTTCTATAATATAAATTATATTTTCCCGCTCACTGGCAAAGCTTGCTTCGAACTACCGTCGCACTCCGAAATAGCGCATAATACGCCCTTTTTTTGCAAAGCAATAACAACAGGAGAATCGCAGTGCTTGAAGCGTATCGCCGGCATGTTGCAGAACGTGCGTCCCTTGGTATCGTGCCCAAACCCCTGGATCCGGAGCAGACCGCGAACCTCGTTGAATTGCTGAAGACCCCGCCGCAAGGCGAAAAAGAATTCATCCTCGAACTTTTTACTCATCGTGTGCCCGCCGGCGTCGACCAGGCCGCCTACGTCAAGGCCGGTTTCCTGGCCGCCATTACCCGGGGGGAGGCCGCCTCGCCCCTCATCGACAGGGTGAAAGCCACCGAACTGCTCGGCACCATGCTCGGCGGTTACAATATTGCACCGCTGGTGGAATGCCTGGACGACGACGAACTCGCGCCCACGGCCGTAAAAGCCCTCTCGCACACACTGCTGATGTTCGATGCCTTCTTCGATGTCAGGGAAAAAGCCGACGCCGGCAACGACCATGCTAAACAGATTTTGAATTCATGGGCCAACGGTGAATGGTTCACCAATCGCGGCAAACTGGCCGAGACAATCACGGTCACCGTTTTCAAGGTCACCGACGAGACCAATACCGACGATCTGTCGCCGGCCCCCGATGCCTGGTCGCGCCCGGATATTCCGCTGCACGCACTGGCCATGCTGAAAATGCCCCGCGACGGTATTACACCTGACAAACCGGGCGAATTCGGCCCGATCAGCCAGGTCAACGCGCTCAAGGAAAAAGGCCATCCGCTGGCCTATGTCGGCGACGTGGTCGGTACCGGGTCCTCGCGCAAGTCGGCGACCAATTCCGTGCTCTGGCATACCGGCAATGACATTCCCTTCGTGCCCAACAAGCGTGACGGCGGTTTCTGTCTCGGCGGCAAGATCGCCCCGATTTTCTTCAACACCATGGAAGATGCCGGCGCCCTGCCCATCGAGTGCGACGTCAGCAATCTGAACATGGGTGATGTCATCGATATCTACCCGTACGCGGGCAAAATTACCCGGCACGGCTCGGACGAGGTGCTGTGCGAATTCAGTTTAAAGACCGACATCATCCTCGATGAAGTCCAGGCCGGCGGCCGTATACCGCTGATCATCGGCCGCGGTCTCACCGAACGCGCCCGCGAAGCCCTGGGCATGGGGCCGAGCGATCTGTTCCGCCGTCCCAAGCCGGCTACCGAAACTAACCGGGGTTATACCCTGGCGCAGAAAATGGTCGGTCGCGCCTGTGGTGTTGAAAGCGTGCGTCCCGGTACCTATTGCGAACCGAAAATGACCACCGTGGGTTCCCAGGACACCACCGGCCCCATGACCCGCGATGAATTGAAAGATCTGGCCTGCCTCGGCTTTTCCGCCGACCTGGTCATGCAGTCCTTCTGTCATACCGCCGCCTATCCAAAACCGGTGGACATCGATACCCAGCATACCCTGCCGGATTTCATCCAGACCCGCGGCGGCGTCGCTTTGCGTCCCGGCGACGGCATCATCCATTCCTGGCTGAACCGCATGCTGCTGCCCGACAGCGTCGGCACCGGCGGTGATTCGCACACGCGTTTTCCCATCGGGATTTCCTTCCCTGCCGGCTCCGGCCTGGTGGCTTTTGCCGCCGCCACCGGGGTCATGCCCCTGGACATGCCGGAATCGGTACTGGTGCGTTTCAAGGGCGAAATGCAGCCCGGTATTACCCTGCGTGACCTGGTCAATGCCATACCTTACGCTGCCATACAGTCCGGCGATCTGACCGTGGCCAAGAAAGGCAAAAAGAACATCTTCTCCGGACGCATTCTCGAGATCGAGGGCCTGCCCAAACTGAAATGCGAGCAGGCGTTTGAACTCTCCGACGCCTCGGCCGAGCGCTCCGCCGGCGGTTGCACCATCCGCCTCGGCAAAGAGCCGATAATCGAATATCTGCAATCCAACGTCACCCTGTTGCGCTGGATGATCGCGGAAGGTTACGGTGATGCCCGCACGCTGGAGCGTCGCGCCCAGGCCATGGAAGAATGGCTGGCCAACCCGCAACTCCTGGAACCGGACCCGGATGCCGAATATGCGAAGGTATTCGAAATTGATCTGAACGAAATCACCGAACCGTTGCTGGCCTGCCCGAACGATCCGGACGATGTCAAACCGTTGTCCGAGGTCGCCGGTACAACGATCGACGAGGTGTTCATAGGTTCATGCATGACCAATATCGGTCACTTCCGCGCCGCCGGCAAGATGCTGGAAAAGGCGAAAACCGCTCTGCCGACGCGGCTGTGGGTATCACCGCCGACGAAAATGGATCAGCACCAACTCACCGAGGAAGGCTACTACAGTACCTTCGGCAAGGCCGGCGCCCGCACCGAAATGCCCGGCTGTTCCCTGTGCATGGGCAACCAGGCACGCGTCGCCGCCAATTCCACCGTGGTCTCCACATCGACACGCAACTTTCCCAACCGTCTGGGTGACGGCGCCGATGTGTATCTGGCCTCGGCTGAAATTGCCGCTGTATCCTCCATACTCGGCCATATACCGACCATGGAGGAATACCTGGAATTTGCGAAGGACATCGACACCATGGCATCCGACGTTTACCGTTATCTCAATTTCGATGAAATCGAGTCGTTTTACAAAAAAGCGTCGCAAGCCAAATCCAGGCTGGATGAAATTCCGGTCATGGTTCAGAACTGAACCCGCTGATTCGCAAGCGCTGAAAAGCATTTGCGGATGCTTTTTCAGCTCACTGCCTCAAGCGGGAGGCACAGGTTTTCTGCCAATTAGTGAATGCAGAACTTATCTCCGTTGACCATTCCAGCGGCCGGAGTAACAGGGAAAGACACATACAAGCGGTGTTTTTTAATTATACTGACCGGCGATGATCAACAGGATGTATTGTCTGTTTACGGCGCCTTCAGTAAGCCATGAGTATTTCATGTGAATAACAAGATCATTGCCGAACAGGTGACCCAGGTTTACAACGAAGGCAAACTGATCTGCTTCTTTGGTTTACTTGCCCTCGGATTTTATCTACGTGTCACATATCAGGTAGTTGAGACAACAACACTGGCTATATGGGCCCTGTGTTTCAGCATGACGCTGTTGTTGCGCGGCGTTTCGCTGACTGGGTTCAGGAATCGCTATCAGTTTGGCTTCCGGATCGAGTTCTGGTTATGGTCTCATGTCCTGATCAGCCTGATATTCGGCAGCACCATTGCCTGCCTGGTATTACAATTCAATAATAGCTGGCCGATTCAGTCTCAAATTGCCTTCTGGATGATCACTGTCAGTATCATTGCGGTGATTTTCCGCTCCTATTCCCCGCTCTACATTACCTGCCTGGCATTCAATCTGCCGGTCATCCTGGCTGCACTGTATGCACTCGCCACGGCCGGCCCCGATTACACAACAATTTTCATACTGATGCTGTTTTATTCCACGGGTGTTATCGTGGCGGCCCTGACCGCCTACAGAAGCAATCGGGACAGAATCAGGAATGAACTCCTGCTCGTTGAAGCCAATGACAGGCTGAAAACCCTGGCTTCCCGCGACCCGTTGACCAATCTGCCCAATCGCCGCGCCTTCGATGATTTTTTTCAGACGGAATGGGAGCGCAACAAACGTTCGGCGTCAGCATTGTCACTGCTGGTTATTGATGTGGATTTTTTCAAGAAATATAACGATAACTACGGGCACGGCGCGGGTGATGTGTGCCTGGTCAGGCTGGCGAATTGTATCAACGGCAGTCTGAATCGTCCGGCTGACCGGGTGGCAAGGGTGGGCGGAGAAGAATTTGTGGTATTGCTTCCTGACACGTCCATCAGCGGCAGTATCGAGGTTGCCATGCGCATACTGGAACGTGTACGGTCCATGGCAATTACTCATGAATATTCTTCCGTTGCCGGGAAACTGACCGTGAGTATCGGTGTTGCCACTATCGATCCGACCGATGAAGCGGAACCTTCTACATTGTTCAATCTGGCTGATGAACAATTGTATATTGCCAAGGCCAATGGCCGAAACCGCTATTCATGCCTGTACTCGGCGGACAGAAACCGGCATCGCAATGATGATGAAACCAGCCACGGGTTAACGGACACGCCCGCGAGACAGGGAAAAGAAAATTGCCGCAATACAGAGAACTGAAGCTGCAGCAAAGGTAGCGCTGATGGCAAGACCAAGCTGCTCGACATTATTATCGGTGAGCCGGGCGCCGGGTAACAGCAGGTTGAAAACCAGTGTCACTACTACCATGCTGGCAAGCTGCCCCATGATACGCATGGTGGCCATGGCTGCCGTAGCGCTGCCAAAATAGCGCTTGTCCACGGAACTCATGATGGCATTGACATTGGGTGATGAAAACAGGCTGAAGCCGGCACCCGTGGTAATGAGCGCAATAATTACCTGTGCTAATCCACTCTCGGCAGTCAGTGCTGCCAGCAGGAGCAGGCCAGACACGGTTATAATAACGCCAACGGTGGCAATAACGCGGGGCTCTACACGATCAGACAGCCGGCCGCTGAACGGTGACAGCAAGGCCATGGTCAGGGGCTGGATCATCATAACAGTACCGGCCGCGGTGGCTGACAGCCCGAGAATGTATTGTAAATACAGGCTGATCAACACTACATTGGCAAACGTTGCCGTATACATGATCAGTGACGCCATGCAGGAGAAGGTGAATACACGGTTGATAAAAAACTGGCTGACGTCGAACAACGGCGATCCAACGCCGTGCTCGTGACGAATGAACCAACCGAACCCGCCGACCGAGAGCAACACACTGATCATGCCCGTCACTGCCGGCAGCATGGTTACACCGACACAAAGCAGGGTTATGGAGCCGGCGTATATCAATGCACCGGACAGATCCATGCTTTCATTTTTTTCCGACGACCAATCACCGGGTACGCGCAGAAAGGCAATCAGCAAAACCAGCAATGCCAGTGGTATATGAAAAACGAAACTCGCCCGCCAACCGTACAGATCCACCAGGTAACCGCCCAGCAGGGGTCCGGCACTCAAGCCGAGATAAATGGCCGCGATCGTATAGCCAATCATCCGGCCCCGCTGCTCCCTGGGAAACACCGAAGTGATGATCGCCACCTGGGTGGCATAGAGCATGGCGGCGCTGATCCCCTGCAGGAAACGGGCGGCGAGCAGGAAATAATCATCACTGGCCACTGCCGCAATCAGGGAGGTGACGATCACGGCAACCGTACCCAGCAGGAATATCTTCTTACGCCCGAACAGGTCAGCCAGCCGGCCGAATATCAGTACGAACATGGCACTGGCCATCAGGTAAGCCATGGGAATCCAGCTCAACTCCACGGCGGTCATGTGCAAATCCCTGGCGATATGCGGCAAGGCCACATTCACCGCGGACAACATCAACGGTGTGGTAAAGGCATTCAGCAGCACCATAACCAGTGTGTATTGTCGTAACTTTATTTCCTGACTCATGGTTTTTCCGCCAGCAGGATGGCGCGTATGGGCGCCGGGTAGCCCTCGACGGTTTTACTGGCATCGGCAGGATCGAGAAAATCGGGAAGCGATTCGAAGATCATCCAGTCGGTCCTGCGTTGTTCCTGCTGTGTGGTTTTGCAGACATCGATGACACGCGCATCAACAAATCCGGCCTCGTCCAGCCAGCGTTGCAGCGCCCGGCACGTGGGTACGACCCTGACGTTGTTCATGCGCGCATAGCGGCCATCCGGGACCAGCACGCTGTCTCCCGGTTTGTCCACCACCAGTGATTCAAGCACCACTTGCCCCTCACTGCGCAGACATTGGAACAGCGAGGACACATGTTGCGCCGGATCGCGGCGATGATAAATCACGCCCATGGAGAAGACGCTGTCGAATACCGGCGGCCGTCGATACAAATCCTCCAGTGCAAACGGCAGGACGTAATGCGGACAGTCATCAAGATATTTTTTGGCAGCCTGGAACTGGGCGATGAATCTCAGCGTGGGATCCGTTCCGATCACCAGCCGGGCGCCGGCGCCGAGCATGCGCCAGCCATAATAGCCGTTGCCACAACCGATATCGAGGACGTTACGCCCGCCCAGCGGAGCGATGGCCCGAATCAGGCGTGACCACTTCAGGTCGGATCGCCATTCGGCATCCACGCCGACACCGAAAAAATTAAACGGCCCCTTGCGCCACGGCATCAGTTCACGCAAACACTTGTGTATACAGGCTCGCGTGGCATCATCACAGTCGCTATCGGCGCCAATTCTGACCACGGCTTCATCGAAAATACGTACTGACGGGGCCAGATTCGGCAGCGCCGTGATGGCCTCACACCAGGCCGGGTAATCACCGTGCCGGATATCAGCGAAGTAACCTGCCAGCCTGTCAGCAAGTTCGGCAGACCAGTCCGGCATACCGGCCGCACAGAGCATTGAATACATGTGTTCATATTCAACCTGCATGGTTAACCGGGTTTTCTGGCCATCAGGGTGATGAAATTCAGAAATTGCAGACATGGCAAGACCGGGGCAAATCCCGTGGACTTGAGGCGGGCACGATGCACGGCAAGGGTCTCGGGGACCAGTACATTTTCCAGTGCCGCCCGTTTCTGGGCAATCTCCAGGTCATCGTAGCCGTTGAGCCGTTTGAAGCGCCGGTGCAGAACGTTCATGGTCGCATTTTCCTGCTCATCTTCCAGCACGATTTTCTCCGACAGCATTAATACCCCGCCCGGCAACAGGCCCGCATGGATGCGGCTGAGCAAGTCCGCGCGTTGCGCCGCCGGAATGAATTGCAAGGTATAGTTCAGGATCACCACGGCTGCATTTTCTATGGCCGTCTCCAGGATATCCTGCTCCAGCACACGGACCGGCACAGCGCCGCCTTCCCGCGCCATGAGTTTACGGCAGCGCTGGACCATGGCCGCCGAATTGTCCACGGCGATGATTTCACAATCATCGCTGCGCACGGCGCGACGCATGGCCAGTGTGGCCGCCCCGAGCGAGCAGCCCAGATCGTAGAGCCGGCTGTGCGGCTGTACGTATTCAGCGGTAACGGTGCTGATCACCGACAGGGTTGCGTGATAGCCGGGGACCGATCGTTGAATCATATCGGGGAAAACGTCCGCCACCTGCTCGTCAAAAACGAAGGGACTGATCTCGTCTCGCGGCGCACGATAAAGGGTATCAGGCCTGTTTTTTTCGGTCATCGGGTCAACCAGGGCATATAGTGGCGGCAATTACTCAAAGCTCGGATTTTTACCCATCAAGCGGGTTAAAAACGATATAATACACGACTTTAGCGGCAGCATTGACAGCACCATGACTACCATTCACCAGGACGATCTCATCGACAGCGTCGCCGACGCATTACAGTTCATATCCTATTTTCATCCCGTGGACTTCATCCAGGCTGTGAACGCCGCCTGGGAGAAAGAGGAATCGCAGGCGGCCAAAGACGCCATGGCGCAGATCCTGATTAATTCCCGCATGTGCGCCGAAGGCCATCGCCCGATTTGCCAGGACACCGGTATAGTTACGGTGTTCATCAAGGTCGGCATGGACATCAGGTGGGATGCCACGATGAGCGTGGCCGATATGATCAACGAGGGCGTACGCCGGGCCTACAGCCATCCGGATAATGTCCTGCGCGCTTCCATTCTCACCGACCCGGCCGGCGCCCGCCGTAACACCGGGGATAACACGCCGGCGGTCATCAACATGGAAATCGTCAGCGGCAATACCGTGGATGTACACGTGGCGGCCAAGGGCGGAGGATCGGAGGCCAAATCGAAATTCGCCATGCTCAACCCTTCAGACAGTATCGTCGACTGGGTGGTGAACACCGTTCCGACGATGGGCGCCGGCTGGTGCCCGCCGGGCATGCTCGGCATCGGTATCGGCGGCACTGCCGAAAAAGCCATGACGTTGGCCAAGGAATCACTGATGGATCCCATCGATATCCAGGAATTGATCGCTCGCGGGCCGAGCAGCACCGCCGAAGAACTGCGCCTTGAGATCTACGAGAAAGTGAACGATCTCGGCATCGGCGCCCAGGGGCTGGGCGGTTTGACCACGGTACTGGACGTGAAAGTCAGGGATTATCCCACCCACGCAGCCAACAAGCCGGTGGCCATGATCCCGAACTGCGCCGCCACGCGGCACGCGCATTTCGTGCTCGACGGTAGAGGTCCGGCGCTGCAAACACCGCCGAACCTCGATGACTGGCCACAGATCACCTGGGACGCCGGCCCCACCGCGCTCAGGGTCAATCTCGATACCGTCACGCGCGAGGAAATCGCCACCTGGAAACCGGGACAAACCCTGCTGCTGAACGGCAAAATGCTCACCGGGCGCGACGCCGCGCACAAACGTATTGCCGATATTCTCGGCAAGGGTGAATCCTTGCCCGAGGGCGTGGATTTTACCAACCGCTTTATTTACTACGTCGGCCCGGTGGATCCGGTGCGCGATGAAGTGGTGGGACCAGCCGGACCGACCACTGCCACGCGCATGGACAAGTTCACGGAACTGATGCTCGGACAAACCGGGCTTATCGGCATGGTCGGCAAGGCTGAACGCGGCCCCATGGCAGTGGAGGCCATCCGCAACCACGGAGCGGTCTACCTCATGGCCGTGGGCGGCGCCGCCTACCTGGTCTCACGAGCCATCATCGCCGCCCGCGTCGTCGCCTTCGAGGATCTGGGCATGGAGGCCATCCACGAGTTCGAGGTCAAGGATATGCCGGTGACCGTCGCCGTGGATGTCAACGGCAATGCGGTGCATCGGAGTGGGCCGGCCGAATGGCAAAAGGTTATTCAGCAAAGGAAAACAGCCTGAGGGTAGAGTGGTGAATGGTGATTAGTGATTAGTGATTAGTGAACAGAGTCTAACCGAGACGGAATCGGTCATACCCCCCATTCACTATTCACCATTCACTATTCACCAATCACCATTCACAGGTATGCCCTTCCGAAACACCAGCAACTCCCCCTTCTCCATCTGCGTCCAGGTTTCATTGTCGGTGAGCGCTCTTGAGGCAATCATGGTCACGATGTCTTTGGGCGTGGTCAGCTTGCTGAAATCCCACACCTCGCCGGTATCGATCAGACGCGCCTCGCCGAATGGATGCTTGCGGGTAATCCAGCACAGGCTGGTACTGCAGTAGGCATACAGGTTAACAGAATCAGAAAGCAGAAAATTGAATACCCCGGACTTGTCCAGTTCCAGCGCCAGTTTGTAGATATAGCGAATCAGTTCGGTACCGTTTTGCGGCCGTTCCGGGAAACGTTTGCGAATACGATCCATCATCCAGCAGAAGGCATGTTCACTGTCGGTAGTACCGATTCTGCTGTAATGGCGAAGTGGCCGCTGCTTGATGCCCCTGAGTTGACCGTTGTGGGCGAACAGCCAGTGACTGCCCCAGAGCTCCCGCGTAAACGGATGCGTATTGGCCAGGCAGACCTTGCCTCGGTTGGCCTTGCGAATATGGGCAATGGCATTCTCGCTTTTGATGGCATAGTTACGGATCAACTCGGCGACCTCGGACCAGGCGCTGGGATGGGGATCATGAAATGTACGGCAGGCCCTGCCCTCGTATATGCCGATGCCCCAGCCGTCCTGGTGTGGACCGGTATGGCCGCCTCGCTGCATCAACCCGGTAAAGCTGAAGCAGATATCGGTGGGCACATTGGCGCTCATTCCCAGTAGTTCACACATGACAGTCAATCCAATCGTCGGTTATCGGGATAATTTTCTCTTGCCTGGTAACAGCAAAGACCATAATAATGAAACCATGTGCCGGAGACGAACTTATATTGTATGGCGGATCGCGGTGCTCACGGCGATTCTCGGTTTGACAGGCTGTGGCCGGGATGATGCCCCTGACCCGCCACCGGTTCCGGTCACTGTATCCGACAGTTCCGGGCCCCATACGGCTTCGTCCCTGTCTGCCGGCGCCACAGCAGCCGGATACAACCCCGGTAATGACCGCTACGTTTTCGATGTCGGTAATCACAGCGTAGAGGAACTGCAGGCGCTGCTGGTCCGGATTGAGGAGATTACAGACGCTTCGCCCGAGGCCTTCGACAATCTCGAGATTGTCATGGTCCTGCATGGTCCCGAAATTGATCTGTTCACACGATCCAATTATGCACAAAATCGCAGACTGGTTGACCTGGCGGCCAAACTTGACGCTTTCCGGGTAGTCGACATGAAAGTCTGTGAAACCGCGATGAACTCACTCGGTATCAATCAAGGCGAGATCCCTGCATTTATCGATTCGGTTCCCTACGGCCCCGATGAACTGCAACGTCTTCGGGAGCAGGGCTACATCAACCTGTAACTTCCTATCAATATGTAATAGCCATGCAAAAACAGGAAAAATCACTCTATATGACCGTGCTCATGACCCCGGAAATGGCCAATTTTTCCGGCAATGTGCATGGCGGAAGCATACTCAAACTGCTCGACCAGGTTGCCTATGCCTGTGCGGCCAAATACTGTAAAAACTACGTGGTCACCCTGTCACTGGACCAGGTAACGTTCAAACAACCTATCAAGGTGGGCGAACTGGTCACCTTTCATGCCAACGTCAACTATGTCGGCAACACATCCATGGAAGTCGGCGTCAAGGTCATTGCCGAGGACCTGCACAGCAACAGCAAGCGTCACACCAACTCCTGCTATTTCACCATGGTGGCTGTTGGCGATGACGGCAAACCGGTAGCGGCGCCACCGCTGCAACTGGAAACCAGGTTCGAAAAGAAACTCTACGAGGCCGCAGCGATGCGCAAAACCATGCGCCATGAAATCAACGAGCGTAACCGCAAACTGACTGCCGACATACCGGATTATGACAGTCCGCTCACCAGTCAATAACTGCTCCGGCTTCCGGGACAGATCAAGTGCTGCCAGCCCTGATTTGATCCATAAACCGTTACAGCGATTCAGTCCGCGCCGAAATGCTGAAAGCCGTGCCCGGTGATGGTCACCGTTTGCCCGGCTTCCATACAATCCAGTTCATTTGAATCGCTGATCTCACCAATGCAGGTAACCGCACAGAGGTTGCGCAGTCGTTGCTCCATCTCCGGCACCACAACTGCCGGTACGGTAAAACAGAGTTCGTAATCGTCCCCCGAACCAAGGGCGTAGTGAACGGCTGCATTTCGTCCGATTTCATCCGCGGCAGAAGGTAATGGCAGATCATCCAGACGCAGCGTGGCTCCCACTTCACTGGCCTTGAGAATATGGCCCAGGTCCGCCAGCAAGCCGTCGGAAATATCTATAGCACTGCTGGCCATGCCGATCAGGGCCATGCCCGCCGCCAGCCGCGGTTCAGGGCGCAGATACCGCCTGGCTACCTGGTTGACAGACTCCGCGGACAAATCCAGTCGATGTTCCATACAGGCCAGCGCCATACCGGCGGCACCGAGCTCTCCGGTCACGTATACCAGGTCACCAACATTCGCACCCTTGCGGCACAAGGCCTGACCGCGTCCGGCAAAACCATGTACCTGGACCGTAATGGTTAACGGACCGCGGGTGATATCACCACCGACCAGTGCCAGGCCATGCCTGTCGGCCAGTGTGAAAAAACCGTCGCTGAACCCCTGTAACCAGGCGGCATTCGCCTCCGGCAGGGTCAGCGCCAGCGTGGCCCAGCGCGGAGAAGCACCCATGGCGGCCAGATCGCTGAGATTGACGGCAAGACAACGGTAACCGAGATCGAGGGGTGAGATGTGATCAGGGAAATGCAATCCTGAAACCAGGGTGTCCGTGGAAACCAGAAGCTGTTTATCCGCCGGCACCTCGAGAATTGCCGCATCATCGCCGATTCCGAGAACCACGTCAGCATGGCCGTTCAGGCGACGATTGAAATAGTCCTGGATGATTTCAAATTCAGTCAGGGACATTAACAGTTGACTGCGTTGCCTGCCTCGTCCTTGCGCGTCACCCGCGCCACCTTGTCAAGAATGCCGTTGATGTAGGTATAGGATTCCTCGGCGCCGAACATTTTAGCCAGTTCGATGGATTCGTTGATGACCACGCGCAACGGCACCTCGGGCTGATACGCCAGTTCGTAAACCGACAGACACAGTATGGAATGTTCCACCGGATCCAGTTGCTCGATATCCCGGTCCAGGCTTGCCGCCATTAATGATTCCAGTTCCTGTTTGTATTCACCGACACCGGAAACCAGTTGCCTGAAGTAATCCCGGTCAACCCGTGTGAGACGTTGTGCCTCGTTTTCGAATTCCTCCACGATATCTTCCAGTGGGTCTTCGGTAATATGCCATTGATACAATGCCTGTACGGCTGCCCGCCGGGCACGAATGCGGGCGTGCGTTGAAAAACGTTGTTTGTTACTCATCCCGGATTTGCGCCAGCACACTGGTTGTTTCCAGCGCGGTCATCGCGGCCTCGGCTCCCTTGTTACTCTCCTCGCTACCGGAACGCAGCATGGCCTGTTCATAATCATCAACGGTCAGCACTCCGAAGACCACCGGTATATCAAATTGCAGGGCGGTCTCGGCGATGCCGTGGGTGCACTCAGCGGATATATATTCGAAGTGAGGTGTATCACCGCGAATAACGGCACCGAGGGCAATGATGGCATCGTATTTCTGTTTTTTTGCCAGGGCCCTGGCCACCAACGGCAGTTCGAATGCCCCGGGGACCCGCGCTACCAGGATTGCATCGCTGTCCACGCCATGTGCATGCAGACTATCAAGACAGCCGCGTAACAGCCGTTCAACTATGGAATCGTTGTAGCGGCTGGCCACAATGGCGATATGCAGCCCGGATCCGCCGCTATCGCCGGCCAGTGTTTTAATGTTTTCCATCATGTTTGCTCATATCAATTGACATACTCAACTATTTCCAGACCAAATCCCGAAAGCGCATGTATTTTTCTGCGCGCACTCAATACACGCATTTTTCGCACTCCGAGATCGCGTAGGATCTGTGATCCCAGGCCAATGGTACGTATATCCCAGTTGTGTTTTCTGCCGCTATCCGGTTCTGTATTAACGTCATTCTGCTGTTGTTGCAATTGCTTGATCAGATCAGCCGGATCATTCTGGTTACACAGAATCACCACCACGCCATTGTCCTCCTTTCCGATACGCTGCAGGACATCCTTGAGCGGCCAGCTGCCATCCTCCATGATACTGCCGGTCAGGTCATTAACCGGATTTTCCACGTGTACACGAACCAGTATCGGTTGATCCGGGTTTACGCTACCCCTGACCATGGCCAGGTGCAGATCATTGCCGACGCTGTCCTGGTAGGCAATAACGTTGAATTCACCGTATTCGGTGCGTAATACCGATTCCGCCTTGCGCTCGATGGTCTGCTCGTGTTCGGTCCGGTATTTAATAAGATCGGCAATAGTGCCAATCTTGAGATCATGCCTGCGCGCAAAGACCTCGAGGTCCGGCCGCCTGGCCATGGTACCGTCATCGTTGAGGATCTCGACAATCACACCGGCCGGTTGCAAGCCGGCAATCCTGGCCATATCACAGGCAGCCTCGGTGTGACCGGCGCGTAACAGAACCCCGCCCGGTTGTGCCATGAGTGGAAATACATGTCCGGGCTGCACAAGGTCAGAAGGTTTGGCATCCTCAGCCACGGCTTTCTGTATAGTCAGGGCCCGGTCCGCTGCCGATATGCCCGTGGTCACGCCCTCGGCAGCTTCTATGGACACGGTAAAATTGGTGATATGACTGGCCTCGCTGTTACGCGCCATCAACGGCAGATTCAGTCTGCGGCAGTGCTCTCGCGTCAGGGTCAGGCAAATAAGCCCGCGTCCGTAGCGCGCCATGAAATTGATCGACTCCGCGGTGACACTCGACGCCGCCATGACCAGGTCGCCCTCGTTTTCACGATCTTCATCATCCATGACGATCACCATTTTGCCCTGGCGGATATCCTCGATCAGTTCTTCAGTTGTATTCAGTTCCATCGCTTATACCCCGGGATTCGCGGGTAACATGTTTTCAATATAACGGGCGACAAGGTCCACTTCGATATTCACCCGGGTGCCTGTTCTGTATTCCGACATAATCGTATGCTCCAGCGTGTGCGGGATGATATTGATACTGAACCGGTTATTTTCCACGCTATTGACGGTCAGGCTGGTGCCATCCACGCAAATCGAACCCTTATGTACAATGTAGCGCATCAATGCCGGATCGGTTGCAAACAACATGCGTCTCGAACGCCCGTCGTCGCCCGTTTCCATGACGGTCGCCGTACTGTCCACATGACCGCTGACCAGATGGCCGTCAAGCCTGCCGGACAGGGTCAATGCCCGTTCCAGGTTAACCTTGTGGCCGACTTCGTATTCCCCCAGAGCGGTGCAGGACAGGGTCTCGTTGGATACATCGACATCGAACATTGCTTCGTGCAAATGGATTACAGTCAGGCAGACGCCGTTGACGGCAACGCTGTCGCCGATATCCAGGGACGCCTGCAGATCCTCACTGGTGCAGATGCGAAAACGCCGGTCACCACCAATATCCTGGACATGGGCGATTTCACCGATTGCCTCTATGATTCCTGTGAACATGACTGACTTATGTATCCGGGTTATGGATAAATTCTGCCCTGATTCTAACATCCGGGCCTATCGTCCTGATATCCCGGATAAGCAGTTGCGGACCATTGGCAATATCCTCGAAATCCGGCAAGGTGAACAGACCGCGGGCACTGTCACCGAGGAGCATGGGCGCGGTATATAATACCAGTTCATCCACCAGCCCTCGCGTGATCAATTTACCACCGAGTGTCGCACCCGCCTCAAGCAGCAGATCATTGACTGCAATCTCGCGAGCCAGAAATTCCAGCAACCACTGCAGATCGACCCGGCCATCGTGTTCATCCGCGGTCACAACCATGCAGCCGGACTGCTCAAGCAGTCGGCGTTTTTCACTGTTATCTGCAAGTGTAGCAATGATGATGGTGCCCGCTTGTTGCAACATGCGTGCGCCAATGGGCATACGCAGCGACGAATCGACAACGATACGCGCCGGTTGGTAGCCCCCGGCATCCACGTGACGAATGTTCAGACATGGATCGTCCGCCAGCACCGTGTTAATGCCGGTGAGAACTGCGGAACTGCGGGCACGTAGCCGGTGCACGTCACGGCGTGAAGCCTGGGAACTGATCCAGCGACTGTTACCATTGGCCAGCGCCGTGCGTCCGTCCAGACTCATGGCCATCTTGCAACGAACAAAGGGCAAGCCCTTGCGCATGCGTTTTAAAAATCCCGGGTTCAGTGCTTCGGCCTGCGCCTGCATCAGGCCACTTCGCACCCTGATCCCCGAGGCTTGCAGTTCCGCTTCACCCTGCCCGCGAACTTCCGGATTCGGATCACGCATGGCCACGATGACCTGTTTGATCCCGGCACCGATCAAAGCCTGCGTGCAGGGAGGCGTTTTGCCCTCATGGCAGCACGGTTCCAGGGTGACGTAACAATCACTGCCCCGGGCCGCGGCGCCTGCCCGTGACAGCGCATTGATCTCGGCATGGGCTTCACCGGCACGATCATGCCAGCCTTCTCCGACGATAGTTCCATCCCTGACCAGCACGCACCCTACCCTGGGATTCGGCTGGACATGAAACGAGGCACGATCAGCGAGCCGCATGGCCCGCCCCATGAAGCGATATTCGGCACTACTCCAGTTCATCAGGAAACCAAACGGCTCTCGAGGAGCGTATGCCGCGCTGACAAGAACAGCTGTCGGGCAGGAAAAATCGCGTCTGATGCAACGCGCCTGTCACGGGGTTTTCTCATCTCTGCCGGTGCGAGTCAGTTGTCACCACCATCATCCGCCGGCAGCAGATTCAATTGGCTTTCCTTGATTTCCGGAGGTAATTCGTTTTCCAGACGTTCTATCTCATCGAGAAAGGCCCTGACGTCCTCGAAGCTGTGATACACCGAGGCAAAGCGAACGTAGGCCACCTGGTCCAGGGCCCGCAGTTGCTCCATCACCCAGTCACCCACGGTACGCGAGTCAACTTCCCGATCACCCTGGGTGCGGAATTTATGCTTGATATGTGCTACTGCGACCTCGATTTTGTCCATTTCAACCGGGCGTTTTTCCAGCGCCCGCATGATTCCATTACGTAACTTGTCCTCGTTGAAGGGTTCGCGGCGGCCATCGGACTTGATGATCCGGGGATAGTTGAGCTCGGCTGTTTCATAGCTGGTAAAACGTTCGGCACACGCCGTACATTCCCGGCGGCGGCGGATCTGATCGCCTTCACCGACAAGACGTGAATCAATGACACGCGTATCCATGCTCGAGCAAAACGGACACCGCATTCACCTACCCCCTGATTACCTGATTTTCAAGAATATTACGGGCCGCTCTGCCGGCCCCGTAATGGAACAGCCTTTGTACTTTATCTAGTTATTATAGAGCGGCTTGCTTCGGCACAGGTCAAGCACTTCACCCTTGACGCGCTCGATCACACTGTCATCGCCCATGTTATCCATAATATCGCAGATCCAGTTGGCAACCTGGCGGGAGTCGTCCTCGTCAAAGCCACGGGTGGTAATGGAGGGTGTGCCGATACGAATACCACTGGTCACGAAGGGTGATTGCGGATCGTTCGGTACAGCGTTCTTGTTGACAGTAATATTGGCGCGACCGAGGGCGGCATCGACTTCTTTACCGGTCAGACCCTTTTCAATCATGTCCACCAGGAACAGGTGATTGTCCGTACCGCCGGAGACGATTTTCAGACCGCGTTCCATGAACGTTTCCGCCATGACTTTGGCGTTTTTCTTGACCTGCTGGATGTAACTCTTGAACTCGGGCTGCATGGCCTCCTTGAAGGCAACGGCCTTGCCGGCGATGATATGCATCAGCGGTCCGCCCTGGTAGGCCGGGAATACCATGAAATTGACTTTCTTCTCGATCTCCTCGTTGGCCTTGCCCATGATCAGGCCGGAACGCGGACCGCGCAGGGTTTTGTGTGTTGTCGTGGTGGTGACGTCGGCAATCTGAACCGGGCTGGGATACTCATCAACGGCAACGAGGCCGGCAACGTGAGCGATATCGGCCATCATCAGGGCGCCGACCTTGTCGGCTATGTCACGGAAGCGTTGCCAGTCAAGAATTCTTGAATAGGCGGAAAATCCGGTGATGATCAGTTTGGGTTTGTGTTCGAGCGCCATTTTTTCAGCTGCATCATAATCGATCTCGCCGGTATCGACATTCAGACCGTACTGGACCGCATGGTAGATACGGCCGGAAACATTGACGCTGGCGCCGTGGGTAAGGTGGCCACCATGAGCCAGGCTCATGCCCATGATCGTGTCACCGGGTTCGAGCAGGGCATGATATACCGCGCCGTTGGCCTGGGATCCGGAATGCGGCTGGACGTTGGCCCAGTCGGCGCCAAAGAGTTCTTTGGCCCGGTTAATGGCCAGGGTTTCGGCAACATCCACGTATTCACAACCACCGTAATAGCGCTTGCCGGGGTAACCCTCGGCATATTTATTGGTCAATACCGAACCCTGGCATTCCAGTACGCGCGGGCTGGTCATGTTCTCCGATGCGATAAGCTCGATGTGCTCTTCCTGGCGTTGCCTCTCCCCTTCCATCGCCTGCCATAGTTCGTCGTCAAATCCGGCGACCGTCATATCTTTTGTATACATCAGTTTTTCTCCTGTAGATTTCTCCAGTAATCGATGTGTTCCGGGTCCCGCTGCGTGGGTAATTGCCCGGGCCGGTCAGACAGGCACATTCCAACCGATGTTGTGCTACTGATAGTTTGGGTGGATATTTCCGGCGTATCCCGGACTTTCCCCCTGCATCCCTGCGATCATCTGTCCGGACAGTGGTGGACCCCTGAAAATCGTTGAAAGATTACCAAAATACCACTGTAAATGCATGAATATCGGCTGCAACGGCGATTCATCCGGATGCGGGACAGGCGCCGGTACATTCACAGTGTGACTGAACGTAACGGGTCCGTAACCCGATGCGTATCACCTCACCTCGTCATCGTTATTCAAGCCTTTAACTAATTGAATTAAATAGTAAAAATAATTTAACGCCTGCCCAGGCTGGAATTCGACGGCACAGGCATCCATGCCATTAATGATTCAACAAACGTCCGCCCGGGCCGATAAAGAGACTGTGAGCGATAACGAACCATTTCCGCTTTATCCAATACCTGCCGACGAGAACCAGGAAAACGGATGAGAAATCTTCCCCTGCCCGATACCGATACCACGCTGCACGCCGTCCGTGATCGTTTTTTCCACATCAACGATCTGCGCCTGCAACTTACCCGTGAACTCCTCAACGACCGGCAGAATGATTTTCTCAAACTGTTGCCGCTACTCTTTCACAGCAATCATCCCCGCTTTCCCGGCTATGTCTCCAGGCACACGCCGGCGGGAATTTCCCAGTACAGCCCACAACAGGATACGCTGAGAGCGGCAAAAAAACATTTCAGGTCATTTGAGTATAACCGCCGTGCCCGCTTCAGAATGGACATCCACGGGATCTATTTCATGGGCAGCAGTGGCTCCATTGCCTACACCAGTAAAAGTGATTTTGATGTCTGGCTCATTCACAGCGATTCCCTGCCGGAAGCCGGGATCGAGGAATTGAATGAAAAAGCCCGGGCGATTGAGAAATGGGCTGAGGGACTGAATCTGGAGGTACACTTTTTCATATTCAGTGCCTGCTCATTTCGATCCGGGGAACACCAGAGCCTGTCTTCCGAGAGCAGTGGCAGCAGCCAGCACTTTCTGTTACTGGATGAATTTTACCGCTCCGGCCTGCTGATTGCCGGATGTTACCCGGTATGGTGGCTGGTACCGCCGGAACAGGAAAACAATTACGAAAACTATACCGGAATGCTGTACAGCAAACGCTTCGTGGATGAACGCGAGGTGATTGATTTCGGCAGCCCCGTACCCGTACCCGCGGATGAGTTTTTCGGCGCAGCGGTCTGGCAATTGTACAAGGGCATCAACTCGCCCTACAAATCCGTGATAAAACTGCTGCTGATGGAAGTCTATGCAAGTGACCATCCCCGTATCGAACTCCTCTCGAGCCGGTTCAAACAACTGGTTTACACGGGTGCAAGAGACATTGCCAGCCTCGACCCCTACATCATTATGTATCGCCATATCGAACAGTACCTCATGACCGGTCAGGACACTGACCGCCTGAACACCTTTCGTGAATGTTTCTACTTCAAGATTAACGAGAAACTGAGTGTGGACATTCGCAGGGAAAATCGATCCTGGCGCCGCAACCTGTTCGAGGATCTGGTACTGGACTGGGGCTGGGACAGGGAACATTTCATCATGCTGGACAGCAACAGCCGCTGGAAAATTGATGATGTTGCCCGGCAGAAAACCAGGCTCATCAAGACACTCACGGAAAGTTACCGCTTTCTGTCCGGTTTCGCCCGCCGGCATTCCGAGGTATACCGCATCAGTGAAACCGAGCTCAACGTACTCGGGCGAAAGCTCTATGCGGCCTTCGAGAGAAAAGCGGGGAAAATCGAGATAGTCAATCGCGGTATAGCTCCGGACCTGCTGGAACCGGAACTGACTTTTGTCCAGAGCCGGCACAGCGAAGGCAGGAATTTCTGGAGCCTCTATCGCGGGCGTGTATCCCCGTCTTCATGCGAAAATCATCAACCACTCAAACGCGCGCAACATATCATGGAGCTCATTGCCTGGAGCCATCTCAACCAGGTCATGGATCTTCATACTGCCATATTGCTCTACAGCCTGGATGAAAGCCTGTCTGTCCGTCAGATCCGGGAAATCCAGAATGCGCTACAGGAACTGTTTCCCGGTGGCCATGCCTGCGAACCGGATTTCCACGATCTCAGCAACACGTCGACGATCAAACATGCCGCCCTGTTCGTCAACGTGGAGTCTTGCCCGATCTCAGCGCTGATCAGCGGCGAACGGCTTTTGACCAGTAACCGCAATGACGCCCTGAGCTTTGGCGGTCTGCACAAGAACCTGGCACAGAAGTTTGATCTGATCATCACCACCAGCTGGGATGAAGTCCTGATTTATCATTACGATGGCATGGATGGATTTATGCAGTGTATCTGTGACTTCCTGTCATGGTCCCCCGATTCGCGATCAATACCCGATGCAACCCTGTCTGTTTACAGTTTTTCCGGTAATTACGGCAACACCATAGCACGGCGTATCAGGACCCTGATCAAGGATATTTCCCATTCAATCTACGGTAAATACGGCCGCGAACAGTGTCGTTATATCCTGGAAGCGGAAGATGTGCATTACGTACTGGAATACAAGGCCGGAAAATTCCAGCATGTGGATTCCCTGGGTAATGACAACCTGTATCGATACCTGGGCAAACCGGTTGAGGATTTCAGCCCTGTTATCTTTGACCTCGCCAATCAATGGCGAACCTGTCTGCCCGCAATTTACCGTTTAAACCGGAGATCGGTCATCCAGGTTTTTTACAGCGTCAATGACGATGAGGCTGGTATTTATATACTGGATGAGAAAGGTACCCTGTTCAGACAATCAACCTCGTTCTACAGCGAATCAGCACTCATAGAACACTTTGATCTGTTTTTCAAAAGCATACTCAACAGGAAGCGGTTCATAACCGGTGATATGCTCGATATCGGGAATATAGATACAGAGTATTACGAAATTCATACCACGCGTTCAGGAAAATACAGTATAACGGAGGTGGATTCCTGCAGCCGGAATGAACATCCTGGCTATACCGATATCAAGGTCATTGGCAGTCTGGACAAGGACGACCATACTTCACTGAGCATATTCTGTAATGATCGTGAATTCTCGACTCTGGATCATGGCCGGGAGGTATTCAGCGCCGTGGCACGGTATGTCGTATCCGGGCGGCAGGGAGGGCGTTCGTATCCAATTTACATTACCGATATCGATTTCTCACGCGGAATCCTCAATATAATCGAGCCTGGAAATCTCCAGACCATCCATTTTCTCAATTATAAAAAACGTATTGAGGCGAAACTCAACCAGGCTCTGAAAGATATCTGAATATACCCGCCCGGAGATAACCCGCCGGCTTGTCCTTCCGCATTTCTATCAGACAGTTTTTTTCTGTTACGGGATTCATTACTATACAGCCTGAATCATCCCGGCAAACTTTCCCGTGACAGATATTGAAACTCTCGTAGAACGCGCCCACAAATTGCTGGACAGGCTGGAAGGACTCGTTCCCCCGGAGCCGGCAACGGCTGATGTCAATGACGGCTCAGCCTTTCGCTGGCGCAAAACCGGCTGGCGTGGCGTACTCGAACAAATCCGGCAGGTATCGAACATAGACACCGATGATTTGTTATGCATTGACGCGCAGAAGCAGCTGATTGATCAGAACACCCGCCAGTTCATAGCGGGGTTGCCGGCTAATAATGTATTGTTATGGGGGCCACGGGGTACTGGCAAATCATCGGTCATCAAGGCCATTTATAACCGCTATCAATCCGCCGGCCTGAAAATCATCGAAGTCGAAAGAACACATCTGGTCGACCTGCCGGATGTTGTCAATCTGCTCCGGGACGCCAGTGGCCGCTTTATCATTTATTGCGATGACTTGTCCTTTTCAGTGAATGACGACAGCTACAAGGCCCTCAAGGTCATTCTTGACGGTTCCATCAGTGAAACCCCGGAGAACATACTGATTTATGCCACATCCAACCGCAGACATCTGCTTCCCGAAACCATGCAGGATAACCTGGACAGCGGTTTTCAGAACGGTGAGTTGCACATGAGTGAGGCTGTTGAGGAAAAAATATCCTTATCGGAGCGCTTTGGACTCTGGCTCGCCTTTCATCCCTTCACCCAGGATCAATATCTTGAAATCGTCAGTCACTGGCTGAAAAGATTCGGCATTCCGGAGACCGGCCATAATGCGATCAGAGAGCCGGCGTTACAGTGGGCGCTGGAACATGGCTCACGCAGCGGACGTTGCGCCTGGCAGTTCGCCCGGCACCGGGCCGGTCAGGCAGGGTTAGGGCAGGATGGCTGAAGTCACTGCTGCAGAAATCGAAAAGATTTATGCCGAGGCCGAGCTGTTGTATGACGCTGCCCAGGTGGAAGCCGCACTGGAAAACATGGCCGTGGCCATTACCGGCAGCCTGGCACAGTCAAACCCGATACTATTATGCATCATGACCGGCGGTATCGTGCCGACAGGGATGCTGTTACCTCGCCTGCAATTCCCTTTGCAACTCGATTACGTGCACGCTACACGATATGAAGGCAATGCCTCGGGTGGCGTCTTGCGCTGGGAACGTACACCCGGACTGAGGCTCCGGGACAGGGTTGTACTCATAGTGGATGACATACTCGACAAGGGGCTGACCCTGGCCGCTATCAGGGATGAGTGTTTCCGACTGGATGCACGCAAGGTCTACACCGCGGTACTGGTCGACAAACAAACGAGCCGGCAGGGTGATATCCGCCATGCCGATTTTACAGGACTCAGCATACCGGACCGTTACGTGTTCGGATACGGCATGGATTATCAAAACTACCTGCGTAACAGTCCCGGCATCTTCGCCGTCAGGGAGACCTGAAGCCATGCCCATCATTGGTATCATTGGCGGCTCGGGACTGGCTTCGCTTCAAGGCTTGAGCGATGCATCACAACGATTACAGAAAACGCCCTACGGCGAGCATTCGGGTATACTGACGACCGGCAATTTCAATGATCGCAAGGTGGTATTTCTTGCCCGCCATGGTAACCCTCATGTTATACCACCGCATAAAATCAATTACCGGGCAAACATCTGGGCACTCAGGGAAGTCGGTGCGGAAAAAATAATCGCCATCAACGCCGTCGGCGGAATCACCGCTGTGATGCAGCCCGGGGTACTGGCCATACCGGATCAAATCATTGATTACACATGGGGCCGCGGTCATACATTTTTCGAGGACGGCCTCAACAACGTGGTTCACGTCGATTGCACCCATCCGTATTCCTCCGACCTGCGCCGATTAATTATCCGTGCCGGAGACACCTGCGGCATCAGCCTGATGCCACAGGCAACCTACGGCGCCACCCAGGGTCCGCGCCTGGAAACCGCTGCCGAGATAGCTCGCATGGAACGCGATGGATGCGATCTCGTCGGCATGACCGGCATGCCCGAGGCGACCCTGGCCCGGGAACTTGATCTGGATTACGCGTCTGTTTGCATGGTTGTGAACAGGGCAGCCGGAAAAACCGGGGATATGATCACCATGGAGATCATTGAAAAGTATCTCGGCAATTGCACGACTGCGGTCATGCGCCTTTTACCGGAACTGTTAAACCTGCTTTGATTCCATGATCACGCTCAGGGTCAGGGTCAAACCCAAAGCCCGCAGACAATCTCTTCAACAAACAACGGACGGAACCTGGCTGGCAGAGATCAGGGCCGCGCCCGTGGACGGCGAGGCTAACTCGGCACTGATCCGGCTGATTGCTGATCAATTCAAGGTGAGAAAATCACAGGTTATGATCAAATCGGGCACCGCGTCCCGGATGAAAACCATAGTCATCAGGGATTGATTGCGTAGCCCGTCTTCAAGCGTTAACAGCCATCATTATTCCGCGACCGATGTCATGCGTTATCTCCCGGTACACGGGGTAACGGATCAATTATGCTGCATGCTTTTTACTGTTCGCCTTGTACAACTCTAATATGGCAAAATCGTAGGCATCATGAAAATCAAGCAGGGCAGCCTGGGGTGATTCCTGCATTTTCACAAACAATCCGAACTGCGTCTTGTACTTCAAAGCACCGATGGCAAGTGAACCAATTCCATAGGCCGTGGACCTGGCATACTCTACCTGCTTGTTCAGATCGTTGGCTTCAATGCCTTCGATGCCAGTAGGAGGCACTGCATTGGTATCCGCGGCAACAAGCATCTTGTCCGCAAAATCCAGTTCTTCCATTCCGAGAATACGAATGCCGGCCTTGGCTGCGCAAATGACAACTTCCGCGCCTTTCAGGGCTCTCAGCTTTTCGAGATGCGTTTGTGCACTGACCCACTCAACATCAACTTCGTAACGCTGACAGAACCTGGCCGCAACCCGCTTGTCATCATCTGCTGTCAACTGACACAGCTTGGTCATCGCCCCCTGTTCGGTCGTTAACACCGCAGTGGAAAGACCGACCGGACCGGTACCAAAAACCGATACCGTACGACCCTGCAGACCCTTGCCGGTTCTCTCTTTCAGGGTTTGCTCAACCAGGGCGACAATACTGGCGGAAGTGGTATAAGCACCGTTTGGATCGGCAAAAACACCGACTTCAAACGGGCCTACCATGGCGTTTTTCGCATTCTGGAACATATCAGTGGCGAGATGCACATCACGTCCACCGATGAAAATCCCCGTATCATTAAAGCGTTTTGGGGGACGGGCAAAAATTGCGTCCTGAACCATGGATAGAACATTATCAGGTTTGACACCCGTGAAGGGAAGAATCTGTGTAAAGCCGGCATCCGCTGCCAGGGTAACGTCAAAGGGACTGATATTGGCGTCGGGTACAAGTATGTAGAGTAATTTCTGCTTCATCATTATTCCTGCCATCTGTTAATTATCAGCTAAGCTCCGAATAATTCCGTCCCGGGATTTCAAGAGCACGTAAAACGAAAATTCGATTTTTGTTTTTTCGATTTCTCAGTCACTTGCATGATTGAGTAATGGAGGTACATCCCTGTAGCGCAGGGATCTCCGGCTTAATCAAGGATTCCCCGGGGATACAATCCATTTCAGATTGATGCCCGAACCGATGGGATCCGTAAAGATTATCGGCATGGTTTTCAAATACTTGAAAAATACTGCGGATGAGATAACCAGCCGGATTTCAGGGGTGTTCCACGATTGAAAATGTGCAATGATGAGAAAAAGAGGGAAAAGACTTTCAGCCTGGATGCGGACGGGAAATCCCGCCGAAGTACCGTCCGGGCCGGGAACTTACTGGTTTATATCTGCAGAATTGGACAGGTCTATGAGGTTCTCATCGCTGACCTGTTGTTTGTTTCTGGCGCCGTCATTTCGCATTTCCGCGAGGTGATCCAGATATTCCTGGTTAACATCACCGGTCACGTAGCGTGAATCAAAACATGAAGTATCAAAGTCCTCAATGGCGGGATTGCCGAAACGGGCAGCCTCGATCAATTCATCCAGATCCTGGTATATCAACCAGTCGGCGCCGATGTGTGCGGCAATTTCATTCTCGGTTTTGTTGTGGGCGATCAATTCCTCCGCGGCCGGCATGTCAATTCCATAGACATTGGGATATTTAACCGGTGGCGCCGCGGAGGCGAAATAGACCTTGCGAGCCCCGGCATCGCGGGCCATCTCGATAATCTCCCCGGAAGTGGTGCCACGAACGATGGAATCATCCACCAGCAATACATTCTTGTCCTTGAATTCGAGTTCAATAGCATTGAGTTTCTGGCGCACTGATTTTTTACGTACGGCCTGCCCGGGCATGATAAATGTACGTGGTATATAGCGATTCTTGATGAATCCCTCCCGGTACTTCACGCCCAGTTTGTAAGCCAGAGGCAGCGCCGCGGTACGTCCGGTATCCGGTATCGGTATAACCACATCGATATCATGGTCGGGCCGTTCGCGCAGGATTTTGTCTGCCAGGGCTTCACCCATACGCAGGCGCGCCTTGTAGACTGAAATACCATCGATAATGGAGTCGGGCCGGGCCAGATAAACATGTTCAAAAATACACGGGGCATAGCGGGGATTATCGGCACATTGACGACTGAACAACTGGCCGTCCCTGGTGATGAAAATCGCCTCGCCCGGCTTGATGTCACGCTGTACGGTAAAATCCAGGGAATCAATCGCGACACTCTCGGAGGCCACAATATATTCCCTGCCGCGATCGGTGATGCGGTCTCCGAATATTACGGGGCGGATACCGTGAGGATCGCGAAACGCCAGAATTCCGAAACCGGTGATCATGGCCACAGCGGCGTAACCGCCGTTGCAACGCTTGTGCAATTCGGATACGGCGTCAAAAACATCGTCCACTGCCAGGCGCAGTTTGCCCTGCTTCTGTAATTCATGGGCAAGCACGTTAAGCAGCACCTCGGAATCGGAATCGGTATTCAGATGTCGCAGATCATCACGAAACAGTTGTTCTTTCAGGCTTTCACCATTGGTGAGATTGCCGTTATGAGCCAGGGTGATCCCGTAGGGCGAGTTGACGTAGAAAGGCTGGGCCTCGGCGGAGGATGCACAACCGGCCGTGGGATAACGGACATGACCGATGCCCATACTGCCCTTGAGGTTGAGCATGTGCCGGGTATGGAACACATCGCGCACCAGGCCGTTGCTCTTGCGCAAATACAGCCGGCCTTCATCATAGGTGACCATTCCCGCGGCATCCTGGCCACGATGTTGCAACAAGGTCAGGCCGTCATAAATCATCTGGTTGACGGGACCGTTACTGACGATACCGATTATGCCGCACATAGTTTATGGTCAGGTGTTGACTTCAGGTTGTGGTGGCGCACCCGCCGGTGCGGATGGTGCCCCGGGGGCCGTGGCTGGTGTTTGATCGAACTCGTAGCCATGATGTTTTACCAGGCTCTCGGGCAGGTATTGCTGCCCCCAGACCGCGACGTTTTCAAAAGGTCTGACAAGGCGTGAATTTTCCCACCAGGATTCCTTCGGAAAGGCGGTGAATCCGGCCAGAAAAATCACGACTCCGACAATCGCGAGTCCCAGTCCAAAACCGAAAAGCAGACCGAGAATGCGGTCCGCTGCCGTCAGACCCGCCCGTCCCAGCAGTTTCACGATGAAATAACCCAGTGCCGAGAGAATCATCAGGCTGACGATAAAAATCCCGGCGAATACCAGCACGCTTCTGATCAGTGGCGTTTCCACCTGGCTCTCAAACATGGGCGCCAGCAAGGGTGTAGCCTTGACGGCAATACCGGATGCCAGCACCCAGGCGAGCAGGGAAAAGACGATATTCAGAAATCCGTACATGACGCCTACAAGTGCCGGTATTGCCAGGATGACCAGGATAGTAATGTCAGCTGCTTGCATGTGTCAGGTTTGCTTTATCAAGTGGCAGATTCTACAGGGTTTTATCAGCAAGTCACATAATCACCATGATTATTGCAATGCTCATGGGTACTCGACCAGTATGCCCTCAACGCCCATGGTTTTACTGATTCGCTCTTTCAGGTCCTCGGCGTTGGATCGCCGTAATTCGGGTCCCACCCGGACCCGGTAGATGACACTATTATCCCGTACCAGGGGTTCGACAAAACTGGGAAACTGGTTTTTACGCAACTCCTGGTTCAAGGACCGGGCGTTGTCCTCCGAGGTAAAGCTGCCAAGCTGTACGACCCAGGCCGTCAGGCCGACGCCGCCGGGGTCCTTTACCACTTCCCTGATAACCGGTTCGGTGTCATTGTCCGGCTCGATATTTCCGCCCGTCAACGTGTCAACATCGGACCCGGGTGACAGCGCCTCCTGCGCGCCGCCGGTTTCCATACCAGTGCTGTCCGGCAGTGGATCTACAGCAGCCTCATTGTCCTGCGCGGCTTCCAGGGGAACAATACGCGAGCTGAACGTCTCCGGTTTCTCGGGGATATTGGTCCCGGTGATCCTGTCATCGGTAATCGGCACATCACTTAAAAACATGGGAATGAAAATCACGGCAAGGATGATCAATACCGATGCGCCTACCAGGCGTTCCTTGAGATTCTGATCCATGCTAAACAAGCCGTATATTGCGTTTCAGGTAGCGCATGGCGGCACCCACCGTAAGGAAGGAACCCGTAATCACGATTTGATCACCGGGTTTGGCGTGCTTGCGAATCGAACGCAGGGCCTTGCCCAGTGACGGGTATCCACGGCGGGGTTTTTCATCCCCCATGAGTTCGAGTTCCTGCATCAGCATATCAGGGCTGGTTTTGCGTTCGGAATCCAGTTCCACGATATGCCAGGAATCGGCAAGTGGTTGCAGTTCCCTGAACACCGCGGAATGATCCTTGTCATTCAACATGCCAATCAGTATGTGGGACTTGCCCGTGCAGCCCAGCCGCTTGACATTTTCAGCGAGTATGGACGCTGCATTCTGATTGTGGGCAACATCCATGATAATGGGGATCTCACCCGGGATCATCTGGAAACGGCCCGGGAACCGCACTTGAGTCAGCCCCTCGCGAATGGCTTCATCGCTCACCGGGAACATGTCATGCAGGTGCCGCAGTGCTCTTAATACTCCGGCGGCGTTTTGCATCTGGTAATGATTATAGGGACATGGTTTTGGCAAATCCCGGATTTCGATATTGAGTGTCTTCCAGTCCCAGCTGTCTGCCCGTGCCACGTATTTATAATCGCGGTCAAGCAGTTGCAAGGGAGTATTCAGTTCCTGTGCGCGCTTGACCAGGGAACGCGGCGGATGGGGATCTGAACATACCGCCGGCGTTTCCGGGCGGAAAATCCCGGCTTTTTCCAGGGCAATGGATTCACGATTCTTGCCCAGCCAGAATTCATGATCCAGGGCGATGGTACTGACCAGGGCGACGTTGGCATCAAGAATGTTGACCGCATCCAGCCGCCCGCCCAGGCCGACTTCCAGAATGGCAATATCGATGCCCTCACGCTTGAAGATATCCAGTGCCGCCAGTGTACCGAATTCGAAATAGGTCAGCGAAATATCACCACGGGCAGCATCGATGCGGGCAAAGGCTTCACACAGTGCCTCATCGCTCACCTGTTTGCGGCGAATACGCACGCGCTCGTTGTAATGAATCAAATGCGGAGATGTGTAACAGCCGGTCTTGTATCCGGCAACCGTCAGTATGGAATCCAGCATAGCCACGCTCGAACCCTTGCCGTTGGTTCCGGCCACGCTGATGACCGCAAATTCCGGTTCCAGCAAGCCCATGTTGCCGGCAACCGCACGGCAACGATCAAGGCCCAGTTCTATAGACTTGAAGTGCAGGCCTTCCTGCCAGCTTAACCAGTCCGCCAGACGGTTGAACCGTGGCTTATAGCTGGAATTGATTTCCTGCAGCATGATTGTCAGGCCGGAACCGGCTGATGAGTCAGCTTGGCAAGCAGGGAACTTACCCGCTCACGCATTTCACGGCGATCCACGATCATGTCGATATCACCGTGTTCGAGCAGAAATTCACTGCGCTGGAAACCCTCGGGCAAGGTCTCTCGAACGGTCTGCTCGATGACCCGTGGACCGGCAAAGCCGATGAGCGCGCCAGGCTCGGCAATGTTGATATCACCCAGTGTGGCCAGGCTGGCGGAGACTCCGCCCATGGTCGGATCCGTGAGTACCGAGATATAGGGGATGCCCTGTTGTTTCAACCGCGCCAGCGCCGAACTGGTCTTGGCCATCTGCATCAGGGAGACAATGGCTTCCTGCATGCGTGCACCGCCACTGGCGGAAAAACACACCAGGGGTATGCGGTATTCCATGGCGGTCTCCACACCGAGAACAAAACGTTCCCCGACAACCGAACCCATGGAACCGCCCATAAAACTGAATTCGAACGCGCAGGCCACCACGGGCAATGCCCGCACCTGGCCCCTCATGACCACCAGGGCGTCGGATTCACCCGTGGATCGGGCTGCCTGATTGAGTCGATCCTTGTATTTCTTGCTGTCACGAAACTTGAGCTTGTCCACCGGTTTGATATGTTGCCCGATCTCAACCCGGTCATCTTCGTCGAGAAAACCCTGCAGGCGAACACGGGCACTGATGCGCATATGGTTACTGCATTTGGGGCAAACCTCGAGATTGCGTTCCAGCTCGGCCCGGTACAGCACGGCGTTGCACTTCACACATTTGGTCCAGACACCCTCCGGCACGGTCCGCCTGGGACTGCCATTGCTCTTGATGCCGGAAGGCAGGATTTTTTTAAACCAGCTCATAATTTCGACTCTGTTCTGACCGCATCCATGGCCTGCCTCATGGTAACCAGAAATTCACGGGCATGAGCGGGCAGTTTATCAGCTTCTCCGGCTCGCTGACTCAAATACTCCACCAGGCTGCTGCCAATAACCACGGCGTCACTGATAGCAGCCATGGCGGCGGCGGTTTCCGCATCCTTGATACCAAAGCCCACGCCCACGGGTAAATCTGTGCGGGTACGTATATGTTCCAGTTTCTGTCTCACCTCATCCACGTTCAAACGGCTGCTGCCGGTGACTCCCTTGAGGGAAACGTAGTAAAGAAAACCGCTTCCGGCGCTGCTGATCATATCCAGCCGCGTATCCGTGGTCGTGGGTGAGATCAGGAAAATCTGATCGATACCCCGGGCGCGAAACAGGGGTAACACATCGGTATCTTCTTCCGGCGGCAGATCCACGATCAGGCAGCCGTCAACACCCACCGTTGTGGCGCGGTCGATAAACTTCTGATAACCCATGATTTCGACAGGATTCAGGTAGCCCATGAGGATCACCGGTGTGGCGGTATCATCCTGGCGGAAACGCTCAACCATGTTCAAAACCTGCGACAGACTCACGCCATGCTTCAATGCACGCTCACTGGCCCGCTGGATGACCGGACCATCCGCCATGGGATCCGAAAACGGCACGCCGAGTTCGATCATGTCGGCACCACCTTCCACCAGGGCATGCATGATGGGCACGGTAGCCTCCGGATCCGGATCGCCGGCGGTAATGAACGGCACCAGGGCGACGCGATGATCAGCTTTCAGACCATCAAATAAAGCAGCAATACGACTCATATTAAATAATAATTCCAGCGGGGTATCAGGGTGAAGAACCGGCCTGGAGTCACTCCGGTGAACTTCGGGATTGTAACCTGAGCTTCAACTCGAGCAATTCGATAGCCATCTCCGGGACTTCTTCATGGAGTCTGGACTCGTTCGAGGCCAGCCAGTGATCGACTTGCGCAGGCTTGACCTTGAGCATTTCGGCCACATCCACACGATCAAGCTCGTGCTCGGTAATCAGGTCAATCAGGCGTTCGCGGTTGTTCATACAATAGTTATATACGAGTAAAAATGTGTCCTGCGGTCAGAGGTTTATACCCTCGATGGTAGCCACCGTATTGATATCCTTGTCACCACGACCCGACAGATTGATTAAAATGATGCGGTCACTGCTCATTTCCCGGGCCAGCTTGTCAGCATAGGCCAGTGCATGGCTGGATTCCAGTGCCGGTAATATCCCCTCGGTACGGGTCAGATCATGAAATGCCGCCAGGGCCTCATCATCATTAACGGTCACATAGCGTGCTCGGCCGCTGTCCTTGAGCCAGGCATGTTCGGGACCGACTCCGGGATAATCCAGACCGGCCGACACCGAATGGGTTTCGATGATCTGGCCGTTATCGTCTTCCATCAGGTAGGTCCGGTTACCGTGCAATACCCCGGGACGCCCGGCATTCAGGGGTGCGGCATGATGACCGCTCTGAATACCCTCGCCGCCGGCCTCGACACCGTACATGGATACAGCGGTATCGCTAAGGAAGGGATGAAACAGACCAATGGCGTTGGAGCCGCCACCGACACAGGCCACCAGGGCATCCGGTAATCGACCGGTCTGTTGCAAACACTGGGTCCTGGCCTCACGGCCGATGATAGCCTGGAAATCGCGGACCATGGCCGGATAGGGATGCGGACCGGCCACGGTGCCGATAATGTAAAAGGTGTTGTCAACGTTGGCGACCCAGTCGCGCATGGCTTCGTTGAGCGCATCTTTCAGGGTTCTGGAACCGGACTCCACAGGCACGACCGTGGCGCCGAGTAACTTCATCCGAAAGACATTGGGAGCCTGACGCTGAATGTCTTCCGCACCCATGTAGACAACACACTCCAGGCCGAGGCGTGCCGCTACCGTGGCCGAGGCAACACCATGCTGGCCGGCGCCGGTCTCGGCGATAATGCGGGTTTTACCCATTCGCCTGGCCAGTAATGCCTGGCCGATGGTGTTGTTGACCTTGTGCGCGCCGGTATGATTCAGATCCTCGCGTTTCAGATATATACGCGCGCCGCCCACTCGTTCGGACCAGCGCCTGGCATAGTACAGGGGTGATGGCCGGCCCACGTAGTGTTGCAGTTCCTGGTCGAGTTCGGCGAGGAATTCCTCATCGCGCATGTATTTTTCATAGGCTGCCTGCAGTTCCTGCAGCGGACCCATAAGGGTTTCGGCGACAAAGCGTCCTCCATAGGGGCCAAAATGACCGTTTTTGTCCGGCATTGGCTGATCGCTTACTGGAACAGCGTCCTCACCCATGGCTGCACTACTGCCTGATGACTGCATTATTGACCTCATTGATAAACGATTTGATTTTTTCCGGATCCTTGTTACCCCGGCTGGCCTCAACACCACCGCTCACATCCACGGCATACGGATTGACCTGTAAAATAGCGGTTCTGACATTATCAGGGTTTAGACCTCCTGCCAATATCACCGGCTTGTCCAACTCATCGGGTATCAGTGACCAGTCAAACTGCTGACCGGTACCGCCGGCGAGATCCCTGTTCCAGGTATCCAGCAACAAAGCGCTGGCATTACTGTGTTGACGCGACTGCTCTATCACCTGATCCCGGCTTTGCACGCGTAATGCCTTGATATAGGGGCGATCGTAAATGCTGCAACGGGAAGCAGGTTCATTGCCATGGAATTGCAGAACATCCACCGGGCACGCTTCCAGCACCGAACGAATATACTGTTCACCGGCATCCACGAACAGCGCAACACGACTGACAAAGGCCGGCAGGGCATCGAGAATTGCACGCGCCTGCCCGATGCTAACCGACCGTGGACTGGACTCGTAAAACACCAGGCCGATCGCATCGGCGCCGGCATGGGCTGCAACCAGTGCATCCTCGACGCGGACGATACCGCAAATTTTTACCCGGGTTCTGGGGTATAAGCCGGCATCCCGGTTCATGTTGTCACTCATAGTCTGACGATATCCGACATAAGAATGCGATTGTAGCATTCACAGGCACAGCGGCCATTGCAGGGACTGCGGCAGGGGGATATTGAAGGCAACCGGATAATCCACCTGCACCAGGTACAGCCCTTCGGCCGGGGCGGTGACACCGCCCAGGGTACGGTCGCGCATTTCCAGTACCTCGGCGGACCATTCCACGGGTTGTTTACCAATACCGATTTCCAGCAGGACACCCACTATATTACGCACCATGTGTTGCAAAAACGCATTGGCGTGTACATCAATCACCAGGTAATCGCCGCTGCGGGTCAGGGTGAGATGATTGATCCTGCGGACCGGTGATTTGGCCTGACAGCCAACGCTGCGAAAGGCGCTGAAATCGTGCTCACCCACCAATAAGGTGGCGGCATGCTGCATGGAATCCATATCCAGCGGCCGGCACTCCCAGGCAACCTTGCGCGCCAGGGTGGCGCTGCGCACCGGACGATTGAGAATGACGTAGCGATAGGCCCGGCCGGTGGCGGAAAATCGGGCATGAAACTCATCCGCTACCTCTCTCGCCCAGAGCACGTTGGCATCCGCATCCAGTCGGCTGTTGGCGCCGAAGGCCCATGAATGCGGTTGCCGTTCGGCGCTGGTATCAAAATGCGCCACCTGGTGAATGGCATGCACGCCGGTGTCTGTTCTTCCTGCGCATTGTAACGAGATGTTTTCGTCGGCGACGAATCCCAGCGCTGCCTCGACACACTGTTGTACCGTGCGACCATGATCCTGGGATTGCCAGCCGATGAAGCCGGCGCCATCGTATTCGATACCAACAGCAATCCGCATGGTCAATGAATCCGGATAAAGCGCGCTGCCGACCGGTTGCGTAACAAACAGCGATGGACGGGATCTTTCACGAAATGTTACCGGGGGCTTCAGACCAGCGTCGCCTCGCTGGTCCGGGGCTGGATGCAATAAAAAGCATGCGATTCTGAGACAGTATGATCGGGGTGTCAGCCCGTCAATACACAACAGGATTCAATTCGGTGAATCAAACCTGGTTGAGCAATTCCTGCGCCTGTTGCTGTTGTTCCTCCGTGCCCTCGTTCATGATCTCCTCCAGGATAGTTCTGGCGCTGTCACTGTCACCCAGTTCGACGTAGGCCTTGGCCAGATCCAGCTTGGTTGAGATTTCATCTTCCTGGCTCTGTTCCTGCGTGCCGGATGACTTGGGTACGAACACTGTCTTGTCATCGTCCTCGTCGTCGCCCTCATCTACCAGATCGAGCCTGTTCTTGGGTATTTCCACCGTACTTTCCATATCAATATCGGGCACGGCATCCTCGACAGAGGGTTGTTCGGGTTCTGATTCGGGTTCGTCCTGGATTTCGAGATCGAGATCGAACTCCTCGCTGGTGGATTCAGTGTCATCACTGTCTATATCGAGTTCGAATTCCGGTGTGTCCTTATCGCCGCTTGCGTCATCCGCATCCAGATCGAGCGAAAATCCACTGTCATCACCGGTATCGTCAATCGATAACTCATTGGCATCCGCCGTGTCGGAATCCGATTCAGGCACATCGAGATCCAGTGAAAAATCCCCGGTGCTGTCTTCGGCGGCTGTCTTGTCAGAGTCTTCCATATCCATGGTCAGATCCAGTTCAACTTCCGGCGTCCCGGTATCACTGCCGTCCTCGTCACTGGTATCGATGCCGAGATCAGTTGCATCCACTTCCACGGTTCCCTCGATATCATTATCCCCGGTATCTTCGGTCTCCAGATCGAGATTTTCAAAATCGATGACATTATCATCGTCATCGGATGCCATGGACTTTTCAATCATGCTGCCGGTATCAGAGTCTTCTCCGCCGCGATCATCGGAAATATCCAGGTCCAGCCCTTCCATATCGAAATCCAGTGAATTATCGTCATCATCTCGGCCGGTATCGGTCTCACCGGTATCCACATCCAGCAGGCTGTCACTGTCGGCGCCACTGGTGGATGCCGAGGTTACATCGAGTAAATCCTCGTCATCATCAGGCGTCATATTTGCAGAAGCCGTGACATCAAGCAGATCGTCACCGCCGGGTTGTGATAAATCCAGGAATTCTTCATCTGCGTTTTCAGCAGTGGTGTTTTCGGTGGACTGATCAGCGTTTGCCGTGATATCCAGGACGTCATCATCTCCCGAATCACCCTTGTCACTGTCCCGTGTACTGCTGTCAACGCCGGCTTGATCGGTCCCCGCGGTAATATCCAGAACCTCGTCATCTTCCCCGCCACCGGTGATGTCCAGCATGTTCTCTTCATCGCGTCCGGACTCACCACCTGTTGTATCGTCCAGACCTACTGCCGCCGTTACATCCAGTAACTCACTGTCGGAATCACCCGCCGCCGTCACATCCAGAATTTCATCCTCGTCTTCTGCAGGCTTTTCAGCCGCTTCCTCGCCGGCACTGGTCACATCCAGTATTCCCTCGTCCTCATCGTCAGCACCGATATCAAAATCAAGACCGGCGTCCTTGTTGTCCTCTTCCTCGGCAGCGGGCTCTTCTCCAGCCGTCAAATCGACGATGCCACCACCGGTTTCAACAGGGATTTCATCCTCGTCCTCGGGGCCTTCCTCGAACAGCGCCCGGTTTGGCGAGAGTTCGCTCCACATAGCCACCGCCATATCCCAGTGCGGACCTTCGCCATTGACCAGGCCATGCAGAACCCGGGCTTCTTCCTCATAGGACTTCCTGTTGCCGGCGGCGTAATAAACCTCAAGCAACTTGGAATGAAATTCCAGATTTTCAGGGTCACTTTCAATGGCCGTCTTCACGAACTCCTCGGCCTGGTCGTAATGCTCATAGGCAAGGAACACGTTGACTTCGGCCAGTGGATCATCTTCTTCCTCTTGTGCAGGCGCGGCTTCGGCGGGCGGTGTGGCGATTTGAGTGGCATCGTCGGTTTCCGCGGCTTCGGGGATTTCAGGAGTCGGGGTCTTGTCTTCCTGCTCTTCATCTTCCGGGATTTCCGTTTCCGCCTCGGAATCCGCAACATCCAGCATACCTGCCGCACCGGCTGCGGTGGCCGCATCGGTCACATCCTCAAAGTCGGGAAAATCAGCCTCGGGAATATCCATGGTCCCGGTTTCACCGCTTTTGCGCTTCCGGTAGAAAAGGAAACCGAGTAAAAGAACGATAATCCCGCCGACGACGCCAGCTATAGCAATGAGGTTGGATTTGACTATTTCAATAACCGGCCCCAGGTACTGGTTCACCATACCCATAATTCCGGCATCGGCGGGTGCAGACGTGTCAGCGGCCATGGTCTCATCATCCACGGCATCGTCTTCCACGGTGGCTGTATCCATGGCCTCTGTGGTGGATTCCGCCTCGTCTCCGGCAGCGCCTGTATCTTCGTCGATAGCAGTCACCTCATCTTCCATCGCAGACTCTTCCGGGATCGCTTCTTCTCCGGCATCCGCCATGGCGACCTGGTTTTGCAAAGCCGCCAGTTCATCCTCTTTCAACTGGATGAGCCGTTTCAAATCTTCAATGATGCTCTCTGATTCAAGCAGCTGATCCTGAAGTTCGGAGTTTTCCAGCTGCAACGCGGAGATCGTCTCATTGGCCAGTGACATCAGGCGCTCGGTTTCGGGATCGGCTCCCGCTTCCGTCATGGCTTCATCGATGCCCTCGCCACTGTCATCCGGCGCCACCAGTCGCAATTCGGCGTCATCACCCGCCAGGGTTTCATCTGCAGTCAACGATTCCGGAGCTGCGCCTGATACACCTGCGGATTCCGGCCGTGCCGCGGCAGCGTCTGCCAGACCGGCGCGAATATCATTCCAGAGGTCGTTCTGTGATTTTGCCAGTTCAATCGCTTCCCGCTTGCTGACAGCGGCCATGTCGGTGCTGCTCGGCATGGACAGGATCTGGCCGCGCTTGAGACCGTTGATATTGTTGTTGATAAAAGCTTCCGGATTGGCGCGCAACAGGGCGAGCATCATCTGCTGGACACTGACGGAACTGTCGGGACGCATGTCGCTGGCGATGGACCACAGGGTATCGCCGGCACCCACCGGGCCGTAGTCGCCGCCATCATAACGGATTGCCCGACTCGTGACCGGACTGTCGTAATCCAGGTTATAGGTAACCTGGTTATCCTCAATGGCTGTACCCGGTGCGAATGATCCTGTTGTGGGCTGCGGGGCCGGCGCCATATCCGCCATCTTGCGCCCCGGGTCGTAGGTCGGCGGATCCAGCAGCACGGTGTATTCACGATACAGGCGACCCTGGCTCCAGTTCACCTCGAGCAGGAAGTTCAGAAACGGCTCACGAATCGCATTGGTGCTGTAGATGCGGATGTAATCATTGCCGGATTCCGGCTGTTGGATTTCAAACTTTAATTGTTCCAGACCAAAACCAAACTGCAGGCCGGCGCGCTCGAAAGCTTCCGGTGATGCGAGGCCGACCTTGAGACTGTCCAGTTCATCAACGCTGGCTGACAACAGCGGGATCCTGGCTTCGAAGGGTTCATTGAGGGACGAGTCCAGATCCAGCTTGCCCAGACCCAAAGCCATCACTGCCCCGGGGAGCAGCATTATTATTGCAAACAGCCATTTGCGCATCATCACGTATTCCTGCCTTCTTTTATTCTGTATCCGGGTCGATTAACAAAACATATTCCCGCTCAAGCCGTCCGCCGGACCAGCTCAACTCCAGAACAAAATTCAGTACCGGTTCCTGGATGGGCTCGGGGCTTGATAGATTGATCCGGTGGCGACCCGATTGATCGGAGACAATCTCGTGGGAAATTTTTGGCCAGGTCATGGCCGCGCTGCTGCTTTCCTGTAACGGACGAATGATCACCACCAGGCTGTCGAGTTCTTCGGGCGATACGGCCAGCAAGTCAACCGTGGCCTGAAGTGTTTGATTTAGATGAGAATTTAATTGTATTTCCGAAATCGCCAACGCGTATGCGCGGGGCAGACATAAACATAGTCCTGCCATAGCAAGTATTGTGCTGATTCGTTTGAGCCACTGCATCGATTCGGCGCCTTGGTTAAATTGTATAGTAATATCAATATCTTGTATGTAATAACGGTGGCCTCCCGCGCATGCCCCGTATACTGGTAACTGTATCCGCCCGGCTGGATCCTGCCGCTAAATAATGAATCAACCCCGGAAGTAAGACCTTAAACTTATGAATATGCTTTACAATTACCCCTTAACTATAGTTTATAAGTAGTGTTTTACCAAAATTTCAGCTATTTGAACACTATTTAATGCAGCACCTTTGCGCACGTTATCGGAGACCACCCACAGATTAATCCCACGGGGATGGGAGATGTCATCACGGATCCGACCGACGTAAACCGGATCCGTACCGGCCGCTTCCGTTACGGCCGTGGGATAACCACCGTCCTCGCGCTCATCCATGACCACCACGCCGTCGCTGCGAACCAGTAAATCACGCACGGCAGCGGCATCGATCTTGTCGCGGGTCTCGATATGCACTGCTTCAGAATGGCCGAAGAATACCGGCACGCGCACAGTGGTCGGATTCACCTGGATAGTGTCGTCCTCCATGATTTTCCGCGTTTCCCAGATCATCTTCATCTCTTCCCTGGTATAACCGTTATCCATGAACGCATCGATATGCGGCAGAACGTTGAACGCGATCTGTTTCGGATAAACCTGACCCGCATAGGAAGAACCATTGATTAGCGCCGTGGTCTGTTTTTCCAGTTCCTCCACGGCTTCCTTACCGGTGCCGGACACGGCCTGGTAGGTGCAGACATTCAGCCGTTCAATACCGGCCGCATCGTAGATGGGTTTTAAGGCCACCACCATCTGGATGGTCGAACAGTTCGGATTGGCAATAATTCCGCGGTTTTTATAGTGTTCGATGGCATGCGCATTGACTTCCGGCACGACCAGGGGAATGTCGTCGTCGTAACGGAATTGCGACGTATTATCGATGACCACGCAGCCGGCAGCGGCGGCGCGAGGCGCATGAATCTTCGATATGGAAGCGCCGGGTGAAAACAGACCGATATCCACGCCGGCAAAATCAAAGCCCTCAAGATCCCGGACCTCGAGTTCATCACCCCGAAACGGTATGCGACTGCCGGCCGAGCGACTGCTGGCCAGGGCATAGACATTGTCTACCGGAAAATCACGTTGTTCCAGTATGGACAGCATGGTCTCACCGACCACACCGGTGGCGCCGACGACGGCGACGTTGTATTTCTTGCTCATGATATATAACTCAATTCAGGTTTACTGTTCACTATTCACCATTCACCATTCACTGTTCACTGTTCACTGTTCACTGTTCACTGTCCAAGGTTCAAGGTTCTAACAGATTTATCTCTGATATCTGAAATCTGATATCTGCTTCATTTCAGAGCCGCCACCACTGCATCGCCCATTTCACCGGTTGTCACCTTTCTGGTTCCCGGAGAATAAATATCCGCTGTGCGATAACCGTCAGCCAGCACCTGGCGAACCGCGGTCTCGATACGCCGGCTCCCGGCATCATCATGTAATGAATATTTTAACAACATGGAGACCGAAAGGATCGTGGCTAAGGGGTTGGCAATATTGTTGCCGGCAATATCCGGGGCCGATCCGTGTATGGGTTCGTACATGCCCTGGCCGGCCTCATTCAAGGCAGCCGAGGGCAACAAGCCGATTGAACCGGTCAGCATGGAAGCCAGGTCGGAAAGTATGTCACCAAACATGTTCGTGGTCACGATGACATCGAACTGGTTGGGATTTCGTACCAGTTGCATGGCCGCGTTGTCCACGTACATGTGTTGCAGCGTCACGTCCGGATAATCTTTTGCCACGCTGCTTGTCACCTCGCGCCAGAGTTCCAGCGCTTCCAGAACATTGGCCTTGTCCACGGAAGTCACCCGCCGATCCCGCTGCCTGGCAATCTCGAAAGCCATGCGGGCAATACGCTCGATTTCCGATTCACTGTAAACGAGGCTGTTATATCCCTGGCGCTCACCGTTTTCCAGGGTACGAATTCCGCGTGGCTCGCCGAAATAAATACCACTGGTCAGTTCGCGCACAATCATGATATCCAGATCATCGACGATCTCGTGCTTGAGGGTCGATGCATCGGCCAGCTCCCTGTAGACAATCGCAGGTCGCAGGTTGGCAAACAGGCCAAGACCGCTGCGTAATGCCAGCAGGCCGCGCTCCGGGCGCATATCCCGCTGAATGGATTCCCACTGCGGTCCACCGATGGCTCCAAACAGGATTGCATCGGCGTGCCTGGCGGCCTCCAGTGTTGCCGGCGGCAGCGGCTGACCGGTCTGTTCGTAGGCCACACCACCAATCAATCCGTGTTCCAGCACAATATCCAGATCAAAACGATCACGCAGGGCCAGCAACACTTTTTCAGCCTCGGCAATGATTTCGGGACCAATGCCATCACCGGGTAAAACCAGAATTTTCTTCGTCACAAAAGACACCTGTATTCGTAAATTATGCAGACAGTCCCGTGATGACGGGCCGCCGATTCAAAAAAGGCGGCAAAGCATACAATAAGTTGCCGGCCGGCACGAACATTTAGCGACGCCTTGAAGTCAACCAGGCAGCCAGCAACACCAGCGATCCACCCAGTAATTCCAGAAGCGTCATCGTCTCGGCCGAGAGGATGGCCGCCGAAACGGCGCCCACGGGCACTTCAAACAGGAATATGACAGCGGATTTCTGCAACGGCAGGTGGGTCACCGCGTACTGGGCGGTATAGGTCATCAGCACCATACCGAATATACCCACGCCCGCCCCCAACAGGACGGAATACAGGCTGAATACCGGCAACGGCACCCCGGCGATCATAACCCCGGCCAGACTCAGTCCGAGAACACCGATCCACGCCGGGACCATCTTGCTGATAATCGGAATATCGCCGATCTTTCGCACCAGCAGGTTGGTCACCGCAAACGCCATTCCCGCGGTAATGGCCAGACCGTCCGCGAGGTCCACCGGCCGGGTCAGATCCAGATCCTTGTCGGCAAGAAGGATCACGGCGCCGCTGCCGGCCAGCAGTAGATTCAATACCGAATGCCATGTGATTGTCTCATGCAGAAATACTCGCGCCAGCAGAATAGCCCATAGCGGCGACAGGTAAAATAACAGTAAAACACGGACCACGGTGCCTTCGAGCAAGGCCAGAATAAATGCCAGGTTGGTCCAGCCTGCCGAGACTGCAATGCCCATTAACAGCGGCATCGATACGCCGATGTGGCGGGTATGCAGCCAGCGCGGCAGAACCACTACGATTGCCGACACGTAGATCACCAGCGTCGCCCAGATCCCCGGCAGACCCGCTTCCTGTAATAATCGCAACGGATACCAGAGCAGTCCCCACATCGTCGCCGCAACCAGGCAGGCAAGATAGGGCAGAATTCCCGCTTTTTCATGCATGGGCAATTGAGTTCACCTATAATGAGCGACCGTTGCCGATAATTACAGCTTCATAACAATCAATCTGTGCAGCATATATAAACATTTGATCCAGTCCTTCCCACACAACATGTATTTGACTTTGCAAATCCGCGTATGAACCCGGGTCTTGATCACCTCCACCCCTATCCGTTTGAGAAACTCGCTGCATTGAAAGCCGGTATTGAACCGCCGACGGACAAACAGCCGATTGATCTTTCCATCGGCGAACCCAAACATGCCACACCAGCCTTCATTCTGGATACACTTCGTGACAACCTGTCCCTGGCCGCCCGCTACCCGGTGACTCGCGGCGCTGTTGATTTGAGGACAAGCATTGCCCGCTGGTTGTGCCGCCGCTTCAGTCTGCCATCAAACAGCCTTGATCCCGACCGGCATATCCTGCCGGTGAACGGCAGCCGCGAGGCCCTGTTTGCTTTTGCCCAGTGCATAGTCAACCCGGGCGATCAGTCGACCGTCATCCTGCCGAATCCTTTTTACCAGATTTACGAAGGCGCGGCGCTGCTGGCCGGCGCCAGGCCCGTGTATATGAGTTGCACCCGGGATAATCATTTTCAGCCCGATCTCGCGCAAATACCCGAGTCGGACTGGCGACAGTGCAAATTACTGTACCTGTGCACACCGGGAAACCCTACCGGGGCCGTAATCGATGGAGCACGGATACGGGCATTATTCGAGCTCTCGGACAAGTACGGCTTCGTCATTGCCGCGGACGAGTGTTACTCGGAGATATATTTCGATGAAGACAGTCCCCCCAAAGGCTTATTGCAGTACGCCTGTGAACTTGGCCGCGGTAATTACCAGAACTGTATGGTCTTTCACAGCCTGTCCAAGCGCTCCAACGTACCGGGGATGCGTTCCGGATTTGTCGCCGGAGATCCGGAACTCATCGCAGCCTTTCTGCGTTACCGCACCTATCATGGTTGCGCCATGGGCGGTTACGCACAGCAGGCAAGCATCAGCGCCTGGAATGACGAGGAACACGTCAAACACAACCGCGCACTGTACCGGAATAAATTCAATTCCGCCCTTGAAATTCTCGGTGCTGTTCTGGATATAGAGATGCCGGATGCCGCTTTTTACCTGTGGCCGAGCCTGCCGGTGGACGATCAGACATTCACACGGGACCTGTATCAACAACAGGGCGTAACAGTCTTGCCGGGCCGTTATCTTTCACGGACAATTAACAATCATAATCCTGGCGAAAACCATGTGCGCGTTGCCCTGGTGGCATCACACCAGGAATGTGAGCAGGCGCTGAGGCGCATTGCCGACCAACTGAGACACTACTGAACCACGGGAATCCCTATGAGCATCGAACAGATCATCAATGAACATTTTGACAACCATACGGAGATCACAGCCGGCAATGCCTCCAGTGAACTGAAAAATGCCGTCAACGAGGCCCTCGGCGGACTCGATCACGGCAGCTACCGGGTTGCGGAAAAAAAGGACGGTAAATGGCAGGTCAATCAATGGCTGAAAAAAGCCGTATTGCTGTCGTTCAAACTCAATGAAAACAAGGTGATCCAGGGTGGCTATACGAACTACTTCGATAAAGTCACCGCCAAGTTTTATGGCTACACCAAAAGCAATTTCACGGATTGCGGTTCGCCCCGGATCGTGCCTCCGGCTACCGCGCGTTATGGCAGTTACATTGCACCGAATGTGGTTTTAATGCCCAGCTACGTGAACATCGGCGCCTATGTCGATTCCGGCACCATGGTGGATACCTGGGCCACGGTAGGTTCCTGCGCCCAGATCGGCAAGAACGTGCATCTTTCAGGCGGCGTCGGTATCGGCGGTGTGCTGGAACCGCTGCAGGCCAATCCAACCATCATCGAGGACAACTGCTTCATCGGCGCCCGCTCCGAGGTCGTCGAAGGCGTTATCGTCGGCGAAGGCTCGGTGATTTCAATGGGTGTATACATCGGTCAGAGTACGAAAATATTCAACCGCGAAACCGGTGAGGTCAGTTATGGTTATATCCCTCCCGGCTCAGTGGTCGTGTCCGGCAACCTGCCCGCAAAGGACGGCAGCTACAGTCTTTACTGCGCAGTGATTGTCAAACAGGTGGACGAGAAGACTCGTGGCAAGGTGGGTATTAACGAACTGCTCAGAGATGTGTAAGCTCATACACCGATACTCATGTGTGGACGCTTTACCCTCTATACCGACGAGGCGAGTCTTGCCAGGCACTTCGCGCTCGTCGACAGCTGCCGGTTCAGACCAGGCTGGAACATAACCCCTGCCAGCGACATCCCCATCGTTCATATCGAAAACCAGGACAGGGTGTTCATCAACGCGCACTGGGGACTGGTGCCGCACTGGGCCAGGGATGACTCATTCCAGCCGATCAACGCCCGCGCCGAAACCGTGGCCACGAAACCGTTTTTCCGCGATGCGTATAAAAACGGACGTTGCCTGATCCCGGCCAGTGGTTTCTACGAATGGCAAGGCAGTGAGGGGCACAAGCAGCCGTATTATTTCAGTCTCGCCGACACGGATATTTTTGCCTTTGCCGGACTTTGGGACCATTGGGACAGCCCCGATAAAAGCCTTGACAGCTGCACCATCATCACCACCGTCGCCAATGACATCATGGCGCCGGTGCACAACCGCATGCCGGTAATACTGGCGCCGGAAGATTACGATGCCTGGTTAAACGGCGACAATGGTGATCTGTTACAACCCTACGCCGGGGAGATGCAGGTCTGGCCGGTAAGAACGCTGGTGAACAACCCGAAACACGACGGCCGCGATCTGATCAAACAACTCCAATAATCTGTAATCTGTCGTCTGTGATCTGTCGTCTGTGATCTGTCGTCTGTGATCTGTCGTCTGTGATCTGTTGTCTGTGATCTGGATCATTTCCCAAGCGGAGTTTTGATCAGGTTACCAGGACCCAGCACGTCATCGCCGCGGGCCACGAGATAGGCATAGAGATTCTCGAGATTATCCATAACCCGCTTGTTGGTCTTGTGCGGGCGCATCATGGTGCCGGACACACCGTTGGTCACGATATTCACGAATTCTTCCTTGCTGAGTTTTTGGGTCACACTCTGGCCAAGATTCGGGGCCACGGCCCCGATAGCACCCTTGCCGTGACAGGCGCCGCAACCACCGCCATTATAGGTTTTCCAGCCTTCGAGCGTGTTTTCATCAATATGGCCATCGACAACACTGTACGGCTTCCCGTCGTCGGCCATCAGTGATGTCTGTCCGGCAATCAGGCAGACAATCAGTGTCGTTTTGAACAGAGTATTCATCATCAAATGCCTCATCAATTCCAGTAAGTTTCAATGTCCGGGAAGGATACCGGATCCAATCAGACTGAAAATGTGACAAATTGTCGCAGTTCACGCTATCGGAGCAAGGCACACGATCCGTCGATACCGTAATCCTCGAACAGGTGGCAAACATGAATCGGAATCATTTGATAATGATTCTTATTTACATTTCAGGCTAAGACTGTTAAGGTAGCCCTGGTCGATAATGCGAATCTCCAGTTGCTTACTGGCACAACCCCGGCAACCCGTGGTAATCGGTTGTGCAGGGATAATGTAAATATGTATTTTTTCCCATATTTACCGGGGCTGGTATAAGGATAGCATTGGTGTTTGAAGGACTAATCTGAACAGTTAGACATAATGTACTACGGAAAATACAACAATAAGGCAATGCCGGATGTAATCTCCATGCTGTCATCCCTGGTGCGCCTGATGTCCTGTTATCTGCGCGACCAATCCCCATCGCAGATCATGACTCTGGTACACCTGATGAACTGCCTGGAAAACCATCCCGATTTACCGGATAACCCGACGACCGTAGTCGCTGTACAACAGGCACGCGTAATCTGGAGAGAGGAGTTAATGCGACTTCGTCTCAACGCGGCCGCGCCTCACGGTTGTGGCACGGTTGATGACGAAATAATCCATTAACAACGATCCGGTGCTTACCCCGACTCAGGCCTGATTTCTTGATACAGGTCAAGGACACGGTACCGGTTTCCCTCCAGTCTCGCTGACCTGACAATATCGTCGGAATCCAGTATTCCGGTTCCGGGTATCTTTACCCGACCATGAATGATGCAGAGGTGCAGTATGGGCCAGAAAGTCGAACTCCGTCCCGCCAGGGACTGCTATTTCGATAATCCCGCTCCCATCATTGAATCGTACCGTATCCCGATTTATGTGTTCCAGGGACAAACGTACCTTTCTGTACATTCGGTAACCGCGGCATTATTCCGTCGCACATTACTAATTGATGAGGAAGATTAATATGATATACGCAGATCCAAATACAGATGGCGCCGTGATTCAGTTCAAGGGCCAGTACGAAAATTTCATCGGCGGCAAATGGGTCGCACCTGAAAAGGGGGAATATTTCGATAATATTTCTCCCGTCAATGGCAAGGCATTTTGCAGGATACCCCGCTCCACTGATGAAGACATTGAAGCCGCGCTGGATGCCGCTCACGCCGCCAAAGACGCCTGGGGCGGGGCCTCGGTGACCGAACGTTCCAATATCCTTCTCAAGATCGCCGACCGGATCGAGGACAATCTTGAAGTGCTCGCTGTGGCGGAGACCTGGGACAACGGCAAGGCGGTCCGCGAAACACTGAACGCCGATGTGCCGCTGGCCGCCGATCATTTCCGTTACTTCGCCGGTTGTATCCGCGCCCAGGAAGGCGCCCTGAGCGAGATTGATGAGCATACCGTCGCCTATCATTTCCATGAGCCTCTGGGTGTGGTCGGCCAGATCATTCCCTGGAATTTCCCGCTGCTGATGGCGTCCTGGAAACTGGCGCCCGCACTTGCCGCTGGCAACTGCATTGTCATGAAACCCGCCGAGCAGACACCGGCCTCCATCCTGGTTCTGGCCGAATTGATCAGTGACCTGTTACCGAAGGGCGTTCTCAACATAGTGAACGGTTTCGGTGCCGAGGCCGGCAAGGCCCTGGCAACCAGTAAACGTATAGCCAAGATCGCCTTCACCGGATCCACCCCCGTCGGTTCGCTGATCATGAAATACGCGGCGGATAACATCATCCCCTCCACGGTCGAACTGGGCGGCAAATCGCCGAATGTCTACTTCGAGGACATCATGAACCAGGAAGAGGATTTCATCAGCAAGGCCGTCGAGGGTGCTGTCCTGGCATTCTTCAACCAGGGCGAGGTCTGCACCTGCCCCTCACGCCTGTTGATCCAGGAATCAATGTACGAACAGTTCATTGATCTGGTTATCAAGCGCATGGGCAACATCAAACGCGGCAATCCGCTGGATACCGAAGTCATGGTCGGCGCCCAGGCATCCCGGGAGCAGTTCGACAAGATCATGGAATACATCAAGATTGGACGCGAGGAAGGTGCACAAGTGCTTGCCGGCGGCGACGCCGAAACGATGGAAGGTGATCATAGTGGCGGTTTCTACATTAAACCGACCCTGTTGAAGGGCGATAACAAGATGCGTGTTTTCCAGGAGGAAATCTTCGGTCCGGTGGTTTCGGTGACCACGTTCAAGGACGAGGCCGAAGCGCTGGCCATCGCCAACGACACCGAGTTCGGTCTCGGTGCCGGAGTCTGGACCCGTGACACCAACCGGGCCTATCGCATGGGCCGTGGCATACAGGCCGGCCGGGTATGGATGAACTGTTACCATGCCTACCCGGCACACGCTGCTTTCGGTGGCTACAAGAAATCCGGTGTGGGTCGTGAAACGCACAAGATGATGCTTGATCACTACCAGCAAACCAAAAACATGCTGGTCAGCTACAGCGTCAACCCCCTCGGCTTCTTCTAGACACCCCCGCGGGGGGAGAGTTGTTTGTAGTGATCCTCTCTCCCCGCACTTTTCTCTTTATCCCGGTTTTTGTCCGCGCCAAGGCATGAAACGGCTGCACGAACTCAGCTTTGTAAATTCCTTTCACGCGCTCGGTGACAGCTTTTACAGTGAAACCCGGCCACAGGGATTAACCAATCCCGTGCTTGTCCGCAGCGATACCGGGGTGGCAGACCTTCTGGGACTGGATAGCGGGGAATTCGCAACCGATGATTTTCTGCAGGTATTCAGTGGCAACCGCCTGTTACCTGGCAGTCGGCCGCTGGCCCAAAATTACGCCGGTCATCAGTTCGGCAGGTTCCATCCGGGACTGGGGGATGGCAGGGTCATGCTCCTTGGCGACGTTGAGACGCCGCATGGGTGCCTGGAAATCACCCTCAAGGGATCAGGAAGAACGCCCTATGGCAGGGATCTGGACGGCCGGGCGGGGCTGGCCGGCTGCCTGCGTGAAATGGAAATCAGCCGACAACTGGCGGATCTGGACATACCGACGACCCGCAGTCTCTGCGTGATTTGCGGCAATGAACAGGTTTATCGGCAAGGATTCGAAGCCGCAGCCATTGTCGTGAGGATTGCGCCGAGCCACATCCGTTTCGGCACCTTTGAAAACTGCTACGCGCGCCGGCGCACGGAGGATCTGCGCCGCCTGGCGGACTTCGTGACAAGCCGCTATTACCCGGAATGCCTGGAGGCGGGAAACCGCCGCTACATCGTTTTTTTCCAAACCGTGGTTCAGCGTACGGCCCGGCTCATTGCCCGCTGGCAGGCCGCGGGTTTTGTGCATGGCATGATGAATACCGACAACCAGTCGATACTCGGTATCACGCTGGACCTCGGTGCCGCGGCATTCAACCCGGAGCGCGATCCCGACTTCGTCAGCAGTCCTGATGATGAACACGGGCGCTACGCCTTCGGCCAACAGCCGATCATTGGCCTCTGGAACTGCAATGTCCTCGCCCGTGCATTGTCGCCATTGATTGCGGCGGATGATTTACGTGAAGCGCTGCAATGCTACGAGAAGGAATTTCTCGAGCATCACGCAATGCTGACAGGGACATCCCGGGAAGCACCGGCTGCTGCAGACCCGTCGCGGCCAAAAAACGGCTAATCCTTGACGATACTGAGAGAAGGCTGTGAATTCGCCCGTGCCTGATTGTCCAGTTTCTGTTGCGCCAGTTGCAGGGTCAGCATGTCCATACGGCTGGTGGTGATGGAATCGCGGACAACAGCCGCGACGATCTCGGCGATGGACACATCGCAACCCGTATCCAGAAAGTGCTTGTAGTAGATGAGTGTTATTTTTGCCCAGGCCTGCGGGCTGAGCTGGAAAATAAATTCATCACGGAATGCCTTGCGGGCGTTGGCCAGACATTCGTCCACCAGCAGACAGGCGTCTTCCACTTGTGGCGCCATGATCCCGAGGTGGGCACAGATTTGTTCACGCAATTGTTCCTGGTTCATAATCGGCCACCCTCTTGCCGGATGACTTCGGGATATTCTTCGGCCCTGCACACAACGGTCAGTTGCTTCACCAACAACGGATCCAATTGTGCCTCTTTTAGCCACATTCGTCACCCCGCCTGGCGAAAACAAATGCCGCATGGTATCGAGGATCCACTGATTAGATAGTTATTCCGGATACAGCAATACGGCAGTGATGAACCGCAGACTATGGACTTTACCGGCGTGAATACAGCCAATGCCAACTGCCTGTCCTTCACGAAACGGCAACCTCATCGCTGATCCCCCTGCGGTTGAACGCATTCCGTAACCGGACCAGCAACCATCTCACCGAGTTCAGCTTGTCCATGATCTGCTTTCTTTGTTCGCCATTACAAAATCGCATGCGCTCCGCAAGCAAAATGCACGTCTCCACACGGGCGACCGTACCCAGCGCCAGGGAGATATTTTCCAGGTAAACAGAGGAACTGCTGCGGGCATGGGCATCGGCAATATACTCCGGCAATAACATGGCTGTCTGGAACAGACTGGCCTCAAAACCGGAACGGTCGATACTCGGAAACTGTTTGCTCAGTCGATGGCAATCCACGGCCAGATCCATGGCCAGTTGCCAGACGGTTAAATCTTCATATCCGTTGGTTTTTCTGCTGTCCATTACGCCTCCCTGTAATGATCCGGATCAACAAGACTGCATCGGCATCCATGCACGGGCTATTCCCGGCCAGCATTAAACTATCAAAATACGCCTGCCCTGTAATCACCCGTATGGGTGACTTTGTATCATTGCATCCTGAAAACTCTTCTCCCCACTCACCACTCCCTGTTCCCTGTTCCCTGTTCCCTGTTCCCTGTTTCCTGTTACCTGTCCACTGTTCACCGTTCACTGTTCACTGTTCACTGTTCACTGTTCAATAAATGGTTTGCCGGTGCCCATACGGCTTCCACGCCGGTGCAATTACGTTCGGCATGGAAGAACGGTTCAGCAACACAGCCGGGGCGATGGTGAACTCACCGTAGCGTTCATTGATCCGATCGACTACGCCGTGCGCACCGGATGATTCCGTGCTCCGGGCCGCGAACAACTCCAGTTGCTGTCCCGCCGGCCTCGGATCCAGTGCGGTCAACTGCACCTGGTGCACACCTTCGCCATGCCAGTAATTGGCGAGAAAATAATGACAGAGCCGATGCAGCAGGCGGCTGTCGCTCACCGGCATGTCAGTCCTGAATCTGTCCGCCAGCCAGCCGCCGTCGTAACGCAGACCGATGAAAAAATGCATGGCTTCCATGGCATGACGGCGCAACCGGTAACCGAGTTTCTCCGCCATGTGCAGCAGGTACATCAATATCGTGTCACGATCGCGGGTATTCGGCGGCATCACCTTGCCGTGGCCCATGGATTTCGGCGAGTCCACGTGCGTTTTCACTTTTTCCGGATCCTGGCCCAGGCACATGTGCCAGATGCGCCGGCCCGGATTGCCAAAGCGCTTACCGAGTACGCCGATGGGCAACTTCGCCATATCGCCGCAGGTCGTCACCCCGCGATCCGCCAGGAAGCGGCCGATGCCGGTGGAAATACCGCACAACTCGGTTACCGGCACGTCGTGCAAAACGTCACGGGCCCGGTCCGGCGGGATGATGGTGAGACCGTTGGGCTTTTGCCGCTTGGCGGCGTACTTGGCCGTGGTCTTGTCGCCGCTCAGGCCCACGGAGCAGTGAATACCGGAGACGGAAAATACGGTGTGCTTGATATCCCGACCGATGCTTTCCGGCGTACCTTTCAGATGTGCACAATGGGTCAGATCCAGGAAGGCCTCATCCACGGAAAATATTTCCAGGTCCGGCGTAATGTCCCTCAGCGCATCCATGATGTTTTGCGATACCCGCGCGTAGCGCTGCGGTCGTGCCGGGCGCTGGACGAAATCACGGCAGAGATGCCGCGCCTCGCGCAACCGCATGCCGGTGTGAATGCCGTAACGGCGCGCCTCGTAGGAACAGGTAATAATGCATGTCCCCTGCAATCCATTGGTAACGCCCACCGGCCGGCCACGCAGGTCGGGATCATCGAGCTGCTCCACCGAGGCAAAAAAGGCATTCATATCCACCAGCGCGATCATGCGCGGCCAGCGCGGCGTGATGCTCATGGAGTCTTCAACACATTTTGCTTTATGAAACTACAAGGGGAGCAATATCGTGGCAACACAGTAACCTATACTTTCAGTTCGTATTCTTTTACCAGACTTTCGAGCGGTATATTCAATCCGGTATTCAGACTGCGAATCATCGATATTGACAGCCTTCTTTTATAGTTCATGATTTCAGAAACACGCCCGGAACTACCGATATACTTTTCCAGATCCCTGTTATTGAGCCCGGTTTGCTGCATTCGAAAACGAATCGCTTCAATTGGATCCGGTGTATTGATCGGGTGCATCCTGCTTTCATAGGCTTCGATCAAGGTAACGAGCACGTCCAGTTCATCTCCTTCCGGCGTGCCGGGTCCGGCACCCATGAGTTTCTCCACTCTTTGGAGAGCGAGTTCATAGCTTTTTTCGTTTTTTATCGGCTGAATCTTCATCACACTGTGTTCGCGTCTATATTGTCGTATTGCTCATGCGTACCAACAAATCGTATGTAAACCACCTTGTAGGTGTAATTGATCCGGACAACGATCCGGTAAGCATTACCGCAGATGTTAAAAATCGCCCTGCCATTTCTCAAGATGCTCGCAGATCGATATTGCGCTTTTAACCGCTGGGGATTCCCCCAGTCCGCACTGGCTACCTCACTGTGCCATGCCTCCAGTTGCCCTCGTGCGTCCGGATATTTCTGCCAGAATTCCCTCAACGTCCTTTTCGCAATAATCCTCAAAATACCACCTCAGGAATCTCCCAAAAAGGGAGCATTATATCCCATTATGGGAGGAACGGTATCCATGTCAAGATCACACAGCCCCGACTAAAAGAATCCGACCTTGGCGACGACGATACCCTGCACCTGCACACGATCCGGCGCGTATTTCACGGCGGCGAGTTTCGCATTGGCCGGGATCAGTTCAATACTGTCGCGATGCGGCCGGTAACGCTTGATGGTGGCCTCTTCGTTGTCAATCAGCGCCATGACGATGTTTCCGGAACGCGCGGTTTCCGCGTATTTGATCACCACGTAATCGCCATCAAAAATCCCGGCCTCGATCATGGAGTCACCCTGCACTTTCAGCACATAACGATCCGGCCCCAGCAACATGTCGGGAAAATTGATGGATTCCTGGTCGGGGATGGCCTGGATGGGTTTGCCGGCCGAGACCCGGCCGGCCAGCGGCAACCAGTGCGAGGCCCGTGGCCCCTCCCCGGTCAGCCGCAGTCCGCGCCAGCCCGACGCACGCTGTAAATGTCCTTTGTCTTCAAGGGCTTTGACGTAACGGTGGACCGTGCCGCGCGAACCAACACCAATGTATTCACCGATTTCCTCCAGTATCGGGGCATGACCGTGGACGGCGATGTGACGGGTGATGAACTGCATGACTTGTTCCTCTTTCGGGGTCAGCATAAATGTTCTCAAAATGTTTTCAAAGGAGCATAGACCAGGATCCGTGATCGGATCAAGGGGAAGTGATCGGAACCGGACATTCCCGCCCGGAGCGAGGACGAATCAATAACAACGTATACTGGGTATATAAAGGAAATTATCCAAAGATGAAGTTACCAATTCCCTGATAAACAGGAGAAAAACATGAAAATCGCACTTCTTTCAAGAAACAGGAACCTTTATTCCACGAAAAGACTGGTGGAGGCCGCCGAGAATCTGGGGCATGAAGTAAGAGTTCTGGATGTTTTGCGTTGTTATATGAACATTACCTCACATCGGCCCAGTATCCATTTCAAGGGCGAGGATCTGAATGATTTTGATGCCGTTATTCCAAGAATCGGCGCATCGGTTACCTTTTATGGTACAGCCGTTCTCAGACAGTTTGAGATGATGGGTGTTTATCCCCTGAACGAGTCTGTGGCGATATCACGATCCAGGGACAAGTTGCGTTCCCTGCAATTGTTGTCGCGAAAGGGTATTGGTCTGCCGATAAGCGGTTTTGCCAACAAGCCGGATGACATTCCCGATTTGATAAAGATGGTTGGCGGTGCACCACTCGTCATCAAGCTGCTTCAGGGCACCCAGGGCATTGGCGTTGTACTGGCTGAGACAAACAGCGCGGCCAAAAGTGTGATCGAGTCATTTCTTGGTTTAAACGCGAGTGTGCTGGTACAACAATTCATCAAGGAAGCCGGTGGTTCGGATATCCGTTGTTTTGTCATCGGGGAAAGAGTCGTTGCCGCCATGAAACGTCAGGGCGCAGAAGGTGAATTTCGTTCCAATATACATCGTGGTGGCTCGGCATCGGTTGTCAAAATTACAGCGGAAGAACGTAAAACGGCATTACGTGCCGCCAATACCATGGGATTGAATGTATGCGGTGTTGATATTTTACGATCAAAAGATGGCCCGGTGGTCATGGAAGTGAATTCATCACCCGGACTTGAAGGTATTGAAAAATCTACGGGCAAGGATATTGCCGGCGACGTCATCCGCTTTATCGGAAAGAACGCGAAAAAAGGCAAGACCAATACAAAGGGAGGAGGCAGATAAATATCAACTGTATTCGTGCCCAGGAGGCTTTTTGATCAGTTCAATCCCGGGATTGCGTATCGTAACACTGGATGGAGAAATGACATTGATCATGTTTCTCTTCATTACATTTCAACGTGCCTCCCGGCAGGGATATCCATGTACCTGATGCCCGGGTAACCAGGCATCCGGGATCCGGTGCCGCACCATCCATACGTACCGGCAACTGATCGCTCAGGTAATGACAGGAGACGAACTCGCCGTGGTTTTGCAAGCTCACCTCGCGCAGTTCGGATACTTCGAGCAGCATGGGCAACGTCACCGTCTCGGCCACGGACCATTCATAGTCGCGGGAGATATTTCGTTCGCGGACCTGTTCCGCTGACGGGCATTGATCTGCAAAAACTGTTGCCGGCAACAGCAAGCAGGCAAGGCAACCTGATAATCGAACGTTATTCATCATGATTTATTGCACGACAGCGGTGAGTTCCTGAACCAGGGTTCCCTCAATTCTGGACGGCACAGTGGATTCGGTACGAATCCGTTTGACCAGACCGGTGCCGGGAGCATACCACTCGATTTGTTCGATGACGATGGATTCGATACCGCTGGTTCTGGCTTCCACAGGCACACGGGCAGTGGATTGTATTTCCAGGCAGGAAGTAAATCTGCCGGCGGGTACGCTGAGCACCGCATCCAGGCGCCTGATCACATGTTCGAAAACAATCGAATCATTGACACTGATAAACGTATCGCCGCCGGCAAAGGTCTCGTGACGATTATCAAGGATATGGATACGGGTGGGCGATTGCCAGCGCCGCCCGGGTTCCGGCGCGGCCGGTAACAGCAAGACACCGTCCTGCTGCGGGTCACGGGTCGTGTAGACACCCCGATCAGTCTGGTAAAGATAGTAGGTGGTGCCATCAGCTGAAACGCCGGGGTAAATCACGCGGCCATGACTGCGCACGGCGCCCCGTTCACTGAGTATGATTTTCTGCGGGATATGTTTTCCGTTGATGGCAAGCCGCACATCATATTCACGCAGCCGTTCTTGCCCGGGCAAAATATAATGATTGTGATCGCCACTGCAGGCAGCGGCGAGCAGGCCCGCGGCCAGCACGAACACGCACCTACAGTTCGCTATGGCGGAAGCAGTCAATGACATGGTCGTTCACCATTCCGGTGGCCTGCATGTGGGCATAGATGATGGTTGAGCCGACGAAGCTGAATCCCCGTTGTTTCAGGTCTTTTGAAATTTTGTCGGACAGGTCCGTCCTCGCCGGCACCTCGTCCAGCGACCGCCGGTAATTCCGGATCGGCTCACCGTCCACAAACGACCAGATGTATTTATTAAAGGTGCCGAATTCCTCGCGCACCCGGATAAACGCCCGGGCATTGGCAACAGCACTGCGGATCTTGAGTTGATTACGAATGATGCCGGGGTTATGCAACAGTGTCTGGATTCTGCGCTCATTGTAACGGGCCACCTTGTTGAAATCGAAGCGGTCGAAAGCCTCACGGTAGGCGGGACGTTTTTTCAGAACGGTGATCCAGCTCAGTCCGGCCTGGGCGCCTTCCAGCACCAGGAACTCGAACAGTTTGCGGTCCGAACGCACCGGCACACCCCACTCGCGATCATGGTAGCGCACATAGAGAGGGTCTTCGCCACACCAGGCGCAGCGTGTTAACTGATCGTTCATTGAATCCACAGGGCAGGGTTAACATGGCTCCGGTTACGGACCGGTTTCACATTCCATACTGTCAATGATATCAGCAGAAGACTAGCGGGATCGAAGTCTTTGCAACGCCGCTTTTCTTGCAGCGGCGACATTATCACAGTGCGTACTGACAGCATTGATGCCGAGGTCGATAAGGCGTGGAATGAACTCGGTCCTGTCCGCGAGCGCACCACAGACTTCCAGCGGTTTGCCGGCCCGCCTGGCCGATTCCACCAGGCGCCGCAGCAGTCGCCATATCGCCGGATCGTTACCCAGCAGCTGCATATCGTATTCATCACTGTCACGGTCACAGGCAAAAAGATACTGCAACAAATCGTTACTGCCCACACGCCCGAAATCGATAACCGCAAACAGTTCGTCTGCGTCTTCACAGGCCGAGGGCACTTCGAACATGATCCCCTGACTGATGCGGGTTTCCCGGAGGCCGGAAATCGCATCGCTGACGATGGCTTGCAACTTCAGCAACTGTTCCAGGCTGGTGATCATCGGGTAAATCATATTGACCGGTGAGCGGCGTGATACCCGGGCCAGTGCCCGGACCTGGTCGCGCATCAACTCCGGGCGTTCAAGCAGCAACCGCGCACCGCGACACCCCAGCGCCGGATTCGCCTCCTCGCCATGATCCAGCCATGGCGTGGACTTGTCACTGCCAAGATCAAACAAGCGAAAGTACACCGGTTTACCCTGCATTTTTTCAATCACAGCGGCATACAACTCATACTGTTCTTCTTCATCCATCGGTTCATCCCTGGCCAGCAATTCATACTCGGTGCGGTATAAACCAATGCCGTCGGCGCGAACCTGGTTGAGTCTTGCTACATCCTGGGCCAGATCAACATTGGCATAAACCCTGAAATCATCGATCGGTTCGACAACCTCGAGTGGCCGTTGCCAGATCGTTATGCGCTCGTCAGCCGCCGCTATCTGTGATTCATCCGGATTAATAACGAGATAACCGTGGTCACCGTCAACCAGCAGGTTATCCCCGGGGTGAATAAGATTGCCAACATCATCAATACCACTGACCACGGGCAGGCGTAACGAGCGGGCAATGACGGCGGCATGGGAATTGATACCGCAATGACTGCTGACGATGCCCCGGGTATGTTCATGAATTCGTATCACCGTACTGGCCGTTAATTCCCCGGCAACCAGAATATGTGAATTTCCAAGTGCACATTCACCCGGGACGCAACCTGAATACTCCCTGCATGCCAGGTAAGCATGACGGCTGCACAAAAGATTGATCAGAAGTTGCCGGAGTTCATCGAAGTCGTTGGCTCTCTCTCTCAGATATCCATCATCCATGAAGCGGAAGAAATCGGCATATTTCCTGAAACATTGCTCGATTGCCGTAGCGGCGGAGATCTCGTGCAGACTGATGTTATTGATAACATCAGCCCCGATTTCATCCAGTATCATCTTGTGGGCGGAGAAGATAGCGGCGCTTTCGGAATCGTTCTCGTCCGTGACCCTTTTAATGGCGCGGTCCAGTTGTTCATTCAATAACCGGTGGACCGTGAGAAATGATTTTTGTTGATCACCGGAGCCATGCCCGGACGATGCTGACTCTTCAGCCTCCCGTGCATGATAAAAACAGGGCCTGCCCACTGCTACGCCAGGTGAAACGGCAATACCATTGATGGTTTTACTGTTGCCGGCGTCGTTGGTCACTCCGGGGGCGCCCCTGGTGAACCGGATGTTATCGGGATATCGGTCAAGCCTTGCTTCCCCCGTTGCAATACGGTCATTAGCGGATTTCAGCAATTACTTTATTGCTTATCCTGAAATTATAGATGCTCCACGCATGGCACGGGTGACTGAATTCAACTACTCAGCCCGGTATTAATCAGCGGATATCTCTCCCGACTCATGCGATTTCCGATCCTGTATACGCTCTTGTTGCGGGGCAGCAGGACATTTTCCCGGATGCTATTACATCAGGAACAGTCCTGTCCCGCTTCTGTCCCATAAGGGTATGACTGGCCATTGCCGGAGGTCGACATGAAAGCGAAAACCCGTCTATTACGAAACAGACTGGCCGCACTGTTATTACCGGGCGCGCTGGCCATGACTCAACCCGCCTCTGCGGATATCTCGATCAGTTTTAACAGCTTCGGTTACAACTTCGGGCATCATAATTACAAGCCTTATCACTACAAGCCCCATCACTACAACAAACACCACCACTACAGGAAACGTCACCAGGCTTATCATCCCGGCCGCCACCACGGTTACATAAAGCACCGGTATCATCACAACCGCTATTACAACTATCCGGGACATTATTACCACAAATTCAGATCGCCCGGCTTTGCCCGGCATTATTACGGTTCCCCGTACCGGTTCAGTGGACATTATTACCCCCGCTACGGCTACCGTTATTAACCGCCGGCAAGACCTGGGGGCAGCCGTATGCCCGTCGGGCAGTGCAAACATTTCAATGAATCCGTCCGTTGATCTGGATCAATATTCAGTCCCCGGCTGCATCTATGCTTGGTGAAACCCTGATTAAGTCAGAGTTTCACTGGTTTGATTACTCACTTTCACTATGGAGACAGGGATCATGGCAAAGAAAAAAACCGAACAATCCAGCGGCAAAGATGTAGCACAACAAAAATATCCCGGATCTGCCTATCCACCTGGACTGATATCCTTTCATAGCATTGAACAGATGTTCGATGACTATCTGAATCGCAACTGGCTGCGCGGTCTGCCGCCGCTGTTTGACCGTAGTGAGGACCTTTGGGGCACCTATGAAATGCGTCAGCCGCGCATGGACATCATCGACCATGACCAGGAAATACTGGTCAGGGCTGAACTCCCCGGTGTCGACAAAAAGGACCTGGACATCAGCATTTCCGGCAACAACCTTACCATCAAGGGCAGCAGCCGACAGGAGCGCAAGGATGAAAGCGAGGACTACCAGCGCAGGGAAATTCGTTCCGGTTCTTTCTGCCGCAGTATGACCCTACCCAACGATGTCGACAGTGAAAATATTTCAGCAGATTTCAAAAATGGTTTACTGGAACTGAAGATACCCAAAACCATCAGCAGCGAGCGTAAAACCATCAAGGTCTCCTGAGTCCATCCACTGTCCGGGAGCCGGCATCGGGACCTGAATTTTTGTGGTCTATAAAAACCCGCATGGAAGCGGGGGTTACCGGAATACAAACTCACTGTCCGGTCTCATTCCCGGGGACGGATCCGGCTATTGAGAGGTGATCACTGCCTTCCGAATCGGCTATTATTGCCGGTATGGATATTCGCCACGCAGCCGCAACTTGCCTGAAGATAACAGCCACTGTTTGCATCACGCTGGCGGTGACTTCGCAACCGGTAATTGCGCGGGGTGGTTATGGCTACCATTACGGCCACGGGTTTCATGGTCATCATCACGGCTTTCATGCTCGCTATGGTCATCATGGCGGTTTCGGTACGGCCGGCGCCGTCGTGCTGGGGTTGCTGGGCATTGCCGTGCTGGCACACGTACTGGATGATGATCATTATGATCGGCGTTCACGCGTTGCCCGCAGCAAACCGCTGCCGGCATACCCGAGGCTCGACACAGCTCCACAGCCGTACCCCCGTGTTGATCAACACCCTGCTTCCCCGCCCGGATATGAGAGCAGCGAGGGCTGGAGTTCATTGATCAAAGGGGATGCGGACAAGGCCATGACCATTTTCGCCGTCCTGTCCCAGCAGGATCTGAATAGTGGCGTACCGAAAGTCGGCTTTGCCCTGGCCACGGCAGCCAATAACGAACTGGAACGGGCAATCTGGTCCATGCACCGGGCACTGAAACAGGATCCGGAGGCGCTGAACCTGATCCCGCTTGACAGTGAGATGGAAAACCTCATCGGTGATTTAAAACAGACCTACCACAACAGGGCGAAGAAGATGACAGGGCCGAGCCACGAGGCCTTCATGACCGCCGCCCTGGCCTATCTGCAACAGGATTACGCTACCGCGCAGTCAAGAATACTCGAGGCATCGCCCACAGCAGGCACAGAAAACCTGCAGCATCTGATCGCAGCCAGATTGCAATAACCCGGGTTTGTCACTTTCCCGCCACAGCGGGTTGCACTATTATCTGAAAAACAGTGATCATTGACATACATCAAATGAAAACACCGTCTGCCCGCTTATGATTCGGGCCGCGACAGATTGACATGCCAAGGAATAGAACATAATGCATCCTTCTTATAATTCCGGGCATCGATCCCCGGGGCTTGCGGGATTCATTATAATCGCGGCCAGATTTACTGGAATTTTCCCATGTTACAAGCGGCTCTTGATAGCTGATCTTCAGAGCTTCCCGATAAACTGAAAATAACTGCAGCCACAGAAAAATGACAACACAGCTCAATGTCACCCGTAGTGAACAGAACCGCGCCCTGACAATCAGCACTCTTGCCTTCACCATCTGTTTTGCGGTTTGGACCATCTTCTCGATCATCGGTGTACAGATCAAAGAGGATCTGGGATTAACTGACACCCAGTTCGGCCTGCTGGTGGGCACGCCTATACTGACCGGCTCGCTGTCGAGAATTTTCATGGGCATCTGGACCGACCAGTATGGCGGCCGCATTGTCTATGTCATTACCATGCTGCTGGCCGCATCGGCCACGTTCCTGCTTTCCTACGCCGACACCTACAGCATGATGCTGCTGGCAGCGCTCGGAGTCGGCCTTGCCGGTGGCTCCTTTGCCGTAGGTATCGCCTATGTATCGAAATGGTATCCGACGGAACGCCAGGGGACTGCACTCGGGATTTTTGGTGTCGGCAACGTGGGCGCTGCTGTCACCAAGTTTATAGCGCCGTTTGTGCTGGTCGCCTATGGCTGGACCATGGTGGCACAGGTGTGGGCCATCGCCCTGGTGATCATGGCGATCATTTTCTGGTTTACCACCGAGGATGACCCGGAACTGGTCGCCCGCCGCGCCAGGGGAGAAAAAGCGCGCCCGGCGCTGTTGCAGATCGAGCCATTGCGCTACCAGCAGGTCTGGCGCTTCGCCCTGTATTATTTCTTTGTATTCGGCGGCTTTGTCGCACTGGCATTGTGGCTGCCACACTACCTTATCGATGTCTATGAAATCGATATCAAGACCGCGGGCATGCTGGCCGCCCTGTATTCGATACCGGCCAGCCTGTTCCGCGCCTACGGCGGGCACCTGTCCGATAAATTCGGCGCCCGCAAGGTAATGTACATCACCTTCAGCGTCTCGCTGATTTGCCTGTTCATGCTGTCCTATCCGAAGACGGACTATGTTATTCATGGTATCGAGGGGCCGATCATGTTCTCGACGAACATGGGACTGGTGCCCTTCGTCATGACCATATTCATACTCGGCTTCTTCATGTCCCTCGGCAAGGCCGCGGTCTACAAACACATTCCGGTGTATTACCCCGACCACGTGGGATCGGTTGGCGGCCTGGTCGGCATGATCGGCGGGCTGGGCGGCTTCATACTGCCCATCGCTTTCGGCGCCATGAATGATCTCACCGGCATCTGGACGAGTTGCTACGCGCTGCTTTTTCTCGTTGTCGCCGTCTCATTCATGTGGATGCACATCGCCGTCCGGCAGATGGAGCGCAAGGCAGCCGGCGTGGCGGTCGAGGACCTGCCGCAATTTCCGGAGCTTGTCGATGTTCATGAACCCGCGCGTCACAAGGCGAAAACCTCTCCGGTGCTCGAGGAATGGCATCCCGATGATGCCGAATTCTGGGAAACCACGGGCCGGCGCATCGCCCGGCGCAATCTGTGGATTTCCATCCCGGCATTGCTGCTCGCGTTCTCGGTATGGATGGTATGGTCGGTCGTGGTGGCGAAGCTGCCGAAGATCGGTTTCGATTACAGCACCGATCAACTGTTCTGGCTGGCGGCATTGCCCGGCCTTTCAGGCGCCACCTTGAGAATTTTCTACTCGTTCATGGTGCCGGTGTTCGGCGGACGCTTGTGGACAACATTGAGCACCGCCACGCTGCTCATTCCGGCCCTGGGTATCGGTTACGCCGTACAGAATCCCGATACGCCGTATGTCCTGTTCCTGGTGCTGGCCCTGTTGTGCGGATTCGGCGGTGGGAATTTCGCCTCCTCCATGGCCAATATCAGCTTCTTCTTCCCGAAACAGGAAAAGGGTCATGCGCTGGCCATGAATGCCGGTCTGGGTAACCTGGGTGTCTCGGTGATGCAGTTCCTGGTACCGCTGGTCATTACCGCAAGCGTCTTTGGCGCTCTCGGCGGCGATGCGCAAGTGACTGCCGAGGGCACGGAGCTGTGGCTGCAAAACGCCGGTTTTATCTGGGTGCCCTTCATCATTATCTCCACCGCATTCGCCTGGTTCGGCATGAACGATATCGCCTCGGCGCGGGCTTCGTTCGCGGAGCAGGCCGTGATCTTCCAGCGCAGTCATAACTGGATCATGTGTTTGCTCTATACCGGCACGTTCGGATCTTTCATCGGTTACTCGGCCGGCTTCCCGCTGCTCGCACAGACCCAGTTTCCGGAAGTGGATTCGCTCAAATATGTATTTCTCGGCCCGCTCGTCGGCGCCATCAGCCGTGCCGCAACCGGCTGGATTTCAGATAAATTCGGCGGCGGCAGGGTGACCTTCTGGGTCTTTCTGTTAATGACAGCCGGAGTCATAGGAGTGCTATACTTTCTCGGAATCAAGGATCAACCGGGTGCTTTCTGGGGTTTTTTTGCCATGTTTATCCTGCTCTTTTTCGCCACCGGGGTCGGCAACGCCTCGACCTTCCAGATGGTTCCCATCATCATGCGCAAGGAAATGGACCGCCTCATGCCCGCGGCAACGGCGGACGAACGGCGGCGTCAGGGTGACAAGGAATCCGCCGCCATCATCGGCTTCACCTCGGCAATTGCCGCTTACGGAGCGTTCTTCATCCCCAAGTCATACGGCACATCCATCGCCATGACCGGGTCTCCCATGGCCGCGTTGTGGGGCTTCGCATTCTTTTATGTGCTCTGCGCCGTTATCACCTGGGCGGTCTACACGCGCAAAGGGGGCATGCTCCATGACATCGAGAAGGCCGGAGCCAACAGCCAGACGAATGGCCAGAATCAACATGCATAACCGGAGCTAGTATCCAATGAGTCATTTCCTCGATCGATTGACCTTCTTCCAGCGCCTGAAGGGCGAATTCGCCGACGGACACGGTGTCACGACCGCCGAGTCCCGGCGCTGGGAAGACGCCTACCGCAGCCGCTGGCAGCACGACAAGATCGTTCGCTCCACCCACGGCGTCAATTGTACCGGCTCGTGCAGCTGGAAAATCTATGTCAAGAACGGCCTGGTCACCTGGGAGACCCAGCAAACCGACTACCCGCGCACGCGGCCGGACCTGCCCAACCACGAGCCCCGGGGTTGTGCCCGCGGCGCGAGTTACTCCTGGTATATTTACAGCGCCAACCGTCTGAAATACCCCATGGTGCGCGGGCACTTGTTGCGGCTGTGGCGGCAGGCGCGGGAACAACACGAAGACCCGGTTGAAGCCTGGGCATCCATAGTCGAGGACGCAGAAAAGTGTGTTTCCTACAAGTCCCGCCGCGGCAAGGGCGGACTGGTGCGCAGCAACTGGGAAGAAGTCAACGAACTCATTGCCGCCGCCAACATTTACACCATCAAGCGCTATGGCCCGGATCGCATTATGGGCTTTTCACCGATCCCCGCGATGTCCATGGTGAGTTACGCTGCCGGCTCGCGCTACCTGTCGTTGATCGGCGGCGTCTGCATGAGTTTCTACGACTGGTACTGCGATTTGCCGCCGTCATCACCGCAGACCTGGGGTGAACAAACCGACGTGCCGGAGTCCGCAGACTGGTACAACGCCGGGTTTATCATGATGTGGGGATCCAACGTGCCGCAGACACGCACACCGGATGCGCACTTCATGACCGAAGTGCGTTACAAGGGCACCCAGATCGTTACCGTCAGCCCGGATTATTCAGAGGCATCCAAGTTCGCCGACCTGTGGCTGGCGCCACGTCAGGGCACTGACTCCGCCCTCGCCATGGCCCTCGGCCATGTCATACTCAGGGAATTCCACGTTGACAAGCCTAGCGAGTACTTCACGGAGTACGCCCGGCAATACACCGATATGCCTCTGCTGGTACAACTGGACCCGGCGCCGGGCGGATACCAGGCCGGCCGCCTGTTACGCGCCTCGGATTTCGAAAAGTCGCTCGGACAGGATAACAATCCCGACTGGAAAACCGTGGCCTGGGATGATGCCAGCGACGCCATTGTCGTGCCGAACGGCTCCATCGGTTTTCGCTGGGGGGATGAAGGCCTGTGGAACCTCGAACAAAAGGCGGATGGCGCCGACGTGAAACTGCGCCTGTCACTGCTCGACAGCCGCGATGATGCCGTAGCCGTGGGCTTTCCGTATTTTGGTGGCAGGGAGCACGAACTGGGACGCTTTACACCCAACCCGCAAGACGACGTGATCTACCGTAAGGTGCCGATACGCACCATCCGGCTCGCCGACGGCAACGAGATCCGGGTGGCCACGGTCTATGATCTGTTGCTGGCCCATTACGGTATCGACCGCGGCCTCGACTGCGGCAATACCCCCGTCGACTACGATGACAACAAACCGTACACGCCGGCCTGGCAGGAGCAAATCACCGGTGTCAAGCGTGAACACGTCATTCAGGTGGCGCGGCAATTCGCCGACAACGCGAACAAGACACGCGGCCGCTCCATGGTCATTCTTGGCGCTGGCCTGAACCACTGGTACCACATGGACATGAACTACCGCGGCATTATCAACATGCTGGTGTTCTGCGGTTGTATTGGCCAGAGCGGCGGTGGCTGGTCACATTATGTGGGCCAGGAAAAGCTGCGTCCGCAAACCGGCTGGCAACCGCTCGCCTTCGCCCTCGACTGGATCCGTCCACCGCGGCATATGAATTCGACCTCATTCTTCTACGCTCACAGCGGTCAATGGCGATATGAAAAGCTCAAGGTGGCGGACATCCTTTCACCACTGGCGGATCCGCAACAGTTTCCGGGCAGCCTTATTGATTTCAATGTCCGCGCCGAGCGCATGGGCTGGTTGCCATCGGCACCACAACTGGGTGAAAACCCGCTGCAAGTGGTCAAGGCGGCCAGGGATGCCGGCCAGGATCCGAAGGCCTACGTGGTCGAACAACTGAAGAGCGGGGAATTAACCATGGCCTGCGAGGACCCGGACAATCCGGCGAATTATCCCCGCAACATGTTCATCTGGCGTTCCAACCTGCTCGGTTCCAGCGGCAAGGGCCATGAATATTTTCTTAAACACCTGCTCGGCACGGACCACGGCGTACAGGGTAAGGACCTCGGCGAAAAGGGCGAAGACAAACCAATGGAAATCGCCTGGCGCGACGAAACCGCCAGGGGCAAGCTGGAGTTGCTGGTGACACTGGATTTCCGCATGTCCACGACCTGCCTGTACTCGGACATCGTATTACCCACGGCCACCTGGTATGAGAAGGATGATCTCAATACCTCGGACATGCATCCGTTCATTCATCCGCTGTGTGAGGCGGTCAACCCGGCCTGGGAATCTCGTACTGACTGGAACATCTACAAGGGCCTGGCGAAAAAGTTTTCCGAACTGGCGAAGGGGCACCTTGGCGTCGAGGAAGACATCGTCGCCGCCCCGGTTCTCCATGACACCCCTGCCGAAATGGCGCAGGCCTTCGATGTAAAAGACTGGCGCAAGGGTGAGTGTGAGCCGGTACCCGGTAAAACCATGCCAAATCTGGTCGTGGTGGAGCGTGATTATCCCAACGTTTATTCCCGCTTTACCGCTCTTGGTCCGCTGCTGGAGAAACTCGGTAACGGCGGCAAGGGCATAACCTGGGATACCAGCCACGAGGTGCAGTTGCTGCGCGAACTCAACGGCAATCACAAGTCCGGCACCAACAAGGACATGCCCCGGATTGAATCGGCCATCGACGCAGCCGACACCCTCATGACACTGGCGCCTGAAACCAATGGCGAGGTGGCCGTGAAAGCCTGGGCGGCCCTGTCGAAACAGACCGGGCGCGATCATACGCATCTGGCGCTTACCAGAGAAGATGACAAGATCCGCTTCCGCGATATCAAGGCACAGCCGCGCAAGATCATTTCCTCGCCGACCTGGTCGGGGCTGGAATCGGAACACGTTTCCTACAACGCCGGTTACACCAATGTACACGAACTCATTCCCTGGCGTACACTCAGCGGCCGCCAGCAACTGTACCAGGATCATACCTGGATGCGGGCATTCGGTGAGGGCTTCGTCTGTTACAAACCGCCCATGAACATGCGCACCACCGCCGATATTCAGGGTGTGCGCGGTAACGGCAATGAGGAAATCGCGCTGAACTGGATCACCCCGCACCAGAAATGGGGCATACACAGCACCTATACCGACAACCTGCTGATGCTCACCTTATCGCGCGGCGGCCCCTGTATCTGGATGAGCGAAGTGGACGCCCGCAAAATCGGCGTTGTCGATAACGACTGGATCGAGGCTTTCAACGTCAATGGAGCGCTGGTGGCGCGCGCGGTTGTCAGCCAGCGTGTGCCGGAGGGCATGGTCATGATGTACCACGCCCAGGAAAAACTGGTCAACACCCCGGGCTCGGAAATCAGCGGTCAGCGTGGCGGCATCCATAACTCGGTCACCCGCACTGTGCTTAAACCGACCCACATGATCGGCGGTTATGCCCAGCTCAGTTACGGTTTTAATTATTACGGCACCGTCGGTTCCAATCGTGACGAATTCGTCGTGATCCGCAAAATGCAACACGTGGACTGGCTCGATGGTGATGACGAGAGTATCTATCAGGCGGAGGAACAGGCATGAAAGTACGGGCACAAATCGGTAAGGTCCTGAATCTGGACAAATGCATCGGCTGTCATACCTGCTCGGTGACCTGCAAAAACGTCTGGACATCACGGGAAGGCATGGAATACGCATGGTTCAACAACGTCGAGACCAAGCCCGGCATCGGCTACCCGAAAGACTGGGAAAACCAGTCCCGCTGGAACGGCGGCTGGACACTGAACGGCGAAAAACTGCAGCCTAAAGCGGGCGGCAAGTGGCGGCTGTGGGCGAAAATTTTCGCCAACCCCGATCTGCCCTCGATAGACGATTACTACGAGCCGTTCAATTTCGATTACCAGCGTCTGCATAACGCACCGGATTCGAAGCACCAGCCCATCGCCAAGCCGTTCTCCGCCCTTACCGGGCGCCCAATGGACAAGATCGAGTGGGGTCCGAACTGGGAAGAGATCCTCGGCGGCGAATTCGAAAAACGCTCGAAGGATTACAATTTTGCCAATGTGCAAAAGGAGATGTACGGGCAATTCGAGAATACCTTCATGATGTATCTGCCCCGCCTGTGCGAGCATTGTCTTAATCCCACCTGTGTAGCCTCCTGTCCCTCGGGCGCCATTTACAAGCGGGAGGAAGACGGTATTGTCCTCATCGATCAGGACAAGTGCCGTGGCTGGCGCATGTGCATCAGCGGCTGTCCGTACAAGAAGATTTACTACAACTGGCAGGCCGGCAAATCGGAGAAGTGTACATTTTGCTACCCGCGCATCGAGATGGGCGAACCGACGGTCTGCTCAGAAACCTGCGTCGGCCGCATCCGCTACCTGGGCGTGATCCTCTACGATGCCGACCGTATCAAGGCAGCCGCCTCGACTGCGTCCGAGCAGGATCTTTACCAGCAACAGATGAACGTCTTTCTCGATCCGCATGACCCCGAGGTTATCAAGGCCGCGCGCTACCAGGGTATTCCCGAGTCATGGCTGGAATACGCGCAGAACTCCCCGGTCTACAAAATGGCCATGGAGTGGAAAGTGGCCTTTCCGCTGCACCCGGAATACCGGACGCTGCCCATGGTCTGGTATATCCCGCCGTTATCGCCTATACAAACGGCCGCCGATGCCGGTCTGGTCGGCTCCGATGGCATGATTCCGGATGTCAAATCACTGCGCATCCCGGTGAAATACCTGGCCAACATGCTCACCGCGGGCGATGAACGCCCGGTCGTTCACGCCCTCGAACGCATGCTGGCCATGCGCCAGTTCAAGCGCAGCCAGACGGTGGATGGCGAGAAAAACCTGGCCGTGCTCGAGCAGGTGGGACTGGACGAGGAAACCGTCGAAGACATGTACCGCATCATGGCCATTGCCAACTACGAGGATCGATTCGTGATCCCGACAGCGCACAAGGAACTGGCCGACGACCCCCATGGCGAACGCAATGGCTGTGGTTTCAGTTTCGGCGATGGCTGCAATGTCGCCAGCAACGGCGCCACCACCACCGACTTGTTCGGCGGCAAGCGCGCCAGCCGGCGCAAGTTCCCGGCGCCGGTGCGGGTTGAATTCAAATCCGGCGAAGCGAACAGGGAAAAGACGCCATGAAAGTTCTGAAGATCCTGTCATTGCTGTTGCATTATCCGGATGGCACCGTGACCACTCATGCGGATGAGCTGCAGGCCATGATCCTCGAAGAACCGCGTCTGAACCCGCCGACCCGCCAGGCCCTGGCTGATCTGATCAGGACGCAGCAACAACGGGACCTGCTGGATCTACAGGCGGATTACGTAAGTCTGTTCGACCGTGGCCGGGCCCTGTCGCTGCACCTGTTCGAGCATGTCCATGGTGAATCCCGGGATCGGGGCCAGGCAATGGCGGAACTGCTGAACCGGTACCGGCAGCACGGCTTTGATATCAGTGCCAATGAGTTGCCGGATTATCTGCCCCTGTTCCTGGAATTCTGTTCCCGCCTGGATGACGAAGAGGCGCTTGAATGGCTGCAAAAGATCGAGCATATCCTGCAGATGCTGCATGGCCGACTCGAAACCAGGCAAAGCAGCTTCGCCGTCGTATTCAAGGCCATACTGGAGTGCGGAGAGCTCGCGACCGGCGATGAATCGTTACGGCATAAACTGCAGTCCGAACAACGCGATGATACACCGCTGGCCCTGGACGAAGCCTGGGCCGAGGAACCGGTATTCTTCGGTCCGGCGGGCGGCTGCAATACTCTGGCAACAAACAAGGGACAACAAATACCCATCGATACCAGCGGTCTGCATCAGGGCAGGGGCTGAGGAGCAATAACCATGATGATATATTTGAATGAATTCTTCTTCGGCGTATTTCCCTACATTGCCGGCACCGTTTTCCTGCTCGGCAGCCTGGTGCGATACGATAAAAGCCAGTATACCTGGCGTACCGGATCCAGCCAGTTACTATCGAATACCCCGTCTTTTCGTATTGCCAATTACCTGTTCCATATCGGCATCATTCTGCTGTTTTTCGGACATTTCTTCGGCCTGCTCACACCACCCGCGGTGTACCATGCCCTGGGGCTGTCAACCTCGGCAAAACAAATCATGGCCGTGGTTGCCGGTGGTTTCTTCGGACTCGTATGCCTGGCCGGCATCGTCATCCTGGTTCATCGCCGCACGACCGACCCACGGGTGCGCAGAACCGGCAGCAAGATGGATATGTTTATCCTCTACCTGCTTTTTGCGCAATTACTGACAGGTCTTTTTACCATTACCGTTTCCAGTCAGCATCTCGATGGCGCCGTCATGTTGCAGATCACCGCCTGGGCGCAGTCGCTGGTGACTTTTCAACCCGACGCCGCCGATACCATCCTGGAACTGCACTGGGCTTACAAAACCCATATGTTTCTCGGTATGATCATGTTTCTGATCTTTCCCTTCACCCGCCTGGTGCATATCTGGAGTGTTCCCTATGGCTATATCGGCCGCGCCTACCAGATTGTCCGCCGCCGTGCATCATCCTGAACACTGAGAGGAAAATGGGTATACAGATCAATCATCGCGAGATCAGCTCGCATGCGATCAATGTGGAATCAGCCTGGCACCAGGAACCGGGCGCGGATCCGCGCCTGGCGCAGCGCCGCGCCGCCGTTGCTCTCTCTGTTCGCGAACTCCTGAGACAGCGCGCGGAACAGATTGGACTCGAAGTCCCGGAAGACGGCGAAGGCCTGGATAATGCCATTGAAACACTGATCGCGCGGGAGGTGGATGTCCCCGAAGCAGACGAGGCGGCATGCCGGCGCTGGTACGATCAAAATCCCGCAAAATTCCGAACCGCGGATATCGCCGAAGTCAGGCATATCCTGCTGGCCGCCCCGCCCGAAATACTGGAAGAACGCGAGGCAGCGAGAACCCTTGCCGAGTCGCTCATCCGCAGCCTGGAAAAGGATCCGGCGGGCTTTGCAGAACTTGCACGCGAATATTCCCGCTGCCCGTCGGCCGCTGACGGCGGACTGCTCGGGCAGATCAGCCGTGGTGATACGGTACCTGAGTTTGAGGATGCCGTTTTCCGTTTGCCGCCGGGGCTCGCGCCGGCACCGGTAAAAACACGCTACGGGTTTCATGTCGTCGAGGTATTGCAAAAGATCGACGGCGAACCGGTCCCCTATGATCGGGTCCGCGGCGACATCGCGACCTATCTTGAAGAGGCTTCCAGGCGCAGGGCATTGAGCCAGTATATTCGCCTGCTAGCCGGCGAGGCGGACATCAAGGGCATCGATCTGGATGCGGCAGAGTCCGCATTGCTTCAGTAGTATTCACCCCTGGTACCCGGTGCAATCCCGGCAACGGCTTATTAGCCAGCCGATTGGCTGCAACCGTACTATCTGAAATCAATCAGCAGAGACAAACCATGGAAATCAGCAGTTTTGATGATCTCGTAACCGCCGGGTTGAAAGAGCCTGTTCCGCAACGGCTGTTACTGGTGCTGTTGCGGGCGGTGCCCGTCAACAAAAGCATTGATCAAAATCCGGATGGCAACATATCCGGCAGTGGCACACTTGCTCCGGTCATGGCGACGGATCTGGAACTGACGGAGACACTAAGGCTCGAGACACTCATTGCCGATGCGGACAGTCTGGGGCAACCGTGGGATTTCATCATGGTGTCCAGTTTGAGTCGTGCTGACGGGCGCCTGCCGCAATCATCCGAGGCTGAACCCTATCTGCAACAGATGACCGACGCCATCGTATCCGGCGCCGACCTGTCGCGTTATGCTGTGTTCACCCGTTCGGGAGATCCGGCCGCATTACAGGCGCTGTAGCTCCGGCGGTTCATTTCCGCGCAACTGCCTCGCACCGGATGCTTGCTAATAAAATCCCGGCTGCAAGTGATCGCTTCCGACAGGTCATGCGGCCTGCAAACCCGCCATATCGATGTGTCTGCAGACCGTCGCATATAACGAATATTTATATCAAAAGATTAGAACGTCACTTTTCAGTATAATGAATTGTTGTTATCTTAAGCATAATTGTCGTACGGTTCGCTTCTCCACGCACCTGGGCGACGCCTGAACAGGAATATTCAATTATTATGACGAGCTGGAAAAATACACTGTCTGAACGTATCCCCACCGATCTGGCCGAGGAAATCGATGCCTTTGCCAGCCAGATCAAGTTGAAGAAGCAGGGCAAGGTCGATGACAAACTGTTTGCCGAGACGCGCCTGCGTCGCGGCGCCTACGGCCAGCGTTACGATAACGGCCAGCGTCACGACGGCATCGAGACCCGTGAACTGCATTTTCCGACAAATGCCACCAAGGGTCCGGACACGCTCTGGGATGCACCCGGCATGCAACGCATCAAGATCCCGTTCGGTGGACTCAGTACCGAACAGATGGAGGCCCTGGCCGATCTGGCCGAGGAATACTCCGATGCCATCTGCCACATCACCACGCGCCAGGACGTCCAGCTGCATTATGTGCACATTGATGATACACCGGATCTCATGCGGCGCCTGGCCGCGGTCGGGATCACGACCCGCGAAGCCTGCGGTAACTCGGTGCGTAACGTTACCGCCTGCCCGGTTGCAGGCGTTTGTCACGACGAGTCATTCGATATCACACCGTATGCCAGGGCCATGGCGTATTTTCTGCTGGGACACCCGGACACCCAGGATTTCGGCCGCAAATTCAAAGTCGCATTCTCCGGCTGCAAGGACAAGGCCTGTGGCCTGACCAACATTCATGATCTGGGACTGATTGCGCGCAAAAAAGTCATCGATGGCAAGGAGAAACGCGGCTTCGAGATGTTCGTCGGTGGCGGCCTCGGGCCGGTACCCTACGAAGCCAGGTTACTGGACGAGTTCGTAGCTGAAGAGGAGATCCTGCCTCTGGCCCAGGCCATATCACGCGTTTTTGCCCGCCTGGGTGAAAAACGCAACCGCGGCCGTGCGCGGCTCAAGTTCCTGGTCGACAAACTCGGAATCGATGAGTTTCGGCGGCTGGTAATCGAAGAACGCAAAACCCTTCCGCATGATGATCGCTGGATCGGTTATCTGGACGAGGTCCGCGCCTGGGAGGAAACACCGGTAAGAAAACCGGCCGAACTGACTGCAGTCAGCAATGATGAAGAATTTAATGTCTGGCGTGACAGCAATACCTATGGTCAACGCCAACAGGGCTATTCCGTCGCCACCATCAGGTTGCCACTGGGCGATATCACCTCATGGCAGATGCGCCAGTTGGCCGATGTCGCCCGAAAATACTGCGGCGACAATATCCGCACAACAGTGGAACAGAACATCGTTCTGCGCTGGGTCGCCAACGGTGACTTGCCGGCGCTCTATGACGAACTGAAGCATCTCGGCCTGGCCCAGCCCGGTGCGGGCACCATCTTCGATGTGGTCTCATGTCCCGGCACCGATACCTGCAAGCTCGGTATCTCATCCTCACGCGGTCTCGCCGGTGAACTGCACGAGCGCCTGGCAACCCGGTACCAGCAGTTCGACAGCGCCATCCAGGGATTGCATATCAAAATCAGCGGTTGCTTCAATTCCTGTGGCCAGCACCACCTGGCCGATCTCGGCTTTTATGGCGTATCGCGCAAGATGAACGGGGCCACCGTACCTCATTTCCGTGTCGTCCTCGGCGGCCAGTGGGAACAAAACGGCGGCTCCTATGGCATGACCATTGGCGCCGTGCCGTCAAAGCGCGTGCCGGATTTTATCGATCGGATTACGGGCAAGTATCTCGAGGAACGCCATGGCAACGAGACTTTCCAGGCATTCGTACAACGCATCGGCAAGCGTGAGCTGAAAAAAGTCGTTGACGAACTGGCCTCGGTCCCGCCCTATGCGCTGGATCCCACCTACTATTCAGACTGGCGCGACCCGCGCGAGTACAGCATCAGCGATATAGGCGTGGGAGAATGCGCCGGCGAGGTGGTATCGCGTATCGACTTTGATCTGAACAATGCTGAACGCCTGTATTTCGAGGCGCAACTGGCGCACGAGGAAGGTGCGCTGAGAAAGGCCGATGAAACGGCATTCAGCGCCATGATTGCCGCAGCCGGGGGGCTGGTGCGTCTGCAAAATCCATCCATACCCGACGACCCCGAACAGGTTGTTCCGGAATTTCGCAAACGTTACTACGACACCCGCCTGTTTTTCGACAAGTACGCCGGTGGTAAATTTGCCGAGTACCTGTTTAATCACCATGAACAGAGAAATTCCGATCTGACTGCGGACCGGGTCCGCCTGCTGCTGGAAGAAACACAGCTTTTCATCGAGGCCACGCATGCATGCAATGCCCGGCTCATGGAACAGGCCGACAATGAACGCAAATCGACCGGTGATAAAACCAGTGCCAGGGACAAAACCGCCAATGCAGCGAATGCCTGATTAATACCCCGGGAATTTCCTTTCATCCTTCTAACCCAAAGACGTCGCTGAACCGGTGTATTCCACGGGGAATCCTCAACAATCCTGAGTTTCCCCCGATAACAATCACCGGTTCCTGGAGTTTATAAATATGATCACAGACCTGCACAAGCTGGGAATCAAGTTTTTCAACAAGAGCGGAGCAGACATGCCGCTGACCGACTTTATCCCGGTATTTCATGACTGGATCCAGAACAACAGGCTGGATGATTTACTCATCGATGTGGCCGATTACAGCCACGTACCGGCCGGCCCCGGAACCATGCTGATTGCCCATGAAGGAAATTACGCTATTGATGAGACCGGCAATCAGCGGGGCTTTCTTTATTACAGCAAACACGAGGTGCCCGGAGACACGGTTGCCGAAAGACTGGCATCGGTTTGCTACAGGAACCTGTCCGCGTGCAAACTGCTGGAAGAGGAAGAGCGTACCAGGGATCGCATGTCTCTGGATTACGGCCGCATGGAAATTTTCTCGAATGATCGCCTGCATGGCCCGCGCACCGATGAAGCCCTGGCTGCATTCAAACCGCAGGTTGAACAATTTCTGAACCGGCTTTATCCGCACACTGACTACGAGATCGATTATAAAAACAGCGATCCGCGCGAACGTTTACTCGCGAAGGTAATGATTCATGACGCCGCGGACAAGGCCGATACCCTGTTACCAAGAACCCGTACAGATTCACTCTGAATACCTGTTTCTGATTCGTGTACAGTCGGGTTCAGTACCCGGATTACCGGGCCTGCCTTGCAGCCGCAATATCCCCGATCACCTTCTCTGTCTGATACGGCCCGCGCCTGACAAAACAACTATACATCTGTACCAGGCTGGCACCGGCATCAAGAATCCTGCCGGCATCGGCGGCCGTATGGATGCCGCCGACGACAATCAACGACAGTGATTCAAACCGCGTCCTGAGTTTTCTGATATACACGGCAACATCATCCATACTGTCCCGGTTTTCAAATGCCAGTATGGCACCCCTGAAACCATGATTGACAGCCAGCCTGAGTAATTCCCGGTTGCCGGCATCGTCATCGATTCTGACTGCCACCTTGATCAGGAGTGGTACCTTTCTTCTGTCTGTTTTTGCCAGTTCCTTATCTTTCTCAATGATTCGGCCAAGCAGTTTATCCAGCCTGTCCGGATCCTGTTTCCGGTCACGTGCCGGACTGCCAGGGCGGCTCAGGTTTATCACCATGAAATCGGAATAATCCCGGAACAGTTCCATCGTCCGCGCCAGGTCACGGAAAACATGTGCGTCCACCCGGGTCTCGAGGCTGCCTGTACTGACACCAAACAAGCGGGGATTTTTCGAGGCATCATAGAGATTTCTTGCACGCCTCAAATTTTTCAGCAGCGTGGTTGTCTGATCCTGATTTTCGTGCAGGGAATCGATATTGACCGTACCGATTTCAATAAAACCAAATGCAGACCTCCCCAGCTCCTGCAACAAGGATCCATCGCGGTCCAGGCCGGCGGCCAGACCCACCGGATTGGGAAAAACCAGGCCCATGGTATCCACCGGTGCCACGGGCAATCCGGGCCGCCGCAGGTAACGGCATATTCTGTAATACTGGCGGATAAACAGAAACGCAAAGCGCCGGCCGGAAGCGGGACCGAGGGCATTCAGCAACCGGAACAGCAGCTTATACAAGGTCGATTGCAATGAGTATTGACGCGCGGCGGCATCTGCAGATCAAGCGCATTATGCAGGCTTCCGACCGGTGCTGCGCCGATGCACGGCATGTCTTGAAGAAAAATCACTCATGAATTCAATCAGGACATCCACGCCTTCGACGGGCATGGCATTGTAAAGGCTGGCGCGTATTGCGCCCTGCTGCGCATGACCTCCCAGGTTGCGCAGACCCTGTGTTTCCGCTTCACGAATAAAAACGTCAGTCATGGATTCATCCGCAAGTGAAAAGCAGACATTGACCAGGGATCGATCAGCCGGTGCGATATGGCAACGGTAGTAATGATCGGAATCAATATAGTCATACAGGCGTCCGGCTTTTTCCCTGTTGATTTTTTCCATGGCGTCCAGTCCACCCCGTTCCTTCAACCATGAAAATACCAGTCCGGCCATGTATATACTCCAGGTTGGTGGCGTATTGATCCTGGAGTTGTTACGTGCCTGCAAGCCATAATTGAAAACCGCGGGAAGAATATCCATGCCGCGATCGAGGAGATCATCGCGGATAATCAGGACGGTCAATCCGGTCGGCCCGATGTTTTTCTGTGCACTCGCATACAACAGGCCGAATTGCCTGATATCGATTCCGCGGCTGAGAAAGTCCGATGTTGCGTCCGCGACCAGCGGCACAGCACCGGTATCCGGCAACCAGTGATATTGCAGGCCGCTGGCTGTTTCATTGGTCGTTATATGACAGTATGCGGCCTCCGGATCCAGGTTCCATTCGCTGTAAGCCGGGATGTGATCAAATCCCGAGTCTTCGGATCCGGCCGCGATATTGACGCGGATGATTTTACCGGCTTCGTTTATTGCGCGGGTAGACCAGTGGCCGGTCTGAACGTAGTCCGCGGCGCCGTGATTTCCGCCAAGATTCATCGCCAGAATGGCAAAATGGGCATACGCCCCGCCCTGCAGGAATAGGATATGGTAATTATCAGGCAGATCTACGAGATTGCGCAGGGTCCTCGATGCATGGCTTTCAATCTGCCTGTATTCATCGGATGTGAAGGGCATTTCCATGACTGACATTCCCGAACCATGCCAGTCCAGCATCTCGTCCCTGGCCCTGATCAGCACTTCTTCCGGCAGGCAGGCGGGACCGGCGGAAAAATTGTACATACCGGTTCAGCTTCGATCAGTAATACAGAAAAACACCATGAGAACCCGTTATCATAAAAAACAATGTGGCAATGGAAAGAATGCTGTTGGTTCTCGATGACAGGAAGGTGATCCTCGAACAGCGTATGCGTTCGAGGTCGGACGCGGGAACGAATCCCAGCACTTTTTTCTGATTCGGCCAGAGCACGAACCAGAGATTGGCGACCATGATCAAACCGGTCCAGACACCGATACCAATGACCGCGGAATTTCCTGACAGCATCAGGGCGTCCGTCAATGTTCCCCGGTACCAGAGCATGTAGATACCGGTTATCAGTACGACCAGGGACGCATAACGAAAAGTACCATGTTCGCGTTGCATGGCGGACAACATGGCGCCGGGATCGGAAGGCTGCGCCGGCTTGAACCGCGGCGTCTGGATAACATTGGCGTAATTGTGTCCGATCCAGACCAGTATACCCATGATGTGCAGAAAGCGCGCCAGTACATCCAGGGTTCCGGCAACAGCCATAATCAACCAATCCCCTGCACAAAAACACCATTGACAAGGAAACGGACAAGAATATACAAAATCAACGTCAGAATGATGCCGGCCATGACACTGCCGAACAGGCTTTCATGGGGAAGTTTCATTCGCCGGTACCGAGGAATTCAGTAGTAATGGCGCCTTTCCTGCGGAACACCAGCGGACGCTGCACCCTGTGCCTGTCATAGGTCTCGTTGATACAGGCCTCGATCACACCATGCATCGGGGATTTGGAACACACCGGATCGGTATTGGCGGCATCGCCGGTGAGCAGGAATGCCTGGCAGCGGCAGCCACCATGATCCTTTTCTTTTTCATCACAACTGCGACACGGTTCTTTCATCCATTCATCGCCGCGAAAGGCATTGAAAACGGGTGACTGGTTCCAGATCCAGTCCAGTGAATGTTCGCGCACGTTCGGAAACTCCAGTCCCTTGATCACTCGTGACTCCTGGCAGGGCAAGGCGGCGCCATCGGGGCCAATGGTCAGATGTATGGCGCCCCAGCCGTTCATACAGGCCTTGGGACGGCTATCGTAATAGTCGGGAATTACAAAATAAATGGCCATTTTATTACCCAACCGCTGTCTGGTTTCTATTACTGCTTCTTCAGCTTCTTCCAGTTCTTCCCTGGTCGGCAGAAATTCCGCCCTGTTCAGGAGCGCCCAATTGTAATACTGGATGTTTGCAAACTCGATATATTCGACTTGCAGCTCTTCAGCCAGCTCCAGTATGTCACGGGTCAGTGCCACATTCTGTTTACAGACAGGCACGTTCAGCACCATTGGAAAACCCTGCGCCTTGATATCCCTGGCGACCGCGAGTTTTTCATCGAATACATTGGCGCCAACCAGCGCATTGGTAATGTCCCGGTCGCTGGATTGCAGGCTGAGCTGTATCTGCTTCAGTCCGTTTTTCTTTAATGTCTTCAGTCGATCAGGCGTGAGTCCCACGCCTGAAGTGATCAGATTCGAGTAATAGCCAAGGCTCTCGGCCTCGGCCACGAGTTCTTCAACATCGTCACGTAACATCGGTTCACCGCCGGTGAAACCCAGCTGTAAAGAACCCATTTTACGGCCTTCCTGCAGAACCCTCTTCCACTCCGCGGTTGTAAGTTCATTCCTGAATTTCTCGAAATCGAGGGGATTACTGCACCACGGACAATGCAGTGGACAACGATAAGTGAGCTCAAGAGTGAGCCACATCGGGATTCCTGATCCATCAAGACTTAATTCTGATCCATCCTTTGGCATGGGACACCTCCAGAAATCTGTATACGCTTTCACTTACATCCGTTGTATATATTTCACTCAATTCACGGATGATGTCAGCGGCGGTATTGCTGCCGTTGCAGTATTTGAGTATCGCAGCGCCGGTTTCATTGAGCTTTACCACTCCTTCGGGATACAACAGAACATGCGCCTGTTGCGGCTCTTCCCATCGAAACAGATACATCGGAGACAGCTCCATTATGCTGTCTTCATTAATACCGGTTTTAATTTCATCGTTCATGGCTGCGCAGCTGATACTGGTATTTCAGTCATCCGGAATTCCTGAAGAGGGGGAGCAATCATCGATTGCTCCCCCTCAGGCAAGGGCTTTGCTTGTTAGCGAACGTAAACGTACGCTGTGACTTCAAACCCGAGACGCAAGTCACAATATGCAGGATCAACCCATTTCATAGTGATACTCCTAGTTTGTATTTGACATGTAGTTGGATAAAGCCGGTATTTTAATGGCCGGCAGACAGATCAAAGGCATTTAATATGCCATTCATACACACCATGAAAATAAATCCGTATTCCTTGATCTGGATCAAACCATCTTCATCCTGTGATGTGTTCATAACGGTTTTTTTCAGTAAAAACCCCGGAAAATACCCGTTTAAATCATGGAATTAGTCTTAATCCAATCAAGCGTGGTTAATATCAACCAGCCGAACAACCAATAGTGGTTATTATTGAACAGGCCACCTGGCTCAGATCAATACACCATGAACGCCGATAACCGCAGCTACCACCGTCGTTGCACTGATAAACAGAAGCAACCAGTGTGAGTACTGAATAAAATGCATGACTTTCAGCGAATCCGTGGTGGCATGGCAACGTAACAATTTGTGAACGAGCAGTGGCTCGGCAATAAACAGGATGAAGGTAAACAGCAGCCATACCAACACCATGGCGTGCATCCACCAGTAGGCGGGATCGAGAAACCGGTACCAGGCATCCAGCCGCCAGATCATGTAAAAGCCGCTGAGTCCGGCGAGGGTCACCGAGATTTTTGCCTGTCCGGAGAAGCGCCCTTCCACGGCTTCGAACAGGGATTGCCGGCGCGCCGGTTCGGCAAAGTGTTTTATCGCCGGCAGAATGACCAGGGTCACCATGCTCACGCCACCAATCCAGTGCACCACCGCCAGCACATGCAGGGCGCGGGCGAAGACAATATCAGTCACGCTGTGTGACCGGTAAGCAGCTACCGCCCGGAGAATCCTGTTTCACTTCCGGCCGGCTCAACACGAACCAGCCAGCCGGAATAAATATCATAAGCTGCAGCGCGAGAACCATAGTCGGGAAACCCAGTAACAGGGTAAAGAAAAGCGAGGACGCCATGACCAGCATGGCCAGTAACTTGGTGGTTCTGCACAGGCTGCCATGACGTTGCCAGTCATTGATCAGCCGGCCGAAACGGGGATGGGTCAGCAACCAGTTGTGCAACCGCGGTGAACTGCGTGCGAAAGCCCAGACGGCGAGCAGCAAAAATGGCGTGGTGGGCAACATCGGCAATATGACCCCGGCAACGCCGCAACCGGTGGCGGTACATCCGAAGGCAAACCAGAACGGACGCGCGAGCATCAGCGTATACCCGTGGAAACCTTCTGCGGCTGCGGGAACAGTGGCCTGTCAGACATTTTCATCGCCCTTTTGTACGCGCTCCATCCATTCCTCGATAGTGATCTGACCACCGCTGCGCTCGACTTTTTCAACTTCTTCCGGCCGCAATACATCATTGACGGCATCAGTACGCTTCCATTCGGCAATCGGGAATTCACCATCGGCCTCCGGTACATAGCGTGACTCCTGCAGCTTCCGGTAGCGGTGAATGTAGCGCGGACAGTTCTGCCACAACTCGGATATATGAACCATAATCACGACATCGGCCCCCGGCCACCGGGCCAGAAGCGAGTCGTCGGTACTGACCTCCGCCGTGCCCTGCACCCTTATGCGATGTGGCTTTTCAAAATCGATAAACAGTATGCCAACCTGGTTGTTGCCGGTTATATTGCCAATAGAATAATACATGCCGTTACCATCATAATTCGGGAAGGCCAGCGTCGACTCATCCAGTACCTTGACGAAACCCGGCGCACCACCCTTGTAAGATACCGTCGGCCGGCCGTTCTGGTCCACCGTCGACAGGAAGAACATGTCCCGTGACGAAATGAATTCCCGCGTCTCGTCACCGATCTCAGTTACCACCGCCAGTTCCTCAATCCTGTCAGCCATTTTGCGTGTATCGAACCGGTCCTGGAATGTTCGGTGCTGGTCACCATAAAGTCTGCTCATCATTAGTTCTCCTGGTCTGGTGTTGTTTGTACCGGGTGATGCCGGATGCATATCAATGGTCCGTCGCACGGGTTCCGGGCCAACGGTGACAGCGGAATCCTGACCTCTATGCACGTCACCATGATCCCTGGTGAAAATCGGTCATTAAAGTAGTATTCTATTTACATATTAGCATTGTGAATCAAAACATGCGGACCGGACAACCCCGTAATGACTTCCAGGACGCATTTTTCGTGAGTAGAACGCACTCGTGGCAGCCCGCACGGACCTGAATGTTAACCTGATTCAACCATTTACCGAGGAAACCATCATGTCACAGCCATCCCCCGCCAGTCAGCGCCGCACCCTGACACCGGAAGCGGAAACAGCCTGGCGCGAATTCAGCAAAACTGTCTTCAAGGCCGGAGCCCTGGATACAAAAACCAAGCAACTCATAGCCGTTGCCGTCGCCCATGTCACCCAGTGCCAGCATTGCATTCGTGCCCATACACAGGCGGCACAGGGTGAAAATGCATCGGCCTCCGAGATCATGGAGGCCATCTGGGTGGCGGCGGAGATGCGTGCCGGCGGTGCAGTGGCCCATTCCCGTCATGCCCTGGAAACGCTTGATGCGGATAATTCAAAGGACTGACCTTGCCGAGCCATGGCCCGGTCAGGAATGATCAGATTTCGATAACATCAAAACTCAAGGTAACTGCATAATGCATAATATAAAAATTCTCACAACCGCCCTTGCTGCAATAATTCTGGGTGTCCTGCCCGTATGGGCAATGGCCGCCGGAGATAACAACGGTGAAGATCTGGTCCTGCGTGCAATCATGCGGGACATGGCTAGCGACATGCGGAAAATTACCGACGGCATTGTACTGGAGGAATGGCAGGCTATCGCGGAGGCAGCGGCAAGAATAGCCGACCATCGCAAACCGCCTCTCGCTGAAAGGCAACAGATCATGGGCTTTTTGGGCAATGAGGCAGGCAAGTTCAAAAGTTATGATAATGAAGTTCACCTGGCCGCCGGTGAGTTGTCTGAAGCCGCTATGCGCGAGGATGGCACCGCGGTCATTGATAGCTTCGCCAAGGTTCAGAGTGGCTGCCTCGCCTGCCATGGGCAATTCCGTAACACGATACTGGAACATTTTTACGGCAATCAATAAGTACCGGCCGCGCAGTAAAACCGGATGCAGGCTTTCTGCTGTCAACCACCCCGGGGCCTGCGTACAGTACCGGTCGGAGCACTAAACTTTGCCCTGATGACTAATAACATGTAAATTAAATACATATTAAACCAGCCCGGAGCAGACAATAATGCCCTGCTATTCCGGCACATCATTGATGGACTTGTCCGCATGAATCATGCCTGACCACACGGCATGGATGCGATAAACAATCCCGGGTTGAAACGTCTTGACTGCCGGTTTGTCGGTGGTCAAGCCGGACTTTACCCTAACGTTGCATAAATTTTTGGATGCAGGGGCTTTTAGAGCGGTATTTTCCGGGTCGTGCGCAGATTTTTCCAACCGGAGCATAGCTCACTCTATGTGAGGATTGGAAAAAGCGAGCACGGCCCGGAAAATGCTGCTATAGAAGGAGCGGAGCTGTCCTGCGCCAAAAATTTATGCAATGT
>DGNS01000010.1:57758-240350 GCA_002389045.1 Thiotrichaceae bacterium UBA4486 | reverse complement strand
GCTCAAGGCGCTGGTTCTCGCGAAGGGCGATGAACTCCATCTCCGGGGTGATGATCCCGGCGCGGGCGTAGTGCATCTGCGTGACGTTGCGCCCCGGCCCGGCCTTGCGCACCGGGCGGTGGGTGTGAAAGCGTAAACCCTCAAGCGCGGTATCCCTGAGCCGCTCGCGGCCGTAGGCCGAGGACGGACCGGCCTGCGTCACGGTGTCGCCGCGCTCTTCGATCCACGCTTCGCGCAACGGCGTGAGTCCTTTACGGATATCGATGCTGACATCGGGATCGGTGTAGGGGCCGGAGGTGTCGTACACCGTCAGTGGGGGATTGGACTCGACGCCCGTGCTGGTGTGCGTGTCCGCCAGCGCGATCTCGCGCATCGGCACGCGCACATCGGCGCGGCTGCCCTGCACGTAGATCTTGCGCGAGTTGGGAAAGCCCTCGATGGCTTGTGGATTAACGCTGGCGTTTTTGTTCAGTAAATTGTCCTGGATAGCGCTCATAGTGTGTTCCTCTTGATTTCGAATTCCGAGCGCATCTGGCTGTCTGCCTGCTTTCCTACGCCGGTATTAACCGGATCAGGTTCAAGGGTCATTCTCAGCCAAACGGCACCCCTAGCTGCATCGGTTCAGCAACAATTTCAAGTATCGCAAATTTGATGCCATATAAATAAGTATAGAAACCACGTTGCCAGCCCACATGCGGTATTCGCATTTTTACTGCAACAGCAGTGAGTTACAGGGGTCCACGTATAAATCTTCTGTGCTGGCAGAAAGCACTGATCGGCCTGGAATCGTTAACATGTGTAACACGTGTTGCAGAGAAGTTGAACCCGGTCTTCGCCGGGCTCAACAAAGGACTGGAGCTGAATCAGACACCCATATGGTTGGGTGGAATGATGTCGTATTTTTTCATCTTGCGATAAATCGTCGCTCTTGAAATACCGAGTTCATTTGCGGAATCCGTGATATTCCATTTATTCCTGATCAGGGTATTAACCAGAGATTCCACCTTGGGGTTACCGATACCGGGACCAGGTGGACACTTTAACTGATGCAGACTGGTTTTCTGGTTTTGCATGTATCTGAAACTGTTGAGTTTCGAGGTGAAATCATCCGGCAGATCAGCCGGTAGTATAGTCACCTGGTCACTGAAGGCATGGGTTACCCTGAGAGTGTTACGCAGCTCCCTGATATTTCCAGGCCAGTGGTAGCCGAGCAGTAATTCCATGACTTCAGGTGATATGGATATATCCGGATTACCGCTTTCCATGATCATGGCCCTGGAGATGAGAAAATCCTTGTCGGCACGCTCTCTCAGGGAAGGTAAAAGCAGTGTTGCCCCGGCAATCCTGTAATAAAGATCCTCACGGAACAGGCCTTCACGGATCATGTCATCGATGTTTTTGTGGGTTGCTGCGATAACATTGAGGTCAACCGGAACGGTTTTGTCCGAACCCAGCGGCTGCACCTCGCGTTCGGACAGAACACGCAATAACCGGGTTTGCAAGTGTATGGGCATATCACCGATTTCATCCAGGAACAGGGTTCCGCCACTGGACTGCTGTATCAGTCCGACCATGCCCTTGCTTCTGGCGCCGGTGAAAGTGCCTGGCTTGTAACCAAACAGTTCGCTTTCAATCAGTGATTCCGGGATGGCCGCACAGTTGACAGCGATAAACGGCTTGCCCCGGCGTCTGCTTTCATTATGTATGGCGCGGGCGAAAACCTCCTTGCCGCTGCCGGTCTCACCCTGAATGAGAAAATAAATTTTGCTGTCAACGAGTCTCTTCGCCAGTTTGATGGATTTTTTCATGACCGGATCGTCACCGGCCAGTTGGTCGAGGCTGAAGTCCGCGGCTTCCATCGGCGTGACTTTGCGTGGCTGATACGAAGGTTTGATCGAATATTTATAATCCGCTTTTGAAGGCGTGGTAGAAGATACAAACAGCTGTTCGCCGGAGGCCAGCAATGTTGCCGGCTTGATGTATTTGTCGGATCCTTCGTGGATATTGATGATATCGCCGAGTTCGCAACCGAAATAATCAGTAATATTTTTGCCAATCGCGGTACTCCAGGCTGCATCTTTCCATACAATGCCACTGTCAAGGCTTTTCCTGGCACAGGAATTCAGCCCCATGATCGTCCCGGTGTCATCAATGGCCAGCATATTCGGTGAGTTGACGTTAACGTATTCCTGCAGGGAACCGAATCGAACGATCCAGTAGTCCTTCTGGAAATGATGCAGGAAATTGGCGCTTTCAATGATCTGGGCATGCATTTGCACAAGCTGTAACAGCAGGTACTGGCTGTCCTTGTTTTTCGGCGAATCAAGCGCGGAAACGTCGAGAACCGCAAGTGGCTTGCCTTCCGGGTCGAATATCGGTGCTGCCGAACAGGTAAGCCGGGTATTGATGAGATCGAAATGATCGGTCTGGTGTGCCGTAACCGGTATCATTTCCGTGGCGCAGATACCAACGCCACAGGTACCTGTATGCTTTTCGTTCCAGTCAGCTCCCAGATAGAGACCATAGGATTTCAGTTCAGCATCGTATTTTTCACTGCCGATATAATCAACGGTGACTCCGTTACTGTCGGTCAACAGCACAACATAATCGAGCGCGTTGACCTGCTTGTAGAGCTGGGACAACCCTGACTTGGCAATATGCAGAAATTCCTCGACGGGGAGCCGGTAATCCAGGAGTTCCTGTTGTGTCAGAATTCTTGCACCACGGGTCGGACTGGGTTCAAGACTGAAATGAGTAATGCAGCGTTGCCATGATCTGAGAATGACAGGATCAGTGCTGGTGATTATATCACTGGCTTTATCAGGCCTGTAAACCGACTCAAGTATATTGTCAATATGATTATGTTGGGCTAATGACATAGCGCTCCTCTATGATGTTCTGGTTTTCTTCCCTGACGGACAATCCTGTAGCGAGAAAAACATTCTGCGAGTCCCCTGACGGTTAACTGTATCCGCTCCGCAGTTTCTGTGTTTCTTTTAAGTTAATTAAATTACCCGAATTTATCAAGAACTTAAAATGTTTGATTTTATGTGCTGAAACAGGTGATTAGAAAAAAGTGATACATCTGTATCACATTACCACAGTGCCTCATGGAAAAGACCAGACAAATCAATTGAATGACATCTGGCATAGCGATTGCTTCAGGTCATATCCGTAGAATTTCAATTTGAAATCTAGCAAAAAAATAATATCCGGATTCCATGTCATTCAGGGAAAACACGGCATAAATTACATGGTTCAAACAGGAGGGCCATCAATCATGCATTATTTTTCAGATTCTCTAAAAAGGGTGGGCAGACAATCACTGGCGTGTCTGGTGATCGCAATTATGTCTTTTAATCTGCAGGCCGCGGATGATGGTTACCAGGACCCGAATAACTGGCCCCGTTATCATCGCCTCGATAACGGCTGGCGATTCAGTCCGCTGAAGCAGATCAATAATTCAAATGTCGGCAATCTTAAAGTTGCCTGGATTCACCAGGTAGGCGATATCGCCATGGGCTTGCAGGCAACCCCGATCGTTATTGATGGTGTTATCTATTACGTAGGTCCCAACAACAACGTATTCGCCGTTGATGGCAAGACCGGCGAGACCATCTGGCATTACCAGCCGGAACTGGATCCCATTGTTAACGAGGTTTTCTATACCAACGCGACCCGCGGTGTGACCGTCGGCCATGGTAACGTTTATCTGGGTACGCTGGATGGCCGATTTGTTGCTATTGACCAGGTTTCCGGCAAGGAAAAATGGTCGACGCAGGTGGTTCCGGATCAGCGCGAGTGCTTCGGTTGCCTGTTTTCCTCACCACCGCAACTGGCCGGAGATATTCTTTACGGCGGTACCACCGGTGGTGACCAGGCCCAGGCCGGCAAGATTTTCGCGGTTAATGCACTGACCGGTGAAAAGGCCTGGACTTTTGAAACCCTGCTGGTTAACAGCAAGGAAAGCTGGCCCGGTGATAGTGGTCGTGTTGGTGGTGGCGGAGCCTGGATGCCCGGTCAATACGATGCTGATACCGATACTATTTATATCGGCACCAGTAATGCCGCACCGGACTTTTATGGTAAGGGTCGTGAGGGTGACAACAAATGGGCCGCGAGTTACCTGGCCATTGAAGGCAAGACCGGCAAGCTGAAATCCGCCCATCAGGAAATTCCCAATGACATGTATGATTATGACTCGGCCTATGAGGGAATTTTCTTCAAGCATAATGGCAAGGACCTGATCGCACATTTAAACAAGAGCGGTTTTGTGTTTGTTTATGAGAAAGGCAGTCTCAAATTGCACAATGTCTGGAAGTTCTCCAAGCACGTGAACTGGGTCGACAAGATTGATCCAAAGACCGGTAAACTCATAGGACGTGTAAATCCGAAAGAAGGTGAGGAAATCACCATTTGTCCCTACCTGCTGGGGGCAAGGAGCTGGAACCATGGCGCGTATAACCCGGAAACCGGCCTCTGGTATAACAATGCACAGGAAGCCTGTAATACGGTAACCCCGGCGCCGACTGATCCCGAATCACTCAGTAGTGTAGCAGCCCTGACTCTGGGTGTATCCGCTATCGCTGCTGTGGCGCCTCCGGGTGACGAAGCCAGCGCCAGGCTGGATGCACGCGACCCGGTTACCGGTGAAATCAGATGGAGCATTCCCTACAAGCTGCCGGGATACGGTGCTGTCATGACCACTGCCGGCGGCCTGGTATTCAATGGCGACGCTTACGGCTACGTACATGCTTATGATGCTGAAACCGGCAAGGAACTCTGGAAGTTCAACACCGGGTCCGGTATACGCGCAGGTATCGTCAGTTATGCACATAAGGGCAAGCAATACATTCTTGTACCTTCAGGCTGGGGTTCACTGGCCCCGGGTTTTGCAGCCTCCGCATTTCCCGGTATCAATGAGCTACCGGGCGGGGCAAGTCTGATTGCCTTTACAATTGAATAAGCGCAATACCTTGCGTTGAATTAGAACACAGGGGACCAGGTGGTCCCCTGTTTTATATCCTGAACTTTGCAGCACAAATAAAATCACAGTTATTGACATGTCAAAGATATACAACCTCGCATTTGCACTTCTTTTCTCAACCAGTGTTGTCTGGGCCAGTGATGGCAATCAACCCCAGCCGGAAAAATCCAGCCTCAAGGAAGCAATCCTCTCAGATCCGGAATCGATCGCCGAAGGAGAGAAGAAATTCAATTCACTGTGTGCCTACTGTCATGGCAGCAAGGGATCGGGCGGCAAGGCCAAAAAGCTGCAGAGCCGTGAATTCGAACCGGATTATCTTTTTAGGACGATTACCAATGGTATCAAGCGTGGTTCATTGAATATGCCGCCCTGGAACAAGCTGTCCGAGGAAACGCGCTGGAAACTGGTGGCCTACATCCTCTCCCTGGGCAAAAACACCGGGGATAACTGAAATAAAAACCGGGCAATCTTCCTGCTCAGCTTTCACGTTTTTCCACAGTATATACCCCCGTCTCGTCGTTATCGAACTTACAAATGTCATGACCCGGTGATACACATGTTGCAAAATGGACGGGCATTCTGTCCCTTTTGAGCAATATCATTATTTTCTGTTTCTGTCTCCTCCTGTACATCCCCGGTTTTATTGCTGTAAAAAAGTCACGCTATATCAACGATTTTCCTGCTTAATCCGAAAAAAACTGATGGTTTGTCAATGGATAAACAAGCATTTCTGAATGATTCTGCATCGGATCATCTTCTTGGCACTCCAATTGCTTTTGGGTAATTACCGTTGAATTGAATGTAAGCAAAAGTAATGAATCCAATTCCTGAATCTACATCGGTTGGCATTATTGCCAATCCTTACTCGTCCAGGGATATCAGAAGACTGGTTTCGAGTGCGTCATCCATTCAGACGGTGGAACGGGCGAATATCGTTGAAAGAATACTTGTAACGCTGGCTACATTCGGTATCGATAAAGCGATCATGATGCCGGATAAAAGCGGTCTTGCGGCACAGCTCATCAGAAACCTGGAGTCACGCAGCCACCTCAACCGGGCGGCTTCAGTCGATCTTGAGTTTCTGGATATACCCATTACCAGTACCGTGACCGATACGCTCATCGCCGGCAGGATATTCAGGGAAAGAAATGTCGGTGCGGTCATAGTGCTTGGTGGAGACGGCACCCACCGGGCCGTTGCCAGGTACATCGGTGATATACCCATGGTCAGTATTTCCACAGGTACCAATAACGCCTTTCCCCGTTTTCACGAAGCCACACTGGCAGGACTAGCGCTCGGAATATACCTGAAGGGCCTGGTTAACACTGAAAGCATGGTCAGGCGAAACAAGGTTATTCGTGTAACCGTGAACAACAATATCGAGGATCTGGCGCTTGTTGACCTGGCTATCACCAGTGATCGCTGGGTAGGCGCACGTGCGGTGTGGAAAATGGAAAATCTGAAAGAGTTGTACCTGGCTTTCTGTGAACCTGCCGCCATCGGTATGTCGAGTATTGGCGGGCTGCTCGACCCAGTGTCAAGAAAGGAAATGTCCGGACTGAAAGTGCTTATGGCCGATCCGGTGGAGTGTCCCATGACATTGAATGCCCCGGTTGCCCCGGGACTGTTCCACGAGATAGGTATCCTGGATTCATCGCGTATTGAGATCGGAGTTGACTATGAAATCGAATCCGCACATGGCGTACTCGCGCTCGATGGAGAAAGGGAAATCGAATTTTCCGCAAAAGATGAGGTGATTGTGAGGCTTGAAGACGACGGCCCGGTCACTCTTGATGTGGAGGCAACGATTGAAAGTGCCGCCAGAAGCGGTGTGTTCGTCAATCATCGTACTGCGGGTCGATCCGGTGAACATAAATTCAGAATGCCTGAAAGCCTGTGTTTTGGATAAACAGGCGATCGGAAATTGCAACATACAGCTATTGATTAACGTAATTGAAATCACCCAGGGGGAGATATATATGTCAGAGTTATCAAAAGAAAAACTTCTCGAAGCATATCGGATGATGCGTACCATCAGGGATTTTGAAGAACGTGTTCATGATGAATTTGCCAAGGGCGGGATCCCGGGCTTTGTTCACCTGTACGCGGGTGAAGAAGCTTCAGCCACGGGCATCTGTATGCACCTGACTGATCAGGATCGTATTGTCAGTACGCACCGCGGCCATGGCCACTGTATTGCCAAGGGCGTGGATGTTATCGGCATGATGGCTGAAATCTACGGTAAACAGACAGGTACCTGTCACGGCAAGGGTGGGTCCATGCACATTGCCGATCTCGACAAGGGCATGCTGGGTGCAAACGGAATTGTCGGCGGTGGCCCACCCTTGATATGCGGTGTAGGGCTTACTCACAAGATGCGCGGAACCGACGGTGTGGGTATCGCGTTTTTCGGAGACGGTGCATCCAACCAGGGCACCACGCTGGAAAGTATGAATCTCGCTACAGTCTGGAATCTGCCGTGTATTTTCGTTGTTGAAAATAACGGTTATGCCGAAGCAACATCATCCGAATGGGCCGTGTCCTGTGACAATTATGCCGATCGGGCTGCAGGTTTCGGTATGCCGGGGACAACCGTGGATGGCCATGACTTTTTTGCTGTTTATGAAACGGCGGGTGAAGCGATAGCCCGTGCCCGTGCCGGTGGTGGACCATCGCTGGTCGAGGTGAAACTGAACCGCTATTTCGGTCATTTCGAAGGTGATGCACAGACGTATCGCCGTGCGGATGAGGTCAAACAGCTCCGCGAAGAAAAAGATTGCCTGAAAATTTTCAGGAAACGCGTGGTCGACGCGAATCTGCTTGAGCATTCCGATCTCGATAAAATCGACGAGGAAGTAGCAGCATTGATCGATGAGGCCGTGCAACAGGCAGAGGCAGCATCGCCGCCGGCCGTAGAGGAATTACTCACCCACGTTTACGTTAATTACTGAATTACGAAGGATAATCAACATGGCCAGAAAAATTACATATCAACAAGCTATCAACGAGGCGCTGGATCAGGAAATGACCCGTGATGAATCGGTTATTGTCATGGGTGAAGACGTGGTCGGGGGTTCAGGCGGTCACGGAGAAATGGATGCATGGGGCGGAGTCCTCGGGTTGACCAAGGGTCTGTATGCAAAACATGGCAACCGTATCATGGATACGCCGATTACCGAATCCGGATATATCGGTGCTGCTGTCGGCGCCGCGACCTGCGGCATGCGGCCGGTGGCGGAACTCATGTTCATTGATTTCATGGGTGTTTGCCTGGATCAGATATACAACCAGGCGGCGAAATTCAGGTATATGTTCGGCGGTAAGGCGAAAACACCGGTGGTGATCCGGGCGATGTATGGCGCCGGGTTCAGTGCCGCTGCGCAGCATTCGCAGGCGCTGTATTCAATATTCACCCACATTCCGGGACTGAAGGTGGTTTTACCCTCGTCACCTTATGATGCCAAGGGATTACTGATCCAGGCGATCCGGGATGATGACCCGGTTATCTTCCTGGAACACAAGGTGCTCTATACCCTGGAAGGTGAGGTGCCGGAAGAGCCCTATACAGTACCGTTTGGAGAAGCCAATGTTGTCAGGGAAGGGGATGATGTAACGATCGTCGCCTTCGGACGCATGGTTCTCCATGCGACCGGGGTCGCAGACAAACTGGCGAAAGAAGGCATCAAGTGTGAAGTGATCGATCCACGCACCACTTCACCACTGGATGATGAAAGCATTCTTGAAAGCATTGAAAACACGGGCAGGCTGGTCGTTGTCGATGAATCGAATCCACGCTGCAGCATGGCCAGTGATATTGCCGAACTGGCCGTAACCCGTGCTTTTGAACATCTGAAAGCACCGGTTAAAACAGTCACTGCTCCGCATACCCCTGTACCTTTTGCGAAATCTCTTGAGGATGCGTACATCCCCTCGCCTGAAAAAATCGAGGCCGCGATAAGAAGCATTGCCTGAGCTTTTGATCAAAAAATACACCAATGAGGAATCTTGATGTCTGAAAATACTATAACGCCGTTGACCATGCCCAAATGGGGCCTATCGATGAAAGAAGGCAAACTCATCAACTGGCTGGTTGAAGAAGGCAGTCAGTTCAGCCGGGGTGATGAGCTGGCCGAGGTTGAGACCGAGAAAATCGCCAGTGCTGTCGAAGCTTCCATGGCGGGTACGCTGAGAAAGATCGTTGCTGAAAATGACACGGTCTATCCGGTGGGTGCCCTACTGGCGGTAGTGGCCGATGAGAGCGTTTCTGATGATGAAGTCAACGCCTACATCGAGAAATTCCAGTCCGAGTTCGTTCCCGAGGAATCCGGTGATGAGGATGAGGGGATCCAGGCGCAAACGATTGAAGTCAATAGCTTGAATATTCGCTATCTCTCCAAGGGCGACGGCGACAGGGTATTGTTGCTTGTGCACGGTTATGGCGGCGATCTGGACAACTGGTTGTTCAATCATGATGAACTGGTGGAAAAAACCGGTATGCGGGTCATTGCGCTGGATTTGCCGGGGCATGGACAGTCATCGAAAGTGGTCGGAGATGCCAACCTCGAATTTTTTGCCGACACAATTCATGCGTTTCTGCAGGCTCTTGATATCGAAAAAGCTTACCTGGTCGGTCATTCCATGGGCGGCGCCATATCACTGTGTTTTGCCAGCAAGTATCCGGATAATGTCCTCGGCCTGGGTCTGATCGCATCGGCAGGTCTGGGTGATGAAATCAACAATGAGTACATCCAGGGCTTTATGGAAAGCACCAGCAGGAAACAGATCAAGCCCTGGCTGGAACTGTTATTTGCGGACAAGTCACTGGTAAACCGGCAATTGATCAACAATATGCTGCAGTACAAGCGGCTGGACGGGGTCAGTGACGCCCTGAATGCTGTGTCGAGGCAGTTACTTGATGACAGTGGCAAACAGGGCCGGCAGTTCCTCGACTCACTGGATACGCTTGCCTGCAGGATCTGTGTCGTCTGGGGCATGGATGACCACATTATTCCGGCATCTCATACCGAACGGTTGCCGGACAGCGTGAGCAAACTGGTCATTGAGAGTTCCGGCCACATGGTACAGATGGAAGCGGCCAATAAGGTTAACCAGTTCCTGATCGATAATCTGTTGACCAGGTAGTCAGCAAAATCCGGAGACAAATGGTTGGAGATCCTGAATGTAGAAAGTACAGAAGACCTCCTCCTCTAAATTGACCATTACTCTCCAGTCAATCCCTTCCGGGATTATTCAACCCGCATTCTCACATGCGGGTTTTTTTTGGTGCGCCCGGCAGGGCGCATCCACTCGGGGGTGAAAGTCCTCTACTCGCCCGGCAAGGGGAAGAGTTAGCCGAACGGCAAGGGTGTCGCGGGTAACTGCGGATCTGGAGGAAGCCGAAGGCAAAGCGCTGGCCTGACGAACAGGAAGCGGATGCGAGGCGTCACAGTGGGGTAAGGCGGCCAATATCGTCAAAGCCCGAAACTTGCACGGAATGCTGTGGCGTAGATCCGACAGGCATAAGCGTGAAGGTGGGTGCGCAATACCCGGGGAGATCCTCATTCGTGCCCTGGTGCTACCGGCACCGCGAGGTGTCGGGATGCGGGTGAGGAAGTCAGCAGAGGCCATAGTAGGTGCCGGTACGGACTGAAGGGCCGAACGTGGAAGAACGCGAGTAGGCGGTCAACTCTCGATGAAACCAGAGAAAGCGGAAGCCCGTTGGCAAGACGGGGCGCAAGTGGAAGGACCCGGACAGTATCCGGGAAGGGCCGCAGTGCGTGCTGAGGTGGAAGCGGCGACTGAGCCGCGGACGAAAGCGGAGTCGAGCGGGCTGATGGAGGCCGTGTGCGAACGCGGCAACCTGATGCTGGCGTATCAACGAGTGGTCCGGAACAAGGGCGCGGCCGGTGTCGATGGCATCGGTGTGGCCGGGTTCAAGGATCACTTGAAGCAACACTGGCCGACGATCAAGGCCAAGCTGCTGGCGGGGACGTACATCCCGCAAGCGGTGCGCCGGGTGGATATCCCCAAGCCGCAAGGCGGGGTGAGGACACTCGGCATTCCAACGCTGACGGATCGCCTGATCCAGCAAGCGTTGCATCAGGTGCTCTCACCGATTTTCGAGGCGGATTTTTCCGCATCGAGCTACGGCTTCCGACCGGATCGGTCCGCCCATCAAGCGGTCAAGGCGGCGCGGCAGTATGTCGCCGAAGGCCGGCGTGTAGTGGTGGATATGGACCTGGAGAAATTTTTCGATCGGGTCAACCACGACATCCTGATGGGCAAGGTAGCCGGGAAGGTCGGCGACGGGCGGGTACTGAGACTCATCCGCCGGTACCTTGAGGCGGGGATGATGGCGGACGGCGTCGTGTCGCCGAGGACGGAGGGCACGCCGCAAGGCGGCCCCTTGAGTCCGCTGCTGTCGAACATTCTGCTGACGGAACTGGACCGGGAACTGGAGCGCCGGGGGCACGCCTTCTGCCGCTACGCGGACGACTGCAACATCTATGTCGGAAGTCAGGCGGCGGGCGAGCGGGTCTTGGCAAGTATTACCCGGTTCCTGGCGGAGCGGCTCAAGCTCAGGGTCAACGAGGCCAAGAGCGCGGTCGCGCCGCCGTGGAAGAGGAAGTTTCTGGGCTACAGCCTGACTGGGCACAAGGCCCCGAAGCTGCGGATCGCGCCGGACAGCCTGAAACGGCTGGAAGACAAAATCCGCGAAGTGCTCAAAGGGGCGAGGGGACGAAGTCTGAGCCACACCATCGCCGATTTGAATCCGGTTCTGCGCGGCTGGGCGGCCTACTTCAGGCTGACCGAAACCAAACGGGCGCTGGAAGAGGTCGACGGCTGGCTCAGGCGCAAGCTGCGCTGCATCCTGTGGCGGCAGTGGAAGCGCCCCTATACTCGCGCCCGAAACCTGATGCGGGCGGGACTGGCGGAGGAACGGGCATTCCGCTCGGCCTTCAACCAACGAGGGCCGTGGTGGAACAGTGGTGCGAGCCACATGAACGCAGCCTTCCGGAAGTCCTTCTTTGATCGTCTGGGGTTGGTGTCGCTGCTTGATACAACGCGACGACTCCAGTGTCTTACATGAACCGCCGGATGCGGAACCGCACGTCCGGTGGTGTGAGAGGACGGGGGAGGTAACTCCCCCTCCTACTCGATCCTGTTTCCGGTGTGATACATGTGTAGCAGTACCCTGTTACACATTGCATGAATGCCAGTTGCTGCAAACCGGGCTTATAAGCGAATCATTTTTGTATTCAAGGTTGATACCATCGTAAATTCAGCAGCTTAGGTCCTGCCGTTTTAACAGGTAAGCCGGCGCTTCATACCCGGGTGTGAATGGTACAAAGTATGCTAATGATTAACTGCCTGAATTTTATCAGGTCAGTTTCCATGTTTAACAGAACCACTTACCGGTATGACGGTTAGTGTGAGGCTGATTAATTCATTCATGAGGGGAGTCAAGATGCCAGGTAAATTCATAAAAATACTATCAATCATCTGTCTGCAGTTCCTTGTATCAACACAGTCCTTCGGGCTCGGTGTTGACGAACTGGCAGGCAGTCATATCGGACATATGGTAACAGATGACATGTTACTCAATGCGGACAAAGACCCGAATAACTGGGTGCACTACGGGCGCGATTACGAGAGCACCCGCTACTCGCCCTTAACGCAGATCAACCAGGAGAATATCAGTGACCTGGTTCCGAAATGGAATCTTTCATTTGGCGTCATCGGCGCCCAGGACAGCCAGGTCATGGCCGTTCACGGCCGCCTCTATGTGACCTCGAGTCATAACAAGCTTTTTGTTCTTGATGGCAAATCCGGAGATATTCTCTGGAAATACGAACGGTCACTGCCCGGCGACCTCGGGCCAAAGTTGTGCTGTGGTTCCGTCAACAGGGGTGTAGCACTTTACAAAGACAAGGTTTTCATGGCTACGCTGGATACCCATATGGTTGCATTCAGTCATGATAGCGGTGAAATACTCTGGGAAAAGAAACTCGGTGATTACAAAACCGGCGAGATCCTCACTTCCATGCCCATGGTGATCAATGGCATGGTTGTCATTGGTAACTCCGGCGGCGATCTCGGCGCCAATCCCGGCACCATCTGGGCATTGAACCCTGACAACGGTGAAATCATCTGGAAAACACATACCGTGCCGATGACCGGTGAAGAGCAGATCGCAAAGACCTGGGCCGGTGAATCCTGGAAACTGGCCGGAGGTACGCCGTGGCTGCCGCCTTCCTTCGACAAGGAAACCGGCTACATTCTCTACGGCGTCGGCAATCCCGTTCCCGATTTTGACGGCAGCGTCCGCGAAGGTGACAATCTCTATACCGGCTCGACCATCGCCATTGATCCGGCAAACGGTGAAATCAAGGGTCATTTCCAGTATACGCCGCATGATACATGGGATTATGATGGCACCAACGAGGCTATCCTGATCACAGACAAGAAAGGCCGCAAGGTCTGGTTGCATGCCGATCGTAACGGTCATCTCTACAGCATTGATCGTAAAACCTTCAAATGTAACTGGGTTACCGCCATGCAGCGTGTCAACTGGGTGAAATCTTTTGACAAGAACTGCAGACCGGAAGTCAATCCTGACAAACGTCCTACACGCGGCGTCGAAACCATTGATATTGCGCCCACGCTTGGTGGCGGCAAGGAATGGCATCCGGCAGCATATAGCAAGCGCACCGGTTACATTTATGTCCCCGGCATTGACATGGCCATGGATATCGCGGCAAAGGAGCAGGAATTCAAGCCCGGCCAGTGGTGGCTTGGAACCAGCGTCATCCGTTTACATCCCGGTGGCGGCTACGTGAAGGCGTTTGACGGCACTTCGGGTGAACTCATCTGGATGCGTTCCCAGAATACGCCGGGTACCGGCGGAATGCTCGCTACCGGCGGTGGTCTGGTCTTCAACGGGGATGCGGAAGGCTTCTTCCGTGCCATGGATGATGAATCCGGCCAGACACTGTGGGAATACAACGTCGGCAGCGGCGTACACAGTAACCCGACCACCTACATGGTCGGCGATACCCAGTATGTCGCCATTCTTGTGGGACCGGGCGGTGGCAGCCTGTGGCCGCTGGTTTACGGCGAGTTCTTCAAGAACAACAACAAGGGCGGCGGACTCTACGTGTTTGCCCTGCACAAAAAATAGGCTGTAACACTGAAGGTGTTATAAAAACATAATGCGGGGGAGTTTACGGAAACTCCCCCCTTTATGTTTAGTCAGAACAGAACAGTGGATTATTTACAGGAGACATATATGAAGTATCGCTGGTTATGTATAATTCTCACCGTGTTTTACGGATTACAGTTCGCGGGCAAGACCGCGGCATTCGGAGTTGAGGCAGCAGAACAGGAAGAAAAGGTAGTGGTAGCAGAAAATTCCACGGACACGGCGGCGATCAGCGGTGCCGAATGTGACGATGCGGATTTTTCATGCATGGAAAACAAACATATCGGAAATCCTGAATCCATCGAAGCCGGACATGCTCTTTATGGCAATACCTGTCTTTTTTGCCATGGGCCGGGAGGTGTTGGAGCAAGGGCACCGACCCTGGTAAGCGGAGGATTCGCGCCCGGGGGTGTTAACGATAACGAATTTTTTCTTTCGATCATTAAATATGGCAGACCCGATACCATTATGGGGTCATTTGAATCCTACATGTCTGTAGAGGAAATGTGGCAGGTAATTGCCTATTTACGGGATGAGGCCGAAAAAAAGGCGCAGGCTGAATGAGTAATCTGTCCCGGCCATTAATGCAGTAAAATTAACAAGCCACACAGAGATATATCATGACTATAAGAAAAATCAATCCGATGAAAAATTTATCCCTGACTGCCTGTCTTGCGGCGCTGTGGCTGATGCCGCTTGCGACCATGGCGGATGATGAAGACTATGTGTGGCAAAGCGGTTTTAATTACGTTGCGCTCGTGCCGTCCGAATCCGGTGCCGAAGCCAATGATCATCCGGTCGAGTTTCAACCCCAGGAAATGTTCGACATACTCGCGACCATTAAACTGCAAGAGGCAGATGACAGCTGGTTTGACCTGGATTTTTTGAGTTCCGGTTCCGAGGAAGCGGAGCTGCCAGACACCAACCTGTTTAACAGGAAAGAATTGTCTGATCTGAGTAAACCGCTCACCCAGGCGCTGGCGAAGGCTTCCCCGAACCAGGATGTAACGTTCACTGTCAGCTCTAGCCGTGAAATAAAATACGGGAAATCGCTGCTATCCACTGCCGGGCGTTTTTTCTACAGCAAGGGCCAGTTGAACCTGATCATCGGCAAGCTCCGCGTGGATATCGAGCAGCAATACCGTAAACGCGGCGGACCTTCCGATGTGGCGGAGAAAATCGATTATCTGAAACTCAAGAAATTCCGCCTTGATACAGGTTCCCGCAAACGTGAATCCAGCCTGGACCATGCTTTTGCAACAGACCATTCGCATTTCATCAAGCCTGTTAACAGAAAATTTCGCAGCGACTGGCTGGTAATGAATGTGGATACCATCAGGAATGACATTGCCAATACCAGGGAAACCCTGCAAAAGAAGGAAAACATCATTGAAGAGACTACCGGCTTGCAGGAACAGACCCGGCAGATAGACAGTGAACAGGAACAACTCAAGCAGAAAGTCGAAAGGCTGGAGCAAATGATCCAGGCAGACGAGAAAGGCGCAGCAGTCGAACCGGTCAGGAAAACCTCACCGGCCAACGTGGAAAGCCGTACTATTGAAGAGCGACTGAGCGAACTGAAATCTCTCTATGAAAAAGGCATGATCACCGAAGAAATCTACCAGAAGAAAATGAACGATATTCTGAAAGATCTCTGATCGATGGTGATATTCAAACTGCCCGTATAATAATCGTCATCCCCCGGTTCAGTGCTGAACCGGGGTAACATCAGCCGGGTAACGGATGGTTTGTACAGCCCTTGCCCGGCAGTTTTCCCCCTGTAAACAAAACCCCGTATACCACCTTGAACATAGTTCAATACACTTGTTTCATGTTTGTTACAACTGTATCTCATTTCATGTCTTCTCCGGCCATTCACATAACATTTTGCTGACGTTATCGGCATAATTTTTTTTCAATGCCGGATGTCAATCATGATAAATCTGTATATCAATCAATAATCTATAAAGTTCCACCTGGAGTTTTCCGTTGTATTTACACCACATAGGTGTTTTTACAACAAAGTTGGCAATGCGATTGCTAAAACTAATCTGCTTATCAAAAAAAGCAGTGATGATCCTTTTAAATAATATCGTCCAGGGGAGAAATCCAGATGAAACTAAAACACACGTTATTCTGTGCATCAATTGCACTTGCAACATCTCCAGCATATGCGGATGTTGATCTGTTCGGGGGCAAGGTCAAGGCCGGCGGTTACTTCGCCCAACATTGGCAATCACCTATTGAAGTTGAAGGTTCAGCAGCGAATCCGCTGGATACCAAGGCCGATTCCGGTTTTGCCCGTCTTCGTTTCGGCCTCTGGTTTGCCGGGCAAATTACCGAGGACTTCAGTTTCTTCGTGGAACTGGCCGAAGAACCCAACGACCAGGGCGACGGAAACTACCAGATCACCCAGGATCTGGCCTGGGTAGACTACAAGGTCAATAACGACATCATCTTTCGCGTCGGTAACGTCGTCGAAACAACCATGAACTTCCTGCGTTACTCTGATGGTGGCGCTGTACAGGGTAACCCGCTCATCGGTAACGGCTCCAATGACATGATCACCGCTGCGGAAGGCGTCTGGCTGCTGGGTAGCCACGATGTGGCACTCGGCACCTGGGACTGGAACGCGACGATAACCAAGCCTTCATTCTTCGGCGATGCCAGTAACGGCAGTGGTTATGATTTCGGCCTGCGTTCCTCTCTGGTCACTGACAGTGGCTTCGGCATCGGCGCCGGTTACTTCAAGACCACCGGTGACACCGTATGCGCCACCCCGACCAACTGTGTGCTCAGCGACGGCGGTGCTTTTGGCTCCCTGATTGCACTCGGTGACGGTGATAACTACGACTTCGGCAGCAAGACACTGAATGGCCGCGTTACCCAGGCCGGTATCATTCCGGCCATCAAGGCCGATATCTGGCAGATTGACGCCATGTATGAAACCGAGGCGCTTGGTGGCAAGGCGACCATTCATGGTTTCTACGGACAAGGGCGGGATGATTTCAGCTGGGCCGGTGGTTCTTTCGTAGCCAGCCCGACAACCTTCAGCCAGGTCAATGCCAAGCAGGATTTCTGGGGTATATTCGGTCGTCTTGATCTCACGGAAACCATCTACGTCTCTACGCGTTATACCGTTTCAATCAATGAAACCACGGGTATCGGACCGGGTGACGATGAACTGGATCGTATCCAGGTCGGCGCCGGCTGGTGGGTTGATGACGGTGTACTGATCAAGGCCGAATACGTACAGCAGAATGAAGGCAGCGTCTCCGGTGGCGGTCGATGCACCTTCGGCGGCGCCTCGGATTGTGAGTGGGAAGGCTTCATTATGGAAGGTTCCGTCAGCTTCTAATCCATATCTTTAGAATCACTTCATCATTATCTCCATATTTTGGACCCCCTTCCCGCCCGGGAAGGGGGATTTTCTTTTTTATCGCCCTTTTTCCCTGAACCACTGTTGAATCCCTGCTATTCCCGGCGCGCAGGAGCATTTTTATCTTTCGACCGTTGCAAGCCTCTGCCTGATTCTATAATCTTCGCTCCAGTTTTTATCTGAACAGCCTGTTCGGGTACCAGGGCTGATTCAAATACACTGTGGAGAGGTGGCCGAGCGGCTTAAGGCGCACGCCTGGAAAGTGTGTATACGTCAAAAGCGTATCGAGGGTTCGACAATTTCGCCGGGAGCGAAATTGGAAAGACGCAGTCTTCCCGCAGGGCGCGCTACAGGGAAGTAGCGCGTCAGTCCCTCCCTCTGCAGCACGGAGTGCTGCGTGTCAAAAGTTGTATCAAGGGGTTACTATAGAAATGAAATTGTGGAGAGGTGGCCGAGTGGCTTAAGGCGCACGCCTGGAAAGTGTGTATACGTCAAAAGCGTATCGAGGGTTCGAATCCCTCCCTCTCCGCCATATAACTGCAAAAGGGACCTTCTGGTCCCTTTTGCAGTTATGGTGATAAGTCATTCGAACCCTCGAAAACGAGAGAGTGACTTCGACATAGTGTCCGGGCGGATGATGTCAGGATCGTAACCCGTTCTTCCTGGTTTCTCTCTGTTTCACTACATCGTTCCCGCCGTCTGCATGATGCCTTCCGACGCCATCAGTTCAAGTCCGTATTCGATCGCAACCGCGTAGGAGACATTGGTTTCACGCGGTTCGAGGCGTTCCGTGGATACCCCGGCCTGTTGACTGATGGTCGAGGGTTCGAAACGCCCGGTGACAATACCCACGATATGGCTGTCGGCCACGTGGACCAGCGGCCCGCCGCGATCACCTTCATGAAATGCCGAGTCAAACAGGATCAGCCGGCTTTCGTTGCTGGACAGGATCTTGGCGCTGACCACGGCGTTGTAACCGAGTAAGGCGTGGATCTGGTGATGGCCGAAGGAATAGCCAAGGCTCATGACACTGGCGCCGGGCCGCACAGCTTCCGTGCTGCCGAGAAAGTCATCCGGTACGCCGATATCGATTTCCTGCTCTATCTTCAACAGTGCGATATCGCGTTGCACATCCCGGCTGATTACATTAACGGCCATCGCCGCCACCCGGTCCAGGATCAGCGGTGCAAATTCCTCGCTGAAGGTTGAAGGAATGATAACCAACCCTGTCTCGTTTTCGGTGAGGTGGGCGGCAGTGAGCAGGTAACCCTGGCCGTGGACCAGAAACGCGGTGCCGAGAAAGGCCACCGAGTCGCCAAGGTCGCGGCCCAGCATCATGCAACCGCTGCGGAATTTATGACTGATGATTTGTAACATGAGTTATTTTGCTTGCTGTTATTGATATGGCTTGCCGTTATTCAGGAACCTGTGTACCGAGCCAGTGTTCGATAATACCGCCGCGCGTGCGCAGCCAGCGTTCGGCCTGGCCCGCGGGGTCGCGGCCGCCATCCGCCTGTATCCAGACCATCAACTGGCCCAGTTGATCGGATTGCCAGTGGAAGCGATCCAGTAATGTGTATACGCGGGGCATGGCCCGGCGAAGACCCGGCCTGACCAGTGTGTGGATGGCGCCGTTTTTTCCGAACACGCCTTTGGGGTCGTCGAGAAAACGCAAGGCCCAGCGGCCGAAAAGCCAGTGCGGTTGCCAGCCGGTGACTACCACCGGTTGCTTGTGGCGGATGGCGTCCTTGAGAGATGTCGCCATGGTGCTTTCATTACCTTCGACCAGGCGAAATTGTCCGAGTCCGTACACCTCCATGGCCTTGCGGGTGGCCCGCATGATGCCGGTATCGGCCTCGATACCGATGATCCGGTGTGCGAAATCCGCGGCATGATCATCGAGTTCGGCGATGGATTGTATGTCCAGTAGTTCACGGCCCCGGGCGCCGTCGGCACCGGTCTGGCGGCCCGGACTGACCGCCGGCACCACCAGGCCGATGCGTGTGCCTTCGAAGTTCGGTCCCAGGTCGTCAAGCTGGTGTGCATAGCGTTGCATATAGTCCCGGTGCGTATCCGGCAGCCAGGCCGAGAGCATGGCGTCCGCCTTGCCTTGCGCAACGCGTTCATACATCTCTTCTACTGATACCTGTTCCGCTTCACAACCACGATCCAGTTGCTGCCGGACGACGGCACAGACCACATGTGCGCTGGCCACGGAGGATGACCAGTCGGCGTACACCAGTCTGAGGGCGTCCCGGGCCTGTGTTGCAAACGGTAACAGTAGCAGCAGACCTGTGGCGATAACATGGCGGCCGCCGCGGACGGCAGTGGAGAACAGGGTGATGGCGCCGTTCATTTTTTTCTGTCCCTGCGTCCGAGGTCGGTATTGATCCAGAACGTGCGCCGGCCGAAGGTGGGCATGGTACGCGTGGCCCGGGTCTTGTATTCGCGGCCCTCGTATTGATCCAGCGCCACCGAAAAGGTCTGCGCTTCGCGATAATCGGCCATCCCCCGGTGCAGCGCATAGCACATGCCCAGCAATATGATGGCGAAAGGCAGCCCGGTGGTGATCGCCGCCGTCTGTAACGCCACCAGTCCGCCGCCGACCAGTAAAGCCGCGGCCACCAGGCCTTCCATGATTGCCCAGAAGATACGCTGGATCACCGGGGGTTCCGGGTTACCGCCGGCGGTGATGATGTCGATTACCAGCGAACCGGAGTCGGACGAGGTCACGAAAAAGGTAATGACCACGGCCACGGCCAGTGTCGCCGTGATGGTATCCAGCGGATAGTTTCCCAGCAGTACAAACAATGAGACCGGAATGTTTTCCTGTACGGCTTTGGCGATACCGCCGGCGCCGAACATCTCGATGTTCAGGGCGCTGTTGCCGAAGGTGGTCATCCAGATGAAAGTGACCAGCGTCGGTATGAACAGCACGCCCTTGATGAATTCACGCACCGTGCGGCCGTAGGAGACACGGGCGATGAACATACCCACAAAGGGCGACCAGGAAATCCACCAGCCCCAGTAAAAGACGGTCCAGCCGTTCTGCCATTCGGTGTTCTCATAGGTTTCGTTCCAGGTGCTGAGGGCGGGAAAATTCTGGATGTAGTAACCGATGTTTTCGACCAGCGCATTGAGAATGAACAGTGTCGGCCCCACCAGCAGCACGAACAGCAGCAGGGATCCGGCGACAACGATATTCAGTTGACTGAGCAACTTGATGCCGCCCTCGAGTCCACGCACCACGGACCAGGTGGCTGCCGCGGTAATGAGAGCAATCAGCACCAGTTGCACCATCGGGGTTTGCGGAATGCCCAGCAAATGGTCCAGTCCTGCATTGACCTGCTGTACACCGAGGCCCAGCGAAGTAGCCACGCCGAACATGGTGGCGACCGTGGCCATGATGTCGATGACATTGCCGATCGTACCGTAAATGCGTTCACCGAAAATCGGGTAGAACACGGAACGGATGGACAGTGGCAGGTTGCGGTTGAAAGCGAAAAACGCCAGCGACAACCCGACCAGCGAATACAGCGCCCAGGGATGCAGTCCCCAGTGCAGGAAGGTGAAATCCATGGCCGTGCGGGCGGCCTCGACCGTGCCCGGCTCGGCCAGTGGCGATGCGATGTAATGAAACATGGGCTCCGCCACCCCGTAAAACAGCAGGCCGATGCCCATGCCGGCGCTGAACAGCATGGCGTACCAGCCGAGTGTCGAGAACTCGGGCACCGCGCCCTCACCGCCGAGGCGGATGTTGCTGAAGCGGCCGAGCAGCATGGAAATAATAAAAATCAGGATAATGTTCATGGTCGCGACAAAGAACCAGCCACCGTAATACGAGACACCGTCCTGTATGGTGGTGAAGAGATTATCCATGTGGCTTTCGAAGACCAGCGTCAGTATGACGAACAGCAGGATGAGGCCAGCGGAAATGAAAAATACCCAGGGGTGAATATCAAGCTTCAGCCAACCGCTATGTTCCTCGCCGTTCTGTTCCATGTTGTTGTTCTCGTTACCGCTTGCCATTTGCTGGTTGTCCTTTCGGTTGATATTTCAGGGATGTTGAATTGTGGATTGACCGGTTAACGGGGCAGGTTTTTCGGTACCTGCAAGGGCCGTTCCAGCCACTTTTGAAACCGCTGGTTGATACGATTGAAATGTTCCGCCCACCAGCGCGCATCGATCTGCAGTGCGTTATCAAAATTACTGCTTGCCGTGGGCAGGTGCAAGCGGGCTTCCCTGTCCATCAGTTGCAGGGCGGATTTTCGAACCGGTCCGTAGGGTATGTGCCGGGCCTGTTCCGCAAGCCGGTCGCTTCGGGTTGCAAAGCGGATGAAGTCCAGCGCCTGTTCCGCGTTCGGGTTGTCCCTGGGAATGCCGAACAGATCGATATTCCAGATCTGGCGATCCCAGAGGATTTCAAGCCCGGCGTTACGGTTGTTATTGGCATCGGCGATGCGGCCGTTATAGGCTGAAGTCATCACCACCTGTTTGCTTTCCAGTAAATAGGGCGCCTCGATGCCATCCACCCACCAGATCAACTGCGGTTTGATGCTGTTGAGTCTGGTGAAAGCGCGTTGCAACCCGGCTTCGGTTTCCAGTGTGGCATAGATCCGGTCGGCGGGCACACCATCGGCCAGCAGCGCCCATTCCAGGTTGGCCTTCGGCGTTTTGCGCAGACCACGGTGTCCGGGAAAGCGTTCGGTATCAAAGAAGTCCTCGAGACGTTGCGGTGTTTGCGGCAACGCTGCCGGATCAAATGCGATGACCGTGGACCAGACCACCGTGCCGATGGCGCACGGTGTGAGACTGCCTGCAATAAAATCGGACTCAACCGCGGAGCCATCGGCTGGCGCTTCCAGCGCCTGCGGCGGGATCGGTTCCAGCAAGCCTTCCTCGCAGGCCCTGAGTGCGTCGCTCAGTTCCAGGTCGATGATATCCCACTTGAAGTTGAGAGAGCGTACCTGTTTGCGCAGGTCAATCAGACCACCACTGTAATCAATGACATTGATCTGTTCTCCGGTCTGTTGCTGGTAAGGACGCACGAAAGCCAGGATCTGGCTGCGGGTATAGGCGCCACCCCAGGAGACCATGGTCAGTTCGGCATAAACACTCCTGCACGAAAGAAACAACAGGATGAGAACGGTTAATATGAGCAGTGGCTGTCCACGCCCGGTCGCGCAGTCGTGCAAGAACCCGTCCTTCTCCGTGTCATTCAGGGCAGTCATTCAGATTACCAGTAATAACCCAGGTTGATATTGATGCGCGTTTCCCATTCATCGTTACCGCCACCCGCGAGTGAGCCATCGCCGAGAAACAGGGCATTTCTGCCGCGGATGAGATCAATATAGGTAAAGGTAGGACCGATACCTATGGCACAACCGGTGGTGTTGAGCAGGGAATCATTGAACCGGCTATCGTCCTTGTGCAGTATGCTGAAATCGTTGTAACAGGTTATAACGTCAACCCGCGGCCAGTTCACCGGAACATTGTAGGCAATGTTGGCGACTCCAAAATACCCTTCTGCCGCCACTTCGTGAGCAAAGGCGAAGGCGCCAAAAGTGATGCTGTCATTGCTGACACCGGCCGGATTACGCGGGTTGTATTCGTAGCGGCCGAGTTCGAACTGGAGATTCCAGCGCCCGCAGCGGCTGTCGAGGTGTGCGGCCGTGGCCCAGTGATCGCCGCTGTCATCGGTGTCCCGGTTGAACAGTTCACCCCATTGTCCGGATAACCCGAGCTCGTTACTGCATTCACTGTCCTTGCCGAAAGTATAGGCCAGGCGGCCGTTGAAGGTGTTGGTTTCCTCGTTCCTGGCCGCGCCGGTTGTTACCGGGTCATAGGAATAACGCTCCAGATCGTCGGCATTACCCAGTTCGGCATTTTTGAAAGCGGCCAGTTGCAGATTCCATGGACCGAAATCATTGATGTATTTAATGCCCATGTCATAGTCATCTTCCAGACCCATGTAATAAGTGGTGCCAAACCAGAAACTGTGTGAGGCGAAGGGCAGGAGACCAAAGGGTACCTGGGTGATGCCGGCCTGCACCTGGCCGTGATCACCGAAATCATAGCCAATCCAGCCATGGTGTATGGTGTCCATGAAAGTGTAAAAGCGGTATTCGGCTGACAACAGGATATTCTCGTATTGGCCGTCGACGTTGAGGCGGAAAATATTCAGGCCGATATCACCACGCTTGCTTTGCGCGGAATCGTCAAAATCCTCCCATGAATAGTTGAAACGCAGTGCCCCGCCGATATCAAATGCCTGGATTCCGCTGCTATCGGCTGCGGCAGTTTCATTGACGGCTTCCTTGATTTCGATATCCCTGTTTTCAGCGGCCGCCAGACGGGCCTCCAGCTGTTCCATGCGTTTCTTGAGCAGTTGCAGTTCTTCGCGCAGGGCTTCGGTTTCAGCGTCGGCAAAAGCGGAATTGGCAAAGACACACAGCGCCAGGCAGCATGGATACCATGCGGGAGAGGCTGCCGGTTTACCAGCAGGTTGATGTCGGTTTGTCATCGATTATCTGCTGTTAACGAAACGTTTACTGTTATTTAAACTGTTACAAACATGTGATAATGCACTGATATAAAACACGTATTCTGTACATCAGGAGACTGGTCAACGGAAATGTCATCCTGTGTTATCTTCGTTTCAGAGTGTCTCTGATGATCAGTTTACAACTGCGAGTGTATAAGTAAACGGCGGATTATTACCGGTAAGCGAATACAGATGTCCGGGCAATCCGTATGACAGCATGATGCAATGCGATAATTACCGCATGTCGCCGGGTAAATACCCGGGCCGGAAATCAATCAATAAACACGGAGATGTCTGCTGTATGTCAACGCATGAACAGTTGATAGATATCGATCGCCGCTCGATCTGGCATCCTTACAGCGCCCTGCATCCGGATCTGCCGGTTTACCCGGTGGTGTCGGCCGACGGCGTACGCTTGAAACTGGCCGACGGCCGGGAGTTGATCGACGGCATGGCGTCGTGGTGGTGTGTGATCCACGGCTACAACCAGCCGCGGATGAACCGCGCGCTGGCGGATCAACTGCAGCGCATGGCCCATGTCATGTTCGGTGGGCTGACCCATGACCCGGCCATGCAATTGACGGAACAGTTGCTGGCCATCACGCCGCCGTCGCTGGATGCGGTCTTTTATTCCGACTCCGGTTCGGTCGCGGTGGAAGTGGCCATGAAAATGGCCATCCAGTACTGGCAGGCCATGGATAAACCCGCGCGTAAACGCTTTATCAGCCTGCGCCACGGTTATCATGGCGACACCTTCGGCGCCATGTCGGTATGCGATCCGGAAACGGGCATGCACGGTCTGTTCAAGGGCGCCGTGGCCGCGCAGATCTTCGTACCGCAACCGCCGTGCCGCTATGGCCGGCCCTGCCGGGATGACGATATCCGGCCATTGCAGCAGGCGCTGGAGAAGAATGCCGATCAGGTTGCCGCCGTGATCATGGAGCCCATCGTCCAGGGCGCCGGTGGCATGTGGTTTTATTCGGCAGAATATCTGTCCCGGGCACGGGCGCTTTGCGATCAATATAATGTGTTGCTGATCCTGGATGAAATCGCCACCGGTTTCGGCCGCACCGGAAAACTCTTTGCCTGTGAGCACGCCGGTATCGAGCCGGACATCATGTGCATCGGCAAGGCACTGACCGGAGGTTACCTGTCCCTGGCGGCAACGCTGACCGGCAGCCATGTTTACCAGGCCATAGACGGCGCCGATCCCGGTGTCTTCATGCACGGTCCGACCTTCATGGCCAACCCGCTCGCCTGTACGGCAGCCCTGACCAGTATTCAACTGTTGCTGGAATCGCCGTGGCAGTCACGCATTACCCGCATCGAGAACCGGCTCCGTGAAGGACTGGCGCCGTGCCGCGATCATCCCGCGGTCACTGATGTGCGGGTGCTGGGCGGCATCGGTGTGGTCGAATTGCAGATGCCGGTGGATATGAAAACGATGGTGCCCGAATTCGTCGCTGCCGGGGTCTGGATCCGGCCGTTCGGCCGGCTTGTCTACCTGATGCCGCCCTATATCATCAGCGATGAGGATCTGCACACGCTGACCCGTGCCGTGCGCGAGACAGTAGGCAAGCAGGCATAATATAATGCCGGCATGAATCCTTCCCCGGAACCGGGAAACCTGCCCGGTGACAAAAGTGAACAGCTGTTATGGCTGGGTCTTTATGACAGCCTGACCAACCTGCCCAATCGCTATCTGTTCCTGGATCGCCTGCACCACACCCGGTCGCTCGCGGTGCGCGAGAAATACGGTTTTGCCATCCTCATGATCCGGCTGAACGGCTTGAAGTCGATCAATGAACGACTGGGCCACCATGTTGGCGATCGTGCCCTGGTGGCCGTTGCCGAACGCCTCATGAAACTGGCGCGGGATTCCGATACCGTGGCCCGTTTCGGCGGCAATGAATTCACGGCGATCCTGGTTAACATCAATCAACCGGCTGATGCGGAAAGCATTGCCGGCAAATACGCCGAAGCCATCGGAGACCCCGTTACCGTCAACGGGAACAGTGTCGAATTGACGCCCGCTATCGGCGTCTCCTGTTATCCGCAACACGGCGAGGACATCAACACCCTGGTGCACAATTCCGAAAAAGCCATGCTCACGGCCATCGGCCGGGGTGCGGCATGCAATGTGTACTCGGACATCGACGGCGGCGCCGTGCCCGGCACCTTGTATAATTACGATCTGGATGAACTGTTCAGAAATGAGCAGATCCGATTTCTCTATCAGCCCATATGCGCCATCGAGGACGGCCGCATCGTGGCCCTGGAAGCCCTGTGCCGCTGGCAACATCCCTCCCTGGGCGAAATTTATCCCGATAAGCTGATCCTTGATGCCAATAACTCACCGGAGATCAAATCCTTCGTGACCAACGGTCTGCGCATCGTTCTGCAACAGGTGGCCCGCTGGCGGCAGAAAAACATCCGGATCCCGGTGCACTTCAACCTCTCGGCGTATATGTTGAACGATCCCTTCGCCGCCGAGTTGATCATCGATTTGCTTGAAGAGTCGGGCCAGCCCGCGGATTCCCTGGTCATAGAACTGACCGAAACCGAGTTCTACAGCGTCAACAGTCTGACCATCCGCATCATTCGTGAACTCGCCGGGCGCGGTATCGGCATTGCGCTGGATGATTTCGGCGTCGGTTTCTCCTCGCTATCACATTTGCTGGAGTTTCCCGTCGACATTATCAAGATCGATAAACTGTTCGTGGAGAATATTGCCACGAACAGCCGCGGGCGAACCATCACCCGCTGTCTGGTTGACATGGCCCATGAGCTGGGCGCACGAGTGGTCGCCGAGGGCGTCAGTGGCACGGATCACGCCGCGGTGCTTGCCGATCTGGGGTGTGATTTCATCCAGAGTCACCATTTTTTCAAACCGCTGCCGGCCGGCGAGGTGGAAAAACAGCTCAACGGCGCTCCCCGGGGACGGCTGTAGCCTCCTGCATGGCTTTTCATCCCGCGACGGGCAGTGTTACCGCTCAGCGCACTATGCCGGGACACAGAGAATTGTTACCATCGCTTTTCCATGGTGGTCTGTGCCCATCTCCCCGCAACGTGAAATTGTAAACCCCGCCAGGCCCGGAAGGGAGCAACGGTAGCGATGGATACGGGTGCCGGGGGCCGGTGGGTACGGGCCGCCTCCATATGAAAGATGTTCTTTGCATGACGATCCGGCCGCCGTGTTCATCCGACAAACGCTTTATGGATCTTTGCCGGCCTTACGCATTCTTACCGGCAAACGTTTTAGTCGTCAGGAACAGTGAGTCAGGCAACGAAATAACAGGTGGTTGAGCCGATACAATGAGTTACCAGGTGCTGGCCAGAAAATGGCGCCCGCGATCCTTCGCGGACATGGTGGGACAGGAACACGTGCTGAAGGCGCTGATCAACGCCCTGGACAGTGATCGCACCCACCATGCCTACCTGTTTACCGGCACGCGCGGTGTCGGCAAGACCACGCTGGCGCGGATCCTGGCCAAGTGCCTGAATTGTCTTGAAGGCGTCAGCTCCACACCCTGCGGCACCTGTGCCGCCTGTGTCGGCATCGATGAAGGCCGTTTCATCGACCTGATCGAGGTGGACGCGGCCTCGCGTGCCAGGGTGGAAGAAACCCGCGAGCTGATGGACAACGTCCAGTACACACCGACCTCGGGCCGCTACAAGGTCTACCTCATTGACGAGGTGCACATGTTCTCCAATCACAGTTTCAACGCCCTGTTGAAGACCCTGGAAGAACCTCCGCCGCATGTGAAATTCCTGCTGGCGACCACCGAGGCAAAGAAAGTACCGGTCACCATCCTCTCCCGGTGCATGCAGTTCAACCTCAAACATCTGTCCGTGGATCAGATAGACGGGCAACTGACCCGCATTCTGCAGGCGGAAGCAATCACTGCCGAACCGCAATGCAGCCGCCTGATCGCCAGGGCGGCCAACGGCAGCGTTCGTGATGCGCTGAGCCTGCTCGATCAGGCCATCGCCTACGGTGGCGGGGAATTGCGACTGGAACAGGTCCGTACCATGCTTGGCAGCATCGATTCCGCCGAGGTATTGACCCTGCTGACGCATGTCATCAACGCGGAGGGCGAGGCGCTGCTGCAGCGTATTCACCTCGTTTCGGAACATAACCCGGATTACCAGCAACTGCTGGTGGACATGATCGACTGCCTGCAACGCATCGCCCTGATCCAGGTTCTGGGAGAGAAGGCGGACACGGAAGAACACCTGGATGAGCGCTTGCACAGCCTGGCCGCGGCCACGGATCCCGAGCAGATACAATTGCTTTACCAGATCGCCATTACCGGCCGCCGGGATATGCACCTGGCGCCGGAGCCGCGCAGCGGATTCGAGATGGTATTGATTCGAATGCTGGCGTTTCAGCCGGGCGGGTCTGCACACCGGGTTCCGGGCGCACCTCCGGCGGTGAATCAATCTGTCAGCAAAGATGCCGCGGTGACCACGGACAAGCGCCCGCAACCGGATCCGGGTACCGAAGCCGCGACAGCACCGGCACCGGCCGCTTCGACCGGCGTGGACAGCTGGCAGGCGGTGATCGATGAAATGGCCCTCGCCGGACTGGTCAAGGAACTCGCCGGTCATACCGTATTGAAGAAACATACGGACACCGCGGTGCATCTGTCCCTGGCGCCGGACAAGGAACACCTGCTCAACCAGAACCAGAAAGATCGCCTCGAGCAGGCCATCAAAACCCGCTTTGGCGAGCATATGAAACTGCTGATCGATGTCGAGCAGCCTGGAGCGGAAACGCCGGCACAGTTAGAGGGGCGCCGCCGCGAGGCAGCGCTGGAGATGGCGCGAGAATCCATACAGAATGACCCCAATGTAAAGGCCATACAGGAGCTGTTCGATGCCACGGTGGATGAGAATTCGATCGAGCTGGAGGACAGGCAACAGACAACAGACAACAGACAACAGTGAACAGTCAACGGTGAACAGTCAACGGTGAATGGTGAATGGTGAATAGTGAATGGTGAATGGTGAACGTTGAACCTGGAATCTTGAACGTTAAACGGTGAATTGACAGCACATTGACATTCATTCTGGAATTGCACATTTTATTCACCAATCACCAATCACCAATCACCAATAACCACTCACAAAGGTATTCCGATTAATAAAAGAGGTAGCAAAGATGAAAGGCGGTTTGGGCAATATCATGAAACAGGCGCAGCAGATGCAGGAAAACATGCAGAAAGCGCAGGCTGAACTTGAAAGTGTGGAAGTCACCGGGGAATCCGGTGCGGGCCTGGTCAAGGTCACCATGACCTGCCGTCACGACGTCAGGCGTGTCGAGATCGATCCCAGCCTCATCGGGGACGACCGGGAAATGCTCGAGGATCTGGTCGCCGCCGCCGTCAATGACGCCAACCAGCGTGTAGAAACAACCACCCAGGAAAAAATGTCATCCCTGACGGCGGGGATGGGATTACCGCCAGGCATGAAACTGCCTTTCTGAATGTTCGAGGCGGTTGTACCAGGCGAGATTCGCATCCATCATAAAGTCACGATGATCTTTCACCGGCGTGTGAACAGCGATGGCCTGTTTATTACCGTTCCGTTTCCGCCGGATTTGCGGACGAATTCGGCATGATTGAATCCCCGTTACTGACCCGCCTGGTGGCATCACTGCAATGCATGCCGGGCATCGGTAAAAAATCCGCCCGGCGTATCGCTTATCAACTGTTACAGAGCAAGCGCCAGAACGCCCGTGAACTGGCCACGGTGCTGGTTGAGGCCATGGATCGGATCGGCCATTGTCAGTCTTGCCGCACTTTCAGTGAAAGCGAGTTATGCCAGGTTTGTGCCAGTCACAAGCGTGACCGCACATTGCTGTGCATAGTGGAAAGTCCCGCCGATGTCTACGCCATCGAGGAGGCGCATTACAACGGGCTCTACTTCGTGCTCATGGGCCACCTGTCACCGCTCGATGGCGTGGGTCCCGATGAACTGGGGCTGGATCAGCTTGAACAATTGCTGGACCGGGAGTCGGTCGAGGAGATCATTCTGGCCACCGGAACCACGGTGGAAGGCGAAGCCACGGCGCACTATATCAGCGAGATGGTGAAAAAACGCGGCATCCGTGTCAGCCGCCTGGCCCTGGGTATTCCCATGGGTGGCGACCTGGAATACATTGACAGCAATACCCTGTCGCACGCGCTCAGTGGCCGCCGGCCGGTCGAGTAAACATAAACCTGCACAGCGCTGGTAACAACCGGGAGCAACACCATGAAAACCAGGTTGCTTAATATCTGGGGATACATCAGCAGCAGTTTCTGGTTTATCCCCGTGGTAATGGTCATGACAGCCGTAATGCTTTCATTCGTCATGATCGCTCTGGACACGCAGATAAACCTCGAACAATCACGTGTCTACGACTTGCTCTACAGTGGCGGACCCGACGGTGCCAGGGCGATTCTGTCGACCATCGCCGCCTCGATGATCACGGTGGCCGGCGTGGTCTTTTCCATCACCATCGTTGCGCTGACCCTGGCTTCTTCACAGTTCGGCCCGCGCCTGCTGAGAAATTTCATGCAGAGCACCAGCACGCAGGTCGTGCTCGGCACTTTTATCTCCACCTTTATTTATTGTCTGTTGATACTGCGCCATGTATTTGCCGGCGATAATGGCGCGTTGACACTGAACCTTTCCGTGTCCCTGGCAATCGCCATGGCCCTGGCCGGTGTCATCGTTCTTATTTATTTCATTCATCATGTATCCACTTCGATCCAGGCCGATCATGTCATTGAAGTCGTTTACAGTGAGCTGCTTGATAATTTGCAGAGTCTTTTCCCGGAGCGGGATAATCCGGGTGATGAAGGGAATGCACAGAAGCCGCCCGTGGACGAGGGTCTTTACGAACGATATCCCGTTAAAACACAGGTGTTCGCCGGGGAAGACGGGTATTTGCAGGCGATTGATCGGCCTGGCCTGAAAAACACAGCCACGGACAATGATCTGTTGTTGGAAGTCCATTACCGGGCGGGACATAGCATAATCAGGGGTTTCACGCTGGTCACGGTGCATTCTGTCAAAGAGATGGAAACAGATGTGCTCGGGCGTATGTCGGATGCTTTTATCATCGGCTATCGGCGTACACCGGAGCAGGACATCGAGTGTGCCGTCAACCAGCTGGTTGAAGTGGCGGTGCGGGCGCTGTCACCCGGGATTAACGATCCTTACACGGCCATCGCCTGCATTGACCGGCTGGGCGCCGCCCTGTGTCATCTGGCGAACAGGGAATTCCCTTCGGGCTGTGAACGGGATGAGGATGGGAATCCCAGGATCATCAGTAAAGCGGTCACCTATAGCGGCGTTGTCAATACCGCTATAGACCAGGTACGCCAGTACGGCCGTGACAGTGTTGCCGTTTCAATAAGATTGATCGAGGTTCTGGCGGATGTGGCCGCCTGTGCAAGGACCGCGGAATACCGACAGGCGATAGCCCGGCAGGCTGAAATGATCATGTCAGCCAGCGAAGCCGCCCTGCCGGAAAGAAACGATATCGCGGATGTGCGCAATCGCTACGACAGGCTGCTCAGTGTACTCACGGCACACTGAGCAGACGGTATGTTCGGCGGCATACCGGATACCCGCCAAGAGATGATCGTAGTCGTGCCGGGGCGGATCAATTTTCGTTCTATAATGAAGCGGACTTTTATTTACACGAGGCGCCGCGGGTCCCGTTGACGATTGTCAGCTTCCCGTCTTCAATGCTGACCACGCAATTCCTGCCCGAGTCCTTGGCGTGATACAGGGCCTTGTCAGCGCGTTCCAGCACACTATCCAGGGTCTCGTCCGATTTTGTGATTTCGGCGATACCGATACTGGGCGTGATGACTACATGTTCCTCATCGGCGACGATATCAATATTGGAAATCAGCTTTCTGACCCGCCCGGCCGCCTTGCCGGCTTGTTCAAGGGTGGTATCAGCCAGCAGTATGCAGAATTCCTCGCCGCCGGTTCTGGCCACGTAATCGTAGTCACGCTCCTGGTTGAGTAACTTTTCAGCAACGGCTTTTAACATCCTGTCACCGACGGTGTGGCCCCAGGTATCGTTGAACTTTTTAAAATAATCAAGGTCAATCGCCAGCAGGCAAAACGGCGTACCGGTACGCTGGAACCTGGATATTTCAGCCTGGGCAAGTTCCTGCAGCGCCCTGCGATTCAGCAAACCGGTCAGGGGATCGGTTTTTGACAGTTCTTCCAGTTTATCAATCAGTTCTTGTTCACGGGTAACATCTCTTTCGATAGTTGCAAAATAGCTGTACTCCCCGTTCAGGTCCTTGAGCGGTGCGATGATCAGGTTGAGCCAGTGGTATTCACCGGTTTTTTTGCGGCTGCGGACGGTTGCCTTGACAGGCAACCTGTCTTTCATGGTGGTCAACACTTCGGCCCGTTCCGCCTCGTCCTCGAACAGTTCCAGTAATTTGGCTTTTTTGCCGAGGGCTTCCCTGCGGCTGTAGCCGGTGACTACCGTGAAGGCCGGGTTGACGTAAACGATCGTCTGCCTGGCGACATCGCCGTCGTCAGGTTTGGTGACGATAATGATATCGTGCGCTGATTCAACGATATCCTCGAATCTGAAGTCATCTACCATCTTGGTTGTACATGCGGTATCAATAGTCAAGGGATCGCTTTGCCATGTTAGTAAAGCCTGGATAACCTGCCGCGGGGTGGTGAATGATAAGGGATAAACGCTGAGACCACTATGTAATCCGCCTGGCGAGGTGGACGCTGTAGACCGGTTCTAAACTGAAACCGGCGAGTGTCTGTAGTGTTACTGTTCATGGGGCGATCCCTGCCTGTCCGGGAGCTCCGGATGTGTGCTGTCAGTTACATGTTATCACAGACATGGCCGCGCTTATCAATCTGTTCGGGCGTCATCATGGACATTTGTCCAACCATCTGTTCCGCCATGGCTCCGCACTTCATCACGGCCTGCATTTCCTTCGAATCGGCGAATTCACGGCCGTACTGCATGGCCGTGCTCTGTGCCTGGTCGCGGTTGCCGGCATCGCACAACGCCTTGACCTCGGCCTGCATCTGTTTGCCCCTGGCTTCCAGTTTTTTCATGACTGCCGGGTCGATGTCGGCGAAACACTGTTGCATTGCCTCGGCCTGTTTCATCATCTGTTGCATCTGTTCCTCGCTCATTCCGTTCGCCGCCCATGCCGGCAGTACACACAGACCGATGATGAGTCCTGAGAACACAACGGTAATTTTTGACTTGAATGACATGTGCCGGCTCCTTAACGGGTTGTACGGATCAATCATTTCTGATCGAATTGATAAAACTCGGTTGCCAGGTAAGCGGCGACATTCGCCACTTCTTCCTCGAACCAGGCCAGTTCATTACTGAGTTCGCACTGGCGTATACGTTCGACTAACTGCTGTTCGGTGTTGACCAGGCGATCGGAACGCAGAAAGACTTCCTCGCTGTGACAACGGGTGCAATGGGCTTCATAGAGTTGCTTGCCGTTGGCCAGGTCCGCCGCCTGTGCTGCCGTCAGCCAGCCTGATAAAAGCAGCAACGCAGTGTATGACAGTGTACGCGTGTTCACGCGAGCCCCGCGTTCAGATGGGCGATACGAATGGGCGCGGGCGGGTGTGAATCATGGAACGCGGAATACAGCGGATCGGGTGTCAATGTATTCGCATTTTCCTTGTACAGTTTTACCAGGGCATGGACGAGGTTGACGCTCTGCGCCTGGGATGCGGCAAAATCGTCGGCCTCGAATTCATGTTGCCGGGATATCCAGGAAAACAGCGGTTGCAATATAAAGGTGAACGCCGGCGCGACAATGACAAACAGGACCAGTGCCATGTAGTTGGAAGGATTTTCCACTCCGAGCCCGTTGAAGAACCATGGATTCTGAATCAGCCAGCCGAGCAGGGCCAGTCCGAGCAGGAAAATTGTGCCGAGTACGGTAATGCGTTTGACGATATGGTTGCATTTGAAATGCCCGAGTTCATGAGCCAGCACGGCTTCGATTTCATCGTGCTTGAGTTCATCGAGCAGGGTATCGAAAAAGACAATGCGCTTGTTTTTGCCGAGACCGGTAAAGTAGGCATTGCCATGGGTCGAACGGGCCGAGCCGTCCATGACAAATATGCCCTGGTTGGCAAAACCGTTGCGTTCCAGCAGCGCCTCGATACGCTGTTTCAGCTCGGCATTTTCCAGCGGCCGGAACTTGTTGAAGAACGGTGCAATAAACGCCGGATAGGCCCACATCATCAGAATGCTGAAACCCAGCCAGGTCAGCCAGACATAAAACCACCACAGGCTGCCGGCGTTGTCCATGATCCATAACACCAGCAGGATCATGGGGGTGCCGATCAGCAACCCGAGTACGGCACTTTTCATCATGTCGGTAAAAAACAGTTTCAGGGTCATTTTGTTGAAGCCGTATTTCTCCTCGATGCCAAACGCCCGGTACAATGACATGGGCACATCCAGCAGTGCCGAGATGGCCAGAAAACAGAGGATAAACAGGGTGCCTGCGAAAATTTCCTGCAATCCCGATGCACGGACAGCGCTGTCCAGCAGTTGCAGTCCGCCGCCCAGTGTCCAGATCAGGAGCAGCACGCCGGCCACCAGCATTTCGTAAAGCCCGAAACGGCTCTTGTCGCAGGTGTAGTCGGCGGCCTTGCGGTGTTCCTCCGGGGTGATGGCGTCACTGAACGCATCGGGAACCGCGTTGCGGTTGGCGCTGACATGGCGTATATGGCGGTGAATGAGAAACCACTGAACCCCGATGCTCAGGGCCAGGGCGGAAATAAAAATGATTGTAAACAGATTCATGTTTTTCGTTCTTTGCCAAATATTGTTACATTAACGGTCTTGACCGCGATCTCGTTGCGCCATATTAACATCTTCAAGGAAACCTCTGTATGCCTCAATCCACCGGTAATCTGATCTGGGTCGACCTGGAAATGACCGGGCTGGATACGGACACCGATCGAATCATCGAGATAGCCACCATCATCACCGACAGCCAGTTGAACATTCTGGCCGAAGGGCCGGTGGTCGCCATTCACCAGGACGATGCGGATCTCGAGGCCATGGATGAATGGAATACCCGCCAGCACACGCAATCAGGCCTGGTCGAACGGGTTCGCGAAAGCCGTTACAGCACGGCCGACGCCGAAGAGCAGACGCTTGAATTCATTAGAGAATACGTCCCCGAAAGAGTTTCACCCATGTGTGGAAACAGCATCTGCCAGGATCGCCGGTTCATGCACCGGCTGATGCCGGAACTGGAGTCGTATTTTCACTACCGCAACCTGGACGTCAGTTCGGTCAAGGAAATCATTGCGCGCTGGTATCACGACAAACCCGGGTTCAGTAAGGAATCCACCCATCTGGCGCTGGACGATATTCGTGATTCCATCGCCGAACTGAAGTTTTACCGTGAACATTTTTTTATTCCCGTCACCTGATAACGGTGTACCCCCGACCATGTACGATCACCGTAACGGAAGCAAGCATCATAGCCGCAGCGTTTCCGGGAGAGCCTGATGCCGCTGCCGCTCTATACCGCAAATCAGGTCCGTGAACTGGATCGGCAGGCAATTGAAGTCCAGGGCATTCCCGGCCTGACCCTGATGGAACGCGCCGGCGCCGCCGCCTTCGCGGAATTGCGCCGGCGCTGGCCGTCGGCCAGGTTGGTTATCGTTCTCTGCGGACTGGGTAACAATGCCGGCGACGGTTTTGTCGTCTCCCGGCTTGCTCACGTTGAGGGGCTCGATGTGACTGCCGTACTGGTGGGCGATCCGGCGAAGCTGCAAGGCGATGCGCGTTCGGCCTTTGAGGCGATGTGCAGCGCCGGTGTTTCAACGGCGAATTATTCCGGCGTACTTGCCGATGCCGATGTCTACGTGGATGCGCTGCTGGGGACCGGGCTGGATCGCGACGTTTCCGGAACCTGGAAAACGGTCATCGAACAGGCCAATCAGCGCCCTGGCGCTCGCATGGCCATTGATATCCCGACCGGTCTGCACGCTGATACGGGCCGCATCATGGGAATTGCTTTTCGCGCGGATTGCACGGTCACCTTCATCGGCCGTAAACGCGGCCTGTATACCGGCATGGCCGCGGATGTCTGCGGCGATAGAGTCTTCAATGACCTCGACGTGCCCGCGGACACCTTTGCCGCCGTCAAGTCCAACGTTGATCAGGTGACCTGGGAGGATTTGCAGAATGTCCTGGCACCGCGATCCAGAACCGCGCACAAGGGCCACTTCGGTCACGTACTGGTGATCGGCGGCGATCACGGGTACAGCGGCGCGGTGCGCATGGCGGCCGAGGCCGCGGCGCGCTGTGGCGCCGGCCTGGTCAGTGTGGCCACGCGCAAGGCTCATGCCGCCACTATCAATACAGGCCGGCCGGAACTCATGTGTCAGGGTGTTGAAACCATCGCCGAATTGCTGCCCTTGCTGGAGAAAGCCGGCGTGGTGGCGATCGGTCCGGGGCTCGGTCAGTCTGAATGGTCAGTGCAAATGTTGTCCAGAGTCGGGGAATGCCGCTTGCCCACGGTGATGGACGCCGATGCACTGAACCTGCTGGCGCGCGAACCGGCGCCCGCTGAACAGCGGATCATCACACCGCATCCCGGCGAGGCGGCGCGTTTGCTCGGGTGCACCACGGCCGATATACAGGCGGATCGTTATGCCGCGATCGAGGCGCTGCAAAAGTCCTTTGGCGGTATCGCCGTGTTAAAAGGCAGCGGGACCCTGGTGGCGGACGGCGAGGGCCGGATTTCAGTCCATAGCGGTGGTAATCCCGGCATGGCCAGCGGCGGCATGGGCGATGTTTTAACCGGCGTTATTGCCGCTTTGCTGGCACAGGGATCAGACCCGGCTATGGCCGCCCGCCTGGGTGTTTCCCTGCATGCTCGTGCGGCGGATCGCGCTGCCGGCGTCGATGGAGAGCGTGGACTGCTGGCCGGCGATTTGTTTCCTCATCTGCGTAAACTGCTCAATTCCCGTTCTTGATCACGTTTACAATTGACACTCCCGAAGCCATGGAAGCGCTGGCGGCAAGACTGGCAACGACTCGGCCGCAGTCGTTGCTGGTCGCCTTGCGAGGTGATCTCGGCGCCGGCAAAACCACGTTCGTGCGCGGCTTTCTGCGGCAACTGGGTCATGCCTCCGCGGTCAAGAGTCCGACCTATACCCTGGTGGAAGCCTATCAAACGGGCGGCAGACGCGTTTATCACTTTGATCTGTACCGGCTCAATGATCCCGAAGAGCTGGAGGCGATGGGGATCCGGGATTATTTCGAAAGTGCCGGACTCTGCCTGGTCGAATGGCCCGAAAAGGGCGAGCCCGTGCTGCCCCTCGCCGATCTCGACATCCATATCACAATAACGGAGCCGGGCCGGGAAGTGGCCATTTCTGCGCACACGGATCGTGGCCGGACGCTGCTCAGGCAACTGAACGCCGAACAGCAACAACAGCAATAGACTCCGGGTCATCACTTATCCAACGCCGGATAACCGTTGCCGGCGCCGATACGCTTCATCGCACAACCCAAGTACTTAACGGCGTAAATACATTTACAAATGAATGGCACGTAGCCCGGCAAGCATGAATCCTTCCGCGTCTTTCCCGCGAATGCGGGAACCCAGTCAATAAAGCGATTTCGCTGCGCATGGATCCTTATCCCCGGCTAACATCCTGCAGGGGCAGGCTGCACGGGGATGACGGCATGACAGATACCATTTGTACATTAGTGAATTCACGAACCCGTGTACTAAAGCCGCTTGAAGGGCACGCTGAAGCGACCGAACAAAGCTCATAAATCTTTGAGGAAACAAATCCTTTATTCATTTAAAACATGAAGATAAGTTGATTTTTTAAAAAAAACTTGAAATTATTAGCTTATGGGCTAATAAATTAGGGTAAACACGATCAAAGTTAAGGACATGCGCCGCTTCCTGCCATTCGTTACGTTGTTGTTTTGTATAGATCTTATGGCCGCCCCGGCCGAGGTCAGGAACGTACGCGTGTGGGCCGCCCCGGACAGTACCCGCATCGTTCTCGATATTACCGAGCCGGTCGAATATTCCGAACTCAGGCTGAGCGGTCCGGATCGCGCTGTTATCGATATCCAAAATGCCCGGCTGAACAAGAGTCCGGCGCAACCCGACCAGCACGATAATTTTGTCAGCGGGATTCGTACATCCGTACGCAACCGGGACGATGTGCGTTTTGTGGTGGATTTGAAACGCCCGGTCGAGATCAAGAGTTTCCTGCTGACGCCGAACCAGAAGTACGGTCATCGCCTGGTCATCGATTTGCTGGAGCCCGAACACGAGGCGGAAATCACCCGGGTCAACTACGCACCGCAACTGCAACGATCCCGCGATGTCATCATCGCCATCGATGCCGGACACGGTGGCGAGGATCCCGGCGCGCGCGGTCCAAGCGGTACCTACGAAAAGGTCGTGGTGCTGGAGATTGCCAAAAAGCTGCGGGATCTGATCAACCGGGAGCGTGGCATGCGCGCGGTACTGATTCGCGAGGATGATTATTACATCCGCCTGCGTAACCGTATCGCCAGGGCCCGCGAACACAAGGCCGATCTGTTTATCTCCATACACGCCGATGCGTTTCATGATCCGCGCGTACGCGGGTCCTCGGTGTATGTTCTCTCGCAACGGGGCGCCAGTAGTGAAGCGGCGCGCTGGCTGGCGGAGCAGGAAAACGCCTCGGATTTGATCGGCGGCGTCAGCCTGGTGGACAAGGACGATACCCTGGCATCGGTGCTGCTGGATCTGTCACAAACGGCCAGCCTGGAAGCCAGTATCGATGTGGCCGACCGGGTTCTGGGTGGCCTGAAAAGCCTCGGCAAGGTACACAAGCGCACGGTACAGTCCGCGGGTTTCGCCGTGCTGAAATCGCCGGACATCCCGTCCATATTGATCGAAACGGCGTATATCTCCAACCCCACGGAAGAAAAACGCCTGCGGGATCCGGCCTACCAGAACCACCTCGCCGGGGCGATCCTCAAGGGACTGCACGGTTATTTCGAGGATCATGCGCCGGAAGGTACGATACTGGCCGAATCCGCACCGAAAAAACATCTCGTCTCGCGGGGCGATACCCTGTCGGAAATCGCCAGGCTCTACAGCGTCAGCCTGCAGCGCCTGCGCGAACATAATCGCTTGACCGACGACCGTATCGTGGTCGGGCGTACGCTTAGTATTCCGGAAGACAGCTGATCAGATTTCAGATCCCAGATCTCAGAATTCTGAAATCTGAGATCTGAAATCTGGGATCTGAGATCTGAGATCTGGGATCTGAAATCTGTTCACTGTAATCTGTACCCCATGTCCGAGGTCCAGGCCTTACCCCGCATTCACCGTTTGCCGTTGCAGCTTGCCCACCAGATCGCGGCCGGTGAGGTGGTGGAACGGCCGGCCTCGGTGATCAAGGAATTGCTGGAAAATGCCATCGACGCCGGCGCCCGGCAGATTCGTATCGATGTCGATCGCGGCGGTATCGCGCGCATGCGCGTGGCGGATGACGGTCACGGTATTCATCCGGATGACCTGGAACTGCTGCTGGAGCGTCACAGCACCAGTAAATTGCATGAACAGGCGGATTTGTCGTGTCTACAGACTCTCGGTTTTCGCGGCGAAGCACTGGGTGCTATTGCCTCGGTATCCAGGTTCACACTGCACACAGCCACGGATGACAGCGGCCGGGGCATGAGCCTGTCCAATTCGGTTGATGCCGGCGTGACCATGACCCCGGTTGCCCGGCGGCGCGGCACCACCGTAGAGGTGCTTGAGCTGTTTCATAAAACGCCGGCGAGGCGCAAGTTCCTGCGTTCCGAGTGGACCGAGTACCAGCATATACAAAACGTCATCCGGCACATCGTGCTCAGTCATTTCGAGGTCGGTTTTACCGTCTATCACAATAACCGCCGGGTCATGCAGCATCCTCCGGCGAGTCCGGACTACGAACAACGGGTTGCGGAGATCCTTGGCAAGGCATTTACCCAAAAGGCGAGGGCAGTGGATTTCAGTGATGGCGATCTGCGCCTGTGGGGCTGGCTCGGCGATCCTGAACAGGCCCGCAACCGTTCGGATCAACAGTACGTGTACCTGAACGGCCGCGCTGTACGCGACCAGCAGGTCAGTCACGCCATACGCATAGCCTACGCCGATGCTGTGTATCCCGGCCGCTATCCGGGTTATGTGTTGTACCTGGAGATGGCGCCGCAACTGGCGGATATCAATGTGCATCCCGCCAAGTACGAAGTGCGTTTCAGCCGCGCCCGGGATGTGCATGATTTTATCCATGCCGCCGTATCGCGCGGCCTGGATACAGCGCGGACAACTACAACAGCGCCGGCCATGAAACCGGTTGCTTCCGTCCTTTCCGGCAATGATACGGCTGTCAACGAGACCACCACACCCTATACACCCCGGGATGATAAACCGGCAGAGTCCAACGCATGCACGGCGTTGGGATCTTTTCGCTGTGTGGTGCATGAACGTTTCGTTATTTTCGAAAACGCCGCGGGCATGACCTTACTGGATGTGCATGCGGCAAGAATTCACCTGGCTGAAACCGCGCTCGCTGGCATAGAACATGGCGAGACACCCGTATGCAAACCGTTATTGTTTCCGCTGACCGTTTCGTGCCCGGCACAACAACTGGAGCGGATCGAGGCGCAGATGCCCCTGTTCAACCGCTACGGTATCGGCCTCGTGAGACAGGGGCCCGAACATCTGGCCCTGCGCTCATTGCCGACGTTCATGAAACAGGCCGAGCCGGAGCTGCTGCTGAACGATCTCGTTGCGGCCATCCGCTGCGACCAGGCCGATTCCGGGCGCATTGCCGGTACGCTCATGAAACATATTAATGACCGCTCATGCGCGCCGGGGGAAGCCGACCTACGGTCCCTGGTGGCCGATGTCGCCGGTGACGAACCCGCGCCTTCCAGGCCACCGCTCTGGCGTCAGCTGGATGACAGCGCTCTGGCCGCGTTGTTGTCCGGTTAACCCGGCGAATTTATTTCACGATTGCACATGTCAAACAAGGAGTTACCCGTCATTTTCCTCATGGGCGCCACCGCCACCGGGAAAACCGATGTGGCGACACAATTGCATCGGAGCCTGCCGGTGGACGTCATCAGCGTGGATTCCGCCATGGTCTACCGGGGCATGGATATCGGCACGGCAAAACCGTCAGCCGAACTGCTGCGGGAGGTTCCGCACCGGCTGATCGATATCTGTGATCCGGCCGAATCCTATTCGGCGGCACAATTTCGCACTGACGCGCTTGACGCCATCGGTGAAATCACGGTGCAGGGGCGCATTCCGCTTCTGGTGGGCGGAACCGGGCTCTATTTTCGGACACTGGAGTCCGGTATCAGTGAGTTGCCCGCCGCTGATATACAGGTGCGGGCGCGGCTGGACCGGGAGATACGCGAGCAGGGTTCGGCATCCCTGCACCGGCGCCTGCAGGCAATCGACCCGGAATCCGCGCGGCGCATTCATCCCAATGATCCGCAGCGCCTGCAGCGGGCGCTGGAAGTGTTTGAACTGACCGGGCGTTCTTTGTCGGAGCATTTTCGTGCTGCCCGCGGCCAGTCTCTGCAGAGGCGGATCATCAAGATTATCCTCAGTCCGCGGGATCGTGAAACCCATCGCCGGATCATGGGTCAGAGATTCCAGGCGATGCTCGATGCCGGCCTGATGGCGGAGGTTCAGAAACTGTATGCCCGGGATGACCTGCATGCAGGATTACCCGCCATGCGCATGGTCGGATACCGGCAAATATGGCGCTACCTGGATGGACAAACAGCTTACGATGAGATGGTAAACCATGCTATTATTGCAACGCAGCAATTAGCCAAACGGCAGTTGACCTGGTTGCGAAAAGAGCAGGACTACCGGGAATTCATCGCGGAAGATGCGGAAATTACAGCTAAGGTATTGAAATATATCAGGGAACGCGCGTCAGACGCAGGTATGTAATATACTTGGAATGGGATGTTCGGCAATTTATGCTATTAATACTTTCAGTACGTCAGACAAGCCTGATTGCGTGTTGGGCGTTCAGGATATGGAAGTAGCTCTGCAACCAGGCCTGGCGGCCTCGATCAACGTTGTGAATAAGAATAAGGAGAAGCAAAATGAGCAAGGGGCACACATTACAAGACCCATTTCTCAATGCACTTAGAAAAGAACGAATTCCTGTTTCAATTTACCTTGTCAACGGTATCAAGTTGCAGGGGCAGGTCGAATCTTTTGACCAGTTCGTCATCCTGTTGAAAAATTCTGTCAGTCAACTGGTCTATAAGCATGCTGTTTCCACTATCGTCCCCAGCCGCAATGTCAAACTGCCACGCGGTGATGATGACAGTAATCACGCACAGGAATAACCTGCCCGCAAAGGCCGGGCTGTTTGCTGTTTGAATTTGCCATCCGACATGCTTGAACGGGCGGTACTCGTTCATATCAATTTTACCGATCCGGACCGGCAAGCCGATGCTGATGAACTTCGCCAGCTGGTCACTTCGGCGGGTCTTGACATTGTAGCCACTGTCACCGCTTCCCGCGATCGGCCGGATGCGCGCTGTTTCATCGGTAGCGGCAAAGTCGGGGAACTGGCGGATGTCGTCAAATCAGCCGCGGCCGATGTGGTGATCTTCAATCATGTGCTTTCCCCCGCACAGGAACGCAACCTGGAAAAGCACTGTCAATGCAAGGTCATCGACCGCGTCCGTCTGATCCTGGATATCTTTGCCCAGCGCGCACTGAGTTACGAAGGCAAGCTGCAGGTGGAACTCGCACAGTTACAACACCTGACCACTCGCCTGATACGTGGCTGGACCCACCTGGAACGTCAGAAAGGCGGTATCGGCTTGCGCGGACCGGGTGAAACGCAGCTGGAAACCGACCGCCGCCTGATAGGCCGGCGTATCAAGTCCATTCGCCAGCGCCTGGAACGGGTAAAAAGCCAGCGCAACCAGGGGCGGCGACTGCGCGAGCGTTCAGACGTGCCGACCGTTGCCCTGATCGGCTATACCAACGCTGGCAAATCCACGCTTTTCAATGCCCTCACCGGCGCCGACGTGCTGGCCGCGGATAAACTTTTTGCGACGCTGGATCCGACCCTGAGGCGACTCGAACTGCCGGATGGTCCATATGCCGTCATCAGTGATACAGTCGGTTTTATCAAGCAGATCCCCCATGATCTGATCGAAGCGTTTCACGCCACATTGCAGGAGGTGCAGGGTGCGGACCTGTTGCTGCATGTGGTCGATATTAATGACGAGCAGCGTTTGCAGCATACAGAACAGGTGAACCGTGTCATCGAGGATCTCGGTGCCGAGCGAATTCCCCAACTCACCGTCTTTAATAAAATCGACCGGCATGAAAGTATCAGCGGGCCTTCTGTACAGCGTGATAACACCGGAAAGGCGGACCGCGTCATGGTCTCGGCCATGACCGGAGAAGGACTGGAACTGCTGACCCGGGCGATTGCGGATCGTCTGGCCGAAGGTGACTCTCAACATCAGTTGCTTTTGCCGGTGACGGCAAGCAAGCTGCGCTCGCAACTGTTTGCAGCCGGGGCGATCCGGCACGAGGAAGCGGTTGCCGAGGGTGGCTGGATCCTGGATGTGAGCATGGACGCGGGGAAATTACAGTACCTGTGCCGTCTGTCCGGACTGGAACACACATCACTGCAACGCCATAACTGCAAGCTTTGAATCGAACCGTCTTCCCGTTAAACGGCAAACGTTTCAGGTATACTCGATTACCGATTCAGCTCGTCTGAAGTGACTATCAAAATCAGGAGTGTTTGCCGGGTGACCTGAGCCTGAGACAGCCCCGATTTGACGGCAATCCACGACAATGTCATGTTGGCACCGAAATCCGCATGACAATATTCCGTGAATGGGTAGTTTCCTCAATAAAAACAGTCCGATATAATCAAGGGCCGGCTGCTAAGACAAATCTCATGTACCCGGCACGCCATTTTCACTGCTCCCCGGGCGTGGAAATGCATTAACATACAGACCCGTTGATTCAACGGCGCCCGCCCCGGTCAACAGGATCCGGGACACAATCATCAGCAAATTCGGAGTAACAGATTTATGGGTTGGAACGAACCACCAAACAAGAACCAGGGTAAAGATCCCTGGGGCAACCGTGGCAAGGATGAGGGACCGCCTGATCTGGATGAACTGGTGAAAAAGATGCAACAGGGATTCGGTGGCATATTCGGCAAAAAACCGGATAAGTTTTCCGGTAACCAGGGTTCGCCCATGATCTGGGTACTGATCATCGTGGCCCTGATCGCATGGCTGGCCTACGACATGGTGTATACCATCGATGAGCAGGAACGTGGTGTAGTCCTGCGTTTCGGTAAACATGTCGCGACCATGCAACCGGGTCTGAATATACGCCTGCCGCAACCGATTGAGCGGGTGATGCGTGTGAATGTCGGCCAGATACGTCCCCTGACCCACCGGGCGACCATGTTGACCCAGGACGAGAACATCATTGATGTGGACGTGGCCGTGAAATGGCAGATCAGCGATCCATTCAAATACCTGTTCTTTGTCCATGACCCGATGGATACCGTGCGTTCGGCCACCGAGAGTGCGGTGCGTGAAGTCATCGGCAAGAACAAACTGGATTACATTCTTACCGAAGGTCGCGGTGATATCGCCGATCGTCAACAGGTCCTGTTGCAGAGTGTTCTCGAGGAGTACGGCACCGGAATTCTGGTCGTCGGTGTGGAAATGCAGTCAGCCAAACCGCCGGACCAGGTCAAGGAAGCCTTTGATGATGCCATCAAGGCCCGCGAGGACGAACAGCGTACCGTCAACGAGGCCGAAGCCTACAGTAATGACATACTGCCGAGGGCTCGTGGTCAGGCCGCGCGTATCCGCGAGGAAGCCAATGCCTACAAGGCCAGGGTCATCGCCCGCGCCGAGGGCCAGGCCAGCCGTTTCGATCAGCAACTGGCCGAGTATCGACGGGCGCCGGAGATCACCCGCCAGCGTCTGTACCTGGATGCAATGGAAGGCGTGCTGTCGAACACCAGCAAGGTCCTGATCGACTCCGAAAGCAATAACAGCCTGATTTACCTGCCCATTGAACAGCTGATGAAACGCCAGAAGTCCGCTGCTGACAGCAGCCAGTCGTCATACAATACCGGCTTCATGAACAATCCAAGCGCCGGCAGTGGCCGTTCCACATCCGGCAGTACTGATGAACGACTCAGGGGGGTACGCTGACATGGCGTTAAGAATAGGTATTATCGTGGCGGTACTGGTCCTGCTCGCATCTACCTCGCTGTATCGCGTCAACCAGTGGCAACAGGCCGTGGTGTTTGAATTCGGTGAAATCGTCCGCGTTGAAAAAGATCCCGGTCTGCATTTCAAGATCCCCGTCGTCAACACCGTGCGCACATTCGAGAAACGTCTGCTCAATCTCGAACGTGAAGCCCAGCGTTTCCTGACCCAGGAGAAAAAAGACTTACTGGTGGACTACTACGCCAAGTGGAACATCACCGACGTGGCCAAGTTTTATACCGCGAGTAACGCCGGCGATATCAATTACGCCAACAACCTGCTCGGCCAGCGCATCAACCAGGCCCTGCGTGATGAGTTCGGTAAACGCACGGTCCAGGAAGTGGTCGCCGGTGAACGCCAGGAAATCGTCAACGTGGTGACATCGACGGCGGCGGAACTGACCCAGACCCTGGGCATTACCGTCAGGGACGTACGCGCCAAGCGTATCGATCTTCCCGATGAGGTCAGTGAAAATGTTTACAGCCGCATGCGTTCCGAACGTTCGCGCGTGGCCAAGGATTTTCGCGCCCGCGGCGAGGAAAAGGCCGAACGCATCAGCGCCGGTGCTGATCGCGAACGCGAGATCATTCTCGCCAATGCCTACAAGGAATCCGAGATCATCCGTGGTGAAGGCGATGCCCAGGCCACCGAGATCTATGCCTCATCCTTTGGCAAGGACGAGGAGTTTTACGCCCTGTACCGGAGCCTGAGTGCTTACCAGAACAGCTTTGGCGCCGGTAATGATGTGCTGTTGCTGGAACCGGACTCCGAGTTCTTCAAATACTTTAATAATTCAAGGGGACAGTAACGGCGGCCGGCCGGCCCTGAATCCGGTCCGGTCCGGCTGCGGGGTTGATTATGTGGTCAGTTATCATAGCGGCCTTCGGTCTGATGTTAATCATCGAGGGCGTTCTGCCTTTTGTGCATCCTGACGGCTGGCGCAAGGTCTTTCTCATGGCGATTCAGATGAATAATAACGAAATCCGTTTTCTGGGATTGACCAGCATGATACTCGGCCTCGTGATCCTGTTTTTTTCACAATGAAGCGTTCCGCCGACGCCAACCCATGGTTGCTGCCGGAGGGAATCGAGGAGATCCTGCCGCCGGATGCCGCGGCCCTGGATCAACTCAGCTGCCGGGTCATCGATCTGTTTACCAGCTGGGGTTACCAGCTGGTTTCCCCGCCGATGATCGAATTCCTGGAATCCCTTCTTACCGGTACCGGCAAGGATCTGGAACTGCAGACCTTCAAGATCACCGATTTGATGAGTGGCCGGATGATGGGTATTCGTGCGGATACCACGCCGCAGGTTGCCCGCATCGATGCCCATAACCTGAAACGAGAAACCCCGACACGTCTGTGTTACGCGGGGACGGTATTGCACACGCGCCCGGAGAGCAGTGGCGGCACCCGCAGCCCGTTGCAGATCGGTGCTGAATTGTATGGCCACGCCGGTATCGAAAGCGATGCCGAGATCCTGTGCCTGATGCTGAAAACACTGGCGTCAGTGGGCGTCACGGATCTGCATATCGATCTCGGTCACGTGGGCGTGTTTCGCGGCCTGGTCAACCGGGCGGATCTGGATGCGTCCGCACAGGCCCGGTTGTTTGAAATCCTGCAACGCAAGGCCCGGCCTGAGCTCGAGGCGCTGATCCGGGATCTGTCAATACCGGGTGATCTCGGTGATGCCCTGCTGGCCATAATCGATCTGAACGGTGATGAAAGCGTCCTCGGCGAGGCCGGCAAGCGACTCGCCGGAATCGATGACCGGATTGACACGTCGATTGCTTACCTGGTTTCACTCACCCAACTGGTGCGCGATCGTATTCCGGATGCACCGCTCTATTTCGATCTGGCCGAACTGCGTGGTTATCATTACCACTCCGGGTTTATGTTCGCGGCTTACGTCCCCGGTTACGGCGATGGTATTGCCTTCGGTGGTCGTTATGATGATATCGGCGCCGCTTTCGGCCGCGCCCGTCCGGCAACCGGCTTCAGTACGGACCTGAAATCCCTGATGGCGATTACCGGCGATCACGGGTCACAAGCGGCCGGGATTCTCTGTCCATGGTCCAGCGACAGCGAACTGCTGGACAGGGTGGAGGCGTTACGCGCCGGCGGTGAAATCGTTATTATGCAATTGCCGCAACAGCAGGGGAGTGCCGCGGACATGGCCTGCGATCGCGAACTGGTCAGGGAGAATAACCAGTGGGTAGTGAAAAAGCTGGACTGACGTATATTCAACGAGACTAACCTGAAAGAACAACAATAATGGGCAAGAATGTCGTAATTATCGGTACCCAGTGGGGTGATGAGGGCAAGGGGAAACTGGTCGATTTGCTGACCGATAACGTCGCGGCGGTGGTCCGTTTCCAGGGCGGACATAATGCCGGGCATACCGTGGTTATCGATGGTGAAAAAACCATCCTGCACCTGATCCCCTCCGGCGTCCTGCGAGAGAATGTGCAGTGTATTATCGGTAACGGCGTGGTTTTGTGCCCGGGCGCGTTGCTGGAAGAACTGCGCATGCTCGAGGACAAGGGTATTCCGGCCCGCGAACGCCTGAAAATATCAGCGGCCTGCCCGTTGATCCTGCCCTATCACATTGCCCTGGATCAGGCGCGGGAAAAAGCGCGCGGCAAGGCGGCCATCGGCACTACCGGCCGCGGTATTGGACCCGCCTACGAGGACAAGGTCGCACGGCGGGCACTGCGGCTGGTTGATCTGCAGCATCGTGAACGCTTTGCCGCCAAACTCGGTGAAGTGCTCGATTTTCATAATTTCTGCCTGAAACACTATTTCAGGACTGCACCGGTTTCATTTGAAGCAACACTGGAAGAAGCCATGCGGCAGGCGGATGAACTGTTGCCGATGATGGCCGATGTCACCGATATGCTCGACGATTTGCAGAATGGAGATAACAATCTTCTCTTCGAAGGCGCCCAGGGTACCTTGCTGGATATCGATCATGGCACCTATCCATTTGTGACCTCGTCCAATACCACGGCCGGCGGCGCCGCAACCGGAACCGGTGTCGGTCTGACCCGTTTCGATTACGTGCTCGGCATTACCAAGGCTTATACGACCCGGGTCGGCGCCGGTCCTTTCCCGACCGAACTATTTGACGAGATGGGTGAACACATGGCGCGCCGCGGCCACGAATTCGGTGCAACCACCGGCCGTCCGCGCCGTTGTGGCTGGTTCGATGCAGTGGCGCTGCGGCGTTCCCGTCAGATCAACGGTCTTTCCGGTCTGTGCATCACCAAGCTCGATGTGCTCGATGGACTGGAATCCATCCAGATCTGCACCGGTTATGATTGCAACGGCAAGTTGCGCCAGACTACTCCCGCCGGGGCCGATCTGCTGGCCGATTGCCAGCCTGTTTACGAGGAAATGCCGGGCTGGAACGAAAGCACCGCGGGACTGCGCGAGTACGATCAACTGCCGGAAAACGCCCGTAACTATCTCAAACGCATCGAGGCGATTACCGGGACACCGGTGGACATCATATCGACAGGACCGGACAGGGAAGAGACCATCATACTCAGGCATCCCTTCAAGTAACCGCTCTTGAACAAGGTAACTGTACAGCGCCGTTACTTTCGCCTCTTTCTGATTATCCTGCTGCTACAGTCCGGCGCATTGATGCGCGGGTCTTTAGCTGCCGATTTTTCAATCATGGCCCCTCTGGCCGAACATTCCCTGCTACTGGATATCGACGCCCATGACAATCGGCTGATCGCGGTGGGTGAACGCGGTCATGTGCTGGTATCCGATAATGATGGCAGGGACTGGCGGCAGGTCAGGGTGCCTACCCGCGCCACCCTGACGGCGATTTACATGCTGGACGGGCGACGGGCGTGGGCCGTTGGGCACGATGCCGTGATCCTGCGCAGCATAGACGGCGGCGACTCCTGGCAGCGAGTGTTTCACGAACCGGACCAGGAACGGCCGCTGCTCGATGTCTGGTTTGCCGATGAGCATCACGGCCTTGCCGTCGGCGCCTACGGTTATTATCTGGAGAGCAGCGATGGCGGCAGAACCTGGCGCGAACGCACGATAGACGAGGAAGATTATCATCTGAATCAGTTGACCGCTGACGCTGACGGCCGCCTGTTCATTGCCGGGGAAGCCGGGCATGTGTATTTCAGTGATGATGACGGCGAACACTGGGAATCACTGCCGGCACCTTACCGGGGTTCCTTTTTCAGCATTCTCGCCGATGATCGCCATGGCCTGTTCATTGCCGGTCTGCGCGGTCATTTATACCGATCGGAAGACAGCGGCAAATCATGGACTCCACTGCCTGCCCGGACATCCGCCATGATTACCGATCTGCTTGAATATGATCGTGAGACTACGGTCATAGTGGGACTGGATGGCGCAGTAATCGTCCATAGCTTTCCGGATCAATTGAACTATCATTTCCAGCCGAACCGCAAGGGCATCACGGCCGTGGCGGCAAACAGCAGCGGTGAACTGTTCGTGGTCGGGGAAGGTGGCCTGGCCCGTATTCACATTCCGGAACTGACACCGGGAGACAGGCCATAGCCCTGCAACGTAACAGCTTGATCAGCGGTGCCGGGAACCTGATCTTCTCCCACCGGGTGCTGATCATTTGCCTGTTTATCCTCGTTACCGCGGCCATGGCCGTTTCAGCCCTGCAACTGAAGGTGGATGCCGGTTTCACCAAGCTGTTGCCACTTGAACATGAATACATGGAAACCTTCCTCAGGTATCGCGACAGCTTCGGCGGCGCCAACCGGGTGTTGATTGCGCTGGTCGACAGGGACGGCGATATATTCAATGAAGCGTTTTTCAACAATTTGCGCAAGGTGACTGACGAGGTGTTTTTTATACCCGGAGTCAATCGTGCACGGGTGTACTCGCTGTTTACGCCAAACGTGCGTTTTACCGAGGTCGTGGAAGATGGTATCGCCGGAGGCAATGTCATCCCGGATGATTTCCGCCCGGACAGCGAAGGCTTTGACCGGGTGCGCAACAACATCCTCAAGTCCAACTACATGGGCCGGCTGGTAGCCAACGATTTCAGCGGCGCCATTGTCAGTGCCCAGTTACAGGAGATCAATCCGAATACCGGCGAGAAGCTGGATTACCGGCGGGTTGCCGAGCAGTTGGAGGAAAAAATCCGCGATAAATACCAGGGCGAGGATCTTGCCGTGCACATCATCGGCTTTGCCAAGGTTATCGGTGATATCAGCGCGGGAACAAAGCGCGTGATCATGTTTTTCGGTATTGCTTTTCTGATCACCGCACTGATGGTGTATATCTATACACAGTCAGCCTGGCTGACGGTTATTCCACTGTTTTGTTCACTGGTCGCCGTCGTCTGGCAACTGGGACTCCTGCCGTTGCTCGGGTACGGTATCGATCCCATGTCCATTCTGGTGCCGTTCCTGGTGTTTGCCATCGGTGTCAGCCATGGTCTACAGATGGTCAGCGCCTGCCGGTCGCGAATTTACCTGGGCGCAAACGCCGGTGAGGCCGCGCGCGGCAGTTTTCAACAATTACTGGTGCCCGGCGGTATTGCCCTGATCAGTGACACGATTGGTTTTATCACCATTTTATTCATCGAAATACGTATCATCCAGGAGATGGCCATTACCGCTGCACTGGGTGTGGCCGTAATCATTCTTACCAACCTCATCCTGCTGCCGGTATTGCTGTCTTTCATTCATGTCGACGAGCGTTATCGTAATCGCCTGTTCAGACGGGCCGGCCGCCTGCGACGTTTCTGGATATGGCTGTCGTACCTGACCTGCAGACGCAAAGCGCTGATCTGTATTCTGGTGGCCCTGGCGTTACTGCTGGCGGGAGCGTGGAAAGCCGGCGCAGTGAAAATCGGCGATCTGCACCAGGGTGTGCCGGAACTGCACCAGGAGTCGCGTTACAACATCGACAGCAGGGTCATCAGTGAGCGGTTTTCCATCGGTGTTGATGTCATCTCGGTGATTACCGAGACCGTAAAGGAAGGTTGTATCCACTACGATGTCATGAAAACCATCGATGACTTTCACTGGCACATACGTAACATACCCGGTGTGCAATCGGTGGTGTCACTGCCCGCCGTTGCCAAACGCATCAACGCCGGCTGGAATGAAGGCCATCCGAAATGGCAGGTGTTATCGCGCAATGAGCAGGTACTGGCGCAGTCGGTGGCCTATGTCGATACCGGCAGCGGCCTGTTGAATGCCGATTGCAGTGTCATGCCGGTTATGGTCTTCACGGAGGATCACCGGGCTTCGACCATCGAGCGCATTGTCAACGCGGTAAAAACCTACGAGTCCGGACACGGCAACAAGCGGGTGACTTTCAAACTCGCAACCGGCAATGTCGGCGTGATGGCGGCTACCAACGAGGCCGTGGCGGACGTCCAGTTCACTGTCCTGGCTTATGTCTTCAGCGCCATTATCCTGTTGTGCCTGCTAAACTTCCGGTCTGTAACCGGCATGTTGTGCGTGGTGTTGCCGCTGGGACTGGTTTCCATCCTCGCCTATGCCCTGATGAGTCTGCTGGAAATCGGCCTGAAAGTATCGACGCTGCCCGTTGTCGCCCTGGGTGTGGGTATCGGAGTCGATTACGGGATTTACATATTCAACCAGTTGCAGTGGCAAATGTTCCAGGGTAAAAGCCTGCGCCAGGCCTATGCCCTGACACTACAGATGACCGGCAACGCGGTGCTGTTCACCGGGATCTCGCTGGCCATCGGGGTCGGCACCTGGATTTTCTCGCCCCTGAAATTCCAGGCCGATATGGGCATTCTTCTCACTTTCATGTTTATCGTAAACATGCTCGGCGCCATCATCCTGTTACCGGCGCTGGCGGCCTGGCTTTACCGGCCGAATACAAATTGTGAAACAACCGGTTAATGGAACAGTCACCGTATTATTTGCCCTGAATCGGGATCCGAAAAATCGGAGCCGGAGTGGATTATTTTTAATCACTCCGGCCCCTTTTGTTGCACTGGCGCATTATTTATCCGTTCAGCCGTGAAGATGAAACACCTTGCTGATGATTTTCCATTCACCATCGAATTTCACCAGGTTGAAAAGATCGGTGAAGCGGTGTCCTGTCCAGTTATCGGCTTCCAATTGAACACTGGCGATGGTTCCCGTAATGTTGATATTGACAATTCTTGCCTGGATGTCGCCGGCCGGCCCGTTTTCGTCATTCCAGTCAAAGAGTCCCTGGATTGGCCCGCCGAACAGATCCGGTCCAATGTAGCCATATATTGTCGCGTCCACGTGGAATGCAGGTTTCATGTCATCACCTTTGCCTGATTTTGCACCATCAATATAGTGCTGCACGACGCGGGTTATCTGATCGATATCATTAATATTTGTTGCTGTTGTCATTGTTTATCTCCAGCTGTATGTGAGTGAACTGCGTGCGTAGGGTGATTTTTCCATTCAGACCACGATGACCGGCCGTAAATCAGAATTATCTTCGTGGATGGATTGTATACTCGTAAATGTGAACGGTGATTCGGAAAAGCCATTTCCTGAATCCAGACTGCGGATATGCTACACCACTATTATGAGATTTTGTTAGATAAAGAAGGAGTGCGCCGGAAACAGGCAAACATATACCTTAAGTAATCACCAACTACTGAAATGCCGGGACTGATAGTCAGACAACGCCATAAACCGCAAACATGGGCCGGACTCTGGTTGTTCGGTTTGTTTACGGCATTGTTACCCATGCTGACCATTCACCTCACCTGGATTATCTCCGGCGCCCAGGGCTATTTGCATTGGTGCAATCCGTACTGGTTTTCCTGTCACAGCATCAGCGCCACGGGCCGTTATGGCCTGGCTTATTTTCTGTTCAAAGGCGGTATGATCCCGGCAATCGTGCTGTTGGCATTCTATTGGTGGATAAATCACTTATGGTTGCGTTCGCTGGGCGCGGCCGGTGGCAGAGCACTGTTCGTGCTGGGCATATTCGCCAGCCTGGCGTTGCTGGTTTACTCTCTCAGCCTGGGGCATGCCGGTGACACCTTTCAGTTGTTAAGACGCACTGGCGTGCTTGCTTACCTGGGGTTTACTTTTATTGCACAAGTGATCCTCGGTGCTGCATTGTCCGGCTTTGTGCCGGCACAGGGAAAAAGATTGCTCCAACTCAGCGGATTGACCCTGATGCTGGCGATGGCGTCCCTGCTTCTGGATGTCTTGCCCGTGGTGGATTACAAGCGCATGGATAACGCCGTCGAATGGTTTCTGGTCCTGTTATTGAATCTGCACGCCATTGCCGTAGCCTGGCTCTGGAAAGTCAATGGTCTGGGCTTGCAACTGATCATGAAAAAGCAGGTGCACTGAAATACGGTGGCCAGGCTGGCAGATGCGGGCACAGTGAAATTACTTCCGGGGCCCGGTTTTCAGAAGTACCTCCCACACGAATCAGTCCTTTTCTTGCTGCACCGCGGGAATCACATGCGCCGTTTCCATCGTGACACTGAATATTATGACGCCTCTGTTACGGAACATGAATTAACCGGCTGTACAGCGTCGTGTTGCCTGGGAATATGTATTTAAAGCCTATGTTAGAATCGTTATAGTCATAATCTGTAATGCCGGCAAAAAGAAGACTGTTAATGTCGCACATCGAGGACCAGCCACAGGAATTGCATAAAATGACGGAAACCCGGCAAGTGAAGACTGTTTTTCCCGTGCATCAGCAATGGTTGGGCTGGCTGGGTTTGTATGTGCTGGCTATACTGCTGGCGCACCAGGTCATAAATGCAGCCTACGGTTTTGATCTGTTGCTGGTGAACGGCGGCATTCTGCTGGCGGCTCTGCTGGTATTGTCACCGGACGCAAAAGCACAACGTTTGTTGTTGCTGATCTCGGCACTGTTAGTGGATTGGTGCGTCAAGGTCTGGCTCGGTGCCGTCCCGGTATGGGAAGCCATGTGGATCAGCCTGTCACTGGTGATGCAAGCCTGGCTGGGTGAGTTCCTGATCCGGCGTTTTGCCCCGGCTGCCCGTGTTCCCGATACCCAGGGCGGCGTTATCGGTTTTTCTCTCTTCGGTGTCCTGATTCCGGCCGTTTTATCAGCCCTGGTACCCGTAATTTATAGCCTGGCTACGGCTGGATTTTCCGCTTCCGGTGAAATGATGGCCTATTGGTTATGGTGGTTTCTGCGCCGCTTTAGCTCATTGGTGCTGATTGCCCCGTTGCTGGTTTTAATGATGCGTGACTGGCGTGAACGGCGGATGCAGGTCGGCCTGCGTATGCCGGCATTGAACCGTGAATTTGTTTTCATGTTGATTGCCGGTTGTGTGCTGGCGTTTATCCTGTTCCGGGTGCAAAATCCCGCCGGCCGTGCCCTGGCGACCTACAGTTATCTGCTCATTCCCATGATGGTGCTGACGGCCGTGAGACTGCCACTCACGAACAGTCTGTTTATTATGTTGTCTGTCAGCCTGGTCAGTTTATGGACAGACTCACTGACAGCCGGCGGTGCCGGTGCTTCCCGGCGCAGCATGATGGGCATGTCGGTGTTCCTGTTTATCAATTGTTCGATTGTCTGGTTACTGGGCGTGCTCATACACGAACGCCGGCAGGCTTTTATGCATGCACAAAAAATGCGCGAAATGTATGAAATGCAAAGTAACGTGATCCAGACCCTGGTAAAGGGCAACCTGGCCCCGGTAAAACTGTTTGAGCAAATCTGTCAAATCATTATCGATCAAAGTGAATTCCGGCAGGCCTGCGTCACCATTGTCGGCAGTCATGAAGGTCATTCTGATACGGATGGTCCCGGTGAACTGAAAACAGTCTGCCTGAAACAGGGTACAGGCGCAGTCGTTAATGATCTGAATATCGATCATCGCTGTGAACTGGTGAGACAGGTGATGGGAAAGCGCCATGCGGTCTTTTTTGAACATTGTTATCAATGCCAGGAGTGCATGGATTGTCCGTTGAAACCGCTTTCCCACGGCAGCATGGCGGCCTTTCCCGTCTTTAAAAAGGATAAAATGTCGGTATTGGCCGTACTCAGCGTGTTCAGTCATCGGCCCGGCGCTTTTGATCCGGAAATGCTGCGCCTTTTTAACGAGATGACCGGCGATGTGGGTTTTGCGCTTGAAGTGCTGGAGAATCAGCGACAACTGGCGCTGACGAACGAGGTATTTGAGCACAGCCATGAGTCCATCATCATCGCCGACGCCAACGGCACGATTCTCAATGTCAACCCGGCATTCACCCGCATCACCGGCTACACCCGCGATGAAGTCATAGGCCAAAACCCGCGCATCCTGCAATCCGGGAAACAGGATCGTGCCTTTTACGAAAAGTTATGGGGCAGCCTGCTCAGCGAAGGCTACTGGACCGGTGAATTCTGGAACAAACGCAAGAATGGCGAACTGTATCCCCAGCGCGGCACCATTACCGCGGTGCATGCGGCAGACGGCTCGATAGACCACCTGATTTCAGTAATGGAAGATGTTTCCGAGCGCGTCAATGCCGAAGAGGAATTACGCCAGATGGCAAATTATGATGTGCTGACCGGCCTGCCGAACCGGGTTTTACTGCAGGATCGTTTTAATGTGGTCATAGCCACCGTCCACCGTGAGCAAAAGCCGTGGTCTTTATTGTTTATCGATCTGGATGATTTTAAACACGTTAACGATGCCCTCGGGCATCAATACGGCGATGAACTGTTGCAGCAGGTCAGTCGGCGGCTGGTTAGTCACATGCGGGAAACGGATACACTGAGCCGCTTTGGCGGTGACGAGTTTATTGTCCTGATGCAAGGCAACGAAAATGATGCCGCGTTACTGGCCGAGCGCCTGATTGGCGAGATTCGGCTGCCTTATGTGCTTCATGATCAATCGGTACATATCGGTTGCAGTGTTGGAATTGCAACGGTGCCCGGAGATGGTGAGAGTCTTGACCAGTTGATCAGCGCCGCCGATGCCGCCATGTACCAGTCCAAGGCACGGGGACGGGGCCAGTTTGCGTTTTATGCGCCGGAGATGCAGATCAAGGCCCAGGGACGCATTACCCTGAAAACGGAACTGGAAAAGGCCATCACCGGGAATGAATTGTGTCTTTATTATCAGCCGAAAATCCGTCTCGATGCCGATGACAATGCAGTCGTTTTTGGCTTCGAGGCACTGGTACGCTGGAACCATCCGGACAAGGGTTTGATCACCCCCGGGGAATTTATTTCAGCCGCCGAGGACAGCGGACAGATTGCCGATATTGACCGCTGGGTCATGCGAAGGGCCATAGTACAGATCGCGACATGGCAGCAACACCAATACAGGCCCATGCCGGTGGCGATCAATGTATCCGCGACCCTGTTTTCGCGCAGCGATTTTATTAACGACCTGGCACGGATGTTATCGGAAGCGGAGGTTCCGGCGCATCTGCTGGAACTCGAAATCACCGAATACGTTGCCACCCTCGATATGCAGTACACCCTGAAGACGCTCAACGCCTTGAAGCAGATGGGCGTCGGTCTTTCCATCGATGATTTCGGCACCGGTTATTCCAGCCTGGCGTATTTGCGTGATTTCCCGATTGATACCGTTAAAATTGATATGGATTTTGTTAAACAGGTGCACAACAACACCAAGAACCAGGGTATCGTGCGGGCGATTATTGCCCTGGCCAATACCCTGTCGATTGACACCATCGCGGAAGGAGTGCAATGCCGGGAGGAACTCACCTTCCTGCGAATGAATGGCTGCCGGCAATACCAGGGTTATTTTTTCAGTAAACCGCGGGCCTGCGGGGAAATTGAACAGCAGTTTCTACAGGTCGATGACCCGGGCAAAATCAGGATGCTTGATTAGATCAGGGGGCAGTCGTCACTGATTACGCGTATCCATTCGGGTAATTGGGGTGCGCAGGAGCGAATACGGACTTGAAATAATTACGTTACAAATAATTCATTTTCTTGCGCTCCACGTACACTCCGTTTCCTCGTTTCCGACAAAAAGTTCCTGTGTCAGAGTGACAAATCGTGCTGGAACCCTGAACTTTGTTAGGGGTAGAAGCAGGAAACGTCAAGCAACTGACCTGTTGACAAATATCGCGACTACCCCTAAATTTATTAGGTGTCCACGCAAGTATTGTCAACTACTGGTTCGCACCCAATGAAGGTACAGGACTTCTTCCGTAGGAATCCGGTGTTCCGGCATGAGGCGTTTGCGGCCTTCCTGGAGGCCGGTGGCTCCCGTAGTACAAAGACCCGGGAGGCGTTGCTGGCCTACCACGTCAACGCGGGTCACCTGCTCCGGGTCCGTCGCGGCCTGTATGCCGTCGTGCCGGAGGGGATAAGCCCGGAGATCTATCAAGTGGACCCATACCTGCTCGGGGCGCACATGACTGACGATGCCGTGCTGGCCTATCACAGCGCCTTGCAGTTTCACGGCAAGGCCTATTCGGTGCATCGCCGGTTTCCCTATCTGTCCCGGTACTCCCGGCGTCCCTTCGAGTTCCAGGGGCAGGAATTCACTGCCGTGCCGTTTCCGAAGGCATTGCAGGCCGGTCAGGCCGAACTGTTCGGGGTTGAGACCCACAAACACGCCGGGGGACAGGTGCGGGTTACCCATCTCGAACGCACGCTGGTGGACGTGCTCGTGCGTCCCGACCTGGGTGGCGGATGGAAGGAGGTGTGGCGATCCCTGGAATCGGTCGAGTACTTCAACCTGGACCAGGTTACCGACTACGTCCTGATGTTGCACAGTGCGACGGCAGTGGCGAAGGTGGGTTTTTTCCTTGAGCAACACCGTGAAGCATTGATGGTGGATGAGGCGCGACTGGATCTGTTGCGAAAGCACGTACCCAGGCAGCCCTGTTACCTGGACCGCGGCCGCAGGGAGTCCGGCAAGCTTGTTCCCTCCTGGCGATTGGTGGTGCCACCGGCCGTTCTCGAACGTACCTGGGAGGAGGGGGCATGAATCTTTCGCTCCAGGATCTCCAGGCCGAGGCGGCGGCGACCGGGTTTTTCGCCGGAAACGCTGGACAAGGTCATCCGTCTGAACGGGTTAAAGCTAAGCTCTCTAGCTCGCAAGCGCTACAACAAAAAGGTTTTAAGGCGAATGCGGCCGCTGTGGTCTTTTCCCACAAGCACCCCTCCGGTGTCGCGGAGCCCAGCCGTGCGGACGAGATGATCACCCGCCGGTTGAAAGAGGCGCTGGCACTGGTCGATGTGCGGGTGCTCGATCACTTCGTGGTCTCGGGAGGCGAGAGTGCGTCCTTCGCCGAACGCGGCCTGCTCTGACAATCGTTACTTTTCACAAACCCGGCCGGTTTCGGCGAGGTCATCTCGACCTATTCCCGGAACCAGGCCATCGACGACGGTGACCTGATCGATGCAGGCAACATGGCACAGGAGGCCGGTTTCAAATGGCCGGTAGCCATTACCGCCGATGCCTGGGCCGATTGTGTGGCCTGGACGGAGGACGACAGTGACAAGCAGGTCCATCAGGACGAGTCCGGCCGCTTGTGGGATGTGCTCTTCATGGCATCCTGCGCCATACGGTCGGCTTCGCATTCCGGCGATCGGTTGCCGTTCCAACTCTACCGGGTGCCCCGTGACGGGCGGTCGATGGAGGCGGAACTGACGACATTGAAACTGATCGTCGGTCCGGGTGATCAGGGTGAACCCGTGATCACCATCCTCTTGCCTGACGAGGACTGAAAGGCGTTTCAACAGCGTTATGTCAATTCAATCGGGTCTATGACTCGAGTTCACAACCAACCCCATCGGGGAGATCTTCTCCCTGGTGGGGGATGGTCTCTCCAACGGATAAAACATACGGAGAACCATCACGAGATACATCATTCAATACAGCTTGCCCTATGAACACAGGGTCATGGTCGGCATCGAGGCTGAAAGCCGGGAAGCCGCCGTCGCCAGGGCCGGTGAGTTGTTCGACCAGGGCGATATCTGGCAAGACTCGGCGGAAGTACCGTTGCTTTACGATGACTTCTAGGAAAAGGGTGATGCCGGTGTTCCGCCGCCGGGATGCGGCTTTTCAAGCTGTCCGCCTGTTGATCGAGGCCTACCGCCGCGGTGAAGATCGGGGCGGCAGCATCGACTGGGACGATCTGGATCAGGCCTACCAGGTGGCGCTTCAGGCATCTGGAGCAAGCCCGGAGACGGGTCGTCCCGAGTCGAGTCCGCGCTGCTCGCGGCTTGCCGTCGTTATGGAAGGCGGCATCGTGCAAGCGGTGATTACCGACCAGCCGGGGGCCGCGCCTGCTGTCGCCGTCGTCGATTACGATATCGAGGGGCAGGCGCCGGAAGACCTGTGTGACATCACGCAATCCGACGGCAGCCGCTCGAAAGCGTATGTCGTCGAACCATGGATCGAGCCGGCCCGCATCGATCTGGATGAGGTATTCCGGCCCACCGACGCGTAGTCACTTTCACGCCCTGCCTCGTGCGGGGCGTACTTGTCAGAGGCAGGGCATCGTTTCGCTTGGTGTTCCGGCCATGTATTAAGAGCGTTTGTCACGTCCCTTAACGCTGACTCCGCTACCGCTTCGCGATACGCCGGCACTGTGTGGTGACAACCTTCTCGATGCGTTGTAACGCTGGATAGACGCCGTAACGTGCCTCGAATTCTTCTCGCTCCGGGCCGATTCTCTCCTGCAGCGCGTCTGCGGTCTCACGTACCAGGTTACCGAGGAATTGCGGCCGCACATCACATTGCTTAGCGAGCGTTTCCCAGTGCGCGGGCGTGATCACACTGGGATTGCGTTCGCCGCCGACATCGAAGGCGAGATGGTAATCGATGCGCTCGATGGCGCGTGTGCACACCAGGTCATAGAACGGCGCCAGGCGGGTTGCGTCATCAGGCAAATGCAACAGGGAGAGGTTCTTGGCATGGCCATCGGAGTTGCCCGCCAGTACATTGAAGATCTGCCAGCGCAGCAGGTGTTGCACATCGATGGCCGGCTCGCTGGAGGCTTCCTGCACCAGGCGGTAACACTGCGCGAAGGATGGTCCGCCATGTTCCTGATATTTCTTTTCGTGCCCGTAACCCAGGGCCTGGCAGAAATCCTCCTGGTGCAGCCGCCGCACCTCGCCACGTTCATCCCAAAGCCGATCATAGCGCATAATCTGTGCGTACCGGGTTTTTCCGATGGACCGCAAAGTGATATCTACCACCGGCAAGTCGATGGCCGCTGCCAGTTGTGTGGTGAAGGTCTCGTAGGCGGGCAGATGACGGTAGTCGGCCAGCTCGAACTTCAGGATGTGACTGGAAGGCGCTTCGCCCTGCGGCAGAAAATACTGATCGTCGCGCACCAGTAGCGGGCACTTGTCCTGGGCGCCGGCGAGCGACAATCGCGGGCGCTCGTCCGCCGGCCAGACAGCGTAGATCTGTCCCCGGCGAGCCGCCAGGTCGGCCACGTCCTTCTCCGTCAATGGACGGTACTGCTGCTGGCCCGATGGTTGCCGGTCTACGGACAGAATCGACAGCGCGCCGGCGCACTCGCCGCCGATGGCGCGCAGCAGGTCGAAATCCGTATTCGGCAGTTTGAGGTCGCGGACGATGTGTTCGCGCACCGCCCCCTCAGGCAACAGATTGGCGAACCAGCGCTGGGCGGTGCCTTCCTCCGGGGCGAATTCCCGGACCGCCAGCGGCAGGGAACGGGAGACGGCGAAGCCGTCGCCGGTGATCCACGCGGGATCGTAGCGAAACCCGATGGCCCCGGTCGTATTGCGCCAGAGCTGACCGACCAAACGCTGCTCGTGCCAGACGTTGAGGATGTCGGGGTCGTTCATGGGGTTTCCTCACGGGTCTTGCCAGTACGGTGAGCCGGCGTCGCCCGCCCGCGCGGTTGGATGATGACTTCCAGCCCCAGGGTGCGCAGCGCCTTGAGGACCTTGCCGATCTCGGCCGTCTCCTTGCCCCGTTCAAACTCTGAGAGGAATCGCGTGCTCAGGTTACCGAGCCCGGAGACCGTTTCCAGCGTCAGGTGCCGGTGCTTGCGATGGGCGCGCGCCAGGCGGCCGAGTTCCTCGGCGCTCTGGATCGCGCCGTAAATGCTGTCTTCCTCTGTCATGGCCGCGCCTCTAAAAAGTACCGTACGGTAAAAAATAACAGCTCAATCCGCCGAAGGCAAGGAAAAGATACCGTACGTGAAAAATGTAGGCGCGCAAGCGTCCTATGTCGAGAAATTATCACGTACGATACATTTATTGGAGTTTGCCCTAAAACTGCGCTTCATCCGCGCACCCATTTGCATCTTGCTTCCTTTGGATTGTCGTGTCCGTGAAGTCAGGGGAAAACCGTGGCGCCGTCATTCGTGGATGATTTTGCGTTAATTCATTAGAATAATTAAAGATTTTATGTCACTTTGCCGATGACAAAGGAAAACGATATTCAGTTTGTTGGCTGTATCCGCTTCGCAACATCGGGGGTGCGGCACAACATTCATTGCCTCCAAGAAAGTTGTAGAAGGAGCCATACGGCAGGTCGCCTTTCTCATTGCCGTTTACTTTGGCGTGTAGTGGCGAGCCCTGGATAGAAGAGGGATTTTTTATGCACCAACACCGGCTTTCCAGCCTTCGCGCACGGCTCGTGCTTTTACTCATGTTGATCATCGTGCCGGTGTTTGCGTTGTTACTGCACAACGCTATCGAAGCACGCAAAGCGGAGGCCTTGCATACGCAGGCAGAGGCGCTGAGGTTAGCCCGTCTGGTCTTGCAGGAACAGCAGGACCTCATAGCAGGTGCACGGCAATTGTTACCCGGGTTGGCCCGGTTGCCGAGTATTCAGGCAGCGGAAGGGGGAGCTGCGTGCAATGATGTACTGGCCAAGTTGCTCGAGCAGTACCCCTATTATGCCAATCTTGGTGTCAGCGGCCTTGACGGGTTGATGCGGTGCAGTGGTTTACCCATGCCGACACCGGTCCAGATACATGATCGGGATTATTTTCGCCGCGCTATTGAGACGGGCGATCTCGCCATCGGCAGCTATCAAGTGGGGCGTGTCACCGGTAAGAGCGCTATTAATCTTGGTTACCCGCTACGTGGTGATCAAGGCCGGATCGAGGGCGTAATCTTTGCGGCCCTGGATCTCGCCTGGCTGAGCCGGAAGCTGAGCAATATTCCGCTGCCTGAAGGAACGACGATCACCATTCTGGATAGAAGTGGCACGGTGCTGACGCATCAGCCCGATCCGGATAAGTGGTTCGGCAAATCCATCAAGGACGCGCCCTTCGTCCGGATGATCATCGAGCACGACGCCGAAGGAACTGCTGAATCAATGGATGCAGCTGGCGTCCATCGGCTTTATGCCTTTACGCCCCTTCATCAAGGTGACTCGAACAGTGTATATGTCAGTGTTGGTATTCCTCGTGATATCGCCTATGCAGATCTTGACTCTCGCTTCAAGCGAGATTTGATTGCACTGCTTATAATCGTAGTAATAGTCATCGCCGTGGCATGGAAGGGTAGTAATGTCTTTGTGCTGCGGCCACTTGGGGTTCTGGCGCATGCCAGTGAGCGACTCGGCAAGGGTGATCTCAACGTCCGTACAGAATTGCCGCAGACGCATGACGAGTTCGGGCGATTGGCTCAGACCTTTGACCGAATGGCCGCGTCGCTGCAACGGCGACGAGATGAAGCCGAAATGCACGACAAGGAGTTACGCCGAATCAATCGTGCATTACGCACCTTGAGTGCGGGTAACCGCACGCTCGTGAGGGCTGCTGATGAATCATCCTTACTGCAGAAGATGTGCAGTGTAGCGGTGGAGCTGGGTGGATATCGCATGGCCTGGGTCGGCTTCGCGGAACATGATGCGGAAAAGACGGTGCGGCCGGTAGCGCTGGCCGGGACCGATAAGGCTTTCCTCGACACACTCCATATCACCTGGGACGAAACAGAACGGGGCAATGGCCCCACCGGCACGGCGATCCGAACCGGCAGTCCCTGTGTGGTGCACGGGCTCCAGAGTGATCCACGATACCAGGCATGGCATACGGCGGCCCGTGAGCAGGGGATTCATTCGGGCATCTCGCTACCGTTATGTGTGGAGCAGACGGTGCTGGGTGCGCTCACCATTTATACGGAAGACCGCGAGGCATTTGAGGTCGCCGAAATCGAACTCTTGTCTGAAATGGCGGAGGATTTGGCCTATGGCATCTCCACCCTGCGCACCCGCATCAAGCACGATGCGGCGCAGGCGACGATACAGCGTATGGCGTACTACGATGCATTGACCGGCCTGCCAAATCACGCTTCGTTCGATGAGCATCTGGGTGACGTCATCACTGGCGCGCGTTCGCAGAATCACAGTATTGCCCTGTTGTTGTTTGATCTGGAGCGATTGCGTGACATCAATGATACCCTGGGTTTTGAGGCCGGCAATAGAGTGATGCAGGTATCAGTGAAACGTATAGAGCAAGAAATGGAGGAAAACGACTTCGTAGCCCGAATGCGCGGCGATGAATTCGCATTGCTGTTACCGGAAGTGGATGCCGTTCAAGCTGAGCAGACAGCGCTCCGTATTCTGGAGATTTTGAATCAGCCATTTACCATAAATGATTTCTCTCTGATTATTAGAGCGAATGTAGGCATTGTTCTATTCCCTGACCACGGAACGGAAGGCGAACAGCTGATGCGCCGCGCGGATTTGGCGATGCAGCTGGCCAAGCAGTCCGGAAATGGATACGCCTTTTACTCGCCCGATCAGGATGTTGACAAGAAACGTCATCTGGAACTGGCCTCCGACCTGAATCGGGTGCTGGAAGACAATACGCTGGAGCTGTATTACCAACCGAAGATCTCCATGCGGTCCGGTCACGTCAACGGCTTCGAAGCCTTGGCGCGTTGGTCACATCCAACGCATGGCATGATTCCTCCTGATGAGTTCATTGCGCTGGCAGAGCGCACCGGGATGATCCGGGCTCTCACAGACTGGGTCTTGGCGTCAGCGCTAGGCCAGTCAACCGCGCTGCGGCAGGCAGGCATCCATCTACCGATTGCCGTCAATCTCTCCGCATTCAACCTCCAGGATCCACACCTGCTGGATAAGATTCATGAGCTGTGCGCGGCTAATCGCATGGAGAAAGGGATGCTTGAACTGGAGATCACCGAAAGCTCAGTCATGGCGGACCCTGTAGGTGCGCTGGATGTCCTGTCACGCTTAAGAGATCTTGGGATACCACTCTACATTGACGACTTCGGTACCGGCTACTCGTCACTGAGTTATCTAAAGAAGTTGCCGGTAGCAACTATCAAAATTGACAAATCGTTTGTCGCCGACATGCTGGAAGACGCCGATTCGGCAAGTATTGTACGATCCACCATTACCCTGGCGCACGATATGTCCCTTACTGTGGTAGCCGAAGGCGTGGAAGACGAAGCCGTGTGGGCGAAGCTCAAAGCACTCGGCTGTGATGCAGGCCAGGGCTATTATATGGGACGTCCAATGCCCGCCAGCCAGGTTGAGACATGGTTGAATGAATCGCCCTGGGGTTTGGCTGGAGCATCGCAGGACAAGTAGCAAAACGAAATGAAGTAATGGCGATTGATAGATTCCGCATCACCCATTTGATTTGCTGACACTGGCTGGAATGACCAATTCACAGGGGCTTGCATGGCGGACCGAATGGACGGGTGGTTACACTGTAACCACCCCAGTTGTTCGGCACTCTTCGTCCCCGTTCTCTTGCCCGAACGATCAGAATTCGGGCTGTCCATAGAGTCCACAGGCCTTGCCCGCCACGGCGTAGCGAGCCTCTTACTCGCGCAGCCAAGGGCGGGGCCGCGGTCAGCGGCGCCTGTGGACCCCTGTGGTCAGGCCAATCTGATCTGAAAGCCCGCACTCGTCGTCGCCGTGGCGCCGGCGCTGGCAACCGGGAAACAGAACGACGCCGTCGCCCGCACCGTGCTCACCAACTCTCCGCCGAGGTGGTCGAACAACGACCTCGTGGCCTACAACTCTGGTAGCGCTGGCCTGCTGAGTACCGCAGAAAACTTCGTAAAGGGTGGTCTGGCTGCGGGTGGTGTATTCACTGCGTCGGCGCTGTTCTCGGTGACCATGACCGCTATCCTGCAGGCGCTGCCCATGGTGCAGGCGGTGCTCTTGCTCGGTATCTACGCCTTGCTTCCCATGGTGGTGGTGCTGTCGCGTTACTCCATCTCCATGATGGTCATCGGCGCCATGGCCATCTTCACCGTCAAGTTCTGGAGTGTGCTCTGGTACCTGGCGCTGTGGGTGGATCAGAACCTCATCATGTCCATGTATCCGGACGTCAACATCTTCCTGCAGATCTTCGCCAACCCCGCCGAGCACGACACCAAGCGCATGCTGTTGAATATGATCACAACCAGCCTCTATCTGGGATTGCCGTTGCTGTGGAGTGGGATGGTAATCCCCCCATTTTTAACGGTGCTTTCCAGTAGAAATCATGCTGCTTCCTGTATGGCCTGACGCGGGGTCAATCCTCCCAATGTCATATTGGGGCGTTCATTATTGTAACTCCATAACCAGCGGGTCGCGGTGTCCTGGGCATGACGGATGGAATCGAACAGATGCAAATCAAGCCATTCATGTCGTACCGTCCGGTTAAAGCGTTCCACGTAGGCATTCTGTTGCGGCTTGCCGGGTTGAATGTAGTGTAACTGGATCTGTTGCCTCGCCGCCCATTCGACCAGTTGGCCGCTCAGGTATTCCGGTCCGTTATCACAACGGAGGGCTTTGGGTTTTCCCCGCCACTCAATGATCCGGTCCAGAGCCCGTATTACCCGCAAGGCCGGCAGGGATAAATCGACTTCAATCCCAAGACCTTCCCGGTTGTAATCATCAATGACGTTGAAGGTACGGAAACTGCGGCCATCCTTCAGGGCATCGTGCATGAAGTCCATCGACCACATCTCGTTCACCTGGCGCGGTAACGCCAATTCCTCCGGCTTGTCCCGCTTCAGCCGCCGTTTCGGTTTAATACGTAGATTCAGTTCCAGTTCCCGGTAAATCCGGTACACCCGCTTGTGGTTGTAGGGCAAACCCTTCACGTTCCTGAGGTACAAAAAACACAGCCCAAAGCCCCAGGTCCGGTGCGTTGTCGTCAGTCTGAGCAACCAGTCCGCGATCAACGCGTTGTCACTGGATGTTTTTGGCTGATACCGGTAACAGGTCTCGCTGATCCGGAACGCTTCACAAGCCACCCGGATACAGGCCCGTTTCTCCGTCACTGCTTGTTGGGCCATCTCTTTGCGTCGAGATGGCCTCACCACTTTTTTTCAAGCGCCTCCTGGACCAGTTCCGCTTTCAGGCGCTCCTCGGCATACATCTTCTTCAGGCGCCGATTCTCATCTTCCAGTTCTTTCATCCGTTTCATCATCGAGACATCCATGCCGCCGTATTTGGCCCGCCAGTTGTAGAAACTGGCATCACTCATACCATGTTTACGGCACAGCTCGGCCACTGGCACACCGGCCTCGGCTTCTTTCAGGATGGAAATGATCTGGGATTCGGAATATCTGCTCTTTTTCATGTGAATTCTCCTGTCTAAACTATATTGGAAATATTCTACTTTTGAGCACCACTAAATTCCGGGGGGATTACCGGATGATGGCGTGGGCGGGGGTGAAAGTCGGACGATCGATAGATGGAGCCACCAACCCGCTTCGGGCTCCGGCTCAAGATGCCGGTAGCCAAGGCGGTAGCATTGGGAAAATGGCCGCTACGAAGGGGCTGAAGCGCTAATCCTTTTCGTACCACCCAGTCGGGTCAGTGCCATCATCCAGTTTTCCGGTACGATAGTTGAGCATGCCGCCAAGTGTAGCATTGGCCGACGCTTCATTTGCACCAGAGGTCTTGGCGCTACTGGCCAATAGGCTGATCGTGCTGAGTGTAATCTTGACCAATACGGATGGCGGCTTTACCGAATCGGCTAAGTCGAGATAAGTAGGCAACTGTTCTGTTTTTGTAAACCATCACTATGTAATGATAGCGCTCAATTGGCTTCTTTTCGCAATGTTACAGGTAAGAGCTTATCTATTTCATCATCTGAAAATGTCATTTCTTCCCGCAATTTCAAACCCTGTCCGGCATATTTGTACGCCTTGGGGGTCGTCCGCGGCGCGGATGAGTAAATATCTGCCAGTTCAGTCTGCAGGTCGTCTCGTTTCTTCCTGACAAGGTGCATGTCGACGTCCGCTGCTCGAAGATCAGCAAGTAGCGAGAGGTAAGACTCACGAATATTCCATAGCTCAGTGGCAGTCTTTTTGTGCTGTTCAGCTTGCTGACCGGGATCTACGTCTTTAATGTATGCGTTGAGAATAAGCAATGCAGTGGAAATTACGGCGGACACTATAGCTGCGATTTGGCTAGTTTGTGGCTCTCCAATCAGTACCGTCACCAAGCCACCTGTCGTCAATGCGGATAAGACAATTTGTGCGAGCTTTACTCGCCCAAGCCACTGCATACAAAGATCAGCATCTTTTTCGTGAGTCTTGGTCGTGTAAACCACGCGCCCAAAACACTCTCGAATCTGTGATTCAATGGCAGATTTTTCAACGTCAGGATGGGAATTCTGTTCCATAAATCTCTCTCCATTTCTGACGTGCAGTCCAACCGTATTTGTCACTTTGGTAGCCACATGCCTCAACAGCGATGTTTTTACATCTTAGAGCCTTGTATTCAAATGCTCCCTTCCGCCATACGTATTGATTCGCGCCTGGAGATAGCCAGTACAGCTTCTCCGTAGATTGTGTCCGCAGATACTCAAGAAAGTCCCGGCTCATAAAATCATAGTATAAGTATGATTTGTCACGATATTCATATTCGCGAATAAAATAGTAAGCTAACGTGTCGATCAGCAAACCGCCAATCGGGACATCCCATTTCCTCTTCCATGCTCTGGCCATTTTACATAGATTCTTTAGATTACCGTTACACTCCTTGTCCAATCGGTTGATCTCGGCGATCTCTGGGCGGGGATTGGTTGCTTTCCACGAACCCCCGGCATTTGAGTCAGGATATGTAAAGCTGTCGTTATTATTAACAAACGCGGGCAGTACTTCAAATGTAATGCCGTCCTGAAATGATACGACCACTACCTGTCCATCAGCGCCAACTTGCGTCGTAGGGTAGGTCTTACGAAGCGCATTTCGTACAAGTTGGAGTAATGCTGACTGCCCATTACCGGAATAGGCGTTGTACGTGTTGTAATAGGAGACAGGCAACCAAAAGATCATGTCAAGGTCACTGGTTTTTCCTGTGGCAGTACCTCTACCAAAGGAGCCAGCGTAGATGCTGTGACTGGTTCGGGAATCAGTGTTCCAAAACTCCAGGTTAAACCTGCGAGTAATTAGTTCATAGCGATCCGATATTGACTGCCTATTGGGCACAGCCAGGTTGGTACAAAATGATCTGAAATCTTCCCCGACCCCCATGTCTTTATGACTGCTCCATGCTGAATTAACGATGTTGGATACGTTTCTTTTTCGGATCGTTGTCCGAAATTTCCTTTGCTGTCCCCAGTAACTGTTCAATGCTCTGAGGTGCAAGTCCGGCATCTTTGATGTATCGAATCAAATTCATGGCTTCTTGGTTCTCGTGGAGGTAGTCAACGATCTCCGGATCAGTGGAAGAGGAAAGCCTGAAAAGGACATCGGGATCGGCGGCGAGGGTTTTTGCCAACGCCTTGACAATCTCGGGACTTGGCGGGCGTTCTTTGCCGCGTTCGATGCGGCTAAGGTAGGCTGGTGATATTCCTACCAAACCTGCAGTTTCGCGAAGGCCCAGGTCTTGGGCGGTCCGCAAATCTCGAATCGTCTCTCCAAATGCTTTCATACTGGCAAATATATATCAGTGTTTAGTGTTATGCAACAGTTAATTTATCTGGTATAGTTTGGTAAAGTCTGGAAAAGAAACCCGAGTGGCGGACAGAATAACCCTATAATGTGCATGAGATGCGGGGTCAACAGCTTCCGGGAGATAGGCATGCAAAATGAAGAAATGCTGAAAATTAAGGACGTTGCTGCGTTGCTAAAGGTCGGTGAAAAGACCATCTATTCCATGGCGCAGTCTGGCGAACTCCCGGCATTCAAGGTCCGCGGACAGTGGCGGTTCTCCCGGAAGGATATTGACGAGTGGATCGTGAAGCAGAAGAACACAACCCACGATCTCGGTGGGGGGCATGGACAATGAATTCAACTAACTGTAGCGGAGTTTGATATGGGAAAGAAGAAGAAACAGGCGGAGAATACAATCGCTGCAGGATATACGCTCGACTATGTCTCTGAAGAACCGATTAGGGAAACCAAGAAAGAACTGGTACGCCAGCGGGTCATTCGTGCCCTGATCCATGAGTACGGCTTTTCACCGGAAGACATGGAATTGGATTTCTCAATCGGTGGGCGCAAGAAAGTAGACGTCGCCATCTTCCGTCATGACGAAGAGCACACGATTGAAAACATAAGTCGCGCTGCGATCTGCCGGCCTGAGCCCAATGTCGGTAAGAACGCCGTGCGCATACGGGACTTTGACCAGGCTGCGAAGGACCTTGACGAACTTGAGAGCATCATGCAAGAGGTCGATGCCATTAAGTACGGGTTATGGACAAACGGGCTCGAGTTCTTTTTTCTCGAGAAGGAAAAAAAGCGCTTCGAAACCAAGTGCAACCCAATAGGTGACTGGCCAGTGGCCGAAGAGTCTGTGGGTACGAAAGATGTCGTCTCTGATGCACACACTCGTGTGGCTGACAACGAGATGCTGAAGATTACCTTCCGTCGCTGCCATAACTACATCCATGGCAACGAAGGGATGCCTAAGGATGCTGCCTTCTGGCAGTTTCTTTACCTGATATTCTGCAAGATGCACGACGAGGCCTTGAGAGTCAAACAGCGCCAGGCGTGGCGGCGCCGTTTCTGGGCTGGTCCTAAGGAGCAATTCGACGTCGATGGTCGTAAAGCAATCCGTGAGCGTATTGAGGAGCTTTTTGCCGAGGTAAAGAAGCAGTATAGGAATATTTTCCGGGGTAACGAGGAGATAGCTCTCTCTGATCGTGCGCTCGCCTTCATTGTCTCGGAGCTGGCTAAATATGATTTTGGACGTAGTTCTATTGACGCGAAAGGGGCAGCCTATCAAGAGTTGGTTGGCGTCAATCTTCGTGGTGACCGCGGCCAATACTTTACTCCCCGAGGAGTGGTTGACCTCGTTGTCGAGATGCTTGATCCAAAAGACGGGGAAATAGTGTTTGACCCGGCTTGTGGAACAGGAGGATTTCTTGTTTCGTGCCTCAAATATGCCAAAAAGAAAATTGAGCACAAGCACGGGATAAATCAAGAGATCGCGGATACTCTGGAGTTTCTGACGGTTGATGAGGAGTTGAAGCATTACGCATCAAAGTACGTATTTGGTGCCGATTTCGATCCCTTTCTTATTCGAGCTGCCCAAATGAATATGGTGATGGCGGGGGATGGTAAAGGACACATATATCACATTAACTCGCTTGAATATCCGAAAGGTCATTTAGTAGAAAAAATCGAACAGGAAGAAAAGGAGCAAAGGAAAAAACTTGATGAACGAATCCGCGAGCAACTTACGCTAGGTTCTTTCGATATCGTAATGACCAATCCGCCTTTCGGATCGGATATTCCCATCACAGATGAGAATATCCTCAAGAATTTCGATCTGGCGGGTAACTGGGAGCCTGATGGTGAAGGTGGATTTCGAGGGCCGTTCGGTAGGAAGAACAGCGTCGCTCCCGAGATCTTGTTTATCGAACGCTGCATCAAGTGGCTGAAACCGGGAACGGGGCGTATGGGCATCGTCCTGCCCGATGGCGTTTTGGGCAATCCGGCTGCGGAATACATCCGTTGGTGGATCATGCGCGAAACCCAGGTGCTCGCATCCGTCGATCTCCCGGTGGAAGCCTTCATCGCCGAGGCCAACGTCAACATCCTCACCAGCCTGCTGTTCCTACGCCGTAAGAGCGAACAGGAAAAACGCGCAGAAGCTCTGGGCGGTGTCGAGGAGTACCCAGTTTTTATGGCCGTGGCGGACAAGGTAGGCTTCGACCGCCGTGGCAACAAGCTCTACAAGCGCACGCCAGACGGAGAGGAGATCGTCGAGCCTAGACAGCATACGGAGAGATTTCATCGCAAGAGTGGCTGGGTAGAACGTACTCTCACGCGGCAGGAAAAGATTGAGGACAACGATCTTCCCGTCATTGCTGAGAGGTACCGCGAGTTTCTTAAAGAACATGACGGGCGGTCACCTACCAAGAAGAGATCGGCAAGCCAGGTTAAAAGGCAGCCCAAAAAGAGGGTGGTTGGTAGATGAGTGATCAAGAAAACGACATCGTTGAAGCCCTGCACGATGCTGCCGAAGAGAGTGGCCCGGTTAACTTTTTCATCGACATCCTGACCGGGAACAAGGAAAGTGCATCGGACAAGAAGCTGCTAATCCAGAAAGTTCTGCGTCAACTCATTGAGAGTTATGGGTTTGACCGGAACGACCTGGAGGTGAATTATCACCCTCGAATAGAGGGGCATATGCGTAAGCGCGTCGACATTGCTATTTTTCGGCCGAATACCGAGCACTTCAACGAGAACCTACAGCGCATCATTGTTTGTAAGCACCAGAGTAGCCGGAATAAGCTGCGGTCTTTTGAAGAAGCAGAGGCAGACCTGCGCACGCTTAAAGAGCTACTAGAACTGATACCAGCTGCCTCCCTTGGTATGTGGACCAATGGTCAGGAAGAGTTTCTCTTTCAGGTTGAGCACACTCGATTTGAAACACGAACGAAACCTCTAGGGGTTTGGCCTGCCCCTGGAGAGGATACCTCCGACCTGGACCGCACCGGCGGCGTCATTCAAGTCAGCGCCGAGGCGGAGGACTTGGAAGACGCTCTGCTACGCTGCCGCCAGTATCTGAACCGCAATCTGGGACTCGACCACAAGGATTCCTTCAAACAGTTGGCCGTGCTGATGCTGGCCAAGATCCACGATGAGACTCTGCCCACCGGCGAGCGCAAATTTTGGATCAGGGGCGACGAGCCTTTCACCGAGGCGGGCCAACAGGCCATTGCCCAGCGCATCAACGAATCCATTGCCGCCGCCAAGGCCTGGCAACGGAACCTGCTGACCCGTGGCTGGGATCTGACGCTGGAACCCCACGAGATCGCCCGCGTGGTCATGGAGTTGGCCCGCTATAACTTAAGCGAAACCCAGCCCCGTTACCGCACCGGGGCCTTTCGAGCGGTCGCCCGCAGCGTCATGGACGGTCGCGAGGGCCGCTACCCCACGCCGCTCAACGTGGCCGAAATGGCGGTGGAGATGCTCGATCCGCAGCCCGGCGAACGCATCATGGACTGCTCCAGCGGCACCGGCACCTTCCTGGCCATGACTGCCGCGCACATCTTCAAGAAGAAACTGGCGGCCATGGGCACCACGCCTGAAGAGACCACCAACGAACAGATCCGCCAAGCGCAAAACGAGACCGCCGCCTGGGCAGCCAGCAATGCCCTGGGTTGCGACATCGATCCCTTCCTGGCTGTCGCCAGCCGCATGAACCTGCTGTTCACCACCGGCAATCCGGGCCGCGTGTTCCGCATCGATGCCCGCACCTTCCCGGACGGCGATCTGGATGGCATCGATGCCGCCCGCCCGGCTTTAGCCCTAGGCAGCATGGATATGGTTCTGCTTAATCCATGGTTCTCCACCCAAGACACGGTGAGCGACACCTCCATCTTGGAACGCTATGACCTGGGTAACAACTGGGAGCGCGACGAAGAAGGCGGATTCCGCAACACGGGTAATCTGAACACCGGCGGCGTGCCGCCCGAGGTACTATTTATCGAACGCGCCCTCCAATGGGTGAAGCCTGGCACTGGCCGTGTTGGAATCCTGCTGCCCGACGGCTTGCTGGGCAATCCCGGCGATGAATACGTGCGCTGGTGGATTCAACGCCACTGCGAGGTCTTTGCCTCCGTTGATCTGCCGGTGGAGCCATTCAAGGTCACCGTCAAGGAGTATGGCCTGACACCCGCCTTGCCGAGCCTGCTGGTGCTGCGCCGCCGCAGCCAGGAGGAACTGATCAATACCGAGCACCCGGAATACAAAGTCTTTATGGCCGTGGTGGATCGGGCCGGTGTCGACGCCCGGGGCAATCTCCTGTTCCAGCGAGCCCCTGATGGTGAAGAACTGGTTTTCGATGAGGAAGTGATCGAACGGGTTCGCGAAGGTGGCGAAGTGGAAATCCGCCGGACCACACGCCGGAATCGCCGCATTCATGACGAGCTACCGCTGGTGGCGGAAAAGTACAAGGAATTCCGGGAAACCGGCGAGGTGTCTCAATGAGCAGAAAGTTTCAGATCAAAGCCGTCCCCAGCACTTGGCTTGAAAGCAATGGGCGCCGGCTTGATTGTGGGCCTTACCTTTCCGGTGCTATCGAGGCGCGCGAACTCCTCAAGAAGCATAGGACTTCGCCGCTTAAGGACCTCACTGCAGGGTACAATGGCGGAATCTTTAATGGCCCGCGCTTCCCACGAATATATGTCGAAGACGCAGCCCACGGTGTTCCCTTCTTGGGAAGCACCGACATACTTTCCGCAGAGTTATCCGGTCTCGCGTTTCTTTCAAACAAGCAAGTAAGAAGCAACCAAGCCCTTTTGATTGATGAAGGTTGGACGCTTATTACTTGCTCTGGAACCATTGGAAGAATGGCCTTTTCCCGCGCAGACATGAAAAACATGGCTGGATCGCAACACTTCATGCGGGTGGTCGCTGATCGAAAGAAAACTTGGCCTGGATATCTTTATGCTTATCTCAGAAGTAGGTTTGGCCTTCCACTTGTTGTCTCTGGCACTTACGGATCAATTATCCAAAGCATTGAACCGCATCACATAGCCGATCTTCCTGTTCCGCGTCTTGCTTCGATAGAAGAAGAGGCGCACGAGTTGATACAAAGTGCGGCCGATCTAAGAACCCAAGCAAACAGGGAAATCTCAGACCAGGTGAACGTGCTTGAAGAGGAGATTGCCGGCGGACCTGCGGTTTGGGAACATGAACAGCCGCAGTCGTTCACCGTAGAAACGAAATCCATCAATGGTTTTCTTGGCCGTTTAGATGCGTTTCATCACGTTGGCTTTGTCGGCGAGGCCGAAAAGAAGGCCAGAGTTCCGCTGATTGAGATTGCACAAATCGCGGATGTCTTACGCCCCCCCATCTTCAAACGGATACGCGTGCGAGAAGGCGGTTACGAGTTTCTCGGAGGCGCCGATGTGATGACGATGGATCAGAGCAGTGAAGATCAGATTTCCGCGAACACAAAGAATATCGACAAATTCATAGTAAAGCCTGGGCAGATTCTATTTCAGTGTGTGGGACAAAGATACGGGATTTTCGGAAGGCCCACGCTTGCCAATCGTAACCTAATTGGAAAAGCTGTGTCCGAGCATCAAATGCGCATCATTCCCCACGATAAAAAAGACGCAGGGTACATATTTGTCTATCTCGCAACCGGCTTCGGGTTGCGGTTTCTTCTCAAGAACTCTTCCGGAACTTCGATACCTGTTCTTCAGGAGGATGGTGCGAGAAAGATAAAGATCTATTGGCCGTCACCCGAGAAGCGGCGGGAGATTGGAAGCTTGGCGGAAGCAGCATGGGAAAAGCGGGCAAGAGCTGTTGAACTGGAGCGCGAGGCGATTGCTCGCGTAGAGCACGCCATTGAGGCCGGGGGGCACTAATGGCGAAGGTCATACCCATCGGGCAACCCGCGAACGACTCTGAGCGCCAGGCGATCGGCTTTCTTCGGGATCATCTCCCGGAAGGCTGGCTGATCTTCCACAATTTCGAAATTCGGCAGCGGGAGGAGGTTTTTGAGATCGACATCGCCATCCTCGCGCCTCATGCGGTTTACCTGGTGGATGTCAAAGGAACGCGGGGCAACATCGACGTGTATGGCTCCAAGTGGTATCCCGAGGGACGGCAGCCGTTTTTCTCGCCGCTGGCCAAGCTGCGCAGCCACGCCAAGACCATGGCCACCATCATCCGCGAGAGCAACACCGGCCTGATCGAGCTGCGCAAGGCCCATGTTCACGCCGCCGTGCTGCTCACCGCCGATGACGCTGCTGTGTTCGACCAGGCAGGCATCGACAGCCCGGACGTGACCGACTTCAAACACTGCTTGAAATACTTCCGCGACCAGAGCCGCATCCCCGACAGCCGGCTTGATAACATCACACGTTTCCACTCCCAGATTGCCAAAGCGATCACAGGGAAAGCCAAGCCGAAAAGCGCGGCGCTGGTATTCCGCGATTGGCAGGTAGAAGAGAAGCTCGGAGGCACCGACCGCTACACCGAGTATCGCGCCAAGCACAATCTGTTAGGCAAGAGTGGCGGCTTGGCCCGGCTGCGGGTTTATCAGGCCGATCCCTACCAGGACGAGGCCGCCCGCAAAGAAGAATTCAAGAAGATCAGCAACGCCTATCGCGCCGTGGCGCACATGCCAACCCACGCCAACGTGATGGCGGTGAAGGATCTGTTCGTCACCGACGATGAAGACAAGGTGGTGCTGGTCACCGAGGACCTGCCCGGCCAGGCCCTGCGCCTGCACATCAATAAGGCCTCTCTGGCGCTGACCTTTGACCAGAAGCTCCAGGTCATGCGCGATGTGTTGTCGGCCCTGGACCACGCGCACCGGCACGAGGTGATCCACCGCAATCTCACCCCGGACGCCATTTTGGTGACCAAGGGCGGCCAGGCCCGGGTGACGGGTTTCGATTTCGCCCGGGTGGGCAAGAATCGCACCTCCACCATAGCCGATCAGGTGGTGGATGATCTGGAAGCCGCCTACCAGGCTCCGGAGTGCTTCAAGGATCCGACCCAGGCCAGCATCGCCTCCGATCTCTATGCCGCCGGGCTGATCTTATATGAGCTGCTCACCGGTGAACTGCCCTTTGAAAGCGTCGACCAGATGATGGAGGCCGACGGTAAGTTCCCCATCAAACCCTCGGAACACAAACCGGACCTGCCCAAGGGGATCGACGACTGGCTGCAGAGGTTCTGCGAGTTCGACCCCGAGGAACGGCATACCAGTGCGGCCATCGCCAGCAAGGGCCTGGATGACCTGATTCTGCCCGAGGGCAAGAACGAATCCGGCCTGGTGATGAGCGGCCCGGCCGCGGCACAACTGCAAATCCCCGATGACCTGACGAACCTGTCACAAGATTTCGTCCTGGCAGATCGCTTCCGCATCCAGAAGAAGCTGGGCAGCGGCGGCTTCGGCGTGGCCTACAAGGTGTTCGATTCTCTGGGCGATGTGGTGCGGGTCATCAAGCTGGTGACCAAGGACCGTCGCAGCGTGTACGAGAGGCTGCGCCGCGAATACAAGACCCTGACCAATCTGCCCGACCATCCGCATGTGGTGAAGGTGATCTGGGCGGACCGCATGGCCGACACCAAGCAGACGCCGTACATCGTCTTTGAATATGTGGAGGGTCTGGACGTATCTGATCTGATCGATGCCGAGGCGCTATCGCTGGATGATGCCGTGCGCATTGTGCGCGAGGCCGCAGATGGGCTGGCCCATCTTCACAAGCACGGCATTTATCATCAGGACGTCAAGCCCTCCAACCTGCTGTGGACCGATAAGGGTGTCCGCATCATCGATTTCAACGTTGCGGTCTCCGAGAACGACGAAGTGCAAGGCGGTGGCGGCACGCGTCGCTACCTGCCGCCGGATTACGATTACTCGTTTGAGCCGGATGCCTCGGATCGGATGGACCGCGACCTCTATGCCCTGGGCATCTCCTTCTACGAGTGCCTGACCGGCAAGTATCCTTTCGATGACCCCACGCCGCCGATAAAAACCCAGCCCAAGGACCCGAAACAGTTCAGAGGCTGCGCCGACCTCAGCTCTTCGCTGATTAATGTGCTGGTGAAGATGATCGCGCCGGAGCGCAAGGATCGCTACGCGTCGGCGGAAGAGTTTTTGATCGCCCTGGCTGAGGTCAAACGCCTACGCTCGGTGCTGACCACCGGCGAGATTGCAGCCGGACCCAAAGCGGTGGCCAAACTGGGCTTCGAGCCGACCAAACCCAATACCAACCCCTTTGTCACCCATCTGCTGACCATCTACAGCCAAAGCCAGGTATCCAACGCGGGCACCCGTGGCCTCGACGAAGTTGGCAAGGCCACCTACGTGCCGACCTACCTGGACGAGAAACTCAAGCCCGCGCTGCTCAAAGGTGAGTTCCGCTTGGTCATCATCAGCGGCAACGCCGGTGACGGCAAAACGGCGTTCATACAGCAGTTCGAGGCCTTTGTCGAAAGCAAGGGCGCACAGATGCAGCGTGGCGCGAATGGGGCAGTGTTCCAGCTCAAGGGGCATACCTACCAGAGCAACTACGACGGTAGCCAGGATGAAGGCGATGAGCGCAACGATGCCGTGCTGCAGAAGTTCTTTGCTCCCTTCGCGGGCAAGGACGCTTCCGGCTGGCCCGCGAATCAGACCCGTCTGATCGCCATCAACGAGGGGCGGCTGGTCGATTTCTTCCTCGAGCACGAAGAGGAGTTCCCGCTGCTTGCCAAGCAGATCCAACAGGGCTTGGCCGGAGCCGCTACGGAAGGTGGTATCGCGGTCATCAACCTCAACCTGCGCTCGGTGGTTGCCGAACCCGAGGAAGATCATCCTTCGATTCTGGAACGCCTGATCGCCCGCATGACGCAGCAGGAATACTGGCAGGCCTGCGAGAAATGCGACCTCAAGGGCAAGTGTTACGCCTACCACAATGCCCGCACCTTCCAGGACCCGGTTGCCGGTCCCAAGGTGATCGAGCGACTGAAGATGCTCTACACCATTACCCATTTGCGCGGCCGCCTGCACATCACCATGCGCGACCTGCGTTCGGCGCTGGCCTTCATGCTGGTGGGCACCCAGGATTGCGACGGCATTCACCAGCTCTATCAGAACGGCGGTGAAGAGACCCAGAATCGCATCCTTGACGGTTTCTATTTCAAATCGTGGCTTGGCGGGGCGGAAGGTTCTAATGACCGACTGATTGCCTTGCTGCGCGAGATCGACGTTGCCGAAGTCAGCAACCCGGATCTGGATAGCAAACTGGGCTTTCTTGCTCCTTCAAACCACAAGTCATCCCGGTCCAATTTTGATGAACGCGGAAACTACGATGAAGATTTACTTGAGACTCTGTTCCACAATCTGCCCCGGGATTACTCGTCGAAGAACCGTGCGCGACTGATCGCCAGGCACCGGAACTACCTCTCGCACATGCGCCGCCTCCATTTCTTCGAATGCCGCGACAATCAGGAAAATCGTCCGTGGGAAAAGATGCTTCCATACAGGCATATTGACCCCTTCGTAAAGGCCATTGAGGAACCCGGAGCGAAGAGTCAGGATGAGGTAACCACCATCCTCCGGGCTATCAATCGAGGCGAAGGCCTGAGCGATCCGGCGCGGTTGGGCAACCAGTTGGCGATGCGTGTCCGCCAGGTGGATAAGGGCACGATCCGCAGTTACCGCCTCTTCGACGGCGATCATTTCACGCTCCGGACCGAACAGGAAGCGGCGGCCTATCCTTTCCTTGAGTGCCTGTCTCAAGCGCTGGTGTTGCTTTATGACTCCGGCGACGGGCACAAGGCCAGCCTGCGCATCAATCTCGACATCTATGAAATGCTGATGCGGTTGAACAACGGTTACCGGCCCAGCATAGAGGAACAGGAAGGTTTCTACCTGAGCTTGGCGGTCTTTAAGAATCTTCTGGCTTCCGTGCCCTACAAAGAGGTTTTGCTAACCAAAGCGGGACATAAATTTTATGAAATTCACCGAGAAGATAACGGCTTGCTGACGATGACAGTGTCAGAAAAGGGGGCTGATTACCATGTCAGTTAAAGGACGGGACAAGGAATTCAGAATTCCCAAGGTCTCTTATCTCGATTTCAAACATATCGAGATGGATCGTGTATTGACCATGCTGTTTCCACGTCTCAAATACGATGGTTATGCTAGTCGTAGACCGCCCCGCGGCGGTGACCTTTCGGTAGATGAGTTTTTGGAAGATTTCCTAGAACATCCCGAATGGTTTGCTGGTTTCGACAAGCACCCGGAAATTGCTCACGCCTGGATAGAGACCGACCTCATGGATCTGGTCAACCGAGGTAAAAGTAATCAGGCACTTGCCGCCCCAAGGCCCCTGCACGGCAATACCTATAAGTTCCGCAATGCGAAGCACACGCGTGATTACGGTGCGGCCGAGCAGATTTACTGGATGCTTTTCCATGCCCGCAAAGGTAAGGGGCAAGCGGCGCGAGACGCCTTGAAACGGTTCTTCTTCCCGGGAATCGACCTGGTGACGGACCGCTACGACCCCAACGCATCCGTGGATGTGGAAACACAGGCAATCCTGCGACTGGATCACCAGGTTACCCAGGACATGAAGGACTCCAAGGAGCCCGCACGTTTCCAACCGTTGTGCATTGGCCAAGCCGACATCATGGCCGACGACATCCTGCGGCTTCTGGCCTACGAGCCCTATATTCCGCGCTCCGTGCTGGTGGATTACCTCAAGACCCTGATGGCCTTCCATCTGGCGCTCTACCACCTCAAGCTGCTGCAGATGCTGCCCAAGCTGGTGAAACAGCGCTCCGGCAACGATCTCTGCACCACCAAGGAATGCCCGATTAACCCCGGCCTCGACAACGCGCTGGAAGGCTGTCCTTACCGCGTGGCGCTGGTCGTGGATATGGGCGACGCCAACAATCCGCATATGGCCGAACTGGCCCGAAAGTCCACGGACCGGCTCTATCGCCAGATCCCGGCCTTCGTGCAGGCCAATTTCGTCGTCAAGAAACTCGACGAGATGGCGGAATACCTGAGCAAAAAGACTGGCAAGCTCGCTACGCCAGGGGGCGGCGTGTTCAGCGTCGGCGATCTTGTTTCCCTGCTGAAGCCTGAGCACGACGCCGAGCGGCAGGCCTACTTCAAATTCCGCCTGGCCAGCCTGATCGAAGAGTCGACCTCCGGGAATGAGGACGTCGATCCGGAGATCCGGGAAGTCACCGCTATGGGTCTCGGCGAGTTTGAGACCTTCATCGAAATCCTGATGGCGTATCGCGGCAAGTATCACCGCCAGTACATCACCGAATGCCTGGATTCTCTTCTGCTGAAGAACAAGGAGAACGGCCTGTTGGCCCAATCCAGAACCAAGGGAAGCCCTCGGCGGTTTATGCTGGGAAGCAAGCTGCTGGAGGTGCTGCTTCAGGTGGCCGTGCTCACCCAGGATGGCGGGCGCTTCGTGACCCGCGAGGTCCGTATTGAGGAATTACTGGCCTTCCTGAGAAACCGCTACGGCCTTCACATCGACCGGCTACAGGAAGGAGCCCAGGCCAACAGCAGCATCCTCGATAGACGCGCATTGCGCCTCAACCTCGAAGCCTTCAAGCGTCGCCTGCGCGAAATCGGCTTCTACAAAGATCTGTCAGACGCTTATGTGACCCAGAAGGTATCGCCCCGCTATGCGATTGAGAGGAATGATGGAACTGATAAGGACGGTAGGCACGCATGAGTAACGCGTTCACCAAGCTATCCCAGGATAAATTGAACACGGCGGTTGCTGGTCTACTGCGCCCCCGTATCGAAGCGATCCTGGGTGATCGTGGCCCAGGCCACTGCATGCGGGTTACCGATCTCGATGACGACGTAATGGAGTCGGTCTGCAAGGAACTGCGCCGAACACGGCCCGACGGAAACATTTTTATTCTCGGCAGCCATGACCAGGAGGGCCAACTCTTCCGAGTCACCTCCACCAAACTGGTTGAGCTTCGTAATCCTGACGCGAACGGCGAGCTGCGTCAGCCTTTGCTCGTCTTCATACCGACTTCGCTCCGTACCAGCGCAGAGGATTCTTTCGGCGTGGCGACCTTCGAGGAGCTGACCTTCACCGGTATCTACGAGGAGCTTATCGACTCGCTGCTTGATAGACTCCCGGCAACGCTGGTCGGTTATGTGCGTGATCTTTTGAGTATCCTCACCGAAGAGGAGTGGCTGTTTGCCGACGATGTTTCCCGCGTGTGGTATCTACTCACTGCGCTCGAAAACGGGATTGATGGAGAAACCCTCGGGGCCAGCCTGTATGAGTTGACTTTGATTCCGGACTTCAAACTCTTTGCCGATCCCGGGATGGTCAATGGCAAGATTCGCCGAAATCTCAGCAGCGTCCGCAGCCTGATGACCTCTCACAAGTCGGTTCGTGGCCGCATCGCCGATTTGGGACTCAGCGACAAGGCCTTGGAGTCGCGCCTGTTCACTTACTTTGAGAAATACGATGTCCAGGAGCCGGAATCCTGGACGCCTCCCATTGCAACTGACAAGAGCTGGTGGAGCATTTCTTTCGATAAATGGACGTTCCAGGAAGAGCTTTCCCTGGACAAGGTCCTGCTGACGGTTCTGGAGACCGACTTGCCGGTCGTGCAGGAGGATGAGACCGATGACCAGCTCTCCGGCCTGATTGGACAACAGGTTCTGGTCCCCAACGACCGCCGCAAGATGAATGTGGTGTTCGAGGTCAGTCCACACCCTGGCAAGGTCAGCGGGCTAGACCATTTTACGGTTCAGATCGTTTCGCAGAACGATGGTCCGGTAAGAAAATCCAAGAAGGTCAAAGCCTGGACGCCGAATCGCCTGCAATGCACGACCAATCTTGCCAAGCTCAACAAGATCGAATTCGAAGAAGGATGGCATTTCATCCGCGTTCTGCCTTGGACTGCCGATGGCGATCCGATCCCTCTGGAAGCAGATTCCAGCTCCGAGGGTGGTAGACACTCCTATGAGAGTGAGCCTTTCTACGTCCTCCCCGGAGGTAGCATTGAGGAAGAGCCACCGCAACGGGCCATACCCATTGAGCAAAGTCTGGAGCACGCTCGTTTCCGGTTGCAACTGACCGCGCTGGGAGATGAGCGCGATCCGGATGAAATAGCCATCAGCGGGGTCGCCTGGGCTGAAGGCGGTCGTTCGAAGAAGGCCTCTCGTCAGGAAACCTTGCTGGCGAAGTTCGATCGTGAAGGCGCTGTGCAAATTCCACTCTCGCGCATGCTCAAGACCATTGAGCAGCGTATTTTGAAAGAACCAAAACATCCGTCGGGCTGGAGAATGCAGATCAATCTGGATACCGCTGAGCCGCCTTCCGAGGTTGGACTTACACTGCCAACTTCCGCCGCAATGGCCTCCTTACTGGCCGCTCGCGAAGAATTCTTCGCAGCAGTGCGTAAAGACACTGCCGAGCTGATCATGGAGGGACTTTCGTTCAGAGACTCGGAGAGGGAATGCCTTGCGTATGCCGAGGCTTACCTCGACCTGGCAAGGAACCTCAACCGTCAGGCTGAGACAACTTCCGGTGCGGAGCGACAACAGCACCTGCAAGCACTCCGAAATGTGTTGGCCGTTGACTCCATTCACGTCATTTTGACCGACTACCGTGGGAGGCACAGGGAAGCTGTCTTGGTATCCCCAACCCATCCGCTCCGCGCTTTGTGGCTGAGCAGTTGGGTTACTCTGGGCAAGGATTGGATCGAGAAGATCAAGGCAGGCGGAAAGGATCATATTCCTCATGTTCGTTCCGCGTTGCTGGATGGTCTTGTGCCGTCTGCCTATCCCGTGGGTGTGCCTGTCGAGGATGGCCGCATCTTCACCCCGGTCGACAACCTGAATGCATTCTGGGCGCTCTATGCCCCGACAACCGAGGAAAACTCACGCGGCCTGATGGCGGAAATCTGTTCGGCCCTGGGCTTGGCTGAGCCCTCCGCTGCAGGAACGGACATTTCCGGGAAGGTCATTGCAGACAAGATCGAGCGCTATCTCTCCCAGCATCCGTATGTCAGGGAGTTATCTCTGAACATTTTCAATCCAGGGGCCGGATCGGTGATCATGGATGCCCTGCTGTCGCTCCAGCAAAAACGTGAGCATACCGACTTGCGCTATGACATACGCCTCTTTACATCCGATCCCGATTCACCGGTTTTGGGTGAGGCGCTTGAATCGATGGTCCGTCCCGGAGCCACGGTGAACGAGGCAGCCGATGCATTTGCAACCTCAACAGGTAGCCATCTGTTCTCCAAGTTGAACTTGGCGAAGCACTCGCTGAGTGAATTCCATACAAATGCGAAGGAGTTCCCCGCACACATCAGCGTTCTCCTGGATGTGTTTCCCGCCGAGGAGCTCTCGATTGCCGAGAAACCGATGGGGGTAACCCCGTTGCATGGGCTGATACAGGACTTCTACACCGAATTCGTTGATGATGATTCGGGCACCTTCTGGAATAAGCGCCCGATTGTCGGGCGCTCCCTCGGTGCGGATAACCAAGCTGCGTGCTTCGATTTTCTGTCGTCCCTGGGCCGTCACCTGTGTTTTGCAACCTCAGCGGTCGCGGCGTCTGGTGCCAGCTTTAAAGCCGTCCCCGTTGTGACCCTTGGCCTGGATGTGGCTCAACGTGAATTGATCTACGAAGTCCACCAGATCAGTGATTGGGTCTTCACTATTGACCGCAACATGGGAATCGAGTTCTTCGATCATGGCGGACGCAAAAACAGGCCTGATTACCTGATTGATTATGTTCCAGGCGCAAGCTCTCAGGCGACACATAACCTGATCATCTCCTCGCGTTCGCACGATGAACTGGAGGCGATGCTGAAGCCGGTGCTGCTTGAGCATGGCTTGTCCGCCGACGGCGAACAGTCGGTTCAACTTTTGGCAAACCTGCGCTCACTTTCCGGCCAGCTTGCCTTGAAGTTGATTTCTGCACGCACGCAACAGACGGAAGCACTTGGCCTGGCGTTGGCGCGGCTTTATCTCGAATATCAGGGCGCGTTGAGCAATCAAGTTATTGTGCCTTTGGATGCGCACACGGACCTTTACCGCTCAAGCGGTGAATCAGACGATGTCGATGATGCCATCAGCCTGCAACGCACCGACTTGGGGCTGTTCGACTTGGATCTGAACGCCAGGACGATCACCTGCAACTTGGTCGAGGTGAAATGCTATTCACAGGTGGGCGACTTTGTGGCCTTCAACCAACTGAAGGAGCGGATTTCCGCTCAAATCAATCAGAGCGAACGCATTCTCCAGCGTCACTTCGATCCGGCCATTAAAAAGCCGGACCGGCCGGATAGACTGCTGAAGAGCCGGGAGCTTGCGGAGATCCTACGCTTCTATCTGAACCGCTCTCTGCGCTATGGGATCTTTGACGCTACCGCTGCACAGGAAGCGAGAGGGTTACTCGAATCCATCGAGCAGGGCTACTCGCTTCAGTTCAGGCGTTGCGCTCTGATCTTCGACTTCGACAAGTCAGGAACCGAGGCTCCGGACAACGAGGTGGGCATTGAATTCCACCGCATAGGCAAGGATCTCATTCACGCCTTGCTGGAAAACTGCCGTAAGCCTGTTTCGGTCGAGAGTGAGGAAGAACCGACCGCGCATCTTCTTAGCGAGCAGCTCATTCCGAATGTGCCGAAACTCGAGACGGCCGCCTTTATTGCACCCAAGAGATTACGGTCAACATCCTGGACGGTGGATGAGTTCTGGGACGATGAGCCGGAGGCACCAATCGCCCCGCAAGCACCTCCGGCCACGGAAGAAGCACCTGCGCCTGCTCATGAAAAGGCAGAAGAACATGCGAAACCTGTCGAGAAAACTCGTCCGCCTTCCATTGCTTCAGAAGAGGAAAAGGAGGACGAACAGCCTGCCGTGGCTGCCGAACCAGAGGCGCCTGTTGAACCTGAACCTGAAGCGCTAGGGCATCCGGCATCTGAGCCCGAACCTCAAGCAGAGGCCGGCTACGACATCATGCTTGGCGTCAATGGCGACTCGCCCCAGTACGGATTGCTCGGAGAGGTCTCCGGTAGAAAGGTGGCGCTGGATCTCAACCATACTCATACTATAAGTCTCTTTGGAGTTCAAGGTGGCGGTAAAAGCTACACTCTAGGCACGGTCATCGAGATGGCCTCCATGCCACTCCAGCATATCAATGTGCTGCCAAGCCCGCTTGCTACGGTCATCTTCCATTACAGCCCGACGCAGGATTATGCGCCGGAGTTTACCTCGATGATCAATGCCAACTCGGTGGATGAGGAGATCCGCATCCTTCGTGAGCGTTACAAAGCCAACCCAGAAACTCTGAATGATGTGCTGATTCTTACCCCTGCGAACAAGGTGGACGATCGCAGGGCCGAGTATCCTGACATCGAGGTTAAGCCGATTGCTTTCTCTGCCTCTGAGCTCAAGGCGGCGCACTGGAAATTCCTTATGGGAGCCGTCGGCAACCAAAGTATGTACCTGCGTCAGGTAAATCTCATCATGCGGAGTCTTCGGAACAACATGACGCTTGAAGGACTTCGTAATGGTATAGAGAACTCATCGTTATCGGAACACTTAAAAAGCCAAGCATTAATTCGACTGGAGTTTGCAGCACAATATATCGATGACCGTCAACGACTTCAGGATTTGATAAGACCAGGCCGCCTAATCATAGTTGACCTTCGTGATGAGCTTGCTGAAAAGGATGAAGCACTCGGTCTGTTCGTGGTGATGTTGCAGATCTTCTCGGAAGCGACCTACCAGGGAAGCGCCTTTAACAAGCTGGTGGTTTTCGATGAAGCCCACAAGTACATCGAAAACGATGATCTCGTTTCCGGCCTGGTTGAGGTCGTCCGTGAAATGCGGCACAAAGGGACCAGCATCATGGTGGCTTCTCAGGACCCTCCATCAGTCCCCGTGTCTCTGATCGAGCTGTCCTCGCAGATCATCATGCACAAGTTCAATTCGCCCGCATGGCTCAAACATATCCAGAAGGCTAATGCGGCTCTCGGAGAACTGACTTCCGACAGGATGAGCCACCTTGGAACCGGAGAAGCCTATGTATGGTCGAGCAAGGCATCGGACGATTCCTTCACGCGTGGTGCTGTCAAAATCAAATGCCGCCCTCGCATTACCCAGCATGGCGGCAGCACCAAAACGGCTGTAAATAATGATTAGTACAAAGGTCCATTTTTCATACGGAAATGGTGACGAGAAAATACCATACCGAGAAATGCGACAGTCATTAGATGCGCGAGGCAAGGTAAGCGATGAGAAGACACAAGAAAATATTATACATGGAGGCTAAGCAGGGGGAATTACCTTAATGGGACAGGCATCGGTACTGGGTAAAAGCAGTGACTACACGTCCAATTTATTGGGCAACATTCGTTCACACCTGCAGGGCCTGCAGGGGTTCGATACGATGGCGCTTGAACTTATTCAGAATGCCGATGATGCAAAGGCAAAACAGATCATATTCGATATTCAGGAGGAAGGGCTGCTTGTATGGAATAGCGGGATCTTTACCTATTGTGGTGATTTGGGCAAGAAACCATGTCCGTACCAAACATCTGAGGGGTACAGCTGTGATTTTCACCGGATTTCAGATTTCGGGAGTGGAGGAAAGCTTTCGCGTTCCGAGAATATAGGCCGGTTTGGAATTGGATTCTCATCGACCTACCAGATTGCCGACCATCCTGAGATTCATTCTGCAGGTATCAGATTAACGCTCGTCCCGGAAGAAGGTAAATGCTATCGAAAGCCTGATCCCGGAGAAAACGGAACAACATTCTATCTCCCTTGGGCAACTGACCCGACTTCGCCGGGAAGGCAGGCACTCGGCGTGTCGCACGTTAGCCCGGAACATATTCAACAAGTTGCGGAAGACTGTAGGAGTGTACTGCATGAAAGCCTGCTTTTCTTGCGCCATTTGGAAAAAGCGGAGCTGCGGCGGAATGGTGAGGTGCTGTTGACGGTGGAGTTGGATCGGGGAGACGACGCAGAACTCATTGTTTCCTTCGAGCCAAAGGGGAAAGTAGAACGCTGGTTCATTGTTCGTGCAGACGCTGCTTCTCAGACCAGGCCCGTTTATGAAAGATATCCACAACTGGAACCGCTGAACAGAAAGACCGAGGTCGCAGTAGCTATCCGTGTGGATCCAGAGCCATTGGGCGAAGGGCTACTGTATGCATTTTTGCCGACAAGACAGCAAACCGGTTTGCCATTCCATCTGAACGCGGATTTTTTTCCGGAGGATAGCCGCAAGGCAATTATATTCGAAGGCCATCAACACCAGCAGGCATGGAATGAGCTCCTGGTTCGCACGGCAGGAGACGCACTGGCAGATGACCTAGTGGGATTGCGAGACCGGCTCGGTCATGCGCAGTTATGGGAATTATTGTCAGCAGCGCTGATTGTTGCACAGGATAAGAAGTCAAGGTATCCAGAGCCCCTAAAAGCATTCTGGGAGGCATTCAAAATAGCCATCGTCGAGGGGGCAGAGGTAGGGTATTCGGAGAAGGCGGAATATAGGTCACCTTCAGATCTGCTGTTGCCCAGGAAGACGTTATCCGAGCAGGAAATTGCGGCATTTCATCAGATTGGTGGTGAGCTGATTAGTGAAACGCTTAGGCCGCATCGTAATGCAGCGATCCAGCTGGGCGTTAAGGAACTAACGCTAGAACGCTTTGTAGCTATTGCCAATGAGTCATTGGCATTGCCAAATGCAGGGGATAACAAAGCGACGCCAGATCAATTGGAATCATTATTTCAGCCACTCTGGGCAATTGGTGAGGAATTGCTACCGGGTACGGAGTCCCCTTCATCTGCTGTGCAACAATCAGTACGCCAACTGAAGAGGCTCCCATTTGTTCTTGGTACCGATCTGGGAGTCGCTTCTATAGATCAATGTTACCGGCCGCCAGTAGGGAAAACCGGAGATAACCTGGCTACTTCCTTTAGATTTCTAAAGGTTGCCAATGACAAGCTGGCGTCATATCCAAAACTCTATGGGCTCATTGATCATTTCGACATTGGTCGCGCAGCGGGTGAACTCAAGGCACAACTGGATGATGGTGAGAGTGATGTAGAAGAAGTAATAGGCGATAAGCCGGAAACACTTCGTGTCTTCTATACATTGCTTGGCAGGCTTGATGAGGCTGGTGAAGATGATGACGAAGCATATGAGACGTTGAGGTCCCTGCCAATCTGGCGGACGGGTAACGGCATGTCTTCTCTGGAGTATGTCTTGTTGCCTGGTGACTTTGAAGACCCAACAGGTCAAGCTCAATTGTTGGATCAGTCGTGTTTATCTACAGGCGCAAAGGTATTCATCGAGCGGAAACTTCAGGTTAAACGGCAGACGATTGAGGCGTATGTCCGAACTGTAGTGCCTCAGTTTTTTAGTGGAGGAGGCCCAGAGGATCTTGTTGCCTACAGACGCCTGATTTTAGCACTTGCCGACCACGCCGGCCTACTGGACAACGATGAGATACGTTCTCTCCTGGAGAAAACACCACTGGTACCGGCCGGCGATGGTGGCTGGCAGCGGGCCAATCAGCTCTATTATCGCACAGACGACCTGGCCGGCCTCCTCGGTGAATACAGATCACTATGGGTGGACAAGAAACGGTTGCCATCCGAACGATCCGTCCATGCATTTATAGTGAATCTGGGTCTTCTGGATTCCCCTATTGTACGCCATCTGGTAGATAGAATACTGGCAGTTGCTGAGTCTTTTTCCCCTGACACCAAGGCAAGGAAAGCCAGCGAAACAGCGTTCTACGAACTCTGTAATGTTTATGAAGAGAATAGTGGCGATGACGATATTGAAGCTGAACTAACCCGGTTGGTATCCGTTCGTTGTCTTCCTGTAATTGGTGATACTAAGAATTGGTATATGCTGGAAGAGACCTATGCGCCGTTCAGATATCAGGCGTTTCAATCACAGGCGCATATTCTCGATTTCAAGAATACACAGAAGTTGAATAGTGACCTCCTGAAGGCATTGTCGATCAGTACGACGGCCGAGACACACCTGGTTGTGAATCACCTTTTGCATTGTGTAGACAATCAAGAGCCGGCCAGCAATCTTGTTTATCAGGTGCTCAACGAGCGTGCAAAGCAGGGGGATAGTGAATTATCCAGGCTTCGCGGGAAGCCATGCATATACCTTGACGCCCAAGTGAGATATGTTCGTCCGAATCAACTTTACCTTTTCCCACAGAGCCTCGGTAAGTATTCCTTTTCTGTCCCTGGAGAACTCGACCAATACAAAGACCTTTTCGAGGTAATCGGTGTCAAGAAGGAGCCGGAGCCGAAAGACTACATCGATATAGTTCTTGATATTGTCGAGGAAAACTATCCTCGTCAAGCCCAAATATCTCCCGAAGACAATGCCATCTACCAGTGCTGTATGGATGCGCTTGTTCAGTCCTGGGGCATGGATAATTGCATCAGTACGGAAGACTTCTCACGCCTTAAGCAGGCACCGACAATTCTTAGTGTCACGGGACTACTCTGCCACCCAGATGAAGTTCTACTTCACGACAGTGAATGGCACGCAGGACACTTCGGCGATGAACTCTCACCCATGCTATGCAAGCCAGATCCTGCATGGTGGCCGTTTTTCGCGGAACTCGGGGTAGAGCGACTGACGAGAAAGGCCAGCGTTGATCTCGAGTACGTAGATGGGGTCGAGCAGGTAGAAGAACAGATACGAGACAAGATGTTGGAGAGAAGCGGTGTATTCGCCCGTATGCTCCACGACAAGCCAGTCGAAACGCGCGGAAGGCTGGGCTCTGTACTTCAGAATATTTCAGTGTTGAGTTATGACGAAGTAAGGATTGTGGCGTCGGTAGTTATAGCTGATGCACCTGTATCGTCAGAGCCGACATCTGTAAAGGCCTTCTGTGATGAATCTATGGAAAAGTTGGTGTTATCCAGGCCTGTGGGAGAACGTGTGTGGCTGTATATATTTACCGTGATACTTCATCGTCTGATGCCTGAGGAGCCAGCGGCACATATTGCACAGATAAGCATGAACTTCTTCCAGATGATCGGTATGTCGGTCGTGGATGCGGAGGAGTTCCTGACAGAAGCGAATATTCCTGTTCTGGAAGCTGAAGGTATGGAGGGCGGCGAGTTAGACCTGGTCTCCCCGGAGTTGGGTGGTATTGGGGAAGAGGTAGGAGAAGGCGACGAGGCAGATGCCGAGACAGGCATTCCCTCGGAAGATGGTGCTTCGCGGTCTACAAGTTTGGGAACTGGTACAAAAAAGGGGGAAGCTGCCAAGTCAGTTATCGAAGGCCAAACAGATCAGGGTGTCGCTGATCAGGAAGGTGAGCAAGCCGGCACCGGGGGTAGAATGCAGGCGGTTAGCGACAACAGTCAGGGAGGGGCAGGTGGGACTAAGAGAAAGCCGCGGAGGAGGGATCCCAGTAAGAAGTCATGGGACAGGAAACTTATTTCTTATGTGAAACAACGGGAAGCGGACGGTGAGCAGGATCGCGAGAGTTCGGAGGTGGACCGGGAATACAAGCTCTCTATCGAGGTGGCATCCAGGGCAATTGCCTGTGCCTACGAGAAAGAACGGGGACGAGACCCCGAGGAGATGGCACAAACACATCCCGGTTATGACATCGTCAGCCGGCGGATCGGTCATGATGAGATTGACAGGTACATTGAGGTAAAGGGGACAAGCGGGGAGTGGAAAAACAGGGGAGTTAGCATCTCCCGCCTTCAATTTAGCGAAGCACAGAATCATGGTGACAAGTACTGGTTGTATGTTGTTGAATACGCGCTCGACGAAGCCTGCGCTCGTATTCATGCGATTCAGAGTCCAGCGATGAAAGTTGATTCATATATGTTTGACGGTGAGTGGCGGAAGGTTGCTGTTGACGAAGCAGCGGACCTAACCCTCCGTTATAAAGAAGGAAAGAAGGTAGATTGCGGGCTGCTCGGTATAGGAACTATAGAGAAAGTTGAAAATCGAGGAATGACTAAATCGCTGCTTGTCGATTTTGGAGAGACTATGGGCAAAAAGTATCTGGCTCTTAATCTAAAAACAATGACGGTCATTGAGGATGACGATGGGTCAGATGATCCCTGAGCTCAGCGAACAGGAACTTGATCGACTGGAATCAGCGGCCGAGGCCAAACTCTATCGGACTCTCCGAGATCGATTGCCCGAAGAATACCTCGTGCTGTTTCAGGTGAACTGGATTTTACGAAGGAAAGATGATCAGGCACGAGATGGAGAAGCGGATTTTCTGATTGCTCATCCTGAGCATGGCTATATCTGCGTCGAGGTAAAAGGTGGTGGTGTCTGTTTCGACGGTGACAATGGGCACTGGTACTCGATTGACCGTCATAATATCAAGCATGAAATAAAGAACCCTATTGAGCAGGCGTTGCGGGCAAAGTATTCGATCCTGGCAAAGCTAAGGGAGAGCCCCATATGGGGTCGATATGGGCCCGGCCGCATCGCTTGTGGGCATGCCGTATTTTTTCCGGATATCAACGAGGCCGGGCCAATTGTCCGGGCAGATCTTCCGGGATGCCTCATTGGTATAGAAGACGATCTGAGAAATATTCCGGAATGGATAAAGTCGGCATTGGAATATTGGTCAGGCGACGATGACAGGGCGGACCCAATAGGCCCACAGGGTATTGAGATAATTAAAAACACCTTCGCACATTCGTTTGAAGTATCTCCGCTTGTTTCGGCGCGGATTAGGGATCAAGAAGAACAGCATCTCAAGCTTACACAAGATCAGCTTCGCGTGCTTGATGTGCTTAGATCTCAGCGCCGGGTATCAATCAGTGGCGGAGCAGGAACTGGGAAAACAGTGTTAGCAGTCGAGAAGGCGAAGAGGATTGCTGCCGAGGGATTTAATACACTTCTTACCTGCTATAATCGGCAGTTGGCTGATCATTTGTCAGATGTCTGTGGGCACTTCGAAAATCTGGATGTGATGAGCTTTCACCAGCTTTGCTATTTGCGCGTTAGGATGTCGGAGGACCAGAGTGGTCGCGATATGCTTGATGAGGCGAAACAAACATACCCTGGGATGGATTTGTTTGATGTGCAATATCCTGCGGCCCTCACGTACTCACTGGATGTCGTGCAGAGGCAGTATGATGCGATAGTTTGTGATGAGGGCCAGGATTTCAGGGAAGAATATTGGTTCTCCATTGAGATGCTGCTAGCAGATTATGAAACAAGCCCACTCTATATATTCTTTGACGACAATCAGAATGTCTATTCAAGAGCACGCTCATTTCCAATCAAGAACGAACCCTATTTATTGGTAACCAATTGTCGAAACACTGACCAGATACATGGTGCGGCATACCAATATTATGAAGGAGAACCAGTTTCACCGCCGGGTATAGCTGGTGAGGAAATCCAGTTGATTGAAGCGGCACGCCGTGATGCGCAAGCCGCGAGAATACATTCTAAGATTGTTGACTTGATTGCAAAAGAACAAGTTATTGCAGGCGATATTGCGGTGCTTGTGGCCGATGGATTACGTAAACAGGAATACTATGACGAGCTTCTTGAGCGACCACTTCCTAGACCGAATCAATGGTCCGCGGAAGGTGTGCGGAGAGAGGAAACGGTATTGCTTGATACTGTAAAGCGGTTCAAGGGGCTGGAGTCGGCCATCGTATTTCTGTGGGGGCTGGATACTCTGGACCTTGATCGGGAACAAGAGTTGCTGTACGTCGGGCTATCTCGTGCGAAATCAGTAGTATATGTGGCTTCGACTTCAGATGTATGCTGGAAAGTCTGCGATGCAGCTAAGCAAGATGCTTAGTTTTCAAGGCATATGTGGGTATCGAGGCCCAGATAAGTAATATCGATAATTGAGGAGAAGCGCATTGAAACCGAGCATCGGATGGGTGCTGTTATCAAAGGATGCTTTAAGCCGCGCCGAAACTCAATTGCGCGAAGATGTCACGGGAGTACGGGATGAGATCGGTTTTCTCCTCATACATAGTGGTTATGCCAACCGCTTTTTTCCGGGGACGTCGGTATTACACACCAGATTGCGGTATGTTCTTTTCATACCATGGATGTATCAGGATCTTGTCGGTGACGGTGGACATAGGAGCATAGCACAGCGTGTCTCTATTACCGAGACAGGTTTGGCGGGCCGGCTGCGCGATCTGGATGGTACGATCGGAAAACGCAGTTACCCTGAGCCAACCAGCCAGCCGCCCACGTTCGTATACTGGACAGCATTGGGTACCTGGGGATTTCTGCGGCGTCGTCCCGATGGTACCTGGCCCACGAAGTCACAACTGCATCGGGCGATCGAACGTTATGGTGTTGCGTCACGTCTGACAGACGATGACGGGCACTACCTTGACGATGTACCCGATATTTTCATCCGAACACCACCGGCGCCAAAAGAATGGCATGACCACAATAGCGCCTTATCTTTCCGGATGACGCAGGAGGAGACTGCTTTTGTACGGCGGCAGCTGGTCGGGGTACAGAAACCAGGAGATAGTGATATGCCCTCTCTATTGTCCTATCTCGCTGAAAATATCAAGAAACTCGATATAAACCACGCCAGTGCTCCATGGGGCCGGCCTGTTTTGCAGTTTGCTGACGCTGAAGACAAGCAGGCATTGCAACGGTCAAGAAGTGCTGCAGCATTGTCTGCCGTCGGCCGTGCCGTTTATGCAGCACTAGTTGAAACGATTCGGGAAGATGAGGACGGGTTGTCTACTGACCGTCGACACAGAGAACATTTACCAATGGTGATTAGCCGTTTCCAGGCGGTAAGTCGTTCATTGGATCATGATGCGCTGCAAGCAGACCTACCAGGATTACCAGCATATCTTCTCGATGTGGTGGATGCGACGCTTGATTGGCTTGAGAAACCAGAGAATCTATTGGACCTGAGAGATGTCTACGCGAAGGCGGAGGAGATACGTAAAGGCAGGCGATCGCGGCTTCCAAGACGATTCTCGGCAAAGGAGCGACGTGCTGAATGGCAACCTCAAGAACAGACTCTTGCGGAACCCATCCAATACCGCTGGCCAAATATCACCCGATTACTAAAGGACTTGAAGGGTGCTGGATGAATAAGGATATCCGAGGACTCTCCTACCTGGACGCTATCCGACCAGACCCAGGGTGGGAGACTGACCTGTCTCTTATCACAAGCTACTCATGTGACATGGTTGTACTTGTCGCCGTCATGCTGGCTCTGGCGGGTCTGGACGATGATCGTGGGTCGGGTAGCAAGGTGGACTTCGCCTCTGCCCATGAGAAATTAAGTGATCGGTTGCGGTTTCTTGTACAGGCTGGGCGTATTTCAGCGCCAAAGGTAAAGCCTGCGATCCTGGGTATCATGGACCGGTTTGTTTGTGAGATTAAGACCGATGAACGGGTTAAGTCTTGGCATCCAAAGCTGGCACTTATACGTTATACACAGCCCGACCAAGGGATTGTGCAATGGCGATTCTGGATCGGTAGTCGTAATTTGACTCGTGACGATTCGTACGATCTGGGATTGCTGCTGGTCGCAAATCCTGATGAGGAGGGGTCACTGGTCGCGGGAATAGGCGATATAGGCAGTTCGCTATTGGATATTGCAGGACTAACACGATACACACAGTCGTCAATCAAGCGCGAACTGGATAGTGCTTCATGGGTTAGTCCTGCTGGTATCAACGTCAAACAGATAGAATTCCGTCACGATGGTCATCTAACCGGCTTACCAAATATACCCGAAGATTCGGAAGAGCTGCTGGTAATCAGCCCTTTTCTCGATGGTGGAATTACCCGGAAATTGGGCAAATGCGGCAGTGCATCGACCAGGCGGCTGCTACTGTCAAGCCGCATGGCGCTGAGTGCATTGCTAGATCAGAAACAGCAGCCAACGACCGGATTTGAGCAACTGCTATACATGGATGCTCCCGATATTGATACAGAGACTGAAGAAGTTGAGGAAGGACAAGATGAGGCAGAACAGATCTTGCGAGGGCTTCATGCCAAACTGATTTGCGCAAAACTACGAAAAGGGGCTCGTGTTTGGCTGGGAAGTGCAAATGCAACAGCCAGAGGATGGCAGGGTGACAACACAGAGGCAATAGCCGAGTTGGATATCGCTAATGAGCTTTACAGCGGATTGCGTGAATTCGTTACAAACGGCCGCATCCTGTCCGAGGATGACCGGGATAGTGTAGAACCGGATCCTCAAGAAGAACTCCTGAAGGAAGCACGAAAAGCAATCGTATCTGAGTGGGATGGCAGACTGGTTTTTAAGAAGGGTGTGCCATTATTGGCAAGTGATGTGGCACTAAATCCCGGGTTCCCAGGTGTAAGAATGGAAGTGGGGTTGCTGACATCACAACTTGTCAATTGTCCGCATGGTGTCAAATCACTTGAACTACCAGCAGTGGCCACCTACCAGCTAACCGAACTCGTACTGATTCAGCTCAGTGTTGGTGTGTTCAAGGCTGAATGGATTCAAAAAGCAGGTGTTGTAGAGGGCTTGCCAAGCGATAGAGACCAACGGGCTCTGGCACATCACCTGAACCCACGAGTATTTCTCGAATGGATCCGATCACTTCTGCATCCGGAATCTATCGGAGATGGGGGTGGAGGCTGGGATGAGGAATCAAAGCCGGGTAAAAGGGTGGGTGGGAGCTCAGTTCTGGGAACGCCGTGGTGGGCGCCATCACTGGAAGAAGTGTTGCGCGCCTGGTCGCGTAATCCAGACTCTCTCCGATTAGTAGACCAGAAACTCAAAGCTTATGTGAAGTATCTGAGTGAGCAGGATAATAAAGAAACCGACGCGGATGATCTGGCTGTTCTGCAGGAATTTGCGACAACGTGGGATGTCATCCGACCTGAGCTGACGAAGCAATTGCGTCATGGCTAATCCCAGGGCATTTCAAACTGCTACCGTGGAAGCAGCGTTACGCGCATTCCGTCGACGCAATGCCCGTTTTCTTGTGGCAGATGAAGTCGGGCTCGGGAAGACTGTGGTCGCCCAGCAAATCATGTTGCGGATGATGGAGGCGAAAAGTGGCCCACTGGTGGTCTTTTATGTCTGTAATAGTCTCTCAATTGCTGCACAGAACCGCAGGAAAATATTGGAAATATTGCCTGAGGACGAGCGATCGTCAGCGCATTGCAACGTGGACCGTTTGACGCTCGTCCCACTCCACGACCCACCTTCGCACCCCAAACTCAATTTGTACACACTGACACCGGAAACATCCATCCCCATCCGAAAGAGTCGGCGGCGCGATGGCCGTCAGGAAGAACGTGCGCTGATTCATTGCCTGGTAAAACGGCTCTGGCCCAAACTATTACGGGGACAGCGCAGACATCTCTTTCGGCGAAATGCCGAAACCTATTGGCGCTGGGTCGTAAAAACACAACGGAAACGCATTAAGGGAAATGGGCGTCTGGTTCGTGCCTTTTATGAGTCTGTCCGTAAGGAATTCCAGCTGCATAAGGGTCAACATGTGCTTCCGGCACTCCTTGACGTAGATGAAGATCTGGATTTGATTGCCCGTATGCGTAATGCTTTGGCAGCCTCTGCCATTGAAGGGCTCAGTCCGGACCTTGTTATTTTTGATGAATTCCAGAATTTCCGGGATCTTTTGTCATCCAAGATCGACGAGGGCGCCCGCAGGGTGATCAAGCGCCTGCGTGGCGAGGGGTCCGGTATTACTGCATCGTTGCTCCTGCTATCAGCCACCCCTTATCGTCTGTATACGAGAAATCGGGATAGGGACGTCGGTATTCCGCATCACGAAGAATTCTTCGACCTGGTCGAATTTTTGTATGGAGGAGATGCTGCTGCGAAGGCAAAGCGAAGGCGGGCTCAGGAATTGTTTTCTGCCCTGCAGACTTCAATCCGCCGCAGCGAGATGGATATTACAGGAGCAGAAAAACTACGCGACGAGATACAGCGTCTGCTTCGTCCTATCATGTCACGAACGGAGCGAGCCTCGCATCAAGATGGCTGGTCGGAACACAGTACATTGCATTTGCCAGCGCCTCTATTGGTGGAAGATGTCCGCGTTTACCGACATTTCGCCCATTCCATTGGGCATTGGCAAGCTGGGGCAGCGGTACCCTACTGGACCTCCATCCCCCTGCCAGCACAGGCAATGGGGCCCAGGTATAAGGCCTGGCAACAAGCAACAAAGGGACCAGTTGACAAAGCCTTACCGAAACTGACCAAACGAATGCGGGATTCATTCTTGCCGATGGAGCGAATCCCACATCCAAAAGTACGCTCACTGATCGAACTACTCGACTACGATGCACAGCTACTGCCGTGGTTGCAGCCATCCATGGCCTGGTGGCCACAGAAGAAACGGTGGGCGCGAGCAGAAGGTCATCCCGGTAAGGTGCTTATATTCAGCCGTTTCAGAGCTGTTCCTCAGGCAATTGCATCACTAGTGTCTTATGCTGTGGAATCCCACCTATTCAGTGGGAATGGATTCTCATATAGAGATCTCACTGACCGAAGGCTGCTTCAGCCAAGCCCGGGTCGGAATGCGCTACTTGGCTATTTCCATCCGTCACCCTGGCTCATTGAAAACACCGATCCACTTGAGTGCAAGGAACATATACCCTCCCGCATCAGACGCAAGCTGCGCTCACAACTGATTCTTGCACTCTCGGAGCTTGGAATAGCGATCAATCTTCGCCTACGGCGTAATCGGTCCGTCTGGATGCTTCTGGGACAGATTGAGGAGACAGCAGGGTTATGGGAGAGCTCGCTCTGGTATTGGTGGCAAGTTCACCACCAAACGGGGCGTGGGGAAGAGGAGCAAGGTCTGGGAAGACTACTTAATGAATGGGAGGAGCAGGCGAAAGCCGGACTGGATGAGCTCTCGGGCAGAGAGCTTGATGCGCTGGTCGACTACGCATTTCATAGCCCGGGTGTGGCCGTTGGAAGGGCATTAAAAAGACATTGGCCGGATGCCGTGAAAGACGACGGTTTCTATCACACGCTAATGGTATCCTGGCAAGGGCTGCGTAATTATCTGGACAATCCGTTGTTTGCGGCAACCCTTGGTAGTGAAGAAGACTCATATCCCCATGCCGTCATGGAAGCCATCAGGGATGGTAACCTGGAAGCAGTGCTTGATGAACAATTATGGTTGCTCCGTACGCTGCATAATCTGACAGGCGAAGAATTAGCTAATGAGCTGCTTGATGGCTTCCAGCTGAGGTCTGGAATATTCCGTCTGCACGAACTCTCCGGAAACTGGAAACGAACCTTCCCGTTGCGCTGCCATGTGGCTATGCCAATGAGCGAAGTGCGGTCAGTGACTATACAAGGCATGGAGGTAACAGACAGACCGCTGCGAACGGACGAAATTCGTCGTGCCTTTAATACGCCATTTTGGCCTAACGTACTTGCAACGACATCTGTTGGACAGGAAGGGCTGGATTTCCATGCATGGTGTTCCAGTCTTGTCCACTGGGACTTGTCACATAATCCTGTTGATCTTGAACAGCGTGAAGGGCGCATCCAGCGATTTGCGGGGCACTCTACACGTAAAGAAATTGCACGCGCACTTGGTGACAAGCTCTGGATTGGATTGCCGGCCAGTATCAGCCCATGGCAACGTCTTGCAGAACTCGCAGAAGAGCAGCTATCCGATGCGTCGGGTCTCTGTCCCTGGTGGGTGTTTAAAGGCGCTGACGTTAAACGCTATGTGTTTGATGTGCCTACCAGTGAACAACAATATTGGCTGGAATTAATGAAGGAGCAGAGAGTGTTGTATCGTTTAGCGCTTGGACAACCCGATCAGGAGGACCTGTTGCATTTTCTGTTGACCGGGGCTTCAAGGCCGGATAACCCAAGGGATATTACATTAGAGCTCTCAGCCTATTTTTCGAATAGTAGGCAGTTAGGACCATAAGTGATCGGAGAGGAGCTCAATAGTCATTCTGTTGCGCGAGGCAGTTTCAGAGATTAAAAAGGTCGCGAAGAAAGATCCTCTTTTCGGGGCAGAGGGCGTGATCCGTCTGATGGAAAAGATCTGGCCGGCACTGGAGCATGTGGACAGTTCCAGTGGCGCCTTGGGGTCGGCTGTCAACAAGGCGCTGGACGCACTGATACCGATCATCATCAACGGGCCCGCGGACGAGAAGATGCGGGGTAAATAGCTCGACCGGCTCTGGCAGGCCATGGCAGATGATGGTGTTGAATATCTCAGCCCGGTCGGTGACCGGTGGGGCGAGATATGTGCCTCGGTGGAAGTCGCCGGACGATGGGACAATGATCTGGTGTCCCCGCTCCGCGCCTGCTGGACGGACCCGAATCCTGGCGGCTATTTTCACGGCGCGACGGCGTGTCTGTCTTGTCTATTGGTGACAGGTCGCTATGAAGAGCTGCTCGATTTGTTGGAATTGCCCCGATACCCTTCCTGGCACTACCGGCACTATGGCGTCGAGGCGCTCCTGGCCCTGGGCAGGAAGGCGGAGGCTGTCCAGTATGCCGAGGCCTCGCGCGGGCTGATCCAGCCGGATTCCATGATCGACCAGGCCTGCGAAGAGATCCTGATCTCGTCCGGTCTGCATGAGGAGGCCTACCAGCGCTATGGATTAAACGCCGCGGTGGGCAATTCCTACATCACCCGGTTTCGCGCAGTCGCGAAGCGCTATCCCATGAAGGAGCCGTCAGAGATCCTGGCCGACCTCATCGCTACCGCGCCGGGAGAAGAGGGTAAGTGGTTCGCGACAGCTAAGGAACTCGAACTTGATGAACTGGCATTGGAGTTGGCCAACCGGAATCACTGTGATCCGAAAACGTTGACAAGGGCGGCCAGGGATTACCTCGACACGGCGCCGGAGTTTGCCTTGGGCTCCGCCAGGCAGCGCTGCGTTGGTTGACTGAAGGGTGGGGTTACGAAGTGTCCAGCGCAGATGTGGTCGAGGACTGCGATCGCGCATTGGAAGCTGCGTCAAGATTGAACAAAGTTGAAGACGTAACTGGTAAGATTCACCGGCTAGTAGAGCGAAACGAAAGTGCGTCGACGTTGTTCATTAGACATTCTTTGCAGCGGCGGTTATATGCGTATCATTCATCACTTAACGAAGCGTGATTGCAATCTAACGATGGACAATGAGCATGTGCACTTTGTGCAAGAAATAGCCAAAACGCGCTCCACCCACGCTCCACTCACGCTCCATTTTTGGGACTATCGTGGACAATGAGTGACAACGAAACAGAAAATCAAAGAGAAGAAAAACGCTATAAAAACAGTGCTTTTCGTGGTTTTTGATGGTCTGTGATAGTCTTTGAAAATGGTGCCGAGGAGAGGACTTGAACCTCCACGGGGTTACCCCCACTAACACCTGAAGCTAGCGCGTCTACCAATTCCGCCACCTCGGCTTGTACAAATAGGATACAATACAAGACGGCGGACTTTACCCAGCCACTCAAATCTTGTCAATGAAGAAACAGAAAAGCACCAGCAAAAACAAAACACCGTCCGAACCGGTCTACGAATACGAAATTCCCTCCCGCGAGGCCATTCTTGAATTTCTCAGCAGCAGTGGCCGACCCTGCAGCCTGCATGATATCGGTGACGGCCTCAAGGTGGGCGAGAAGGAAGCGCGCAAGGCCATGCGCCGCCGCCTTCGGGCCATGCAGCGGGACGGGCAGATCATGCGCAACCGCAGGGGCGGCTATGCCCTGGTGGAGAAGATCGATCTGCTGCCGGGCCGCGTCATCGCCCATCCCGACGGATATGGATTTCTGGCTCTCGATGCCGGCGGCGATGATCTGTACCTGACGCCGCGGGAAATGCGCGCCGTTCTTCACGGTGACCGTGTCCTGGCGAGGGTTACGGGGATTGATCAGCGCGGCCGCAGTGAGGGCGCTGTCGTCGAGATTCTTGAACGCGCCAACCAGCGGGTTGTAGGTCGTTACCATCGCGAGGCCGGTATCGGCTTCGTGATCCCGGACAACAAGCGCATTCACCAGGACATTCTGATCAGCGGCGAAAGCAAACAGAAAATCAAAAACGGCAGCATCGTCGTGGCCGGGATCACGCGCCAGCCGGATCGCCACACCCAGCCCATCGGCGAGATCATCGAGGTGCTCGGCGACAAGATGCGCGGTGACATGGCGGTGCGGGTGGCCGTACGCACTCACAACCTGCCGTTCGAATGGTCGAGCGAGGTGGTCCGGGAGATCGAGCAATTTTCCGGCGCGGTCCCCGAGCGGGATAAGCAGGGGCGCGGGGATATTCGTGACTTGCCGCTGGTGACCATTGATGGCGAAGACGCCCGTGATTTCGACGATGCCGTATTCTGCGAACGCAAGGGCAAGGGCTGGCGGCTGATCGTGGCCATTGCCGACGTTTCGCATTATGTTCTGCCTGATTCCATCCTTGATCGCAGCGCCCTGGAGCGCGGCACCTCGGTGTATTTTCCCCAGTCCGTGGTGCCTATGTTGCCGGAGATCCTGTCCAACGAACTGTGCTCGTTAAAACCGCAGGTAGACCGACTGTGTCTGGCGGTGGAACTCGACATCAATGCCGAGGGACGAACAACATCCTCGCGTTTTTTCAAGGGCGTCATGAAATCCCATGCCCGCCTGACCTATCAGGAAGTGGCCGCGATTCTGATCGACAAGGATCGGAAAACGACAAAACGATATCAGTCGCTGCTGGAAAAGCTGAAGGATTTATACGCACTATTCAAGCTCATGCACGGCCAGCGGGTGAAACGCGGCCTGCTGGATTTTGACAGTGAAGAGCCGGTATTCAATTTCAACAAGGATGGCGAGATCGAATCCATTCATACCTACAATCGTACCGATGCGCATCGTCTGATCGAGGAGTTCATGCTGGCTGCCAACGTCGCCGCCGCGGAACATTTGCTGGAGAAGAAAATCCCGGCGCTCTACCGTGTGCATGAAACGCCAAAACCGGAAAAACTCGAGGACTTGCGCAGTTTTCTCGCCGAGCTGGGACAGCAACTCGGCGGTGGAGACGAACCCGAAGCGAAGGATTACGCCCGGTTGATGGAACAGATCAAACAGCGCGAGGATGCCCACCTGATCCAGACCGTCTTGCTGCGCAGTATGCCGCTGGCGGTGTATTCGGCGGAAAACGCCGGGCATTTCGGCCTCGCTTTCGATGCCTATACGCATTTCACCTCGCCCATTCGCCGCTATCCCGATCTGCTGGTACACCGGGCCATTACCCACCTGCTGCAACACAAGCGCGCCGCCGGTTTTTATCTTAACCAGCAGCGCATGGCCGAACTGGGCAATCATTGCTCCATGACCGAACGCCGCGCCGACGAGGCCTCGCGCGATGTCATCCAGTGGTACAAGTGCCAGTTCATGGAATCCCGTGTCGGTGAGGAGTTTTCCGGCACCATCAGTTCGGTCACATCCTTCGGCCTGTTCGTGGAACTGGACGATATTTTCATCGAAGGCCTGGTGCATGTGACCTCCTTACCCGGTGATTATTATCATTACGAGGCGACCGGACACCGGCTGCGCGGCGAACGCACCAACAAGGTTTACCAGTTGGCCCAGCGTATCCGGGTCAAGCTCGTCCGTGTCAACGTGGAAGACCGCAAGATCGATTTCGAACCGGTGTAGCCGCGGTGGCCAGGGACAAAACCCGTCTCGATTTCGGCCTGCATGCCGTGCAACACGCGCTGGATCACGCGCCCGAGGATATTCTTGAACTGTGGCTGGCCGACACCCGTAAGTCTTCCCGGGAGTTACAGTCAATTATCGAAACGGCCGGACGTCACGGCATCAGTATTCAGAAAGTCTCCGCCCGTTCACTCGATGAACTGACTGCCGCGGGCAACCACCAGGGTGTGGCCATTCGCCGCCGGCAGCCGGCCGCACTGCATGAAGAGGCGCTCGAGACGCTTTTGGCGCGTCAGCCCGGGGTGTCATGGTTATTTCTGGTGCTTGACGGAGTCCAGGATCCGCATAACCTTGGCGCCTGCTTGCGCAGCGCCGACGCGGCCGGCGTCCACGCCGTCATCGCGCCCAGGGACAATGCCGTCGGCCTCAACGCCACGGTCAGCAAAGTGGCGAGCGGCGCGGCGGAAACCGTGCCCTTCATTACCGTGACCAACCTGGCCCGCACCCTGCGCTCATTGCAGGAGGCCGGGATCTGGCTGGTCGGCACCGATGATGCGGCCGAAAGCCTGATTTATGACATCGATTTGACGGGTAACGTGGCTATCGTCATGGGGGCGGAGGGCCGGGGTCTGAGGCAGAATACCCGCAGGCATTGCGACCATCTGGCGCGCTTGCCCATGCTGGGCACGGTGGACAGCCTGAACGTCTCCGTGGCGGCCGGCATCGTCCTCTTCGAGAGTGTCCGCCAGCGCCGGGTGTAGTCCGGTAGTCCGCTAATACACTTGCCGGACGGTGGGTAGTGCCTGAATTCATTTCGACCCCGTTCGGGCAAGCCTCAGGGTAAACTCCGGGAGAAATCCTTTTCAAACCGGGCCTCTACCGGACAGCGCGGACAATTGCACCTCCGGGCCGGATCAAGTACTATCCGCCCACTTTTCATCCTTGCTTCACCGGCAACGCACCCGGGAAGCTGTTAAACCACGAGGATATATCAATGCGACACTATGAAATCGTGTTCATGGTCCACCCGGACCAGAGCGATCAGGTTCCCGCCATGATCGACCGGTACAAATCCATCGTCGACCAGACCGGTGGCCGCATCCACCGGCTCGAGGACTGGGGCCGGCGCCAGATGGCCTTTCCCATCAACAAGATTCACAAGGCACACTACGTGCTCATGAACATCGAGTGTAACAGCGATGCCCTGGAACAGCTGAACAGCGCCTTTCGTTTCAACGACGCAGTCATACGTAACCTCGTACTTAAACGTAACGCGCCCATCGTCGAACAGTCTCCGCTGATGAAGTCAAAGGAAGAAGATGATGAGCGCGAGCGCCGCAGGAGCGAGGAATACTCAGCCAGCCAGAACCGGAGTGAGACGGTCGTGGCTGACGATGATTCCGTGTCTGACGACGACGAAGATACCGACAGTTATGAGGACGATGAGTCCGTTTCCACGGACGACGCCGATAACGAGGAAGAAACTTCCGCCTGACCAGGCCGATCTACAGATTCGAGAGGATACACATTATGTCACGCCAATTTCGTCGCAAACGTTACTGTAAATTTACCGCCGAAGGCATTACGGAGATCGATTACAAGGATCTCAACCTGATCAAAAACTATGTGACCGAGACCGGCAAGATCGTACCCAGCCGCATGTCCGGCACCAGCGCCAGGTATCAGCGCCAGTTGGCCGAGGCCATCAAGCGCGCGCGTTTCCTCGCGCTCATACCGTACTGCGACTCGCACCGGTAAAATCAACAACCTGTGTTATTAACGGTACCGGAGCGATTCCGGCCCGGCCGGACCTGAATCTGAAATGCGAGCGTTCGGACACTATCTGATGAGCGGGCGCCTGCAGGCTGTATTCAGTATCAGCCTGTTGTCGCTGGTGGCGATGTTTATCACGCCCATGGCTTACCTGCTCAGCGGTACGCCGATAGGGCTGATCAGCCTCAGGCGCGGCCCGCTTATCGCGATGCAGGTGATGCTTGGCTGTCTGCTCGTGGTACTGGTGCTGCTGCTGCTCGCCGGGCTGACTCCCGGCATTGCCATTGCCTTCGCTCTTGGTATCTGGCTGCCGGTGTGGTTTTGTTCCATGGTGCTGCGCAGTACGCAGTCCCAGGGCATCATGATCCTGTCCACCGGCATGATCGGTCTTATTTACGTGCTCGTGACCTATGCCATGTTCGGTGATGTGCAGGCCATGTGGCGTAACGTGCTGTTTGCATTGATTGAAAATGCCATGACCACGGCCCGGGCGGATCAGGTAAAACCGGTTATCGAACAGCTGGTACCGTACATGAATGCCGCTATGGCCAGTGGCCTGGTCACCAGCATCGCGCTGACGGTGATGCTGGCCCGGTGGTGGCAGTCCTGGGTGTTCAATCCGGGCGGGTTTCGTCAGGAATTTATTGCGCTGCGTTTACCGCGCGGCCTGCTGGTGCCGGTGGCGGCGGGTACGGCCCTGATCCTGGCTACCGATACCGCCATTGAGCCGATTGTTCGTGATGTACTGATATTGACACTGTTTTTATACGTGTTTCACGGCGTGTCCGTGGTCCACGGCATAGTGGCGGTACGCAGGGCATCCAGGTGGTGGCTGTTTGCCATGTATTTTGCCCTGGTATTTTTTTCATTACAGGCGGTGCTGTTCGTAGCGTGTATCGGAATTTCCGATTCACTGTTCCGCCTGACCCCGGTGGCTATCAAGCCGCCGGACGACGACAATACACCGGATGACCGGGATTAACGCAACATTAGCAGGGAAACCCTGATTTAGTCAGAGCTTCCCAAAATTTAAAGAGGATATACGATGGAAGTCATACTGCTTGAAAAAGTTCATAACCTGGGCGAACTGGGTGAACAGGTCAAGGTCAAGCCTGGATACGGTAGAAACTTTCTGATTCCGCAGGGCAAGGCCGTGCCGGCCACCCGGGAAAACGTCGAGCAATTCGAGGCTCGCCGCGCGGAACTGGAAAAAGCCCAGGCCGAGGCCCTGGAAGCGGCCAAAGCCAGGGCGGAGAAACTCGATGGACTCGAATTTACCATCCAGCGCAAGGCCGGCGGCGAGGGCAAATTGTTCGGTTCGGTCAGCGTCGCCGACATCGAGGAAGCCATTGCCGCCAGTGGTCTGGAAGTCACCAAACATGGCATCCAGTTACCGGAAGGGCCCTTCCGTACCGTCGGTGAATACGAAGTTACCATACAATTGCACGCCGATGTCAGCGCCGGCATCAAGGTCATCGTCGAGGCCGAACCCGAAGTGTCCTGAAACCCGGCAGGGAGGTTAAATCCCGGCTGGTCCAATTCAGCATCACGGAGTAACATTGATTGACCGCGATGCAGCGGTTGTTCAACCAACTTGTTGAGGTAATCAATGCAGGAAACTGCGCAGTCGTCGGGGCATCTGGACCGGGAAACCAGTGCCTTGAAAATTCCGCCGCATTCCATCGAGGCGGAACAGTCGGTACTCGGCGGCATCCTCATCAATAATGATATCTGGATCAAAGTCATTGACCGCTTGCACGAGGACGATTTCTATCGCAAGGATCACCGCGTTATCTTCAATGCCATAACCTCCCTGGACGGTGGCGGCAACCCGTTTGACGTCATCACCGTGGTGGAATGGCTGGAAAACCACAACCGGCTCGACGAGGCCGGCGGCATGTCGTACATCGCCGCGCTGGCGGAAAACGCGGTCGGCACCGGCAGTATCCCGGCCTACGTTGAAATCATCCGTAAACGCTCCATCATGCGCCAGCTCATCCGCGCCACCAGTGAAATTGGTGAAACGGTGTTTAACCCGGAAGGCATGTCCTGCGAGGAAATCCTGGATTACGCCGAGCAGAAAGTCTTTGAAATCGCCGAACACGAAACCAGCGGCAATCGCAGTTACAAGCGCATCAAGGACCTCCTGGTCAGCGCGCTGGATCGCGTCGATGAACTGTTTCGCCGGGACAGCCACATTACCGGTGTGCCGACCGGTTTCGATGCTTTCGACGAGCGTACAGCCGGGCTGCAGAAATCCGATCTGATCATCGTTGCCGGACGTCCGTCCATGGGCAAGACCGCATTCGCCGTCAATATTGCCGAGCATGCGGCCATCAAGAGCAAGCTGTCGGTGGCGGTATTCAGCATGGAAATGCCCGGCGAGCAACTCGCCATGCGCATGATGTCCTCGCTCGGTCGCATCGATCAGCACAAGGTGCGTACCGGCAAGCTCAAGGACGAGGACTGGCCGCGGTTGATTTCGGCGGTCGAGATCATGAAGGATTCCAAACTGCTCATTGACGATTCGCCGGCCCTGAGCCCGAGCGAGTTGCGGGCGCGATGCCGGCGTATTTCGCGTGAACACGGTCTTGACCTGATCATCGTCGATTACCTGCAGCTGATGCAGGTCAAGGGCACGACCGAAAACCGGACAACCGAAATCAGCGAGATTTCCCGCTCATTGAAAGCCATGGCCAAGGAACTCAACGTGCCGGTGGTGGCGCTGTCGCAATTGAACCGTGGACTTGAATCGCGCACGGACAAGCGGCCGGTGATGTCCGATCTGCGCGAATCGGGCGCCATCGAGCAGGATGCCGATTTGATTGTGTTCATATACCGCGACGAGGTTTACAACGAAGACAGCCCGCACAAGGGTAAAGCCGAGATCATCATCGGCAAGCAACGCAACGGACCCATCGGGATGATCAACCTGACGTTTCTCGGCCAGTATACGCGCTTTGAAAACTACATCCCCGACGATAATTTCAGGACGGACTATTCTGGATGAGTCGGCCGGCCCGGGTCTGTATCAACCTGCATTCGCTTCGTCATAATCTCTCCAGGGTCCGCAGCCTCGCACCGGGGAGCCATGTTCTGGCCATCATCAAGGCCGATGCCTATGGTCATGGCATCGTACGGGTAGCCCGGGCACTGGATGCCGCCGACGCCTTTGGCGTGGCTTGCCTGGAAGAGGCGACGGCGCTGCGTGAAGCCGGTATCAGACAGCCGGTCGTGTTGCTGGAAGGCCCTTTCGATGCGGAGGATCTCGAGAGCATAGAACGCCTGCGCCTGCAGACGGTGATTCATGATCCCGTCCAGATCGAAATGCTGGAGAGAAGCCGGATCCGCGGGCCGATCAAGATCTGGCTCAAGATCGATACCGGCATGCACCGCCTGGGACTGCGGCCCGGGGATCTCAACCCGTGTATAGAACGCCTTCGCCGCTGCGCCTGCGTGGACGATGACATCGTTCTTATGACTCACCTGGCCTGCGCCAGCGAACCCGGTCATGTGCTGACCGATTCACAATTGCAATTATTTAGCTCCCTGACGGCGTCCATGCGGCTTGCCCGTTCAGTGGCCAATTCGGCCGCCGTTCTGAGTATACCGGAATCTCACTGTGACTGGGTGCGGCCGGGGATCATGCTTTACGGCGTATCACCCTTCGCCGGTGAAACCGGCGCCGACCACGGACTCGAGCCGGCCATGACTTTCCGCACCCGGTTGATCGCCATTAAATCGCTGCAGGCCGGTGACAGCGTCGGTTACGGCGCTGTCTGGCGCTGTCCGGCGCCCATGACCGTGGGCATCGTTGCTGCCGGTTACGGTGATGGTTACCCGCGGCACGCGCTGTCCGGCACGCCGGTACTGGTCAACGGTCAGCGTACCCGGCTGTTGGGCTATGCCTCCATGGATATGCTCGCCGTGGACCTGAGTACAATTGCGGATGCCCGCATCGGTGATCCGGTCACGCTGTGGGGCGAGGGCTTGCCGGTGGAAGAAATTGCCGCCAGTGCCGCGACCATTGCCTACGAACTCATCAGTTCGGTGCAGAAACGCCTGCAATTCGTCGAAGATGGCCCGGGTTAAAACACAGTACCAGTGTAGCGAATGCGGCGCGATCAGCCCCAAATGGTCGGGTCAGTGTCCGGATTGCGAACAATGGAACTCGCTGGTGGAGGTGCAGGTGGAAAAGCCGGCCGGCCGCCGGCAACGATTCCAGGCTGCGCTGGCCGGTGCTTCCGAGCCCTGCCTGCTCAGCGAGGTCGGCCTGGCCACCCTGCCGCGCATCGACACCGGGCTGAATGAACTGGATCGCGCCATTGGCGGCGGCCTGGTCCACGGTTCGGTGCTGTTGATCGGCGGTGATCCCGGAATCGGCAAATCCACCCTGCTGATCCAGATGTTATCAAGACTTACCGGCGGGGAGCAGGCCCTGGCCAACCTTTACGTGACCGCCGAAGAGTCGCGCGAACAGATCAGTCTGCGCGCCCATCGCCTGGAACTCAACGTGGAACGGATCCGGATCCTGGCCGAGAACCACCTGGAGCGGATTTTCAGGGTCATCGAGTCCGAGCGCCCGGGCCTGGTGATCATTGATTCCATCCAGACCGTGTATACGGAACAGTTGCAGTCGGCTCCCGGCGCTGTCGCCCAGGTGCGTGAGTGTACGGCGCAACTGGTGCGCTACGCCAAGCAGACCAATACCATCGTCGTGCTGGTGGGTCACGTCACCAAGGAAGGCACCCTGGCCGGTCCCCGGGTGCTGGAGCATATGGTCGATACCGTACTCTATTTCGAGGGTGATTCCGGCAGCCGTTTCCGCCTGGTCCGGGCCGTGAAAAACCGCTACGGCGCGGTCAATGAGCTGGGTGTGTTCGCCATGACGGAACAGGGACTGAAAGAAGTCACTAACCCCTCGGCCATCTTTTTATCCCGCCACGAGGAAGAAGTCAGCGGCAGCGTGGTTATCGTCAGTCGCGAAGGCACGCGTCCCATCCTGCTGGAAATCCAGGCGCTGGTGGATGAGTCTCACCTCAGTCAGCCGCGGCGATTGACCGTGGGCCTCGATAATAATCGCCTGGCCATGCTGCTGGCCGTGTTGCACCGTCATGCCGGTATCGTGACTTATGATCAGGATATATTCGTCAACGCCGTCGGCGGTGTGCGCGTCAATGAAACCGCGGCGGATCTCGGCGTTGCCCTGGCCGTGCTCTCGAGTCTGAAAAACCGGCCGTTATCGAGAGGACTGGTGGTGTTCGGTGAAATCGGCCTGGCCGGTGAAATCCGCCCGGTGCAAAACGGTGAGGATCGCCTGCGGGAAGCGGAAAAACACGGTTTCACCCGCGCCATCATCCCCGCCGCCAACCGGCCGAAGTCGTATCGGGGCAAGCTGCAAATCCACGCGGTCGGCAAGCTTGCCGAGGCTATGGAGCTGGTATAAGTCAGGCTTCGGAAAGGGCAGCCAGTTCCCGATCCAGTGCCTTCGGATCGCTGAGGTTCAGCTCCACCAGGCGCTTGAGGCTGGAAATACTTCCGAGGTCGATATGATCACACTGGTAGCCGATGTGGCCGTCTTCTTCATGGACCTGGTGCGCGTACATGCGTATGCAGGTATCGCTGTCAGGGATCCGCACGGACAATTCGACCGGATCGTGCCGGTGCACGGGCCAATCAGCGGATTTTTGCACCAGCATGCCTTTCAGTGAAATATCCAGCAGCCGGCTTTGCCACCGCTCTTTGCCGCTGCTGATAGTAACCGGCGCGTCAAACAGGATTCGGCTGAAGCGGCGTTGTTCACGGGTTGCTGCGGGTGTCATCAATGATCTCTACTGATTCTGTCTTCAGAACTTTTGCGATTCTTACCGCGTTATCGGCGGTTTTGATGATCTCTATAGTGTAATCACCGATCCTGAGGCTGGTGCCGGACTCGGGAATGTCTTCCAGGTGCTCCAGGATCAGGCCATTCAGCGTCTTCGGCCCGTCGGCAGGCAGATCCCAGTGCAGCTGCCGGTTGATGTCGCGAATGGTAGTGCTGCCGTCGATATTGAACGAGCCGTCCTCCTGGGCATGGATATCCAGGTTGAAATTCTGCATGTCGGTGGTGAACTCGCCGACAATTTCTTCGAGGATATCTTCCAGTGTCACCAGACCCTGGATGACGCCGTATTCATTCACCACCAGCGCCGTACGTTTTTTCAGTTTCTGGAAATTCAGCAACTGCTTGTGCAGTGGGGTACCCCGCGGAATGTAGTAGGGTTCACGAACGATGGCCTCCAGTGCGGCGGGGTCAAAATCATCCATGTCCAGGATACGTATAATGCGGCGTACGTGAATCATGCCGATGACGGAATCCATGCTGCCGCGATACACCGGCAGGCGGGTATGCTGGCAATGCTTCAACTGGTGGATGATCTCGGTGACGGATTCATCGAGATTGATTCCGACGATTTCGTTTCTCGGCACCATGATGTCATCGACGGTGACGTTCTCGAGATCCAGGATACTGAGCAGCATGCGTTGATGGCGCCGCGGGATCATGATCCCGGCCTGATCCACCACGCTGCGCAATTCCTCCCGGCTCAGCGGCGCATTTTCTGTGTCACTGACCCTGAAACCGAACAGGTTCAGGATGCCGTTACTGACTGCATTGATGAGCCAGACGAACGGATACAGGATTTTCATCAACACCCGCAACGGCAGGGAAAACGGGAAGGCGATCTGTTCCGGTTTGAGTGCGGCTACTGTTTTCGGCAAAACCTCGGCAAAGATCAGGAACACCATCACCAGAACGATGGGCGACAGTGCCGCCCCGAGATCACCGAGAAGACGTATGCCGATCAGTGTGGCAACGGAGGCGGCGATAAAGTTGACCAGGTTATTGCCGAGCAGGATCAGTCCGATCAGGCGGTCGGGTTTTTCCAGGAGTTTCTGGGCGCGTCTGGCTCCGTGATGGTTATTATCGGCCAGATGCCGCAGACGATAACGGTTCAGCGACATCATTGCAGTTTCGGAACTGGAGAAAAAAGCCGAGAAGAAGATCAGTGAAACAAGGGCGCCGAACAGCACCGATAAAGGGATTTCGTCCAATGAGGGAACAACCTCGGTATGTGTGTCCGGTTATTGTTGCCACAAACCGGGCGGTACTTCAAGCGTGAATCGTCATTTGGTGAATAGTGAATGGTGAACGGTGAGCAGGTGTCTGCCTTCAGGCTGACACCGTATGAGCGCGCCGCAGATGTCTACCTTCAAACTGAATGGTGAATAGTGAAGGTTGATACGATTCAGGACTGATGCATGCTTTGCCCAATCACCAATCACCGTCTTTACACCCGCTGCAAAATAATCTCCAGTACCAGCTTGGTGCCGAAATAGGCCAGCATCAGGATAAAGAAACCCGCCAGGGTCCAGCGAATGGCCTTGATGCCGCGCCAGCCCCGGGTCCAGCGTCCCCACAGCAGCACGGCGAAAACAACCCAGGCCGTCACCGAAAGTACGGTTTTATGCACCAGGTGCTGGGCAAACAAATCATCGATGAACATGAAGCCGGAGACCAGCGACAGGCTCAGACAGAAAAAGCCTGTTGTGATCATACCGAAGAGCAGGTCTTCCATGACCTTCAGCGGCGGCAGGATATTGAGGATACGCATGACCTCTTTTTTACGCAGTTGCCGCTCCTGGATGGCCAGCACCACGGCCTGTAATGCGGAAATGGTGAGCAGGCTGTAGGCGGCGATGGACAATATCACGTGCAGTCCCATGGACAGGTCAAGGTCCCGGGGACTCAGGTGCTGTCCGGGTAAATAAGCCGCCAGTATCACTACCACTGATGCGAAAGGCAAAAACAGCATGGCCAGGTTCTCCACCGGTTCCTTGATACTCACAACCAGCAGAAAAAAGATGATAAACCAGCACATCAGGGACGATGAATTGAAAAAATCCAGGTTCAGATCCAGGCCGACCTGCAGGCTGGTATAGAGTAGAAAAGCATGGCTGATCAGACCGGCAAAACCGGGAAACAGGTAATACTTGTGAGTGCTCACGGGCGGTTCCTGACGGATCAGGCCGGAAGCCACCCAGGCGCTGGCCGCCAGGTAAAAAACAACGGTGAGCAGGCTCAGCAGGATCACGAATCGGTCCCGAAGGCGTGAAATCGCCATGACGGCAAGGAGAGTAAAATCGTCGTTGTGGTACAGCCGAGGCAAAACCGGGTCATGGAAAGGACGCCCTTTAGTAGGTCAATGGAATTCCTGCTAAAATCCGTCATCATTTTACCTTTTCTGTATTACGAAACCTAATATGTTCGATCAACTCAGTTCCCGTTTTGCCGGAGTCGTCAAGAAACTCCGCGGCCAGGCCCGATTAACCGAGGAAAATATTGCCGAGAGTATGCGCGAGGTGCGCATGGCCCTGCTCGAGGCTGATGTTGCCTTGCCCGTGGTCAAGGATTTTATCGCCGCCGTGAAAGAGCGCGCACTGGGCCAGGATGTGTCGTCCAGTCTGAACCCCGGTCAGATGGTGATCAAGATTGTCAACGAGGAACTGGTCAGACTGATGGGCTCGGAGTCCTCCGGCCTCGATCTCAGTACCCAGCCACCCGCGGTAGTACTGATGGCCGGGCTGCAGGGCGCGGGCAAAACCACGACCGTCGCCAAACTCGCCCGTACACTGAAAGAACAGTCGCACAAGAAAGTCATGGTGGTCAGTTGCGACGTTTACCGGCCGGCCGCTATCGAGCAATTACGGACCTTGGCCGGGCGTGTCGGCGTGGAGTATTTCCCGAGCGCGGCTGACCAGGATCCGGTGGCGATTGCCGGGGCGGCACTGGCACAGGCCCGCAAACAGTTTATCGATGTACTGCTGGTGGACACGGCCGGCAGGCTGCATATCGATAATACCATGATGGATGAAATTCGCCGGTTGCACAGTTCGCTGCAGCCGGTCGAAACCCTGTTTATCATTGACAGCATGATGGGCCAGGATGCTGTCAACGCGGCCCGTGCCTTTAACGAAGCGCTGGATCTGACCGGCGTGATACTGACCAAGGTGGATGGTGATGCGCGTGGCGGTGCGGCGTTATCGGTACGTCACGTCATCGGCAAGCCGATCAAGTACCTTGGAACCGGCGAGAAAGAAACCGAACTGAGCGTTTTCCACCCGGACCGCGTGGCATCGCGGATTCTCGGAATGGGTGATGTCCTCAGCCTGATCGAAGAGGTTGAACAGAAAACCGATCGCGAGAAAGCGGAAAAATTCGCTAAAAAACTCAAACGCGGCAAGGGATTCAACCTGGCGGATTTTCGTGAGCAGTTGCAGCAGATGCGAAGCATGGGTGGCCTGGGCGGGCTCATGGACAAACTGCCGGGTATGGGCAACATGCCACAGGCAGCCATGCAGCAGGTCAATGACAAACAGTTCATGCGACTGGAAGCCATAATTGATTCCATGACCCCGCAGGAGCGGGTTAATCCGGGTATCATCAACGGTTCGAGAAAAAAACGCATTGCCAACGGCTCGGGCACACAGATCCAGGATGTGAACCGCCTGTTGAAACAGTTCAACCAGATGCAGAAGATGATGAAGAAGATGAGCAAAAAAGGCGGGATGGCGAAAATGATGCGCGGCATGGGCGGACGCCTGCCGCCGGGGATGGGGTTTTGAGCAGTGGACGGTGGGCTGTGAACGGTGAACAGTGGACAGTGGACAGTGAACCTTGAACGTTGAACCTTGATCCTTAAATGACAGATAAAAACAAAGACGACCCGATGTATTACCATCGATTTCCCCGTCCGGGGAAAATCGAGGTAGTACCGACCAAACCCCTGGCCAACCAGCGTGATTTATCACTGGCGTACAGCCCGGGGGTTGCCGAGCCCTGCAATGCCATTGTTTCCGATCCGGCCATGGCCGCCGAGGTGACGGCCCGCGCCAACCTCGTGGCCGTGGTGACCAACGGTACCGCGGTGCTGGGACTGGGCGATATCGGACCGCTGGCGGCCAAACCGGTGATGGAGGGCAAGGGGGTATTGTTCAAGAAATTCGCCGGTATCGATGTCTTCGATATCGAAATCGATGAGCGCGATCCGGAAAAGCTGGTGGACATCATTGCCAGCCTCGAGCCGACCTTCGGCGGTATCAACCTCGAGGACATCAAGTCGCCCGAGTGTTTTCTCATCGAGGGCAAGCTGCGCAAGCGTATGAAGATACCGGTATTTCATGATGATCAGCACGGTACGGCTATCATCGTGGCCGCGGCGGTGATCAACGGCCTCAAGCTGGTGAACAAGTCTATCGAGAATGTACGCCTGGTCATGACCGGCGCCGGCGCTTCCGGCATCGCCTGCGTCAAGTTACTGGTCAGTATGGGATTGCAAAAAGACAACATCATTGCCGTGGACCGAACCGGCGTTATTTACCGTAATCGCCCCGGGGGATTGACGCCGCACAAGCGCATGTTCGCCAGCAATACCGATGCGCGCACACTGGCCGAGGCCATGCAAGATTGCGATATTTTTCTCGGCCTGTCCGGCCCGGGCGTCGTCAAGCAGGAGATGATCCGGTCCATGGCGCCCGATCCGCTGGTATTTACCCTTTCCAATCCGATACCGGAGATCCTGCCGGAAGAAGTCAAGGCTGTCAGACCCGACGCCATCATTGCCACCGGCCGTTCGGATTATCCGAACCAGGTCAACAATGTGCTGTGCTTCCCGTTCATATTCCGTGGCGCCCTCGATGTCGGCGCCACCACCATTAATGAAGACATGAAGATTGCCTGTGTGCAGGCACTGGCCGAGATGACCCACGAGGAAGCGCCTGATTCGGTGGTCAGTGCCTACGGCCAGAAACACCTGACCTTTGGCCGTGAATACCTGATTCCGAAACCGTTCGATCCCAGGCTCATGGTGAAACTGGCGCCGGCGGTGGCCCGTGCCGCCATGGACAGTGGCGTGGCCATGCGTCCCATCCATGATTTTGAAGCCTACACGGATCAACTGGAGTTGTATGTATTCCAGAGCGCCATGGTTATGCGGCCGCTGTTCGAACAGGCCCGGGAGATAAGCAAACGGCTGGTTTATACCGGGGCCGACGATCACAAGGTACTGAGAGCGGTGCAGAGCGTGGTCGATGAAAAACTGGCGCGACCGGTTCTGATCGGCGACCCGGATATGGTTGAAAATACAATCAAGGAACTGGGATTGCGGCTTCGCCCCGGTATCGATGTGGATATGCTGGAGCCGGAGGGCAATGATCCGGAAACACATACCAGGCAGGCCTGCCGCTACGTCAGGAGTGGCGGCGCCGACGCCATTATCTGTGGCAGCAGTGGTGTTTACCGTTCACATTTACAGATCCTGATCGAGGAGATCGGTATCCGTGCGGGCCTCAAACAACCGGCTTCCATGAGTCTGTTGCTGATTAAAAAAGGCATTATATTCATTTCTGATTCGGCAGTGAAAATCAATCCCGACGTCAGTGACATCGTCGAGACGACCTTCCTGGCGGTTGAAGGTGTACGTCATTTCGGGATTGAACCCAGGGTCGCCCTGGTGACGCATGATCATTTTAACGAAGTGAGTACCGACAGCCCGAGGAAGATGTATGAGGCCCTGCGCATCATCGAAAGCCGGGGGCCGGACTTTGAAATTCACGGCGACCTGCGCGCCGATGAAGCCCTGCACGAGGTGATCCGGCAAAGCCGGTCACCCGGATCCGGAATGAAAGGCGCGGCCAACCTGCTGATCATGCCAAACCTGGATGCCGCCAGTATCGCTTACGATATGGTCAAGGTGCTGGATGACGCGGTGTCCATATCACCCATGCTGCTGGGTTTCAATTCCCCTGTGCATATTCTCACGCCATCATCATCGGTACGCAGAATCATGAATATCAGCACACTGATGGCCGTGAAAGCCCAGATCGCTACCGATCAACTGGGGTTTTCATTCAGCGGGGCTGACAACGAAAGCACATCGCCTGCTTAAATACCTGTTCCTAATCCGTCTACAGTCGGGAAACCATACAAGCAGACCGTATGCGGCAGGGATGCCGCATCCGAGCTACAAGGACGTATTTACCGCGTGTCTGCGTTATGGTTTCCCGACTGTAGACGGATTAGGAACACATATATAGAAGGCCTGAAGGTGACAGTGTTTGTTACCGGCATCGGTTAGCTTACAGTACAGAGTTTATGTCCGTGCTTTCCGGCCGCCGGTCAACAGGATCCACAGGGCGGCAACCAGAATGATCACAAACATGGCCAGGCTCCACTCGGCGATACTGAGGCCAAGGAAAGTCCAGTCCACTTCGGCACATTCCCCGGAGCCGGTGAAAATCATGCCCAGCGCTTCATCGAGCGGAAATACATCCATGAGATAATCATAACCGGGGCCGCATTCCGGCACCTGGTCCGGCGGCAGGTGCTGTAACCAGACCTGGCGCCCGGCGATCCCGCCCCCCGCAATGGCGGCCAGGGCAATGAGCCCGGAGTAGATACGATTCATGATCCCTGACGGTCCATGGATGGCGGCAACCAACGCAATCACGGCCACGACAATATAGGCAATGCGTTGCAGCACGCAGAGCGGGCAGGGCTCCTGTCCCTGCACGTGCTCGAGGTACAGGCCGTAGCCGAGCAGAGCGGCACAGAAAAGGAAAATCGCTAAAAATATGGAACGGGATATTGTCATGACAAATGGAAACATATAGACCTGTTGATAAAACGAATAGTAACCGGTGTGTTGTGAATAGTGAATAGGGAATGGTGAATGGTGAGGGTTGACGGAGTGCAGGTCTGGCGCATACTTTGTCCAATCACCAATCACCAATCACCAATCACCAATCACCAATCACCAATCACCAATCACCAATCACCAATCACCAATCACCGCTCACCATCAAAGATGACCCCGAATAAATTCCGGTATCCGGTGTTCCAGCCAGAATACCGGGCGCAGGGGGTTGCGGCCGGCGATGAATCCTACATGGCCGCCATGATCGCTGAGTTGCAGATCGATGTCACTGGAAAGCTCGGCCGTGGCCGGAATCGCGTCTTCCGGGAGAAAAGGGTCGTCTCTTGCATGAAGTATCAGTGTGGGTGTGTTGATTGACCTGAGATACTGCCGGCAACTGCTGCGCCTGTAGTAGTCCTCGGCCGATGCAAAGCCGTGTACCGGCGCCGTGATGTTGTGATCGAACGACCAGAAATCGTTGTAACGGGCGATCTGATCGATCGGAAATGAAACCTTCCGGGAACGGAATTTATCGAGGATTTTACGCTTCATGCTGCGGATCAAATACCATTGATAAAAACGCGAGAAACCGGTATTCAAGCGGTCCGCGCCGCGGTTGAGCAGGAAAGGTACGGAAACCGCGGCTGCCGCGGTCAATCCGGATACAGAGCCGCTTTCACCCAGGTATTTCAACAGGGCGTTGCCACCGAGTGAATAACCGACGGCAAACAGCGGCGAAGCCGGATGACGCTGCCGAAGGGTTGCAATCAAATATGCGATATCACCGGTGTCACCGGAATGGTAACCGCGCTCAAGCCTGTTATGTTCGCCGCTGCAACCGCGGAAATGCATGAATACACAACGCCAGCCCTGGTTTACGATTGCCTGCATGATACCGCCGGCATAGGGCGAATGGATCGAGCCCTCGAGTCCATGAAAGACCGCGACGACAGGCCTGGTGGATGTACAGTTGCCTGCCCAGCACAAATCCACGAAATCGCCATCCGGCAGTTCCAGGCGTTCGCCGAGGTATGGTTGTTTATAGTGCCGATGAAAAAGCCGTGGCCAGAGTGTTTGCAGATGGGGATTACGGCAGTACGCCGCGGCTATGAATGTGTGGGTATCCACGATGAGACTTGTTTCGAGTTGTCCCTCGTACTTTACCCGGAAACCATGCGAGTAAAAAGCGGTATCCCCCGTGTTACTGAACCCTAACGTTGCATAACATTGGCGCAGGACCGCTTCGCTCCTTCTATAGCAGCATTATCAGGGCCGTGCTCGCTTTTTCCAATCCTCACATAGAGTGAGCTATGCTGCGGTTGGAAAAATCTGCGCGCGCCCCTGATAATACCGCTCTAAAAGCNNCATCCAAAAATTTATGCAACGTCAGGGTGAAGATTATTCGTGATTGTCAGTATTGGTAAACAGCAGGCAGTACAGGCAGGCAAGTGGTATGGAGATAATAATGACAGTGACCATCATCGATTGTATCAGCCGGGACATGGCATCCATGTAGAAACGGTCCAGTATTTCACCGGCCTGGAAAATCGGGCCGTCCCTGGCCACTTTCTCACTGTCTAGAACCTTCTTCATTTCATCCGGTCATGGTTGTAGACCATGTCACCACCCGGGGCAGCGGTATGACAGGCGATACAACCTTCACTCATACCCTTGGCGACACGCCCGGCAAGAGCCATGCCCTTTGGATTTTTCATGACCGAACCATCCGGCGCATATTTCACCCAGAACCAGTCCCTGTTATCACTGTCATAGCCTTTTTCACGGCGGAACATGACGGTTACAGCCTTCAACCACTTTTGCGGATCATTGGCGACCGCTTCTTTGGAAATACCTTCGCCGCCGAAATTTTTCTTCACAATCACATCTCCACTATGCCCATTGACACTGATCCGGGTGTCCAATGAATCCAGGAAAGCACCGTGGGGATGCATGCCCTTGTATGGGGTCGAGATAATGGTGTTTTTTCCGACCAGACGGGTTTCAGTCATCGCCTTCCACAGATCGGTGGCATAGCGGACATCATCCGGTGTGCCGAAAGGTGGCGCGGCGGCAAGTGAGCCGGTGGCGAGTATAGTCAACAGCAAGGCTGTCAGCCGTTTATTGAATCCTCTGTTCATATAATCCTCCTGTGATTTCAGGTTTGATGGTTTCGATTTCCCACGTATTGTTGAAGTTATTGGCAAGGACCACATTGATGCGGTTGTTATTCTGGAAAGTCCCCTTGACCTCGGTAATAAACAGTCTGGTCCAGCGCAAGTTGCCGGTTCTGGCATCCAGCGCAAACACTTCGCCTTCGCCGTTGGAGGCTACAACAAGGTTCAGGGATGGATAGGCATGGATCTGCGGATGTCCCGAGGTGTCTACCTGCCAGAGCAGTCGACCGTCAGCCAGGTCGAGACTGCGTATACGGCCATCGAACATTCCCGAGACCAGTTGATTGTGAATGATTTCCGGTGAAAAGCCTGGAACCTTGTCATTGAATTCCCATATTTTTTCGCCTGACTCACTGTTAATGAGAACGGTGCTGCCGGCAAATGTCGTGATGACTACACGGTTATCCGCCGTGGCTATGGGTCGGTAGACCAGTTCCTGATCGATGGCAATGCGCCATTCGAGATCCCCGGTGAAGCGGTTCAGCGCCAGTAATTCATGCTCGCTGCCGCCAGCGACCACCTGGTCACCTGTCACGGCCGGGGGATAAACCCAGCCCTCGAACTGAACTTCCCAGAACAGGTGACCTGTATTCACTTCAATGGCCATCAACTTGCCTGTATAACTGCCGGCATAGGCAATTCCTTGGCGCACTACGGGAGAAAAAATAGCGCCGGGTGAAGGGATGGACCATATCTCGGAACCGTCATCGATATCGATTGCATACAACCCGCGACTGCTGCCGACCAGAAGCAGGGAATCAACGACTACTGGTTTGAATGTCTGTATGCCATTGAGAACATGCCAGCGGCTTTCCAGGGTTACAGCATCAATCATGGTCACGCCCTGTCCGGAGATATAGATATCCGAACCGGCGTCTTCACCCTGATCGGGATAATAGACTTCATATTCCGTTGCCTGCACAGGTATGCTTTCGAACATGATGACCCCCATGATAAGAAGTATTCGAAGTGACGACAGGAGAGACATTATTGCTTCGCGAGTGTGCCGATATAACTGACGACATCCGCAACAGCCTGCTCATCTTCAAGCGTTCTGGACATCTGCATCATCTGATGGCCATATTCATCTTCTTCATGCGCGCCGCGTATGCCCTTACGAAAGTTGTTTAATTGCCGGACCAGGTACCAGTCATGCTGTCCCTGAAGCCTGGGTGCGCCGGTTTCCCCGTTGCCTTCAGCGTTGGCTCCATGACAGGAAGCACAGATGATATATTTCGTCTTGCCCCTAAACGGATCCCCTTCGGCCATAACCAGGCCCGGGATAATGAGCAGGAAACCAAGACACAGAAGCAGGTAAACAATTTCCCTGACAGTAGTCATTTTTATTTGTAACGATCATGGTTATAGACGAAATCGCCACCCGGGGCGGCGGTATGACAGGCGATACAACCTTCACTCATATCTTTGGCCACTCGACCGGCCAGAGCCATGCCTTTGGGATTTTTCATAACCGAACCATCGGGTGCGTATTTCACCCAGAACCAGTCGCGGTTATCCGGGTCATAACCGGCTTCGCGTCTATACATGACCGTCACCGCCATCAACCACTTGTCCGGATTGTTGGCGACCGCTTCTTTGGAAATACCTTTGCCGCCAAAATTTTTCTTGACGATGACTTCACCGTTATGGCCGGACTGCGTCAGGGTGGATTCGATGGTGTCAAGAATGGCGCCATGCGGATGCATGCCCTTGTAGGGTGTGGATCGTACGGACCGGGATCCGACAAGGTTCTGATCCAGCATCGATTGCCAGAGTTTACCGGCATAAGAGACATCATCCGGTCCGCCAAAAGGCATTTGTGGTTCGGTTGCAGAGGATTTCAGATGCCCGGACTCGCAGCCGGTCGCCAGTATGGCCACGACCACGAATAGTAAAGTCTTCATGTCAGATTTAAACATTATCTATGCCTCTCATTTTGTCGTTATGTCATTGCAATCAGCAGATAGATAGCCGAAATAATATTTCTCATTCATCAAGAAGACCGGACCAGCAATGGAATTATTTCCATAGCTTTATATTTGGCCGGAACTGCCCATGTAGCGGACTAACGTGTAATATTCGCGGGCACTATTTGGCCTCGAGAGTATGTTTTTATCCGTATAAAAAAGACGGGTGGCCGACAAAGGCCACCCGGTATCAGCGGAGAACCGAACTTGATAAAGGGAAGGTCACTGAAGTCCCGTTCGCCGGCAATCCATCCCTGGTGACATGTAAATGGTCATTTCGCTACGGGTCAAGGTAACTGATGACCGATTACAGTCTTCCATTAAGACCGGAGAGTTATGAAAATTCATGCAGAAGATACTGAAAAATATATCACTGCTGATCCAACCCGGGCCGCACAAACCGGATGCCCGGGCCTGATTATTCTTATTATTGTGTCAGATCAATTGCTTGTATAACTACACCCGGGCACAAGTAACCTGTAGAGCGCGAAATTTTGTCATTGCAGCAAATTATTTTGTAATAAATCGCGGCTTTGATGGGTCTTTGCTCTATGTGGAACCGGGAATCCAGATTTACCGTGCTGGTGAATGCCTATACTGATGACCTTTACCGGTACGCGGTATGGCTTTGCAGGGACCCTGCTGTTGCGGAAGACCTGGTGCAGGAAACCTTCACCCGTGCCTGGAAGGCCCTGGACAGTCTGCGTGATGAAAAAGCAGCTAAAGGCTGGTTGATTACCACCCTGAGAAGGGAAAATGCACGGCGCTTTGAACGTCCTCGTTTTGAATACAGCCAGGGTGATCCTGATGACTATGCTGACAGTGTTGAATTTTACGATACCAGTACCGATGCCTTTGTCCTGCGCCGGGCGCTGATGCAGATCGATGAGTCGTATCGGGAACCATTGTTGTTACAGGTTCTTGCAGGTTATACCTGCAAGGAAATTGCCAGTGAACTTGGCGTCAGCCAGAGTGCGGTGCTGTCACGGATATTCAGAGCCCGGCAAAAGTTACGGGATATTCTGGACGATAACCAGGAGTGTATAGAGGTAAAACAGATATGAATTGTATGGATTTCCGTCGAATCACCCTGACCGGTTATGATGATCATGATGACGGATTCAGTCAGCACAGGTCCGGGTGCAGGGCCTGTGCACAGTTTTATGAAGAAACACAAAGGTTCAATGGCAGGCTGGAGCAGTCTACCCGTGTACGCACACCGGATGACCTGAAAAGCCGCATCCTGTTACATCAATCCATGCGGCTGGAAAAATCATATCGTCGTATGCGAAATGTTCAATATACGCTGGTTGCCACTGTACTGCTGGCGGTAGGACTGGTCATTGGCCTGTTGCATGACAATAACCGGATGAATCTGCAGGAAGCGGTAATCAATTATGTGGCGACGGGCGGCACTCTGGAAAGCATCGGGCCGGATACTAAAGCCGGTGATATTCAGTCACTACTCACCGAATTCGGTATGAGCATGAGTGGTGAACTCAGTCCGGTGCTGCATGCAGAGCGCTGTCAGATAAGAAACAAGAAGAGTTTGCTGGTGCAGGTAGAAGGGCGTCATGGTCCGGTAATGCTGTTGTTCATGCCGGCGGACCCGGTATCGGAACCTATTGCTATCGAAGCAGCCTACTTTTCCGGGCTCATTGCGCCATGTCCCAAGGGCAGCGTCGCTATCATTGGAAAAAAAGGTGAAGATTTAAAAGCATTACAAAAAACCGTAGCCGAGTCTGTTGAGTGGTTCTGAAACACCCCGGACCTCCGTTTCCATTAATATGTCCTCACTTCTGAACAATACACAATCATCAGCCCGTTAGCGTGTTTGCACACAAGGTGCGAATACGCCTGTCATGTATATCAATCAGGATTGATCATAAAATCCGATTCGTCTCATTTCAAGGAACGGCCATATTTCGCGAACACGTCCGCTTTCTTCCGGGTCTATGTCGGCGGTGATTACCGCGGGCCGATCGACGGGCGCCTTCGCCAGTACTTCGCCAAAGGGACCGATGATATGACTGCTGCCCCAGAAATCTGTCGTCATGCCGGTCTCCGCCTTTGCCATTTCCCGCCCCAGCCGGTTGCTGAACATTACCGGAATACCATTGGCTATAGCGTGGCTTTTCTGGATGGTAATCCAGGCATTACGCTGGCGAATTTGTTCGCTGTCATTGTCATCGGGGTCAAAACCGATGGCGCTCGGGTATAGCAGTAACTCCGCGCCGTTCAGTGTCATGCTGCGGGCCGCTTCCGGAAACCATTGATCGAAGCAGATCATGACGCCGATTCTGCCGAGACTTGTCTCGATCGGGTGAAACCCCTGCGTCCCTTCCGTGAAGTAAAATTGTTCGTAGTAACCGGGGTCGTTCGGGATATGCATCTTTCGACAGGTCCCGGCAATGCTGCCGTCCTTGTCATAGACGACCGCGGTATTGTGGTAAACATCGCCGTGGCTTTTTTCAAACAGCGTGGCCACGACGATGATGGATGCCTCCCTGGCCAGGCCGGCATAATGATCACTGGCCGGCCCCGGTATGGTTTCGGCCAGGCTGAAATACTGTGCATCTTCCTCGATACAGAAATAGGGCAGGTGTCCCAGCTCCGGCAGCAGCACCAGCTCCGCACCCTCGTCTACGGCGTTGTGCACGGCGTCGGCGATCTGCTCCAGGTTCGTATCGATGGTGTGACCGAGCGCGTACTGGGCGACGGCCACCCTGCACCTGTTCATGCCAGTACTCCCGCGGGCAGATGCATGGCCGTGCAATGCAGACTGCCGCATTGTTGAATCAGGGGCAGTGCGTTGATGGATATGACATCCCTGCCGGGAAAACATCCGGCGATGATCGTTCTTGCCTCCTCATCATGTCTATCTTCATAGGCGGGAACCAGAACCCTCCGGTTGCTGATGATAAAATTCACATAACTGGCCGGCAACGGTGAACCGTCGTCCGCGAAGTGCTTGACAGGCATGGGTACGGGTACCAGTTGAAACGGTTTGTCGCGCTGATCATTCATTGATATGAGCTGCTGTTGCATACGGTCAAGCGCCGGGTAATCCACATGATCGGAATCATCACAGGATTGATAGATGAGTGTGGATACATCGGCGAACCGCGCCAGGGTATCGATATGGCCATCGGTATCATCCCCTGCAAGTTGGCCATGTTGCAGCCAGATGGTTTCATGGCAGCCAAAATGCTGTTCAAACAGGGTTTCATAACCGGTTTGATCCTGGTCCGGATTACGGTTGTTGTCCAGCAGGCAGGAGGCGGTCGTAAGCAGACAGCCCCGGCCGTTGGTTTCTATCGCGCCACCTTCGAGAACGTATGCCATGGAATGGACTTTACTTTGGCGAAATGCACCGAGTCCTGACAATGACCCGGTAATCGCATTATCCCTCTGAAAAGGGTATTTCCGGTTCCAGCCGTTGAAAGTGAAGTCGAGCAGCACCGGTTCATCTTCCTCGATGACCGTAACGGGCCCGTGATCGCGAGCCCAGCAATCATTGCAAGGAGTTATGTACACATCGATATTTTCGCGCTGGATACGAGCTGCGGTCAGGAGGTTGTTGACGTGATCGCGGCAGGCTTCATTGTCTGCAACGATGATGACTTTCTGGTGATCACCGAGTAGATGTGTGATCTCGATAAAGACCTCTTCCACCTTTTCGAGTTGATCGCCCCAGTGGCCGCTATCATGGGGCCAGGTCAGCAACGTGCCCGACTGGGGTTCAAATTCCGCGGGCAGACGACGATTCACGCTGATTTCAATCGCCGGCCAGGGAGCGCATATCGGTGATCCGGCTGTCACTACCACGAATCTGCGGTTCAGCGGCCGCGTCCAGCTTGACGTCGGCAACGGCGAGAAACCGGAATCCGCCCTCCGGCGCCGGTTCGGCATCGATTAATGCGCCGATTTTGTGACCATCATCTGCATTCTCCAGTTCATCCCCGGGGCCGGGCGTGACATCACCGCTGCCGGAACCGATGTAGAGACGGCGTTTGACTTCGCCCTTGTAATGCAGGCGCGCTATGACTTCCTGGCCAGGGTAACAGCCTTTGTCGAAGGATAATCCGTGCATCAGGTCCAGGTTCAACATCTGCGGCAAAAACTTCTCACTGGTGGAGTCGGTAATCCAGGGGATGCCTGATTCAATGTCCAGCAGGCTCCAGCCGTTGCGGTTACCTTCTGCGCAGGCCATGAGAATGCGTTGCATGCGGGAATCGAGTTCATCCATGCTCATTACCAGCATCACCCTGGGCACCCTGTCGTTGAAATTGACGATGGCAATAGCATCGGATCGGATCAGGCGCTTGTGCCCCGATACCAGATTGCCGTCATTGAGCACATCTTCAATACTCATACCCTGAAGTCCGATCAGCGCATGATCATCGTCGGCATCATTGATTTGTACTTTCGATCGCAGTACAAACATGCCCAGTCGCTTGATGACCTTGTCTTTCAACATCGAAGGTAATACCAGCAGGTACCGGTCGCAGTGGTGAAAGAGGATGAAGTTGCTGATGATGCGACCGTTGGGCAGGCACCAGGCGGCCAGTACCCAGCCATGGGAATCCAGTTTTTCAAGATTGGCTGTGATCTGGTTTTGCAGGAACGCCTTCGCATCTTCACCACTGACGGCGATCAGGCTGAAGTGTGAGAGATCGAAATAGCGGTTATGCCGTTCGCTCACGGTTAATTGTCGTTGAGGTGCCTGTTCTTTAATGTGCGCATGGTATCCAGGATGGGATTATACCCGGAGCAGGGAGATTCTGTTCTCTTGAGTATCCAGTTCATGATATCCACGTCGGTTTCCTCCAGGAAGGCTTCCAGCGTTCGTAATTCTTCCGCGCTCATGTGTTCCAGATGATCGCTGACATACTCACTGAACAGCAGGTCCATTTCCCGCATGCCGCGACGGCAACGCCACAGAATTCTGGATCGCAGCGGGTTACCCAACGTAAACAGTGTATCAGACGTTGCGGGAAATCATCTTTTTCTTGATTTCCGCGATGGCTTTGCCCGGGTTCAGTCCCTTGGGACAGGTATTGGTGCAATTCATAATGGTGTGACAGCGATAGAGGCGGAACGGATCTTCCAGATCGTCGAGCCGTTCGCCGGTATTTTCGTCACGGCTGTCGGCAATCCAGCGATAAGCCTGCAGCAGTATGGCCGGGCCCAGGTAACGTTCACTGTTCCACCAGTAACTGGGACACGCGGTGGAGCAACTGGCACAGAGAATACACTCGTAAAGTCCATCCAGTTCGGCGCGTTCCTCTTTCGACTGCAGGCGCTCGCGGTCCGGCGGTGGCGGGGTCTGTGCCTGCAGCCAGGGCTTGATGGATGCGTACTGGGCATAGAAATGTGTCAGATCCGGCACCAGGTCCTTGATGACCGGCATATGCGGCAGCGGATAGATTTTTACATCACCTTTTATATCCTCGATGGCCGTGGTGCAGGCCAGTGTATTGGTGCCGCCGATGTTCATGGCACAGGAGCCGCATATGCCTTCCCGGCAGGAGCGCCTGAAGGTCAGGGTCGAGTCGACATGGTTCTTGATATAGATGATGGCATCCAGCACCATCGGCCCGCATTTATCGAGGTCGATGATATAGCTGTCCATGCAGGGATTTTCTCCGCTGTCCGGGTCCCAGCGATAGACGCGGAACGCTTTGCTGCGCCCGGCGCCGCCGGCCGCATCGACGGTTTTGCCGACCTTGATTTTCGAATTTTTGGGAAGCGTAAATTCAGCCATTGTCAAATACCTGTGATTGGTGAGTGGTGAGCGGTGATTGATGGTTGATGGTTGGACGAGTTGGTATTCACAAATCACCATTCACTGTTCACGTCAGTTAATAAACTCGTTTTTTCGGTGGAAACACGTCCACTTCGTCAGTCAGGGTATACATATGCACCGGCCGGTAATCGAAACGGACCTGGCCCTTGTCGTCAATCCAGGACAGGGTATGTTTCATCCAGTTTTCATCATCGCGATCCGGGTAATCTTCCCGTGCATGGGCGCCACGGCTTTCAGTCCGGTTGGCCGCGGAATGTATGCTCACCAGGGCGTTTTGCAGCAGGTTTTCCAGTTCCAGGGTTTCCACCAGGTCGGTATTCCAGATCATGGATTTGTCATCAACCTTGACGTCACTGAAAGAGGACCAGATCTCCGCCATTTTCCCGATGCCTTCCTGCAGGATTTCACCAGTGCGGAAAACCGCGGCGTTGTTCTGCATGGTTTTTTGCATGTTCAGGCGTATATCCGCGGTGCTGGTGGATCCCTTGTTATGACGCAGTCGGTCCAGCCGGTCGAGCGACTCCTCACCGGCATTTTCCAGGGAAATATGCGGCGCGCCGGGTTTCAGGGTTTCCTCGCAATAGTTGGCCGCGGCCCGGCCGAAGACAATGAGATCCAGCAACGAGTTGGAACCAAGCCGGTTGGCGCCATGCACCGAGACACAGGCGGCTTCGCCGATAGCCATCAGCCCGTGCACGACCGCATCCGGGTCGCCGTCTTTTTTGATTACCACCTGGCCCCGATAGTTGGTGGGTACGCCGCCCATGTTGTAATGCACGGTGGGCAGTACCGGGATCGGTTCCCGGGTGACATCGACACCGGCGAAGATTTTCGCCGATTCCGCGATACCGGGCAGCCGTTCGTTGATCACGTCCGCGCCCAGGTGTTCCAGGTGCAGGTAACAATGATCTTTTTCAGGTCCGACACCGCGGCCCTCGCGTATTTCGATGGTCTCGGAGCGACTGACCACGTCGCGCGAAGCGAGGTCCTTGGCGTTCGGCGCATAGCGTTCCATGAAGCGCTCGCCTTCGGAATTGGTCAGGTAACCGCCTTCGCCGCGCACGCCCTCGGTGATCAGGCAACCGGAACCGTAAATTCCGGTGGGATGAAACTGGATGAATTCCATGTCCTGGCAGGGCAGGCCGGCGCGCAGGACCATGGCATTGCCGTCACCCGTGCAGGTATGGGCCGAGGTGCAGGAGAAATAGGTGCGTCCGTAGCCGCCGGTCGCCAACACCACCTGATGGGCGCGGAAGCGGTGAATCGTCCCGTCTTCGAGATTCCAGGCCATGACGCCGCGGCAGACGCCTTCATTATCCATGATCAGATCGAGCGCGAAATATTCGATATAAAATTCCGCCTCATGTTTGAGTGACTGCTGATACAGCGTGTGTAATATGGCGTGACCGGTACGATCCGCCGCGGCGCAGGTACGCTGGGCGGTGCCCTCACCAAAGTTCGTGGTCATGCCGCCGAAGGGCCGTTGATAGATCTTTCCGGCCTCGGTACGGGAAAACGGCACGCCATAATGTTCCAGTTCGATCACCGAGGGGACCGCTTCACGGCACATGTATTCGATGGCGTCCTGGTCGCCCAGCCAGTCGGAACCCTTGACGGTGTCGTACATGTGCCAGCGCCAGTCATCCTCACCCATGTTGCCGAGAGAGGCGCTCATGCCGCCCTGGGCCGCCACGGTATGACTGCGGGTCGGGAAAACCTTGGTAATGCAGGCCGTGGTCAGACCCTTGGACGCCATACCAAACGTGGCCCGCAATCCGGCACCGCCGGCACCGACCACGACCACGTCGTATTTATGTTCGATAATTTCGTAAGCTTTGGACATTGTTATTTACGTTCCCAGTGAAACCTTGAGGACTGAATAAATCGCGATCGCGCCTGAAAAAACGGCGAGAAACTTCACCAACAGCAAAGAGACGATCTTCTGCCATTCCGAATCGATGTAGTCCTCGATCACTACCTGGACGCCAAGATAAGCATGGTAGTACAACGCGATGAGCATGATCACCAGGAACACCGTGGCAATCGGGTCGGACATCCACAGTCGTACAGCAGCGTAGTCCATGTTCATGAGTTGCAGTATGGAAAAGACAAACCACAGGCAAAGCGGGATCAGGATCAGGGCGGACAGGCGCTGCATCCACCAGTGATGGCTGCCCTGTCTGGCTGAACCCAGACCGCGAACTTTTGCCAGTGGCGATTGCAGGCTCATGTCGCCGCTCCACAGGCCAGGTACCCGGTCACAACGGTCAGAATAATACTGACCGCGACGGTGATGTAGCCGGATACATAGGTGGTGGAAATCTCGAAGCCCAGCCCGGCGTCCCAGAACAGGTGACGGATTCCGTTGGCCAGGTGATAGTAAAAGGAAAAGGCCCATGCCAGCAAAGCCAACTGGCCATACCAGGCGCCCAGATGTGCCTGCAGATTACTGTAGCTTTGCGGCCCCGTGGCGACGCTCAGAAACCAGCAGGCCAGCAGCAGCGCGCCGAGACTCAGGAACACGCCCGTACCCCGGTGGGTGATGGATAACACTGACGTTAACTGGGGTTTATAGACCTGCAAATGCGGTGATAGTGGCCGGTTGTCCGTTGCCATATTCATATAACCTCTCTGCTTGATTTGAATCCATGCCTGCACACAGGGGCAGGGCAAAGCCATGATTATCGCCGGGGCGTGGCGTTTTAAAAATCGATACAACGACCACGTTTTTCCCAGTCACCATAGCGAGTGGGTTCGGGGCCCTTGGGCCCACCGATTTCTTTGACTGTTTCCGTGGGATCCGCAGTTTCAGACGGGCTCGGAAGGGGTTTTTTGTCGTCTGTTGTATCCTGATGTTTTTTATTATTATTTTTCATAAAACACAATAAATCCAGCGATAAAATGGCGTCCTGTACACTAATATATCTTGCGTCGCAGCACCAGCAAACGAGCCTATTATAATTCATTCCACCTGGGAGCATAATAGGCCTGTCATGAAACAGGGAGTTAAGCGGCATGTACAGGGATAATCAGGGCGGTTTTCGCTTGCCCATGCATATCCGAATCTCGCCATCCCCGCTGCTGCGCCGTCTTGCCCGCTACCTGCACTGTATTAGCCCCTTGCCACTGCTTTATTCCGGGTTGTCGTGGTGGATGTGTGTCAGCGGCGTACTGCTGTTGGTGGCGCATGATTGGTATGTGCAAAAACGGGTATTGCTGAACTCATATGAACTGCTGGCCCGTTCCGAAAGCGACTGGTGGTTATCGTGCAACGGTGGTGAGGCAAAAACAGTGGTGTTGTTACCCGGGAGTCTGCTTCACCCCTGGTTCTCGGTATTGCGTTTCAGAGACGGCCCGGCTACGTATGCCCTGATTCTGACCACGGATAACGTGAATCCCGATGCCTTCCGGCGATTGCGGGTTCTGCTGCGATTTCCCGGCTGATCCGGTCTTGCCTGTGGTTCAGCGATTGACCTGCCGGGTCCACCAGGCAATCAGCAGCCGGCGCAGGGGTGTCAGATTGTGCTTGAGTGCCGGGTCCGGCGCCTCGTCTTTCAATACAGACTTGCAGAGACTGTGACTCAGCCGGTTCAGGATCAATACCGGCAGTTGCCGACGCCGGTCCTGTGCGGGTATGGACTCGTAACCGCGCTGCAGTTCAGCCAGTGTGTCTTCGTACTCGGTACGAAGGAACTGCCTCACCGCATCACTACGCAGATTCTGGATGATGTCATTCGTTCCCAGGCCATGATGTTCCAGGCGTTCGCGTGGAATCGGACAATGGCCTTTTTGCGTCAATGGAAACAGTGTCTGCAGGATTTCGATCCAGACGGAATAGCGAATACTGGCCGCAGTCATCCGTCTGGTAGCTGTATCTGTATAACCGCACAGATCCGCGGTCAACAGCCAGGGGAACGCGGCGCCGCTGTCCAGGTACTCACGCCAGTCCGCTTCGGTGACCGGGTGTATCGGCGTGATCCGCTGTTCCGCGGTCTCGATGATGCGCGTGATCGTGGCGGCCTGAATATTCGCCTGTGACGGCAGCGACTGCAGTTGTTTGCCCAGCGGGTGTCGCGCCTCGTTGCGGCCGGCGCGCGCGATTTCCTCGCGCCACCATTGCAGCTTGATCCGGGCCACGCCGGGATCGGAGCAAGTATCCGGTATGCGACTGATTTCTCCATGCAGGGCGTGCAGCAGTTGCGCCGGGGTTTTGCCGGCGGGGCTCATAAAGAGGGTGGCGCAGTAGGCTACCGATGCATCCCTGAGCAAACCGCTGTCATCAGGGTATGGGTCGGGCCGGGAATTTTTCAGCGCTTTTGCCGCAGCCACTCCAGGATCCCTGCGGGTGATTGAATAATGGCATCAGCTCCCCAGCTGTCGATGAAATCCTCTTTTTCGATATATCCCCAGGCCGCGGCCAGTGTCTGCATACCACTGGCTTTCCCCGCCTCTATATCACGCCGGGCATCACCCACGTAAATCGATTCCTGCGGCAGACTGCCGGTGAGCTTGCAGGCATGGAACATGGGCGCCGGATGGGGTTTTCGATGCGCTGTGCTGTCGCCACAGACGATGCAGCCGGTACGCTCGGTCAGACCTAACTCACTGATCAGTGGTTCAGTCAGCCAGGTGGACTTGTTGGTAATGATGCCCCAGCGTAAGCCGATGGCTTCAATTTCGTCCAGCACCTCCGACATGCCCGCAAACAGCCTGGAATCCCGGTGCAGCCGGCGATCATAAATAGCCAGAAATTCATCGCGCAGTTGCTCAAATTGCTGCGTGGCTTCGTCGATGGTGAATCCCAGCTTCAACATGGCGTTGCCGCCCATGGATACGGTGGGTCGGATGACCTCGTACGGCAGGGCCTTATGCCCGTGTTGCTCGAATAACTGGTTCAACGCGGCGGCCAGGTCCGGTGCTGTATCGGCCAGCGTGCCATCCAGGTCAAAAAAGACCGTGGACAGTGTCGGGCTGCTACTCATCAATCCTGCAGCTTGATGGCATGCACAAGGTAATTGACACGCGGCGAGCCGGAAAGGTGATAGTGGCGGGTAACCGGCGAGTATGTCATGCCACTGATATCCTGAATGGCCAGACCGCATTGACGGCACCAGCGTACGAGTTCCGAGGGTTTGATAAACCTGCCATAATCGTGTGTGCCCCTGGGCAGCATATGTAGCAGGTTCTCCGCGGCGATGATCAGTTGCAGATAGGCGGACAGGTTGCGGTTGATAGTGGAAAAAAACAGGTGCCCGCCGGGTTTGACAAGTTCGTTACAGTCAGCGACCAGCGACCACGGTTCCGGGACATGTTCCAGAAGCTCCATGCAGGTCAGGATATCGAAGCGCTCGCGGCTGGTTTTTGCATATTCAGACGTCGCCACGTTTACATAGGTGAGATTGTCACAGCGGTTGTGATCTCGTGCAGCCTGTATTGCCGCTTCGTTCAGGTCAATGCCGGTGACGGTTTCTGCGTTCGCGGCCAGGGACTCGGAAAGTATGCCGCCACCACATCCCACATCGATGACATGACTCCCTGACAGCCGGCAGCGGGAACTGATGTAATCGAGCCGGACCGGGTTTATATCGTGCAGTGTTTTGAATTCACCCTGGTTGTCCCACCAGGCACCGGCGCCGTGGCTGAATTTGTTCAACTCGGATTGATCGTAATTGTTCTGGCTGGGTATCATAATCGGCTAATCGGCTTTAAGTTACAATGATAACTCCATGAAGGTAAAAGGAATTGTAAAATAAATGCATTGTAAAAAAATCTTCAACGTTTTCAGATACTTCGGTATTGAATTTAGTGCTTAACTTGTATAGTCTGGCAGTCAATCACCGGTGGGTTCCAGACAATAACGTGACCGGGATTGTTACACAGTTTTCACTGCATTAATAAAATAAACAAGAATCGTCAGGGGACATGTATGATGCGTTTTGCATTTCGTACGCTGAAAGCGTGTAGCAGTATTGTATTGCTGCTGTTACTGAATGCCTGTGCAACGACAGGCGGTGACCCACGGGATCCATGGGAAGGCTTCAACCGCGGGGTGTTTGAATTCAACGAGGCCATGGACACTGCCATTTTCAATCCGGTTTCGACAGTTTATAAAACCATAACCCCGGAAATTGTCGATCGGGGTATCACCAACATGTTCAGCAATGTGCACGATCTTTCCGTGATCGCCAACGATGTCCTGCAATTCAAGTTCGTTCAGGCGTTGTCTGACGTACTGCGCGTTTTCATAAATACGACGTTTGGTTTACTGGGTTTCTTTGACGCGGCCACGGATGCCGGTTTCGTCAAACACAATGAAGATTTCGGCCAGACCCTGGCGACCTGGGGTATGGGATCGGGACCGTATATCATGGTTCCGTTTTTCGGTCCCAGCAGTATTCGTGATGCCACCGGTTTTGCCGTCGATGCCGGATTGTTGAACCCGATTTTCTATATCGAGGATGACCTCACGCGTGCGGGCTTACTGACGCTGAATTACGTGGATTTCAAGGCCGATATGATGTCAGCCGGGAATCTGCTGGAAGAAGCGGCGCTGGACAAATACGAATTCACCAAGAACGCGTATTTCGACCGGCGTACAAACCTGATCAACGACGGGGCTATCGACCTCGAAGAGTAGCTCAACCGACAATACAGCGGTTGTTGATAACGATTCTTTACTCCGGCAGTTGCATGATCTCGGTGGACCAGCGTAACGCCGTTACATAACATTTCACAATCTCTGATCTTCCCGGGGAGTACGTTGCACTTTTTGACCTACAGGACTGCGGATATCCGGCAAGGCAGCTTTGACATTCAAAATGTTATGTACGAGTAGAATCAGTATTTGCGTTGGCCTGGAAATTTTACAGGGGGAGCCGGGACATTACAGACCGCGAGGATCAGGGACCCACTTTGATTTTCGGATCCTCGATACCGAGACTGGCGGCAAAGTCGACCAGTAATTGTTGCTTCTGCCTGGACGATTCGGCATCGCCCAGGGCGATCATGGCGCGCTCTTCCAGTATTTGTTGATAAATCGCATTTTTCAACTGGTTCATCACCGGCAGATCGAGAGCGGCCTGTCGCTCTGACGGGCCGATTTTTTCCCAGTTCTGGCGGAATTTCTCCAGGCTTTCAGCTTGCCAGTCATTACGCTGCAGGAACAGTTGAATGAGCTGGTTGGCGGCCTGGCCGGCAGCCGGTAGTGCAGGGCTGGAGACCGATGATTCACCGGAAGTGGTGTCATCATTTGCTGAATAGATAAACAGCGCTGTAATGGCAACAATGAGTACCATCACGGCGATGCTGAGTGTGGCAAACAGCCAGACTGGAAATGTCCGGCTTTTCGCTGTGCCCGGTTCAGCCGGTGTGGTGGGTGGTGATGCAGGTTTTTTCTTTTTATTACCGGGTTTGGTAACGGCAATCTCGGTGGTTGCGAAGGGGTCAAAATCAGGGCCCTGCGCTGTGATGTCATCTTCAGAGGGTGGTGGTATGGGGGCCAGGTATTCCTTGTCAGGTACCTCGATCGTGCCCGCCATGATGCCCTGTATCAACTCGGATCGCTGCATGCGGTACTCATCCCTGCTGATTTTACCTTGAGCGAATTCCTTTGCCAGTTCCCGCAAATGTTTCATTGAATAAGACGTCTTCCGCTGTGTTTATCAGGTTATCCGACTTCGTCCATGACGATACGAAAACCGGTAGTGTCGTCCGCACCGCCGTCATGCGGGCGTTGCAGCGAGATATCGCATTTGGAATGCGCGTCCGTATAGGCGCCGCCGCGCACCAGTGCCGAGTTGCCATCAAGGACCCATTCCTGGACATTACCGACATAGTTCTTGAGTCCCCAACCGTTGGAACGTCCGGATTTGACACTCACGGTGCCGGTTCCCTTGATGACCTTGTCGCCAAGGGCGACACGACAGTTGAAATCCTTTGTAGGTTGTTCGCCACCCGCGTTTGCGGCGTATTCCCATTCGGATGAGGTTGGCAGGCGGTAGGTTTTGCCGGTGCGTTCGGATAACCAGGCGACGTAATCCTGGGCTTCCTGCAGGCTGATCCCGGTAATCGGGTCATCCTGGCGGTCCGGATCCTTGACCGGTTTGCAGCGGCCGGTCAGGGCGCAGTATTTACTCCAGTCGTTCACCGAAATCTCGTATTTACTGATGGCGAAATTATTATTGACGCCTTCCCCGCCCGGAACGACCACCATCAGCGGTCCGCGCCAGCCGTCATTGACCAGATCGAAACAGATCGCCTTGGCCCGCCGGCCGTAGCCAGCCAGTCGTTCCTCGCATTCACGGCCACTGGGAATCGGTTTCCATTCCACGGCAGCCGCGGTTTCACCAGTGCCGGCTGCCGCCGCACTGCTTTCGGCAGCGGCGGTAACGTCTTCTATCGATTGCTCACGTTGAATGATCCTGGGTGCTGGTTTGTTGGCGGCGATGAGCTTGTCGAGCTCTGCTTCAGCCTGCTGGTAATCGGGATTATCCACCCACAGCGCCTGCGCCCGGGCCAGCAGGCGTTCGGTTTTTCGCAGCTCCTCGTAATCTTCACCGGCCACCTGCTTTGCCGTTAAATAGGTTTCATAGGCGCTGTTGGCTTCTTCCACCTTCGTCGACAGGTTTTCGGAAAAACTGACAAAATCCGGATGGCCGCTGAACTGGTCGGCGGCTTGCTGCTGGATTTGCGCCGCGCGGCTCAACTCCCCGGCAGTGATGGCGGCATTGGCGACGGCGGCATCGGGCCACGGTTGCGGGCGGATTTGATCCTTCAACTGGTCCAGTGAAGTGCCGGGGAATATAGCACTGGCGCTCTGGGCGAGGGCCGCAGCCTGGTTCAGGTCCGTGTCGCGTAATTGATTGATGCGTTCTGTCAGGGTGTTGATTGATTTACTGCGAAACTCGGAGTACCGGCTGGGATTACCACCCTCGATCTGACCGAGTTTGCGACGAATGTCATTGACATCCAGACTGGGCGCATTGGCGAAGGTATTGCCCACCTCTTGTATATAGGCCTCAACAGCGTATTCCCGGCGGGCGCTGCTCAGTGATGTATTGTTCGGGTTCAATTCGATACCGGCATCCGCCAGTTTCAATGCAGCCTCGTAATCCTTGGCTTCGAAGCGACTCTGGGCAAGCTGCTCGTAACTCTTGGACAAGAGTGCAGGGGCTTCGGTGGTAATGAAGGGATCATTCGCCGGCAGATCGGCTTTCAACTGTTCAAATATCTGATTGGCCTCGGCGATTTTATTGGCTTCTGCTTGCGCCTTGAACTCGTCTTTCAGGCCGGCAACACGGATCTTGCGTTCGTATTCGGCCTTGGCATCGGCTATTTGCTGGCGTGTATTCTGCAGTTCTAGGTTGGCGGGGGCAAAGCGTTCACCCTGATCGATCAGATCACTGGCTATGTCATAGCGCTCTTCGGCCAGTCTGCGTTCGGCTTCCCGGGTATAAAGATTGGCGATAGTGGAGCGCAGGCTTTCCAGTTTCGGCGTTATGCTGCCGTCTTCCAGGGCCAGGCTTTCCAGTTCCTGTACATTGGCCAGCAGCTTTGATTCCCACTCGGGATTCGATAACGCAGGTTCGGCAGTCAGTTGCTCGATCACGTTAATATCAGTGTCAACGATTTCCTGGATCGCGGCAAGTCGCTCGGCGCCGCTGAGATGAGCGAGTTTGATCTGTGACAGCTCGCGGCCAAGTTGCAGGGCACTGAGCAGATTGCCGAAGTCGGATGCCATGGCTTCGGCATCGGCACGGCTTCCGGTTTCGAGAATCGTGTTCAGGCGTTCATCGACCAGGGGTCTGGCGGTGTTGGAGATCCGGAACAGGACCGGCAGGTCCGGCTGCAGACTGGCCAGTTCAATAATGTTCTCCTGCTCTGCCTTGATGTCTTCCAGCGACACCAGTTGTCCTTCCACGGCTTCCAGATCACGGCGCAACTCGGCAATGCGTTTGGCTTTCTCGATACGGGTTTTGGCGTCCTGTAACAGCACGTCATCCGGAGCCGTCTCCAGCCCCGAGGCAACAAGAGTCAACGCTGCGTCGAGGTCGCCGCGATCGAAGGCCTGTTCGGCCAGCAATCGATAGGCGTTACTGGGCCGCGGGTCGGCCAGCAGCGGATGTTCCGGATCGATACGGGTTCTGATGATATTGAGAATATCACTGGATTCACCGATCAGGCTGGGGTCTTTCAATGCCGTTGTAAACTGCGTGTAGAGTTCACTCAGCACCAGTTTCTTGCTCGAGGCCACTGCACTGGTTTGATCGGAAAGAAACTTGGTGTCGGGATAGATACGGGCAATCGCTTCCAGCGTCTGGTTCGCTTCCATGAAATTGTAGGTCTCGGAACTGGTATCGATCTGGCTCGCGATCTTGTTACTGAAATACTGTTGTATGGATTCCCTGGCCTCGCTGGTGATGGTCAGTTGATGCGAGGTATCCATGGACCGGATTTCGGCCAGCCGGGCTTCAATCGTTGCCGGGTCGCCACCCTGGATATCACTGATGATGGTGTTGACTTCCTGTTTCTCCAGATAATTCATGACCGGGGCTATGGATCCCAGTCCGATGGCCACGACCAGAATTGCAGCAACGGTCAGAGGGCTCTTGTACCAGATGTATCGGGCTTCCAGGTCCTCGATGAATTCATCAACCGTCTGGCTGCGTTCCTCGCGGGTAAAGCCCACAGCCTTGCGCAGGGCCTTGTTCTGTTTCTTTTTCAGCCCCTTGACGGGGGCCGGAACCAGGCCGTTTTCGCGTGCCGTATTGGCCGGCAGCTTGTTGAACGGGTGCTTGCCGGTAAGGAGCTCATAGGCAACACAACCCAGCGCGTAAATATCGTCGCGGGTGTCGGGTTCTTCACCCTCGAGCATTTCCAGGGAAGCGTAGGCCGGTGTCAGTGCACCGAGTTTGCCCGGATCGAACAGGGTTTTTTCCGCTTCACCGGTAACGGGGTTTTTAACCGCGCGGGCGATACCGAAGTCCAGGGTTTTGACCGAGCCGTCATTACAGAGAAATGCGTTGCCGGGCTTGAAGTCTGAATGCACCAGACGCCGCTCATGCGCGTAGGACAGTGCGGCCCCGAGTTGGCGGATGATTTCGAAAGCTTCATCAAAGGGCAGGCCGCCGCGCTTTTTCACCTCTTTCTTGATGAAAGTATTCAATGGCTGGCCTTCCATCAGTTCCATGGTGATATATACGGGCGTGCCCGGACCACCGACGCGGTCAAAGTCGTAGACGGTGGCAATGTTCGGATGCGCCAGTTTCTGCTGGCGGCTGGATTCACGCTGCAGCGAGATAAATGCCTCGGGATGGGACTTGAAGTCCTCGTTCAGCAGCTTGATGGCGACGTATGGATTTTTATCGCGGGCTTCCTGTTTCAACAGGTCAATACCCTTGTACACCTTACCCATGCCGCCAACGCCAAGCACCTCGAGGAGTTTGAAACGCTGTTTGATCACGCCTCCGGTTTTCAGTTCGGCGGTTGCATCCTGCTGCTGTCCGGGATCGGACCATTCGGTGCCTGCCGGGCCGGTGCCCCCGGTGATATTGGAAATGGAATCCTGTTCAGTCATCAGGTCGAAGTCGACACCGGTAGTACCGCCGCCGGTGTCCGTCGAACTGCGCATTTCTTCGGCGATTTGTTCGCGCTCCGCTTCGGAGAGTTCCTCATCGGAGGTGACGACGGTTTTTTCATGGGGGCTCCCGGCGCCCGCACCCGGGTCCGCAAAGTCGTCATCCCGGGCAAAGACCGTGGAATCGCCAGCCGTACCGGCGCCGGATTCGGTTTGTGGCGCATGGGCACGGCGGAACTGGTTGATTCTGCGTTTCAACTCGGCATAGGCCTTGTCATCGATGACCTTGTTCTCGTGCGCCTTGTCCAGATGCGCCAGCAGTTGGGTCGCATGTGCGGGATTCTGGTTAAGCAGGTTGTCAAGCTGGCTGCACAGGGCCTCGAGACTGACTTTGCCTTGCCCCAGTGCTTCGAGTGCGGTATTGAAATCTGCCACGTTAATGCCTCTTTGTGATAGTTCAGGTTACATCTACGACGATCGCCGTGACGTTGTCACCGGCGCCGCGTTCCAGAGTCAGGTCCACGAGGTCCTTGCACGTTTCTTCCGTGCCGGTATTATCACCGAGGATATCCTCGATCTCGAAATCCACGAGGTGCTTGGTCAGGCCGTCGCTGCAGAGCAGGTAACGGTCACCATGATGCATGGTCTGTATGTCCATATCCAGAAACAGTTCATCGGTAGCGCCCACCGCCCGGGTGATCATATTGCCATGCGGATGCACCTGGGCTTCCTCACGGCTGATCAGGCCCTGTTCGACATAGAGCTCGACTTGCGAATGATCGGTGGTCATCTGGCGTAACCGGCCATCGCGCAGCCGGTACAGGCGGCTGTCACCCGCCCACATGTAAACACAGTAGTTTTGGTAGGCGATGAACACAACCACCGTGCTGCCAATGGTGTTGCGCTTGGTGGTTTCCCTGGATTTCTCCAGAAGTTTTTCATTGACCTTGAGCAGCTTGTCTTCCACATCATCAATGAAGCGATCCAGTGTGATACCCTCGTGCACTTTCTTCAGGTTATCGACGATCATCTGGCTGGCCACCTCGCCGGCAGAATGCCCCCCCATGCCGTCGGCCACCAGCCATAATCCCATTTCCGGCCGTTCCAGAAGGGCATCTTCATTGAGCTTGCGCACCCTGCCCACATTAGTGATGCCATGGGAACGCCAACTCAGGGTAGACGCCTTGGGTGAACTGGCTGCCGGTTTCATGGTTGAGTCCTCAACTGAAATGAAAGGATTGCCCGCTAAACTGTGTAAAGATGCTCAGGGACATGTGCATAGGCTGTGCTTCAACTTGCGATCAGGTGACGTGATTGAAGGTGATGACTTCGGAAGGGCCCTCACTGAATGAGCGCCCCAGACTGATTTGTCCCTTGCCTGAAAGCGGCATCTCCTCGCGCCTCAGAAAAGCTTCATCACTGTTTTCGATCAGCACATGTGTCCCGTTAGTGCTTTGATCAATCAGGAAAAACTTGTCGCGTCTCATTTCGATTCGCACATGTTGTCGTGAAGCCAGTTTTTCATTCACCGGTAAATCACAGCCCTGGCTGCGGCCAATCACCATTCCGGATTTCTGCCTGTTCAGTGTGACGTTTTTATTATTGTAGCTGACCACCAGGGAAACCTCGGGCGCCGGTTTTTCGGACAGCATACCGGTGGCCATACGGGTGACATCCTCCTGTTGCCAGATGATCTCGTAAATATCGATTTCCTCGCTTTTGCCCTTGATGGGCGCGCGATCCACGAAACGCGTGCCGGCGCGCAGTACCGGCGGCAACAGGTCAACGGTCGACTGGGTGGTGATGATCTGGTCGCCCTTGGCCTGGGCGGCCATGCGGGCGGCGACATTGACCGCATCACCGAACACGTCGCCGCTCTCCATCAAGGCGGGCCCGAAATGCATGCCTACCCGGATGGAAAGAACGACACTGTCACTCAAACCCTCGGTGACGTCCTCCTGCAGGGTTTCGTTCATTTCAATGGCCGCAAGGGCCGCATCCTCGGCGCTTTCAAAGGTGCACATCACTTCATCACCGATGGTTTTGATGACTGTTCCATTGTGGGATTTTATAACCCCGGTCAGGATATCCAGGCATTCGGACACTTTTATGCGTGCCGTCTCGTCGCCAAGAGTCTCGAATAACCGGGTGCTGCCGCTGATATCAGCGAACATGATCGCTAGGTTTGCAGTCTTTGGAGCCATTTGGCGTATTTGAAGTATTTCAATCCTGGTTAATAATGATTCCGCTGATTATGAACGGCTGGTTCATAAACCAACATTCCCCTTGTCATCCGAACAATACCGGTTGTCATCCGAACAATACCGGAGTGAACCTGCGTCCTGCCCGCCGCGGTGCCCTCATCGCCGACAAGTATAACTCTAACAATTTCAAATTATTAGTATAAGAGAATCATACCCAGAAGGAAGTATTCCGTCACGTGAAAAAATTGTCACGATGTCAGGCTAAAGCCTGACACCTGCACGGGCAGAATGAAGTATTCCGCCACGCTGAAAAATCGACTGCAATCAGTCATGCCGGTGCCCCGGAAGGGGGTCTGTGCCGGTGCATAAGCCAGTTGTTCATCCGTGCATGGCTGTGTAGGATGGCCGGCCATAAGTACGGGTAATTAACCTGCAGGAACCGTTATGATTCAGTTCAATAAATACCGATATGCCGCGTTATTCATGTTCGCACTTGTGCTCACAGTGTCATCGGGGATGCGTGCAGCATCGGCGTTTTCCCTGTTTGAGTGGCTGGGTTTTGGCGACGACAATGATGAGCAGCAGGATACCGGGACGACACCGGATAAAGCAAACGATCAGACACCGTCACAGCCGAACTGGGCGGAATCCTCCGCCACCGTGGCCGCGAACGAACCGCCGGCACCAGCAACGGCAGCCAATACCGGTCAGGTTCGATTCAATGACATCAAGCTCATTATCAGTAATCTCAACCCGGATCAGCGGCGACAGCTTCTTTCCGATGAAGAGGCCTTTCGCAATTTCATCCAGCAACAGGCTGCCAATGAATCCGTACTGGTTGCCGCCCGCGCCAACAATCTCGAGCAGGAACCGTTCACCCGCTTAATGATGCAGAAAAGCGCCGAGAACACATTACGGGAAATTTATATTAAACGACTGATTAGTAAAGAGTTGTCCGATGACTTTCCAACCGAGGAACAGGCCCGGACTTTTTATGAAAACAATACGGATAGATTTACGCTCGAGGAACGTGTGCACGTGTGGCAGATATTCCTGCCTTTCGGCGAGGATGCCGATGAAGAGGCTCGCAACGCCGTCAAGCAACAGGCCGGCGAGCTGAAAAAAGAGATTGAAAACAATAAAATCACTTTTGCCGGGGCCGCGACAAAATATTCCCACCATATCCCCAGCCGCCATGCCGGCGGCTACATGGGTTTGATCAAATTATCGGACATCAAACCGGGTATAGAGAAGTCCGTACTGGAATTGAAAGAAGGACAGCTCAGTGACCCCGTGGCCACCGAGGATGGTTATCACCTGCTGCAACGGGGCAGTCGGATAGCGCCTGCCAGGTTGCCCTTTGAACAGGTTAAACCCCGTATCAACCAGGCACTCAGGCAGGAAGCGGAGAAGCGCCTGCGACAGGCGATTTATAACAAGGCGAGTGAAACCTACAGCCTGGATCTGGATAACAAGCGGGTCGAGGAGTGGCGCTTGAAATTACGCACCAATCTTTAAATCATCATGTCCGGTTGGCCTTTGCTGGAGCATCGGGGTCGGTGACTTTAATGTTGTATAAATACAACGGATTTATGAAATAGATTCAATGCTATAAATTTGAAACTATTCAGTTTGTTACGTTGATGATCTCTGTTTTTTTTTAAATAAATTATTTTGCCCATTAACTACATTGTTGATATAGTCTGGATACTGGCAGTCGTGCGCCTTTGCGCCATCAGGGAGGGTCATTAATCAACATCTTTTTCAGGATCGTAAGCTGCTGATTTAAAAAATAAAATTGTATAAATTCAAGCGGGTTCACGACTACGTAACATGACGCGTTCGGGAATGGGGAAGGTTGGTCACTACGGTATTGGCTTCGTGCTGGGGTGTTGCGTCAGTGCGAATCTGCTCGCCGGCCCTATTGGTTTGCCCGATTCGGCGCGTCCCGGCGCCATTCGTCCCGACGCCGATGTGCAATCGACTCTGCCCAAATCCCCGCCCGGGGAAGTCATGGAAATACCCGCCGTCATCGACCGCCCGTTCGATATCGACGAGGGCGAGAAGATCGCGGTTGAGGAGTTTCGTTTGCTGGATGCCAGGGATCTTCCGGAGTACGAAATCTCGCTCGAGGAAATCCAGCAATTGCTTGCCGGTATACGCACCGAGCGTCCCGATGGTTTTACCATAGGCCGACTGCAGGAAGTAGCCGACCAGGTGACACGATATTATCGCGAGAAAGGTCTGATTCTGGCCCAGGCCGTCGTGCCGGTACAGGAAGTGGAAGCAGGCGTGGTGGATATCCGTATCTTCGAAGGCCTGCTGGACCGGGTGCTGGTTGAAAGTAACGAGATGTACGACGAGAACATTCTCAAGCGTCCGTTTAAATCACTGATCGGTCAACCCGTAACCAAGGAGGCGGTCGAGGCTGCCCTGTTGACACTGACGGATTATCCCGGCCTGACGGTGTTCGGTGTCTTCCAGCCGGGCATCAAGGTGGGCTCGGCGGACATCGTGCTGAAAGTGCAGGAGGAAAAATTCTACGATGTTGCATTGCGGGTGGATAACCACGGCACCCAGGAAACCGGCCGCGTTCGCTTTCGCACTACGGTCGACTGGAACAACATGATGGGCGCTTCCGATCGCCTGAGCCTGTCCGTCCAAGAGAGTTACAGCCCGAAAGAGAACACCTTCGAATCGATTTCCTATGAGCGGCACATCGGTGCTTCCTGGCTGGCCGGCGCGTTCTGGGACATGAACCAGTTCGGCGTCAAGGGCGAGTTCGCCAGCCAGCAAATCACCGCCGAGACACAGAATACCGGGATCTGGCTGCGTAAATCGTTTCTTCGCAGCCGGCTGGAGAATCTCTCCGCGGAACTGGGGCTGACGCGTAAGGAGTCGGTGTCCAAGAGCCGGGCGGTGAAACGTAACCGCGATATTCTTGGTGTGGTCAGTCTCCGGCTCGATTACGATTCGGTTGATACGTTCGAGATGTTTCCCTTCTTTGACAGTGAAGATACCTTCCAGGCCGGCGGCATCAACTTCGCGCAGGTCGAGTTTTCCCGGGGTATCAACAGTTTCCTCGGCGGCATGGGATCGAACGCCGATGCCCTGGAATTCCCCACCGGGTTGCGACCCAGCCGTCAGGGCGGATCGCGGAAATTCGCCGAAGGGCAATTCAGCAAACTCTTTGTCGCCGCCTCCCGGTTACAGACCATTGCCCCGGATCATTCCCTGTTGCTGCGCGGTGAGTGGCAATGGAGCGATGACTTGCTGGTGCCCGTAGAGCAGTATTCCGTCGGCGGCGCCGATAACGTGCGCGCTTTCGCACCGGCAATTACCCTGTTCGATCGGGCATGGTTCCTGTCACTGGAATACATCATCAACGCGCCGTTTATTTCCGATGTGGCCTTCAACGAAACCCGAAGCTGGGGCGAGGTATTGCAGTTTTCGATGTTTTACGATCATGCCATCGGCCGGCTTAATGATCCCCTCGTCACCGATGATGAAACCTATGAAAGTTACCGTGGCGCGGGATTCCAGTTTCGCTTCAACCTGCCGGGCACCATTGAATCGCGCCTGATGTGGGCCTGGGCGGTCGGCGCCCCGAATGCCGGTGACGTCGGCAACGATCGCCGGCCACAATTCTGGGGCGATTTGACGTATTCTTTCTAGAGGTCGCCAGTCTCGAAACCGGAGACAGATTGAGATTATATTTATAATAAAAACAATAAGTTATATGTTTGTGATGTGAGTCACACATTTATCCTGTTAAATTGTGGCGGATGACGGGACTCAATATACTAACAATTACGGATACAGTGGGAAGGCTGAGTGAAAATATTCCGTTTAAAAGCAATAAGTTATAAATCATCAACAACGGCCGGCGCCGGGACGGAACGATTATGCCTCGCTTATGCCTGCTTCAGCCTGCTGCTGGGCCTGCATACCGGTAATGTCATTGCCGGACCGGAAGGCGGCCTGGTCACCGCCGGCCAGGCGACCATCTCGACACCGACCGCCACTTCCACGGTCATCAACCAGGCCACGCAAAACGTTGCCATCGACTGGCAAAGCTACAACGTCAAGCAAAATGAACTGGTGCAGTACCTGCAGCCGAACGCCGCGGCCAGCGCACTGAACAAGATCTTCGATCAGAATCCAAGCCAGATCTTCGGTACCATCAAGGCCAACGGCCAGGTGATCCTGGTCAATCCCAACGGCGTATTCTTCAGTCCCACTGCACGCGTCAGCGTCGGCTCGCTCATCGCCTCGGGCATCGACATCAAAACCAATGATTTCATGCAGGGCAAACTCAACTTTGATGCCGGCGGCGCCGGCGGTGATGGTGTGGTCGTGAATCAGGGCCTCATCGAAGCCGCCACGGGTGGTTCCGTTAACCTGATCGGCAAGGCCGTCAGCAACGAGGGGCTGATCCTGGCCCATGCCGGCCAGGTGAACCTGGTCGCCGGTGAAAAAATGACCATGGATTTTGACGGCGATGGCCTGATCCAGTTTGTTGTCGACAGGGAAGTACTGGAAAACGCGCACGGCCTGGACAGTCAGGTGAACAACAGTGGCACCATCGAGGCCAATGGCGGCAGCGTGCTGTTGTCAGGTAACGCGTCGAAAGAGGTTTTCTCCAAAGTGGTTAACAATTCCGGTGTGATCAAGGCTGGTCGTATCGACAAGTCCGGTGGCAAGATCCGGTTGCTGGGCAGCGGCGCCGGTAATTCCCTGATCAACACCGGCACCATCAGCGCGAGTTCGACCTCTGCCGGTGAGGATGGCGGTACGGTTGAAATCGCCGCGGAAAACATCACCAGTTCCGGCACCGTCGAAGCCAACGCAGTGGATGGCAAGGGCGGTCAGGTCAAAATTGAGTCTGAAGACACCACGCTGTTAACCGGTGAATCCGTGGTCAGTGCCGCATCGGAACTGCAACAGGGTGGCGTCGCAAAAATACTCGGCGACAAGGTCGGGTTACTGGATGAAACCGTAGTTGATGCTTCCGGTGCCACCGGTGGCGGTGAAGTTCTGGTAGGTGGTGATTTCCAGGGTGCCAATGATGAGGTTAAAAATGCAACCCGCACGCTGGTTGCAGGTGATGCTGAAATCAAGGCCGATGCCATCGACGAAGGCGATGGCGGCAAGGTGATTGTCTGGTCGGACGAGGTCACCGGCTTTTACGGGGAGATATCGGCACAAGGTGGCGAGCAAGGCGGGGACGGTGGTTTTGTCGAGGTCTCCGGCAAGGAAAAACTCGCCTTTAACGGCAGTGTCGATACCACCGCGGACAATGGTAAAACCGGGACCTTACTGCTGGATCCACGCGATATTCTTATAGACGGCAATACAACTGACGATGGAGACTTGCCGGATATTCTGTTTGCTGATGATAACGGCGGTGGCGCGACCGTTGATGATTTCAGTATCTCCGCGGGCGCAATCAACACATCGTCCAACAGCAATAACATCATCCTGCAGGCCAACCGCGACATTATTCAGAGTGCGGGCGAGGTTATCACTTTTACGTCCGGCAACTCACTGGTTATGCAGGCTGGTGGGAATATCACACTCAATGACGACGTCACGACCAACGGTGGTGATATTCATCTCGAGTCAAACTCACCAAGTGCAACGGACGGCAATACGGGTGCCGGTATCCTCACCATCGCTACAACCAAAACCGTGACGTCCAACGGCGGCAATATTATCCTCATTGCAGAAGACTTTACCCTTGATGGCAGTGTGGCTGCCGGTGCCGGTAATATCAGTTTAACTGCAATCAGCGACAGCTCCGGACCAACGGGTGAGGCCTCTTTTGAAATCGGGTCCGCCGCCGATCTGACCGATGCGGAACTGGGCCGGTTCTCTTCCACGGGTACCGTTACCATTGGTGAAGCAACGACTGCCAGCGCCGCCGGTGTCATTGGTGGCGGAACTACGATCAGGGTAGGAGTAATAGATTTTCAGGCGGCTTCCAACGTGAGTACCGCGGGTAGCGTGGCCGGTAACCTCGTGTTTACCGCCGACGACGGCATAACATTCAACGATGATGCCGCGTTTGCCCAGCAAGTGACATTCAATGCCGACGGCGATTCAGACAACACCGGCGCCATAACCCGGGGCGCCGCCGAGGTCATCACAGCCCCTACGGTTAATCTGAATGCCGCCACGGGTATTGCCATTGATACCGTTGCCGCAAACATCAGCGCAGTCAATTCAACGAGCGGCAACATCGACCTTAACAATGCGGCAACAGCATCGACCACGCTTACCAACATCGATCACCAGGGAACCGGTAATATTTTATTCGACCAGACCGGTAACCAGACCCTTGCTTTGACCTCGGTAACCGCAAACGATGGCGATATCACGATAACGAACACGGGTGGCGTCGACTCCGATATTACCGTTAAAACGGTTACGGCGGATACCACGGACGATACCGTCAGTATTACCGCAGAGGACGGGATTATTGATGATGCCGCTGACACCGCAACGGACATCATTTCAGCCGCCAACATTTCTTTAACCTCAAGTGCCAATGCTACCGGTATTGGTCAGGGCGCTGAGGGTGCCATTCAGGTCAATGCAGTTGTGAGTTTCGCGGCTGATGCCTCGACCGGTGGTGGAAACATCACGGTTGAAGATACCACCGGCGATTTCCCGCTCGGACTGGTGGATGCCGGTACCGGCACTGTTGACCTGACTTCGGCTGGCTCGATGACCGATGCCAATGCCGGTGCCAACAATATTGCAGCGGCCACGGCCGACCTGACGGCGACAGGCGCTATCGGCGACCTGGCCGGAGCCGGTAATGGCGATGTCAGCCTGGCGCCGACGGATTCCCTGGAAACCACGGTCAGCACGCTTTCCGTCGATGCTGTCGAGGCAGCCATCGCCAATACCATCGCCGGGGGGCTGACGGTTTCCTCGGTGACACCGGCCGGCGTGGCAGGCTCGGCGTTGATTACAAACAATACCGACCTTGCTGTTACCGCCCATACGCTTTCAAACGATGGTGACAGCATTGGTTATGTTTCCACCACCGGCAGTGTCACTGTTCCCGACGCCGCGATCGATGTCGGTGCCGGCACGATCCGGATCGAGGCGGCAACCGACGGCCAGGATGTGCTTGATGCCACGGATACTGATCTCAGCAACAATCTCTGGACGGCCGATACCGTGGTGTTTGCCTCGGGCACGGGTGAGAGCCTGAACCTGAGCGTGGATAACCTGACGGCGAACATCACCGATACCACGGGCGGTGGCGCCGGCGATCTGACAGTTGCCGAGGCCAACGGCATCAGTCTGACCGACATCGATACCGCCGACGGCAAGATCACGGTCACGGCGACCCTGGGCAACATCGTCGTCGTTGACGTGGATGCCGCCGGTACCAATATCGTGGCGCTGGATTCCACTGCCGGCAACATCAATGACGCCGCCGCCACAACCGAAGTCATTACCGCCGACAGCCTGCGCCTCAGCGCCGAGACCGGCATCCTCGCCCTGGACACGGCCGTCAGTAACCTGGCCGCCGAGACGGACACCACGGGTAACCTCGAGGTCTTCAATACCGGTGCACTGGATATCACTACTGTTGATGGGGTGGTTGGCGCCCAAATCGTTGATGCCGGTACCAACGATGGTGGCGGTGACATTGTCATCACCGCGAGCAGCCCCCTAACGATTACCGATGATGTAGTCAATAATGACGGCGGCGATATCACGCTCGCGGCTGACGGCAATGCAGCGGGTGATGATATGGCAATTAACGCCAACATCACGGCTACGGGTGGTGACGGTAACATTAATTTATTCGCCGGCGACGCCATTAATCTGAATGGTACGAATGTCGTTTCTGCTGCCGGGGCCGGCAATATTACGGCAATAGCCGGTGAGGATTTCGTCAGCGGTGGTGCCAATAACAACGGCACGGCCACCGGTATCTTGACCATGGGCGATGGCAGCAGCATTGAAACAGAGGATGGCAATATCGTTGTCCGAGCCACCGGCAGCGTGGACCTCAGCCTGCTGAATGCCGACAGCGACGGTGACGGGAATGCATCGGGAACCGGCGATGTCACCGTGGAAGCTGATTTTGCCGGGATCGATGGCGGCCTGAGTACCGCGGACACCGGCGACATCCAGGATATCCTTAGCGGTGAAGGCGCCAACATTATCGGAGATACCATCAACCTGATCGGCCCCGACGGGATTGGTTCCGGCGAGGACATCAATGTTACCGTCATCACCGAACTCAACACCGACAGTTCCGGCAACAACGGCAACATTGAACTGGAAAGCACGGGCTCCATGCCGATTGGCGTTATCAATGCCGGCAGCGGGAATGTCACACTTATAAGCACCGGTACCATGACCGATACCAATGCCGGCACACTGAACATCACCGGCAACCTTCTTGATATGACCGCAAACGGTGGCGCCATCGGCACCAGCGGCGACAAGATTGACACCAACGTGACCCAGATCGTCGCCGATACCACGGCCGTTGACGGTAGCGGTGTCTTTATCAATGAACTGGACGGCGCGGCTGACGGCCTCGCCATCGGGACGGACGATATCCTGACCGACGGCGGTGATGTAGAGATCATATCCGCCGGTGATGTTACCAGCGCAAGCGGCGCTGACATCGAGACCAGTGGTGAAGTCAATACGGCACAGGATTCCGGTGCGGTTACGATTACAACGAGCGGTACGGCAATCGTAAATCTGGCGGGCAATATCACCACGACCGGCGCTAACAACAATGCCGGTAACGGCAATACCGGTGGTGATGTCATGCTTGTTACCAACAACGGCACCATCGATGTCGCGCTCATCACGACTACCGGGGGCAATGCAACCACATCGGGTAATAACGGCGGCGATGCCGGATTGATATCACTGGATACCGGTTCGGGTAACACAATCAACCTGGATGGGGCCACCATTACCGCCAATGGCGGTACAACCGTGGATGCCACCGCGGGTAATGGTAACAACATCACCTTCGCCGATCAGGTCATGTTGAATACGGGCGTGACGATATCCGCTACAGGAAATACCGGCGGTGATATCGAATTCAGCGCCGGTGTCGATGGCAGTCAGACACTGGCAGTTAATACCGACGGCACCACGACATTTGGCGGTGCCGTAGGCAATGCAACACCCCTTGCCAGTGTGACCACCGATGCCGGAGGCACTACCCGTATTGATGGCGGCGAGGTTTCCACTACCGGTATTCAGACTTATAACGATGCAGTGATTCTTGGCGCAACAGCAAACATCAATACGACCGGTAATAATGTAATATTCAACGATACCGTCAATGGCAGTACCGCCAATACAGAAGATCTGACCATTGCAGCCGGTACCGGTGACGTCTCCTTCAACGGAACCGTGGGTACCGGCACACCGCTGGGCGACGTCAATGTCACAAGTACCGGCATTTTCACCATTGACAGCAACACAGCCCCGGGCGCCAACGCCGCCGCAACGACCGATACCTTCCTCGCTGACTCCCTGCGTGTTCGCGCCAGTAACCGTATCAATATCGGTGGTGACGGTGATGGCGATGTGATTCTCAACGGCAGCGGAGGCGGCAATGTGCTCGATCTGCAATCGACCCTGGCATTGTCGGGTTCGGTGATGGAATTCAGTTCCAGTATCCTGCTCACAGCCGGAGATGTGCTGCTGGAAACCACAGCGAACAACTCGGATATCGTCATGGATGTCGAGGGGCTGACCGGTGCGGCAGGGACCCCGGATGAACGCATCATCCAGACACCGGGTAACATTACCACGTTGGTAGGCGGCGGTAATGCCCAGACTATCCTTCAGGATTTCGAGAGTGGTGGTAACCCGGCGGTCTCCACGGACGGCAAGAACACCGTTCTGAATGGCTCCACTGTCAGCGTGGAAAATCTGCTCACCGGCAGCAGTCTGGATGACTCGGTATTCCCGCAGGTCCTGGCCAATACGATTGCAGTCACCTTTGATGGCAATCTGGCATTGGGAGACGATGCAACATCGACACTGGCTTTCACTCATGAGCTCGATGATGCGCAGATGGATGGCCTGTTGTCGGGCGGCGCCACGGCCCTGGGGATCACGGTCAACGCATTGGGAGCGGATAATGGCGATATAGTTCTGGATCGGGCGACCAGCTTCGGCGCCAATGATCTTTCCTTGACGGCGGCCGGATTCATTACCGACAACACAAATGGACTGGCTTTTCAGTCATCCGGACTGTTGACACTGCAAAGCGGCGCGGATATAGGTGTGACAGATCCGGGTGGCAATACCGGTAACTCATTCACCATTGATGTGAATAACCTGATTACGGTTACTGACGCTGTCGGCGCGGTCAATATCACCAATAACGCCAGTGCCGGCGATGCCACCTACGCAGTCGATGTCGCCGGTACCGGGTCAATCACGAATTTCACCCTGACGCAGGACGCCAATAACCTGTTAATCGATGAGATCAATGCCAGCGGTGCGGTCAGCATCAACTCGGCCGCAGCTATCGTTGATAACGACGATACGGATATTGATATTACCGGCAGCACAATTCACCTAGTTGCAGCCACGGGCATTGCGGACGGGGATGAACTCAGTATCAATTCAACCGATGGCACAAACGGCCTGGCCGCGACTACGACAACGGGTGATATCAATATCCTTGATACCACCGGTGGTTTGACTGTTGGCGCACTGACCTCGGATTTTGACGATACCGGGGCAACCACGACTACGACCACCGGTATCACAATCACCGGTGGCGCGGCAGGTGATGACATCCGTATACGCGCGAGCAGCCCGTTAACGGTGAATGATGCAGTGACCAACACCGGTGGCGGCAATATCACCCTGGCGGCCGAGGGCACGGCCAACACCGACGACCTGACTATTGATGACAACATCACGGCAACAGGCGGTAACGGTACTATCCAGTTATTTGCCGGCGGCGATATCGTTCATACGTCGGGAACAATTTCCGCCGTTAATAGTGGCACCGTCGACCTGTTCGGTGGTCGTGATTTTGCCGACGGTACGCCCGCAGCCGGCCATGCAGACGGTGGTATCGCCATGACAGCCGGTGCCGTTGTGCAACAGGCCAATGGAGCGACTGTCACACTTGCCGCGCGGGGAGATGTCGCGCTTGCTGTTACAACATCAACTGGTGGAACAGTCAATATTACGGCAGGAGATGATACATTCGCCGCCGACACCGCGGGCGCCATCACCGATGCCAACGCAGCGGCGGACAATATTACAGCAACGACAACGGTATTGACCGCGGACACCGGTATCGATACGGACACGGCGGTGGATAATCTGACGGCCGATAATATCACCGGCAACAACATCGACATCACGGATGCCGATGACGTGACCTTGTTAACGACATTCAGAAACCAGGCTGCCAATGGCACCATGGCGTTATCGACAACCGACGGCAGTATTGATACATCGACCGTGGCCGTGTCCACCCAGGATGGCGCGATAACATTCACCGCCAACGATGCCGGGGCCAATAATGACCGCAGCATCACGGTGGGTTCCGGCGGTATCGACAGTAACGGCGCCGGCACAGGCAACATTATATTAAACGCCGCGGATGGCGTGGCACTGGGCGGTGATGTGGATGCCGGTGCTGATAATGTCACCATAGATGCCGATAACGATGCCGCCGAAGTCGGTAATCTGGATACCTCCGGCGCCATCAGCCGGACAGCCGGGACGGTAACGGGGAACACCCTCGACCTGGACGCCGCCCAGGGGATCGTTGCAACCCTCGCGGGCAGCTCAATCTCGGCAGACAATAATACGACCGGAAATGTCGATCTCGACAATACCGCCCCGGGTGCCGTAACCGTGACCAGTCTCACAACCCTGGGTACGGGTTTCGTCCAGTTCGATCAAACCGGTAACGAATCTTTACAGGTTAACACCGCAACCACCAATGACGGTAACGTCACAATAACCAACACCGGCAATGCCGCCGCTGATACTCTGACGGTCACCACCGTAACAGCGGGCGGTACCGGCGATATTCAACTGACAACCAATACACGCGGTGATGTCGTCGTCAATGGGGATTTGACAGCGACCACGAACACCATCACGGTTGATTCCTCCGATGACATTACTCTCGGAAACGCAATCACTGTTTCCACCGGTGCCGGCGGCCAGATAAACCTGAATGTCGATATCAACGATGATGTCGCCGCCACGCTGGACCTGGGTACGGGCAGCACTATCACCTCCGCCGATATCAATTTCTCCGGCAGTAACACAAATAATAATGACACCATTGCCGCCCAGGACCTGGTCAATACCTGGATCATCACCGGTTCCGGCACGCTGGATAACGCCAATCTCAGCACGACGGCCGACTGGACCGATTTCCAGACCATCGAAGGCGGCAACACGACCGATACCATTGACCAAACCGGCGGCACGGCCCCGGATAACGCCATTGACGTGACCCTTACCGGCGTGGGCAGCGACGATGGTATGCAGGGAAATATCTCGGATACCGGTAGTGGCGGAACCATCGCTCTCGACTTTAACAACATCGATGAAATCTTCACGGACGAGACGGGAAGTACCCTCACCGGCGCGCCGGCAGCCCAGATCGCTGATGCAACCTGGACACTCAATGGCGGCAATGAAAATTACTCGGACAACGGCACCGGCCAGGACCTGGATTTTTCCGGCCCCGGTATATTCACCACACTGACCGGCGGTAGCGGTAACGACAAGTTTGATATTGATGCGGATATTACCGCATCAATCAATGGCGGAGCCGGGGATGATGAATTCGAATTCGCCGATGCGGTGACCGTGACCGGCACGATTGATGGCGGCGATGGAACCGATGTTCTGGATGTACAGAATGTAACTGCTGCAGTTGTGACTGTAGATGGACCTGGTGTAGACAATGGCAATGGTGGTCCAGATGGTTCCCGTGGTGATATTGCTGCGACAACAGATCCCATTGATAAGGGTATATCCGCCAATGACTTTAACAATATAGATACTGTTGAAGGCGGTGTTGGTGGATTTCTGACCGGTCCGGATGTGAAGACGGTCTGGAACATTACGGGCGCCGGATCCGGCACCTATGGCGAAAACGGCGACGAGACGGCCTTTTCCAACTTCACCATCACCGGTGGCAGCGACGCCGATACGTTTGTCTTCAGTGGCGGCACGTTGAGTCAGGTGGATGGCGGCGCATTGGGTGAAGGCAATACGATTATCCCGTTTACACCTGCCGGATTCGGCATGGAATACACGATCACCGGGGATGGTCAGGGTCAGGATAATTCAACAATCCAGATATTAACCGGCGGCGGCAATGAGTTCTTCAATATCGATATTCTGTTTGGGAATGATAACGCCGATATCTTTACCGTGAACGATGGCGTGACCTGGAGCGGAACCTTTGTCGCTGCCGCCAATGCCGGGACAGCGACCGCCGCCGCCGACCAGATCATTTTCAACAGCACTTCCAGCGTCACCTGGCAGTTTAACGGTGCGGGCACGCGGCCGGAAGTCTACGATTCCAATGATATCTCCGGTGCCGGCACGGTAATTGTCGGTGATATCGATGCCGGCGATGCCGCGGTGGACGGAACCAGCGGTACCGCTACCGGCAGCGGTTTCAATTTCATGGAATTTGAAATTGTCGACGGCTCTGACGCTAACGATACCTTTAATGTTCAGTCACTCGATAATGACCTGACGATTAATACAGGTACGGGGACGGATGTTATTAATGTCTCTTCGAATGCTCCGACGAATACAGGCAGTCTTGATGATATTCTGGCGACACTGATCCTGCGGGACACCGGCGGTAGTGACACATTGAACGTCTCCGACAGCGGCGATGCGGACGCCGATGCCAACGGCGGGCTCAGCGATACGGAAATCACCGGCATCTTTGGTTCCGGCGGTGCGACGCACAAGATTGATTACAACGACGGTGGCGCCAGCGAAATCGAGAACATTAATATCGACCTGGGTTCCGGCGGCGATTCATTTGGTATCAGTGGCGTCGCGGGTTCGTCCACGGTCGTGCTGAACGCCAACGGCGGCGATGATACGGTCAATATCGGCGGCAGCGCCAACTCGCTGGACGGCATACTGGGTACCCTGACGGTCAACGGCGGCGCACCATCGGGGGCCGTCGGCGACACACTGATCGTTAACGATGCGGGTGACAATACCGGCACTATTTACTCAATCAGTTCAGGTACTATTAATCGCGCGGGCATTATCCCGATCGATTACACGACATTTGAACAACTCGATTTGCTGACCGGTTCCGGCAATGACGCTATTACAGCGAATGGCTGGGCCCCGGTCACGGGAAATGTGACGGATGCGGGTCCGGCTGATACGGATACGTTCACAGTCAATACCGCTTTCTCGGTTACCGGCGACTTTACTATCAACCGAATCGAAACCCTGGATAATTTTCCGGTCCCCAGTGTGAAGGCCCTGGGCGCGGATACCCTCACTATTATAGAAGCTGACACCGTCGGCTCTGCCGCTGATCCATTTGATTTTTCCGCAAATACGTTAGTGATGACGGATAGTGGCGGTACAGGCGGCACCTTTATTGATAATCAGGGCGGAAATCTGGATATAGATATCGATAATATTTTTGGTAGTGACTTCTCCCTGGATAATGGCGGCAATAACCTCTTCATAACAGGCACCAATGGACTGGATGTGGCCACGGGTAACGTCGAACTTATAAACGTGGGTACCGTTACCCAGGATGCGACTGTGACCGTAGGGAATCTGTATATCGACAGCACGGGCAGTATCACGCTAACGGATATGGCTAACGTTATAAACGGACTGGCTACCGACACGACCGGTGGTGATGTCAACATTGTCTATCAGAGTACCGCAATCGGTAATTTCACCACTGCCCGTGGCACAAACGTCGGTGGTATTGATACCAATGGCGGTGATTTAACCCTGGCTGCCAAAAGTGTCACGAATTCAACCAGCATTACAGCCGACACTGAAACCAATGGCGGCGATGTCAGCATCGACGGTGGTGTCGATGTTAATAATGCGACACTGGATGCGGGTACTGGTGATCTTACGCTGAGCACGGTTGATAATAATGAATTCGTACAGACCAGTGGTACAGGCTTGATTGTTGGCGATGCCCTGGCTGTGAATTCACGTCAAACTGATGTCGATACCGATATAAATTCATTCTCCGGAGTGAGTGATACCAATTTTATTCGTGTTGATAATACGGGTGGAGGAACACTAACCGTTAACAGTGTTGATACCAGTGCCAATAATGCCCTGATTGATATTAGTAATGATGCCGGTAATATCGTCGTTGCCGATGATGTGGATGCCGGCACAGGAAGTGTCCTGTTAACGACTACCACCAGCGGTAATATTAATAATGGTGGCGGTCTGGTTTCCGGTGATTTGATTATTTTTAATTCTGTGGGCGGCATTGGTATCACGGGTGGTGCGGTCATGACAGATGCTGCCAATGCGGTCGATTCAATGCGATTTTCGACCGGTGGCGTTGGGGCAGCCGGTAATATCAATATCAATGAAGTGAACAATTTTAGTACCAGTTCCCTGAGTTTTACTCCCGCTACACATGCCTCTGGCCAGACGGTGACCATACAGAGTAACGGCGGAGCTGGCACAATCACGGTTGATGAACCTTCTTCAGGTGACGATGGCCTGGATGCGAACGATACGCTGGTCCTGGATGCGAATATCAATGTAACCACGACGACGGTGACCACGGCGGGCGGGCTGGCTAATTTGATCTATGACGGTAACACCACGCTGGCGGGTGGCAATACGACCTTTACCGTCGATAACCTCCGCTTTGGCGGCACGGTCAATACTGGAGGCAGTGATCTGGCAGTCGGCGGTACCGGAAATCTCGGCCTGAATGGCGATATTCAGAATGCCGGCATTATTGATCTTGATGGTATTAACGTGGTCGTTCAAGCAAATTCAATTCTTGAATCCAATGTCAATGATATACGTTTTGCCGCGGGTGGTATTTCAGGCAGTGCCCCCCTGCAACTGATACCCTCGGCAGCCGGGGAATCGATAGCCATATCCACCGGGACACCCTCTGATTTGAATTTTAATCCCGCTGTATTTTCCGCATTTGGTGGTCATCTGATCATCGGCGGAACACTCGATCCGGCGACCTTGCCGATTCAACCGACGGCTGCAACCGTGCTTGCCGATTTCATTACCATTGAAGATCCGTTCAACATGCCCTCTGCTCAGGGCTTAACCTTGCTGGCAAGCGGTATTGTCCTGGATACGAACAGTATAAACGTGGGCGGCTCTGGTGGCGGTGCGTTTAACGCCATAGCCGTCGGTAACGCCTGTACGGTTTGTGCCGGTCTCACCCAGGACGGAAATATCACCGCCAATCAAAACATCGTCATCGACGCCGGCAGTGGGTTGCTCGTTGCGGAAGGCACCATCGAAAATGCCGGCAGTATCGAATTGAACTTTGCCGGCGGTGATGTTCAGATTGCCCTGGGTGAAAATGAAGACAATGCCAATAACCTGCAGGGTAATGCAAACGGTGTTGAGCTGGATGCCGGCGTTGAAAACTTCATTAACAATATCCTGGGTCTCACTGTTAACGCCGTCATCGTCACCTTCTTCAACCCGGCCTCAGCGCTGATCGGCCTGCAGGAAGTGGCTTTCATTGATGTTGGATTATTCGAAGAAGAGTTGACCCTGTTCGGCACCATCGGCCGGGGTATTGCCCTAAGCCTGGCGCAGTGTGAGGAAATCGAGGGCTGTGCGCCGAATGTTACCGAAGAGGAACTGGTTGAACTGATTGAAGGGCTGGAAGGCCGCATTGCGGAACTCGAACGCCGTCTTGCCGAAGAAGGTGATCCTGCCGAGCGTGCCCGCCTGGAGGAACTGATTGCCGGCTTCACGCAGGAGCTGGAGAATTTCAGGGATTACCAGCAGCAACTGGCTGAATTCTTCGAACCCGCTGAAGAGGAATTCGAGGATGAATTTGCTGATGAATTCACCGATGAATTCATCGAGGAAGCCCCGGCTGGTCCACCGGACGTCGATACCGTCGAGAAACTGGCCGGTATGCTCAAGGTGATCAATGCGCGTATCCAGTGGCTGGAGTCACTCAAGGATGACCCGGAAGAACGCGCCAGGCTCTCGGAAATCACCGGTATGGAACTCACCAAGGAAGATCTCGATGCGATCATCGAGGCTACCCGGGCAGAGGCAGGTTTTATAGAAAACCAGTTAAAGCTGTTACTCGAAGGCAAGGAAGCCCGTCATGATGACGTGCAGCGGCGGCTATTTACCGCTGATGCCGGCGACGATGCTAACATCATGACAGTCGCCTATGGTCCGTCACTACTGGATCTCGATATTCAGGGTACTACACTGTATTACAGATGAAACGACTGACACACACAATCGGGTTGTTGGCAGTGTCCGGACTGATGGCTATAGCGCCCGCCGGTCATGCCCGTATTCTGGCGGATGACGAGGCTGAACAGGCTGCAACACCGGCATTGCGCGATGAGGCGCGGCTTTTTTCCTCGATCCGCATGGGGCTGGCATTATCCATGGCCCAGTGCGAGGGCAGGGAATTGTGCACACCTACCGTAAATTCGGATGAAGTTCAGCGCTTGCTTGAAACGTTGAACACCCGTATCGAGGACCTGACACTGAAACAGGAAAGTGTCGAGGACCCGGAAGCCTTCGAAGAGGTACTGTCGCTGTACGTGGATGAACGGGATAACCTCAACAGCTTCCTGGAACGCCTGGGTACCGTTGAAGAAGATATCGAAGATATTGGCGTCGAAAGCGAAGTCGTCGATTTCGAAGACGCGGAACTGGACGAGACACTCTCTGAAGATGCGACATTTGCCGACGAATCCGTGGATTCAGCCGCCGGGGACGAGTTTGAAATCTTCGAGGATGTGGGTGAAGAACTCGAGGATGATATCGGTGCCGATGAATTTGACCCCGCGGAACTCGACGTCCCCGAATAAGAGTCCACGGTTTTAACGCGGACACGCTTCCGTCCGCGTGAATCGGCTATTCAGCCGCTGACCGATAGTTGCCGCATCACTCCTGGTGACAGGGCCTGTCAGGTATTGATATCCGGTACTATTAGCGGACTGAAACGCCCTCAGTCAATCTTGATCGGTTGATTCGGATTGGGTTCTTCACGAGGGCCGTATTTCTGGATGTATTCGGCAATGAGTTTGTCAGCCTCCTTCATCTCGGTAGACGACAGTTTGGGTATTATTGCTTCAACGGCATTGATACTTTTCGGATGCTGGTGCGATGCCGCCACGCTGTACCAGATGTAGGCAAATTCATTATCCTGGGGCACGCCGTTTCCATCGGAATAGAGATTGCCCAGTTTGTACTGGGCCTGCGGTACCGCTTGTTCTGCGGCCTGGCGAAACCATTTACCGGCTTCCTCGTAATTCTGTTCCACACCCTGGCCTTTCATGTACATGATGCCAATCCAGTACTGGGCCATGGGGTCATTCGAGGTGTCGGCCAGTGACATCATGGTATTGTAGGCCGTGTCGTAGTCACCGGTCAGGTAGGCCACCACACCGGAATTGAAATCCGCGTATGCAACCTGAACGTTGAAACTGAAAGCAAAGATCAGAAGTAATAGTTTTTTCATGAATATGCCTGTTGGTTGAGGGCTGTTTCTTTCGTAAAATGAGCGACTTTTTCAACCGCTTCACGGGTTATAGTTCTCCGGCAGACCATTGATCTGCCAGTCAATTAGTCCCTGAAAGCGCGGAATTGTTTCATGCAGACCCATAAATGTAAATATTGAGAGGCTCGTAAATGCCCGGATTTTCAGCATATCGTGTACACGACGAGAATGACCGACTGCACGGTTCCATGGAAATCCTGACCCTGGATGATCTGGACAGCGGTGAGGTGGTCATCCGTGTTCACTATTCCAGCGTCAACTACAAGGATGCCCTGGCGGTCACGGGCAAGGGCAGGATATTGCGCAAATTCCCCATCGTTCCCGGTATTGATCTTGCCGGGGTGGTGGAAACCTCATCGGACTCGCGTTTTCAGCCCGGTGACGGTGTTCTGGTTACCGGTTATGAACTCGGTGTGTCCCACGACGGTGGCTATGCCGAGCTTGCCCGGGTGCCGGCTGACTGGGTCGTGCCATTGCCCGCGGGCATGGATGCGCGCACGGCCATGGTCCTGGGTACCGCCGGATTTACCGCGGCACTGTGCATCGAGCGTATGGAACACAATGGATTAAATCCGGAGCAGGGGCCGGTTGTGATCACCGGCGCCACCGGCGGCGTCGGCGGGTTTGCCATCGATATGCTCGCCGGCCGTGGTTATGAAGTCGTTGCAGTGACGGGAAAATCCTCTGAGCACGATTACCTCAAATCCCTGGGTGCGAAAACCATCATGGATCGTCACCAGATTAATCTGCAAGGGCCCCCGCTTGAAAAAGGCCAGTGGGCCGGGGCCATTGATAATGTCGGCGGCGATATTCTTGGCTGGCTGACACGCACGACGCAGCCCTGGGGTTCCATAGCCTCGGTGGGACTCGCGGGCGGCAGTTATCTCAACACCACGGTGATGCCGTTTATACTTCGTGGTATCAGCCTGCTCGGTATTACCTCGTCCGGTTGCCGGCCTGAATGGCGTGCGCCACTCTGGCAACGCATGGCTGCTGATCTGGCCCCGGCACACATGGGCAGCATCGTCACTAAAGAGGTGGGCCTGGAACAACTGCCGGAAGTGTTCAACGCCATGCTGGCCGGCAAGTCACGTGGTCGGACTATTGTGATGATTGGGGAACAATAGTTGGTGAATGGTGAATGGTGAATTGTGAGTATAGAATGGGATTTGCTGATTTCAGATACTGACTATTCACCAATCACAATTCACAATTTCAATTGTTTTACAGGTCACTGAGCCAAATGACTGAATTAAAATTGTAACGGCTATGAGTAAGACTTTATACGACAAAATCTGGGATAACCACGTGGTCCATGACTTCGGTGACGGCACTGCGCTGGTGTATATTGATCGACATCTCATCCATGAGGTGACGTCACCGCAGGCGTTCGAGGGGCTGAAACTGGCCGGCCGCAAGCCCTGGCGCACGCATGCCGGTCTCGCCGTGCCGGATCATAATGTACCGACGGTAGACCGCGAACGTATAGATGATCCGGTCTCGCGTTTGCAACTTGAAACCCTGGACCGGAACTGCAGGGAAACCGGCATCGTCAAGTTTGATATCAACGATCTGCGCCAGGGTATCGTACATGTCATTGGTCCGGAACAGGGTGCCTGTTTGCCGGGCATGACCATCGTCTGCGGGGATTCCCACACCTCGACCAACGGTGCGCTGGGAGCACTGGCCTTCGGTATCGGCACCTCCGAGGTAGAACACGTACTGGCGACGCAAACTCTGGTATTGCGCAAGGCCGGAAATATGCGCGTCAATGTCATTGGCAAGGTTAATCCGGGAATTACCGCAAAGGACATTATTCTTAATATCATCGGAGAGATTGGTACGGCTGGTGGTACCGGTTACACCATCGAGTTTGCCGGTGACGCCATTGCAGCCTTGTCCATGGAGGGACGCATGACCGTCTGTAACATGGCCATCGAGGCCGGCGCCCGCGCCGGACTGATTGGCGTTGATGAAACAACCATAAACTATGTCCAGGGACGGCCGCTCGCCCCGGCCGGTGAACAATGGGACATCGCTGTTGACTGGTGGCGGACATTGCAAAGTGACAGCGATGCCATGTTCGACAAGGAAGTGGACATTGACGCCGGCTCTATCAAACCGCATGTCAGTTGGGGCACATCACCGGAAATGGTGGTCGCCATCGATGATGTCGTGCCGGATCCCGAACAGGCGCCCGAAGATCGCCGTGAGGGTTACCGGCGTGCGCTCGAATACATGGATTTGAAACCGGGTACAGCGATAACGGACATTCGTATCGACAAGGTCTTTATCGGTTCCTGTACCAACTCACGTATCGAGGATTTGCGGGCCGCGGCCGAGGTGATCCGGGGCCGCAAGGTGGCCGATAACATCACCCTGGCCATGGTCGTGCCGGGCTCCGGACTGGTCAAACAGCAGGCTGAAGCCGAAGGACTGGATAAACTCTTTCTCGATGCCGGCTTTGAATGGCGTCAACCGGGATGCTCCATGTGCCTGGGTATGAACCCCGATCGCCTTGCGCCGGGTGAGCGCTGCGCCTCGACATCGAACCGCAACTTCGAAGGCCGCCAGGGCCAGGGCGGGCGTACGCATCTGTTGAGTCCGGCCATGGCGGCGGCGGCGGCTGTTGCCGGGCACTTTACGGATATTCGCGACCTTTAAATGTTTGATATCAGGAGCCGTTTCGACACAGGATATTGGTGATTGGTGATTGGTGATTGGTGATTGGTGATTGGTGATTGGTGATTGGTGATTGGTGATTGGAGAATAGTAAAAATTATTAATGGAGTTAATGGATGAACACACACAAGGATCTCGAAGTATGGAAGAAAGCCATCGATTTTTCAGAAATGATTTATTCGATAACAAAAACGTATCCGAATGATGAAAAATTCGGACTGGTCTCACAAATGCGCAGAGCTGTAGTATCAATCAGTGCGAATATTGCCGAAGGTGCTGCCAGAAAGACCAGAAAGGAATTTGTACAGTTTCTTTACATTGCGAGAGGATCAGCGAGTGAACTGGACACTCTCCTGAAAAAATCAGACAGGACTAATATGGCCAAATCATCTGTTCTTGAATCCGCAAGAATGCAAAACCGGATAATCCTGAAAATGCTCACATCCCTGACGCGGAATCTGAATTATTGACTATTCACCAATCACAAATCACCATTCACCAGATATGAAAAAGTTCAAAACCTTCACCGGCATCGTCGCCCCCATGGATCGTTCCAACGTCGATACCGACGCCATCATTCCCAAGCAGTACCTGAAATCCATCAAGCGTACGGGATTCGGGCCGTATCTCTTTGATGACTGGCGTTACCTGGATCCGGGTGAACCTGACCGCGACAACACGGGGCGGCGCATCAATCCGGAATTTATTCTCAACCAGCCGCGTTACGCCAACGCGGAAATCCTGCTGACACGCCGGAATTTCGGCTGCGGCTCGTCACGGGAACACGCGGTATGGGCACTCGAGGATTACGGGATCAGGGCTATCATAGGTTCGAGCTTCGCCGATATATTTTACAGCAACGCCTTCAAAAACGGTTTATTGCTGGTGCAACTCGACGAGGGCACCCTGGACAGGTTGTTCAATGACACCCTCGTAAACGAGGGCTATACGCTGACCGTGGATCTGCAAGCCCAGCAGATAACGACGCCCGAAGGCGAACAGATCCCGTTTACGGTGGATGCCACCCTGAAAGAGCGTCTGCTCGAGGGACTGGATGATATTGCACTGACCCTGCAATACGCCGATGAGATCCGCGACTATGAGAAACGTCAGAGCCGGGTGACGCCGTGGGTATTTCCGGATCTCGTAAAGGAAAAGTGAAGGCTGTAAACGGTGTCTGCCTGAAGGCAGACACCTGCACCACACATACCCAGGTGTCAGGCTTCACACGCAGGTGTCAGGCTTTCAGCCTGATACCGTAAGTCTGCCTCTCACTGTCTACACGGTGTCTGACTGGAGTCAGACACCTGCACCGCACTCTGGAGTTCACTGTCCCGTCTTCTCACCGATATCATCCAGCAACGCCTCGACGTGGGGCCTGAGTTCCGATTCCTCGCCCAGTTGATCGTAGAGAAGTTGCCAGTGACTCGCGGCTTCCGTGAAGTCACCGGACTGATACGCAGACATTCCCGCCAGCCACAGGACCGGCGGATACTCCGGCGCCAGCGACAGGCTTTTATCAATCAATGAGCGGATGTCCGCATCGAACTCGCCATTATTGGCCATGAGCAGTGCATCCACGTACATCACGATAAACGCCGGTTCACTGTCCTCGAGTTCGTTCAGGCGCCGTGCTGATTCAACGGCGTCTTCGTAGCGTTGCAACACCAGGTAGGAGCGTGTCAGCATTTGCCAGCCACGAACATCATCGGGCGTTTCTTCCAGGCGTTGCTCCAACTGGCGGATCATGGCGTCGACATCAATGTCGCCGTTCGCCGCCTCCTGCATTGCGGTTGCCTGTCCGTTTTCAGAGAGGCTTTCCGGGCTGCCGGTCATGAGATAGACAAGGACGGTACAGGCGGGGATGAATGCCGCGATGAATAAAGTGGTTTTGAGGGCAGGGCGGATTGTCGTAACCTGGGCCCGGTTATCCGTAATGAGGTTACTGTTGACCAGGGAACGTTCCAGTTCCTCGCAGGCTTCCCGGTATTGTGATTCCGTCAACAGGCCGTTGTTTTTATCACGTTCAATCTCGGCATAACGCGATTTATAGATACCCAGCAATTCCCCGGCTTCCTGGTGCGGTTCAACCGCCGGTCGTATCAGTACCCGGGCCAGTACCGCTATGGCCAGCAGTACAGAGAGGATGGACAGAACGAGAAACAGGTTCAAGAGTTTTCCCCCCCGTCATCGTCCCTGAGTATGGCCTCGATGCGCTTGCGTGTCTCTTCAGTCAATGGCCGGGCATCGGCGTTCGCGGCATTGCGTTTGGAGATGGTGCGGATCAGCAGGAACAGTGCGAGCAGCAGAATAACAAACGGGCCGGCCCAGAGGACCAGCGTGTTATCACGCAGCGGCGGGCGGTAGAGAACGAAGTCGCCATAGCGATCGGTCAGGAACTGCACAATCTCCTTGTCGGTCTGGCCGGCTTCGATCTTTTCCCGGATGACATTTCTCAGGTCCTGGGCAAGCTCGGCATTGGAATCGGCGAGATTCTGGTTCTGACACACCAGGCAGCGGATCTCCTCGATCATGTCATAGTATCGCGACCTCGATTCCGGATCTGAAAAATCGGGCGGCACATCCTCTGCGTGGCTTGCCATGAATGAAGCCATGAGAAGTGTGATTGTCAGCAGGCGCGTCATCATGGCTATCCCGTTCATCATGTGGATTCGGCCTTGAGTTGCTTCAGTATCGGCATGATGGTGTCACGCAGGGAATCCCCGGAGATCGGGCCGATATGTTTGTGCCGGATAATGCCGTTGCCGTCGATGATGAACGTTTCGGGCACACCGTAAACACCCAGTTCGATACCGGTTTTACCCTCGTGGTCAAACAGGGATTTTTCATAAGGATTCCCGTATCGTTCCAGCCACTGCAGTGCCGCCTCGCGTTCATCCTTGTAATTCAATCCGTAAATGGTGATCCCGGTCTGCTCGGAAAGCGACACGAGTAACGGGTGTTCCTGCAGGCAGGCGGTGCACCAGGAGGCCCAGACATTGAGCAGAAAGGGCCGTGAAGGCAAACCCTGTTCCGTGATCATAACATCCGGTTCAGACAGTTCGGCCAACGAAAATGCGGGTACCGGCTTATCGATCAATACCGAGGGGATCTTGCGTGGATCATGTTGCAGGCCGAACAGGAATGCCACGATCAACAGGCCGAAGATGCCCAGGGGAACCAGGTATCGCACCATGTTATACGGATTTGCCCCGTGCCAGTGCGGACTGCAAGGCGCTTAAGCGGTCCTCGGTGGTTGCCGGTTGTTTCAGCCGGTAGCGCCGGTCCATGGCTGCCAGCAATCCACCCACGCCCATGAACAATGCACCCAGCCAGATCCAGTTGACGAACGGTTTATGATAAATTCGCATGCTCCAGTCACCCTCGCCGACGGGCTCCCCCAGCGATATATACAGATCCCGGGTCAGGCCCGAATCGATACCGGCCTCGGTCATGGGCATGCCACGGACCTCGTAAATGCGTTTTTGCGATGTCAGTGTGGTCACCGGCTTGCCGTCACGTGTAATCCGCACCACAGCCTCGGTCGCCCGGTAATTGGGACCGGGGACCTCGCGCAGTGTCTCAAGGTGAAATTCGTATCCGGCAAAGTCGATGTGTTGACCCGGACCCATGCGTGTGTGCAAATCGACATCGTGCAGGCTGGTTGCCGTAACGCCGACGATGGCAATCGCCATACCCAGGTGGGCGAGGTTCATGCCGTAAAAACCGGCCGGTGTGGTCGTGATGGCGTTTACCAGGCTGGCGCGGTGCCGGTAGCGTTGCACCAGGGAGAGGCCGGTACTGAGCGTAATCCAGAGGGCGGCAGCAATACCCGTGAAGGTATAGACGTATTCCTTGTCCACCAGGGCCACGGTGATCAGTACAGCCAGCACCAGGCTGCTGACCAGTACCGGCACAAGCAGATTCCGCAAGCGGCGCATGTCGTCCTTTTTCCAGCGTGTGTGGATGCCGATGCCGAGAAAGAGAAACACGGGCAGCACCACCGGTATAAAGACCAGGTTGAAATACGGCGGTCCCACGGAGAGCTTGCCCATCCCGAGCGCTTCAACAAACAACGGATACAATGTGCCGAGCAATACGGTGAGCATGGCCACCAGCATCAGCACGCTGTTCATGAGCAAAAAGGTTTCCCTGGATAACAGGTCAAACTTGCCGGCGTTGATTGTTTGCGGCGCCCGCCAGGCGTACAGCAACAGCGAGCCGCCGATGAAAAAGACCAGCAATGCCAGTATGAACACACCGCGCGTGGGATCGGTGGCAAATGCATGCACCGAGGTCAGTACGCCGGAGCGCACCAGGAAGGTTCCAAGCAGGCTGAGACCGAAGGCGCAGATGGCCAGCAGGAGGGTCCAGTTTTTGAAGACTTCACGTTTTTCCGTGGCCGCCAGCGAATGGATCAGCGCGGTGCCGATCAGCCAGGGCATGAACGAGGCATTCTCGACCGGGTCCCAGAACCACCAGCCACCCCAGCCCAGTTCGTAGTACGCCCACCAGCTGCCAAGGGCAATGCCGACAGTAAGAAATGTCCAGGCCATCAGGGTCCAGGGCCGCGACCAGCGCGCCCAGGTACTGTCCAGTTGACCACCCAGCAGCGCGGCAATGGCAAAGCCGAACGCCACCGAGAATCCGACATAGCCCATATACAAAAGCGGCGGATGAAAGATCAACCCCGGGTCCTGCAGCAGCGGATTCAGATCGGCGCCATCCGGCGGTACGGGAAACATGCGGTCGAATGGATTCGAGGTAAAGATCATGAACAGCAGGAAGCCGACGCTGACCAGACCCATGACGCCGAGGACACGGGCCACGAACACCAGCGGCAGGCGGCGGCTGAACAGCGATACTGCGGCGCTCCAGATTCCCAGGATCAGCGTCCACAGTAACAATGATCCCTCGTGCGCGCCCCAGACTGCCGATACCTTGTAAAACCAGGGCAGCTTCGAGTTGGAGTTATTGGCCACATAGGCCACGGAAAAATCATTATTCAGAAACAGGCTGACCAGCAACAGGAAAGACAGTAACAGCAAGGCGCATTGCAGGCGCGCCGCGGACCGGGCCAGCAGCATCCATTGCAGCCGCTGTTGCGTGGCGCCGAGCAGTGGAAACACCGTCTGCACGACGGCAACAGCCAGCGCCAGAATGAGAATGACATGCCCGAGTTCAGCGATCACGGTCCGGCATGCCCCGAGTTCTTGAACATTTCAGCGGCGTTGGCGCTGTTCAGTGCATCGGCGACTTCCGGCGGCATGTAATTTTCATCATGCTTGGCCAGCACTTGCGCGGCCTGGAAGACGCCATTGTCATCGAGCTTGCCGTTGGCGACGATGCCCTGGCCCTCCCTGAACAGGTCGGGAAGAATACCGTCGTATTGAACACTTACGGTGTTGGCGGTATCGGTAAGATCGAAGGATACCCGCAGGCTTTCGGGATCACGCTGCACGCTGCCGTCCACGACCAGCCCGCCGACGCGAAAGGCGCGGCTCTGTGGTGCCTCACCGTCGCGAACCTGGGTGGGGCTGTAGAAATACAGCAGGTTTTTTTCAAAGGCGGTGAGGATCAGTGTGGCGGCAATGCCTATACCCAGCACAATACCGCTGACCATGAGAATGCGTTTTTTACGGAGTGTCAGTGTCATTATTGAATACGTTGCTTGAGTTTTCGGTAAATATTTTTCTCACGGGCCCTGGAAAAATACAGGTTCAGCACCATGACAAGGGCCCAGAGACCATAGGATGTCCAGACGTAGAAACCATACCCCCCCATGTGAAGAAATTCCTGCATGCTCATATTGACCGCCTCTTTGCGGATTGGTTGACCAGATCCCTGACCCACGATGCGTTGGCTTCATATTCCAGTATTTCCGCGCGTGCGCGAATCATCAGGACGGAGAAAAAATAACACATAAAACCAATCCACATCAGCAGCAGGGGGATGAGCATGGAAGTGTGAATGGAGGGTGATGAAAACTTGGTCACCGTCGGGCCCTGGTGCAGGGTGTTCCACCATTCTACCGAGTAGTGAATGATGGGAATGTTAACCACACCCACCAGTGCCAGTATGGCACCGGCGCGGGCGCCGGTGCGCCGATCCTCGAACGCGGAAACCAGCGCCATGTAACCGAGATACAAAAACAGCAGGATCAGCTCCGAGGTCAGGCGTGCATCCCAGACCCACCAGGCGCCCCACATGGGCTTGCCCCACAGGGAACCGGTCGCCAGCGCGAGGAACGTGAACGAGGCGCCCAATGGCGCGGCGCTGCGGGCGATGACCTCGTTGACCTTGATGCGCCAGATCAGTGAAATACCCCCACTGACAGCCATGACCATGTACACGAACATGGACATCCAGGCGCTGGGCACATGGATATAGATGATTCGGAAACTGTCACCCTGCTGGTAGTCGGCCGGCGCCAGCACCAGGCCACCGTACAGACCGGCGAGCAGGAAAATCACACAGACCACCCCGCACCAGAATGACACCCGGAAGGAAACGTCGTAGAAATACTTCGGTGAGCCGAATTGATGTATCCACTTATACATTAGCGATAACCTGTTTTACATGCATTTCGAGACGATTCCTGATATTTCGACCCCGTTCGGACAGGCATCAGGGTAATTCGGGAGAAATCTTGCATTTCCTTGGCATTGTAAACCCGGGATTCCCCGCATTCGCCCGGAACGATAGTGAGTTGTCATTTCGACCAACGGGAGAAATCTTTTTTCACAGTGCGTAAACATAAGATCCTTTGCAAGCACCCTCGCTACGCTTCGGCACAAGGCCCGGAATGAAATACCTGTCAACATTAATGTATTCATGGACTCCTCAGGATTAACTCATTCTGACACGGATGGCGGCGGCCGTGGCCAGGGGACATAACGTCAACGCCAGTACCAGGATGCCGGCGAGAAAGTAAAGTTCCGCCGTGTAAGGTAACCCGGCCCGCGCATTGTCCACGGCAACCACGGAAAAAATCAATACCGGCATGTACAACGGCAGCAGGATCAGACTCAGCAGCATGCCCGCGTTGCGCAATCCCACGGTCAGCGCAACTGTTATCGCGCCCAAAAGGCTCAATACCGGGGTGCCGATCAGCAGGGTAACGCACAGGGCCAGAACGGTGTCGGCGGACAGGGAGAGCAGCAGTCCGGCGAGCACGGAAACGATAATCAACGGAATGCCGTTGATCAACCAGTGCGACAGGATCTTGGCCAGCACCAGCAGTCCCAGCGGCGAGGAGGCCAGGATCAAATCATCCAGGCAGCCGTCTTCATAATCGGATCGAAACATGCCGTCGAGCGACAGCGTCGAGGCGAGCAGGGCGGCGATCCAGATCATGCCCGCACTGAGCAACTGGATAAGCTCGGCATTGGCGCCGAAAGCAAACGGAAACAGGGTGATGACCACGACGAAAAATACCAGCGGGTTGGCGAGTTCACTGCGGCGGCGAAAGGCCAGTTTCAAATCCCGCTGCAGGGTGCCCAGAAACAGACTCGTCATCGGCGTCTACGACGGATCCAGGTGGTAATGGCGCACGTTGCAACCCTCGATTTCCATGGCTTGGTGCGTGGCGAAGACGACCATGCCGCCTGTGTCCACGTGGTGTTTGATAATGCCTTCCAGAATTTTCTTACCGTCCTGATCCAGCGCCGTAAACGGTTCGTCCAGTAACCAGCAACGGGTCGCGCTGACCAGCAACCGGGATAGCGCGATCTTGCGTTTCTGACCGGCGGAAAGCCGGCCGGTCGGCGTCTGTGCCGTGTGCGCCAGGTTAAACATTCGCAGTGCTTCACAGGCCGGTATGCCGCTGTGGCTGCGTTTCAGCAAGGTGATGTAATCGAGATTTTCCAGTGACGAAAGATCGTCCTTGATGGCGTTTTTATGCCCGAGATAGGTCAGGTTGTCGCGGATCTGCGCCGGGGTTAATGCGCAGTCACCGCCGCGCCAGACAATATCGCCCTCCGTGGCGTCGAGCAGTCCGGCCAGAATGCGCAGCAGGGTACTCTTGCCACTGCCGTTGGCCCCGTCGATCTGCAGCAGTTCACCCGGTGCGAGGCTGAAGCGGACGTCGTTCAAAATGACGTTTTCATTGCGCAGGAAAGCCACATTGCTGACTTCAAGCGAAACGGGCGCACCGGAGGTGGTCATGACAAGGGAAGGAATCGTCTGGCTGCTGTAATTTGTGTTGTGGTCAAGCCCTGGGGCTATCTACCTGATTTGGCGGGATTATAACGGAATCGAATGGCGCTGGCGAACCTGCCGTGAAGCCGGATCAGTCAGGAATCGCCGGCCGTCACTTTTTCCCTGTTATGGGTTATCATCGGCCCCGGATTTTTGACCTGATAAAGCCAGCCATGACTGTCATCACACGTTTTGCGCCCAGTCCCACCGGTTATCTTCACATCGGAGGGATTCGAACCGCTATTTTTTCCTGGCTCTACGCGAGGAAACACGAAGGCCGGTTTATCCTCCGGATCGAGGATACGGACCGTGAGCGGTCCACACGGGAAGCCATCGATGTCATCCTCGAGGGTATGGGCTGGCTCGGGCTGAACGCCGATGAAGGCCCTGTCTACCAGTCACAGCGCTTCGATCGCTACCGCGAAGTTATCGGTCAGTTGCTGGCCTCCGGCCAGGCTTATTACTGCACCTGCAGCCGCGAACGCCTGGAGTCGATACGGGAACACGCCATGCAACGCGGTGAGAAACCACGCTATGACGGCCATTGCCGGGATCGGGATGCGCCCGGCGAAAATGCCGTCATTCGTTTCAAAAACCCGCAGCAAGGCGATGTCGTCGTCGAAGATCGCATCCAGGGCCGGGTGACCTTCGCCAACCGGGAACTGGACGATCTGATTATTGCCCGCTCGGACGGCACCCCGACCTACAATCTCACTGTAGTCGTCGACGACATGGACATGCACATATCCCACGTCATTCGCGGCGATGATCACCTGAACAATACGCCCCGCCAAATCAACATCCTCAAGGCCCTCGATGCCACTCCACCGGTATACGCCCATGTACCCATGATCCTCGGGCCGGACGGGAAAAAGCTGTCCAAGCGCACCGGCAGCGCCAGCGTGCTCGACTATCGCGATCAGGGCTATCTGCCCGAGGCGCTGTTGAATTACCTGGTGCGGCTGGGATGGTCGCACGGTGACCAGGAAATATTTTCCATCGAGGAATTGATCGATCTGTTTGATATCAAGAACATCAACAAGTCCGCCGCGGCGTTGAACCCGGAAAAACTGCTGTGGCTGAACCAGCATTACCTGGCCCGCTGCGACAACGTCCGGCTGGCCGGCATCGTCTCTGGGTTCATGAACGATGTGAACCTGGCGGACGGGCCCGAACTGACCGATCTGGTCGAGGTGCAAAAACAACGCACGAAAACCGTGCTGGAGATTGTCGAGCAAAGCCGGTGTTTCTACGCGGAATTCGACGGATTTGACCCGGATGCGGCAAAGAAGCATTTACGGCCCGTGGTGCAGGCGCCGCTGGCGGAACTGCACGAGAGATTATCGGACCTTAATGACTGGAACGAGACGGATCTCCAGTCCACCATCGAGTCCGTCGCCGCGGCCCATGAACTGAAACTGGGCAAGCTCGCCCAGCCACTGCGCGTGGCGGTCACCGGCGGGCCGGTCTCACCGTCCATCGATGCGACATTGCGATTGCTGGGTCGGGAGAAAACCCTGGCCAGACTCGATAAAGCACTGGAATACATACAAAAACGCGCCTCGTCTTGACAGAAGATGTGTGCTAACGTACATTCCCGCGCCTGTTAAGAAGCCGGACCAGGCCCGGCATTTTTGACTAGTTGCTTGTAGCTAGTTGCTAGTTGCTTTTTATTCGGGGCCATAGCTCAGCTGGGAGAGCGCTTGCATGGCATGCAAGAGGTCGGCGGTTCGATCCCGCCTGGCTCCACCAATTCAGCTGTCAGATATCAGATATCAGATTTCAGACATCAGACATCGGACATCAGATATCTGAAATCTGGAAGCTATATAGTCCCCATCGTCTAGAGGCCTAGGACATCGCCCTTTCACGGCGACAACAGGGGTTCGAATCCCCTTGGGGACGCCATAAATAAAATACCCGCATCTGGCGGGTATTTGTATTTACGGGGTCAGCACGGATCCGGAAATGCAATCCGGGTAGGCTGTCCACGAACATCCCCCGAACAGGTATACTACCCTGATAAAAATAACGTGCGATTCCCCGTGACAAGAACAACCGCTCACCTCTAATGAATTCCGAAACAACATCCCGCATCGCTGTTGTCATACCCTGTTACCGGGGTGTGGACAGCATACTGGATGTTATCGATGCCATCCCTGACCGGGTCACGCTGATTTACTGTGTGGATGACGCCTGCACGGAGGGGACCGGACAAGTGATCAATGATAAATGTGCCGATCGCCGGGTAAAGATAATCCGTCATGAGAATAACCAGGGTGTCGGCGGCGCCATGGTATCCGGTTACCGGGCGGCACTGGAGGACGACATGGATATTGTTGTCAAAATTGACAGTGACGGTCAGATGGATCCGCGACTGATCCCGGTTTTTATCCAGCCTGTCATCAACGGGCAGGCGGATTACACCAAGGGCAATCGCTTTTACCGGCTGGAAGATCTGGCGAGCATGCCGAAAATCCGCCTGTTCGGTAACGCTGTGCTCTCTTTTATGTGCAAACTGTCGTCCGGTTACTGGCAGATTTTCGATCCGAATAACGGTTACACGGCCATTCACTGCAGGGTGTTGCGGATGATCCCGCTGGAGAAAATCAGCAAGGGTTATTTTTTTGAATCCGATATGCTGTTTCGTCTGAATACACTGCGCGCCGTGGTCCAGGATATTCCCATCAGCTCGGTATACAGGGACGAGATCAGCGGTATCAATATTTTTCGCGAATTGTTTGTCTTCGGAATCAGGCATACCGGTAATTTTTACAAGCGTATTTTCTATAATTATTTTTTACGCGACTTCAGCGTGGCCAGTGTGGAACTGGTGCTGGGTATGGTCATGTTTTTGTTCGGGCTGATATTCGGCAGCTATCAATGGCTGGAAAGTTACAGGCTGGGTATAGTCGCCTCATCAGGTACAGTCATGCTGGCGGCATTGCCGGTGATCATCGGCTTGCAGTTACTGTTATCCGCTCTTAATTACGATATCGAAAACACACCGAAAACCGTGTTGCATCCATTGCTGGAACGCTGAATCAGGGATCAGCCTGCCGGCCAGCCGCTGTTTTTCTTAACGCTATCCAGGTAATGCCGATGATAACGGGGAAAACCAGCCAGATAATCCGGCTGGCCAGGGCAAGCGAGATGGCGATTTCCGCCGCATAGCCGAATAATCCGAGTACCCATGCCAGCACCGCCTCGGTGACACCGAAACCGCCCATCGTTTGCACCGGGATCAACACGGCCAGATTGATGCCGGTTGTTACCAGCGCTGCCTGTGCCAGCGTGAGTTCGATCTGCAGTCCCCTGAATATGCACAGGAACAGCAGGCAGGCTGCAAACCACCTCAGCAGCGTCATCACAAACAACAGGACATGGTCACGCACATCGTATTCAGACATCGATTGCCTGGTTTGGTGGATCATGTTTACAAACCTGCTTTTAACGTCTGACTTTTCGCCCGGGGGCATACGACGGTCAAGAAACCATCTGCCGGCAGACAGCAGAAGCACTATGCTGAGCAGCAGGAGACCCGTCAGGGTAATGAGATATCCTGATGCACGAATATGCGCGGAATTCACACCGACGGCCGTAACAAACAGCAGACAGACCACCAGCAAATCGTACAGGCGTATGACCAGGAGATTGGACAACGCACGGGATAAATCAATCGACAGGTTCTGGCGAAGTATGAATGGATAGCAGACATCACCCAGCCTGGCCGGTAACAGGCTCAACAGTATGATATGGAAAATACTGATATCCAGGCATTGATAAAAACTGCCGTTACCGGTATGCCGCAGGGCCAGTTTCAGCCGCCAGGCGACAATGAAGACAAGTGCGAGAAAAATCAGCAGCACATAGACAAAAACAGCCGGGTCAAAGCGCGTCAACGTTTGCAGCAGCCGGCCGGCGCCGGAATAGATGACCAGCGCGGCCAGCAGGGTCAGGGAGACCAGTGCCGAAACCAGGTATAGAGGATGGTTCTTGCGATCACCAAGGAAAGCCCGCAGTTGTCCCAGCCTGATCATGGCCTGTGATTGTCGTAACCGAATTCATTCATGAGTGGTTCACAGATCCTGTTAACGGAATGCAACAGTCTCTCCGGCCAGTTCTGCCATGGTTCGATGTGACGGGTCTCGCTGCGATTGAGTTTTTCATGCACATCGATGTCATAGTCGGGATTGGCGTGTTCAGGATCGAGTATTTCCAGCATGCTATTGATGGTTGTCTTACGCGTCCCGGCACTGTCGCAGACAAAATCCTCGAATTTAACCCGTACGTATTGGCGGCACTGCCCCCGGCGTTGAATGATCTGTTCGTTGACATGACGCCAGGACCAGGCAAGCTGTTCATGACGATCCAGGCTTCGCCACTGATCACGGATGTGCGGATGGATGATTTCAGTAAACGGGGCATGGCCGACGACGTGTTTACGCCACGATGCGGCCTTGAAGTTTCCGATGGACTCAATCCACGTGTAGGGATGCCGGACCATATGTACCACGTGTGCCTTGTCCACATGATCGAGCATTACGCAGATAAGCGGGCTCAGATAGCTGTCGAATTCAACCGTGCAACCGGAATTCATCGCCAGCATTTTGTGTTTGCTGCGCAGGAGCAGCTTCAGGGCCATGCCTCTGAACGGATAACCCGCGCATTCGGCATTCCAGAGTATATAGGCAGGCCTTGAAGGTGGGGGTTCGAAGGCAATCCCCAGATGCGCCTGGTTTTTCCTGAGAAATTCACGCAACTGCGTAGTTCCGGTTCTGCCCGTAGACAACACAAAGCGCAGCCGCTCACCGTCAATCAATGGCGGATGATCCGTGTTCATGTCAACTTCGTCCCGTAGCGGTGTTTTCTCATGGTCATGAGGCAATGACCGAACCGGTTTGCGGCGATCGACAGGCAATAGCACATGGGCAACAGCAGCGAAAGATTGTACCTGGGTATACTGGCGGTAAGAAACGCATGGAAAAAGACCAGGATCACAACGGGTAGCGTCATGGTGAAAAAATAATCGCGTTGCTCGTTACGCAAACCGCCCATAAGCGCCCAACACATGGCCATGAGACCGAGAAGCCCGAAATACTTTTCGACAAAGATTCCGCGCCAGGCCAGTACCAGTGTGACCTTGATATGGGTCAGTGGATCGCCCAGCACGTATTCACGCAGTAACCAGGTGACCGGTGAAATCACGGCGCCGGTTTCATGTCCGCCGAGGCGGGCGCCGGTGGCCTGACTGGCTTGTTCGCGTATGCGGCTGCGTATATCGGCAATAAATCCGTCCGCACTGCCAAAATCCAGTCGTCGTGTGTGTTCTTCACCGAAGATATCTTCCGCCAGGCTGTCACCAAAATCCGGCAACCAGTAGATCCAGGCAGCCAGGTATTCCATGTTCGTCATCTGGTTATAAGAGACCCGGGACGACAGGGCATAGGCGCCGTAGCCAACCGTCACCGCGGGTCTGTCCAGTGCCTGGTAGTTACGTACAAGCCAGGGCGACAGGATCAGAACGCAGACACCGGCAAATATCAGGGTGTTTCCCAGGATAAGCTTGCCGGTCATTGGTGTTTTACGCCGCCTGTAACAGAGGATAACCGGAAGTAAACACACCAGGATCAAAAACAGGTAAAAAAACGACGGCCGGATCAATGCCAGAAGACCGAGTATGCCGGCGGCAAAGATATAGCTGCGCCTGTGGCCGTGATGCAGGGCACGGGCGAAGACCAGGTAAAAGCCCATGGCCATGGGCAGATACAGTGTCTCGGTCAGATAGTGATCCGCGTAATACCAGGGTGCACCGGACAGCAGTATGAGAAATACAGCGCCATGGGCGATGGTTGCCGATGATGTGATGTGACGCAGCAGATGCCAGCCCATGATCATGAACAAGGCCAGGTATACCAGGTTAAGCAGCTTGAAGTTACGAAATGACGTGTCGCAACTGTCCGGGTTCATGTTCGAAGCAATCAGGCAGCGAATACTGTCGGCAAAAGCGCGGTCGAACTTCATGAACGCGGCGATATAAAAGGGCACACCGGGCGCAACCTGCGCGCTTGGTTCCGGGATCTCCGCGATATCACGGGCCAGTCCGTAGACGCCATGCTGATGAAGAGACCAGGCATAGCGCACGTAAACGGTTTCATCGGCGACCGGCCCGCGGTCAGTCACCAGTATTACCCCCGGAAGGACGGTGAGCAGCACCACGGCCAGATAATGTTTCAGGTCAGGCATGGGCAATCAGGGATATACTGTCGGTGCCATTGAATTTGTGTGATCTGGCCGCGCCGTATTAGCAAGGTTGGCATAAAATATCAGATAACGTATTATTTTTTAACAAAATTTACGAAATACCGGAAAAACGAGGCTGAAACGCAGACCATGCAACCATTGCAGGCCGACAAGCACACAGACCGGTTGTACGAACATCTGCGCAGCCGTCATGGCGACAGTGACTCGGGGGCGAACGGGTACCGTTTGCAAACGTATTTCCTGCGTGAGCAGGAACTGATCCTGGCTGAAATCGGTACGGCTGCAACCGTGGCGGATCTTGGCTGCGGATCCGGCCTCATGGTCAAACCGCTGACCGGCGCCGGTCCGGATCGGCAGGTACTGGGCGTGGACTACAATGAAATTGCCTGCCGGGATGCCCGTAACAACGGCATTCATATCATCCGCGGGGATGTGTTTTCATTACCGTTTCGTGATGAAGTGCTGGATCGCGTAATCAACTGCCAGTTTCTCAACCAGCAGCCCGAAGACAAGGCAAAACATTTTATCAGTGAAGTCTACCGGGTATTGAAACCGGGCGGACGGTTGATCCTGTTGTGGCGTAATGACCGCGCCCTGATCCATAAACTGGCCGTGTTTGTTTACCGGTATATAGACCGCTTCACCGGCCGTCCCGAGTTTCCTTACTACGATAACTGGATCGATGATCTGGAACTCTACAGCCGCGAGCCTGGATTTCAATGTGTCAAAAAGCAGTTGATCTTCCCGCTTTTTCGATGGCGATTCGAAACCGTGGATGCGCTGCCGGCCCGTTTATTCGGCGCCTCGTGTTTTCTGGTTCTTGAAAAATAACCGTCAGAATCACACCTCAGTGAACATATCCCGCCTGGATGAAAACAGCCTTGATGACTGGGACGGCTACGTCAACTCCCATCCCCATGGCACGATATGTCATTTGTCATCCTGGCGAGGACTGCTGGAGACAGTGTATGGGCTGACTACCTGTTACCTGCTGGCCAGGGACGCCGGACAGGTCGTGGGTGTTCTGCCCATGGCCCGGGTGAAAAGCCTGTTGTTCGGACACACCCTGGTATCGACGCCGTTTTGTGTTTACGGCGGTGTGCTTGCGGATTCGGATGAGGTGCTTGCCGCGTTGACCGCCGGGGCGATCAGGATCGGACATGAACTGAACGTCGATTATATAGAATTCAGGGAAGTGCTGCCGTCGGTCAATGACTGGCCCGCCAAGGATTTTTACTTCCGCTTTAATAAACCGATCCAGACGGAAGCCGCGGCGAACATGCAGGCCGTGCCCCGGAAACAGCGGGCCATGATCCGCAAGGGCATTAATAATGGTCTCGTTAGTGTGGAAGATGACGGCATCGACAGGTTTTATGACATCTACGCCGTCAGTGTCCGTAACCTGGGCACACCGGTCTACCCGAAAAACTATTTCCGGGCGCTGAAGGCCGTGTTCGGGGATCGATGCCGAATCCTGACCGTGACAAAAGATCAAAAGCCGGTTGCCAGTGTCCTGTCGCTGTATTATCACGATACGGTAATGCCTTATTACGGTGGCGGTCTTGCCGTTGCCCGTACGCTCAAGGCCTACGATTTCATGTACTGGGAACTCATGCGGCGAAGTTGCGAACAGGGGCTGCGCCGGTTCGATTTCGGCCGCAGCATCAAGGGCACGGGATCGTACAGTTTCAAGAAGAACTGGGGTTTCGAACCCGAGCCGCTGTATTACAAACAGTACATGATCAAGGCCGGCACATCGCCGGATTTCAGTCCCGCCAACCCTCGTTATGAGAAATACATCAGGGTCTGGCAAAAATTGCCGTTACCTTTAGCCAATTTTATCGGACCCTACATCGCCCGCCACCTGGGCTGACCGGAAACTGCCATGATTACACGCATACCCAGACACGAAATCGAGACCATTACCTCCACCGCTGTTGAGGACATCACCGAACATGACCGCGACGAGATGGCCATCCCGACCTATCTGCATGCCAACCCACTCATCCGCTGGTTGATGTGGAAACGCTATGATCGGCTGGCGGACATGATGGAAGGCAATGCCTCCGGGGCCGCACTGGAATTTGGTTGTGGCATTGGACTGTTTTTGCCGGAATTAAGTCGGCAGTACGGAACGGTCTATGCGATTGACCTGTTTCCACACTATGCACAGCGCATGGCCGCCGAAAAAGGCATACGCGTGCATTTTATTCAGGACCTGGACGACATCGAGGCGGCGTCGCTGGATGTTATCGTGGCCGCCGACGTGCTCGAACACATCGAGGATCTCGCGGCCTATCAGCAGCAATTCAATCGCATATTGAAACCGGGTGGACAATTACTGGTATCCGGTCCCACCGAGAACCTGCTCTACAAACTGGGCCGGCTTGTTGCGGGCTTTGGTGACAAGGGCGATTATCACCATACGAATATCTATCACCTGATTGACGCAATCGAGAAATCCGGTTTTCGAAAAGGAGAAGTGATTAACCTGCCGTTGCCGTTCGCGCCGCTGTTTCAACTGTGCGCATTCAGGAAGATGCAGTAAAGGAAGCTCTGAATAAACACTCACCGTCACTTCGAGCACTCACTGTCACCTCGAGTACTCACTGTCACTTCGAGCACCCACTGTTACTTCGAGTGAAACGAGAAGTCTTTCAGAAGTCCCTGAAGGTGTGCGCATCATCAAAGTCGCCGCTGTGAATGCGTTCAATGAACGGTGGCGCCGCGGCTACAAGAGCGTCCGAATACAGCCTTTCCAGTTTTTTGAATGTCTGTTTGCGGTTGAACCAGAGCAGCACACTGGTGACCACCGATGTGCCAGGAATGGTGTAATAGGGTTCTCTGTGATCAAAATCGTGTGGATGACAATACAACCAGTGTTCCTGATCGGTATCCTGCGCCAGGCATCGACGAATCATGAAATACGGTAAATACCTCAGGTAAAAGCCGCCCAGGCAGGGGATCTCCAGCGGGCCGATACGGGAGACGGTCGCCGGAATTTCGAGCAGCCCGTTGGGCCAGCGAAACGCCCGTCCGGGTGCGCCGGGGAAACCGTTGATCGGATTGCGTACCGGCAGCACGCTGGAACTGTAGGTGAAACCAAGTTCCCGGATGGCATCCACCGCCCACAGCGATTCCCGGGTCAGGGAAAACGCGGGCGCCCTGAATCCATGCACGGCTTTTCCGCCCAGGTCTTCAAGATATTTTTTCCCGGCAGCTGATTTTTCCAGGAATCCGTCACGGGAGTCCCGGTGCAGATGCACATGATCAAAGGTGTGATACCCGAGTTCGTGTCCCTGGTTGCTGATTTGCCGGATCAATTGTGGTGATTCCAGGGCCACGCGACCGAGTACAAAGACCGTGGCCCTGATGGCGTGCCGGTCGAGAAACGACAATATGCTTTCGGTGATTTCCGGATATCGTTTGCGGAAACCCGGCGGGCGGTGGTCTTCCAGATCCAGGGTGAAAGTGACTTCGACGGCCATCTCAGGCGCTGGAATACTTTTTCTTGAAATATTTCTGGAAGAACAGGTTGGGTAAACAGGTCATCAGCGTATCGCGCACCAGGTAAGGCAAGGTGCTGCCGGGGATGTACCATTTGGCGGCGCTGCGCACGGCCGGCTGGATCCTGTTAATGACCGGTTGCATTTCGTCCTGGTAGATCCGGAAGGCCTGTTCGGGTTCGTGATCGACCAGTGCGCGGGCCAGTGTACTGGCGCCCCAGAAGGCCGAGGAAGCGCCCTGACCGGAGAGCAGGGTCAGGCTGTGCGCTGCATCCCCGCTGAGTACGACCCGGCCCTTGTGCCAGTTTTTCATCCTGATTTGAATCAATGGATCCATATAAAAAGTGTCGTTCTCAGGACAGGCGTCGAGGATCTTTGCCACAACTTCGGGCGGATCATTGAACGCCTCTTTCAGGTATGCATTGCGTTGTCCGGGCGGCGGCGCTTCGAGCGAATGATCTTTCCATATGAATACACAGGCCAGGTCGTCCTTGCCGGTGGTGTACACACACATATAGCGGTTTTGCTCCATGTGGTTTTCAAACTTGTCGACGAGGCCGATGACATTATCCAGCTTGTAGGCGGAGGAAAAGCGGCCGAGATAGATGCGCTCGATCTCATCGGGCGTAAAGGTGAGTTCACGTGTGATCGAATGCAGACCGTCGGCGCCGATGACCAGGTCAAATTCTTCCTCGTCGCCGTTATCGAAACAGACGCTAACGCGGTCATCGTCCTGGCTGATTGCCGTGGCGCTCAGTCCGAAACGGAAGTCAGCCAGATCTTTCGCCGCTTCATAGAGCACCATTTCCAGTTCATCGCGCATGATTTGTACGATATCCACACCGGCAAACAGATCCTGGTAATCCAGCAACAACATCGTGTGGCCTTTACGATTGTGATAACTGGAATAGCTGATCCCGGTGTTGCGTTCAAGCATCCGCGGCAACAAGCCGAGCTCATCCGCGTAATGAAAGGATTTGTGGGAAAGGGAAATAATGTAACCGTCGGCGCGAATCTCCGGGGCTTTTTCAATAATCACCGGCCTGAATCCGTGGCGACCCAGCCAGATCGCGGCCGTCAGTCCCGCGACGCCGGCGCCGGAAATCATGATGCGGCTGTTTTTATTCATGTCTTGTTGCTGCTCAAATCGGCTAAAAACACAGTTTGCCACAGTATGCCCAGATATTCCTTGAACACCATGTTAACAACCAGCAGCGAGTGGGCGGAAGGCAGCCAGTTCAGCCAGCCGTCGCCGTCGCCTGCCGAATAAAAATACGTCGGCGCTTCAATAACCCTGAATCCCTGTTGTTCGAACAGCCAACCCGCCCGGCGCATGTGCAGTGCATGGGTGACCAGGTATATCGTCGTTATGTCGTTATCGCGAAGTATTTCCGCGCTGTGACGGGCGTTTTCAATCGTGTTGCGACTTTTGTTTTCCCGCCAGTGGCTGCGCACAGCAAAGCGTCTCTCCAGTACCCGAGCCATGATGTCGGACTCGGCCATGCCGCCAGGGAAGACCCGGCCACCGCTGATGAGCACGGGAAGTTGCAGCACGTCGTGGATCTCCGCCGCGTAACGCATGCGCACCAGGCCGCATTCGGAAACATCGTCCAGCGGGTATTCCGGCGGTTGTACATAGCGGCCGCAACCGAGCACGACGATAGCATGGCCGACGGTATCGGCCGGCGGCTTCAGGATCAATGCGCTGTCCGGTTCGATGGTCGCGGACAGCCAGCGTGCAAATATCGGAGTTGAAAACACATACATAGCGACCAGCGCCACTATGAATAGCGACGCGGCAAACCGCCTGAATCGCCCGTAGAGCAGGCCGGTGGCCAGAAGCAATAACAGAATGCAACCCGGTGGCAGCAGCAGAGCTTTGATGGGTGCGACAATGTCCGGTGTCATAATGTCTTTTGTTAAATTAGCCAACGATGTCAGGCTAAAGCCTGACACCTGCATCGAGGAGTAGGTGTCTGCCTTCTCCTGATCAGGTGTCTGCCTTTCCCCGATCCAGGTGTCTGCCTTCAGGC
>DGNS01000010.1:0-57592 GCA_002389045.1 Thiotrichaceae bacterium UBA4486 | reverse complement strand
TTCAGGCTGACACCGTAACCCCGGTCTGGTAACCAAAGATGTCAGGCTAAAGCCCTGACACCTGCAGAAGCAGCCTGACACCTCCACTGAGGCGCAGGTGTCGATGATGCCACAACGATCTCTTTCCTGCACAAGCTAGTCCGACGGCATTACACCCCGGTAGTCCCGCAACAATCCCGGTTTCTGCTCTCCTTTCCGCAAAATACAATTGCCGATCACGAGCAGGTCCAGATCGGTGCCCATGAAACAACGGTAGGCGTCTTCCGGTGTGCAGACGATGGGTTCGCCGCGAATATTAAAACTGGTATTGACCAGCATCGGCACGCCGGTGATGTCGTGAAACGCACTGATCAAGCGGTGATAACGCGGGTTAATGCATGCATCCACGGTCTGTACCCGGGCGCTGTAATCGACGTGCGTAACAGCCGGTATATCCGAGCGTACAATATCCAGGGCCGCAAGCCCCGTCGCGTGTTTATCATTGGCATCCGGCTTCCGGCGATGCGGCTGACTTACATCAGCCACCAGCAGCATATAAGGTGAATCCACATCGAGGTCGAACCAGTCGGCAACGTGTTCGCGCAGGATCGAGGGTGCGAAGGGGCGGAAGGATTCACGAAACTTGATCTTCAGGTTCAGTTTTTTCTGCATCTCGCCCTGGCGTGGATCGGCGAGAATGGAACGATTACCCAGCGCCCGTGGACCGAACTCCATGCGTCCCTGGAACCAGCCTGTGGCCTGGCCTTCGGCAAGGGCAGACGCCGTAAACTGTATCAACTGATCATCATCGGTAACCTCGTACTCAGCACCCAGCGCAGAGAGCCGTTGTTCGATGTCGCTTTGTGCATAGTCAGGTCCCAGCAGGCTGCCGTTCATGTTGTCATCCGCGCCATACGTTCGCGGCTGACCCAGAAAATGATGATACGCGGTCAGCGCCGCCCCCACTGCGCCGCCGGCATCGCCCGCGGCAGGCTGGATCCAGACCCGATCGAAAATCCCTTCGCGAACCAGCTTGCCGTTGGCGACGCAGTTCAGCGCCACGCCTCCGGCGAGACACAGGTTACCGCATGCCGTTGTCTGCCGCAGGTCACGCGCCAGTTTCAGCACAACATCTTCCGTCACCTGTTGCACGGAAGCGGCAAGATCCATTTCACGTTGCGTGATGGGCGTTTCCGGTTGCCGCGGCGGACCGTCAAACAGATCGTTGAAACGGTCGTTGGTCATGGTCAGTCCGGTGCAGTAATTGAAATAATCCATATCCAGATGAAAGGAACCGTCATCGCGGATATCGATGAGATGATCACGGATGCAATCGGCATAGACCGGTTCACCGAAAGGCGCCAGCCCCATCAGTTTGTATTCGCCGGAGTTCACCCGGAACCCGGCGAAATACGTAAATGCCGAATAGAGCAGGCCCAGCGAATGCGGGAAGTGAATTTCTTTCTCGATGACAATGTGATTATCCCGGCCCGTACCGGCGCTGGTGGTGGCCCATTCGCCGACGCCGTCCATGGTCAGGATTGCGGCCTCGGTAAAGGGTGAGGCATAAAAGGCGCTGGCGGCATGGCTCTGGTGATGTTCCGTGAACAGGAGTTGCCGGGCCGCATCGAAACGGCCGTCGAATTTCCCCAGTTCTTCGGCGAGCAGACGTTTCTGGAACAGTTTTTCCTTCAGCCATAACGGCATGGAGCGGCGAAAGGATTCGAAACCGTGCGGGACCATGGCCAGGTAGGTTTCCACGATGCGTTCGAACTTGAGAAAGGGTTTGTCGTAGAACACCACGAAGTCCACATCGTCCAGCGTGCAACCGGCGTAATCCAGGCAGAAGGCGAGGGCGTGCGCGGGAAAAGCGGCGTCGTGTTTTTTGCGCGTGAAGCGCTCCTCCTGGGCTGCGGCGATAATGCTGCCGTCATCCACCAGGGCGGCGGCACTGTCGTGATACCAGGCGGAGATGCCGATGATCTTCATTGTTGCAATGTACCGTGATCCGATCCGGGTGTCTGCCTTCCCTCGACCAGGTGTCTGCCTTCCCTTGATCAGGTGTCTGACTTCAGTCAGACACCGTAACTGATTTATACTGCCCACACACAAACACACACGGCCCATGAATAAACGCCCACCAACCGCTGAAAACGATCGCCTGTTCGCCACACTGGCCGGCGCCGTGTTATTCATCCTGCTCGCACTGCTGTTGATGATGTCGGCAGGATGGCTGGTATTGAAGATCATACTGGGCGTTCTGGGTTCGGTATTGATAGTGACCAGCCTCTTTGCCCCCGGGGTCTTTGCCCATGAGTCGCCGCGTCCGGCCGTGAGCCCGCGTGCCATGGGTCTGACACTGACCGTGGTCGTGGCACTGCCGGCAGCAATCCTGCTCTGGCCCGGCGACGGCAGTGCGACCGGCTACAGTCTGGGTGTACTAGCCCTGGTCGTTCTTGTACTCAGCTTGATCAAGCCGGCGGTCTACGCGCATCCGGCGCGGACATGGGCGCGGTTCGCGGCCGTACTGCATCTGGTCATGACGCCGGTGCTGCTGGCGCTGGTGTACTACGGTTGTTTTGTACCCATGGGCCTGGCACTACGCGTGCTGGGTAAGGATCCCCTGCACAGGAAAACCGCTTCAACAGTGGCAAGCTACTGGATCAAACGCCAGCCGTCCGGTCCTGAACCGGATTCCATCCGCATGCAGTTCTGATCGGCCATGACCTTTCTGCAGGAACTCTGGGCGTTCATGAAAGCCCGCAAAAAATTCTGGCTCATGCCCATCTTTATCGTGCTGCTGCTGGTCGGAGGACTGATCGTGCTGGCCCAGGGCTCGGCGGTGGCCCCGTTTATTTATACGTTGTTCTGAAGTGTTAGTGACGATGTCAGGCTGAAGCCTGACACCTGCAGAGGGGGGGGAGGTGTCTGCCTTCCCTCGATCCAGGTGTCTGCCTTCAGGCTGACACCGTGAACCCCGCCCGGTACCAACGATGTCAGGCTGAAGCCTGACACCTGCAGAGAGGAGCCTGACACCTGTAGAGAGGAGCCTGACACCTGCAGAAGTAGCCTGACACCTGCACCGGGAAGCACACCGCCACGGCGATGCAAGAATTTCATAAACCCGTCAGCAGGGACATGTTATAATCCCGCGCGCTTTGTCAATAATACATAACTCCATGATTTACAACAACAATACTCTCAAAAGCAACCGCATGGATGAGCATCCGTGAAAATCCTGCTGACCGGATCGGCGGGCTTTATCGGCTTTCATGTCAGCCGTTATTTGCTGGAACGCGGCGATGAAGTCCATTCCATCGATAACGTCAACGATTATTACGACGTACAGTTGAAGGAAGATCGGCTGGCGCAACTCACGCCGTACGAGCGGTTTCATATTGACCGGGAAGACATTGCCGATCGCGAGACCATGGCGGCGCTGTTTTCCCGGATCCAGCCTGAGCGCGTCGTGCATCTGGCCGCCCAGGCCGGCGTGCGCTATTCCATCGAGAATCCCTACGCCTACATCGATGCCAATATCCAGGGCACACTCAACGTGCTCGAAGGCTGCCGCCACAACCGGGTCGAGCACCTGGTGTTCGCCTCGTCCAGCTCCGTGTACGGCGCCAACACGGCCATGCCGTTTTCCATACACCAGAATGTCGATCACCCGCTGTCGTTGTATGCCGCCTCGAAAAAGGCCAACGAACTCATGGCCCACACCTACAGCAACCTGTACGGCCTGCCCGCGACGGGCCTCAGGTTTTTCACCGTCTACGGACCCTGGGGCCGCCCGGACATGTCGCTGTTTCTGTTTACCCGCAATATCTTCGCGGGTAAACCCATCGACGTGTTCAACAACGGGCAGCACCAGCGGGATTTCACCTACATCGATGACATCGTCGAGGGCGTGGTGCGCACACTGGACAAAATCCCGCAAGGCAACCCGGACTGGCGCGGCGAGGCCCCCGATCCGGGCACCAGTTTTGCGCCGTTCCGGCTTTACAACATCGGCAACCACAGCCCCGTGGAACTGATGACCTTTATCGAGCTGATCGAACACTACACCGGCCGAAAGGCGGAAAAGAATTTCCTGCCCCTGCAACCGGGCGACGTACCGGCCACCTACGCCGACGTCGAGGACCTGGCCCGGGACGTGGATTACTCACCGGGCACGCCGGTGGAAACGGGTATCGAGCGGTTTGTGCAATGGTATAAAGACTATTACAAGGTAAGCTGATGAAACAGGAACGCACCATCTCCGTCATTGGCCTCGGCTACGTGGGCCTGCCCGTGGCCGTGGCCTTCGGCAAGCGCCAACGGGTCGTGGGCTTTGATATCCACCCCGGCCGCATTACCGAGCTTGAATCCGGGATCGACACCACCCACGAGGTGGGCAGTGACGATCTGCAGGCGGCGGATATCCTCTTTACCGCCGATCCGTCCGATTTGAAGCAGGCCGACTACCACATCGTCGCCGTGCCGACCCCGGTCACCGAGGCGCGCACACCGGATCTGAGCCCGGTGCTTTCCGCCTCGAAAACCGTGGGCGGCCAGCTGAAAAAGGGCGACATCGTGGTCTATGAATCCACCGTCTATCCCGGGGCCACCGAGGAAGACTGCGTGCCGGTGCTGGAGAGTGAATCCGGCCTGGTTTGCGGAGAAGACTTCTTCGTCGGTTATTCCCCTGAACGCATCAATCCCGGTGACAAGGAACATACCTTCACGACCATCACCAAGATCGTCTCCGGGCAGAACGACGCGATCCTCGACATCGTGGCCCGCGTGTATGAATCCGTGGTCACCGCCGGCGTGCACCGGGCCGCATCCATCAAGGTCGCCGAGGCCGCCAAGGTCATCGAGAACACCCAGCGCGATTTGAACATCGCGTTGATGAACGAGTTGGCGCTGATCTTCAACCGCGTCGGCATCGACACCCTGGACGTGCTGGAAGCGGCGGGCACGAAGTGGAACTTCCTGCCGTTCCGGCCCGGACTGGTCGGCGGTCATTGCATCGGTGTCGATCCCTACTACCTGACGCACAAGGCGACCATGCTCGGCTACATCCCGCAGGTGATCCTGTCCGGGCGCAGCATCAACGACGGCATGGGCGAGTTTGTCGCCGGCCGGGTGATCAAGGCGCTGGTGCGCCGCGGCCTCAACGTTCGTGATTGCCACATCACCGTACTCGGATTGACCTTCAAGGAGAACGTGCCGGATCTGCGCAACACGCGGGTCATCGACATCGTTGATGAACTCCGGAGTTACGGTGTTGACGTCCAGGTGCACGACGCTCATGCGGCCCCGGCGGAAGCCATGGCCGAATACGGCATCGAACTGGCGGCAACCGCTGATCTGGCGCCGGCGCAGGCGGTGATCCTGGCGGTGCCGCACCGTGAATACCTGGAAAAGGACTGGGAGTTTGTCGAATCGCTGCTTGAGGAGAAATCGGGCGTGGTGTTTGACGTCAAGTCCAAACTCGACCGCGGGAAAAAGCCTGAAGGGGTGGAGTTGCACCGGTTGTAACAGGCAGACAAGGTGTCTGCCTTTTCTCGATTCAGGTGTCTGACTTCAAGGGGTGTTCAGGTGTCTGACTTCAAGGGGTGTTCAGGTGTCTGACTTCAGTCAGACACCGTAGAGAAGCATAGAATACCAACGATGTCAGGCTAAAGCCTGACACCTGCAGAGGAAAGAAGGGAATACCGACGATGTCAGGCTAAAGCCCTGACACCTGCAGAGGAAAGCAGGGAATGCCAACGATGTCAGGCTGAAGCCCTGACACCTGTAGAGGAAAGCAGGGAATGCCAACGATGTCAGGCTAAAGTCTGACAACTGCAGAAGAAAGCAGGGAATGCCAACGATGTCAGGCTAAAGTCTGACAACTGCTGAAGAAAGCAGGGAATGCCAACGATGTCAGGCTAAAGCCCTGACACCTGTAGTGAGGAACAGTTGTAGATCAAAACAAAGGTACATTAATCCATGAAAGTCACCATGATAGGCACCGGCTATGTCGGCCTCGTTTCCGGCGCGTGTTTCGCCGAGTTCGGGGCGGATGTCACCTGCCTTGACATCGACGACGGCAAGATCGATCGTTTAAACAACGGCGAGATCCCCATCTACGAACCGGGCCTGGAAAAACTCGTGCAGAAGAACGTCAAGGACGGCCGCCTGTCGTTCACCACGCGCTTCGAGGAAGTCATCGGCCAAAGCGACCTGATTTTCATCGCCGTTGGCACACCCTCGCGCCGCGGCGAAGGCTACGCCGATCTCAGCTACGTCTACCAGGCGGCCAAAGACCTGGCGCCGCACCTGAAGGATTACACCGTCATCGTGGACAAATCCACGGTGCCCGTAGGCACGGCGCGTAACGTCAAACGCATCATCGCCGGGGAAAACCCGGACGCCGATTTCGATGTCGCCTCGAACCCGGAATTCCTGCGCGAAGGCGCGGCCATTACCGATTTCATGCGCCCGGACCGCGTGGTACTGGGCGTGGAGTCCGAACGCGCGAAGGAGCGCCTGCACGAACTCTACCGGCCGTTGAACCTGATTGAAACGCCTATTCTTACCACCGGTCTCGAGAGTGCCGAACTCATCAAGTACGCCTCCAACGCCTTTCTCGCCACCAAGATCAGTTTCATCAACGAAATGTCCATGCTCTGTGAATCCGTCGGCGCCGATGTGCACGCCGTCGCCAAGGGCATGGGCCTGGACGGGCGTATCGGCCGCAAGTTCCTGCATCCCGGGCCCGGTTACGGCGGTTCCTGTTTTCCCAAGGACACCAAGGCGCTGGTGCGCATCGCCCAGGAACACGGTGTGTCCAGCCGCATCGTCGAATCGGTGATCGAGGTGAACGAGGCGCAGAAGGCGCGCATGATCACCAAGATCCGCACGGCGCTCGGCGGCAGCGAATCGGGCAAGACCCTGGCCGTGCTCGGCTTGACATTCAAGCCGGAAACCGATGACATGCGCGACGCCCCGTCGCTGGCGATATTACCGAAGCTGATCGAGAACGGCGCAAAAGTGCGTGCCCACGACCCGCAGGGCATGCATGAAGCCAGAGACCTGCTACCGGCGAGCGTCGAATACTGTGAAGGGATTTACGATACCTTCGAAAACGCCGACGCGACCATTCTGATGACCGAATGGAATGCCTACCGGGGACTGGATCTGCGGCGTATCCTGGAATCCATGCAGGGCGATGTCTTCATCGACCTGCGTAATGTGTACGAGCCGGATATGATGCAGAGCATCGGCTTTCAATACACCTGTGTCGGCAGGTAACATACGATGATGCAAACCAACGAGGTGTCTGCCTTCAGGCTGACACCGTAAAGAAAACGGGAATGCCAACGATGTCAGGCTAAAGCCTGACACCTGCAGAGAGGGGCCGGTGTCTGCCTTTTTCGATCCAGGTGTCAGCCTTTTCTCGATCCAGGTGTCAGCCTTCAGGCTGATATCGTAAAGAAGCAGTGAATGCCAACGATGTCAGGCTGAAGACCTGACACCTGCAGAGAGGAAGTAGGAGTAGGTGTCTGCCTTCAGGCTGACACCGTGAACCCCCAACAATTTATACACAACACTATCAGGTAACAAAATGAGCACAACAGAAGATAAAATCACCAACCAGCATACCACCTGGCATGAACACACTGTCACCCGCGAGGAACGCGAGGCACTGAATAACCACAAGGGCGCGATTGTCTGGTTCACCGGGTTGTCCGGAGCGGGAAAATCCACCCTGGCAAATGCTTTGGAAGATCGCTTGAACAAGATGGGTAAGAGGACCTACGTGCTCGACGGCGATAACGTCCGCAAAGGCCTGAACAAGGACCTGGGATTTTCCGATGCAGACCGCGTCGAGAACATCCGCCGTATCGGTGAGGTCAGCAAACTCATGCTCGATGCCGGCATCATCGTCATGACCGCCTTTATTTCACCGTTCAGGGCTGACCGCGATATTGTTCGCAACCTGGTCGGGAAAGGTGAATTCATTGAAGTCTACACCGAGGCCGATCTCGACATCTGCGAACAGCGCGATCCCAAGGGTCTGTACAAAAAAGCCCGCGCCGGCGAGATCCCCGAGTTCACCGGTATTTCCTCACCCTACGAGGCGCCGGAAAATCCCGAGATCACCATCAATACCGGTGACCGCGACATCCCTCATTGCGTGGATGAGCTGGTGGCATACCTGACTGGAAGTGGCGTAATACAAAAAACCGGTTAATGCTGGTCATGCATACAGGGGTTAACGTGACGGCAGGGTACTACGTCCTCTCAAGGGCTGCTTTCTCCAATTGCCGATCCAGGGTGACAAGTTCCGCGTCGATAGATTCTGCCAGATATAAATAACTCGCATCGTAAACTGTAAGTCCGGTGTCTTCGGCCAGATCTATAATGTCACTCATCTCGAATGATGAGTAAGCGATGTCGATATGGTTAACCATGCGACCTGCGTCGACTATAAGCTCCCGGTCTTCAGGATGACGGGAAATTTTCTTCAGACAGATACTGGCAATTTCATAGGGCAGCAGTGTGGGAGCGGCCAGCATGGCAGCCTCCAGGCGATCTGTCACCTTGCCGGCGTCGGGTTCATTGAACAGTACCGCACCCAGTGCGGAAGCATCGATAACTTTAACGGCCACTGCGTAATTCCCGGATCATTTCTGTTGATTCGGCGGGAGTTTTCAGACCTGTCTGCTGTATTTTTTTCAAGGCTTCGAGTGGAGTCATTACCGTTTCAGATTCCAGCGATTGTTCAATTATTGCCATGAGTTCGCCTTGCAACGAACGATGATGCTTTTTGGCCCTCTGGCGTAATTGTTGGATCAAATGATCCGGCACATTCTTGATCGATAAATTAACTGACATAATTTGGCGCCATTTCAGATATATTTATCCATAAATATAGAACCATATCAGCACCAAATAAAGTCGGAATTTCCTCTGATGCCGATGATAATCTTACCGTTGCGATATCGTGTTGATATATAACTAAACATATTCATAAATATTAATCCGAACCCCGAACCCCGAACCCCGAACCCCGAACCTGAATCAATGAAAGCCTGGTACCTCATCCACAGCAAACCCGGACAGGAAAATACCGCTAAAGAGCAACTGCAGCGCCAGGGCTTTGAAACCTACCTGCCGCTGACACCCGCGTTTCGCAAGCGGCGCGGCCGGACCATCCGCGTCATCGCGCCCATGTTCCCCCGGTATCTGTTCATCCACCTCAGCAATGAAACCGACGACTGGGGGCCGATTCGATCCACCATCGGCGTTTCCACGCTGGTGCGCTTCGGCATGGAACCGGCGCGGGTGCCGGATGCACTGATCCAGGCCATCGTCAGCCGCGAAGACGGGCAGGGCGTGGTGGCTCTGCCGAAACAGGAGTATGAAGAGGGCCAGAACGTGCGGATCGCGACGGGTCCGTTTGAAGGGTACGAGGCGGTGTTTACCTCGATACTGCCCAAAGACCGGGTGATTGTACTGCTGAAAATCGCCGAGAATTACGTAAAAATCAATGTTGATCAATCGGATATCGAATCCATCTAGGTCAGGGCCTGCTATTACGGACAGGGAATGAACGCCATCCAGCGCCAGGGAAGGTATTCTATGGTTGACACTCTGATTTACTAAAGTTACATTTCAAAATGTAACTTAAAATTTGTAGTGAGCCCTATGAAAGCCACAACCAAAGACTTACGGCTCCATGCCCGTGAACTGTTGGCCGCCACTGATCGCGGTGAAACGGTCTACATCAGCTGGCGTGGTAAGCGCCGGGCGGTCCTGACCCGTTGGCAGGAGGATAAGGCACACGGTGTGCGAGAATCCCGCAATCCCGCCTATGGGATCCGGGCCGATCAGACAGAAAACGTAGACGAACAAATCCGGCGTTTACGCAAACCCAGGAAACAGCCCTGATGTTGGTGGACACGGACGTCCTGATCTGGAACCTGCGCGGTAACGAACGCGCCGCGCTGTGGCTGGATCAAAATCCGGGATTTTACCTGTCGGCGGTAACCTGGATGGAACTCAATCAGGGCGTTAAAGACTCCGGAGAACTGCGCGCACTGAGACGTGCCCTGCATTTCTGGGAAGCCGATATTATCCACATCGATGCAGCGATTTCCGCACGTGCCTGTTATCTGGTCGAAGAATATGCCCTGTCTCATTCCCTGCTAATGGCCGACGCATTAATTGCCGCCACGGCCCTTGAGACAGGTCTGGTATTGATGAGCGCCAATGATCGTCATTACCGGTTTATAAAGGATCTGGAAATCAAGGTATTTCGTCCCTGATGTTTCTGGTATCAATTCCTCAATTAGTCTGAAAGTTTATAAAAATCAATCTGTTATAGATTACGTTCAGGTCTAAGCCTGTCATCCTATGCTTGCTTGAACCTGCCTGGACCCTTTGCTTGACTTGTTCAGGCTTATTCACCAACATGTACGGCATTTCAGTACATTTGGTGGCAAATATGGAAACAGTAAGCGTAAACCAGTTTAGAGATAAGCTAAAAACATTTGTAGAACAAGTCGTTACAAACCATATCCCATTGAAAGTCACCCGCCGGACCGGGCAGGCTTTTGTAGTGATAAGCGCCGACGACTGGGAACGGGAGCAGGAAACGCTCTATGTTCTGCAAAACAGCAGCCTGATGAAGCAGATTACTGAATCCATGGCAACGCATACCCAGCGTTCCGGTTATATCCCCACGGAAGAGGAAATGGATGAGATCACTCGTATTTGAGGGTAATACATGGGCCGTCTATGAAGCATTGGGAGAACGTGACAAAAAACTCCATAAGGCCCTTAAAAAAATATTAAAAGAAATGCTTCGATCCGATCCCTCCAGGGGTCTGGGAAAACCGGAGCAACTCCGCCATAACCTGGCCGGGTTCTGGTCAAGGCGCATATCTCTAAAGGATCGCCTCATATACAAATATGACGACCAATACATTTATATATTCGCGATTGGCGGTCATTACGACCGCACTGATTCGTCATTTCGACCGGCCCCCCTGTCATTCCGACCGTAGGGAGGAATCTTCCTGTAACCATATAATATCTCACAAAAAATCCAGAAAACCGTTCATTTTCTGAACAATATGGACTATACCGTACCCGGCGCCGGCACGCCGACCTACCGTCAGAGGATAGACGGAAGAGTTCTCTCCGTTTTTTTCGAAAGGCTACAAGGAACCCAAATGGCAAACTATTGCACTAAGTGATATATTTTAATGATGGGAAGAATATTCCGGACACGGACGTTCACACGCTGGATGCGAAAGACTGGACTGTCTGATGCCGCGCTTTGCAGGGCGGTCTCCGAAATGACTCAGGGACTTGTCGATGCCGATCTGGGTGGCAACGTGGTGAAGAAAAGGATTGCGTTACCCGGCCAGGGCAAACGCGGCGGTGCGAGAGTGATAGTCGCAACAAAAATGACGGATCGCTGGTTCTTTCTATATGGCTTTGGCAAGAACGAGCGCGCCAATATCGATAAAAAAGAATTGAGAGTATTGCATGAAGTGGCGAAGAAGCTGCTGGCATTGAATGACCGGCAGTTGACACACGCCCTGTCAGTTAGTGAGATTGTGGAGGTGTATACAGGCGATGACTAGACGTAAACAGGCGGTGACTAGACGTAAAAGCCGAATAATTGACGAGATGCATGAGACAGTGCGTGGCCTGCATGAGATCGGCTTGATTGACAAGCGTCGTATGAGCGAGTTCGAAGCGCTGTGCCACCTCGACGTGGAAGAAATGACGCCACGGAAGATCAAGTCACTACGCGAAAAAACACACTTGAGCCAGGCGGTTTTTGCGGCCGTGTTGAACACCAGTGTTTCCAGTGTTCAGAAGTGGGAGATTGGCGACAAGAAACCCAGCGGCCCATCCCTGAAACTGCTGAATCTCATCGAGCGTAAGGGAATAGAAGCGGTTCTTTGACATTAAAAGAACTGCCCGCCGCACAAATAAGCCCCCCTTCGCGGGAGGGGGCAGGGGGATGGGGGGTAGGAGCACGCCTTGAGTGCGATACAGAAATCTTGCACACACTTTCGTCATTTCGATCACCCCGTCATTCAAGTATTTTGGAAAGCAGGCCATTGTACTTCTCGACCTCTCGGTCATTTCGACCGACCCCCACGTCATTTCGACCCCATTCGGGCAAGCCTCAGGGTAAACTCCGGGAGAAATCCCTCAGTAGCCCGGCGTTCATTTCGACCTACACCTCCGTCATTTCGACCTACTCCTCCGTGTCATTTCGACCAACGGGAGAAATCTTATATTCCCACGAATACTCCACCCAACTACCTAAAATATCAGGTAAATAGTAAAAATTCGTTCATTTCCTGAACAGCCTCGTCTATACTGTTCACCCAATGAACACCCGGCAAAAAGAAGAATCCCTCACCCTGGAGATCCTTCAGACCATCGAAGAACACAACGATGTCACCCAGCGGCATCTGGCCGACAACCTCGGCGTGGCACTGGGGCTGGCCAATTCCTATCTGAAACGCTGCGTCAAAAAAGGACTCATCAAGATCCACCAGGCGCCGGCCAACCGCTACTTCTACTACCTCACGCCCAAGGGCTTTGCTGAAAAAAGCCGCCTGACCGCGGAATACCTGACCTCCTCATTCGATTTTTACCGCAAGGCCGGTCACTCCGTGAGTGAATTGTTCGCGGAATGCGAAAAGAGGGGATGGCGACGTATCGCCTTTTGCGGCATCTCCGAGCTGGCCGAAATCGCCTCGCTGCGTGCGCATGATCATGACCTGGAACATGTCATGACGCTCGACAATGGCCCCATGACCGGCCGCTATCTCGGCAAACCTCTGCACCACGGTTACAACGAGCAGGCGGGTGTCGATGCCTACCTGGTGACTTCATTGACAGATGCGGCAGGCGTCGTTGAGCAATTGGCCGGCAGCGTGCCGAAAGAAAGAATTCTGGTTCCGTCCATCCTCGGACTGAATCGACACTGACCGGGCGGTGCCGGGGTCGCCCCGGCATTGCCTCATATTCCCATGCGGGGTCCGGGTGACACTGCAGGGCGGTAGCGTGGTTGAATCCCAATAAGCTAATGGAGATACAAACTTGAAAATACTGGTTACTGGTGGATGTGGATATAAAGGAACAGTCCTGGTTCCAAAATTAATTAATGCAGGACATGAAGTTGTGGTTATTGACACTCAGTGGTTTGGAAACTTTCTGCCTGAACATAAAAAGCTGGAAGTAATTAAAGGAACCGTACTTGAACCCGAGAAGATAGATTTTAAGGGGGTGGATGCTATTATCCATCTGGCTTCTATTGCCAATGATCCATGCGGTGACCTGGATCCCAAGCTGACATGGGAGGTAAGTGCATTATCTACCATGCAATTGGCTGACAGAGCTAAACACGCAGGAGTAAAGCGCTTTATTTATGCCTCATCCGGCAGTGTTTACGGAGTCAAGGAAGAGGAACATGTAACTGAAGATTTAACACTGGAGCCTATATCAGAATATAACAAGACCAAGATGGTCGCTGAGCGGGCTCTGCTTTCATATTCAGATAACATGGTTATTCAAATCGTGCGCCCGGCGACGGTTTGTGGACTATCTCCGCGCATGCGGCTCGATGTCTCAGTAAATATGTTAACGATGCAGGCTCTGAGCAATGGTGAAATCACTGTCTTGGGTGGCAAACAGACACGCCCCAACATCCATATAGATGATATTACGGATCTTTATCTCTTTTTACTCGGGCACCCTGAAGTAGCAGGAATATACAATGCCGGCTTTGAGAACCTCAGTATTATGGAAATTGCCGAAATGATAGAGGATAAGATCCATGCGAAAATTATCGTTAAGGAATCAAACGATCCGCGTTCATACCGTATTAATTCAGACAAACTGCTTGCTACAGGCTTTGCGCCGAAAAAAACTGTAGAAAATGCCATTGATGAAATTATTCAAGCCTATATGGATAAAAAACTGACCAATGAGCAGAGATACTACAATCTGGCGTGGATGAAACAAACAGTGTTCACCTGACAAACAAGGAGAGAAGTGATATGAGTCAATTAACTTTTGAGACGCATGTATCCAACTACAGAAACAAGCTTACCAGCATACTTGATAATACAGATATCGAGGCTATAGAGGTTTTGGGTGCCAAGCTTATTGAATGCTGGAAGACGGGGAAACAGGTTTTTATCTGTGGTAATGGTGGTAGCGCCGGTAATGCCATGCATATCGCCAATGACCTGATCTATGGCATTTCCAAGAAATTTGGATCAGGGTTAAAGATCACCGCGTTACCGGCCAATGGCTCAGTAGTGACATGTCTGGCCAACGATGAAGGTTACGAACATATTTTTTCCTACCAGCTCGGCGTACTGGGCCAGGAAGGCGATGTATTAATCGCTTTATCAGGTAGTGGTAATTCGCAAAACATCGTCAATGTACTGCAAACAGCAAAAAGCATGAACATCGAGACTTTTGCTATTCTGGGCTACTCAGGTGGGAAAGCGAAAGGATTGGCGGATGTGCCGATTCATTACGCAATTGATGATATGCAAATCAGTGAGGACTTGCAGCTCATTATCTTACATATGCTGATGCAGTGGTTATATCAGCATAAAGATAGTATTTAATCTCGAATAATAAATAAAATTTTTTGATATGCCTAAAATTTTTGTACTGGGTAGTAATTCTTTCTCCGGCGCTGATTTTGTCAGATACGCTCTTGGAGAAGGTGCAGACGTGTTTGGCATTAGCCGATCAGAGGAGCCCAACCCTGTATTTCTGCCCTATAAATGGAATGGAAATGCAGACAGCTTTGCTTTTCAGCGAGCGGATATCAATAACGATCTGGATAAAATTTTAAAACTCGTCGATAGGGAAAAACCTGATTACATCGTTAACTTTGCTGCGCAAAGCATGGTGGGGCAAAGCTGGGAATATCCTGAACACTGGTTTATGACCAACGCAGTATCAATCACTCGACTCTTCAGCCAGTTACATAAACGCGACTTCCTCAAAAAATATGTCCACATTACAACCCCTGAGGTTTATGGGAATACATCAGGCTGGATTAAAGAGGATACTGCATTCAATCCCAGCACGCCGTATGCGGTTTCCCGAGCTGCTGGAGACATGAGCTTAAAAAGCTACTTCGATAACTTCAATTTCCCGATGGTGGCTACACGTGCAGCCAATGTATATGGTGCAGGGCAGCAACTGTATAGAATCATCCCCAGAACAATTCTGTTTATACGTCTCGGTAAACAACTGGAATTACATGGTGGGGGCGTATCACAACGTTCATTTATACATATTAATGACGTATCTGATGCCACTTGGAAGGTGATGCTTAACGGCAAGCTTGGCGATACCTATCATATATCTACCAAAGAAATTGTCTCGATAAGGCAGCTTGTAGAGCTCATCTGCAAAAAGATGGATGTCGATTTTGATCAATATGTAAAAGTCGGACCAGAACGCATTGGAAAGGATGCGGCCTATATGCTGGATAGCAGTAAATGTAGGAAAGAGGTGGCTTGGACTGACAAGATTACACTTGAGCAGGGCCTGGAGGAGTGTATTGATTGGGTAGATAGTAATCTTGATGTCCTCAAAGAGCAGTCACACGATTATATTCATAAACCGTAAATGCGAAATAAAAAATAATGACATGACTAATCAGGATAGACATAAAGAGCAGGCTTATTTGCCCCGACAGGCAAGAAATAAATTGCGTTCCCTGGAGGAATTGGGAGTTATTTCGCAGAATGCAAAATTAGAAGGCAAAAAAGTGGTTTTGTGTCATGGTGTATTTGATTTGTTACATATGGGGCATGTCAAGCATCTGGAAGCAGCTAGACGAGAAGGAAATTTGTTAATAGTAACCGTCACCGCTGATGAGTATGTGAATAAAGGACCTGGTCGTCCGGTTTTCCCGGAGCAACTACGTGCTGAAATGCTTGGTTCCGTAGAATACGTGGATTGGGTGGGTATAAACCATTCTCCTACAGCCGAAGAAGTCCTTAAAGAAATAAAACCTAATGTCTATATAAAAGGTGGAGACTATAAAGATTCCTCAGACGATGTAACCGGTAATATATCGGCAGAACAAGAGGCGGTCGAAAAGAATGGTGGTAAATTAATTTTTACTGACGAAATTACTTTTTCATCATCAGCGTTAATAAATCAATACCTCGGCATCTATGAACCTACGTTGCAACAATACCTGGACAGGTATCGCAATAGCGATGCTGGCAGAAAGGTGTTTGAAGCACTTGAATTGATTAAAGATAAAAAAATCCTTTTTATCGGCGATGCCATTATTGATGAATATCAATATGTCGAGCCAATGGGGAAATCCGCTAAAGAAAATATGATAGCGACTCTTTTTCAAGAGAGTGAAATTTTTGCAGGTGGCGTTTTTGCAGCAGCCAATCATGTAGCCGCTTTTTGTGAACATGTTGAACTCATAACTGCCTTTGGCAGTTATGACAGCTATGAAGAATTGGCTATAGAATGTCTAAAACCTAATGTAAAAATGCATAAAATATACAGAAAGGAAGCGCCAACGACGAGAAAATGTCGTTTTGTTGATACGGGTTACTCTATGCGTAAACTGTTTGAAATATATTTTATGGACGATTCTCCGTTGCATGAGGAAACAGAGTCAGAGTTGAATGAAATCATTCAATCACGTATTAAAGAAGTTGATATCGTTATTGTTACGGATTTCGGACATGGTCTTTTAAACCAGCGCACTATCGAACTATTAAATGAAAAATCACCTTTTCTAGCAGTCAATGCACAATCTAATAGCGCCAATCATGGCTTTAACTTGATAAGTAAATATCGTAATGCTGATTACATATGTATAGATGGACCGGAGGCCAGACTGGCTGTCCATGATAAGTATGCACCACTTGAAGAGATTCTTACTCGATATTTACCTGAAATTATTGATTGTCCAAAAATGATTATTACTCAGGGTAAAAGGGGATGTCTGGCCTTTGATAAGGCCTTGGGCTTGTCTAAAGTACCTGCCCTGACCACCACAATTACTGACACTGTTGGTGCCGGCGATGCTTTTTTCTCGCTTACCGCTCCTCTTGTGGCATCAGGAGTGCCAATGGAAACCGTAGGGTTTATAGGTAATGCTGTCGGTGCCATGAAAGTAGCTATTGTCGGGCACAGATCTTCTGTAGAAAAGGTACCGCTTATTAAATTTCTCAATGCACTATTGAAATAAATATGTCTCATAAAAAAGAAGTCACCGTAAAACTGTATTCAATAATGAACAGGATACGGACCGTCGAGGAAAAAATTGCGGAGCTATATCCGGAACAGGAAATGCGATGTCCGGTACATTTATGTATTGGACAGGAAGCAGCAGAGGCCGGCTCATGCGCTGCACTGAATGATGATGATTACGTCATATCAGGTCATCGATCACATGGACATTATTTGGCAAAAGGCGGTGATTTGAAGGCAATGCTGGCTGAAATATACGGCAAGGAAACAGGTTGTGCAGGAGGTAAAGGTGGCTCAATGCATCTGATTGACCTCAATGTTGGCTTTATCGGCGCTGCTCCCATTGTTGGCAGCACGATACCGATTGGTGTAGGCGTAGCGTTTGCTTCAAAGTTGAAGAAAGAAAACAGGGTCATGATGATATTTCTCGGTGATGGTGTTGCAGAAGCCGGCGTGTTTCATGAAAGCCTTAATCTTGCTCAATTGTGGAACCTGCCTGTTATTTTTGTCTGTGAAAATAATCTTTATTCAGTCTACTCGCCTATGCATGTCAGGCAGCCGGACACCAGGAGGATTGTTGATTTGGCTGCAGCCCATGGCATGGATAGTCATTATGCTGACGGTAATGATGTTGAGGTTGTTTATCAATTGACCAGTGATGCTGTGAAGAAATGTCGAAATGGACAAGGACCTGTCTTTATTGAATTCTCAACATACAGGTGGAGGGAGCATTGCGGTCCAAATTTTGATAACGATATAGGTTACAGAACGGAGGATGAATATCAGGTTTGGCGAAAACGTGACCCTGTTGCATTATTTCGTTCGAAATTGATTAATGATTACAAGTTTGATGAAAGTGAAATTGTCAAGATTGAACATGATTTTAAAGATCAGGTCAATGATGCTGTGAAGTTTGCCAAAGAAAGCCCTTTCCCGGATTCATCAAACGCAGAACTACATATATACGCATAAACATTACGTAGGACATGACAAGAAAAATAAAATATTTCGAAGCACTACGCGAAGCACAGTATCAATGTATGGAAGCAGATAAAGATGTTTATATCATGGGTTTAGGCGTGCCTGATCCAAAAGGTATTTTCGGTACAACAACAGGAATGCAGGAAAAATTTGGAGCTGATCGTGTTATGGATATACCCTTGGCTGAGAATACCATGACAGGGGTAGCTATAGGATCTGCATTAAAAGGCATGAGGCCAATCCTGACTCATCAACGTGTTGATTTTGCATTGCTATCGATGGAGCAGATTATTAATCAAGCAGCAAAATGGCACTATATGTTTCATGGTTTGCATAAGATACCAATGGTTATCAGAATGATAATTGGCAGAGGTTGGGGGCAAGGTCCGCAACACTCGCAGAGTCTACAGTCTTTGTTTGCCCATATACCTGGTTTAAAAGTGATAATGCCGACCACGGCCTATGATGCAAAGGGCTTGCTAATCTCTGCCATTGAAGATGATAACCCGGTAATTTCGCTGGAATATCGGTGGCTTTATGGCATATCAGATTCAGTACCGGAAGAAATGTACAGAGTTCCAATTGGCAAGGCCCGGGTTCTGGAAGAAGGAAAGGATATTACTATAGTAGCTACATCCTACATGACTCTGGAATCATTGCGCGCTCGTGAAATGCTTCAGGAGCGTGGGGTTAATGCCGAAGTTATAGATCTTCGAACTCTCAGGCCCATGGATACAGAAACAATTATAAATTCTGTAAAAAAAACCGGAAGACTGGTTGTTGCGGATACCGGCCATAAAATGTTTGGTGTTTCTGCAGAAGTACTGGCCGTCGTATTAGAAAATACTTTTGAAAGACTGCTAAACAAGCCATCGAGAGTGGCTTTGCCAGACTATCCTGCCCCTACCAGTCCGGCATTATGTGATGATTATTATCCTAGGGCAGGCCATATCGCAGCAGCAGCCCTTGAACAGTTGGGCAAAGCAGTCGATGATAAATTGTTTGCCCTTCCAACAGACCGACGACTCGATCAGCCTGATTCTAAATTCGAAGGACCATTTTAATAAGCATGAGTAATGTCAACAAAGATAAAAGAATCATAATAGGTGCATCTAGTGCTATTGGGTATGAAATTGCAAAGCATTGGCTGGATAAAGATTATTGTGTTTACGGTACTTATAGAAAAAAATCTAGGAATATTGAAAACCTTCAAAATTTAGGGATGCTTTCATATTATTGTGATTTGTCTTCATCTGACTCTATAGCCAGTTTCATTAAAAGAATAACCATTGAAATAGACGATTGGACAGCTTTAACACTATTACCTGCCACAATGAAGCCACTAGAATTTTTTGATAGATGCAATTTTCAGGATTGGAAATCATCTATCGAGGTTAATTTTATAAATCAAATGCAGATTATTTCAGCTCTTTTGCCATTAAAAAAAGAAATAGATAAAGGCCCTTTATTGATACTGTTTTCTGCAGGGGGAGTAAATAATGCTACGGTTAATACCAGTGCTTATACTCTTTCGAAAATAGCTACTATTAAGATGTGTGAACTTATTCATGCAGAATTGCCTAATATTCGTATAACTGCAATTGGGCCTGGCTGGGTTGATACGCCAATACATAATGAGACCTTGGAGAAAGGTGAAAAATTAGGAGCAAATTATTTTACAACTATCAAACATTATGAAGAAAATAATTTTGTGCCAATCAGTCGTATCCTGGAATTTATTGATTGGTTAGAAATGCAATCAGCTTCTGTTATTAGTGGACGAAATTTCAGCGTAGCAGATGATCCTATTGATAATTCAGAATTTATTAATGAACTTTCTAATGATGTTGATATGTACAAATTAAGACGTCATAAAAATAATTTTCTGAAAAATTAGATATGCCATCGTCGAAAATTAAAGTTTCAGATTTTGTTGCTCAATTTATAGCCGAGCAAAACATTAAACATGTTTTTTCAATTTCTGGCGGTGCTTCATTGCATTTAATTCATTCAGTTGCTGAGCATGATTCTTTAGTAAATATATGCCCACATCATGAGCAAGCAGCAGCAATGGCAGCAGATGCTTATTCGAGGATCTCCGGCAACATGGGAGCAGCAATTGCCACAAGTGGTCCAGGCGCAACAAATTTAATAACTGGAATATGTTGCGCTTATTACGATTCTGTCCCTGTATTATACATAACTGGACAGGTCTCTACTTTTCGCCTTAAAGATAGTCGCGACATTAGGCAAAAAGGTTTTCAGGAAACAGAAATAGTAAAAATGATTAAACCGGTCACAAAATATGCCGTAATTGTTAAAGATAAAAATAGAATCCAATATGAATTGGGAAAAGCTGTATATATGGCAAGAAGTGGCAGGCCTGGTCCAGTATTAATAGACATACCAGATAATTTACAACGTGAATATATTGAGCTTGACAAGCTAGAATCATTTGTCGAAGAAAAGGAAGATGACCAAGGTATCGATGCGCAAATGATCAAAGATTGCTTTAGCATGATAAATAATGCAAACCGTCCTGTTCTCGTTATTGGGTGGGGTGTATATCTTTCTGATGCTGCTGAAGATGCTGTTGAATTGGCAAAGGCTTTAAAGATTCCTTTGTTAACGACATGGGCTTGTGTAGATTTATTTCCTTCAGACTTTCCATATTTGGTTGGAACATTTGGTACTCATGGAACCAGACATGGAAATTTTACGATACAAAATGCAGATTTAATCTTGTCAATTGGCTCACGGTTAGATACACACGCAACGGGTAGTCCGCCATCGTCATTTGCGCGAGAAGCAAGAAAAATAATTAATGATATCTCAGATGGCGAATTAAAAAAACATGAGGAAGATGGAATTGGGATTGATATTGCAGTTAATCTTGATGCAGGGAAGTTTATAAGAGGGTTATTGGATAATATACATTTATATAACAGCAGTGAATATATGGAATGGAAAAATTATATATCTGACCTCAAGCAAGCATATCCGGTATTGCCTGCATATGTGAGTAATAATGATGAAATCGACCCTTATATATTTGTAGACACTCTATCAAGCTTGTCTTATGAGGAGGAGTGTTTTTTTATTGATACTGGTTGTGTATTGCCATGGATAATGCAGGCATTTAAAACCAAGAAAAAACAGAGGCTGTTTCATGCATTCAATAATACACCTATGGGCTATGCTTTACCAGGTAGTATTGCTGCATCACTTTTTCTGGATAAGAAAAGAGTTATATGCCTAACTGGAGATGGCGGTTTACAAATAAATATTCAAGAGCTAGCAACAATCGCACACCATAATCTTCCTGTGAAAATAATCGTTATAGATAATAATGGTTATGCGATGATACGACAAACTCAGGATCAATGGCTCGGTTCCAAATATATTGCATCCTCACCTGATGGAGGGGTAAGCATGCCTGATTTTGTTGAAGTTGCTAAAGCATATGGCTTGCAAGCATGTTCTATAAAAAATAATTCTTCGCTTAAGGAAAAACTTAAGAAATTTCTGATTAGTAAAAATGGTGGGCTTTGCTCTATAAAGATCAATGAAAATAAGAGAGTAGTGCCTCAAACTAAATATGGAAGACCAATTGAGGACTCAGAACCATTGTTGCCGAGAAATGAGTTTAGGGAGAGAATGATAGTGCCACCTATAAAAGAAAGTGAAACAGTATGAATGTATATCCTTTATCTGATCTAAATGAGGCGGTGCTTTCGGATATATTGATATTACTTCCCAGTCTTGCTGACAAGCACTATCCGGATAGCGGCATGTATCGATATTTAAATAATCTTGTCAAAATCTGTATTAATAATATTTATGGTGAGGGAGGCAAGCAATCAGCTTTATTTAATCCTTTAGGAGAAATAAAGCTGCCATACTACGGAATGGGGGCGATAACCTCTAAAGAATTATTTGGCCTGGATGAAATTATCATCTTTTCATTTTATTTAAAGAACAAAGATGTCTATAAAAACGTATATGATTTGGGCGCCAATATCGGACTGCATTCAATTATTCTTTGTAAACTAGGCTTTAATGTTACGGCATACGAGCCGGATCCAGTGCACCTCAGTCAATTAAAAAAAAACCTAGTGGAAAATGAGGTTGATAAAAAGATAACAGTTATTCCTAAGGCTGTATCTAGCGATGATGGAATCATGGAATTTACCAGGGTTGAAGGGAACACTACTGGCAGTCATCTGTCAGGTTCTAAAGATTCACCATATGGAAAACTGGTCAAATTCAATGTCGAGGTTGAATGTTTTAAGAAAATCTTAAAAAGGGCGGATTTGATAAAAATCGATGTAGAGGGACATGAAGCTGTATTAATACTAGCAACGAAAAAAAATGATTATGACAATACCGACTTAATATTGGAGGTTGGTTCCAAGGATAACGCACAGGAAATTTTGAAACATGTTTATAACATAGGCGTGAATATGTTTTCGCAGAAAAAAGCCTGGCGAAAAGTAACTGAGTTACATGATATGCCTTTTTCATATAAAGACGGTTCTTTATTTATAACTAATAAAAACTCCATGCCTTGGTAAAATATTTCACATAAAGGAAAGTAAAATGGGAAAAGAAATTAACTTGCTTGAGAAGTATCCGAAATCCAAGCGTCCTATTGATGACAGGGCCAAATTGATTACAGAAGAACACAGGGCGGCGGCAAAGAAGTTCGATGTTGAATATTTCGACGGCGACCGTTTAAGTGGTTACGGTGGTTATAATTATCACCCGCGGTTCTGGACTGATACAGTAAAGGTATTTCGGGATTATTATAATCTTGCACCTGATGCAAGTGTTCTGGATGTGGGCTGTGCAAAAGGATTTATGATGTATGACTTCAAATTGTTGATGCCGGAACTGAATATTCAGGGTGTCGATATATCGCAGTATGCATACGATCATGCTAAAGAAGAAGTGAAAGATCTGATAACTGTGGCTAATGCGAAAGAATTGCCCTTTGAAGATAACTCGTTTGATTTAGTTATTTGCATTAACACCATTCACAATCTGCCTCTAGATGAATGTAAGCAGGCGTTCAGGGAGGTTCAACGGGTTTCAAGAAAGGATGCCTTTGTCATGAACGATGCATGGCATAACGATGCCGAAAAAGAATCGATGTTGAAATGGAACTTAACCGCACAGACATACATGCATGTTGACGACTGGAAGAAACTGTTTGATGAGGTTGGGTATACAGGCGATTACTACTGGTTTATAGCGGAATCCGCCTGATGAACAGAAATTATGAGTAATGAATGATGACTGCTCCTGTTAAAACACCGGCTGCTGTATTAATCAATATAGGTCAACCACTTGAGATCATGGAACTGGAAATTCCGGAATTGAAGCCGGGTCAACTACTTGTCGATGTAGAATATGCCGGGGTTTGCCATTCACAGTTGCACGAAGTCAGAGGGGGTCGTGGCCCGGATAATTACCTTCCTCATACGCTCGGCCACGAGGGTTCGGGTACTGTAATGAAAACAGGTCCCGGAGTAGAAAAAGTGAAACCTGGTGATAAGGTGGTGCTAACCTGGATAAAGGGTGAAGGCATGGATGTTCCGGGAACTGTATATAACAGTGAAATCGGCAAGATTAACTCTGGTGCCATCAGTACTTTCGTTAAATACACCGTCACCTGCGAAAACAGGGTTGTGCCATTACAACAGAACATGCCGATACGAGAAGCGGCCCTGCTTGGGTGCGCTGTTCCAACTGGAGCAGGTATTCTAATAAATACAGTCACAGTAAAACCCGGTTCAACAATTGCCATATTCGGTGTGGGCGGTATCGGATTGAGCGCGCTACTGGCTGCCGTGATGTTGAAGGCTTCCCAGATTATAGCGATAGATATCGTCTCTGCTAAACTTGATGAGGCGAAAAAACTCGGCGCTACACATGTCATTAATGCCAAACAAGAAAACGTGTTGGATAAAATTAAAGAAATAACCGGTGGTGCTGGCGTCGACAACGCCATTGAGGCAGCAGGCAGGCCGGAAACCATGGAAACAGCCTTTCAATCAATAAAATACAATGGTGGATTATGTGTGCTGGCGGGGAACGTCAAATTTGGTGAAAAAATCAGCCTCGACCCGTTTGACCTGATCAAAGGTCGAAAAATCATCGGTACGTGGGGTGGTGAAACTCAGCCCGATACCGATCTTCCAAAATACGAAAGCTTGTTCCTGAGTAATGAACTGCCTTTCGGCAAACTCGTTAGTAATGAATGGTCACTTAAAAATATCAATGAAGCATTTGACGCACTTGAAGCAGGTGAAGTATCAAGAGCTTTAATTAATTTACGTAGTTAGAAGAATGCTATCATTTTTACAAAGATATAAATTTGCAAATACGCCAACAGTATTATTTTTGCATATACCTAAATGTGCTGGTAATTCAGTTTATTCTATGTTTCAAAGAGCCTTAGGAACAGATTCAGTCTTTATCCCATACATGGATGGCCCTGCAAACATGCAGGCTATTTCAGAATTAAGCGAGAATGAAAAAAAGAAAATAAAAGCTGTATGCGCCCATATGTGCTACGGAGCGCATAAATTCTTTAAAAAATATCAATATGTAACTCTTATTAGAGAGCCCGTTGAAAGGGTCATTTCTAGTTATTATTTTAGTTTGTCGAATCCTAATGACTTTGGTAATAAATTAATTAAAGAACAAGAGTTGTCATTGAAAGAGTTTGCAAGACGACCTGAGTTATACAACTTACAAACAAGATATCTATCATCATTTCCGTTTAGCTGCAAAGATTGGCATATAAAGCCGCCGGAAGATATAAATTATAAAATAGAAGTTATGCGAATTAAAAAGAGGTTAGAAAAAGAATTTATATTTGGGTTGGTTGAAGATATGCAAGGCTTTATCAAAATGATATCTAACAAACTGAATATAGATTTAAATACAAATGTTAATAGTAATAAAACAGTTTATAGGCCAGAAATTAATGAAATCGATAAAGAGACAATAAAAGAGATAAAGAAAAATAATGAACACGACATAGAGTTATATCAGTTTGTACAGAACTATATAAATAAGAAAGCAAACTCTCCATGATTAATGAGGAAAACTTATTAAATTAATTACATATTAAATATAGGTTCATCTTATAGTATAGAGCTATTGATTATATGATATGAATTTTATTATTTAGTCTATATGTTCCAAATATACAAACCTACTAATAAGGTTTTCAGGTTTAAATTCATATTATTTGGAAAGGTAGTATGTCATGAACATCTCGTTTGAAATAATTATGTATGAACGACAAGTCAATAAACATTGACTGGTGGGACATTAATGTTATTAAAAATATATTGAATTTGAGATGGAACTGTATCGGGTTGCAAGGACACTGTTTGATGAAAATTATTGGCACTTTAATCTCTAAATGCCTGTTCCTAATCCGTGTACAGTCGGGAATCATATAAGCAGACCGTATGCGGCAGGCATGCCGCATACGAGCTACAGGGACGTATTTGCCGCGAGTCTGCGTTATGGTTCCCGACTGTACACGGATTAGGAACACATATATAGTTCTAAACTAATTACACACATAGCCTGAGTATGACATTAAAAAAGATAAGTAAAATACTGTCTCGGAATCCATCGCCTGTATATTTGTATTTGCATATACCTAAATGTGCCGGCAATACGGTGTATGATTTTTTCCAGCGAGGATTTGGTAATTCTCGTGTGTTTATTCCCTACAAGATGCCTGCCGATAATGCGTTGGAATTGACAGCAATGGATAAGAAAAAACGTGACAGACTTAAAGCCATGTGCGCACATATGGCCTACGGCGCACATCGTTATTTTGAAAACAGTCAGTATATTACACTACTTCGTGACCCAGTAGACAGGATTATATCTAGTTATTATTTTAGCCTGAATCATCCAGATGATCCCTTTGGCAGATATATTAGAAATAATCAAGTAGGTCTGTCTGAATTTGCGCGGACACCGGGCATTGAAAATACCATGACGCGTTGGCTCAATCCGAATGTTAAATTTACCAATCCAGAGTTTGGGAAATATAATTTATGTAAAAATTCAAATGCCAGTGATGTTTTATCTGCTGCAAAGAATGTTATCGATGAATGTGTTGTTGTTGGCCTCTTCGAGGACCTGCATAAAACATTCGATCTTTTTAGAGGAAAACTTTCTTGTAAATCTAAGAATACTGGTTGGCTTAACAAAACTAGCGAAAGGCCAAAAATAGATAGTGTCAGCGATAAGGTTATTGCAGACATCAAAAAGACCAACAGATATGATATTGAATTATATGAATATGCAAGAGAGCGGTTTCATAGTGACTGTGAAAACTGTATATGAGATATCTAAAGCCATCCTGAATTTCTGATCAAATATATTTCAATACCACGTACTATTAAGTATTTTATATCTAAGGAACCTCTGAACAAGTCCCAATAATTATGAGATCATATACAGAAGCAAACGATCCTGGGGACATCAGATGAAACAAGCGAGTTTTTCGGACCTGGCCTACGAGACGAAGAAGAAAATTACCCGCAAGGAGCGATTTCTGGGAGAGATGGACAGGCTCCTGCCGTGGAAACGCCTGATGAAGCCGATATTGAAGAAATATCCCAAGGCGGGCAACGGCCGGCCACCCATTGCGGCCGAGACGATGTTGCGGATCTACTTCATGCAACAATGGTACGGCCTTTCACATCCGGGGATGGAAGACAGCCTGTACGACATCGAATCGATGCGCCGCTTTGCCGGAGTGACGATTGAACAGATCCCGGATGAATCGACGATCTTGAAGTTCCGTCACTTTCTGGAGGCCCATCGGCTGACCGAGACATTGTTTCAACGGACGGAGCAGTATCTGTGCGAGGATGATTTGATCCTGAGCGAAGGGACGATCGTGGACGCCACCATCGTCAGTGCGCCGAGCTCGACCAAGAACCGGGACCGGCAACGCGACCCGGAGATGAAGCAGACGAAGAAGGGCAATACGTGGCATTTTGGTATGAAAATGCATGTTGGCAGCGACCTTCGTGGCCGGGTGCACAGTGTGGTGGTGACCGATGCGTCGGTACACGATTCTCAAATAATGGACGATTGTTTACACGGTGAAGAACAAACCGTGTATGGCGACAAGGCCTATGCGGATGCAGAGAAGCAACGTCAGGCGGAATCCAAAGGAATTGACTGGCGCGTGAACCGCAAGGCCGGCCGCGGCAGGAAACTGACCTGTGCGGACAAGGCCTTTAACCGCAAGAGCAACCGGGTACGGGCCCGGGTAGAACACGCCTTTGGTGTCATCAAGCACCTGTGGGGCTATCGCAAGGTGCGTTACCGGGGACTTTCGAAGAATGCGGCGCAGGTGTTTACCCTGTTTGCCCTGGCCAATCTCTATATGGTTCGCCGGGAACTGGCGGTGGCCACAGGATAGATCCGCCCATATGGGCCGTTTGATACGGGAATTAAACAAAACACGGCAAGCAAGGATGAATAAAGCCATTGAATACAGCGATAGTTGCCAGGTAATAACAGAACTTTTTAAAAACGGGACTTAATCAGAGGTTCCCTAAATAGTCTGTAATCAAGAATCTTAGCGAACTCGTCATATCGATAATGTCGTACATACAAAAATATCCAATTATCATCAATTCGAGACAAAATTTCTCGAAATCGTATTTTCTAGAAATATTAAGCAATGTCGAGATGATAAGGATGTTAATATCGAGACAGCTGCGAATACGTTACCGACAAACAGTACTTGGCGTATTATGGGCATTGTTGCAACCACTTATGCTTATGGCCATGTTTTCATTATTGTTTATGCGTGTCCCCAGGATAGGAGCTGATAATGCCCATTACACGATGTTTTTACTGGCCGGACTGGTGCCCTGGCTGTTTTTCTCCCGTAGTTTTGGAGATGGTTCCAGTTGCCTTATTTCAGAACGAAGTCTGATACAAAAGGTTTATTTCCCACGACTTATTGTCCCTATCGTTATCGTCTTGGTGGGAATAATTGACCTTGTTATTCCATTGTCACTGTTGTTACTGCTGGTGCTTATTTTTTCAAGCGATACATTGACAGCAAACATATTCTACATGCCATTGTTTCTGATACTGGAAACGGTGTTCATCGCCGGTGTTGTTTTGTGGTTCTCTATGTTATGCGTGAGGTTCAGGGATGTCAAAATGCTGGTGCCTACTGTGACCATGATGTTAATGTTTTCATCACCGGTTTTCTTTCAACTGGATTTTGTTGGTCCACGTGTCAAAGATATTCTGCTGTTGAATCCGTTGGCTACCGTCATCGAAGGTGTCAGATGGAGCCTGTACGATACAGATTTTACATTGAACCATTCGGTCTATGCCTCAATCTTTATCGCAGTCATATTGTTTGTATCCGGTCTGGTTTACTTTATTAGAACCGAAGATAATATTGATGATTATTACTAGAATACGATTTTCATATACACCACATTGATTGCATTAAAAAACAACCAACCTACAATAATCTACCTGCATTTGCCGAAATGTGCTGGTAACTCTATCTATGACCTTTTCCTGCAGGAGTATGGTCGATTCAGGGTTCTGGTTGAGTGTCTGAGTCCACAAAATAATGCAAATAAAATAAAATGGAAGCTTAATCCATTCAATGCATGGCGCTACCGTGCTGTATGTGCACATATGCCTTATGGCGCGCATCGTTATTTGAAGCATGCAGTTTATACCACTATACTTCGTCATCCTGTAGAACGCGTGATATCAAGTTACTTCTATAGTAAAGAAAATCATTTCGATAAGTACGGAAAACGAATACGCGAGGGAAAGCTTACGCTTGAGCAGTTTTCTGCAATGCAAGGTATTGAAAACACCATGACACGCTGGCTTTATCCATATGAAAATTTTACAGTGGTAAATCTAGGCCAACATGTTCTGTATGGTAAAGACAAGAGATTATCGGAAAGTTATCTTGAGGGCGCAAAGAAAACGTTAGACCAATGCTGTGCTGTAGGTATATTCGAGGATCTTGAAAAAAGTATATGTTTATTTAAAAAGATTCTGGGTTGGTCTGATGACATCAGTTTGACATGGAAAAACAAAACAAGATCTAAACAGGACGCATCAAATATCGATGGCAATACTATCGCAGCAATAGCAGAAGCGAATGCCATAGATTTACTTCTTTATGAGTATGCGAAGGAAAAGTATTTACGGTTATGCAGAGAATATAATGTTTAATCGTAATGACTGATATGCAAGAGTGTTGAGAGTATGATAGAAGTAAAAAATATAAGTAAGTGTTATGATCTTAGAACCAGGCTGAAGCACAAAACGCTTAAGGAAACACTTTATTACAAGTTCAGAAAGCATGCACATAAACCCGGAATAGAAAGCGATCATCAGAAGTTGTGGTCTTTGAAGAATGTCTCATTCCAGATAGAACAAGGGGAAATAGTAGGGCTAATAGGCGCAAATGGGGCCGGCAAGACTACGTTGTTAAAAATATTGTCTAGAATAACAAAACCGTCTCATGGTGAAGCTAGAATTTATGGTAAAGTTGGCGCGCTATTGGGTGCAGGAACGGGATTTCACATGGAGCTAACTGGAGATGAAAATATTTTTCTTAGGGGCGCAATACTAGGAATTCCGAGAAGTGTGATTAGAAAAAAATATAAAGAAATTGTCGAATTCTCAGGCATCGAAAGTTTTATATTTTCACCTGTTAAAACTTATTCGCAAGGCATGCGTGCCAGGCTTGCATTTTCTATCGATATTAACTTTCAGCCCGACATATTATTACTTGATGAAGCACTAGCTGTTGGTGATGCTGAATTTGCACAGAAGTCACAAAAAAAAATGCATGAAGTTCTATCATCAGGCAGTACAGTGATCTTAGTTAACCATAATATTGATACTATTGTCGATATTTGCCATAGGGCGATTTGGCTAGATAAGGGAGAAATCGTTGAGGATGGACCTGTTGATAGTGTTGCAAAAAGATATACTGGATTTGTATTGTCGTAATTGTTAAACACAATTAAGTATGAAAAAAAAATTACTCGTTGTAGGGATTGATAGTACACTTGGCTCATTATTGCCAAAATACTTGATAGAACAAAAATACTCTTATTACGGGACAAGCCGCAGACAGATAAATCCTGAGTATCTATACCTTGATTTTGTTAAAAATATAGATGAATTTGATGTTAATGATCTGGATATAGACGTGGCTGTGATATTTGCTGGTGTAACCAGTATTGCAGAATGCGAATTAAATAAATATTATGCATATGAGGTTAATGTTAATTCAACTATAAAGCTTATAAAAAAATTAATTGCTCAAGGTGTTTTTATAATTTTTCCATCAAGCAACTATGTTTTTGATGGATCCAGGAAATATATAAAACCTTTTGAAGTATACTCACCAAATGTTGAATACGGCAGGCATCAGGTTGCTGTAGAAAAATACTTGCTTAAAGAATATCCAGAGAATGCATGTATACTCAGAATGTCAAAAGTATTATGTGCTAATTTTTCATTAATACAAGCGTGGATATCTGCACTGTTAAATGGTGTAGAAATATTTCCATTTTCAGATTTATACATGGCTCCAATATCCACTGAATCGGTTATGCAAAGTCTCATTCAAATTAGCACTGCAAAGATACCAGGTATTTACCAGTTTTCAGCTAATGATGATATTAACTATATTGAAGCTGCCAATGTTATTGCTGATACATTATCATTAGATAAAACACTTATTGTCAGTACATATGGCCGCGATAACAAAATACTACCGCAGAACCTAGAAAGGCATCATACACTTGATTGCTCAAGAGCAATTAGTGAGTTGCGATTCCAATGTCCCGATCCAGGTGAGCTTACAGCCGAGGTTGCAATCGAAACATATAAAACAATTTCTGAGCAAGAAAAAATCTATCACCCTTTTTATGGAAACTAACCTAACAGATTTCACTCTGTTAATCCCTACCTATAACAGGCATGATCATTTAACACGTCTGTTGCAATATATCAATAATAAAAATGTTAATTTTAAAATATTAATTCTGGATTCTAGTAATGACGAATCATTTATAAAAAATCGTGAGTTAGTAAAAAAAATAAATCCTGACTGGATTATTAATAAATATAAGCATTCAATATCATTTAAAGAGAAGTTATTAAATGGTCTAAAATCCGTAGATACTAATTATTGTGCCTTTTGTGCAGATGACGACATAGTTATTCCAGATGCAATTTATCAGTGCGTAGGTTTTTTGAAAAAAAACAACGATTATGTTGGTTCACATGGTTATTACTTCACATTTTCATTTGATTCATATGGGTATGATTGCATTGTAGATGACATTCTTTATGATGCGGACTCAATCCAGGATGATGATCCGCTCACAAGAATGCAGACTTTATTTAAAGATTACCAGTCGAATTTTTATGCGGTTTATAGTACTGATGTTCAAAGGCGTGCATTTGAACTGGCGGTGAAACAGGAAAGTCCGCTATATTTTGAATTGTTCCAGAGCGCCTATACAGCGATTGACGGTAAAATTAAAAGACTGCCAATAATCTATGCTGGCAGACAAAGAGCGCCCTCCGCAGACTTCCCTTTAAAATGGCACCCGGCTGAATGGTTCTCGGCCGATCCCGTTGACTACCGGTTAAATTACCAAAAATACAAGGAAGAATTGCTAAATGTTATTACCAATAAAATAGCGGCCAGTCCTGCAAATCGGGAAAGGAAGGATATAGAAACCATACTCGACCTGATACATTATCACTATACATTTTCTGCGAATAACCTGTCTGCCATGGAATACGCAATTTATGCACATATAGACAGGCAACCCAGTGAAGTTATTGTGCAAAAGGCTTTTGAATATTTTGTCAATAATGCCGATAGTTCGTTGCGCAGCAGGCTGAAAAAGAAAATGATGAATTACAGCTTGGTCATGGCAATATTGAATATTGATATTATACGATTAATAGTAAAAAAGGTTTATTACTATATAGTAAGGCTTAATGTTCAGCTTAACGGTAAGGATAAATTTATCAAGATTAGCGGCCATACTTGCCTGTTAAAGAAAATTGCCGCTGAAAAGATTAAACGTATAGACAGAAATCCATTAATACCTCATATAGATTTAATCGTGAATGAAACGAGAGAATATTACTTAGGTAACAAACGCGGTAATGAGACTAGCGGTAATGAGACTAGCGGTAATGAGTCTAATTGTTCTTGCGCAATTATTATGCCGAACTATAATCATGCCTGTTTTCTTGATACTGCCATCATTCAGGCCTGTGAGCAGAGTCATCCAGCAACAGAAGTTATCATCGTTGATGATGGTTCAACCGATAATAGCGTGGAAATTATACAACGCTACCAGGAGAAATATAAAAACCTCAAATTAATTCAGTCGCCCCAGAATGAAGGACCCATGAATGCAGCGCATCGAGGCTTGAATATATGTACTTCTAAATATGTGGCAATGGTTGCCGTAGATGATGTGCTTAAACCGGACTTCATAAAGAAAAACCTGGAAGCGCTCAGGAAATATCCCAAAGCTGCCCTGTCGTTTTCAAACTATGCGACGTTGGTCCATGAAACAGGAACTGTTTCAGATTATGCCTATGAAAGCAAGTACAGGGGGAATTTTAACAATCGCAAATACCCGGAGTATCTGACGCCGGCCCTTTTTCGCGATTATCTGAAAAATGAAATTATCTGGATGAGTGGAAATACGGTCGTATTTAAACGAGAACTGTTCGAGAAGTGTGGTGGATACCAGGAACTGGCCAAATGGCATTGCGACTGGTTGTTGTGTCAGATAATGGCATTGAGATATGGCGCCTGTCCCATACCGGAAACATTGGCAATAATCAGGGCCAGAAAGGGAAGTTACTCCGAGGCAGGACTGTCTGACTGTGAAAAACAGCGGCGTATCATCAATAATATTCTTGACTTTGTACGCACAGAGCCATTTAGAGATATCTACTCTGCATTTGTAAAACATCCTGTAATACTTTCAGCTCTGGGTGAAGAGGTTTTGCCGGCCTTGGCGATGAAGCCTGCAAACTGGTGGCTATACATTAAGTACAGTAACTGCCTGCATCAATTAAATAACTTTTATACAAAATACAAAATAAATAATATCAGGTACTACAAGTTACTGTTGGTAAGGCTGGCTGGACTGTTACTGGGAATTAATATTCGACGTTGTCCGTATCCGGATATTAGACCTGTGAAAAACCCGTCATTTGGCATCATTATGACCAATTATAATGATGCAAAGTATTTGAAGGTGTCTTTGCCGGCTATTTTTAACCAGCAACGTCAGCTTGATGAGCTTGTGATTGTAGATGACGGATCGACAGATGACAGCGTGGAAATTATTGAGTCATACCAGAAACAATATGGCTTTATTAAACTGCTCAGGAATGAACACAACCTTGGTGTCATACCGAGTATAAACAGGGCATTGAATGCAAGCACGTGTGATTATGTCAACTGGGCTGCTTCCGATGACAAGATATTGCCTGAATTTGTCAGTGTATCAGCCAAATTAATGGAAAAATATCCTCACTCCGCCATCTGTGCCTCAGAACTGGCGACCTTTAAAGAGGATTCGGATGAGCTTCGCCCAAAGAAGCAAGATGCGTTGGCTTTTGATTTTTCCGGCTGTCCGGAATACATATCTCCTCGTGATGTCAGGCGTTGGCATGATTCACATATTTTATGGATATCGGGTAATACGACCTTCCTCAGAAGGGAAGTATTGGTCGGGCTTGGCGGATATGAAAAAGGATTAGAGTGGCATGCAGACTGGTTTATTGGTGTGGTACTGAGTTTGCGTTATGGCATATGTATTATTCCAAAAGTCCTGGCAGGTTTGCGGGAAAAACCGGATTCATATTCTCAGAAAGGACTAAAATCATTTCAGCAAACGCGCATTGTGATCTGGAATACTATAGATCTAATGAGACGTTCTGAATACAACGATATCTACCAGGCAGTGTGCAGACACCCATGCTTACTTTCACCGCTTGATTCGGAAAAAATTCGTAAAGCCTTGGTGCGTTCACCGAAATATTGGTTACTTTTGACCAGATATGTCAATTGGGAAATTTCTTATGTAGCAAACTTGGAAGACAAGACATTTCTGCAAGCAGCTATAGAAAGAATTCCAGCCCTGGTAATTAACAAGATAATGCCAGGGCGCTTTAAGTCTCAACACCTATAATAAGGTTAGGCTATGAAATTAACACTAGACACAGACAAAAACAGAATAGAATTTGAAGACGGCTTTGGCAAAGAGGAATGTAAATTATATAGTAAAGATGGATTTGAAAAATTATCAGACTTGTGGCTTAAACTGAGCTGGGAACAGAAATATTCCTACACCTTTACCTGGCTTGGACGCCCAATTATTCAACATCCGGAAGACATGATTCGCATCCAGGAAGTGATCTTCAAAGAACAGCCTGATATTATTATTGAAACCGGGGTTGCTCATGGTGGTTCACTCATATATTACGCGAGCATCATGAAAATCCTGGGTAAGGGCAGGGTTATCGGGGTTGATATTGAAATCAGAGAACACAACCGGAAAGCCATTGAATCTCATCCTATGTATGACCTGATTACCCTTGTTGAAGGCGATTCGGTAGGCGATGAAGTGTTAACAGAGGTTGAAAACCATATATGTGAACAAGACAAGGTAATGGTAATCCTTGATTCTGATCATTCAAAAAAGCATGTTGCAGCGGAAATGGAAGCCTACCATTCTTATGTGACGCCAGGTTCATGGATGTTGGTGCAGGATGGTATTATGCAAATGGTTGCGGATTGCCCCAGGGGTGAAAGTACATGGGTTGATGACAACCCGGTTTCTGCAATCAAGGAATTCCTTGAAAAACACGATGATTTTATAGTCGAACAACCTGAATGGCTGTTTAACGAGAGCCCCTTGAGCCAAAATATCACTGCTCATCCGAGTGGTTGGTTACGTAAAAATCAGTAAATCAGGACTAAATCCAATGAAAGTAGTCATACTTGCCGGTGGATTCGGTACTCGCCTATCAGAGGTTACCCATGAAATACCCAAGCCAATGGTCTATGTGGGCCACAGGCCAATGCTATGGCATATCATGAATATATATGCGCATTATGGGCATGAAGAATTTTACCTGGCATTAGGTTATAAAAGTGAAGTGGTAAAAGAGTTTTTTATGAACTTTTATCAGATCAGTAATGATATTGTTGTAGACCTGAGTACTGGAAAACTTGAAGCGCACGGCAATAATAGTGAGAACTGGAAAGTTCATATGATAGAAACAGGTTTGCATACTAATACCGGTGGACGAGTAAAACGTCTAGAGAATCAAATTGGCAAAGAGACATTCATGTTGACTTATGGTGACGGTGTGGCAGATATCAATATTAATAGACTGGTGGATTTCCATGCCGAACAGGTTAAAAGGGGTAAATTGGTAACGATCAGCGCTGTACGACCACCATCAAGGTTTGGCGGCCTGGTGATAGAGGGTAATGATGTTGTTGATTTTACCGAGAAACCACAAATAGGAGAGGGCTGGATAAACGGAGGGTATATGGTATGTGAATCCGGGCTGTTAGATTACATAGGTGGTGATGATGACAGTCTCGAGTCTGTCGCCCTGGAAAATATTGCATCTGATGGAAAACTTGCTGCATATAAGCATGATGGTTTCTGGCAATGTATGGACACATTGCGTGATGTAAGAATGATGGATGCATTATGGAAAAAAGACGAAGCGCCCTGGAAAGTCTGGGCATAATCCAACTCGATTGAACCAGTCTGATGCCTGATTCATTATCACCAGAATTCTGGAGAAATAAACGTGTATTGCTGACCGGCCATACGGGCTTCAAGGGAGCATGGATGTCAATATGGTTAAATCATCTGGGAGCAGATGTGTCAGGTATTGCATTACCGGCCAACACCAAACCATCAGTGTTTGTCGAGGCTAGAATAGATGATTTAATAAACACGTTTTATGACGACATCAGGAATTATGAACGAATACAGGAAATAGTAAACCAGGTATGCCCTGAAATAGTAATTCATCTTGCTGCACAATCATTGGTAAGACCCTCATACACTGATCCTGTTACAACTTATGCGACAAATGTATTAGGTACCGTGCATTTGCTGGACGCGGTCAGAAGATATGGAAAAACAAAAGTATTCCTGAACGTAACCAGTGATAAATGCTATGAAAACCTTGAGACCAATCGTCCTTATAAAGAAGACGACCAATTAGGCGGTCATGATCCATATAGTAATAGTAAGGCCTGTTCAGAAATGCTTACGAAAGCATTTAGAGATTCATATTTTCGTGAAAACGAAGATTCCATGGCGCTGGCAAGTGCACGGGCTGGTAATGTTATTGGTGGTGGTGATTGGTCCGAAGATCGGTTAATGCCTGACTGTATAAGATCATTTTTCGAAAACAAAAAGCTTCTCATACGAAACCCGGATGCCACGAGACCCTGGCAACATGTATTGGAACCATTATCCGGTTACATCACTTTAGTAGAAAAAATGTTTGATGATAATCTGTCTTACTCAGAAGCCTGGAACTTTGGGCCGGTTAATTCTGAGGTAAAGCCTGTCAGGTATATCGTGGATAAATTGACCAGTGATTTGGATAATCATCACTGGGATGTACACATGGGCAATCATCCTCATGAGGCAAAAATGTTGAGCGTCGATGTAAGTAAGGCGAAAAAGAGACTGGGATGGAAACCGTTTTTAAATCTTGATGAAACATTAAACTGGACCACAGATTGGTACAAAAGATATTACCAGGGTGAAAATGCTTTTGATTTAACTATCGAACAAGTAAGTAATTACATGGAGAAAAATAGTAAATAATGTCATTTGGTAAATGTAGAAATTGCGGTTCTGATTTGAATAAGTCCTTTGTGGATCTTGGTATGTCTCCGTTATCTAACAGTTATATTAGTCCGCATGACCTAAACAATTATGAAATATACTATCCATTACATGCCTATGTTTGTGGACAGTGTCTTTTAGTCCAGCTTGAAGAATATGAATCACCAGAAAATATATTTACCGATTACGCATATTATTCATCTTACTCACAGAGCTGGCTTTCTCATGCTAAAGAGTTTGCTGATAATATAACCGATTTTCTACGATTGGATGAGAATTCAAAAGTAGTAGAATTAGCAAGTAATGATGGTTATTTGCTGCGGTTTTTTACACAAAAAAATATATCCGTACTAGGAATTGAGCCAGCACAAAATGTGGCAGATGAGGCAATCAAGAATGGAATAACAACAATCAAGGAGTTCTTTTGCCCGTTATTAGCAGAAAAACTTATATCGGAACATCAAGCCGATCTGATCGTGGCTAATAATGTACTGGCACATGTGCCCGATCTGCATGGTTTTATAGAAGGCATCAAAATTTTATTAAAACCGAGAGGAACTGCTACTATCGAGTTCCCTCATTTACTATCACTGATAAGCCTGAATCAGTTTGATACAATCTATCATGAGCATTTTTCATATTTTTCCTTGCTTGTCCTTGTTTCAATATTTGAGAAGCATGCATTGCAAATCTATAAAGTGGAGTCATTACTAACACATGGTGGTTCGCTTAGAATATACGTCGCTCATGCCGATTCTGACGTAATTATTGATGGCAGTGTCGCTACAATATTGGAAAAAGAGAAAGAAGCGGGGCTCAATGAAATTGATTGTTATAAACGATTTTCAGAACAGGTTATCGATGTAAAAAGCAAGATACTAGAGTTCTTTGTTCAGGCCAGAAAAAAACATAAGAAAACAATCGGTTACGGCGCTCCTGCAAAAGGAAATACTTTACTAAATTATTGTGGTATTGGCAGTGAGTTTATAATCTACACGACTGATATGAGCCCACACAAGCAAGGACAATATTTGCCCGGGACACATATTCCAATCAAATCACCTGATGAAATATTTTCTGACAAGCCTGATTATCTGTTTATATTACCTTGGAATTTGCGTGATGAAATCATCGATAATATGAGTGGTATAAGGCAATGGGGTGGAAAATTCGTAGTGCCCATCCCGGAAATAGAAATAATTGAATGATTTTTAAGGAAACAAAGCTCGGCGGTTCCTATATTATATCGTTGGATAAAATCGAGGATGAAAGGGGATTTTTTGCCAGAAGTTTTTGTGTTAGTGAGTTTCAGGATAGAGGCCTGAATGCAACTATAAAGCAATGCAATATCTCCTTTAATAAAAAAAAATATACGCTACGAGGCATGCATTTCCAAATCAAGCCATATGAAGAGACAAAGATTGTGAGGTGCACCAGTGGCGCAATTTATGATGTAATTATTGATCTAAGGAAGGACTCTGCTACATATAAACAATATTTCGCCATTGAACTGAATTCAAACAATCGTGACATGCTTTATATTCCGGAAGGAATTGCTCATGGTTTTATTACTCTGGCAGACAATACCGAAGTGGTTTACCAGATGTCAGGATATTACAGTCCCGAACATGCGTCTGGTGTGCGTTGGGACGATTCTGCCTTTGAGATAAAGTGGCCGTGTATGCCAAAGGTCATCTCTGACAAAGATTCAAATTACACAAATTGGGAATGAAAAAAGTTCTTGTTACCGGGGGCAATGGATTTATTGGTCAATTTGTTGTTCCAAAGTTGATTAACAAGGGCTACGAAGTAATCACATTAAGCCGAAACAAATGCACAGCTAATAATCAGAATTATGTAAATCTGGAATGTAATATACATGATATTAACCGGGTTGAAAGAATATTTAAAAATTATAAACCTTCTTTTTTGGTGCATTTGGCGTGGATTACAGAACCTGGGAAATTCTGGGAAAGCAAGGGTAACCTGTCTTATGTCATATCCAGCCTGGCTTTATATCGCGCTTTCGCTGAATCAGGAGGGCAGCGGGTAATAAGCGCAGGCACATGTGCAGAATACATGGAAACAGAATCAGCATGCAGCGAGAAAGAAACAAGCTTGTCTCCTAATACGTTTTATGGCATAGCAAAACTCTCATTATATCAGCTGCAAAGTGCTTACTTTGAAAGAATGGCCGTTAGCAGCGCATGGGGCAGGATTTTTTACTGTTACGGAATTAATGAAAATGAAAAAAGGCTCGTACCTTCCATTATTCAAAACTGCCTGCAGGGAAAATGTATAAAAATCAAATCAAAAAATAAACTTATTGATATCCTGTATATCAAGGATATCGCCGATGCATTTGTTCATTTGCTAGAGTCAGACTATCAAGGAAGCATAAATATCGCATCAGGTTATAGTATTTCTGTTGGAGATCTTGCTATCAAAATTGCAAGAAAACTTAACGCTGTTAACTGTATAGAATTTAAAACGGAGAATACGGGTTGTACTGAATTTAACAACCTGGCCGAGACAAATATATTAAATAAAACAGTTAACTGGATACCTGAATATACTCTTGAACAAGGTCTGGATGAAAATATTGATTGGTGGAAAGCCAAATTAAATTATTGATCTGTATAAAAGTTCATGTCGGTTTCTATTACAGTAGTTATTCCAAATTACAATCATGCTGAATATATCAGGTCTGCTATTGAAGCTGTTTTGCAGCAAACTACAGATCCTGATGAAATAATAATTATTGACGATGCTTCCACTGATAATAGCTGGGATATTGTAAATGAGTACAAGGGACATTATTTAGTAAGCTGCTACAGAAACAGTGAGAATAAAGGAGTTGTTGAAACGCTTAATAGCGGTTTGTATATGGCAAAATCTGATTTTGTTCTTTTTGCCGCATCCGATGACATAATTAAAAAAAAATTTATAGAAATATGTAAAGATGTACTGGATAAAAATCCAGAAGCTGGACTTTGTTCAACACTATCAGATGTAATTGATACGGATGGCAAAGAGTTAGGTGTAATTCGAAGTCCTGTAGTAAGCAAGAAGCCGACTTATTTAACTCCGTTACAATGTCAGAAAAAACTATGGCGGGAAGGCTCATGGCTTATGGGTAATTCGGTTTTGTTCAACACGGCCTATCTCAGGGAAATAGGAGGCTATAAAAAGAAGCTCGGCAGCTATAGTGATAATCTCGCTTGTCAATTGTTGGCTTTGCAACATGGTGTGATTTTTGTTCCAAAAATACTTGTTTCATGGAGGAGACTTACTACAGGCCATGCCGTTTCTACTGCATTAAACGTTAATAAATCTATTGCTCTCCTGGAACAAGCCAGACAATTCATGCTAATAGAATATCCGGAATATTTTGATAAAAAATACGTAAAATTATGCATTAATCGCTTTAGATTTGATGTAGTAGATACGTTTGTGAGGGACAAGCCAGATATACTGGCAGATAATATTAACAGGCTGGCTGACATGAATACTGCTGTAACATCCTGGCTGCTGCATCTGCCAGTTATCGGACGAAAAGTTACAATATTGTATTTTTTTATCAAGTTACGGGCCAGAGATATTTTTTTCTTTTTAAGGCGGCGTCTTCTCTGGCTATACCCACAGAAATATTATGTATAAAAATAAAGGTGTCAGATTGAATGATTCAAGATTTGAATTTGGTAAAAACTGGTCCAAATACATAGAAAATCTAACTGAAAATAAAATTCAGGAAGCGGAAGCATATTTGTGTGAAATGCTGCATTTAGATTGTTTAAAGGATATGCGTTTTCTTGATGTAGGATGTGGGAGCGGTATATTTTCCCTTGCTGCGAGAAACCTCGGGGCCAGTGTGCATTCCTTTGATTATGATATTAATTCAGTGGAATGCACTAAACGATTAAAAGATAAATATTATACTGATGATCACAACTGGATAATTGAACAAGGTTCGGTATTGGATAAGGAATATATGCGTTCTCTTGGAAAATTTGACGTTATATATTCATGGGGGGTATTGCACCATACTGGAGACATGAATTCTGCTCTGAAAAATGTCGTACTTCCAGTAAAGAAAGGCAGTAGTCTTTTTATAGCAATTTACAATGACCAAAACTACAAAAGTGTTCTGTGGAATAAAATCAAGCAGATTTACAATAAAACACCCGAAAATCTTCGCTTTTTAATTTTATTGCCATGTTTGATCATACTATGGGGTCCGATAACAATACGAGATTTTATTAAGTTGAAACCGTTTACAACCTGGAATAATTACAATAGTTACAGAGGAATGGACCCCTGGACAGATCTGATTGATTGGGTTGGAGGATATCCCTTTGAAGTTGCATATCCTGAAGAAATATTCAGATTCTATTTTGAAAAAGGGTTTAAGCTAACTAATCTAAAAACCTGCGCAGGTGGCCTGGGCTGTAACCAATTTGTTTTTATAAAAGAATGAAGCTTGTTGTATTTGCGCGTTCGCTTCACAGGGGTGGGGCGGAAAGACAGGTTGTTAATCTTGTCAATGGCCTAGCAGATAAAGGGTTTAATGTTGACCTGATTTTGATGCTCGCTGAGGGTCCTTACATGAAGCTGATCAGAAGGGATAAAGTATCAGTTTTGGATCTTGGAAGGAACGCAAGATTAGATCTTGTAAAATCATTCTTGTTATTTTGTAAATATATAAATAAATCCCGTCCAGCAATAATTTACTCTTTCCTTCCTGTTCCCAACCTGTTTTTAATTCCTGTTAAAGTCTTGTTTCCAAAATTAGTTATTATTTGGGGGGTGAGGGCATCTGGTATAGATTATAAAAATTATCCCTTACTAGTAAAATTTATCTATAAGATTCAGTTTTTATTGTCCTTTATTCCGAACGCTATCGTTGTCAATTCCTTTTGTGGCAGAAATATATTACTAGAGAATGGTGTGAGAAAGAAAATTTATGTTATACATAATGGGATTGACACATCATGTTTTACATTCAGTAAGAAAAAACGCATTCAATACAGAAAAAAATTACTGGTAAAAAATCAAATCCTTATCACGATAGTAGGTAGGGCAGACCCTATGAAAGGACATGAAATCTTTATTAAAGCTGCAGCTGAATATTTGTCGATAAGAAATGATGTCTTTTTTTTATTTGTTGGGTCGAGAGAAACCAAATTCTATAGAGAGTATCTTCTGAATATTACAGAATTACGGAAATTGGAGGGCTGCTCAAAATGGGTTGAGGATGAAGAAGATATGGTGGCAGTCTACAGCGCAACGGATATATTGACTTCATCATCATACTATGGCGAAGGGTTTTCAAATGTTTTGGCCGAGGGGATGTCATGTGGAACTATATGCATTGGTACAAATGTTGGAGATTCAAAATGTATAGTAAATCAAGATTTTCTGATCGATCCATATAAATATGACGAGTTAAAAAATGCATGGAACAAAGCTATTAATTTGCTCAAATCGCCTGAAATAAATGATTTCAGAAAAAGGGCAAGGAATGATGTATTGAGAAAATTCAGTATAAGCAGCATGACAGATAAAACAATAAAAGTTTTTAAGGAAATATCAAATTAAAATTCTGCATATCATATCGGGATTAGGTGCAGGCGGTGCTGAAACTGTGCTTTACAGACTATTAAAATCGATGAACGAAGAAGAACTATTCCAATTTGAGATTGTGGCTTTGTCTAGTGCTGATTATTATGTTGAAAAAATTCGAAGTCTAGGTGTGCCTGTTCATATACTTGAGATATCTGCAAATCTCCGGTCCTTTAAAAATATCTATTTACTTGCAAAATTAATAGTAAGGATCAGACCTGAACTTGTTAATACATGGATGTATCATGCTGATTTGGTAGGCGGTGTATTGGCAAAGATAATTCGAATTCCATGCGTAATATGGAGTATTAGGCAAAGTAATACAGAATATTCCAAGTATAATAAATTAACGTATTTTATAATTAAATTAAATTCCATCCTCAGTTATATAGTTCCAAACAAAATTATTTGCTGTTCCTCTCTTACTGCTTCTAAACATGTGTCAATCGGATATGACAGGTCGAAAATGATTGTTATCAACAATGGTGTCGACACAAATTTATATAAACCATCTGATGAAGCTAAGAATAATTTGCGAAAAAAATTAGGTATAAAAAATAATAAATATATTGTGGGTCATGTGGCCAGGTACGATCCCTTAAAAGGGCATAAGTTAATGCTTGAGTGTATTCAGCATGTGCTGAATCATTATAAAAATGTGATTTTTCTTTTGTATGGAATGCAGATCGATAGCATGAATTCAGAATTAACCCAACTTATTGAAGATCTGGGAATTCACGAGGATGTTATGCTGTTGGGACACAGTGACAGGTTGTATGATATTTATCCTGCTATGGATCTTCTTTGTCTAACATCTATTAGCGAAGGATTTCCTAATGTGCTTATAGAGGCCATGGCATGTGGTGTGCCATGTATTAGCACTAATGTAAGCGCGGCTGATGAAATAGTTGGCGATACGGGCTTCGTAGTGCATGATAAATTGCCCGAAAATATCTCAGCTAGAATTATTGAATATTTTAATAATGAAACGAATATTAAGAAGGAATATATGAAAAAAGCTAGGCAACGAATTATCGAAAACTACAGTCTACAAAAAATGAAACAGCAATATTCAGATGCTTATCTCGGTCAAATTGACAACTGATGTGTGGAATAACCGGTTTTAGATATTTTAAGTCATTATCATCGTCATTTGATTTTGAAGTAACTCTAAAGACAATGACTGATGCCTTGAAACACAGGGGGCCTGACAACCAAGGTGTCTGGTTGGATAGAAATAATCAACTTGCCCTGGGCCATCGCAGGCTATCAATTATAGATTTGTCTGTTTCAGGGGCGCAGCCAATGACTTCGCAATCAGGCCGTTACGTTATTGTATATAATGGCGAAATTTATAATGCTACTTCAGTCAGAGAAAAGCTCCAAAATCAGGGTATTACATTCAAAGGTCGTTCAGATACAGAGGTCTTGCTTGAATGCTGTGCCTGTTATGGCGTGAAAGAAGCAGTCAAACAATTGATTGGTATGTTCGCGTTTTCCATATGGGATAAAAAAGAACAAATACTTTATCTCGTCAGGGATCGGCTTGGTATCAAGCCGCTCTACTGGGGTCGCTTCGGCGGCCTTTTTTTATTTGGGTCCGAACTTAAGGCTTTACGATCACACCCGGGGTGGAAACCGGAAATAAACCGGGATGCGTTATCAGCCTATTTGCGCCATAACTACATCCCCGCGCCATCAACCATTTACAAGGACGTATTCAAGTTACAACCCGGATGTATCTTGACCATGAGAACAGGGGAAGAACCTCGAATTGAAACCTACTGGGATGTAGCGAGTGTCATTAAGGAATGCAGCGAGAAGAAATCGGATTTCAACGATGCCGAAGCGATCCAGACTCTAGAAGATCTGCTACGTGATGCCGTGGGCCGCAGAATGGTTGCCGATGTACCTCTAGGAGCATTTTTATCCGGCGGGATAGATTCTTCTACCGTAGTGGCTTTAATGCAGTCGCAATCCTCAAAACCGGTGAATACGTTCAGTATCGGATTTGAGGAAGATGGTTTTAATGAGGCGCATCATGCGGCCAGGATTGCCGGGTATCTTGGTACTGAACACACGGAATTGTATCTTTCCCCCCAGGATGCAATCGATGTCATTCCCAAACTCCCGGATATGTTTGATGAACCCTTTGCAGATTCCTCGCAAATCCCGACTTACCTGGTGGCGGCCATGACACGTCAGCATGTGACGGTTGCCTTGTCCGGTGATGGCGGGGATGAGTGTTTTGCCGGTTACACGCGATATTTTCTTGCCGAGCGCATACGAAAAATACAAAAACTGTTCCCCCGCTTTGCACGGCATTTTCTTGCATCAGGTATTCGTTCAATTTCACCGGGATATTACGATGCGTTTGCCCGGATGTTGCCGGATTCAAGAAGACCAACACAATTCGGTCATCGGTTGCATAAGCTTGCCGATATCCTCATTGAGGAAGAGGATGATTTTTATCGCCGCCTGATCAGTCATTGGGCCGAACCTGAAAAAATTGTCACTGAGGGATCAGAGCAGAAGGGCGTGATATGGGATTCATCCATACGAGAATCCATCCCTGATTTCGTGGACCGTATGCGTTACTACGATATGTTGACTTATTTGCCGGATGATATCCTGACCAAGGTGGATCGAACGAGTATGTCGGTGTCTCTGGAAGCCCGCGTTCCGTTGCTGGATCATCGCGTGGTGGAGTTTTCATGGCAACTTCCCATGAGATACAAAATCAGGAATGGCGAGGGCAAATGGTTGTTGCGGCAGGTGCTTTACAAGTATGTTCCCAAAACACTCATGGACCGTCCGAAGATGGGTTTTGGTGTCCCGATTGACAGTTGGTTGCGCGGTCCTTTACGCGATTGGGCAGAGGATTTGCTGGATGAGAGGAAGATTCGTCAGGCGGGTTATTTGAATCCGGAACCCATACGGCAGAAATGGAATGAGCATCTCTCAGGTAAGCACAACTGGCAATATCTGCTCTGGGATGTATTGATGTTTCAGGCCTGGCTGGAACGGTGGGGTTGAAGATTTCTCCCGTTGGTCGAAATGACAAGGCAGGAGTTGAATAACTCCTCGCCGGAAGTATTCGGCAAGTCGGGACTACTGTGACCGGGCTTGACTCAATATTACTTGCTGTTTAAACTTGTGTATAAACATTTATTTCAGGATTAGATTATGTCAAAAGTTGTTCTTGATATAAAACGGTGGGGTAATAATCTGGGTGTCCGTTTGCCGGCAGCGGTGGCCCGTGAAGCACATCTGCATGTTGATCAGCGTGTGAGTATTTCGGTCAAGGGCAGGCAAGTGGTTATCACACCTGTCAATGATCCGGAACTGACACTGGAGCAGCGGTTGGATCGCTTCGACCCGACACGACATGGCGGAGAAGTAATGGCAAGTAAAGCCGTTGGCAGCGAACGTTGGTAGAGAGGAAAAAACCGGCATCCCGTCAACGCAGTTCCTGGGTTCCTGACCGCCAGGATATCATCTGGATTAATTGTAATCCGCAGGCTGGCCGGGAAATGCGGGACATTCATCCTTTTCTTGTGCTTTCACCGCGTAATTTTAATGAAAAAACTTCGCTGGTTATCGGATTGCCTATGACCACAGCGGAGTACAACGCAGACAATCCTTTCGCTGTGGCAGTCGGACAAGCCAGGAGACGCAAGGTGCAAGAAACCAGTTATGTTCTCTGTCACCAACCCAAGTCTTTCGATTGGCGAATACGTAATGCCAAACCTCATCCGCTGAAGGTTTTATCTGATGGTTTGTTTGCGCAGGTCTGTGCGTGTCTGAACCAAATCATCCGTTTGGGATAGGGAGTCAACACAATTATTGCAACCGCGAGTATTGCGTGACGGCTGAAGCAATCTCGTAGTTAACAGGTTTTTTATCCCTGCATTTTATCCACTGAATAGCTAATATGCAGGGATGATTGAGCGGCGAATCCATGCGTCCTGCACATAACTGTAGTCATCCCTTCTATATAGGTTATAAAAAAGGTGACAACTATCCTGACACAGGGGGAACCGGCACCCGTTCGAACGTACGTATTGACGTACGTTCCAAAAGACGTACAATGCGGTTAAATGAACCAACCCGAAGGTGCGATGATGACTGGAATTACAGCCACTGAGGCGCGCAGCAACCTCTACCGTTTGATCGATGAAACGGCCGAGTCTCATCAGCCGGTGCTGATAACGGGCAAGCGTAACAGAGCGGTGCTGGTGTCCGAGGATGATTGGGCGGCTATTCAGGAGACACTGTTCCTCCTGTCCGTGCCCGGCATGCGTGAGTCAATCCGTGAAGGCATGGATACGGCCATCGGTGAATGTGATGAGGAACTGGATTGGTGACATGGAAGTTGGTTTACACCAGGCAGGCTCAAAAAGATGCCATTAAGTTGGCGTCCAGCGGCCTGAAGCCAAAGGCAAAAGCGTTGTTGGAACTCCTCGCGGAAGACCCGTTCCGCAAACCCCCCGCCTTTGAAAAGCTGGTTGGTGATCTGGCAGGCGCCTGTTCACGCCGGATTAACATCCAGCACCGGCTTGTTTACCAGGTTCTGGAGAAGGAGAAGGTGGTGAAAGTTCTTCGGTTATGGAGCCATTACGAATAACGCATCATCAAATGACTGGAGTCCTGTGCGGAATGACGAGGCCTGGGCGCAAATGACAGGTCCCGGCCGCGCCGCTCCCTTAAGATGGCAACGTAAAAAATATTGAATAACAAAAAATTACTTTTCCTGGTCACCGAGGACTGGTACTTCATCTCCCATCGCCTGCCCCTGGCCGTGGCTGCAATTAACCGCGGTTACGATGTTTCGCTGGTCACGCAGGTTGGCAAGCACGGCAATGCGATCACGGCTGCCGGTATCCATCTTGCTCCTGTCCCTTTCCCTCGCTCGTTCAAACGTCCCTGGCGGGATCTACTGACGCTTGCCGGTATTTACCGCGCCTGCCGGAATATTCGCCCCGATATCGTTCATCACGTCTCTCTCAAGCCGGTGGTCTACGGCTCCCTTTTACGCAGTCTTGGCGCCCACGGCGGTAAAAATCCGGCGGTTATCAATGCCTTTACCGGTCTTGGTTATGTGTTCACTTCACGGCGGCTGTCGGCGCGGCTGATACGATCACTTCTGGTGCCGTTACTGCGGGTGTTGCTGATGCGTGATAACACCCGCCTGGTTTTCCAGAATGCCGATGATCGGGATACGTTGATTGACCTTGGTATTGCACGGTCAGAACAGTGCACGGTTATTCCCGGCTCGGGTGTGGATACGAGCCTGTACGCACCCGTTCCCGAACCGGCCGGTACGCCCATGGTTTTGCTGGCGTCGCGCATGCTTTATGACAAGGGCGTCGAGGATTTTGTCAGGGCGGCCGAACGGGTAAAGGAACAGGGAGTTGAAGCCCGCTTCGTCCTGGTTGGGGATACGGATACGGAGAACCCGGCCGGCATTCACGTCGATACACTGCAACAATGGGATGATGAGGAAGCGGTCGAATGGTGGGGCCGGAGAGAGGACATGCCCTCGGTGTATGCCGGCGCCAATATTGTGGTATTGCCGTCGCATCGGGAAGGGTTTCCGAAAACGTTGATCGAGGCGGCCGCGTGTGGCCGTGCCGTGATTACGACGGATGTGCCGGGATGCCGTGATGCTATTGCACCGGGGGAAAGCGGGTTGCTGGTGCCGGCATCGGATCCGCAAGCGCTGGCGGCGGCCATGATTGAATTGATCCGGGATCCGGGCAGGCGCGCGCGTATGGGACTGGCCGGGCGGCAGCGCGTGGTTGAGCGGTATTCGAGTGAGGTGATCAATGGGCGGTTTCTGGAATTGTATCGGGATCTAACGGTGTCAGACTGAAGTCAGACACCAGCACTACCTTTCAGGTCGTTGATTCTGCTGTTTACAACCTTGATTTATTGGCATATGCTTCAGCATATGCCAATTTTATTTGAGTGGTGATAGCTTATGCAGGATGACCCCAGAGAACGTCATGTTCGCTTGTTCAAAAACGGTCGTAACCAGGCGTTGCGGATCCCCCGGGAATTCGAATTATCCGGGACCGGGGCCATTGTCCGTAAAGAAGGAGAACGCCTGATCATCGAGCCGGAGAAGCGACGCTTGTTGCTGGATTTGCTGAGGTCGTGGAAGCCCCTGGATGAGGAGTTTCCGGATGTTGATGCCGATCAGCCGGCCCTGGATGAGACGGATCTCTAGGCGTGGCGCAGCGATATTTGCTGGATACCAATATCCTTTCTGATCTGATACGGAATCCACGGTGTGCGATAGCACAGAAAATCGAAGCCCGGGGCGAAGCGGCGGTCTGCACCAGTATTATCGTAGCCTGTGAATTGAGATACGGTGCCGCAAAAAAAGGGTCTCCGGTACTTTCAGCCAGGGTGGATGAACTGCTTGAAGCCATTGAAGTATTCCCCTATGAAGAAGACGCCGACAGGCATTATGCGGCAATACGCCGGGGCCTCACACGCGATGGGAATCTGATAGGTCCGAATGATCTGTTGATCGCGGCACATACCCTGGCACTGGATATGACGCTGGTGACGGCAAATGTCAGTGAGTTTTCCCGTGTGCCCGGGTTGCAAGTAGAGAACTGGATCCTGTAGAAAACTGATCGATCTGAAGATCCTGTAAAACTTCGCGATATTTCTGCAAATAATTAATGATAAGATTTTTCCCTACTGTCGAAATGAACGGGAGCTTGTCATCTTGTACGGACATAAGGAATCTCGAAATAACAAATTCAATTATGGGACAGGCTCAAGTCTGTCCCCGGTAACTCAGGAGATTGCATAAATGACGGCAAAATTATGTCCAGTAATCCTGGCCGGTGGCGGCGGTACGCGACTGTGGCCGTTATCCCGGCGTTATTATCCCAAGCAGTTTCTCTCGCTGGATGGCGATAAATCCATGTTACAGAAAACCCTGTTGCGAATGGATGGGATGAATTCAGATATTGAGGTCTCTCCCGCAACCATTATCTGTAACGAGGAACACCGCTTCCTGGTGGCCGAACATGCACAAGACGTTCATCAGTCCCCGGGCGATATCATACTTGAACCCGTAGGGCGCAATACCGCACCCGCGCTGACGGTTGCGGCGCTGAAGGCGGTGGCAAACGATATTCTGCTCATGATGCCGGCCGATCACGTGATCAGGGACACGGTCATGCTCCAGGACTGCATCAAGGCCGGATACCGGCTGGCCTGTGAAAATTTTCTGGTGACCTTCGGAATCCGGCCCACCCAGCCGGAAACCGGTTACGGTTACATCAGGACGGGCAGGGAACCCCTGGAGGAGTACGATGAAGCCGCTGAAATCGAGGAGTTTGTAGAAAAACCCGATCTACAAACCGCCGTGAAATATCTTGAATCGGGACGTTATTACTGGAACAGCGGCATCTTCATGATGCGCGCTTCGGTCTGGCTGGACGCGATCCGCAAATACGAACCGGAGATCTATAAACAGTGCAAGCTGGCCGTGGACGGCGGCGCGGCAGACGGTGTGTTCTTCCGCGTTGACAAGGCGGCTTTTGAACAATGCCCCGATAATTCCATCGATTATGCGGTGATGGAGAATGCCCCGAAATCGGAGGAATACAGGGCCGCGCTGGTGGAACTGGACGCCGGCTGGTCGGACATCGGTTCCTGGTCGGCGGTCTGGGAGATCGGACAAAAGAACGGGGATGATAATGTCACGCGGGGCGATGTCATTGCCAGGGACACACGCAATTCTATCATTTTTGCCGAGCATAAACTGGTTACTACGGTCGGCCTGGATGATGTGCTGGTGATCGAGACCGCCGATGCCGTGCTGGTGGGCAACCGCAACAAGGCGCAGGACGTAAAAAAGGTGGTTGACGATCTGCAGGAAAAAGAACGCGAGGAACGGCTGACGCATCGCAAGGTGTATCGTCCGTGGGGCAGTTACGAGTCACTGGATGCCGGGGATAATTTCCAGGTCAAGCGTCTTACGGTCAAGCCCGGCAAGAAGCTCTCGCTGCAGATGCATCATCATCGTGCCGAACACTGGGTGGTCGTCAGCGGCGTGGCCACGGTGACGCGCGGCGAGGAAGTTTATAAATTGAATCAGAATGAATCGACTTTTATCCCGCTGGGCGAGAAACACCGGCTGGAAAATACCGGGAATGAACTGCTGGAAGTCATCGAGGTGCAATCCGGCAGCTATCTGGGTGAAGACGATATTGTGCGTTTTGATGATGACTTCGGGCGGGTGGAAGAGAAAAAATGAATGGAGGTGTCTGGCTAAAGCCTGACACCGTGGAACGACAAAGATTTCTCCCGGAGTTTACCCTGAGGCCATTGTCGAATGGGTCCGGGATGACAAAAACCTGTCATTTCGACCAACGGGAGAAATCTTGTTTTGTATTGTCAGGTTAATGGAGAGAATACATGTCCAGGGAACGGAAATACTATGTCTATCTACTTGCGAACTGGAATAACAGGGTATTGTATACAGGTGTTACAAATGATTTGCTCAGAAGGATCCATGAGCATAAACACAAACTGGTCGAGGGATTCACAAAACGATACAACGTTAACAAACTGGTTTATTTTGAAGAAACCAACGATGTTTATGCGGCAATTTCCCGTGAAAAGGAAATCAAGAGATGGCGCAGGGAAAAGAAGAATAAACTGGTTCAGAGTATGAATCCTGAATGGAAAGACCTGAGCGATGACTGGTGAAAGATCTCTCCCTCCGGTCGAGACAAGGATTTCTCCCGTTGGTCGAAATGACACATCGTGGCTACAGTGGGATTTTTCCCGGAGTTTAGCCTGAGGCTTGCCTGAACGAAGTCGGGATGACGGGTTCTTGTCATTCCGAACCTTGTCCCGAAGCGTAGCGAGGGAACTTGTGAGGAATCTTGTGATTAAGCACTGTGAAAAAAAAGATTTCTACCGTTGGTCGAAATGACAAATCCTGGCTTCAGCAGGAAGTCACCTGTTGGTCAAGATGACAATGTTGCAATCCAGTTAATCAAATGAACATCCTCGTTACCGGCGGCAGCGGTTTTGTCGGCACTCATCTTCTGCCGGAACTGCTGGCGCGCAATCACCAGGTGCGGGCGAGTTCACTCTCCAATAACCATGCAGCCGATGATGTAGAGTGGTTTGTCGCCGATCTGACCAACCCGGATGCAGATCTGCCGTCCATGGTCGAGGGTATTGACACCGTGGTGCATCTTGCCGCACTGGCACATCGCTCGGAGCGTGAAGGCGATGCAGCCGGTTACTGGCAACTCAACCTGGAAGGCACGCGCAGACTGCTCGACGCGTGCAAGGCTTCCGGTGTCAAACGGTTTATCTATCTGAGTTCCATCAAGGCGCTGGGTGAAGGCAGTATCAGCGGCGAGGAAATTTACAATGAAAACACGGTGCCGGGTCCGTGCGATGTCTATGGCAAATCCAAACGCAAGGCTGAACAACTGGTGCAGACATTCTGCAACGACTGCGGCATGGAGTTCGTTGTACTACGCCCGCCACTGGTCTACGGTCCCGGTGTTCGCGCCAATTTTCTGAAGCTGCTTGATGCCGTGCAAGGTCGCACCGTCCTGCCGCTGGCGTCGATCACGAACCGGCGCAGCCTGCTTTATGTGAAAAACCTCTGCGACATGATTGTCACCTGTGTCGAGTCTGACAGGACTCTTCACGACAGCTTTGTTGTCGCCGACCATGATGCATCAACGCCGGATCTGATCCGTGAAATCGGCAAACACATGCAGGTAGCGCCGCGCTTGTGGCCGTTTCCCGTCATCATGCTCAAAGGCCTGGCGACGCTGGCGGGCAGGGCGGGGATTTACCAGCGACTGGCCGGTTCGCTGGTGATTGACAGCCGCCGCTTCAGGGAGACATTCGACTGGTCACCGCGTTATGATTTTTCACAAGCCATCGCAGAAACGGTGGACTGGTACAACAATACCCATTCGGCAAAGGCCTCAGGGTAAACTCCGTGAGGAATCATGGTGAGTTCTTGTCATTCCGAACCCATACGGCAACGGCCGGCGATTGATGCCGGCAGAATATACCTTCCGCACAACCCGCAACGGCTTGCCGGACAGGATCTGAAAATACACGTATTATTCAGGTTTTGACCGAACCCGGTTTTGCCATGTTGTCACTCGGTATACTCTTTCTCGTTGTATTCGCGGCCGCCAATGCCGTGGTCTGGCTCGTTTTCCGCTATTCCCACCAGTATTCCCTGCTCGCTACCCCCAATGAACGCAGCTCACACACGGAGCCGACGCCCACCGGAGGCGGGCTCGCGATTTCCGTCTGCACGCTCGTTGCCGTCGTCGTGTTATGGCAGCTCGGTCATCTTGATGAGGATTTTTCGCTGACCATACTGCCGGCGCTGCTGGTCATAACCCTGACTGGCTGGTTCGATGATCATCAGCACATCCGCACGCCGTTACGCGCGCTGATTTATTTTTTATCCGCGTTCTGGATCGTCTACGGCATTGGCGGCTTCACGGCTCTCAACATCGGCGGATACCGGGCAGACCTCGGCGTCATCGGCATTGTGCTCGCCGTGCTCGGCATCGTCTGGTTGATCAACCTGTATAATTTCATGGACGGGATTGACGGCATTGCCGCAATCGAGGCCGTTTCTACCGGCCTGTTTGCCGGCATCCTCTTCTGGCAGGCAGGAATGATCGCTGCCGCGGTGTTATGCCTGGTCCTGGTGGCCGCCAGTTCGGCATACCTGGTCTGGAACTGGCCCCCGGCGCGGATTTTCATGGGCGATGTCGGCAGTTGTCCGCTGGGCCTGGTCTTTGCGACGCTGGCCGTGTGGAGTCATAACAGCGGCGGTCCTTCGGTCTACGTCTGGTTGATCCTGTTGTCGGTTTTTATTGCCGATGCAACCTACACCCTGATATTACGGATCCTGCGCGGCGAGCCGTGGTACTCGGCGCATCGCACGCACGCATACCAAAAGCTGGTGCAGATGGGATATACTCATCGCCGGGTAACGATGGGGGTGCTGTTGATCAATGTATGCGCACTCTGGCCACTGGCGTATCTTGCCCATGGCTCTGCCAATGCAGCGATTTATATTTGTCTTATGACCTATATTGCCCTGGCGCTGGTCTGGTGGCGGGTGCAGTCACGCAGTATTCGAATGACTCTGTATTGATATGTTGAAACTGTCCAAAAAATCCTCGGTCATCCTCCACGATCTGGTGGTGGCCATGCTGGCCTGGGAACTGGCCTGGCTGGCGCGGTTCAATTTCAGTTTCCCTTATCCGGACTGGCAACTGAGTGTCTATACCCTGGTGCCGGCCGTATTCGTGCAGGCGCTGATTTTCTGGCGCTTTCATCTTTACAAGGGCATCTGGCGTTTCGCCAGCCTGCCGGATCTGTGGAACATCTTTCGCGCGGCGCTGATCGGCTCCCTGGCCATTTCACTGACGCTGTTTATCCTGTTTCGACTTGAGGGTGTGCCACGTTCCATCTTCATTCTCTACCCGATGTTCCTGATTTTTCTGCTCGGCGGGCCGAGGCTGGGCTACCGGCTGTGGAAAGATCATTCGCTGAATCTGAATACCATTTCCACCGGCACGCGGGTGCTGGTGATTGGCGGCGGCCGTGGCGGCGAGATGCTGATCCGGGAAATGCTGCGTACCGGGCAATACGTGCCTGTGGGCATACTCGATGATAATCCGGCGCTGAAAGGATCCGAAATTCACGGCATCCGGGTGCTGGGAGGCACTGAACGCATCGCCGAGATGGTTGAACGTTTCGGGGCCAGGATCGCGATCATTGCCATTCCGTCCGCCAGCAACGAGGAGATGCAGCGTATTGTGCGCATTTGCGAAGATGCCGGCATTGCCATTCGCACCTTGCCGGCGTTGACGGAAAGCATATCCAGCCGGAATCCGCTCGCCGATTTGCGTGATGTTTCCATCGAGGACCTGCTTGGACGCGACAAGGTGGAACTCGACTGGCAGGAATTGCAACGCGGCATCAGCAACAGGATCATCATGGTCAGCGGCGGTGGTGGATCCATCGGCACGGAACTCTGCCGACAGATTGCGCAACTCGGTCCCAGGGAACTGATCATTTTTGAAAGAAGCGAATTCAACCTCTACCGGGTCAGGCAGATGCTGGAGAGATCCTGGCCGGGTATTGTCTGTCACGCTATCCTCGGCGATGTCTGCGATCGCGACAAAGTCTCCGATACGTTGCAGAAACTACAACCGGAAATTATTTTTCATGCCGCCGCCTACAAGCACGTGCCTATACTGGAAGCGCAGATCCGTGAGGCCATTCGCAATAATGTCATGGGGACTAAGATCATGGCGGAAGCCGCCGCCGCCGGCGGCTGCGAGAAATTCGTGTTGATCTCCACGGACAAGGCCGTCAATCCGGCGAATAACCTCGGCGTCAGCAAGCGGCTGGCCGAGTTGTATTGCGAATACATGTCGGCGCAACATGACACCGCATTCATTACCGTTCGTTTTGGCAATGTACTGGATTCGGACGGCAGCGTGGTGCCGTTATTTCGCGAACAGTTGCGCGAGGGCGGGCCGCTGACCGTGACCCATCCCGAGGTGACCCGCTATTTCATGACCATTCCGGAAGCCACCCAGTTGATCCTGCAGGCCTCGGCAATGGGGCAGGGCGGCGAGATTTTCGTTCTCGATATGGGGCAGCCGGTGAAGATCAACTATCTGGCCGAACAGATGATAAGGCTTTCCGGGCGGGTGCCGGGCAAGGACATTCGCATCGAGTACATCGGTCTGAGGCCGGGTGAAAAAATGTATGAAGAACTGTTTTATTCCGTGGAACAGCAGCAAACCACTTCGCACCGGAAAATACTGCTGGCCCGTCACAGCGAAGTCGACTGGAAACATTTTATCGGCCAGTTCCGCCGCCTGGAGGACGCCTGTAACTCGTTCGACGAGGCGCGGCTGACTGCCCTGGCACGGGAGATCGTCCCCGTCAAAACAGCAACCGAAGAAAAAGTCATTCCCATCACCAAGCGATTACAATGAGCCAGAAAATTACCAAGGCGGTGTTTCCCGTCGCCGGACTCGGCACGCGTTTTCTGCCGGCCACCAAGGCCAGCCCCAAGGAAATGCTGCCCATCGTCGACAAGCCGCTGATCCAGTACGCGGTGGAAGAGGCCATTGCCGCCGGTATTACCGACATGATCTTCGTCACCGGCCGCACCAAGAACGCCATTGCCGATCATTTCGACACCGCCTACGAACTGGAAGTGGAACTGGAGAAAAAGGACAAGCAGGTCTTGCTGGATATCGTACAGTCGATCATTCCCGAACACGTGAACTGCATCTATATCCGCCAGCCCGTGGCCCTGGGACTCGGTCATGCGGTACTGTGCGCACTTCCCGCGGTCGGCAATGAACCGTTTGCGGTTTCGCTGGCGGACGATTTAATCGACGACGGTGAGCGCGGCTGTCTGAAACAGATGGTGGACGTCTACAACGAATACCTGGGCAGTGTACTGGCCGTTATGGACGTGCCGAAGTCGGAAACCGGCAAGTACGGGATCGTGAGTTCCGAGCCGCATGCGGAGCGCCTGGAAAAAGTCACCGGTATTGTCGAAAAACCGCAACCTGAAGCCGCGCCCACCACGCTGGCCGTGGTCGGACGTTACGTGTTGTCGCCGGCGATATTCGATATTCTTAAAAACACCCGGCGCGGCGCCGGCAATGAAATCCAGTTGACCGATGCCATCGAAACCCTGCTCGGCGTGGAAAACGTGTTTGCCTATGAATTCGAAGGCACGCGCTACGACTGTGGCTCCAAGCTCGGCTACCTGCAGGCGACGGTCGAATACGGACTCAAGCACCCGGAGTTGAAGGACGATTTTGCGAATTACCTGGCCAGCCGTAACTGGAATTGATTGCTGTAGCCGGTGATTACGGTGTCTGACTGAAGTCAGACACCAACGCATAGCCAGGTGTCGGGCTTAAGCCTGACACCGTATAACGAGACTGATACCGTTAATGTTTGCCGTGTCAATCCCGCGCAGACCGAGTCCGGTTCAGCCACGTCATTCCCGCAAGTCGGAGTATGGTTCAGTCGCATCATTCCCATGCAGGCCGAGTCCGGTTCAGCCACGTCATTCCCATGCAGGCCGAGTCCGGTTCAGCCACGTCATTCCCGCGCATGTCGAGTTCGGTTCAGCCGCATCATTCCCATGCAGGCCGAGTCCGGTTCAGTCGCGTCATTCCCGCAAGTCGGAATCCGGTTCTGTCGCGTCAATCCCGCACAGCCGGAGTCCGTTTATGCCGTATCAATCCCGCACAGCCGGAATCCGGTTCTGTCACGTCATTCCCGCGCAGGCGGGAATCCAGTATAATTAATACTCACTGAACACTCACTCTGTCACATGGACCGTGATCATGAATTCCCGCAAACAGCCCGCCGTTTATATCCTCTCCAGTAAGCGTAACGGTACAATTTATATTGGTGTTACCAGCGATCTCGTGAAGCGAATCTACGAACATAAAAACAAGTTGGTTCATGGTTTCAGCTATACATACGCAGTACGCAGGTTGGTCTATTATGAACTGCATGAATCAATGGAATCCGCCATCCACAGGGAAAAATGTCTGAAAAAATGGAATCGTGTATGGAAACTCAATCTCATAGAGGGTATGAACCCGGAATGGAGGGATTTGTATGATGAGATTATTTAATGGACTGGATTCCCGCCTGCGCCT
>DGNS01000005.1:44287-464923 GCA_002389045.1 Thiotrichaceae bacterium UBA4486 | reverse complement strand
ACTAAATTCCGGGGGGATTACCCTAGCTTTCTATCCAGAACCGGACATAGTTCATTTTCTTTTAATGTGAGTTCTAATTCATGCTTAATTCTATTTTTATCGAAGTGCCATACGCCTGATTTATCAAATTCACCATAATCAAGCCAACCACCACCCCATTCATTGATAGGCATATTTAGTCTTTTACAACCCCAAATATTGGCTTCATACTCTTTTTCACCAAAGCAAAACTGTTCTGGCTTATATGCTTTTTGCCTATTTCTGTAACAACCAACACCATAATAAGTTAAATCCTTCTTAGTGGCGGTATGCCCATTTATGAGCATTTGTGATGATTTCCAACTGCCAACTAATTCAAATAGATTAACAATTAAATCGACCTCTGTAATTGGTAGTGAAAGTTTGTGTTGGGCTTGCTTCCCTTCTCCCGTGACTGAGTAAGACGGGATGTTCTTGCAAATTTCAACTGCCTTGGTGAAGTTTGCGGACGAGCTTTCACCAAATGATATTTCGACATTTGCTACTTGCGATTCTGCGACAGGCACAGTTACTCGATCGGCATCAGTGACAGGATCGCCGCATTGTGGGCAAAACTTTGACCCCTCATTTATTCCAGCACCACATTTATCGCATATCAGCATGATTATTCCTCTGACTTCTTCTTTTCTCTACATTTGGGTAACAGGTGCGACGATAGGAGCATCCTGTTGACCCTTTTGTTAAGCGAATAGTTGAGTTTGTTGATTACTGAGCGCCTCAATCTTCTTTGTGATATGTAATTTATCTTCGGCTTTATTTAGCGATGAAGGCGACATATATTCAAGCAACTTTTTCAGGTCTCCGACATCAGAGATACTTAAAAACTCTTTTGCTTTATTTACATATACTAGAGACTTTTTATGTCTGTTCAAAAGCTCAAGCGCATTACTCAATGTCCCGGTACTTTTTGAATCCCACACCATTAGTCCATAATCGCAATCTGAGGCCATCTCCAGGTCTTTTGCCGTAAAATATGCCCTTGTTCCTGGTTTGCTCATTGTAGAAATGCATTTAGTCTCCCACTTCCCTACGTTATTTCTAGGTTGATTACCAGTACAGTAGACGAGGACAGATTTTACGCCTTTTTGTTTTAGGTATTCTTGAACTGAGGAATCCACACCATCCGCATCACCAACAATCACCTTATAGTGATTGTCTATAATGTTATTTATGCGTTCTAGAACATTCTTATCTAGATGCTTTATTCGCATAGAGCCGGAGATAAATACTTTTGTCATCAGTGCTTTCTCGTAATGGTGGCAATATATATGTTTCTGATTTTAGGATAGCCTCTAAGCACAGTGGTAGCGGCCTCTACTGTGGCGCCTGTGTCATACAAATCATCAATTATTAACGCGTCATACGGACCGTCAGCCAGAACATCATCAAAATACAGCTTATCGCAAAGCGCCTTGACTTTATCCTCTCTGCTTCCGATGTTCTTCATTTGTTCAGTATGGGCCTTTTTCAGAAGCATATTCTCGATACAAGGTATCTCCAAATTCGCTGCAACTTGCCTAGCGATCTCAACGACTGGTTGCCTTGCTCGATGTTGCGATGGTGGAATTGGTGACACAAACGAAATAAAGCCAAACGCTGAGGATGCTGCTGCCGACAATTCATTAGCAATAACTGGCACTTGGCTGTAATCATGCTTGTACTTAAGCTGATATAGACACTCTCCAATTTCCGTTCTTGTTGTATCAAATATAGGATGCCCATACTCATTATCACCAGTATAGACACTACGCAATGTATGTTTATCTAGAGTGAAGCCGCCATTCCATGGACCATTTATTCTTCTCAGGTTTACTTTCATCTCCCATATTCCTTTTTTATATCCCTTAACGTTTAAGCTGAGCGGCGCAAATGAAGCGCAGCGTAATTTGCGTCCGAACGAGCGCCTTGTTAGGCACTACCTGACCCTGAGGGCTGCACAAACCCTTTCCCTTCACCATACTTACTGATATTCGTAACCAATTCATTCCCAAACAAGAATAAGCACCACAATATTTCTGACATTTCATCAACTGTGAAAGATAATGATTCATTTAAAGAAAAGACTTTTTCGTTTTCATCAAAACGTACACATACAGTACTTTCTTTTTCTACCAGTATGCCAGGTATTAGATCTTGCTCCCCATCCTCGTTTTGAAGGAATGTGTGTAATCTCGACCATTTGATTTTCAATACATTGTCTTCATTTAAATCTCTATCACTTACAACCCCATTTCTATGCACAAAGCAATTACGTGCGACATTAATGGTTAATATCTGCTCTTTGAATGATTTTTTTACGTCTATGCCATGATAATTAGATATATACTCCAATTTGTCAGGTAGCCCTAGTCTATGAAACTTGTTCCCTACATCCCGAAATATTCTATTCCAATCATCGCCAGTTATTCTTGTACCAGAATTTTGCTTTTCTATTAATTCCCAAATTGATAGTACTCTATGAGCAGATTCCAAAAAGTAACCAACACTTTCTATTGCGTCCCTGAAGCCGTTTGATAAAACCCATTCTGTATATTGGGCATGAAATTCTTGCTTGTTTAGTGCTAACCCACTAAAAGTAGATTTTATATTAGCTGGCAATGTAATTTCATTTGGCTCGATATCTGATTTCGCTTCAAGACCAGTAGCAACAAGACAAATGACTTTCTGTAGCGATCTTTGAAGTTCTCCACGCAGGCCATTAAGGTTTATATTTACGTTAATTGATTGCGTTGCCATTTAATAATGTGCCTAACAGTTGAATATGTGGAATCCACCTATCACGGGTGCTATGTTGTATCCACATAGCACAGATATGGTGGAAAATATTCCGGGGTTGAATCGAGTCAATTCCTGTAACATCATTGCAACTTCCCTATAGAGTGAAATGGATAGTTTACAAGGAGGTTAGCACATGGATGAATCCCGTCAAATCGATCAGCGTCTGCCCGAAGGATTCCGGGATACTTATATAAAATCACTTTTAAATCAGGATATTAAACCCGGCGCTATCCGTTGGTATGTGCTCCGTGCCGAGCGTTTTCTAAAAACCCATCACGAGACGCCACTGGATCGGATCGGTCCGGAAGACATAACTCGTTACCTTGAAAGAGCCGGCCGATCCAGCCGGTTAACGGATTGGCAGTTTCGGCAGGTAGTCAATGCTATACGTAATATTTTTCCACATATTCCCGATATAGTGGAAATTGAAATGGACCGGGATTACTGGCTGGAATCATCCCGTTCCCTGACACACGACCATAAAACAATTGCCAGGGAGGTTGTGGACTCTGACTCCGTTCCGGGAGACTCTGACTCTTGCAGGTGCGAAAAAGGTTACCAGTACGAAAGGTTTTCCAAAGAATTTACCGGAATGCCGCCGGGGAATGGAAGTGGCAATATTGTGTTCCCCGGCGGAAAATTATCAACGGATCCGAGAAGCAAAAAACCAGAAGTAGCAATTTATGAAAGCTAAAACATTCGATAAAAAATTCGATGAAGGAAAGGACATCCTTGCTGACCTGGATTTGTCCAAAGCCAGGAGAGTGTCGCGGGAACAGAAACGGGTCAATGTTGATATCCCTGTCTGGATGCTTAATTCCCTGGATAATGAAGCCAGCAGGCTGGGCGTGACTCGTCAATCCATTATAAAAGTGTGGCTGGCCGAACGCTTGCAACAATTGTCTGCGGACAAGTCTGCAGGCGCTGGCCGCAATAAATCCGGGGCTTGATAGCCCGCATTCCTTACGTATAACCCGTCTTGATATGGTTGCCGGACAGCACCGAAAGATGTTCTCCGATGCACAGCGGCAGTGCCTGCAGGTTGTAGCCGCCTTCCAGTGCTGAAAGTATACGGCCGTGGCAGTAATCATCGGCCTTTTCCATTATCCGCGTGGTCATCCAGGCGAAGAACTCCGTGCTCAGATTGATTTGCGCCATCGGGTCCAATCTGTGCGCATCGAATCCGGCCGAGATGATGATTGCATCCGGCTTGAATGCATCGATCTTCGGCAATATGGTTTCCATGAAGGCTTTTTCGTAATCCTTGTCGTCCGCACCGGCGGCCATGGGACAGTTCAGGGTCGTACTTTTACCGCGGCCGATGCCGGTTTCGTTGTAGGCGCCGGTGCCGGGATAATAAGGATACTGGTGTATGCTGATGTAGAGTACGCCGGGATCTTCCTCAAACAAATGCTGGGTGCCGTTGCCATGGTGCACGTCCCAGTCGAGGATCAGGATCTTGTCGAGGCCATGTTGTTTCTGCAGGTAGCGCGCGGTGATCGCCACGTTGTTGAATAAACAAAAACCCAGCGCCATGCCGTGTTCGGCATGATGGCCGGGTGGGCGGATGAGGGCAAAGCCGTTGTCGATCGTTCCGGCCATGAGTTGATCGGCAAGTTCCAGCATGCCGCCGGCCGCCAGCAGGGCAACATCATAGGAATCGCGGCTGACCATGACATCCATGCAGTCGAGGAAAGCGCTGCCGCTCTTGCAAGTGCTTTCGGCGCGGCGGATGTAATCATCGCCGTGCAACAGGCGTATCCAGTCGAGATCGGCAGGGCGCGGATGCAGTTGCTGCAGGCCTGAGTACCACGATAGCTTTTGCAGGTGATCCATGCTGACTGTCAGCCGGTCACTGCATTCGGGATGTCCCGGGCCGGTGTCATGCTTGAGAAATTGCGGGTCGTAGAGAAATCCTGTGGTCATTTGCGCCTCTTTGCAGACATGTTACATTGCGATGGAATCCGTCCATGTAAAAGCAAAGATTTTCCAATGTCAAACAAAGAAATACGCCCCTTCGGCGCCTGGGAATCACCGGTTACCACCGATCTGATCGCCGGCGGTACTATTGGCCTCGGCGAAGTCCAGGTCGATAACGGTTCTATTGCCTGGATTGAAATGCGCCCCGAAGAAAAAGGCCGCTACGTGGTGGTGCGGCATGATAAGGACGGCAAGGTGGCGGACCTCGTGCCCGAAAACATCAATGCCCGCACCCGCGTGCATGAATACGGCGGCGGGTCATATTTGCTGGACGGCAATGTTCTCTATACGACCAACTTCAGCGACCAGCGGTTGTATCGCATCGATGACGGTGGCAGGCCGCGCGCATTGACGCCGCAGGGTGAGGATTACCGCTTCGCCGATTTCGTGCTCGATGAAGCCCGTGCGCGTTTGATTGCGGTGATGGAACACCATCACCCGGATTTCGAAGAGCCGAAAAACTGCGTGGCGGCGATCAGTATCGATGCGGATAATACTGCTATCGAGATTCTCGTTGAAGGCGCGGATTTTTACTCCAACCCGCGGCTCAGCCCGGACGGCAGCCAGTTGTGCTGGTTGAGCTGGCAGCACCCGAACATGTCCTGGGATGTGACTGAATTGTGGTGTGCCGACATTGATGCCGGAGGCCGCTTGCAGGATGCCCGGCGCGTGGCCGGCGGCGCGGAAGTCTCGGTGTTACTACCGCGTTATTCACCCTCCGGTATTTTGCATTTTGTTTCCGATCGCAGCGGCTGGTGGAACCTGTACCGGGTGCAGGACGACAAGGTGGAATGCCTGTTGGCGAAAGAGGCTGAGTTCGGTATTGCGCAGTGGTCGTTCCGCGAATCCACCTATGCATTTCGCAACGAGAACGAGATCGTCTGTACCTGGACGGAACGTGGCCACAGCTATCTCGGTATTCTTCATGCCGATAGCACACGGTTGAAATCCATAAAACTGCCGTACACGGACATCGAATCCGTCCAGGCCGATGCCGAAAAGGTCGTGTTTATCGGTGGCGCACCGGACCGCTTCCCCGAGATCGTCCGGCTGGATCTGGACAGCGGTTCAACGACGGTGCTGAAGCGGTGCAGCGAGATTTCCATTGAGGATGATTATATTTCCGCGGGTGAATTCATTGAATTCCCGACGCAGAGTAATCTCACCGCCTACGCGTTTTACTATCCACCGAAAAACCCGCGCTTCAAGGCCCCGGAGGGGGAACTGCCGCCACTGCTGGTGTGCAGTCACGGCGGTCCGACCGGCATGGCGCACAACAGTCTGAAACTGTTGTTCCAGTTTTTCACCAGCCGCGGTATTGCCATGCTCGATGTGAACTATGGCGGCAGCAGCGGTTTCGGCCGCGCTTATCGACAGCGGCTGAACGGTAACTGGGGCATCGTCGATGTGGACGATTGTGTCAATGCCGCGTTGTACCTGGCCGACCAGGGTCGCGTGGATCGTAATCGCCTGGCCATCCGCGGAGCCAGCGCCGGTGGTTTTACCACGCTGGCGGCATTGACCTTCCGTGACGTGTTCAAGGCCGGTGCCAGCCGCTACGGTGTCAGTGATCTGGAAGCCCTGACACGCGAGACGCACAAGTTTGAATCCCGTTACCTGGACGGGCTCATCGGCCCCTGGCCGGAACGCGCGGATCTGTACCATGAACGTTCACCGATACATGCCGTGGACAGGTTATCCTGCCCGGTGATTTTTTTGCAGGGGCTTGAGGACAGGATCGTGCTGCCGAACCAGTCGGAAATGATGGTGGAAGCATTACGTAAAAAAGGTCTGCCCGTGGCCTATCTCGCCTTCGAAGGCGAGCAGCACGGCTTTCGCCAGGCAAATAACATCAAACGCGCGCTGGAAGCGGAGCTGTATTTCTTCGCCAGTGTGTTCGGTTTTGAACCTGCTGATGTTATTGAGCCGGTGACTATTTACAGATGACAGATGACAGACGACAGACGACAGACGACAGTGAACAGTGAACAGTGAACAGATAATTGTAGTCTGTAGACTGTAATCTGTAGTCTGTAGTCTGTAGTCTGTAGTCTGTAGTCTGTTGACTGTAGACTGCAATATGAGTAACGAGATCCGCAACAACAAGCACTTTCCGGCCATGACCGCCTATGCGTCCAATACGCGAACGGCATCTCCACAAGCCTGTGTCGGGCAGGGCAGGTGGTCGGAGACAATCCGGCGACTGATAGCGGCAGACTATGCCTTCACGGGTTTAGGCTATGCCGAAGGCGGGGTGTTGTTTCGCGGTATGAGCAGTGGCCTTGCTGCGGGATTGCGCGGGGATTCACTCGGACTTTTCGAAGACAGCAATCCCCATGCCCGGCTTGAACAACAGCTTGCTGTGTATTTTGTTTCACAGGATCTGTCTGATGCGATAACCTGTGCACGCCTCTGGGAGAACCTGGATGATGCCGGCGTGCTGGTGTTCGACACGCGCGTGTTCAATGCAGCGTGCGCGGCGGGCGATGCCGCCATGATGCAGTTTGCCGAACCCGGCGTGGTGTTTAATTATCCGGTGTTCAGCACCCCGTTTTCTGTCGAACAAATCCATTCGATTTTTGTCAACCCCAATACGTATGAAACATTATCCGCCATGCAATTAATCGCTATGTATCCGACACTGGATATTGTCCGCGTAGAGACCGGTGATCGCGCGTCCGCAGAGCGCCATATTTATGAACGGCTCGTTGCCAAAGGGCTGGATAAAGCCGTAACGGTCAAAACCGATGACTATCCGGGAAGACGATCATGACCCTGCCCGTACGTCAGCTTGGTAATAGCGGCATCGAGGTTTGCGCGATTGGCCTCGGCGCCATGCCGATGTCCCTTGCCGGGCGGCCACCGGAAGCCACGGCGCTGGAAACCTTGCGTACATTCCTTGACGGCGGTGGTGATTTTATCGATACCGCCAATGTCTACTGCCAGAATGAACTCGAGCTCGGGCATAACGAGAGCCTGATATTCAAGGCCCTGAAGCAGTTGCATCATCTTGAAGTGCCGGTAGCGACCAAGGGCGGTCTGCGCATGCACGGGGATTCATGGACGGTGGACGGCAGCCCGTCCTGGTTACGCATGAGTTGCGAGAACAGCATGAAGAATCTCAACACGCATTGCATTTTTCTTTATCAACTGCATGCCCCGGACCCCGAGATCGATATTCTTGAATCCGTGGGTGAACTCATGCGTATGCAACAGGAAGGCATGATTCGCTACCTTGGCGTTTCCAATGTCACGCGCAAACAGATCCGGCGCCTGGTGGAGTCTGCCGCGCCCATCGTTTCAGTGCAAAACCGTTGCAACCTGTTCCACCGGGAAGACATCGACAAGGGACTGGTGGAGTTTTGCCGGGAAAATCGCATTACCTACATTGCCCACAGTCCGGTGGGCGGTCATTACAATCATGCCAACTTTATGGATAACAGGCTAATTGAACGCGTCGCCGCCAAACATGGCGCCAGTAACTACGCCATTGCGCTGGCGTGGTTACTGCAACAGGCCGACAACATCCTGCCCATTCCCGGCGCCAGTAAACCGGAAAGCATCGCCAACAGCCTGACGGCGCTCGATATCAGCCTGGATGCAGAGGATCTGGCGGAACTGGGTAAGGTGGGAGCACAGTGAATGGTGATTGGTGATTGGTGACTTAATACCACTCTACAGTCGCTATTCACCATTCACTATTCACTAATCACTAGCCACCATATGTACGGTGTCAGACTGAAGTCAGACACCTGTTTTTATCACCATTCACGCCGTTATCCTTTTAATCAACGCCCCGGTATATTCCTCAGTAGTCGCCTTGCCGCCGAGATCGCCGGTCAGGACCCGGTCTTCGTTCATTACGCTATGGATTGTCTTGCGCAGGATTTTTGCCTTGTCCTGGTGACCGACGTGTTCGAGCATCATGGCCGCGGCGAGCAGCAGCGCGGTGGGGTTGGCTATACCCTTGCCGGCGATATCCGGGGCCGAGCCGTGCACGGCCTCGAAGATGGCCGCGTGCTTGCCGATGTTGCCGCCCGGCGCCAGTCCAAGGCCACCGACCAGACCGGCGATTTCATCGGAAAGGATATCGCCGAACATGTTGGTGGTCAGCAGCACATCGAACTGTGACGGGTTGATCACCAGTTGCATGGCGGTGTTGTCTACGATGCGTTCCTCGATTTCCAGTTTGTCCTCGTAGGCTTTGCCGACATCGAGCGCGGTTTCCAGGAACAGGCCGGTTAGGGCCTTGAGTATGTTCGCCTTGTGGACGATGGTGACTTTTTTACGTCCGTTTTTTACACAGTAATCAAAGGTAAACTCGGCAATACGGCGGCAACCGCTGCGGGTGATAATGCCGGAGGCTTCGGCGACGGCATGGGGATCGTCGTCGATGGGAATGAAATGTTCCACGCCCACGTACAGACCTTCGGTGTTCTCACGGATCATCACCAGATCGATGTCACTGTAACGGCCGCCTTCGTAATAGGTCATGGCAGGGCGTACGTTGGCGTAGAGTTTGAATTCCTCGCGCAGACGCACGTTGGCGGATCGAAAACCCTTGCCTACCGGTGTTGTAAGCGGTGCTTTCAACGCCAGCTTCGTGCTGTGTATGTTCTCGAGCATGGCGGCAGGCAGCGGATCACCGTTTTCCTCCATGGCCGTGAGGCCGGCCTTGAAACGCTGCCATTCAAACGGTGCGTCGAGCGCATCGAGGACGGAAATCGTGGCATCCAGAATCTCCGGTCCTATGCCGTCGCCTTCAATCAGGGTTGCGGGTATCTTGCTAATGATGAATTCCTTCTTGATTTATTGTTGTCAGTATCGATCAAACATAGCTGTGTATCATACAGGCTCTCCGGTAACGCGGCGAGAGGTGTTGATTGCCAACGGACCTTATAACCCCGTTCAGGGACGACATACACGATGTATTAGTGTCGCGGGAGGACAGGATGTCCGGAGCGACAGTTTATGTCTGGTGACTGATGCCGGATGAATGCCTCAGAGACTGGAATCGAAATTAACGTCAATCTTTTTCACAGTCTTCAGGTTTTCTTCAATCTGTTCCTGCGGAATGATGAGGTCATTGAGGATCTTGGTGGTTTCCATGAGGATGATGTCGCTCATTTCATCGTCTTCCGCTGATTCTTCATCGCTTACTGCCTCTTCTTCGATACTGGCGTCGTCCATCTCGACGGGCGGCAGTCCCTGGGCAACCCGCATGGCGTTCTCCAGTTTGTTTTTCGCTTGCATCAGGTTGTCGCGTTCTTCCTTGCGTGTGCTTTCCCGCAGGGAAACGGATTTGCGTTCATTGGCTTCGCGGATCAGCGCCAGTTCTTCCAGTAGCAGCTTGAACAACTCATCGTTTTCAACCCGCTTCTCGTGACGCGAACGGACTTTCTCGAAAGTATCCACAGGTGCACTGGCCGGGATGAAACGGGCCGGCTCCACCTTGTCCCAGGGCAGCGCATTGGCATAGGAACGTTCACCCTGATCATCGGAGTGAGTGGCCGTCGGCATAATAATATCGGGTATGACGCCCTTGTGCTGGTTACTGCCGCCACTGATGCGATAAAACTGCGCGATAGTGGTTTTCAGTTTGCCGTGGTCGCGCTCGGAATGATTGGTAAAGCGATTCAGGTCTACGATGTTCTGCACCGTACCCTTGCCGAAGGTGGGTTCACCGATAATGATGCCGCGTTTGTAATCCTGTATGGCGCCGGCGAAAATCTCCGATGCCGAGGCGCTGTTGCGGTCCACCAGCACAGCCAGAGGCCCCGTGTAGTGAATACTGGGATCCGGGTCGCGGTTGACTTCCACGCGTCCGGAGGCGTCGCGGGTCTGTACCACGGGTCCCTGTTCGATAAACAGGCCGGTCAGGTCCAGGGCCTCGGCCAGTGAGCCGCCGCCGTTACCGCGCAGATCAATGACAATTCCCTGAACATCTTCCTTCATAAGGTCAGTAAGCAGTTTTTTCACATCACGGGTGGTGCTGCGATAGTCATCGTCACCTCGGGCCAGGGCGGCAAAATCGACATAAAAGGTCGGCAGGTCGATGACGCCCACCTTGATGGTGCTGTCGGGGACCTCGATGATGCTGGACTGGGCAGACTGCTCTTCGAGTTTGATCTGGTCCCGGGTGAGGGTGATGATTTTGCCGGGCCCCGTGGGGCCGACACCGGCCGCCAGGACCTCAAGCCGTAATACCGTGCCCTTGGGTCCCCGGATGAGGTCGACCACGTCATCCAGCCGCCAGCCTACCACGTCGATTATCTGGCCGTCCTTGTCCTGGCCGACGCCGATGATGCGGTCTTCGGCCTTGAGTTGACCACTCAGATCGGCGGGACCGCCGGGGATGATGCGCTGGACCTGGGTGTAATCGCTGTCACTGCGCAATACCGCGCCGATGCCTTCCAGCGACAGGCGCATGCTGATATCGAAATTCTCCGATGTGCGCGGCGAAAAATAGGCCGTGTGCGGCTCGATAGAGGTGGTGTATGCATTAATGAAAGACTGGAACACATCGCTGTTCTTCAGCTGGAAGGTACTGTTCATGACGCGCTTGTAACGCTTTTGCAGCGTCTCGCGTATATCTCCGGTTTCCTTTTCAGCCAGCTTCAGGTTGAGAATGTCATTTTTGACCCGCTTGCGCCAGAGCTCGTTCATGGCCGCCGTGTTAGCCGCCCAGTCGGAATCACGGCGATCAAAGAGGTAGTCCTCGTCGATAGTGAAATCGTACTCCCGGTCCAGCAACTGGGTGGTGTAGTCGATGCGCTCACGCACGCGTTTGCGGAAGACCTTGAATATCTCGTAGGCAGGACTGAGATCGACCTGCTTCAGGCTGTCATCCAGTGTATGCCTGTAGCGGGCACGGAAGTCATCGATATCCGGTTGCAGGAAAAAACTGCGGTTCGCGTCCAGGTTTTCCAGGTAGGTTTCCAGGATATCCGCGGACAGGGCGTCATCCAGCGGTCGCTTCTTGTAATGATAGGTATCGATGATGTGAGTGATGATCCGGGTGGAACGGTGCTGTAAATCACCCGGGGCAAGTTCTGATTCACGGACGAACGGGATTTCCGCGGATACCGGCGCCAGCAGTGGCAGCAGAATCAGGAGAGCAAGGAGTCTGGTTTTCATACGTTCAATCGATTATCGGTACAGAATGCTTCCAGGGTCAAGGAACCTTTGGATTGGCAAGGGATTCTATGGTGTTCGGACAACCCATCGGTTCGGGCGTTCCATAAACGCAGCATACATATTTTATAGTATATCGGATCCGATCCCGGGTGACAGTCCCTGTTGGGCAAGCAATAGTTGTACCTTGTCAGGCCCGGCGCCGCGCGCGGAAGCGTTTTGACGCGGCCAGGGCGCCTTTGTCGTGGTCGTGGATAGATGCTATTTTGACTCAAAGCCCGGAATCAGACCCTTGTCGAAAACCTAAAGGAGTGATCGCATTGCCATCAGCAGACAGGAAACAGGTTGCATACCGTCCCCTGCGATGCCGGGAATTATTTATTCTCGGTGCTGCGCTGTTGATGGCGGGAGCCTGCGCTGACAGCGATCAGACCGGTAATGACGATGCTGAAAAGACGGCAAGCGGTTTCCTTTGTGATGCGGACAACGGCGGTCTGACGCTCCCGGACGGATTCTGCGCCGGTGTCGTGGCGGATAATCTCGGCGTGATCCGCCACCTGGCAGTGAACACCAACGGCGATCTCTATGTCAGCATGCGCCACCAGCGATTGAAGCTGGGAGGCATCATCGCCATGCGTGACGAGAACAGTGACGGCCGTATGGACCGCTACGAGCGCATCAGCGAGGAACCCGGCATGGGTATCCAGATACGGGATGATCGTTTGTATTTCGCTGCCGATGATGCCGTCTATCGTTACCGGCTGCGCCCGGGGCAACTGTTGCCTGAACTCCCGCCCGAGGTGCTCATAACCGGATTTCCCGGGCAGTCTCGTCATTCCGGCAAACCATTCACCCTCGATAATCGCGGTGGGCTGTTCATCAACATCGGCGCGGAAAGTAACGCCTGCCAGGTGCAGGATCTGGTGGCCGGCAGTCCCGGCATCAAGCCCTGTCCCGAATTACAGCGCCATGCCGGGATCTGGAAATTCAGTGATGATCTGCCCGCTCAGACTTTCAGCAAAGACGGCAAACTCTACGCCAGTGGTATTCGCAATGCCTACGCCATTGACTGGAATTTCAATAATGACCGGCTCTACGTGACCCAGCACGGGCGCGACCAGCTCTATGAACTGTGGCCGGAGCATTTCAGCGCCACCGACAGTTCAAAACTGCCGGCCGAGGAGTTCATCGAAGTGCGCGAGGGCGGTGCCTACGGCTGGCCGTATTGTTATTACGACCAGGTGCAACAACGGCGCGTGCTGGCGCCGGAGTATGGCGGTGACGGTCAGGCCACCGATGGTTGCGAAGATTATCCGGAACCGGTGATTGCTTTTCCGGGGCACTACGGCCCGAATGATCTCATATTCTACAACGGTGATCAGTTCCCGCCGGAATATCGGGGCGGGGCCTTTATCGCCTTTCACGGCTCCTACAATCGCGGACCTTTTCAGCAGGTCGGTTACCAGGTGGTGTTTGTGCCCTTTGACAAGGATGGCGTCAGCGGCGAATGGCGTGTGTTTGCCGATAACTTCGCCGGCACGGAAAATCTGCAATCACCACAGGACGCCAATTTCCGGCCTACCGGTCTGGCCGAGGGGCCGGACGGCTCGCTTTACATAACCGACTCGGTGCAGGGTCGCATCTGGCGGGTGATGTACCGGCCTGGAAACGGCCCCGCAGGATGATCCATCCGTCCTTAATTTGACTGATCCGCGTATGCGCCTGTCCATCCGCTGGAAACTGATCCTGGCCATTGTGCTTCCCCTGTTGCTCATCGCCAGCGTGGTGATGTGGTTTACCTTCGACCGTATCAATAACTACGCCATGGCGCGCACACAACAGCAGGTTATCGAACAGGCCCGTTATTTTGCCGCGCGGCTCAATGACCGCTTTGCCCGCGTCGCGCAGGTGGCGCAGGGCACGGCCGGTGTACTGGAAATCCTGGATACAGCGGATACAGGGATCTTGTACCAACTGCTTGAGGCCGACCTGGAACAGGACCCGCTGATCAGCGGCGCCGCCATCGTTCTTGAAGGTACCCGTAGCGAATCGCAACAAGCCGTGATTATGCCCACCGTGTATCGCAGTAATGAAGGTAGCGTTCGCGGCGACATGGCCGGAGCGAATAACGCGGTCATGGAGCGTACCTGGTATCGCCAGGCTCGTGACACGGGTCAGGCGCGCTGGAGTGGACCTTACAGGAACGGGGATGCCGGTGACCGGCTCGTTAATACCTACGCGGTGCCGATATACCGCGATGGTCTTTATGCCGGGATGACAATGGTGGATATACCCCTGGGTAATCTGGATGAACTGATCGATTTTGGTAATGACAGGGGTCACGATTTTGTCATCGTAAACGCCCATGGACAGTTTATCTCGCACCCGAATCCCGACATGATCTGGCGCGGCAGTGTGGCGGCAACGGCCGGGCAGACTGATAACCCGGCGCTGCAGAAACTGGCGAATGAACTCACCAGTGGCGAGACCGGGGTGATCAAGGTGCGTGAACCCGCAGTATTACAGTCGGAAGAATTGCACTGGGTGTTTTATGCGCCGGTTGCGATCACTGGCTGGGGTTTCGCCATGGCCGTCCCGGAGCGCGAGATCCTGGGTTTTCTCAATTCGCAGTTCAAGGTCGCCGCCATCGGCATTACGGTGATGATAGCGTTGGTGATTGTCTGCGTGCTCATTATCGGCACCAGCCTGACGCGCCCGCTGACCCGCCTCAGCCGGGGTGTCAACGAACTGGCCCGCGGGGATCTGAATCTGGAAATCGAAGGCATCAATTCCAGCGACGAGATCGGCGATCTGGCCCGCGGTTTCAACAGCATGGTTGCCCGGTTACGCCGCCACGTCTACGCCCTGACCCGCGAGGTGGCCGCGCGGGAATCCTGGGAAAGTGAAATGAAATTCGCCCACCAGGTTCAGGTGTCGCTGATGCCCGCCGGTTCACCGGCATTCCTGGACCGTGACGAACTGGAACTGTGCGGCGTGTACCGCCCCGCCCGTCATGTCGCCGGCGATTTTTTCGATTACTTCATGCTCGATGAAAATCGCCTGTTTCTGATTATTGCCGATGTCTCGGGCAAGGGTATGGCGTCGGCGCTGCTGATGGCCGTGACGCGAACCATCGTTCGCAACCAGGCCCGCTCCGGAAAAACACCGGCGGAGATCCTGGGCGAGGCCAACCGCCTGCTGATAGAAACCAACATGCCCTCGCTGTTCGTTACCATGTTCATTGCCAGTTACAGTATCGACAGCGGCGAGATCACCTACGCCAATGCCGGTCATCCACGGCCGTTCAAGATTTGCTGTGACGACAAGGTCACGCGCTTTGGCGACACCACCGGCACCATTGTCGGCATGCTGGAGGAAGCGGAATTTACCGAGGCCCACGAACGGCTCAATCCGGGTGATTACCTGGTCCTGTACACGGATGGCGTTACCGATGCGCGTTCACCGGAAGGGGAATTTCTCGGCGAAGACAATTTTATCGATTTACTCAGAACCTATATCGGCAAGCCGGTCGAGGAAATATGCGAACATATTGTCGATATTTTGCAGAGTTACCAGGGCAACAGTCTCAAGGATGACACTACGTTGCTGGTGCTGAAACGGAACTGACATCAGACTACAGACTACAGATAACAGATAACGGACTACAGATAACGGACTATAATCATTTGTTCACTGTTCACTGTTCACTGTTCACTGTTCACTGTTCACTGTTCACTGTCATCTGCAGACTGAAATCTGATTCTGGTAGATATAGAAACTACTTTAAGTTACTGGTAAAAAAACCGTTAAATCAATCAGTAGCATTACTTGATTGACAACAGTTCGATATCGAATATCAGTGTTTCATTCGGACCGATGGCGTTGCCTGCGCCGCGCTCGCCGTAGGCCAGTTCCGAAGGTACGTAGATCTGCCACTTGGAGCCCACAGGCATCATCGCCAATGCTTCCTGCCAACCCTTGATGACATTATCCAGCCCCAGGGTGATCGATTCGCCACGCTTGTAGGAGCTGTCAAATTCCGTGCCGTCGATCAGTGTGCCGCGGTAGTGCACTTCCACTTCGGCGCCTGGTCCGGGTTTCTTGCCGTTGCCGGCCTTGATGACCTTGTATTGCAGGCCTGAGTCAGTTTGCTGGATACCGTCCTTTTTGCTGTTTGCCGATAAAAATTCTTTTTCCTTGTTGCGGTTATCCTGGGCCGCGGCCATGCGTTTTTCCACTTCCTGATCCTGATAACGTTGCATGACGGCCTGCATTTCCTCGATGCTCAGACGATACTCTTCGCCGGCATAGACATCACGAATGGCCTGTGTAAGAGCATCAATATCGACATCGCCACCGTTTTTCAGGTTATTGCCGATCTGGATACCTACTGTGTAACTGAATTTCTGCTTGTCCGTGTCGAGTTTTGTCTCGGCCAGTGCGACCTGTGAGCAAAGCAACGCGCCCAGAGCTGCGACTGAAGCTTTAGAGATTTTCATGTGGAACCCTCAAGAAGTTGGATGAATGACTTGAAACGAGGCGCATCTTCCCATATCCGGAAAGACGTGGCCAGCAGTGGTATGTGACTCGCAGCAGCGACAATAATTCTGCGAGTGGCCGGTTTTCTTCAAGCTTTTCAGGCCAGGGGACGATAGAAAGGTCAACGGTTTAACCTTTAGTTGCTTGAGAATACGGAATTATCATGATGCCGAGGAAAATAATCACAGGGAAAATTATCCGCCATTTGCGCTCTGCCAGAGGCCTGGGAATCCGCGACCTGGAAAAAATGACCGGGATAAACCGTGGCAACCTGTCCAAGATTGAGCGTGGTTCCGGTTTCGGCCCGGTACAACTGGGACGCATTGCCGGGCATCTGCAGACCACGCCGGCCGTGATTTGTATCCTCACGGAGATCCTTGCGGATCGTCCGGAAATGCTTGAAGACGACAGTGAACTGTGCACGCTGTGTGCGAATCTGACACGCTTGCTGAATGCTTACATGGTATCCCCGCAGGCCATGCAACAGCAAATCGACGAGCTGCTGGATTCACTTTTTACTGAAGGTCGGCATCAGATTTCAGATTTCAGATTTCAGATTTCAGATCCCGGATCTCAGATGTCTGATATCTGATGTCTGCTGTCTGATGTCTGGGATCTGATGTCTGAGATCTGAATAGCTTTCACCAGCACTTCAACCCCCGCCGTGGGCTTGTAGGCATTTTCTGAAATCCAGCGCCGGAATCTACGCGCCCCCGGCTGGTGCTGGAAGAGGCCGAGAATATGCCGCGTGATATGGCTCAGGCGCGTCCCACTGGCGAGTTCCCGTTCAACATAAGGCAATAGAGCCCGCAGCACATCAGTGCGGCTGATCGGTACTGAGGTGTTCCCGTCCAGCAGTGCATCGGCCTCGGCGAGCATGTACGGATCGGCGTAAACGGCGCGCCCGATCATGACGCCATCGACGTTTTCAAGCTGCCGGCGGATCTGGTGCAGGTCCGTGAAACCACCGTTGATGACCACATTCAAATCAGGAAAGTCCCGTTTGATGCTGTGCACCATGGCGTAATCGAGTGGCGGTATTTCGCGGTTTTCTTTCGGGCTGAGTCCGCTCAGCCAGGCTTTGCGCGCATGAATGATGAAGTCACGGCAGCCCGTCGCACGTACAGTGTCGATGAATTCGACCAGTTCGTCATAACTGTCACGCTCGTCGACACCGGTCCGGCATTTGACGGTCACGGCAATGTCGTCCCCTGCGCGCATGGCGGCGACACAATCAGCCACCCGTTGCGGATCATTCATCAGGCAGGCGCCGAAGGTGCCGGATTGCACCCGTTCGCTGGGGCAACCGACGTTGAGGTTAACCTCATCGTATCCGTAATCGGCGCAAAGTCGCGTGCACTCGGCGAGTTCGCGGGGATCGGAGCCGCCCAGTTGCACCGCCACCGGGTGTTCGGTCTCATCGAAGGCCAGGATACGATCACGGTCGCCGTGAATGAGGGCGCCGGTGGTGATCATTTCCGTATACAGGCGAACATGACGGGAAATCAACCGGATGAAGTACCTGAAGTGGCGGTCGGTACGATCCATCATTGGCGCGATGCAGATGCGATGAGTGCCGCGGGTGTTCGCCGTTGGTTTCATAAACAGGATATGACTCACGGGTTTAAAGATAAGCCTGTTTTAACAGTTCACTGGTGAAACGGGCGCGCAGATAAAAGCCGCGCGGTAATGTGCGAATCCGGTTGCCGTCGGCATCGATGGCCTCACACAGGGAACGGCCGCTGGCCGCCTTCGGTCGCATTTGCAGATAGCGTCCCCGGTTCGCGCTGATCTCCCCGAGCCTGCCGGTGAGCACCAGATCCATAATGCTGTTCCAGTCCTGTTCCAGTATCCGCCATTGGGCGGGACTCGGCCGCCACAGGAACGGGTTGCCGACCCGGCGCCCGGCCAGCGGCCGTTCACGGTCCGCTTCCACCGGTATCCACAGCACGGTGTCCAGTTTGCGCCGCACCAGGGAGTTCTCCCAGCGGGTACCGGGTCCGTTAATGAGGCTGGCGGTGCATACGAACGTCGATTCCCGCACCCGGCCGTCACGGTCCAGGGGCAGGGTTTTCAGTTCAATACCGAGCTGCCTGAAATCGGGTTCAGGCCGGGTCCCGGCATCGGCACCGAGACAGCGTTCGATCAGTTCACCAACCCAGCCTTTACGGGTCAGCAGGTTGTCCGGCACGGTAACACGGTATGTTTCGGCGATCTGTGACAGGGTCAGGCCGGAAAGGGCGCCGGCACGCGCCAGCAGTTCAGACTCGGTTCGCGGTGGCGAGGTCATGTTCGGCAACGTCGCGGGCCGGGTCGAGTTTCGAGGTGATGTTTTTCTCGATACAGTCGAGCACGGTCTGGTCGGTAATCATGTTGTTTTGCCTGTCGGTAATAAAAAACAGATCATCCACGCGTTCACCGAAAGTTGCGACCTTGGCGCCGTGGATACGCGCATTGCAATCGCGCAGGGCTTCGCCGATACGGTTGAGGATACCCGGATGATCCATGCAGGTGACTTCCATCACCGTGTGATTGTGCTCCCTGTTTTCGGAAAACCATACCCGTGTCTCCACCGGAAAATAGCGGAGTTTGCCGACATTGATTTTTTCCTGGGTGGGTACGTAACTATCAATATTGCTCAGGGCCTTGCCCAGGGCGCGGATGATATCGTTTTTGCGATCGGTCCCGGAAATCGGTTTGCCGTTTTTCTCCAGTACGATGTAGGAATCGTGGGTGTAATCGTTGGCCGATGTAATGATGCGCGCATCGAGAATATTCAATCGCAACTTGCTCAGCACGCGAGTTGTGGTGGCAAAAATATTGTCGCGGTTTTTCATGTAGATAAAAATCTCGCTGCCGCCACGTTCGGTTTTTTCCCGTAACTGGATCATCGGCGCGTCATGATTTTTCAACTGGCTGATTTTCTGCGTGTACCAGGTGATTTCATCGGGACTGTGGCGCAGGAAAAATTCATCATTGAGATGTTGCCACACCGAATGAATGCTGTCCGAGCTGATGTCGCAGTCCTCCAGTTCGCGGAGCGCCGTGGACTTGATGTCCAGCACCCGTTCCTGGTTGTTGAGCGGTGATTCAAGGCCGCGGCGCAATGCCCGCAGGGTCTTGTCATACAGGTTGATTAATAACGCGTCTTTCCAGCTGTTCCACAGGCCCGGGTTGGTGCCGTTGATATCGGCCACGGTCAGCAGGTACAGGTAGTCAAGTCGCCGCGCATTGCCAACCGTTCGGGCGAACTGGTTGATGACATTGATATCATCGATATCCATCTGCTGGGCGGTGCGTGACATAAGTAAATGGTTTTTTACCAGCCAGGCGACAAGATTGGCGTCGTATTCACTCATGGCATGCTGGCGGCAGAAACGATACGCATCGATGGCGCCGAGTTCGGAGTGATCACCGCCACGGCCCTTGGCGATATCATGGAACAGGCCGGCGATGTAAAGAATTTCACGTTTGGGTATGGCCTGGATCAGACGGTAACACTGGCTGAAGCGCTCCTTGTATTCCGGCAGACCGAACAGCCGCATGTAACGTACCACCAGCAGGGTATGTTCATCCACCGTGTAGGCGTGAAACAGGTCGAACTGCATGAGTCCCTCGACACGGGCAAAGATGGGCAGGTAGGCCCCCAGTACACCGTAGCGATGCATGCGTCTGAGTTCCTGGCCGACCCAGCGTTCCTGGCGGATGATTTCCATGAACAGCGAGCGGTTGCGCAGGTCCTTGCGAAAATCGTCGTCGATCCGATCCAGGTTTTGCCGGATCAGGCGGATGGTGCTGGCCCTTACTCCCTGTATTTTCGGGTTTTGCTGGATGAGCAGAAAAATTTCCAGCAAGGCAAAGGGGTAGCGGCTGAAGATCGTCTTGTTTTTAACTTCTATGAAGTTATTGCGGGTCTGGAAGCGCTTGTTGATGGCCCGGGTTTTCTCCAGCCAGCGATAATAGATGATGACTTCCTGGAAATGCTGCAACAGCACCTCGTTCAACCGTGACAGTTCCACTACCGTGCGGTAGTAAGTACGCATAAATTTTTCCACCGGCTCATTGCCCTGGCCACGATAGCCGAAACTCCGGGCAAGCTGGCGCTGGTGTTCGAACAACAGGCGGTCTTCGCGACGGCCGGTAATGTGGTGCAGGGCGGTTCGTACTTTCCACAAAAATGATCGGCCCTGGTCCAGGATGCGGTATTCTTCCTCGGTCAGAAAGCCATGACTGACCAGTTCGGAGAGGCGGGCGACGCCGAAATGGCGCTTGGCTACCCAGCCTATCATCTGGATGTCCCGCAAGCCGCCGGGACCTTCCTTGACATTCGGTTCCAGGCTGTTTTCGATGTTGTTGTATTTTTCGTGACGGGCGGTTTGTTCCTGTAACTTGGCCTTGAAAAATTTCCGTGTCGACCAGATCTTGCCCGGCCCGGTGGCCTTGCGCATGCTGTCATAAAGATTCTGATCACCGATGAGCATGCGTGATTCCATCAGGTTGGTGGCCACGGTAATGTCCACGCGCGCCTGGTCCACGCATTCATTGACGGTGCGCACGCTGTGCCCCACCTCCATGCCGACATCCCAGAGAGCGGTCAGAAAGGATTCAATCTCAGCCTTGTCGTTTTTCGTGAGAGACTTTTTGTACAGGACCATAAGGTCGATATCGGAACCGGGGCAAAGGTCGCCGCGGCCGTAGCCGCCCACGGCCACCAGTGCGAGATTCGGAGACGAGACTTTGAGTTGCCAGAGCAGCGTTACCACCTGGTCTGACAACCAGCACAGCTTGCTGACCAGTTCCCGTGGCGGCCGGCGCCGGTTGAAGGCCTTGCGCAGGTATTCATGCCCCTGGTCGAGGGCGACTTTCAGCAGTTCGACCGGATTCTCACCGGCATCGATGCGTTTGAGAATGGTCTTTCGATCGAATACTTTCGGGTCTGCCCAGTTTTCGTCGGTAATGGTGGTGGGCATGGAGGCTAGATGGATTCTCCCGGCCTGAGGGTGAGCACTTCGTAGCCATTGTCGGTGACCAGGACCGTGTGTTCCCACTGGGCGGAAAGCTGGCGATCCCGGGTGACCACGGTCCAGTTGTCATTCAGCAGTTTGACCTGGCGTTTACCGGCGTTGATCATCGGTTCAATGGTGAAAGTCATACCGGCTTTGAGTTGCATCCCGGTACCTGGTTCGCCGTAATGCAATACTTGCGGATCCTCATGAAATTCCCGGCCGATGCCATGCCCGCAATACTCGCGCACCACGGAAAAATGACTGGCTTCGGCATGGCGCTGGATGGCATGACCGATATCACCCAGAAAGCATCCGGGTTTGACCAGGCGAATAGCCATAACCATGCATTCATAGGTGAGGTCAACCAGCCGCCTGGCGCGGATGGAGGGCTCCCCGATGCAGAACATTTTGCTGGTATCGCCGTGGTAGCCGTCCTTGATGACCGTAATGTCAATATTAAGAATGTCACTTTTTTTCAGCGTTTTGTCGCCGGGAATTCCGTGGCAGACCACATGGTTCACCGACGTGCAGATGGATTTGGGAAAACCGCGGTAATTCAGAGGCGCCGGTATGGCTTGTTGTTCATTGACGATGTAGTCGTGGCAGATCCGGTCCAGTTCACCGGTGCTGATACCGGCCTCGACATGGGGTTCGATCATCTGCAGCACCTCGGCGGCCAGGCGGCCGGCGGTGCGCATTTTTTCGATCTCCTCGGGGGATTTTATGGTAACGGGCATGAAGGAGGTGTCAGCGGCGGAACGGCAGTATTTGTTGTCATAGGCCCGGTATGGTATAAAGCGCGCGCTGTTTAAGCAAACTACCCGGGCCGGTCACTCCTGGTGACCGGCCCCATTATAAACGCCACACGCATACTGCAAACCTGGTATGGGGTGTCCCGCTACAAAATTTGCCGGATTGCAGTTACCGGCAGGAACGATTCTGAAATTTCAGTAGCGGGATCAATACTTCAGGGGTATGCGGAGGAAAAACCCTGACAGGAGAAAACCCAATGTCCAACGTCACCATGCGTGAAATGCTGGAGGCCGGCGTTCACTTCGGGCACCAGACCCGTTACTGGAACCCGAAAATGGCCCCTTACTTGTTCGGTCAACGCAACAAGATCCATATCATCAATCTCGAAAAAACCCTGCCCATGTACAACGAGGCAGTCAATTATGTCAGCAAGATGGCCGCCCGCAAGGGCACCATTCTTTTTGTCGGCACCAAGCGTTCCGCCCAGACCATCATTCGCGAGGAAGCGGAGCGTTGCGGGATGCCTTATGTCAATCGCCGCTGGCTCGGCGGTTTGTTGACCAACTACAAGACGGTGCGACAGTCCATCAACCGCCTCAAGGAACTGGAAACCCTGCACGAGAGCGGCGCCGCCGAACACATGACCAAGAAAGAACTGCTGACTTTCCAGCGCGAACGGGAAAAACTGGAGCGCAGCATCTCCGGGATCAAGGATATGCCGGGAATTCCCGATGTGCTCTTTGTCATCGACGTGGGTTTTGAATACATCGCGGTGAACGAGGCCAGGAAACTGGGTATCCCGGTTGTTGCCGTGGTCGACAGCAACAACAGCCCGGATGATGTGGATTATGTCATCCCCGGCAATGATGACGCCATACGCTCGATTCGTCTCTATGCTCACGGCATGGCTGATGCCATCCTCAACAGCAAGCAGTCCATCGCCCATATCGCAACGGAAGGCAAGAGTGATGATTTCGTCGAGCTCGACGAGACCGGCGACCCCATGGTCAAGGCGGATGCGAAGAAATCCACGGCAACCACCCGCAAGAAAACCGCCAAAAAGAAAACCGTGAAGAAGGTGGATCCAGCCGAAGAAACCGCACCGGCCGCACCTGAAAAACAGGAAAAAACCGACGAGGCCGCTGCTGAAACAGCGCCTGTCGCGAAAAAGACCACCAGGAAGACTGCCAAAAAGAAGGTAGCCAAAAAGAAAACCACGAAGAAGACGGCCGCATCTGTCGAGGACACGGCGTCTTCCGGGTCTGATACCAGTGAGGAGTCGTAGAAGATGGCGATAACAGCACAAATGGTCAAAGAACTGCGCGAGCGCACTGGCGCCGGCATGATGGACTGCAAGAAGGCGCTGGCCGAGGCTAACGGTGACATGGAAGCCGCTATCGAGGAAATGCGTAAATCCGGGGTTGCAAAAGCCGCCAAAAAATCCGGCCGCGTTGCCGCCGAAGGTGTCGTGGTAATCAATAGCGGCGATAAAGAAGCCGTCATGCTCGAGGTCAACTGCGAAACCGATTTCGTGGCCAAGGACGAGAATTTCCTGGGATTTGTCAATGCCACGCTGAAACTCATTGCCGACGGGCGGCCGGCTGATATCGATACCTTGCTGGGGATGTCACTGCCCGGTGGCGATGCCACCGTGGAGCAGGCCAGCCAGGAACTGGTCGCCAAGATTGGCGAGAAGATCAGCGTGCGGCGGTTCGTCATCATCCCGCGTCAGGGCGATGTGCTCGGCCACTATCTGCACGGCAGCCGCATCGGTGTGGTTGTCGATATCAGGGGCGGCAGCGAGGATCTCGCGCGCGACGTGGCCATGCATATTGCCGGGACACCGACGCCGCCGGTATGCATTAATGCCGGGGATATTCCCTCAGAGTTGCTCGAACAGGAAAAAGCCATTTTCACAGCCCAGGCCGCCGAAAGCGGTAAGCCGGCGGATATCGTCGAGAAAATGGTCATGGGCAAGCTCAATAAATTCAAAAAGGAAGTGGCGTTGCTCGATCAGCCCTTCGTCAAGGACCCTGACCAGACCGTGGGCGGCTTGCTGAAATCAGCCGGCGCGGAAATCCTGGCATTCAACCGCTACCAGGTGGGTGAGGGCATTGAAAAACGTACGGACAATTTCGCCGAGGAAGTGATGGCCCAGGCCAGGGGAGAATAGCCGACTTGGATGATGCCTCCGCGACCCTGAAATACAAGCGCATTCTCCTCAAGCTCAGTGGCGAGGCGCTGATGGGAGAAGCGGAATACGGCGTCGATCCCAAGGTCATCAGCCGCATGGCGACCGAGGTCAGGGACCTGATGGATGCCGGGGCCGAAGTCGCCATCGTCGTCGGCGGCGGCAACATCTTTCGTGGCGCGGGACTGGCGGCGGCCGGCATGGATCGCATCACGGCTGACCATATGGGCATGATGGCCACCATCATCAACGCACTGGCGCTGCAGGATGCTCTCGAACAGGCCGGTATGTTCGCCCGGGTCATGTCGGCCATCAAGATCAACCAGGTCTGCGAGGATTACATTCGCCGTCGCGCGGTTCGTCACCTGGAGAAAAAACGGGTGGTGATATTCGCTGCCGGCACCGGTAACCCTTTTTTCACCACCGATTCGGCCGCCAGTCTGCGCGCCGTGGAAATCAATGCCGATTTGCTCATCAAGGCCACCAAGGTGGATGGTGTCTTTTCGGCGGATCCGGTGGCCGATAAAAGCGCGGTTCGCTATGAACAATTGAGTTATGATCAGGTACTTGAACAAAAACTTGATGTCATGGATGCCACCGCGGTGGTCCTGTGTCGTGAAAACAGGATGCCATTACGGGTACTCAATATGAAGAAAAAAGGCGCCCTGTTCCGTGCCGCGCTGGGTGAGAACGAGGGCACCCTGGTGTGTGATTAACCGAACCTGAGGAGAGGTTGAATGAGTATTCAGGAACTGCTGGATGATGCCGAGGAACGCATGGGCAAGAGCGTAGAGGCTCTGAAACACGACATGGCCAAGATCCGTACCGGCCGTGCCCATCCCAGCCTGCTCGAGCACATTATGGTCAAGTATTACGGCAGCGAAGTGCCGTTGAACCAGACCGGAAATATATCGGTACAGGATTCGCGTACACTGGCGATCACGGCCTGGGACAAGAACGCCATCCCCGATATCGAAAAAGCCATCATGAATTCCGACCTGGGTCTGAACCCGATGACCGCCGGTGATGTGATTCGTGTGCCACTGCCGCCGCTGACCGAGGATCGGCGCAAGGAACTGATCAAGGTTCTGCGCGGGGAAGCGGAAAAAGCGCGCATTGCCATCCGCAACATACGTCGCGATGTCAACCAGCACCTCAAGGATATGGTCAAGGAAAAGGAAATCACCGAGGATGAAGACCATCGCGCAGAAGACCGGGTCCAGAAAAGCACCGATGCCCACATTGCCGATGTTGACAAGTTACTCGAGGAAAAAGAGCAGGAAATGATGGAGGTCTGATCGTTGATGCGGCATGTCTGAATCCGATCCTTCCACCGTTGTCACACCCCAGGACCTGCCCCGACACATCGCTATTATCATGGATGGCAACGGCCGCTGGGCCAGGCGGCAGGGCAAACCCCGCGTGTTCGGTCATCGTCAGGGCGTCAAAACCCTGCGCCACATTGTCGAAGCCTGTGTATCCCGGCACATCGCCAATCTCACTGTCTATGCCTTCAGCAGCGAAAACTGGCAGCGCCCGGCGCAGGAAGTCAATTTTCTTATGGATCTCTTTGTTTCATCCCTGCAACAGCAGATTGATGATCTGCATCGCAACAATATACGTGTCGCATTTATCGGGGACCATTCCGCCTTTCCTGTGAAGTTGAATCGCCTGATAGACGACGCCAGCACCTTGACCGCGGCCAACGACGGTTTACGGGTCAACGTGGCGGCCAATTATGGCGGGCGCTGGGACATTACCCACGCCTTGCGACAACTCGCGGCACGGGTCAAAACCGGCGAACTGCAAGCGGATGCAATCTCCGAGACCATGGTCTCGGAACACCTGTGTCTGGCCGGCCTGCCGGAACCGGACCTGTTCATACGTACCGGCGGCGAGCAACGCATCAGTAATTATCTGCTCTGGCAACTGGCTTATACAGAGCTGTATTTTACCGACTGCCTGTGGCCGGACTTCGACGAACAACAACTGCAGCTCGCGATCGAGTGGTATCGCGGCCGTGAGCGGCGCTTTGGTAAGATCAGCGAACAGGTCAACCGGGCCGATGGCACTTAAACAGCGGGTGCTCACAGCCCTGGTGCTGATACCGCTGGTCATCGTGGCCACCGTCTTGCTGCCACCGCCATGGTTTGCATTGCTGATTGCCGCGGTGGTGGCGCCGGCCGCCTGGGAATGGGCCGGTTTGTCCGGCCTGCAACAACCCGCGGCACGCGGTATTTATATGGTCACGGTGCTGGTGTCGCTTTTACTGGTCTACCTGCTGGAATTGCAGGAGGCGGCGGGATTCATACTCTATATCGCCGTGGTATGGTGGAGTGTCGGCTTGTTGCTGGTGCTTCTCTACGAAGCCACGACCATGGAATTGAAGCTTGTCAGGGCCATACGCCTTATAATCGGCATCCTGGTGCTGGTGCCGGCGTGGTGGAGCCTGGTGGTGCTGCGTGGCGCCGATGACGGCGGCATAACCCGCGTTCTGTTTCTGCTGGTGATGATTTGGGTGGCCGACAGCGCCGCCTATTTCTCCGGTAAACGCTGGGGGCAGCGGCGGCTGGCGCGGCGGGTCAGTCCCGGCAAAAGCTGGGAGGGTGTTATCGTCAGTCTTCTTGTGGTAGTGATACTGGCGCTGGCGAGTACGCCGTGGCTGCTGGAAATTTATGAAGACAGGATCATGTTTATGAGTGTGTGTGTAGTGACAGCCGGTTGCTCGGTGCTCGGCGATCTGTTCGAAAGTCTTGTCAAACGCACGGTACAGATCAAGGACAGTGGCAGCCTGTTGCCCGGTCATGGTGGTGTACTGGACAGAATTGACAGCCTCACCGCCGCCGCGCCGGCGTTTCTGATCGGTCTGGTTCTCATGGGTAAGGTCTGATGAAAGGTCTCTCAATACTGGGTTCCACCGGTAGTATCGGTGTCAGTACCCTGGATGTGATCGAACGTCATCCCGATCGCTACCGCGTCGTTGCCCTGGCCGCCAATAACAACGTCGAGATTATGGCCAGGCAATGTCAACAACACCGCCCGGATTGTGCCGTAATGGTGGATCCCGTGGCCGCCGGCAGGCTCGAGCAGGTATTACAGAAAACCGCCCCCGGGGTGAAGGTGCTGGCCGGGCGCGAAGCCCTGGCAACCGTGGCGGCAATGGACGGGGTGGACCAGGTGATGGCCGCTATCGTGGGTGCGGCCGGATTGTTACCGACACTGGCCGCGGCCCGCGCCGGTAAACGGGTATTACTGGCCAACAAGGAAGCGCTGGTGATGTCGGGCCAACTGTTCAAGGACGCCATTCATGATGCCGGCGCCGAATTATTGCCCATAGACAGTGAACACAACGCCATTTTCCAGTGCATGCCGGTGAATTATTACAACGGCCTGGCAGCTACCGGCGTCAGCCGTATATTACTCACCGCCTCGGGCGGCCCGTTCCGGACCCTGCCACTGGATCAACTGGAGAAAGTGACGCCGGAGCAGGCCTGCGCGCACCCGAACTGGGACATGGGCCGCAAGATCTCGGTGGATTCGGCCACCATGATGAACAAGGGACTCGAGGTCATTGAGGCCTGCTGGCTGTTCAATACCGAACCGGATTTTATCCAGGTGGTCATACATCCGCAGAGCGTGATTCATTCGATGGTGCAATATGTGGACGGTTCAGTGTTGGCGCAATTGGGGAATCCGGACATGAGAACGCCGATCGCCCATGCCATGGCGTGGCCGGAGCGCATGGATGCGGGGGTCAAACCCCTGGATATTTTCGATATTGCCCGGCTCGACTTCGAACCGCCGGATCTGGAACGTTTCCCCTGCCTGGCGCTGGCGGCCGGGGCCATGGCGGCCGGCAACACCAGTACGGCGGTGCTGAACGCCGCCAACGAAGTGGCCGTCGCCAGTTTCCTGGCTGGCCGTATCCGCTTTACCGATATCGCCCGTACGGTGGCCGCGGCGCTGGAGAACGTTCCCGGCTGCCCCGCGGACAGCCTGGACAATGTGCTCGGCGCCGATGAAGAAGCGCGCCGCTTTGCCGAATCACGGGTCCGGGAGATCGCGGCATGATGGAAATACTGCAATACATCGTCGCTTTTGCCTTCGCTCTGGGGATCCTGGTAACGTTCCATGAATTCGGTCATTACTGGGTGGCGCGGCGATTCGATGTGAAAATCCTGCGTTTCTCGGTCGGTTTCGGCCGCGCGCTGTACACGCGTCGCTTCGGCCCCGACAACAGCGAGTTCACCATCGCCGCCATTCCACTCGGTGGTTACGTCAAGATGCTGGACGAGCGCGAAGGTGTGGTGCCGGCGAATGAAACGCACCGTGCCTTCAATAACAAGCCCCTGGGCCAGCGTTTTCTCATCGTTCTGGCCGGTCCCCTGTTCAATTTCATTTTTGCCATTTTTGCCTACTGGCTGGTGTTCGTTATCGGTGTTACCGGTTACAAGCCCATCGTCGAAGCCGTGCAGGAAAATACTCCCGCCGCCGCCGCGGGTTTGCGCAGCGGACATGAGATCCTTGCGGTTAACGACGAGCCGGTGCGGACCTGGGCCAGTGTCATGGACAAGAGCGTTGCCCGGGTCATCGAAGGTGGCCATCTCGAATTCCTGGTCAGCCAGGGTGATTATAACGAGGAAACCGTGACACTGGATATTTCCGGCATCTCCATCGACGACATCGCCGGTGGGAAATTACTGGCGCAACTGGGCATTGATCCCCGGCAAACGCCGGTCTATTCGGTAGTGGGAGATGTCGTCGAAGACAGCGCCGCGGCCGTGGCGGGTCTGCAGCCGGGGGATAAAATTCTCACTGCTGATGGCCTCGACATGCGGCAGTGGATGGACTGGGTTGAGTACGTTCGTGAACGTCCCGGACAGCCTATTGTATTGCTGATTGAACGGGCAGGCCGGGAGCAGAGCCTGAATATCACGCCGCGTCCACACGTGGATAATGGCAAAACCATCGGCCGTGTCGGTGTCGGTGTGAAAATGCCGGAAGCGCCGGACCCCTCGTTACTGGCCACGGAATCCTTCGGGCCGTTGGCATCGATCGTATTGGCGATGGAGAAAACCCGGGATGTATCGGTTATGTCCCTGCGCGTGCTCGGCAAGATGCTTACCGGTCAGGCCTCTGTGAAAAATCTCAGCGGGCCTATCAGTATTGCCCAGTACGCCGGTTATACGGCCGCGGCGGGTTTGGCGGCGTATATCAGTTTTCTGGCCATTGTCAGCGTTAGTCTTGGATTATTAAATCTTTTTCCTGTTCCACTACTGGATGGCGGACACTTAATGTATTACCTTATAGAGTTTGTAAAAGGCAGCCCTGTTTCTGAATCGATTCAGATCGTGGGACAGCAGGTGGGCCTTGCCGTTTTGCTGGGGTTAATGACGCTCGTGTTCTATAACGACATCGTTCGCCTGATTGGTTAATCACAATAAAAATATATAAATTTCATGCTGATAGGGTCTTTTTCAAAGAAAGCACTTTATATTCTTTTTGCGTATCTGATTCTCGTTTTGCCGGCACAGGCGGCCGAGGATTTCATCATTGAGGATATCAGGGTCGAAGGGTTGCAGCGGCTGACGCCGGGCACGGTATTCAATTATCTGCCCATGAAAGTGGGCGATGAATTCAACGACCAGCGTTCCGGTGAAGTGGCGCGTGTGCTCTTCAAGACCGGTCTGTTCGATGACGTGCGGTTGAAACGGGACGGCAATGTCCTGGTCGTGATCGTCAAGGAACGTCCGTCCATTGCCAGTATTACCCTGAACGGTAATGAGGACATCAAGAGTGATGACCTGATTGACAGTTTGCGCCAGATCGGTTTTGCCGAGGGCCGGGTATTTGACAAGTCACAGCTTGACGGTCTTGAACGCGAATTGCGGCGCCAGTATTTCTCACTCGGTAAATACGCGGTGCGTATCAAGTCCACAGTGACGGAACTGGAAAACAACCGTGTCGATGTCGTCATTGATATATCCGAGGGATTGCCGGCCAAGATCCGTCAGATCAACATTGTCGGTAACGAGTCCTTTGACGAGGACGACCTGCTGAAGCAGTTCAAGCTGAGCACGCCGACCCTGTTTTCATTTTTCACCAAGGTGGACCAGTATTCCAAGCAGAAACTCTCCGCCGATCTTGAATCACTGCGTTCGTTTTACCTCGATAACGGTTATGTTAATTTCAATATCGACTCCACCCAGGTTTCCATCACTCCCGACAAGAAAGACATTTATATCACCGTAAACGTCACCGAGGGTGAACCGTTTACCGTTTCCAGGGTAGAACTGGCCGGTGATCTGATCATCCCGGAGGAAGATCTGTTCAAACAGGTACGCATTACCAGGGGTGACCTGTTTTCCCGCAAGGCGGTTACCGAAACCACGACCAACCTGACCGATATCATCGGTAACGAAGGTTATGCGTTTGCCAACGTCAACGCGATTCCCGATATCGACCGGGAAAACAAGACGGTTGCAGTGACTTTCTTCATCGATCCGGGCAAGCGGGTTTATGTACGGCGTATTAATTTCAGTGGCAATGTCAAAACCCGGGACGAGGTCCTGCGCCGCGAAATGCGGCAACTGGAAGGGGCCTGGATATCCACCACCAAGGTGCAACGCGGCCGGATTCGACTGCAACGGCTCGGTTATTTCCAGGAAGTCAATGTCGAAACCCCGGCGGTGCCGGGAGAGAGCGACCAGGTGGATGTGAATTATTCGGTGGTTGAAAATCCCTCCGGCCAGTTCCTGGCCGGCCTGGGTTTCTCCCAGAGCCAGGGATTTATTTTCCAGACCAGTGTGACCCAGGATAACTTTCTCGGCAGCGGCAAGTCCATTGCCTTTGCCTTCAATAACAGCGAAGTCAACCGCCAGTTCACGCTGGGTTATCGCAACCCGTACTACACCATCGACGGCATCAGCCGCGGCTTCAATGCCACATTCCAGCAGCGGGATGCCAGTAATGCCAATGTGACCCGCTTCGATTCCACGGTCTGGGGCGGTGGCGTGGATTTCGGTATTCCCGTGTCTGAATTCAATTCATTCTTTCTCAGCCTGAACTATGAGAACACCGAAATTGATACCGATAGCATTATTGCCCGGGAAGTAATCGATTTTATCAATCTGAACGGTGACCGGTTTGATATTCTCAGGCTCAACAGCAGTTTCACCTACGACACGAGAAACAGCGCATTCTTCTCTGATGATGGTATGTTGCACCGGTTTTCGGCCCAGGTGGCGGTACCGGGGCCCGGTGATTCCCTGGAGTTTTACAAGTTGTCCTACCGCACGCAGATATTCTATGAACTCATCGAGGATTACGTGTTCTCCTTCAAGGGAGATATCGGTTATGGAGACAGTTATGGTGATACCGAGGAATTTCCCTTTTTCGAAAACTTCTATGCCGGCGGTCCGAAATCCGTGCGCGGCTACGAGGAAAATACCCTGGGTCCCAAGGATTCCACCGGCAGGCCGCTGGGCGGTAATCTCAGGCTGATTGCCGGCGCCGAGGTGATCCTGCCGGTGCCGTTTCTCAGGGACCTGAAATCATTCAGGATTTCCGGCTTTTTCGACGCCGGTAATGTCTACGGAGTCGATGAAGACTTTGATGTCGGTGAGTTGCGATATTCTGCCGGTATTGCCGGCATCTGGGTATCCCCGTTCGGACTGCTGAGCGCCAGTGTTGCCGCACCCATTGGTGACAAGGATGGGGACGAGACGCAACCCTTTCAGTTCACTTTTGGCACCAATTTCTAGGCTGTTATCGGTTATGGCAGCATGAATCAAAACAAAACAGACCGGATCCTCAATACGGACTGCGGGCATTTCTAATGATCCGAGGATACCTTACAATAACCGTACAATTATTTTCAGTGAAGCCCCTTTATTTCAGGGTTACAAATATTCAAATGTCTGGAGCAGAGCAGTGACTAGATTAGTTCGTATAGTATTTACCTCATGTTTTCTTTCCCTGAGCCTGATTCCGGCAGTGGCCGGCGCTCAGGATATCAAGATCGGCGCCGTGAACGCATTGCGCGTACTCGAGCAGTCACCCCAGGCCGATGCCGCGAAGCAGAAAATTGAAAAGGAATTTGCACCTCGTGATCGTCAACTGGTCGCACAGCAGAAGAAAGTCAAGGAAATGGAGGATCGTCTCACCAAAGATGGCGCGATCATGAGTGAAAGTGAGCGCCGTAACCTGGAGCGTGAGATTATCAGTATGAAACGGGATCTGAAGCGCAGTCAGGATGAATTCAGGGAGGATCTGAATTTCAGACGCAACGAGGAATTCGGCAAAATCCAGAAGGATATTGTCGAGGCTATTCAGAAGGTGGCCGAGGAGAACGGTTACGATATTGTCCTCGGCGAAGGCGTGATCTTTGCCAGTCCCAAAGCCGATATGAGCAATCTCATTATTGAAAAGCTGAAAGCGAAACACTCCGGCGGCGGTAGCTGAGCGGGTTTATGCCGTGGTCTGGACACTGGGCGAACTGGCTGAGCGCGTCAGTGCCGAATTACATGGCGATGCCGATTGCCGCATAGAACGCGTTGCTACTCTGGCCGCAGCCGGGCCGGGTGATATCTCTTTTCTGTCCAATACCCGATATCGAAAATACCTGAAGCAGACCAGGGCCTCGGCGGTGATTCTCGCTACGGAAGAACTGTCGTTATGCCCGGTTAATGCCCTGGTTATGGAGAATCCCTACCTGGGCTATGCTCATATTGCCGGCCTGTTATATCCGGGCCCGGAAACGGCATCTCCCGGAGTGGCTGCCAGCGCCTGTATTGACGAGTCGGCGGATATTTCCGCATCAGCCTGTATCAGTGATAATGTTGTCATAGGCCCCCGCTGTGTCGTTGGTGAGAATACTTACATAGGCGCGGGTACCGTGCTTGGCGAACATGTTCACGTGGGGCATGATTGTTATCTCCATCCCAATGTGGTTTTGTGTCATGATGTCATTGTCGGTAACAAGGTGATACTGCATCCTGGCGTGGTCATAGGTTCGGACGGATTTGGTATGGCCAACGATGCCGGGCGCTGGGTCAATATACCCCAGGTTGGCAGCGTGATAATCAGCGATAATGTGCAGATTGGCTCGAACAGCACTGTCGACCGGGGAGCAATCGAGGACACTTTCATCGGAGCGGGTGTCAGGATTGATAACCTGGTGCAGGTGGGCCACAACGTGAACATCGGTGAAGATACTGCCATTGCCGGTTGCGTGGGCATATCAGGCAGCACGAGCATCGGCCGCCGCTGCATGATAGGCGGTGCTGCAGGACTGGGTGGTCATCTGAATATCTGTGATGATGTCATCATTACCGGGTTTTCCATGGTCACGAAGTCAGTAACCAGACCGGGTGTTTATTCATCAGGAATACCGTTACTGGAAAATTTGAAATGGCGCAAGAATGTTGCACGTTTCCAGCATCTTGAGGATCTTTACCGGCGACTGGCGGAAGTCGAAAAGAAGTTGCAGGAATAGTCCGGTCTTGCTCTTGCCGGATATATTTTTTCTATACCGCGGTTTTTCAGGTAACCCGTGAACGATACGGGTATCCTTTAATAACATCAAACAGAACATGAATGACGGAAGGCAACCGGACCGTAGGCGGTTACCACTCCCCTGATAATTGACAACAACCGGGGCTTGTTCTGGTTTTCAGGCCGGGAGCTTAATGACTAATGAAAAGACTCAACTGCGAACAAATCAAGAATCACCTTCCACACAGGTATCCGTTTCTGCTCGTGGACCGGGTGCTTGAGTACGAAGTCAGGGATCATCTCATCGCTATCAAGAATGTGACGATCAACGAACCGTTTTTTCTCGGGCATTTCCCGGAAAATGCCATTATGCCGGGTGTGCTTATCATCGAGTCCATGGCCCAGGCCGCCGCCCTTCTGGGTGAGGTATCCATGGTGGATAAGCCCTCGGAAGATGCGCTTTATTATCTGGTGGGAGTGGATAATGTGCGTTTCAAAAAACCCGTGGTTCCGGGTGATCAGTTACGTATAGAAGTTCACTTCGAGAAGGAACGCAGAAATATCTGGAAATTTCATGCGACTTCGTCAGTGGATGGCAAGACTGTTTCCAGTGCCGAGTTGCTGACGACGATTACGGCCCCGAAAGCTTGATACACGCTACGGCCATTATCGATCCTGGTGCGGAGATCACCGGTGATGTTGAAATCGGGCCATACAGTGTTATCGGTCCGGATGTTGTTATCGGTTCAGGCACCGTCATTGATTCCCATGTTGTCATCAAGGGGCCCACGCGCATCGGTCGCGACAATCATATCTATCCGTTCTGCAGCATCGGGGAGGATCCCCAGGACAAGAAATACGATAACGACAGCCATTCCATGCTGGAGATAGGTGATGCCAATACATTGCGTGAATACTGTACGATCAACCGTGGCACCGAACTCGGTGGCGGTATAACCCGGGTTGGTAATGACAACTGGATTATGGCCTATGTACATATCGCCCATGACTGTATTGTCGGCAGCCATACGATTTTTGCCAACAATGCCTCCCTGGCCGGCCATGTGACCATTGATGATCATGCGATACTCGCCGGCTTTACCGGGGTACACCAGTTCTGTCGTGTCGGCAGTTACAGCTTTTCGGCCGTCGCCTCGGCTATCGTCAAGGACGTGCCGCCGTACCTGATGGTCAGCGGCAATACCGCGAAGCCTACGGGCCTGAATCGCGAAGGACTGAAACGGCACGGGTTTTCGAGCGATGATATCAACGCACTGCGCAAGGCCTACAAGGTGCTTTACCGTGAAGGCAACACACTGTCACAGGCCATTGAACAGCTTACGCTCATGGCCGCGGATAATGCTGTGGTCGGCCCCTTTGTGGAATTTATCAGGGATTCTCGCCGGGGTATCGTCCGCTAACAGTCACGACGGTTTTACATGCTCAAGATAGGTATAGTTGCAGGCGAACCATCCGGAGATCATCTTGGCGCTGACCTGGTGCAATCCATCAAGGCATTGCAACCGGATGTTGAACTGGTGGGTATCGGTGGTGCTGACCTGCAGGCACAGGGATGCCGGTCGCTGTTTCCCATGGATCGTCTGTCGGTGATGGGGATTGTCGAGGTAGTGAAGCGATTGCCGGAATTACTGGGTATACGGCGCGCATTGAAGCAGTATTTCACCGAGCATCGGCCTGATGTGTTCATCGGTATCGATGCCCCGGATTTCAATCTGCCGCTGGAACGCTATTTACGTAATCAGGGTATCAAAACCGTGCACTATGTGAGTCCGTCGGTCTGGGCCTGGCGCCGTGGACGTCTGCGGGACATTGCCCGCTCGGTTGACCTGATGCTGACACTGTTCCCGTTTGAAATGCAGTATTACCGCGAACATAACATACCGGCGCTGTGTAGCGGTCATCCCCTTGCGCGGTCCATACCCTTGACAAGTGATGCCGGAGAGGCGCGCGACGCACTCGGACTGGACATCGATACCGCCTGTATTGCCATTCTGCCCGGCAGCCGGCTGGGTGAGATCAATCGGATCGCTCCCGCCTTTATTGAGGCCTGTCAAATCATCCAACGGCACAAACCCGGAATCTGCTTTGTCGCCGGCTTTATCAGCAGTCAAACCAGGGAGTTGTTCGAACAGATCCGTAATCGTATGGCCCCGGATCTCGAGGTCAGTACATTTCAGAACCGCACCCGTACGGTCATGGCCGCCGCCGATGTGGTGCTGGTGGCTTCCGGTACCGCCACACTTGAGGCGATGCTGGTGAAACGTCCCATGGTGGTAGGTTACCGGGTACACTGGCTGACCGGCTGGATCGCCCGCTGGTTGGTGAAAGTCCCCTATGTATCGCTGCCAAACCTGCTGGCCGGAGCGCAACGAGTGCCCGAGCATTTGCTCGGCGACTGCACGGCTGAGCGTCTGGCCAAATCCGTGTTGACCTGGCTGGCTGACGATCAGGCCCGGGATGAACTGCTCGATCATTTCCGGGAAATGCATCAGCAGCTTCTGCAACCGGATAACCGGCAAATTGCACAGGGCGTCATCGCCTTGACCCGGAATTCATGAGATCGCAGATCGAACTGGATTTGATCGCGAAGGGCCGGGTGGCCGGTGTCGATGAAGTGGGCCGGGGACCCCTGGCCGGACCCGTGATCGCCGCCGCCGTCATTCTCGATCCGGATAAACTCATCGAAGGTCTTGCCGATTCGAAGACCTTATCCGAAGCAAGGCGCACGGCACTGGCGGCCGAAATCAGGGAACGTTGCCTGGCCTGGTCTCTGGGTCGGGCCGAGTGCAGTGAAATCGACACTATCAATATCCTCCAGGCCAGCCTGTTGGCAATGCAGCGCGCGGTAGACTCGCTGACAGTACGGCCCGATACCGTGCTGGTGGATGGCAACCGGGTTCCTCGCCTGGCCATGACCGCGCACGCCATCATCAAGGGAGATAGCAAGGTGGCTGCCATCAGCGCCGCCTCGATCATCGCCAAGGTGGCCCGGGACAATGAGATGACCGCACTGGATCTCGACTATCCGGGCTACGGTTTTGCCCGCCACAAGGGTTATCCTACTCCCGAGCACCTGGAGGCATTGCAGACCCTGGGAGTGTGCCGCATCCATCGCCTGAGTTTCGGGCCGGTCAGAAAACGACTGGAGGCTGTCGACGTTGCCGGATAACACCTTCATTCACCTGAACGTCCATACGGAATATTCCCTGGTGGACGGAATCCTGCGTATCAACCCGATGATGGAGCAGGCCAGGGCCATGCGCATGCCGGCACTGGCGGTGACCGAGATGGGCAACATGTTTTCCACCATCAAGTTTTATCGTGCCGCCGAGAACCAGGGCGTCAAGCCGATCATCGGCGCCGAGCTGCGTATCCGCGGCCATGACGACCTGACCGGGCGGATGACCGTACTTTGTTGCAATACCGAAGGCTATCGCAACCTCACCCGGCTCATTACCCGCAGTTATACCGAAGGACAGCACCAGGGATTTGCCTATGTGCACCAATCGTGGCTGCATGGGCATACGCGGGGCCTGATTGCGCTGTCCGGAGCCCAGTCCGGTATGCTCGGCCAATTGCTTCTGAACGGCAACCGTGAGCGGGCGAGGGAGGTCGCGGCGGATTATCAGCAACTGTTCAGTGATCGTTTTTTTCTCGAATTACAGCGGTGTGGCCGCGATGATGATGAACGCCATGTTCTCCAGGCCGTGGATCTGGCCGTGGAGATGAACCTGCCGGTAGTGGCGACCAACGCCGTTCGCTTTCTGACCCGGGAGGATTTTGACGCCCATGAAGCACGGGTCTGCATCAACCAGGGTTACACCCTGTCGGATCAGCGCCGGCCCCGCAACTACACCGATCAACAATATCTGAAAAGCCCGGAGGAAATGCGGGATCTGTTCAGTGACCTGCCCGAGGCCGTGACCAACACGGTCGCAATTGCCACGGCCTGTAACCTGGAACTGACCCTGGGCGAACACTATCTGCCGAATTTTCCTGTGCCGGACTCCTATACACAGGATGACTGGCTGAGGAAAATGGCGGCATCCGGACTGGAGCAGATCCGTGTGCGCAAATCCATCGATGGCGGGCGTTTCGAATCCTACCGGGCGCGGTTGCAGAAGGAACTCGACGTCATCATCTCCATGGGCTTTGCCGGTTATTTCCTCATCGTCGCCGACTTTATCCGGTGGGCCAAGGACAACGCCATCCCGGTCGGGCCGGGCCGCGGTTCGGGCGCCGGCTCCATTGTCGCCTATGCCATCGGTATTACCGAACTCGACCCGATTGAATACGATTTGCTGTTTGAACGCTTTCTCAACCCGGAACGCGTCTCCCTGCCGGATTTCGACGTCGACTTCTGCATGGATCGTCGCGATGAGGTCATCGAATATGTCGCCGGTCGCTATGGTCGCGAACATGTCTCGCAGATCATTACCTTCGGCACCATGGCGGCCAAGGCCGTGGTCCGGGATGTAGGGCGGGTGCTGGCCTATCCTTACGGCTTTGTCGATCAGATTGCCAAGTTGATCCCCTTTGATTTGAACATGACCCTGGAGCGTGCGCTGGCCGAGGAGGAACAGTTGCAGCAACGCTACGAGGCCGAGGAAGAAGTCAGGGAACTGATTGATCTGGCCAGGAAACTCGAGGGCATGTGCCGGAACGCCGGCCGTCATGCCGGCGGTATTGTCATTGCCCCCAGGGCGTTGACGGACTACATGCCGCAGTACTGTGAGCAGGGTGCCACCAGCACCGTGACCCAGTTTGACATGGGCGATGTTGAAAGCATCGGTCTCGTCAAGTTCGATTTTCTCGGCCTGCGCACCCTGACCATTATCGACTGGGCTGTGCGTGATGTGAATGCGATGCGAGCCCATGAACAAAAAGAGTGCATCGATATCCGTGAACTCCCCCTGGACGATACCCCGACCTACGATCTGATCCGCAAAAAGAGCACTACGGCGGTGTTTCAGCTCGAATCCGACGGCATGAAAAAGCTGATCGGCCGCCTGCAGCCGGATTGCTTCGATGATCTGATCGCACTGGTGGCGCTGTTTCGTCCCGGTCCGCTGCAGTCGGGCATGGTGGATGATTTTGTCGATCGCAAACACGGCCACGCGCGGGTTGAGTATCCGCATCCGGATGTCGAGCCGATCCTGAAGCCGACCTACGGCGTCATTCTCTACCAGGAGCAGGTCATGCAGATCGCGCAGGTGCTGGCCGGCTATACGCTGGGTGCGGCGGATCTGTTACGGCGCGCCATGGGCAAGAAAAAACCCGAGGAAATGGCCATGCAGCGGGAGATTTTTACCAACGGTGCGGTGGAACGCGGAGTCGGGGCAAGTGTAGCGACCTACATTTTTGATTTGATGGAAAAGTTTGCCGGTTACGGTTTTAACAAGTCACACTCGGCGGCCTACGCCCTGATTGCCTACCAGACCGCCTGGCTGAAAGCCCACTATCCGGCAGCTTTTATGGCGGCGGTGTTGTCAGCGGACATGGATAACACCGACAAGATTACGATGCTGGTCGACGAATTACGGGATATGCAATTGCATCTGGAAAACCCGGATATTAATCACAGCCAGTATTATTTCACCGTCAAGAACGCAAGCACCATTCGTTACGGTCTCGGCGCCATCAAGGGCGTCGGCCAGGGCGTCATCCGCAATATTCTCGACGCCATTGCCACGGATGGCCCGTTTACCGACTTGTTCAATCTATGCCGACGAGTCAGCCTGCAAAAACTCAACCGGCGGGTGCTGGAAGCGCTGATCCGTTCCGGGGCGCTCGATGCACTGGGTCCCGACCGGGCGACCATGATGGCAAGCCTGGATACGGCGATCCAGCTGGCGGAACAACACATCAAGAATGAACACAGCGGCCAGGACGATTTTTTCGGTCTCGACGCCGTCAAGCCGCCGGCCGCGGCAGAAACAGACGCCGGGTTTGTTCATGTCACGCCGTGGTCGATGGAAAAACGCCTGCAGGGTGAAAAAGAAACCCTGGGAGTGTACCTGAATGAACATCCCATTGATCGCTATAGCAGGGAGTTACAGCGCTTCGTCACCACGCAGTTGAACCGTATTCAGCCCGGCAGCGTCAAGGTGGCGGGGTATATCCACCGCATTCGCACCCGGCCGTGGTCACGCGGGAAAATGGCCGAAGTCACGATCGACGATCGCACGGCCCATCAACTGGTGCGCGTCATGCCCGAACAATTCGAAAAATACAGGAGCCTTCTGGTCAAGGATAACCTGATCATCGTTGCCGGCGAGGTCGAACAGGATGATTACGTAATCAGTGGTTATTCCATCAAGGCCAGAACGGTTTACAGCCTGGATCAGTATCGTAATGAATTTTCCCGGTTGCTGCTGCGTATACCGCCGGAAAAATCCGGTAATGGCCTGGTGGCGGAACTCAAACATGATCTCGGTGACCACCGTCGTGGTCGGGTACCGGTAATCCTCGAATACGACAACGGCACGGCCAGGTGCAAAATGAGCCTGGGTGATGACTGGCGGGTTAATGCCAGTAATGAGCTGTTGCAGCGTTTGCAAACCCATCTGGGGGAAGATAATGTAGCTCTCATCTACCAGTAAGTATCAGGGCCTATGGTATACTTGCAGCCTTTCCAACAAGCCTGCTCGATGTGTAATTCATGAATTTTCTTGATTTTGAACAACCTATTGCCGAGCTCGACGCCAAGATCGAGGAACTTCGTTACGTCGGTAATGATTCGGATATCAATATCAACGAGGAAATCACCCGGCTGCAAAACCGCAGCCAGGAACTCATCCGTTCCATTTTTTCATCGTTAACGGCGTGGCAGATATCACAGGTAGCCCGGCATCCACAGCGTCCCTACACGCTGGATTATATTCAACGGATCTTCACCGATTTTGATGAACTGCACGGTGATCGCAATTTCGCCGACGACCCGGCGATTGTCTGTGGACTGGCCCGGCTCGATGGTAATCCGGTGATGATTATCGGACACCAGAAAGGCCGCGACACCAAGGAACGTATTTATCGAAACTACGGCATGCCGAAACCGGAAGGCTATCGCAAGGCGTTGCGTATCATGAAACTGGCGGAACGTTTTCGCATACCGATCATTACCATGATCGATACCCCCGGGGCTTATCCCGGTATCGGCGCGGAAGAGCGCGGCCAGAGCGAGGCAATCGCGAAAAACCTGCTGGTGATGTCGCAGCTCAACGTGCCGGTTATTTCCATTGTCATAGGCGAGGGGGGGTCAGGCGGCGCCCTGGCCATCGGCGTCGCCGATCGTCTGTTAATGCTCCAGTACAGTACCTACTCGGTGATTTCACCGGAAGGCTGTGCCTCCATTCTCTGGAAGAGCGCCGACAAGGCCGCCGACGCCGCCGAGGTGATGGGCATTACCGCGGATCGTCTCAGGGAACTCGGACTGGTTGACCGCATCATCGATGAGCCACTGGGCGGCGCCCATCGTGATTACGATATGATAGCCATGGAGGTCAGGGACAGATTGCGCGAAAGCCTTGCGGAACTCACCGGCAAATCCGTTGCTGAACTGGTCGAGGAACGGCACAAGCGCTTCAGGGATTTCGGTTTCTATACCAGTTGAGCGTGTCTTCAGCGGCGACGAGGTGATTTTCCTTGGTCGATAACATTCTCAGCCCCGACGTATTGCGGGCATTCCTGCACCGTTTCCCGGAGTCGAAAAACTGCCGGCTGGCCTACAGCGGTGGATTGGATTCGCACGTGTTACTGCACCTGATGCATGCCCTGCAGGGAGATATCGGGATAAGCCTTACCGCGGTTCATGTCAATCATGGTTTGCAGGTGGATGCCGGTGAATGGGCAAGACATTGTCAGCGCGTCTGTGACGCCATGAACGTGGAACTGCTCATCCGTCAGGTTGATGCCCGTGCTCCCGCCGGAATGAGTCCCGAGGCGTACGCCCGGAAATGCCGGTATGATCAATTCAAGGCCCTGATGCAGGCCGATGATCTGTTGTTGACCGCGCATCATATGGATGACCAGGCGGAAACCCTGTTGCTGCAATTGTTGCGTGGGGCAGGACCTGCGGGTCTGGCGGCCATGCCTGCCGATAAAACGTTCGGACCGGGGCGGCACGGGCGGCCGCTGCTGGACTTTTCACGCGATAGCATTCGCGCGTATGCGTTGGCCCATGAACTCGACTGGATTGAAGATACATCCAACCAGGATACCGGCCCGGACAGAAATTATATCCGTCACCGGGTGATGCCGGTGCTGCGAGAACGCTGGCCCGCGGCAACCGCGATACTCTCACGCGTGGCATCGCACCAGTCAATGGCCCGCGAATTACTTGAGATTCTGGCGGCGGAGGATTACCGGCAGGTACGGACTGAAGACAGCCACCGGCTGATGATTGAACCGTTACTGAATCTTGATGAGCAGCGGGCGCTGAACTGCCTGAGATACTGGCTGGATCTGAATCAGGCGCCGATTCCCGGCAGTGTGCATTTAGCCGCTTTGTACCACGAAGTCATCAACAGTCGCGAGGACAGCGAGGCCTGTGTGCACTGGTCCGGTGTCGAGGTGCGACGGTATCGTGACACATTATATCTTTTACGCTCGCAGGCAGCGTACGATCCGGAATCGTGTATAGCCTGGGATATTCGTGAACCCTGCCGTATTCCGACCGGAACGATCACGGCAACACGGGTAACGGGACGTGGGATCCGTGTGCAGCAAGTGCCGGATGAACGTCTCGAAATCCGCTTCCGCCGTGGCGGTGAGAAGATCCGGCCCGCCGGAGATGCACACACGCGCGATTTGAAAAAATTATTCCAGCAACAGGGCGTGGCGCCGTGGCTGCGGGACCGGATGCCGTTGATTTACCGGGATAACCTTCTGGTGGCTGTACCCGGCGTGTGCGTGGCCGAGGGCTATGCCGCCGGAGAACAGGAACCGGGCTGGGATGTGGTCTGGCAAAGCGAAGCATGAATGAGTCACTGTTCAATCGCGCGCGGCTATGCCTGCTGGAACCCGGGGTGGAAGCAACACTGGCATTGACCGAGGAGACAGTAACCCGCATCAGGAGCACCGGCAGTATCAACCTGGAAGACGATGCGACGGTGGATGTCGATCTTGAACCGGTTTTTCCCCGGCGGCCGCAACGGGTCGATCCCGGCCGGTTGCCGCGGCGGGGCACCGGAACGGTTAACGGACGCGCGGCACTCATTCATGCCATTGCCCATATCGAGTACAACGCCGTGCACCTGGCCTGGGATGCCATATACCGTTTCCGCGATTTGCCCGCGGCGTTTTACCTGGACTGGATGAACATTGCCCTGGAGGAATGCCGGCATTTCCGGCTCTTGCAACGGCGACTTACTGACTATGGCTATGAGTATGGCGATTTTGCCGCCCATGACGGGCTCTGGCAGGTGGCCCGTAACACACGGCATGATCCGTTGCTGCGTATGGCCCTGGTGCCCCGGGTGCTGGAAGCGCGTGGACTGGACGTCACGCCGGGCATGATCCGGGGTCTTGAAGCCGCGAACGATCCTGAAACAGCCGCGATCCTGCGTATTATTTATAACGAAGAGATCGGCCACGTTGAAACCGGCACGCGCTGGTTCCGCTATCTTTGTGAGCAGCAGGGGTGTAAGCCCGAGACAGAGTTTTTCCGGCTGGTGACAATACACTACGGTGACGGACCGCGTGGGCCGTACAACGAGGACGCCCGTCTCAAGGCCGGCTTCTCGCTGAGCGAGCTCGAATGGTTAAAGAGCCACGGTTGATTCAACCGGATATCCCTGATCCGTGAACCTGTTCGTGAACACATAAGAAAACTACAACGATGAATAAACTGCTTTACAAAATCAGGCAATCGCTGCGAAAAAAAAGCGTCGCATCCGGAAATAACGTGCAGGCGAGGTCAAGCGGTAGTGGAGTTGGCGGTGTTTTGCGAAGCCGCGCGCAGCAAATCTATGGCGAGGACGTTTATGAACAACGTCTGCTTTATGAAAAATGGGTCGCGCGTGAGCGCTGGAAACTCGAGACTGAAGCCATTCCCCTGGTTTTCGGTTTCGATCCTGAACACTGTGATTTCAATAACGAAGAGTACCGGCGCCTGGCTGATGAACTGGCCGGACATGCCCGGCATTGCATTGAACACAAGCTGTCATTGACTGCCGTAAATCCTGCGGTTGACCCGGCGGAGCTGGAAGTCAGACCCGCGGAGTTTTATCGCTGGGCTTCCGTCAGCCGTGTACAGATGCCGGAGGCACTGGTGCAGTTGATGGAATTTGTCATCAGCACCGTCGCCGGTGAAAAAGATCGTATCGATGCACAGGGTGGCGTTTTCGGGTCTGCCGGTGACGGCAGTCTCGAATTCGACCGGCAACGCGAAATGGTCCTCGGCGCAGCAATAGCGGTCATGGCCGAATTTCCGGAGCAGTGCCGTAATCGCAAGGGACGACTCAGTGTCGCCGCCATCACGGAGTTGATCATGCAACATCATGGTGTCTGGTTTCCTGATCCGGAGAAAATGATGTCGGTTGCCGGCATGCAGGATCTGATCAACAAATGGATAAAAACCCTGAAACCGGTCATTCACGGCTAGCCCGCATTTCTCACCGGTATTCGTCAAGGCAGAGGGATCGGCGTCCGCAGTAGAAGGGTGGTGAGAAATGCGGGCAGACCGGCACGGCGGACGGGGATGTACGGGAGAATTTCACGATCATCACGGGTCATAATCCGTAGTACAGGTTCATAATTCCACTGATAATTACCAGGATATTTATCGACACAGGGGACCTGTTAACATGCAAAGATACCTGGCGGCAGTTGCATTCGTATTGTTATCAAACCAGGCGCATAGCGGACAATCACATCAGCAGGGCAGTCTTGAAAACTGTCTGACAGCGGTGACGGAAATCCGTGCGGGTGACTTTATCAAGGTGGAATACCTGTCTTTTACCGATGAAGGCAAGTCGGCTTTCGAGATCGAAATCCGGGATACCGACGGCAGGAACTGGGAATTTGAATGTGACGCCGGTTCGGGGAATATCATCGAGATTGAACAGGAGGTGGATACAGCGGATGATCCTTTGTTCAAACGCAGGATGAAAGTGTCGGAAGCCGAGGCCAGGGACATTGCCCTGAGCCTGTATCCGGGTACGATCAAGGAAGTGGAATATGAAATAGAGGCGAACGGTCAGGCCTCTTACGAGTTTGATATACAGGATAAATACGGTATCGAATTCAAGGTGGAAGTGGATGCAAGCTCCGGCGATATCGTAGAGTTTCAAATGGAAAAGTGGCAAATTGGCGAGCAGCCTGCAGCTCGCTAAACAGTGATCAATGTTTGCACAGCGAGGACTTTTGTCCTCGCTGTTTGCAGTACAGATTTTTCAGTGTGTGTACACAGGCGTCTTGGTTTTCTGCACTACCGTGTCTTCCAGGAGTTGTTCGGCGCCGTGCAGCGTGAACCTGAAATTGATATCCCCGATCTCCACCATATCGCCTTCATGTAATTGTTCTATTTTCACTTTTTCATTATTGATGAATACACCGTTGAGGGAGTCCAGATCAATGATTGTGAATTCATCACCCTGGCTGCGGTGAATCTCGGCATGCCGCCGCGAAATGGAATTGTCATCCAGCGACAGCTCATTGTCCTTGCTGCGTCCGATACGCCAGGTGGTTCGCGTGATGGGATAGCGGCGTTTGCTTTCGTCCTGCAATATCAGGTAGGCATAGGGCTTCAAATCACCCATTTGTACCTGGGGCAGGTTGCGTTCCCTGGGTTTGATAAAGCTGATGATCAGGGTAGCGACGGTCAACAGTAGCAGCACTACCAGGGCAATGGGAATTCCGTAGAGAAACCATTTGTCCAGGCTGCTTTTAGCCGCGGGTTGCTGGACCACGGTAACGGTTTCACGCACAGGTTCCGGTGCGCTGGTAACCTCTGTTGCATCCACATCCGGGGGCTGAACCGGTGCCGGCCTGACCGGCGCTTGTTCGGCGATTTCACGGCTCGCGGGCCGTTGCACGGGTAGTCCGATCGCTATCGTTCTATTGCCACTGTCGAAACGCAGGTTGATGTCCGTAGCCGCCGGGATCTTGCCATAGTCAATATTTTCCAGGTCGACAGTAAAGCGGCCGCCATTGCTGATACTCTGGAATGGTTGCTGCATAAAAGCTGCAGGCAGTTTCAGGCCGCTGTCGGCTTCCACGTATTGGCCACCGGTTTCCTCGCTGATACGGCGCAGGGTCTGCAAAGCCACGGACAAGGAAGTCGAACGGGCGAAGCCCAGACTGTTAATCACGACATCATGCTCACGCGCGGCACGAATGACATCGGAATGAAAATAGGCCTGATCCTCGGCGAGACCGTCTGAAAACAGGAACACGATCTTGCGGTCAGCCTGCAGCCGTGACAGCGTCTCAATGGCGTTGAGCAGATTGCGGTAGAGTTCCGTGGTCATGCCCAGCGCCTTGATTTGTCCGGCAGCGCCCATAATTTCCGCTTGGTCGGCACCGGGCGGGGCGAGCATCCGCATCTCCTTGTCAAAGGTGGCGAGGCCGGCGATATGCTGTTCAGGCAGGGTTTGCAGGAGTTTCTCGAGCTGGGCAACATTTGCTTCGACGACGTTTTGCCGGCCGGGATCGCTGGTGTCGATCAGGAACAGCACGGCCGTGATGGCGTTGCTCCACGGCCAGTTTTCATTATTCAGCAGAGTCAAGCTCTGGTCGTCAAGACTGGCCCGCACTCGGGCCGGTGTATCGGCATTCAGGAGGCGGTAGTCGCAGTTAATCCGGGTGCGGTTGCTGCTCTGAACACACTCGATGTCAATGTCCTGGTTGAGCAGTTCCCAGGCCAGGCCCGGTTGTGCGAACAGGGATGCAAGTGCCGCGAATATTAAACTGATGCCCTGGTATCTCATCGTCTGATCACCTCACGATTTCTGCTACAGGTCAAGGTCTGGAATCTCTGATCTGGCCGGAACCCCGAATCATTATTTATCCGGTATCAGCGGGTCCGGCAAGTCATAAAACTGCAATTTTGACGTGACCTGGGTGGTCCTGGTTTTTTGCTCCAGATTTTCCAGGGACATTTCGTCCGGATCCTCGAATTCGCCAAGTTGCAGTATGCTCTTGTTGAGTTTTGATTTGACCTGCAGGACACGTTCATGCAGGTCATTGGAATATTCAAATTTATAGGCCCGGGGTTCGACGTCCGTCGCCAGGTTTTCGATGCCGGCGGTCCACAGGTAGATGGCGCCTTCCGAACCCGTGGTTTTGTCCGGTTGATTCACATGCACGGACAGGATCCTGAATTTCCCGGGCGGGTCCTGTTTCGTGGCCCAGCCCAGCAGGGGCGGGAAGGATATATAGGTAATGACATAGAAAACCGAGGTAATGATGATGCAACCGGCCTTGACCTGCCAGGACCAGTTTGAATACAGGTTGAGGCTGAGCAACAGCAGGGCCACCAGCACGTAGGCCGTAATCAGGCCGGATATTCCCAGAGTAAACAAATGCAGTCTCCTTTATTCTTTTCAGTTAACCAAATGAAACCAGTTTTTTGGGGATGAAATTCACATTGCCGATATCACCCGAGGCCTGGATCTTGAAACGGAAGGCAGTCTTCTCATCACCGGTTTTCTCAAGGCTCACATTGCCGTAGTAGATAACTTCCAGTGCCGGGTTCACCTTTACCAGCCTGACATTGACATCCACCGGTTTGCCGGTCTCCGAGGCATAGTAATGAAGATTGACCACGTACTCACCCTTGACCACACCCCGTATCGTCACCACTTCCTGGTTGAGTGGGTTCTGCACTTCCTCACCGGCAATGGTGATGGTGTCATTCAACTGGCCACGGTCATCCCGGTCCAGGTGCAGCAGACCGGCCTCGGGTGAGCGGAACCAGATGATATTGCCTTCCGGATCCTCCACCCAGGTATCCACGTCATCGGGGCTGTTGTCTTCCCAGGTCACGGTAATGATGTATTCCGCCTTCGGATCGATGATGCCCGATTTGGCCTCGGGGTTCATGAACATGATAGCCACCAGGAACAGGAAGGTGAATCCCAGCAGGGCATTGAACAGGAGGTCGGTGAAAGGATCCGATTGCAGTCTTTTCCTGATACTCATCAGATCATGACTCGGCCTGGTGAAGCCTCGGCAGGATATACACCTGGGCGAGATGTTTCAGGTTCTCGATCATTTCATCAATGTTTCTTTCCAGCATATGGTACTGGATAGTGGAGAGCATGCTGCAAACCAGACCGGCCATGGTTGTGTACAGGGCCGTGCCCATGCCGGAACTCATGTTCCTGAGAATTTTCTGCATGGTTGTGACATCGAAGTCGGCAATATTAACGACTGAACCCAGCATCAGGACAAAGCCGATTATCGTACCCATCAATCCCAGTTTGATCATAATGTCGGCGATAAACCAGCCAATCTCATGCGGTCCTTTCAGTCTGGATTCATACACTTCGATCAAATCGGAATTACCCTGCACGCTGTCTTCCGAAGAAACCGCGTGATTGTTGTAACGGGTGACCAGATCATGAATAAACTGCGTGGCGTAGGAAGGTGGCAGACTGGATTTCCCGTTAATATCCACATTATCACCAATAACACGTATGACCAGCTTGTCCTGCTTCCTGATGAACTCCGATACATCCCTGGCGGCATTGATCTGACTGGAGATGACCCAGACCCGGCGCATGACATGAAACGTAACGATGATGAATAACAGGGTGATAGCCCAGGATATGCGGCTCTTGTCGCCCATGTACAGAAGTGTCAACACGCCTTCATTCCAGGCGACCAGCAAGGCAAAAATAACGGCGCCGGTAAATACAAGCCAGCTCAGCAAAAGGTGGTGCTGACCCTTGGTGATTTCTTTATTCATATCACTCGAATTCCATGCCGGGATCGTCGACCTCCAGCCACGCGCGCGCGCCGAAGTTAACGATCTCGACCATGTGTGTGTTGGATTTACGGATTAACTCATCCAGCTCGCGATTATATCCTGATTCGGGAAACAAATGGGCGCTAATCATAACCGACTCACCGGATGCACGTATGCCGATACGTGACGGACAGTGATTCAGATAATCAGGATCTTCCATGAGCATGGCCCTGGCAATTGTCAGGTTGCAAAACAGTATGACTGAGTTATCCGGAAAATCCTCATGACCGCGTTCCCGGATGGCCTTGCCAATCTGCAGGGTGTTGACGATCCGGTAATTGCGTTCGGTAATCGCGAACTCGATGTCTTCAATGACCTCGTTGAAGGGTTTGTCAGTTGATTCGATGAAGAGTTCTTGAGGCGACTGTTTGTCATCACAGCCGGTGAGGACAAGCAGGCCCAGCGACAGGGACAGCACCAATCCCGAAGCGGACACAGCCAGGGCCGTCATCCGTCGTTATTATTCGCGGATAACCACGCGGGTGCCGACATCCACATATTTCCTGAGGTCGAGTACCTCGTTATTGGTGAGCGCAATACAGCCCTCGGTCCAGTTTATGCCTTCATGAATCATGAGTTTTTCTTCGGATTCCTCGCCCAGACCGTGGATACCGATGTAACCGCCCAATGCGGTACTCTGCGGGGGTTTTTGACTGTTTTTGTAGGCAGAGGCGATGTCCTTGAAGTCGCTGGCGGTAATGATCCGGTTTTTATACCCATACCAGGCATCAAGCAGGTTCGGATAGTCGATATGGATAAAATAGTGGAATTTGCTGTCTTCCTTGAAATCCATGATCTTGTAAACTCCGGTCGGAGTTTTTTTATCGCCCAGTTTACGTTTGCTGCCGTTGCCTCCTTTGCCGAGTGCAATGTGGTATTCCCGGATCGTCCGCTCGCCGTCCTTGACGGTGAGCAAGTTCCTGGATTTGATGATTTCAATCTCGATTTCGCTGGCGGGCGTGGTTACCGGGATCAGCATGAATGCCAGCAACAGAAACACGGGAAACAACATACCAGTGCTCCCGAAAACCCTGAATGACGGTAAATATAGTCTCAAGTCGTTGCCTCCCCTGACAGTGCACACCGGACTGAATGGTATACGGGAGTATTTTAACGTTAAATCGGAAAAAAAATGAATATCCGCTGGCGGGAATAAATACCAGGCAACAAAAAAGGGGCTTTACGCCCCTTTTTTGCCCGGCTTTAAGCCGGTATAGACAACAATTACTTGTTGTTGATGTACATGGTTACTTCAAAGCCAAAACGAATGTCGCTGTATTCAGGTGTATCCCATTTCATGGTTGGTCTCCTAAAAATCGGGTTTAAGGTTTCATGTTGCCGGTTTCCCGGCCGTACCGTTAACGGTACGCCCTGATACACGCAGAAAATATGCCAGAGATTGGAATTATTCTAAATGATTATAAAAAAATGAATAATTACAGATACTTGGATGTTATATTTATGAGCACGCTGACAATCTGTGCAAGCCATACAGGCATTTCCAGTGTCTGGAGTGGGTTAATTTAACCATATAAATGGTCTATTTGAACCACTCACTATCCAGTATACTCGCCCGATGTGGCTGAAACGTCCCAAATCCCTGAGCAGCCTGCTGCTGTTGCACGAATTCGCTTTCCTGCTCCTGGTGACCATTGCCGGCGGTATCGGCGGGTTGTCGGCCTATTTCTGGCATCAGAATTCCACCGAATCCATCCGCCTGAACGAGATGATGTCAGTGACCGAGCAGATCCGCAGCGCCTTGTTCAGACAGATCCAGGCGGCTATCCGGGTGCGGGTGCTGGAAGATGCGCAGTCACTGGATGTTTATGCCGAGTACTCAAGGCGCATCGACAGGCAGTTTAACCATCTACGCCAGGCGTCCGCCACGGGTGCGGAGGGCGAGTCAATCCAGGGATTGCAGCAGGCCTATCGGGAAATCCAGCGAGACATGAACAAGATTTTCACCGATCCCTACACATCGGATTTTCGCGTGCGCATGAAGATTCTCGATCCGCGGTTTGCAGAAGCCATGGTGGGTACATTTGAAGAGCGATATGAAACCTTTCGCGGGCGAATCATCGAGAAACACCAGGTTCTGGACGAGAATCTCAAGCAATGGACCCGCAAGGCTCCCTACATCATTGCCATCATTATCATCATGGCAATCATACTGATCGGTTTTGCCCGTAATATACTCACCCAGGGCTTTCTTAAACCGATGTCGGCGGTGACCAGCGGCGCCAGCATCATCAGCGGCGGCAGACTCGATCATCAGATTCCCGAGAATGGCGTCGAGGAAATATCGGAACTGGCCGGCGCCATTAACCATATGGCCCGGGAACTGGAGAGCAGCCGCGATGCCCTTATCCAGAGCGAGAAACAGGCGGCTCTGGGTGCGCTGGTACCGGTAGTGGCGCATAACATACGTAACCCTCTGGCCAGTATCCGGGCCACGGCCCAGGTGCTTGAGGATGTCGAGGACCAGGAAGAATTGCACGAATGCCGGCAGGCGATACTCGACACCATAGATCGTCTGGAGCGCTGGGTGACGGCGCTGGTCTCGTACCTGCACCCGCTGAAACCGAACAAGCGTAGAGTTCAAGTCACCGACCTGTTGGCATCGCCATTGAACTTGCTCAAACCCCGCCTTGATGAAAAGCAAATGACGATAGACAGGGTGGACTGGAACGAGGAGGTCGTCGTCGAAGTGGACCCCGATCTGATGGAGCAGGCCCTCTACGGTCTGATGGCCAATGCCGTGGATGCCTCGCCACGCGGTTCCAGGCTCACGGTGGGTTTTCACACCGATCTGGATCACGTCATCATCAGCTTCAGGGATGAAGGCGGTGGTCTGCCGTTTCAACCGGAGGCCGACAATCTCGAGCCGGGACCGTCGACGAAACGCTTCGGAACCGGACTGGGCATTCCGATTGCCTTCAAGATCTGCCAGACCCATGGCTGGGGACTGACATTTGAAATCAACAAGGGTGAGGGCACCGAGGTGCTGATCACCGCACCATTGCCCGCCTGATCCCGGAGAATCATACACATGCAAGAGAACAGTAAATCCGCAAACGTCGAAACCCTGCCGAAACTGGAGCGCAGTGTACTCATCGTCGAGGACGAGAGTGTACTGGCCCGGGCCGTACAAAAGCGTCTGAACCGGTCCGGTTTTCGCAGCGATATCGCCGGCGACCTGCACAATGCCAGGAGCAAGTTCCGGGATATGTCTCCGGATCTGATCCTGCTCGATATGCGCCTGCCCGATGGATCCGGTCTCGACTTTCTGGCCGAGGTACGTAAAAAAGCAGAATCCAACTGCGCCGTGCTGGTGATGTCCGCCTATGGCGAGGTGGAAGATGCGGTGTCGGCGATGAAACTGGGCGCATCGGATTATCTGAAAAAACCGGTGGACCTGGACGAGTTAATGGTCAATATCGAGAAAGTGCTGGGTAATTTTGAACGCGAACAGAAACTCACCTATTCGACCAAGCGCGAGCAGCATGCTGTCGAGGGTGTGGAATTTCTCGGTGAATGCCAGGCATTGCAGGAAGTGCGCACGCAGGTGGATCGCATTGCCGCATTGACCGAAGCCAGCAACAGCATTCCACCGACGGTGCTGATCCTCGGTGAAACCGGTACCGGCAAGGATGTACTGGCCAGGCTGCTGCACGAGAAAAGCAGTCGCCGCCAACGTCCCTTCGTGCACGTGGATTGCGCATCGTTGCCCAAGGATCTGATTGAAGCCGAATTGTTCGGACACGAAAAAGGTGCGTTTACCAATGCTCACGTGGCCCGTACCGGTCTGATCGAGGCGGCGGAAGACGGCATTCTGTTTCTCGATGAAATCGGTGAAATCCCCCAGGACCTGCAATCCAAACTGCTCGCCGTACTTGAGCGACGGACGCTGCGCCGCGTCGGCACAACCCAGGAACAACCGGTTGCCGCCTGGTTTATTGCCGCGACCAATCGTGATCTGGAAAGTCTGGCGGAAAAGGGGGAATTTCGTTCCGACTTGTATTATCGCCTCAATGTGCTGACCGTCACATTGCCACCGCTGCACGAACGTGGAGATGATGTCATTTTGCTGGCCAACAGTTTTGCCGCACAGACTGCCCGGCGCTACGGCATCGAAGGTGTACAGTTGAGTCATGCTGCAGAGTCCGCGGTACTGGATTATGCATGGCCCGGCAATATCCGCGAACTCAAACACCTGATCGAGCGTGCCGTCCTGCTCAGCGGCGGTGGCCAGATTGAGCCTTCCGACCTGGCGCTTGAAAGCAGAAAACCCTCACCAGTCAAAGACCATGCTGAAAACCCAGGTCAGGATCTGACCCTGGAAGAAGCCGAGCTAACTCTGATAAAACAGGCGCTGGAGCGTACTCGTGGCAACGTTTCCAGGGCGGCGCGTGAACTGGGCATTACCCGCATGGCCCTGCGCTATCGTATGAAAAAATACAACATGGCTAATACGGACTGAATTTGTTCGGTGCAGCATAAGAACATGAGCTCTGGACATTTTGTCGGGCAGGAGTTCAAATAGAGTTGAGTTGTTTTTGTATACTGACTCAATGCCCGGCAACAAAAACATCAGGAGGTAGGGACAATGCCCAAAGTCTCCATGCAAACAGAACTGAATGTGACACCGGACCAGGTATGGGATTTGATTGGTGGTTTCAACGCGTTGCCGGACTGGCATCCCGCGGTTGAGAAAAGCGTCCTGAAAAAACGGGGCGAGGTTCGTGAACTGAGTCTTGCCGGTGGTGGCAAGATCGTCGAAAAGCTGGAAAACCTCGATAACGGCGAACGTGTTTACAGCTATACCATAACCGACAGCCCGTTACCGGTTTCCAACTACAAGGCTACCATTCGCGTCAAGGATGATGAGAGCGGGACTTCGGTAGTGGAATGGTCCAGTGAATTCGAGGCAACCGGCGCGGCGGAGAACGAGGCGGTGAAAGTGATCCAGGACATCTACCAGGCCGGCTTTGATAACCTGAAAAAAATATTCGGCTAGGAAAACGGAACCGTGGATAACCCGGCGATCATAACGGTGACCGCCGGCTATACTCCATCTGACATCTGACATCTGACATCTGACATCTGACATCTGACATCTGACATCTGTCACCTGATTAGTGCAACTTCATCCTCGGTTTCATTCTCCGGGTAAAGAAGCTGCCAATGGTGGTCAGTGAGAACCTGACCATACCGTGCACGGCAAGCTGATGCATCTTGTACAACGATAAGTACACGAACCTCGCCACGATCCCCTCGATGAAGATATTGCTTGAAAATTTTCCGCTCAGGTTGCCCATGAGACTGCCCACCGTAGAGTAGCGGCTGAGATTGATCAGGGAGCCGTAATCCACGTATGTGTATTCCGGCAGACTTTGTCCCTTCAGCCTGCGGGTGATGGTTTTATACAACATCGAGGCCTGTTGGTGAGCGGCCTGTGCCCTGGGTGGTACAGTGTTGTCGGAATCGTCCAGAGGGCAGGCCGCGCAATCGCCAAAGGCAAAAATGTTTTCATCCCGGGTGGTTTGCAGAGTGCGATGAACCAGCAGCTGGTTGATACGGTTGGTTTCAAGTCCTTCTATCCGGGCCAGGCAGTCAGGAGCCTTGATACCGGCGGCCCAGACCTTGATCTCTGAAGGTATAAATTTGCCGCTTTCGGTTTTGAAGCCTTCCGTTGTCGCTTCAACGATGCGTTCACCCAGTAAAACCTCGATGCCCAGATTCCCGAGCAGGCTCATGGTGCGGTTCGTCAGCCGATCGGGCAGGGCGGGCAGGATCTTGTCGGCAGCCTCGATGATACTGATTTTCAGGTCATCCTTGATGTTGATGCCGTCAAAGCCGTATTCCACCATCTGGCCGAGCGAATCATGCAACTCGGCAGCCAGTTCGATACCCGTGGCGCCGGCGCCGGCAATAGCGATTTTCAACTGGCCTTCACGCAGCGGGCCCTGCTGCGCATGCACCTCGTAGGCTTTTTTCAGGAAAAACTGGTGAAAATGATCGGCTTGCTGGCGCTGGTCCAGGAAGTGACAGTGTTCCTTGACGCCGGGGATGCCGAAGTCGTTGGTTTCGCTGCCGATGGCGATCACCAGTGTGTCATAGTGAAAGGTACGTTCGGGTATATATATCTCGCCGTGCTCGTCTTTCGTCGGCAGGGTGGTAATGGTGCGATTAACGCGATCCACCCTGTCCAGCTCGCCGAGCCGAAAGCGGAAATGATTCCAGTGACTATGCGCCATGTAACTGAGTTCATCTTCATAGGAATTCAGCGATCCGGCCGCCACCTCATGCAGAAGCGGTTTCCAGAGATGGGTCATGGTCCTGTCGATGAGGGTGATGTCCGCTCGCTTTTTCCTGCCGAGTTTTTTCCCCAGTCGGGTGGCGAGTTCCAGTCCCCCGGCGCCACCGCCAACGATGACAATTCTGTGCAGTTTGTCGGTCATTCGTTTTATTTATGGTTTATCGTGGAATGTCTGGCGATTATAATACCAGAACCATTCATATTATATGAGAGCGTCTTTTTATCATGAGTGAAGTTAACACCACGGAGCTCGAAGCAGCCGCATTTCGCCGGCTGGTCTCCCACTTGCGTGAACATACCGAGGTCCAGAATATCGATTTGATGAACCTGGCGGGATTCTGCCGTAACTGCCTGTCCAAATGGTACAAGGAAGCCGCCGAGGAAAAGGGCATCGAGCTGGATTACGAACAGGTCAGGGAAATGATTTACGGCATGCCTTATTCGGAATGGAAGGAGAAGTATCAGAAAAAATAGCCACAAGCCACAAGCCACAAGCCACAAGGAACAACGAAGCACTAGTTGCTAGTAGCTTGTGGCTATCTTCTACCAGGTAAATAGCTTCCAGGTTCTGGAACTTCGAACCTTGAACTTAGAACACATTGTTAACCCTGTATCCCCGTTCCACCAGCAGGCTGAGCAGGCCGTGTTCACCATGCAGGTGTGTAGCGCCGATGGTTGCAAAGTTGCTGCCCTTCTCGAACCATGGCAACAGGCGCTGCAGCATGCGCCGGTTGCGATCATCCACCATGATTTTCATGAAACGCTGATGTACTTGTTCATCGCGGTGCGGTTTCGCGTTCATGCGCACCATGGCCTCCAGATCGGCACGCATATACAGATTGACCTGTTCACGGATGGATTCAAGGATCTGTTCATGGTTGCACAGGGTGTCGCTCAGGATCTCTATCTGGTCATCCATGGGAATGGATTGAAGACTGCCAAGCAGCTCCTGCATGCTTTCCAGGGCGTGAACTTCGTGATTTTGACGTATGGCGTAATTCATCAGGACCTGGTCCAGTGTCAGGCCGCGGGTCGGCCGGGGGCGGCCGATGAGACTGAAGGCGGCCCACGGTTGTAATTGAAGGGCTCGCTTCGCCTCGATACCGTATTTCCCGGCCTTGTATACCAGCAGTCCGGCGAGTTCGGGATGCAGGTGGTCGGCCAGGGATTTGCCCTCTTCCATGGTCATGGCGTCCAGAAAAACCTGGTTGGCTTCCATGCCCTGGTCGACTTCGCTCAGGTAGATATCGGTTGATTGCATGGCCAGGCGAACCTGAGGAGGGACCACGGCAACGCGCGGATCCCGGGAATGCATGCTACCGAACAGGTAGTTGACCCTGTTGTCTTTCACAACCTTCCAGAGCAATCCATCCGTATACGCGGTGTCTACGTCCAGGTTGCCGGTATCAGGGATCTCAACGCGCCAGGGAGCGCACTGGCGTTGCAGTTCAGCCTCATCAGCCGCGGCAAACAACGGAATCAGTACCAGACAAACGCATAAAATGTATATATTATTCATGAATATAACGATAACGAGTGGTTTGGACGGCAACATACCTTTCTGTCACAGGCTGAAATACAATCTTCATTATTAATGCCCCGATGAACAACGCAGCATTCACATGCCGGTCATATATATCCCGTGTCCTGCCACCGCTACTGTTAATACTGCTACAGGGATGTGCAATTCATCATTATCAATCCGAACCCGTGAATATCAACGAAACAGCACAACACATCGAAACCTGGAGTATTGACAATCCTGAACTCAACCGGTTCCTGGTCTCCAACGGCCAGTCTGCGGAATCCCTGCAGTCTCATGATTTTTCGCTGGAGCGTCTGTATCTGACCGGCCTGTATTATCATCCGGAGATGCGTGCGGCCCTGAATCGGCTGCAAAAAGCCGAGGTGACTGCCGGGTATTCCGGTTACAGGATCAATCCGGAGTTATCCATCCCCTTTGAGTATCACAGTGATACTTCTGATGACGAACCATCCCCATGGACCATCGGCGCTGTCCTCGGCTTTGTCTATGAACGTGCGGGTAAACGTGAGGCGAGACAGGCTCTGGCTGAAGTTGAACGCCTGAATGCCAGACTGGCGATCGATGAACTTGCGGTGGATCTCTACCGGCAGTTTCGTGAAAACTACCAGGGATTTCTGCTCAATGATGCCAGCGTGAACGAGACGCAACGTGAACTCGAGGTGCTGGAGGATTTACTGAAGCAATTGCAGAACAAGTTTGAACTGGGCAGTGTCAGCCAGTTCGAGATCAGCTCGGTAAAACTTGAAATCCAGCAGTTGAAATTTGAACATCGGTTACAAATCAATCGCCGCGAGCAATTTCGTGATGAGTTGCTGACCATGACACAATTGCCGCCACATGAGTTCGAGCGGATCGAAATCAGTTACCTTGATCCGCTGGATGTTGCCCGCGGGTTGTACGCGAACAGTAATCCTGACGATGCGGATATGCCGGCCATGCAGACCAGCCTGCTGAACCGTCATCTCGGCCTGGCCAGGCGTCTGAATGATTATGCCGTGTCCGAGGCGCAACTGAAACTGGAAATCGAAAAACAGTATCCCGATATCGTACTCTCACCGGGATTTATTTTTGATCAATCAGACAATATCTGGACGCTGGGAGCATCCTGGATCCTGCCCCTGTTCACCAACACGGAGCGTGATCTGCGCATACGCGAGGCCATGGAGGAACGCAGGATCAGGCAGCAGGAGATTATTGTTTTACAAAAACAGTTATTGAACCGGCTGTACCGGGTGGTCAATGCCGTGCAACGTCATGCCCGATCGATCGAGGTAAGTGATAATATTATCGATGCAGTGGAACAGCGCGCGGCCGATCTCCAGCAGCAGATCGAACTCGGTGGCATTGACAGGGTGGAAATATTGCGCAACCGGCTGGAATATTTCAGGGCCCGGCAGACGCAGTTAAAGATATACAACGAAGCCGCGCTGGCCGTGCTGCAACTTCAGCAGTTGCTGCATGACCGGCACCAGTCACTCGATCCGGTCGTTGCCGCGACACACTGGATCCATACGGTTAACGGTAAGAATAACAATGAATCTGCTCTTTAAAATACTGCTGCTGGTAACAGCGTTGCTGCTTGGCGTGTTTTTGCTCGAACGGGCTGCCATTATCAATACCGGCTACCTGGAAATGCTCATACCTGCCGCTACAAATCCGGATGATGACGACGATGAAGTTACTGACCCGGATGAAAGTGAAGAACAGGAGCGTATTCGTATTATCGGCGGTTACAAGGCCATTCAGGTTGATGATGAAGTCATTGCCATTGCCGGGCTGGAATTCGCAAAACCATCGCCCATTACATTTCAACCGGAATTCAAGGCCTACGCGGAAGTCATGGATATCTCACCGCTGGTCAAGACCCGGAGTGAGTACATCAATACGCAATCGGAAATCAGGGTACTTGAAAATGATCTGCACAATCTGAACCTGATCCTCAGGCGGGCCGAGGCATTGCACGAAAGCCGCAGCCTGTCCACGCGCGAACTGGAAAAACACCGCGCTGACCGGGATCTCAAGGCTGCCGAAGTGGCCGCGCTGAGAACCCGGCTTGAAAATCTTGTTTATGATATTGAATCGACCTGGGGTGAGGCCATCAGTCAACTGGTGCTGGACAAGGAGCGCAAGGATGAATTTGATTTGCTTGCGGCGCACAGGAACGTACTGGTGCAGGTCTCATTGACAAAGAACCAGGCGCTTGCCGGGACAGGGCAGGCCGTATATGTCAGTAACAGGAATGATCGCTCAACGGCGATCGAAGCCACCTATGTTGACCGCGCCAACCGGGTCAGCAATCCGCTGTACTCGGAGAGTCATGTTTACCTGGCGAAGTCAGCCGAATTCCGCCCCGGTACACGCCTGTTTGCCTGGATTGCGGAACAGGGGGAGAGACTCTCCGGCCTGTTTATTCCGGCCAGCGCCGTAATCTGGTATGCCAACGATCCCTGGATCTATATCAGGCATGATGAGAGGATTTTTATCAGGAAACCCCTTGCACACGCCAGGCAACTGGATAAGGGATGGATCGTAACCGAAGGTCTGGATACGTCTGATACCGTGGTGGTCCATGGCGGGCAGACCTTGTTGTCCGAAGAGTTCAAGTGGGCCATCCCGGATGAGGATGATGACTGAGCCGGTGCGTTAAGGATGCTTTCGCTTCTGGTCAGGTTTGCAATCAACTTTCGTGGTGTGGTCATCACTGCCGCGACCTTGTTGATGTTTTACAGTGTCTATACGCTGTCACGGGCCGGTCTCGACATTTTCCCGGAATTTTCGCCCAACCTCATCGTCGTGCAGACCGAGGCCCCCGGCTACTCCACTGACCAGGTGGAGATACTGGTTACCCGTCCCATCGAGAAGTCACTCTCGGGACTCATCGGTATCGATCATGTGCGCTCCGAGTCCATCCAGGGTCTCTCGGTCGTCAATATTTACTTTGAGGAAGACACCGATATTTATCGCAACCGTCAACTGGTGTCCGAACGCCTGACCGGGCTCGCCGGTCAATTGCCGCAGGGCGTCGGCCCTGCTGTACCGGTACCGATGGCCTCATCCTCGGCCACCATACTGACCATGGGAGTGACTTCTGACAGTGTCGATCTGATGGAAATGCGCAGTATTGTCGACTGGAACCTGGTGCCGATCATCCTCAGTGTTCCAGGCGTGGCCGATGTCAATGTGTTTGGCGGTGAAGTCAAACAACTGCAGATACAGATAGACGAGAACAAACTCAGGCAATACAACCTGGGTATCAACGAAATTTCCGCCGCGGCCCGGGAGGCTACGGGGATCCATGGCGCGGGATTTATCGAGAATATCAATCAGCGCTTGACGCTGACCCTGTCCGGCCTGCCGCATACCAGGGAGGATCTGGCGGATGTTGTCGTTCGTTACGAAAACGGCAGCAGTATCACCCTGGGTGATGTGGCTGACATTGATTACGGTCCTGAACCGGCCGTTGGCAAGGCAGCGGTCATGGGCAAGGAAGGCGTGGTGCTGATGGTCATCGGCCAGTACGGTGCCAATACCCTGAACGTATCCAATGCCGTGGAAAAGGCCATCAGCGGTCTTGACCGGATATTTGCCGAAAATGATATCCAGTTGCATCCCACATTGTTCCGGCCTGCCAACTATATCGAACGTTCCGTCGCCAGTATCAGTGGCCACTTGCTGGTCGGCGGACTGTTTGTCGTCGCCGTGCTGGTGGTGTTCCTGTTCAACTTCAGGACGGCGTTTATCTCGGTCATGGCGATACCCCTGTCACTGTTGACAGCGATTCTGATCCTGCTCGAAAACGGCGTCAACCTGAACATCATGGTCATCGGTGGTCTCGCTATAGCCCTCGGAGAGGTGGTCGATGACGCTATTATCGATACCGAGAACATCTACCGGCGGTTGCGCCAGAACAGCCAGTTGCCGGATCCGCTGCCCATGAAAGACGTGGTCTACAACGCTTCCATGGAAGTGCGTGGCTCGGTGGTCTATGCCAGTTTTATTGTCGCGCTGGTATTTGTACCGCTACTGCATTTAAGCGGCATTACCGGCCGCTTGTTTGAACCCCTGGGTACGGCTTACATTCTGTCCATCATGATGTCGCTGCTGGTGGCGCTGACCGTGACGCCGGCATTGTGTTACCTGTTGCTGGCGAAAAAGGAATTGAAAAAGGTCGAACCGCCGTTAATCAAACTGCTGCAGCCGCTGTATGCCGCCTCGCTGCGCCTCATCTCGCGTTCGCCTTATCTCGTGTTTTCAGTAACGCTGCTGTTCTGCATTGCCGGGCTGAGCGTGCTTCCCGGTGTCGGTGGCCAGTTCATACCTAATCTGCGCGAGGGGCACTACATTGTGCATACCTCGAGTATCTCGGGCACCTCGCTGAGTGAATCCATTCGCGTCGGCAACCAGCTGACGCGCGCCTTTCTCGATATCCCGGGTGTGATCTCGGTGTCGCAATGGGCCGGACGCGCCGAGCGCGGCGCCGATACCTTCGGCAGTCATTACAGTGAGTTTGAAGTGGATCTGGACTTTGACCTCAGTGGCAGTGAACAGCAGGCGGTGCTGGATGAAATACGCCGTATCCTCGAGGAGTATCCCGGTATACGCTACGAGGCCTATAACTTTCTGTCCGAACGTATCTACGAAACCATCTCGGGTTACACCACGCCGGTAGTGGTCAACATCTACGGCAATGATCTCGATGCCCTGGACAGAAAGGCCACCGAAGTGGCCGCCGTGATGAAAACCATCGAGGGCGCCCGCAGTGTGCATGTACAGTCCTCGTCGGCAACGCCGTTGCTGCAAATCGGTTTGAAGCTGGATGTGCTCAGGGACTATGGACTGAAGCCGCTGGAAATCGTCTCGGTGATCAAGACGGCTTTTGAAGGCACGGCCGTGGCCAGGTACCAGGAAAACGATCGCATTTTCGATGTCGTGGTCACGCTGCCGGAAGATAAACGGCAGACACCTGAAGATGTCCGGCAGTTACCGGTAATGACGCCGGCCGGCCTGCTTCTGCCGCTGCACACCTTTGCTGACATTCGCCAGCAATCCGGCCGCTACAACATACTGCACCAGGATGGCAAGCGACTGCAGAGTATCACCAGTCATGTCGTCGGCCGTGACATTACCGGCTTCATGGATGAACTGGAAGAAACCATCCTGGAAAAGGTCGCCTTCAGTGCCCGTATCTATCCGGAATTTACCGGCGCCGCCATCGAACAGGCGAAAGCGCAGGAAGAACTGATCCTGCTTTCCTGCCTGGTGCTGGCCGTTGTCATGATGTTGATCTATATTGCCATCGGTAGTCTGAGGCATGTATTGCTCATGCTGATCAATCTGCCTTTCGCTCTTATCGGTGGTGTCATCGCGGTGTTACTGACCGGCAGCAGTCTTTCGGTCGGATCGCTGGTCGGATTCGTCACCCTGTTCGGTATCACGGTCAGGAACTCGATCATGCTGGTCTCCCACTACCGGTTCCTGGTCCAGGAAGAAGGATTGCCATGGAACCTGGATACCGCCATTCGTGGCGCCCAGGAGCGTCTGCCGTCCATACTAATGACCGCGCTGGTCACCGCGTTGGCCATGCTGCCCATTGCCGTTGACAGCGACAATCCCGGCCGTGAAATCATGGGGCCGATGGCCGCGATCATTATCGGCGGTCTGGCCTCGTCGACGATCCTTAACCTGTTGATCATGCCTACTGTTATGTTGAAGTTTGGGCACTTTAAAACCAGATAACAGACTACAGACTACAGACTACAGATTACAGATTACAGGTACACTGTTTAAGCTATGTCGATTACCGTCCTTATCATCGATGATTCCAGGGATTTTCGCTCCCTGTTGCGCTTATTCCTGAACAAGGAGTTCGACGACGTGGATATCGAGGAATACGATCTCGAACGCCTGGGACGGCCACGGCAGGATTTTGTCTGGGGTAACTACGATGTGCTGTTACTGGATTATAACCTCGGGCCGGGGCAAGACGGCCTGGAATGGCTGCAGACTTTCAGTCGCCTGCCGGATTTTCCACCGACGATCATGTTGACCGCGGAAGGTGATGAATACACCGCCGTAAAGGCGATCAAGCTGGGTGCCTGCGATTATCTCAACAAGAAAGACATTACCCCCGGCACGTTGTCCCGGGTCATCAGGGAAGCGCTTGAGTTCACTGCGGAGAGCAGGCAGCGCGAGACCAAAGCAATGCAGGACGCCACGCATATCATCGAGGAGATCAAAACGCGGGTACTGCCCACGGCCGATGACAATGATGTCATTCCACCCCAACGTCTGGAGATTGGTTACCGTTTTGTCCGCCAGATCGGCAAGGGCGCCATGTCAACGGTGTACCTGGCCGAACGCATCGAGGACGGCCTTACGGTTGTGCTCAAGGTGCTGGATCTGACCCGCGCGGTTGATCCTTCCCTCATCGAGCGGTTTCGTCTCGAGGCGGAACTGATCGCCGGTGTAAACAGTCCGTTTGTCGTCCGTATTCATGATCACGGCATCACTGACGAGTACGGGTTTATAGCCATGGAGTTTTTTTCCAGGGGCGATTTGAAACAGCGAATGGAGATGGGGCTGGCGCCGGAAGTGGCGTTGAATTACCTGACGCATATTGTTTACGGTCTGCATGCGATACATAACAACGGGGTTATTCACCGGGACCTGAAACCGGCCAATATCATGTTCCGCGGTGATGACAGCCTGGCGCTGGCGGATTTCGGCATTTCCAAAAGACTCGGTGATAACGCTGACCTGACCATGGCCGGGCAGATCCTCGGCACGCCCAATTATATGAGTCCGGAGCAGGGACAGGGTCTGGCCATTGACGCCCGTTCGGACCTGTACAGCGCCGGTGTGTTGTTTTATGAAATGCTGACCGGTGAGAAACCGTTTGTTGCGAAAACCCCGTCGGCGCTGATTTATCAGCATATCCATACGGCTATCCCGAGGCTCGATGCAAAGCTGGGCTTTTTTCAACCGATTATCGACCGGATGCTGGCCAAGCATCCCGACACGCGTTACCAGAGTGCGGCCGAACTCATCGGCGTACTGGAAAAAGCGGAGCAGGGACTTATCGAATCATGATCCTGCAATTGTGGATTCGCAGCCGTCACGATTGCAGTTGAATTGCTCTCGCAAAGGCGCGTAGCACGCAAGCGGGAGTCACATGTTGCCGTACAAGAGAAATACCGGGGCAAGCCCGGAAGATGCTGCTATAGAAGGAGCGGAGCGGTCCTGCGCCAATGTTATGCCACGTTAGGGTTTACATCATGGCAGAGTCAGACATCGGTGTCCTCGAGTTCCTCGTTGATCTGTTGCAGCCACCATCGGGCCTGCTCCCGGCTCTGTTGGTGACCGAGGGCCTTGTTAAACGACACCAGTGAGGCCTTTTTTTCATTGAGTTCATACTGGCACATACCCATCATCAGCCAGGCTTCACCCATCTGTTCAAAATTACCGGCATTGACCACGTGTTTGAGTGCCTCCATCGCCCGTTTCCATTGCTGCTGTTCTACCAGTAACCGGGCCATGCGAAATGCGTGTACGGGTTCATCGGGTTCTTTCATGGACAATGTATTCAATGTCTCGATGGCGCGGTCGTATTCCTGGGCAGCGAGCCAGCTGTTAGCCAGCAGTTTCAGGGTTTCCGGTATTTCTTCCAGGGTTCCGCTATCCAGTTCTTCGCTTAACAGTTTCCCCGCCTTGTACGGCATCTGGTGGTAAAGGTAATTACGCGCCAGGGTAAGGATCTCGTCAGCGTTCAGCAGGCCTTTGGAATGGGCGAGTTCCGATACGGCCAGCGCTTTTCTTTCCTCGCCTGATTGCTGGTAGACCGAGACCAGGTGCAGCCAGAAGTTCTTTTCCGACGGATAACGCACGATCATGGTTTCAAGCAGGGCAGCCGCGCTTTTCAGCCGGTCGGTCTGTATATAGGCGAACAGCAGCATTTCGTACCAGTTTCGCGAAGGCTTTTCCGATTTTTTAATGGCGTCTTTCAGATGCGGTATTGCTGATGTGTAATCATCGCTTTGCAGGTAGATATTAGCGGCCAGCAAGTGAGCATCGGCGCCGGGCAGGGGCTCATCGGCAAACCATTTTTTCAGATATTCAAGTCCGCCGCTGTAATCACCCTTGTACACGGCCAGTTGGGCGATAGTGAAATGCAAATCATGATTCACATCGGCGGGCAGGGCACCGGATTCCACGGATTTGATAAATGCCGATAATGCATTGTCAATATCGTCAAGGGCATGATAGACGTAACCCATGGTCTGCAGTACAACGGCGGTGTCATAGTTCAGGTCACTGATATCGGGCAACAGCTTTTGCAGGCGTACGAGCGCGGCGCGGTTGTCACCCTGGTTCATTTCCTCCTGCGCTTTGCTCAGAACCTTGTAGGTCGATTCCTGTAATGCCTTCTCATCGTCTTCGGCATGTATACAGCCGATACCGGCAAGCATCAGGCACAGGGCGATCAGAAACTGTTTCGGTATGTTGGGTTTCATGACCGGTTATTTCAGACTGAAGCGGACATCCTGGCGGGCGCGTTGTTCCACTGCTTTGCCGTCCTCCATTTTCGGGTTGAATTTCCATTTCCTGATGGCTTCGAGCACGGCACGGTCGAAGATTTTCGGCGGGCTGGCTTTAACGATGACCGGATCCTTGACACTGCCATCGCCGGCAATGGTGAATTCCACGGTGACTACGCCCTCGATACCGGAGCGCAGGGCGCGCGGCGGGTAGCTGGGCGGAATTTTCATGGTCGGCACCAGGTTGGTGGCGATTTCCGGCGCACGCGGTTTTGTGGCCGGTTTTCTTGCAATCGGCGCAGGTTTGACGGATTTCATGAAATCACCGATGTAGGGTGTGCCCTGCATGCTCAGTGGCACATCGAGTTCGGGTACAGGCATGTCCACGTCAACGGGCGGTTGTGGTGGTTCCAACTCCGGTTGCGGCAGATCCACCGGTGGCGGCGGTTCTTGCGGCGGTGGCGGTTCATCGAGTTCTTCCTCCTTGATGGTTTCCTCCTCCGGCCTCTGTTCCTGCTGAAAGCGGATGAAATCCACCAGGTTGATGTTTTCAATTTCCGGCGGACGGAATTGCTCGTTGGTGACCATTTCGTGGATAAAATAGAACAGCAGCAGGTTCAGCAGCAGGGCGGCAGCCCCGAACAGCGGCAGGCGCAGACCGGAAACGAGCAGTTGCACGGGACTGGCGCTCATGGGCATGTCCGCCGCGACTTATTCCTGGGTTGCTGCAATGGCCACGTTGCTGACACCGGCCAGCCGTATCTGATCAAGTACACTGACGGTGAGTCCGGTCCTGGCGCCCTTGTCAGCCATGATGATCACCGTGCCTTCAGGGTTCTGGGCGTGCAGTCTTTCGACGTGGGCGCGTACCGAGCGGATATCGACGTTTTCATTATCGATCCACACTTCCCCCGATTCACTGACGCCGATGATCAAACTGCCTTTTTCCTGGCGCACGGCCGTTTGTGCCGTGGGTCTGTCCACTTCAATACCGGCTTCCTTGGTAAATGAGGCGGTGACCAGGAAAAAGATCAACAGGATAAATACCATGTCGATCAGCGGCGTCAGGTTGACGTTGGCCGCTGCATTGGATTCTTCTATGTGTCGATGGCGCATGATAATCAGTGGGTTAGCATATCGCGTGCCCGGTCGGTATTGGAGCGGGCTCGCCGGTTCAGGTCGCTGCTGAAATAAAGTCCGGTAATGGATGTCACCAGTCCCGCCGTCGTCGGCAGCAGGGCGCGGGCTATGCCGTCGGCCATGCCCCGGGCGTTACCGGTGCCGAACACATTGATGACCTCGAAGATGGAAATCATGCCGGTGACCGTGCCGAGCAGGCCCAGCAATGGCAGCACAGTGATGATCGCCGTAATCGGAACGAGATTGTGACTGGCCGCGATGTACAATTCAGTGAGCAGGCCTTCACGCAACATGCTGGCAGTCCACGAGGATTTATCCTTGCGCTTGGTCCAGATACTGACAATGGCCCTGAGCTTGTCTTCGTGACCGTGCAGAAAATACCAGTACCGCTCCAGGATCAGTATCCAGAGCAGTATGGAAACCAGAAAAATACAGAACAGGATCGGCCCGCCGGTTTCGAAAAAAACGTACAGTGAAGTGAGTTGTTCAGGCATTGGCCGACCTCAGCCGGTTGATTTCGGCCAGCAGCGCGACAAAACTCTTGCTCTTTTCATCGAGCAGATGCGTCATGCGGTTGCTTCTCGATGACAGGAAGCTGTGCATCAAGAGCAGGGGAATGGCGACGACCAGGCCCATGACCGTGGTCACCAGGGCCTGGGAGATACCATCGGACATGGCCCGCGGATCTCCGGTCCCGAACAGGGTGATGGACTGAAAGGTTTCGATGATGCCGACCACGGTACCGAGCAATCCCAGCAGCGGGGCAATGGCCGCGAGCAGGGAAAGAGCGCCCAGACCGCGCTGCAAGCCAGGCAACTCTTTCAGTATGGCCTCATCCAGCTTGTATTCAAGGGTTTCGGTGTCGACATCCGGGTTATCTTCATAGACCTGCATGATACGGCCCAACGGGTTGTCACCGGGAGTGCGGGTTTTCAGTTGCCTGGACACTTTCCGTTCCATCAGCAAGAGAATAATGAATCGTTCCAGTGCAATCAGCACACCGATGATGGCGACGGCGATAATGATATAACCAACCAGTCCGCCTTGCTGTACACGCTGCTTGAGGTCCGGCTCGAGGATATACAGCGCAAGCCTGGCGCCGCGGGTCGGGTCCACCGGAAACGGATGTATGCCCTCGCTGGTTTTTTCCAGTTCCGCCGCCATGTTCTGCAATCGTAGCGGGGGCTGGCCAGCCGGTTCGATGAGTTTTTTCGACTCGATTAAAAAACGCAGGAAGCGGCCATCGGCAACGGCATTGAATACACCGACCCGGGTCACCTCGCGTTCCACTTCATCGCCGGTGTTGGTAATGATGCTGGCGGGAAATCTGACTACCCGGGAGGATTCATTCATCTCTTCCAGCACCAGCAGCCAGAGTTCTTTCAAGTGATCAATGGACGGTAATTCCTTGCTTTCCTTGAGTTCATCCAGGGCCACGTCACGTTCCGGGTATTGTGCTGAAACCAGTGAGGTATCGATGATGGTGTCTACATCACTGGCGATCTGCCGTACCACGCCATGCAACTCCCCGAGCGAACCGGCGCGTTGCCTGAGCAAGGCGCGCTGAGCCTCGATGGTACGCTCGTTATCATCATAGCTGGAGCGCAGGTTTTCACTGCGGGTCTGCTGTTGCTGCAGTTCCTGCAGGGCTTTCTCCAGCATGGCGGCCTGCTGGTCGCGTGCCGACTTGAATTTTTCCTCGCGGGCCAGGTGCTGTTTTTCCTCCTTTGCCAGTTCACTTTTGACCTGGTCGAGCAAATCATCAAGGGTCTTGTGTTGTTCGGCGTATAAGGATACGGAAGTGAGCAGCGTAATAATGAAAACAATGATTTTCATCGGGCTGCCTCCGGTGCGCGTACGGGTAATTTGAACAGGTCCGGAGAGGTCTGTTTGCGGGCGATCTTCAGACCTTGCTGGATGGATTGCAGGTAGTTATCAGGCAATGGTTCCCAGGCCTGTGTCTCCGTGTTCCAGAAACCGGCGCTGCCCTGGTCCAGGGTCAGATAGTTGAGTGAAATACGCCCGACACGCAGCACATCGACGGTATGGTCTTCACCGTTCACGGTAATGGTTTCGTTATAGGCCTCGATGGTGCGGCCGTATTCCATTTCGATCTGGTAGGCTTCCATGATACGCCGGAACTTGTCCGGCAGGGTGACGTCGGGGCGATCCATCATTTCACGAATGGCCGCCATGCGGTTGGCGCGTTCTTCTTTCAAAAAAGGCATGTCCAGACTGATGAATTCCTCCAGGACATCGACCATCCGCAACATCAGTGGAACAATATCACGCTGGGTTTGCTCGATATGCCCCAGTTGCCGTTCAATGGAAGACAGTTCCTCCTGCTGCTTGCCGGTCAGTTTTTCAAGTTGCCGGTTGTAAACCTTGAGGCTGTCGATGGAGCGGATGGCCGTGCGGTATTCCTGCAGCATGTCGCGTGTTTCATCGGCCAGGGTATTCACTTGCTCCTGTGACTCGATGCTGCGTTTCTGGGCTTTTAATTGTGTTTTCACGGCTGATTCCAGCGGCTCATCGGCGGAACTCAGCGGCAATGACAGGGACAGGGCCACGCAAAGCAGCGCGGCAGAATGGATATTATTGGTTTTATTCATCAGGAAAATTTCCTAAGTGCTTAAGATTCAAAAAGTTAATATAAGCAGTCTGATTAATCAACGTGAATTTATCCGTATAATCAGCGCATATCATGCAAAGGACCTGTATGGTAATTTTCGGATGATCGTCATTTAAACTTGAACCTGCCGCCCGTGCAGCCTGCATACTGATATGAGCCTTGGAGCCCGACTGAGCCTGTTAATAACTCTGCTGTTTGTGTTGATCCTGATCGGCGGCAGCGTCTTTGTTTTCGATAATGCACGCCGGGCTATCCATAATGAGGTTCACTCGGCGGCGCGTTTCACACTGCAGTTGATCGAGATTGCCCTGTCGACGATGGATGTGTCCGGGCAACCGGGAATGGAAGAGCAACTGCTGACCCGGATTTCCGAACTGGATACGGCGCGTCACATGGAAATACGCATTCTCAAGCGGATGAACATCGACAACCGCTTTCCCGTGTCACCGCGGATCCCCGTGCATGCCGATGCCCCGGACTGGTTTGTCGGGCTGGTCAAACCGGAAGTAATTGAATACCGCCGCGCTTTCAATACCAGTGATAATCGCATTACCGAGATTGTCATCCGCGCTGATCCTTCCGATGAGATCACGGAAGTCTGGCAGGATACCAAGAATATCATCGTCATGTTCGTGGTCTTCGTGATCATGTCGATAGTTATCGTTTATTACACGCTGGGCCACGGACTGGCGCCGATTGCCGAGATTCTCAAGGGGCTCGACGGCATTGAGCACGGCGATTATCGCCTGCGGCTGCCGCATTTCAAGCTGGCGGAACTGACGAAGATTTCCGATAAATTCAACCTCATGGCCGAGGTGCTGGAGAAAACTCGCGAGGAAAACCGCGCCTTGACCCAGAAATCCCTGGCTATACAGGAACGCGAGCGACAGAACCTGGCTCATGAACTTCACGATGAACTGGGCCAGTCCATCACTGCCATCAAGGCAGTAGCGACTTCCATCGGCCACGGTGGCCAGGAGGTTTCCAGCATACGTGACAGTGTGGATACTATTATTGACGTATCCAATCATATGTACAGTGTGGCCAGGAGCATGATGCGGCGGCTGCGCCCGGCGGTCCTTGACGAATTCGGCCTGGTGACTGCTCTGCAGGACATGGTCGATGACTGGAACACGGTGCACGAAGAGGTATTTTGTGAATTCAGCTTCAATGGCAATTTTGAGCAGCTCGATGAAGACATCAAGATCAGTGTCTACCGGATTGTCCAGGAGAGCCTGACCAACGTCATCAAGCACGCCGGCGCGAGCAAGGTGACCATCGAGTTGGACGAGATCCGGAACGCTGAAGTAGAACAGGAGATTTTCCCCTGTCATTTACGGCTTAAAATAACCGATAATGGTGTTGGTTTCAGCGACAGGCGGATCAAGCGGGGTCTCGGTTTTCTGGGCATGTGCGAGAGAATCGATGCCATCGGCGGCAGTATCGCTATCGAATCCCGCCCGGGGCAGGGCGTTGCAATCAACATCAGCATACCGGTGAGAGTGGAATAAATTCAGACATATGATGATCGAAAATACCAGAATCAAAGTGCTGTTGGCGGATGATCACGCCGTGGTGCGAGCCGGCTACCAGATGCTGCTGAAACAATCGGAAGATATCGAGGTGGTCGCCGAGGCGGAAACCGGTGAACAGGCGGTGCGCGCCTATACCGAACATCAGCCCGATGTCGTGGTCATCGATTTATCCATGCCCGGCATGGGCGGGCTCGAGGCTATCCGCCGGATCATGGCGCGTGATGCCAATGCCAGAATCCTGGTTTTCAGCATGCACGAGGATACAGTGTTTGTTGAGCAGGCGCTGAACGTCGGCGCCCGGGGTTACATTACCAAAAGCAGCGCGCCGGAAACCCTGCTGGAAGGGATACGCAAGATCGCCGCCGGTCATACATACCTCGATTCCGATATTGCCCAGCGTCTCGCCGTTCAGAAAACCCGTGACAAGGATACGCCGTTCTCAAATCTTTCCACGCGCGAATTCGAGATTTTTTGCCTGCTGGCCGAGGGCCTGAATAACAGTGAAATCGCCAAGCGTCTGTCCCTGAGCTACAAGACCGTGGCCAATTACAGCACCCAGATCAAGACCAAGCTCGAGGTCACTACGATCACCGAAGTGGCGCGCCTGGCCATTCGCCACAACATCGTCAAGGCCTGATTTTGCTCTATTTTGGTGCACGCAATAGCCGCAAAAAAAATCCCATCCCGGCTAAAATCCTGTAACATTTCCTGTCGATGATCGGCCGCTGATCCGACTCAGTGTCTCGAATCACGCCTGGCCGGGTAGCGGCCAATAATTAAAATGACGCCATAACCTGAAACTATCGGGACCGGGGGGAGATATGATTCACAAACCTGCAGCTGTAGCTGTGCTTCCACTATTCACAACCCTGTTTCTCACATTCATTCCGGGCAGCGCCATGGCCGAAACACTGAACGGCGCGGATACGGCGTGGATCATGACCAGTACCGTGCTGGTGCTGTTCATGACTATACCGGGACTGTCGCTTTTTTATGCGGGCCTGGTGCGCAGCAAGAATGTGCTCGGTGTGCTGATGCAGTGTTTCAGCATTACCTGCCTGGTCTCCATTCTCTGGCTGGTGTGCGGGTACAGTATCGCGTTTTCTGAAGGCAATGCCCTGTTCGGCGGTTTTGGCAAGGCCATGTTTGCGGGAATTGGCGAGGAGACGCTCTCCGGCACCATTCCGGAATCGGTGTTCGCCCTGTTCCAGATGACCTTCGCCATCATCACCCCGGCGCTGATTGTCGGCGGCTTTGCCGAGCGTATTAAATATCCATCGGTTCTGCTGTTCACCGCGCTGTGGCTGCTGCTGGTGTATGCACCGATCACACACTGGGTCTGGGGCGGCGGCTGGCTCGGCGAGATGGGCGTGATGGATTTTGCCGGCGGCCTGGTGGTGCATCTCACGGCGGGCACGGCCGCCCTGGTGGCCGCGATAGTGATGGGCAATCGAAAAGGCTTCCCGAAAGAACCCATGCCGCCGCATAACATGACCATGTGTATTACCGGCGCCGGCATGCTCTGGGTCGGCTGGTTCGGCTTCAATGGCGGCAGCGCCCTGGCCAGTAACGGTGATGCCGGTATGGCCATGCTGGTTACCCATATCTCGGCAGCGACGGGTGCTTTTACCTGGCTGTGCGCGGAATGGATCAAGTTCGGTAAACCCAGCGCCCTGGGTGCGGCCACCGGCATGGTCGCGGGACTCGGCACCATTACCCCGGCATCCGGGTTCGTGGGGCCGGCCGGCGCGCTGGTCATCGGTTTCGCTGCCGGTGTCATCTGTTTCAACGCCACCATGTACCTCAAGCGCAAACTGTTCATTGATGATTCCCTGGACGTATTTCCGGTACACGGCGTGGGCGGCATGCTCGGTACGCTGCTGACTGCCGTATTTGCCAGTACCGGCATTGGTTTGTTCAGCGGCCAGGGTTATCTGAGTGAAAATATAACCTCCATACCGGCCCAGTTGTGGGTGCAGTTTATCGGTGTCGTGGCTGTCCTGGTCTTCACCGCGGTCGCAACCTGGATCATATTGATGATCGTCAAGGCCGTATGCGGTCTGCGTGTTGACGAGGAAGAAGAGATCACCGGCCTCGATCTGGTGATGCACAACGAGCGCGGCTACGATCTCTAGGGCGAAAGCCAGGTTTCTATGTTTGAGGCCCCGTTTATCGGGGCCTTTTCATTTATTGCTGATACGCTGAATACACCGGATTTTTGTTGATAACGTTTCTCAACTATATGAGATTATTTACTGATCCATCCGGACTGTTTTCCTGACCCGCATTTACTCTATAATAGACTTATAATTATAAAAAACTGACTGGAACCTTGCCCGACATGAGTTTCGATATTTTGTAAATTTTCAATTACTCACTGAGTTTAGGGGGTGCCATGCTCAGATCATTACAGATAGAACCGGAGAAATGTACCGGTTGTCTCCAGTGCGAAATGGCCTGTTCGTATCAGGCGGAGGGTGTATTCAACCCGGCCAAATCGCGTATCAAGATTTTTACCTTTCATGAAGAAGGGCGCTTTGTTCCCTATACCTGCACACAATGTTCCGAGGCCTGGTGTATGCATGCCTGTCCGGTCGAGGCCATCGTTATCAACGAGGCCACCGGCGCCAAGGAAGTCAGGGCCGATGTCTGTGTGGGCTGCAAGGTCTGTACTATCGCCTGTCCATTTGGCACGGTGAATTACGATCAGGACAGCAAAGTCGTTTACAAATGCGACCTGTGCGGGGGTGATCCCGAGTGCGCCAAGGCCTGTCCAACCCAGGCCATCACTTATGTGGATGCGAACCATACCGGACTCGATCGTATGCGTGCCCATGCAGCTAAAAATTTACCTGGCGCGAGTGCTTCAGCATAGGAGGTATAGATATGGCCTGGACAAAAAAAGTAATGCGGGTGAACCTCACCGAGGGCACCATTAGCGAAGAACCCCTGAACATGGAGTGGGCTAATCAGTATCTGGGACAACGCGGTCTCGCCACCAGGTACCTGGTGGAGGAAATCGATCCGAAGTGCGACCCGCTGGGACCGGAGAACAAGATGATCATGACCACGGGACCGCTGACCGGCACCATGGCATCCACCGGCGGACGCTATTCCGTGGTCACCAAGGGACCCTTGACCGGCGCCATTGCCTGTTCCAATTCCGGTGGCTTCATGGGCAACGAAATCAAGAACGCCGGCTGGGACATGATCATCTTCGAAGGCAAATCACCCAAACCCGTATACCTGTACGTCGAAAATGAAAAGGCTGAACTGCTGCCGGCCGACGATCTCTGGGGTAAATCCGTCTGGGAAGCCGACGAAATGATCCACAAAAAGCACCAGGATCCCCTGATCCGTATCGCGGTCGTCGGCCGTGCGGCGGAAACCGGGTGCCTGTATGCCGGCATCATCAATGACCTGCACCGTGCCGCCGGCCGTTCCGGTGTCGGCACCGTTATGGCCTCGAAGAACCTGAAAGCCGTCGCGGTTCGCGGCACCAGGGGAGTCGGCAATATCAAGGATCCGGCGGCCTTCATCAAGGCGACCAACGAGGGCAAGAAAGTACTTTCTGAAAACGCGGTGACCGGCGAAGGTTTGCCGGCGCTGGGAACCCAGGTGCTGATGAATGTTATCAATGAAGTCGGCGCCATGCCGACCCGCAACATGCGTGATGTGCAGTTCGAGGGATCGAGCAGAATTTCCGGTGAGGCAATGAAAGAACCCCGTCCCGGCGATGGCAGGCCCAACCTCACCACGAACGCGGCCTGTTTTGGTTGCACCATCGCCTGTGGGCGCATCTCCACCATCGACCAGGGCCATTTCACGGTGGAAAACAAGCCCGAATACTGGGGCGCCTCCGGGGGCCTGGAATACGAGGCGGCCTGGGCGTTGGGATCGGACTGCGGTGTTGATGACCTGGATGCACTGACATACGCGAATTTCCTCTGCAACGAGGACGGCTATGACCCCATATCTTTTGGCTCGACGCTGGCGGCAGCCATGGAGATGTACGAAATGGGTGTCATCACCAAAGAACATACCCATGGCGTGGACTTCAGCTTCGGTTCCGCCGAGGCGCTGGCCAAAGCGGCCGAATGGGTGTCCAAAGGCGAGGGCTTTGGCAAGGATCTGGCTCTCGGTTCCAAACGCTTGTGCGAGAAGTACGGTCACCCGGAACTTTCCATGACGGTAAAAGGCCTCGAATTCCCGGCCTACGATCCGCGTGGTATCCAGGGCATGGGGCTGGCCTACGCCACCTCCAACCGCGGCGCCTGTCATTTACGGGGTTATACGGTGGCCTCGGAAATTCTCGGCATTCCGGAAAAAACCGATCCGCTGGTTACCGAGGGTAAAGCCGATCTGGTCAAGGCATTCCAGGACGCCACTGCCGCCGTCGATTCCACCGGGCTGTGCGTATTCACAACCTTTGCCTGGACCCTGGAAGACATCTCGCCGCAAGTGGACGCCGCCTGTGAAGGTGACTGGAGCGTGGAGAAAATGCTCGAGGTGGGTGAGCGCATCTGGAACATGGAACGCGACTTCAACATGGCCGCGGGCCTGACCGGCAAGGATGACTACCTGCCGAAGCGGCTGCTCAAGGATGCCGCCAAAACCGGCCCGGCAACCGGCAAGGTCAACAATCTTGGTGAAATGCTGCCCAGGTACTACGAAGTCCGGGGCTGGACGACGGACGGTGTGCCCACGCGGGAAACGCGCGAGCGTCTCGGTCTGAATCCAGACGGCATTGGCGTTTGAGGAGGCTGTTATGCAACATGTAATCATAGGCGCCGGTCCCGCCGGTGTCATAGCGGCTGAGACCATCAAACGCACCGAACCTTCTGCATCCGTCACTATAATAGGCGAGGAACGGGAAGCACCGTACTCGCGAATGGCGTTGCCTTATTACCTGATCGACAGGATCGATGAGGAAGGCACGTTTCTCAGGAAATCCGCCAATCATTTTCAGGATCTGGGTATCGATGTGTTGCAGGAACGGGTGGAGAGCATCGATTCGCAGCGCAAATCCCTGAAAATTTCCGGTAATGGCGAACAGTCATTCGATAAACTGTTAATCGCGACCGGATCGCATCCCGTATCACCACCCATTGAGGGTATTGATCTGCCCGGCGTCCATTCGTGCTGGACACTGGAAGACGGCCGCAACATCGCAGCCAAAGCCCAACGCGGTTCCAATGTCGTACTCATGGGTGCGGGATTCATCGGCTGCATCATTCTCGAAGCCCTGGCCGAGCGCGGCGTCAATCTCAGCGTGATTGAAATGGGCGATCGCATGGTGCCGCGCATGATGGATCAGACCGCCGGCAACATGCTCAAGCGCTGGTGCCAGGCCAAAGGGATCAATGTGCACACATCGACGAAGGTGGAAGCCATCGAAAAAGCCGGTGACGCGCTCAAGGTGAAGCTCGATAACGGCGAGGCGCTGGATGCCGATGTGGTCATTTCCGCTACGGGCGTAAAATCCAACATTGGCTTTCTCGAGGGCAGCGGCATCGACACCGAATTCGGTATCCTCGTCAATGACCACCTGCAGTCCAGCAGCCCGGATATCTACGCGGCCGGCGATGTTGCCCAGGGACGTGATTTTTCCACCGGCGAATACAGCGTTCAGGCCATCCAGCCGACGGCGGCCGACCACGGCCGTATTGCCGGGATGAACATGTGCGGGAGGGATGCGCTTCACCAGGGCAGTGTCAACATGAACGTGCTCGATACCATGGGCCTGATTTCGAGTTCCTACGGTTTGTGGATGGGGGTCGACGGCGGTGATTCGGCTCAGCTTTGTGATGAGGACCGCTACCGTTACCTGAGCCTGAAATTCGAGGACGATATTCTCGTCGGCGCCCAGTCCCTGGGTTTGACGCAACACGTCGGCGTGCTCAGGGGGCTTATCCAGACCCGGCTGCATTTGAAAAAATGGAAAGATCACCTGATGGACGATCCCACCCGGATCATGGAAGCCTACCTGGCCAGTACCCAGGCCATCGGTCATAACGCCGGGGTTATCTAGCCTGTCAATGAAACTGACCGTGAAGTTGTACGCCACTCTGTCGCATTACCTGCCTGGTGATGCGACAGAGCATGCGGTTACCGTTGATGTTGAACCCGATGCCACGCCTTTTTCCGTCATTGACCGATTCAAGGTGCCCCGGGAGTCAGCACACCTTGTGCTTGTCAATGGTGTCTACGTGGCGCCGTCGGACCGCGAATCGCCGGTTCTTAAAGAGGGAGATACACTGGCTGTCTGGCCGCCCGTCGCGGGAGGGTGAAATATCCTTTAAATTTGAAGTAGCTGACACAATCGCTTCGCTCTCGCCCGTTGAGGGTCGTTCTCTGGCACCAAACTACGGAGTCATGGTCGCCTCACAACCGGGGCTGGAGCGTTCGTAAGGTTGAAAATTGACGTTTATACATTGTATAACTATACTGGCTGAGTCAGTATAGTCTTTGTTTAAACGCGAGGTGGTACGTAATGCACGCCAATATTCGAAAATGGGGCAATTCCGCCGGAACGATCATCCCGGCTCCTGTGTTGGCCAAAGCAGGCCTGGCTCTGGGCGACACCGTGGAGATTGAAGTTATAGACGGCAACATCGTTATCAAACAGGTCGCGCCCAGCTATACCCTGGACGAGTTGCTGCATACCTCTCCCAAAAAGGCGATGGTGCTGGATGCCGAGGATTATGAATGGCTGCACGATGCGCCGGCAGGAAAAGAACTGGATTAAGTGGCGTATTACCCAAAGCGCGGCGATATCATCTGGACCAATTTCGACCCTTCCGCGGGGCATGAACAGGCCCACAAACGTCCGGCAATTGTACTGTCGCCTGAACCCTTCAACCGACAGATCCGATTGGCCCTGGTGGCGCCCATCACCAGTCGTGTACGTGGGCACGGCTTCGAGGTCAAGCTGGAGCAAACCCAAACCCGGGGAGTGGTGCTATGTCATCAGGTAAAAACCATCGACTACGAGTATCGCGGGGTTGAATTTATCGAAAACGCACCGGCCAGGGTAATCAACGAGGTCCTGGCGAGAGTGCGGGTTCTGGTCTGCTGACAACAAAATACTAAAGATGAATGGCGTTTACTTAAGATTGCTGTGCGGTTTCCTCCGCAACTATATTATGGCCGACGATACCAAACCGTGGATGCGTTATGCGGGAATGGTTGAAACCGGTAATGCCCAATCGAGCCAGGGAATAGATGACTTCGTATATGGCCATAAAGATTAATGCCAAAGAAGATGCTCTCAATCCGGTCAACTGATTTTCATCTGGGACTGACCGGTGTGCCGCTGGTCATTCATGAACATTGATTGCGTATACTCCTGTGGCGAATCATTTTCAACGCAGTATGAGCATTTCCCACCGCGAGTTTTTCAGGCTGTTGCCAAAGGCGGTTGGTAATTACCAGTACACGATACAGGGGGCTTCGGTGGATATTCAACTGGAGGAGGGCCGGCTCGAGATCGAATTGTCGCAAGAAGGCCGGCGACGGATCGCTTCTCTGACATTGCCCGAGACCCGGCTGGAATTCCGGTTTTCCGGAGCCACGGAAGATCAAAAAACTGCCTTTCTAAAGCGATTCGACCTGGCCTATCAGCGTGGTGGAGGGTGATCAGACGTCAGATTTCAGACTACGGATAACAGACTACAGATTACAGTGAACGGTGGACGGACCGGGGATTGTGCTGGTGTTGTTTATTCTGATGTACCGGTTGGGTATTTTTCGTTTGTTTTTTGCAAATATTTCGTATGGGTGAATTTGGTCTGATTTTATCGTTATATTTAACTTGTTGATTATTAATAAAATACCCATTATTTTGTTGTATATACGCAACGATTATCCAGTTAATCAAGAATTGTTGTAAAATTGAAAAAAAAGTTGCAACAGTCTATGGTTTTTAGTAAGTTACAGTCTGCTTTAAGACAAGCAACTCATGAGAGGCCTTGAAGTTTTGAAGAATTCCCGATTTAACGGGGAGGATAAAGGCTGGGGAGGCCGACTTAATTTCTAGAAATTAAGCTAGCAATCAAGTTAAGTAGTTAATACCAAATAAAGCAGTAAGCAGTTTAAATCCATTTAATGGAGGTAATGAAAAGTGAGCAATAAACTCTTTAAGAAAGCATGTGTGCTGGCAGCAGCAACCACACTGCCAATGTCACAGGGCGTCTTCGCCGGCGAGGAAGGTGTTGATTGGAACATCTCCGGCTGGATCAACGAAGCTGCTATTTTCTACGATGACGGTCAGGGCAGTGACGTTGTTCAGGTATCTGACAACGGCACCACGCTGGGTAGCCGCATCAACATTTCCGGATCTGCGGATCTGCCGGGCACCAACGGCTGGACCGCTGGTTTCGAAGTGATTCTGGAACCTCAGTCAACTGATACTCCTCTTCTTTTCTCGAATCAGGATGGAACAGGAACAACAAGTGTCTTCGGTGATACCAATGGCCACGCAATCGGCGTTCTGGGTAACAGCGTCAATGTGGGCGGTAACTGGGGTAAGGTCACTTTAGGTCTTCAATCCATGCCGACGGATAACATCGCCGTTCTGGCCGACCCGTCACTGACCTTGTGGTCCTCCATCTCCCCCGTGTTCCGTGGCAATGGCTTCACCATCCGAGGTCTGGGTGCGACTGCTGCCAACACCACTTGGGGTTCATTCCTGCAATGTTACACCGTACCTGGCTTGGGCATCGGTCTTGACTGTAATGGTATTTACCGTAACGGTATCCGCTATGACCTGCCCGCACTTGGCCCGGTTAACATCGCTGTCGGTTACGCCAACGACGATGTCTATGATATTGCTGCCAAGTACAGCGGAAACCTCGGCCGTATCACCACATTGTTGAATCTCGGTTATGCCATTAATCAGGGCGGCGGCGGCTCAAACGTCGGTGGTTCCGACTCTGAAAATTTCCAGGCGCAGTTGGGCCTGATGGACCCGCAGACCGGCCTGTTCGGTACATTCGCCTATAATAGTGACGAAGCTGACGGTCCGGGCATTGCCGCGACTTCCAGCGACGACATGGACTCCTGGTGGCTGAAAGTGGGTATCAAGAAGCAGTGGTTCGCTCCGGGTGACACTTCCCTTGACTTCCAGTACGGTAGCTATAATGATGCCTTCGGTACAGGCTCCGCCGGTTTGACCGACTCAGAAGTAGAGCGTATTGGCTTTGCGATTAACCAGTACTTCGGCAGCAAGCTGATCATCTACGGCGCCTACGAGAACCTCGACCTGGATGTCGATTGTACTGCTGGTACTGCATGTGTTACAGACTATAGCGGTGCAGAAGATCTGGATATCTTCACACTGGGTCTGACCTACTTCTTCTAATCAAAGACGTACGTCAACACGCAGTATCGAAAAAGGCCTCTTCGGAGGCCTTTTTCTTTTGTACCATTTGCACCAGTAGTGAGTTGTCAGTGTATGCGGGAACAGGGGTAGCGGGATAGCCGATAGCAGGATTTCGGCCTGATGCCCTTGTATGATTATCGTACCGTGTATTTTGCGCCATATCGGGCTAAAATTCCTGTAAACTTACCCGGCTCGCCGTGCTCTAACTTCCCTGAAGGCTTGACGCCAGTGGCCCCCGGCAGACACATACTTTTTAATCAATTGAACAACATGAATGTATCCAGAATAATTCCCGTTATTTCACAAATTTTATTCCTGATGATGGCCGGTCAGGTCGCCGTGGCCGGCGGTCTGTTCAAGGATGAAGATGTCATCTGGCAATCGGGCCAGAATGTCTATTTCAAGTATGAAACACTTGAAAACAGCAAATTCGGCAAAAATGACCACCCGGTCACCCTGGAGGAGAAGGACATCAGCCTGGCCCTGGAATCCCTGAGAATCTGGGACAAGAAATTTCTGACTACCGAGGGCGAGGCGAACCCCGTATTTTCCATCAGTGAATCCAACCGCATGGGTAAATTTATTGCCAAGGGATTAGCCAAGGCCACACCGGACCAGGATATAATATTTGTTGTTGAGAGTAGCAAGTCGAAACTGATTCTTCTTGAAGACAGTGCCTACACCGCCGGCCGGGTATTTTACAAGGATGGCAAGCTGAACCTCATTCTTGGTGAATATCAACGCTACCGTAACAAGGCCTTTGAATCCGCCTACGATCCCGGTGGCCAGGGTAAAAGTCCGTACATTCTCAGTCACGGCAGCCGTGCGTCCAGCACCGGTAATTTTTCAAAACCCATTATCAAGGTGCCGGGTGTGGAAAATAAACGCTTCGAAAAAATCCGTGACGACTGGTTTGTGATTGACGTCAAACTGGCGTCGGAATCATACCTTGCTGAAATAGAGGCCCTTAAAAATCCCAATGCCGACGCCAACAAACGGTTCATGGAAGAGCAGGCGGCAAAAATGGCCCGCGAGCGGCGCGAACTGCGCCTGGAAATGGCGCGGATGCGCAAGGAAATGGAACAGGACAAGCCGGCTTCCAGCGGCGACGGTGGTACGGAACTGGAACAGCGTTTGAAAACCCTGGAAGGATTGAGAGAAAAAGAACTGATTTCAAAGGAAGAATATGAAACCAAGCGCGAAGAGATCCTGAACGATATTTAATGCTTCAGGTGCAGATAATTACGATGTCTGACTGAAGTCAGACACCTATACAATCACAGGTGTCAGCGCTTTAGCCTGACACCGTGCAGATAATTACGATGTCTGACTGAAGTCAGACACCTGCACAATCAAAGGTGTCAGTGCTTCAGCCTGACAGTATCACCCAGGTGTCAGTGCTTCAGCCTGACACCGTGTGAAACAAAAAAAGCAGACAAACAACCACACCTCCAAATATGCGCAAGCTGTATCCCGAGACGGAACCATATAATTCATTTCATTTACAAACCGAATCGGTACACAGGGTGTACGTGGAGGAGTCGGGAAACCGTGACGGTATACCGGTCATTTTTTTTCATGGCGGTCCCGGTTCCGGCTGCAATCCCAATCATCGCCGCTATTTCAATCCTGGCAAGTACCGGATTGTTATTTTCGATCAACGCGGGTGCAATCGTTCAATTCCGCGGGGCGAAGTTCGGGATAACACGACACAGTTGTTACTCGATGATGTTGAACAGATCCGGAAGAGACTGGGTATCGATCAATGGCTGTTATTTGGGGGGTCATGGGGGGCAACGCTTGCCCTGCTGTATGCCCGGCAGCATCCACAACGAGTGACCGGAATGGTGTTGCGAGGCTGCTTTCTGGCAAGACAACGGGACCTCGACTGGTTCATCCGTGATGGCGCCAACCGGTTGCTGCCCGATGAATGGGACAATTTGATCAGTGTTTTAGCGGACGAAGAACGGGACGATCTCATCAGTGCATTTCATGATCGGGTCCATGGCCCGGATGCAGAACAGCGCCTGGTCGCCGCCCGGGCCTGGTCACGCTGGGCCACGAAAATTGTCACCTTTAATTTTGCCCAGGGTGCTGAATCGAACAGCAGCAGCGACGGCGAAAATAATAACGACAAGTTGCTGGACGAAGTAAAAATTGAAACCCATTTCGCAAAAAACCGCTATTTTATCCGTGACAACCAGATCCTCGAGGAACTTTCCCGGTTGCCTGATGTACCCGTTCATATCGTACATGGCCGCAAGGACATCACCTGTCTGATGGAAACCTCATGGCAACTGCACAGCTATTTGCAAAAATCCATGCTGGAGATCTTGCCGGACGCAGGTCACCTGGCCGGCGAGCCGGCCATGATCGATGCCCTGGTACGGGCCACGGATAAAATGGTGGAATCATTTACGAAACAGTGATTTTTTCGTCATTTGTCCCTTTGCTGGAATCAACCTGATGAGCAGGAATTGCAAAATATAAGATATAACTTATAATTAGATTATGTACGAAATCGCATGGAGCAAGCGGGCAGTCAGGGATCTGAAACGCATTCACAAGCCCGATGTAGAAAAGATATACACCGCTGTACAAAAGTTGAGGTCATGGCCTGAATGTAAACACGTTAAACAGTTAAAGGAACAGGAGTACAAGTATCGACTCCGTATTGGCAGCTATCGTATTTTCTTTGATATTGACGATTTAGTTAAAGTTGGATGGATTGAGCGTGTCAAAAAACGAGATGAAAGAACCTATTGATTTTCAAATTCTGAAGAAGGATGGCAAGCCCGCTTTTGCCGTTGTGCCTTATGACGAGTTTCTTGCCTTGATGAAAAATCGGCCTGAGGATGTTTATCTGCCGGATGAAGTGGTTAAAAAGCATGTAATCGAGGAAACCTCCTTGTTACGTGCATGGAGAGAATATCGAGGATTAACGCAAGCCCAGGTGGCATCGAGACTGGGTATTTCACAATCCGCGCTCGCGCAAATGGAGAAACCGGAGGCAAATCCCCGCTCAAGTTCAATCAAAAAACTGGCAAAAATTTATGAGGTTACTCCGGGCCAACTCCAACCCTGAAACAGTTTCCTGAACCGGATCATTTAATCTTTTCGGCAGAATGAATTCCTCCCCCGTTATCATGGGTATCCTCAACGTGACACCGGACAGTTTTTCCGATGGCGGCCGCTTCAACGGAACGGACATCGCTGTCAGTCACGCTATCAACATGGCAAACGCCGGTGCCGGTATTATTGATGTCGGTGGTGAATCCACGCGTCCGGGTTCGGATCGCGTCAGTGCACAGGAACAAATCGCCCGGGTCGGTGATGTGATTCGGGCCTGCCGTCAACGATTGCCGCAATCGGTGCATATCAGCATCGATACGACCCGCGCCGAGGTTGCCGAATATGTACTCGATGCCGGTGCGGATATTGTCAATGACGTCTCCGCCGGACGTGATGATCCGGACATGTTCCAGCTCGTGGTGGACAGGCAATGTCCCTGCGTGTTGATGCACATGCTGGGCACGCCAAAAATCATGCAGGACGACCCGCACTATGATGATGTTGTCTACGACGTGAAGCGTTTTTTACTGGATCGTGCCGAAGCGGCACTGCAGGCAGGAATTGCGGATCATAATATCATTCTCGATCCCGGGATCGGTTTCGGGAAAACCCGGGAACATAATCTGCAACTGCTGCAAGGCCTGGCCGAACTGGCGGCGACGGGATTCCAGATACTGCTCGGGGCCAGCCGCAAACGGTTTATGGGATCGCTGTGCGAGGAAACGTCAACGGATAACCTGGTGGCAGCCACCTGTGCAACAACGGCGCTGGGCGTCATGGCCGGGGTGAAATATTTCCGTGTACACGATGTCAGGGAAAACCACCAGGCGGCCATCGTCGCCTGGGCGATCAAAAACAGCTAATAGCTATTAGCCATTAGCCATTAGCTATTAGCTATTAGATCTAAAGTACCGCTGTCATTTCGATAAATTTACAAGGGGTTGCCATTTCGCGCAAATGACAAGGGGCTGTCATTTCGACCAGCGGGAGAAATCTTATTAATTCGGCTCTTCAGGCAAATTTGTGGGTATGGAAAAAGGACTTTTTACCTCTCGCCAAGCACGCCAGGAACGCCAGGGAAATCATCCACACTATTCATGATGCCGGAGTAGGGAATTTGGGATAGCAGCATTCCCCCATATTTCACATTCTTTTTTTCTTGGCGTGCCTGGCGTTCTTGGCGAGATCATAAAAAATGCAGTGTAGAAATACGGCCCGATCAGCGGCTGTCATGGTCATCAATCATTCCTTAACATCATGCACTTGGCGACCACGGCGAGAAAACTGCCACCCACAGATTTTGCTGAGGGACCATCAATACACTACCAATGGCACAAAGTGACAATTCTCCCGCTTTAGCACGAGACGCCTTTAGCGGATTCTCACAGATCCCTCTACGCTTCGGCCGTTTCCTTCTTCATGATGTCCTTCGAATTGCGCATGTTGCGGAATATGATCGGTTGCTCATCAGGTTTTTCTGACTTTGCCATTTTTTCGATGCGGTTGACATCGTCCACCAGGTCCTGGTGATACGGTGACTTGTCACAGACCGGATCGGCATTGGCGGCATCACCGGTCATCATAAAGGCCTGGCAGCGGCAGCCGCCGAAATCCTTGTATTTTTCCGGACAGGATCGGCAGGGTTCTTTCATCCAGTCGAAACCGCGGAAATGATTGAACCCCCCGGATTCGTTCCAGATCCAGTCGATGCCGTGATCGCGAACATTGGGAAACTCGATGGGCAGCTGTCCGGCCTCGTGACAGGGCAGGGCGGTGCCGTCCGGCGCGATGGTCAGGAAGATGGAACCCCAGCCGTTCATGCAGGCTTTGGGCCGCGTTTCAAAATAATCGGGTACAACATAAATGATCTTCGATTTGCCCTTCAGCCGCTGCTGGTATTCGAGGGCGACCTTCTCGGCGTTGGCCAGTTGTTCGCGCGTCGGTAATAACTGGTCAACATTGATCCGTGACCAGCCGTAGTACTGTGTGCTGGCCAGCTCTACATAATCGGCATTCAACTCCACGGTCATGTCGAGAATATCCCGGATCTGATCGATATTTTTCCGGTGAATGACGATATTCAACACCATCGGGTATTCGTATTCCTTGACGATACGCGCCATATCTTTCTTGTGCTGAAAACTTTTGCTGCCGCCGAGGTAGTTGTTCAGTTCCTCGTTGCTGGCCTGGAAGCTGATCTGTATATGATCCAGGCCAGCCTCCTTGAAACGTTTGATGCGCGCCTCGTCCATGCCGACACTGGAGGTGATCAGGTTGGTGTAAAAACCAAGGTTGCGCGCTTCCTGGATCAGTTCCTCAAGATCCGGACGCACCAGCGGTTCACCACCGGAAAAGCCGAGCTGTGCGGCGCCCATCTTGCGCGCCTGCTGCATGACCCGTACCCAGTCCGCGGTGGATAACTCATCCTTGTATTTGGCGATTTCCACCGGATTCGAACAGTAGGGACACTGAAGCGGGCAGCGGTAAGTGAGCTCCGCCAGCAGCCACAGCGGCGGTTTGATTTCAAGATTTGTTTCTGATCCAGCCGTTGCCATATGCAACCTCCATAAAATCCAGGACGTCACCTTCCACGCTCGTTTCCGGGAAGGTCTCCTGTAAATTTGAAATAAGTGTATTAATGCTTGTTTGACCGTCAATGCGCTTCATGATTTCACCCGCGCTGTTACTGAGTTTGACCATGCCCTCGGGATAGAGAATCACGTAACAATCCTGGGCCTCTTCCCACTGGAAACGAAAGGTCGGCGCGACTTCCGGAATGGCGTTTCTGTCTATTGTAGTTTCATTCATAATGTCATTTACAATTGTGAAAAGGTGGCTTCTTCTCGATATAGGCCATCCACATGCAGTCGAGCATGGTCCAGAGCACATCGAGTTTGAATTGCAGTACATTGAGCATACGCTCCTGGTCTTCCCGGGTCTTGTAATAATCCAGGGTGATATCCAGGCCGTGTTGCACGTCCCTGCGCGCCTCGGTCAGGCGTTTACGGAAATAGCGATAACCTTTTTCATCGATCCACGGATAATATTCAGGCCATTTGTCGAGGCGCTTCTGGTGGATCTTTGGCGCAAAGAGTTCGGTCAATGATGAACTCGCGGCGACTTCCCACGGCTGTTGTCTGGCGAAATTGACATAGGCGTCAATGGCGAATTTGACCCCGGGCAGCAGCCGCTTGTGCGACCACAGTTCATCCCGGGTCAGACCGACGGCTTCGCCCAGCAATAACCAGGCCTCGATGCCGCCTTCATCACCCTCGGTACCGTCATGGTCGATAATGCGCTGGATCCAGTGCCGGCGTACATCGCGATCCCAGCAGTTGGACATGATGGCGGCATCCTTGACCGGGATCGCCACCTGGTAATAAAACCGGTTGGCCACCCAGCCCTGGATTGCCTCCTTGTCCAGTTTTCCCGAGTTCATCAATACATGAAATTCATGATTGATGTGATAGTACTTTTCCTTGTCACGTAATTTCTGTTCAAATTCTTCCCGTGACCATGGGGTTTTGATTTCCGCGCTCATATCATTTGTCTCATTATCTGTTTACAGGTGTATGTCCATGCCGTCATGGGAAACCTCGATGCCGGCGTCATTTAATACCTTACGCTCGTCGGATTCCTCATCGAGGATGGGATTGGTGTTGTTAATATGGATCAGGATCTTTCTGGGTTTGCTCAGCGAGTTCAGGGTTTCCATGATGCCGCCCTTGCTCGACTGGTCCAGATGCCCCATCTCGCTGGCCGTTTTCTCGTTGATCCCGTAGCGCGACATCTCATCGTTGGTCCAGACCGTGCCGTCGATCAGGACGACATCGGCGTCCTGCATGTATTCAAGCACGCGGTCCTCGATCACACCCAGGCCCGGTGCGTAGAAGAGATTTTTACCGCTGCTGCTGTCCTCGACCCGGAAACCGACGTTATCACCGGGCACGGTGTTATGCCGGTGCGGTGAAAATGGTGGCGCCTCGCTTTTCAATGGAACGGCGGTGAAGACCAGGCCATCCGCTTTCGGTATGGTGAAGGCTGTCTGATCGGTTGTGACCTCGTGCCAGTTGACGCCGCGAAAATGCCCGAGAATATTGAAAATCGGGTAACCGGTGGTCATATCTTCATGCACCGCGGCCGTGCAATACACATCCCAGGGTTTGTCGTGCTCACGTAATATGATCAGTCCGGTGGTATGATCGATCTGGGCATCGCAGAGGACGATGGCGCAAATTCCCGTGTCGCGTACCGCGCGGGCCGGCTGCAGGGGCGGGAAAGACTCTATCTGGGCACGAATGTCCGGTGAGGCATTGAACAGCACCCAGTCTTCGCCATTCGCGCTGATGGTGATGGAGGACTGGGTTCGGGGCGTGCTTTTGATTTCCCCCTTGCGCAGACGTTTGCAATTGTGGCAATTGCAGTTCCACTGCGGGAAGCCGCCACCGGCGCCGGTGCCAAGTAGATGAACGTGCATTGTGATTTATATCTCCTTGAAAATCGTAGTCATTTAATATTACTGAGCGAGAACCATGCCAGCGCACGCATTTACTGGTAGCTGAAAATATTTAAATATAAAAGCATTAAATAACATATAGTTATAATATTATATTAATCTAGATTATAGTTATTATTCAGGATACGGTGTCAACCATGTTCCCAGACCTGCAGGTCTTAAACCAATAGAATGGTTCTAAACAACCATTTCATCATGAGCTGGCGCCGGGAATGGCTCATTCATTGCTGTTTCTCAGGTTGCACGGGTAAGCATATAATTCAATTGATAAAATTTTCTGAGACCCGGTGAATCGGCTGCCTGTCATGATCCAGATATTTCCCCACCTCGCGATGTGCCTGTATGGCTGAGCATCTTCTGTTTCTGACCGGGAAACTGGCCGAGAAACGCCTCAATCGCGTCCTGGCGTCGATGCAGCCAGCGGAGTTCAGTTTCGAGGTCAGGAATCTCGGTATCAGTGTCGCCGCGCTGATGACAGCGGATATGATCAAGCGCCGGCTCAAGGATATCAATGGCGTTGACCGGATCATAGTGCCGGGCTTGTGCCGTGGTGACCTGGCCGCCGCCGGTGAATATTTAGGCATACCCGTCATCCGCGGTACGGTAGACGTCAAGGACCTGCCCGCCTTTTTCGGCCGCCAGTGTGAAGCACCGGATCTGAGCCAGTACCGGGTGCGCATATTTGCCGAGATCGTCGATGCCCCGAACCTGTCCATTGAGCAGATCCTGGAATGTGCCGGCCGTTATCGGCGTGATGGTGCCAACGTGATCGATATCGGCTGCCTTCCGGACACACCGTTTCCACACCTGGAAGAAACCGTGCGCGCGCTCAGGGATTCCGGTTTCGAAGTCAGTGTCGACTCGCTCGCCGACGAGGACCTGTTGCGCGGCGGGCGGGCCGGCGCCGATTATGTATTGAGCCTGAAGGAAAGCACAGCCTGGATTGCGGACGAGATCGATGCCACCCCGGTGTTGATCCCGGATAGTCATGGCGATATGGAATCCCTTTATCGTGTCATCGACCGGTTCCTTGCCCGTTCCCGACGCTTTCTTGCCGATCCCATACTGGACCCCATCCATTTCGGGTTTACCGAATCCTTACTGCGCTATCAGGCGCTGCGCCGGCGCTATGCGGAGATCGAGATCATGATGGGCATCGGCAACCTCACCGAACTGACCGAGGCGGATACCACCGGTATCAATGCCATTCTTTTCGGGATCATTTCCGAACTGGATTTGAACGCCGTTCTTGCCACCGAAGTCAGCCCGCATGCCTGTTCCGCCGTGCGCGAGGCGGATTTTGCCCGGCGCATGATGTACGCCGCCCGCCGTGATGACAGCCTGCCCAAGGGAATTGACAGTGCGCTGACGACCACGCACGAGCGCAATCCCTTTCCTTACAGCCGTGAAGAAATCGAGGAACTGGCCGCGGAGATACGGGACCCGAATTACCGGGTGCTGGTTACCGGGCAGGGTGTCCATGTTTTTAACCGCGATGGTCTGTATTCAGCCACCGATCCCTATACGGTTTTCCCTCACCTGAAGGAACTCGAGGACGACCCGCCCCATGCCTTTTACATGGGCGTGGAACTGGCCAGGGCGCAAATCGCCTGGCAACTGGGCAAACGCTATATTCAGGATGAGGAACTGGGCTGGGGCGCGGCAACTCCGCCAGCCGCTGATCAGTCCTCCGATCCGGAATCGCTGTCCCGAACCCTGCACGCCATGACAAGTGACAAAGAGGATTTCAGGAAAGCCGGAACCACAGTTCAGGCCAGCCGCAAACGCAAGCGAAAACGTAAATCATGATTCATGAAGTGATCATTACCACTTGTTATGAAAATGGCGAGGCTCATATCGCACCCATGGGGATCCGGCGCGCGGATGGTCTGATCGTCATTGCCCCGTTTCGCCCGTCGGCGACGCTGGAGAACCTGCAGCGAGACGCTGTGGCCGTTGTCAACATGACGGACAATGTGAAAATATTCGCCGGTTGTCTCACCGGCCGCCGAGACTGGCCGCTGCGGCCGGCAACGAAAATCCATGGCCGGCGCCTGGAGGATTGTCTGTCACACATGGAGGTCGAGGTTGATCACTGCGAAGAGGATGACCTGCGCCCGCGTTTTTATTGCCGGGTCGTTCATGCACAAACCCACCGGGCATTTTCCGGTTTTAATCGCGCCCAGGCCGCCGTGCTGGAAGCGGCGATACTTGTCAGTCGTCTTGACATGTTGCCGGAAGAGAAAGTCCGGACCGAGATCGACTACCATCGCATCGCCATCGAGAAAACCGCCGGCGCCGATGAACGCGAAGCCTGGCAATGGCTGATGCAGAAAATCGCCGCTCATTCCTTTGCGGATGTAGAGGAGACCAGCCCATGAATGGCGGTCCGGTCAGGCGTTAGAAGCTCACATTGATGCCGGTGTAGATCGATCGGCCCATACCGGGAACGGCCGTGCCCCAGGCAACACCGTTTGCGCTCATCGTCTTGCCCTGACCGAGGTAGGCGCCCCCGAGCGGGTGGTTGTAGAACCTGTCGAAAACATTCTCGACGCCGGCATCGAGCCTGACCTGTTTCCACTGGTAGCTGCAACGCAGATTGAGCAGGCTGTAGCCGTCGGTCTGTAATTCATTGCGCACCGCGGATACATTTTCCTTGCCGTCAACGACCTGGTATTCAACCGTGCCGGTCCATGCGCCCAGATTCTGAATCAGCGCCAGCCTGGCATTGACAGGCATGATGTTGTACAGATCGTCGCCGGTGGTGCGGTTCTCGCCGCGGACGTAATTCAGCACGCCGGTGAGGCTGAACTCGCCCAGACCGGCTATCCGTCCCAGCTTCGTATACCCGGACACATCGACACCATAAAGCCGGGCGGAGTGGTTGACGAACTGCAGATAAACGAAACCGGTCGTTGCCGTCTGGTTCGCCGCACCACAGTTTGCGCTGGCTGAAACACAGCGGGCCGCATCGATATAGTCCTCGACATAGCTAAGGTACGGTGTCGCCGTGATACCCCACTGCTGTCTGCTTGCATCATGCCAGTCAGCACTTGCACTCAGGGTATGTGCGATTTCCTGCTCCAGGTTCAGGTTGCCGACGTAGCCGTTGCCGTCACCGGCCCAGTTGATCATACGCATGGCCATGCCGCCGGTGGACCAGGCAAAGCGCTCGTAGAGATTGGGTGAACGGGTCTTGCGGGCATAGCCGAATTCGTAGCTCGCGGTTTTGCCCGGTGTATAACGGAACAGCGCTGTCAGATCGAGGTTATGATCTTTTTTGTTTCGGTCAGCGGCATTGAAAGCATTCGCCTCGGCCGCGTAGCCGGCGTTGTAGCCCTGGACCGGGCCGGTCTCCATGCTGACTATTTCCTGACGCGCACCGAACAGACTCAGCCAGCGGCTGTTCCAGGCGGCTTCCCATTCCGCGTACAATGCCAGCCGGTCACGCTCACCGTCGTTGATACTCCAGAAAACATTCGGGAACATGCCTTTGCCGGAAGGCGCCCACCAGTCATCCAGGTGGTACTGCTGGCTTTCACCACCGACACGCAGCAGGTCGCGATCCGACAAGGAAATATCGGCGCTGACGGCTATGCCGGTGTTCTTTGCCCTGGTGTCCATTGGCATGCCGGCGGCGAAACACGCCGGGCCCAGGCAAATCGGTCCCGGTATGCCGTCGGTCGCCGGTGCCGTGGCGTTCGGACCGTACCAGAACAGCTTGTCGTCGCCGAACTGCATCTTGTGCCGCGTCTTTTCCCGGTAGACCGAGGCTTTCAGTGCGCCCCAGTCGAACATCCCCTGGTAGCGCAGGTTGACCTGGGTACTGTCGTTACCGGTCATGTCCATGCGCTGATTTGTCCAGCCCTGGTCGGGAATGTCCTGTACGCCGATTTTCAATTCGCCAAGATGGTTGTCGTGGCGCAACGCCAATTTGACCGATTGATTGGTGGACGTGTAGTACGAGGAACCCACCTCGTCGGCATCCAGCCGGTGCCGCCCGCGGGCTGCCGGGCCGGCCGGTTTGAAGTCATCACCGGCCTTGTAATTGTCGGCGCTTACGGTGGCTCCCTGGTAGTTGATACTGAACGTTTCGTTAGCCAGTGTTGCGGCAAGGTTCCCCCCGGTGTTATGACCATTGCTGCGATAAAAAGCGCCTGCTTCACCTTTGAGCAGCGTACCCTCTTTGTCCCCGGCGAATTCCGGCTCGGCCGAATTGACGACAATCGTCCCGCCAATGCTGTCACCACCCAGTGAAACCGGGGTAATACCGGCAAGTACCTTGATATCGCTGACCTGTGCCGGGTCGATATAGGAAAGCGGCGGATTCATGTGGTTGCCGCAAGCGGAAATCAGGTCCATACCGTCAACCTTGATGCGCAGACGATCGTCGGCAAGGCCATGGATGACCGGCAGAGTGGAGACGCCACCGGATCCCTGCAGGCTGATCCCGGGGATATCGCGCAGCAGTGCGGCGGTGTCACTGCTGCTGGCTCGCATCGGCGTCAACGCCTGGTCATCCAGTACGCCGGCTGCTTTCGGAGTTGCCTCGAAGCGTGAACCTTTGACGATGATCTCGCCGAGTGTTGCGCTGCCATCCGTTGAGGGTTGCGCGCCGGCTGTCTGCCAGATCGTATCCGTAAAGAAAGTGATTGAAGCAATTGCAAGAGCAATCAGATTTCTGCACAACGACATTGAATAACTCCCCGGTATTTTTTTTGATATAACCCGGGGCGGAATTCTAGAGCGGGCAGGTGCATTGCGGAATGTGACATATTGCCGCAGTCGGTCCGTGATGATCTGCACGGTCCGGATTGACGGCGCATCGATACGGCTGATTGATATATAATTCGCAGCTATTCAGGCGGCAACCAGCGATAATGTATCCGGTTTTAACAGTCCTGCATGATCCCGGGTTGCGGGCAACGATACTTCGCCCTGCCGCCCTGATCGGCCGGCATGCAAACTTGTACGAATGAAAACTTCACAGGGGAGGTTGATTATTATCGCACTGCAATTAACAAGGGTCTTGTTTGAAACAGCTTCGGGGCGATACCGGCTGATGGCAAGTCCGTATGTCAACAGGCCTGCCGGGGCAGGAGAGCGCCGCATATGACCGCTATGCTCGCCAGCGTCAGGAACCTGGAAGAGGCGCGTTGTGTACAGGGCTGCGCGGTAGACATTATCGATCTGAAAGACCCTTCGGCCGGGGCATTGGGCGCCGTCAGCCATGCGGTTGCCGCTGATATCGTTCGCGATATCGCCGGACAAATCCCCATCAGCGCCACCATCGGCGACCTGCCGGTGGATGCCAGCCGCATAGAACAGGCCGTTTTCAATATGGCCAAAACCGGCGTGGATATCATCAAGATCGGCTTGTTTGATAATCGTATCGATACGGCGTTTGTGAATATGCTGGATCACTGCCGGCGCAACCGGCTGCGTATCGTGCTCGTGGTTTTTGCCGACAGCGGCCCGGATTTACCGGCCCTGTTCGCCTCACTTGAGCGAGCACCGTTGTACGGTGTTATGCTGGATACCCGCGACAAGCACAGCGGTCCATTAACCGGCTTCATGCCGCCGCGGGAAATCGCGGCGTTCCTGGATCTCGCCCGGCAGAATACCTTCCTCGCCGGACTGGCCGGGTCGTTGCGGGCAGTGGACGTCGCCGAACTGCTGGCCATGCGACCGGATTACCTGGGATTTCGCGGCGCACTGTGCGAGTCCGGTGAACGAACTTCTGTACTCAGTGGTCAACTGGTTGCATGCATACGTAAGCGGATTCCGCGGCACGGCGATGCGCTGCCACGGGACCTGGGTGTGGGATAATTCAATCGATGAGGTGATAGCTATGACTCAGTGGCGAAAGAAAGAAAAAGACGCAACCTATAGTGAAGAAGAAATCGAGGCGAGGTTGAAAGAGGAACTGCCCGGATGGTATTACGAGGGCGGCTGGATCCGCAGAAAATACAAGACCAGTGGCTGGAAAGCCACGCTAATGGTGATCAACACCGTTGGTCATCTCTCCGAGGCGGCCTTTCATCACCCGGATCTCAGCGCCTCCTATGCGTTCGTGATCGTCAAGCTGATGAACCACGCCGCCAAGGGCGTGACCGACAAGGATTTCGAGCTGGCGAAAAAGATCGAGGAGGTCATTATGTGGCAACCGGGTTCAGAAGAGAGCAGCGCTCTGGAAGGTACACCGGACGATCCCCGCTTCAAGTACATCAAATACGACTCTTAAAAGCGACTCTTAAAAGGACTCTTAAAAGGGCCGGAGTGGTTAAATTTTAACCGCTTGTCTTTGTTCGTACTGGCCTGCCGCGTTTCGCGTGACCGATCGGCCGTTGCAGTACTGCTTCTATTGCTGACTTGAACCGGTCGTTACCCAGAGGATAATTGAACTGGCTGGCATGGCGGATAATATGAATGTCCCGGTCCCGGATCTCCGTGCGGAATAATTCCCTGTAGGCAAATTGCCTTTCGTATTCATTCCTACCCAGTTGCTGATAAAGTTCATGGTCCGCAATCAGTGGATTGTTAGAATCCCAGGCATGATGGCGGTAGCTACTCCAGAGATAGTCTTCCGGCGAATCTATCATACCGGCCCGGATGGGGTTGAGTTCGATATACCGGTAGCATAACAGCAGATAGGCATCCGTTTGAACCAGGCTTGCCTTGTGACGCCCTTCCCAGAGTGTACCGGTACGCCGGTACCGGCGATTGACGTAATAGACATACTGCTGGCCCAGAAGAGACATTACCTGTGATATCCCGATTTCATCCTCAGGTGTCATCAGCAGGTGAACATGATTTGTCATCAACACATAGGCATGAAGTTTGACGCGGTATCGTTTCAACGCACGACCCAGACGGTCGAGATAAAATTTGTAGTCATCTGCACAATAAAAACAGGCATTCCGGTTATTTCCGCGCTGAACAACATGAGCGGGAATATCGGGCAGATACATTCGCGGCCGACGTGGCATGGCAATCTCCTTTTGCAATAAAATCCTGTACTGATGCTAACGAATGGCTGAAGAGCGATCAAAATATAATCATTCTGCCCGTCTTCATGCTGAAAGAAGTGATTAAATTTAAATCACTCCGGCCCCATTTAGAATGGTTGGTTCAATCTCGTTTCCAGTCGCCCGATTTGCCGCCGCTTTTTTCCAGTAAGTGCACGTGCTGGATGGTCATGCCGCGGTCGACGGCCTTGCACATGTCGTAAATTGTCAGCAGGCTGACCTGCACGGCGTTCAACGCCTCCATCTCGATGCCGGTCTGATCGCGGGTTTCCACCGTCGCCCGGCAATGAACGCAGTTGTTCACGGTGTCGGGGGTCAGTTCGATATCTATGTGGGTAATGGCAATGGGGTGACAGAGAGGAATCAGTTCGGCGGTTTTTTTGGCTGCCATGATCCCGGCCACGCGCGCGATACCCAGGACATCGCCTTTTTTGTGGCTTCCTTCCAGGATCAATCCCAGGGTGTTTGACTGCATCTCGATTCGGCCACCGGCCACGGCACGCCGGTTTGTCAGCGTCTTGCCGCCGACGTCCACCATGTGAGCCTGGCCCTGTTGGTTGAAGTGAGTCAGTTTCGCCATAGTCACTGCTTACCCGGAAAGTTGTGTAGAATGGTATCAACGCCAATGCTGATCAAAGAGCAGTATAACATACTATAATCTGTTTAGATTAATAATGTAACTATTTGAAAAGTAATAATATTATTATGAAAGTTAAAGTAAAATATTTTGCCAGTCTGAAAGATCGGATCGGTCATGCCGAAGACGAGGTTGAACTTCCTGAAGGCGCCCGTGTGTGTGACTTATGGCGCCGGGTCAGTCACGAAGACAGTATTCCTGAACGGGTCATGACCGCGGTCAACATGGAGTACGTGCAAGCCGATGCCCCGATCCGGGACGGTGATGAAGTGGCTTTTTTCCCCCCGGTAACCGGTGGCTAGAGATGAAAATTGCCTTGAAGGACAAAAGTTTTGATCCTTTTACGGAGATACGTGACTTTCAGGCCGCGATGAATGCCGATGGCCGCTTCGGCGCCGCGGCGTTTTTCATTGGCAGCATGCGTGATCTGAACGAAAACGAAAAGGTCATATCCATGGAACTGGAGCATTATCCGGGCATGACGGAAAAGCATTTGTACGATATTGCCGCCCGCGCAAACGAGAAGTGGCCGCTGATAGATGCACTGATCCTGCACCGGGTGGGTGTGGTCAACATCGCCGATCCCATCGTGGTTGTCGCTGTCTGGTCGGCGCATCGCGCGGCGGCATTCGATGCCTGCCGGTTTATCATGGAAGATCTGAAAAGCAAGGCGCCGTTCTGGAAAAAGGAAACCACGGTGGCGGGTGAACGCTGGGTGGAAAAGAATACGCCGGGGTTTACAGACATCAGATGACAGACGACAGATCACAGACGACAGATTACAGATTACAGATTACAGCGAACCCTGAACTTTGAACCTTGGGTGTCTGATACCGGCTTGACAATGGAAAGCAAAGCCACACACTTTACCCATTCACCATTCACCATTCACCATTCACCATCCCTTGTCTTTTCGCAAAACAACAGACTTTCTCATTATTGGTGCCGGCATCATCGGCATGGCCATTGCCCGCGAACTCCGTGAATGCTTTCCGGACCAGTCGGTGACTGTGCTGGAAAAGGAATCGGAACCCGGGTTTCACGCCAGTGGCCGCAACAGCGGCGTGCTCCATGCCGGGTTTTATTACACGGCGGATTCGCTCAAGGCCCGCTTCTGTCGTGACGGCAATCGTGAATGGACCGACTACTGCCTGCAACATCGGTTGCCGATTAACCGCTGTGGCAAGGTGGTGGTCACCCGTGACGCAAATGAACTTGAGTCCCTGGATGAACTGCTTCGCCGTGGCCGTGCTAACGGGGTGGAACTGCAGCCGCTGGATGAAAAGCAACTGGCGGACATCGAACCTCGCGCCCGGACATTTTCCCGGGCCTTGTTTTCACCGGCCACTTCCAGTATCGATCCGCAGCTCTGCAATCAGCATCTCTATCAACAGCTGTGCGAAAGCGGGGTCCATTTCAGTTTCAACAATGCCTATCATTCACATATGAAAGAGGCGATCCGGACCGCGGCGGGAACGCTCAGCGCGGGTTATGTCATCAATACCGCCGGACTTCATGCTGACAGGATAGCCCGTGATTTCGGCTTTTCCGATGACTACACCATCCTGCCATTCAAGGGCTTGTACCTGTATGCCAACGATTCACTGCGGCTGTCGACTCACATTTATCCCGTTCCGGATCTGAACAATCCCTTTCTCGGTGTGCATTTCACCGTCACGGCGGCAGGTAAAACCAAGCTGGGACCGACGGCCATCCCGGCATTCTGGCGCGAGCATTACCGTGGCTTGCAGCGCTTCAACCTGCGGGAATGCCGGGAAGTGGTGCGGCTGGAATCCTCGCTCCTGTTATGCAACAGCTTCGGGTTTCGCGATCTCGCCGTGCACGAGATAAGCAAGTATTATAAACCCCGGCTGGTACGGCTGGCCGCTCCGCTCGTCGATGATCTGCGTACATCGCAGTTTACTTACTGGGGACGGGCGGGGATTCGCGCGCAACTGCTGAATATCAAAACCCGGCAACTGGAAATGGATTTCAGGTGTGAAGGCGATGAACGCAGCATGCATGTTCTGAATGCCGTTTCACCGGCCTACACCTGCGCTTTCCCGTTCGCCCGTTACCTCGTCGATAAAATTCGTTCTTTGCGAAAATGATTTGATTTCGCCATGTCTCGCGGATCACCGGGGGAGAACAGGTTTGTACCGGATTACGGTGTCTGACTTAAATCAGACACTTTTTTTCAGGACATCTAAACAATGCCGTAAAACGGCTGCACATCGACAACGTCACCCGGTGCCGCACCCTCGCTGTCGATGGACAGAACGATGAAACAGTTGGCCCTCGACATGGAGGTGAGAATTCCGGAACCCTGGGCGCCGGTTTTACGGACCGCCATGCGCCCGGAGTCATCACGGGCTAGTACGCCGCGCTGGTATTCGACACGGCCGGGGCGTTTTTTCAAGCTGGACAAACACGGTACGCTGACAGTAACCGGTTCGCACTCGTGCTGTCCCATCAGGTAACGCAGTGCCGGCTGAACAAACTGGTAAAACGTGACCATGACCGACACCGGATTCCCCGGCAGACCGAAAAACCAGGCATCGCCGACAGTACCGAAGGTCAGCGGACGTCCCGGTTTCATGGCGACTTTCCAGAAATCCACCTTGCCGATGTCCTGCAGTACATCTTTGATGTAATCGGCCTCGCCCACGGAGACGCCGCCCGAGGTGATGATCACATCGGCGGCATCCGCGGCTTCATGAAACGCCTGTTCGGTGGCTGCCACGGTGTCACGAACCACACCCAGATCGATGATCTCGACATTCAGCCGCTGCAGCATGCCGTACAGGGTGTAACGATTACTGTCATAAATAGCCCCGTCTTCCAGCGGCTCGCCGATGGAACGTAATTCATCACCGGTTGAAAAGAAAGCGACACGTAGCCGCCGGGTGACCTGAACAGAGGGGATCCCCAGCGAGGCAATGAGACCGAGATCGGCCGCTGTCAGGCAGATACCCTTGTGCAGTACGGTCTCACCGCGGGCAATATCTTCCCCGGCATTGCGTACATTGTCGCCGGCCCTGGTATCGGCGCCGATACGAATGTCGTCACCCTCACGTTCCACCCGTTCCTGGATAACCACGGTGTCTGTTCCATCCGGCAACAGCGCGCCGGTCATGATACGCACGCACTCGCTGCGATTGACCGGGCCGTTGTACGGTTTGCCGGCAAAGCTGGTGCCCACCAGTTTCAGGGTACGGGTCCCGCTCTCCGGCAGGTCAGCGGCATGTACCGCATAACCATCCATGGCCGAGTTGGTTCCGGATGGCACGTCAATACCGGAAACAATATCTTCAGACAGCACACGGTTGAGACTGTCCCGTAACGGGCAGCTTTCCGTACCCGTTACGGGTTTCAGTAAGTCCTGGATCCTTGCCCGGGCCTGGTCCGGGAACAGTGATTCAGGGTCGAAGTCGTCACAACAACTGGTGACGGTGTTAATTGTATCTTTACTCATATCGGAATGGTCGGTTGCTTTATTTTGAGTTGGCAATGTTTGATCACGAATGCGGCGATTTCTTCAGGGTCATTGATGTCGAGTACCGGCAGTGGGGTCGGTTCGTCGAGACGGTCATCGGTGGCCACAGCCACAATGGATTCATCGTGCGGATAAAAGGGACGATAGCCCAGGCTCGGCCGATAGAGTTCAATTTTAGGTATCAATTCGGGTTTGAAACCCTCGACCAGGATCAGGTCCAGCTCATCCTGGTGCAAGTGTCTGAGATGATCGGACAGGGTCAGATCACGGCCGCTGTTATTGTCCGCCAGCAATGCCCAGCGTGATTTGGAACCGACCAGGACTTCGTTGGCCCCGGACTTGCGCAGTTCATAGCTGTCCTTGCCTTCCCGATCAATCTCGAACGTATGGTGTGCGTGTTTGATAACACCGATTCGAATTCCGCGGCTTTTCAATACCGGTATGATCCGGGTGAGCAGAGTGGTTTTGCCGGTGCCGCTGTAGGCCGCGAAGCCGATCAACGGGATAGTCAAATCTGTCGTCAGCATTTGCAGGTGTCCAGACGGGATTCTATTTCCAGTATGTCTTCTGGGGTGTTGATATTGAGAAAAGTTTCCGGCTTGTCGGCAAAGTCGACGCTGACCAGGGTGTGTTGATTATACCAGAGGTCAATCTTGCGCCCGCCTTTATCCAGGTAGCCCTGAAGTGAATCACGCAAGCCGGTATTAATCAGTGCGAATACCGGTTGTATGCGTTTTCCATTGTTCGCCACACTGATATCAGCATGGTTTTCCAGCATCTGGTCATAAAGACGCCGGGCCAGGTCGTCCGGTAGAAACGGGGAATCACAGGGTGTCACCAGTAACAGGTCTGTGCCGGCTGAACGCATGGCGCTGGCGATGCCCGCCAGTGGCCCGTGATATCCTTCAAGGTCATCGCTGATCACCGGGCAGCCGTAACGCCGGTAAATATCCAGGTTGCGATTGGCATTGATCAGCAGGGTGCCCGCCTGCGGGCGCAGGGTTTCGATGACATATTCGATCATGGCCCGGTTATTCAGCGTCACCAGGCCCTTGTCCGTACCGCCCATGCGGGTGGCGCGCCCACCGGCAAGAATGACGGCGGTGATATCGGCAATGTCCATGGCGGTTCCGGTCATGAGCGTTTCAGTCCCCGTCCCCATGCCTGGCGAGAAGATGGGCCACATCATGCTTGGGCGGCAATTCGACATCAAACTCGATATTTTCAAGGCCGTTGTAGATGAGAAAGTGCCGGTTTTTTGCCCGCGAAAGCAGGGTGACGCCCATGTCCTGCGCCAGCTTCAGCCCCATCTGGGTGATACCGGAACGCGATAGCAGCGCGGGTATGCCCATTTGCGCCACCTTGATCACCATCTCCGATGTCAGGCGACCGGTGGTATAAAATATCTTGTCGTTGCCGGTAACGTTTTCAAGCCACATTTTACCGGCGATGGCGTCGACGGCGTTGTGGCGGCCCACATCCTCGATGAATTCAATAATCCTGTCCTCCTGGCACAGGGCGCAGCCGTGTACGGCGCCGGCGTTTTTGTAGACATCATTGTGTGTGCTGAGGTTTTTCAGCAGGGCATAGATTGTCGACTGGCGAATACGGATGGGATGTATGTCGAGCTCATCCAGGTGCTCCATGATATTGCCGAATACCGTGCCCTGGCCGCAACCGGTGGTGACGATGCGCGGTCCCAGCTTGTCGCGCCAGTCGTCTCGGCCGGCGAAGGTGGTGACCGCGGCGGCATTGACATCCCAGTCCACCTGCACGGATTTGATTTCGCAAACATCATTTACCAGCCCCTGGTTTTTCAGGTAACCGAGGGTCAGCAGTTCCGGGTTCGTGCCCAGGGTCATCAATGTCACCAGTTCAAAACTGTCGATGTAAATGGTCAGCGGCCGTTCACCGGCGATCAGCATTTCACGCTGGTTGCGGTACTCATCAATGGCTATGACCGGGATGGTAGGTTCGAGACCGGCCTGGCTCAGTTCCGGGCGGGCAGAGGAGGACACGTTATCCTCCCGTGGCATTCATGTGGCGGAAGATAAGCGGTTGTTCCTGAAGATTGAAATCGTGACCTTTGGGCTTGATGGCCATGGAATCACGGATAGCCTGTTTCAGCGGCTCCATTTCACCCGGATGGGCGCGTACCACGCGGCGCAGATCCACGGAGTGCTCCTGGCCCAGGCAGAGCAGGAGACGGCCTTCACAGGTCAGGCGTACGCGATTGCAGCGTTCACAGAAGTTGTGTGTGTGGGGTGAAATGAATCCTACCCGGGTGCCGGTTTCCATGACCTGGAAATACCGGGCCGGCCCGCCGGTGGTGGCTGCCGTGGGTACCAGTTCGTAGTCCTGCTCGATGACGGCCCGGATTTCATCACTGGAAATAAAGGCTGCGGCGCGATCGTGATCACCGATGACGCCGAGCGGCATTTCCTCAATGAAACTGATATCCATACCGCGGCTGGCGGCATAGCGTACCAGGTCGAGGATTTCATCATCATTGCGATTGCGCAGGATGACAGCATTGATTTTCAGGTTCTCGAATCCAGCTTCTCTGGCGGCATCGATGCCCGCCAGCACCTTGCCCAGATCACCGACGCGAGTGATGTTTGTGAAACGCTCGGCATTTAACGAATCGAGGCTGATGTTGATGCGTTTGACACCGGCTTCCCGCAACGCCGTGGCATAACGCGTCAACTGTGAACCGTTGGTGGTGATAACGAGTTCGTCAAGCCCGGGCAATTGCCCGATGTCGCCGAACAGTTTCATGATATTGCGACGGACCAGCGGCTCACCGCCGGTGATGCGGATCTTGCTGACACCCAGTTCCACGAAGGCCCGGCCGATGGTGGCGAGCTCTTCCAGGGTCAGTAATGAATTTCGAGGGACAAATTGCATGACTTCATCCATGCAGTAAACACAGCGAAAATCGCACCGATCCGTGACTGAAATACGCAGATACGTGACACGGCGGCCAAAATTATCAACAAGGATGTCCGGGTTTTCTGTGGTTGTCTTCATCTGTGACATGTGAAATTAATTATGCGTGAATTTTACCGGTTTGCGGTAGACCGGTCAAAACATCCACCGGCGCGATTTTATGGCACAATAGCATTTATATAGACACGTAAAAGCCTGGAAATATTCAAATGATCAGGGACTTGACTTGCCTTTCACCATCGGACATTCTGGCATGGACCCAGTTCTGCGATGCCAATAATCAAGGCCGCGAACCGCATACAGCCGACATCCCGGATTTTATAACAATTGACATAAAAACACCTGCCACGTGAAAGGGGGAGATTGATGCTCGACTTTCTGTCCAAGGAACATATCGTTGCCAAGCCCGGATTCAATCGCTGGCTTATTGCCCCTGCGGCGCTGGGTATACACCTGTGTATCGGTTCAGTCTATGCGTGGAGCCTGTTTAATCCCGCCCTGATCAAACGCCTCGGCGTGGTGACCAGCGCTGCCGATGACTGGACGCTGCGAAGTGTGGTCTGGGTCTTTACCGTGGCTATAGTTTTCCTCGGCATGGCCGCCGCGGTGGGCGGGCACTGGCTGGAAAAAGTCGGCCCCCGGATGGTGGGCGTGGTGGCCGCCCTTTGCTGGAGCGGCGGATTTTTTATCGGCGGTGCCGGCATTGTTACCGGTCAGCTCTGGCTGTTATACCTGGGTTACGGTGTGCTGGGCGGTTGTGGACTGGGGCTCGGCTACGTGTCGCCGGTCGGCACCCTGATCCGTTGGTTTCCGGACCGCCGGGGCATGGCGACAGGCATTGCTATCATGGGATTCGGTGGCGGCGCCATGCTGGCCAAGCCCCTGATTGAAGGATTTATCCGGTATTACCACAAACTGCCCGAGTATCTGGGCACGATGGATTCTATCAAGCTGGTAACCGATGCCGGCGGCCGGCGTCTGGCCGAAGTCGCCGGAGAGATGAAGGAGGTTGTGGTCATCGGGGCCAACGACATCGCCAATATGATCGTCCCGGGTCCCGAAGGCGTGTATCTGGTGAACTCCGGAACCGTGGGCGTGGCCCAGACTTTCTTCACCATCGGCGCGATTTATCTCGTAATCATGCTCTGTGCGGCCTTTGCCTATCGGGTGCCGGCAGAGGGCTGGAAACCCGAGGGCTGGGAACCGCCGAAAGAGGGTGAAAGTCATGGCAAGATGATGACCAGGCATCACGTGCATATTGATCGGGCCCTGAAAACACCGCAGTTTTATCAACTCTGGATCATTCTCTGTTTTAACGTTACCGCCGGCATTGGTGTGCTGGCCGTGGCCAAGACCATGATGACGGATATTTTCGGGCGGACCCTGCCGGATTTGGTCGATCTGAATTTTGCCGCCACTTATGTATTGATGATCAGCCTGTTCAATATGCTGGGCCGGTTCCTCTGGGCCAGTGCCTCGGACTATCTCGGGCGCAAGACGACCTACTATACGTTCTTCGTTCTGGGCATCCTGTTGTATTGTTCAATCCCGTATACGGCGTCACAGGTCAGTGCCAATCCGTCGGTGGTCTGGCTGGTGTATTTTTACGCAGCGACCATGATTATTTTCACCATGTACGGCGGAGGTTTCGCCACCATACCTGCTTACCTCGCCGATGTGTTCGGAACACGATTCGTCGGTGGCATTCACGGCCGTTTGCTTACGGCCTGGAGCAGCGCCGGTGTGTTTGGACCACTGGCTATTACTTCCCTGCGTGAAATATCAGTTGCCAGGGCCATCGAGAATCTGGTCGGCAAGATCGATTCTACATCTTTCAGGGCCGCGTTTGGCGCCGGTAAGGATCAACTGCAGACCCTGGTCGAAGCAAATACAGTGACTATTTCCAAGCTCATGGAGATTGCACCGCCGGGAACGGTAGATCCGACGCCGAATCTGTACAACACCACGATGTATCTGATGGCCGTGCTACTGTTTATTGCCTTGCTGGCCAACGCCTTCATGCATCCGGTAAGCGCCAAACATCACATGAAAACCTGATGGTCACGGATTTGTGATCGACAACCGGAGGAACATTCAGTGAATATACCGCTTTTCAGCCCGATGGATGTGTTCCTGTTCATCATCTTCTGTTCAATCTATGTATGCAGCACACTCTGGATATACGGTGATGTTGCCGCCCGTGGCGGCGGCAAGGGTATGATCTTTCCGTTGTTGTTCGTGATTGCCGGGGCGCTGGCCCTGGTCAAGGGATATTACCTGGCACTGCTGATCTGGCCGATCGGTTTTGTCATATGGTTAGTGATACGTCCCAGGGAGGAAATTGAACTGACCGAGTAATTCTCTTGCCTGCGCTATTGCCAGGTCTTGTACGGGTTACTGATCAGGCAGACATTATAATACCTGGGGTCATTGGAGACATCGGCACCTATCCAGTCCGGAAGTGAAATTTCCTCGTCCTCATCGTCGAGTTCGACTTCAGCTACAACCAACCCCTCGTTTTCACCGCTGAAGACATCGATTTCCCAGGTATGGTCCAGATGTTCAACATAGTACCGGGTTTTCTCGATCAGCGGTTTGTCGCACAGGGTTTCAAGGATCTCATGAGCATCGGCAACCGGGATAACATAATCGTATTCTTTTCGTGTTATACCCAGTGTCGCGCTTTTTATATTGAGATGCGCATCGTTATCCTCGATGCGTACACGGATGGAACAGTTCCGGTTACTGCCCATGTATCCCTGAATATAACGGGATGACCTGGAGACGGATTTGCGCCAGTCGTCATTCGCCAGCAGAAACTTTTTTTCTATTTCAATCGCCATAGTGTATGGAATCCGGTTTTATACGGCCGATGAACCATAATTTCTGTCCGCTCGTCATGGATGACAATCAGAGCTTCCTATACCATATGAAAAGAGTCAATGCGGCAATGGCGACACGCTGAATTTACCGGTGAACTGGAATACAGGTATGATGAATGTTTCAGTAAGCTTGTGCGGGTACGCCTGGCAACCGGTCTTCCTGCCCCCGGATATTTTATGAGTCCATACACCTTCGGAGTAACCTGGCATTAAATCCCCGGCATCGAAATCCTGGCATGAAGCATTTGGCGTCTACGCAAGGCCGCGCGTCGTGGTCATGATCTTTCTCGGCTTTTCCGCCGGGTTACCTTTTTTGCTGGTTTTCTCCACACTGTCTGCCTGGTTGCGTGATGCGGGTGTGGAACTGACGACCATAGGATTTTTCAGCTGGGTGGGGATTACGTATTCGATCAAGTTTTTCTGGGCACCGGTGATAGACCGATTGCCGCTGCCGCTGCTTGGACACAGACTGGGACGGCGCCGTTCATGGATGTTGCTCGCGCAATGTGTGATAGCTTTTGGCCTTGCCGGTATGGCCGGTTGTGACCCACAGACACAACTCGGTCTCATTGCCTCGTATGCGCTGCTGGTGGCCTTCGGATCGGCCACCCAGGACATCACTATAGATGCTTATCGCATAGAGGCCATGGAACCTCGCTACCAGGGCGCTATGGCAGCTACCTATGTGTTCGGCTATCGCGTGGCCCTGCTGGTTGCCGGGGCGGGAGCGTTTTATATGGCCGAAGGGCAGTCCTGGTCGTTTGCCTACCTGGCAATGGCACTGTTGATGGGTGTGGGTCTGCTGACGACGCTGGTGATCTCCGAACCGGAAAATTCAATACCGCCGACAACACGGGCACTGGAAGCCTCACTGGAAGTCGCCATGGGACTTGGCAGGAAGCGAACGCCTGGCGAACGTCTTGCCGCCTGGCTTGTCGATGCCGTAGTCAGTCCGTTTGTGGATTTCTTCCAGCGTAACGGCCGGCTGGCCCTGGTGATCCTGTTACTGATCGCTACCTATAAACTCAGCGAAATCACCATGGGTGTCATGGCCAATCCCTTCTATCTCGATCTCGGTTTCAGCAAGACGGAGATCGCCGACATTACCAAGATTTTCGGATTCTTCATGACCATCATCGGGGCGGCACTGGGCGGTGTTGTGGTGACGCGATTCGGTGTGCACAAACCGCTGCTGGCGGGCTCGGTCCTGATCATCGTGACCAACCTGTTATTCGTTTACCTGGCCACCAGCGACCCGGAGCTGGTTACCCTGGCGGTCATTATTTCGGCCGATAATCTCAGTGGCGGTTTCGCCACCTCGGCGTTCATTGCCTTTCTCTCCAGCCTGACCAACCGCGCCTATACGGCGACGCAATATGCGCTGTTCAGTTCATTAATGACCCTGCCGGCGAAGTTTATGGGCGGCTTTTCCGGGATGGTCGTTGATGCAGCGGGCTACGCCCTGTTTTTTTTCTATGCCGGTGCGCTAGGCCTGCCCGCGCTCCTGCTGATCCTGTACATCATCAACAGGAGCGCCCTAGGGGAGGAGTAAACGCGATAACCGGGTGCGGCGGTCAGAGGACGGGAGAATGATCAATACCTGTAATAGCGGGCATTACCCTGGGGTGAATAGTGGTTATAACCATAGGTGCCCCCGCCATAATAGTGTTTCTTCTGGTAACTGCTGGCGTGAGGATTGACCCGGCCTGATGAATGATAGGCGTTATCCCGGTAAGGATAAGCCCCGTAAATATGCGTACTGGGTATATGTTTTTGTGCCTGGTATTTCTGCCGGTAACGGGGATACGCATGGGACCGGTCGCCACGATGATAGTCGCTCTTATAGGACGGATAGCGATGCTGTTGTCTGTAGGTCGGTATATGGCCATGGTGATGGTTGCCATAATAGCCATTACCGCCGTTGGTATATATGACGCTGCCGATATGCACAGGTGTGCCCGAAGAATAGAATTGAATGCCTTCTGCCGGGACGGATGATGCAGTGAATATCGAAAATCCCCCGAATACTGCTATTCTGAGCCAATGATAAGTCATGATAATTCACTCACTTTTATTACTAATGTACTGATCAGACCCATATCAGTCATCTTTGTTTCAGATTAATGCGCCCTAAAGTCACAATAGTCTACTGCAGCCAGTGCCGCTTTATTTTGCGTGCCGCATGGATGGCGCAGGAACTGCTGATGACATTTGCCGAAGAACTCGAGGAATTAACGCTAAGACCCGGAACCGGTGGTGTTTTTGATGTTTTACTGAATGATCAACCGGTGTTTTCGAAACAAGCCGAGGGACGTTTTCCCGAATCCAGCGAACTCAAACAATTGATCAGGGATCGCATCGCCCCGGACAAGGATCTGGGACATTCAGACTTCAGGTGACAGACTACAGACTACAGATATCAGATTACAGAGTATCGCCGGGATTCATCCTAATCCAGTTCGCGGACGAGGCGGATACCGATGTGGTCGTAAGACTGCTCGGATTTGAATTTATCGCGCTTTTGCGAACGTAAGGAGCTGATAGGGCTGCTGTAGGCGCCGCCGCGGACCACGCGGTAGGCGCAATCGCCACCTTCCCACACCGAACCGTCCGCCGGCGCATTTTTGTAATCGTCATGCCAGCAGTCATATACCCATTCTGCAACGTTGCCGGCGGTGTCATGAAGGCCAAAGGCATTGGCGGAAAAACTGCCGATTTTTGTGGGTTTTCTCGGATCGAATCCGGAACCGCAGCCAAAACAATGGGCCATGCCCGGTTCTTCGTCGTAACCCCACCAGTAGGGCGATTTCTTGCCGGTGGAGGCAGCGTATTCCCATTGTGCCTCGCTTGGTAGGTTGTAGGTATGCCCGGTTTCCTCCGACAGCCATTTAGCATAGTAAAAGGCATCATCCCAGGATACGTAAATGACCGGATGGGTGTCCTTGTCGAGATAGAGATTGTCGGGAATTCTGCGGCCGCTGGTGCGCGCGAAACGTTCGTATTCCGTGAAGGTGATTTCATATTTACTGATGGCAAATGAGTCGAGCGTCACCTTGTGTCTTGGCCGTTCCTCGGCAAACCGGGACGAACCGGAACTGCCCATCTCGAAGCTCCCGGCCGGAACGACTACCAGGACCGGCCCCTGGCCGCCGGATTTGAGATCATCCCGGAACTCCTCGCTGGCCGGGATCGATACGGCAGGTTCAGATGGTACGGCGGTTTCAGATGTTTGCGGTTCGATTACAGCCACGGCATCAGCCGCTTCTGCTTCCGGATCTTCCAGGCTTGCCTCCGGTTCGGCTGTTTCGACCGGTTCGGGTATGGGTGCCTCGTCATCCGTTAGCGTCGCCACGGGCTCATCCATTGCCGGCGGCTCCAGGGTCACTTCTTCAGGTTCCGTTGGTGCGGGTGATTTATCACCACCGGCAAACATGAAATAGCCCCCACCGGCCACGGCCAGCAGTACGACTACGGCCCCGGCAATAAGCCCCATGGGTGGTTTTTTGCCGGCCGCCGGTGGTTCGTATTCAGCCACGGATGGGCCGGGCTGTGGCGGTGGTTCGGTCGCAGTCACCTCTGGCAGGTCGGTAATGGCATGCTCGGCCGTCACCTCGATATCCTCGATGGCGGGTTCTTCTTCAGGGGCAGAAGCGGCTTTTGCAGAGGTTACGCCTTCCTTGATGTTGACGACCACCACGGTGGTATTGTCCTGCCGGGGCATGCCGGCGTCCTCGACGGCTTTCAACAGGGCATCCGCACATTCCCTCGGTGATTCGGACCAGTCGGAGAACTGGATGATCTTGCCCGTGCTCAGGGTATCCAGGCCGTCGCTGCAAATCACTACCTTGTCTCCGGGTTGCAGTGGCATGGCCTCGGACGGGCAGTCGATTTCGTTGATTTCCTCGCCGGTGACGGCGCTCATGAGCATATTCCGGGACAGTCCCGCCTCCGGGTCGACGGGTGTGCCTGCGGCTTCCATACGGTCGAGAAAACCGCCGTAACTGTGATCGGCATTAACCTTGGTCAACTCGCGGTCACGCAACAGGTAAAGATGAGAGTCACCAACACTGGCCCACCAGATACGGCCTTTTTCCAGAAGGGCAGCCACCATGGTGCATCCCATGCCCTGCAGGGCCGGAGTTTCCCGTATGGTTTCGGAAATGGAATGATTGGCCTTTAAAACGGCATCGTGAAGAATTTCGGATACATTCTCCGCCGGATAGTTGGCGCTGATGTGCTTGTTCAGAGCCTGTACAGCCATATTGCTGGCGACATTGCCGGCGGCATGGCCGCCCATACCGTCCGCTACCACCACGAGTGCGCTGGGATTACCGTCGGAATCGGTCAGGTTTGTGATCAGGAATGCGTCTTCCTGATAGTCTCTTGCCCCATCAATCTGGGATCCGGCCAGTTCAAAGCTAAGACTCATGTTATTCCGATTCCTGGATGAAGTTGCCCGGGTAATTTAATATGCGCAGTGGAATGACCGAATACTCATTCATCGCCAGTCACCCTCAAGAATATCCTACCAGTCCCGTTCCTATTTACAAAATAAATATTTGATAATGATTTGAAAACTGGAAGAATTATTCCATTTTGAAAAAAACACAGCGAACGGCCGGGCAAGATGAATCCGGCAGACAATGACGACTGCAGGACCTGTACCGATATGTCAGCCCGTGCAAAAGAGATCATCGACCAGCTTGACCAATGCCTGGCCCCGGATCGGCTCAGACTGCGGCGTCGTATTGATCGGTTACAGCAAAAACATCCGCAATCGTTGCCAGACGATGTATTGCATCGTCTCACCGGTGAACTTCAGCAGGCACTCAGTCGCCGCAATGAGAAACTCGCACAGCCGCTGCGCATCGGGTTTCCCGGACAGTTGCCAATCAGCGACATGATTGACGAGTTGTCCACGGCCATCCGCTCAAATCCCGTCACCGTGGTCTGCGGCGAAACCGGTTCCGGCAAAAGCACGCAGTTACCGAAAATCTGTGTGCAACTGGGTCTGGGCCTGGAGGCCATGATCGGCCATACACAGCCACGGCGCATTGCCGCCCGGACCATTGCTGAGCGCATCGCCACCGAGACCGGCGCCACCAGGGGCCAGGGCGTGGGCTATAAAATCCGGCACACGGACAAAACCTCGCATCGGACCTGGATCAAGGTGATGACGGACGGCGTGTTGCTCGCGGAATTGCAGCAGGATCGCGATTTGAACGCGTACGATGCCATCATTGTTGACGAAGCCCACGAACGCAGTCTGAACATCGATTTCATTCTCGGCTACCTGAAACAGTTGTCGGTACGGCGTCCGCAACTCCGTATCATTGTGACGTCGGCCACGATTGATGTGGCGCGATTTTCCGAACATTTCAACAATGCCCCCGTGATCGAAGTGGCCGGCCGCAGCTACCCGGTGGACATCCGTTACCGGCCCATCGAGGCCGCGGATGAGGATGACGAAATCATCCGTGGTAATGCCTTGCTGGAGGCCGTGCAACAACTGGGGCGGGAGAGTTACGGCGATATCCTGGTGTTTCTGGACGGCGAGCGTGAAATCCGTGACATGCAGAAGTTCCTGCAAAAACAGAAACTGCCGAATACTGACATACTGCCGCTGTATTCCAGGCTCGGTTCAAAACAGCAGGCCAGGATTTTCAGCCCGCACAGCCGGCGGCATGTGATCCTGGCCACCAATGTGGCGGAAACATCGCTGACGATCGATGGCATCAAGTATGTGATCGATTTCGGCCTGGCCCGCATCAGCCGTTACAGTTATCGCAGCAAGGTGCAGCGGCTGCCGATTGAAAAGATCTCCCGGGCCTCGGCAAACCAGCGCAGCGGCCGCTGCGGCCGGACCTCGGAAGGTGTCTGTATCCGTCTGTATTCCAGGGAAGACTTCGAATCGCGTCCTGAATTCACCGATCCCGAGATCCTGCGCACCAACCTGGCTTCCGTGATCCTGCAGATGAAGGCGCTGCGACTGGGAGAGATCGCCGACTTTGATTTTATTGAGCCGCCGGATTCACGTTACATCAACGACGGTCTGCGCCTGCTTGATGAACTCGGGGCGCTGAACCGGCGCCGCGAACTGACGCCGACCGGCCGGGCCATGGCGCGCCTGCCGCTGGAACCGCGGCTGTCGCGGATCATTCTGGCGGCGAAACAGTGGGATTGCCTTGAGGAAATCCTGGTTATCGTCAGCGCCCTCGGCATCCAGGACCCGCGCGAACGCCCGCTGGAACAGCAGCAAAAGGCGGATAAGTCTCATGCCGCCTTCATGCATCCGCAGTCAGACTTTCTCTGGTTCATCAATTTCTGGAGTTTTTACCAGGTGCAGGCAAAAACACTCTCGCGTAAACGTTTGCAGAAACTGTGCAAACAGAATTTTGTATCCGCGGCGCGCATGCTCGAATGGCAGGATATCCATGCACAACTTGCCGGGATGTGCAGGGACATGGGCTTGCGCGTCAACACCGAAAGGGCGCCCGATACCAATATCCACTGCGCCATATTGACCGGGTTGCCCGGCCATGTTGCGCAGAAAACCGCTGAACACGATTACACCGGTGCCCGTGGCAGCAGCCTGAATATCTTTCCCGGTTCCGCCCTGTTCCGGCAAAAACCGAAGTGGATCATGGCCTATGAACTGGTTGAGACCTCGAGGTTGTATGCCAGGACAGTGGCGAAGATCGATCCCGAATGGCTTCTGAAAACCGCCCGGCACCTGTTGCAGTACGAGTATTCGGAACCGCACTGGGACCCGGATCGCCAGCAGGTCATGGCCAGGGAAAAGGTTTCGATCTACGGCCTGGTGATTGTTGGCGGGCGTGCGCTACCGTATGCGAAAATTGATCGCACCGTGTGCCGTAAACTGTTTATACGCGAGGCCCTTGTGCATCAGGGACTGAATAGCAAGGCGGCGTTCTACCGGCACAACAGGCGGATAATCGACGAAGTCAAACAGCTTGAAACCAGGCGCCGGCGTCCGGATATTCTTGACGAGGAGGCCATCCAGTCATTTTATGAAGCCAGGTTGCCGGATGATGTTTTCAGCCCGGATACACTGGACAAGTGGCGTCGTCAGGCGGAAAAAGACAATCGTGACATACTGTTCCTGTCCAGGCAGAACATCATGCGGCACGATGCCGAAACTGTGAATGCGCAAAATTTTCCCGACAGCCTGTACGTAAACCGGATTCAATTTCCGGTCAGTTATTACTTCAAACCCGGTGACGAGGCCGATGGCGTCAATGTTGATATTCCCCTGTATGCGCTCAATCAGGTTTCAGAGCAGGGATTCGAGCGGCTGGTGCCGGGGCTGCTTGAAGAAAAAATCGTCTGTTTGTTGAAGTCGTTGCCCAAGGCCCTGCGCAAACAACTGGTCCCGGTCCCTGAAACAGCACGTGCGTGCCTCGATGCGTTGAATAAAACCGATCAATCGCTACGGGTTTTTCTCAGTGAATTTCTGTTCAGGCGTTACGATATCAAGGTCGATTACCATGCCTGGGATACGCAGGCCCTGCCTGAACACCTGAAGGTCAATTTCAGAATTATCGATGAGAGTGGACATTGCCTCGCCCGGGGCAGGGATCTGACGTCCCTGAAAGACAGGTTTTCCGGACAGGCCAGTCGCGCTTTCATCCCTTCGGGACAGCGCCACCTCCATCGCTCGGGACTGACCGACTGGGATTTTGATGTTCTGCCTGAAACGACTGAACTGGAGATTAATGGTACACGTCTGCCGGCGTATCCTGCCCTGGTGGATCATATTGATACCGTCGAACTGACTACATTTGATACGCGGGCCCGCGCGGATTACGAAACCCGGTATGGTGTGCGGCGATTGTTGATGCTGCGTCTGGCAAAAGAAGTAAAATACATGAAAAAACGCCTGCGCCATGTGGACAGGATCCGCCTGTTGTATGCAACGATCGGCGATCCGGAACACCTGATCGACGATCTGGTCAGCCTGGTGTTTGACCATGTATTCGGCTTGATGAAGGATCTGCCACGCAGCAGGCAGGAATTCACGACGTTGCTGGCGGCGCAGAGTCCCTCCCTGGTGTCCTCGGGTGACAGGATTTCCGGGTTGCTGTACGAATTTCTGGATCATTACCGGAAAATCAGAATCGCGCTGGCTGACATGGATCATATCCATGACGATTCCATTGACGATATCAACCGGCAACTGGAGGAACTGGTTTATGATGGCTTTCTGCAGGAAACTCCGGTTAAATGGCTTGAACAGTACCCCAGGTATTTTGCGGCACTTGAGAAACGCATGGACAGACTCGCGAATGCGAAAACGCGCGATCTGGACAGAATCATCGATGTACAGGAGTTCGAGTCTGCCTATTACGATCTCTATAACAGCATGGATCACGAATATGGTAATGTTGAACTGGAGCAGTTGCGCTGGATGTTACAGGAATACAGGGTGTCCCTGTTTGCACAGGAGATGAAAACCCTGATACCGGTATCGGCAAAGCGCATCAAACAACAAATTGAAAAAATCCGGCAGGCTTAGGTATACGATCTGACATGGAACATCAACACCTGGAAACCCTGTTTTTTCTGATCTTTACCGGCGCCGCCGTCATGGCGACACTGTCGCTGTTCGCCCGTCAGGCGATGATCATCGGCTATATCCTTGTCGGAATTCTGCTTGGCCCCTGGGGACTTGGATTCGTCAATGATCCGGAACTGGTGGAGGGGATCTCGAAAATAGGAATCATGTTTCTGCTCTACCTGCTCGGCCTCGATCTGCTGCCGCAGCAACTCTGGAAAATGCTTGGTGAGGCATTGACGGTAACCCTGCTGAGTTCCGTCGTTTTCATGCTCATCGGCTTTGCTGTCGGCTGGGTATTTGGTTACGCGGTACTGGAATCCCTGTTGTTGGGTGTAGTAATGATGTTTTCCAGCACCATCATCGGCCTGAAACTGTTACCGACCACGACACTGCATCACAAGCATACCGGCCAGATCATCATCAGCATTCTGCTGATCCAGGATCTGATAGCCATTGTCGTGCTGTTGTTGTTACAAGGCTATGGCAAGGGGGGTAACCTGGTTGTCAGCGTGGGCCTGCAGCTACTCAATCTGCCCTTGCTCATCGGGGTCGCCTGGATACTGGAAAAGTTCCTGCTGGAAAAACTGGTTATGCGCTTTGAACAGATTCATGAATACATCTTCCTGCTGGCCATAGGCTGGTGCCTGGGTATGGCCGAGCTGGCTTTCTACATGGGGCTGTCGCATGAAATTGGCGCCCTGATTGCCGGTGTGGCGCTGGCCTCCAGTCCTATCTCCCTGTATATAACCGAAAATCTCAAACCCTTGCGTGATTTTTTTCTGGTCATGTTTTTTTTCTCGCTTGGCGCCGGTTTTAACCTCTCGGTGATTCATCAGATTATCCTGCCGGCATCGCTTCTGGCAACGGCGCTGATTGTGCTCAAGCCACTGGTGTTCACACTGCTGTTGAAATGGAGCGGCGAAAGTATACTTATATCCAGGGAAGTGGGTTTTCGTCTTGGACAGGCCAGTGAATTCTCGCTCTTGATTGCCGTGCTGGCCGTACAATCCGGTTTTATTCCGGATAAGACATCCTATTTGATCCAGCTGACCACACTGCTGACATTCATTTTTTCTTCTTACATAATCGTGGTCAATTATCCGACGCCGATTGCCACCTCGGATCGCCTGCGAAGGGACTGAGAAACAAGGTTCGGGGTTCAAGGTTCGAGGTTCAGGGGACAGACAACGGTGAACAGACAACAGTGAACAGACAACAGTGAATGGTGAACGGTGAACATAGAACCCTGAACCTAGAACCCTGAACCTTCAACAAATATATTCATAGCCGATGAAAAAAATGACAGTTGTATTTGTCACTATATGTTTACTGGCTGTTGCGGTAACAGTTGCGGATTATACCGGTTTGTTCGGCACTGAAACTTCCACCAGGCTCGACTTTGCCGAAGCCCGTTTCAGGATTGTCGAAGCAGGTACCGGTGCGCCGATTTTCAGGACCCGGGTTAAATGCGTGCAGAAGGGCAATGACAATGCCTGTACGCTGAAGGATACCCTGTCCGATGATGTGCTTAGCCTGCTGTTTCCAAGACACATCAGGGTCACTGAATCGCTGCTTTTTACCCTGAACGAGGAAACAGTCAAACCGGCCGAGCCAGATGTCCATATCTTTTTTATTAATCCGGATTATGGCACTGTCAACATGACCCTGCCTATTATGGATATACTTGAAGACAATGCCGGCATCACCCGGGTTGAAATGCAGGGTCGATGAATATGATTTCCGGTATATCATCCAGGACTGTCACCTCTGAAATGCAGCATGATTCTTGTTAATGAACTTCCTGGTAACAATACTATTCAGCATCTCAACAACATGAAGACTGTCCGATGAGTGAAGCACTTGATTATTTATTGAAGACCCGTCGTGAGGCGATGACCTCCTATTTTGATTTCATCAAGCAGTCCGGCAAGCATCTCGATCCCAAAACCCGGGCACTGATCTCCGTCATTACCAAGGTCGATAAGCTGACGGAAAAAGGCTTCCGGCAATATCTTTCCCGCGCCCTGCAGGCCGGCGCCAGTCCCGATGAAGTGCTCGATGCATTGCTCACCGCCTTCCCGACGCTTGGACTGAGCAAGATTATCTGGGCCATAGATCTGATACTGGCGATGGATATCCCGGAATTTTACCCGGAGAATCTCGGCCGGCAGCCTTCCTGGCATGAACTGGCGCCTGTTGAAGAGATCAGGGGCGAGGTCAGTTTTATGCAGGTCGATGACAAGGAAGTCTTTGTTTACCGTGATGGTGATAATATAAGAGTTTACGACAGCCTGTGTCCACATCAGCAAACTCATATACCTGAACAGTGTCTGGATGGTTGTCTGCTGACCTGCCCGCGGCATCAGTGGAAATTTGATTTGCGTACCGGCGAATGTATCGAGGAGGGTAATCGACCCCTGAAACAATTGCCCGGCAAGATCGAACGAAAAACATTATTGGCCGAGTGGTAGTCAACGAACCCTGGTTGAGAACAGCGGCGGGATGCGTTGAGCCGCATCCGAGATATCAACCGGAGTCACCGGTGTCGACGGATTGAAACGGTAATTATTGTGTAATTCGACAATCCCGCTATCCATCAGTTGCGGAAATGCTTTTGACAGCCGTTTGAACCAGCCGTAAAGAGTCTCACCCGGTTTGCGCGTGTAGCCCATGTCTTCAATGCGCTGAATGCATTCGTACAGCGGTGAGTCCATTCCCTGTACCTTTGCTTTTGTACGGCTGTCCCCTGGCCGCATGGAACGTAATTGTGCTCGCTTGCGGCGATAGATCGATAACATCAATACAAGAAACAGGCCGGCAATGATCCAGGTAAAATCCTGATTACGTACAAATTCACTGTCACCGAGTTCATCACTTCTTAATCTCAACCAGGACCAGAAATCACTGATAAATTGCAGTGAAGACCGGTTTTCACTTTCCAGGTCAGCCCAGACAGCAGGGGTTGTATCGATACGAATCCAGCGCTCGTCGATCCATGCCACTACCCAGGAATGGGCATGACGGGCACGGGCAACATATCTGTTCTCAAAATCACTGTATTCATCAACGCTGTAACCGACAACGTAGCGGGTTGGAATTCCGGCAGACCTGAGCAAAAGGGCGGTTGCCGTGGCAAAATATTCACAATGTCCCTTGCGATCCTCGAACAGGAATTTACTCAGGTACTTGCCCCGTGGATAACGCTGTTTGCGGGTCAATGAATAACGGAAATTTTCGTTGAAGAAATTCTCGACCATGCTGACTGCTTGCACCGGGGCGAGGTTGTACAGCCCGAGATCGGAGGCAAGCTGCTTCAGTTCTTCTTCGTAAGTCTGACCGATATGAAGATCGGCATGTACCGGCCTGGAAGGGGTCACTATGCTGTCATGGTAATGTACATTCCAGCGATTCCAGCCGGGTTTCAGTTCCACACGTATCGCATCGGTATTCAGACGTTCAAGCTGAAAAGCGGCAAGCGAGTGTATTCCGGTGGTTCCCTGGGGTACCGGCAGAAGGGCCTCATCATCATCGAAATAGGCTGTTATTGCCGCCCTGTTATGACCACTGTCCGACCGCGACAGGAGCCAGGAGGTACCGTTCAACTCGGGGTCAATCACCAGACTTTTCTGGTCAATATTGGTCCAGGTTCCGTAGGCATAATAATTGTAGCTGGCCTCGGCGAGATACAGGGGTTGTTGCAGCGGTAGATCAGGTTCTATACGCAAGACGATACGATCCGAGAACTTGAGCGTACCGATACTGCCGATTGCCGTGGTTTGCCGATGTTCATTACGCCGGGCGGAATGAAAACGGTTGAAAAAATCTATGTACCTGGCTTCAAGCTGACCCTGCAGATAGCGGAGGCCATGTTGTCCCGCGAAGGCTGCACCGGTAGCAATGGCAAGCATCATGAACCATACCAGGGGATGATAGCGGCGTGAGCGGATCCCCCACAGCAACCAGGCTGTCAACAGGCATACCAGGGAGAAATAAATACCGGGTAATCGATTGCCCTCACTTGCCGCGATCACACAAATAATGAAATAGGGGATACTGATATCAATACGATTGTCGGTAAACCAGGGGTCAATATCGCTGAGTTTGCGCATGCTGATGAACAGGCTGCTCATATTCAGGTTGCCGCGGGTACTGTATTGCTGTGCCAGGATCATGGGAAACAGTACCAGCGGCAGACTGGAGAGGATTTCAAAAATACCCGGTGAGCCGTAATTGTAAAACATGTATACAATCGTCAGCACCATAACCAGGCTGGTAAAATCGGTTACACGGTTAAAGTCAGTGTTGTCGAGTTCCAGTTTCCACTGATGCAGGCGGGCGGATTCAAGCAGCAGGGCCATCAGCACGGCAATTATAACTTGCTGTGTCTGCCAGCCCCAGAGCAGCAGGCCGGCCGGCACCAGCAATACCGGTGCCCGGGGTAACCATACGGTCTCAGGGATGATACTCATGGCGGGCCGGTCCTGTTGCTCACGGATTGCAGATCACGATCAAAATCGGTTTGCCTGACCTGGACAAGATATTGTGGATGGTCCAGCAGGGGCGTTGTATCCATTTCAGTCAGAGCGGGGCCCGGCGTGATGACAATACACAGCACAGTCATGCCGCGTTGACGCAAGGTCCGGATTAACGACTGCCGGCGGGCATCCCAGTCCAGCAGGATACAAATGAACACGCTGCACTCGCTGCTGACATTGACAGCCATATTTTGCAGGGCCTCCAGATTGTCCTCATTGGAGGCCTGCACACAGGCGAGAATTTCCAGCATGTTTTCCAGTGTCAGGGAACCACGGCCGGCATTGAAGCGATAGGATTTTTCACCCGCAAACATGAGATCCAGAATCGTATCCTGCCGGATGCAGGCGATGGCGAACGACGCAGCCGCCGATACCCCATCCTCAAACAGCCCGTTGTCACCGCTCCCGTTCCATGTATCCAGGATCAGGCCCTGGCGAACGCAGTATTCATCATGGTACTCCTTGATGACCGGTATATTCAGTCTGGCAAAGCTTTTCCAGTGAATTTTTTTCAACGGGTCTCCGGCACGGTATTCGCGTAACGAAAGAAATTCTTCTGAATCGCCGACACTGGTCGACATGACGCGTCCCTGCGGCTGGTATTTGCGACTGCCGGGAAGATTCAGTTTGCCCAGATTAACGTGTCTGGGAAAGACCAGCAGTCGTTCACGAAGCCGGATCTCGCTTGCAGAGTAAACCAGGCCGAGAGGGTCAGGCTTTAATAATCTGACGCCGGTAAAATTCAGGTAGCCGCGGTGTACCGGCGTCAGTGTACAGGTGTATCGATGCCGTCCGTGCGCCGGCAGTGAAAACCTCCCTCCGGATTGTATGAAACCACCACGGCGTTGCCGGATCAGGTTCATCAAGCGCGGATAGCCGACGGATCGATCAAACCAGTTACGTCGATGATCCATGGGGTCCTTTAGCGCGTGGAATTCTGCATAGGTCGGGAATGTGGTTTGCAGTTGATCCTCGACTTCGAGTTCCACCTGTTCCCGGTCATCAGGGTTTTCAATAATCAGGTCATACCTGACAGGTTGTCCCGCCGTGGCGAAATCCGGCAGCAATCGGCGTACAGTGAGTTTGTTACGAAAACCGAACGAGCAGAGCAGGGCGACAGCAATAATGAAAAACAGCAGGCTGAATACCTGGTGCGACAGGGTTTGCCAGGTATCGAAGCCGAATACGCCCGCGGTGATGGCGGCAGTCAGGATCATCAGCCCGTTACCGGTGAATCTTGAACGCAGGGCACGGCCGGCTTTGTAAAGTAACCTGAAATTCCGGAACAGCAGCTTTTTTAACATGGCCGATGACCCCCGGGTTGTACACGGATCAGGAACAGCTATTTAGATGGGTACCGGAACGGTCTCCAGCACCTGGTTAACTACCTGGGCAGTGTCCCTGCCTGAAAACCTTGCCTGTGGATCGAGCATGATTCGATGAGCAATGACCGGAACCGCAATCTCCTGAACGTGATCCGGGGTCACGTAATCGAGTCCATCAAAGCGGGCGATAGCCTGGGCTACTTTCATCAGGGCCAGGGAAGCACGCGGGCTGCCGCCATTGATGACACCGGGCGCAAGGCGGGTTTCCCTTACCAGGTCGACGATGTAATTTTTGATCTCGTCACTGATACCGGTACTACGAACAATAGCCCTGAACTCAAGTACCTCATCGATGTCGACACAGGCATGCACATGTTCCAGTGGGTGGGACTGACGCTGATCATCGAGAATGGCGAGTTCATCCTGCTTCTCCGGGAAGCCCAGGGAGAAGGACATGCCGAAGCGATCCATCTGGGCTTCGGGCAACGGGTAGGTACCGTGGTATTCCACCGGGTTCTGTGTGGCGATCACGAAGAAGAGTTCATGGAGTTTGCGAATCTCACCATCGATACTGACCTGGGATTCCGCCATGGACTCCAGTAACGCGGACTGGGTCCTTGGTGATGCGCGATTGATTTCATCCGCGAGCAGAATATGGGTGAACACGGGGCCGGGATGGAAATGAAACTGCTGATCTTTCTGGTTATAAATGGAGACACCGAGAATATCGTTGGGAAGCAGGTCGGGCGTAAACTGGATACGGTGAAAATCCGCGTTAATGGATTTTGCCAGTGTCTTGGCCAGCGTTGTCTTGCCGGTACCCGGGACATCCTCGAGCAGAACATGATTGCCACTGAAGAAACAGGCCAGCAGCCAGCGTATCGGCTTGTCCTGGCTTCTGATGACGCGGCCGATATTCCCGGTCAACTTTTGGTATATTGGGTTACTGGACATTATCGGCTGTGCGGCGTGATATTCGCTCAAGTATAAACGCAACCCTGATCAATGTTAATGAAGGAGTTCTCATGATAGAAAAAAAAGCACTGACATCTGCACCAATCAATGAACTGCTGGCCTCACGCTGGAGCGGTCGCGCCTATGCCGCTGATAAACCGGTTGATCATAAAGACTTGCAATCATTGCTGGAAGCGGCGAGGTGGGCGCCATCCTGTTTCGGCGACGAGCCATGGCGGTATATTGTTTGTGATCGCTTCAGTAATGAATCCGCATGGCAACACGCCTGCGATTGCCTCGCCGAGGGCAACCGCTCCTGGGCGGTCAATGCGCCGGTGCTCATCCTCGTTTGTGCGAACAGCGTATTTTCCGGTAACGGCAAACCGAACCGCTGGGGAGAATACGATACCGGGGCCGCCAGTATGAGTATTTGTCTGGAGGCCACGAGCAGGGGGCTGATGGTGCATCAGATGGGTGGCTATGACGCCGACAAGGCCCGCGAGGCATTCCACGTTCCGGACCGGTACACCACTATGGCGATGATGGCTGTGGGCTACCAGTTACCGGAAAATGAACTGCCGGACGATATCAGGGATCGTGAACTGTCGGCCAGGCGGCGCAGTGAACATGAAAAACTGTTCTTCGCCGGTGACTGGGACGAAGCTTTCCTTTTTACCGGCGATTGATCCGTGCATTGCTAAAATCCTGATAACCACTGCATCGCCTGACCACTGGACGTCTGGTTGATCTGTTCGAAACCGGGCAACAGCCATTTAACTGGTATCCGTTATTCCTGCGATGTGCGTCCTTTCCTGAATTTTATCAGGTCGCGACGGTCACGCTTGGTCGGGCGGCCGTGTGTCTGCGGAAACATGGCGGCCTCGCTTTTCAACTGTTGTTTCAGCTGTTCGCGGGTGGCGTGGCTGTCTGCGCTTTCTTCATATAATCCCACCGCCTTGTCCGCGGACAAGCGATTGCGGGGAAGCTGCAGAATGGTAATTTCATGACGGAAGGCGCCTTTGCGAATAACGATTTGATCTCCGATACCGATCATTTTCGCGGGTTTGGGTCGATCGCCATTGACCCTGATTTTTCCACCCTTGATGGCATCGGCGGCGAGACTTCTGGATTTATAAAACCGCGCACACCATAACCATTTGTCCAGTCGCATGCTGTCTTCAGGGGCGGTCGCGCACGTATTGCTCATTGCAATACCCGGGTAGACAGTGAGATCATGTTCATTGGTTAATTGTACAGGCTTCGATATGTCCGACAAAAAAACAAATGACCGGGAATTCCGGCCGCTGAATATAGCGGTATTGACTGTGTCCGATTCACGCACACCGGAAAACGACAAATCGGGAAATACACTGGTCGAGCGGGTCAATACCGCCGGCCACCGGGTTCATGACAAGCAAATTGTCAGGGATGATGTTTATGCGATCCGCGCTGTGGTATCGGCCTGGATCAATGAACCGCAAATCAATGCCATTATTACCACGGGCGGAACGGGTATTACCGGGCGTGATGGTACACCGGAAGCTGTCAGCGTATTGCTGGACAAGGAAGTTCCCGGTTTTGGCGAACGTTTCAGGGCCATTTCCTGGCAACAGATCGGCACTTCGACCATGCAGTCCCGTGCGCTTTCCGGGGTCGCCAATCGCACATTCGTTTTCGTATTACCCGGCTCTACAGGGGCCTGTATCACGGCCTGGGATGAGTTGATCAGTCAGCAACTGGATTATCGAACACGTCCGTGTAACCTGGTGGAATTGATGCCGCGGCTGGATGAAAAATAAGCAGGCTCTGAATCAAGCCGGGTTCTGCACGGATCGATGCCCGATCATTATTATTACTCCAGGGCGGACAATGTGAAATAGAGCAGCAGCGTGCGTTGCAGTGCATTGCGGTTATTATCGCTGATCATGAAAAAGCGGTTGTCGCGGTGATGGCTGATGGCCTCGAAATTTTCATTGATATAACCGCGGCCCGGACCGATATGCACTAACAGGCGACGGCCCTCCGACCCTGCGTCCGGCTCGACCAGGTGCAGCGCAAAACCGAAACCCGTAAATATGTTCGGGAATATTCTTTCCAGCACCAGCACCTTGCCATCGGCGGTTGTTGTCAGGCCGGTTATGGAGCCGTGTTTCCCGCCGGCGTTTGGGAATTGCCACAACTTCCCGGCCAGGCTGAACAGGCGGAATTCATTTTCCGGATATTGCCCGGAAAGTTTTTCAGGTGCTGTGAGTGTGCCGTAATGCTCATGGAATATGACCGATTCCAGGGATGTATTGGGGTTCCGGTAATGTTCGGGGCGTTGCAGGAATCCCGGGATGGCCATTGTATCGACATATCTGCCCCGGGTGGTGTAACGGTTTATTCTTGGAATGCGTTCGAATGACACCAGCAGTTCGGTATCGCCACGTATCCCGTTGTTGTCATTGATGGCCGCCAGTCCTTCACTGTCAATGTAGTCACCGGACAATTCTTTACCGGCTGCGTTCCTCAGTACAAACGTCTCCAGCAGCAATACTTTTTCCAGTCGTTGACCGTCAAAAACCGGCCGCAGGTGTACCAGGTAACCCTTGTCGGAAACACAATAAAGTATGTTTTCATCTTCATCCCAGGCAAGTCCTGAAAGCTCGGCAATGTTATAATCTTCCGTGACCAAGTTGCCGAGTTCCAGCAGGCCAAGAATTTGTAACCCCTCGTTCGCGTATTGCTGAATTACTTCACCATTCAATGGCAGTGTGCCGGAGCGTAAATCCATGGCCTGGACCCGAATACTCATCGATAACAGGCAACAGGCAAGTACGGAGACAGCCGTGTGCGGTAATATTTTCATATGGCAGAGCATGTATGGCGAGGATTCACCATTGAAAATTGACATTGCTATGGACTGGTGTCGGGTAGCAGATAGTCACTGCGCTGACTATCCTGTATCCATACAAAGTGATCAAGGAGTAAACTGCAAAACCGGCGGCCGGACACGGGGTACGCCCGGGGCCAGGCTGTCAGTATCCAACCTGGCCGGCCCGGGTATGCCTGTTTGTCCCCGAGCCGCACTGTTATGATGAACCGCTATTCTGTCAAGTCGCAAATAACTTGATAATTTCCGACGGATTTTTCAAACTAAAAACCCCGTGAAAGGTCTTTATTGTTTATGGTACTGATTAAACAATCTATTCTGCTGGTGATTCTGGCCGGAATAATACCGGCCGCCATGGCGGCCAAATACACCCTGCAAAACCGGCAGGACACGGTGATTGGCGAGATCAGCTCGGTGCGCGCGGAACTCAAGGATACTCTGCTCGATATTGCCAGGCGAAATGGACTGGGTTACCAGGATATAAAACTGCTCAACCCGGAACTGGATACCTGGCTGCCCGGTGAAAATGTCGAGGTTAAATTACCCCTGAAATTCATACTTCCGGATACCGAGCGCGATGGAATTGTGCTTAATATACCGGAGATGCGCCTTTATTATTATACCGGCGCCGGCAGGGACGGTGTGCAGGAAGTGGTCACCTATCCGCTGGGCGTCGGTCGCGAAGGCTGGGATACGCCGTATATCAAGACGAAAATCATCGAGAAAAAACAATACCCCAAATGGTATCCGCCCGAATCCATTCGCGAGGAACATGCCGAAGCCGGTGACCCGCTGCCGAAAGTTGTCGAGGCCGGCCCGGATAATCCGCTCGGTGACCATGCCATGCGACTCGGACTGCCGGAATACCTGATCCATGGCACTAACAAGCCGTTTGGTATCGGCATGCGGGTCAGTCATGGTTGTATACGGCTCTACCCGGAAGATATCGAAACTCTGTTCCAGCAGGTTCAGCTGGGCACGCGAGTGGAAATCGTCAACCAGCCCTACAAGATCGGTGAACTCGATGGTGTTCTTTATCTCGAAGCGCATCCTTACCTGGACGAAGACGCGGATATGTTCGAGAATAATCTGACACCGGTGGTCAAGTTAATTGTCAATGCCACCGATGAACGGCAATACGATATAGACTGGAACCTGGTGCGTGAGGTCGTTCGCCAGCCCAGGGGTATTCCCGTAGCCATCGGTTTCACCAGAATAGACCCGACCACCACGATAGCGGATATCGGGATGGATGATGAAATAGTGGTGACCGGTGATACCGCGGCGACCGCAGTGGACTCCGTGGTGGATCAGGCGATACTCGATCAGCAGCAAAAACTCGACCTGCGGCTGGATAATCATATTCACCCGTTGAAGTTTTACCGGGAACGGGTTGCGCAATGAAAAGCCTGGACGCGATGATGATGGTCCCGGATCGTATGCAGCGGTTTGACGCCTTGTTCCCTGCCTGCCGGCGATACCTGCCCGCGAATCAACCATAAAAAAAGCCCCGCTGTGCGGGGCTTTTTTAGTGTTGTCTGATGACGGATTATTTCATCATGGCTTTCTGAAACATGCGATCCAGCTTCTGGGAATTCTGGTTGCAGCAGTCCAGCGCCAGTTCGGAAGTTTTCTGTGCCTCGATGGCGGTTATGTTGGCCTCATTGGCGACCTGCAGAGCGTTGTTAGCCATGCCCATGGCCTGGTTTGCGTCGCCGGCAGCGGAGGTGGCGATGGAGCGAACTTCTGCCAGCTGTTCCGGTGTAACCGTGGCACAACCGCCGAGCAGAGCAATTGAGGTGGCGAGTAAGGTAATTTTGATGACATTGGTTTGCATATTTTTATCTCCCATGTGAGCAAAGGCTGAGAATATCCCCAGAATCTACATAGCTAATCATGACTGATTTGTTGATTATAATCAATAATATTGCGCAGTTGAGACAGGAATTAATTCACCCCAGAAAAAGATTCGGGCTGCTATTTCCATCAATGAAGGATGCAGGCGTAATTATCTGAATATCATCAGGTATTTGGCGCAAAACATTGAATCTACCGGCCTGTCGAGGTCCTGGCCCGGCGCTGCCGGGACTCGATATGCTCGCCAATAAAATCCAGCAGGGTCCGCTCGAAAGAATGCATCTGCTTCAACTCGCAGGAGTCAGCCACCCAGTCCAGGATTTCTTCCAGTGATAATTGTCCGGAAATATTATAAGTCTTTGGTTCGGTGATATTGAATGCGGTGAGGAACCCTTCCGCGTAGTTGCTGTAATCGGCATAGTCATTGTTTTCGAATGCCTTGGTGAAGTGGAAGCAGGATTTCGTGCCGACGCCCCAGACGGCGTAATTACCGTTTTCGTCAAGGGCGAGCGCGTTTGTACCGGGCAGCATGGCGAAAAGAATGAAAACCAGGTATTTCATCATGGGAACTCCGTATTTTTCAGGTATTTTTAATTATATAAGTCCCGGGGATACCGGGGTCGCGCTATCTTAACAGGCATTGGTGACAGAGATTAAGCCTTTGGCCAATCTTTCCATGGCAAGTTCAAATTTGTCCGTTGGCAAGGCACCATAGGAGAGACGCAGGTAACAGCCGCGGGAGATACCAAAAGGACTGCCGGGTATGACCGCTACGCCATGTTCACGAACCAGTCGTTGGCTCAGTTCAACATCACTGATTTGGCTGTCTATGCCGAGAAACAGGTAGAAAGCCCCATCAGCCCCGGGTTTACCGGTGACGGGCGACAGGTTTTCAATGACGGAGAGCGCATATGCGCGGTTATCGGCGATTATACGCTGCTTTGACAGGCAGTATTCCCTGCCGGTTTGCAGGGCCCCGAGTGCCGCATACTGCGAGACAGTCGGGGCGCAAATGAGGTTACTGTCCTGGACCTTGAGAATGGCGGCCGCAAGGTGTCGTGGAAATACCATGTAACCGATGCGCCAGGCGGCGAAACCGTACGATTTTGATAACGAGAACAGGCTGATGGTGTGTTCATGTGCCCCCGTTTCGCTGCCAACCGAGTAATGCGGGGAACCGGTAAAGTTGAAGTATTCATAAGCTTCATCGGAAATGTGATAAATACCGCGCTCCCGGCACAGCCGATTGATGGCCGTGAGTTGATTGCGGCTGTACACCGCGCCGGTGGGGTTGTTAGGCGAGATGGTCACAACCGCGCGGGTTTTTGCCGTTATGGCCGCTTCGATGGCCTCCGGCACCGGGTGGTAGTTGTCATCGGTTTCCACCACGCAAGGCCGGCAGCCGAGCATGGTGACGGTCATTTCGTGATTGAAATAATACGGCGCCAGCAGGATGATTTCATCGCCGGGATCGGCAATGGCCATGATGGCATTCAGGAACCCCATATTGGCCCCCGCGGTAACCACCAGTCCGAGGCTATCCGATAACTCAATGTCATTGTCGTCACGCAGCTTGATCCGGATGGCATCACGCAATGCCTGGATGCCCTCAACACGGGTATATAACTGGTTTTCCGGGTGCTCCATGTGCGCCCGGGCGGCCTCAAATGCGCGATCCGGCGGCCCGTACCAGGCGACGCCCTGTCCCAGTGAAATGGTACCGGGATGCCGGTGTATGAGTTCAGCGATCTCCGGCACGACGGGCGCCTGTACGCTGCGCATACGTAAACTGTTATCGGGTATCATCGGCCGACGAAATAACAACCCCGATCGGGGCCGTGCTGCTACTGGTTGTAGAAGGGCATGGGGCGGCCACTGAACTGGGATTTCAGAAACTCCATCTGATCGGCGAGTATCTTGCGGTTGGACAATGCCAGGTACTCCGCCCAGTTAGGCACATACGGTATGGCCAGCAATGGCATATTGGCCTGCTCCGGTGTTCGATTGCCCTTGTGAGTATTACAGTGTTTGCACGCGGTAACCACGTTGGACCAGCGGTCACGACCACCTTTAGACAGGGGAACAACGTGATCGCGGGTCAAATGTGACTCCCGGTGCTCGTTACCGCAGTACATGCAGATATGCGCATCACGCAGGAACAACTCGCGGTTGGTTAACGGCGGAATGGTGCGCTTGGTGTACTTTCCGGGAGTGGACCGCTTGATGGCAATAATTGAATTGATATCAATCTCGGAACGAATTCCGGTCTTGCGGCAGATGCCGCCACGGAAGGTGAAGATACTTTCACCGGCGGTCCAGGCAATCATGTCGCGGCTGTGCAGGCAGACGGCATCCTGCCAGGGGATCCAGCGGACTGGCGAACCTGCAATATCGAGCCTGAGTATCAGAGGAGTCATCTTTATGATCCCGTTCGGTGTATCAACAAACTTTTGTAAAGTTTATGCTTGGTATTGGTGTGATTCAGATCATGGTCTGACCGCTATACCTTTTTGAGGTCATCACCAATGCCAGACTCTTTGTATTAGAAATCACGAATTAAATCAAGTGGGTATAAATAAATTACAGGGTATAAACGTGACTGTCGGCGATAACATGGAAAAATTACTGGAAATTATGCGTGCACTGAGGGATCCGCGGGACGGTTGCCCCTGGGATCTCGAGCAGGATTTCAAGAGCATCGCTGCCTGGACACTGGAAGAGACCTACGAAGTGCTTGAAGCCATCAACCTGGAAGATATGCAGGCCCTGCGCGATGAACTCGGTGATCTGTTGTTCCAGGTTGTGTATCACGCACAAATGGCCGACGAATCCGGTGAATTCGATTTCAATGACGTGGTGGCGGGAATAACCGGCAAACTGCTGCGTCGTCATCCGCATGTGTTCGGTGATGAAACGGTCAGCAGCGCCAGTGAACAGAGCCGGCGCTGGCAACATATCAAGACGGCAGAGCAGGGTAACAACGCAGAGCGTTCATCATCCGGCTTGCTGGATGATGTGGCTGTCAGCCAGCCGGCGATGCGTCGCGCTGAAAAACTGCAACAAAAAGCGGCGACCGTGGGCTTTGACTGGGATGATCCGCAACCGGTTTTTGCCAAGGTTCAGGAAGAACTGGCGGAACTCGAGAAGGAGGTTGAAGAAGGCGCCGCTCAACACCGCTTGCTGGATGAGAGCGGCGACCTGCTCTTTGCCATGATCAACCTGATGCGCAAGCTGGGTATCAACCCGGAATTGGCGCTGGGCAGGGCCAATAACAAGTTTATTCGCCGCTTCGGCTACATCGAGAAAGAACTTGAGAAATCCGGTACCTCACTGGACGAGGCAAAACTTGAACTGATGGATCGGCTCTGGGATGCGGCCAAGCAACAGGAGTAAGTGCTGTTATCGGCAGTGCCTGTTACAGTGGCAACAGGTCAGGGTTTATAACGGTCAATGGAAATCATGCGACCGGTGCCGTCGAAAACAATCTCGGTGATCCAGTGGCTATTGGACCGCTCGCTGTGCGCGGGGATGTAATACCAGGTTTTCTGGATAACGTTGTGAAAATAATCCGTGGCCACCGTTTCATGATCATAGACGCCCACCCGGTATAACACCTCGGCCTCGGTCATTCCGGTTTTCAACTGAATGAAGTCGGTCATGGGAATGGAATCCGCGCGTGCGATCCCGCTGCAAAGGGCGATGAAACAGATAACGGCCAGTCGGGTCATGGTGTGCATATGAAAATTATAACGGTAGTGATTGGATAAGGATGACAGCAGGATGTTCAATGCCGGCGATCACGCGCAAAAAAATGGGTGCTTGCGCACCCATACTCTAAAAAGGGGGAGGAGAAGTAACTGCTGTTTATATTATTGCAGTTACTGTGCCAATCGAGCATTTTTCTTATAAAACTTATCTATTACATGTAGATAAACTGATTATGCAGAAAATACATTAACTACTGAGAATCTCTCGGTGGCAGATTTCTGTCACCATTTGCCGGGTTTGCAGGATAGTGATTGCCGGCGACCGGGCTAGTTGGCCGGTTCGGCGTCCTTGTCCCTGGTCAGCTTGGCGTAAGCGGAATGATTGTGGATGGATTCGAAATTTTCCGATTCCACGGTATAGGCGGCAATGCGGTCATCCTTGTTGAATAACACGGCGACATCACGCACCATGTCTTCAACGAATTTGGGATTCTCATAGGCGTGCTCGGTCACATATTTCTCATCGGGCCGTTTCAGCAAACCGTAGAGTTGGCAGGAAGCCACACCTTCAACATAATCGATTAATTCCTCGATCCAGACAAACTCGCGGGTGCGAACACAGACCGTAACGTGGGAACGCTGGTTGTGAGCGCCAAAATCGGAAATTTTCTTGGAGCAGGGGCAGAGCGTGGTGACCGGCACCACGACCTTGACCAGGGTGCTCGGCGCTCCCTTGCGCAGTTCACCGATAAACGACACGTCATAGTCCATGAGACTGCGTACGCCGGTCACCGGCGCCGCCTTGTTGACGAAATACGGAAATTGCATCTCGATATGGCCGGCTTCGGCGCTCAGCAATTCCGACATCTCAACGATCATTTTCTTGAAAGATTCGACCGTAATTTCGTACTCGTGATTATTCAGGATCTCCACGAAACGCGACATATGGGTACCCTTGAAATTGTGGGGCAGGCCAACATACATATCGAACAAGGCCACCGTGTGCTGTTCGCGCCCGGCACGGTCACTGACTACAACCGGGTGACGAATACCCTTGATGCCGACACTGTCGATGGGAATATGACGGCTGTCAGCACTGACCATGATATCGGGAATGTCAGTCTTCAGTTTGTCTGCTGGTTGGCTCATATGTGTTTGGTTCAATGCGCGTGTATATGGTTCACTCAAATCCGCAGGTTATTTTGATATCTGTTGAATATGCAGGATTAAGGGTCTGTTAGCCAGATGTGCAAGTACTGTACGATTTGACTTGCCGGTTCTCCGGGTCAGGTATCTACTGCGTGACTGAACACCCATTGAGAACAGCCACCTGGATTAATTCTAGTGTTTTTTCAATGTGACTTCACCCACTATTTAATCCGGTTAACGATGTAGCCGGCTATTTCGCGCAGTGTGTTCGCCTTGTCATCAAAATCACCCAGGCTGCTGATCGCCCGATCATGTAATTCTCTTGCTGTTTGCTTGGCCTTGTCCATGCCGAGCAGATTGGGGTAGGTGGGTTTGTTGCGCGCTTGATCGGAGCCCTGCGGTTTACCGAGGGTCTCTGTATCGCTTTCGATATCGAGAATATCGTCCTGGACCTGAAAAGCCAGTCCGATGCAGCGGGCGTAATCAGACAGCGCCTGTAATTCCCGGGGCTGGATGTCCGGGCTGCACAGTCCGCCGAGTTCGACGCTGGCTCGAATCAACGCACCGGTTTTATACAGGTGCATTTTCTCCAGCTCCGGCAGGGAAATCTGCTTGCCCACGGAATCAAGGTCAATGGCCTGGCCCCCGGCCATGCCTTCAGAGCCGCTGGCGCTGGCCAGACGCTGGATCATCGCCAGCCGTTGTCCGGCATCGACATGGATGTCGGGATCCTCGGCCAGCACCTGGAAAGCCAGGGCCTGCAGCGCGTCGCCGGCCAGGATCGCCGTGGCCTCGTCAAACTGGCGGTGGCAGGTGGGGCGTCCGCGGCGCAGATCATCGTCATCCATGGCCGGCAAATCATCGTGGATCAGCGAGTAAGCATGAATCATTTCCACCGCGCAGGCCGGGCCGGAAAGCTGTTCGATTCCGACATCAAACGCCGCGCCGGCGGCATAGACGAGTACGGGTCGAATACGTTTGCCATCGCCGAGTACGGCATAGCGCATGGCCTGGTGCAGGTGTTCGGGCTGCTGACCGGCTGCCGGCAGCCAGTGTTCGAGCGCACGGTTGACAGCCGCCTGGTATTGCTCCAGGCGGGAAGCAAGAGTGTTTTCAGTCATTGTCTTCAGGGTCAAAATCCTCAAGGGTGGATTTGCTGTCTTTCTCCATGAGAATTTTCACCTTGTGCTCGGCTTCCTCGAGAGCTTTCTGGCAGGCGCGGGTCAGGGCCACGCCTTTTTCAAAATGCTGCAATGATTCCTCCAGGGTCAGGTCGCCGTTTTCCATTTTTTCGACAATGGTTTCCAGTTCCCCGAGGGATTTCTCGAAATCGAATCCCGTTTTTTTTCTTGGCAAGTCGCTCTCCGTCGATTTGTCTGTGCAGCTATGAAGTGAACGGCGTCCCCGGTCCGCGGTCACGCTGAAAAGACAGCAAAGCATAGGGCTTTTGCCTGTAAATGCAAGTCTGCAGCCGGGTCTGAAATCAGGCATGCCGGTGTCCCGGTGCAGGGGAATGAATTGACACATTCAGGTGGCTGCGCTAGAGTTCTGATTAAGTTTAGACTCAGTCTAAATAGAGCTGAAGCAGGTTATTTTATTAACAATAAGCATATCGGAGAGACTGATTATGGAATTGAAAGAGAGCAAAACCCACGAAAATCTGAAGGCAGCCTTCGCCGGTGAATCACAGGCCAATCGCCGCTATCTTTACTTCGCACAGAAAGCCGATGTGGAAGGTTACAACGACGTTTCCGCGGTCTTCCGTTCCACCGCTGAAGGCGAAACCGGCCATGCCCACGGTCATCTGGAATACCTTGAAGCCGTCGGCGATCCCGCGACCGGCGAGCCCATCGGTTCTACCACCGAAAACCTGAAAGCGGCTATCGCCGGGGAAACTCACGAGTACACGGATATGTATCCGGGTATGGCCAAGATTGCCCGCGACGAGGGTTTTGATGAAATTGCGGACTGGTTTGAAACCCTGGCCAAGGCCGAGCGGTCCCATGCCAACCGTTTCCAGAAAGCCCTGGATAACCTGGAATAATCCCGGCCATCAATCCTGCCTGCAGAACCGGTCAAATGGCCGGTTCTGCACGTTACAAAAGCCCAAAGCTGATATGAACGAACATCGTGAAGGCAGTCTGGAGGCGCCCACCCGGCACCCGATTGACTGGAAAAGCCCGGAATATTTTGACGAAGAACGGCTCAACCAGGAGCTTGAGCGCGTCTTTGATATCTGCCATGGCTGCCGGCGATGCGTCAGCCTTTGCCATGCCTTTCCCACGCTGTTCGACCTGGTCGACGAATCCGGGACCATGGAGGTCGACGGGGTCGCCAAAGAGGACTATGTCAAGGTCGTGGAGCACTGCTATCTGTGCGATCTGTGTTACATGACCAAGTGCCCCTATGTGCCGCCGCACGAATGGAACGTGGATTTTCCGCACCTGATGCTGCGCGCCAAGGCCGTGGAGTTCAGGAAGGGTAAAACCCGACTGCGCGACCGCGTGCTGACTTCCACCGATGTGGTCGGCAGTCTGGCCGGAATCCCGGTCGTCGCCGGTGTTGTTAATGCCGTCAATAAAAATACCGCCGCGCGCAGGATTATGGACAAGACCGTGGGTATCCACGCCGACGCCATCCTTCCGGAATTTCATTCCCGTCCGGCCCGCAAGCGCATTCGGTCCGTGGACGGCGAAGCGACGGCGGACGCGGTCACCCGCGGCAAGGTAGCCGTGTTCACATCCTGTTACGGCAATCGTAACGCTCCCGGCCTGGTCGAGGACATGGTGGCGATTTTCGCCCATAACAACATCCCGGTGCGGCTGGTAGAGCAGGAAAAATGCTGTGGCATGCCGAAACTGGAACTGGGCGATCTGGAGACGGTGGAAAAGCACAAGGACTTCAACGTGCCGCAGTTGACGCGTTTGATCGACGCAGGCTGGGATATCATTGCGCCCATTCCGTCCTGTGTGCTCATGTTCAAGCAGGAGTTGCCGCTGCTGTTTCCCGGGGATGAGGCCCTGCAGAAAATCCGCCGGCACATGTACGATCCGTTTGAATACCTGATGCACCGTCACAAGGAGGGCCTGCTCAATACCGACTTTAAACACCCGCTCGGCAAGGTGGCCTATCACGTGCCGTGTCACCAGCGTGTGCAGAACATGGGATTGAAAACCCGTGACATACTGCAACTGGTGCCTGATACCACACTTGAGGTCATTGAACGTTGCTCGGGACACGACGGCACCTACGCGGTAAAAAGCGAAAGTCACGAAATTTCCATGAAGATCTGCCGGCCGGTGACCAGCCGCGTGAAGAAGTTCGAACCCGATCACTACATCAGTGACTGTCCCATGGCCGGCCACCAGATCCAGAACGGCATGGGCGATGAACAAACCCTGGCCGCCGAGAGTCCATTCACATTACTCAGACAGAGTTACGGAATCTGATTGAATCAATCATGCAAAAACTGACGCACGAAGATTTGTACAGCCTCGAGGAATACGACCGCATCCGCGGTGAATTCAGGGACAAGGTCATGGCACACAAGAAGAACCGGCGCCTGCCCATCGGTCCGGATGCCGCCCTGTACTTTGAAGACCGCCTGACCATGCATTACCAGGTGCAGGAAATGCTGCGTGCTGAACGCATTTTCAAGGCCTCTGAGATCGAGGATGAACTGGCCACTTACAACCCGTTGATCCCCGACGGCAGTAACCTCAAGGCCACCTTCATGGTGGAAATCAACGACCCGGTTGAGCGCAAGCAGCAACTGTCCAGGCTGATCGGCATAGAAGAGGCCGTATGGTTGCAAGTCGACGCTCATGATGCCGTCAGGCCCATCGCCAATGAGGATCTGATCGAGCGTACCAGCGAGGAAAAAACCTCCTCGGTGCATTTTTTCCGCTTTGAACTGGATGCCGCTATGGTGAAGGATCTGAAAAACGGCGCTTGCCTGTCCGCCGGTATCGATCATCCCGCGTACCGTTACGAGGTCGCGGAGGTGCCTGACAACATCCGTTCCGCACTGGTCGCGGATCTCGACTGACCCGCTGTTTCTGGTCGACGGCGGCCTTCTGAATTAAGCGGTTGTTCCCGATCGGTGTTAGGCCGTATCATCCGCATGCGAAAAGTTCATAACCCGGAACCCGGCTTACACCCAACCATTGGCAAAAAACTACGACGCGGCAGACATTGAAGTCCTGACGGGACTCGAACCGGTGCGCAAGCGGCCGGGGATGTACACGGATACAACCCGCCCGAATCACCTGATCCAGGAAGTCGTCGACAACAGCGTCGACGAAGCCATCATCGGCCAGGCCGGCAAAATCGACGTCACCCTGCACAAGGACGGGTCCGTCACCGTGAGCGATGACGGCCGTGGCATGCCGGTGGATGTGCATCCGGGCGAAAAAATCCCGGGGGTGGAAGTGATCCTCACGCGATTGCATGCGGGCGGCAAGTTCTCCAACAAGAATTACAAGTTTTCCGGCGGCCTGCACGGCGTCGGCGTGTCCGTGGTCAACGCGTTGTCGAAGCACCTGGAAGTCTGGGTCAAGCGCGATGGCAAGGAATACAACATGGCCTTTGCCGGCGGCGATAAGAAATCCGATCTCGAAGTCATTGGTGAAGTGGGCAAGCGCAACACCGGCACCATCATTCGCTTCTGGCCCGATGCAAAATACTTCGACAGCATTACTATCTCCATTCCGAAACTCATGCACCTGCTGCGGGCCAAAGCGGTGCTGTGTCCCGGCCTGCATGTCACACTGCATGATGAAAAGAGTCGCGAGAAAACCGAGTGGTTTTACGAAGACGGATTGAAAACCTACCTGCGCGATGCGTTGCAGGGCGTTGAACTGTTGCCGCCGGATGCGTTCATCGGTTCCATGCAGGGCAATAACGAAGCCGTGGACTGGGCCATTCACTGGCTGCCGGAAGCAGGTGAGCTGATCACCGAAAGTTACGTCAACCTGGTGCCAACGCCGCAGGGCGGTACGCATGTCAACGGTTTGCGCCAGGGATTGCTGGATGCATTGCGCGAATTCTGCGAGTCGCGCAACCTGCTGCCGCGCGGTATCAAGCTGACCGCCGATGATGTCTGGGAGCGTTGCACTTATGTGTTGTCCGTGAAAATGGATGATCCGCAGTTCGCCGGGCAGACCAAGGAACGCCTGTCATCCCGTGAATGCAGCGCCTTTGTCGCCGGTGTCGTGCGCGACAGTTTCAGTCACTGGTTGCACCAGCATGTTGAAACGGGTGAGCGCATTGCCGAGCTTGCCATTAATAATGCCCAGCGGCGTCTGCAATCGAGCAAAAAGATCGTGCGCAAGAAAATCACCGGCGGTCCACCCTTGCCGGGCAAGCTGACCGATTGTTCCCTGCAGGATCTCGCCGTTACCGAACTGTTCCTGGTGGAAGGGGATTCGGCGGGCGGCTCGGCCAAGCAGGCGCGGGATCGCGAATACCAGGCCATCATGCCCCTGCGCGGCAAGATCCTGAATACCTGGGAAGTCTCACCCAACGAAGTGCTGTCTTCAAAAGAAGTGCACGACATTTCCGTGGCGCTCGGTGTCGATCCCGGCAGCGATGACCTGGGCGGACTGCGTTATGGCAAGGTCTGTATACTGGCCGATGCCGATTCCGACGGTCTGCACATTGCCACCTTGTTATGTGCGTTGTTCATGAAGCATTTCCGGCCGCTGGTCGCCAACGGACACCTGTATGTGGCCATGCCGCCGTTGTATCGCATCGACGTCGGCAAGGATGTTTACTACGCGCTGGATGAATCGGAAAAACAGGGCGTGCTGGATCGTATTGTCGCGGAAAAGAAAAAGGGCAAGGTCAACGTGCAACGCTTCAAGGGTCTTGGCGAGATGAATCCCGCGCAGTTACGCGAGACCACCATGGCCCGGGAAACCCGCAACCTGGTCAGGCTGGGACTGGATGACGGCAAAAAAGCCGATACGATGCTGGATATGTTACTGGGCAAGAAGCGGGCCATGGATCGGAAAAACTGGCTCGAATCCAAGGGCGACCTGGCGTCGGTCTGAAACCGCGGGGGCGTCTTTTCGATCACGGCCATACCGGCAATGGTGAAATGGTTCGAACCGGCACATACCATCGCTTATCCGATCAGTCTGCTTTGCAATACACCCGTGCGACGATATGTGCCGGCCCGATAGCTTGATCATGTCTGTCACTGTCGATCCCGGTCAGTGGACAGCCTGCCGTTGCTATCTATCATCAGCAAACCCCGTGCCACTGTATGCAACCCGATGTAAAACAGTCAGTTAAGCAGGAATGAGATTACGCAGCCGGATCTGTATCTCCCCGAAGTGTTTGTTGCAGGCGACAGCCCGGCTCATGGATGGCACCATTCAGCCGTGCGAACCACGCAGTCCTGCTAACGGAGCCCCTGGTAAATAGCAACGTGAGATCAGTATGAACGAAACCATGAATCTGGAATTCAACCCGGTACAGGAACAGCCCATCAGCGAGTTCACTGAACGCGCTTACCTGGACTATTCCATGTACGTCATTCTCGACCGTGCCTTACCGAACATCGGTGATGGCCTGAAGCCGGTGCAGCGCCGGATCATCTACGCCATGTCGGAACTCGGCCTGAAAGCGGCAGCCAAGTACAAGAAGTCGGCACGTACCGTCGGCGATGTGATCGGCAAGTTTCACCCGCACGGTGATTCGGCCTGTTACGAAGCCATGGTGATCATGGCGCAGACTTTCAGCTACCGTTATCCACTGGTGGACGGGCAGGGCAACTGGGGTTCCATCGACGATCCCAAGTCCTTTGCCGCCATGCGTTATACCGAGTCGCGCCTGACGCACTACGCCGATTTGCTTTTGAGTGAACTCGCCCATGGTACGGCGGACTGGGTGCCGAATTTCGACGGCACCATGGACGAACCGAAAGTGTTGCCGGCGCGACTGCCCAACGTGTTGCTGAACGGCACGACGGGCATTGCCGTCGGCATGGCCACGGACATTCCGCCGCACAACCTGCGTGAAGTCGCCACGGCCTGTATACATTTACTCGATGTGCCCAAAGCCACGGTCGAGGATCTGTGTGAACACATTCAGGCGCCCGATTATCCCACCGAGGCCGAGATCATCACACCGCGCGATGAAATCATCGAAATGTACCGCAGCGGTAACGGCAGTCTGAAAATGCGCGCCACCTGGAAACGCGAAGACGGCAATATTGTCATCGACGCATTGCCGCATCAGAGTTCCGGCAGCCGCATCCTCGAACAGATCGCCGCGCAGATGCAGGCGAAAAAACTGCCCATGCTCGATGATCTGCGCGACGAATCGGATCATGAAAATCCCATCCGCCTGATCCTGGTGCCGCGCTCCAACCGGGTCGATCTCGATGAACTCATGCTGCATCTTTTTGCCACCACCGATCTTGAACGTAACTACCGCATCAACCTGAATATGATCGGTATCGACGGCAAACCGCGTGTCAAGGATCTGCGCACCATTCTCAGTGAGTGGCTGCAATACCGGACCCAAACCGTGCGCCGGCGCCTGCAGCATCGGCTCGACAAGGTATTGGCCCGCATCCATGTTCTTGAGGGTTTGCTGGTGGCGTATCTCAATATCGATGAGGTGATTCGCATTATTCGTGAAGAAGAATCGCCCAAACCGGTGTTGATGCAACAGTTCAAGCTCACCGATATCCAGGCCGAAGCCATCCTCGAACTGAAACTGCGTCACCTGGCACGGCTCGAGGAAGTGCGCCTGAAAGGCGAACTGGACGAGTTGTCGGAGGAACGCGACGACATAGAAAAAACCCTGGGCTCAAAGCAACGGCTGAAAACCCTGATCAAAAAAGAGATCATGGCCGATGCCGAAGAGTACGGAGATGAGCGCCGCTCCCGCATCGTCGAGCGTGATGAATCCAGGGCCATCGATGAAAAATCTCTCATCCCCACTGAAGCTGTGACCGTGATCCTTTCCGATAAGGGCTGGATCCGCGCCGCCAAGGGACACGACATCGATCCCGAATCCCTGAATTACCGTTCCGGTGACAGTTACAAACAATCCGCCACCGGGCGCAGCAACCAGTCCGTGGTCCTGCTTGATTCCACCGGCCGCTGTTATTCCATTCCGGTGCACAATATGCCCTCGGCACGCAGTCTCGGTGAACCGGTCACCAGCCGCGTGACACCGCCGGACGGTTCCACTTTCGAAGGCGTGATGCTGGGTGACGGGGATATTCGTTTTCTTCTCGGTACGGATGCCGGTTACGGTTTTATCGTTCGTACCGCCGATCTGCAAAGCAAGAACAAAAACGGCAAACTCATTCTCAATGTGCCGAAGGGCGCCCGGGTGCTGAAACCCTGCCGGGTCGATGATCCGCAAACCCAGTTACTGGCGAGTGTGTCCACCAGCGGCCGGCTGCTGCTGTTCCCGGTGAACGAACTGCCGGAGCTGGCCCGGGGCAAGGGCCAGAAATTCATGCAGATCCCGGCCGCGAAACTGAAAGCCCGGGAAGAATACGTGCAGGCGTTCTGCGTGGTGTCTCCGGATCAGAACCTGATCATCAAATCCGGACAACGGGTGCTGACGTTAAAGCCGAAAGACTATGCGCATTACCGCGGGGAGCGCGCCCGCCGGGGCAACGTACTGCCGCGCGGCTTCCGTAATGTAATCGATATCGCCGCAGAAGTGAAAACACCGGATAAGGAATGACACGGAGCGGGCACTGTCATCTGCTGTTCTTCGACTGACATTTCGAGCCTTGTCCCGAAGTGCAGCGGGGAAACCGGGAGAAATCCTTCATGTTCAATCGGAACAAGGATTCCCCATAGGCATTCGCTATGACTGGAACCCGTCATTACAAAAAAAAGCCGGGCTATCAAGCCCGGCATGTAATCATGAACGGATGTGGGGGAAGGAGGATACACGCCGTTCCGGTTACTTTAACGGCAGGCACTGACGTATCTTGAGTTTTTTATATGTGTGCGCAAGATAAATTCCGGTCCAGACATCTGATTATCCGTCGGTCACGCTGCTCCGGTCATCAAACCGGAGCACAGCCTTGAAGAACTACACACTGCCACGACGCAGGCGATCACATTCACGGCGCCGTCACATGGTTATTGCCAGGGATTGGTTAATCCCGCTGATGAACGTCCGGCTCGGTCTCTTCTCCCCAGAACACCGTATCCAGCCCCGTGGCCTGATCGTCATCAGAATTGCGCAACCCGATGGTGGCCTTGAGGATCGGTGCCAGGATGGCGGCCGTCAGTATGCCCATTCCCAGGCAGACCACGATGCCGACGATCTGCATCAGGACGCCGATCTCGCCGTGCTGAAAGGCGTAAGGGCCCTCGGTGATACCGAAGTAGCCGCCGCGCGGCGTTCCTGCCTTGAGCAGGCCAACCATGATCAGCCCGTACGAACCGGCGCCGGCGAACAGCGGGAACAGTTTGTGCTCGTCGATCTGGCGCTTCTGGGTGAACTCGTACACCGCGTAGGCGACGATCGGCGCACCCAGCGCAACGAGAAACATCTGCCAGGGTACGTAGACGTCGAAGGCAGGGGCGCCGGAAACATAGCCTGCCAGCGGTCCGAGCAGCAGATAGATCCACTTGCGTGTTGTATAGGCGATGATCGCACCCATGATCATGCCGCCGGCCCAGGCCATGCCGTAATTATTGAATGCAATACCGACGCTGGTATTGGCCATGGTCACGCTGACCGCCAGTGCCTCGGGATCAAAAAAGAACAGGCACGACAGTATCACCATCGGCAGACCCGCAAAGATGGTCATGACACCGGCGGCCGCCAGCGGCAGGTTGGGATAGCGGTACGTGGATACCCTGGGATGTGCCGAATAGACGCCGGGCCGGGCGCCGAGCAGGTAGACGAATACCATGGCCATGCCGGTCGGGTACAGGTACACGAAGCCGACTCCGAAGAAGTCGTGGAAGCCGGCATTGGTCAGTGGACCGACCGAGCCCCAGGTCCACCAGCTGAGCAGCGAGGAGACGATGGTCGACACAATGCAGATAATATAATAGGCCAAGGGCTTAATGCGTTCCGCTATCGAGAAATGCAACAGGACGTTGACGATACCCGCGAAACACGCCAGGAAGAAGAGGAAGATCTGGAAGTTGTTTACACCGGGAAAAACTGCCGGATCCACATGATGCGCCAGTGAGTTGGCCATGGCGCCGCCGGCCCACCAGTCCTTGATGGAATCGGTCAAGGTATAGCCTTCCATGACGTAATACTGGGCCGCCCACAATGAGAAACCGATCAGGAAGTAGGTCGCAAAGCTGATGAAAAAGCCAATCATCTTCTCGATGACTGAATTGAATCGATTCGCACGCCGGGTGGCTCCGACATCGATCACCATCAGGCCAATGATCACAAATATCGCTCCGACCGTACCGGAAGCATAAATCACGTTTTGCACGAGAGAGGCAACGGTAACCTGCTCGGCAAAGATCATAGCTGTTGCATCTGGTGCCATGGGTACATCCCCTGAGATAATGTTAATTTCGTGAATCGGAGTTCACGAGACATGGCGACTCTAGGCTCGACCATGCAATGCGTCAATTCTTCCTATGGGATACTACTTAAGGACTACTCGCCAAATAGGTGTTTGATCAATCGCTGGTGAAGAGCTGTTGCCCACTAATATCGACGCGTAGCCGGTCGGGAACGGCTTGAACAAGCCCATCGTTTGTTAAGTACTTGTTTTTTATTCCGGAATATATCCGGACGAATAGAACATCAGAGCCCTTGCAGTCAGACAAGCAGTTGCTTGTTCGGAAAACCGGCCACTTCGCGGACCAGTCGCGGCACCAGGTAACCCGGTAACAGTTTCTGAATTTCAGTATGCAGGCGTTTGGCCGTCGCCTTGTCGACCCGGAAATGCGCCGCCCCCGCTACCGGGTCCAGCAAATGCAGGTAGTAAGGCATCACCCCAAGCTCGAACAACGATTCGCTCAACTCGACCAGTACCGCGGCACTGTCGTTGATCGCTCGCAGTAACACCGACTGGTTTAACAGCGTGACCCCGGCATTGCGCAACGCCCGGATGGCCCGCCTGGCCGGCACTCCCAGTTCCTGTGCGTGATTGACGTGCACCACCACCACCGGCCGCAGTCGCGACTGTGCCAGAAGATCGATGAATTCAGGGTTGATGCGTTCCGGCGCCGCCACGGGCATGCGCGTATGGATGCGCAGGCGGCGCAGATGGGGGATCGTTTCCAGATCCCTGACCAGGACGGTCAGTTTTTCATCGTCCAGCATCAGCGGATCGCCGCCGCTGAATATGACTTCCCGGACATCATCATGGGTGCGCAGGTAATCCAGCGTGGCCGGCCAGTGGGAATTCAGCGGATTGGAGTCGGAATAAGGGAAATGCCGGCGAAAGCAGTACCGGCAGTGAATAGCACAGGCAGCGGTCAGCAGCAGCAACACCCGGCCGTGATACTTGTGCAAAATGCCGGGCGCCGGCTGGAAATCCTGTTCATTGAGCGGATCGGCGCCAAATCCCGCCACGGGCTCATCCTCGCGCACATCCGGGAATACCTGCCGCAACAGCGGGTCATCGGGGTTATCCGGATCGATGAGATCCGCAAACGCCGGCGGTACGCGCAGGGGAAACTGGCCGTGGGCGGCCGGGGAGAATTGCCGTGATTCCGTATCGAGTAGAGTGATATCGGCGGGCGAGGTGATGGCGTCTTTGAGGGAATACTGCCAGGTCATATGCTGCAATCTTGTCGGTAAAAGCTGTATCATAAGCGCCTTTTTTCAGGATCGGAAACACACGCAAGAGGTGACGATGGCGACTTACAGCACCAATGAGTTTAAATCCGGATTGAAGATCATGCTCGATAATGATCCCTGTTCAATCGTGGAGAACGAATTTGTCAAACCCGGCAAGGGTCAGGCTTTTAACCGGGTTAAAATCCGCAACCTGAAAACCGGCCGCATACTCGAGAAAACCTTCAAGTCCGGTGAAAGCGTCGAAGCGGCCGACGTTCTTGATCTGGAACTGCAATACCTCTATAACGATGGCGAACTCTGGCATTTCATGGACCAGGGCAGCTACGAACAGTACGAGGCCAACGAGTCGGTCGTGGGCGATGCGGCGCAGTGGATCAAGGGCGAGGAAATGTGCACCGTGACCTTGTGGAACGATGTGCCGATCAGCGTTATGCCGCCCAACTTCGTTTATCTTGAAATCACTGACACAGATCCGGGCGTGCGCGGTGACACCGCCAGCGGCGGCACCAAGCCGGCAACGCTGGAAACCGGCGCCGTGGTCAAGGTGCCGTTGTTCATTGAAACCGGCGAAGTGCTCAAGATCGACACCCGAACGGGTGAATACGTCGGCCGGGCAAGAGATTGACCGGAGTCTGCCCGACAATGGGTGATGCGTGGTCATTACCGGACATCCGGACACCGCTCGGCGCCAGGGCCGATCTTTATCAACGCTTACGCGAATTCATGCGTGTGCGCGACATACTCGAGGTGGAGACACCAACTCTGTGTGCGACGGCGACACCGGATCCGAACCTGCACTCGCTTGACACCACGCTGACCCTGCCCGATGGCCGGCAACGAACCCTGTATCTGCACACCTCACCGGAATACGCCATGAAGCGTCTGCTGGCTGATGGTTCCGGTGCGATTTACCAGATCTGCAAGGTCTTCCGTGATGAAGAAGCCGGACGAGTGCACAATCCGGAATTCAGCATGCTGGAATGGTACCGCCCGCACTTCGACAGCCGGCACATGATGGATGAAATCGGCGAATTGCTGGAATGGCTGGGTTTCAGATCTCCGCAGCGCGTGACCTATGAAGCGATCTTTCGCGCAGTCACCGGTCTTAATCCGCACACCTGCGCCACCGCCGAACTGCAACTGGAAGCCTCGAAAGCGGGCTTTGCTTCCGAACAGGCCGAACGTTCCGAACTGCTGGATTTCCTGTTCGATCACATCCGCGGCGATTACATGCAAGACGATTCCCCGTACATGGTCCATGACTTTCCCGCCTGCCAGGCCGCGCTGGCGCGACTGCGGCATGACAACTGGCCGGTGGCCGAACGCTTCGAGCTGTTCATCAACGATCTGGAAATCGCCAACGGGTTTTATGAATTGAACGACAGCGCGGAACAGCGGTGGCGTTTTCTTGAGGAGAATCGCATCCGCAAACAGAACGGCCGCCCGCAACAGGTGCTGGACGAGGCGTTTCTTGCCGCACTGGATGCGTTGCCGGAGTGCGCCGGTGTGGCCATGGGCCTGGATCGCCTGCTCATGTGCATGACCGGGGCCACGTGCATAGAGGATGTACTGCCGTTCGTGCTGGACGCAAAATAACAGGAAACCACGCATGCCTGTTTATTCCATCGACAAGCTGACCGAAGAGGCAAGACGCCTGGCACGCGAATATCGCGAAGCCACCGGCAAGACACTGCCGGTAACGGCGGAGATCGCGGTCAATGACGCCATCCGTTTATTGAAGCTGACGCCCAACGACAGTGGTGATCCCGGTTATGACGCGATCATGGACCATCGCGACAAGGGTGATCTGCGGGTGCAGATCAAGGGTCGCGCAATTTTCAGACCCGGCGGCGGGTATCGTCTCGGGCAGTTCAAAATGGAACAGAACTGGGACGCCATGATCCTGGTGATCATGACCGCTGCGTTCGACACTGACGAGATTTATATATGCCAACGCAACGAACTGGAAGCATTTATTAATGAATCGGCAGACAACCGCCGCGGCCCCATGAGCGTGGCCCGCTTCATAAACATCGGCACCTTGCTGTGGAGCCAGGCAAACGGATTTGAAGACGATGGTTACTGGTCCAACGGCTGACACACTTAAAATCACCATTCTCCCGGGATTTCCTTCTTTGCCCGAAGTGACATGATCAGGGATCAGCGGATAATTTCATAAACCATGCATGACACACCCTCCGATGTGCTCGCGGCGAACGGGCCGCTGGCCGGCCTGCTCGAAGACTACACACCACGGCCCATGCAAGCGGACATGGCCGATCAGGTGGCTGAAGCCATCGGCGAACATCAATCCCTGATCTGCGAAGCGGGCACCGGCACCGGCAAAACCTTCGCCTACCTGATCCCGGCCGTGCTATCCGGCAGGAAAATCATCATCTCCACCGGCACCCGGCATTTGCAGGACCAGATCTACGAAAAGGATTTACCCACGGTGCGTAAAGCCACCGCAGCGACGGCCAGCGTCTGCGTGCTCAAGGGGCGCAATAATTACCTGTGCCTGCATCGTTACAAGGCACTTGAGTCCAATCCGTTGCAGGACAGCCTGATGGCGGAACTGCACGCGTTGCGGGACTGGGCCAACTCGACACGCAGCGGCGATGTCAGCGAAATCCTCACGGAGCAATCCGGCCTGCACGAACACATCACCTCGACCACCGACAACTGTCTCGGCCAGGAATGCGATTACTACAATGACTGCCATGTCCTCAAAGCCCGCCGCCGCGCGCAGGAAACCGACATTGTCATCGTCAATCATTACCTGTTGCTTTCGGACATGGCGCTGAAGGAAGCCGGGTTTAATGAACTCTTGCCGCGGGTGGACTGCATCATCTTCGACGAGGCGCACCAGTTGCCCGAACTGGCCTCGCAATACCTGGGCGTCACGGTCTCCAGCCGGCAATTACAGGACCTGGTAACCGATGCCGGCAAGGCCTTCAAAAGCGAGGCCGCGGACATCCCCGGTTTCCTGGAACTGCTGTCCACGCTCGAACAGGCCACACGATCGGCACGGTCCGCGTTCGGCCAGTCCGATCGGCGCAGCGACTGGAAAACGGTGGCTGATGATTCACGTTGCCGTGAGACGGTTGAGCTGATTGAAGAACGTCTGCAAGTGATCGTCGATACACTGAAAAGCCAGGCGCAACGCGGCAAGCACCTGGACAACTGTTACAAGCGCGCGGAACTGCTGCAGGATCGATTACAATCCTTTCTGCATGACGATGAAAACAAAATGGTCACCTGGCTGGAAACACGCGGCCGGGGATTCCTTTTGCACCAGACACCGTTGAATATCGCCGAGGCGTTTCAGAGCCGTCTCAATCGTTATGAATGCAGTTGTATTTATACATCGGCTACCTTAACGGTAAACAACAGCTTCGAGCATTTTGCCGGTCAACTCGGGCTCGACGATATCAGCACACATAACTGGCCGAGTCCCTACAACTTCCGTCAACAATCGTTGCTCTACCTGCCGGCTGATATGCCGGCGCCGAACTCACCGGGTTTTACCGATGCGGTACTGGAAAAATCGCTGCCGGTGCTGGAAGCCAGCAAAGGCCGGGCGTTCCTGCTCTTTACCAGTCACCGCGCGTTGCGTTATGCCGCGGAACTGATCCGGGACCGTTTGCCCTACCGCATACTGGTGCAGGGCGATCACTCGCGCGGCGAACTGCTGGATGAATTCCGCCGCGACGAACATTCCATACTGCTCGGCACCAACAGTTTCTGGGAAGGTGTGGATGTGAAAGGGCCGGCGCTGTCCTGTGTCATCATCGACAAGCTGCCCTTTGCCACGCCGGACGATCCGGTATTAAAAGCGCGATCCGCGCGCATGGAGGAAATGGGCCGCAACCCGTTCATGGAATACCAGTTGCCGCTGGCCGTGATCCAGTTGAAGCAGGGTATCGGACGTTTAATACGCGACGACCGCGATCGCGGCGTGCTTATGATCTGCGACAACCGCATCAGGGAAAAATCCTACGGCCGCGTGTTCATCAAGAGCCTGCCGGACATCACCATCACCGACAACATCGGGGATATCGAGGCATTCTTCGACAACTGAAGCGGACAGGCATTGTTTGAATTTCGGCTGAATGGGGCTGCAATTCCCGCCGATACAAAAAGCGTACGGCTGAACGTTAACGTGGAAGGATGCTGCGAGCGAACTGTTTTTTTCAGTCGTGTTCGGCTATTGGATCCGCGATGTTTTACAAGGGCCATTTCGGCCATGAAATAGCCCGTTTAAGGACTTATAACATGGTTTTTTCAAATGAAATAGTTTCAATATCAGTGGGTTGCACAGGTTTGACCCTGGTGCCGCGTTATGCATTTTAATATGCGTATTGAAGGCACTCTCACAAAATGGAATGATGATCGAGGTTTCGGCTTCATCACACCGACTCAGGGTGGTCCTGAGGTTTTTGTTCATATCTCCGCGTTTCCCAGGGATGGCCGTCGTCCAACGATCGGAGAACGACTCACATTCGATATTGAGAATGACAGCGGAGGGAAGAAACGGGCAAAGAACCTGCATTGTCCTGGCCTTACCACGGCAAGTTCCACTCCCCGGCCAAAACCCGGACGTCCTCGCGGCAAGCCGGGCTTCTTCGTCCGTCGGGTCGTTCCGCTTGTCTTCGTCGTAGCTGCCGCATACTACGCTTACAGCGAATATTTACGCCGCGCGGATCCACAAACCGCAAATACTGCTCAGTCCGGTGATCAAACTGGTTCGACTGCTTTTCTCTGTGATGGCCGTATCCACTGTTCACAAATGAACTCTTGTGCCGAAGCCCGGTTTTTCCTGCAAAACTGCCCCGATGTGCAGATGGATGGTGACCATGATAATGTTCCTTGCGAACAGCAGTTATGCAGAGATGCCTTTGCCAGATAAGCATTCTACTGTGTTCATCACAACACTATCGATAATATGACGCTTTTTAGAAGTAACCGGGAAACCGGGATGAACCTGCTCTGCATCGAGGCACAGATCCCAAGGCGTTGCATATATGGAATCATCCCGGGGTTCCAGGATAGTGACTCCAGGTGTATCTATGTTTTAATTCGCCTTTTCCGCTCCACCAAACTCTTCCAGTAATTCATTTATCAGTTGGGTAATTTGCAAGGTCATAATGGCGAAGTCTTGATCAAATTGCGTGGCTTTGTCTTCGGCATCATTGCCGGACTGATCCAGTATGATCTCCTCGAAGCGTAATCGTTTGATGGAAAAATCATCTGATAAAATGAATCGGATGGCATTTTGCCAGACAATACCTATCTGGATAACACGTTTGCCTGCCTTGATGTGGTTCAGGACTTCATCACTTTCCAGTTCCTGGTTTTTACAACGGACGGTATTTTTACTTTCCCTGGGGTTTTGTAATTCGCAATCGCTGTCCAGTTCAAAGCCTTTCGGCACATGGTTTTCTATCCATCGGGTCATGATATTGGCCGGGTCACCGTGACAACTCAGCGGCACGACCGGCAGCCGGCCCAGGGTGGCACGCAGATGGTCGAGAAATTCTTCTGCTTTATTACTGCTGGCACTATCGATGATTAGCATTCCCTGTTTTTCATCGAAGTAGGCATAGAGCAGGTTGGAGCGGGTCAGGGCTCTGGGCAGGAGACTATGGACCACATCTTCCTTGATATTTCTGCGTTCCTTCCGGTAGATGTTGCGAGCCTGGTTGGCTTCCAGTTCAAGCACCTTTTCTTCCATCATTTCATTGACGGCGGCGGCGGGCAGGATTTTCTCCTGTTTTCTGGCACAGATCATGGTGTAGCCACCGCTGCTGTGGGTCAGCATCTCGCTGTCTTTACCCAATGGCGGTACCCAGCCATAGCTGGAAAAATCCAGGCTGGTACAGGGTTTGAATTTCAATTGTGAAAGTTGTGCTTCCAGCGTTTCCTGGGTCAAGTCAAGTTTTTCAGTCAGACAGTAGATGCGAAGGTTTTTGAACCACATAGTTATTAAATTGCCTTATAGAATTGCCAAACAAAAAGGGGAGGGATTATGGCGTATCGATATGGCGGAAGACAAGCCATCTGTCTGACACTTTCAATTTATCAGAAAAATGACATTCGTCCGGTTGGTGCGTGATGACCGGAACCGTGGTGTGTTGATGATTTGAATTAGTGGGGTCAGATGAAACTTATTTCGTAATAAGTGGATAAAATGGGCTGCCCATTATCACTCCCTGCTGCTCCACATAAAGCGGTCGCCTGCTGCAGGCGTTATGCTGCATGAGAGGTCGTTGATATCATCCTGGCCAATTCTTTTCGAGAAGCTCCCAAAGCCAATAGTGATTTTACCAGAAGGTCTATTGATACACTCGGGTCGCCGGCCTCCATTTTTGCAATCCGTGACTGGCTGGACTTAATCAACCTGGCAAGCTCTTTCTGGCTTAATTTTTTCTTTAAGCGTTTATCTCTCAGAGAATGACTTAAGCCTATTTTCATTTCAATATATGCGGCTTCGTCCGGAGAGAGGCCCAGGAACTCACCAGCCGTTCCTGTTTTCCAGCCGTATTTTTCAAGTTTCTTGCGTTTATTTGCTTGCATTATCATACAACCTCAATCTGTCTCTACATACATCGATAACCGATTTCGGTGTTTTCTCCGTTTTCTTTTTAAAGACCTCTGCTATTACAATCGCATCAATGTCAGTACGGTAAATAATTCGCCAAATGTAGTCCTCATCCGTGATTCGAAGCTCATGGCATCGAGGTCCTATTGATGGCATTTGGCGAGAGTGAGGCATTGAAAGTTTTTCACCATGCTGCAACAACCTCAGCAGATAACCTGCTTCCAGTCTTGCAGCGACTGAAAACGGTGGTGTCTTTACCACTCCATGTAACCAGACCAAGGGCTTGTCCTTTGCGCTCACACCGAAAAGAATATGCTATATCTGACATATATGCAAATAGTTATTAGAAGCAGAAAATCAAGCGAAAGCAGCCGGACGCCGGTTTCAGAATTCCAGGTTCAGTTTCTCAAATCGCAATTAAGTAAACTGTCCCCGGATTGCCTCCGGAATTGTAAAAAACAGCTACTGGATAAGAGAAAAGATAAAGGCGGAAGGAAAAAAGACGCCTATTACCGCTTTAATCAGACATCCTGATAATGCTGGATAGGAACACCTTCGCGTAACAGTAACTCCCGGACTTTCAGTATCACCTGAAAGATTTCCTGGTTCCAGTCAGCGCCCTGGGCATCGAAAGCAGCCTGTTCCATCTCCACCACCCAGCGATCCTCGTTGAATATGCCGTTGGTGAAATAAATGATAAACGGCCAGAGCAGGTCCAGCAGTAACGGTATCGCGGGCCTGCGTATATTAATCAGGCCAAAGGTATGGTTGATGCGTTGCTGTTTATCTACCGGGACATAGGTGATCCACAAGTCCAGCGCCGGATGTTCGCTGCCGGCTGTCCAGAACTTCAGGATCTGGTTGGGATACTGTGTGCGCACGGTCATCAGATCCCTGTCGGGTCGGGACCCCTTGCCGAGCATGATTTTTTCACCCAGGGGCTGTTTGCCGGTTCGGGAGAATGTGTAATCCACTTCCACCCAGTTGTCACCCTCGCGCAGGCCAAGATAACCGGTCTTGATTTTCGCCATGATTCTTCTGTGCAGAAACTGATGATTCATATCCATCAGATTTTCATGCAGGAAGGAGTAATGGCAGGCAACCTGGTGATCCAGATAACGGTTTTTGTATTTGCGATCGGCATGCGCCGGTATGTCCGGGAAAAAAGCCGTTTCGGCCTTGTCCGGATCACCCGGAAAAACAAAGATCAGGCCATAGGCCTCGCGGCAGGGATAACTGCGAACGCCCCTGGGTATGCGATCGCTTTTTCCCACGTAAGGAATATTGATGCACGTGCCTTCATGATCGTAGGTCCAGCCATGATAGCAACACTGTATGGTTTCGCCGCACACCACGCCCGCACGCAGCGGAACCTGGCGATGCGCGCAACGATCTTCCAGCGCGAATAGCCGGCCACTGGCGCCACGCACCAGGGCAATGGGTTCACCGGCGAAAGACCGGCCCAGGACCTTGCCTGGTTTTATATCGCGGGATCGGGCCAGTGGATACCAGTGGTCAGGATGGGCCCCGGTTTTACGCAAGTCCGGAGCGGCTTTTTGCCCGGCTTCAAGCGGCACGGTATTATTCAAAACAGACATAAAATGACCCGGTAAATTTAATTAAAGATAGTTATGCAGCTGCCAACAGGGAAAGATTGCCATATCCACAGCACCAACACAAAGTCTATCTGGATAACCGGTTTGCAGTCAGGGAGCAGATAAAAGGCGATGCAGTGTAACAGCAAGGACGTGGACAGCGGCTAATGAGCGGCTTCCATATGATCCCCTTTGAACATACGGCGGTACTGACCAGGAGTCAGGCCCGTACTGCGCTTGAAGAGGCGGCGAAAAAAGGCCACGTCCTCGTAACCGGATTCGGTGCTGATCGCTTCGATCGATGCCTCGTCCGATTCCAGCAGCCGTTTGGCATGTTCCACCCGCAGGCGTTGTATGTACTCAATCAATGAAATACCGGTCGCGGATTTGAAACGCCGTTTGAGTGTGCGTTGCGGTAGTCCGGATCGTTCCAGCACGCGGGTGATACAATTTTTTTCCCGGAAATGCTCAGCGAGCCAGTTTTCACAATCCCTGACCACGGAATCGGCATGATGATGTCGCCGTACCAGGTTTGCATACGGCAACTGCCCCTCGCCATGCCATTTCAGCAGATACACCTTGGCGATTCGCAGCGCCTCACCCGGACTGCAATGCCGGGCGATGATGTGCAGGATCAGGTCGTGCCAGGACGTGGTTCCGCCTGCGGTGACAATTCGCCCGTCGGCATCGGCAAATACCAGCGTCGGACCGACCTTGAATTGCACCCCGGGATAGTGGCGGCGGAACATATCTTCATATCCCCAGTGTGAGGTCGCCTCGCAACCGTCCAGAAGTCCCGTTTCCGCCAGCATGATCGAACCGGAGCACGCGGAATAGATACACGCGCCGGCCCGGTACATGTGTCGGATCCAGGCAGTCAACTCCGGATAGCGCCCATGGAAATTTTCATCGGGCGCGAGCCAGATCTCCGGCAGTATGATGATATCGGCATGGTTCGCCTGGGAGAGAGCCAGTGCCGGATGCACGGGTATGCCATGGCCACAGTAGAAGGGATCGGTCGTTGTGGAGAGGATTCGCGGACGGATCAGGTTTGATGCTGCATCGTCTCCGGACAGCGTCTGCCACAACGTGCCGGTGACGGAGAGGACATCGAAGATGCCGTACAAGGCCGAGCCGGCCGTCTCCGGGACGGCCATAATCAGCGCTTCCAGCGGTTTTTTGCTGTTGTTCATGGGTATGCGTGTAAATTTATGGCACGAATGCCTCCTTTTTGTCAATTCTCCATCTTATGTGTCGGGCCTCTGATACGTACCTTATTCACAATCCTCCGCACTGCGGGGAAGCGTGATTATTACTATTAGCCAGAGGAGAACCTGATATGACTGACACACAGACAGTAGAGCAACAGCCCGTGCTCATGAATGGCCTGAATATGGATCAATTGATCGATACGCTGAATGCCATCAAGGCGCAGCCCTCACTGGCAAACTTTGAGTTCAGGGCCAGAAATCGCTGGGTTGGAGGTGGCGAAAACATCTCCACTATCCGGGACTTTTACGGTGCCGGCGCCGAGGACAAGTCACGCGATGAACCCTTTGAGTTTACCAACGGGGAACCGCCCGTTCTGCTCGGTAACAATGAAGGAGCCAATCCGGTGGAATTCCTGCTGCACGCCCTGGCGGGTTGCGTGACCACCACCACAGTATTGCACGCAGCCGCGCGAGGGATAAAGATACAGGAATTATCCACCGAACTGACCGGCAGCATGGATGTACAGGGGCTGCTCGATCTGGATGACTCGGTACCGGTCGGATACCGGGAGATCCGGATCCGGATGCATATCGAGGCCGACTGCAGCGATCAGGAACTGGACGAATTGCTTGATTTCACCACCAGGCATTCGCCGGTTTGCAATACCGTCTGCCGGCCGGTCCCGGTGATCCTGGAAAGAGTATGATGATATAGGGGTCTGGGACAGACGAGATTTTGTCTTTAATGTCCCGGACCCCATACCATCCTGACAGGCACGAGGTGGATTCCGGATCAAATGCGTCATTGCATTTGATGTTATGGCGGTTGCGCTACTCTGGCCTGGCGGGTCGAGTTCGTCGCAGAGTCAGGGGCAAAGGGTTACTGTGCCGGTATCAATGCAATACCCGTAATACATCTCATGTAACCATCTTTCGCCAGACTGTTTATAATTGCTGATAGATGTTTTGCCGGGGCGGGTTGGTTGCATTGTGAAACAATACCATCAATGTCAGGTCATCACCCGGTAATGACATGCTGGTGAGCTTTTGCTCCAGGGTGGCACCGAAGGTTTTTGAATCATCTTTGGTATATCTTCCAGTAGTGATAATAGTCCTTCCTCGCCTATAGGCATGCCTGTGCTATCCGGCAGCTCGATGACGGCATCAGTAAACATGAGCACGATATCGCCCGACATCAGGCTGATTTCAAATTGACGATAACTGCTCTCGCTGTGAACGCCCAGCGGGATATTCCAGATCCGGCCGGCGCAATCCTCCAGTGATTCGTCAAGTACATTCCATGTATCTTTGTGTTTTCTGTATAACAGGGGCCTGGGATGGCCCGCATTGCATATTTTCAGATTATCAGTGACTGCGTCATAGGCGGTTAGCAGGGCTGTGGCAAAAATACCCTCCTTGCTGAACATGCCGAAATCATCATTGAGTTTCCGGGCGAAACGGGTCTGATCCGATGTGTTCACATTTTTACGCATAAGCGTGCGCAGGCATTTTGCGGATTTCGATACGCCAGGACCATGGCCGGAGATGTCCATAAGGCTGAAGCGGGATATCCTTGCAGCACCGCAACTCGAGATATAATAAATATCGCCGCCAAGTGGCGAATTGTGGTATGGATTGGAACTGATCCAGACATCAAACCCGGTAACACTGATAGATTTTTCGGTTCGTTCATAGCCGCCCCAGATTTCCATGCAACCAGGATCAGTCGATTCAGTTTTACCAGACATTGGATTTATGTTGTTTAGCATCGCCCGATTGCCTGTCTCAATTTCACAATTCCATACTGTTTGTCAGGTCCGTGAGGATTTGTTGCCGGATAACATCTATCTTCTACATAGATGATTACTGCGCGGATTTGTTACTGTTTGGAAAAAATGTAACCCTAACGTTGCATAAATTTTTGGATGCAGGGGCTTTTAGAGCGGTATTTTCCGGGTCGCGCGCAGACTTTTCCAACCGGAGCATAGCTCACTCTATGTGAGGATTGGAAAAAGCGAGCACGGCCCGGAAAATGCTGTTATAGAAGGAGCGGAGTGGTCCTGCGCCAAAAATTTATGCAACGTTAGGGGTAATACAGGTAAGAATTTACATTAACACTACGTCGTTATTTCGGTGGTCTCACTGTCTTCCGGACTTTTCTGACACAAAAACCGGTGACCACGGGACCTGCAATTTCAAACAGTATGGTCGTGCTGATCACGACCGAGAGGATCAGTTGCCGGTATTCGGGAAAATGGTCCGCGGCTATGAGCGCCATGCCCATTGCAATACCGGCCTGCGGCAGCATGGCGAGGCCCGACCAGCGGCGGGTGAGTGTATCGCTGTGTGAAAGTGTTCCGCCAATCCACGCGCCGAGCGCCTTGCCCGCCGTGCGGCAGATCATGTAAACCATCCCAATCAGTCCTATAGCGACGAGTTCGGTGATGTGCAATGAAGCCCCGGCGAGAGTAAAGAACAGTACCAGCACCGGCCATTCGATGTTCTCGATGGCGTGGAACGGATACTGATGATGTGTGGCGCAGTTGGAAATAACGGCGCCCATGGTCAGGGCCGAGATGATGATCGAGACTTCCAGCCACAGGGCGAGTCCGCCACAGAGAAACACCAGTGCCAGTGCTTCCATCAGCATCGGTTCGCCTTCATTGATGCGGCCGGTGAGCACCGATCCGGGCAGGCCGAGGAACAAGCCCAACAGTACGGCGCCGATGAGTTCCCAGGAAATCATGATAATCATATTCTGGAAATCGCCGTCCGTGCTGATGATAGAAATAATCGATAAACCGATGCCGAATATAATGATGCCCACCAGGTCATCAAGCGCGACGATGGTGAAGAGTTTGCGGGTGAAATCGCTATCGATACCTGTATCCCGGATCGCTTCCGTGGTGGCGGCGGGATCGGTGGCCGCTGATATGCAGCCGAGGATGATGCAGATCGGCAGTGGAACCTGCAGTAAATAAAGTCCGCCCGTGACCAGCGCCGCCGATGATACCGCGGCCCAGGTCGCGATGCTGAACACCACACTGGCGGTGGTTTTCAGAAAATCACGGGTCAACTTGCCGCCGAGCAGGAAGCCGATCATGAGCATGGCAATATTGGTAATGAGTTCGAAATGACCGGTGAGTTCTTCCGGTAACAGGCCAAAGCCGTGTTTGCCGATGACAATACCGAAAATGATCAGCAATGTGATACGTGGCAGGGAAGTACGGCTGCCGATATAGTCGGTGGTCATCCCGAGCAGGAAAATGAGGCCCAGTGCGCCGAGCCATTCTTCAGGTGTCATGTTGGTTAATCGGCTTGGGTGGCTGATTCATCTGAATCCCGAAACAGTTAATCAGAATTCCAGATGCTTTGGTGTTCTCGGGAAAGGGATGACATCACGAATATTGGACACTCCGGTAATGAGCATGAGCAGGCGTTCAAAACCGAGACCAAAACCGGCATGCGGAACGCTGCCGTACTTGCGCGTATCAAGATACCACCAGTAGTCAGTTTCGTCGAAACCCAGATCATTAATACGCTGTTTTAACATGTCGTGACGTTCCTCGCGCTGGCTGCCGCCGATGATCTCGCCAATGGCCGGCACCAGGATATCCATGGCGGCAACGGTTTTTTGATCGTCGTTCATACGCATGTAAAAGGCCTTGATGTCCCTGGGATAATCGTAAACGATCACCGGCTGTTTGAAGTGCTGCTCGGTCAGAAAGCGTTCGTGTTCGGATTGCAGATCATGGCCCCATTGTGGCTTGTACTCGAACGATTGCCCTGACTGTTGCAGGACCCGGATGGCTTCGGTGTAGGGCAGGCGGATGAACTCATGGCTGATGATGTTTTCCAGTGTCGCCATCAGGTTCTTGTCGACAAAACGTGCAAACAGATCCAGATCCTCACTGCATTCCTCCAGCGCATAGCGGACCAGATATTTCACCATGTCTTCGCCGAGTTGCATGTCGTCATCGAGATCGGCAAAGGCCATTTCCGGTTCGATCATCCAGAATTCGGCCATGTGGCGGCTGGTGTTGGAGTTTTCCGAACGAAACGTCGGCCCGAAAGTGTAGACCTTGCCGAGACTCATGCAATAGGTTTCCACGGACAACTGGCCGGACACGGTAAGGTTGGCTTCCTTGCCGAAAAAATCCTGTTCATAATCCACCTTGCCATTTTTTACAGGTATGTTGGCCAGGTCGAGGGTCGTTACCTTGAACATCTCGCCGGCGCCCTCGCAGTCCGATCCGGTAATGATGGGTGTGTGGATCCAGTGAAAACCGCGCTCGTTGAAAAAGCGATGAATGGCCCAGGAAAGACCGGAACGTATCCGCGCCATGGCGCCGTACTTGTTGGTGCGCGGCCGCAGGTGGGCGATGGTGCGCAGGAACTCATCCGTGTGACGTTTTTTCTGCAGCGGAAAATCCTCGGGCGCCGCTCCGAGCAGTTCCAGCCTGTGTGCCTGGATTTCCCATTGCTGGCCCTTGCCGGGCGATTCCGCCAGCGCGCCGATGATACGCAGGCTGGCGCCCGTATGGATGTTTTTGACCAGATCATAGCCCGGCCGGTTGGCGTCGATAATGATCTGGATATTGGCCAGGCAGGAGCCGTCATTGAGTTCAATGAACGAAAACTCTTTTGATTCACGCCGGGTGCGCACCCAGCCCTGCAGGGTGACCGGGTCCATCGGCGTAGTGGCTGCAAGCAGTTGTTTGACAGAAGCGCTGTTAGTCATCATCAGTCCTGTGTTTTAAGAGCCAGGGTCAGGCCATCGGCCAGCGCCAGCATGCAGATCTCAACACGATCATCCCTGAACAGGCTATCGTTGAATTCACGTAATGCGCGGGTATCGTCATCATCTGTGTTGGCATTTACAACCTTGCCATCCCAGAGCACGTTGTCAACGGCAATTACACCGCCGGGACGCAATAATGGCAGTCCGAGATTGAAGTAATCGAGGTATTCGGTTTTCAGCGCATCGATGAACATGAAATCAAAGACCGGCAGGGGAGTTTGCCCGTTCATGACCTGTAGCGTTTCAATGGCCGGGGCGAGTTTCAGTTCGATTTTGTCGGCCACACCCGCCTTATCCCAGTAGCGTCGCGCCGCGGCCGTGGTTGTTTCATCGACATCACAGGTGACCAGGCGGCCGTCCTCCGGCAACGCCATGGCCATGCACAGCGCGCTGTAGCCGGTAAAGGTGCCGATTTCGAGAATGCGGGTTGCACGCAGCATTTTTACCAGCAAAGACATGAATTGTCCCTGTTCCGGTGAAATCTGCATTTGCGCATTGGGACGCTGCGCTGTTTCCTCGCGCAGTTCCCTGAGTACAGGATGATCGCGAAAAGAGACTGACAGCAGGTATTGATAAAGTGTTTCGTCGAGACCTATGGATTGTTTTGTCATACTATCTCCCCTGAATGACTGAAGTGAACCTGAACTATGTCCGTCACCTATCTTAATACAGATTCCGGCACAGCCAGAATTATCCAGATCACCGATACCCATATCGGTGCCGAGGGCGGATTTCTTTTTAACGGCACGGATACCCTGGCCAGCCTGGCCCGTGTCATCGATGCCATTCGTTCGCGGGAACAACCCGATGTCGTGCTGGTGACCGGGGACCTGGTTCATGATCCGGTGACAACCGCTTATCTGCTGCTCATGGAACAGTTGCAGCGATTACGCGTGCCGGTGTTTTGTCTGCCGGGCAATCATGACGATCCGTTGATCATGGAGCAGGTGATGAACGATGACAACGTGTCAACGTGCAAAACCATCGCAATCAATCAATGGATAGTTTTGATGGTGAATTCATTTCTGGCCGGAACTCATTCGGGCAGACTGGATGAGTCGGAGATCCAATGGCTGCAAAAACAGTTGCGGGCGTTCGTCTATCATCCCGTTCTGATCGCTCTGCATCATCATCCAGTCCCGATAAACAGTCCCTGGATGGACGCGATGATACTGGAAAACCCGCAAGCATTCTTGCAGGTGCTGGACTCCTTTCCGGATGTTCGCGCGGTGATCTGGGGCCATATTCATCAGAATTTTGAAACCCTGCGTGAAGGCGTGCATTTCTGGGGTTGCCCGTCCACCTGCATTCAGTTCAGGCCACTCGCGAAGGTGTTTGAAGAGGATTTACGTACACCGGGATACCGGTTGATTCAACTGGCCGGGCAGGCTCAAATTTCATCCGAGATAATTCGTATAACAAATTGAATTTTCGATAATAATAATGTATATTGCACTGCAATAAAATATGCTAGAATTCATTCAATTTGAGAGGCAATACAGGTAACACGTATGAAAATTAAAGATAAAGTCGCCGTAATTACCGGGGGCGCCAGTGGTATCGGGCGTGCCGTCAGTAACCAGCTTTCCCAGATGGGGGTTAAAAAAATCGCCCTCGTGGATATGACCGATGCAGTTGAAGAAGCTGTAAACGAAATTAACAAGGAAACCGGTACTGATGTGGCGGTTGCCTACAAGGGCGACACGACGGATGAAAATTTCCGCAAGCAGGTGTTCGCTGATCTGGTTGAAAAATACGGCATGGTGCAAATCTGTGTTCCCGCAGCCGGGATCACCCGTGATGCGCTGGCCGTGCGTATCGACAAGGAAACCGGCAAGGCGGTTATCTATCCGCAGGAAAAATTTCAGCAGGTTGTTGATGTCAACCTGATTGCCCCGGTGTACTGGGCCATGGAAATGGTTGCCCAGATCGCCGAAGACAGGCACAAAAACGGTCTGAAAAAATGGCATCCCGATGAAGGCGTGCAGGGCACCGTGATATTCATCGGTTCCATTTCTTCACAGGGTAACAAGGGCCAGATCTCCTACGCATCCACCAAGGCGGGTCTGGAAGGTGCAGCCGCGACCCTGACCAAGGAGGCTATATTCCATGGCGTACGCTGCGGTGTGATTCATCCCGGTTTTACCGACACGCCGATGGTGCGTGCGCTGGGCGAGGAATTCATTTCCAAGAACATTCTGCCTGATACACAACTGGGTCGTTTGATCCGTCCGATGGAAATTGCCGATGCGATTTGTTTCATGATTTCCAATTCGGCCGTCAGTGGCGAACTCTGGGCCGATGCCGGCTGGCACGGTACTCCTGCCTGATTCAGATTTCAGACATCAGATTTCAGACATCAGATTCAGATATCAGATTTCAGACATCAGATTCAGACATCAGATTCAGATATCAGATTCAGACATCAGATTCAGATATCAGATCTCGATTTCAGGGCCAGTGAGCAGCTGTCTGACTTCAGTCGGACACCGTCGTTATCTTTAGAAGTCAACGATGTCAGGCTGAAGCCTGACACCTGAAGTAGAGGGTGTCTGACTCAGGGAAATGGTGCCTGACTTCAGTCTGACACCGTAATATCCCGGGTAACAAGGGAAATGGTGTCTGACTTCAGTCAGACACCGTGATATCCCGGGTAACAAGGGAAATGGTGTCTGACTTCAGTCAGACACCGTGATATCCCGGGTAACAAGAACAGGTTTCAAACATCGGCCACTCATCCATATGACCCTGCAAGCTGAATTCCTGGAGTTGATTTCCCGCCTCGATTCGGCACTTGATATTCCACGGGTTGCCCGTATCTACGTACCGCCTGATCGGCCGGTACCGGAGAAGCAGGCTGATTTCGGCATTCTCACGCTGGCCGACGGCTCCAGCGGTCTTTTCTACACCATGCTCGGCAGTACCGGTGAAGATTGCAGGGCGCGCATCAAGGATACGGTGTTGACGGGACGTCCAGCAGCCGAAATAGCCATGTTGTATGAAAGCGAAGAGGAAGTGGAGCGTTCACTGGGTCTGGCCGCCATCAATGCCATCACGGCATTCGTTTACCGAAAGCGGGGCTATCAACCGGAATTTGCCGGCGATTCCATCGGCGAACTGAACCTGGCCGGTGGCGATCATCTGGGCATGGTCGGTTATTTCAAACCACTGGTCGAGCGCCTGAAATCATTCAACGTTCGTATTACGTTGCTTGAGAAGAAAACCGATATCAGTGATTTGGACGAAGCCATACGCCTTCAACATGATCCCGCATGCCTGAACGAATGTAACAAGATCCTCTGTACTGCCTCGACCCTGCTGAATAACAGTCTTGAATCCATACTGTCGCACACCCGCAAAGCCGAAACCATGGTCATCATCGGGCCGACTGCGGGATTTTTCCCGGACCCGCTGTTCCGGCGCTCGGTGACGGCCATCGGTGGCAGTCGTGTCGTTGATGCCGAACATGCCATCCGTAATCTGCAGCAGGGCAGTGGACTGGGAAATTCGGTGACCAAATTCCTGATCAAGAAATCGGACTATCCCGGAATTGCGCGTATTGCCGGGTTGGATATGGACTAAGCAAATAACAAATCAATCTAAACCGGATTCGCTTTGGCAGTCAAAATCACTATAATTTCAAGCCTTCAACGATCAGAACATTAGTGATTATCACGGAAATACAGTCATGGAACTCGAACAGATTAACAGCCGGCTGGCCGGTAAACCACCGATAGAAGTGATCGACTGGGCAGTGGAACTGGATAAAAAAGCTATCCTGACGACTACGTTTGGTCCTTTCTCCGCCGTGATCCTGCACATGGTCACGCGTAAGTATCCGGATATGCCCGTGGTCTGGATTGATTCCGGCTATAATACCCGCGAGACATATCTCACGGCAGAAAAGATCATGAAGGATCTGAATCTGAACATGCACATCTACACACCTATCCTGACTTCCGCGCGCCGGGATGCACTCATGAACGGCATCCCCGAGGTGAATTCGGATGAACACAGGCTGTTTACCTGGGAAGTGAAGCTGGAGCCGTTTCAGCGCGTCATGAATACTATGAAGCCCGGTGTCTGGCTTACTGCTATCCGCAAGGATGAAACGGATTTCAGAAAATCCCTGGATATTGTTTCAATGGGGCCGAACGGAATTCTGAAAGTAGCGCCGCTGTTCAACTGGACAGAGCTGGATATGGAAGAATATCTCTACGAAAACGATCTTCCCCAGGTGGAAGAGTATTATGATCCCACCAAGGCGCAGACCAACCGGGAATGCGGTCTGCATACCATGAATTAAAGAAGCCCTGGAAAAGCCCATCCAGGACTTATCCAGAACTGCCTGAATCAATACGCCCGATTTAGCCGCCGTGGCTCAGGACTTACCGTCTTCGTCGTGGTGGCGTCCGGATTTGTGCTTTTCATGTCGCTGTTGCATGCGATGTTTCATTTTTTCCATACGCATCTCCCGCATTTCATCGAATTTCGCGAGTTGTTCATCGGTCAGTACACCAGTGAGTTTCTGGCGGGTTTCATCATGCAGTGACTGCATTTGTTCTTTCATCTGTTGACGGAATTCGCTGAATATTTCCTGACGCTTGCTTTTCTGTTCCTGCATGATGTCCCTGAAAGCATCGCTTTGTTCCGCAGTCAGTTCCAGCTCCTCGGCCATGCGTTTGCCGTGACCACCACTCTCATCGTGTCCGGCCAGTGCATACTGTTGGGAAAACATCAGGGCAACTAAAATCAGTATTCCTCTCATCGCTGTTACTCCACTTGTGTAGTTAATGACGGAAGTTATAACGCCGGACGACTTCAACGGTTGACAGGAAAAGGGCTTCGGGTATCCGTCCCGGTCCGTGTCTTGCTTTTTCAGGGAGCCGGGGCGAGACTGCATGCATGCACCTTTTGTGTTCAGAACCGCCATTCCAGCCGCTGGTATCCCGTTTCTCCGGATATCCTGTGTATTGTCCAATTACGGCAACGCCACCGCTACCGGTTTCAACCTGATATGTGTTCGATGAGCAGGGTCTTTCATTATTGGTTGTATCGCTCCGCTTTCGTGATGATATTCACGCTACTGCCGGGTGGATGTGGTGGCGACAAGGATCCCGAAGAACTGTTCAAGCAGGGTGATTATGCCCATGCGTTCAAACTGTGGCAGCCACGCGTCCGGGCCGGAGATCCGGCAGCGCTGAATTACCTGGGTATACACTATTATGCCGGTCTTGGCGTGAAGCGCGATCTGATCAAGGCGGAACAATGGTTTCGAAAAGCGGCTGAAAAAGCCTATCCCGATGCGCAATACAACCTCGGCCTGATGTACGAGAACGGTCATGTGTTGCCGCAGGATTTTACCATCGCCTACATGTGGTTTTACGCCGCTCACACCCAGGGGAACAAGAACGCATCCCGTCATATGATCCGCCTGTCCCGGGAGCATAAAATCCTGCCCAACCAGATGAAGCATGCCGAGGATATGGCGCGGCAATATGTCCCCTGATGTACTCTGTCTGTCAATGCGCTTTCGTGATCTGAAATTGATACCCCTGTTTTTTCGTATAATGTCATATACTTGGGATAGTCCGGCTCAATCAGATTTTGTCCTGATACCAGGCAAATGCTGACAGGGCGGTACTCATGTTATTGTGGATCACCAGAAATATGAGAATTGCACTGATAATGATCATCCCGGCCATATTACTGGTCAGCAGCGGTTGTACGCCCATGGCGGCCATCGGAGCTGTAGGCACCACGGTGACCAATGCCGCCTATAATGAGGCCGAACGTCGTAACAGGCCTTCCTATACCAGTTATTCCGAACGCGCACAGCAGGTATCAGAGGCTAATCTGCAACTCGGTGTTGCCTATATGCAAAATGGCCAACTGGACAAGGCACTGGAAAAACTGGAACGGGCTCGCCAGGCACGCAAGGACAATGCCCAGGTATATAACGCATTGGGATTGCTGTACCGGAAGATGCAGCAGGATGCCGAAGCTGAACAACACTTCAAGCATGCACTCAAGCTTGAACCGGGTAACTCATCCATTCTCAACAATTACGGCTTGTTGCTGTGCCAGAATGAACGCTACGACGAAGCTGAAGCTGTCTTTATTGAATCCGCCGAAAACCCCCTGTACAGAAAACCGGAACTCGCACTGACCAATGCGGGAACCTGCGCCATGGAGAACGATAAACCGGACAAGGCTGAAAACTTTTTTCTCTCGGCGCTGAATAAAAATGCCACCGTGGCGCCGGCACTGATACAAATGACTGAAATCTCGTTCATGAAGGGTGATTACCCGGCGGCTCAACATTATCTGAACCGATACACCAGGATCAGTCCACACACTCCCAAAAGCCTGTGGCTGGGTGTACAGATTGAACGCCGTCTCGGTAATCGCGATACCGCATCCAGTTATGCGTTGCTGTTACGTAACACTTTCCCGGATACGGAGGAGGCCGCGGAACTCGCCGAACAGGGAATCTGACGTTTCGGCAGAACATTCAGGCCGCCCTCCGGTCCTAGTGATCATGCGTTTTGCCTGGTTGAAACGAATACTGACACTGCCGATGGCGACGGCCCTGGTCGCCGGCTGCGCCAGTCATATTCCCGAACAAATCCGCACCGCCCCACCCGAAAATCCCGGCGTCGACCAGGTCCGGAACCAGACCAACAGCTACATTGGTGACACCGTACGCTGGGGCGGAAGTATCGTTACCGTGGAAAACAAGACGGAATCAACCTGGGTTGAGATTGTTGCAACACCGCTGAATCACTACGGCATGCCAGCGGCCGTCGATGAATCCAGCAACGGGCGTTTCATTGCCAGGATTGACGGGTTTCTGGATCCCGAGGTCTACCAGGATGACAGACGCATCACGGTGTACGGGCCGATCGAAAATCGCATTGTAAGAACGATTGATGATTATCCCTATGACTACCCCCTGGTAAAAGCCGATAGCCATTACCTGTGGCCGGTGCACTATTATGCGTCAAACTATTATTACGGTGGTCATCGTTATTACTATCGGCCTTATTACTATGGTTACCCTTATTATTACGGGCACCCTTATTACCCCCGGTATTTCCATCACCGTTTCAGTTTCCATTACGGCTTTCGCCATTGGTAAGATGATCCAGGCACCACGGCACGCGGATATCCGGAGCCGGTTTGCAGTGGGAATTAGTAGCGGAATGGGTAAAAGTGCACGTCCCTGTGCAACCATGTCCATCTGAGGGGAGGAATCCGTTTCAGGGCTGAATCCAGGACTCGATGCCTGATCAGTTCCAGCTCTGCATGGTGATCTTCCAGACACCGTCGGCCTGTTTTTCGAGTACGGTCGTGATATTACCTTCCATTGCGATCTTCTCACCGGTCTCGGTGGTGCGAACCGCTTCCCAGATGGCTGTCTGGAAGGCGCGGTTGCCATCGATACGGACATCGACCGGATAGACATCATACTGGTTGACCCCGACTTCGATCAGGAACTGCCAATAGCCCAGGATATCCTCTGATTGCGAGAGAATTTCGCTGCTGGGCGGCAGAACGACCGCGTTACTGGTGTAATACCTGGCCATGGACGCGCTGTTTCCAGTCTCGAACTCACTGGCCCATTGCTCGCTGACTTCGAGAATAGCCTCCCTGTCATCGGGCGCAGAGACGGCTCCGGCGGAGCCGGTAGCTAATAAAGCCATAAATATCAATGTCTTATAAATTTTCATAACAAATACCTCGGTTTGATTTAAATGAATCGTTCCAACACATCTCGGGAAGTGAGTCATCTCTTCAATCTTCAGATTTGTGCGTTGCAATAAATATAGTTATGAACTATTTTGTTTACAATATTTAAAATTAACATTGATTATTTCCAAATAAGAAATAAAAGGATACAGAATGGACCGATTGATGAGTATGAGAGTCTTTAGCGCGGTCGCACGCCTCGGTAGTTTCTCGGCTGCGGCCGCGGATCTGGATATTTCCCGCGCCATGGCCTCCAAGTACATCAATGACCTTGAGAAAAATCTCGGCGCTCGATTGCTCAACCGCACGACGCGGCATTTGAGCCTGACCGAGGTGGGAAGGGACTATAACGAGCGCGTGATGACCATCCTGGCCGAAATCGAGGAGGCCGAGCTGTCGGTTTCAGAACAGCAACTGACTCCGATCGGCACACTTAGAATTCTGTCACCACCCTCGTTTGGCTCGTTTCACCTGGCGCGGGCCATTTCACAGTACAAGAACATGTATCCGGATCTGGGTATTAACCTGGTCCTGACCGAGCGGGCCGCGGACCTGATCGAGGAAGGCATGGACATGGCGATTCGCATCGGCCGCCTGAACGATTCCAATGTCATCGCGCGCAAGCTCTCGACCAGCCGCATGGTCGTTTGTGCCGCCCCGGAATACCTGGACCGGGAAGGGGTGCCCGTATCGCCCGATGACCTGCTTAATTTCAATTGTCTTACCATTGACCATACCACGCCGTTATCAGACTGGCGCCTCAGAATCGAGGGCGCTGACCGGATTGTGGCGGTGAAGGGCAACCTCAGCTGCAACCTTGCCGACGCCCTGCGTATTGCCGCCATACAGGGCTGCGGCCTGGTACAGTTACCCAGTTACGTCGTCGGACTGGACATCAGATCCGGACGCCTGAAGCCGGTGCTGGAAGCATATGAACCTGAAAGCCTGCCCATACATATCACCTACGCCCACAGGAAATATCTGTCGGCAAAGGTAAGGACGTTTGTGGATTTTCTGCAAACTTATTTCAAGACACCCCCGTACTGGGATGAATGGATGTACTGAGAGAATCGGCCGGATTTGGTATAGTCAGAGCCAATTCTGTTCATTATTAAACACCAGCAATCAAGCGGAGGTAACACACCATGGCCAATGACACATACCATGAACCTGTTGAGGAACTCAGCGAAGCCACACGCGATATGCATCGCGCTGTAGCATCCCTGATGGAGGAACTGGAAGCGGTGGACTGGTATAACCAGCGCGTAGATGCCTGCAAGGACAAGGAATTAAAGGCCATTCTTGCGCACAACCGCGACGAGGAAAAGGAACACGCGGCCATGGTGCTGGAATGGATACGCCGCAATGACCCCCGGTTTGACAAGGAACTGAAGGACTTCCTGTTTACCGATAAACCCATCGCCCACGAATAAGCCCGTCGAAAAATATAATAACAAATAACGAACAACATAAATCAATCTCACCAGCCAACGGAGTAGCAAGATGAGTAACAGTTACAACTCCCGTACAACAATCAAAGTCAACGATACGGAATACGAGATCCACGCATTGGATGCATTAAGAGAGACGTATGACATCGACAGGCTGCCGTTTTCACTGAAAATACTGCTGGAAAACCTGTTGCGGTGTGAAGACGGTATCAACATCAGCGAGTCTGACATCGAGGCGCTGGCGAAGTGGGATGCCGCCGCCGAGCCCGACCAGGAAATTGCCTTCACGCCGGCGCGGGTGCTGATGCAGGATTTCACCGGCGTGCCGGCCGTGGTCGATCTGGCCGCCATGCGTGACGCCATGAGTGCACTCGGTGGCGATCCGGCGAAAATCAATCCACTGTCACCGGCGGAACTCGTCATCGATCACTCGGTACAGGTGGATGTGTTCGGCCGGGCTGATGCCTTTCAACGCAATGCCGAAATCGAATTCGGCCGCAACCAGGAACGTTACAGTTTTCTGCGCTGGGGGCAGGAGGCGTTTTCCAATTTCAAGGTAGTACCGCCGGATACCGGTATTGTTCACCAGGTCAACCTGGAATATCTCGCGCGCACCGTTTTCTCCCGTGAAATTGACGGCGTCATGCAGGCTTACCCGGACACCGTGGTAGGTACGGATTCCCATACCACAATGATTAACGGTCTGGGTGTGCTGGGTTGGGGCGTCGGCGGCATCGAGGCCGAGGCGGCCATGCTCGGTCAGCCGATCAGCATGCTGATCCCGCAGGTTGTCGGATTCAAGCTTACCGGCAATTTACCCGAAGGCGCGACCGCCACCGATCTGGTCTTGACCGTGGTGGAAATGTTGCGGCAGCAGGGCGTAGTCGGCAAGTTCGTGGAATTCTACGGTGATGGCCTGGACAATCTACCACTCGCCGATCGGGCCACCATTGCCAACATGGCGCCGGAATACGGCGCCACCTGCGGTATCTTTCCCATCGATAAAGAAACGTTGATCTATCTGAAATTGACCGGGCGCAGCGCGGATCAGATTGCGCTGGTGGAAACCTACGCAAAAACCCAGGGCCTGTGGCGTGAACCGGGTGCGGCGGATTTCGATTACACCGCAACATTACATCTGGATATGAATACCGTGGTGCCGAGTCTGGCCGGTCCCAAACGTCCTCAGGATCGTATCCCGTTGCAGGAGGCTAAGACGGTCATCGGCCGGCACCTGCATGAAATGCAGTCGCAACGCGAAGGGAATCCCGCGGAAAATACCGATGTCTCGGCGTTTGAAGGCGAGGGTGGCGGCACAGGGATTGAGGCCGATATTTCACAACATGTGGGCACGGTCAAGGTCACCGCTCCCGACGGCAACAGCTACGCCCTGAATGACAGCGCAGTGGTCATTGCCGCCATCACTTCCTGCACCAACACCTCCAACCCTTCCGTGATGATCGGCGCCGGGCTGCTGGCAAAAAAAGCGGTGGACAGGGGGCTGAAGGTACAACCCTGGGTCAAGACCAGTCTTGCGCCCGGATCGCTGGTGGTTACGGAATACCTGGAAAAGTCCGGGCTGACAGCGTATCTGGATAAACTGGGTTTTAACCTGGTGGGTTACGGCTGCACGACCTGTATTGGCAACTCCGGACCGTTACCGGAACACATCAGCGATGCCATCAATGACGGCGATCTCATCGTCAGTTCCGTACTGTCAGGCAACCGTAATTTTGAGGGGCGCGTGCATCCCGAAGTAAAAATGAATTTTCTTGCCTCGCCGCCGCTGGTCGTGGCCTATGCTCTTGCCGGTACCACCAGTTTCGATCCTGGCAGTGAACCCATCGGTACCGGCAGTGACGGCAACCCGGTGTACCTGAAGGATATCTGGCCCAGCGCGAAGGAGATCAGCGAAACCATTGCCGGCACGGTGAACTCCGGCATGTTCAACACCAGTTATGGTAACGTTTTCGCCGGTGACAGTAACTGGAACAGTCTTGAGGTGCCGCAATCAGCCAGGTTTCAGTGGGATGACCATTCTACCTACATCCAGAATCCGCCGTACTTCAACGGCATGGATATAGAACCGGAACGGATCTCACCGATCAAGGGCGCACGACTTCTGGCCCTGCTCGGTGATTCGATCACCACGGACCATATTTCACCGGCCGGTTCCATCAAGCCGGACAGCCCGGCAGGCAAGTATCTGCTTGAACACGGGGTAGAAGCCAGGGACTTCAACTCCTACGGATCACGTCGAGGCAATCACGAGGTCATGATGCGTGGCACATTCGCCAATATACGCCTGCGTAATCTGCTGGCGCCGGGCACCGAGGGTGGCTGGACCACGCACATGCCGTCCGCTGAACAGATGAGTATTTACGATGCCGCCATGCGTTACCAGCAGGAAGAGGTGCCGCTACTGGTCATTGCCGGCAAGGAATACGGTACCGGATCATCGCGTGACTGGGCGGCCAAGGGTACGAAGCTGCTCGGCGCCCGCGGTGTGATTGCCGAGAGTTTTGAACGTATACACCGATCCAACCTGGTGGGCATGGGTGTGTTACCCATGACCTTCAAGGAGGGTGATTCGGCCGAATCACTGGGACTGACCGGCAACGAGATTTACGATATCGAGGGTCTTGAACAGGGTGTGAAGGAAGTGACGGTCACGGCAACGCCCGAAAACGGCAAACCCGTCCGCTTCCCGGTCAACGTGCGTGTGGATACACCGAAGGAGTGGGAGTATTACATCAACGGCGGCATCCTTACCTATGTGCTCCGGCAACTGCTGGCCTGACGCATTTACACCTGGCGCTGCTTCCAGCGGCCGCGGCGAAACCATGGCCAGGCGATCAGGGCCACCAGGGATTCGGCAATGGTGATGGACACGAAAACACCCTGCGGCCCGTAACCCAGTGTGTGTGACAGGTTCCAGGCCAGCGGGATCTGGATCATCCAGAAGCAGACAAGGTTGATCACCGTGGGTGTGCCCGTATCGCCGGCGCCGTTGAATGCCTGGGTCAACACCATGCCGACCGCAAAAAAGCCATAGCCATAACTGATGTAACGCAACGCATCACTGCCGTAGTTGACGATGACCGTGTCTGTCGAAAACAGGCCAATGATATGTTCGGCCAGCAACAGAAACACCACAGCCACACCGATCAGAAACATCGCGTTGTAGCGGGCCACCATCCACACGGATCGTTCCGCCCGTTCTGCCTTGCCGGCGCCGAGATTCTGCCCGACCAGCGTCGAGGCTGCGTTACTGAGTCCCCAGGCGGGCAGAAAGCTGACGTCGATCACCCGAATGGCAATAGTGTAGCCGGCGATGGCGGCACTGCCGTAGGTGGCGACCATGCGCATGAGAATGACCCAACTCGCGGTGCCTATCAGGAACTGCAGTACGCCGCCAATGGAAATTCGCAACAGCCCCAGCATGACTTCGGGGACGATGGTCAGATGTTTGATCCCGACATCAAGGCGATGGGTGCCGTGAAACAGGTAATACAGTAAGTAGATGACACCAATGCCGCGGCCGATACTGGTGGCTACAGCCGCACCGGTTACACCCATTTCCGGGAAGGGCCCGATACCGAAAATCAGGCACGGATCCAGAACAATGTTGATACCGTTGGCCAGCCACAGTGCGCGCATGGCAATGACCGCATTCCCGGCGCCGCGGAAAATCGCGCTGAGCAGGAACAGATACATGATGCTGATCGACGTGCCAAGCATGATGCGCGTGTACAGGCTACCACCGGCAATGACGGTTTCATTTGCACCCATGAAACGTAATACATATTCCCCGTAAAAGAATCCCGGCACACCGATTAACAGCGAGAACGCCAGTCCGATCCATAATGTCTGTCCGGCAACTACAGCAGCGCCATCGTTATCCTTTTCACCGACGCGGCGCGAGACCATGGCGGTTACAGCCATACCCATGCCCACTGCAACCGCGTAAAGCAGGGTGATCACGGCTTCTGTCAGGCCCACAGTGGCCACGGCATCTGCGCCCAGAATCGAGACAAAAAAGATATCGGTAATGGCGAAGATCGATTCCATGGCCATTTCCAGCATCATGGGTATCGCCAGAAGCATCACCGCCCGGCGAATGGAACCCGACGTGTAATCGTATTCCCGGCCGCGCAGTGCAGCGATCAACAGACGAGAAATATCGACCGCTCGTTGATGTAATCCTTTCATACCTGACATTTGTAATAGCTATGTGAAAAGATGAAACAAATGTTACACGTGTAGCACAGGTCAATTTGCCTGTTCTTCGTGGACGTGTCAGTTAACGGATATTATGATTCCAGTGGAATAATGATCAGAGGGTGTAGTCCGTGACTGGCGCGAGTTTACTCCCGGGGAACGGAAAAAACTATATCCGGCATGACATCGGCGCGACTGTGAAAATATCGATATACCTGGCTGTGACACCCATGATGCCGGAACAATTATAAACAGGGGGAACTTTGATGACTGCTCTGCTTGCGGCACTGCCACTGGTTCTGGTGTTTCTTCTGCTTGTTGTCTGGCAATGGCCTGCACGGCGTACCATGCCGGTGGGCCTGATACTGACTGCTCTGATTGCATTTTTTTACTGGGACGTCTCAATTCAATATATCCTCGCTGCATCCATAGAAGGTCTCGTGATCGCGGCCAAGGTGCTCTATATTATCTTCGGTGCACTGCTGCTGCTCTTTGTGCTGGTGCATTCGGGCGCCGTCAGCAGCATTCGGGACGCGTTTTCACGCATAACTCCGGACCCTCGCATCCAGGCCATTATCGTAGCCTGGGCTTTCGGTGCGTTCATCGAGGGTGCGTCCGGTTTCGGTACGCCGGCCGCCGTTGCCGGTCCCTTGCTTGTGGTGCTGGGATTCCCGCCGCTGGCCGCGGTAATGTGCGCCCTTATTATCCAGAGTACGCCGGTTTCATTCGGTGCGGTTGGCACACCCATACTGGTAGGTGTGCATGGCGGTCTGATCGGCAGCCCCCTGGTGGCGGAATACATCGAGGGCCATGCGGCCGTGCCCGATTTCGAGACGTTGATTTTCAGTATCGGTCAACAGGTGGCCATTCTTCATGCGCTTATCGGTTTTGTGATCCCGTTGTTCATGGTCTGCATGTTGACCCGGTTTTTCGGTGTCAGGCGTAGCTGGCGCGAGGGACTTGCCGTCTGGAAATTTGCCTTGTTTGCCGGTGTTGTCTTTGTGGTTCCCTATATGATTTTTGCCGCCGTGCTGGGTCCGGAGTTTCCCTCGCTGCTGGGCGGCCTGATCGCACTGTTCATGACCGTCATCGTTGCCCGAAAAGGCTGGTTGCAACCGTCCGACACATGGTCATTTCCCGAACGCTCACAGTGGGAAATTCGCTGGGCCGGTGCAGATTCCCCGGTTCTTGCACGGACCGGCGCCGCGGCTTTACCGCTGTGGCGGGTTTTCGTTCCCTATCTGCTCATTGGCCTGTTGCTGGTGTTGACGCGGCTTCCGGAACTGCCGATCAAGGCTTACCTGTCGAGGTTCAGTATCGATACAGGCCCGCTGCTGAATACGGACATTGCCACATCTATTAATTTTCCTTATCTCCCGGGCAGTGTATTTATACTGGTTGTGCTGCTGTGCATGCCCTTGTTCCGCATGAACCGGGCGCAGGTGACAGGCGCAATGAAAAGTACCGGGCATGCCTTTGCCGGCGCCGCCGTGGTTCTTGTTTTCGCCGTGCCCATGGTGCGTATTTTTATTCGTTCCGGGCTGAATACCTCGGGTCTTGAGAGTATGCCTATTGTTCTCGCCCAGGCTATTGCCGATATCGCCGGGCAGGGCTGGCCGATGTTCGCTGCCGGAGTGGGCGCGCTGGGTGCTTTCATCGCCGGTAGCAATACCATCAGCAACCTGACGTTTTCATTGTTTCAGTTTGGCGTTGGTATCAGGACCGAACTCTCCCCCGTGCTGATTGTCGCATTGCAGGCAGTGGGCGGTGCAGCAGGTAACATGATTTGCATTCACAATATCGTTGCGGCTTCCGCCACCTGCGGGCTCACAGGACAGGAAGGTGCGCTGATCAGGAAAACCATTATCCCCACCCTGTATTACCTGTTTATGGCGGGTTTATTCGGAATGCTGCTGGGATTCAATTGACACTGCCCGGGGTGTCTTGATGTCAAATTTCCGGGAACTGAAGTTCAGTAAAGGTCATCTTTATCCTGCGGCCGGTTCGTGTTCTATACGCTGCACATGAACCTGGTGCGCAACGGGATAGACAGCCGGACCAAACTGGTTGTAGACAGCAACATCGGCAGCGTCACGACCGTAGCCGATGGAAATATAGCCTCCCTTGAGTTCATTTTGTGTTGCATCGAAGGTATACCAGCGCCCGTCGATGTAAGCCTCAAACCAGGCGTGCAGATCCATGGGCACAAGCGCGTGTAGATATCCCACAACGAGACGTGCGGGTATGCTGATACTTCTGCACAGGGCGATACCGAGATGGGACAGATCCCGGCAGACGCCGGATTGCCTGCTATTGACTTCCACCGCCGACACCGGCGTATCGCTACTTCCGGGTTGGTAACGAATGGCGGTTCGCAGCCATGTCTCAATCGCAGCAACCTGATCGTAACCCGGCAGGTAATCAGCGGTGATGGATGTCGCCATTTGGCCAAACAGATCAGATTCACAGTAGCGGCTGGGTAATAAATATTCCAGTACGGAATCGGGAAGATACTGGATTTCGACAAAAGGTGCGCCCGGGTTCCGGTCTACACAATCGGCGGTCATGACATCGGCGGTTGTATGAATTGAGAAATTCCCCGGCGGAGCGATCAGCCGTTGACAGAGATTGCCGTATTTATCCGTAAATTCGAATACGGATACGCTCGGTATAAGCCTGTACTCCTCGCTTGCAATCCATTGCTGGGAACCGCTACGCGGCCGCAGCATCAGAATAAACGGTGTTGGCACGGATATTTCGAATGACAAATCACAGCTGGCGCGTAACCACATGTAATTAACTCCCGACCGCACGCAGTCGAATAAAAATCAATTCATAACCAGTCCCTTGCGGTTCTGTATTTTCTGGATCACTTCGGTGTCCAGGCCATAACGGCGTTGCAGCACCGGCATCAGTTTGAAGTAAGGACGGATGACTTCGGTATCAGCGGCCTCGAAATCATCAAATGGTCCGTCAAAATATACCTGACCCTTATGCAGCATTACTGTACGCGGACGCAGTCGTTTCAACAGATCCTTGTCGTGGGTGATGATCAGAGTTGTCCTAGCGGAACCATCCTCCATTGGAGTATTGTGAATACTGTAGATCAAATCGTGAATATTGGCCGAACTGGCCGGATCCAGACCGGTGGTGGGCTCATCATAGAAATACATATAAGGATCCATGGAAATGGCCCGGGCGATGGCCAGGCGCTTGGCCATGCCACCGGAGAGATCATTGATACTTTGTTGTAAAAACTCTTCATTGGCAGGCAGTTCCACGGCCCGCAGTGAATTCATGGCAATCGGGTAGATTTGCTCATCATCCATGTGCTTGATCTCCCTTAACCACAAGGCGAGATTGAATAAAACCGATCCCGAAAACAGGGCATTGCGTTGAAATACCACACCCCAGTGTTTATGGATGTCATCGATTTCCAGTTCATTAAAATCATCGAGTTTACGCAAGGACCACGCCGGTTTGCTGCGATCGAGTACACTGATATTGCCTTTATCCACCGGATACTGACTGAGGATACAGTTAAGCAATACGGTTTTTCCGCAGCCTGACCCGCCGACAATGGCTATGATCTCCCCGCTGTTGATTTCGAGGTCGATGCCGCGCAATACCGTGTTATCGTGAAATGACTTGTACAGGCCTGTAATGCTGATTTCGACCAGGGACGTCGTATTCATAGGTATATATTTGCGTTTATTGTTGTTATCTATCCGGTTGTATTGTTTTGTGCAGGCAGTTGTTGCTGCTCATATTCAGCGGATTTCAGCGGATCGGTACCAGTTTTATCAAGCGTCCGCTATTGTCATCAGTCAGCAGGTAAAGGCTGCCGTCCGGACCCTGCCGTACATCGCGTATGCGTCCGAGTACATTATTGATCATGCGCTCTTCGTGAACCACCTTGTTATCCTCTATGACAAGCCGCACCAGTTGACCGAATTTGAGCGAACCCACGAACAGGTTGTTTTTCCATTCAGGGAACTCGTTACCGCTATAAAAGACCATGCCGGAGGGTGCGATTGAAGGCACCCAGTAATGGACCGGCTGTTCCATGCCCGGCTTTGCAACACCCTCGCCAATGCTTGTGCCAATGACATAATTCACTCCATAGGTTATGACGGGCCAGCCATAGTTGACTCCAGGACGCATGATATTGACTTCATCACCCCCCTGCGGGCCATGCTCGTGGGTCCAGATCTGGCCGGTTCCAGGCCTGAGCGCGATGCCCTGCATGTTCCGGTTGCCGAGTGTGTAGAGTTCCGGCAGCGCCCGTTTATCATTCACAAATGGATTGTCCTTCGGGATGCTGCCATCGGCCAACAACCGGATGAGAGAGCCGGCATGGTTGTCCGTTTTTTGTGCATTGTCCCGCTCGCCCCGATCGCCGAGGGTAATGTAGAGGTGTTCCTGGTTATCGAACAGGAGACGCGATCCGAAGTGTCTGCCTTCGCCTGATTTTGGCTTCGCGGTGAATACTCGCTCGATATTTTTCAGTTGCATCCCGTCCAGTTGTCCGCGGATGACTTCCGTGCTGTAGCCGCCCTTGCCGCGGCCGGCATAGGACAGGTAGACAAGGCTGTTTTTTGTAAAATCCGGATGCAGGGTCACATCCAGCAAACCACCCTGTCCATGCTGCTCGATACCGGGAAGACCGGAAACCGGTGTCGGTAACAGATTGCCATGTTCGATCATGCGCAGGCGGCCGGGCCGTTCGGTGACGAGGATCCGCCCGTCGGGCAAAAATGCCATGCCCCATGGGTGCGCAAGACCGTCTACGATGGTCAGCGCGCGAAAATCGTGATTTTCAGAAGTGAACTCGTCATCGGCCTGGGTGAATGTGCATGACGTCACCAGCAGTGCTGATAAAAGCAGTCTGAACATATCGTCTCCTTGGCTGGGTAAAACAGGTGGACAAAGCACCCGCGGACAAAGTTCAACTCACTCTGCCCATAAAGTTACTATAACATTAATACCGGCCAGCCGGGTTTTTCAGACAGGAGTAACAGATGGAGAAATTCGCAGACATTCATGCCCGCGCCGCCGGGCGCAAGGGTGGAGTAGTGGCGCTGAACTCAATCCTGCCGCGACCTTTATCAGCACGGTCGCTGGCCCGCAAGAGCGATGCGGCCTGTCTGTCAATGATGAGCAAATGTGTTTTCAGGGCGGGGTTTAGCTGGAATGTGATCGATAAAAAATGGCCCGGGTTTGAAGAAGCATTTTATGGTTTCAGGCCGGCGGCCCTGGTTACGCTGCCCGCGGAAACATGGGATGCCTATCTTCGCGATACACGCATCGTAAGAAGCTGGCAGAAAATAAAAACGGTCTATGAAAATGCCAGGTTCGTTCTCGATACTTCCGCTACTCATGGAAGTTTCGGTAAATTCCTGTCCGGCTGGCCATGTTCCGACCAGGCAGGACTGATGCGTTACCTGAAACAGCACGGTGCGCGTCTGGGAGGCAACACAGGGCAGTATTTCCTGCGTTTTATCGGCAAGGATGCATTTGTGCTGACCGCGGATGTCGTGCTGGCATTACAGAATGCCGGAGTCGATATCAGTGATAACCCCGTGAGCAAGCGTGATTTGGCGCGGGTCCAGGCGGCTTTCAATGCCTGGCGTGAGGAGAGCGGTCTGGGTTATGCCCAAATCAGCAAGATTGCCGCCTGTTCCTGTGGTGTTAACCATGAAATCGAAACCATGCGGCGAAAAATGCACGATATTTACGAGGTGTCCGGTTAACTGTTATTGTTGCCGTTGCTGGTGATACTGATGTTGTCATTCAGTATCCTGACCTCTCGTTGCGGGAAGGGGATTTCAATGCCATTTTCCCTGAGGGCATTCCAGATGCCATGCAACAGATCCGCGCCCACCCGGTTCTTGCCGTCATCGATGCCTATCATCCAGAATTCAACCAGTATGGTAATGCCGAAGTCATCAAAACTCTGGATTTCCGCATCCGGCTGTTCCTCGAATGGATAGTCCCGGCCACTCAGCACTTTCGGATGATTTCTGCATACCTCGCGCACGATCTCGAAAAGTCTGTCGAGATCGGTTTCATAGGCAACCTGGAAATTCAGTGAATAACGCTGTTTCTTGTCCTTGTGAGTCCAGTTGATGACGTTATCGGTGATGAATTTTTCATTCGGCACCACGATATCCTTGCCATCATAGGTTTCCAGCACCGTGCAGCGCATGTTCATTTCGCGGACGATGCCGGAAGGCCCGTCAACGATTTCAACATAATCACCAATCGCTACCGAACGATCGAGCAGTATGATAATGCCGGATATGAAATTGGAAGCAATGGCCTGCAGTCCGAATCCAAGCCCTACACCCAGTGCACCGCCGAATACCGCAAGGGCGGTCAGATTGATACCCATCACCTGCAGCAGGAGGATGAAAATAATAACAAAGAGAGTGACTTCGAATAGTTTGGCGAATACCTCACGGGTGCCGGAATGCAGGTCTGTCTGGCTGCGAATGATTTTCTGACCGGTAAGACTGGCTATACGACCGATCCAGAAGAGAATAAAACCGAAAATAAAGACGCGGGCGATTCCATATGCGGAAATCCTGATATTGCCGACCTGCATGTCAACGGTATCGAGATACATTGTGACATTATCAAGCCAGCCGAATACATGTAACACCGCAATGGGTATAGCTATCCATTTCAGCAATGATCTGACCAGCTGTTTCTGGATGAAACGCGTGATGATGATGTAAATCAGAAAAACCACTGCAAGACTTTCAGCAATGCGGATTAGCCAGGATGGTTGTGCCATCAGGATACTGATCTCGACGGCAATACTCAGCGCCAGGACATTAAACAACGGGAAAACCAGGTCACGGCTGGCGTAAATTCTTGACCTGAGGGCAAGCAGCATGCCGGATTCAGGAGATGACTTCAGTAAAGAAACGTTGTTCTTCAGGAATGTGGAAAAAGTGAATGCAACAATAATTGCCAGAAGAATCAGACCAAGCTGCATATAGAGCTGCGGGCTGGTTGACAATTCGACAATCTGTTGTGTCAAACTGTCAAGAAACAGGTTAAGTGATTCTGTATTCAATGAGGTTAGGACCCCGTGCCGGTGTTTCGTATTATTATCTCATAAATACCCGATTGATTGAAAAACGGATCGATGCACTTTATCGCCTGGTCATTCGTACTGGATAATTTTCAGTACAATGCCGGCAATAGCACCGGCTACAAGTAAACAATTGGGGATGAGGGTCATTAACATTCCCGGACCCCGGTCTGCCGGGTTTCTGAAATAGGCAGCGGCGTAGACGAAGCGGCCGATGACATATATCGATCCGAGCATTGCTCCCCAGACCGGGTTGACATAGACAGCGAAGAAATACAATGCCGGTATGAAAATGATCAACTGTTCCAGCGTATTCTGTTGTACCCGAAACAGGCGTTCGAAGCCTTCGTCGCCGTCACAGGCGGGCGCCTGTATATGGGCTTTGCCCCGGTAAAGTCCAACTTTTGTCAGGAAGTATATGTACTGGGCCAGTGCCAGCAGAATGACCAGTGTCGCGTATTCCATAAATCCCCCGGGGGCTTGAAAAAACATGGTTTTCCCCCATATCTTACTTGACTAATATCGATAATTGGACGAATATCGCGCCCCCATGAATATGACCGCCATGACAAAACAGGTAATTATCTGGCGCCACACTGATCTGTGCGGCGTTTTCACCCGCCTGTGCGTCAAGGATTTCACATGATCTAACTCGTTGAAAGTTGGAAGATTTCCATAAAAGGCCGCAGGTGAGAAACCGCGGCCTTTTTTTTTCGTCTGCAAACAACCGAAGGAGGCTCTTATCGTAATAAAGAGATACCGTCATGAAACTACTGATAGCCAATTTGATAGTATGGTCGCTGATTGCCGCCCCGCACCTGTGGGCTGCGGGTGGTGATTATATGAGTCGAAACCATATGGAACACTCATGCAAGCTGTTTGCACAGAATGCCTGGCATGCCGCGGACAATCTTGGACGTGGTGCCCGGCTACCTGATGTGCTTGCATTTATTGACAATGCACCGGTGTCGGAGAACGAGAAACACCGTGTATTCCAGGCTATCCAGTTTGTATGGAAAAACCGGCTGGAGAATCCATTGATGGCGTACACCCTCGCCATGGGACTCTGTCTGAAACCGAAACAGGAGATGTCACCCATGGCGGAACCGTGGTTGACCTCACCACGAACAAGCAGGGAGGTTTTCTGACAGTGGTTACCTGGCCGGCGGACTGTGTGCCGGCCAGGGTACTCGCCGTCGTTTTAAACCGTTACTCGAGGTTGATTTCTCCCTCGATTTCGGTCTTGATCCCGAGTTCGGGAATTTCCAGGTAAACCCTGGCCCTGAATGATTCATTACCCTGGATATCTCCCAGCCTGACAGCTTCATCAACGTGTTTTTCTATTTCACGTTGCGAAGTTATGCCGACTTTTTTCAGGAACTTGCGGACAGAGGTATTGAAAGTATCTTCATTCATGTGAGGTCTCCAGCTGAACCAGTGTCATTACATCTCCACAGATCACCGGAGTAAACGGAGATTCATGGATATCTGTTACAGGATAGTATAGTGTACTCACGAAGACCTGTATAAAATATCCCGGTTGCAGGACGTCAGGGTATTTTTCAACTCTATTCTTCGAGCCCGATGATAATACGAGAGTTCCCGTCTTTCGCAATTCATGCGCCGGGATAACCTCCTGGAGCGTTTGCCGGGACCGCCGTCCGTTTGCTGATGGCGCTGAACGGCCATGTCCATGTGTGATTGCCAATATTCCCAGCCGCCGTTTTTATTCCTGTACAGCCCCGGCCAGAGAACTTGTTTTTTTATCCGTACCCGCGAATACTAACGATGAGCCAAAATTTTCAGGAAAAAGCATGAACGACAGGATCAGAGAACTGTTGCACCAGATTACGGAAATCGAGGATCAAATCGAGGAGATACTCAACGAACGACAGGAACAAATCCTGTACTTCTACGAAGATGGCAAGATCCGTTTCCGGGAGGGAATTGAGGAAACACATAAACGATTGCGCATGACCCTGTATCGTTATTTTCGTCTCAGCAAGATACGTAATGTTGCCTCGGCTCCGTTTATCTATTCAATGATTGTGCCTTTCGTACTTCTGGATATTGCCGTTATCCTTTATCAGGCAATCTGTTTCCGACTTTATGGTATCAAGCCGGTTAACCGTTCTGCCTACGTGATCATAGACCGTTATAAGCTGAAGCACCTGAATATTATAGAACAGTTCAACTGTGTCTATTGCGGATATGGCAACGGCGTACTCGCCTTTGCCACGGAAGTCGCCTCACGTACCGAGCAGTACTGGTGCCCGATCAAGCATGCCAGGAAAGTTCAGGGCAGACATTCACGCTATCATGATTTCATTGATTACGGGGATGCGGAGGATTACCACAGGCGGCTGGCTGATTACCGCCTGAGACTGGGCTGACAGGGTTGCTCCGATTATTCTGCAAGGAAGACTTGAAAGCGGGAATCACGCCCCCATGTATCGATCATGAACACAGAACCCGCAATTCCCTGCCCGGTTTGCCAGCATCCCGTAATGGTACGCTATATCAGCCTGCAGTCGGGTGAAGTTGCCCGGGTTTACACTGAACCCTTAATCACTGCGGATGAGGTGGTCATTATCCACGCCCATCAACAGGATGACGTGAACAGGAAGGCGCTGCATTGAAGTACAGTTCCTGAACCACGAGACGATAGAAAATACAGTTCAGCCGACACCCCGGCACTCCCCGGCGATATAATTCATCGTGCTTTTCAGGGCATCAAGACTGTGTGCCGGCGCATGTCTGTCTATAAAAGGCATTGCTGCACGCATGGAATTGCGATCCGGCTCATAACCCTCGCGACCGAGCATCGGGTTCAGCCAGATAATTTTTTTGACTGCTTTACGCACCCTGGCCAGCTCACGTGCCAGGTACTCCGGTTCGTTGGTATCAAAGCCATCGCTGATCATGATAAATACCGTGTGCCGGGTCAGTGCCCTTGCGGCATGATAATAATTGAACTTACCGAGAGATTCAGCGATGCAGGTACCACCCATCCAGAGGTGGTTACGGTCTTCCAGACGCTGTTTCATGACCGTCAGGGACTGTTCCCGGTAAAATTCCGTGACCCTGAACAGTTGCGTATGAAAGGCGTAGATATCACTGTTTCTGAACGCCCGGGCAATGCCACGGGCAAAACGAAACAGCAGCGGATTGTTCCAGGCCATGGATTGCGAGACATCGTGAAGGATCACTATATGCAGTGGTTCACGTCTTCTGTCACGAAAGCAGGGTTTGACCGGAAAACCACCATGCGCAAGATTGCGGCGTATGGTCTGACGGATGGCAAGTCGAACACCACTTTGACGGATCCGGGTTTTCCGCCTGAGACGCCGGTTCAGTTGTTCAGCCAGCTGTTCGGCGAGTTGTTCAACCTCGAGCATCGCCTTGCGGTCGTTGAGAAAGCGAAAGTCCGCTTTTGATATTGTTTTCTGGCGACCGGCGCCGGAACCTTTAAGGCCGGTCAGACCGCCGAGTTGCTCAGGCAGCTGTTCAGTGCTGCCGCCAATACCGGTGATACTGCCCCGATCATGCCCACGCATGGCTGGATTGTCAGGTTGACTCGTGTCGATGGTTTCTTCCGGCACATACCAGTAGTCCATGAACAATTCATTAAAACGCTGCCAGTCATCGGCGTCTTGACAAGCCAGGGCCCGGATGACATTCCTGGCATGACGGCGATTTGCAAGTTTCCCGTTATCAAGACCTGCAAGTATGTCGGTAATTTCACTGATGCCGACAGTATAACCTTCATCACGCAGATAGTGGATGAATCCGAGCAGGCGTTCTACAGGTTGCAATGTATTCAAGACACCGCTTCGATGATCCGGGCGACCTCCGTGTTCGACACCGCCGAGAGATCGTCCCTGGTTTTTAACAGGCAGGTCCGTGCTGTCTGGATAATGAATTCAGTGGCGGTAATTTCTTCTATCCCGTAACCCATCAGGGCACTGGCCCAGTCCAGGGTTTCGGCGACGCCCGGTTGTTTACGTAATTCGAGTTTGCGGATCTTTTGCACAAAGCCGGCAACCTGCATGGCCAGCCGGTTACCGACACCGGGCAGGCGTGCATGGATAATCCGCAATTCTTTTTCGAAATCCGGATATTCCATAAAGTAATAAAGACAGCGCCGACGCAATGCATCACTGAGTTCGCGGGTGCCGTTAGATGTCAGTATGACCATGGGTCTGGATCGGGCGCTGATGGTGCCGATTTCAGGTATGGAAATCTGGAAATCGGACAACAGTTCCAGTAAAAAAGCCTCAAAAGCTTCATCGGTGCGATCAATCTCGTCGATCAGCAATACCGGCGACGTATCCTGGCGGATGGCACTGAGAAGCGGACGTTCCAGCAGGAAGGCTTCATTGAAAATGCTGGCTTCTTTTTGTTGCAGTGATTCGACATCGTTTTCCATCAGTTTTATGGAAAGCAGTTGATGCGAATAATTCCATTCGTAGACAGCGGTACTGGCATCCAGCCCGTCATAACACTGCAGGCGGATCAGGGGGCAATCATGGATTTCGGCGAGCACCTTGCCGATTTCCGTTTTGCCGACGCCGGCTTCGCCTTCCACGAGCAGAGGTCTGCCGAGCGAACCCATCAGCGAGAGTGTGGTAACCAGATCGGGTTCGGCAACATAGTGTGCCTGATCCAGTCTGTCAGCAAGGGACTGATTAGGGTCGTTCATTACGCGATGGTAGCAAATCGCATTGCGACCTGCCACGCTGTAAAACCGGCTTATGATGTTTCCATGACTTAATGGGTGAATGGTGATCCGCCGCAGGCTCAGTCACAGTTATTCGTCCGGCTCATAACCCAGGTTCGGGCCCAGCCAGCGTTCTATTTCGCGGCGCGTGGAGCCCTTACGCTTGACGTAGCTCTCCACCTGGTCACTGTTGATTTTACCGACACCGAAATAACGGGATTCCGGATGCGAGAAATACAGGCCGCTGACCGCCGCCGTCGGGTACATGGCATAACTTTCAGTCAGTGTAATACCGGTATTCTCCTCGACCTTGAGTAACTTCCATATCGTCGGTTTCTCCGTGTGATCCGGACAGGCCGGATAACCGGGAGCAGGGCGGATGCCCTGGTATTTCTCTGCGATCAAGGCGTCATTATCAAGTGATTCATCGTCGGCGTAACCCCAGAATTCCATGCGTACACGCTGGTGCAGGCGCTCGGCAAACGCTTCGGCAAAACGGTCCGCCAGCGCCTTGAGCATGATGGCATTGTAATCGTCGTTGTCCTTTTCAAACTGCTTGATGCGATCTTCCATGCCGAATCCACAGGCCACGGCGAAGGCGCCAATATAATCCTTGACGTGAGTTTCTTCGGGAGCGATGAAATCGGCAAGTGCGTAATGCGGTTGCTCATCGGGCTTCTTTGTTTGCTGACGCAGCGTATGCAGTTCAGCCAGGATGCCGCTGCGTTTTTCACTGGTGTACACCTCGATATCATCGTGGCCGATGGAATTGGCGGGAAACAGGCCGTATACACCATGGGCACTGAACCATTTCTCCCCGATGATTTTTTCCAGCATGGCGCGGGCATCGTTATAGAGTTTGGTGGCCTCTTTGCCGACAACTTTATCTTCGAGAATACGCGGGAACTTGCCGGCAAGTTCCCAGGCGACGAATAACGGCGTCCAGTCGATGTATTTTGCCAGTTCATCCAGGGGATAGTCATCCAGCACATGGACACCTGACTGTTCCGGTTGTGGTGGAGTATAATTCTCCCAGTCCGTTTCCATGCGATTCCGGCGAGCTTCCTCGATGGTCAGCCAGTTGATCTTCTGCTGTTTGCCGGCGTGACGCTCACGCACCTTTTCATAATCCTCGCGCAATTGTTTGACGTAGGCTTCCTTCTTGCCGGGGCTGACCAGGTTCTGGGCGACGCCCACGGCACGTGATGCGTCCTTGACGTGAACCACCGGTTCATCATATTGCTGATCGATCTTGACAGCCGTATGTGCACGTGAGGTCGTAGCGCCTCCTATCAGGAGTGGAATAGTCAGCTTACGGCGTTGCATTTCCCTGGCAACGTGGACCATTTCGTCCAGCGATGGTGTAATCAGCCCGCTCACCCCGATGATATGGGCATTTTTTTCCACGGCTGTATCCAGGATTTTTTCGGTCGGCACCATGACACCCAGGTCAATGACCTCGAAGTTGTTACATTGCAGAACCACGCCGACAATGTTTTTACCGATGTCATGCACGTCACCCTTGACCGTGGCCATGATGATAGTGCCGTTGTTTTTGCCGGCATCGCCGCTGCGTTTTTTCTCTTCCTCTATATAGGGTATTAAATGGGCGACAGCCTTTTTCATGACCCGGGCACTTTTCACTACCTGGGGCAGAAACATCTTGCCGGCGCCGAACAGGTCACCTACCACGTTCATGCCATCCATGAGCGGGCCCTCGATCACTTCCAGTGGTTTGTCGTATTGCTGGCGGGCTTCCTCGGTATCGTCAATGATGTAATCGGTTATACCCTTGACCAGGGCGTGAGTGAGACGCTCGGTGACGGGTTTTTCACGCCATTCCTTGTTGACCTTGCTTTCTTTCTTGTCATCGGCCTTGACGGTTTCGGCGAATTCGACCAGCCGATCCGTGGCATCGTCCCGGCGGTTCAGCAGCACGTCCTCGACATATTCGAGCAGTTCCTTGTCGATCTCGTCGTATATGGCCAGTTGGCCGGCATTGACAATACCCATGTCCATGCCGGCCTGGATACCGTGATAGAGAAAGGCGGCGTGCATGGCTTCACGCACCGGGTTGTTGCCGCGAAATGAAAATGAAACGTTACTCAACCCGCCACTGACCAGGGCATGGGGCAGTTTTTCCTTGATCAGGCGTGTGCTCTCGAAAAAGGAAACCGCGTAGTTATTATGTTCTTCCATGCCGGTGGCCACGGTAAGGATGTTCGGATCAAAGATGATGTCTTCCGGCGGGAACCCGACTTTTTCAACCAGTATGTCGTAGGATCGCTTGCAGACTTCGAAGCGACGATCCGTAGAATCGGCCTGGCCATCTTCATCGAACGCCATAATCACGGCAGCAAAACCGTAGCGTTTGACCAGCCTGGCGTGTTCGATAAATTTTTCCTCGCCCTCTTTAAGACTGATGGAATTGACGATGCCCTTGCCCTGCACGCAACGCAGCCCGGTTTCCAGTACCGACCATTTCGAGGAGTCGACCATGATCGGTACGCGACTGATGTCCGGTTCGGAGGCAATCAGGTTGAGAAAGTCCTGCATCAGTTTTTCAGAATCGAGCATGCCCTCGTCCATGCATACATCGATGATCTGGGCGCCGTTCTCCACCTGTTGTTTGGCCACTTCCAGTGCAGCTTCGAGATCGTTGTCTTCCTTGACAAGTTTGAGAAAACGCGGTGAGCCGGCAACGTTGGTACGCTCTCCGACATTGACGAAATTGACGTCTTTCGTGATGTTAAAGGGTTCCAGACCGCTGAGACGGCAAATCTGTTCACGTTCGGGTACTTCACGCGGCGGCAGATCCTTGACCGCTTTGGCGATCTCACGGATGTGATCCGGAGTCGTACCACAGCAACCGCCGACAATATTCAGGAAACCGGACTCGGCCCAGTCCCTGATCTGCGGCGCCAGGGATTCCGGTGTTTCCGGATAACCGGTCGGCAGCAGGGGATCGGGCAGGCCCGCGTTGGGATAGGCACAGACACGAGTGTCGGCCACGGTGCTGATTTCCTCGATAAACGGCCGCATCAGGTCGGGACCCAGTGCGCAGTTCAGTCCCACTGTCAGTGGTTTGGCATGACGCACGGAATTCCAGAAGCCTTCGACGTTCTGACCGCTCAGGGTTCGCCCGGCGCGATCGGTGATGGTGCCCGAGATCATAATCGGCAAATGTATATCCTGCTCGCTGAAAATCTCATCGATGGCAAACAGCGCCGCCTTGGCGTTCAGCGTGTCGAATATGGTTTCCACCAGCAGGATGTCACATCCGGCCTCGATCAGGGCCTTGACCTGTTCGTAATAGGCAAACCTGAGTTGTTCAAAATTGATCGGTCTGAAGCCCGGATTATTGACATCCACGACGGTACTGGCACTGACGGGCATGGGGCCCATGGCGCCGGCGACATAACATCTGCGGTCGCTGTCCTGCCCGGCCTGGTCACAGGCCTTGCGGGCGCACTCGACGGCGGCAATGTTGAGGTCATAACAGAGTTTTTTCAGGTAATCATCGGCCAGTACATCGTCGAAGTAGGCCTGGTCCTTGCGCTTGCCGTCCTCGATCTCCATGAAGAAATCCTGCTGGGCCAGCGGCGTGGCGCCAAAGGTGTTGGTTTCGACGATATCGGCGCCGGCATCGAGGAATTGACGATGTATATCAATGATAGTATCTGGTTGAGATATAACCAGTAACTCATTGTTTCTTATTAGGTCTTTACTCTTCACATCCTTGAATTGCTGGCCGCGCAGATCCTCTTCGGTCAGACCCATGAGCTGTATTGTGGTGCCCATGGCGCCATCCAGAATCATGATGCGCCGGTCGAGTTCCTGCTCAAGTTGTTGCTGTAAATCGGTCATATATAGACGTACCTGGTTCAGTAAGAACGATGGGTAAACAAGGCGGGTGTCGCGTCGGGAAGTTCCGGTTACTCGCTTGTTTACCTGTTACAAGCGAGCGCCGTTATTCATAGATACCGTCTGAGCCTGGCGGAACAGGATTCCGTCGCAACGCTCCTCAGACAGATAGTTGATGGAGGGCGATTATAGTATGAATGGCTGTTTGTTTCCAGCACCCGACCGCTTCGACTCAGGGCCCGTTGCATGTATACCTGAATATTCACCGGTCTTGTCTGTTATGTTTGTTCCGGAACACAATCGTAACCCTCAATCCCCCCGCGTCTGAACGGGACAGTTTCATATCGGCGCCATGTAGATCGGCAATGCGCTTGGTGATGGACAACCCAAGACCGCTGCCTTTTTCACTGGTGTTGTCAATCCGGTAAAAACGGTTGAAAACTTCCGGTAACTGTTCGTCGGCAATGCCGGGACCATCATCATCTATGCACAGTATTACCAGGTCACCATCGGTTTCCAGGCTAATCTGTATATGACCGTTATCGTTGCCGTAACGTATTGCATTATCGACGAGATTGCGGAGCATGACATGCAATGTCTGACTGTTGCCCTGTATGATGCATTTATCCCTGAATTCAGTTTTGATGTGCACGTGTTTTTCGCGGGCAATATCATCGAGTTCAGCGATGACAGTATGTGCGACATCGTTGAGCAGGATTTTATCCAGACTGCCCAGCGTGTAATCCGGATCCAGTCGCGCCATGGCCAGAAGTTGTTCTGTCATATGGGTGCAACGATCTATACTGCGTACAATCCTGTGCATGGCTGTTGAACGAGTGGTTTTATCATTGGTATGCATGGCCAGTTGTGCCTGGGTCTTGATGCCGGCCAGCGGTGTGCGTAATTCATGTGCGACATCCGCGGTAAAACGCCTCTCGCTTTCCAGGGTCTCATTCAGCCGGTCCAGTAACTGATTGATTGCATCGAGTAATGGTCTGGCTTCATCGGGCAATTTTCCTTCTGGTGTTATCCGGGTAGTGCGGTTATGCGGACGATGTCTGATTTTGACAGCCAGGTCGCTGAGAGGCGCAAGGGTACGACCGATGACCCACCAGATGAACAGGGCCAGCAGCGGGAGAGCAATCAGAACTGGCAGAATCAGGTTCCAGGTTATTTTTTCCAGCAATTCGGTTCTGACACTGACCGGCTCACCGACATGAATAATGATGATCTGTTGTGGATCACTGATTGTGAAAACCCGCCATGTTATTCCGTCAATGATGTTGACAGAGAAACCTCTTGTCCCGGTTGCCAGCATTTTTTCGGGAGCAATGGCGGATTTGAAATAGAAATCCAGACGCTCAACCCATATCTGGAAAGCAAGAATTTTTTCATATTTATGTTTTTCCAGATGCTGCTCGATTTCCTGTATGGGTATGGGCCTGGTGTCATTTGCTGACACACCTTCCTCTTCGTCATGTTCTTCGTAAAGTTCCTCGGCAACAAGAAACAGCAACACCTTGGCGGACTGGGCCAGATGGGCATCGAATAATTCAAATATTTCGGTCCTGGAATCCTGGTATATTTTCACTATTATCAGTGACCAGATCAGGAAGATGCCGGTCAGAATGAAAAACACAAGCCGTTGCCTGAGTGATGTCAGCATCATTCCCTGTCTGTTATATAGCCGGCACCGCGAACAGTACGGATCAGATCGGTGCCGAATTTTTTTCGCAGGTGATGCACATGCACCTCGACTGCGTTGCTGCTGACATGATCTCTCCATGAATACAGGCTTTGTTCGATCCTGTCCCTGGTAAGAACCTTGCCGGCATTCTCGATCAGTAACTGCAGAAGCGCGAACTCACGGCTGGAAAGATCAACAAGTCCGCCTTCTTTACTGACCGTACGCGCTGCCGGGTCGATAATGATGTTCCTGTATCTGATCACGGGATCAGCATGGCCGCTGTGCCGGCGCAATAACGCACGAATTCTTGCGGACAGTTCATCCAGATCGAAAGGCTTGGTCAGATAATCATCCGCGCCGGAATCCAGACCCGTTACCCGGTCCGACACCATGTCACAAGCGGTTAACAACAGGACCGGTGTCTGTTTCCCCGATTTGCGCATTTGCCGTAATACGTCCAGACCGGAAATATCCGGCAGGTTGATGTCAAGTATCACGCAATCGAAATCTTCACTCTCCAGGGCTGAATACCCCTGTTTTCCCTCTGTCATCCAGTCAGTGGCATATCCGTATTCCCTTAACCAGCGGCTGATACCATCACCCAGTGTCTGGTCGTCTTCAACGACTAAAATTCTCATAATTTACGGCTCCGGCTTATTCCGGCAAGTGGTACGGTTGATCAGATTATAATGAAATTCAGTATGACGATAGCACTGTAAATCCGGTTTCTTAAGGTTGCCTTAAGAATGGGCCCATAAGATCCCGAATCAGAATTTTCCCGGAGTACGCAGATGACCATTGATCTGGCCGTTATACCTGTTGAATCGGTGCGACCGTACTACCAGGGCAGGATAAACCGACCTGACCGGGTCAGGGTGTCCGAATCACTAAGTCTCATGCTGTACATACCCGGTAGCCTGAAAAGGCATGCTGTTGAGTTATTTATCCATCAGCGTTATCTCGACAAGCATGATGCCAGGATCAGGCATTTTATGCCGTATCTGATCAGCCTCGAAACCGGGGACCGTAATGTGGTTGCAGCAGCAGGGTTTCGACCGGCGACAGACGGAGAACTGTTTCTGGAAAAATATCTGAATCTTCCGGTTGAACAGGTCCTCGGTGAAGCATTGGGTTTGTGTATTTCCAGGGAGGTTCTGGTGGAAGTCGGCAATTTTGCCACCGATGGCGGCCATAGCAGCCGTCTCATGATCATGGCAATGGCCGCGTTGTTTCATCAGCAGGGTTTCAGCTGGGTGACCATGACCGGAACACGTGAACTGGTGAATATTCTCAAGCGTATGCGACTGGAGCCGGTTGAACTGATCGATGCGGATGCCGACTGCCTGGGTACTGAAAAGAATTACTGGGGCAGCTATTACGAACATTATCCAAGGGTTATGTGCGGTAATATCCTGAAAAGCCACAATCTCATGCTGGCGACTGCAGAATATCACCGGTTTATCAGTACCCTGAAGCTGGTCAGCCTTGCACAACCGGAACGGAAAACATCGGTATAATGAAAGTATTAGAAGCCGTACGGCGTCATGCTAATGACAGGCCGGCCGCACCGGCATTACAGTCGGATAATATTTTACTGTCCTGCAAGGGCCTTGATCTGCAGGTGCGAAGGCTGGCAAGAAAATTACAGTCTATGGAAGTTCGCAGGATAGCCCTGGCGATTGACAACGGAATCGAATGGGTACTGTTTGATCTGGCCGCCATGCTTGCCGGTATTGTAAACACACCGCTGCCTCATTTCTTCACGAATCAGCAAATTCAGTACATTCTTGATAGTGCAGATATCGATACCATTATCTGCGATTCCGGCAATGCATTCTATGCGGCAAATGGTTTCAGTAATGAACAGATATTATCCGGTAAATGTGTTCTGCGCAGGAAGCAGATCGGAACTACAGATGCCGGGTGCTCCGACCACCAGAAAATAACCTTTACGTCCGGCAGTTCCGGAGAGCCTAAAGGTGTCTGTCTTTCTGTAAATTCCATGGAACAGGTATCAATATCCATTGATTCCGTTATCAGTGATCTTGATATATCACGACATTTATGCCTTTTGCCGCTGTCTACACTTCTGGAAAATCTGGCCGGTGTCTACACCTCATTGCTCAGGGGCGCCTGCTGCCAGTTGCCGACTCTGCAGCAAATCGGCTTTACCGGATCAAGCCGGCTGGATATTGATCGGATGATTGATTGTATCAATCGATACGCACCGCAAAGCATGATCATGCAACCTCAAATCCTCAAATATCTTGTGCTTGCGCTTGAACGTGGAAGAAAGTTGCATCAGCGTCCTGAATTCATAGCTGTCGGCGGTGCACGTGTGGCCCCGGACCTGATTACCCGGGCACAGGAGCAGGGCCTGCCGGTTTATCAGGGCTATGGACTGTCCGAGTGCGCGTCTGTTGTATCACTCAATACCCCGTCCATGAATCGGTCTGGCAGTGTGGGTAAACCATTGCAGCATGTACAAGTGGAACTGTCACGGGAAAATGAAATCCTGGTCGGGGGGCCGATCATGACCGGCTATCTTCACGGTGGACCCCTCCGGAATCAAGGCCTGGTGCATACCGGTGATATCGGACGTGTTGACGGCGATGGCTTCCTGTATATCGAGGGCCGTAAAAAGAACGTGTTCATCACTTCCTATGGCCGGAATGTTTCTCCTGAATGGCCGGAAGCGGAATTGACTGCTTCACCACTGATAAGCCAGGCAGCAGTCTTCGGTGAAGCAAGACCACTGAACTGTGCGATTATTGTACCGGCCGGACCGACCATTGATAAAAATGCACTTGGAGTTGTTATCGAATCGGTAAATTCAGGATTACCCGATTATGCACAGGTACACCTCTGGTTGATGGCGGATACGCCATTTTCATCGGCCAGCGGCATGCTGACCGGTAACGGCAGGATCGTCCGGGAAAAAATATATTCGTATTATTCTGCCCGTATAGAAACGCTCTATGACAACGAGGACTGTAAAAGAAGTTATGAAATTTTATGATGAACTGAAACAGCAGACAGAACAGGATCGATTATCGTTGCTCTCCATTCCATTGATAGAAAGGACGATGGCAGGAGACGTTTCACGGGAGACCTATTTAGCGTTCCTGACCGAGGCCTACCATCATGTAAAACATACCGTGCCGTTACTGATGGCCTGCGGCAGCCTGCTACCTGAACATTATGAATGGCTGCGAACGGCGGTTGGAGAATATATCAGGGAGGAAACGGGCCATCAGGAGTGGATTCTCGATGATATTGCAGCCTGTGGAATGGACAGGGAGAGTATACGTAATGGCAGGCCCGGCCTGGCTACCGAGCTTATGGTCGCCTATGCCTATGACACCATTCATCGTATCAATCCGGCTGGTTTTTTCGGTATGGTTTATGTACTTGAAGGCACCAGTATTCAACTCGCCACCCGGGCCGCGGATATCATCCAGCAACAACTCGGTTTGCCGGATGCTGCATTCACGTATTTACGATCGCATGGTGCTCTGGATCTGCAACATATCGAGTTTTTTGAAAGTCTGATGAACCGCCTTGATGATACACATGACAAACATTGTATTATCCACTGTGCACAAGTCATGTTCCGCCTGTACGGTGATATTTTCCGCTCCATCGATGAGACTTCAGCCTCTGAAGAGGCTGCCTGAAGATGGAAATAAGTGGCAGAAAATTTTTATTGCTGGGTGCCAGTGGCGGTATTGGCCGGCGGATCATGCACAGACTGGTTGCCGCCGGCGGTCATGCTGTGCTGGTGGGCAGGAACATGGAGAAGCTTCAGAGGTGTCGTGATGAACTGGAACCGGAATATTATGATTATGTGACTCTGGTAGAAGCGGATTTCATCCGTGACGACGGCAGAAAAAGCATTGTTGATACTATTCGCGGGAACAATTCAGGAATCGATGGAATCATCAATTGCGCCGGCATCAGTCAGTTCGGTTTGTTTGCGGACGGCCAGGCCGATGAAATCGAGGCAGTATTTCAAACTAATGTTATTGCGCCGCTGATATTGATTCATAACCTGATACCGGAACTCCAGAAATCTTCATCCGCCCATATCATGAACGTGGGTTCCATATTCGGGTCCATCGGATTTCCGGGCTTTTGCCTGTATTCATCCAGCAAATTCGCCCTGCGCGGATTCAGTGAGGCGCTGGCACGGGAACTGGCTGATAGTGAAATCACGGTCAGTTATGTAGCGCCAAGAGCAACCCGTACAGATTTCAATACTGCTCTGGTTGTTGAGATGAACAGGGAGCTTGGGGTCGCCATGGATGATCCCGATAACGTTGCCCGACAGATCATTGATGCCATCCGTATGGACAGAAAACAGATGTATCTTGGCTGGCCTGAACGGTTGTTTGTCAAGCTGAACAGTCTGTTTCCTTCACTGGTTGATTATTTTCTTAACAAACAATTGCCCGTTATCAGACGCCATGCGCGCAGCACGGCAAAACAACAGGAGACATATACATGAAACTCATACATTACAGATTATTGTTTGCTCTATCCCTGATGGTTTTCAGTCTGCTGTGTCGTGCTGAATTGACGGATGAAATACGGGATCTTCGCAGTGACTGGGCCCGTATCAAATATGATTTAAACAAGGACCAGCAGGAAAAGGCATTTGAGCAACTGGCTGAAAAAGCCGCCATGGTGCGTAAGGAGCAGGACCACCAGGTGGAAGCGCATATCTGGGAAGGAATCATTCTCTCCACGTGGGCGGGTGTCAAGGGTGGACTCGGTGCTCTGGGGCTGGTCAAACGCGCAAAATCCGCATTTGAACATGCCATTGAAATGGATGCCTCCGCCATGGGCGGTTCCGCATTAACCAGTCTTGGCAGCCTCTACTACCAGGTCCCCGGTTGGCCGCTCGGATTTGGCGACCGGGAAAAGGCCGGGGAATACCTCGTTAAAGGTCTGGAAGTGAATCCTGATGGCATCGATTCAAACTTCTTCTACGGTGATTTCCTGCTGGAACAGGGAGATTACAAAGCGGCTGAACAGGCGTTTGAAAAAGCCCTCAAAGCGCCAGACCGCCCCGACCGTCCACTGGCTGACAAGGGCAGACGCGAGGAAACCAGGCTGGCTTTGGCCCGGCTCAGGGCTGCCCAATCCATGGCCAAAAAGAACGACGCATTCAAATAACCGGTTATTTACTCATTGGTCAGGTCCACCGGATCTTCGGTGAAGTACTTGTTACCGGTTATCATGGCCGAGACGATGGCATTTCTTTCCTTTATTTCAGTTACGATCACTCCAAGGATATGGATGGCAATCATCGTGAGCATAAAAAAGAAGTTCATTTCATGTATAGTAATGAACGGTTCCCTGAAGGCGCGCATCTCCTTGTAGCCTTCGGGATCCAGATTTTCTTTCATTCCGGGTTTTACATTAGCGATTTTTTCATGGTCTTCACCGGCGGCCATGACCTGTTCCTTGAATTCATGCCCGAAAGGCGGCAAATAAAGATCCGTTCCGGCAAGTACCAGTCCGGTTGCTGCCTGCAGGCACATTGATATCAACAGTAATGCTATGACAAGCCGTGCTGCGGGATTGTGTCCCAGATACTTTTGCGGATCTGTTTTGAGGCTTCGCAGGTAGGTAGCAAGGCTCTTGAAATACTCTCTTCTGAAAGGCAGGACATGTGACCAGCGTGAATATTGACTGCCGAAAAAACCCTGGAATATCCTCCATAACAGATTCGCAATAAAAGCATAACCGGCCCATGAATGCAGTGTTTTCAGCAATATCTTGCCTTCATCTCCGACTTGCAATGCCTTGCTGTTCAGTATGGCCAGCCCCAGGCCAACCAGAAGGCTTACCAGGAAAACATTGATCCAGTGAAAAAGGCGGATCGACCTGTCCCAGACCCGATATTCACGTGAGGTTTGCGATGAACCTGTAATACTGCTGTCAGTCAACTTATATCTCCGTCATTATAAATGTGGTGCATATACAGCAACATCTGTTGTTTTCCCTGATGATTGTACCGTGCCGATGATCCGAAAATCCTCCGGCAGTGTGTCCAGGAGTCCGGGATTGACCAGAAGCACCACGCTATGGTTCTGCCGAATTGATTCAATTTCAGCCGGAGTCCGTACCGGTTTAATCTTTGTGCCAGTATAGAAAGTATACACGCCCGGCTCTATCCCCATTGTCATAATCCGTGATTGTGGTTCCTGTACTGAGAGAATTTTTTCGGCCAGGATCTCACGTTCAAATCTGTCGGTACTCCAGCCTGATAACGTGTTGCCCAGATAAAGATAGGTAACGAAATATATCAGGAAAATGACCGGAAAAACCGATTCGACAGCCAATTGAAAGCCGGTGATTGACAGGAAAGCGAGGCCGAGCAGAAATAACACTGTCATTTCCCTGAATATCTGTCCAGCCGGAGTAATGTATACACCAGGGGAATGATACAGGATGGTGCCCAGGGCAATCGCCAGTGCCCCGGCGATAACAGCAAAGGCAGGAATTTTTCGCCCGCGTATCATCTCCTGCAATTCTTCCATGCCCGCGCCCAGCAGCAGGCACATCGGCATGATAGATGGTAACAGGTAATACCACCGTTTTTGCGGGCCTGTCTCCAGCATCAGTGCCGGTAATATAATCATGATAAGGGCAAATTTTATGCCCGAATCCAGTCCATTGTACTTGATCCGGATCAATGTAAACGGCAGTAACAACACCCAGGGCAAAAATAGAATCAGTGGACGGTAGAAATAATAAAGGTCAAGCAGGTTTCGCGGATGCATGGTGAGCAGACTGCCGGATAACTGGGTATTTTCCAGCCCCCTGATGTCGGCATGTTGATTCACAAGCAGCCACCATGGACCGGCCAGAAGTACAACAATAAACATTCCAGTCAGCGGTTTGAGCCTGTGGTTGATATCTGCAAGCGGAAGGTGCAGGGATAATGCCCAAAGCAGTGTTCCGCCAAGGTAGGCCAGGGGCATGTGTGGCCCCTTGGCAAGAACAGCCAATGCCATTCCGCTCCAGGCCACGACGCCGGCAACTCTCCTTTGCACTTCACTTGCCGAAACCAGCGCCACCAGGAAACCGGTCATACCCAGGGTGCACATGAATGCGTACAGTATGTCCGGACGGGCGTCATGTGTGTAGGTAAACCAGCCGCTGGTCGTAATCAGGATAAATGATGACTGCAGAGCAACCCTGTTATTGAAAAGAAGATGACCGCTTATCAGGGTACAGACAACCAGGCCAAGTCCGGCCAGCAATGAAACCAGGCGTCCGTGCCACGCCCGGTATAAATCACCTTCCTGGAAAATATTAGCTGCTATTCCTGTAAGCCAGTAACTGAGTGGTGGCTTGTTAAGCCGGGGTTCGCCATTGAACCATGGTAATATCCAGTCATCCCTGCTCTGCATTTCGCGTGCTGTCTGAACAACGAGGGCTTCATGATTATCCATCGGCAGCCTTTTCATACCGGATATGCCGACGAGAACAGCAGCTGCTATCAGCATCAGAATCAACCACCGTTCTGACACATACGGATTGAATCCGGAATGCTGACGGGTTTTCATAACAACGTGTACTTCCGAATGCGGTTTATTCCGCGCCGGAAACTTCTATGCCGGTATACTGTTGTCTTCTTTCGTTATGAATCAGCATGAGGTTTCGCAGATATATAATAAACCCGGTTGATTGCCCGATGATGAAAACAGGGTCAGCTTGATGTATAGCGTAAGACAATAAAATCAGGCTGCCGGCGATACTGAAATACCAGAAGGCAATCGGCACTATACTTTTTCCGGACATTTCACTGCTCAGCCATTGGACGACAAAGCGGCAGGAAAATAAAAACTGCCCCGTAAGGCCGGCACACAGCCAGAATTGTTCAATTGTCACAGGACAATACCTCCTCGGTATATGGCTGTAGACTGCGTCGATTAAGCCAGATCAATCCGGCTGTGTCGATCAATCCCGCCCAAAGCCGGTTTTGAATACCGTATTTACTCTGTCCACTCATACGGTATCGATGATTTACATCCACGTGGCAGACTGTATAGCCGTGATTTTTGAACAGTGCTGGAAGAAATCTGTGCATGTGATCAAAATGCGGCAGTTTCAGAAAGGTTTCCCGGTGGATCAGTTTCAAACCGCAACCGGTATCCGGTGCCTCGTCTCCGAGCAGATAACTGCGAAATGTATTGGCGATTTTTGATGAGTATCTTTTTACGAAATTATCCTTTCTTTTTATACGCCGGCCGCAAATCAGTCTGGGATCGTCCGTCTTGTGTTTCTTTAATTCATTGAGCAGGGTTTTTATATCAGCAGGATCATTCTGACCATCGCCATCCATGGTAATAATCCAGTCCGCCATGGCGCCCCGAATGCCGGTCAGCAACGCTGCACTCTGTCCATAATTCCTGTCGTGTCTGAAACAGGTTATTTGTATCGGACTGCAGGTCATATACTGACTGATCATGTTTCTGGTATTATCCATACTGCCGTCATCAACCAGAATGATCTCGTAAAAATAATCCGTTTTTATTGCATACCCTGTTTCATCAAGCAGGTATCCTATAGATTCGGCTTCCTCCTTGATCGGGATCACTATTGAAAAATCAGGTTTTTTTGCCATAGATGTAAAATTTCATTCAGACAGGGTTACATGACGGGACCACAGGTTATACTGCCTGTACAAACATCTTTTTAGCATATAAATCTTAAGAAAATCTTAACGATACATACAGCCGGAGAACATAAACAATGAATGTTCAGGGTTTTGATTTTTTCAGAAACCATGGTTTCATCTACTACCTTACCCGGATACTTGTACTCGGATTCATGTGCACTTCAGTGAGTCATGCCGATCCAAAGGTGTATTCGCCCAGGGTCCAGAAAGGTGAACTCGCATTCGAGAACCGGGGTAATACCACAATCGATGATGACGACAACAGGGACGGTGCCCAGCGGCATGTCTTCGAGATTGAATATGGTGTAACCGACTGGTGGAAAACCGCGATTGTCGCCCGCCTGGACAAGAGCGCGACCGGTTCATTGCGCTACGATACAACTGCCTGGGAAAATATCCTGCAACTGACTGAAACCGGCAAATACTGGCTGGATGCCGGATTGTATCTCGAGTACAAGCTTGCTGATGATGACAGCGACCCCGATGTATTCGAAGGCAAGATCCTCCTCGAAAAATACTGGCACGATTACCAGAATATCCTGAACCTGACCTTTGAACAGGAACTCGGCAGCAAGGGTGACGATGACCTTGAATTTGAATACGCCTGGCGCACGCGCAGGCCGATCAGCGGGCACCTGAAGCTGGGTGTGGAAGCTTTCGGCAAACTCGGTGAGCTGCGGGATATCCGCGATCTCGACGATCAGGAACATCGCATCGGCCCCGTTCTGTATCATGAATTCGGGATCGGATCCGTGGAGATTGAATACAGCCTGGCGTGGTTGTTCGGGCTTACGGATGCCACACCCGATAACACGTTCCGCTGGCAAATCGAAATCCCCCTGGACTAGCATCCGGTTTGACAGTGTCCTTTCAAGGTATTAACTTACCTACAGTTTTACAGGTGCCCGGTGGTCTTTTGACTGACGGGTTAAACGGGAAGCCGGTGCGTCACATGATGACAAGGCCGGCGCTGCCCCCGCAACGGTAAGTGAGTAAAGGCAATCAACACGCCACTGTGTGATACGACATGGGAAGGCGATTGACCGATGGTTAACATCACTCACGAGCCCGGATACCGGCCTGTAATGTCATTAATCACCAGGTCGCGGCGGGCGACACTGTGAACACGCCTTGTGCAGTCATGGTTTGTTGACAGCTATGCACGCGCGTCCTGATCACCGGGGAGGGTGGTCGGATGCAGAAATTTCTGTTTGTCCAGATTTTATTACTGTTGATATTTCTTTGCGCTGCTGCCAGGACAAATGCCGAGGACGCCTGGCATACAGGCGAACTGGTTGTCAGCGCCACCCGCTGGGAAACACCGGGCATACCCACAGCCGGCAGTATCCAGGTCATAACCCGTGAGCAAATCACACTCAACGGCGCCAGGAATCTCAGTGATGTGTTGCGAGGGCAGGGCGGGCTGCAAATCCAGGATCTGTTCGGTGACGGCAGCCGCACTACCGTGGACATGCGCGGCTTCGGGCTCAAGGGCGGGTTCAATACGCTGATTCTCGTTGACGGTCGCAGACTGAACAATACCGATCTGTCGACGCCACAGCTGAATAATATTTTTCTGAAAGATGTAGAGCGCATTGAGATTACCCGCGGCGCAGGCACTGTATTATACGGAGACCAGGCGGTCGGCGGCGTTATTAATATCATCACCCGTGTGCCTGAAGACTTTCTCGCGAATGTGACGCTCGGGCTTGCCAGTTACGATGGACAGTCACAACTGGTGCAGGCAGAGAATCGTTTCGACAATGGTTTCGGGGTTCGGATCTCGGCCGAGCGAATCCGATCCGACGGTTTTCGCGACAATAACGATACTGACTATATCAATGGCTTTCTGGATCTATCCTATGATCTGGATCATGGCAATATTCTTGCGGAATACCAGCGCACGGATGAAGACATCGGAGTCCCGGGCGTGTTGTTCAGAGATGAAATTGAACAATCACGCAAGCAAAGCACGCGGCCGGCTGATTTCAACGATTCCGTCTCCGAAATGGCACGTCTCGGCGGAACATACCGCCTGTTGCCCGACTGGGAACTGGCCGGTGAATTCACTTACCGTCACCAGGATATCAAGGGTGCACTGACCGCTTTCGGTGCCACCACCACGTTTGATCAGAAGCGTATTGTGCGATCCATCAATCCACGACTTCGTGGGCAGATCCCTGTCGGCAACAACGATATGACCGTGATCATCGGCGCCGATATCGAGGATACGGATTACACATTGCTCAGCCCGCTGGGCGTGCAGGATACCCACCAGGGCATGCAAAGCGTGTACACCTTGCTCACGGTGCCGGTTAACCGGCAACTGGCCGTCACCGCGGGACTCAGAAAGGCATGGCAACAGACCGAACTGGTGGATTTTTTCCGCTTTTTTCCGGGCGATAAACTGAAAGACAACCAGACTGCCTCGACGCTGGGTATCTCATTCCGTCCGACCCCGGACTGGCGTTTTTTTATAAAGCGTGAAGATGTCTATCGCTTTCCCCTGGTCGATGAGGAAACCAGTGTCTTCGGGACTCCCTCGACCCTGGAAACACAGACCGGCACTTCCTATGAGGCCGGCGGCGAGTGGCAGGGTCATGGGCTGAGCGCCGCAGTCACGGCCTATGCACTGGATATGGATGATGAGATCATTTTCAATAATGCCACTTTTGAAAATATCAATCTCGATCCCACTGAACGCAGGGGGCTGCTGTTCGAAGCGGGGTTTGAGCCGGTTAGTGGAATTACACTGGATGCCAGGTATACGTTCACCAGGGCGGAATTTGATCGTGGAGCCTTTTCCGGCAATCGTGTGCCCATGGTGGCGGAACACCAGCTGGCCGTCAGTGCCGATTACCGGTTTCATCCTCACTGGAATTTTCACAGCGAGGTTTTTATGATCAGTGACCGGATTGCCGGCAATGATTTTGCCGATACTTTTCCGGACCTGCCCGGTTACGGCAGGGTTGATGTCAACCTGAACTATGATAACGACACTTTTTTCCTTAACCTCGGAATCAATAATCTGCTCGATAAAGCCTACTCAGATTCCGCATCGGTCGGGCTGAACCCGTTGTTTATCAACGAAGTCGGCTTTTTTACCGCACCCGAACGCAACTTTTTTCTCACATTTGGATATACTTACCGGTAACTACAGAAGAGGAACAATTTATGAAAATCAACTGGCACAACCAGTGTTATCACGGGATCGTTCTCCTGGCCGTCCTGTCCAGGTTTTTACCCCATCCGCCGAATTTCACGCCGATAGGCGCTCTCGGACTGTACACGGGCGCCTACGCCGGTCGCCTGTCGACCTGGCTGGTGCCGCTGGCGGCGCTCGTCATCAGCGATTTGATCATCGGATTATATGAACCGGTGGCCATGCTGTTGGTGTATCTCGGATTCCTGGCCAGTATGGTGCTGGGCAGACTGTTGCTGAATCGCAATCGCGGCATGATGACCGTACTCGGGGCTTCGTTTGTCTCTGCCGTCCTGTTTTTCCTGTTTTCCAACCTTGGCGTGTGGCTCTCCGGGACCTTGTATCCACTGTCGATATCCGGTCTAAGCGCCTGTTTTATAGCGGCTTTACCTTTTTTTGGTAATACCCTGGCCGGCCATGTGATCTACGGCGCCGTGATGTTCGGGCTGTTTGAATACCTGACGAAAATGCTGTCTAATTCGCGCCTGGCTCAAACAGCATAAAACGGAGGTGCTGGATAATGTCTGGCAAGCGAATTTCCCGGGTAACTACCAAAACCGGTGATGATGGCACCACGGCACTGGCTGATGGTAACCGTATCGACAAGGATGATCCCAGAATCACCTGTATCGGTGAAGTCGATGAACTCAACAGTCTGCTCGGTGTATTGATTGCCAGCGGTGTTAGTGATGATATCGCCGGTTATCTGCGCAATATCCAGCATCGGCTGTTCGATATCGGCGGTGAACTCTCAACTCCGGGTCAGGCCGTATTGCAGATGGAATCGGTCAACCGGCTGGAAGAATTGATCAACACCTATAACGATGACCTGCCCATGCTAAGGGAATTTGTCCTGCCCGGCGGCAGCATGCCGGGTTCACTCTGTCATATGGCCCGTACGATTTGTCGACGTGCCGAGCGTTCGATTGTGTCGCTATCACGACACCAATACGTCAACCCGGTGACGGTTATTTACATGAATCGTCTTTCGGATCTGATGTTTGTCTTCGCGCGTACGCTGGTTCTGAAAAAAGGCGGCAAGGAAGTCTACTGGGAGAGTGAACGGCTGAAGCAATCGGCCTGAGTGCCTGTTTGAACCCTGCACAGCGCGCCGGGAAGCGGATCACAAAAACAGCAGTACGGCTATTTCAGAAGCTTCAGGAGTTTGCCCTGCCGTTGCAGATCCAGTTTGCCGAGAAATGAGTTACCCAGCAGGATAACGTGCGGGTGATCACTGTCGTGAATCGAGGCATCGACATCTCTTAACTCGATATCTCCGACCCTGACCTTGTCCAGCTTTACCAGGTAAACGGTGTCAATACCCGACGCCGTGTAGGTTCTGCCTGTTTCCGCTTCCAGCCGGTAATTGATCCCGATACGGTTGGCATGATGCTTGTTCATGGCGATCAGCGAGGCACCGGTATCGATAAGAAATTCAACCTGGAAACCGTTGATACTGCCGTTGACCATGTACATCCCGTTGCTATCGGGCGCCACGGTGACCGTTTTTTTCGTAGTGTCAGCGCTGAATTCGCTGCCGATGTGTGATCCCAGCACCAGCGTTCGCTGTTCTCCGTTGATCTCAATCACGGCTTCACGGCTGTTGGCGGAAATCAGTGTTATGCCTTCAGGAGTGGTTTTTCCCTTGCTGAGTACCTGTTGTTTGCCATTAATGGTTACAATGGCCTTGTTTTTAAACAAACCGACTACCTTGATCTTTTCATCCGCCAGGACGGACAATGGACAAAATAATAATAGCGAAGCCAGGGCAGGAAGCAGTTTTATATTCAACAGCATGCGTAGTCCATAGGTGATTACCGGCAGAAGACTAGTATAGATGAAGCCTGTACTGATTTTTAGACATATCGACTTCGAGGGACCCGGATACCTCGGTACATTTCTCGATAAGCGGCAGATTCCCTACGAAATTATTGCCGTGGATGCAGGCGATACGATAATCCGGGATCCCGGCAAGGCCGCAGGGCTGGTGTTCATGGGCGGTCCCATGAGTGCCAACGATGGTCTGGACTGGATCCATGAAGAGATCCAGTTGATAAGACGGGCTCACATATTACGTATTCCCGTACTCGGCCATTGTCTGGGCGGACAGTTGATAAGCTGCGCTCTGGGTGCGCAGGTATACAGAAACCCGGTCCGGGAAATCGGCTGGCACGAGGTTGAAGTGACGAATACACTTGCCGCCATGGACTGGCTTGCCGGTTTGCCGTCGAGGCTGACTGTCTATCACTGGCATGGCGAGACATTTGACCTTCCGGACGGAGCGATTCCACTGCTGACCAGCCTGCATTGCCTGAACCAGGGTTATATTTGCGGCAACAGTCTGGCTTTACAATGTCACATCGAGATGCAGCCAGACATGATCCCGATCTGGATTGACAACTACCGTGATAAAATCGGACAAATTTCGGACACTGTACAGTCAGCCGAAGCCATGCAGACCGATCTGCATTCGCGCATTGAAGATTTGCATCGTGTTGCAGATACTGTATACAGTCGCTGGATTGAACTACTGGGACATAAAGTCCGATAACAACATAACCCCCATCTCTGCCATGATCATTATCCTGAAACCGGATACCCTGAAAGAGGACGAAGATTATCTTCGTCTTATGAGTTACCTGCGGGAACTGCCGAATATTCGCATCAATACTCATGACGAGTTCGGCGCGCAGCAGGTGCTGACGGAGATATACCTGATTGGCGAGACTGCGGCACTGGATCAGGAGATGATCGAAAGTTTTGCCGTTGTCGACAGGGTGGTTCGTGTCTCGCGCGAGTATCGAATTCTCGGTCGTCACAGTGGTGATCAGCGATCCAGCCAGTTCGCGTATAACGGGGTCATATTCGGGCAGCACAACCTGCACGTGATGGCCGGTTTATGCGCGGTCGATACCCGGGAACACGCGGATCAAATGATGCGGGCGCTGGCGGAACACGGGCAGGTCTGTGCACGCATGGGTGCCTACAAGCCCAGGACCAGTCCGTATTCGTTTCAGGGACACGGCAAGGACTGTCTGCCGTATGTTTTTGAACTCGCCGGCAAGCATGGCATTCGCGTGATCGCCATGGAGATCACGCACGACGGTCATATCGACGAGATCCATGAGGCCCTCGACGCGTCCGGCGGAGCCACCGGCGTCATGCTGCAAATCGGCACCCGCAACACCCAGAATTTCGAATTGCTCAAGGCGGCAGGCCGGCAGAAAACACTGCCGGTATTGCTGAAACGCGGCTTCGGGATCACGCTGGAGGAATCCCTGAATGCGGCCGAGTACCTGGCCAGCGAGGGCAACCGCAACGTCGTATTCTGTTTACGTGGGATGAAGACCAACATGGGTGATCCACATCGCAACCTGGTGGATTTTGCTCATGTCCCCGTGGTCAGGCGCATGACGCGAATGCCGGTGTGTATAGATCCGTCACACTCTGTAGGAATACGTGATGTTGCCCCGGACCATATCCCGGATATCATGCACGCCACCTGTCAGGGCGTGATCAGCGGCGCCAACCTGGTACTGGTGGATTTTCATCCGCAGCCGACCCGGGCCCTGGTTGACGGTCCCCAGGCGTTAACACTGGAAGAACTGCCGTGGTTCCTGGAGGATGTGCAACTGGCACGACAAGCCTACGAAAAACGTGTTGAACTGCGCGGCCGATACGGCAGCGCAACCTGATCACCCCGGGTGCTCAGTAAAGGGTTTTCACTGGTACGGAGTTTGTCGCCGGGATCTTTTCCGGTTGCCAGTGATCGACTGCCCATTTGAGTATGTCATGAACATGGCAACCACGCAGGCCGCTGTCGGGTGATTGTCCGAGAAAATCCAGGGCATGAAATAAAACTTCATTGCCTCGTTTCGGATTTACCGGCTGCGCACCGGTTTGCTTACTGAGTTTGATACCCTGTTCCTTGACGACCAGGGGCAGGTGACAGTAAGCGGGGACAGAAAATCCCAGTGCCTGTTGCAGATAAATTTGTGCCGGCGTGGAATCGATCAAATCGGCGCCGCGAACAACTTCAGTGATCCCCATATCATGATCATCAACCACAACACACAGATGGTAGGCGGTAATATCGTCACCGCGATGAATGATAAAGTCACCGCTTGAATCCCCGACTTTCTGTTCACATTCACCCTGCACGGCATCGCTGAAGCGTATACTTTTATCGGTTGTTCGCAAGCGCAGTGATCGTCCTTTTTTCCCGGAGGGCAGTCCGTTACGGCAGTAGCCGGGATAGGGTCCGGGCGGCAGCTTTTTACGGGAACAGGCGCACGGGTAGGCCAGATCATTTTTGCGAAGAAAATCGATAACTTCATCGTACCGGCGTTGCCGTTGTCGCTGGTAAATAACATCGCCATCCCAGTGCAGACCGAGTTGTTCCAGGCAGGAAAGGATTTGATTTGTCGCCCCGGTTACCAGGCGTGGTGTATCTATATCCTCTATACGTACGAACCATTGCCCATGCCGGTGACGGGCCTGCAGGAAACTGCCGAGAGCGGCAGTGATGGAACCGAAGTGCAGGGGGCCTGAAGGCGTCGGGGCGAAGCGCCCCCGGTATGTGCTATTTGAAGTTGTCAGATATTTGCTGATAACAGGGCGATAGTTTTAATCACGGGTCCAGCTCGCATCTCTCACCACCCTTCTACTGCGGGCGCCGGTGAGAAATACGGGCTAGCGATCACGATCCTCGACATCACGGAACTGGCGTTCACGCATTTCATGACGCTCCTGGGCCTCAAGGCACAGCGTGGCGACCGGCCTTGCCTCAAGTCGTTGTATACCAATCTCTTCACCGGTTTCCTCGCAATAGCCATAGGTGCCTTCATCGATACGCAATAACGCGGCATTGATCTTGCGAATCAGCTTGCGCTCGCGATCCCGTGTTCTGAGTTCGAGTCCGAACTCCTCCTCCTGGGTAGCGCGATCAGCGGGGTCGGCGAAATTACTCGCATCCTCTTTCATGTGACTGACGGTCCGGTTGACCTCATCAAGCAACTGGTTTTTCCAGTTGGTCAGTATCTCCCTGAAATGCTCGAGTTGCTCGGCACTCATGTACTCTTCGTTCTTCCGGCGCTGGTAGGGAACGAAGTCGGGTTTTTCCTCAGCGCTCTTGGTCGGGCGGGATACTGCCTTGCGGGATTTTTTTACAGTGGATTTCCCGGCCGCAGTTTTTTTGCGGGCGGGTTTTTTCACTACTTTCTTTTTCGCAGTGCCGGCTTTCTTTTTCACCGGCGCCTTTTTTGCGGTTTTTTTAGTGGTCGCTTTTTTCTTCGCGATTTTCTTCTTACTCGGCATTTTTTTCTTTTTGGTTACAGACTTTTTCACGGTTGCTTTTTTCTTTGCGGTCTTTTTACGGGCAGCAGCGGGTTTGCCGGCAGTCTTTTTCTTGCCGATTTTCTTTCTGACAGCGACTTTCTTCTTCGCCGTCTTCTTTTTTGCGGTCTTTTTTCTGGCAGCCATGATGTTAATCAATGTTCAGAATTTTCAAGCCGAGCATTTTTACCAGAAAGGTCTGGATCAGGCAATCGGGTTTTTCCATTATCGTGTTTTGCGACCGGCCCGCATTTCTCAGCAGTGGTCGTCACACCGGCGGATCGGGGTCCACAGTAGATGGTTGTTGAGATATGCGGGCTAGCTGTCACTGTATTCATTCACCCAGAGGCTGGTGGCGCCGGCCACGGCTACAGGCATGACGATAAAATTCACAAACGGAATCAGTGTCATCAACATGGCGCCGCTGCCGAAACCGAGGACCAGCAGGCGGCGTTTTTTCAGTAAATCACGTTCATCGCTGAATGTATATCCATGATTTCCCATGGGATAATCCATATATTCCAGTGCCAGCATCCAGGCGCCGAACAGCACCCACAGGATCTGTAATCCCGGTACCAGCATCAGGATCAGCAGCGGAATTGCCCGGCTCAGAAAGTAGATAAACTTGGCGGATTCCGAGCGCAGGGCCTTGATGATTTCCTGGAATATCCGGGTGCTGCCCTGGTCGGAGGCAGGACCACCGAGCAGATGCAATTCCACGGCCTCGGCCAGAAAGCCGTTGAAAGGGGCGCCAATCAGGTTGGCAATTATCGAGAAAGTGAAAAACACCACAGTCAGAGTCACCAGTACAAACAGCGGCCATAACAGCCATTCCAGCCATTGCCACCAGCCGGAGAGTGAATTGACAAAATCATTCATGGCCCCGGCACCATAGACGATGACCGCGGTGAACAGGACGATATTAATCAGCAGGGGAATGACAGCGAATTTACGGATTCCCGGTCGGATCACCAGGGAAAAGCCGTTTATAAAGTATCCGAATCCCTTTATCAGGTCCTTCACTGGCCTCCTCGATTATATAAATGACGGATGTGTTTAAGGCAGTTCAACGGCTGACGGTGATTGCCAGGATGATTGCCGATGCTCTGCCGTAACCGTTGTATAGATACCGCCGCGAACATTGAAATGGGCCGCAAGACGCATGAACCGGGGCTGCAGGACATGGACCAGGTCAGCCAGAATGGTATTCGTGATGGCTTCGTGAAACGCGCCCTTGTCGCGATACGACACCATGTAGAGCTTCAGTGCTTTCAGTTCAACACAGAGGCGATCCGGTACGTAGGTGATTTCCAGTTCGGCAAAATCCGGTTGCCCGGTTTTCGGGCACAGGCAGGTGAATTCCGGCACGCTGATCCTGATGGTGTAATCGTTTTCGGGCGCCGGATTGTCGAATGTCTCGAGTATTTCAGCGGGATGTGCGGTCATTGAAGGAACTCATTAAACAACAATCAGCGCGCACCATAGCATAAAACTTTTACAGTCGTTGCCGGGCACTTGACAAAGCACTTTAAGTACAGCAATTCAAACATATTAATATTAATATAAACAATAAGTTATAATTCATATTTAATGAATAATATAGATATGTTTTTTGCTTGTCTGAACTACTTTTACTCTGCTATGGTAGCGCTCCATGCGCTTACGCAATATCAAGTTGTCGGGTTTCAAATCATTCGTTGATCCCACTACCCTCACTATCCCCGGCAACCTGACTGGTATCGTCGGTCCCAATGGCTGCGGCAAATCCAATATCATCGATGCCGTGACCTGGGTCATGGGCGAATCCTCGGCCAAGCATCTGCGTGGCGATTCATTGACCGATGTCATTTTCAATGGTTCCAACACACGTCAGCCGGTGGGACAGGCATCAGTCGAACTGATCTTCGATAATTCCGAGGGCAAGGCCGGTGGGCAGTACGCGAGCTACAGCGAGATTTCCATCAAGCGCCAGATCAACCGCGAATCGATTTCAACCTACTATCTGAACGGCACCCGTTGCCGGCGTCGTGATATCACGGCGATTTTTCTCGGCACCGGCCTCGGGCCGCGCAGTTACTCGATCATCGAACAGGGCATGATCTCGAGGTTTATCGAGGCCCGTCCCGAAGAGCTGCGCAGTTTCATCGAGGAAGCGGCCGGCATATCCAAATACCGCGAGCGCCGCCGCGAGACCGAAAACCGTATTCGACACACGCGCGAGAACATTGAGCGGCTCACCGACATCCAGGAGGAGCTGGCCAGGCAACTGGGACATTTGCAGCGCCAGGCAAAAGCCGCTGAACGTTACAAGGTGCTCAAGGAAGAGGAGCGGCGTCTGCATGCTGAAACCCTGGCATTGAACTGGAGCGCGCTGAAGATCCAGAACGATAAACAGAGTGAAATCATCCGCGAGCACGAGAATCGTCTGGAATCCGGTATTGCCGATTTGCGCTCGGTTGAAAAATCCATCGAACAGCAACGGGACGCCCTTGGTCAGGCCAACGACCGTTTTAATGCGGCGCAGTCACACTACTACCAGATTGGCAGTGAGATCTCACAACTGGAACAGTCACTGCAACACACCCGGGAAAAAATCACGACCACAACCGCCGATCTCGATCAGGCCCGGCAGCAGTTGGCTGACATCGAGGCGCAGAAGCAGACGGATCGGCAGTCTCTGGACGAACTTGCCGCACGTCTGCAGCAACTGGAACCGAAGCTTCAGGGAACAAGGTCTGAAAGTGATCGCGCCTACGAGTTGCTGGGTATGGCCGAGCAGGCCATGCAGTCCTGGCAGGCCGAGTGGGACAGTTTTAATGAAACATTCGCTGAATTTCACCGTTCGGCCGAATCCAGTCGCACCCGCCTGGAATACCTGGACGGCACACTCGAGGATGACAGGGGCCGCCTGCAGACACTGCGTGAGGAACACGATGCCATTGACAGCGATGAATTGCGATCACAGATGGCACAGTACAATGACTCACTGCAGGCTGCAGAGAGTGAACTTGAGGAACTCGGTAACGCCTATGCCACGGGGCAGCAAAGCATACGTCATCATCGTGAGCGCCTGCGCCAGTTAACCGCAGAAGCCGATTCCAGGCGCGAAAATCTGCAAAAACTCAAGGCGCGCCTTGAGTCACTGCAGGTGTTGCAGGCCGCCGCCATGGGAACGGACAACGAGGTTATCCGCAACTGGCTGACCGAACAGCAGTTGCAGGATGCTCCACGTCTGGCCGCCGAACTGGTGGTGGATGAAGACTGGTCAACTGCTCTGGAAACCGTATTGTCTGAACACCTGCAGGCGGTGGTCACGGATCTGTCCGAGCCGCCGGTCGAGCCGCTGGCTCAACTCGATTCAGGCCGTGTCGAACTATTACTGGGCAGCGCCGGGAATGACGGTGCCGGGTATAGCAGCACTGGAACTCTCGCCGACAGGATTTCAGCGCCGGCCTCAGCACGGGAACTGGTGCACGGTATCTACGCGGCAGAGTCCGTCGTCACGGCCCTGGAAATACGCAAGCAATTAAAACCCGGTGAAAGCGTCATTACCCGGGAAGGCTTGTGGCTGGGGCGGGACTGGGCGCGTATCAGCCGGCAGGACGATGGTGGCGGCGTAATCGATCGGGAAAATGAAATACAAAAACTCCGCCGGCAGGTTGAAGGCGACAGCGCCGACCTGGCTGAGGCGGAGAAGGCTATCGAATCGCTGTCTGCGGATCTCGCCGCCGAGGAAGAGGCACTCAATGGCCGGCATGAGGCCATACGCAACAAGCAGCACGAGGTGTCCGAATGCAAGGCCAGATTACTCTCGTGCCGCGAACGCATCAGTCTGGCCGATGATCGCCTGGAAAAAATCCAGGACGAAATCGATCAGCTTGAAAACCAGATCGAGGCCAACGAACAGGAACGGCTGACCCTGGCGCAAACCATCGACCGCGAGAGTGATACCCTGACGGAATTTGAAACACAGAAAACCAGCCTGATCCGCAGTCGTGACGAGTACCGCGAATCACTGGCCGGCGCCCGCGCCAACTGGCAGGAAAGTCACGAGGAAAGCCATGGTGTTGCGTTGCAACTGGAATCGTTATCCTCGCAACGGGCTTCCCTGGATCAGGCCATTCGCCGCAGCGATATCCAGATCGATCACATCCGGCAGCGGATCCATGAACTTGAAAAAAACCTGGTGGAACTGAATGCACCGCTCGCCGGTATGCAGTCCGATCTCGAAAGCCGGCTTAACGACCGTGTTGATGCCGAAAAACAACTCGGAGAATGCCGCAACGCGGTGCAGGAACTGGAACATGCACTGAGGACCGGTGAACAACAGCGCCTCGAGGCCGAACAGAAAATCCAGACACTCAGGGATGAGGTTGAAAATTCACGCATGGCCGGTCAGGAGACCCGGGTCAGGCTGCGGACCATTGAGGAACAGTTACAGTCCAGCCACGATTCGCTGGAAAACATACTCGCAGGTCTTGATGAAGAGGCCACCATCGAGGTCTGGCAGGAACGCCTGGAATCAGTCAATCGCAAGATCCAGCGGCTCGGCCCCATCAATCTTGCGGCCATTGACGAACACGCCCAACTCAGTGAACGCAAGGAATACCTCGACCGCCAGCAGGCCGATTTGGCTGAAGCGCTGGACACCCTGGATAACGCCATCCGCAAAATCGACAAGGAAACCAGGACCCGTTTCAAGGAAACCTTTGATGACCTGAACAGCAACCTGCAGGAAACTTTCCCGCTGTTGTTCGGCGGCGGTCACGCCTACCTGGAACTGACCAGCGAGGATCTGCTGGAAACCGGTGTTACCGTGATGGCCCGCCCGCCCGGAAAGCGCAATACCACGATTCACCTGCTCTCCGGCGGTGAAAAAGCCCTGACGGCGGTGGCGCTGGTGTTTTCCATATTCAAGCTCAATCCAGCGCCGTTCTGCATACTGGACGAGGTCGACGCACCCCTGGACGATACCAATGTCGGCCGGTTCAGCGAAATGGTGGCAAACATGGCCGACGACAGTGATGTACAATTCATTGTCATTACGCATAACAAGATTACCATGGAGATAGCTCATCAACTTCTCGGGGTAACCATGAATGAACCGGGTGTCTCACGCATCGTATCAGTTGACGTGGATGCCGCTGTCGATATGGCAGCAACGGCCTGACGCACTGTTTTCATCTGAACAACAACCGTTTGCCGGCCTGGCAACGTATGAACCATAATGAGCTTGCGCGTGATACTTTTAATCATCGGTGTCGGCGTTATCGCCGGGATCTATCTGTGGGATCTGTGGTCCAGGAAACAGGCTCTGAAAAAACGCCATAGCGAGGTTGTTTTCGGTCACGAATTGAAAACAGGACTGGCGGCAACGGACGATGACGATGACAACGGGAAGGCGTCCACATATGCACAGCTCAGTGCAGTGCAAAAAGGCCAGGATGACCTCGATATTTACGATCTGTCCCTCTCCGCGAAACACCGGGATGAGCCACATGGCCAGGATCAGTTTCCGCTGATCCTGCACGATGCTGTTGAACCCGATGATGCGCCTGCTGTCAGCCGCGGGTCCGGGGAACACGATGTGGAAAGCGGAGAAGTGACCGAGGATGAATTGCTCATGCTGGTCATTACTCCTGATCGCACCGATCATTTTGCAGGACTCGATATTCTCTCGGCGGTACGGGGAGCGGGGATGAAGTACGGCAAGATGAATGTGTTTCACAGTTATGGCGTCGGCGATATGAATCTGGACGAACCGCTGTTCAGCCTGGCCAATCTTTATGAACCGGGCGAATTCAACCTCGAGGAGATGGACTCTTTCAGTACCCGCGGACTGGTGATCTACATGACCCTGCCTGTACCCATCGAACCCGAAATAGCCCTGGAAATCATGATCAATACAGCGCAGCGGATCGCCGAAGTCCTGGGCGGCGTACTCTGCGATCCCACCAGGCGTCAGTTAACGGATGATGAACTGGACAAGATGCGCGCCAAGATGAAACGTTTCCAGCCCGCCTGAAGATCCTATGGTGGCCAAAAAAGTTCTGGATACCGTCGCCGGCCTGCGCGCGCGGATCGAACAATACAACTACGAATATTACGTGCTGGACGCGCCCACTGTGCCCGATGCCGAGTACGACCGGCTGATGTCGGAACTGATGCGGCTGGAAAACCGGCACCCTGAATTAATCACGGAAGATTCGCCGACGCAGCGTGTCGGCGCCCAACCACTGTCGGCGTTCAGCGAGGTTGAACACAAGGTGCCCATGCTGTCGCTTGCCAATGCGTTCGAGGAAGCGGAAATGCAGGCGTTTGACCGGCGGATACGGGATGCGCTCGGTGTCGATGAAGTCGAATACCTGGCGGAAACCAAACTCGATGGACTTGCCGTCAGCCTGCGTTATGAACAGGGAAAACTCGTTAGTGCTGCCACGCGCGGTGACGGTCGAACCGGTGAGGATGTGACACGCAACGTGCGGACGATAGATTGTGTGCCGCTGAAACTGTATCAACGCGGATTCCCGTCGATTCTGGAGGTGCGTGGCGAGGTCTATATGACGCGCACGGGATTTCGGCAACTGAATGCTGTGCAGAGCGAAAAGGAGGGCAAAACCTTCGCCAATCCCCGCAACGCGGCTGCCGGCAGCCTCAGGCAACTGGATTCCGCCATCACCGCAAGCCGGCCGTTGTCGTTCTTTGCCTATGGCATCGGCGAGGTCGGCGGCGGTGAACTGCCCGCTACCCTGGCGGAGGTACAGGAAAAACTGAAATTCTGGGGGATTCCCGTTTCGCCGTTGACGCGCAGGGTTCATGGCCTGGCCGGTTGCTACGACTACTACCGTGAAATCGCCGACCGTCGCGCCGAACTCGATTACGATATCGATGGCGTCGTATTCAAGGTCAATCGCATCGATCAGCAGACTGAACTCGGTTTTGTTTCGCGCGCACCGCGCTGGGCCATTGCCTACAAGTTCCCGCCCGAGGAGGAGGTAACCCGCGTGATTGATATCGAGGTCCAGGTGGGTCGTACCGGCGCCCTGACGCCCGTGGCCAGACTCGAGACGGTGTTTGTCGGCGGAGTGAATGTGACTAACGCGACCTTGCATAACATGGACGAAATCCGGCGCAAGGATGTGCGGGTGGGCGATACCGTCATTATCCGGCGCGCGGGAGATGTGATCCCGGAAATTGTCCGTGTGATTATGGAAAAAAGGCCGCGTGGACTGCAACCGTTCCGGATGCCGGATACCTGCCCGGTGTGCGGTTCCGAAGTCATTCGCCAGGAAGGTGAGGCGGTCTATCGCTGTAACGGTGGTCTGTTCTGCCGGGCCCAGAGCATCCAGTCGATCATCCACTTTGCATCACGCCGGGCCATGGACATCGACGGCCTCGGTGACAAACTGGTGGAGCAGCTGGTTAACAACCACCTGGTCGATAATGTCGCTGATCTGTATGACCTGAAAAAAGAGGATTTGCTGCAACTGGAGAGAATCGGCGAAAAATCCGCGGCAAACCTCATCAACGCGCTCGAGAAAAGCAAGACCACGACCCTGGCACGATTTATCTATGCACTGGGTATTCGTGAAGTGGGTGAGGCGACCGCCCTGGCCCTGGCCACACACCTCGGTTCACTGGATAAATTACGCAACGCCGATGAATCGACCCTGCGGGAAATACCCGATATCGGCCCGGTGGTGGCGGCGCATATAGTCAGCTTTTTTCACGAGACCCATAATCAGGAAGTCATCGACAGACTCATTGCCCGCGGTGTTCACTGGACAGATCACAAACCCGCCGTCACGGAATCCGGGAAGCTTGCCGGCAAGTCCTTTGTACTGACCGGATCCCTGTCCAGCATGGCCAGGGATGAGGCCAGAGATCGGTTGCAGGCGCTGGGAGCAAAGGTTACCGGTAGTGTCTCGTCGAGAACGGATTACGTTATTGCCGGTGCCGAGCCGGGTAGCAAACTGGACAAGGCGGAAAAGCTGGGCGTCACCGTTATCGGTGAAGATGAATTTCTGAAGATGATTGCCTGAGTCCAGGATTATTCCGGGCTGTCGATCTCGGTACGGTTACGGCCCGCTTTCTTGGCCCGGTACATGGCCAGATCGGCACGGTGCAGAAAGGATATTCTGGTCTCGTTTGCTTTTAATGTGGTCACGCCGAGGCTGGCGGTAATGCGGATGTCGAAATTATTATGTCTGCAGACCAGTTGTTCCACGGCAGCGCGCATTCGTTCGGCAAGTAATTGCGCGCCCACCGTCCCCGTGTTTCGTAACAACACCACGAATTCCTCACCGCCGTAACGGTAAATAATGTCACTCCTGCGGATGCATTCGACCATGCAGGCAGCGAGTCTCTTCAGGATATCATCACCGGCAATGTGTCCATAGGTATCGTTGATCTGCTTGAAATTATCGACGTCGAGCACGATGATGGACAGCGGCAACTGATGCCGTTGTGCAAAATCCATCTCCTGCTCCAGGTCGTTCTCCAGCGCGGCCCGATTGTTGACTTCGGTCAGCGGGTCACGGTAAGCCGCTTTCAACGCCTGCCTGTACAGCAATGCATTGCGAATGGGATAGAGCAGGGCGGCGCTCAGCAATTCGATGCGATTCAGTTCCGCCTCACTGAACTTGCTGTTGCGGCAGACAATGACCTGGCCGAGGAACTTGTCGAGAAGGATGAGATTGTAATGACATTTATGCCTGTTGCTGTCACCGTTGCCGTCGCCGAACTCATAACGTATATCCTCGTCCGGGTATTCATAAACGAGACTGTCATGAGTGACCGAACCGGCAAGCTCGTCATCGAACAACTCCAGGAGTTTACCCAGATCCAGCGTGCTTTGCAGAACTCTGCTGACTTCATAAAGGTGTGAGTTGTCGGCACCGTTCTTGTCCGGGCCGGAGATATTCCTGCGCATCTGTAAACCCGATTTGTGCTCGTTACTTTCCTGGTACAGGGCTAACTTGTTCATTTTTCCAACCTTGCTGTGTCTGGTGAAAAGGCATTTACGCTCATGATGCAACTATAATGCCAGGTTTTTTATATTTATTTCAGCCGGTTAGACAGTGTGTTTTCTGCCCTGATGTGCAGACGGACTATCCGATAGCTTGGCCTGATTCAGGCGGCCGCGCTACCATTTTTTACCCGGCCAATGTGCAGAACAGTATCCTGCGCCACAGTGGAGGACTCCGCGGCCGGATAGTCCAGTGTATAATGCAGTCCCCGGCTTTCCTTCCTGAGCAGGGCCGAGCGAATGATCAACCCGGCGATACAGACCAGGTTGCGCAGTTCGATCAGATCATTGGTCAGCCGGAAATTACCATAATATTCATGAATTTCCGAAGTCAGCAAATCGACACGATGCAATGCCCGTTGCAGGCGTTTAGTGGTTCTGACAATCCCGACATAGTCCCACATAAAGCGCCGGATCTCGTCCCAGTTGTGGGAAACCACCACTTCTTCATCGGAATCGGTGACCTGACTTTCATCCCACTCCGGAATAACAGCGGCATCGACCGGAGCTCCGAGTGTGTCGCTGATATCTTCAAAGGTTGCCCTCGCATAGACCACACATTCCAGCAGGGAGTTGCTTGCCATGCGGTTGGCGCCATGCAGCCCGGAACAGCTGGTTTCACCTATCGCATAAAGACCGGGTAAATCGGTGCGCCCATGGTCGTCGATCATAACGCCACCACAGGTGTAATGAGCGGCCGGCACTACCGGAATCGGCCCCCGGGTCAAATCGTAGCCGAACTCCAGGCATTTTTTGTAGATGGTGGGAAAATGTTCGGTAATGAAGGCCGCCGGTTTATGGCTGATGTCCAGGTACACACAATCATGGCCATGACGTTTCATTTCATTGTCAATGGCACGGGCGACGATATCACGGGGCGCCAGTTCCTGTTGCGGATGGTATTTGTGCATGAAGGCCTGGCCGTCCTCAAGGATGAGCCGGCCGCCCTCGCCACGCAGAGCCTCGGATATCAGGAAAGATTTGGCATGCGGATGGTACAGGCAGGTGGGGTGAAACTGGATGAACTCCATATTGGCAATCCGGCAACCGGCACGCCAGGCCATGGCGATACCATCGCCGGTGGAAATATCCGGGTTGCTGGTATACAGATAAACCTTGCCGGCGCCACCCGAGGCCAGGACCACGAAGTGGGCCTTGAATACGCGCACATGATCGTTTTTCTGATCGTAAATATAGGCTCCCAGGCATCGATGACCGGGTTTATCGATTTTTTCCGTGGTGATGAGATCCACCGCCGTGTGATATTCGTACAGCTGAATGTTGGCATGCCGGCGCGCCTTCTCTTCCAGGGTGGTCTCGATGGCACGCCCGGTGGAATCGGCAGCATGCAGAATGCGTCGGTGGCTGTGACCGCCTTCCTGGTGCAAGTGGTAATCGTGACTGCCGTCAATCCCGGTTTTACGGCTGAATTCGACTCCTTGATTGATCAGCCATTCTATATTTTTTCTTCCATTTTCAACAACATAGCGAACCAGATCAGGTTTGCACAGACCGGCGCCGGCAACCAGGGTGTCCTGCACATGCGAATCGATGGAATCACAACTATCGAGCACGGTGGATATGCCGCCCTGGGCGTAGAGCGTCGCACTCTCGCTCAAACTGCTTTTCGATACCAGTGCCACGCGGCAAATATTTGCCAGGTGCAGGGCAAGACTCAGCCCGGCGGCACCGCTACCGATCACCAGCACATCGTGTTCTTGTTGGTCACCCATGTCGGTTAATGTATGATCCCCGCCTGCTCATATAAGTTCTTGATTTTTACGGTCCGACTCGCGACAGCAAGACTGGACGATTCACCCATAATTATGTATCAGCGAATAATAACACACAGAACAGATCCTACTGATGTCCGTCAAGCTCACTGACCAGGAACTGGTCAAGCGGGTCCAGAACGGCGACAAAAAGGCTTTTGATCTGCTGGTACTCAAATACCAGCAGAAGATCATCAACCTGGTGTCACGATTTGTCCGGAATCAAAGTGATGCCCAGGATGTCACACAGGAAGCTTTTCTCAAGGCCTACCGCGCGTTGCCGAAATTCCGTGGTGACAGCGCTTTTTATACCTGGATCTACCGGATTGCGGTCAATACGGCCAAGAATTATCTTGCCGTCCAGGCGCGGCGACCCAGTGGCATCGATATGGATATTGCCGAGATTGAACAAATACAGGGTGACAGTGCTCTAAAAGACAACGCAACCCCTGAGAGCCTGGCGTTGCGTGATGAAATCCAGGCAACCGTTGCCGCGGCAATTGATGATTTGCCCGAGGATTTGAAAGCAGCTATCACCTTGAGAGAACTGGAAGGACTTAGTTACGAGGAAATTGCCGAGGTCATGGAGTGTCCGATAGGCACCGTGCGATCACGGATATTCCGCGCACGGGAGGCAATAGATAAAGAATTGAAACCATTAATACCATACAGGTAACAGGGTATGAAACAAGACACGAATGAAATCCTTTCAGCCTTGATGGATGATGAAATCACCATCGATACTGCTGAACGCATCGGCGAAATTGCCCGCGACGATGAGCTCAGGCAGACGTGGTATCGCTACCATCTGATCCGTGATGCGATCCAGGGTGAAATCAACAGTGATATTGATTGCAGCATGGCACAACGGATCAGCCGCTTGCTGGCTGATGAGCCGGTGGTACTGGCGCCGGTAAATTCCGGGCGTAACCGTTACATCAAGCCCATAGCAGGACTGGCGATTGCCGCCTCGGTTGCCGCTGCCGTGTTGCTTGGAATCCAGGTCAGCAACAGGCAGGCTGCTCCGGAATCCACACCGGCCTTTGCCAGCAATACCGTGCCCCAGGCTCCACGAACCGTACAATTTGTCAGCAGCAATTCCGGACCGGCCAATACCGCCAACAGCACGAACGTTACATTTCCCATGAATCGTTATCTTGTTAATTACAACGAGCATCGTGCCAACAGCGGAGTGCGCGGCATGCTGCCTTATGTCAGAATCGTAGGCCATGAGACGCCACGATAAGCCACGGATAGAATTCCCGATTTTTTACAGATATGTTGCGCTGATTGGTCTGACACTTGGCCTCGCCTCCGCACAGGCGGCTGATACTTCGCTACAGGCCAGGAACCTGATCAATGAGATGTCCAGGGCAAGCCGCGAATTGAATTACGACGCCACGTTTGTCTACCACAAGGACAACCAGATGGATGTCATGCGGCTGATGCACAAGGCCGATGGTGACCGGGAAGTCGAAAGGCTGATATCGCTGACCGGTTACGCCCGCGAGGTCATTCGTGACGGTACGTCAGTAACCTGTATTTTTCCGGACGATCAGAGCGTCATGGTGGAAAAAACCCGGCCCCGCAAATTCCTTTCCGGACAATTACCGGAACCCATTGAAAAAGTAGCCAGATATTATGAATTTGCCGTAGTCGGAACAGACCATGTACTGGGACGGGAAACCTGGATTGTGAATATAATTCCGGTGGATGACTATCGTTACGGTTACCAGTTATGGATAGACAAGGAAAGCAAACTGTCGCTGAAGACGCAGTTGAAGTCACTCAGTGGCGTCACCCTGGAACAGATACTGTTTACTCAACTGGAAATAATGGATCACATGCCTGACAGCATGCTGAAACCGGCAGCAAGCGGTGCAGGCTACACATGGTACAACCACACCTACGACAAAACCGGGAGTTCATCCAGGCCTGCAAGGTGGAGCGTCAACTGGTTGCCAGGTGGTTTTGCCATGAGTGACCATGAACAGCAGATCATTGCCGTCAGTGAAATGCCTGTGGATCATCTGGTCTACAGTGACGGTTTGTCCACTGTCTCCGTATTCATCGAAAAAATATCTACCCAGCCCATGGTGCAGCCCGGCCCCACCTATATGGGCGGCGTTAATGCCTTCTCGACCGTTGCGGATGATTACCAGATAACCGCCGTTGGTGAAGTGCCGCCTATCACCGTGGAAAAAATGGCCAGATCGGTGAAGCAGAATTAACGGTTTCTGCCGGCCAACTGCTCCGGCAAATAAAAATATTCACTATACTCATACATACGGAACTCCTTATGTCGATAGCCTCCTGTAAAACCATGCATCTGAAACGTCCGGGCGCCTCTATTCTGCTTCTGATCCTGTTTACAGCTACGGCTGGTGCGGTTTCATTACCGGATTTTACACCCCTGGTGGAACAGAACTCGGCTGCCGTGGTTAATATAAGTACTACCGTAAGCGCCAGCAGCGGCCAGGGACAGCAGTTCAACCTGCCGGATTTGCCGAAGGACAGCCCGTTTCACGATTTTTTCAAGAAATTTTTCGAGCAGATGCCCGAGGGCAGCAGCCCCTACCAGCAACGGTCCTCGCTTGGTTCCGGCTTTATCATTTCTGCGGATGGCTATGTGATCAGTAACTATCATGTGGTCAAGGATTCGGATGAAATCATTGTCAGACTCAATGACCGTCGCGAGTACCGCGCCGAAGTCGTGGGTGCGGATGAGCGCAGTGATATCGCCTTGCTGAAAATCGATGGTGAAAACCTTCCCGTCGTTAAAATAGGTGATTCCAGCAAACTCAAGGTGGGTGAATGGGTACTGGCTATCGGCACACCCTTTGGTTTCGACCACTCGGTAACCGCCGGTATCGTCAGCGCCATCGGCCGCAGTCTGCCCAACGAAAACTACGTTCCGTTTATCCAGACCGACGTGGCTATCAACCCGGGCAATTCAGGCGGGCCGCTGTTCAACCTGGATGGTGAGGTGGTCGGCGTCAACTCACAGATATACAGCCGAACCGGCGGGTTTATGGGCCTGTCATTCGCGGTGCCAATCAATGTCACCATGGATGTCTACCGGCAACTGCGCGACGAGGGTTATGTCAGTCGCGGCTGGCTGGGTGTGCTCATCCAGGATGTAAACGCCGAACTCGCGGAGTCTTTCGGCATGAGCAAACCACGGGGTGCGCTGGTCGCCAAGGTCCTGGAAGACAGCCCCGCGGCACGCGCCGGTTTCGAGGTCGGTGATATCGTCACCGGTTTTAACAATGAAGCCATTCATTATTCCTCGGACCTGCCGCCCATGGTCGGCATCAGCAAGGTCGGTGAAACCGTGCCGGTGGATATCATCCGCCATGGCAAGCAAAAAACCCTGCGGGTGACCATCGCCAAATTGCCGGATGAAGATCCCAAACAGGCAAGTACCGGTCAGGCTAACGACCCCACGGCAACCAATCCGCTGAAGGTCAGCGTGGCTGATATTTCCGACGAACAGAGACAGGCCATGGAACTGGATGATGATCACGGCGTGCTGGTGGAAAAAACCGGGCCCGGGCCGGCACGCGATGCCGGGGTGCGTCAGGGTGATATCATCATGATGATCAATAACAACCGGATAAGTGACAAGGCCATGTTCGATAGCGTCGTCAATGATCTGCCCGTGGACAAGTCCATTCCTGTACTCATACAGCGCCGGGGCAGCCCCATATTTCTTGCCCTGAAGCTGAAAGGTGATACCTGAGAATATAATACGGTCAGGGGAGAGATCGATTCTCAAACTGACCCTGTATTCACGTCCGGGGTGTCACCTGTGTGACGACATGGTCGCGGAACTGGCGGATCATCTCACTGACTGCCCGTATGAGCTGGAAATTGTTAATATAGACTCTGATCCGGAATTACAAAGCAGGTATGCCGGACGCATTCCGCTATTGATGCAGGACAACGTGCTGGTGGCTGAGTATGTTCTCGACCGGGACCATCTTGCCGCACTGGCCGGTAACAGGAATTTCAAATAGAACAAACTTTTGTTCATGTAACCGCAAGAATCCGCTAGAATTCCGCGCATTTTGTGGATCCGTGAAACGACTTTCACGGTATATCCGGACACTGACCTTTCTGAATCATGGAAAACATCCGTAATTTCTCGATTATTGCCCATATTGATCACGGCAAATCAACGCTTGCTGACCGGTTTATCCAGACCTGCGAGGGACTGACAGACCGTGAAATGCAGGAGCAGGTGCTTGACTCCATGGACCTGGAACGTGAACGCGGAATCACCATCAAGGCCCAGAGTGTAACCCTGAATTACCAGGCCGATGATGGCACGACCTACCTGCTGAACATGATTGACACCCCCGGCCACGTGGATTTCAGTTACGAGGTTTCGCGTTCGCTCGCCGCCTGCGAGGGTGCGCTGCTGGTGGTGGATGCCGCCCAGGGCGTGGAAGCCCAGAGTGTTGCCAATTGCCTGACCGCCATCGATCAGAACCTCGAAGTACTGCCGGTACTGAACAAGATCGACCTGCCATCGGCTGAGCCGGCACGTGTAAAAAAGGAGATCGAGGAAATCATCGGCCTCGATACCGGGCAGACCATCGAGGTCAGCGCCAAGAACGGCACCGGCGTGAAACAGCTGCTGGAGCAGATGGTCCGTGTATTTCCACCGCCCAAAGGCAGGGAGGACGCTCCCCTGCGCGCACTGATTATTGATTCCTGGTTTGATAATTACCTGGGCGTGGTATCGTTGGTTCGCATTATGGACGGTGAGTTACCTGTGCGTAAAAAAATGCGGGTCATGTCCACGGGACGAGACCATGAGGTCACGGAAGTCGGAGTATTCACTCCCAAACGCACACCCCGACAACGGCTCAGGACCGGAGAAGTAGGTTATGTCGTTGCCAGTATCAAGGAAATCGACGGCGTCCCGGTGGGTGATACCCTGACCCTGGCGGAACAGCCGGCCACTGAACCCCTGCCCGGATTCAGGACCATTCAGCCCCGGGTGTTTGCCGGACTGTATACGGTGGATTCATCGGATTATGAATCCTTTCGCGAGGCACTGGGCAAACTCCGGCTTAATGATGCGGCCCTGCATTACGAACCGGAGACCTCACAGGCGCTGGGTTTCGGCTTTCGCTGCGGATTTCTCGGTATGCTGCATATGGAAATTATCCAGGAACGGCTGGAACGGGAATATGATCTGAACCTGATCATAACGGCACCCACTGTGGTTTATGAAGTTCTCACCACAGCTGGAGAGACGCTTTATGTTGACAATCCGGCCAACCTGCCCGAGCGTGACAAAATCAGTGAACTGAGGGAACCGGTTGTCCAGGCAGACATCCTCGTGCCCCAGGATTATCTCGGTAATGTTATTACATTATGCATAGAGAAACGGGGCAGGCAGAAGCGCATGCAATATCTGGGAAACCAGGTATCGCTGGCGTTTGAACTGCCGATGAATGAAATCGTTCTGGATTTTTTTGATCGACTGAAATCCGTCAGCCGGGGTTATGCCTCATTTGATTACCACTTTCTCAGATACCAGGCTGCAAATCTGGTCAAGCTCGATGTCCTTATCAACTCGGAAAAAGTCGACGCCCTGTCATCGATTGTTCACAGCGATCACATCCAGCGCTATGGACATGCCCTGACCGCCAAAATCAAGGAATTTATTCCCCGACAAATGTTCGAGGTCGCCATTCAGGCAGCCGTCGGTTCGAAGATTGTTGCCAGGACCACGGTCAAGGCCCTGCGCAAGAACGTCACCGCCAAATGTTACGGTGGTGATATCACACGTAAACGTAAACTGCTCGAAAAACAAAAAGCCGGGAAAAAGCGCATGAAACAGTTCGGATCCGTTGAAATTCCCCAGGAAGCCTTTATGGCCATACTGCATGTGGGGAAAGACTGATGAATTTTGATTTTGCAGCACTGCTGGTGTTTTTTACATTTCTGAGCGGGGCCATATGGGCATTCGATGCCCTGTTTCTGGCGCCGGCACGGGAAGCCGCCGTCGACCCGGAAGATCCAAAAACGGTACCTCGTGAACCCTGGCCGGTTGAGTATGCGCGGTCGTTTTTCCCCGTTTTTCTCATCGTGCTCGTGCTCAGGTCATTTGTTGTTGAACCCTTTCGCATTCCCAGTGCTTCCATGATGCCAACCCTGCTCATCGGTGATTTCATACTGGTGAACAAGTTTGATTACGGGCTGCGATTACCCGTCCTGAATACAGTGGCCCTGGAAAACCACAAACCCGAGCGCGGTGACATCATTGTTTTTCGCTACCCAGAGGATCCTGATGTTCCTTTTATCAAGCGGGTAGTCGGTTTACCGGGCGATCAGATCACCTATTATGACAAGAATGTGTACATCAATGGAACGCGCATTGAACAGGTACCACTCGGCGAGTACGAAGCGCGTGGCGCCGGTAATATCATGCGTGGATCCAACGTCTTTCTGGAAAAACTGGATTCGGTTGAACATGAAATACTGGAAGATCCCCGCCGGGCATCCCATAATGTCCGTATCGTGGTCCCGGAAGGGCATTACTTTGTGCTCGGAGACAACCGGGACAACAGCAAGGACAGCCGTTTCTGGGGGTTTGTCCCTGATGAAAACCTGATTGGCAGGGCATTTATGATCTGGATGAACTGGGATCTGAAAAACGGCGGGATCGACTGGCGAAGGATTGGTACAATTCTGGAATAATTTCATACGAAACAGGGTGATACTATGAAAACACTTGGCAAATACCAGCAGGGAATCACTTTTCTTGGTCTGTTGATTATACTCGCAGTCATAGCCACATATGTGTTACTCGGTGTGCGGCTGTACCCGCTGTATTATGAAAAATCCCAGGTCATAAATGCCATGAAGGGCGCGGCCAACCAGCCCAATGCCATTGGCATGGCCTCTACAGATCTCATGAATTCTTTTCTCAAGAACCTCAATGCCACCACCAATATCAAGAGGTTCAACCGTAAAAATATTCGCAAGTATATGAAAGTCATACCGGCCAAGAAAAATGAACCGAAGAAACTGCAATTGACGTATCAGATTACCAACGTATTCTTCAAGGACGTTGTTCTGGTCATGGAGTTTGATCATTCGGTTGATCTGATCAAGGCGACAGGCGAGTAGTAGCGCCCGAACCGCATTGCAGAAATTTCCGGGTTACAATTTCAGGGACGAATCCTTGCTTGAAATGGCGCTGACTCACCGCAGCGTCAGTGCCAGCAACAACGAAAGACTCGAGTTCCTCGGTGATGCACTGCTCGGGGCCATTGTCGCCGGCAAACTCTATGATCGCTATCCGGATCTCCCGGAAGGCGATCTGACCCGTCTGCGGTCGTCTCTGGTAAAACGTGAAACCCTGGCCAGGCTTGCACGTGGACTTGATCTGGGCGACATACTGAAACTTGGAGAGGGGGAGCGTAAAAGCGGCGGCTGGCGTCGCGATTCCATACTCTCCAATGCTCTCGAGGCCATCATTGGAGCTGTATACCTCGATTCCGATTTTGATACCTGCAAACAATTCGTCAGCGGGCTGTATGAGGACATGCTGGATGAAATCAATGTCGATTCCATCACCAAGGATCCGAAAACAGCCCTGCAGGAATTTTTACAGGCAAGGAAACTTCCCCTGCCAACCTACAGCATTGTTGCCGAGGAAGGTCAGGCGCATCAGAAAAAGTTTACCGTGGAATGTGTTGTCGCCAGGCTGGATACACCGATTCGCGCCAGTGGCAAAAGTAAACGCAATGCCGAGCAGGCCGCCGCCGGCAAGACTCTCAAGGTTTTGATGTCGGGTATTTCGTGAACCGGGATCGGCCTGTGACAACACCATCATCACAACCATCAACCCACCGCTGTGGTCATGTGGTTATTGTCGGCCGGCCGAATACCGGCAAGTCTACACTGTTAAATACCCTGGTCGGCCAGAAAATAAGCATTACCTCGCGTAAACCACAGACAACACGGCAGCACCTGCTGGGCATCAACAATACAGCTGACGCGCAGATCCTGTACATAGACACTCCGGGAGTGCAGTCTGCACCGGGTGATGCCATGAACCGGCACATGAACCGGGAAGCCCTCAACACGCTTGCCGACGTTGACGTCGTGGTTTTTGTCATTGAGGCACTGTGCTGGACTTCCATGGACGAGGTTGTTATCTCACATTTATCCGGTCTGGATAACCCGACGATTATACTGGCGATCAACAAGATCGATAAAACAGCGAATAAAGCCGACCTGTTCCCGTTTATTGCGCAGATGAAAAACAAGCTGGCATTTGCCGAGATCATCCCCATTTGTGCCCGGGTCAAAAAGGATGTCGACCGTCTGCAACAGGCTATCATCAATTATCTGCCACACCGGGCTCCGGAATATCCACGGGATCAAATCACCAATCGCAGCAGCCGCTACCTGGCGGCCGAATTTATCCGTGAAAAACTGATGGAACACATGGGTGATGAAATTCCCTATAAACTCGCAGTCACCATCGACAGATTCAACGAGGAAGGCAAAAATATTCATATTGACGCCACCATCTGGGTTGAAAAGGAAGGACAAAAGAAGATCATCATTGGCAAGGATGGCGCCATGTTGAAAAGGACAGGACAACTGGCGCGCAGGGAGATGCAGCAACTGTTCGGGCAGAAAGTCTGTCTGAAGACATGGGTCAAGGTGCGCAAGAAATGGACCAACGACGAAACCGCCCTGCGCCGGTTGATCCTTGAATGAACGAGGATTGCCATGAGGGTAAAAGCCAATCCGTGCTTTATTCTGCATAACAGGGCCTGGCGTGAAACCAGCATGATGACGGAGGTGTTCTCACGTCAGGAAGGCCGGATCACGCTGGTGGCGCGCGGTGTACGGGCAGCGAAAAAAAATAACAGCCAGGCATTACTGCAACCCTACCGCAAAATCATGCTGGGATGGTATGGCAAGGGTGAAATGGGTACGGTAAACAGCCTTGAAGCCGGTGACAGCGAATACGCCCTGCAGGGACGGCGGCTGATGTCGGGATTTTATATCAATGAACTGACCATGCGGCTGTTACATCGGCATGAACCTCATCCCGAGCTTTTTGATGCCTATGAGCATGCACTCGCAAAGCTGAGCCGGGACGCCTGCGAACAGACCACCTTGCGGATCTATGAAAAGCAGATTCTCCGGGCCGTGGGTTTCGGACTGGTACTGGATCACGATATCCGCACGCTGGATGCCATTGACCATGATGCCCTCTATCACTACCAGCTGGAGGCGGGCCCCTCTTTGACCAGCCCGGACAGCAATACCATGCCGTCGGTCATCATTCATGGCAGTACCCTGCGTTCCCTGGAAAAAGAGTGCTTTGAACAGCCCCGGGATCTGGCCGAAGCCAGGTCATTGATGCGATCGATCATCGCCGGCATTCTTGGCCCCAAACCACTCGCCAGTCGTAAACTCTATCAAAGTTATATCCGCTGCCTGCCTTGAAAGCCGGCTATACCGGGGCCTGATTAACGGCTAGAATGCGCGGTTTTACCCACCTGTCAAACCATGACGGACAAGACCAGCATATTACTTGGAGTCAATATCGATCATGTGGCTACCCTGCGCCAGGCGCGGGGTGTGACGTACCCTGAACCCCTGGCTGCCGCCCGGATCGCGATGCATTCCGGTGCCGATTCCATCACGGTGCACCTGCGCGAGGATCGGCGTCATATACAGGAATACGATGTATTCGCCATCCGGGCGCTGGAGAAGACACCGCTTAACCTGGAAATGGCGGCCACCCCCGAAATGACGGATTTCGCCGTGCGGGTACAACCGCATTACTGTTGTATCGTCCCGGAGAAGCGCGAGGAACTGACCACCGAGGGTGGTCTCGACGTGCAGGGCTCCGGGCAATACCTGGAGTCCGTCTGTCAGCGTCTGCGGGACGCGGGGATCAAGGTGTCTTTGTTCATCGATCCCCGGGAAGAACAGGTTGAAGCCGCCTGCAGGGTCGGTGCAAACAGTATTGAACTGCATACCGGACATTATGCCAATGCCACCAGCAGTGCTGAAAAGGAATCGGAACTGGCCAGGATCAGGCAGGGTGTGCTGTTCGGGCAGCAATCGGGATTACAGGTCAATGCCGGGCATGGATTGAACTACGATAACGTCGCGGCTGTTGCCGCGATGTCCGGGATCAGCGAACTCAATATTGGACATGCCATCGTTGCACGGGCTGTTATGACGGGAATGCATGAAGCCGTGCAGAGCATGAAAACGATCATGCTGGAATCAAGATCGTGATCGTCGGTATCGGAGTCGATCTGGTGCGTATTGATCGCATGAGTGCAAGTCTTGAAAAATACGGTCAACGAATCGCCGGGCGAATCCTCAGCGAACACGAACTGGCCGAGTTTAACGGCAGCAGCGGCCAGGCCGGATTTCTGGCCAGACGTTTTGCGGCCAAGGAGGCCATGGCCAAGGCATTGGGTACAGGTTTCAGGGGCAAACTGGGTCTGAAACATATTGCCGTCGTCCATGACGAAAATGGCAGACCCGCGATAAGCTGCAGCGGACCTGCGCGGGAAATGCTGAATGCGCGGGGTATTGAACATATTCATTTAAGTATCAGCGATGAAAAAGACAATGCGATTGCATTTGTCATACTGGAATCGCCCGGACAGAACATAGATTAATTATGTCACTTGATAAAGAAGTATCACGAAGGCGGACTTTCGCCATTATTTCCCATCCGGATGCCGGTAAAACAACAGTCACGGAGCAGCTCTTGTTCTATGGCGGAGCTATACAGATGGCCGGGACGGTCAAGGCAAGGAAGTCGGCGCGTTACGCCACTTCGGACTGGATGCAAATGGAGAAAGATCGCGGAATATCCATAACCAGTTCGGTCATGCAGTTCGATTACCGGGACAAGGTTATCAACCTGCTGGACACCCCGGGACATGCCGACTTCTCCGAAGATACCTACCGCACACTGACCGCCGTGGATTCCGCCCTCATGGTCATTGATGTGGCCAAGGGCGTGGAAGAGCGAACGCGTAAACTCATGGATGTCTGCCGATTGCGGGACACGCCCATAATTACCTTTATTAACAAGCTGGATCGTGAGGGCAAGGAACCCGTCGAACTGCTGGATGAAATCGAAAAGGACCTTGAGATCGAATGCGCACCGATTAACTGGCCGGTGGGCATGGGCAAACAACTGCAGGGTATTTATTACCTGAATGAAAACCGGATACGCCGTTACCGGAAAACCGGCGCTGATGAGTACATTGATAATGTTGACAGGGACGCGCTGGCGCAGTTTCCGGAATTGCGCATTTACGATCTTATGGAAGAGCTGGACCTGATACGCGGCCTGTGTCCGGATTTTGATCGTGAAAAATTCCTGGCCGGCAAACTGACACCGGTGTTTTTCGGCTCGGCATTAAATAATTTCGGCGTTGAGGAATTTCTGGATTATTTTGCCGAACATGCACCGCCGCCGCAGCCGCGGGAAGCGGTTGAGCGTGTCGTGCAACCGGATGAAAAAAAACTGACCGGTTTCGTATTTAAAATACAGGCCAACATGGATCCGGCCCACCGTGACCGTATCGCATTCCTGCGCCTGTGCTCGGGGCAGTACAAAAAAGGCATGAAAATGCATCATGTACGCCTGAAACGTGATATCCAGGTATCCAATGCCGTGAATTTCCTGGCCGGCAGCCGCGCCAATGCCGAAGAGGCAAGCGCCGGCGATATCATAGGCTTGCACAATCACGGCACCATCCAGGTTGGCGATACGTTTACCCAGGGCGAGGCGCTCAACTATACCGGTATTCCGTATTTTGCCCCGGAGTTGTTCCGGCGCGTTCGCCTCAGGGATCCGTTAAAGATGAAAGCCCTGTTAAAGGGATTGGTACAACTGTGCGAGGAGGGAGCCACCCAGGTCTTTAGGCCCTTTATTAATAATGACCTGATTCTTGGCGCCGTAGGAATCCTGCAGTTTGATGTCGTTGCCGCCCGCCTGAAGGATGAATATAACGTGGAATGCGGTTACGACAACGTGGCCGTGGCGACCGCCCGCTGGGTGCATTGTAATAACAGGGAGAAACTGGCTGAATTTCGCAAGAAGGCCGAGCAGTACCTGGCCACAGATGGTGCAGGGGAACTGACCTACCTGGCACCCACGCTGGTAAACCTGAACCTGGCCATCGAGAAATGGCCGGATATCGAATTCCGGGCTACGCGGGAGAACTGATCGCAGCCCGGATGGCTGTTGGTTAACAGGCCGGTCGAATCAGGAAGAAATCTCGGGTTCTTTCCTGTTTTCTTCCCTGGAAGGGGGATTGCCGCCATCACCCTCAAGCTTTTCATTCGAGGACTGCTGCCCGGCTGATTCGGTTTGCTGTGGTGCTTCGCGACGTACGGTGACATCTTCGCTGGGCGCGGAGGGTGCTTGCGAAGTGCGGGCGGAAGCGGTATCCGGGGCTGAAGCCGGTGCCACGGTTTCTCTCACCTGTTGTTCAGGTGTGGAATTCGCCGCTTGATTCTCCCGGCTGTTATCACGGTATTGACGGCTATCCCCGGCGGCTACAGTATTGGCGGTTTGTGATTTGTCATCGGATGCTGTACCCGCGCTGGCGGATGACGCGTCCTGATTTTGTGGATTATTGCTGTTTTCCGACGTATTACCGCTGCCCTGGCGGCGATTGCGGCCACCGCCCCTGCGGCTACCCGGCTTGCCACGGTTACCGCTTTCGCCACTGCGACGGGGGGGACGTTCACGATTAGCGTCCGTAGCAGAGCGCTCGTTACGCTCCCGGTTGCCGTCCTGGTTGCGGCTTTTGCTGCCGCCACGGTTACGATTCCGGCCACCCCGGCTACGGCTTTGTCCCTGACCCTGAGCACGGTTTTGGCTTGAAGTCGATGCGGGCCGCCGGCTGCCATGACTGGTGCTCCCGGCATCCGGAGTCGATTTTGATTCCTTTTCAGGCACACCGAATAAACTGCCGAAAATCCTTGAGATCAGACCCTTGGTGGGCACTGGCGCTTCCGGCTTTCCTCCGGGAGCGGGTTTGCTCGGTATGACGGTCTTCAGAGCAGGTTCTTCCACCGGGCGTTTTTGCGGCACCTCGGCGACAACTTCATTGCCTTCCTCGGCCTCGGAAGTCATCCTGTAACTGGCTTGTTTATGTTCTTTGCGGTCCAGTTCTGATTCCCGAATCCGTTGCAAATCATATTGTGGCGATTCGAGATTCGGATTCGGGATCATGATCACTTCAATGGAATGACGCTTTTCAATATCCGTGATGGCCTGGCGCTTCTCGTTTAACAGGTAGGTCGCCATTTTTACCGGCATGTGGGCAATGATTTTCGCGGATTTTTCCTTGATGGCTTCCTCTTCAATCAGGCGCAGGATAGACAGCGACATGGACTCGATGCTGCGGATCTGGCCGGTCCCCTCGCAAAGCTTGCAGGTATGGGAACTGGATTCGCCAAGAGACGGTTTCAGGCGTTGCCGTGACATTTCCAGCAGGCCAAAGCGGGAAATACGTCCGATCTGGACGCGGGCACGGTCCATTTTCAGGTGCTCTTTGAGCCGGTTTTCCACCTCGCGCTGGTTGGCGGCGTTCATCATATCGATAAAATCGATAACAATCAGGCCGCCCAGGTCACGCAGGCGTAACTGCCGGGCGATTTCCTCGGCTGCCTCGATATTGGTAGTCAGCGCGGTTTCCTCGATATCACTTCCGGCCGTGGATCGGGCCGAGTTGATATCGATGCTGATCAGCGCCTCGGTGTGGTCGATGACCACGGCGCCGCCGGAAGGCAGACGCACCTCGCGTGAGAAGGCCGATTCGATCTGGCTCTCGATCTGGTAGCGGGTGAACAATGGATCCGGTTCTTTATAGAGTTTCAGCTTATTGAGGTTATGCGGCATCACCTGCTGCATGAACTCCAGGGCGCGCTGGTAGACGGCTTCGTCGTCGATCCAGATTTCGCTGATGTCCTTTCTCAGGTTGTCGCGAATGGCACGGATGATGACCTCGCTTTCCTGGTAAATCAGGAATGGCGCGGGACGCTGTTTTGAAGTTTGTTCGATGGACTCCCACACATGCACGAGGTAATCGAGATCCCACTGTAATTCCTCGCTGGATTTGCCGACACCGGCGGTACGCAGGATCAGGCCCATGCCATTGGGGATCTCCAGTGAGCTCATGGCCTCGCGTGCCTCGGAGCGGTCGGCGCCTTCAATCTGCCGTGATACGCCGCCGGCGCGCGGGTTGTTCGGCATCAGCACCAGGTAACGACCGGCCAGACTGATAAAGGTGGTCAGAGCGGCGCCCTTGTTGCCGCGTTCTTCCTTTTCAATCTGGACTATGAATTCCTGGCCTTCCTCGAGGGCGTCCTTGACATTGATGCGGCCGCGCTTGTCGCCGGTTTGCTTGTCACGAAGCAGGGAGTGGGCGATTTCCTTGAACGGCAGGAAACCATGCCGTTCGGAGCCGTAATTGACGAACGCCGCCTCGAGGCTTTGTTCGATACGGACCACGCGGCCCTTGTAGATATTGGATTTTTTCTGCTGCCGACTGGTGGATTCGATATCCAGGTCATACAACTTCTGTCCATCGACCATTGCTACCCGCAACTCCTCCGGTTGAGTTGCGTTAATTAATATTCTTTTCATTTTAAAATCCTTGACTTATACACTCCAACGCCTGTTTAAGAAGCAGGTCATCGTGCCGGACGCTGCTTGCGGCGGGGGTGTCGAAACTAATGCCAACAGGCCTGGGCCTGTCACCTGTCACCACCGGCTGTTTTCTGGTAATACCGGTGTGTGCGTATAATTCGTCGGGCTGCCACTAACCGTAAGAAATCAAGAACGTTCTGGCTGAATCAGAGGTTTCTTAAAATCACAGTACAGATACGAGACTCCGGCATCTGTCACGCTTTGCCAGTTCGCTTTCAAGAGAATCCGGGGAGCGGTCAGAACAAGATTGTCCGGTACAGGCAGCCAAGCTGTCCAAATATACCAATTTTGCGGTGTTGCGACAATGACATATATCCGCATAGTGAATGACTAATGAATGATAATTACAAGCCTGTTCAGTACCTTACAGTGGGCAGTGAAGACAGTGGACGAAGAATCGACAATTTTCTCATGGCCCGGCTGAAACAGGTGCCTAAAACACGGGTCTACCGCATGCTCAGAAAAGGAGAGGTGCGGTTGAACGGCGGCCGGGTCCGGCAGGATCGAAAGTTGAAAACAGGCGATGTTCTCCGCATTCCGCCGCTGTATGAACAGCCGTCGAACATGGATGCACCGCCGGACCACCTGGTCCGCCGGGTCATGGCCAGCATCATTTTCGAGAATGACCTGATCCTTGCCATTAACAAGCCCGCTGGCATCAGTGTGCATGGCGGCAGTCGTGATACGCATGGCATCATCGAAGCGTTGCGCGCCGGCAGCAAGGCGTATCAGGGCCTGCATCTGGCCCACCGGCTGGATCGCATGACTTCGGGCTGTCTGTTGCTGTGCAAACGCATGGATACCCTGCGCCAGGTTAATCAACTGATCAGACAGGGTGATACTACAAAAAAATATCTCACGCTGGTCAAGGGCCGGGCTGATGATCAATTCAGTGTCAACCTGCCCCTGAAGAAAGGCACATTGCGTGGCGGTGAGCGCATGGTCGGCGTTGACCATTCAGGTAAAGCAGCAACGAGTCTGTTTACCGTTGTGCGACACTATAATTCCGCTACCTTGATGGAGGTGGAACTTGTAACCGGACGCACTCATCAAATACGCGTACATGCCGCTGAGTCCGGCCACCCGGTGGCGATGGACAATAAATACGGTGAAATACAGTATAATCGTGAAATGAAACGGCTCGGTCTGAAGCGGATGTTTCTGCATGCCAGCAGCCTGTCACTGCACCTGCCCGGTGAAATTGCGCCCGTAGTGATCGAAGCACCGTTACCATCGGAGTTGCAGAATTTCCTGGTTACACTGGCACATGAAGAGGCAGAGCCGATTAAACAGCATCAACGAAAAAATCAGGCAGATAAAATATGACCCAGGAAAGCAATCGTAGTGACGAGCAAATCGTCCGGGAAATTGCCCGCGAAACCGTCAGTGAACTGCGCAAGACGCGGCGCTGGCGTAACTTTTTTTACTCGTTGTTCGCCCTTTATCTGCTCGGTTTTTTCGCGATTTATCTGGGTAATAACCTCTCACAAATGAGTGGGATTGGTGAAAAGCATACGGCACTCATAGACATTAACGGTGTCATCGCCGAAAACGCCGAGGCCAGTGCCGATAACATCGTGACCGGCCTCAGGGCCGCCTACAAGAACAGCAACACGGCCGGGATCATTCTGCGCATCAACAGCCCCGGCGGCAGCCCGGTGCAGGCCGGATATGTCAATGACGAGATCAAACGGCTGCGCAAAAAACACCCGGAAATTCCGGTGTATGCGGTCATCAGTGACATCTGTGCTTCCGGAGGCTACTACATCGCCGCGGCCGCGGATCGCATTTTTGCCGACAAGGCCAGCATCGTAGGTTCCATCGGCGTGGTCATGGCCGGTTTCGGTTTTGTCGAGGCTATCGATAAGCTCGGAGTGGAGCGGCGCTTGCTCACCGCGGGCGAAAACAAGGGGCTGCTGGACCCGTTTTCACCCGTGAAAGCCGAGGAAGTCAGTCATTTATCCGGCCTCCTGGAAGACATACACCAGCAATTTATCGGGATCGTACGTGAGGGACGGGGTGACAAGCTCAAGGAAGATGAAGACATATTCAGCGGGCTCATCTGGACGGGGGAACAATCGCTGGATATCGGCCTGGTGGATGAACTGGCCAGTTCCAGCCAGGTGGCGCGCGAGGTCATCGGCGCCGAGGAAATCGTGGATTTTACCCGCAGGGAAAACTACCTGGATCGATTCGCCCGCCGTATCGGTTCAGCCATGGTGGAGTCCTTCTATACCCATACCATCATGCAGTTACGGTAGCCTGAACCCACGCCGGCGCAGCATGTTCGAGAGTTCTATCAAGGGCAGGCCTATCAGCGCAGTGGGATCATCACCACGCATGGACCGGGTCAGCATGATGCCGGAAGCTTCGGACTTGAAGCTGCCGGCACAATCAAACGGTTTTTCAATATTCAGATAGCGTTCTATTTCCTCGTCCTGGAGATCACGAAAGGTGACGTAATACTTAACGACAGCAGTTTGCACATCATCTGCCCGGCCATCGTAGACGCACAATCCGGTACTGAAGACGGCGGTCCGGCCACTCAAGGTGCTCAACTGCGCACAGGCATTGATGAAATTACCCGGTTTCACCAGCACTTCATCGTTGCAGGTCAGCACCTGGTCCGAGCCGATAATAACCGCGGCCGGGCGCATTGCGGCCACCGCCATGGCCTTGTCAGTGGCCAGTCGGCGGACGATATCATCGGCTTTTTCACCGGTTTCAAAGTGTTCGTCACTGCCGGGGGAAATCGCGGTAAATTCCAGCCGCAACCGCTGCAATAATTCCCGCCGGTAGGGCGATGAAGACGCGAGGATCAGATCGGGTTGTGTAATGAGGATTTCTCCGGGTTGTTAAGGGGGGTGATTAAAACCGGTAAATATACGCCAAGTCAATGTGTTATAAAGAATTTTAACAGTTCTTTTGACACCGGGGGTGGCACTGGATACACTTTGCCGCCTGATGCTGTCAGACCTGCCCAAGACCATCGATCCGATACGTCTCGCCAGAGCCGGCTCGAGACTTGAGGGCAGCCTTGAGACAGGCATAATGGAGCGCCTCGCACCCTTGTTGATGACTCCTGATGGTCATGTCGATTTCCGGCTGGATTTTCTCCAGGACAGTGACGGTGTCAATATTGTCGAGAGTGAGTGCTGCACAGCATTAAGCATGCAATGCCAGAGATGTTTCAATCCTGTGGCAATTGAGATACATACGCATAGCCGCCTGGTCGTTGTCGCCAGCGAGGAGGCGGCCAGGGACATACCGGCGGATTGTGAACCGCTTTTGTTCAACGGTGAAAATCTGGATCTGGCGAGGATGATTGAAGAAGAAATATTACTGGCATTACCTATTGCTCCGCGACATGAACATGAGCAATGCCATGCAGGGACCCGGGATTCATTGGCGGGGAACCGGGGTAAAAATCCGTTTTCCATATTGAAAAATCTCGAACTATAAACGACACACATATTGAAGATCATACGCAGGAGTAAGCTTGAATGGCTGTACAACAAAATAAAAAATCACGTTCGCGACGCGACATGCGCCGCGCCCATGATTCACTCGCTAATCCGACATTATCTATTGATGCCACCTCCGGCGAGACACATCGTCGTCACCACATCAGTGCCGACGGCTATTACCGGGGTAAACAGATCATCAAGTCTGATCAGGTCGAGGAAATCGAATAATTCCGTCCGGGATACCGCTATCGTGCTGCCACAGCACTGACAGCGACGTGAGAATCTATTGAACATTACCATAGCTCTTGACGCCATGGGCGGAGATCATGGCCCCGGCGAGATCATCCCGGCAGCCGAGAGCGCCCTCAAACGGCACCGGGATCTGCATCTGATCCTGGTCGGAATCGAACCGGAGCTGGAAAAGTACCTGTCCGGTTTCGCCTCCACGATCAGCAGCCGCATCGAGATCCAGCATGCATCGCAGGTGGTCGAGATGCACGAATCCCCCTCCCAGGCGTTGCGCACCAAGAAGGATTCGTCCATGCGCGTGGCAATCGAGATGGTCAAACAGGGGAGGGCGCAGGCCTGTGTCAGCGCCGGTAATACCGGCGCCCTCATGGCCACGGCGCGCTACTTGCTGAAAATGCTTCCCTGTATCGATCGGCCGGCAATCTGTACCGCATTGCCGCGAATCAAGGGCCATTGCCGGATACTGGATCTGGGCGCCAATGTGGACAGCAGTTCCGAACAACTCTTCCAGTTTGCTGTTATGGGCAGTGAACTGACCAGTGCGGTGGATGAAGTGGAATCACCGAGCGTGGCGTTACTGAATATCGGCGAAGAGGAAATCAAGGGTAATGACCAGGTCAAGCAGGCAGCATCCATTCTGGCCAACAGCCACCTCAATTACGTCGGTTTTGCCGAGGGTAATGATATTTATACCGGCAATATCGACGTCATCGTTTGTGACGGTTTTGCAGGGAATGTTGCACTCAAGGCCAGTGAAGGCGTGGCGCAGTTGTTCCGTCATCACGTGGAAGCCGGGTTTCGCAAAAGCCTCTACGGCAGGATTGCCGGACTGGTTGCACTGCCGGTGCTCAGGAGTTTGAAGCACCGCATTGACCCCCGGCAGTATAACGGTGCCAGCCTGCTGGGATTGAAAGGCATCGTCATCAAAAGTCACGGCAGCGCCGACCGGGTATCCTTTGCCACGGCAATCAACGAGGCCATCACCGAGGTTGCTCATAACATCCCCGAACGCATCAGCCACAAGCTCGAAGAACTGTTAACGGAGCGACAGGTAATCTGATGTATTCACGCATCACCGGCACGGGCAGTTACCTGCCTGAAAAGGTGCTAACGAACCGGGATCTGGAAAAAATCGTCGATACATCCGATGAATGGATTCGCTCACGCACAGGAATTTGCGAGCGCCATATTGCCGGTGATGATCAAACCACGGTAGACCTTGCCCACTTTGCGGCCCGTGCCGCCATCGAGGCCGCCGGTATCGAACCGGCCGACATTGATCTGATCATAGTGGCCACCACCACGCCGGACCTGGTCTTTCCCAGCACGGCCTGCCTGCTGCAACAACGACTGGATATACACGGCTGTCCCGCGTTCGATGTCCAGGCCGTATGTACCGGTTTTATTTATGCACTCGATATAGCCGATAAATTCATCCGCAGCGGCAGTGCCCGCACGGCGCTGGTCGTCGGCGCTGAAGTGCTGTCACGTATTCTCGACTGGTCGGACCGCGGCACCTGCGTACTGTTCGGAGACGGCGCCGGTGCGGTCGTACTGGAAACCAGTGAAGAGCCCGGCATACTGTCATCACACCTGCATGCGGATGGTGCTTATCAGGATTTGCTCAAGGTGCCTACAGGTATTGCTGCAACGGAATCGACGCGGCTGACCAGGGAAGCCTATATTGAAATGCAGGGCAATGAAGTCTTCAAGATCGCAGTCAATACGCTCGGCCGTATCGTTGACGAGACACTGGCATACAATAACCTGGAAAAAGAGGCCATCGACTGGCTGGTGCCGCACCAGGCCAATACCCGTATCATTACAGCCACGGCAAAAAAACTGAACATGTCCATGGACCGCGTTATCCTTACCATCGCTGAACATGGCAATACCTCGGCGGCCTCGGTGCCGCTGGCACTGGATGTGGCTATTGGCGATGGTCGCATACAGCCCGGGGATACCCTCCTGCTGGAGGCTTTCGGCGGCGGGTTTACCTGGGGTTCGACACTCATCAAATACTAGAGCCTGAAAACAACAGGAATATGACTGCAAAATACGCCATGGTATTTCCGGGACAGGGTTCCCAGTACGTCGGCATGCTCGATGCTCTGGCGGGATCCAGCCCGGTCATCCGGGAAACGTTTCAGGAAGCCTCGGATCGTCTGGGATTCGATCTCTGGCAAATGACACAGGAATCCGAAGAACATCTGAATCGCACAGAAAATACGCAACCGGCGCTGCTCTCCGCCAGTGTGGCGCTGTGGCGTTTATGGCAGGCCGGCGGCAACTCCGCTCCCTCGGCATTCGCCGGCCACAGCCTGGGTGAATACTCGGCCCTGGTCTGTGCCGGCGCCCTTGATTTCGGCGATGCGGTTCGGCTGGTAGCCAGTCGTGGCCGTTTTATGCAGGACGCCGTGGCCCCGGGTGAGGGCAGTATGGCCGCGGTTCTTGGTCTTGACGATGACCGAATCACGGCTATATGCAATGACATTTCCGCCGAAACTGTTGTTGCTCCCGCCAACTTCAACGCCCCCGGCCAGGTGGTCATCGCCGGTCATGCCGAAGCTGTGGACAAGGCTGTTACCAGCGCCAAATCAGCAGGCGCCAAACGCGTGGTGAAGTTGCCCGTGAGTGTACCTTCTCATTGTGCCTTGATGCGGCCGGCCGCGAAACAACTCGCCGAACTGCTGGAAAATATCAATATCCGCACTCCGGTAATCCCGGTAATACACAACGTGGATGCCCGGACGCGACAGGATCCGAAAGAAATTCTTCAAGCCTTGATCGAACAGTTATATGAACCGGTACAATGGACCCGCTGTGTGCGGGCACTGACTGCTGACGGAGTATCCCATCTACTTGAATGCGGTCCCGGCAAGGTGCTGGGCGGACTCTGTAAACGCATAGACCGCAACCTGTTATGCCAGCCGATGTCTGAACCGGGCGATATTGATAAGGCCCGGGCTGCGGTTGAGGAAGAGAAGTCGTGATTCTGGAGAACAAAACTGCCCTGGTCACCGGCGCCAGCCGGGGTATCGGCCGGGCCATTGCCCTGGAACTGGCCGCCCAGGGCGCCTATGTGATCGGTACGGCCACGTCAGAAAGCGGGGCGGAGGCATTCACTGCCGTCTTGTCAGAGCATCAATATCAGGGTCAGGGCCTGGTTCTGGATGTATCACAGCCGGACTCGGTCAATGCACTCGGTGAGGCACTGGCAACAGCCGGCCAGGATCCCGCTATCCTGGTGAACAATGCCGGTGTGACCCGTGATAACCTGCTCATGCGCATGAAAGACGAGGAATGGGATACTGTCATAAATACCAACCTGAGTTCCGTGTTCAGGCTGACCCGCCTGTGTCTGCGCGCCATGATGAAAGCTCGCTGGGGCAGGGTGATCAACATCACTTCAGTTGTCGGTCTTTCCGGGAATGCGGGTCAATGCAATTACTCGGCCGCAAAGGCAGGAATGGTGGGCTTTACCCGTTCGCTGGCCAGGGAGGTCGCCGCACGCAACATCACTGTTAATGCCGTTGCCCCCGGATTCATACAAACAGACATGACCGATGCGCTGAAAGATGATCAGAAATCCACCCTGTTGTCGCAAATTCCGCTGGCACGTCTGGGTCATCCACAGGACATAGCCGGCACGGTATTGTTTCTGGCTTCGGAACATGCCGCCTATATCACGGGTGAAATCATCAACGTCAATGGTGGAATGTATATGGCCTGAGATACCTATTATTTACATTAAATATCGATTATATCTTATTGTAATTAAAGTTAATTAACATCAACGCACAGCATCGCTTGCAAGATGTTTCTATTTCACTAAACTTACACACGCAAATCGGTCGCGTACCGACACGGGAGGATAAAATTATTATGAGCAGTGTTGAAGAACGAGTAAAAAAAATAGTGGTTGAGCAACTGGGTGTTAAAGATGAAGAGGTCACTAATGAATCATCATTTGTGGACGACCTGGGCGCTGACTCACTCGATACCGTTGAACTGGTTATGGCACTGGAAGAAGAGTTCAAAACTGAAATTCCTGACGAAGAAGCAGAAAAAATTACCACCGTACAGCAGGCGGTGGACTATGTTTCTGCCAATCTCGAATAGCTACTGGTTTGTAAATCCACTACAAGGCCGCGTTATCAACGCGGCCTTTGTTATTTTCTGAATACAGGAAACATGCTGTGAGCAAGCGTCGTGTTGTCGTCACCGGACTGGGTATGGTCAGCCCTCTCGGAAACTCGGTAGAAGCTACCTGGAAAAACATTCTGGCCGGAAAAAGCGGCATTGCACCACTGACCCATTTCGATGTCAGTGAGTTTCCCGTTCGCTTCGGCGGTTCCGTACGCGATTTCGATGTGACTGAATACATCAGCAAAAAGGATGCACGCAAGATGGACCCCTTCATCCATTACGGCATGGCGGCCGGTATACAGGCGGTGCGCGATTCCGGCCTGGAGATCACGGAATCCAATGCCCACCGGGTGGGCATTGCGGTAGGCTCCGGTATCGGTGGTTTGCCGGGAATAGAAAAGGGTACCGAGCAGTTGCTGAAAGGCGGGCCGAGGAAATTATCGCCCTTCTTTGTCCCCAGTAATATCATCAATATGATATCCGGCCACCTGTCCATACACTATGGCGCCAAGGGCCCCAATTTCGCCATCGTGACTGCCTGTACGACCGGGACGCATAATATCGGGGATGCCAGCCGCATTATTGAATACGGTGATGCCGACGTCATGGTGGCCGGAGGCGCGGAAATGTCCACCTCACCCACGGGACTGGCCGGTTTTGCCAACGCCAAGGCGCTGTCCACGCGCAATGACGCCCCCGAACAGGCGTCGCGTCCCTGGGACCGGGACCGCGACGGTTTTGTGCTCAGTGACGGCGCCGGGGTTGTCGTGCTCGAGGAATACGAACACGCCCGATCTCGAGGCGCACGTATTTACGCCGAAGTCACCGGTTATGGTATGAGTGGGGATGCTTATCATATGACTGCGCCCTCGGTTAATGGTGATGGCGCCGCCCGTTGCATGCAAAATGCAATCAACAATGCCGCCATCAATACTGCTGAAATCGACTACATCAACGCTCATGGCACTTCCACTCCTGCCGGAGATCTCGCCGAAACACTCGCGGTAAAAACAGTTTTTGGCGACCACGCCGGCAAGGTGGCCATCAGTTCAACGAAATCCATGATTGGCCATTTACTGGGCGCCGCCGGTGGCGTCGAAGCCATAATTTGCATCCTCGCCATTCGCGACCAGGTAGCACCACCGACCATTAACCTGGATAATCCGGGTGCAGGCTGTGATCTCGATTACGTGCCCCTTGAAGCCAGGCCCATGCGCATCACGACGGCCCTGTCGAACTCGTTCGGCTTCGGCGGCACCAACGGCACACTCATTTTCAGACAGGTGTGAATAGTGATTGGTGAACGGTGATTGGTGGAAAGTGAGTATTATGAATAACAATTTATTCCAGCTTCGTTTTCGTTCTCCCGTACACGGTTCTCGTTTCACATCTCACTCTCCATGATCCTGGTCAACGGCCGGCCTTCTGACAGCATTCATACAAGCGACCGTGGATTACACTACGGTGATGGTGTATTCGAAACCGTCGCTGTAGAGAACGGCGCAGCTCTGGCCCTTGAAGAACACCTGTTGCGTCTTCAAGCCGGAGCCAGGGCGCTCGGTTTTCCCGACCCGGATACAGCGCAGATCCTCAATGAAGTCGATTCGTTGATCAGTCCCGATCAACGGGCGGTCATGAAAATCGTGCTGACACGGGGACGGGGTGGACGCGGGTACCGTCCGCCGGCAATCGATGATACCGTTCCGTCCCGTATCATTTCCCTGCATGAGTGGCCCGAATACGATCCCGATATGTATGAGCAAGGTATCGTTCTGGGATTGTGTAAAACCCGTTTGTCGCAGAACCCCGCGCTGGCGGGGATCAAGCATCTGAACCGGCTTGAGCAGGTGCTGGCCCGCAATGAGTGGCGTGACTCCAGTGTTTTCGAAGGTCTCATGCTCGATAACGACGGCGATATCATCGAGGGCACCATGAGCAACCTGTTCCTGATTGTGGACGGGGTTTTACTGACGCCCTCACTTGATAGCTGTGGTATTCACGGCATTGTTCGCAAACTGGTTATGGACATCGCCGCCGAACTGGAAATCAATTGCCGCGTGACCCGTCTCGGCCTGGAGGATATCGAAAAGGCCAGCGAAGTATTTATCTGCAACAGCCTCCTCGGCTTATGTCACGTCCGAACTTATCAAAACCATAGCTATGATCCACCGGTCCTGTGTCCGCAACTGCGAGAGGGACTGATCAAACAACAGAAAATAGCCTCACTGTGATCCGGAGTGTCATCATACCGGGACTCGGTTTTATTCTGCTGGCCTGCGCCGCGCTGTGGCTGGTCTGGGAGCACAAGGAAGCGTATCTACAGACACCCATGAGCATCGAGGACGATGTAGTTCTGGTAGTCGAAGCCGGTACCAACCTTTCAGCCCTGGCCCTGGCGTTGACCGAAAAAGGCTGGATCAGCAATCCCAACTACCTTATTTTCGAAGCCCGTCTGCATGGCAAGGCCCATCGCATCAAAAGCGGAGAGTATCTCGTTACCCGGGGCACTACACCGCAGCAATTGCTCGATCAACTGATCACAGGCAAGGTCATCCAGCATGAGCTGACGCTGATAGAGGGCTGGAATTTCTCCGAGGTTGCAAACGCGGTAAGCAATAATACGACACTGGCACAGACCATCGGCGACTGGTCTCCCGCAGCCGTAGCCGACGCTCTCAAGCTCGAGTATTCGTCACCGGAAGGGCTGTTCTTTCCCGATACCTATCATTTCCCCCGCGGCACCACGGACCTGCAATTTCTGCAGCGCGCCCGGGATCGGCTGCAACAGGTACTGGAGGAGGAGTGGCAGCAGCGCGCCCCCGATCTGCCCTATGAAAACGCCTACGAGGCCCTGATTATGGCCTCCATTATCGAGAAAGAAACGGGCGTGGCCGATGAACGCGGCCGTATCGCCGGGGTGTTCGTCCGCCGCCTGCAAAAAGGCATGAAACTGCAAACGGATCCGACCGTGATTTTTGCCATGGGTGATGAATTTGACGGCAATATACGGCGCAAGGATCTGTCCCATGAATCGCCGTATAATACCTATGTGCATGCCGGCCTGCCGCCGACACCCATCGCCCTGGCCGGACGCGAGGCCATACACGCCGCATTGCATCCCGAACCGGGCGATGCGTTGTACTTTGTCTCCCGGGGCGACGGCACTCATCATTTTTCAGCAACATTGCGGGAACACAATAATGCCGTGAACAAGTACCAGTTGAAGAAACACTGATGCCGCAGTCAGGGCAACAACGCGGTCTTTTTATTACGCTGGAAGGCATCGAAGGCGCCGGCAAGAGTACGCAGCAGGAATACATCGCCCGCCTGCTGATTCAACGGGGCCACCGCGTCGTCCAGACTCGCGAACCGGGTGGCACGGCGCTGGGTGAGGCGATACGCAGCACCCTGCTCGCCCACACCGGCAACCACGCCATTTCGCATGACACTGAACTGTTACTGATGTTCGCCGCCCGTTGCCAGCACGTGGACGAAATCATCCGCCCGAATATCGAGGCCGGCATCACTGTCTTGTCCGATCGGTTTACGGATTCCAGTTTTGCCTACCAGGGTGGCGGTCGCGGAATTGCTGCCGGGCGCATCCGCTCATTGCAGCAATGGGTGCATCCGGATCTGAATCCGGACCTGACCCTGCTGCTGGATTTGCCGGTAGCCACCGGTCTTGAACGGGTCGGCCGGAGAGGGGAGTCGGATCGGTTTGAAGCGGAGGAACTGGAATTTTTCGAGGCTGTACGATCTACTTACCTGGATATGGCCGCTGCGGAGCCGCAACGTTTCGAAATAATCGACGCCAACCGGAATCTTGCTGAAATCCAGGACAATATCCGCGCAGTACTTGAGAAGAGGGCGATTGTATGAACGTCTATCCCTGGCAACAGGCGCAGTGGCAACGGGTTGCACAGGCCATCACAGCAGACCGGTTGTCTCATGGATTGTTATTACACGGACCTGCCGGTATCGGCCTGACACGGTTTTCCCGGGTGCTGGCGGCACGGTTGTTGTGCGACCGGCCTGATGCTGCACCGGCCTGTGGCGCATGCAAAGCCTGCATACTGGTGGACAGTGGTAATCACCCGGATCTTGAACTCATTGAACCGGAAGAGCCCGGCAAGCAGATCAAAGTCGAGCAAATTCGCGATCTCATCGATTTCATGCATCTGAAAAGCCAGTACGGCAAATACAAGATAGCCATTATCGAACCCGCCGAAGCCATGAACACAAACGCGGCCAACACACTGTTGAAAACACTGGAAGAACCTCCGGCCACCTCGGTGCTGATATTGAACAGTCATGATCCGCAACGCCTGCCCGTGACCGTACGCAGCCGCTGTCAAAGCATCGCTTTCGGCCTCGCGGGCGATAGCACGGCAGCCACCTGGCTCGGTGAACAGATCAATGATAGCGGAATGGATCCCGAACAGTTGCTGCAACTCGCCGGTGCGCCGCTGGCGGCGCTGGATATGGTCGAGGGCAAGCAAATCGAGCAGCGCCAACAACTGGTGGATGATCTGGTGCATCTTGGCCGCTCCGACGCCGACCCGGTCGCAGTCGCCGGTCGTTGGGCCGGCCTGGAAACCGGTGTTGCCGTGCGCTGGTTGCAGCGATTGTTCATGGATATGCTCAAACTGAAATTATCCGAACAGCCGCCGGGATTCGGTAGTAGCGACGTTATCGGGCGTTTGCGTCCGCTCGTAAATGGGTTAGACTTACGGGAAATAGTGTCCTGTTGTCAGTTACTTGCGAGAATAAATGCACAACTGGGCAGTACGGTGACCTATAACAAGCAAGCCCTGCTGGAGGAATTCGTATTTCTCTGGCGCTCAGTTGCAACCAGCGGAGGAGTTAGCCAGTGAGTGTTCCCGGCGGTCGTGATCCCAGACAAGGTATCCTGTCGCTCACCATTCGCGACAAAAGCGCGCTGTACGCTTCCTACATGCCGTTCATCCGTAACGGCGGCCTGTTCATTCCCACGGCCAAACCGTACAAGCTCGGTGACGAGGTCTTCATGTTGCTGACGCTGATGGACAGCAAGGAAAAACTGCCGGTGGCCGGCAAGGTGGTCTGGATCACACCGAAAGGGGCACAGGGTAACAAGACCTGCGGCATCGGAGTGCAGTTCAGCGAACTTGACAAGGGCGCCACCAGGAACAAGATCGAAAACCAGCTCGCCGGCGCGTTGAAGTCGGACCGGCCAACGCACACGTTGTAAAAGAAAGCCACAAGCTACAAGCTACAAGCTACAAGTTAAAAACAAGCCACTAGCAACAAACTATAGGTGTATAAATTTATCTTTTATCTTTTACTTGTGGCTAGTGGCTAGTGGCTAGTCGCCATGCTTGTCGACTCCCACTGTCATATCCCTATGTTGAAGGATCTCACGCTAGAGGAGGTGCTGGGTAATGCCGAAGTAAACGACGTGCAGCGCATGTTGTGCGTGTCAGTGGATCTGGACAGCCTGCCGGATGTGATCGCCACCGCTGAAGCCAGTGACCGGGTTTACGCCAGCGTCGGACTGCATCCGAATTCGCAGATCGGCACTGAACCGGATGTTGCCACACTGATGCGTCTGGCCGGGCATGAAAAAGTGATCGCCATCGGTGAAACGGGACTGGATTATTTTCGCAGCGAAGGCGATCTGGACTGGCAACGGGAGCGATTTCGCACCCATATACAGGCAGCCAGAGAGTCCGGCAAACCGCTGATCATTCATTCCCGGGAAGCCAGGGAGGATGTCATCCGGATCCTCCGGGAAGAGGGCGCCGACAGCATCGGCGGTGTCATGCACTGCTTTGTCGACGACTGGGCGACCGCTTGCAGCGCCATGGATCTGGATTTTTACATCTCCTTTTCCGGCATTGTCACCTTCAAAAACGCTACCGATCTGCAGCAAGTCGCCAGGCAAGTGCCGCTGGACCGCATACTGGTGGAAACCGATTCGCCGTACCTCGCGCCCGTGCCGTTCCGTGGCAAGCAGAATCAGCCCGCCTATGTACGCTACGTGGCGGAATCCATCGCGGAACTGAAAGGCATCAGCTACGAACAAATTGCCGATGCCACAACCGATAATTTCTATAACGCCTTCAGACTCGCGGTCTGAATCGTCTCAGGTAGCATCTGCCCGCGCTGGAAGCGGCGCTTACAGGGCCGATTTCAGTATGGCTGTCGCCCGGGCGATTTTCTCCATGTCGGTATAGCAGTGCGGTGAGAAGCGAATGCCGCCGAAACGGTGCGCGCAGATGACCTGCTGCTGCATCAGGTGTTTGTGTAACCCGGCATGATCCACGCCCTCGATGTGAAAGCTGATGATCCCCGCATGCCTTGCCGGATCAGCGGGCGTTAACAAATGCAGATTGTTAATTTTCTCAAGTTCACTGATCAAATAACGCATACGATCTTCGATCAGGTCACCAACCGTCTGCATGCCGATTTCCAGCAGCAGGGAAAGACTCGCCGACAGCGCATGAATTCCGATCATGTTCGGACTGCCGCATTCAAAACGCCTGGCGTCAGGTGCCGGTGTCCATTCCTTCGCATCGTAATTGCCGGCGTTTGCCACCATGTGCCAGCCGTACTGGTGCAACTCCAGGGTTTCCAGTAATTCACTGCGACAGTAGAAGAGGGCAATGCCTTCCGGGCCCAGCATCCACTTGTGGGCATCCGCCATGACGAAATCTGCCTGACAGGACTGCACATCAAGCGGCTGGGCGCCGATACTCTGTATGGCGTCGATGCAGAAGCGGATGTCGTGTGATCGGCAGAATTCACCCAATCGTTCCAGATCCAGCCTTAAACCTGAACCGTACTGCACCGAACTGACGGTCAGTACCCGGGTCCGGTGGTCGCAGGCGTCCATCAACGCCTGTTCCGGATCCTGACCGTTGAGTATCACTTCACGAAATTCAACGCCATGCTTTTGTTGGGCCTGCCAGGGGATGCGATTGGAAGGAAACTCCTGGTTCGAACTCACCACGTTGTCGCGCGGTTGCCATGGCATTCCCCCGGCCACCACCGACAGCGCCTCGGAGGTATTTTTCAACAGGGCAATCGACTGCGTATCCGGTGCATTGATGAGCGTCCGTAACTGTTCGCGTAACTGCTGTTCTATTTCCATCCAGCGCGGATAATGCCGGGCGCCCTGGAAAACATTTTCCAGGGCAAATTCGGTAACCGCGGTGGCCGTTCGCCGGGGCCAGGGCGATACGGCGGCATGGTTCAGATACAGCAGGTTTTCATCCTGGGGGAATTCGTGGTCCAGATTCATGGGAAGCGACATGTTGTTGTTTTCGGGAGAACCATGACAACATCAGGCCGCCCGGGATGCAACCTGGACACAGTGTCAACCGACGAAATCCGGTCGTAATGATAGTCGGTCTATGGGCAATAACGATCGCGCTTGTCGATCTGTGAATTCCATAATTCGCGCAGAAAACGGCTGCCGCGTGAGGCATAACCGCTGGCATACCGGTAACCGAGGTCGTCAAGGTAAAGCAGGGCGCCGCGACATTGCACTTCATCATATCCACCCGGACCCGCCCGTGCCTCAAGTCGTGCCAGTTTTTCCAACATCAGATCCCTGTCCAGTTGTCGTAATCGTTCCAGCTCGTAAGGCCGGAGCCCCGGGCCACCATCGGTCAGCCGACCTCCAATATCGATGATCCGCGAACCGGCAGTGTCGCGGCAGGGCTCATCGCTAAACTCCACCAGACCACTGCTGTGCTGACATTGATAGATTTCGGCCAGGACCGGCGATGACCACAGGCCCAGGCTGATAAACACTATGGTGACCAGGGTTCGTATCATCGCTTTGATTAAGCGGCATCCAGTCGGCACTTCAGCACCGATACATCAACAACTGCCGACCTACGGGATGCTGGATATTGTTATCCAGCAAATACCTTTCCTGCACCTTGAAAGCGGCCAACTCCCGCATCAGATATGAACGGCACTCGGACACGTCATGATGAATCCACTTACCCGTGACGTCCTGGGCATAGTGCACCAGTTCATGAAGCAGGATGCTTTTATGCACCGCGTTTTCCAGATCCAGTTCGTTGGATAAATAGATGGTTTTGTCATCGAGATTGTAAAAGGCCTTCGCGGGACAATCACTGCCGCCACACGCCAACTCCTGCAGGCTGCTGACGTCAATGACACGAACAGGCGGGCACGTGTCCAGATTCTCATACACCCCCTGCTGGTTCAAAAACAACAGGAAGGTCACGCATAACGCATTTACATCTACCGGCATGTCGGGTTGCCTCCCGGGTCTGGCCCGGGGTTGTTATTGAACTGCTATTTTTATCAATAATAGTCGGTTTGTTCCCTGATATCCCTGCAACTGGTTTTTCCGCACACAACCAGGAAATAGGGTTAAGACGAAAACCGCTTGATTCCAGTACCCAAAGTTGATCGCCAGCGTTCATCCCGGATAAAACCATTCTGTAAGTCCAGGATTTTGGATGGAGTTAAAGAGAATGTATTAAAATACAGTAAGATAACAATGATATCTAATTACTATTCTAGATATGTGTAACTATAAGGCTGAATATATAACTACGCATAATGTATATTATGTTAAATTTTATATTAATCGATAATTCAAGAGAATCCAGGGCTGTGTATAGATATGCAGCTTATTTCATGAATACGTAAGTACCCGGCGCAGGACAAATCGGTCGGTACCCTGCTGTCTCGCTGCTCAGATCGGTCGGCTCGACCTTTTCCGTTGAACGCGCCGCCAGCCATTATGTGGATATTTATCGTCTCGGTCGCTATCTGGGCACTTTCAGGATTCATAACATCAATCGAATTGGTCTGTTTCTGGGGCACGGACCGGCACAGCTTGATCGCGGCCAGACACTGGCGCTGCATTTCACTTTCAACCTGCCCCACCTGCGGCGAACGTTTGTTGTCAGGGCGCGCGTGGTGCATGGCAGTACCGGTGGTTCCGGGCTGGTCTACAACCAGGAATGTGAGCCGGAGGTGATGAACGAACTGAACAAACAGCTTGAAAGCACCGCGGCCGGTAACGGAATCCTCCCAGACCAGCCAGTAGGTAGTGTGTCAGCATTCACGGAACAACAGGGTACCGCCTGTGAAGGCTGAGACAATAGCGGATTTCGATTAGACAAAACCCCAGATGTCTTCGTAACTGAAAGGCAGTTCGTCTTCCCGTTTATAGATCCGTTTAATACCCGGACTCTGGTTTTCGGCCAGGTTGCGGATTTTCGGTCGCTCATATTCATTATCGTAACCGTCCATCAGGCAACTCACTGTGGGCTGGGTGGCATTGCGCAATCCACGTTTGATAACAATTCCTTTCTCACCGTTGGATAACTCAACCCAGACGCCCGGTGGAAATATGCCGATGTCCTTGATGAAGATTGTACACAGGGATTCATCCAGACTGTTTGCCCGCTCCGCGAAAATAGCCTTGATAGCCTGTTGGCAGTGGATGCCGTCGCGGTAGCGTCTGGGCAGAACCATGGCGGCATAAACATCTGCAATTGTGGAAATGCGCACATAATCCGGTATGGCATCGGAGTTGATGCCGGCTGGATAACCGGAACCATCCAGTTTTTCATGTTGTTTGCTGACGATTTCCAGCCATTTATCATCAGTGATACCGATTGATTTCAGAATCTCGTAACTGCGTTCGGGATGCCGGCGAATCCGTAATTTATGCTCCGGAGTTAATTCCCCTTCGTGTTCAGACAGTTCATCCTTTATATCGAGCATGCCCAGGTTGGCAGTCATATTGGCGCAGGTGATGCTATGTACCAGTTCAGGCGGCGTGTCCAAGCGGCGGGCGATCATGGCACTGACGGCCGAGGACAGGATAGGATGCAATTTGCTGTAACTCGATTCCCTGTCCAGGATCAGAGCGCCCAGAATCATATCGGAATATTTCCAGATCAGGTTTTGCAATTCGCCGGCGTGTTCGTTGAGTGTGGCTTTCTGTCCGGCACCGGGTGATTTGACAATTTCATGCAATAGCTGGTGTAAATTATCCCGGAAAATCTCAAGTTGACTGAATGCCGATACCCCTCTGGCAGATTCATCCGCAACAGGTTTATCCCGTGCCCGCTTTTCAATCTCGTCGTTATGACACCAGGCCCCGCGACCGATCAAAAGACCCAGCACCCGTTCATTCTTGATCGTGGAACCTTCACTCAGGAGCAACTCCCCTTCCTCGGTAAAGACAGTCCAGGGAAGGATCATGCCGACTTCAAGGCTTGTTTTAACCAGTTTTTCCATAGAGGGAATGCACGGGAAAATTTCATGGATATTTACCTGATAACGGCGCATTTGCAGAATATTTAACATGAATGTCACAAATTCGCGTCCGTAGTAGCCGTAACTGGCGTCGTTCCCGGAATGTTTGTTATATGATTAGTAAGAACAATCTATTGAATTCACGGTATTACATCTATGGGAAAAATACTGAAAATTCTGATTAGTGTGGTCGTAATCGTCATTGCGAGCCTTGCGGCAATCATTTTCACAACAGATATAAATCACTATAAACCCGATGTAATACAATTAGTTAAGGATAAAACCGGACGTGATTTTTCAATTGATGGCGATCTCGAGCTGGCTTTTTCCCTGATTCCCACAGTTGCCGTTGAAGGGGTCACCCTGGGCAACGCCGCGTGGGCTGGTGACACCCCCATGATCCGTGTCAGCCGGTTCGAGGCCAAAATCGCCCTCATGCCGCTTTTGAAGAAAAATATCCAGGTCAATCGCCTGATCCTGATCGAACCGGTTATTCATTTACAAACCGATAGCCAGGGCCGGGGTAACTGGAATTTCGTCACCCATGTCAATGAGGAGACTCCCTCTTCCACGGAAACTGCTTCGACGGCGCTGCCCTCGCTGAATGTGAATGAAGTGCGCATCGAACAGGCGGTTATCACCTACAAGGACGGCCAGACCGGCAAGATGACCGATCTCAAAGTCAGTTCCATCACGGCCAATTCCGCCGGCTTTGCTCATCCCCTGGAGCTGGTGGTCAAGGCATCATTGAATGATAGCCCGGTATCCATCGACGCCACGCTCGGTTCGCTGGAGGATCTGACCAACAACCGCGCCTGGCCGGTCAGTATGGTCACCGCCATCGACAAGGCAAATGCCAGCGTCAAAGGTCAAATCGGTCAGCCCATGGATGCCCGTGGGCTGGATCTGGATTTTACCTTTGACGTGGAAGCCTTGAGCCACCTGAATAACGTGGCCGGTGCAACATTGCCGGATGCCGGTCCGATCAAGGTCGGCGGACATCTCGCCGACACGGCCAACGGCTACACAGTCAGCAAGTTAATCGCCCGCTTGCAGCAATTCGAACTCACGGGTGAATTGTCGGTATCTCTCGCCGGTGAGCGCCCGGCCATCAAGGCGAATCTGAATGCGGATACTCTGGATCTCTCCCCTTTTCAGAAAGAAGAAAAAGAAGAGAAGAACGACAGGATGTTTTCCAACGAGCCGTTGCCGCTTGAAGGCCTCAACACCGTGGATGTGGATCTGGGTCTGCACGCCAATACGTTGATTACGAAAAGCCTGACATTAAACAACGTCAATCTTGCCCTTGTCCTTAATAACGGCAAACTCATGGTGAATCCGCTGACTGCGAAGGTTGCGGGCGGTGATGTGAATATCAACCTGTCCCTGGATGCCAGTGACGGCAAGACAGCCAGGCTTGATAACACCATTAGCATCAAACAACTGGAACTCGGCCTGTTACCGGTCATGCAGAAAAAAAATCTTCTCTCCGGCGGCAAAACCGACGTCGATATCCGTCTTGCAGGTAACGGCGGCAGCGTCAGCCGGATCGCCGGCAGCATGAATGGCAAACTACTGATCAAGACCGGCGCTGGCAGGATGGCCAATGACACGGTGGATCTGGCCGGAGCGGATGTCATATTTTCAGCCCTGACCATGCTCAATCCCATGTCGGAAAAGGAGCAATTTACCGAAATGGAATGCGCCGTGATCCGGTTTGATGTCAAAGACGGTATCGCGACGACGGACAAGGGTATTGCCATGCAAACACAACGAATAAATATTGTCGGTAGCGGAGCAGTCGATCTGAAAACCGAGGAACTGGCTCTGGCCTTAAAACCCGTGGCCCGCGAGGGCCTGGGTGTCAATATAGGCTCACTGGTCAATGCCGTGCAGATCACCGGCACTCTGGTTGAGCCCTCCGCCGGCATTGGCGCCGAGGGCGCCCTGCGTGCGGGTCTCTCCGCGGGTGCTGCCGTGGCTACGGGCGGACTCTCGGTTCTCGCCCAGGGACTGTTTCAAAAATCCACCGCCGATGAAAACCCCTGTGCCACAGCGCTGGGCGAGGCGCCGGCACAATCTGCCGGCTCGGAACAACCGGAAAAGAAAAAATCCGCCGTGGAAAGCACCGTGGATACTGCAAAGGAAGCGGTACAGGGTGTGACAGAGGGTGCCGGCAAGCTGTTGAAGGGGTTGTTTGATTAAAAACAAACGTTCAACGTTCGAAGTTCAGGGTTCAGGATTCAACCTTGAACCCCGAACCTGGAACCCTGAACCAGTACCTTCAAGCCAGTAGTCAATTTGTTCCGGATGTTTGTTGATATATTCGGTCACGGCGGTTTCATAGTCGCTATCACGCGCCAATGCCATCATCGCTTCGAGTTCTTCGATCTCGATCGATATCCGGCCGAGAAACTCGACTACATCCGGCCTGTCCCGGTGCAGACCGCGCCGGACCATGGCGTGTATCCGTTCTCTCCCGCCCAGTGCCTGTTCGGGATCTTGCAGAAAACGCAGATCCCATTTTTGAAACATCCAGTGCGGCCGCCAGGCGGTTGCAACGATCCAGCGCTGGCGCCGCCAACTGCGTTCCACCATGGCGGTCATGGCGGCACCCGACGATGCGATCAGGGTGTACTGTTCCAGTCCATAGGTTTTCATCGCGTTTTCGGAAAGGCGCATCAATCCGGCGCCCGGGTCGATGCCGTAGATCTGCCGGTGCAGACGATTGGCGACCCTGGGCTTGACCAGATCGGAGATCGCCCCGAGTTCGTCCTCGGGCACGTACACCGGTACCACCCAGCCGAGCCGGGCCCCGTCGTACAGCACACCGGCATCTACGAGCCGCTGGCCGTACCGTTCCCAGTAATCGGCGTGCGTGTCCGGTAACCACGCCATCAGCATCAGGTCCAGATCGCCGTTGGCCACACCCTGGTATTGCAGTGCGATGTCCAGCAGGATCAGTTCGACCGTATGTCCCAGCCTCGTCTCGATGAGCCTGCGCACCAGCTTGGTGACGAACTCCGCGTCCGACCAGGCGGTCCAGCCGATGTTGACCGTGGCCGCCGTCGACCGGCCGGGCGTGATCAACGCCAACAACACCAGCACCAGGGTAAGTAAACGCAAAAGACGCCGGGGCACGAACCCGCTCATTACGGATTGTCTTGTTCGTAGCGAGTTGAATGCAGCAGCGTGTTCCACCAGCGGCGCAACCAGGTCTGTTGCGGTTCCTGCCGGCCGAAACTCTGGGACAGGCGATCCAGGATGATGGCCAGAATCACGACGGCGAAACCGCCCTCAAAGCCGCGCCCGATATCCAGGCGTTGAATACCGGCGAGCACCTCGTTGCCGAGTCCGCCTGCGCCGATCATCGCGGCGATCACCACCATGGACAGCGCCAGCATGATGGTCTGGTTCACGCCCGCCATGATGGACGGCATGGCCATGGGCAGTTGCACCCTGAACAACAACTGCCGCGGTGTGCAGCCAAAGGCGATACCGGCTTCCACCAGTTCCACGTCGACGCTGCGAATACCGAGATTGGTCAGGCGCACCGACGGCGGCATGGCGAAGATGATGGTTGCCATCGTGCCGGGGACCTTGCCGAGTCCGAAAAACATCGCCGCCGGGATTAAATAGACAAACGGCGGCAGGGTCTGCATCAGGTCCAGGATCGGCCGGATGATCTTTTCGGCCAGGTCGCTTTTCGCGGCCAGGATACCGAGTGGCAGACCAAGCACGAGACTGATCAACGTGGCAGCGAGGATCAGGGCCAGGGTGGATATGGTTTCCGTCCACATGTCCATGCCGAGGATGAGGCCGAGTGACAGCAGTGAGAACACGGCAAAGCGCCAACTTACACGCCACAGTGCGGCCACGATCACGACAGAGATCATCAGCCATACCGGCACCGACAACAGGGCTCGTTCAAAATTATTGACCATGGCGCCGACGAGCAGCGAAATGACGTCGAACAGGGCCGTCAGGTTATCCAGGCACCAGTTGACCAGCTCTTCCATCCAGCGATCGACCGGGATGTCAAAGCTGGCCGTCATGACGGCGCCTCTTCCCGTGTCTGCAACGTCCTGAGCATGGCGGACTGACTGACCGTGCCTTGCAAATAACCGGCGTGATCGACGACGGGCAATGGATACGGAGCCGCCGCCGCGGCGGCGTCCACCATGTTGTAGAATCCTTGATTCGGTGTCACGGCGGTCACGTTGTCGAGATACGCCGCGGCCAGGTCTTCCCGACCGGCCTCCCGCGCTGCCAGGAGCGAATAGCGGGAAACGGTACCCTGGTAACGGCCGTCGCCGGTGCGGATGACCAGCGACAGAGCGCTGTTGTCCTCCAGCATATCCAGCACCTGTCTCACGGACAGATCCGGCGCCGCCTCCGGGAGGCTTACCGGTGCCTCGGCCAGATCATCGGCGATCAGGACCTGACGGGTGTCTACCTCTTCCAGAAACGAGCGCACATACTTGTTCGCCGGCTTTAGAATCAGATCCCGCGGCGTGCCGATCTGTACGATCTCGCCCGCCTGCATGATGGCCAGGCGGTCACCGATCCGCAACGCCTCACGCAGATCGTGAGAAATGAACACCACGGTTATCCCCCTTTCCCGCTGGATCTTTACCAACTCGTCCTGCATCTCGGCACGGATCAACGGATCCAGCGCCGAGAAGGCCTCGTCCATGAGCATGATGGTGGGCTCGAGACTCAACGCGCGTGCCAGCCCGACGCGCTGCTGCATACCACCGGAAAGCTCGTAGGGATAATTGTCCGCGAACGCACTCAGGCCCACCGTCTCGAGGGCCTGCCCGACCCGCCGGCTTCGTTCAGGGTCTTTAATGCCGGCGATATCCAGACCGAAGGCCGCGTTCTCGAAATTCGTCAGGTGCGGCATCAGGGCGAAATGCTGAAACACCATAGCGATGTCGCGGCGGCGAAGCTCGATGAGTTCTTTGTGTGACATTCCGAGAATGTCCGCGCCCTCGATCGACACATCTCCCCGCGTCGGCTCGATCAAGCGATTGAGCATCCGCACCAGCGTGGATTTGCCGGACCCGGACAGGCCCATGATGATGAAAATCTCGCCCGGCCGGACGTCAAACGAGGCATCGTAGACTCCAACGACATGACCGGTGGCTTCCAGAATGCTGTCTTTCGATTGGCCCTGCTCCAGTTGAATCAGGGTCTCTTCCGGTTGGGGACCGAAGATCCGGCTCAGGTTGCGAACCTGGATCTTGGCATCGGGCTCAGGGTTGTCTGTCACCAATCGCGTGCATTCCATTCAATCAATAATTGACTGACAGCATACCTTTCAGGGTTCAAAGTTCAAAGTTCCAGGTCGAACCTTCGTACTAATGGCTAATAGCTATTCCCGATACCCCCCCGTCGCCTGGATCGGGCTAATGTCATCGCCCTGGTGGATCCAGACGACGATGGCGTAGCGTGGTGCCACGACATCGCTGTGCGGAATCTGTGTCGAGGCGGAGTAGCCCTCTTCCCCCGGCTGCAATGATCCGCTGCGGATATCCAGAACCACGAAGTCGTGTTGCAGGCTGCGGCCGGCGTTCTCACCGGCCTTGATATGAGTTTGCAGATCAAAACCGAGCAGTGCCACGGTATAAAAAAGTGTGGAATTGACGCTGCCGGACGGTCTGAAATTCAGTCGGGCTTCCCCGTCCATGGTCGTCACGGTCAATACACCCGGACGTGATCCTTGCGGAAAATCAAAAAAGCGTTTGGCAAACCAGTTGCGCCATTCCCGGCCGTTATAGACAAAACCCGGTGTATACACCGTTCGCAACGACTGCTGCCGGGCAAAGCGGCGCTGGCGTTCGCTGAACTCCGGGCTGGCGAAGCGATCTTGCCAGCCGATGTAGTCCCAGTAATCGACATGAAATGCCACGGGAATGAATTCTTTCCATAGGACGGGACTCGTTTTCAGGGAACTGAGCCACCTGTCCGCCGGCGGGCAACTGCTGCAGCCTTCCGAAGTATAGAGTTCCAGCAAACCGGTCTGCTCCACGGCACTGGAAAAGACCTGGGATCCTGCCAGCACCGGAAGAGGTATCAGTACGGCCAGCAAGGCCGCCGCCATGCGTAAATGCATCATGATGGTCTCCGTTTCCGCGCTACCTTGTTATGGGACGCATCGACTCCCGGTATTCTTACCCTTGTGTGTGACTTGATAAGTTATTAATAATTCTATAAATATCAAATAGATAAAAAATATTCTTGATATTTTACAATTCATGTACTATCTTATGAGTCAATGGTAACCAATTAATTAGATAGAGCTTTGTATTAATTCGATAGTGAAATAGTTCTCCTCCTCGTTGTACCAAGCAACGAGATATTCATCAGCAAAACGCTAGAGACAGGGAAGTCTCATTTTTTTTCATCCGTTTCAACCCAGTAGATGACCGGCTGCCATTCGCTGCGGCGTTTCAATGCCTGGCAATCAATTTCGCTTACGCCTCCGTTCTGGGTGATGATGAAACATAATTGTGCATAAGGATCAACGATATAACTGAATCCTTCATTCCTGAAACTCTGCATGAAGACATTGCTGATGCGCTTGTCCACGCGCGGTGTGGCCGCCAGTGCCGGCAACGATGAGAGGATGACTGATAAAACCAGACAACGGGTGAATAAGCAGGTTCTCATGGCAGATATTTCTCCGGGCCGTGCATCATCTGTTTCGATTCCGAACCGGCATCAGGATTCCCTGTAATTAACCGCTACGAGCCGCTCTCCCCTCTTCGCCTCCATGGCGGTAAGCAATAGTGGGCTATCTCAAACAGCAATGCCCTGTAAAACCGAGAACACCAGGTAGCTGTTGTAGGCAACGAAGGCCAGCAGTAACACGCTTCCTTCCAGACGGGTGATTTTACCCTCGCCGCCAAATCCATACGCCATGACGAACAGCGCCACGCTCAGGCCCACCATGGTAGGCCAGTCACGGGTCAGCACCGCGGCATCGATCAGGGGCATGGGCGCGATGATGCCGGCGATGCCGATCACGGCCAGCAGATTGAACATGTTCGAACCGACGATATTACCGAGGGCGATATCGTGTTCACCCTTGCGGGCGGCAATCACCGAAGCCGCCAGTTCCGGTAACGAGGTCCCCAGCGCCACAATGGTGAGCCCAATGATCAGATCACTGACGCCGAGCGCATGGGCGATCGTGACAGCGCCCCAAACCAGTATGCGGGAACTGAGGATCAACAGCAGCAGGCCCACGATCAACCAGAAAGCGGCCCTCCCGGGCGACATGGAGTGAGTTTGCAGCTCTTTTTCAATTTCACTTTCAAGGGTGTCGTTTTTCTCCCTGGCCGCGGCGAACACGGTCCAGCCTATCAGGACGAAAAATCCACACAGCAATATTCCGGCCTCCATTCGCGTCAATGCGTCATCCCACATCAATGCACCGGCCAGCAACCCGATGATGACCAGCAGCGGCAACTCCCTGCGAATGATCCTCGAGTGCACGACCAGTGGTGCAATCAGCGCGGTGATACCAAGAATCAATGCGGTGTTGACGATATTCGAGCCGAGCGCGTTACCCAGGGCCAGGCCCGGATTACCATCCAGCGCCGCAATGGCGGAGACCACCATTTCCGGCGCCGAGGTGCCGAAACCCACCACCACCATACCGATGATCAGAGGAGACATCCCGATATGCCGGGCGGATGCCGCCGCTCCGTCCACAAACCGGTCCGCACTCCACACCAGCAGGATAAACCCTACAACGATAGCCAGAACAGCCAGTCCCATCATCTCACCTTAACGAATCAATAACAGATAGATCACCGACGCCAGCACCATGCGGTAAATCACATAAGGCCACATGCCGAAGCGATTGAGCCATTTCAGAAAATAATGAATGGCGGTAACGGCCACGGCGAATGACGTAACACCGCCGACCAGGAAGGCGTTCCAGTCGACAATCTCATCACTGCCGGCGACTTCCAGCAGCTTGGCGCCGGCGGCCAGCGCCGTGATCGGTATGGCCAGAAGAAAGGAAAACCGCGAGGCAGACACCCGGTCCAGTCCGAGCAGTAAACCCGCGGTAATGGTGGCCCCGGAACGGGACGTCCCCGGAATCAGCGATATGGCCTGGGCGATGCCGATGAACACGGCATCCTTCCAGTTCAGGTCCCCGAGTTGCCGGCCGCTGTTCGGACGGTAATCCGCCCAGCCCAGGGCGAGCCCGAAAATGATCGTGGTTGTAAAAATGATCACCACTGAGCGTAACAGCGTTTCGATCAAATCCAGTAATAAAAATCCCGTAATCGCGGCAGGCAGCGTCGCAATAAGCAGATAGAGCGCCAGCCCGCCCCGCCCCACGATATGGCCGCGTTGCATGGAATGCATACCATCGCATACAAGCTCACGCACATCCTTGCGAAAATAAACCAGCACGGCCAGCAAGGTGCCCGCATGAACCGCCAGATCGAAAGCCACGCCCTGGTCGATCCAGCCGGCGAATACAGGCATCAGGATCAGGTGCGCGGAACTGGAAATGGGCAGAAATTCGGTAATGCCCTGGACGATGCCCAGCAGCAATGCATTGAGTAGATCCATCAGGTCGTCCCGGTGTATGAACAGCGGCACAGGCATGTGCCGGGACGTTTATAACCGGTTACGGAATGTACCGGGAAGAAGGTCAATACAGTCAAGACAGGTCTGCTTTTTAGCCAGGCTTTCGATATTTGTTATGTTATGTGGTGCCCGGGGCCGGACTTGAACCGGCACGGAGTTGCCTCCGAGGGATTTTAAGTCCCTTGTGTCTACCAATTCCACCACCCGGGCAATGGAAAACAGCGGCAAATGCTATCAAAATTCACCCGGTCAGACAGCATTTCTTCATTACACACTTTAAATCAGACCACCATGAGCAAATCCAGAGAACTGCCAAAAAAACATGCTCCCAAACCGCCCGACGTGCTGCGTAAATCCGGCCCGCACGAGGACAAGCGCCGCAAGGAGAAACACAGGAAGGATTACCGCGAGGAACTGCCCGCGGACAAGCCGGCGCGGTGATCGGAAAATGGAGGCTGGGGTCGGAATCGAACCGGCGTCCACGGCTTTGCAGGCCGCTGCATAACCACTCTGCCACCCAGCCATTGGGTGGAAATCATTCACGAGCTAAAAAACCCCGGGCAATAATAAACCCCGTTGTCGGGGTTTGAGTGCCGCAGGGCGCGCTATCTTAGCCTATTTGACGGCACTTTTTAATCATTAATTAGCCGTTATTTCAATTACTTCAGTTCCTGCGGCGGGTGAGGCAATAGCAAGTAGCGTTTACGAACCCAGGCCCCACTCCTCGGTGCCGTAGCGATCGTAATTTTCTATGAAATTCTCCAGTTCCGGGATGTTGATTTCCCCCGGCCAGCGGCCCAGCACGCGTCCATCCGGGTGAAATATCACGATCATGGGAATGGCGCGAAGATAACTACCGATAGCCGCAGAGGCCATTTCATGGTCAGCCAGGTACAGTGGGTAGTCGATGGGATGTCGCTGCAGGAAGCGCTCGATAATCTCGATCCTGCCATAGCCGAAACTGGGGAAATCCACCGTGATCCCGAAGACGTCGATGCTTTCCCGGTGTTTGCGGTGAAATTCAAGAATGTGTGGCAGTTCCTGTACACAGAATGTGCAACTGGGGCTCCAGACATTGACCACCACCCAGCGGCCCTGACCCACCAGATCCGCCATTCTCGCTGAACCACCACCGACTTTCTCCATTTCCACAGCTGGGGCGGCCGTGGCGAGACACAGCATAGCCGCCGCGGCAATGCATCGCACAGTGCTGTTATTGCAGATACTCATCATAGCCGGATTCCAGGCAGATCAACTGTTCTGCCGTAAAAAACATATTTATTAGACGCATGAGATCATGAAAATTCACACCGTCAATGCGCTGGGTAGCAGGCTTCAGCGCATTGACCATCAACCCGTTGTATCTGTTACTGTGAGGCGCTGCTGAAGGCGCCGTCAGTGTCCTGCGAGGCAAGCCCGAAACCGTTGTCGGAAAAGACATAGACCCGGTCCGCGGCCTCGATGAGTTCGCGTTGATGAGACACCACGATGACAGTGAGCTGTCTGGATAGTGTTCGCATGGTATCGCAGATGATTTTTACGTTCTCGGGATCCAGTGCGCTGGTTGGTTCGTCGAAGATCAACAAGCGCGGCTGGTGCGCCAGCGCCCTGGCAATGGCGATGCGTTGGCGTTGTCCGCCGGACAATTGTCCGCCCCGTTCCCCGACTACCGTATCCATGCCTTCGGGCAGCGCTTCCACAAACGCCCTGGCCCCGGTTTGTTCCAGCGCTCTCAGCGCATCGTCCATCCCCAGTTCCGGTTCGCCGACGATGATGTTATTCAGGACGCTGTCATGCAGGAGAATACTTTCCTGGGGAACATAACCGATGAGACGGCGCCAGGAGCGCATGTCGTGTTCATATAAGGGTTTGCCATCGATCAGGATGTTTCCCTTGTCGGCCACATGGATGCCGCAGATCAGATCCAGCAGGGTGCTCTTGCCGATTCCGGAGGGGCCCATGATCACGGTCATCGTGTTGACGGGAATGACCATGTTCAAATCCTCGAAGACCGCCTTGTTGCCGTATTCAAAACCGACATGTTCAAAACGGATTTCATGCTCAAGCACGGGCCTGGTCGTACCCCAGGTTTTCTCGGAGGCGGCACGCGCCTCCTCGGCCGCCGTACGCAAGGCCCAGTAGGCGCTTTCCTGGGTTGTCAGCAACTGGTAGCGTCGCTGTGTTTTATTCAACAGGCTGAGGATACGCACCAGTAGAAACACCAGCACCATAACGGCCGGCAGTGACAGATCCCACATGACCAGCGCCATGTACAAACCGATGGCCGCCAGGGTGGCAATGATCGGTTCCTGCAGCGCGACCAGCGCTTCCCGGCTCATCACTTCCCGGCGCAGGGACTGTTCCAGTTCCCGGGTATGTTCGCGAAGAATCACGTCGGCAACATTTTCCCTGGCCATGGCCTTGAGCGGTTTGACCGAACCGAGGACATCGTTGAGATAGGATAACAATTGCTTCAGCAGGCGGGTTTGCTGTGTCCCGGCGCGGCGCGCCGATTTCACCAGCCGGTGCAGAACCGACAACAGCAACAAACCGATCAAAAGAGAAACCAGGGTGGCTTTCCATGAAACCGAGAGGGCGACGATGCTGTAAACCAGAACCTGGATGGACAGGGCCACCACGTTGGCGCCGTATTCGAATCCGTTGGCGGCGCGGTAGGCCTCGGTGGCAACGGAATTGACCAGGGCACCACTCTTTTTCTGCAGGTAATACTGCCAGCGGCTGGCGAGCAGCGCATCCAGCAGTTCCAGGCGCAGCGCTGTTGCGACATGGGCCACGGTATTGCCGACTTCACGATTGGACAGCAACAGGATAATACTTTTCACGACCATGCCACCGACGATAATCACCAGCATCACACCTACGGTCGGTTCTATCCCGGCATTTTGAAGGCGGGTAATAATAAAATGACTGATACCGGAATCCCCGCTGCCCTCGATGGCGGTTGACAGTAATGGTAACAGGGTGGTCAGGCTCAACCCTTCGGCCAGCCCTGCCACCAGCAAGGCGATGAGGATAACCACGCTGCGCCCGGGGAATGCCGTTATATATGTCAGCAGCGTGCGCATGTATTTATGCGTCGGTTACATACTTGCGTAACTGAGAGAAGACATCGGCGATATGTTCAAGCTGTTCCGTCGTGTGTGCAGCGCTGATACTGCAGCGGATCAGCGACTTGTCATCCGGCGTGGCCGGCGGCAATACCAGGTTGGTATAAATGCCGTTATCCAGCAACCGCCGCCACAGGTCGATTGCCAGTGTGTGCGAATCAAGAACAACAGCAATGACCGGACCGGGTTCCGGGCCCAGCGTATAGCCGAGTTCGTCGAGTTTCGAATAGAGAAAGCGGCTGTGTTGCCACAGTGTTTTTCGCAGCGCCTGCCCTTCCCGCAGCAAAACCAGTGCAGCGCGCGTAGCGGCAATGGTGGCCGGCGATGAGGAGGCGGTAAAAATATAGGGCCGGCTGACGTAGCGGATCATATCGAGTTGCGGATGGTTGCTGACACAATAACCGCCGATATTGCCGAGGCTTTTACTGAAGGTACCGGTAATGAAATCGACCTGGTCCAGCACACCGGCCTGTTCCACCAGGCCCTGTCCGGTTTCACCGAGCACCCCGAGGGAATGCGCTTCATCGACCAGCAGCGTGGCGCCGTATTTCTGTTTCAGGCGGACAATTTCCTGCAACGGCGCCGTATCGCCGAGCATGCTGTAGATGCCCTCGACAATGATCAGGGTCGATTGGGCGCGATCCCCCAGGCGTTGCAGACGCTTTTCCATGTTCACGGTATCGTTATGTCGGAAGCGGATCACATCCGCGCCGGTCATACTGCAACCGTCATAGATGCTGGCGTGGCAATGAGCATCGAGCAGTATGACATCCTTGCTGTCTATCAGACCCGAGATCAGTCCTAGATTAGCCTGGTATCCGGTGGAGAAAATAATGCAGTGTTCGCACCGGTAGAAATCCGCGAACTCTTTTTCCAGCAGGTAATGATTGGAATAGCTGCCGTTGGCCAGGCGCGAACCAGTGGTGCCGGTGCCCTCCTCGTCAATGGCCCGGTGTGCGGCTTCGAGACATTGCGGCGCGAAGGTTAAACCCAGGTAATTGTTGGTGCCGAACAGGGTGATCCTGCGATCACCGATTTTTGCTTCCGTGGACGAATAGAGTTTTTCAATCTGCGCACCGAATATCTGCACGTCTTCAGGCAGCAGTAACTTTTTATGTGCATGCCTGGCGGCAAACTCTTCAAGCAGATTCATGATTTTGATGTGTCGAGTTCAAACAGTAATTGCGCGAGTTCACCCACGGTGTTGACATCAACCAGGTTATTCATGGGCACGGAGATATCCAGTTCGTCTTCTATTTCCATGATGATATCCAGCACCTTCATGGAATCCATTTTCAGTTGATCGGTGAGACCGGTTTCCGGGGTAATCACGGTGCCGCGAACACTGACTTTCTCCAGGATACCCTGCAGCGTTTGAAATATCTGATCGTAAGTATGAGCCATCTTGGTACGAATTCCTGATTGCGGGGAAAACCGCCGGTTCGGTTATACAGAAAGCGGCAAACCCTCTGCGAGGGTTACGGATGGACGCCATGCAGGCAGAGCCTTTTCTAATGGCGCATTATCGCATCGCCAGTCGGGATGGAATATCTCCCGTGTCTTGCCCGGTGTCAACATGGGCGCATAGCGAAATAACCCGGCCAGCGCCAGGTTGATCCGGGCCAGTGCACTGACGAGCCCCGAAGGTACGGGTATTGTCCTCACCGGTCGTTGCCAGACCTGACCGGCGATCCGGGCTATGGCGGAGAAATCATAACCGCCACGGGTGCCGTCATCCAGTTCGAAAACGCCGGTAACCGGTTCTGCAGCCGCAACCCAGTGCATAATGGCGGCAACCAGATCATCAACAAAGAGCAGGCTGAATCTGTTGCCGGGAGGACCGATCATGGGTAAAACACCCAGACGTGTCGCCCGGAACAGTGGTTTCATTTCCCTGTCGCCGGGACCATAGACCGCTGTCGGGCGGAAAATCGTCCACGCCAGGGTCCCCGGGTGCTGCTGCACTTTCTCTTCGGCAAGGCGTTTACTGCGGGCATACCAGGACAGGTGGGGTTCCCGGGCAGCCAGCGATGAGATCAACAGGAATCGTACAGACGGGACCGCACTCGAACAGGCGTTAAGCAGGTTAGCCGTGCCGTCAACATTGGCGTGGATGAACTGCTTTTCCGAGAATCCCCGGACAATGCCCGCACAGTGGATGACAGCCGATGCATCGCGAACCAGTGCCTGCAGTGCCTCCCGGTCCTGCACATCCCCCGTGATCCATTGTGTTAACTCATTGTCCTGCCGCGGCGTACGCGTCAGTGCCCTGACCTTGAAACGTTTATTGTTGAGTGACGCCAGCAGCCGGGAGCCAATGAAGCCCGTAGCGCCTGTCAGTGCTATTGGCCCGGGCATGGCGCGTGGATCAGTTGTCGATTGATCGTACGATATTTCTGGATGAGAAGGTTTCCGGGCCGTGCCTTTCCAGAAAGCCGGTCCTGGCGGCAGTCCTGGACAGTTTTCCGGACGATGTACGCGGCAAGGTGTGAGGCGGTACCAGCTCAACAAAACAATGCACGCCGAAGGTTTTGTACACGGCCTGTTGCAAGCGATTGATCACGGATTGGCGATCCTCCGCATCCGGCGTGATTCGGGATTCAACCACCAGAATGATCATGGTGGATCCGTCCGCGTCGTCCACGCCGAAGGCCGATGCTTCCCGGGAATTGACCGCAGGTTCGTACTCGGTCAATTCTTCAATATCCTGGGCACGAATATTACGCCCATTGATAATGATGACGTCGGTTCTGCGACCGGTTATGAACAAATCACCTTCATGCATAAAACCCTGGTCGCCGGTATCCAGCCAGTGCCCTTCCTCGAACACATCGCGGCTGACTTCAGAATCATCGAGATAGCCCTGCATAAGGTTTGGTCCCCGGGTTAACACCCGGCCAACCCGCAGATCCGCTAACGGGCTACCGCTGTTATCAGCAATCCGGACCTCATGGTCGGGCATGGGACGGCCGCAGTTGACAAATTCACTGGACTTGCGCTCTTCGGATTCAATGCGCAGCGCAATGCCTTTTTCACTCAGGGTACGGGTGTCCACCGTAATGCTCCGGCAGCCCTGCTCGAGCTCCGCAAAAGTCACGGCCAGCGTTGCCTCGGCAAGCCCGTAACAGGGAAGAAACGCTTTTGGATCGAACCCACAGCTACTGAATTTATCAGTGAAGGTTTTCAGTATGTTCGGCCTGATCATTTCCGCACCGACGCCGGCGGCTCGCCAGCTGGACAGATCCAGCATCTCCAGGTCGGCGCTTCGCACCCTGAGGGCGCAGAGTTTGAAACCGAAAGTCGGACTGAAAGCCAGGCTGCAACGGTTGCGGCTGATTAAGCGCAGCCACTGCACCGGACGCACGGCAAAATCACGGGTACGCAGAAAATCCACGGATAATTGCGCCACCATCGGCGCCAGTACAAATCCCACCAGTCCCATGTCGTGGTAGAACGGCAACCAGGAGGCACAGCGATCACCGGGATGCATTTTCAGACCGTGCTGGCAGATCCCGCGCAGGTTACTCATCAGCGCCTGTTCGGTGATGACGACCGCCCGGGGTGTACGGGTACTGCCCGAGGTAAACTGCAGATAGGCGACCTCATCGTCGCGGCCCGGCTGCAACTCCACATCGAGGGAAACCAGCGCCGCGGCTTCCTCGGGAGTTCCCGACCATATCAAAGCGTTATTTCCCTGCGCGGCCTCTTCCAGAAAGCCGATGTAATGCTTGCCGGCCAGGGCCAGCGTCGCGTGACTGGTGGTCAGCATGCCCTGCAACTGTCTGACATAGATATCGTGGCTGCCCAGGTTTACCGGTATGGGCAACGCAAACGGCACCAGACCGGCATAACGGCAGGCATAAAACAGGATAACGAATTCAGGGGTGGTATCGGCGATGAGGGCGACCCGGTCACCGCGGCGTGCCCCGGTAGCGAGGAGTTTGCGGGCCATGAGCCGGGCTTCGCCGGCCAGATCCGCGTACGGAAGTGCCTGTAGAAGTTCGCCTTTCGCGTTGTAAAAGTTATAACCGGTACGGCCTTGAGCTGCATACTCCAGGGCCTCAATCAACGTGTTGAAATCCGCCAGCCGCTGGGGTTGGTTATTGTAAGTTATTGTTTCTGCCATTATTAATTCGCTTCGGTGATTCTTGTCCACGTACTCGGGAAATAAGTGATTTACCGGATGAATATCCGCAGTTCCCCCAAGACATCATAATTATACTGTATACACTTGAAATTACGAATATTTTCAAACGTATACAAAAGTCAAAATACACGAGCCAGGCATGAACGTGGCATTCTCTGCATCCGCACTAACAAGCACGATATAGTTTGTGCTTATTGCTGGGATGAATGCCACGAGGTTGTCAGCAGATTAATCACGGACAGGACCAGGCTGAGATGCTGCGGCACTGGTCCATTCCCTCCTGGATTACAGTTACACGATTCCTGGTGAATCTATCTGGCTGTTAGAGATAATATGCCCGGACTTGTTACATAATTCATACGCCACCCTTGTCATATTATGGTAATTTATTCCGGTATTTAATACCAGTTGAATGATATCGCTGCAATAGTGTTCTGAATTTCACAATAATGTGAACAACCGTGCCGGAGATTCATCCGGCGCCCGTATACTTCCACATGAACGGCCAAGCCCTGAAAATCGTTCCTATCGACAACCGCGCCAGCATGCGGGCATTTATCAACCTGCCCTGGTCCATCTATGCGGATGACCCTGCATGGATAGCGCCGCTACGGCTTGAACGCAGACTGCATTTTTCACGATTCAATCCGTTTTTCAAGCATGCCGAGTGGCAAGCCTGGCTGGCGTACCGGAATGGTGCGCCAGTGGGCCGGATATCCGCGCAAATTAACCGCCTTCATCAGCAACAATACGGCCCCGACACCGGACAGTTCGGACTGATCGAGGCAATTGAAGACACCGATGTCTTCGCCGTTCTGACAACAACAGCCGAACAGTGGCTGAGGGAGCGTAATGTCACGCACGTGACCGGGCCGTTTAATCTGTCCATCAACCAGGAATCCGGTGTGCTGGTTGACGGTTTTTCAACGCCACCGGTATTCATGATGCCGCATTCACGTCCCTGGTACGGCGCCATGCTCGAGCAGCAGGCTTACACACCCGCACAGGATCTGCTCGCCTACTGGATCCAGCCCGATTTCACGCCTTCGCGGACCATGGATGCGATCATGAAACGGTTCAGGAATCGTGTTCGGGTGCGCCCGATACAACGAAAAAACTTTGCCAGGGAACTGGAAACCATGCGCGATATATTCAACGATGCCTGGTCGCAAAACTGGGGATTCATTCCCTTTACGGCTGAAGAATTCACGGAGATGGGGAACAGCCTGCGTCTGATCGTCAGTGATGGACTGATCCAGATTGCCGAAGTGGAAGGCGTGCCGACGGCGTTCATGGTCACCCTGCCGAATCTGAATGAAGTGCTCAGGGATCTGAACGGCAGTCTGCTACCGACAGGATGGCTGAAGCTGTTCCGATATGTCCGCCAAAAACGCTTTAAAACGGCACGGGTCGCCCTGATGGGCGTGCGCAAGGCGTACCAGAATACTCCTGCGGGACTGGCCCAGGCGTTTATGTTAATCGATGAATCAAGAAAAGTTATGATCTCGGAAGGCATTGAAGGTGTGGAGTTATCCTGGATCCTGGAAAGCAACACACCGATGCGAAATATCCTGAACAATATTGGCAGTGATTTATATAAAAGGTACAGGGTTTACGAGAAAACCCTGCAAGTCACGTGAAGGCACTGACATTCAGTGCCCTTGTCCTTGCCGGCGACCGGAAACCCGGTGACCCTGTGGCTGCCCAGGCCGGATCCGGCAGCAAATCCATCGTGCCCATCGCCGGTATACCGATGGTGATGAGGGTTATTGAAGCCCTCTCTGCCAGTACAAGCATTGAAAGCATCAGTCTTTGTGGCCCCTCCCGGGAAGTCTTGCGGGAATGTCCCCCGTTACTGGACCGCGTGGATTCAGGAACTATCAACTGGTTTCCTGCCCAGGACTCGCCCTGCAACAGTGTTGAATTCTGTCTGCAACGCATGGACAAAAACGCACCGGTATTGCTGACTACCGCTGATCATGCGCTGTTGACCACGGAAATCATCGATTATTTCACAGCGGAAACACAGAAACAGCGGGCCGATGTAGCCGTGGCCTTACTCGATCACAAGCTGATCAGTGAAGCTTTTCCATCCAGCCGGCGTACCCGTTACCGGTTCAGAGATGGCCACTACTGCGGCTGCAACCTGTTCGCGTTCATGAGCGAACGTGGCAGGGAGGTGGTCCGTATCTGGAAAAAAATCGAGGATGATCGCAAGCACCCGATCCGGGTCCTGGCGCACCTGCTGGGATGGCCAACATTACTGCAATACCTGCCTGGCCGATTGACATTAAAAAAGGCCCTGGCAACGGTTTCTTCCAGGATTAATGTCGATATTACCGGGGTAAGTCTGCCCTTCCCCAGGGCGGGAATTGATGTTGACAGTCTGGAGGATTTTCACCTGGTCGAATCGATCCTGAGCGGAGAACATGTATCCCGGTGAAAAAAATTGAAGCTTATATAATCCATGAGATAGCCAGACCGCTTGCGGTTGTCACAATTATCCTTGCCGGATTGTTTGTATGTTTCAGTTTTGCACGCTTGCTGGCGGATGCGGTCACCGAGTCTATCGGCTATGCGAATATGATCAAACTGGTGACCCTGAAGACACTGATAGCGATGGAAGTACTGCTGCCCGTATCAGTTTATGTTGCAATCATAATCGGCCTGGGAAGACTGCATCGTGATCAGGAAATTATCGTCATGAAAGCCTCCGGGCTGAATGAATCCTCCATAAACAAAACTGTTCTGATTGCTGTCCTGCCGGTTGCAATTCTGACAGGCATCTTTTCCATGGCAATCCGGCCCTGGGCCTATACTCTCGTATACGACATCAATACTTACCTGTACCGGGATGCCAATTTCGACAAGTACCAGGGCGGCCGCTTTTACAGTGATGAAGACAGCGGCCAGATTGTGTATCTGCAAGACCGGGACAGGGAAACCGGCAAAATGGAGTCGGTCTTTCTGTACCGGGACCGGGAAAGGAAAATCGAGTTTATCCTGGCCAGAAAGGGAGAACAGGTCTACGATGCAAACTCGGAAATTCCCAGACTGCATTTGTTCGATGGCTTTATGTACCGTCTTCAGCACACCGGCATGGAAGACTCGATCATCCGGTTTTCGAAATTTGTCTACAATCCGACCGATACAGAAGATACAGGTTACAAAAGAAAATCACTTTCCACCTCATCACTAATCTCGGCGGATGACCCGCGCGAAGTCGCTGAATTTCAATGGCGCCTTTCACGACCATTTGCCACCTTTATCCTGGCAATGCTGGCCATACCCTTCAGTTACACATTGCCACGCGAAGGCAAGGGTCAGAATGTTTTTATTGCTGCAATCGCTTTTGCCATTTATTACAACCTCACCGGGGTGGCGCAATCCTGGGTTGAACAGGGTGTAGTTGACCGGTTCCCCGGGGTGTGGTGGCTGCATGCAATCATGTTGATGATTGTCGTATGGCTTCTGATGCCCGCCATTTCCCGGAAAGCAGTTGTTAAAAGATGAGGATTCTTACCGGATACCTGGTCAGTAGAATACTGTTCGGGCTGTTGTTATCATCTATTGTCCTGCTGATTTTGTTCAGTTTTCTTGACCTGGTTGATCAGCTCGATGATGTCGGAAAGGGAAACTACAGTGCGGCGGATGCTTTCCTCTATGTTGTACTGACCACACCGCGCCGGTTTATCCAGTTGTCACCGTTCATTGCCCTGATCGGGAATGTTATCGGACTCGGTTTACTTGCGATTCATCATGAATTGATCATTATGCGCGCTTCCGGCATGTCCCCTTATCAAATCAGCATGGCGTCACTGTCAACGGGCGTGGTGCTGGTGGTTACAATCGCCGTCATGGAGCAGTTCGTGGCTCCGCCTCTGCAACACCAGGCGCTGGTCCTCAGAGCCGGCAAGCTGGAGCAGTATGAGGGAACCGTTGGAGAACTCGGGATATGGACCCGCAATGAAAACCAGATATTGAAAATTGCGGAATCCGGTTCGGGGAATATACCCGGGAGGAATGAAATAGAGATCATCGTACTCGGCGACGATGGATTCCTGCGGGAATATATATATGCCGCGAACTTCAGGATTATCAATAGAAAATCCTGGCAGTTGATTGACGTGATAAAGAAATCCATCAGCAGTGACAAAGTGACAACTCAACGCCTTGAATCAATGTCCTGGGAGCCGTTTCTGGAATCAAGGCAGATCTCAACGCTGAGCAAACCCCCGGAATCCCTGTCACCGACTGAACTGTATGACTATGTCAGGCATCTCAAGCTGACCGGTCAGACCCATGATGCGTATTCGCTGGCCTTGTGGAAGAAAATCGGTGGTGGACTGACCACACTGGCGATGATGCTGTTATCGGTGTCATTTGTCTTCGGCTCTCCGCGTACCGGGCTGGGTAAACGGCTGGTGATGGCCGGTTTGAGTGGAATCGGGATCTACCTGTTCGATCAGCTGGTTTCCAATACGGGACTTGTGATCGGTGCAAACCCGCCGCTTGTCGCCATCCTTCCCGGCCTGATTTTATTAATGCTGGCGATAGCGTTACTGAAAAAGATTGCCTGATATGCATGATTTACCGGCATACAAGCATCTGTCACGGCAGTGCGAAGCAATTCATACTGTAAGAGCCTTGTCATTGTGCAGATCCTTGTCCCCTGCCCTTCGCCATGTATCATGGCCGGCAAGATACGCACCATAAGACAGGGTTGAAACCGTATGCAGACAGATATACCTGATCGTTTGTTGATGGAAATTGCATCGCAGTGCGACAGGGATGTCGCATGGGAATACGGCGAACTGGTCAGTGAACTCAGATCACGTTTTCATGATTCTGTTGACGCCCTGATCCTCTACGGTTCATGTTTGCGAAACAACGATATTCACAGTGGCATTATTGATCTATACGTCATTGTCGGGAGTTACCGTAGCGCCTACACAAAGAAGTCACTTCGCTTCCTGAACAGGCTGTTGCCACCCAATGTGTTTTATCTCGAATCCGGCAACGGCCCGGAAAAGCTACGAATCAAATACACGGTTATCTCCATGGCGGATTTCAGGCGCGGCGCGGTTGACTGGTTTCATTCGTACATATGGGCACGCTTCGCCCAGCCTGTCAGGTTGCTTTATGCCCGTAACAACAAGGCCCGTGGGGAAGTCCATGAAGTATTAGCATTGTCGGCACTCCGTTTTTTACGCGCATCGATACCCTTATCAGGTGAATGCCAGTCCGATGCAGCGACCATCTGGACCCGGGGATTCAGCTGTGCCTATGCCGCTGAATTACGGCCGGAGAACCGCAACCGGGCGAGTCAACTTGTCAACACCGATCTGGATGTGTACACACGCCTGTTAACATATGCTGTGCCGGCGATGCCGGATCTGATACTGATGCAGGCGCCCGATCAATTCATCTGCCGTGCGAAGCCCGCGTTACAGCAGCAGGTATTGAAAGACTGGCAATGGCGCCGCCGGCAGGGTCGGATTCTTTCCATACTTCGCCTGGCCAAGGCAACACTGACGTTCAGAAACCCGATTGATTATGCCGCCTGGAAAATCGAACGTCATACCGGTGTCAGGATCCAGGTCACTCCCTTTATGCAACGCTATCCCATGCTCAAGGGGCCTGCGGTATTATTCCAGCTCATTCGCAACAAGGTATTACGGTGAAGCATTGATATGCAGAAAGAAGAGACTACAAAAACAGTGCAGGATGATACCGTGGACGGCGAATCCATCAGGAAACACCATCGACCCAGTGTCGCTGTCGGTCTCTGGATCATCAAGCAACTCGAGCGGTTCATCCGGCATAACAGCCTGGTTGAAGACACTCCGGTACTGGATGCGGATGTCTTCGACTGGATTCCGGCGCTGGAAGCTGACTGGAAGAAAATCCGGTCGGAACTTGATGCCGTGCTGTTAAACCCCGATCAGGTGCCCAATTTCCAGGATATTTCCAGAGACCAGGTGAATATCACCCGCGATAATCGCTGGAAAACGTTTTTTATGTATGGTTACGGTTACCGCATGGACCGTAATTGTGAACGTTGCCCGGAAACAGCGCGCCTGGTTGAATCCATCCCCGGTATGTATACGGCATTTTTTTCAATCCTCTCCCCGGGCAAGCACATACCCCTGCACCGCGGACCCTATAAGGGTTTACTGCGTTGTCATCTGGGCCTGATTGTGCCGCAACCCGAAGACAACTGCTGGATCGAGGTGGGTGGTGTGACCCGCCACTGGCAGGAAGGGAAATGTCTGGTCTTCGATGATACCTACAAACACCGGGTGCAGAATAATACCGACGGGGTCCGGGTTGTTCTGTTTCTCGATATCCTGCGCCCGATGAGCCGGATTGGCGAGCTGGTCAACAAATCAATCCTGCAACTGATTCGCTGGTCGCCGTTTATTCGCGACGCGGTCCGTAATCACAAGGCCTGGGAGCGACGCCTGGGGGATTGTTAGCCGGGTTATCCGGCCGGGTGCCAGTGCCGTTGCAGTTCTTCCACAAGCTTTTGCCGCACGTCTTCGCTGACGGCATTGTCATGAGCCAGATCGGGAGGCCCGGGCCAGCCCGGATCGGTAAAGGTCATATCAGCGAATGATTGCACGTCCCGGTACCGGGGCACGACATGAAAATGCACATCGGGATCCACCATCATCAGCATCAGGTAATTGATTTTGTCATACGCGAAGCTGTTGCCCAGAACACGTTCGATATCGCCGATGACCGTGTGCATTTCCGCGATACTGTCAGGTGAAAGATCGGAAAATGCCGTCACCGGATCATGGGCAATCATGACCAGCGCTCCCAGGGTCAGTTGCGCGGGACGCAGCAGGATACTCCAGTGCCGATACTCGTGAATAACGCTGGACGGAGCGCCAAATTTTTCCATTGTCCGGTTCATGAATGAATAATCAGCCCTGATCGCAATACCGGGGATTACGCTTCATACGATGAAATTAACTGCCGGCGGCGCTGGCTTGCAGCGTCTCTGTTGCCGTTGCATGCGTGAAAAGCCCGGTTGCCCTTTCGAGATCGCCCATGAAGTCAATCTCACACCATTGATAACCGTTGATGGAACAGATACTGACAACACCCGTATCCGCGAGTTTGTCGATAACCGACAGGTACCACAGTTTCAGGGCCGCCTTGTCTTTCAGGGTATGATCCATCGCATCCCTGAACAGGCCCGGTCCGATACCACGGAACGCCAGCACACCGATGGACTCCGCATCAATACGATCGCTGTTAATGCTTTTGCTGATGCGCGTGAGTCGGGTTCCCTCGGTCGTGACTTTCATATCATCATCGTCATAGCTGTTTTTCGTATCTACCGTGACGCTAATCGGGTCCTGGCCCGATTCCAGCACCCGGCCCAGCAATGCCGGTTCAAACAGCGTGTCGCCATTGATTAACAGAAATTCCGAGTTCATGCTGTCACGAGCCACCCAGCAACTGACCAGATTGTCGGAAAGATGGTGGAAAGGGTTATAACGGGTCTTAATAGCTGGATATTGCGAATACCTGGAGCTGATCAATTCGTCAACCAGGTCTGCCCGAAAACCTGTAACCGTCACAATATCCGTGATACCTGCATCCAGCAGTGTGTCGATCTGCCATTCGATAATGGTTTTGCCGGCCACCGGCAACAGGGCCTTGGGCTTGTTTTCCGTCAGGGGCAGCAGCCTTTTGCCTTGCCCGGCGCTCAAAATAATGGCTTTCATAAGTATCTCTTCAGAAGGTGGAGCGGATCTTACCGGTTAATGCGCTGATTTCAAATGCGGATGCAGGTTTATGCGCTGTTCAGGATTCAGGGAAATCAACCTGTAGCGGTGTCCCGGCATCGGTAAATTCATGCCTATCAGGGTTATAGCTGCGGGATTGCACTGTCAGACGCCAGCTTCGGTCACGTTGTTCAATCGTATAGCTGTTCCAGGTCGCGGTCGTTTCAGGATTATTCGTGGCCATGGACGCCGAGGAAACACCGAACACCGGAATGTCCGCGGACGCGGTTTCAATCCTGTCCCGCAGGTTATGGTGGCCATGTCCGTGAAGCACCAGTTCACAACCCCGCTGCTCGAGCACGGCCAGAAACCGGCCGGCATCGGTCAGACGCCTCCTGAAGCTGTTGGTCCCGGGCACGGGGCCATGATGTATCAGGATCACCCGGAACAGGTTGCGTTCGGCCAGATCAGCCAGCAGTCCATCCAGCCGTGACAGTTGCCGCTCGCCAAGTGATCCGGTGGCCATGAAAGGCGCCGTCGGCACGGCCGTGGACAAACCGATCAGGGCAACGGAACCGTGCTCATGCACGGCCGGGAACAGTTGTTCGGTGCCGGGTTCAATTCCGAACATGTACGGTGACCAGACGCCGATGGTTCGCATCCAGTCATCTTCCGCATAGACATCATGATTCCCGGGGATCACGCTCACCTGGTCCGGTGATCCCAGTGTTTCAAGCCATGAATACGCTTCATCGCATTCCATTGCCGTGCCGATCTGGGTAAGATCGCCGGTCACCGTAATGTGGTCAGGTTTTCTGGACGCGATGTCCCTGACCAGCGCTGCAAGCACATCGGCGCGGTGTTTGTGCTTTCTCCGGTATTTCCAGGACAGATATCCCAGCAGGCGTTTATTGGCGAGTTCGCGCCATCGCACCCTGTCAGGTGAGGTTAGATGAGGATCGGAAAGATGGGCGAGTTGCAATGTGAGCGGTTTGTTCAATAAGCGGGGAAGATGACTGTCCGATTGTGTCTGTGATCGTTCGTAACGGACATGACATACATTACAGCACATTACCAGTAACCTTTTACAACCAGTCATTATAATGAAGCCATGAGCAGAATGATATATATCGACACCGCCAGCGATGTAAAAATCTGGGGTTTGACGGGCAAAGAACGGCTGTTACGCATGCTGTCTGATTTCAGGGACGTGGTCATCGTCGATGACCCGGACCAGATCGGGGATGACGACAGGGCGCTGATCCTGAGGGACAATTATTTGTTTGACCCGAGGATCCTTTCGGATCTCGTAAACGGTGAAAACGATTACGCAGTACGCTATCCGCATAGTGATAACATTGCCGCCGTTCGTTGTCAGGGCAAACATATCAGACCCTGTGTTGAGGCAATGGCAAGGAATGACATGACGTCAATAGAAAATGTTCTTGATATTGTCACTCCGCAAGAGATGAATATTCTCTATTACGAGAAACTCAAAAAAAATGATCCGCCCTATCTTTATGAAGTGACCGGTAAAAATCGTACACAGTCCGAAAAACGATTATTTGCCGAAGTCTACAAAAACGTCACCGATCTGGTCACCCTGTGGGTCTGGCCCCTGCCCGCTTACTGGATGACGCGATTCTGTGTGCGGGCGAGACTGAGTCCCAACCAGTTAACCCTGTTCGGCCTGGTGCTGGTGGTCATTGCCGGTTTCGCCTTCTGGCACGGAAATTTTGCAACCGGCCTGGCAGCCGGCTGGCTGATGACCTTTCTGGATACAGTGGATGGCAAACTCGCCCGGGTTACCGTCACCTCAAGCCACAAGGGCCATTTGCTGGATCACGGTATCGATCTCATTCATCCGCCCCTCTGGTACCTGGCCTGGGGCATGGGTCTGAATCAACCGCTGATACACGGTTTTGAAGTCTCCACGATTCTCTGGTGGATGTTCGCGGGATACCTGGGTGGCAGGTTGTTCGAACTTGCCTTCAGGGCCTGGCTGGCGCCGTTTTCCATGTTCGTCTGGCGTCCGTTTGACTCGGTCAATCGCCTGGTGACGGCCCGTCGCAATCCCTGTTTGATACTGCTGACCCTGGCCTGGCTGGCAGGCGCACCCGGCGCCGGACTGCTGGCCGTAGCACTCTGGCATGTCATCTCGACGGTAATTCTCGGTATTCGATTGCTCCAGGCCGGCCTGGTCAAGATCAGGCAGGGTGGCCTGCAAACCTGGTTGAATGAGGTCGATCCGGTCAGCGATCGCTCGCGATTGCTGGTGAGGATGTTTACCCGTCTGCCGGCAACTGAATAGCTGTTCAGGATCCCGCTGGTATTTGCAGTCAGCCGCTTTGTTCCCGGGCATCATCACGCCACTGATGCGCAAGTTTGCGGAATAAATCCGATTCCGTGATCAATCCGATGAGTTCATGCCTGGCATCCAGCACCGGCAGACCACCGATCTTGTTTTCCATCATCAGTTCCGCCGCGTGGCCGAGAGTGTCGGTCTGGTAGATGGTCACCAGTTCATCACTCATGACCAGTTCCACGATGATTTGTGACAGCGACGCCGCCACCTTTTCAAAACTCATGGCATGGCTGACATCGGAGGGTTTGGCGTTGAGAATATCCGCAAGTGTGATGATACCGACGAGTTTGCCTTCCTTGACGACCGGCAGACGACGGATATGGTTTTTCTTCATTAATTCGTAGGCCTCGGCCAGTGACTGGTACGGGTCCACGGTGATCAGGTAGGGATTCATGACTTCGCTGACCATCTCGTTTGCCAGGTGTTTTGTCATTCTGGTATCTCCTTGGTATCTGGATGTGTAATTGTATTTACGCAGGGATGTGCGCCTCGATCCGGATCAAGCAAAGCATAGGCGCTCCGTGAGCGGATGTCTAAGACCCGGATCGCAGACGCAGGACCGGCTGATAGACGCGAACATACTCACGCTTCCAGACATGTCCGCTCGCACTGCGTTCCACGGGCGAGGTAAATTCGTAGCGATACAACAGAGCACGTATATAGACAGGCGGCGAGCCGGCAAACGGATCCGCTTGCAGCAGATCGAGTACCCTGCGCCTGCCTTCCAGCAGTTGATAAAGAAAGCGCCGGAACCAGACTTCCCGCTCAGCGGAAGACAGGGCCGCAAACCACATCTGCCAGTCCAGCCGGGGTTGATGCGGGATAATCCATCCGGGCAAGTCATCCTGTGCATCGGGTTTGTACCTGAACGGATATTCCCGCCAGTTGACACCATCATTGGAACCTTCAACCATGATTTCATGGCGTGTTTTGGTCATGATGGCAAAGGGACCGTAGTTATTGACTACGTTCAGCGGAAACAACATCCGGTTAATGATTGACAGTTCGCGAGGCTGATCCGCAAATGCGAAATAGGTCATCTGTTCCACACTGGCAAAAACCAGTATCGCCGCCAGCACCGATCTTGCAACGATACCGGAACGGTTTGCCCGGGTTGGCGTGTGCGCCTGGGTTCCGGATTTCAGCCGGCCGGGAATCACCCGTTGCAACGCCGCGTCATCGAACAGAAACAGGCAGATGGCCACGGTCAGCAGATTGAAAAAATTATAATTGCCGGTCAGGATGATTGCGCACTGGAAGACGATAAACAGCCAGGCGGCGATGAAACGGATGCGTCTGGGGGTGAAGATCAGGAACGGCACCACCAGTTCAATAAACAGCGTCAGCGCCACCAGCGTCATTAATACCGGTTCCGGCAGATGATGTGCATGCCAGGCCAGTGGGGTCGGTAGCGGCTGGGTTTCGAAATGATAATTCAGGGCTGTCAGGCCGTCCCAGGCGGGATCCCGACCGGCGAGTTTCACCAGGCCGCCCATAAACATGAAGCGGAACAGCAGCCAGCGGTACAGCCACACCACGATGTGCGAACCCTTGCCGAGAAATATCGCCAGAAAACCCGCTTCGAGCAGGTACAGATCCCACTGAAAGGCCATGAACACCTGGCCGGCGTAGTACAGCGACAGGTACAACACGAACAGCAGAATGAGCACGACGGTTCGCTGGATATTGAATATCAGTAACAGGGACAAAATACATCCACAGATAGCGACAAGCTGGATGGCGGGGTCGGATGCATTGATCCAGAACACCATCGGCACCTGCAACCAGGCTGCATCGCCCAGCGATTCACTGACACGTTCAATAAAAAAATGCAGCGGCAGTATTCCGTCCGCGCCGATCAAGCCCCGCGACTGCAGGGAAAAAGAGAAAAACGCCGATAAATAGATCAGGCCCAGCGCTGCCAGGAAAATACGTGTGCTCAGTTCATAGCGGGACGGTCGATGATCCCTTCCCCATAACAGGTGGGTCAGGAACGCCAGCAGGCCACGGTGAGTGGAAAAAAAACGGTATCCGGCCTCGCTGGCAAAACGAAAACCCGGCAGATATCGATAGAGAACCCGCAACAAGGAATATGGAGCCACACCCCGGCAAAGTTCGTAGGTGGCTTCAGCACCTGATTTTACCGAACCATCCGCTCCGATGAGCTGAATCGATTGTTGAAAATCCTGTAGTGGAATGTGCGGATAGTCCGCCGCCTTCTCCTGATATGGATAATATTCAACGGTATCACCGGTCAGCTCACGCCAGTACTTCACATACTCGCGGCAGATGCCGCAGTCGCCGTCAAATATCAGCGTCCGCCGGGAATCAATGCTCATTTCGCAAGCATAACGCAAGTTGCGGATCAAAAACGTTCATGTAGAAAAAGGATATGGGAAACGAGACTCGACACATTCGCCGAACGAACTACAGGACGTAGTCGATTGAAAAGGATCCATTTAGAAGAAACTGGAGCGGGAAACGAGACTCGAACTCGCGACCCCAACCTTGGCAAGGTTGTAGTTAAATCATCATATCCCACTGATTATATAAGAAATATTACGCACACGCCAATCCGGAAATTCCCGGAATTCCGGGTGCAGGCATAACTCTTCAAATAAGAAAAAATTATAGATAATTTCCTATATTCCTCTTGCATCTTATAGGAAATTTACTATAGAATGTGTTTTCAGTATCAAAGATGCTCATAATGATATGAATTAGATTCCAGCTGTATGGATAAATGTAGAGGGGCCCTGAGGAGGGTAATACATTATGAAAGAAGTTGTTTGGCATGGTACTAGTAAAGCGGACATAAAAAAATTTCCAAAAAAAGTATTACTACAGTTAGGAACTGAGATACTGGCTTTACAGACCAATCGAAATGTTACAAAAGTAAGCGCATTGATAACCGTAGGGAAAGGCGTAAGAGAAATAGGAATTAATTTCAACCACGGATGGTATAGATTTGTATTTACAATGAATCTAGATAACCGACTTCACATACTGCACTGTTTTCGAAAGAAAACAAATGCTACTGAGAAGAAGGATATCGACCTTGCTCGTCAACGTCTCAAACAGGCCGCGGCGAGCATTAGGCGGAGGGCATCTTAAATGATCTCTCCACATCTTTTAACCACAGCCCCGTCTATTTTTATAGACCACATGATCAACCAAATAGAGGAGGAGGTCATGGCAAATGTTAACAGCAACATCTTCGAAGATTTGGGCTTCGATTCTGAGGTTGCTGCTAATTTAAAAATTCGCGCAGAATTAATACTCGAATTACGTGAATACATAAATCAGCACAGTCTCACACAATCTGATGCGGCTAAGCGACTGGGGATAAAACAACCGGAGGTGTCAGCGATCAATACTGGAAAGTTAGAAAGATTTACTATAGATCAATTAGTAACTCTCCTAACCCGTATTGGCCATACACTAAAAGTTGAAAGTTCTGGCCGTCGTCGTACATTTACTCTACTCAAAGGTAGTCCAAATCGTAAACATACAAGGGGTAAAGAGGAAACTCATGATCAAAATCAAGGTCCTGTCAGCGCTCTAGCTGGCTAAATTATTCTTAAATCATTTATTCTAAACGGGCCTACGGGCCCGTTTTTTTTAAGAGGTGGCAGTAAAATGACAATAATCCGAGATAATAATGACGGGCCAAATGGCAGAAATGAGTCATAATAAATAAATAACAACTTTATTGTTCTTACGTGTTTTTGAAGAAGTTAAAAGCTTTCCAATCTGAAAACATTGCACCAGACAGACAGCCGGAACACTTCCGCAAGGTGAGCGCACCGATGACGTTAAAGGAGATCAGGAGAATCAAGCTGTGAAAAAGAAGTTCATCGAACTAGCATTCTGGTATCTGTTTAATTTGGCGCTGGCCGCTGGTGTAATATGGTTTCTCTGGACGGCCTTTGAAGTGTATGGAAATTAAGAATGGAATGTTTCCGGGGAAACGTCCTAAAAAGGACTAGGCGGCGCGGTACTGTGGTCGATTTACTTGCCTAGCTCGAATTTCGGTCGGTAGCCGAAGCCCCTTTGCGGCAATCAGTAACTCAGTGCCTAGTCGCTTTGTTTCAACTGAATATTTAATATCGAATTCGTATTGTCTCCGGTCTTTATATAATTTGGAAATAGTAGAGGCGTTGTCGTAAGTTACGATCCAGGGATTATCAAGTCTCAAAATTGTATCCGCAAGAATTTTATGATCCTCAGGATCATAAAAACTGGTATAGAGAGTCTGACCTTTACTGAAATACGGGGGATCTATGCAATAGAACGTAGTGCTGGGGAGGCTGGAGCTAGTATCTTTAATGAATGCCAGTGCATCGCGGCGAGACAGGTGGATCCGATTTCGGTATTTTGCTATCCGCTTCACTCGTCGTTCTAATTCTTCCCGATTAAATCTGCAATCAATTTTATATGGGCCTGACTGATCTCGACCGCCTATTACCCCTGCGGCCTTGATAATGCCAGATCGATTTGTCCGGTTTAGAAAAAAAGTGGCAAAACCTAGGGCAACTGGATCATCTTCATCCATTGACAAATGGATTTCTCTTTGAGCATGCCACTCTGTAATAGTGACTGGGGTTTTCCGAATACGGTAAATAATCTCTTGTGGGTGATCCAGGACGCTTTTCCAGAACGCCCATATTGATGTGTCTACATCGTTTATATGTATGTCACTGACATGGCCTTCGTATAGCAGCATAAGAGCCAGTCCGCATCCACCCGCAAAGGGTTCCGCATAGTGTCGTCTCTCTAAGCGGTTTCCCTTAAGAATTCTCGAAACAAGTGGATACAGGCAAAGTTTCCCGCCTGGATACCTGAGTGGTGAGGTTGCACGAGCCATGACAAATCCGCCTATTTCCCTTTGAATATAATACTATGATAATAAGGTAAATTTTATTCGGCCAGAACTTTAAATCACCCTTTTTGGGAAATTGCGTCATCAATCACCTTCACGATCAAATCGCGCAGTGAATCCATATCATTAAATAACTGATCCCCATTGAAAGAGGCTGCAGTGTCATGGTGCTTCGTGGTATTGCCATAGTTCTGGATTCTCTGCAAGGCGTCTCTCAATGGTTTGACTTGTGATTTGGTACCTAACCCATACTCCTGAAGGCGATTTTGAGTAAGGAATGAATGGAAATCGGTTTGTGCACTGCGGCCTGCTCTCGCTGTGAGGGTCTCAAAAAACGACCATACACCAACAGCCAAGAGCGGTGTATTCTCCTGGAGAGGCACGCTGCAAATTGAGTGATAAAGATTCTGAAGTTTCCAGTTGCGAAGGGTTTTAAGTGCATCGGATATTTCTGATTCCCAGGGTAACTTTTGAGGTCGTATTGCTTTGCAAGGTGGAGAGCGTCGTCTGCGCTTAGCGCCTTCCGGCGCGGGTAAAATAGGTTCTGCTTCAATACGTCGGTGGTTTTGCCCAGGCAATGATGAGAGATTTCGTGCGTATGTTTCGACGCTTTCCTTGTTTTGACGGGAATTCACCTCTTGCTCGTCATCCAGCATATCATTGATAAATTGTTTCGAAAGCACTTTGAAATCTTCTTCTGTTCTATTTCGCTTAACGTCATCCGGATCAGACGTGTCCAAGCCCAACGTCTCCCTCATAACCGAATTGCCTAAGTATCGTTGTGCCGTCGTGAGCCGCCGCTTTCGATCATCTGCTGAAATAAGGTTTTCTTTTTCAGCATAATCCAGGAAAGCTAAAGCTATGCGGTTTCGAGAACTGGAGCCACTGTGCCTCGCTTTTTGATCTGCGTTCCAAGGCTTTTGTCCGATCCCGGCAGCCGCGCCGTGATGCCGTCTTTTTAGCCAGAGATTAAGGTCGTCTTGATCTTCAAAAATTACACACGGAAGTTCAGTAATTGGTGACCAAATTTCGGCTTGTTTTTCAAAAAATTTCTTGCGTTCAGGCGGGGCCAGTTCAGGGTCTGTTAATAACATCAATGCACATATCCGGCGATTTCCCTCTGCGGCAATATATGTAGTGTCATCTCCGTCAGTATCGTGATCTATAATGACTCCGAACCTATCAAGGGGACTAAGCCCATGCTGCGTGATATCGCGGGCAAGTTGTATAACTTCCTCATTACTGCACAGATACTCAATAACCTGGCTTTGGGTCTCATAAGGCTCGTGACGTGGATTTTCGTGGTGGAGGAATATCCGGTCCAATGGAATTGAGCGCTCAATTCTCTTAGGCTTGGTCATGTCATACTCTTCCTCGAGCAGCTCAGTCAATATCGCTGGTTTGTCAACTATAACAGCGCCTTTTAACCTGGGGGAACGGGGTAAAAGTTTTTACCCCTCCTTTGCCCCGAGAATGATTCTCATATACTGTTTCTTATTGAATTTAATGTGTAAACTGGAGCGGGAAACGAGACTCGAACTCGCGACCCCAACCTTGGCAAGGTTGTGCTCTACCAACTGAGCTATTCCCGCATTGATTCCGAACTGATAAAGACGGACGCGCTATTGTAGCCGGGGGTGAATATTAGTCAACTGTCCTCCCGGGATCAATTACAACTCCATGATTATTCGCGTAATTTCGGCCAGGCGCTGGCCATGTATTCAAACATGGACCAGAGTGTCAGGAAGGCGGCAATATAGAGCAACACCATGCCGATGATGAAGGTCGGGATCAGGAAATAGCTGTGTTCCAGGATCAGCAATATGATGGCCAGCATCTGGCAGGTAGTCTTGAATTTACCCAGGCTGGAAACGGCCACCTTGCTGCGGGCGCCCAGTTCCGCCATCCACTCGCGCAATGCCGAGACGGCAATTTCACGGCCGATGATCACCGCCGCCGGTAATGCCATCAGCGGTGTTGGATGCTTCTGCACCAGCAAAACCAGCACCACGGCGACCATCAGTTTGTCGGCCACCGGGTCAAGAAATGCTCCCAGCCTTGATGTCTGTTCGAGTTTACGGGCGATATAACCGTCCAGCAGATCGGTTAAAGCCGCGAGAATGAACACCAGGCAGGCATAGATATTCGCCAGCCGGATGTCGAGATAGAAAATAATGACAAAAACCGGGATCAGCGCAATCCGCAACAGGGTCAATGTATTCGGTATATTTATCATGTGTCATGAAGCCTGTCGTATATCTTCCGGGCGAGTTGCCGGTTAATGCCCGGTACGCCGGCCAGGTCTTCAATCCCCGCCCGCCTGACGCCCTGTAATCCGCCAAAATGCCGTAATAATCCCTGGCGGCGTTTGCTGCCCACGCCCGGGATGTCTTCGAGCATCGATTCTGTCGCTTTCTTTTTTCGCCGTTGCCTGTGTCCGGTTATGGCGAAGCGATGGGCTTCATCACGAATCTGCTGGATCAGGTGCAACGCAGGAGAACCCGGCGACAGTTGCATCGTAGCATGTTCATCGGCGAGGATTAATTTTTCCTGCCCGGCACGGCGCGCAGGCCCCTTGGCGACACCAACAACCCTGATGTAGTCGAGTTGTAATTCGAGCAATGCTTCGCGCGCGCGGCGGGTCTGCCCCTTGCCGCCATCGATGAGTACCAGGTCCGGCAGCACGCCTTCCTCTTTCTGTACCCGCGTGTAACGCCGTTCCAGGGCCTGGTGCATGGCGGCATAATCATCGCCCGGGGTAATGCTGTTGATGTTGAAGCGGCGGTAATCACTGTTCACGAGTCCGCTGCTGCCATAAACCACACACGAAGCAACGGTCTGGTTACCCTGCGTATGGCTGATGTCGAAACATTCAATGCGTTCCAGATCGGTCATATTCAGCAGTTTCGCCAGGCTGGCGAGCCGCTGCGCCTGGCTGTCGCGGCTTGAGAGTTTTGCCTCCAGTGACAGGTGGGCATTTTCAATGGCCATGTCCACCCGGCGGGATTTGTCACCACGTACGCGACTGCGTATGGCCACCTTGTGGCCGGACTCCTCCGCCAGCACATCCGCCAGCAGATCGGTTTCCTCGATATCGTGACTGAGGATGATCTCGCCCGGGATCCTGCGCTGCCGGCCCTGCCCCAGGTAATACTGGGTTAGAAAGGCGCGAAGAATTTCCTCGCAGGAAGCATCGCGGGTATGCCCGGGGAAAAATGCCCGGTTACCCAGATTGACGCCGGCGCGGATGAAAAATATCTGCACACAGGCCATGCCGGCATTTTCCGCCACGGCGACGATATCGATGTCACCCTTGAGGTTGCTCATCAGTTCATGCTCCTGCACCTTGCGCAGATTGCTGATCTGATCGCGATAATGCGCCGCCTTCTCGAAATCCAGCGCATCGGCGGCTTTTTGCATCGGTTCATACAAGGCGTCGATGACCTGATCGTTTCTGCCTTCCAGAAACATGACCGCGTGTTCAATGTCGCGGCGATAATCCTCCTGCGTTATGTACCCCACGCATGGCGCCGAACAGCGTTTGATCTGGTATTGCAAACACGGGCGGGAACGGTTGTTGAACACCGAATCCTCGCAGGAGCGCACCTGGAAGAGTTTCTGCATCAGGTTCAGGGTTCGGCGCACGGAACCGGCGTTGGGAAACGGCCCGAAATACCGGCCCTTGCCCTTGCGCGCACCGCGGTGAAAACGCAGCCGTGGAAATGCCTGCTCGCTGGACAGATAGATGTACGGATAGCTCTTGTCATCACGCAGCAGAATGTTATAGCGCGGCCGGTGTTCCTTGATGAGGTTGTTCTCCAGCACCAGCGCCTCGGCTTCCGTGCGCGTTACGGTGATATCAATCTGGCGTGTATTCGCCATCAGGGCGCGTGTTTTCGGCGCCAGTCCCGCGCTCTTGTTGAAATAACTGCTGACCCGGTTTTTCAGATTCCCGGCCTTGCCGACATAGAGGATGTCGCTGTCCCCGTTCAGCATGCGGTACACCCCGGGGCGCGTGGAAATATCCTTTAATGATATATCCTGATTATTAATAATATTAATTATCAAGAGCTTATACCTAAAATATCATGTATTTTCGAGAAAATATTCTGAAACATTTTTTCGGTCAGACGACCGGTCTGGGTGTTGTAACGGCTGCAGTGATAGGAATCCACCAGCCAGGTACCGGGGGTCAGTTCGTATTGCGCACCGTGGGCAAACCGGCAACTTGATAGTTTCAAATCCCGCGCCCGTAAAACGGCATCGTGGGCAATTTTACCCAACGCCAGGACCACCAGCGGGGATTTCAGTGCATCGAGTTCCGTGCGCAGATAGTGGTTACACTTTTTGATCTCCGTGTTGGCCGGCTTGTTTTCCGGTGGCAGGCATTTCACGGCATTGGTGATGCGACACTGTTTGAGTTTCAGCCCGTCATCCAGCGATGTCGATGTTGGCCGGTTACAGAAACCGTATTTATACAATGTCCGGTAAAGCAGTATACCGGCGAAATCACCCGTGAACGGCCTCCCGCTGGCATTGGCGCCATGCATCCCCGGCGCCAGACCCACAATCAGCAGTCTGGGACGGGTTGCGCCGAAAGGTGCCACCGGTCGGGCATGATAATGCGGATAATCCTGCCGCACCGCGGCCAGATGTCTCGCCAGGCGCGGGCATTGTCTGCAATCGGGATTGAATTCCATAGATGCGTGTTTGGTTAATCAGACAGGGATATCAGTCACGGCCACCGGGCAATGACCGGATAATTATAAAACGTTTGGCCGCTTGATGGTGAATCCGTACACTATTTGTCTGAATCGATGGGATCACTCTCCATGAATACCCGTGCTGAATCGCGGTCCGGCCGCGAATAATGCGCCGGTTTCCGGCTGTATCCCGTGAAATATCCATCGTGGGGTATTACTGCTATCCTTCAGACCCTCGCGGACACATTTCCTGTCCGGTATGCATCGCAAGTGAAACGCTGATACAAACAGGTGGAAATGACGTCATCTGGCACAAATACTGCGTAGTCCATGACAATACAGTGATGCAGTAAAAAGCAGGTTATTAACAGGCGCTCAGTGACGAGGCCTGAAATCCGGTTTCCGGCAGGGATGGCCGGCCGGTTCCAGTGAATCCGGCCGACAACAAATCCAACAGCGGAATAACGTGTCCAGGCAAGATCTTTTAATCAACCTGACGGTAACCATTGGCTACATTGTCGCCGGCCAGATTGGTCTCTTGATTGCCATCCCCCCCGGCAATGCGACCGCGGTCTGGCCGGCCTCGGGTATCGCCCTTGCCGCAACGGTCATGTACGGCCGGCGTGTGGTGCCCGGAATCCTGATCGGTGGATTGCTCATTCAGACGATGTCCATACTCGATGTCACCAGCAGTGACCGGGTAATGTATTCCATATTGATTGGATCGGTGATCGCGGTGGGCGGCACACTGCAGGCCTGGATCGGTGCGCGGCTGGTGAAACCCGTCATCAGCACGGATCCGGGCCTGCTCAGGGAACGATCGATTTTCCTGTTCTATCTGCTCGCCGGGCCGGTCAGTTGCCTGATTTCGGCCTCTGTCGGCATGCTGACCCTGTGGCTGGGCGATATCATAACCTTGCAGGATATGGCCTTGTCCTGGTCAACCTGGTGGATCGGCGACTCGATTGGCGTATTTATATTCGCACCGGCTGTTCTGTGCCTGTTCGACCGGCCCCGTGAACTCTGGAAGCCGCGAATAAACAGTGTGGCTGTACCGCTTGGCATACTCACCCTGATTGCATTTGTAACCATCAATTTTTTCAATCACCAGGAAACTCTTCATATCAGGAATGAATTTGAAAAAAGTGCCTTGCGTTTTACCCATGACCTGAAAAACAAGATTGATATTCACACCGAGGCGACCCTGGAATTGAAGGAGTTCTATGAAAACTCCGGCGAGGTGACAGCGGTTGAATTCAACAATTATTCCAAACCCAAGGTAAAACGCCACCCTAACATACAGGCTCTGGAATGGATTCAGGTGATTACTCATGAGCAGCGTGATGAATTTGAGACACAACTGGGCCAGCCGATCGTGGTGCCGGATGAAATGGGAAATATTGTTCCGGCTCCCGTGCGCGAGATTTATTTCGTGGTGCGCAGGATTACACCCATCGAGGGCAATGAGAACGCTTACGGTTTTGATATACGCGCTAATCCCATTGCTCGAAAGGCGGCAGAGACCGCCTGCAAAACAGGCCGGCTTACCGTTACCGAAGGCCTGCAACTGATCCAGGAAGCACAACGGCGAATCGGGGTGGTTTTCTACGCGCCGGTTTATGAACGAGGCATCAAACAGCTTGCCGGAACCGGTAATCCCTGCCGGAATATCGTGGGACTGACCGCCAGTGTATTTCGCCTGGAAAGCGAAATCCTGGATATCCATCAACTCTATTCTGAACTCTCACTGCAGATTTCCTCTTCGGATACGGGCTTGCCCCTGTACAACAATCATCCGTTGCAGAGCGGTGAACAAATAATGCCTCCCCCGTTTCACTTCGAACTGGCTTCTCCGATCAAGGTAGCTGACCAGGTCTGGCAGTTAACATTTACGCCAACCACGGGGCTCATTAACAACTACTCGACCTGGACTATCTGGTTGATTATTGCCGGAGGCCTGCTGGTCTGCGGACTCGCCGGCATGGGACTGTTATTACTGACCGGCCGCGAGATGCTGACCGAAGAAGAGGTCAGAAGCAGGACCCGGGATCTGCACCGGGAAGTCAGGGAACGCAGGCATATCGCGTCCCTGTTGGCGATTGAAAAAGAATCACTGCAACTGGTCGCGCATGATGCCCCGATTGAAGAAATACTCAGCGTCGTCTGCCGCGGGCTTGAAAAGATGATGAAAAATACTTTCACCACCCTGCATCTCATTGACAGTGCAAGCGGCCGTCTGAAACTGCAACCCGTCTCGAATATTCCTGATGATCTTGCTGCTGCACTCACCGGCAACGAGACAATTGCCGGTATCGATACAAACCCGAATCCGGAAAAAACCGGCAGACAGATCGAATACATTGACATGGAAAACAGCGAACACCGGCAACACTGCGCTGATGAAATCCGCAAATACCGGCTCAAATCCTGCTGGTCGATACCCATTGCGGTCGCCGGCAGCCGGGTTATGGGAACCCTGACACTTTATTTTACCGATCACAGGGAACCGGGGCGGGAGAATGCGGACACCATCACTCGCATGACTCACATCATCGCCATTGCCATACTGCGCAAACAAACAGAGGAGCAACTTTCCTACCAGGCCAGTCATGATGATCTGACCGGACTGGTCAACCGGCGTGAATTCGAGCGGAGGATAGAGCGATTACTCATCACGACCAAACGCGATGGCGGCGAACATGCCTTGTGTTATATCGATCTGGATCAGTTCAAGGTGGTTAATGATACCTGCGGTCACACGGCCGGTGATGAGTTATTGAGACAACTGGCTGCAATAATTGATCAGAAAGTGCGTAAACGGGACACTCTGGCCCGCCTTGGCGGTGATGAGTTTGCCGTACTGATGGAACACTGCACGCCCGATGACGCCCACCGGCTCGCACACACATTGCAATCCACCATACGGGACTACCAGTTTATCTGGGGCAGCCATACCTTCAGGATTGGAGTCAGTATCGGCCTGGTTGCAATAACCGATGCGACATCCGGCATTACCGAATTGCTCAAGCAGGCGGATGCCGCCTGCTACATGGCCAAGGATCTCGGACGTAACCGTATCCATGTCTATCATGACGAAGATGAGAGCCTGGCCAAACGTCATGGAGAGATGCAATGGGTAACCCGCATACAAAAAGCGCTTGCCGAGGACCGGTTCAGTCTGTTTGCACAATCCATCGAATCATTACAGGGGAAAAGCGGCGGGCATTACGAATTGCTGCTGAGAATGAAAGATGAAGATGGCACGCTCATACCGCCGGGGGCTTTTTTACCGGCGGCGGAACGCTACAATCTTATTGGCGCTGTCGATAAATGGGTGATCGAAACCACCATGCACATCCTGCAATCGCATCCGGCGTTTCTCAGGGATGTGAATGTTATAGCCATCAACCTTTCCGGTGAATCACTGGCTGACGAGCAGTTCATGGACTATATCAGCAAAAAAATTAAACACAGCGGCATTGACGGGCGAAAATTCTGTTTCGAGATCACCGAGACAGCCACCATTTCCAATCTCAACCAGGCGAGATTGTTTATCTCCGGACTGAGAGAAGTGGGTTGCCGCTTTGCGCTGGATGATTTCGGCAGCGGCCTGTCGTCGTTCGGCTATCTCAAAAACCTGAGCGTGGATTACCTCAAAATTGATGGCATGTTTGTCAGGGACATCGTTGACGATCCCATTGACCATGCCATGGTGCGGTCCATTAATGAAATCGGACAGGTAATGGGCATGCAAACCATCGCCGAGTTCGTGGAAACCGATGAGATCAAGGGCATGCTGCGTGAGATCGGTGTTGATTATGCGCAGGGTTACGGAATTCACCGACCGCAAGCCCTGCTTGAAATCATTGAGCAATACCAGGGCTGATGCAACAACCGGCGGACAGGCAAAGCTACTCTGCCCGGTTTTCCGCCCGGCCGGGAAAACGGAATGGCAACGTTACCGGCGCGAAGACCTGATCAACCAGTGAAAAAGCCGTTGCTGCTCCGATAATTGCGGCATGTACTCGGGATGCCATTGCACGCCGATGACCGGCCACTCCGTGCCGGTTTCGATGGCCTGGACGATACCGTTATTTTCCCGACCACAAACACGCAGGCCGCTGCCCAGTTCTTCCGCATCAATGGCCTGGTTATGCAAGGCATTCACCGCGCAGCGGCTGGTTTCGAGCACCCGGGCGAGCCGGCTGTCATTATCCAGGACCACGATTTTACGTGGCAGAACACTGCGAATCGCATCACCCTCTTCGTAGTAATCGGACAGATCCCGCTGCAAGCGTCCGCCAAGTGCAACATTTATTAATTGCGCACCGCGGCAAATTCCCAGCACCGGCATCTGCCTTTCCCGGGCCTGCTCCAGACAGTCAAATTCAATACGATCGCGGGCCTCGTTTTCGGCCGCACTCTGGCGCTTGCCGAACAGCATGCGCGCGAAAAAGATCAATGGCGCCAGTATGAGTCCCATGATTCGGCGGCCAAAACCGATGTCAGGCTGTTCTTCTTCCTCGATGATCGACTCGCCCTTTTGCAAACCCACATCCGCACCACCTCCGATGATCAAGGCCTGGCAGGACTGCAATGATCCGGGATGTCGCGGTGTGATGCGGCAAGCCTTGCCACCCGCTCGCCAGACTGCCAGACGAGTCGCAAACCAGGCCACATAACCGCCACGATCCGGGCCGGTAACACCGATCCTGATCCGTGCTGATGGCCTTTCCTTCATCGCAGGAAACGCGATCAGGACCGTAAGGCAGCGGCGAGTTTCCCGCTATCGGCGGCGAGCTCCTCGATACTCAACCAGCGATCCCATTCCTGGCCGATACTCCAGTCCTGCTGGTCGATACGGCAATCCGGCAGACGGTAATGAAACGCCGGCCGCGGATTGATGAGATGCGGTTCCTCCGCCCCGGACATGACCCTGTCCTCGTCGATAAAGGCCAGAATAGGCAGCAGATCCAGCGGTCGGTTGCGGGTGGGATTCAATTGAAGATAATCGTCGATGAACCCGGCGCTATCCGGTGCGTAATTCCGGTTGCAGAAATGGCGGATGAAATCCTTGCTGAACGGCCGCACAAACGGTACCAGACGGCGCGTCAAATCAATATTCCCCTCACGGCAAAGCCGCTCGTACGATACCAGAAAGGCCTGCAGGATAGCGAGTATGTAGTCCACCTCGAGGCTCGGTGTCTCGGGATTAAACTGCAATCCGAAGGCGTACAGCGGTGAATGGCCGGTACCCAGTGCACCGCGTTCGCGCAAGCGCCCGGCCAGCTTCTCCATGTCATCCAGACGATCCATCGGGATTGGCGGCGTACAGATTTCAAGGGGAACGATATTGGCGGCCAGGCTGGACAACACATCCTCGATGGAATCGGCGATGTCTACTTTACGGATATCGATGCCGATGGTCTCCAGATACTCGAGATAGCGCCGCTGTTTCAGAAAATGGGCGTCGAGTTCCACCCGGAATTCACCGAATTCCGTATCTTTCACATGGGTGAGAAAGCGGTTTTCCGAACAGCATTCACCACCAAACAGATCGGTGACGCAGGCGGCCGCGGTCGCCGTATCCATGCCGGCGAATTCAAATTCGATACCGACGCGACGCAGGTCGCCCTCGTAGTTCTCAAGTTGCTCAGGTTGACGCATGGCAGGATGTTTACTTTTGGAGAATGAGTGTACTCGGGATGCTACCATGTGAATAATCAACTTTCCCGGGCTTACAGCAGAGGAACAAGCCGATGTCAAAAACCAGGATCCTGCATGATTCGCTTGGCGAGGTCGCCGTTCCCGCCGGGGCACTCTATGGCGCCCAGACCCAGCGCGCCGCAAATAATTTCTGCATCAGCAACCAGCGGCTGCAGCCCGTCTTTATACATGCACTGGCTTCGATCAAACGTGCCGCCGCGCAAACCAACAACGAGCTGGGTTTGATACCCAGGGAGATGGCGGATGCCATCAGCGATGCCGCCACCGTGATCGAAAACGGCCGCCATTCCGATCAATTCGTTGTCGATGTATTCCAGACCGGCTCCGGCACCAGCACCAACATGAATATGAACGAGGTCATCGCCACACTCGCCTCGCGGGCGTTGCACGGGGATGTGCACCCCAACGATCACGTCAACCTCGGACAAAGCAGCAACGATGTGATCCCGACAGCGTTGCGCATCAGCAGCGTCATCGAGGCCGGCACGACACTGATACCGGCCCTGGATGAACTTGCGGATGCAATCGACCAGGCGGCTGCCCGCAACCGTGATGTCATCAAGACCGGACGCACCCACCTCATGGATGCCATGCCCATACGCGTCAGCGACGAACTCGGCGGCTGGGCGGCCCAGGTCAGGCAGGCGAGACAACGCATCGATAGCGCCCGTATAAACCTCGCCGCCCTGCCACTGGGAGGTACCGCCGTGGGTACCGGCATCAACACCCATCCGGACTTTGCCGAAAAAACCATCGCGCGACTGGAACGGCATTACAACGCCGGATTCCATCCCGTGGAGAATCGCTTTGCCGCCATCAGCAGCCAGGACGATGCCCTGGCATTCAGCGGCGAGTTGCGCGGCTCTGCCACGGTATTATTGAAAATCGCCAACGATCTGCGCTGGATGAACAGCGGCCCGGTGAGCGGCCTGGCCGAGATCACCCTGCCCGCCCTGCAACCGGGCAGCAGCATCATGCCGGGCAAGGTAAATCCGGTCATCCCGGAAGCCGCCGCCATGGCCGCAGCGCAAGTGATCGGTTACGACAGCGCCATCAGCGTTGCCGCCCAATCCGGTAACTTTCAGCTTAATGTCATGCAACCGCTGGTTGCCTTCAACCTGCTTGCCGCGATCGGGTTACTGGCCCGGTCCGCCATCCATCTCGACACCTCATGCATTGCCCGGATTGAGTTCAATGCGGCCGCACTCAGGGACAAGCTCGGACGTAACGCCATGCTCATTACCGCCCTGGCGCCGGTCATTGGTTATGAGAAAGCGGCCGATGTGAGTAAACAGGTGGCGGCAAGCAACAGGCCGGTCATTGATGTCGCCGAAGAACTGACGGACATCAGCCGTGAAAAGCTGCTAAGACTGCTGGATGCCGCAAGACTGGCGGACGGTGGCATTATTGATGAATAAACGTATCCCGGTAATGTGTCTGCTGGGACTCATCACTGGCCAGTCCAATGCGCTTCCCGATGCGCACAGCCACGAACGTCCCGGTGATTTCACCGCGATTTGCAAGACATATGGTGTCAACGACGTGCCCTCAACCACCGAACTGACCTGGAATTCAAAAGCGGAGCAATTATCCATCACCGGCAATAACATCATCGCGGATGAAGGTCCGATTGCCTCGGTCGACGATACAACACACAGCGTTCATTACGTGACCACGTTTCATCACAACGAGTCCGGTGACATCAAGGTACTGCACATGACATTCCGGCGGCATCATCAAGCCGCGCCCGACAGGTATCACGGTGAAGCGTGGCAAACACTTCGCAGTTTGCGCATTGAAATACGCGAAGACGGCAGCGGTTACATCCAGACCTATGAAGCAGCGGATATTGAAGGCATTCTGACCATTAATTCCTACACCTATCTGGGAGAATGTGAATATGTGGGGAACTACACGAATCCTGAACGGCAATAAAGGTTATTCAGGAAGCTCTGAATAAGTCCGTCCGGGACTTATCAGAGCACGGCAAATAAAAATGCGTTTTTATTTGCCTCTCAAAATCAATGCTTTGGAAGCATTGATTTTGGCCTGACAGTCGCTCCGGACTCCTGTCATGCAGGAACCTCTGACTTAATCAGAGGCTCCTTCAATAAATCATGACTTCAGACTATGAAATTTTTAAGGAGCCGCTTGCTTATCCTCCAGTTCTTCAAATTGGTTAATGCATACATCGCCTTCCGGGAAACGGGCCCGGATTTCCAGTTGCCCTCCCATAGCTTCAACGAACCGGCGCAGGGTTGAGATATACATATCCGTTCTTTTCTCGATCTTCGCTACTGCGGGTTGTTTTACATCCAGTTCGGCGGCTAGTTGCTCCTGTGAAAAAGCACGGGCCTGGCGTAATTCGGCCAGCGGAAGGTTTACCATCATGGCGATGGCTTTTTCATGCGAACGGGTCTGAGCTTTAAGGCTCATCGCTTCGCGTAAATGTCTAAAATTCTTGGCCATAGTCTTACTCCAGGAGCCCTTCTTCTTTCAATATTTCAAGATGGACATCGTATAATTCATCAGCAATTGGTACATTAACCTCGTACCAACAATCATCGCCGGTTTTGTCGCCACCAAGCAGCAATATGGCGCACCGGCGCGGATCAAAAGCATACAGTGTCCGGTACGGCCTGCCAGCATGCTGAATACGCAACTCCCGCATATGCCGATGCCGGGAACCATTGATCCCTGAACTGTACGGGAACGGCAGGTGCGGGCCTTTTACCTCAAGGAGTTCCACCACGGCAGCGACATCTTCCTGTTCCGCTTCTGGCAAGGTGTGCCACCATGCCTCGAATTCGTCCGTGTATTCTACCAACCATTCCATATCAGGAATATAACTGATAAGGAATGTTTTTCAAGTATTCGATTTCGTAATACCAAACCGGTTTTCTATATAAATGGAACGCCAGCAGAATTTGTGGATATGGACAAAACTTTTTTCTCTATCCCACCAGAGACTACCTGTTTATTAGTGGAGCAACAAAAAAAACACTTCGCTGAAGTTTGGCGGAGGGGGTGCCCGGGATATTCAAGACCGAACCCACAGGCACGGGTTCGAATCCCACCAGAGACATTCGACTCTGCCGGGCAGCAGTAGAAAGCGATATGTCACTGAAGTTTGGCGGAGGGGGTGGGATTCGAACCCACGAGGCCCGCTAGGACCTGCCGGTTTTCAAGACCGGTGCATTCAACCGCTCTGCCACCCCTCCGAAGTACAGCTATTAGCCATTAGCTATTAGCTATTAGTAAAAACCCTGATTTTCAATACTAATAGCTAATTGCTACTCGCTATTATCTGTCTTTTTACATGGCCGGAAAAACGGAAGCGAGAGCATACCCGATAGCCATCGCCGAGAAAAGATTAAAAAATTCAAGCTGTTCAAATACTGGCTCGTGAAAATTTAACAGAATCTTTCTTGAATTTCAGGGTCATAGCACTTACATTGTTCACAAACCAGACCCTGGAGGTTAAGTATCAATGAACCGTAACTACGCTGTAGCCCATTCACCGGAAGCGGCCCTCGCGACCAATAAACTCATTCGTAATACTTATATATTACTGTCCATGACGCTGATTTTCAGCGCCGTCATGGCCGGCGTCTCCATGGCACTGCGTATTCCCCTGGGGGTCAGCATGTTCTGCTCACTGGGTGCCCTCGGCCTGCTCTGGTTCGTGCTGCCGAGAATGGCCAACTCCGCGGCCGGCCTCTGGGTTACATTTGCCGTCACCGGCCTGCTCGGCTTCGGTCTTGGGCCGATTTTGACTCACTATCTGGCCATGCCGAACGGCGCCCAGACGGTGATGACCGCCATGGCCGGCACGGGCGTGATTTTCCTCGGCCTGTCCGGTTACGCGCTGACCACCCGCAAGGACTTCAGTTTCATGGCCGGTTACCTGTTCACGGGTATCCTGGTCGCCTTCCTGGCCGGTATCGGCGCGCTGATTTTCAGCCTGCCGGCACTGTCACTGGCGGTATCAGCCGTATTCATCCTGCTGATGGCCGGCTTCATCCTTTACCAGACCAGTGAAATGGTCAACGGCGGTGAGACCAATTACATTCTCGCCACGGTGGGGCTGTACATCGCCATTTACAACCTGTTTACCAGCCTGCTGCACCTGCTCGGAGCGTTCGGCAACGAATAAACCTGCTGGTTTGGTGGTAACAATCACAACCCCGGCCACGTGCCGGGGTTTTTTTTGACTGGCGGCCGGACGTATGACAGACCCGGACAATCATGCTAGCATTTCGGCACTTCGGCGCATCGCCCTGAGTGCCGGAATAATAATAAATTGTGAACATATCCAGTTAACTGGGGGAAACACCGAATGAAGATTGGTATTCCGAGAGAAGTTCATCCCGGAGAACGCCGGGTGGCTCTGACGCCCGAAAGCGCGGGACAAATTCAGAAACTGGGATTCGAACTGCAAATCGAATCCGGTGCCGGTCAGGCCGCTAATTTTTCCGACACCGCCTATGAGGACGCCGGTGTCAACGTGGTAGACGGCGACAGCGTCTGGTCGACCAGCGATATCATCATGAAGGTCAACGCTCCGAAGGCGGAGGAGATCGATAAACTGAAGGAAGGCCAGACCCTCATCAGTTTTATCTGGCCCGCCCAGAATGAGGACCTGATGCAGAAACTCGCAGCCAGGAAGGTCAATGTTCTGGCCATGGACAGCGTGCCGCGCATTTCACGCGCCCAGAAGCTCGATGCCCTCAGTTCCATGGCCAATATCGCCGGTTACCGCGCCGTGATCGAGGCCTCCCAGCATTTCGGACGTTTTTTCACCGGCCAGGTCACCGCCGCCGGCAAGATCCCCCCGGCCAAGGTCATGGTCATCGGTGCCGGCGTGGCGGGTCTGGCCGCGATCGGCACCGCCAACAGTCTTGGCGCCATCGTCCGCGCCTTCGATACCCGCCCCGAAGTCAAGGAACAGGTGGAAAGCATGGGGGCGGAATTCCTGGAACTGGATTTCGAGGAAGAAGGCACCGGTGAAGGCGGCTATGCCAAGGTCATGAGCGAGGAATTCATCAAGGCCGAGATGGCGTTGTTTGCCGAACAGGCCAAAGAAGTGGACATTATCATCACCACCGCTCTGATTCCCGGCAAACCGGCACCGGAATTGATTACCGAGGACATGGTCAAGAGCATGAATGCAGGCAGTGTGATTGTCGATCTCGCCGCCGAACAGGGTGGCAACTGCAAGTTGACCGAGGCCGGAAAGGTTGTTGACAAGCATGGCGTGACGCTGATCGGCTATACCGATCTGCCGAGTCGACTGCCGACCCAGTCCAGCCAGCTGTATTCCACCAATCTCAGACATATGCTGACGGATCTGACGCCGGATAAAGACGGCCAGATCAACATTAATATGGAAGACGAGGTCATTCGTGGAGCCACGGTAATCAAGGCGGGTGAAATTACCTGGCCGCCACCGCCGCCGAAACTCTCCGCGGCGCCGCCAAAACCGAAAGCGGAAGCGGCCCCGGTAGAAGTAAAAAAGAAGAAACCCCTGCTGCCCCCGGTAGTGAAATCCGCGCTCCTGCTACTGGCCGCAGCCGGTATATTTTACTTTATCGGTTCCGGTGCGCCGGAATCCTTCCTCAATCATTTCACCGTATTCGTACTGGCCTGCTTCGTCGGCTACATGGTGATCTGGAATGTCACTCCCTCGCTGCACACACCGCTTATGAGCGTGACCAACGCGGTCAGCAGCATCATCGTCATTGGTGCGTTGATTCAGGTGTCATCGGATAACTGGCTGCTGGTGGCCATCGCGTTCTTCGCAACGTTGATCACCAGTATCAATATCGCCGGCGGTTTTGCGGTAACCCGCCGCATGCTTTCAATGTTTCATAAATAAGGGGGAGACGGAATAATGATGTCACAAGGCCTGGTAACCGTTTCCTACATTGGAGCAACCATACTGTTCATCCTGACCCTGGGCGGCCTCAGTCACCAGGAAACAGCCCGCCGCGGCAATCTTTACGGCATCATCGGCATGACCATTGCCGTGCTGGCCACGGTGCTGGGGCCGGAAGTGGTCGGGACTACGAGTTACGCACTGATCATTATCGCCATGCTGCTTGGCGGTACGGTCGGTCTCATCCTGGCACGGAAAGTCGCGATGACACAGATGCCGGAACTGGTCGCCATCCTGCACAGCCTGGTCGGACTGGCCGCGGTGCTGGTGGGTTACGTTAATTTCATGGGTGAGAGCCACCTCGTCGGCGTGGAAAAAGTTATCCACGAAGTGGAAATATACATCGGTATACTCATTGGCGCGGTGACGTTCTCCGGTTCGGTTATCGCTTTCGGTAAACTCAGCGGCAAAATCGGCGGCAAACCGCTGATTCTGCCGGCGCGCCATTTCCTGAACCTGGCTCTGTTAATTCTCGCCATCTGGCTGGGTGATTCCTTCCTGGCTGCCGCCGAACACGGTGAAGGCACCTGGCAGTTGCTGGCCATGACACTCATCGCCCTCGCCTTTGGCGTGCACATGGTCATGGCCATCGGCGGTGCTGACATGCCCGTCGTGGTCTCCATGCTCAACAGTTATTCAGGCTGGGCGGCCTCGGCTACCGGATTCATGTTGTCCAACGATCTGCTGATCGTGGTCGGCGCGCTTGTCGGCAGCAGCGGCGCCATTCTCAGCTACATCATGTGCCGCGCCATGAACCGGCACTTCCTCAGCGTTATCGCCGGTGGTTTTGGCACCGGCGGTGGTACCGTGGTGGCCGCAGAGGGCGAACAGGGCGAAGTCTTCCCCATTGATGCCGAGGAAACAGCGACCCTGCTGGCCAATGCGAAGGAAGTCATGATCATCCCCGGCTACGGTATGGCCGTGGCCCAGGCCCAGCATATGGTCAATGACATCACCAAGCACCTGCGCGATGCCGGCGTTAACGTGCGTTTTGGTATTCACCCGGTGGCCGGGCGCATGCCGGGGCACATGAATGTATTGCTGGCCGAAGCCCACGTACCTTATGACATCGTCTACGAGATGGAGGAAATCAACGACGATTTCCCGAATATCGATGTCTCCGTGGTAATCGGCGCCAATGACATTGTTAACCCGTCCGCGCTGGAAGATCCGAACAGCCCCATTGCCGGAATGCCGGTGCTGGAATGCTGGAAAGGCAAAACCACCATCGTTCTCAAGCGCAGTATGGCCAGCGGTTATGCCGGAGTGGATAACCCGCTCTTCTTCAAGGAGAACACGCGCATGCTGTTCGGTGACGCCAAGGAAAGCCTGGAGGCGGTGTTCAAGGGGTTACCTTGATCAGACTTCAGATTTCAGACTTCAGATTTCAGACTTCAGATTTCAGACTTCAGATTTCAGATCTGAGATTTCAGAATATTGAAGCCAATCTTACTGGTCGCTTTATGATTGCAGATCTGACGTCCGGGATCTGATGTCTGGTATCTGATCAATTCCCCCCATATACGGCTTCAGCACCTCCGGTACGCTGATGCTGCCGTCTTCGTTCTGGTAATTTTCCATTACCGCGATCAGGGTGCGGCCGACGGCGAGGCCGGAACCGTTCAGGGTATGCAGCAGTTCGGGCTTGCCGGTGGCGGGATTGCGCCAGCGCGCCTTCATGCGCCGTGCCTGGAAGGCCTCGAAATTACTGCAGGATGATATTTCACGATAGGTATTCTGACCTGGCAGCCAGACCTCGATATCGTAGGTCTTGGCCGCGGAAAATCCAAGATCACCGCCGCACAGGGTCACCACGCGGTAGGGCAATTCCAGTTTCTGCAAGATGGTTTCTGCATGCCCGGTGAGTTCCTCCAGCACTTCGTAAGACAGATCCGGATGCACCATCTGCACCAGTTCGACCTTCTCAAACTGGTGCTGGCGAATCATGCCACGGGTGTCCTTACCGTAGGAGCCGGCCTCGCTGCGAAAACACGGGCTGTGACAGACATACTTCAGCGGCAGATCTTCAGCATCGATAATCTGATCCCGGACCATATTGGTAACCGGAACTTCCGCTGTGGGGATCAGGTAATAGCCGTGCTCCTCGATATGAAACAAATCGGCCTCGAACTTGGGTAACTGCCCGGTTCCCTGCAGACTGTCGGCATTGACCAGGTAAGGTACATTGACCTCGGTATAGCCGTGTTCGCGGGTATGGATATCGAGCATCAACTGGATCAGCGCACGGTGCAATGATGCCAGGGCGCCACTGAATACCACGAAACGCGAACCGGCGATGCGCGTGCCGGCATCGAAATCCAGCAGACCGTTGCCCTCACCCAGCGCCACATGATCCCTGGCTTCAAAGTCAAATGAGGCCGGTTCTCCCCAACGCCTGACTTCCTCGTTGTCGGTTTCCGATGAACCTGATGGCACGCTGTCATGCGGCAGATTGGGTATGCCCAGCAGGCAGACCTGCAGCTTATCCTGTATCCCGGCAAGTTCTGTCTCATGGGCTTTCAGTTCATCACCGAGGCTGGCGACTTCCTGCAACAGCGGTTCTATATCGCCACCGGACGATTTGACCTTGCCAATTTCCCTGGAACGGCTGTTACGCAGGTTCTGCAATTCCTGGGTCTTGATCTGTACCTGTTTACGCCTGTCCTCCAGCGCCTGTAACGTCCCGGTATCAAGCACAAAACCGCGTTTTTCAAGTTTTCGGCTGACTTCATCAAGGCCGGTTCTTATCAGTTGTGGATCGAGCATGTTACCTCTGAAAATTCAATGTAATTATTTGTGTATTTTACCGTTCATCCGGGTTATCAGGTAAATGTTTATTCATATTGATGCTGATGGGTACTGACAACCCGAGAAATAACCATAAATAACGTTGATAGAGGATCTCTGTCCCCTGGGAAGCCCCGAGCATAAACATCAACATCAACAGCACATAGAGGGAATACTCATTCCCTGATTGATACTGCCGGTAATTATGCAAGAACAGTCGAACAAAAAATACACTGAACAGGATTAAGCCTGTCGCCCCGGTCTCGGCAAGCAGCCACAGGGCCGAATTATGCAGGGTATAGCGATCAGGATTATTACCTTCGACGACACTTCTGTGCAGATAACCACCCAGTCCCAGACCGGTAAAAGGATTCTGCGCCCAGTAGCGTAAAGCAGTTTGCAATTGTTCCAGGCGTACGTTAATACCATGATCCTGGTTGAGAATTTCACTCTGGGTTCCATATTTCCTTATCGGCCGGAAATCGCCCTGCGCTGAATCATTATCACCGGAATAGTTAATGACCTGCCTTAAATAGTCGGGGGCATGAAATACCAGTAAATTTATCAACAGCGCTGACACGACCCCGGCAATTATCGGTTGTAGTAACTTCTTGCGGACAATAAACAAGGCAACAAGTGCAATAACAAGTCCCAGCCAGGCGCTGCGGGACCTGCTATAAAAGAACACCAGCATGAGCAGGCCGAGTCCGCATGAATACACTGCGGGCGGCAGTATAGCAGGCAGGCGCTTGCTCATCAGTAGTTGGAATACCAGTGCGATACCGATAATAATAGCGAATGCATTCGGATTGCCCATCAGCGCTTCAGGTCGTCCCAGATAGTTACCGATATACCGGTCAGGCACAATAGAATCAAAATCATAAATATGTGCCCAGTGAACAGCGAGAGCATAGATTGAAAACAGCCAGGCACCGAAAATAAAGCAGTTTATGAGTTTTTCCCTGCAAACTTTACGTATCGATATAAAAACACCGAGAAAAAAATAACAGCAGAGTATGAACCACCCGGCCGTCTTGTTGAACAGCGCCCAGGCGCCGAGAGTTCCCGTCTCGTACCAGCCATTTAACAAGCTGAACAGCATCCATAGTGAAATCAGTACGAGCAGATATGTGGTGGATTTATCTGCGTGAAACAAGGCAGAAAAATACTCGCGTCTAAATACAAGATAGACACAAAAAAAAGGTAACACGAGATCAGACAGACCCAGTCTCACATGGATACCGAATAGAGCCGGGGTGACAGTTACATAAAGTGATACGACAAGTGCGAGACTGGCGTAAATGGTAATAGAAAAAGGCCCGTTTACATGTCGTCCGGTAACGGTCATTATTTTAACCAGACGGACAGGTCCTTATCGATCAACTCTCCGAGCCGGATAATATTTTTACGATGATGCTCAGACAAAATATTCACTTCAGTTACTTTTGATTCACAGCCACAGTCACATTCGACGGCATTAAGAGAATTGATGGTCTTTATTATCGATCGTCTCAGTTGGAAAGGAATCAGTTTTCTGAAGAACTGCTTGATTGTAAAGGGAGGATTGGCCAGCGTTCGTAATATATCACTTCTGTATTTTTTTCTGATGTTCACTTTCCTGACAACAGGCTCAAAACTACAGTCAACATTCAGGAACTCATAGGCTTCCCTGACAACAGTCATCGGATCACGTGCAAAATCATCATAAATTACCACCTTGACGCATTCCTTGCCAAATGTTTCCATATATTTTTTTACGTAACCGTAGTAATCGATAATATCTGAATAAAAAAGTATGCGGGGGTTGTATACCGTATCGGGAATCAATTCTCCCCGTTTTCGTTCCGGCTCATGGGCCAATGCCTGTGACAAATCGGTATAAGGTTCAACATTGTCAAACAGATACTGACTATGTAGTGACTTAATCATATCAGCCGGATTCCTGAGCGCAATAAGGATTCTGGCTCTTTGATTGTATCGGTAAATCAGTTTTGGCGCTTCGGTGGAATAAAGATACCAGACCGAGCTCTCGCCCATGACAAGTTCATGACTGAATTTATTGAACTGGGCATCATATTGTTCCCAGGTAATATAATCATCCGGATAAAAATCCGGAGCAAAGAAATGCAGCTCTTTCTCGGCAGGCAAATAGATTTCCGGATGCTGTGACAAGGCATTATAAAGTGCGGTGGTTCCACACTTTGGAGCGCCAACCAGGAAAAAATCAATTTGTTTTGACAGCATGATTCTGAAACACCGAGATCAGTGCCGGTTTCAACTGTAGATGCCGGCTGACTATATAAAGCAGCACTGAATTCCAGAATACCATCACTATCAGGGAATTGACTGCGGCTGCATTGATACCGAATTGCGGTATAAAGAGCAGATTAAGAATAATATTCAGCAGAATCGCGGTAGCCAGCCATTGTATTACCCGCCATTGATTACCTGTCATGATCAGAAGTATTCCAACGGGGCCAAAAGCCGCGCTTAACACCTGGGACAGAGACAAAATGAGCAGAGGCATTCTCGCAGACAGGTACTCTACTCCTACAAAACCGAGGATAGCCTCTGAAAAAAACAGATAAACCGTAAATATGATAATGCTCGATGTCAGCATCAACAGACTTGTACTGGAAAAGACGGATTGCAGATGCGATATATTATTATTTGCATGTAATTCAGAAGTCCTTGTCATCATAACCATGGCAAATGCACTCGCTATGAAAGCGATGATATACCCTCCCCGGTTCGCAATACCATATATGCCCGAACTCTCGGCATCAAGCATCAATCCGACCATGAATATATCCACATTGGCATAGACACCGAAAACCATTTCCGTAAGCAAAAAAACCAGGGCAAAACCGGCCAGTGCTGGCAATCGACGTGGGCTGACCAGGACCAGTGACAGCATCTTTCCGGCCGCGGGCAGATCGCCAAAATAAAATGTCGGAAATATAGCAAGTACCGAGGCGGCAAGGTAGAAAGTTATCGTATCAGTAATGGTTATGCTGCCGGTTTCGCCAGTCGCATTAATAATAACCAGAAGCATAAAAATCAGGGGCCTGATAAACAGGCTGCAAAATTCTGAATGTACCGGTACGCCAACTCCTATCGTTATACCCCTGTAGAGGCGCAATAATGCTTCCATGAAAATAATGATGAATATCTGAATATACAGATGTGCGGGTACGATATCGAAAAGGGATGCCGGTAGAACGATATAATACAATACCGGGCACACCAGTAGCGTCATGACAAAAACGAGCATCAGGCTGTCGGTTATCAATATGGATACAGTTCGGTTATCCGCCCCGGATTTACAGATTTGCAGGGTTTTTGCCACATACTTTTCCAACCCCAGCGATATGATGATCGAGGTAACAGTCACCAGTGACAGGATAAACACGAAGCTGCCGTATTCAGCAACGGGTAGCATTCTGGCCAGCAGTACATTGGTAGCCAGAAACAGGATCAGAAAAACGAATTTGATCAGGATGATCGGTACAGACCGGAAAAAAATCATCGTATAGTCATCAATTCGATGAAGCTCTCCAGCTGACGATATGACCGGGTTTAATCCTGTGGTTAAGCGTCTCGATGATTCGCAACATTTTCTCAGGTTCATCGAAAAATTCGACCACTACCGGCAGGTCCAGTGACATGTCCATCAATGAACTTGAATGATATTTTCCCGAATTACCAAACCCTGTTATCCCGCGAAACACGGTCACACCCCTGACCTTGCATTCATCGTGCAGATACTCAAGCATTTTCTGTGTGTCAGCCTTCGCTTCATGCAGGTAAACCCGGGCAATAATGATTTCCTCTGTATTCATAGCAATCGTCCCAGCACAATTCCGGCCCAGCATCCCAGCAGACACAGGGATACGCTGAACAGGATATTAAAAGCCGCTTTCATTTGTTCGCCGGACTCGATCAGGTTCAATGTTTCAATCGAGAAAGTCGAGAACGTGGTGAAAGCACCCAACAAGCCGATAATCAGGCCGGCGCGCCAGGCAAGGCCGGCATCGGTACGCTCGATTAACAGGATATATAAAAGACCCATGACGAGCGAACCGGAAACGTTGACCACCAGCGTCCCGTAGGGGAACCCCCGGCCCAGCCACTGGTGGACCCCGGTGGACACCAGGTAACGCAGGACGGCGCCCGCGGCGCCACCGGCGGCAATGTACAGGATCTGGTTCATGCACTTATGTATCAGGTTCAGAGTTCAAGGTTCGAGGTTCAAAGTTCAGACTTCAACGTTCATGGTTCAGTCGGCATGTGCAGGGCGGGCACTCCTCTACATCTGTCCCGTTAAAACAACGCTGTACGATCGATCTATTCCCGCTGTTTTGCTTTTTTATCCATTTCCGCCAGGCCGGCGAGTTTTTCCCGGATTTTGATCTCCAGCCCACGATCCACAGGCTGGTAGTAACGCCGTCCCTTCAGCTTGTCCGGGAAATAGTTTTCCCCTGCGGCATAGGCATTGTCTTCATCATGGGCATAGCGATACAGCTTGCCATAATCCAGCTCTTTCATTAACTGTGTCGGCGCGTTGCGCAGGTGCAATGGCACTTCCAGTGAACCGTGTTTGCTCGCGTCCTCCATGGCCGAGTTAAATGCCTTGTAAACGGCATTACTCTTGGCGGCGCTGGCCAGGTAGACTATTGCCTGGCCAATGGCCAGTTCGCCCTCCGGCGAGCCCAGGCGTTCCATCGCATTCCAGGCGTCCAGGGCAATGTGCAGGGCGCGGGGGTCCGCATTGCCGATATCTTCCGAGGCAATACGCACCACACGCCGGGCGATGTACAACGGGTCACAACCGCCATCCAGCATGCGCGCAAACCAGTACAGGGCTGCATCCGGCGCCGACCCACGCACCGACTTGTGCAGCGCCGATATCTGGTCGTAAAAGGATTCACCCCCTTTATCGAAACGCCGCTGACTGCCGCCGGTAAGAATATCATTCAACAGCAGATCCGTCAGTGTGCCGTCGGGACTCAAATCCGCGGCGATTTCCAGGTAATTCAGCGCCCGCCGCGCATCGCCATCCACCGCCGACGCCAGTTTACGCAGGGCGTCGTCACTGAATGCCAGGTTTCGCGTACCGAGTCCGCGGTCACTGTCGGCCAGCGCCCGTTTCATCAGGCTGATTATGTGGGATTCTTCCAGGCTCTTGAGCACATAGACGCGAACCCGTGACAACAATGCATTATTCAGTTCAAAGGAAGGATTTTCCGTGGTGGCGCCGATAAAGGTGACTGTACCGTTTTCAACATGGGGCAGGAACGCGTCCTGCTGCGATTTGTTGAATCGGTGCACCTCGTCGATGAAGAGGACGGTATCCTTCCTGTAAACCTGGCGGTACTGACCGGCCTGTTCAATGGCTTCGCGAATATCCTTGACGCCACTGAGTACGGCGGACAGGGTCAGAAACTGCGCATCACACTGGTTGGCAATGATCCGCGCAATGGTGGTCTTGCCCGTACCCGGCGGCCCCCAGAACACCATGGAGTGCAGGTGGCCCTGCTCGATGGCAAGCCGCAGGGGTTTGCCTTCGCCGAGAATATGATCCTGGCCGACATAATCCTGCAGACATTCCGGCCGCAAACGATCCGCGAGCGGCCGATAATCCTGTTGCGTGGTCATATCCGTCTTACGCTTTCCGCCATATCAGCTGCCGTGGCGGTCTGTCAGCGCAATAGTTCATTGGATGAATTCCTGTTGCCCGTTCAGGGGACCGCCTTGCCGGGACGATCATCGATGACATCCACGCCATCCGGCGGCAGGAAGTCAAAACGAGCGGCCTCTATGGCAACATTGCGTTGCGTGTTTTTGAAATTGATACGGGTGGTCTGGCCGAGATTGTCATACATCACCATCAGGAACAATTGCCTGCCGAGAAAGCCGATATGAATCTTTTCAAACTGGTTTTCACTGTCAACAGGATTCAACTCGAACATGTTCAATCCTTCGACCTTACCCTGGTTCTCCACGTGATAATGCCGCTCCAGATTGTCGCTGCCGCTGAGTATAGCCGCGGGAGAATCGTTGATGGATTCGCTGACATCCTTGATGGTGACCTGGTCCAGATCCTGATCGTATATCCATAATGTCTTGCCGTCGGTAATGATCTTCTGGACATAGGGTGATTCGTAGGCCCAGTAAAATTTACCGGGGCTCTGCATGACCAGAACCCCGGCAGCCTCTTCCAGCACATTTCCATTAGTGCCGATCAAAGTCTGGGTGAAGTCGGATTTCAGTGTATCCAGATCCGTTAAAAACGTGGTTAGTGCATTGTCCGTAGCCTTCGATGGATAAGCTACTAGCAACAAGCAACAAGCAACAAGAGAGTGAACGATTATTTTCATTTGGACGATGTAGTTAATTATTTCCGGTTAAGTTTCTATTACTCTTCCACTAATGGCTAATAGCTAATGGCTAGTAGCTTTGTTTTAATCCGGCGGCGGCCCTGCCAGTATCTCACGACTGCCGTTGGATTCCAGCGGACCGACCAGGCCGCTGTTCTCCATCTCCTCGACGATGCGCGCGGCGCGGTTATAACCGATTTTCAGACGGCGCTGGATATAGGAAATGGAGGCCTTGCGTGATTCGGTAACTATTTTGACCGCTTCGTCGTACAAAGGGTCCATATCCTCGCTGACGGCGTCCAGCCCGGGAATGGCTTCGGCGCCGCCCTCGTCCGGGCCACGGACGATTTCCTCGTGGTAATCCGGCTCGCTGTCGCCTTTTATACTATCGACCACGTTATGCACTTCGTGGTCACCGACAAAAGCCCCGTGAATGCGCTCGGGAATACCGGTACCGGGCGGCATAAACAGCATATCACCATGGCCAAGCAGGTTTTCCGCACCCATTTGATCGAGAATAGTGCGCGAATCGACCTTGGAAGACACCTGAAAGGCTATCCGCGCCGGAATATTGGCCTTGATAAGTCCCGTAATCACATCCACGGAAGGCCGTTGCGTCGCCACAATCAGATGAATGCCGGCCGCCCTCGCCTTTTGCGCCAGCCGGGCAATGAGTTCTTCCACCTTCTTGCCAACGGTCATCATCATGTCGGCCAGTTCGTCGATGATGACGACGATAGAGGGCAGTTCATCCAGCACCGGTACTTCGTCCTCCTCGCTGACAGGTGCGTACATGGGATCGGGTATAGGTTTGCCGATTTTATGCGCCTCGGTCACTTTCTTGTTGTAGCCGGCCAGGTTACGCACGCCAAGCGCTGCCATCAGCTTGTAACGCCGCTCCATTTCAGCCACGCACCAGCGCAACGCGTTCGCCGCCTCTTTCATGTCGGTGACCACCGGAGCCAGCAGGTGGGGTATGCCTTCATAGACCGACAGTTCCAGCATTTTGGGATCGATCATGATCATGCGCACATCGCGGGCCATGGCCTTGTACAGGATACTGAGGATCATGGCGTTCAGGGCCACCGATTTGCCGGAGCCCGTGGTGCCAGCCACCAGCAGGTGCGGCATGCGACCCAGATCCGTCACCACCGGCTTGCCGCTGATGTCCTTGCCCAGGGCCAGCGCCAGCCCGGACTTGACGTGTTCGTATTCCGGAGAATTGAGTATTTCACCGAGGGTGACGAGATCACGGTTTTCATTCGGAATTTCAAGACCGATAACCGATTTGCCCGGGATGACATCGACCACGCGCACACTGACTACCGACAACGAGCGGGCCAGATCCTTGGACAGGTTGACGACCTTGCTCACCTTGACGCCGGGAGCAGGCTCCAGCTCGAAGCGGGTGACCACGGGACCAGGGTGCACGGCCACCACCTGCACTTCGACACCGAAATCCTTAAGCTTCAATTCCACCGTGCGGGAAATGGCTTCCAGGGCTTCACGAGAATACTGACCCCGCGACGGCGACGGCCCATCCAGCAGATTCAGAGTCGGCAGTATGGAATCCGCCGGCGGTTCAAACAGAAATTCCTGCTTTTCGGCCTCGGCTCGCTTGCTGGGTTCAAAAGCGGATATACGCGGCTCGTTGATCTGCACCGGCTCACGTTCCACGATGCGCTCCTGTTCTTCCTTGATCACCACTTCCCGTTCGCGCCGTGCCTGACGTCCCTGGGAGTGCACCTTGAAATCGTTCATGAAGTTCCGCGCCAGGCTGATCCAGAGCAGGGTTTTGTGGCCGACCCGATCCATGAACCGTAACCAGGAAAAACCCGTATACAGCGTAATACCGGTGATAAACAGGAACAGCAGCAGCAGTGTGCTGCCCAGGTGGCCGCCGATGGCAAACAGCGCCGAACCAAACGCATCACCAAGAATACCGCCTGCGCCGCGTACCTCGTGCGGCAGGGAAGCCCCGGCCTGGATATGCCCCCAGGCCAGGCCGCAGCCGCCGAGAAACATCATGATCAAACCGGACAGGCGCACGATGTAATGCAATGGGCTCAATTCTCGTTGCCGGCGCCGTGTTTCGAACAGGCGCCAGCCGTCAAAGGCCAGCAACACCGGGATGAGGTAACCGAAATAACCGAAAATCAGCAGGAACACATCGGCCAGCCAGGCGCCGATTTTTCCGGCGCTGTTGTGGATCTCGCCACCGGAAACCACATGCGACCAGCCGGGATCGTCGGGGTGATAACTGAGCAGCGCAACCAGGATAAAAATCGCCAGCGCCAGCAGGGCGAAGATAGCGACTTCACGCATATTGCCGAGCAGCTCGGTATGGCTTTCGGACTCGGCTTGCTTTTTTCGTGTGGCTTGTGACATCAAGTTAAACTTGTTTAAATAATACTATCGATAGCTTTATGTTTATTAAGCATTTATCTTAACAAGAAATGGAAAGAATAGCAGTTGGAAAATGGCCCCGGACGGTTTTGATTCAGCCAGGTGATTAACGTACCATAACGCGCTTCCGTTTGCCTTCGACCGTTATCCATTCAGGAGTCATTCATGCCAGACACACGCCACTGCCGGGTGCTGATCCTCGGATCGGGACCGGCCGGATACACGGCGGCATTGTACGCCGCGCGTGCGAATCTTGAGCCCGTGATCATCACCGGCCTTGAGCAGGGTGGCCAGCTCACCACCACCACCGATGTGGATAACTGGCCCGGCGACGTCGAGGGCTTGCAGGGTCCTGAACTCATGCAGCGTATGCTAAGGCATGTCGAACGTTTCGGTACCGACGTGGTGTTTGACCATATACATACGGCGAAACTCGATGCCCGTCCGTTCACCCTCACGGGCGATGCCGGGGTCTACACCTGCGACGCCCTGATCATCGCTACCGGAGCCTCGGCCAAATACCTCGGCCTGCCTTCGGAGACCGCATTTCAGGGCAAGGGAGTCTCTGCCTGCGCAACCTGCGACGGCTTTTTCTACCGCGGTCAGGACGTGGCTGTGATCGGCGGTGGCAACACGGCCGTGGAAGAAGCCCTGTACCTCTCCAACATCGCTGCGAAAGTCACCGTGGTGCATCGGCGTGACAAATTCCGGTCTGAAAAGATCCTTGCCGACCGGCTGATGAAAAAAACCGAAGCCGGTAATGTGGAGATCCGCTGGAACCATGTGCTCGATGAAGTGCTGGGCGATGACAGCGGTGTCACCGGCATGCGGATCAAGGACGTAAACAGCGGTGATACGCAGGAGATCAGTATCAAGGGGCTCTTCATCGCCATCGGTCATGCCCCCAATACACAGATTTTCGAGGGTCAACTCGACATGCAGGGGGGCTATATCCAGGTGAAAAGCGGCACCGACGGACAAGCTACCGCCACCAGCATCCCCGGCGTATTCGCTGCCGGCGATGTGGCCGATCATGTGTATCGCCAGGCTATTACCTCGGCGGGTACGGGCTGCATGGCGGCGCTGGATGCCGAGGCGTGGCTGGAGGAGCAAATACAGATAGAATAGCCGAATGTGTGGCGGGAATGGCTGATATGCGTGAGCCGGATGTGAGCGAGCATCAGTCCTTTTTAAACCCGGTAACATGCGACCACCATGCTAACCGGCAGCACAAACACAATTTGTATTGCATTTAACCCGGGTATATGGCGGTCTACCCGGATAATAACAACAAATTACTCCGCATCTATCACAATGAGTTATAACACCTGGATCCACAGATTTTCCCGTGTGCTGGTGCAACCGCTGGTGGATACGGCGGTAACGCCCAATCACCTGACAACCGGCCGCTTGATCTCCGGCCTCGCTGCCGCCGGCTGCTTTGCTGTTGGTGAGGAACTGTGGAATTGGGCCGGCGCCGTCAGTTTTATCATTTCAATGGTGCTGGACCGGGCCGATGGTGAGCTGGCTCGCTTGAGCGGTAAATCAAGCCGTTTCGGTGCGATTTATGATCTGGTTGTGGATTCGATCTGCAATTCTGCGGTTTTTATAGGTATAGGTATTGCCGCCACAGACAGTTTTCTGGGTAATTGGGCCATTATGCTCGGTATCATTGCCGGGATTTGTATCAGTATTATCTTTTACACAATCATCCGCGTCGCGGCTGACGTCGACGCCAGCGCTGCGTCTTTTAATGCGCGCGCAGGTTTTGATCCGGATGATGCGATGATTCTGGTGCCTCTGGGCATTCTGTTCGGACTGGGTAACCTGTTATTGATACTGGCAGCGGCTATCACACCATTGGTTGCGATTTATATCGGCAATGATATGTACCAGCGGCGCAAACGTGCCTGCACCGGGCCAGTATGAATCCTCTCCCTGTTCATATTATTGGTGCGGGCGGCATTGGTACCGCACTGGGTTACGCGCTGGTTTGCGCGGGTCGCGCAGTAACCATGGTCGAACAGGATGCTGAAAAACTGGCAGCCGGGCAAGGTGATGGGCTTCAGGTGGAAGGCCACCCTGCCCTTCTGGATGTTCCGTTTGTTGCCTTTGAGAACTGGCAAGCCCCGGATCAGGGCATTTTGCTTCAATGCACGAAGACCTATCACAATGCCATTGTCCTCGAAAAAATACCGCAAAAGGATTTTCTTATCCCTGTCCAGAACGGTTATGACGAGTTGCTTGACAGACAAGGACATTTCGGTGAAGCCATTGCCTCATTCGTCTCGGAATGTGAACGACACCGTCCCTGTGCTCGCATCACACGCGCCGGAGAATTACATATAGGGCAACGGCGCCATACAACACCGGCCAATCAGGAAATTCTTGATGATCTGGCCACGACGTTACAGGGTAATCCGTTGTTTCAGGTAATCCGGGTCCGCGATGTGTTGCCATACAAGGCAACAAAACTCATGTACAACGCCGCTATTTCACCTCTGGCGGCCGCGGCCGGTGTTGATAATGCGGCATTGTTATCTGACCAACGCGCAAGAAAGCTCTTTTTCAGTTTGATTCAGGAAAACCATGCCATATTGAAACAGGCCGGTTTCAAACTTGCGAAAATCGGTCCGTTTCATCCGGATACCGTCTCAAAAATATTACGCACCCCGGGACTGCCGGAAATCATGGCGCAGTTTTTCAAGCCGTCACTGCGTGGCACCTACTGTTCTATGGCGCCGGATATGGGATCTGCGCACACCGAGATCGATGCCTACAACGGCTATCTTGTCAGTCTGGCCGGCAAATTTCCCTGTCCCTACAACCGTGCCGCCGTAAAGATGGTTAATACCATAACGCAGGAACGGCTCAAGCCCGACTACAATCACCTTTTCATCATGCAGCGTGAGTTGCAGGCACAGGGAGTGCAGCCTTGAATCTGGTCACCGGCGGCGCCGGTTTTATCGGGACCCACCTGGTCAATATACTTCTGGGCATGGACAAGCCGGTACGCGTACTTGAACGTCCGGGTGCAGACACCAGGCATTTACCCCTGGACAGGATTGAAGTGGTGTTCGCCGATATACGCGACCAGCAAGCGGTGAACAATGCCATGAAAGATTGCGAGTATGTTTATCATCTGGCAGCCGATCCCAATTTGTGGCGCAAACAACCGGAGGAATTTGATGCGATCAATTTCAGGGGCACTCTCAATGTACTCGAATCTGCCTTGCAAAATGGCGCCAAACGCGTCATGCATACCAGCACCGAGAGTATTCTGACAACTTCAGACTTCAACGGCAGCGGAGTAGAATTCCTGGAACTGAAAGAAGAGCATATGATTGGTCCCTATTGTTTAAGTAAATATCGGGCTGACAAGTCAGCATTGGATCTCGGCAAACAGGGTGAACCGGTAATTGTTGTGACTCCGACCCTGCCTGTGGGACCGGGCGATCGCAACCTGACACCACACACACGCATGGCATTGGCATTTTGCCGCGGTGAATTGCCCGCGATACTGGAATGCTGTCTGAACCTGATCGATGTGCGTGATGTCGCCATGGGTATGGTTCTGGCAATGGAAAAGGGCCGTCCCGGCGTTCGCTATCTGCTTGGTTCCGAGAACCACAGACTTTCAGACTGGCTGGGCATTCTGGGCCGATACGCCAATCGCCCTGCACCCGAATTACGAGTCCCGTATACGCTGGCACTGGCTGTTGCCTGGTTCAGTGAACAGTGGGCGCGATATATCACCGACAACATGCCGATGGCAACGCTGACCGGCGTCAAACTGACGCGCCGTTCGATGTTTTTCGATGCGTCAAAAACTCTTGAAGAGCTCGGCCTTGAACCACGACCGGTAGAGCAATCCGCAAAGGATACTGTCGACTGGTTCAGGATCGAAAAACTCATCTGATCCGGCTTATTCGCGGGCAATGAACACAGTCAGGTTTTTTTCCATTTCCGGCTTGTTCATCGGCCTGCTGATACTCGCCGGACTCATTATCTGGCAAGGTGTTGGCGAGGTCATTACCCTGCTGCTCGAAGGTGGCTGGTTATTGTTAACGCTGCCGCTGATCTGGCTGCCCGGTTTTATAATCCAGGTCCATGGCTGGAAATACCTGTTCCCCACTGGCCGTGTGCCTCCTTTCAGGGAACTGTTTCTGGCTATGTGGATGGGGCGTGCTATCAATACCCTGTTACCGGTTGCCACCATTGGTGGTGATGTTGCCAGGGCACGTCTGCTGCACCTGTGGGGAAGAGATGGTATGGATGCCTGTGCCTCGGTCATGGTTGACAAGGCAGTCCAGGCACTCGCACTTGTCCCATGGTCGATTATCGGCGCCTGTCTGATGCTGATGCTGGCGATAGATGATCAACTCGCCCTGTATATTGCCGCCGGCATCCTTTTATTCGGCCTGAATGTCGTCGGTTTCATCTTTCTTCAGCGTAAAGGCATGTTCGGATTCAGCGCCAGACTCATCGCCAGATTCAATTCATCGGAGAACTGGTTACGAATCACTGATAATGCCCATAGTGTGGATGATATTGTGCGCGAACTTTATGCGCATAAACGCCGGTTTATGGCCTCGTTATTCTGGCGCACACTGGGTCTGGTTCTCACCACCGGCGAAGTCTGGCTGGCCTGCTATCTGCTGGGTTATCCGGTCAGTATCATCGAGGCCCTGATATTAAAAAGTCTGACCCAGATCATTACCGACATCGCCTTTGTCATTCCGAATGGTTATGGTGTGCAGGAAGGCGGTTTCATGGCGATTGGCGCACTGGTCGGTCTCGCCCCCGATGTCGGTCTGGCCGTATCACTGGCTATCCGTATCCGTGAAGTCGTGTTTGACGTGCCCGGTTTGTTACTCTGGCATCACATCGAAGTCAAATATCTTTTCAGGAAAGCTGCAGCCCATCCGTCCCCCGACAAGGTCTGACAGGAACTTCTTCTGCGTGTTACTCTATTCACCAATCACCAATTCACCAATCACCAAACCAATGAAAGCCATCCACATGACCCGCCCCGGCGGTCCTGAAGTGCTGGAAGTCGTCGATGTTCCATTACCGGAAATCACCTCATCCACCGGGGTACGGGTCAAACTGCATGCCGCCGGGATCAATCCCGTGGACACCAAGATGCGCAGCGGCGCCTATCCTGTCGATCCCTTACCCACCATCCTCGGTTGTGACGGAGCCGGTGTGGTGGAATCCACGGGTACTGGCGTGGTTGAACTGCGTGAAGGCGACGAAGTGTACTTTTTCCACGGCGGAGTCAGTGGCATTGCCGGCAACTACGCCGAGTACATCGTGCTCGATCAGCGTTTCGTGGCCAACAAGCCGGCATCGCTGGATTTCAACCAGGCCGCCGCGGCGCCACTGGTGCTGTTAACGGCCTGGGAATCACTGTTTGACCGTGCCGATGTCGGTGCCGGCGATACCGTACTGATCCATGCCGGTGCCGGCGGCGTCGGTCACGTGGCTGTTCAACTGGCCAGGCACATCGGCGCCCGGGTGATTACCACGGTGAGCTCCGATGCAAAGGCCGATTTTGTCCGCGATCTCGGCGCTGATGAAGTAATCAACTACAAGACGCAGGACGTGGTTGAAACCACACTGGAGCTCACCAATGGTCGCGGCGTCGACATGGTAATGGACAACGTCGGTGGCGATGTTTTCAGACAAAGTTTTCCGGCCGTGCGCGTTTACGGTGACCTGGTTACCCTGTTGCTGATACCGCCCGACGTGGACTGGTCGGTAGCGCGTTTTCGCAACCTGCGCATCAGCCAGGAGGTGATGCTCTCTCCGCTACTGCTCGGCCTTGAAGATGCACAGCGCCACCAGACCTGGATCCTCGATCAATGTGCGCGGCTGTTCGACAGCAGCAAACTCCGCATCCACGTCGAGAGGGTGTACCCATTCGATCACATTGCCGAGGCACACCGCGCCATCGAAACCGCAAGCACGCGCGGCAAACTGGTACTCGCCATTCCTTGAGCAACGGCCGGACACTGTTGCAACTGACAAGGCGCATGCTCACTTCCGCCATTACCATTGTTGTTACGGTTATCGTCCTGTTGTCACTGCTGCTGTACCTGCTGCAGGAACGGATAATCTATTATCCAACCCGTGAACTGGTGACTACGCCGGCGGCCATCAACCTTGATTATGAAGAAGTAACCATCACCAGCAGCAGGGGCAACAGGGTACATGGCTGGTACCTGCCCCACCCCGCGCCACGCGGCCATTTACTGTTTTTCCACGGCAACGGCGGCAATATCTCCCATCGCCTGGACAGCCTTGCTATTTTTCATCGCCTTGGCCTTGCCACCCTGATCATCGATTACCAGGGCTATGGGCAAAGTACGGGCAAACCCTCGGAACAGGCGACGTACGATGACGCCCTGGCCGCACGGGATTTCCTGCTGCATGAAAAAAAGACCGCTGCGGATGCCCTGGTTTACTTCGGCCGTTCGCTCGGTGCGGCCGTGGCCGCGTGGCTGGCCGAGCAGCATCCGCCGCGGGCCTTGATCCTGGAGTCCACGTTTACCTCGGTGGCCGACATGGGCAAGCGGCTCTACCCCTTTCTGCCCGTGGGTCTGCTCACCCGGCATGACTACGCCACCGGCGAGCGTATCGGCAATATTCATGTGCCGGTATTGATACTGCACAGTCCTGATGATGATATCGTGCCGTATGATTTTGGCCGGCAAATTTACGAACTGGCCAACGAGCCGAAGACCTTCGTGGAACTGAAGGGTGGTCACAATGACGGATTCATGGTCAGCGGCGGCCACTACCTGCACGCCCTGGATCGTTTCCTGACCGACAACCTTGGCAACGGCCGTGGCCTTCCTTAAACGCATCGAAACCGTCGGTAACCGGCTGCCTGATCCGGCCACCCTGTTCTTTATCGGTTTCTGCCTTGTCATTGCCCTGTCGTACCTGGCCAGCGCGTTCGACTGGAGCGTCAGCAGCGAGGTCAAAGGTGAGCTGAGGGCCAACAGCCTGGTCAGTTCCGACGGCATCTGGTGGCTGCTCAGCCACATGGTGGACAATTTCATCCGTTTTCCGCCGCTCGGGATCGTGCTGGTCGGCATGCTCGGCATCGGTCTCGCCGAACGCTCCGGTCTGTTGCCGGCCTTGCTGGGCGCCGCTATGCAACGCATCCCGGCTGTTTTACTGACCCCGTTTACCATCCTTGTCGGCATACTTTCTTCACTGACCCTCGATGCCGGTTATGTAGTCCTGCCACCCATTGCCGCGGCCATGTACCTGGCCGCGGGACGTTCGCCGATTGCCGGTATCGCCGCCGTTTTTGCCGGGATCTCGGCGGGATTCAGCGCCAATTTCACCATCACCGCACTGGATCCCCTGCTTGCCGGTTTGACCCAGGCCGGTGCACAGATCATCGAACCGGGTTACCAGGTGGCAACCACGGCCAACCTCTGGTTCATGATGGTCTCCACGGTACTGCTGACACTGACCGGCTGGGCGGTATCATCGCTCTGGGTTGAGCCCAATTTGGGCGATTCAGGCATGGATGCCAAGCCTGGAATCAACATTAAAAATCAATTAGAACTTAATGATATTAAAGGTTTTATATATGCTTTAATTTCTGTTCTCATTGGTTTCATCCTGGTCTTTCTGGCCGTGTATTCCCCTTCGGGCCCGTTGCATGGCGTTGGCCGGCATTTTCCGCGCTGGGTTGAAGCAACGGTGCCGCTGTTATTTTTGTTTTTCATCGTTCCGGGCATTGTCTACGGCATCACCACCGGCAGCATCCGCAGTGACAAGGACATCGCCCGTATGCTGGGCGAAACCATTGCCGGCCTCGGACCATACATCGTCCTGGCATTTTTTGCTGCCCAGTTCATCGAAGCGTTCAAATATTCCGGCCTTGGCGAAATGACCGCCATTGCCGGCGGCCAGTGGCTGGCCGGTCTGGGTGTGCCGGCCTCGCTGTTGCTGTCCAGCTTCATACTCATGGTGATCCTGGCCAACCTGCTCATGGGCTCGGCTTCCGCCAAGTACGCCTTTCTTGCCCCGGTGTTCGTGCCGATGCTGATGCAGGTGGGGATCAGCCCGGAATTGACCCAGGCCGCCTACCGGGTCGGTGACTCGGTCAGTAATGTCATAACACCACTGAATCCCTACATGATCATCATCGTGGTACTGGTGCAGAAATACCTGAAGGGTTCGGGTCTGGGCACCGTGGTGGCGGCGATGCTGCCCTATACGCTGGTGTTCGCAGTCGTATGGACGGGCCTGTTACTGCTCTGGCTGGCGCTGGGGGTCCCGCTCGGACCCGGCGGCGGACTGTATTATCCTGGTTAACAGAAAACTCTCTCCAGGCAGGGTTAGCGGTGTTTTTGTGCTAGAATCGCGCAGCCTTCCACTACGACACCTGAACCGAGTCCATGAGTCATAAACGCAGCACACCGATTTACAAGATCATTTTTCATAATCAGGGCAGGATCTACGAGATCTATGCCAGTCATGTTTCCCATGAAGGACTGTTCGGTTTTATCGAGGTTGAAAAGCTGATCTTTGGTGAAAACTCTACACTGGTCGTGGACCCGACCGAGGAAAATCTGAAATCCGAATTCAAGGATGTCGAACGCACCTACATTCCCATGCACGCCATAATCCGTATTGATCAGGTCAGCAAACAGGGTACGGCCAGGATCACCGAGAGCAGCGATGGCAATGTCATGCCGTTTCCGATGTATTCAAAAAATTCCGAAACCCACAAGAAATAATCGGCCGGAACCCGGCTCGGCAAAACATCAGGGCGCCGGTTGCTGATTTCAGCCGCCGCCCATTAATGTCTGCACATGCGCCAGCGTGGCGCTGGCCAGGCCGGATGGCGTGTAACCGCCTTCAAGCACGGAAATCAATCGGCCATCACAATGCCTGTCCGCCAGTGACATAACCATGCGGGTCAGCTCCGCAAATCCTTCATCAGTAATCCGGTAACACCCCAACAGATCATTTTTACGACTGTCAAAGCCGGCCGAGATCAGGATCATATCCGGCCGGAAAGCCTCCGCTGCCGGCAGCAAGTGTTCTGTAAAGGCATCCTGAATCATCTCATCTGTCGTCCCGCATGGCAGGTGAATGTTGATATTGGTGCCCTCCCCCGCGCCGCTGCCGGTTTTCTTCGGATCGCCCGTTCCCGGGTAGGCGTAATAATCATGGGTTGAAAAAAACAGTACGGAAGAATCCTCGTAGAACGCCGATTCAGTGCCGTTACCGTGGTGATAGTCCCAGTCGACAATGAGGATCTTCTCCAGCTTGAACTGTTGTTGTGCATAACGTGCCGCAATAGCCACGGTATTGTAAAAGCAAAAGCCTTCCACGCGGCCCGTGTTCTCAGCGTGATGCCCGGGTGGGCGGGTGACGCAGAAGGCGTTGCGAACCTTGCCCGAGCAGACAGCGTCTACCGCATCGAGCACACCGGCCACAACCTTACGGGTGACTTCGTGACCACGTGGATGATCGCGGCTCAGCGAACGCATATGCGCCCCGGTGTGAATGGTCCGTATCCAGGGATCCGGATCGGCAATAAAGCCCAGGGGATGTGTTTGCTCAAACAGGCCGGCGGCCTCCAACGCCGTGAAAATCGCACGCAGCCGCGCCGGGGATTCCGGATGGCCTGGTTGCAGCCAGTGATCCAGGAACACTTCGTCGTATAACAATCCGGTAAGTCGTTCTTCTACCGGTGTTGCGCTGGCATAGCGCCCGGCCAGGGAAATGGCCCCGGTGATGATGGCACTCAGACTCAGAAACTGACGGCGATTCATGACCAGCAGGCTGTCCGGGACAAGAAACTACATGAAAGAGTCATCGAAAACTTCAAGTTAATCAATATTATGCTATATTAATATGCCAAATTGCACTATACACTGGCGGCAATGCACAGATTTCAATTACTACTGGTGCTGGTACTGATGGGAGCGAATGCCGCGCGGGCCGAATGGTCCGTGGTGGTGCATACGGATGTGGATTCGGCACGGGAGACCCGCGTAGCATATACCGAGAACCCGGACGGCTACAGCCTCGAGGTCTATCTCGACAGTAACGGTGCCATTCGCTCCCGCTTCAGCACCAACAAGGTTGAACAACGCCTGTCGACCAGTATGTGTCCCACCTACCAGATCGACGATCGACTCATCAGTAATCGATCGATCAATGAGGCCCGTTGCCTGGCGGAACGCCAATGGGCCGAATTCGTGCTCGGCTATGTCAAGGAACAAAAGGTCGAATCCCGGGCCCTGAATGCCGTCAAAAACGGCCAGGCGGTGACCTACCGTTTTATTCTGGAAACGGGCGGCTACGATGAAACCCGTTTTTCGCTCAGTGGTTCCAGCCGCGCCCTGACCGCGGCGCTGGGTGATCTGGATGTTACCGCCCCCTGATTACCAACGCATTACGGTTGTACAATTTGCCCCTTGAAACCGCACTGACTTTTTGTCAATTCGACCGCATATCGCACCTGACCCCGGGGCAATGGAATACCCTGTCAGCCACTGACAACCCTTTTCTAGGATGGCACTTTCTCAACAACCTGGAAACACATGTCGATCTCGAGGCGCACGGTTGGATACCCTGCCATTCAGTGGCCTTTCGCAACGGGATACCTGTTGCAGCGATACCGCTCTATATCAAGACCAACTCCCACGGTGAGTTTGTCTTCGACTACATGATCGCCGACGCCTGTTATCGTACCGGGCTTGATTATTACCCGAAGCTGGTCTCCGCCATACCATTTACTCCCGTTACCGGGCCGCGCTTGCTTCACGCCCCTGACCTGGATGACGCGGAAAACATCAGCCGGCAACTGCTACAGTATGTGCGCGAATGGTGCACGGAGCAGGCCATGTCATCTCTGCATCTGCTGTTTTGTGATGAAACTACATTAAACGCACCGGCAACGGACTTTCTATTATCCCGCTTCACCTGGCAGTACCACTGGACAAACCGGGGATACGACAGTTTCGATGATTTTTTACAACATCTCACTGCCCGGCGACGCAAGCAGATCCGCCGGGAACGCCGCTCGGTGGCAGAACAGAACATTGCTGTTGAAATTCTCGAGGGTGAAGACATCAGCGCAGCGCACTGGGGGGTGTTTTACGATTTCTACTGTTCAACCTTCGAGCGCAAGTGGGGCGAGCCACGTTTTACCCTGCCCTTTTTCGAGGCATTGACCCGCGATATGCCTGAGGCCATTACGCTCTTTCTCGCCAGGCACAAAGGCCGCTACGTGGCCGGCTCCTTTACCATGAAATCGGCGAGGATCCTTTACGGCCGGCACTGGGGATGTAACGGCTGGTTTCCCAATCTGCATTTCGAGCTGTGTTACTACCAGACCATTGATTACTGCATCCGGAAACGATTATGTTGTCTTGACGCCGGAGTGCAGGGCGAACACAAACTGCTGCGTGGATTCCTCCCGGTTCGCGCCACCTCCATGCACTGGTTCAGTCATCCGGAATTCATGCGCGTTGTCGAGGACTTCTTCAACCGGGAAAGCAGCCATGTCAATGCACAAATCGCGGCACTGACCCGGCACAATGCCTATAATTCCCGTATGGAGCCCGGCAAATGACACTGAATCTTTACAAGCGCCAGGACAGCCAGCTCTACTGGGTTTCGGAAAACATCATCGCCAGCGAGTTTCCGCCACTGAATTCGGCACTGCGTGACCCGGACGGCTTGCTGGCTATCGGCGGGGATTTGTCTATTCCACGGCTGCTTGATGCTTATCAACGTGGAATTTTTCCCTGGTACAACAGCGGCCAGCCCGTTATGTGGTGGTCACCCGATCCCCGATGCATCCTGGAGTTGCAGGATATTCATGTCTCACGAAGCCTGGGCAAGACCCTGCGCAGGAAGACGTTTCAGGTCACGCTGGATCGTGATTTTTCCCGGGTCATCCATAAGTGCGCGGCACCGCGCCGTGATACCGCGGAAACCTGGATCACGTCCGAACTTATGGAGTCTTTCATACAGTTACACGAAGCCGGATACGCACATTCGGTGGAATGCTGGCAGGATAATCATCTGGTTGGTGGTCTTTACGGCCTGGCCATGGGACGGGTATTTTTCGGCGAGTCCATGTTCAGTGATCGCCCCGATGCCTCCAAGGTAGCCCTGGTCCACCTCGGGCGTTTTCTGAAACAGCAGCGTTTTCGCATTATTGATTGCCAGGTTTACTCGCCACACCTGCGCAGCCTCGGAGCCAAACCGGTACAACGCAAGCTGTTTGCCAACATGCTCAAGCATTATTGTTACCGGCGGCCACATCCTGAGTGGCCGATGACTGAACTGGTCTATGAGCAAGGAACCTGAAAGTCTCGGCTTTTACGCCACGCCCGAGCATGAGTGCAGTTATCTGCCCGGGCGCAAGGCGACAACCCTGTTTGCTGATCCGGATTTTCCGAAAAACAGGGCGCTTTATTCAGCCCTGGCAGGCATAGGCTTCAGGCGCAGTGGCGAACACGTGTATCAACCCTACTGCCATAATTGCTCGGCATGTGTTCCCATACGTATTCCGGTACGTGATTTTCGCGCCAACCGCAATCAGCGCCGCAACTGGAAGCAGAACCGGGATCTCACCTGCAATATACAGGAAGCAGTATTCAGGGAGGAACATTTCAACCTCTATCAACGCTATATCCATTCACGCCATGCCGGTGGAGGAATGGACAATCCGGGTGTCGACAATTACATGAACTTCCTGACTGCCGGCTGGGCCGATACCCGCTTCGTGGAATTCCGCCACGAGGGCCTGCTGGTGGCCGTGGCCGTGATAGACATAATGGACGACGCCCTGTCGGCGGTGTATACCTTCTTCGATCCCGATCAGCACGCCCGCAGCCCCGGTCGTTATGCCATTCTTTATGAAATTGAACTGGCCCGCCATTACCGCTTCCAGTGGCTGTATCTGGGTTACTGGATCGATGAATGCAACAAGATGAATTACAAAACGGAATATCGTCCCCACGAACGCTTCATCGGCACCCGCTGGCTGCGATTTGACGACCTTTGATCGCTTTCACAGCGGCGTTTCCTGCCGTGGACACGGGATTTGCCCGATTTTTTTGCCAGTTCGGTATAATTAGGGCAAAATTCGCCCTTCCTGAAAACCGGCATACATTTACATGGCAAAAGAAGATCATATTGAAATGGAAGGCACGGTCATGGAGACCCTGCCCAATACCATGTTCCGGGTGGAACTGGACAATGGTCACACCATCACCGCGCACATCTCCGGCAAAATGCGCAAGCACTATATCCGCATACTTACCGGCGACCGGGTCACCGTGGAAATGACGCCCTACGATCTGTCCAAGGGCCGCATCACCTACCGTTCGCGCTAGCCGCGTCCCGATTCAATCAACGTCGCGGTCACCAGGCGACAGCGCTTCACCAGCAACCGAATAACTCTCTCGACAGGACAGGATTTAATCGACTGCCTGGCGGCTTTTGCCGGGATGACAAAGTCATCTATTGAACAGTTCAGGAAAACTCTCGCGCCAGGAGAAAACCTGGCATGATCATTTCGGGAACTTCAGATTAACGTTGTCATTTCGACCAACGGGAGAAATCTCCTGAAGAAGCTCTGAATCAGTCCGTCCAGAACTTATCAGAGCAAGGCACATAAATTTCGATTTTGTGCGCCTCACAACATCATTGTCTTGAAAACATTGATTTTGGCATAACAGTCACTCCCTTGATTTGTCTTTGCGCACTCCGCGGCGTTGCGAGAGATACCTCTCAGCCGCCGAACATCTTCCGCGCGCGTTCCAGGTCTTCCGGGGTGTCCACACCGATGCCGGTTTTATCACACGCCGGTTCGACCAGGATGGTTTCACCGTGATACAGCGCCCGTAACTGCTCCAGCGATTCCTGCTGTTCGAGGGCGCAGGCTCCGAGTGCGGTAAAGCGTTGCAGAAAACCGGCACGATAGGCGTATAAACCGATGTGCTTGTACCAGCGGTCTACGGTAGAAGCGGAAATATCGTCCACGGTTGCAGTCCATGGAATGACCGAGCGGCTGAAATACAGTGCACGGCCGTGCCTGTCCATTACGACTTTAACGACATGGGGATCCCGGATCTGTGCCACATCGTCCAGCACTTCACAGACCGTGGCCATATTCGCGGATGTATCAGCCCGCAACAGCCGGGCGGTCTGATCAATAACACGCGCGGACATGCCCACTTCATCGCCCTGCAGATTAACGATAATGGTGGCCTCGTCCAGGCGCAGCAGACGCGCCGCCTCGGCCAGGCGGTCGGTACCGGAATGGTGGTGGCGGCCGGTCATCAGGGTGCGGGCGCCGAATGTACCGGCGAGCTCAACGATGCGTTCATCGTCGGTAGCAATGTAAACGGCATCGGCCTCGCTTTCCGTTGCTGCATCATACACATACTGCAGCAACGGCCGGCCGGCTATGTCGAGCAATGGCTTGCCGGGCAGGCGCGTGGAGGCGTAGCGTGCCGGAATGATGACCACGAAACTGTCATTCACTTGCGGTATTGCTCGACTTCTTCCTCACTCAGGGTCCGCGCCTCGTCTTCCAGCATGATGGGAATATCATCGCGGATGGGATAGGCCAGACGCGCAGACAGCGAAAGCAGTTCCTGGTTTTTTTTGTCGTAAATGAGCGGGCCCTTGGTCACCGGGCACACCAGTATATCGAGTAATTTTCTATCCACAGTTGATTTCCGCCAGACGTTTATCGAGTCTAAAGATGAATGTCTCCGCCAGTGATGCCTGCACCGGCAGATACCAGCAACGGTTTGATGCAAAGTGCTCACATTTTACCGCATCCTTCTCCGTCATCACCACCGGCAAATCATCACCGAAATCCAGATCTGCTTTTACAAAAGGATGATGGTCCGGAAATATATGCTTGATGACATCGAGACCGGCCCGCCTGAGGGCCGAGATAAACCGCGAGGGATTGCCGATACCGGCCACGGCGTGTACCGTCCGGCCGCGCAGGCTTTGTATTTCCAGCCGTTCGCCCGGGCGGCACAGGGAACATAAATCACCGCTCACGTATTCCATCAGGTGTTCTCCCTTGCCTGGCCGGCCGTTGGCCACTACCAGGTCGACGCTTTGCAGGCGACCCGGTGGCTCACGCAGGGGTCCCGCGGGCAGGCAGCGTCCGTTGCCGAAACGGCGATCACCGTCAATCACGACGATTTCCAGATCGCGGTGCAGTTGCAGGTGTTGCAAGCCGTCATCACTGATGATGACATCGATATCATAATGTTCCAGCAGCCCCTGCACCGCCCGTACCCGGTTGGCGGCAACGGCCACCGGGCAATGAGTTCTGCGCGCCATCAGTACGGGCTCATCCCCGACCAGGGCCGGGTTACTGTCCGGGCGCACCTGCTGCGGTTTGGTACTGCCGCGAGCGCCATAGCCACGGCTGACAATACCGGGACGGCGCCCTTTTTCACGCAGGTGATTGGCCAGCCAGATGGTCAGCGGCGTCTTGCCGGTACCGCCCACGGTAATATTACCGATCACGATCACCGGAACCGCGAAACGTTTGACCGGGATCAGTCCGCTGCCATAAGCGATCTTGCGCGCGGCGATCCCGAAACGGTACAGCCAGCTCAGCGGCGTCAGCACCAGTCCGAGTTTGTCATCCCCGTACCAGACCTGTTCGAGTCGTTCGGAATTCAGCATGGAAATTGAGGTAACCGGTCTCTGCAAAAACAATCAGCGGGGCACGTCAGCATAAAAGCAAAACAGGATCATCAGATCAGGTTGCTCCCGTTTGTCGAATCAATACAAGAGTAATGATTGATACCGGTTCAGCGGTAATATGACAATCAGTTCTCTTCATCCTCGTCGTACTTCTGCGTGGCGAAAGTAATGCGGATCAGGCCAAGCTGGCGCGCCGCGTCCATTACCTTGACCACCGACTGGTAATCGGCCTCTTTATCGGCGCTGATAATGATCGGAGCATCGTCACGCCGGCCGAGTTTGTCGAAAATGGCTTCCTTGATGGAACTCAATTGCGAATTCACCAGGGCCTGATCGTTGATATAGACATTACCCTTGCCGTCAATAGCCACATTGATCGCATCCGGTTTGGCCTCGGTCACCTCATCGCTGGCCTGCGGCAGGGTGATGTTGATTTCCGATTCGCGTTCGAAAGTAGTGGAAACCATGAAAAAGATCAGCAGCAAAAACACCACGTCAATCAACGGAGTGATGTTGATGTCCAGTTCTTCGGGAGTTCGGGACTGAAAGTTCATTCGCGCTCGGTCACGTAGTGATGTTCCGCAGCCCGGGCGGATTCCGGCTCCTGACCTTCACGGGCGCGCATGCCGCACATGACTTCAACCAGCTTCAACGCTTCCTGTTCCATGTTGACGACATATTCATTGACGCGGCCGCGAAAGTAACGGTAGAACATCAGAGAGGGAATGGCCACGGACAACCCCGCCGCGGTGGTGACCAGTGCCTCGGAGATCCCCTCGGCCAGGATGCTGGGATCGCCGACTCCGTGAGATGTAATGACGGCGAAAACCTTGATCATGCCGATCACCGTACCCAGAAGCCCCAGCAGCGGGGTGATCGAGGCAATGGTGCCAAGTGTGTTGAGAAAACGCTCGAGTTCATGGGCCACGTGGCGACCGACTTCCTCGATACTTTCTTTCATCACCTCGCGCTCGTACTGGCGATTTACCAAACCGGCCGCGAGAACACGCCCCAGTGGCGAGCCCTGGCGCAGATCATGGACGCGTTTGGCATTGAGATGGCCTACTTTCTGCCACTGCCAGACCTGGGCGACGAGATTTTTGGGAATGATGCGTTTTTTCTGCAGGGACCAGAACCGCTCGGCGATAATGGCCAGGGATATGACGGAACATAACAGGATCGGCCACATCAGCCAGCCGCCTGCCCGGATCAATTCAAGCACTGCACTTCTCTCCCGATTTTGGTCGTTAATTGCGACTGTGCCAGAAACGCCGATGCCTGTCCCTGTAAGCTTGTACGCTGTACCCCTCGCCGGTCATGTCAATGATTATGGCGCCTGCCTCGGCGGTATTCATGACCCGGACTCCGCGCTCCCGGTATCGCGCCATTATAGCCTGTTTCGGGAAGCCGTAGCGATTGCGATATCCGGCGGGTACCAGCGCCAGCTCCGGTTTCACGGTATCGAGAAAGATTGCGGACGACGATGTTTTGCTGCCATGGTGCGGCACCATCATGATTTCGGACTGCAGTTGGCCACCGTAGCGGGTTATCAGCGACCGCTCCGCCGTCTCTTCGATATCACCCGTTAACAGTAATGATCCGTTCTCATAACGGATGTGCAGAATACAGGAAGCATTATTGCCGGAGAATGCGCTGTCAGGTGGCGGATGCAGCACCCGGTAATACACGCCGTCCCGATTCCAGGACTGGCCGGCATGACAGTGTTCGCTGTGAGAGTGTGCAATCTTCTCCGGGACACTGGTGAGTACCCGGCCCACCGGCATGGCCGCCAGCAGTGCGGCTGAACCGCCGATATGGTCGTTATCGCCATGACTGATCACCAGTGTATCTATGGCGCCGATACCATGCTCGCGCAAAAACGGCAGCAGCACCGCATCCCCGGCGTTAAAATGTTCGCTGAAGCGTGCGCCGGTATCGTAGACCAGCACGTGCTCGCGGGTTTGTACCACGGCCGCCAGTCCCTGCCCTACATCCAGCAACGTGAACCGGATCTCACCGCTATCCGGCAACGTTATGGACGGGAAAAACAGCGGCATCAACCAGGCCACAGCCGGCCAGCGTACAGGCACTCCCCGGGGCAGGCAGAAAAGAACGACACCGGCCATGGCCAACACCATCGCCGTGGCGCTGACAGCACCGTGTTGCCACATGGCGAAATCGAAATCGGACAGCCACGAGAGATATTGCCACAGGCCATGCAGGAAAAAATCGGCTGCCATCAGAAGGCCGGCCATACCCGGCACGCCGAGCAGTAATCCCGCCGCCGCAAGAAGCACCAGTGGAACCACCAGAAGGCTGACAAATGGAATCGCCACCAGGTTGGCGGGAACACTGACCAGCGAAGCACCCTGGAACCAGAACAGTAATACCGGCAACAGGCCAACAGTCACAAACAGTTGCGCTCGTCCCCAGCGCCACCACCAGCCATGCCGGCCAATACGGTTGACCATGCCATAAAGAATACAGGCGACCGCCGTGAACGAAAGCCAGAAACCTGCAGTGATGATCGCGAGAGGATCCAGGAGCAACACGGCAAGCACGGCTACGGCCAGTACCGTTGCCGGTGCATAGTCCCTGCGTGACAGGCCGGCCAGGATCAATACCGTCAACATGACCAGGGCGCGCTGTGTGGGCACGCTGAATCCCGCCAGGGCTGCGTAGAACGCCGCGGCCAGGAAAGACGCGATCAATCCGGCATCGCGCGCCGGGATCCACAACATGCCCCGTCCGCTCAGGCTCCATCCCCAGCGGCCAAGGAAAAAGAACATGGCCGCAACGATACCCACATGCAGACCGGAGATGGCCAGCAAGTGACCGGTGCCCGTACGTTGCAGGACCGTCCAGGTATCGGCGTCGAGACGATGGCGGCTGCCGGTGGCCAGGGCAATCACCAGGCCGGTATGGGCATACTCGTCAAGCAGTTCGCTGATGCGCTCTGCCAGGCCATGTCGCAAACGGTGAATATCATACCAACGTGCTGCCGCCAGCCTGACTGGCGACGTCTCCCCGCGCACATAGCCACTGGCGCGCAGGCGTTGCTGGAACAGCCAGAACTCGTAATCAAAACCGCCGGGGTTGGAAAATCCACGGGGTCGCTTCAGGCGCGCCTTGAACCGCCAGCGCTCGCCGGCGGAAACGTCGCGGTCATTGAAATACCAGGTCAGGCGTACACGGCCCGGCGTCGCATAGCTGCGACCGTGCATATCCTGCAGTGTGTCGATGCTGAAATTAAAACGGCTGCCACGATCGGTGGCTTCCGGGATACCATGCACCGTACCGGTAAGCAGGACATCGGCACCCTCGAGGTCCGGATCAAGTGCCTGCAGCAGGATCACATCGGCGCGCAGCAGGCACCATAAAAAACCGGCCAGAACGGCGGCACAAGGGCGCCACAGTGCATAACGATGCAAAAACAGCACCGTGATCCAGAGCAGGTAGACAAGGCGGGGAGGGAGTTCGGGTAACTGTAACGCACACAGTACCCCTACAGCAAAGGCAATCGTCCAGATCCGCATAACTCATCCATGAAACATCCCGGTGGCAATAATACACCTGTCAGGCGGAGATGACAGCGGATATTATGCAGTAATGTCGCTCTTATTCTCCAGTCTGTTTGGCTATAATAGGCCGCTTTTTTTACAAGTGAAATTCGGGGACGGGTTTGAAACGCATCTTCACACGCTTTACGCCTCATAGAACGGCGATCCAGAACCACAGGCATCTGAGTCTGTTCGGCAAGCTGTTGCATGAACCGAATCTCTGGCACATCACCCGGCATTCCGCGGCGGGCGGCATGGCCAACGGCCTGTTCTGGGCATTCATGCCGTTTCCGGGACAGACTGTGTTAGCCGCCGCCATCGCTATTTATTTCAGGGTCAACCTGCCCATCTCATTGCTGGCTGTGTGGTTGACCAACCCCGTCACCATGTACCCGTTGTTTTTTGCCAGTTACAAGCTCGGTGCCATTATCCTGCAATTGCCACCCCGCCATGTAAATTTTGTATTTTCGTGGCAATGGTTCACCGGCACCCTGACCGATATCTGGCAGCCTTTGCTACTGGGCTGTTTTATCCTCGGATCGTTGAGTGCCGGCGCAGGTTACTACGCGATCCGGTTGCTGTGGCGAATCGCCGCCGTTCGTAAATGGGAAGAACGCAAGGAGCGTATACGGAAAAGGAAAAATAATGGTGGATAATCCCGCGGCTGTTACGCCGGGGCATGCTCTTCAAGGATGCCTTCATGCAGCAGCAACACCCGGTCCATGCGCCGGGCCAGTTCATGATTGTGGGTGACCATCACCAGGCTGGAACCGAAGTCACGGATCAATCCCAGCATTAAATCGAACACCTGGTGTGCGGTTTTCTCATCGAGATTGCCCGTGGGTTCGTCCATTAACAGGCACAGCGGATTGCTCACCAGCGCCCGGGCAATAGCAGCGCGCTGACGTTCACCGCCGGACAGTTCACCGGGCTTGTGATGCAAGCGCTCGCCCAGACCGACATGGCGCAGACATTCGCGCGCGCTTTTCAGTGCCGATTCCGGCGTCTGTCCACCGATCAGTCCGGGCATGGCTACATTCTCCTCGGCCGTGAATTCCGGCAGCAGATGATGAAACTGGTAAACAAAGCCCATAAAACGGTTACGCAGGTGGCCGCGTTCCGCCTCGGAGAGCGAGGACAGCACCCGGCCATTCATGCGTACTTCTCCCGCCGACGGAATATCCAGACCGCCGAGCAGATGCAACAAGGTGCTTTTGCCCGAGCCCGAGGCGCCGACGATGGCTACCGATTCCCCGGCATTGACTTCAAGATTGATGCCCTCCAGCACACGGACGTTCAGATCACCCTGGATGAACTGCTTTCTCAGTTCGCGTGATTCGAGTATGAGCTTACTCATAGCGCAACGCCTCGGCCGGCTGGGTGCCGGCGGCGCGCCAGGCCGGGTACAGGGTGGCCAGCAGACAAAACAGAAAAGCAACACCGGTAATGGTAAAGACATCATTCCAGTGAATGTCCGAGGGCAGATCGCTGATGTAATAAATATTCGATGGCAGAAATTCAACCTGGAAGGCCTGCTCAATGGACTGCACAATAGCTTCCACATTCGATGCCAGGGCAACTCCACCAACGACACCGAGAATGATGCCGGTTAAACCAATAACCATGCCCTGGATAATAAAGATCTGCATGACGCCGCGCGGACTGACGCCCAGCGTTCGCAATACCGCGATATCCGCCTGCTTGTCGGTCACCACCATGACCAGGGTGGAAATGATATTGAACGCCGCCACGGCGACGATGAGCGTCAGGATCACGAACATGACGATTTTTTCCGTCTTCAACGCCTTGAAAAAATTCGAATGACGCTGGGTCCAGTCGATTACACCATACGCTCCGGGCAGATCACGGGCGATCTCACGGCTGATCAGTGGCGCTTTCAGAATATCCGTGGTCTTGATGCGCAACCCTGACGCGCCCTGTTGGCGAAACAGGGTCTTGGCGTCATCCAGGTGAATCAACGCCAGTGCGCTGTCGAATTCATGCATACCGATTTCAAAAATGCCGGTGACCGTGAAGCGTTTCAGACGCGGAATAATGCCGGCAGGCGTCACGCTGGCCTGCGGGATCACCAGTGTAAGTTTATCGCCCTCGAACACGCCCAGGGCCCGGGCCAGTTCCGTGCCGATAATCATGCCGAAATCACCGCCTTTCAAATCATTGAAATTACCACCGAGCATACGATCGGCGATTACGGAAACTTTCGGTTCTTCCTCCGGCAAAATGCCGCGGATGACGGTGCCATTTACCTGCTGACCATTAACCAGCATACCCTCGGCACGGAAAAACGGCGCCACTCCGGTCACTGAGGGATGTTTGTGCGCCTGTTCGGCCACGCTTCGCCAGTCTTTCATTACGTCACCCTGCTGGTAAATGGTGGCATGCGAGGCCATACCGAGAATACGGCCTGTGAGTTCTTTTTCAAAACCGTTCATCACGGAAAGTACGGTGATCAGCGCCATTACGCCAAGACCGACTCCGACAATAGAAGTCAACGAAATAAAGGAAATGAAATGGTTGCGGCGTTTGGCCCGCACGTAGCGAAGGCCAATGAATACCTGGTAGGGTGTATACATGAGCGACATTATAACGGCCGGCCTGGTAAATGTCTTATGATTGCACCCCCGGACCGGCATGAAACTCGTCACCCCGGCATTCAACAGGTACACTTCCCTCAACTTGTATTTTTGTGACTATATCACTGCTTTCATGAAACTGATTGCCATTGACACCTCCACCGAGGCCTGCTCCGCCAGCCTGTATGACGGTAACGAGACATATACGCGTTTCGAGATCGCGCCGCGCAGGCACGCCGAATTAATTCTGCCGATGGTGAAAAGCCTGCTTGATGAATGTGACCTGTCATTGACGGACATCGATGTTCTCGCCTTCGGCCGTGGACCCGGCGCATTCACCGGTGTGCGCATTGCCACCGGTGTTATCCAGGGACTTGCCTACTCGGCCTCGCTGCCCGTGGTTGCTGTTTCCTCACTGGCGGCACTGGCGCAATCCGTTGCAACAGAGCACGCCTATATCATGCCTGCCTTCGATGCGCGCATGGGTGAAATCTACTGCGGCTTTTATCAAACCATGACCAGCGGGGTTGTTGCGCCAGTCAACGAAGAAAGCGTCATCGCACCGGACAACCTTGATATAAATAATGACATAACCTGGTATGGCATCGGCAGCGGCTGGCAAACATATGCGGACACACTGACATCACAATTTAAAGTTCCCGTCAGCAGCTACCGGGGTGATGCCTGGCCCTCATCAGAACACATCGTTCCGCTGGCGCTGGAAAAAATCTGCAGTGGCAAAACCGTCAGCGCCGAATATGTCCGCCCCGTCTATCTCAGAAACAGGGTTACCGGCTGAGAATCGCATCTCGCACTGATTTCCACGGTTGGCTGATAGAGGCTGGAATCACCATTAGCAACACCCATACGGGCATGAAGCATAGATGTTTCAGGTACGACTCGCCCGCCCTCAAGCAGTGACAGCTTTCATGGCATGCCCGGGATAGTCGGACATATATAGCTTCGCGAGATACACACCTGTTGATCTTGCTAATACCTCGTGGAGCATGTCATTGTCACAAGTTATTTTGCAGTTAAATATCATGAGCAAAATCCGGTTTCATTACGACAAATGTTTCAATAGTTCTCCGGGCTCGCTATGCACGAGATTTTTACAGAGCGTGTGATACACGCGTTCGCGGGTTTTCCTGTCCAGTTCCTGGCGCAGGTGGCCCAGCATCTCCGGGGGAACAACCAGGATCAGGCGATTGTATGCAGAGCTTCCCGCACCCTGCTTCAGATACCCGGCAATGGTCTTGGCAAAACGTATCGCCGCCTGTTCCCTGGCCGTGGTCGGCGGTTCCATGGCATGACGGCTCTCGCCACGGCTATCGAGGTTGCGCCCCCTCTTTGTAGTTACCAGGTCCCTTTCCTGCAGGCGGGCCGCCGGATTTGTCAGTGTCTCGAACTCATTCAGTTCGGCTTTGATTTTGTCTGTTTCGAAAAACCTGGCACAGCTCTCATCAGCTACCAGCACCCAGAACTCAGCCATAGGATTATTCTCCTGAAACTTTAACAAATTTATACATCACCAGGTATTATCCGGGCTAATGGCCAGTGTAGGTAATTGCCCGGACAGGACAAATGTTTTGTTGATATGGATCAAGCCACTTCTATACTTAAAGACTAGTATTATATTGTCAGCAGGTAAATAAGAGGGAAGTTCTGAATAAGTCCATCCAGGACTTGTCAGAGCGCGGCCAATAAAAATGTGTTTTTATTGGCCTCTCGAAATCAATGCTATGGAAGCATTGATTTTGGCATGACATTCCTGTCATCCAGGAACCTCTGACCAGGTCAGAGATTCCTTGGTACATTAAATAATAATGGGGGTTTGAGCATCATGAATAACGGTTCCCGGGATTTCAGCCGATTCCTCGAAAATTACACTCGCTCAATGCAGGAGTTCCAGAAACTGCACATGGATGCCACCCGGCAATTCAGCGAGTTACAGATGCAATTCATGAACCTGTGGCTGGAATGTAACAGTAGCCAGATGCAGCGCCTTGCCGGCTCGAAAAAACCATCGGATGCTATGGAAACAGAATCCGAAATGGCAAACGAATACATGAAAAAATTTGCCGATAATGCGCAACAGGCACTCGACACCCTGACCGACATTCAGCAGAAGATGTTCGTCTGGATGCAGGATAATAATTTGCTGGCACAGTTTAACGATTCTGCCGGGCAAAAAAGCCGGACCCGGAGCAAGAAAAAACCGGCATCCTGAGCCGTGACTGGGTTTATCCTGATTGCCCAAAGCCTCACTTGAAACCAACCGCCAGGGAATGCAATCTGTTGCCGCATATACCAAAGCCTGAGGTTAAGAAGCAGCTTCGCTCGCTCTGGATTCATGCGACAACAAGCGTTGCAGATCACGCAAGGAACCCTGTTCTGCAGCACTATTGAATGTCATGTCACCGGATTTCAGGTAATTACCCCCGAACCGATCAAGCCATTTCCGGCGGTTAATAACCGGCAGCGATTTTAGCCTTGAACTGCAGGCAGGTCCCGATCTACAGTGAATCAAACATCTTCCAGGCGTACATTCATGAAATCACTTCTGCCTCTCACCTTCCCGATGCTGATGCTTACATGGTCCGTGCCGGCTTTCGCGGTTACGGATGCGCTCGATATCCGGGAATGGCGGGTGCCGTACGAGGATTCACGCCCGCGGGACCCCTACGTCGCTGCGGATGGCAGGGTCTGGTTCTGCGGTCAGGCCGGCGCCTATATCGCGGTACTCGATCCGCGAACGGGTGAATTCAATAAATTTGACATGGAAGATAACGAACGCCCGCATAACCTGATCATCGCTAATGACGGTATGGTCTGGTACGCCGGCAACACGCAGGGCTATATCGGCCGTCTCGATCCTGTCGCCGGCAGTATTAAAAAATACCCGCTGCCCGATGGCGTCAATGATCCGCACACACTGGTGTTCAACAGCGAGGGTAATATCTGGTTTACCGCCCAGCACAGTAATGTTGTCGGCCTGTTCTCGGTCACTACCGGTGAGACACAGGTAGCCAGTATCCAGACCCCCCGCGGGCGGCCCTATGGTATCTGGATGGATTCGAATGACCGCCCGTGGATCGCTCTGTTTGGCACCAACAAACTGGCCACGGTAGACCCTGACAGTTTCGCCATCGAAGAGATCACACTGCCCCGTGATGACACCCTGCCACGGCGACTGGCGCTAACCTCGGACGGCATGGTCTGGTACGTCGATTACAAAGGCGGTTACCTGGGCCGGCTCGATCCACGAACACGGGCGGTTCAGGAATGGCGCATGCCCGGTGGCGACAACGCGCGTCCCTATGGCATGATCGTGGATGACAAGGACAGGCTCTGGTTTGCCGAAACCGGTCTGAAACCTAACCGGCTGGCAGGATTTAACCCGGCTAACGAAACATTCATTGGCATTACGGATATCCCCAGCGGCGGCGGCAGCGTGCGCCACATGATGTACGACGCCGGGACGCGTGCTATCTGGTTTGGCGCAGACACAAATACGGTCGGACGTGCTATCGTTCCCTGATACGGTGGATGAGCGGTAGAGGTGCTATCGTACGATTATCATCCGGATACGTAATCTGTAGATATCAAATCACACCCCGGTCTTGCGTTGCCAGCCGGATTCCCGCAGCCAGGTTTCAAGATCTGAAGCTGTCATTGGCGGGCTGAAATAATAACCCTGTCCGGTATCACAATTCCAGGTGCACAGGCGCTGCATGGCTTCGCTGTCCTCGATGCCCTCGGCGGTGACCCGTTTGCCCAGATTATGGGCAAGATCGATGGTGGCCTTGACGATAGTGGCGTCCTGGGCCCGTTCGTTCATGCCCATGACAAAGGTCTGATCAATCTTGATTTCGTCTACGGACAACTGGCTGAGATAGGCCAGGGACGAATAGCCGGTACCAAAATCATCAACAGAAATGTGCAGGCCCAGGTCGCTGAGCGTCTGAATGATGCTGCGGGCATGATGCTGATCCTGCATGAGGCTGCTCTCGGTGATCTCCAGGGTTATGTGTTCCGGTGCTATTGTCATTTCATCAAGCATGGACTTGATCATGGAGGGCAAATTCTCGCCAGCCAGATCGTGCGTGGAAATATTTATGGCCATATCCAGATTGATACCGCGCCGATGCCAGTCATTTGTCTGCTGAATGGCCGTATGTGTGACCCAGTAAGAGAGTGGCTGAATGAGCCGGTTCTGTTCGGCCAGTGGAATGAATTCTTCCGGCGAAATGCGACCGTGTTCGGGATGCTCCCAGCGGACCAGTGCTTCCACGGCCTTGATGCTCCGGGTTTTCAAATCAATCTTGGGCTGGTAGTGCAGTGACAAGTCGCCCTCCTCGATGGCTGCTTTCAGATCTTTCAGCAACAGTACCCGACGTTTACTGTCGGCCTTGAGTTCGGCGTTGTATTCCATATATCCGCGACTGACCTGCTTGGCCGCGTGCATGGCCAGTTCGGCTTTTTGCATGAGCGTCTCGGCGGTATCACCATTAGCCGGGTAATATGCAAGGCCGATACTCGCCTTGATATCCACTTTCTCATTCTGTACATCAAACGCGTTTTCAAACGCCGTATGGATACGCCCGACAATCTCGATTCCGACTGCATAATCCGGGATCGTACAGAGAATGGAAAACTCGTCTCCGCCGGTGCGGCTGACCAGGTCATTGTCGGATAACAATCCCCGCATACGCTCGGCTATGCCGACAAGCAGAAGATCGCCGCAGCGGTTGCCGTATACTTCGTTAACATCCTTGAAACTGTCCAGGTCAAGAGACATGAGCACCAGTTTATTGTCCTCGCGACCGGCCAGCAGAATGGCTTCCTTCAGCCGGCTGTAAAATTCTATACGATTGGGTAAATCGGTCAGGGAATCATGAGTGGCATCGTAATACGACTTGAGTTTCCAGTTGCTGGTCTCAAGGCGCATCTCGTCGCCCTGCTTCTGCAACAGATCGCCGGCGCGTTCGGCCACGACCTTGCCGGAATGTTGCCCCCAGAAAGCCAGCACGAACGGCATCAGGTAAAGAAATCGCAGGCCGATGTTGCTTTCGTGTGCCTTGGACATGGCTTCAAGACTGAAATCACCGGTATACTGGTAACCTATGATCAAGGTCGCGATGATCAATGCGCCGACACCGATGGCAAGACCATACAAACTGCTACTGCACACGCTGGACTGCAGGATGCTGTACTGCTGCTCGTTGATACCACGAGCAACCGGTGGTTCCGTGGTATTCATCGGCCAAATGGAGGGTTATCGCCGGGCTGAACCCCTTGCTCTCCAGTAGACCGCTTGTGTGGATACATGTCAGTAAATTCTCCCGGGGTAGTGCTCATTCTATCGGCCGTACCATGCCGTGAATTGAGGCGTATACGGCAATCTGCTAATCATAGACCATTCATCCGCGCTTGCCGATCACGCCCGGCGTGGCGACAATATCCTTAAATTTCAACCTTGTTCATGTTAAACAACAGCTTATCTATTTGAAACAGTCCGATAGCGGGATCACCATGCAGAAAAAATTACAGCACGGTATTATCATCGAATGCATACAGGGCGATATCAGCAATCAACCCGATATAGAAGCAATCGTTAACGCGGCCAATGCCGAACTGCGTATCGGTAGTGGTGTGGCCGGGGCCATTCATTATGCCGCCGGCCCCGGACTGGAAGAAGAATGCCGGGCATTAGCGCCAATACGACCGGGCCAGGCGGTTATCAGCGGCGCTCACCTGTTGCCCAACAAACACGTCATCCATGTGCTCGGGCCGGTCTACGGCAGGGATGACCCCGCGGACGAGCTGCTCTCGAACTGTTACCGGAATGCCCTGCACCTGGCAGAACAATTCGGGCTTGCCTCCCTCGCCTTTCCAGCCATATCGACCGGCGCCTTTGGATTCCCCATGGAACCGGCAGCCCGTATTGCGTTCACCACGATTATCAACGAAGCCGGGCATTTGACGAAAATCAGGCTGATCCGCTTTGTGCTGTATAATGGCAATGACCGGGCTTTACACGCGCGGGTACTCGATGAACTGCTTGCATGAAAGGTTTTGAAAATGAAAGTGAACATGCCGGCTCACCTGAGCAGGGATATGTTTGCCGGTGAACCGGCCGTGCTTCATCCGGTTTGCGTTAACACGGGACATCTGATTCATGGATAACGATGGCACACGCACCGGACTGTATTTCGGCTTTACTTCAGGCGTAATCACCACTCTGGGACTGATCGTCGGCCTGCACTCGGGCACGCAGTCACTGACCGCCGTTGTCGGCGGTATCATTTTAATTGCGATTGCGGACGGTGCTTCCGATGCGACCGGCATTCATCTTTCCAAGGAAGCCGACCCCGGGGCTACGGCGCGTACGGTCTGGATGGCGACGCTGGCTACATTCCTCTCCAAGTTTGCCGTCTCCATGTCATTCCTGCCGCCTGTGCTGTTGTTGCCTATGGATACGGCGATTATCACAGCCATTGTCTGGGGACTGCTGATCATTATTGCACTGAGTTTTTTTATAGCCCGCAACCAGGAGGTGCATCCCCTGCCCGTCATCATTGAACATTCCCTCATAACCCTGGTGGTCATCACCGTGGCGCATTTTGTCGGGGTATGGGTCGACCGGATATTCGGCCAGGTAGCTGCTTAGTCAGCCAGACACTTACTAACGGGCATCGTTCATGGATTTCAGTGCTGCCAGCGCCCGTTGACGTGCCACGGCATGATCGATTATCGGTCGCGGATATTCCCTGCCCAGCGTGATTCCGGCCGCCTGCAGCAGCACGGCCGGCGCCTGCCACGGCTTGTGTATCCATTGATTATCCAGGGCCGACAGTTCCGGCACCCAGCGGCGTATATAGTTGCCGTCTGCATCGAATTTTTCCGACTGGGTGACCGGGTTGAAGATCCGGAAATACGGTGCGGCATCGGCGCCACTGCCGGCCACCCACTGCCAGCCGAGTGTATTGTTGGCCAGATCGGCGTCGACCAGGGTATCCCAGAACCATTTTGCCCCTTCACGCCAGTGAATGAGTAAATCCTTGACCAGGAAGGACGCCACGATCATGCGTACCCGGTTATGCATCCAGCCGCTATGCCAGAGTTCCCGCATGCCGGCATCGACGATGGGGTAACCGGTCAGGCCGTGCTGCCAGGCGTATAATTGTTGCCTGCCGGTACGCCAGGGAAAGGCCGCAAATTCCGGGCGCAGGGGTTTATCGCTGCTATGAGGGAAGTGAAATAACAGGTGATGGGCGAACTCACGCCAGACCAGTTGCCGTAAATAGTTCATAACCCGTGCCGAGGGCGTCATCCGCCCTTCCCGGCTCTCCCGTTGCAAAACCCCGTGCCAGATCATGCGGGCGGAAATTTCGCCGAAGTGCAGATAGGGCGACATACGTGAGACACCGTCACGATGCGGAAAATTGCGATCCTCATCGTAATCATCGATGCGCTTTAAAAAGGATTTAAACATCGCTTCGGCGCCAACGGATCCCGCTTGCCAGGTATCATGAATACTTTTATCCCAGCGAACAGCAGGCAGTAATCCCAGTTCGTTCAAGCTGGTGCTGGTGCTGCCGGGCCAGGATTTCGGTGCAGCGAGTTTTTTCGGCGCCGGCAGCGGTGTCACCGGATCACCCATGGCCTGGTATGCTTTCCAGAACGGCGTAAAGACCTTGTAGGGATTGCCCTGTTTGTTGGCTATTTCATGCGGTTCACGAAGCAGGTTACCGGGGAAACTCTCTGCCGTGTATCCCGCCTCACACAGTGCGGTCTTCAATGCCTGGTCGATTTTCACCTGTACGGGCTCGTAACGCCGATTCCAGTACACCGATGTTGCACCGGTCTCTTCAAGCAGCGACCGTATAATATCGAGGGGATTACCGATGCGCAGCAGCAGGCGCGATCCCTTGCATCTGAATTGCTGTTGCAGCGAATTCAGCGAGTGATGCAGCCAGACCCTGCCGGCGCTGCCCGGCGGCCAGTGGGCACGGGATATATCTTCGAGAATATACAGCGGGATCAGCGGCAAGCCGGTCCTGGCCGCGTGGTAAAGGGCGGGGTTATCTTCCAGCCGCAGATCATTACGCAGCCAGACGAGTACTGAAGGCATACAGATTTGTTAACCGCTGTTATGCAGGGATGAGCCGTACACCCGCAATCCATGGATGCAGCCACAATAGAACGGCAAATAACACCACTCCAGCAATGATTACAGCGAGATTTTTTGTGACAGTCACGGGTTCGGGCTTTACCCGGACACCTTCGCGCCGGTTGATCATGACCATTTCCAGGATGGCCCAGAGCCCGAGCACGCCGAACAGGATCAGCGAGCGGCTGTCACCGTTGACCAGCAGGTGACCTATACTCCATAACACCACTCCCGTGAGCTGGGGATGGCGTAAATAGCGCTTGATACTGTTGCGAGTCCGCGCAGCGACGAACAGTACAAACGTTATCAATACCAGCAGAAAAGTCAGGTGCCGGGTAGCGGCAGGTAACTGGTAAAGGAAAACCGGCTCAGTAGAGCGCCAGCCAAGAACGATGAGTATGATCGATATAAGTATGCCCAGGGCAAACAAACCCTTGTACGGTCCCAGTCCCAGATTGCGCACCAGCCTTGCCCTTTGTTCTACAGCCACGGCTGGAAACGAATGAACGGCCACCCAGACACAAAGTCCGGAAATCAGCAACCACATAACCCCCTCCTCTTGTATTTCATGGTTTCAACAGGACCAAGTCTAGCATTGAATGGCCCTGTGATTCGTCTGCGATTGTGCTAGGTTGTGAAAATGGATCTGTTGACAAATATACAGCGTATTCTGCTTATCCTGCTCTGCCAGGGCCTGCTCAGTAATGCGCAGGCGGAAGGTGTCTGGTTCACCGATCCTGAGACCGGATGCCGGGTCTATGGCGAACAGGATCAACCGCTTGTTTCGGTGTTCTGGTCGGGAGATTGCGTGGATGGCAGGGCCAGTGGGGAGGGCCAGCTCGAGATTCTCATCGACGGCATACCTTTCAGCACCTACCAGGGAGAAATGCGACAGGGCAAGGCCCACGGCTACGGCATTCTGGCCTCACCCGATAATTCCCGCTACGAAGGAGAATTCAGAAATAACAGGATGCATGGGCAGGGCGTGATTATTTCCAGCGACGGCAAACGGCTGGAAGGGACCTATCACGAGGGGTTGCCGCATGGCACGATGACCGTCGTCACACCCGACGGCCAAAGCAGGCAAATTGAATTCCAGCACGGCCAACGCGTGAAATGATCCGCGATCACATATTGCGGAGCCAGGCTCTCTCGATCAAGTCATTGAATTGAACGTCATCATGTTACACAACCATATCCATCAGCTGGCCGGCAAGCACTTATGACATCCTGACCGTTACACATACGCAGGCTATTCAGTAGCAGGATTCAATATCGGACCAGAACGCGGTAGCTGTGGGTGATGCTGGATTCGGGCGGGATGCTGATGCGCCACTCGGCCGTTCCCGAGGCCACCTTGCGATGTTCGCTGCTCTCCTCGATCATCTTCCAGTCACCAGGTACCGGTTCACGTACTACGACTGTTACGGCTTCGGACTTGGCATTTTTCAACTCGATTTCATAAGCGCTTTCGAAGGCATGGTCGTACTGCCCAAAGGCGTTACGCTTCTGAAAATCCGTCTGCTTCTTGCTGGCGGTAATATCAAAGGCATCACCCAGCTTCAGTTTGATGTCTTCTTTTTTCGGGGTGTGATCAATACGATCTTCACCGACAAACTGTGCATTACCGGCACTGTCTTTTTTGTACACGCGGACGATGCCTTTGGGCAACGGCAGCCCCAGACCCGATTCCTCGTCGTTTCTGAATTTCACGAAGACGCCAATTTTTATTTTCTGGCCAATATCGCCATAACTGCTGCGGTAGTAATAGTCACTGCCTTCAAGCAGAAACTGTTTGGTCACGGGAACGTTGGCGGCGGTCAACAGTGACACCTGCTTGGTCTGGTTGTCGGCAATCGTTGTCGGACGATTAAGCGTATAAAGATGGTACTCGAACAGGCTTTCCTCCTGCATATTGGCCCCGGCATCCGCCATCACCATCTCGGAACGGGCCATTTTGGTCATGACAGGCAGATGTTCGCGTACCTGGTTGACATCCCCGGCCACCAGTTGCAACCTGGCGTTGGTATAGGTGGCGCCACTGACATTATTCAGTGTTACCCAGCCCAGCAAATCAAGCCGGTCATCAGCAGGATTGAGCTCAGCCACGTAATCCGCCTTCCACGACAGGCCAGCGGTGAGATAACTCAATTCGACGGGTTGCTCGCCCGCCACCGAATTTTCCAACTGGATGACCAGGGTGGGTTTATCGCGCAGATTCTCGGGTACCCGGTCAAAGATATAGCGCCCGCCGGGATTGGTTTCAATGCGATCACCGATGCGCAGAACCACGCCGTTGTTGGTGCTGAGCACCACGGCCTCTTCGATGGTTTCCTCGCCGGTGGCAGGGTTCATGCTGGCAATACGGATCGACTCACCCACGTATTTCTCCAGCAATTTCTGTGGTGTCAGCAAGTCAAAATCAAAATTCTGCTCGATCATATCGAGTTTGCCGCTATCGCCTATACTCCTGAGTAACGCAGTTTCCGGCCGCATGCGTGCGCTGACGCCGCGAAAGGCCAGGCGGTTCAAGCCTGGATCCAGCGCCACATTGCGGGCGTCCTTGACCAGCGCCAGGTTCTCGTTGTAAATGGTGACCGCCACCGAGGTCTGGTCGGACAGATCGGTCCGTATCTCGGGCTCTGCGCCCTGCCCCGTAACACTGGCGAGACAGAGGTATGTGGCCAATACGGTATGCTTTAATTGCCGGGTAGATGTTTTCTTCATGTTGTTCTCCGTGTCGAGGTTGAATTATCAGGCTCTCATACTGCCCTGTCATCCTTGAACGCCGATGTTTGTGAATCGGGTTAGCTATTGTCATTCTTTTTTCGGGTTTGTAACTGGATGCATTCAGGACGACCACAGAATGGCTGATGACACAACGGCTATGAACTGCCGGCCATTTGTCCAGTCTGATAAACCATCCACAAAGCGGAGACAATCCATGACACTCAAACGATGGTTACCCGTTCTGGCTGTCGGGTTAGTAATCGGAACTATAAACCCCGGCAGCCGGGCCAAAGATCAGCAATCTGCTTTAGTGGCGGTACATCCTGTCAATGAGCAGACCGCCGCGGCCTATGAAGCATGGCGGGCAAGACATCCCGGTTACAACAGGCCTTCCAGGGAAAAACTGGAAAATATGCTGACACCCTTACAATACCGTGTCACCCAGGAAGATGGCACGGAGCGGCCATTCCGGAATGAATACTGGGATAACAAGCGTGATGGGATCTACGTGGATATCGTTTCAGGGGAGCCCCTGTTCAGCTCCACGGATAAGTACAAATCCGGTACCGGCTGGCCGAGTTTTACCCGGCCCGTACACCAGGACGCCATGCTTACGCGCGAGGATCGCAGCTGGTTTTCGCTGCGCACCGAACTGCGCAGCAGCCTGGGTGATTCACACCTCGGGCACGTGTTCGAGGATGGGCCGGCTCCGACAGGATTACGCTACTGCATCAACTCCGCTTCACTACGGTTTATACCAAAAGAAAATCTCGAACATGAGGGTTATGGAGAATTTCTCACCCTGTTCAACCGGTAAATCAACAGCAGCCCGGGAAACCTGAGCGAAAAAAAAGCCGCCCTTGCGGGCGGCTCAGCTTTTCACGTTGGCAGAGTACACTGCCAAAGAGGAGGGAAGTCTTGTATAGGCTTATTTGGCGGTAACTGCGTTCTCCAGAATACCGCGTACTTCGTTGCTATAGGCCTGACCCATTTCCGCATAGGCCTTGGCGTCGCTGACAGCGGCTTCCGAGGCGTTGCGAGCCACTTCAATCTGAGCGGTTACGTAAGCTTTCCAGCTTTCGAGGTCGGTCACATTGGCAGCCGCTTTCAGGGAATCCACACCGATTTTGGCATTCTCATTGATAGCCTTGACCTGGTGATTGATAACCTTTTCAACGTTGTTCACGGTGAGTTCATTGATGGCTTTTACCGGAGCCAGATACTTTTCAAATGATGCATTCATGTTCAATCTCCTGAGTGATTGGTTACTATGTTGCGATGCAGTATAGCCATCTTGTTTTTGCAATGCAACATTTATATCTCTTTTTTCAGGACATTGTGTGAAATTTTTTTTATATTTATATATCAATAAGTTAACTCATATATTTATCGCCTAACCGTAATAAAGTGGTTTAAACCTTGACAACTACCATCAACCCCAGGGCCCGCAGCCGCCGGGCAAGCGCTGCAAACCAGTCCACGTCGAGTTTACCGAGTTGTGCGGCCTCAGGCTGCATGGAATCGCGCTCGATACCGTAGAGCTGCACGCCTTTGAGATCGACGCTGTCGTCCAGCAGGGAGGCTATAAAATCCAGGTATGCCTGGATTTCATCCTCCGCGGGCGGTAAATCATGGTATTTGAAGAAACAGCTCTGAATCCAGGTATCACAGAGGCCCGCGCACAGGGTCAGGTTGCGGCGCACCCGTGCCGGTGTCAAAGCTGCGTGATTAATACGCTGGATCCCCGCCCGGGTGACACTATCGAGCTTGAACCAGACTTCACCATCGAGAACCCGCAACCGGGCCAGCCCCGCCTGCACCCGGGGCTGGTGAACCATACTGCCATTGGTTATGAGTACTACGCGTGTATCGGGGTGAAGTTGATATTCGGCATGGATGCTGGCGATTCGATCGACCACCTGGGCGAATTCCAGCGCGGTAGTCGATTCGCCGTTTCCGGAGATGGCGATGTCGCGTATTGATGCCAGATCCCTGGCCATGCCGAATTGCTGATAAAAGGATCCGTCCCTGACGCTGTCAAGTATCTGTCGCAACTCGGAAGCCAGTTGCACGATATTGACAGGCGGTGCACTGCCACGCTGCAGATTCGGTACCTGGCAATAAATGCAGCGCCAGTTACAGGCATTATCGGGATTGAGATTGATACCGACGGACAGCCCCCCGGATCGCCGGGACAGAACCGGGTATACATAGGTCATGCCGGCCGCGTCACGGCTGTGGTTTTTTGTCGTTAACATGAATCAAGGAATATACGCATCATCCGGATTATACGGATAATGCGTATTATCGGCAGGTCTGGTGAATATTCAGTCTTCAGGCTGGGAGACTATACGCAGGTAGGGTTTCGGTGCATCCCAACCCCCGGGAAATTTCTGTTTGGCCTCATCATCCGGGACTGCCGGTACTATAATGACGTCGTCACCCTGCTGCCAGTTTACCGGGGTTGCAACCTTGTGTTTCGCCGTCAACTGGCATGAATCCAGGACCCGCAGGACTTCATCAAAATTCCGCCCCGTACTCATGGGGTACGTCAGAATCACCTTGACCTTTTTATCCGGCCCGATAATAAAGACCGAGCGGATGGTGGCATTGTCTACAGCGCTACGTTTGCCGGCGTCACCCGAAGCATTGGGATGAATCATATCATAGAGCTTGGCGACACCCAGATCCGTATCACCGATCATCGGGTAGTTCACAGCTGCGCCCTGGGTCTCCTCGATGTCGCTTTTCCAGGCCTCGTGATCCTCAACAGAGTCGATACTGAGTCCGATGATTTTGCAATTGCGTTTGTCAAACTCCGGTTTCAGTCTGGCCATATAGCCGAGTTCCGTGGTACACACAGGCGTAAAATCCTTGGGATGTGAAAAAAGAATAGCCCAGCTATCGCCAATCCATTCATGAAAGCGGATCTCCCCTTCGGTTGTCCGGGCCGTAAAATCAGGAGCTTCATCACCAATCCGTATAGACATAATCAATACCTCCGAACTTTGTGATCAATGATTGTTATTGTTGCCATTCATCTTTATCGTGCAAGTAAAATCTGCATCAGGACAGGTGGCTCTCTCTGGTAATTTCCGGATAATAATCAATCAGGAACAGGCAGGCAGCCAGGTATTCTGTATTGACCCGTGGTATGCATTTCAGACATATCATCACCCGCCGCAAATAACCCGGCGCGAAGTAATGGCTGGAGAAAAAGAGATAGTCAGTAGCGAACGAAAGCCCCCGTTTGACACAAACCGGGGGCTGATGCTGCGATTAGCAGCATTTAGCGTTTACACTCTGCTAGTAATTATAGCAATCAATTTCGAATGATCCAGGATCAGTAGAAAATCAGGCGCTTTTAATTTTATCCAGATGGGTCATTTTACTCGGACCTCTGCGTCTTGAAACGAAAATGTCATCATTGCCGGATCGTTTGGCATGACTCTTGGCATCGGCAGCAAGCATGGCAATGTCGTGATGCGAATGACAACGTTTCGGATCCGGCCTGACGACACCAATGGCCAGGTCAATTTTTTCAAAGAACGTCTGATCACCGTTTCGATCATGACTCCAGATACCGCCGCTGGCATTATCTTCATCGTTATAAAATCGATCGACTTTAGCGCGGAAACATTCGAGGATCTGCGCACAGCGCTCATACCAGTCATTGCCGCGAAAAATCACTACAAAATCATCACCCCCTATATGACCGACCAGATCTTCACCACAATTGACATGTTCACAGAGGATCTCGGCCAGCATGACGATAACCTCATCACCGCGACTGTATCCGTAAATATCATTATAGGGTTTGAAATTATTGATATCGAAATAGGCAATATGAAAATTCGAACGGTTCGCCAGCAGATCATCTATCCACTCATAAATCGGCACATTACCCGGCAACAGGGTGAGCGGATTGGAATAGCGCGCACTGCGCATCTGCTTGTCGGTAATTCTTTTCAATAACTTGCGGATTTTTCCAACGCCCAGGTAACGACGATCACGGGTGATGATAAAATCCACATTGAAATCGTTATCGTCATGATCGGTCACCATCTGGCTGACCTCATCAAGACTGGTATCGCAATCGACGATTATGGCCGGCGACATGAATTCACTGACCGGTTTCCTGGCATGCAGTTCACGCCCGTATCGTCCAAGAAATATTTCCATCACCTTGCTGCGGGTCACAATACCCACCGGTCGTTTGCGATATAAAACCGGAATGGATACCAGTTCCCGGTTTAGTTGAAACATGTCTGCGGCCTGTTCGAGCAGATCATTCCGGTTCAGCACCGGCGTTTGTTCCACCATCTGTGAGACATTTTCAGTGTTGACCCAGGAGATGTGCGTATCCAGTGAGGTCTGGTTCAGACGCAGGTTGTCATAGTTGATGGATTCCGGCTTTTGCCTCGGCCTGCCCAGCAAAAAACCCTGGATGAGACAGACTCCGGTGGAACGTACGGCATCAAGTTCCTCGTCTGTTTCCACACCTTCGGCAATAACCTCGCAATTCAGTGTCCTGGATATGCCCTTGATGGAACGTACGAATTCGCGCTTCAGCGGATCGTCGTGAATGGCGTGTGAAAAGTGACTGTCCATCTTGACATAATCGGGACGCAGCTCTGACCAGATGCGCAGCCCGGCATAGCCCGCACCAAGGTCATCGATAGCGATATGAAAGCCCACCTTGCGGTATCGTTCCAGCGAAGCATTGATAATATCAGAATCAGCAAACGGATATTTTTCCGATACCTCGATTACGACATTATGTGGATCCAGATCATAGCGCCGGAGTTGATCATGCAGGTTAACCGAGGAACGTTCGCACTGGAGTAAAAACATGGGACTGACGTTGACAAACAACTTGCCCTGAAGCCCGCGCTGGCTGAAATATTTGTAGGCAAGTTCCTGGCACAGTGATTCCATCTCATACAAACGCCCGGCCCGTTCAGCCGCCTCGAATAACTGTACCGGATTGTTGAATTCGCTGTTGCCGGGACCGCGGGTCAGGGCCTCGTAACCGAGGATGCGGGCTTTGGACAGGTCAATGATAGGCTGAAATAATATTTCGAGCAGGCGCCGCTCTATTATTTCATCTATCTCGTGTCGCGGATGATGAATTACCTCTACAAAAGAATCCTGGTCAATCTCCATTGGAAATACCACCGGTGCTCAGTTTTTAATTATAATTTTATTGTTGTCGATATCCTTTAAGTTCTGCGGGCACGGGATACCGTCCAGAGGACGTCAGTATTCTAACCTGTAATCACCAATACCTGAAACATAATCGAGAGTAAAGACTTAATTGATTGTTTTTATGAAAATTTTATGACCCGTTTATGAATTTTGGCAGCACAACAAACAGTTGTTTCATCAGTCCACGCCGCACATCAAATGATTTGACTGGTGCTCATTATTCCAGCATAGCGATGTAGACGCGGCGGATCTGGATTTCGTCATTCCCATTCCCACCGGCGTAAAAAAAACGATGCGCTTACCGCAATGAAAAGTTCACTTACAGCCAGACCTGGTTCGGTGGGGACGAAGTGGGGGATTTTCATGCTGCCTGCGAAACCGGTTATGACAACATTCTTATCGGCAGCTACGGTTTTGACACGGAGAAACGCCTGATCGATTCCGGCAAGGTGCCCGAATCAATTATTTATCCCAGCCCGAAAAAGCTGGTACGGGAGCTGAAGCGTTATTTTGACGGTATTATCTGAATGCAGTAACCGATAGCCGGTTTAGTATGAGCGCGACGTATCGAAGAGGGTCCTGCCCCTGTTGGATCAGGATATGCTCTGCTGTGGCACGCCGATATGCCGGCTGCCACGGCGTTCGGCGATCTCCACCTGTTTCTGTCGCTCGCTGAATCTCCGGCGCTGCTTCGCCGTGATGTCCTCATGGCAGGCCGGACAGGACACCCCGCGTTCATAGTATGGGGATTGCAGGTCTTCAGTAGAGAGCGGCCTTCGACAGGCGAAACACTGTTCATAGTTGCCCTGCTCAAGCTTCTCATCCACCGCCACACGGCCATCAAAGACAAAGCATTCACCCCGCCACAGGCTTTGCTCCGGCTTCACTTCCTCCAGGTAACGAAGAATACCGCCGTTGAGTTGATAGACTTCTTCAAATCCCTGCTCCAGCATCCAGGCGCTGGCTTTTTCGCAGCGAATGCCGCCGGTGCAGAACATGGCCACCTTGCGATGCCGGGCCGGGTCGAGACGGGTTTTCACGAATTCAGGGAATTCCCTGAAATTAACCGTGTCCGGTGATACGGCATTGACGAACGTGCCGATATCGTATTCATAGCGATTGCGTGTATCGATGACCAGGGTCCCGGGATCGCTGATTACGCGGTTCCAGGCTTCCGGGTCCAGGCGCTGACCCGAACGCCGGCCGGGCTGAACGCCTTCAAGCCCCATGGTGACAATCTCCTTTTTCAGCTTGACCTTCATCCGCTGAAACGGCATCTCAACAGCCCTTGATTCCTTGTATTCCATAGCCTCGAAACGATCATCCTGTTGCAGATGGTCTTTCAGCGCGTCGATGTTCTCGCGGCGGCCAGCCACGGTACCATTAATCCCCTCCGGTGCCAGCAATAGTGTGCCTTTCAGTTTGTGAGCCACGCAGAAGTCGAGCAGCGGCGCCCGGAAGGACTGGTAACCGGGAAAATCGAAAAAGCGGTACATCGCCGCAACGATGATGCCAGCTGGAGCACTGTGTTGGTTCATCAGAATAAAATCGCTCGCCATACGGCACTGGTTGGTTATATTTGCAGAACGATTGTATACACGACCGGTGGATTCTCAAGCCAGGGATGTCGCGGTCAACGCTTGTAACCGCCCATGGTTGGTGATGGCTGATGTCGTCATAAAACGTGACGTAAATCAAAAATATTTAATTTATTTACTTAAAATTCAGATAGATATAATTGATTTTTAAAGTTAAATAGAATCAGGTTTCAGCCTGGCTTTCAGGTAAATGCGAAAGACAGCCGATAACACATATCCGAAATTCACGGCCTGAACGCTCTGCCATGGTCAATAACAACAGACGCAACTACTACCGGATTCTCAGAGTCCAGCCGGATGCCAGTCCGGCGGTGATCCGCAATAATTACCGGACATTGTTGCAGAAATTGCGCCTGCACCCGGACCTGGGTGGAGATGACTGGAACGCCAGCCTGCTGAATATCGCCTACAACACCCTGCGTCAACCGCAACGTCGAGCCGAGTATGACCGCGAACTGCTGCAACAGTACAGTCTCGCGGACCTGTCCGGTATCCATTTTGACCGTGAGGCCTCTCGCCCGCGGCCGGCAGCGGCAGCCGACAACGATGTCAACCAGCGCAACTACTACCGTATTCTGCATATCCAGAGTGATTCACCGTCGGTCATCATCCATTCCAGCTACCAGATCCTGGTCGGGCGCGAGGCAAACAACATACCGTCTGACCTGGTGCGTGAAGCTCATGAAGTTCTGGGTAATCCACTGAAACGCGCACTCTATGATCGGCTGCTGCAACAGCATCACCATGCCGATGCCGCCCGCATCCTGAAAAGCACGTTCACCGAAGCAAAGCGGGAAGAAAACGTGCCCATGGATAACCAGGAGAAGTTCAGTGGCCGCGCAAATGTCCCTGATCGCCCTGCCCGGCCTGCAGCATCGGGGTTCCAGGCCTACTCGCCCATCATTTCCCACTACTGCGCCTTCTGTAAAACACCACATGAGCACAGTGAGGAATATGTCCGCAACAGCCAGTGCCGGGTCTGTGAATCGCCGCTTGCGCCACCTTCCGTGACCCTGAGTGGCGGCGCTCGTCGTGATAATAATCGCATCAACCAGGACGGTATCGTGTATTACTGGGAAGACTGGCCGTCATCACGCCGCAGTGCCGACCTCGTGGACGTGTCGCCCACCGGTTTGCGTCTGATTCTTGACACTCAACCTGAAGCCGGCCAGGTGCTGAAAATGATTGCCGCCGATTTCAGGGCCGTCGGTGAAGTCAGTCACTGCCAACCGCATAACTCCCGGTTCAAGACCGGGATACGCTTCCTGACTATCCTGTTTAACAAGCAAAAAGGACAGTTTTTTCAAACGTCTATATGATATTTTTGAGAGTTATATAATTATGTAGTATCCGGGTCGTCCGGGTCACCAGGCTGAACCGTCGATGAATAGCAGAGCCTTGAACATCACCTGGTATGGATATCGCATGTTGTTCATGAACAAATCATTCAATATCCGCCACTGTTTGACCGATAAACCGGATCAACAGCATGTGATTTTATGACTTGTATCTGGAAAACAGAGCAGGCTGAGACTATATGACCATGAATGACATCAACCTTGAAATTGTCCATGAAATCAATGTTCGCTACTGGAAACTACAGTCGAAACGAATGAATTTCGCTAATATCATAGCCCTGATATTGAAATACCTGCTCATCCCGGCAGTAATCGCCTGGATGCTGGCCTGATATGTAATCCGTATATAACCCCATCATCAAACCACCGCCCGCCATTCCTGTTGCCCGGGTGAGTGCTCCAGATACCCCGGATTTAAGGAATTCGTCACCACGCGCGGTTTGGGTTACCTTGCGACTTTCCAACACAGGGGCCTGGGACATACCCGGACATGCTGCACTTATTTCGCTTCCAGGGCTTTACGCCCTATATCGCTTTGCTGTTCCTCAACGCATTCGTGGATCTCGGCCACAAGATCATTATTCAGAACACCGTCTTCAAGATCTACGACGGCCGCGAACAGGTGATTCTGACCGCCGTTGTCAATGCGCTGATTCTGGTGCCTTTCATCCTGCTCATGTCGCCGGCAGGATTCTGTTCCGACAAGTACCCCAAGAACCGGGTGATGCTCATGACTTCCGTGGTGGCCGTCATCCTGACCCTGTTCATCACCCTCTTTTATTACCTCGGCTGGTTCTGGCCGGCCTACATCATGACCCTGATGCTGGCCATACAAAGCGCCATCTATTCACCCGCCAAGTACGGCTACATCCGGGAACTCGTTGGCGACAGCCACCTGGCGCGCGCCAATGGCATCGTCCAGGCCACTACCACGGTCGCCATACTGGCAGGGATCCTGGCATTCTCGGTATTATTCGAAGCCTTTCTCGCGGGTGATATCTACACTTCAAGGCGGGAATTGTTACAGCGGATTGCGCCCATCGGCTGGTGCCTGGTGCTGTTCAGCCTGGTGGAAGTGGGCATGGCCCTGAAAATGCCCCAACGCCAGCCGGTGAACACGCAGATGCATTTCGACTGGCGTCAGTACACGCGTGGCGGGTATTTGCGTTTCAACCTGCAGGTGGTAGTGGAACGCCGGATCATACTCTACTCGGTCATCGGTCTGGCCATATTCTGGGCCATATCCCAGGTCATGCTGGCGGCCTTCCCGGCGTATGCCAAGGAAATCATGGCTATCACCAATACCGTGATTATCCAGGGCATGCTGGCCTGCGCCGGTATTGGAATCGTTGTCGGTTCAGTCATTGCCGGCCTCTTGTCACGCCGTAAAATCGATCAGCGGCTGGTGGCCGTGGGGGCTTTCGGCATTACCGGCTGTTTGTTGATTCTGCCGCAGTTACACAGCCTCATCGGACTGTCGGTGAATTTTATTATCTGGGGCATGATGGGTGGCTTCATTATCATTCCGTTAAATACTCTCATTCAGCATCATGCCCGCGAAGGTCAGCTCGGCCGGGTGATATCGGCCAGCAACCTGGTGCAAAACTGTGCCATGCTGACGTTCCTGGTCATGACCGTGCTCTTCGCCCTGGCCGGACTGAAGAGTTTGTGGCTGATTCACATTCTCCAGGGGGTCGCACTGTCCGCTGCACTGTTGTCCCTGGTTTATTGTTCCAGGCGCATTCAATCCTGGTAAATCCTGTGCATTGACAATACTTCACGGCGGATCTTAACTCTCTGAAATAACTCGCGATTCAACACGACAGTCCTGTTTTTCGATAATCACACCAGTATCCCCGGCATGAAATATTATTCGAAATATTTTAGATAGTTTAATTAATTATTTGAATTTCGTGATATTTTCGTTATATATTCAGACTTCATATGAACATGATATTTTTGGATAAGCTGATTTATGAGCACACCTGAAATCCCTCAAAAATCCCCTTTCAGTGTTGATGTGGAAGCGGGTAAAAGTTATTGGTGGTGCGCCTGCGGGCGCAGCAAAACCCAGCCTTTCTGTGATGGCTCACACAGCGATACCGATTTCACACCGGTGGAATTCAGGGCTGAGGCTACGAAAACCGTCTGGTTCTGTGGCTGCAAACACTCTGCAACACCGCCCCTGTGTGATGGCACGCATAGCAAACTCTGAATGCTGATCCGTGCCTCTTCCCATCTCCCACCTTGATGATGAACAGACCATACGCCCGGCAGCGATACTGGTTGTAGACGACGATGCGACCGTCTGCCGGACCATCGCGACCTTTCTGAAATCGAAAAACTACCAGGTCACCACCCTCCGCGACGGCAGTGAGGCGCTGACGCTGCTCGAGCACCAGACTTTCGATCTGGTCTTTCTCGACCTGATGATGCCGGAAACCTCGGGCATCAAGGTATTAAAAAACATCCGCGAAAAATATTCCCCCTTGCAGTTACCGGTAATCATGCTCACCGTCAGTGAGGACGTGACCGACATCGTGGTAAGTTTCGAAGCCGGCGCCAATGACTACATCATCAAACCCGGCACCCTGCCCGTGATGATTGCCCGCATCGAGACCCAATTGGCACTGAAATCCATGAATGACACCATGTCCGAACACAGGAGAAATCTCGAGCGTGAAGTCATCAACAAGGAAGTCGCTTACGAGCTGGCCCGCGCCAATCTTGAATCCGAGATGGATACCCGCATCGAGACCGAAAAAGCGCTGCATATCAGTGAAAAAAAATTCGAGGACCTCTACAACAATACGCCCGCGGTTTATATGAAACTGAATGCCAGGGGCCAGATAATCTCGGTGAACCGCTTTGGCGCCTATTTGCTCGGCTACGAGCGCAGCGAACTGCTTAAGCAATCGATCACCGAGCTGTATCACCGGGATGATCGTAACCTGGCCCGCCAGTATATACGTGAGACTATTGATGATCCGCGCCGATTGCATCGCTGGGAATTGCGTAAAATCACCAAAAGCGGTGAGGCAATGATGATGCGTGAAACGGTGCGCATGCTGGAAGAATATGACGGCAAAACCACCCTGGTGATGGTCAGTGTCGATGTCTCCACCCCGAACAAATCCGAATTGACCTTGCAGTAACACGGCCCGATTGCCGCCCTGGCCGGCCGCAACAAAATGTTTTTTTTCGATTCTAAACCGGATTATGCATCAGCTATGCCATAAAGCAGGCATTCTTCCTGTGCTTTCATTAAGTTACTGAATATTCTTGAGATCATTTTTCGCCTTTACACAGGTATTTTTTATACGCAACTTATCCACAGCTCATTCCAATGTTCTTAACAGTTCAATCCACATGATATAGTGTACCTATCCGGCCTTGACCACATTCTATTGTGGTGCTATACATTGATCCACTATTGAACGCGAGCACCGGATCGAAGCAATCCGGGCAGCGTGAGAATATCGATCAGAACGTACAAAAATACAAAAACATCAGTTGTTGGAGGGGTAAATGGAGGCCGAAAGCGTTACTGCAAAGAACGTTGCCGGAGGTGTCGCGAGCGCGGCTGCCGGTGAGCAATTGACAGGCTCATTCGATGATTCCGTCACGCACAGCCCGGGGGAATACCGGGTTATCCGTCGCAATTCCAAGGTCACGGCATTCGATCCGGCGAAAATCAGTGTCGCCATGACCAAGGCATTCCTTGAGGTGGAAGGCGGCACCGCCGCTGCCTCGACACGTATCCATGAGCGCGTGGCCAGCCTCAGTAAACAGGTGGTGGACGCCCTTACCCGGCGTATGCCCGCCGGCGGCACAGTACATATCGAGGATATTCAGGACCAGGTCGAACTGGCCCTGATGCGCGCCGGTGAACAAAAGGTCGCCCGCGCCTACGTGATCTATCGCGAGGAACGCAGCCGTCTGCGCGCCAGTAAAACCGCACAGCGCATACCGGAAGAAACCGCGCCAACACCCCTTGACGTGACCCGGGATGACGGTCGCAAGGCACCACTGGACGTTGAGCGAATGCGCGAAATCATCGCCGAGGCCTGTGCCGGGCTCGATGAGGTCGATGCCGGACTGATCCTCGAAAACACGCTGCGTAACCTCTTCGATGGTATCAAGAACGCCGATGTGAATCCGACACTGGTCATGACCGCGCGGACGCTCATTGAAAAAGAACCCGGATACAGTTACGTCGCCGCCCGACTGCTGCTGGACGGCCTGCGTCACGAAGCCCTGAGTTTCATCGACGGCACGCCCACGGACGCCACCGAACGCGAAATGCGCGATCTCTATGGTATCTATTTCGGCAAATACATCCACCGCGGTTGTGATCTGGGCCTGCTGGATCACGAACTCAGCAAATATGATCTCGAACGACTCGGCAAGGCGCTGAAAGCGGAACGGGATCGCCAGTTCACTTACCTGGGCCTGCAGACCCTTTATGATCGTTACTTTATCCATTCCGACGGCCAGCGTTTCGAACTGCCGCAGGCGTTTTTCATGCGTGTCGCCATGGGGCTGGCCATCAATGAAATGGACCGCGAGGCCCGTGCCATCGAGTTCTATGAACTGCTCTCCTCGTTTGACTTCATGAGTTCCACGCCGACCCTGTTCAATTCCGGCACCTGCCGGCCACAGCTCTCCAGTTGTTACCTGACCACGGTCCCCGACGATCTGCACGGCATCTTCAGCGCCATCCGCGATGACGCTCTGCTGTCCAAATTCGCCGGAGGACTGGGCAATGACTGGACCCGGGTCAGGGCCATGGGTTCGCATATCAAGGGCACCAACGGCAAATCCCAGGGTGTGGTGCCGTTTTTGAAGGTCGCCAACGATACCGCCGTGGCCGTGAATCAGGGCGGCAAGCGCAAGGGCGCCATGTGCGCGTACCTGGAAACCTGGCACCTGGATATCGAGGAATTCATGGATCTGCGCAAAAACACGGGAGACGACCGCCGCCGTACCCACGATATGAATACGGCCAACTGGATACCCGACCTGTTCATGAAACGGGTCGCCGAGGAAGGCGAATGGACCCTGTTTTCGCCGGAGGAAACGCCCGATCTGCATGATCTTTACGGCGTCGCCTTCGAGGAAAAATACAATCAGTACGAAACCATGGCCGCCAACGGCGAAATCAAAAACTTCAAGACCATCAAGGCCGTGGACCTGTGGCGCAAGATGCTGTCCATGCTGTTCGAGACCGGCCACCCGTGGTTCACCTTCAAGGATCCGTGCAACCTGCGTTCACCGCAGCAGCACACCGGCGTCGTGCACTCATCCAACCTGTGCACGGAAATCACGCTCAACACCTCGGACGATGAAATCGCCGTCTGCAACCTGGGTTCCGTGAATCTTGCCCGACATGTCGATGGTAACGGGCTGGACACGGCAAAACTGGAAAAAACCATCAATACCGCCATGCGCATGCTCGACAACGTGATTGATTACAATTACTACAGCGTTCCGCAGGCACGCCGCGCCAACCTGCGCCACCGGCCGGTAGGGCTCGGCATCATGGGCTTCCAGGACGCGCTTTACGAACTGCGTCTGCCCTACGCCTCGGAGCAGGCCGTTGAATTCGCCGATCGCAGCATGGAAGCCGTCAGTTACTACGCCATCCAGGCGTCGACGCACCTGGCCGAGGAGCGTGGCGTTTATTCCAGTTACACCGGTTCACTCTGGCAACAGGGTATTTTGCCTATCGACTCTATCCAGCGGCTGGCCGAAGCGCGCGGCGATTATCTGCAGATGGACACCGGCTACAGCCTCGACTGGGACAGCCTGCGCGAGCGGGTGCAAACCGTGGGCATGCGCAACTCCAACTGCATGGCTATTGCCCCGACGGCCACTATCTCCAATATCTGTGGTGTCGCCCAGTCCATCGAGCCCACTTACCAGAACCTGTTCGTGAAATCGAACCTCTCCGGTGAGTTCACGGTAGTCAATCCCTACCTGGTGCGTGATCTGAAAGAGCGCAAGCTCTGGGATGACGTCATGGTCAATGACCTCAAGTATTTTGACGGCAGCGTACAGCCCATCGATCGCATACCTGCTGATATGAAACAGCTCTATGCCACCGCCTTCGAGGTGGATCCACGCTGGCTGGTGGAGGCCGGTTCGCGGCGACAGAAATGGATCGATCAGGCCCAGTCACTGAACCTGTACATGGCCGAACCCAGCGGCAAGAAGCTCGACAACCTCTACAAGCTGGCCTGGGTGCGCGGTCTGAAAACTACGTACTACCTGCGTTCTCTGGGCGCCACACACATGGAAAAAACCACGGCCAGACAAAAAGCCGATGACGATGCGGCACTCCAGGACGAAAGCGTCAAGGTCTGTTCCATACTGGACCCGGACTGCGAAGCCTGTCAGTAACCGGAATGATTCAGGAGTAAACTATGTTGAACTGGGATAACCCTCTCTCATCCACCTCACCCGACAATACCGGGGCCATGCAGACTCACCTGCAAATGGACGGGATAGATAATGTAACTGCCGACAGCACAGCCGATCTCATCACCGATACCAACCCGCCGTCGCTGCCCATCAATCCCGATGACAAGCGTGTCATCAACGGCATGACCGATATCAACCAGCTGGCGCCGTTCAAATACCCGTGGGCCTGGAATTACTTTCTCAATGCCAACAAGAACCACTGGACACCGCTGGATATCAACATGGCCCAGGACGTTCACGACTACCGGCACAAGCTGACTCTGGAAGAACGTCATGTCTATGAAAACGTTCTGGCTTATCTGACCACCTCGGACATTCTGGCCATGCGTAACATCGGCCTTGCGGTTATGGAAAAGATGAGCGCACCGGAATTGCAGATATACCAGGCCCGCCAGGTCTACGAGGAAGCGCTGCATACCTGGACCTACCAGCACTGCATCGAGTCCATCGGACTGGACCAGGGCGAGATCTACAACCGTTACCGCGTGGTTCCGGAGATCAACCAGAAAATCAAGCTGGCCAATGATCGTCTCAACTCGGTGCTGCGCTCCGACATCGACCTGCGCGATCCCGATGAACTCGACAACTTCATCATCTCCTACATGTTCTTTGCTGCCGTTTTTGAAGGCTGCTGGTTCTACAACGGTTTCAGCCCCATTTTTGCCCTGCAGCGTCGCGGCCTGATGAAAGGCACGGCGGAGCAGTTGCAATACATCATGCGTGACGAAGTAATGCATGCTTCCTTCGGTATCCGCGTGGTCAAACAGATCATGCACGAGGAAAAGGTCAAACCCTCGGCCAGTTGCGTGCGCACCATGTGGGAAGAAGCCGATGCCGCCGAAAGTATTTACGCGAATTACGTGCTCAAGGATCCGATCCTCGGTTACTCGGCCGAGACCCACATCGGCCAGTTCCGTTTCATTGCCAACCGCCGCGCCCAGCAACTGGGTATGGAAGTCCCGTTCCCTGGTGCCGAAGCCACACTGCCCTGGCTCGACGAGCAGGCTAACCTGCGCAAGGAGAAAAACTTTTTTGAGACCCGTGTCACCGAGTACCAGACCGGGGGGGCGTTGAATTGGGATTAATGAACACGGACAACAACTGTCTTAGCGGGAAGTCGAGAAGGAGCTCGGCTATTGCCTGGCATCTCCAGCCTCTTCCGGATGCCAGGCCTTCTTATTCGATCAATCCCGGCACTTGACTGCCGCGCCGGGCTGACCAGGCATTAAATTATTGCTAACTGAAGTGGAGTTTTGAAAATGGAACACTATCAATACTTGCAGGATTACAGCCAGGAGCCTACTCACAATTGGCTTGACTGCTATCGCATCGCCCTGGACTTCGGCCCTGATGCAGCCAGAAAAGCCATCGAAAACATGGATAACCACCGGTCCGGTCGAGCCGGACCGGTGGTTACGTCATCAGTCGAGGATCTGGAACCGGGATACTTTTTCCTGTAAATCCACTGCCAGTCGGGCCAGTTCATCACTGGCATTCGCCGTTTGCTGGGCGCCCCCGGCTGTCTCATCCGCAACCTCACTGATATTGACGATATTGCGGTTAATTTCTTCAGCCGTAGAACTCTGCTCATCCGCCGCACTGGCAATCTGCATATTCATGGCCTTTATGTTGTAGACCACCTCGGTGATGGCGTTGAGTGCCTGACCGGCTTTTTGCGCCTGTTCGACCGTGGCTTCGGCCTTGTTACGACCCTGCTCCATGGCTATCACGGCTTCATTGGCGCCGGATTGCAGGCGTTCGATCATGCCGTTGATCTCCTGCGTGGACTGCTGGGTACGACTGGCCAGGGTACGGACTTCGTCGGCAACGACGGCAAATCCCCGCCCCTGTTCACCTGCCCGTGCCGCCTCGATGGCCGCGTTAAGGGCCAGCAGGTTGGTTTGCTCGGCGATATCCCGAATCACATCCAGTACCGCGCCGATACTGATGCTGTCGCCTTTGAGTTTCTCGATGACATCAGAGGTCCGTGAGACTTCTTCGGCCAGGGCGGTGATCGTGGTCACGGTGTCATTTACAACCGTATGACCGTTCTTTGCCTGTTCATCCGCCTCGGCGGCCGCGGTCGCCGCGCTGGCTGCGTTTCTGGCGACTTCCTGCACGGTGGCCGACATCTCGTTCATGGCCGTGGCCACCTGCTGGGTTTCACTCTGTTGGCGCACGACGCCCTTGGAGCTCTGCTCGGTAATCGTGGAAAGTTCTTCCGCGGCAGCAGCCAGCTGGGTCGCATTACCCTTGATGCTCTGGACCACTTCTGTAAACCCCTTGCGGGCACAGGTGTATTCCCAGCACATCCAGGCAAACTCATCCTTGCCGAGCACGGTGATTTTCTTGGTCAGGTCACCCTTGGCAATGGCGTTCATGGCGCCGACAACGGTTTCGGCACGGCGTCTGTTATGCCTGCCCATGTAAACCGACATGGCTACAAGCATCGCCACTGAGACCATGCTCACTACGAACTCGTTGATATAGGCGGTGAAATTTGTAACGGGATCCGTGGCCACAAAAAGCAGAGCCAGGTTGGTTAAAATGCCGATACCCGCCAGGATATAGAATTGTCGGGTCAGATTGAATTGTTTTAATAGCTTTTCCATTCCTGTGCCTCCAGCGTCACGGTCGTCAAAATCTAGTGTGGCATCATGATTTCCGGTCTCAGATTGCCCGTTGCTTGTCGTACCTTATCGACGGAGTCTGATAATCCTTTAGAGCGGGTACCGTATTTCAGGCGCTGCGGATGATGACCGTGGCCGCTGTACTGCTCAGAGCGGTAACGGGTCAGACATGCTGGTACGATTGATGTCGGAAAGAAATGTACAGACATGTGCCGCCGTGTAGAAACGGATATCACCGTGAAATGATTGCACCAGAACCGGAAACGCTGCGTCAACGATCCCGGCATGTTCGAGTTCTGCTGTCGTAGTAAAGTGTGCGGGTAAGGCGCAGGACTTGACGATACAGAGATGTTCCGCGTTGGTTGCTGCAGCAAACCAGGCCGCGATACTGTCCGAGGTCAGTGACCAGTCCCGTGGTAAACCGGTTTCAGTAGCAAGAAAATGCGTCGGCAAAAGTACAGCGATATCTCCACGGGATTGCACCTCAGCCAGTTGTCGTCGGTCCCTTACAGGTACCAGCCACGGCGCCATGCTATGACACAACCAGGCAACCTGTTCCATGGCGATCAGTGCCAGATGATGAGCCAGCCTGTCATCCATGCCGGTACGGGCCTGGGCCAGGCGAACCTGATCAGCGAACGCACCACCGCCGGTGACTACGACTGCATTCCGGTCGGAAAAACGCCTGATTGCCAGCAGCCACTCCATGAGCCAGGGTCCCTGCAGCAGGCTGCCGCCGAGTTTAACTACCCACATCCTGGATATACTTGCTCTGGAACAGCTTTAACATGGCTGCCGCCTTGTCAAAACATTCCTGGTATTCCGCCGCCATCCTGGAATCCGCAACGATGCCACCACCGGCCCAGCCATAGACATGCTCCTGTATATAAACCAGGGTGCGGATGGCAATGTTGGTATCCATATTACCATCACAGCCGATATAACCGATGCTGCCGCAGTAAACCGTACGCCGGTGCGGCTCCAGTTCCTCGATGATCTGCATGGCCCGGTGTTTCGGCGCACCGGTTATGGAGCCACCCGGAAAGCAGCCGCGCAACAAATCAATGGCATGACGGTTTTTTGCCAGCCTGCCGGTAACAGTGCTGACCAGGTGATGCACCGTGGCATAACTCTCCAGCGCATAGAGCTTGGGTACGGCAATGCTGCCGGTTTTGCAATTCTTGCCCAGGTCGTTTCGCAGCAGATCCACAATCATGAGGTTTTCCGCACGGTCCTTTTCGCTCTCCAGTAATTCCCGGGCCAGTTCACTGTCCTCGAAGGCGAAGCCGGAACGTCGCCGGGTACCCTTGATAGGCTTGGTCTCAACCACGCCGTCGGTGACCTTGAGAAAACGTTCAGGTGATGTACTGAGCACGGCGCAACCATCCAGGTTCATGAATGCAGCAAAGGGAGCCGGGTTCAGACGCCGCAGTTCCCGGTAAACACGCCAGGCGGATCCACTGATGCCAACATCGAAGCGCTGCGCCAGGTTGACCTGGTAGCAATCACCGGCGCGGATGTACTGCTTGATCCTGTGAAAGGCCTGGGCGTAGTGCTCCTTGTCAAAATTGGTATTGATGCCCCCGGTGACCGTGATGCCCTGTTCTTCGGCAGCCGCATTGCTCTGGAAAATCCCCTGCAAGTCATTCCAGTTCGCAAGGGTTCGCTCATCCTTACCCATGCTGTACAGCCAGGTTCGCCGTAACTGGTGATCCACGATCACCGCCCAGTCATAGATGCCGATGGCCATGTCCGGCACATCAATATCATGCTGGGCCTGTTCGGGCAGGGATTCGATACGGCGACCGAGGTCATAGGCAAAATAACCCATGGCGCCGCCGCAAAAAGGCAGCCCCGACAGGTTCTTGACCTGTGGCCCGAGGTAGGATTTTACCAGTTCGAACGGGTCATCGGCGCTGATAAAATCAGTATTGCGTTCGGTAACACGTGTTTCAGAACCGCGGGTTACCAGGGTCACATAGGGGCGAGCGGCTATGATGTCGTAACGCCCGGGATACCGTGCCGGATGACCGCTGTCCAGGAAAATACTCCAGGGTTCATTGGCAAGCACCGCGAACAACCCCGCGGAATCACGGTAATACGGCAACTCGGTGAGTTTTTGCTTCAATCAGCCATCCTCTTCAGTTGCGCCACGGCAACGGCAGCCGCGCAGTCAGCAACAATACATTGAATATCGACGGGGCAATCAACCATCTCTGCATAATCTACATAAGTGAATTGTAATGCATTGGCAATTTTACTGACCAGAAATCGGCCGCATCCTGCGCCAACAATGACACTATCGCTATTCCCGCCGGTCAACAACGCCAGGTGAGCGGCCACCTTTTCCGCATGTTTACTGATCAATTGCAGATGTTGGCTGCTGATCCAGGCGGCAGTCTCAGGACCGCCCTGTGTTGCAAATACACTATCGTTATCGGCATCCAGCCCAATCATCCGCGCCAGGCGGCGCAGGCTCGACGGCCGGTCTTTCGGTGCACCATCACAGGTATCACCCAGGTCGGCATTCTCAGGCAATTCGCCGGTGATCCGGTAGACATCCGCAAGAGTGGCGAACAACTCGTTCATGATCGCGCAGCTGTTGCCCTGCCATGGTACTTCATTGACCACGGCCATCACCGGGGTTCGCACCACACCGGTGTAGCAGAGCTCTGAATGCAGGAGCCTTTCATGATCGCTGTAGCCCCGTGCACCGATTTTATGATTTACAAACGGAATTATATCGGTAGTGGTAGTACCAATATCAATCAACAATCCCGACTCATATTGCAGTGCTGCATGACTCGCAGTTGCGTACCAGTTGGCCGAGGCGATGTAATCACAATGGTCGCGGCATTGATCCAGGCCAACAAACCCGTGTGGGCCTGTATAAAAAACCGGCTGTGTCCCGTTCAAATGGCTGTTCATAAAATCGGCAAGGACCCTGACTCCACTGGCACGATCGGTAAAACAATCCGCCAGTTCACCAGTCATGGTCACGGCGTGGACGGGGTGGTGGCCGCCCGCAATGACATGTCGAGACGCATTTTCAATCGCCGCTGCCAGGGAATCCAGGCCCCGCCACAGCGGTGTCGCCCACTGTCCGGCGCTGAGCAACCGGCCCGAACTGTCTGTACAGGCCATTTTCAAATGTGCACCACCGACATCCCAGCCTACATAACAGGTCATATCAATGCACAGACAGCTGCAGGGTAACCGGGACAGCGGTCTTGAATAATCGCTCGGTGATAATTGCGGACTCCTGTGACTGAAACAAAAGCTCGGCCGGATTATACCCCAGTGATTCATGGAGTCCCGCGTAAGAAGTGGTCAGGCGTGGGTTGATTTCAATCACTACCGGACCGGCATCGGTAAGAATGAGATCGACGCCCACGAAACCTCGCAGCCCGGGAACGGCATCGGTAATTTTCCGGGCCAGCCCCCTGAATTCATCCCTGCGTCCGGCAAATTCATTGACCACAACACCGCTGAGTACACCCTTTCCTTCACGAAATTCAAATTGTTGCCGATTCACCGCCAGAACCAGAACCCCGTTATTCTGACAAAACAGGTTCAGACTTGCCGCCTCACCCGGGATATACGGCTGTATCAGCCAGGTCCGGCAATCCTCCTGCCTGTCCAGCCAGCGCCTTAACGAGACCCTGTCATCGAATAAATAGCATGCTTCCCCGCCAACGCCGTCATCAGGTTTCAACACCAGTGGCCGGTCCGGAATGATGCGCATATCATCAATCGAGTAACTGTCCGGCACGGCAATTCCGTGGCAGCGTAAATGCTCACAACAGTCTCGTTTGCCGGCGGCCAATTCCACACTGTGCGCATCACAGCCCATGAGCAAACACCCGGAATCCCCGGCCTGGCGGGTCAACTGCAGGAGAACGCCGCCTGTTTCCGGCGCAATCAGGAACGTGGCGTCAGCCGAAGACATCAATGCCTGGCAATCTTCCGACATTGATTGGCTTACCGGAAATGACTTTACAGGTAATTTTATCGCTGGTAGCCGCTTATCGCGTAATGTCACCAGGTCCCGGTAACCAGCCTGTATCAGATCCCGAATCAGAGCATGGATCATCAGGTCACCTTCGTGTGCGAGACCGGGTGGCAGACTGACACCGGCCAGACCACCGCCTGTGATAAACTCGAAGACAAAAATTTTCATTCCCGGTATTGAATCACGGAACGCACAGACGAGCATGCACATCATTCCCGTCATCGATCTCATGTATGGACAGGTCGTTCATGCACACGCCGGTCAACGCAGTGCATACAAACCGGTCCATTCGCAGCTCACGAGGTCCTGCGAACCATTGTCTGTTGTCAGCGCGTTGCTGTCCCTGTATCCGTTCGAGACGATTTACATTGCGGACCTGCAGGCCATAACCGGTGATGGCGATCACAGGGATGTCCTGAGAACAATCAGCTGCCGGCACCCTGAACTGGAGATCTGGCTTGATGCCGGTTGCGCAACCCCGAAACTATGTACGCAGACAGGCAATTCCTGCGTCCCTGTGTTTGGCAGTGAATCCTTCAATGATCCTGTCGAGTTGCGCCTGGCCATAACAGGTTTCCAGGATCCCGTGCTGTCGCTGGATTTTCGACATGACACATTACTGAACAGTCAGTCGGTAACAGAATCAGTTGCACACTGGCCACGGCGGGTGATCCTAATGCATCTTGATCAGGTGGGTTGTAACGAAGGTATCCAGCCCGCGGACAGCAACTGGATTCGTAATTATCCCGGCCATGACTTCTACATGGCTGGAGGTGTGCGGAACAATGAGGATATCAGCCAGGCATGCATCGCTGGTGCAGCCGGTGTGTTGCTGGCGACGGCGTTGCATAACGGCAATGTATCGGCACGACATATCAGGGAGATCATCACTTGCTGAATTCAAACAGCCACCAACAGATAAAAAAATGCCCCGCCGAGCGGGGCATTCTAAAGAGCAAGTAAGCTTAATTATCAGGAATGCGCGGCAAATGGATGCTCTGCAGAACCACGCTTGCTGAGGACCTCGGAGGCCTTCGGTTCACGGGCTACTGCACGCTTGATAGACAGTTTTGTCGCTTCGTAGTTGTAGTCCTGGATCTTGGCATCGTCATCGGCCAGCCAGTGAATGAATACGCCGACACTGATAAATACGTCATCGGCCTCATCCGCAGGGATAGTACCGTCTTCAACACAATCCATGACCGCCATGGCGACACCGCGCTGGGCGGGACCGAACATCTGTACGGCTTGCTTGGCACCCTTGATGGTGACCTTATTGAACAGAATGGTGTTTGGTTTACAGGCCAGGTTCGGTGAAACCACGGCCAGCAGGGTACTGAAGCCATCCTTGTTATTGGTCAATGCGTTGCAAAATGAAGTTTCCGCAGCACTGCCACGAGGTCCGATAATCAAGTCGATGTGCGCCACTTCATTACCGTCGCCGACCAGAGCTTCGCCGAGTAAAGTTCTATCGATTACTGCCATTTTATTCTCTCCTCCAGTTAGAAAGCCAAACAATTTGGATAATAATGACATTTCTGTCTTCCTATCGTTAAATAAATGCAGGGTTACCCCATATTTCTGATGGCACTGAGTGTTTCAGTGACCCTCAAAATTCTTCATACCCGATATCGTTCATCAGCCGGTAGGCCAGTACACTCGCCACCGTCAAATCCGCGCTGGTTCCGGGATTGATACCGGCATCCTTGAGTTCCCGGTCAAACACCAGTAATTCATCCACCATGGTTTCCGGGTCCGCACAGGCTCTGAATTGTCGCATGACCGGTTGTGCTTTTTTTCTTAGCTGTTCCGCAACTTCATCGCCGAACTTGCGTCGCACATGGCTGTCATGCCGGGTACCTAAAAATTCCAGAAAGCAGCTTGTTGCCGCCCATTCCATACGTCTCCAGCGGGTAAAGGATGCTTTAATAACCTCGAGACCGTGCTCGAAAATGTCTTCAAATTGACTGATGTATTGATAGGCTATCCTGTCCCTGTCCCTGGAAAAGCGCATGGCTTCTATTATTGTTACTTCAGGTTGTAAATGTACGTCATATTGACTGCTTTGTCCAAGGCCGGCTGGACCGGCAAGACATATCGCGCGAAAAATATCGGCCGTCTCCTGGCGGTCTATAGCGTCAATTGTCCGTGCCAGGGCGTCACGCAACGATTCGCCGCCAATTTTATGCTGCACCGCAAAAACCAGGGGTGCACATAACAGGACAATGCCCAGGTTGGTATTGCAACCTACCCCGTTCATTGTCGTCTCGATACTGTTCAGGATGCGCCGTCCCACATTTTGCCGGCGATCACACAACAAGGGCGTCGTCAACCGGGCGCTTTCAATAAAATGCCCGACTTCCATGTTATGGCCGGAGGCGTAACGACTGACATTACCCGGCTTCAATGCCTCTATATCAATAACCAGGCTGTCATGGACACATTCACTGATATAGCTGTCCTGTTGCTCCGGCGTCATCGACACAGGGCCGGATTGCCCGCAGACTGGTTGATACGGTCGACAAAGCTGTCGATAAGGGCCGCCGAGATATCCACATCCACTACCTTTTGCAACCCCCACCAGGCCGGAACACTGTTGACTTCAAGTACCTGTAACTGTCCGTTGCGATCCACAATCAGGTCAACACCGGCATAATCGATATCGCATATGCGAACGGCATCCTCGGCCATGCTCCGGATGGGCTCGCTCATGACCAGCCGCTCACAACGGGCGCCCTGGGCACGGTTGGTAATCCAGTCATGATGACTTCGGCGCATGGCGGCCACTGCCTGACCATCTATGACGAAAACCCGGATGTCACTGAAGACGTTACTGGCCGGCTCCACAAAGCGTTGCAGGTAATAGACGCCACCAAAATCCTCTGTATCAGCCAGCGCAGCCGGATTTTCAGGAATACGCACGCCTATCCCCTGGGAACCGAACACCGGCTTCATGACCAGTCGATGGCCGGCAGCTGTTTCGCGTTGATAAATGTTGCGGGCCTGTTCATGTGACTCACAGACCCAGGTTGGCGGTGTCGGCATTCCGGCATGACGCAGGAGAAAGCTGGTCATGGCCTTGTCCACAGTACGCTCGATAGCGCGAGGTGTATTGAATACGGTGGTCCCTGTTTCGACCAGCATATGCAGAATGTCGAGCCGGAAAATAACCTGCTCCAGTGTCCCGCCGGGAATGCCGCGAATGAATACGCCGAGTGGCGGCGCGGTTTCAAATCCGGGTATCACGATCCGGGCGGTGTCGCTGTCAACCACGATCGCCGCATCCAGCAGGGACAAATAGTGCCCTTCCAGACCGTATCTGGCCAGCGCCTGCCTGAGTTGACGACCGTGCCAGCCCGGGTCGTCGGTTATGATGGCAACCTGTTGGACGGGTTTAGCCACACTGGCCGCTGAAGGACTGGTTAAGTAGCGTAAGGTCGATGCGACCGGCCTGGAAGCTGTTACCTGTTCTAATCGAGGAGACCGTTACCCGGGCAGGACTGAACAGCATCGGGTCCACCTGGTAAAAATCGTAATTGACGTTCTTGAAAATTTCTCCAAACGGTTTGCCGTAATCCCCCGAGGCACTGCTCGGCAGCTTGCCGGCCAGTTCCCCGGCGTCACTGTCATCGGCATCCACAAACAGGTGTACCTGGCCGGCAAACAGAATGGCGTCGTTGGTGCGGCTCATGGCCGTGAGAAAATCCACGGCCGGTGGCGGCACCGGTGCACTGCCGGCGCCGTCGATGATTTTTTCCAGTTCGAAACCGAGCGCATGGGCCTTATGCAGCGCCGTTTCGAGCACCCGGGAGACTACCTGCACGCAACCGGCAAGGCTGGAAGTCGGCGTGATGATTAATGTCAGTTGATCCGCAGTGATGCCACAGGCCGTGGCGATCTTGTCGGCAATTTCCACGGGGGGGATCCTGTCGGCTTCTATAACCAGGCAGGCCGGCCCCCTGTCGTCGCGATAACCCAACTCATCGAATAATTCCTCCTTGCTGCCCATGGCGCGACCCGGTCCCGAGCCCAGGGCATTAAATGCGCCCTTGCCCTCACCATGCGACAGGCTCCAACCGGCATATTGGCTGCCCAGACAGCTGATCACGGGATTACTGCTATGCACGTCAACGTGCCATGACCAGTGTTCGTAATGGGTCGAGGCCCGGAATCGTACCTGTCCCAGCCCGCCCATGCAGATTTCTCCAATCCGGCGGCCGGCTTCAAGACCGCCGCGTACGGCTATGCCGGCGTCGATCACGGTGGCGTTATTCTCCAGTATGTTGATCCCAACGCGTAATTCAGTGGCGTTATCGACGAGGTATTGGACCAGGGGTGCGGTTAACGCGTTAATCGAAGGTTGTTTTTCTTTCATTGAATTATTCCGGGCAAGTTATTGATGATCCTGTTTTTATGGCGGCGTAGTCTAGCAGGACGCTGAAATTCTGAAAATGCCCTGTTCAAGATAACGGCATCGCTCGTCAAGTAATTCCCTGACGGCAGCGGTATCGCTTCCGTCGGCGCACACCGTGCAGCAGGGTTCACCCTTTTTAATCACTTGATTTGCACCCGGTATATCGACAACCCATGGTGGCCAATCAACACGTTCGGGCACCCGGATATTCTGATCGGCATAGAGGATCTGCATACCCGGTTGCGGTCCGGGAGTGCCTGAAATATCACCATCAAGCCGGCCCTGGCAGGCTTGGAGATGCGCGGGAAAGAGTGGACGATTCGTTTCGTGCAACATAATGGTAGCTGTGGGACGCGGATTCAGTTCAAGTACGAATATATCAGCCCCGTCAATGGATACGACGAAATCGAGTCCGCACAGACCGAGTAACCCGAAATGTCGTGCCAACGCGCGGGCTATTGCGGATAACTTCTCATGTCCGGTCGCATCTGTTATGGGTACTGCCAGTGCACCCGCAAACCGGTAGGGATGCGGTTCGCGTTCACGGCACCATGTTTTGTTCAGTCCGATACACACGGCCTCACGGCCATCGGCCAGAAATAACAGGGAGTAACTGCTGCCGGCTATATATTGTTGATAGTATGAATGCTTACCGGCACTGGAACGACCTTCCTGTATATGGCCACCGCCGCTGCCGCCCACTTGTTTCATCAGCCAACGATCACCGTCATGAGGGTATGTCCTGGACAGCTTCGGCCTGGAAATGCCCAGTACATCCAGCGCCGGGAAAAAAGTATCGGGGTCCTTGACCTGACGAAGAGTATGGGCACGATTGGCAATGACCGGGAATTCGGCGGCCAATGCTTCCAGTACCTGTGGGCAGGAGTCAAACCCGCTACCGGTGACGATGCAGCTATCAGGCGTCAACCCGGTATTTTCGACCAGGGATTTGAGCAGTGGATAATTGGCAAAGTCCCTGGCCGGATCCCTGTACACATCCACGGACGCAGCCAGCGCGCAGGTGTCCTTATCGCCGAAGCGATCAATGACGCTGACGGTGTAGCCGGCGCTTACCGCGGTACCGGCCAGGGCGCGGCCGGATTCCGAGATGACCAGGCAAAGGTTACTTATTCGTGATTTCCCTGGCCACTTTAAAAGCGGCCTCGTGATCCAGATACAACGGCTTGTCGGTCTGGATCATCATTTCGAACAGGCGCTTGTGAACCTTGTATTTCACATCGCCAATCGCCAGCGCGCCGAGCCCGATAGCATTTCCCGGCGTAAAATCCAGCACCTTGCCATAATCATGAACATCTATACCATCGAACCCCAGCGGTGGAACGGCATTGATATCGGCCGCCAGTTCCAGCGCCGGAGCATTTTCCATTTCTGACCGTGACAGTATTTGAACACCCGCCTTGGCAGCGCCGATAATTATGTGGGCTTGTTCAATAATCGCCTCTTTATCGCCTTTCGAGCCACTACTGGCGCCCTGCATGGAGACGTTGCAGCGGGCATTATATTCATCCGCGACTTTCGAACCCACATCGGCGCCACGATGGCTGGCCAGGTAGACATTGGCGCCACAGTTAGCGGCCAGTATTCCTGCACAGACACCGACCGGCCCGGTGCCACCGAAAATATACAGGTTCTTATCCTTCATATCGGATTTAAACTGTTTTTCCAACAGGCTCTCAATGCAGGCTACGGCAGCGGCCGCCGTGGTTATGGCGCCACTGGGATCGGCAAATACAGACACTTCGAAAGGCGGAACCATCGCCGCCTTCGCCCGGTTGAGCATGTCCATGGCCAGGCCGAACTCACGTCCACCGAGGAAGATACAGGTACGTTTGACACCCTTGGGGCCACGGGAAAAGATGGTGTCCTGGGTCAGGGCATGAATGTCCTCAAGGGTGACTTCGGTATACGGGATAACGCCGTGAAAGGAAGCCTCGTAAGCCATATTGACATCGAACGGGCTGACATTCTTGGTCGGGTTAAACATATGTAACAAATAAGGATCTTTCGTCATTGGTTTTATAGTCTCATGTTGTAGTGCATGAATTCAGAACCCGGATCGCTGGATGCCGGCCTGCGCCACTCCGGATCACTGTCTGGAAGACGGTTCTGAAATGTTAAATCTTATTGAAATTCAGGCGACTGGACAGCTTCGATTCGTTCAAATAAACCTCCGCCATCTGGTTTCGGGCGCCGGTGACCAGGTATTCAATAGCGGTCAATTCACTGAACGCCTTACGGGCCTGCTTCAAGGTCTGGTAGGCCTGGGTTTCACTGGGAAAAATAACAAATCCTGCCGGTCCCCACGAACTTTGACCGATACCGGTTGCCCCGTTACGTGCCGCCGCCCATTCCAGCACCCTGGCGACATCCCTGCTTGCATACCGCCCCCCCTGGGCGTGACTGAAATGATCGCCGACACAGTTTTGAATTTCAGTAATACCATCGCCAAAGGCGGTGCAGTTTTTCTCGGCCAGGGCCGGTAAAACCTGCATAACCAGAATTCGACAGAGGTGATCCACGGTCACGTCATTCATTTTCGGCAATGCGTTAAAGGCGTCGGCCTCCGCCCTGCCGTGCATACCCTCTCTGGCATGATCCAGCAAGAGCAGGATCCGCCACTCATCCGGGAATGTCATGCACGAGATCACCGGCGGGACATGGGTGTCCTCACCCCGGCCGCCATCGACCACAAATCCACCGTACTTGAAGGCGCCGATACCGATACCGGAACGGGCGCCTCGCCCCAGGGCCGCGGCGATGTCCTCGATGGTCGTATTGATGCCCTTCAGCTGGGTGATGGCAATACCCACTGCCAGTGACATCTGCGTGCCCGAACCCAGCCCCATGTGCTCCGGTATTGCCGAACGGATTTCAATATCAACCGCATCCCTGGCGTTGAACCAATCCAGTAACTGGCGGGCATATTTCCTGGCGCGATCAGCAGAGGGACCGTTGACACTGAGTTCATCCGCCTCGGTGACCACGATCGAGGTTGCCGGATTTTCCAGGCACAATCCCAGACTGCCGAAACTGCGGCCCAGTCCGCCGTGCATATCCATGAATCCCAGGTGCAACCGTGCCGGGGCTTTGACCTTGATCCGGGTTGAGTTCATCCGGGACATAGACATAACGACGTTGGCAACATAAGCATAATCATACTGCAGTGCAATGAAATCAGCTAATAAAAACCGGCGGCAAGTGAATTCACTCATGCTGCATTGCGATGGTGTCAGTTGTACAGAAATCCCTGTCTTTACAGGGCGGGAGTCATTTCATGCCGTGAAAATTGACCTTGCATAGTGAACATGTTAATTAAGTACACAGCTTGGTAGTAAAGCTGGCGATGGCACTTTCCTACTCTTCCACCCATAACACATGTTGCGCGCGCAGCATTGTTAACACTGTACTGCTGTGCGCCGGAGGTTTAATGCATGACCGAGATCATGATTCTCGTGCCCGGCCGTTCCAGCAAGCAGGGCACGTCCCTGAACAAGGGCAAGCTGAAAGATGAATATCTGGATGTAACCTCCAGAGTGGAAATGAACATGGACGACATGCAACGCCTCGGTCTTGAAAACGGCGACAAAATCCGGCTTTCAAACGATACAGGCGAAACCGTCGTTACCTGTTCGGGCAAAAAAGCCACTGACCTGCCATCCGGCATGTTGTTTATGGCCTATGGCCCCCCTTCCAGCCAGCTCATGGACTCTGACACGGCCGGCAGTGGCATGCCCCTGTCCAAACACTTCTCCGTAGCCATCGAAAAAGTCACCTGACATCCACTGGAGTAGAGGTTATGAGCGAGACCGCCAAAGAGAATATCAAAATCGTCAAACACGCCACCTGCACCTTTTGTGGCTGCGTTTGCGACGACATGGAACTCACCGTCGATATGGATGCGCATAAAATCACCAAGGCCAAAAACGCCTGCGTGCTCGGCCGGGCCTGGTTCGCCGAGCACGTGATCGAAGACCGTCCCGCCGCCATGGTCGACGGCAAGGAAGTTTCCATTGAGGAAGCCGTCGAGGAAGCCGCACAAACCCTGGTCAAGGCGCGTTTTCCGATCACGTACGGACTCAGTGATACCACCTGCGAAGCCCAGCGCCAGGCTGTTGCCATTACCGATATCATCCATGGCACCGTGGATACCACCACCTCGGTGTGTCACGGGCCGTCGGGCCTCGCCTTTCAGGGCGTCGGCGAAAGCACCATGACCCTGGGAGAAGTCAAAAACCGGGCCGATTTCATCATTTACTGGGGTGGCAATCCGGCCGAGGCCCATCCACGGCATTTTACCCGTTACTCGGTCACCCCCAAGGGCATGTTCACGCCCAATGGCAAGAAAGACCGCACCGTGGTCCTGGTGGACGTCAGGAAAACATCCACCGCACCGGTCGCGGATATTGTTATCAGGGTCAAGCCCGGCAAGGACTTTGAACTGCTCTGGGCCCTGCGAGCGCTGGTCAAGGGCAAAAAAGTGGCGGATAACATCGAGGCGATCACCGGCGTGTCCATGGATACATTGACTGACCTGGTCGAGAGAATGAAAAACTGCCGCTATGGCGTGTTCTTCTTCGGCATGGGACTGACCATGACCCGGGGGCGGCACTTCAACTCCGGTGCCCTGTTGGCCCTGGCCACGGACCTGAATGAATTCACCCATTTCGTGGCCAAACCGGTACGCGGCCATGGTAATGTCACCGGTGCCGACAATGTCGTGTCCTGGCAAACCGGATATCCGTTCGGTGTCAACTTCAATCTCGGTTATCCGCGTTTCAATCCGGGCGAATTCACGACCGTGGACACACTGTCACGGGGCGACGCCGATGCCGCGCTGATCATCGCCAGCGACCCGGCATCGAATTTTCCAAAAGCCGCCATTGAACACCTGCACAAAATCCCGGTGATCACGCTGGACACCAAGGAAACGCATACATCCAAACTGGCTCACGTTGCCTTTACCACGGCGACCTATGGCATCAATACCGGTGGCACGGTATATCGTATGGACGATGTCCCGATCACTCTGCGTCCGGCCTTTGATTCCCCCTTTCCGACCGACGAGGAGATCCTGACGGCGATCCGCAAACGGGCACATGAGTTGATGCTGGCCAAATCCGGATTAGGGGCTGCAGGAGGAGGCGGCACACAAAAGGTTGCGGCACCGAGAAAAGAATAACTACATACAAAACGTAAAATAATAACAATAATCAAAGCGGGTAAACCATGAGCAGCAGTCTGCGAATTGTCAACGGTAAGGTCCATGACCCGGCCAATGGTATCGACGGCGAGATCCGTGATATTTACATCAGTGACGGCCGCATTGTCGATGCGTCGCCGGAAGACGCCGTCAGCATAGACGCATCGGGGATGGTTATTATGCCGGGTGGTGTTGATATCCACTGTCATATCGCCGGCCCCAAGGTGAACCTGGCGCGAAAACTGCAGCCGGAGGATCATCGCCGTGACCCGCATCCGGGCACACCGTATACCCGTTCCGGTTCCGGCGGTACGGTCCCCTCCACCTTCGCCACCGGTTACCGCTATTCAACCCTGGGTTACACCACGGCGATGGAAGCCGCGGTCACTCCGATCGGCGCCCGACATACGCTGGAGGAACTCCACGACACCCCGGTGATCGACAAGGGCTTTTATGTGCTGCTGGGCAACAATATTTTCCTGCAAAACCTGTTGAAGGAAGGCCGCAGGGATGAATTCAAACAGGCCGTAGCCTGGTGGGTCAATTCCACCAAGGCGTTTACCACCAAGCTGGTCAATCCCGGCGGTGATGAACCCTGGAAAGGCAAAAAGAACGCCAATGTCGAGGACATCGATGAGAAGAGTACGGAAACCGGCCTCTCACCACGCGACATTATCCAGGCTTTCGTGGAAACCGTTAATGAACTGGGCCTGCCGCATCCTCCACATATTCATTGCAATAATCTCGGTCACAGCGGTAACTACAAAACCACACTGGAAACCATGAAGACCGCCGGCGACCTGCGCGCGCATATCGCCCATATCCAGTTCCACAGTTACGGCGGCGAACGCGGCAAGAACCCGACATCGGCGGCCCGTGAAATCATCGAGTACGTTAACAGTCATCCCAACATCAGCTGCGATGTCGGTCAGGTTATGTTTGGCAAATCCACCATAATGACCGCCGATGCCCCACTGGCTTATCTTTTGCGAGGCTTCAAAAAAGGCAAATGGGTCAATGCCGATACCGAGTGCGAAAGCGGTTGCGGTATCGTGCCCTTCAGCTACCAGGAACATGTGTTCATGCACACCCTGCAATGGGCCATCGGTCTGGAGCTGTTTCTCATGTCAGAAGATCCGTGGCGGGTGCTGCTCTCCACCGATCATCCCAACGGCGGTTCCTTCATGAGCTACCCGAAACTCATCCGGCTGCTCATGGACAGGGAATTCCGAATTGAGGAAATGAAAAAGGTCAACCAGAAAGCACTGGACAAGACATCCCTGCGGGATCTCAAGCGGGAATATACGCTTAACGAGATCGCCATCATCACCCGTGCCGGACCGGCGCGCGTACTGAGTTTGCGGAACAAGGGGCATCTTGGTGCCGGCGCCGATGCCGACATCACCATTTACGATGAACAGGAAGACAAGGAAGCCATGTTCAATGCGCCGCGCTATGTCATCAAGAGCGGCAAATCGATCATTCACAATCATGAATTCGTCGGTGATCATATTGGCAAGTTGCTGCATTCGACACCCGCCTTCGACACCGATATCGAACAGATTGTGCAGCCGTTCTTCGAGGATTATTACTCCATTGAATTCGCCAACTATGCAGTCAGTGATCAGTACCTGCACGACCATGAAGTGATTGCCGGAATCAAGACCTTATGAACATCGGCAACACCGATATCGTCGATACCTTCGCCGAAGCCTTCAGCATGGTCGGCACCCGCATTATTATCACGGCTGAAACCGATGCCTGGGCCATGGCTGCAGCTCGCGCCATGACCGGTTTTGCCACTTCGGTCATCGGCTGTAAATGCGAAGCCGGTATCGAGAAAACCCTGGCAGCGGATGAGACACCGGATCGCCGGCCCGGTGTCAGCGTGCTGTTGTTTACCATGGACAAAAAAAGCATCGGCACCCGCCTGGTTGAACGCATCGGCCAGTGTGTCATGACCTGTCCGACGACGGCCTGTTTTAACGGCTTGTCGGCGCCCGACAGCGTCGTGGTCGGCGGTCAATTACGCTATTTCGGTGACGGCTTCCAGATGAGCAAGGTCATTAACAGTAATCGCCTGTGGCGCATTCCGGTAATGGACGGCGAATTTCTGGTCGATGAAAGTTTCAGTATAACCACTGCCGTGGGCGGCGGTAACCTGCTGCTTATCGGTCATGACCGCGCAGGTACCCTGGCGGCGGCCGAACAGACCACCGCAGCCATGCGAATCATTGACGATATCATTCTGCCATTTCCCGACGGCGTGGTTCGCAGCGGCAGCAAGGTAGGCTCGAAATACAAATCCCTGATTGCCTCCACCAACGACGCCTACTGTCCCACCCTGCGTGCCGTCAGCAAACAAAGCGCCCTGCCGGAATCCGCCCAGTGTGTACTCGAAATCGTCATTGACGGCTTGACCGAGGATGCGGTCAAGCAGGCCATGCAAACGGGAATGAAGGCCGCAGCTGCAGCTGGAATACTGCAGATCAGCGCCGGCAATTACGGCGGCAGCCTGGGTCAGTATAAAATCAATCTTAAAGACCTGGTGAACTAGAGAATGTCACTGAAACTTACGCTCCACACCAGTCCCGATGTACCGCTGGAAGCGCCATGCCTGAATCCTGATACGCTGGCCGGTATGACGGCTGATATTGTGGCCGCACAGAAAGTCATGCACGGTAACCAGGCCGCCAGCGTCGGTGATTTCTTCAAGGTTGCAGGCAAGGCCAACGGCACTCTTGAGTTGGAAGGCGATCTGTCGCGGGTGAAATACATTGGCGCCGGCATGCAATCCGGAATCCTTAACGTGACCGGTAATGTCGGTCAACACCTGGGCGCCGGGATGAGCGGTGGTGACATACGTGTTGACGGTGATGCCGGTGACTGGGTGGCGCCGGAAATGCGCGGTGGACGAGTTACTATCACTGGAAACGCCGGCCATCTGGTTGGTGGCGCGCCGCGCGGCAGCGCCATAGGCATGCTCGGCGGTGAAATCATAATTCACGGCAATGTCCGTAATGAAACCGGCCACGCCATGCGCAACGGTCTGATCGCGGTTGGCGGTACATCCGGAGACTTTACCGGTGTCAATATGCTGGCCGGTACCATCATTGTGCTCGGCGACATGGGTAATCGCAGCGGCGCCGGTATGCAACGCGGTTCTATTGTATCCATGAATCCTGCCGAGATGCTGCCCACCTTCACACACGCCTGTGTGTATCGCCCTGAATTTTTGCGCCTTCTGCTGTTGCACATCAGGTCTGCGGGCCTGCCGGTCAATGATGACCACATTGAAGGCGCGTATGATAGATGGTGTGGTGATGTGGTTGAAGTCAATCGCGGAGAGATTCTTTTATTAAACGGAGCGTAATGTCGCTCCCGCCATGACATGAAAAGAGGAATAAACCTATGACGACTTTCGTAACCGACAATTGCAAGGGGTGCCGTTTTACAGATTGTGTCACGGTATGCCCCGTCGAATGTTTCCATTACGACGACGATATGCTTTACATCGATCCGGATGTCTGTATCGACTGCAGTGCCTGCATACCCGAATGTCCGGTCCAGGCTATTTACGAAGATGCCGATTACCCCGAAGACAAGGAGGAATGGATTGCCATCAATGCTGAAAAAGCACCCAACCTGCCGGTCTGCGACAGCCAGATGGACCCGTTACCCGGCGCAGAAGAACGCAAGGCGGAACTGGGATTCTGACTCACCAGTGGTTTACTGCAGGTAAGCTGATGATTCGTGCAGTCTGGAGAGTTGCCATCATTTCCACTCCAACATGATAACAAACAGGGAAAAGCGGAATGAGTGAATCCGGAACCATCGACAATCCCTTCCTGGTCGCCATAGTCGGCGCCGGTCCCAGCGGTTTCTACGCTGCCGAGGCCTTGTTAAAATCGGATCAGCACGTCAGGATACGCATGTTCGAGCGGCTGCCCTCCCCTTACGGGCTGGTACGCAGCGGTGTCGCACCCGACCACCCGAAGCTGAAACAGGCTATCCAGGTCTATAGCAAGATAGCTGATTCCAATGATTTCAGTTTTATCGGCAACGTCACCGTCGGCCGCGATATCACGGTGGAAGAACTCTGTGCTCACCATCACGCCGTTATCTTCACCTGCGGCGCCGAGACCGACCGTCGCCTCGGCATTCCGGGTGAGGATCTTGCGGGGAGTTACACGGCAACGGAATTTGTCGGCTGGTACAATGGCCATCCCGATTACCGGGACCGGGAGTTTGACCTATCCCACGAAACCGCGGTCATCATCGGCCAGGGCAACGTGGCCGCGGATGTCAGCCGCATCCTCGCCAAGACGGTCGATGAGCTCAAACATACAGACATTGCCCGTCACGCCCTCGATGCCCTGGCAGCAAGCCGGATCCGCGATATCTATGTGATCGGCCGCCGCGGCCCGGCACAGGCAAAATTTACCGCGAAAGAGTTGCGTGAATTCGGGGAACTGGAAGACTGCGACCCGGTTGTGGCCGCGGAGGAATTGATCCTCAACCCGGCCAGTCAGCAGGAACTGGAAGAGAAAACCAATATCGGCAGCAAGAAAATCTACGACCTGTTCAGGGAATTTTCCGAACGGGCATCCGGGGGCAAATCACGGCGGGTGCATTTCCAGTTCCTGCGCAGCCCGGTCGAATTGATCGGGGAAAGCAAACTCGAACGGGTCAAAATCGAGAAGAACCGGCTTTCCGGCGAGGCGTTCAATCAGTCTGCGCGTGGCACCGGGGAAACCTGTGAATTTGAGGCCGGGATCCTGTTTCGCAGTATCGGTTATCGCGGCGTACCCATCGCCGGCGTACCTTTCGATGAACGTGCCGGGGTTTTTCCCAACACACAAGGGCGCATTATGGACGACGGCAAGATCGTACCGCAATTGTATACTGCAGGCTGGATCAAGCGTGGGCCAAGCGGCATCATCGGCACCAACCGTGCATGCAGCGTGGAAACAGTGAACAGTCTGCTGGAGGATCTCGGTACGCTCTCTTCCGTCGAGATAAACACAGACCCGCAGGACCTGCAGCAACTGATCGACAACCGCGGGGTCCGCACCATCAGTTTTGACGAGTGGCAACGTATTGATGTCGCCGAGGTCGCCCGTGGCGCCGAAGCAAACAAGCCCAGGGAAAAATTCACCTCCATCGAGGAGATGTTCGCAGTTCTCTCCCGCCCCTGAATCACAACCGTGCTTACCTCGCCGCCCTGGCGACCGCACACCGGGATTCCAGCCGCCCCGGCCTCCGCTCCAGTTTCGACTTGTCGATCCGGGGTCTGGCGTATATTATGTTAAGAGAAGAAGAAGATCTTAACCGGACGACTTCAGGAATCCCGAAGATTCCAGACTGCTATCAAGCCCTGTTCCTCGAATGAGCCAACTGGCCCGGCGCTCATCAATCATCATGATTCCCCTGGATATTTCCTCAAGTCGTTGATTACAATGACATATGAACCGCAGGAGAAAGATTGAACACAGAACCCGCCAAGAAACGCCCGGCCATTTCCAGGGAGGTCACCTGCCCCTACTGCAGCCTCCTGTGCGATGATCTTGTGGTGCAAAATAGCGCCGGCACTCTGACAGTCGAGGAAAATGGCTGTCATCTTGCCTCGCAAGGATTTGCAACGGCTACCGTCAACAGCACTCCACGCATCCGGGGTAAAACAGTATCGCTCGATGAAGCCATCGATGAGTCAGCACGCATTCTGAAACGCTCGAAGTTGCCCCTGATCACCGGTCTGGGCACTGATGTTGCAGGGGTACGTGCGGCGCTGGAACTGGCCGAAAAATCCGGGGCCATTGTCGATCACATGCATAATCATGGCATCGTGAAGAATTCCCTTGTCCTGCAGGATCTTGGCTGGATCATGACCACCATGTCCGAGATCCGCAACCGGGCTGACCTGATCATTTTTGCCGGCACCGATGCAGGTAATTATCCACGATTCTATGAACGCGTCATTCATAATGACAAGAGCCTTTTCAAAACCAATGTCCGGAACCGCGATATAATTTACATTGGTGATGAACTTGATCCACGGGCCGGTAAAAACAAGGCTGGTAAACGTCCTACCGTCATTAATTGCAAACCGGAAAATATCGGTGAAGTCTTTTCCGTGATCCACACCATGATTGTCGGCGATCAACTCGATACCGATGTCATACACGGCATCAAACTCAAGACCCTGGTTGATCTCGCCGAGCGTATGAAACAGGCCAGCTACGGCGTCATTGTCTGGGCGCCGGGTGAATTGAATATTCCACACGCCGAGTTGACGATCCAGAATTTCTGCGAAGTCATCAAATACCTGACCAGGAAAACACGCTTCGCCGGTTTCTCTCTGGGTGGCAACGACGGAGGGACCACGGCCATGAATGTCTCCGCCTGGCAAAGCGGTTACCCGCTCAGAATCAGTTACCACAAGGGTTATCCGGAATACGACCCGCATATCTATTCGACCAATAATGTTCTGAAAAACCGGCGCGTGGACGCTATGCTCTGGGTATCCAGTATCTCTACGGATATCAGGCCGCCACGGGCCGATATTCCGAGTATTATCCTGGCCAATCCACAGACACGGATTGGCTATCGTCCGGATGTCTTCATACCGGTGGGCACACCTGGCGTCGACCACAAGGGACATATGTTCCGCACCGACAGCGTGGTATCACTACCGCTGAAACAACTCCGTGAGAGTGTCCTGCCTTCGGTTGCCCGGGTTTTACGCAACACACTGGACAACATGTAAGGAAAGCCAGCTTATGTATATCAAACTTGCAGGCGGCACAGTCTACGATCCGGTCCATGGTATCAATGCCGAGAAACGCGACATCTACATACATGATGGTCAGATCACCCGCAAACCGAACCCGGATGTCAGGATTGACAAAACCTATGACCTCGGCGGCAAGGTGGTCATGGCTGGAGCCATTGATATTCACACCCACATTGGAGGTGGCAAGGTCAATATCGCGCGCCTGATGCTGCCTGAGGACCATCAGAAAGACCCCGTGAAAAAAACGGCCCTGACCCGTGCGGGTTGCGGTCACGCAGCGCCAACCACGATGACAACAGGCTACCGCTATGCCGAAATGGGATATACAGCCTGCTTCGAACCTGCGATGTTGCCGATCAACGCCCGCCAGGCCCATATGGAAATGGCCGATATCCCGATGGTTGACAAGGGTGCCTACGCCCTTCTGGGCAGCGACGATTTCTTTCTGCGCATGCTCGCCGCCAACAAGGGCCGCGAAGCCATCAGTGATTATGTCAGCTGGATCATCAATGCGACCCAGGCCATTGGCATCAAGGTCGTTAATCCCGGTGGCATCAGCGCCTTCAAATTCAACCAGCGCAAACTCAATCTTGATGATAAAAACAGTTATTACAACGTCAGTCCCCGCCAGGTATTGAAATCTCTTGCCAGCGCGGTGCGGGAACTGGGTGTGCCCCATCCCTTGCACGTGCATGGCTGCAACCTCGGCGTTGCCGGGAATGATCAAACTACACTGGACACTATCCAGGCGGCCGACGGTTTGCCGATGCATCTGACCCACATCCAGTTCCACAGTTACGGAACCGAAGGCGACCGCAAGTTTTCCTCTGGCGCCGCCCGGCTTGCCGAAGCCATTAATGAAAACCACAATATTTCCGTGGACGTCGGCCAGATCCTTTTTGGACAGACGGTCACAGCCTCGGGTGACACCATGATGCAGTACGAAGGGCATTGGCATGCTCATCCTAAAAAATGGGTGATCATGGATATCGAGTGTGATGCCGGCTGCGGCGTCGTGCCGTTCAAATACCGCGATAAAAACTATGTCAATGCCCTGCAGTGGGCCATCGGCCTGGAAATGTTTTTACTGGTCAACGACCCGTGGCGAATCTTTCTGACCACGGATCATCCCAACGGTGCACCCTTTACCACTTATCCCCATTTAATCCGTTTGCTGATGGATCGCAGCTTCAGGAACGACATGCTCTCAACCATTAACAAGGATGCAGCGGCAGCCAGCATTCTCGGCAGTATTGACCGGGAATATACCTTGTATGAAATAGCCATTATGACCCGCGCTGCCCCGGCACGAAGTCTTGGCCTCAGAAACCGCGGACACCTGGGTTCAGGCGCCGCCGCCGATATTGCTGTTTATGATGATCTGAAAAATCGCGAAAAAATGTTCGCCAAACCCTGTTACGTGTTCAAGGATGGTGAACTGGTCGTTGAAAAAGGCAAGGTATGCAAGGTTATCAATGGTGGCACGCATACTCTTAAACCGGGTTACGACAAGACCATTGAGAAAACACTGAAGCGATATTTTGATGATTACCAGACCGTGAAGCTGAACAATTTCAGAATCGAAGACGACGAAATTCTCGAGTATGGGAACAGTAGCCTGATCGAGCAACCCTGCCTGTGATTACCAGCAATGAAAATTAACGGCGTAGAGATTGACGATACCTTTGCCGAAGCTTTCCCGATGAAGGCGACGCGAATCATTATCACTGCCATGAACCTGAAGTGGGCCTATCATGCCGCCAATGCACTGCGTGGATTTGCTACTTCCGTCATTGCTTGCGGGGTTGAGGCGGATATCGAGCATGAGCTCAAACCATCGGAGACACCGGATGGACGTCCAGGCATTTCAGTGATGATTTTTGCCATGAGCACCAGGCAACTGGCCAAACAAATCCCTATTCGCGTGGGGCAAACTATTATGACCACAGCCACCACGGCCTGTTATTCCGGCATTCTGGACAGTGAAGAGACTGTTCCCATGGGCAGGAATCTCCGCTACTTCGGTGATGGCTACCAGATTTCCAAGGTAATTAACGGTCGCCGTTTCTGGCGTATCCCGGTCATGCACGGGGAGTTCATCTGCGAGGAAAGCGCCGGTGTCACCAGGGCTATCGGCGGCGGCAACTTTCTGATTCTGGGAAAAACCGCACGCCAGGTACTGGCCGCCAGTGAAAAAGCTGTTGAAGCGATAAACGCTGTCCCCGGCGTGATCACCGCCTTCCCCGGCGGCATTGTTGGCTCCGGTTCCAAGGTAGGTTCGAAGTATGCTTTCCTGGGGGCCTCCACCAATGAGGCATACTGTCCGACGCTCAAAGGTCAGGTAAAGTCGGAACTACCCGAAAATATCGGCTCCGTGCTGGAAATCGTAATTGATGGAGTTGACGAGGAGTCCATCAATGAAGCGATGCGAGTGGGCGTCACCACGGCCTGCTCGTATGGCCCCAAAAAGGGAATATATCGTATCAGCGCCGGTAATTATGGCGGTAACCTGGGCCCCCACCTGTTTTACCTGAGAAAAATCCTGTCATGAACGCCCTCACCTTCGAACTCAAATCCGCACCTGAATTTCCACTGGATGTCTCGCCGCTGATCCCGGATCGGCTGGAGGGTCTGGATCTGCAGAAAATCAAGGCACTGAAAGTGGAATACGGGAAACAAAAGACCAGTGTTTCCAGTCTATTCAGGGTAAGTGGCCGTGATCGTGAACATATCCGTATCCAGGGCAGTACCAGCCGACTCCAGTCGGTGGGTAAAGATATGACCCGGGGCACCGTGGAAATATCCGGGGATGTCGGCAAGTTTCTGGGCCAGGGCCTCAAAGGCGGACGGCTCGAGGTTCACGGTAATGCCGGAGACTGGGTTGGTAACCGTATGACCGGAGGACGTATCAATATTTACGGCAATGCCGGTGATTATGTCGGCGCCAGCCTGCCTGGCGATACCTTTGGCATGAATGACGGCTTTATCAACATTCTTGGCAATGCCGGTGATCGCATCGGCGACAAGATGCGTCGTGGCATGATCGTTATTCACGGGCAGGCCGGTAATTTTTGTGGCAGCCGGATGTACGCAGGCACAATTGTCGTACTGAAAGAGGCCGGCAATAATACCGGTGTTGGCATGCGTCGTGGCTCACTGATTCTGGCCAGAAAACCGGCACACATCAGTGCCACATTCAGAAGTTGCGGCGTACTGAAAATGCAATTTTTACGCCTGCTATTTACCCAGCTGTTGCAATACGGTGACGAATTTTCCCTGTTCCGCAAATTTGGCGCCGAAGCCCGGCGTTATACCGGAGACCGCGCACGCAATGGCAAGGGGGAAATACTGATTTTACTCAATACCAATTCAGGACCACAATAGTGACATGAAACGAAGACGTGGCAAGAAAGGTCGTGTAGAAGGCCGCACAACACCCTGGATAGCGTTGTCTGAACTCCGGGATCTGCTGGGCGATGCCCCGCGTACCAGAGAATATCTGATTGAGCACCTGCACAAAATCCAGGATCATTATCATCACATATCAAACCGGCATATTCTGGCCCTCGCGATTCATATGGAGCTGCCAATGGCCGAGGTCTACGAGACGGCAACGTTTTACCACCATTTCGATGTGATCAAACCCGGTGGTAAATCGCCCCCACAACTTACTGTGCGTGTCTGCGAATCACTGACCTGCGAAATGTTCGGCGCCAGGGATCTGGTCAGTAAACTCGAATCAGCGGGCCATAATAACGTGCGTATCCAGAAAGTGCCCTGTGTGGGCCGCTGCGCGGGCGCTCCTGTTGCCGTAGTCGGCACTCACCCTGTAGAACAGGCTGATACGGAAAAAATAAACCAGGCGATTGCCGGGGAACACACCCGTGCTGAAATACCCCCGGACTGTATAAATTACGAGGCCTATAAAAAGGCAGGTGGCTACAAGCTGTTGCAGGATTGCCTGAATGGAAATATGGACAGGGAAAAGGTTATCAAAACCATGGAGGATTCCAACCTGCGTGGACTTGGCGGCGCCGGTTTTCCCGCCGGGCGCAAATGGCGAATTCTGACGGAACAGGCCAAACCACGCATGGTCGCAATCAATATCGATGAAGGCGAACCTGGTACTTTCAAGGATCGGTTTTACCTGGAACGAGATCCACATCGATTTATCGAAGGCACTCTGATCGCGAGTTGGGTCATTGAGGCAGAGGCTGTGTACATCTATCTCCGTGACGAGTATGCCGGCTGCCGACTTCTTCTGGAACAGGAACTGGCAGCCCTCAAGGCCGACCCTCCGTGCGATATACCCCCCATATACCTGAGACGCGGGGCGGGCGCCTACATCTGCGGTGAGGAATCAGCCATGATTGAATCCATCGAGGGCAAGAAAGGCATGCCGAGGCTTCGACCCCCCTATGTTGCCCAGGTCGGCTTGTTCGGCAAGCCGACACTGGAACAGAATATGGAAACCCTGCACTGGGTACGTGACATTTTCGAAAAAGGTGCAGACTGGTTCGCCAGTGAAGGGCGCAACGGTCGCAAGGGTCTGCGTTCCTTCTCTGTCAGCGGCCGGGTCAAAAATCCCGGTGTACATCTGGCGCCGGCCGGGATCACCCTGAATGAACTGATCGAGGAATACTGTGGCGGTATGCTCGATGGGCATTCACTTTACGGATACTTCCCGGGTGGTGCGTCCGGGGGCATCCTGCCGGCATCCCTTGCTGATGAACCTCTGGACTTTGACACACTGCAGCCGCATGGATGCTTTATCGGTTCGGCTGCCATAGTTGTCCTTTCAGACAAGGACAGCGCCAGGGAAATGGCCCTGAACGCAATGCGTTTCTTCGAAGATGAATCCTGTGGCCAATGCACTCCCTGCCGGGTAGGAACCGCCAAGGCCGCCAAACTCATGGAAGAAAAAGACTGGGATATAGCCCTGCTTGAGGAACTCGCCCGGGCCATGGAAGATGCATCTATCTGTGGACTTGGCCAGGCGGCACCCAACCCGTTGCGTTGCGCAGTCAAATACTTTCCGCAGGAATTTGAATAAAGGTACACATGAGATGGCAGCAAATCCCGAATACATGAATGAGAAATCCATACAATTCACTCTCAACGGCGAAACTGTTGAGGCTATTGGTGATGAAACCATACTGCAGGCGGCCAAACGTCACGGTGTGGAAATTCCACAACTGTGCTACAAGGAAGGCTATCGGCCGGATGGTAATTGTCGTGCCTGCATGGTCGAAATTGACGGTGAACGGGTGCTCGCGCCCTCCTGCTGCCGCCAGCCTGACAAAGACATGGTGGTAACCAGTAACAGTGAGCGTGCGCTACATTCCCAGAAAATGATTCTTGAATTATTGCTCTCGGACATGCCGCAACAGGGGCGTTCACCGTACACGCTCGATTCGGAGCTGGATCACTGGGCCGATAAACTTGAAGTGTTTCAGCCCCGCTTTCACCAGAGAAAGCAGCCCCCGGCTGATCTCTCGCACCCGGCCATGGCAGTCAACCTGGATGCCTGTATACAGTGCACCCGTTGTGTCCGTGCCTGCAGGGAGGAACAGGTCAATGACGTGATTGGTATGGCGTTTCGTGGCAGTCACGCCGAAATCGTCTTCGATATGGGCGAGCCCATGGGCGAAAGTACCTGTGTTGCCTGCGGGGAATGCGTTCAGGCCTGCCCCACCGGGGCATTGATGCCTGCCAAAAATGTAGGGCTGATCAAGCCGGATAAAAAAGTTGATTCGGTCTGCCCCTATTGCGGCGTCGGTTGCCTGCTGACGTTCAATGTAAAAAACGATCACATCCAGCATGTCGAAGGCCGTAACGGGCCATCCAATCACAGCCGGCTCTGTGTCAAGGGACGTTACGGTTTTGATTACGTGCATCATAATGATCGTCTGACCAAACCATTGGTACGCCGTGACGACGCAGGGAAATCGGCCAGCCTGGTTGACCCGGTTGATATGCATAAATATTTCCGCGAAGCAAGCTGGGATGAAGCCCTGGATGTTGCAGCGAAAGGCCTGATAAAAATCCGCGATGCCAAAGGCTCCCAGGCTCTGGCCGGATTCGGGTGTGCCAAGGGCAGTAACGAAGAAGCTTATCTGTTTCAGAAACTGGTACGTACCGGATTCGGCACCAACAATGTTGATCACTGTACCCGGCTATGTCATGCATCATCTGTCGCTGCACTGCTTGAAACAATTGGTTCCGGCGCGGTATCCAACCAGGTCGCGGATGGCACCTGGGCGGATGTAATTATCGTCATAGGCGCTCGGCCCAATGACAATCACCCGGTAGCCGCTACGTTCATGAAGAATGCAGCCGAACGTGGCAGCAAACTGATCCTCATTGAACCGTACGGATCGGAAATGTACCTCCATGCCGACCATTTACTGAAGTTGCGCCCGGGAACGGATGTACTGCTTCTTAACAGCATGATGCACACCATCATCGAGGAAAATCTGCATAACCGTAAATTCATCGAGGAGCACACCGATGGTTTCGAAGCCATCAGTAAAACCGTCAAAAACTATCCTCCGGAAAGAGTCGCCCCCATCTGCGGGATACCTCCGGAAACGATTAAAACAGTGGCAAGACTTTATGCGACCGCGGATACCGCCATTATTTTCTGGGGCATGGGCATTTCCCAGCATATTCATGGCACTGATAACGCCCGCTGCCTGATTTCTCTGGCATTAATGACTGGCCAGATAGGACGCCCCAGTACCGGTTTGCATCCACTGCGCGGCCAGAATAATGTTCAGGGCGCTTCTGACGTAGGACTGATTCCCATGGTGTACCCGGACTACCAACCCGTGGTCAATGACGAGGTGCGCATGAAATTCGAGAAACTCTGGGGTACAAGCCTGGATCCTATACCGGGAAAAACCGTGGTTGAAATCATTCATGCAATTCATGACGGCGATTTGAACGGCCTGTATATTATGGGTGAAAATCCCGCAATGTCAGATCCGAACCTGAACCATGCACGTGAGGCGCTGTCGAGGCTGGATCACCTGGTGGTACAGGACATATTCTTCACTGAAACCTGCAGTTATGCCGACGTTATATTTCCGGCATCAGCATTTCCGGAAAAAACCGGTACATTCACCAATACGGATCGCCGTGTCCAACTCGGCCGTCAGGCTATTGAACCACCCGGTGATGCCCGGCAGGATCTCTGGATCATCCAGGAACTCGCCAGACGTATGGGCCTGCCATGGAATTACAATCACCCCAAGGAGGTCTTTGACGAAATTCGCCTGGCCGCACCCAGCATGAGCGGTATGACCTGGGACCGGCTGGAAGCCGAGGATTCGTTGACATACCCCTTACTGAACGTAGGTGATCCCGGAGAACCGATTATTTTCAGGGATGGCGTATTCCCGACCGAGGATGGGCGGGGACGCTTTGTGCCGGCAGAATATGTTGAGCCGAATGAATTGCCGGATGATGAATATCCCGTGATCTTTGTCACCGGCAGACAACTCGAACACTGGCATACCGGCACCATGACCCGGCACTCACGGGTACTGGATGCCATAGAACCAGGCCCGTGCATCATGATTAACCCGGAGACCCTGAAAAAGCTCGGGCTCACAACCGGGGATGTCCTTGTTATCGAATCACGCCGTGGCAGGATAGCCGCTACGTCCAGGGCTGATGAGCACATGCAGGAAGGGGTTGTAATGATGCCGTTTTCGTACAATGAAGCTGCGGCAAACCTGATCACCAATGAGGCACTGGATCCTTACGGAAAAATACCGGAATTCAAGTATTGTGCCGTGAAACTGTCGGCAGGAAAACGCTCGGATGATCGGATATCGAAATCCCTGAACTAGATGGATGCTCTGTACAAGTCCATCGCGTAATTGTCAGGGCCCAGGCTCAATAGATAATTCAAAACCTGATACATTCCGACCAGAATCAATGCGTTGAAGGCATTATCCGGCATGAAAGGCCATGCTGACAGGTCTGACTTTATCAAAGGTACACTGGAAACAGGAAATAAACCGGGTTCTGATCAGAGTCCTGTTTACAACATATAGCACTTACATCACTGTGATATTTCTGCCAGGGTTAGCACTTCCTTGACCAGCGGTTCAGAAGCGCCTTCTTCGGGATGAATGATCGTGCTTATCTGGAATAACCTGCCTGGTATTTCTTCACTGAAGATAAGTTCGTAGGTCTTGTTGGCAAATTTTTCAAATTGCCGGCGTTTGGGGTCATCCAGGTAGGGCCTGAACGAGATTTTCTCGCCGCTGTAGATTTTACCGGAGAATTCGAACTCTACCGGCTCGACTACAGCATTGTCGTGTATCGAGGACTTGATCGAGTTCAGGAAATAGCGCCAGCTTCCTCCTGTATACCGGTCCATTTCGTAGATATCTCCCTGCATGTATATGCCAAGCACCGGATTTCCGGTAATATTTGTTACATTTTCCGGGCGAATATACTGTTTCCTTTCTCCCGTAAAAAATTTCATATCCGCATTTTTGGTGCCGTCTTCATTGATTTGCTTGATTTCCAGGAAAACCGTGTCGTTAAAACCTTCTTCGTAAGTCCCCGTCTTGGTAAATTCATACATGAGTACAGTGGGCTCGGTAATGTTTTCCAGGTGATCGGAAAACCACATTTTCACTTCAGCCTCTGAAAATTCGTAATCCTCGGGCACCTGGTATACAGGGTCGCCCATACGACCGATTTTATTCTCAAGTTCAGCCTCGGTCAGATCCTCTTTGACCGGCTGACTTTCACCGGTTTCTTCACTGTATACCGGCATGGCAAGAATTACGATACATCCAGCCAAAAGGGTTTTCTTGTATATATGATTCATCATTTGTATTTATTGTATTTGAGTGTTTATTTGTTGATCAAGGGGACCCCGAAATCCTCGAGAATCCTGTGTATTTCCGCCTTGTTTTCCTGCACAACCTTATTGATTTGGTCTTTCCACTCTTTCTCGCCATATCTTACGGCCATGGACATACTGTAAGTGTACCTGGCCTCGGCATTTTCCTCGCTGTCCTTGACAGGCAATAAAATAATCTCGGCCTGATCCCTGAGCTTGTCGGCATAATAACCGGCTGTCGGGCCCCAGACGATAGTGGCGTCGATCTTGCCCGCGGCCAGATCTTCCATGAGCTTTTGCCCTGGATGATACCTCGGATTACCGGGTTGTCCCTGATAGGGAGTCATATACTGTAATAACTCATTGTAAAACAGCCACAGTTGCGCAGGACCGCGTTCGGTGATTCCGAAATTCAAATCAATATTGCCGGATTCAACCATGTTCCTGAGATCTTCGGGTTTTTCGAGACCATCCAGTTTACCGCCCTTGACATAAGCCAGCATATAGGTGGTCGTGTAGTACGGGTCTGTTGTTGCCGCAAGTTCAAAATTTTCAGGTACATTAATGACCAGATCGCATTTATACAGGCCACCCTCTTCGGACTTGAGTGTATTCCGGATAAATCCCATACGTTGTGGAAAAAATTCATATTCCAGTTCCATGTCCAGCTTCTCAGCCAGAAACTCAGAGATCCTGTTTTCAAATCCCTGACCCTCGGTATTCGAAAATGGCAACATAAAGGGATCAGCACATACCCGTAAAATGCCTTTACTGGCATAGGTCTGCGCAGCATGGAGCTGCACTGAGCAGAGGATCAGGGTGAATAACGTCAGTAATCTGGTCTTCATATTATATAAGCCCGCTTTATTAAAGCGGGCTTTTCCTGTCGGGTTGTCTGGTAATCCACTGATTATCATATATTTACTTGGTTGGCTCTATCTTGTTGATTTTACCGATAATCCGTTTGTATGGGCCTTCCAGTGTATCCATGGCTTTCTGCTTGGCGGCCGCAACATCATCAGCGCTGACAGCACCGACCACGACAACACCGACCATACCAAATCCGATGTGCGGGTCACAGGCGTAGCCATATACACCTTCCGTCTCCAGAGTGGCGCTGATATTTTCACCGAGATTCATACCCTTTTCACCCCAGCCCTCGGCGCCCTCCGGAACAACGTAGGTGACGGAATTATGTGAAGTCATATTATCGAATTTAATGGTATCACCCGGTGCTATGTAGACTATGGCAGGGTTAAAAGCACGGGCCTCGGCATTGATACGGTGTTCTTCGGCCATTGCGCTGCTGGCGACACCGAAAGTTAACAGAGTAATAAAAAATCGGGTTATTTTCTTGTTCATAGTACGTCTCTCCGCTGGACTAATCAGTTAATAATTTGAAATTACGCAATAAAATTACAAAGGGGTGCATTAGAAATATTCTCCATGTATTTGTCAATATTCAGCTACCAGTTCGAGAATAAATCCCCGCATTTTATTTTCACTGAATACGACTGTGTAATGCCTTGATAGTTCTCGTGAATTCCCGGGAACTTTCAATATCCTGATGAATACATTTGCGGGCCGCTTACAAAAAATCCCCGGCACCTTTCGATGCCGGGGACCACAAACAAACGCAAGGTTTGTCGTTATTACTACTACTTACGGCAGTGCGAACACCATCAATACACCGGAGTTACGAGCCTGGTTCAGCAGCTTGCGATAGCCGCCGACCGCGCCCAGAGCCGCGGTGTCAGGTGCTGCGGCAAGACCGGGGATAGCGACAACCGCGCCAGCCCAACCGCCGATACCGGAAAGGATACCAACGTACTGCTTGCCTTTATGCGCCCAGGTGTTGAAGTTGCCGATGATGCCGGACGGAGCTTTGAACTTCCAGAGAAGTTTGCCGCTCTTGGCATCGACAGCCTTGGCATAGGCATCGAGGGTACCGTAGTAAACAACGTCACCAGCGGTAGCCAGAACACCAGACCATACAGACCATTGTTCCGGAATGCTCCAGACGATTTTGCCCTTGTCAGCGTCCCAGGCAATCATGTTACCCATGTTGTCCTTGGTGGCGTTGTTGTTCGGGCAGTCCGGGCATACCGCACCAGCAGGATACATGGTCAGGTTGGCGTTTACATACGCCTGACCAGCAGTGTACTGGTTACCGCCGGCAGCATAGCTGACAGGCTCATAGGTCATGCACACGTGGTTGGTCGGAACATAGAAAAGACCCGTGCGTGGGCTGTAGGCAGCCGGCTGCTGATCCTTGGTACCCAGGGCCGCAGGACAAATGTCCTTGGAGACAACATCTTCACCGTTATAGTGAGTGCTGTACTTGTTAACGGTCTGCGGGTAGCCGGTCTTCATGTCGATATGAGTCGCCCAGTTAACGGCCGGATCATATTTTTCAGCGACCAGCAGTTCACCGTTGACACGGTCCATGGTGTAGGCAAAACCGTTACGGTCGAAGTGGACCAGGGCCTTGCGCTGCTTGCCCTTGACGTTCATGTCGACCAGGATCATTTCGTTAATACCGTCATAATCCCATTCGTCATGCGGAGTCATCTGGTAGACCCAGCGGGCAATACCGGTGTCGATGTCACGGGCGAATATGGTCATTGACCACTTGTTATCGCCAGGACGGACAACCGGGTTCCACGTGGACGGGTTACCGGAACCGTAGTAAAGCAGGTTCTCGTTGAAGTCAGCAGGCCACCAACCCCAGGTTGAACCACCGCCGGTTTTCCAGGCGTCGGACAGCGTCTTGCAGCTGTTCGGGCCGGTAGCCGGGGCTTTCCAGTCACTGTTGCCGCACCAGGTCTTCAGGGAAGAGTCTTTACCGACTTTCTTGCCCAGTGACGTGGTGTTGGCATCGAACAGGATATCCTCATCCGGACCCATGCTGAACGCGCGCCAGGCCAGGGACCCGTCTTTCGCATTGTAAGCAGCAAGCCAGCAGCGAACGCCGAACTCGGCACCGGAACAACCGGTAATGACCTTGTCCTTGATCGGATGCGGTGCATTGGTGTTGGTCATACCACTCGCCGGACCAACTCCGCGTCCTTCTATGGAATTAACATCACCAGTAACCTCGCTACCATTGAAGACGTCCCAGACCACTTCACCGGTGTCCGCTTTCAAAGCAACCAGCTTGGTGTCGGCCTGTTGCAGATAAATCTGCCCCATGCTGTAGCCAAGACCACGGTTGACGATGTCGCAGCACATGACAGGAACGGTTTCAGCCTCGTCCTGCTGCGGCTCGAACGCCCATACGATTTCCAGGGTGTCCAGATTGATGGCGAAGACATCATTCGGGAATGATGAATGGATGTACAGGGTGTCGTGGGGCAGACCGGTAGCGCTGGTCGGAAGCACCAGGGGACCACCTTCGTGACCTTGCAGACGACCTGTCGAGAATGTCCAGGCTGCAACTACCTTGCTGGCATTGCCCGTGTTGATTTGCTTCAACTCGGAATAACGCCAGTTGCTGTAGTTACCGCCGGGAAAAGCCCAGTAATTCGGGTTCTGGGTCAGTGCACGAACTTCATCGTTCGCGCTGGCTGACATCGGAACCGTCAGGGCCACAGCAGCTATTAGTGCTGATTTAAATGATAATTTACTCATGACCTCCTCCTCTATTTGGTTGATCATGTGTCGATCTCATAGTCAAGAAAAACCCCCTGATACCTCGAGATCAAAAAGTATCAGAAAGTTGTAAAGGAAATTCGCAAACCGGTTGTTTGAATCTGGCGGGCGCATCGTGGCGCCATGCAGTGATAAAAATCAGGTTGATTTCAGAACAAATAAGGGCAGACATTAACAATGTACCCCGCCCACATCGCTGGATATGGACAATTTGAAGCAAGTGATAAAAATGATGCGAGATGCTCGCGACGTGATCAGCAATCGATTATTTGTCATCGTTATTATCAATTTCTGCACAGTTCCTCTTCTCGTAAACTGCTTTCATTGTTATTGCCACTGACCGTCTTGTTTTTCGTGATATTGGTCGCTGGCCTGCTCTCACTTATCCCGATTGAGCATGGAAGATTCTAGGAAATTTTCACACACTTAGCAAGTCGAAATGATGTGCGAATATATCTTGATATTAAATGACTTAGATCCCGTATCATTAATGCAATATTGGAAAATCGACGTAACTTGCACAGTCGGTAATCGGCCAGCCAGAACCTACAGGGTATCACAGTCAGGCCGGCTTTACTGAATAAAGATATGATGCGAAAAATGAACTTAAACCCTCTTGGAACACACTAAACATTGATATATTAAGATATTATGATATATATTGAAAATGTGTAACCCGACAACGAGGAAACAGGTGAACAGAAAATGAAGATTAAATCAGGATTTAACATGAAAAATAGTTTTTATCTTGTTGTATTTACGTTGTTTTTTTCACCTGCTATCAGTGCTGATGTGGCGCCTCCCGACTTTCGTCAAAAAGCTTCGGACAAAATCTGGGAAGAGAATATTCAGCCGGGTGTATTCAAGGATAAGTTAATCATCGAAGGTGCTGCACAGGATGTCCTTGAACTCAAGGCCCCGTTCCGTGCAGAGGACGCAACCATTGTCCCGATTTCGATCCACTCCAGAATTCCTCAAACCCCTGAACGGTATATTGAAAAAATCCATATCTACATAGACAAGAATCCCATGCCTCTGGTGGGTATTTTTGAATTTGGACCGGCCAGTGGCAAGGCCGACCTGGCCATGCGCGTTCGTGTCGATGATTTCAGTTATGTACGTGCCATTGCGACCTTGAACACCGGTGAGCTTTACATGAGTAAAAGCTTTGTCCGTGCTACCGGCGCCTGCTCCGCGCCACCACCCAAGAGCATTGGTGATTCCATCGCCAATCTGGGCCAGATGAAAATGAAAACCATCGGCGAAGTGGAACGTTCAAAACCCGGTCTGGTTCAGCTCAAGATCCTTCACCCGAACATCACTGGCCTGCAGCCCCTGCGCATCGGCTCCAGGGTTATGCCGCCACCGCATTTTGTCAGCAACCTGGATGTGGACTTCAGTGGAAAAAAGGTTTTCAAGGCTTCCCTGACCTTTTCTGTCAGTATGGACCCGGCGCTACGCTTTTACTTTCTACCGGAGGAAAGCGGCACCATCACGGTGAAGGGTTCGGATACCAAAAAAAATGAATTCAGTCACCAATATGAGATAAAAATATAGAACCAAACTGATTTTCTCTGATAAAAAAGGGGCTTACAGCCCCTTTTTATTGTTCATTAGCAAGATGTTTTCTCAGTCCACCAGTGTTTTGACTTCACTGGATGGATCAGGCTTTTTGGCTTCCAGATGTTTCACCATGGGACATTGTGCATTAGCGACTTCCCTCGCAGCCAGCAAACGTTCGTGCAACTCTGCGCCGACTTCGTTATCCCTGAAAAAACCGCCTTTTTCACCAGGCATCACCTTGAATCGCTCGTAGATCCTGGCGCCGTTGTAGTCATCGTATACCGGGATTTCCTTCTCAATTACATCATGACGGCAGACACAGGTATACATGTTATGGTCATTCTGGCCACCCAGATCCACCATGCAATCCAGTACAAATCGAATGGTTTCCTCGGTCGGATATCCATCGGCAAACCCCTGCACGCTGAACAGCGTCAACGCCAGGCACACTCCCGCTTTTTTAAACACACAAATTCTCCTAAGGTTTAGAATCGATTTAATCTTTGAGACACATCCTAGCAAAAAATTCACCGGCAGGCATTATGTCTGGTCAGTCCGACAACCAGGGTGATATCAAGGCCATCACCCTTTCGGTACTGCCCCGGCTCTGGTGAACGAACTCCAGTGCCCGCCCTCCCATCGCCACTCGCTCCTGTTCATCACTCAGAAGCATGATAACCTGACGTGCAAGTTCCGGGGCTGTTCTCGTAATCAAAGCACCCCGGATCAAGAACAATTCCCTTGCGATCTCTTCAAAGTTATACACATGCGGTCCGGTAAGAATGGCGCGACCACTGGCGGCAGGTTCAAGCATATTGTGGCCACCCACATCCACCAGGCTTCCGCCCATGAACACTACATCTACCCGATCAAAAAAACCCCTGAGTTCTCCCAGAGTATCGATCAGATAAATGACATTCGTCTCAGCAGGACAGTGTGCTCCACTTGAATGACTGATCACGGAAAAATCATGGTTCTCGATGAGGGCGCGGATCTCGGCACTACGCTCCGGGTGCCTGGGCGCCAGTACCAGCAAGGCTTCCGGAAATACCCTGAGCACATCCCGGTGAGCCGCAAGAACCATTTCCTCTTCGCCCTGGTGGGTGCTTGCCGCAATCCAGACAGGCCGGTTACCCAACAGCTGTTGTCTGATTATATTTGACTTATCTCTATTATAATCATGAATTTCCAGATCAAACTTGATGTTTCCTGTAATTTTAATTTGCTCATCCATGGCGCCGAGTGCCTGAAAACGCTGTGCGTCCATAGCCGACCGACAGGCAATGAGCGAAACCTGACTCAGCAATTGCCGGGTAAAGCCTGTCAGCAATCGGTAGCGTCTGGCCGAGCGTGCAGATAACCTGGCATTGATGATGGCCACGGGTATGCCCCGATCCCGACATTGTTTGAACAGGTTGGGCCAGAGTTCCGTTTCCATGACCAGCATAACTGCAGGGTTGATGCTGTTTAGAAAACGGCTGATACAGATTGGAATATCATACGGCAGGTAGCGATGCTGCACTGCAGCGCAGAACACTCGTCTTGCGTGCGCGGCCCCCGTAGGCGTGACCGTGGTTATGAGGATCTGCTCCTCTGGATAAGCGGTTTGTAACGCCCGTACCAGCGGTATGGCGGCCTGTATTTCACCAACAGAGACTGCGTGCAGCCAGATCGTCTTCGTGGCACCGGATATTGCCCCGCCGTAGCCAAAGCGTTCCGGCATTCGACGCCTGTAGTCCGGATTGCGATGCCCCAGTACATAGAGCCTGGCCAGGATCGCCGGCAAAAACAGGCACCAGAGAAAAGTATAAAGATATCGCAATGCTACCGGCTTACAGGCCTTGCCCGGCAGTCAACCATTCCAGATAAGCTTGCATGCCCTGCTCCAGAGACTGGAATTTCCCTTTATAGCCGGCTGCTCTTAAAGCCGCGATATCAGCTCGCGTATAACTCTGGTAACTGCCCTTCAGGGCGTCTGGAAAATCTATATATTTGAGTTTACCTTTACCATGAAACGCCAGCACGGCCCTGGCCACATCGTTGAAACTCCGGCTCTCACCGGTCCCGACATTATAAATTCCACTATCCGTCGCTTCCTCCATACACCAGAGGTTTACCGCCACCACGTCGTCAACATGAATAAAATCCCGGCTCTGCTCACCATCGCCGTAATTGTCCGAGCCTCGAAACAGGTTGAGCACACCGGAGTCGAGCATCTGCTCATGCAGATGCAAGGCTATACTGGCCATGGCGCCTTTATGGGACTCATGTGGTCCATAGACATTGAAATAACGCAGACCAATCACCTTGATATCGCGCTCCTGCCAGGTTTTACGCACGTACGAATCAAACAGGTACTTGGAATAGGCATACATATTCAGTGGCTGCTCATGCTGCCCGTCCTCGTCAAATTCTCTCCCCGTACCATAGACCGATGCACTGGAGGCATAGATCATTGGTGAGTAATGCGTCTCGCAAAAACCCAGCACTTTTTTCGAATAGTTGAAATTATTTTCCATCATATAGCGGCCATCCCACTCCGTCGTGCTGGAACACGCGCCCTGGTGAAAGACAATCTCCACGTCCTTGTATGGAAAGGTCTGGTTAATGATGTGATCGAGAAATTCGGACTTGTCCATATAGTCCAGGTAATCACAGCCCACCAGGTTGCGGAATTTGTGCCCGTTCTTCAGGTTATCCACCACCAGTATGTTGTTTCTACCAAGGGTGTTGAGACCTTTCACAAGGTTGCTACCAATGAAGCCTGCGCCGCCTGTGACAATTATCATACTGACTTTCCTGTGTTTTTAATGGCCTTTATTACAGCTGATGTTGACTGCCCCTCTTCCAGGGGAATTCTATGTACCTCGCCTCCCCGGGACCTGATGAATTCAGCACCGATGATTTCCGATTCCAGGTAATCCGCACCCTTGACCAGAATATCCGGCTGCAGCCGCTGGATCAGCCGTTCGGGAGTCTCATCCGGGAATGCCACAACATAATCCACGGCCTCCAGACCGGCCAGCACCTGCATGCGCTGTTGCAGACCGTTGACCGGCCGATCCGTACCTTTCAGTTTTCGCACTGACTCGTCGGTATTGACAGCGACAATGAGCATATCCCCGAGCGCCGCGGCCCGGGAAAGATAGCTGACATGACCGGCGTGCAATATATCGAAACAACCATTGGTAAAAGAAACTTTCCTGTTTTCCCGCCGGGTCTGCTCAACGATGGCCTCAAGGCCGGCCTCGTCCATAATCTTGATATTGTGCTTCGGGTTCAAGACATGATTGAGCTCGTCGGTACCAACACTGACTGCACCCAGTTTAGCCACGGACAGGCTGGCGGCCTTGTTGGCAAACATCATGGCATCGCCCAGGTCATAACCCGATGCCATGGCGCTGGCCAGCGTGGCAATGACCGTATCCCCTGCCCCGGTTACATCAAAAACCTCGCGGGCTTCCGTTGAGACATGAATCGCCCCGTTGCCGACCTCGACCATCGACATACCCTGTTCACCGCGCGTTATCAGCAACGCATCCAGCCCCAGTTCCCGGCAGAGATTGCCGGCGCGCTCTTCCAGCGTACTGTTATCATGACAGACGCCGACAATGGCCTCGAATTCCAGTTGGTTTGGTGTCAGCAGATTTGCGCCGCTGTAGCGGCGGAAATCCTGCCCCTTGGGATCGATCATGATGTAGAGATTTCGCTGTCTTGCGGCATTAATCAGTTGTTCAATATGCAAAAGGCATCCCTTGGCATAATCGGAAAACACCACACACCGGGTATTTGCCGGCTGGGATTCAATGATCTCTATAAGACCCCCGGGATTGGATTCCACCAGCGGTGATTCAAAGTCCAGCCGCAATAACTGTTGATGCTGACTGATCACACGTTCCTTGGTAATAGTAGGCAGGCCGGTATGGCGTTGAAAACGGCAATCCACTGTATGCTGGCCGAGTATATCAGTCAGCCGGGCAGCGTAATTGTCTTCGCCGGTTATTCCGGCCAGTGTACAGGGAATACCGTACGCGGAAATATTCAGTGCGACATTCGCCGCGCCACCCGGGCGTTCCTCGGAATGTGTCACCCGCACAACGGGCACAGGGGCTTCGGGTGAAATGCGCCGGGTTTCGCCATAAATATAGCGATCCAGCATGACATCGCCCATGACCAGTATCCTGACATCAGGATCGGGGTTAAAAATTCGACTCATTTGCTTGTTTTAACAATCAGTTATCCGATAATCTGCAGATCAAATTGCAGCCTGGCACAGATGTTTTACCAGCACACAGAGAACTGGCATGAGATTTTTTATTTTCTTTCCAAAACCAATGATTTACAAGCACTGGTTTGGGATTTACTTGCGTTGGATGGTTAACAGTGAATTCCAGACAGCAAAATGAATCAGAAAGAACTATGCAAACAAGCATCATCAAGCAGTTAATGATTGCCGCCGGACTGCTCTGTCCCGCCATCGTCACAGCAAACGGCTACATGCCCCCCGAATTTACAATAGAGTACTCGCTGCACAAGGGAGATACCACGGTGGGCACCATGACGCGCAGCCTGAAACACCTGGGAGGTTCGCACTACGAATTCAAATCGAGCAGTGAAACAACGGGTTTTGTCGCCCTGTTTTATAAAAGATCCACCCGCGAGCTGACCTCCTGGCAAATCCGTGATGATCAGTTCTTTGCCGATGAGTATCACTATTCACGAATTAAAAAAGGCAAGCAGCGTGAGGTGAATATCGATTTCAACTGGGAAGATGAAAAAATAATCACCCGGGTCAACGATTCCAGCTGGAGTATGCCGATCGAACAACCTGTCTATGACAAGTTGCTCTACCAGATTGCCCTGATGCATGACCTGAAAGCGGGCCGGCCAACGGATAGCTACCGTATCGCCGACGGCGGCCGCATGAAGGATTATTATTTTGAGATTGTGGGCAGAGACGTTATCCAGACCCGTTTCGGTGACTTTGAGTCGATCAAAATCATCCGCCGCAAAGACAACCGCGAAGACAAGGCCGTGCTCTGGTGCGTCCCATCCCTGCACTACCTGCCCGTACGCGTGGATAATTATGACGATGACGGCACTGTCATTACGGCCCACATCGAACAGATCGAGGGTTTTACTGTTAAAGCAGTTAGCGCCCGCCGTTCAGCAATCCCAGGAGCTCCGCAGGCGGAACATAGCCCGGCAATGAGCGCCCGTCTTCCAGGTAAATAGCCGGCGTCCCTCGTACACCGATTTCATTGCCCAGTTTGAAGTGTTTGGCCACGGGATCCTCACAGCTCTCTGAACTTGCGGGTTTTCCACTTTTAGCGTCCGTCATCGCCCTGTTCTGGTCTTTTGCACACCAGACAGCCTGCAGTTGCTGTGCGCTGCTGGATGCGGGTCCGGCACGGGGATAGGCCAGGTAACGTACCGCAATACCGTTTTCGTTCAGCACCGGCACATCCTGGTGCAGGCGCCGGCAATAACCACAGGTGATGTCCGTGAATACGTAAATAGTATGCTCCGGCTTTTCCGGGGTAAATTCGATGAGCTCAGATTCCGGCACCCGGGCCAACATGGCTTTCCGCACCCTGGATTTCTCGGCGTTGGTAATATTCTCCCGGCCCTCGATATCATACATCTCCCCGGTCAACGCAAAGCGGCCGTCACCGGTGACATACAGCACATCCGCGCCCATCGTAACCTGGTACAGACCTGGTATAGAGGTGGCACTGATGGTATCAATTTCAACATCAGGGATGATCTTCAGCAATCCCTGCTTAACGCGCTGCTCGACCTCGGGCTCCACGGCACCCACTGCCTGCCAGGAAACCAGGACGCAAATCATCAGGCCGTAACTCAGGATTCTCATTCATTACTCCGGTTTACAAAAAAGGAAATGCACTTCAGGATGCATGATATCAGACCCGGGAACCCATTGTGTGTTCCCGGCAGTATCGGGACGGTTTTTATCATATAATTTCTTAACTTACATGACAGTCAGATATTATAGTCAAGCCTATGCTGCAATCCATCACACAACAGGGTGACGACCAGAAGCTCAACCTGGACTATGTCCTGACACAATTGCAGCAAGATGGCATCATAATCGGCAAGCAGCGCAAGGAACTCGAAAAAATGCTGACCGATAGCCGGTCGCAGCAAGCGCATCCACTGGTCACAGTCGCTGAACAAAACTGGAAAAGCGCCACCAGTCCGGCCTACGCACTGACCCTGGAAGAACTGACCCGCTGGCTGGCCAGGAAAACCGGCCAGGAATACCTGCGCATCGATCCGCTCAAGGTGGACTTCAGCAAGGTCACCAACGTCGTATCCCAGGCCTACGCCAAGAAACTGAAAATTCTGCCGGTACATGTTTCCAGCTCGGAGCTGACTGTTGCCACCTGTGAGCCCTTCATCAGCAGTTGGGAAAATGAACTTGCCAATATCGCCAAGCTGAAAATCAGGCGCGTATTGGTCAATCCCAGGGATATTGATCGATACCTGGTGGAATTCTTCGGTGTCAGCCGGTCCATTTTCGGCGCCGTCTCGGACAAGAACCGTGATGCATTATCCAGGATCACCAATTTCGAACAGATGGTCGAAGTCGGCAAGATGGGTGAACCCGACGCCAACGATCGTCACGTAGTCAGTATCGTCGACTGGCTGTTGCAGTTTGCTTTCGAACAGCGTACCAGCGATATTCACCTGGAACCGCGCCGTGACAAGGGCAAAATCCGCTTTCGCATCGACGGTGTGCTGCATGTCGTTCACGAGGTCCCCGATGTTATCATGGGCGCCATCACCAGCCGCCTGAAATCCCTCGGCCGCATGGATGTCACGGACAAACGCCGCCCCCAGGACGGCCGCATCAAGACCCTGACCCCGACCGGCAAGGAGGTGGAAATGCGTCTGTCCACCATGCCCACGGCGTTTGGTGAAAAAATGGTGTTGCGTATTTTCGATCCGGAGATGCTGTTCAAGTCCTTCTCGGAACTCGGGTTCACCCGGCATGAGCAGAAAATCTGGTCTCAGATGATAGAAAACCCCAACGGTATCCTGCTGGTCACCGGTCCCACCGGTTCCGGTAAAACCACCACCCTGTACTCGGCGCTGAAACATCTGGCGCGGCCGGAACTGAACGTCTGCACCATCGAGGACCCCATCGAGATGATCGACGCCCAGTTCAACCAGATGCAGGTGCAGACTGCCATCGATGTGGATTTTGCGACCGGCGTTCGGACCCTCTTACGACAGGATCCGGATATCATCATGGTCGGTGAGATCCGCGACCGCGCGACCGCGGAGGTTGCCATCCAGGCTGCACTCACCGGCCACCTGGTCTTGTCCAGCCTGCATACCAATGACGCGCCATCAGCCGTTACCCGCCTCATTGATCTAGGCGTACAACCGTTCCTGATAGGTACCACCCTGCTCGGTGTGCTCGCCCAGCGCCTGGTCCGCACCCTGTGTCCGCACTGCAAGGAACCCATGCCGCTGGATCCGGCCACCTGGGAAACCTTCACGGCGCCACTGAAAATAAAGCGCCCCGAGCATACCTGTGGACCGGTCGGTTGTGATGAATGCCGGCACACCGGTTTTCGCGGCCGTATTGCGATTTACGAAATCATGCCGATAAGCAGACCCATCCGCCAGTTGATCACGGGGGATGTCTCGCACCGTGAACTCAGGGACGCGGCGATGAAAGAGGGTATGAGAAGCCTGAAAGTCAGCGGTGCACAGAAAATTGCTGACGGCCTGACCACACTGCAGGAACTCTATTCTGTATTGCAGACCCGGGAGGACTGAAATCTGGTTCTAGGTTCTATGTTCCAGGTTCTGGATTCCGGGTTCTGGGTTCTGGGTTCTGGGTTCTGGGTAATGAGAAATGCGGGCTAGCCGCGGGGATGATGCTGCTGGTGCAGATCCTTTAACCGTTCCTTTGCCACATGGGTATAAATCTGCGTGGTGGAAATGTCACTGTGACCCAGCAGCAGTTGCACCACCCGCAAATCGGCTCCATGGTTCAGCAGATGCGTGGCAAAGGCGTGACGCAGTACATGGGGAGAAAGCGGCTTGCTGATACCGGCCAGCCGGGCATAACGTCTAATCAAATGCCAGAACGTTTGCCGGGTCATGGCCTGGCCACGATTACTGGGGAACAGCACATCCGCATTCCGGCCCTTGAGTAACGTCCTGCGCGCGCTCTGCAGGTAACGGTCCAGCATGATCATGGCCTCATCCCCCAGGGGCACCAGCCGCTCCTTGCTGCCCTTGCCCATGACCCGGATCACACCCTGGCGGGTATTGACCTGACCCATGGTTAACCCGGTCAGTTCCGAAACCCGCAAGCCCGTGGCATACAGGATCTCGATCATGGTGCGATCCCTGAGGCCCATTGCAGTGTCAATAGCCGGCGCCGCCAGCAGGGCCTCGACTTCCGATTCCGTCAGGGTTTTGGGTAACGGCCGGCCGAGACGCGGGGATTCCACGTTGGCGCAGGGGTCCTCGGTGATTGCATGCTCACGCAGCTGCCAGGCATAAAAACCGCGCAGCGAAGACAGCCGGCGGTTGAGTGTGCGGATCGAATATCGGGTCATGCCCGCGAGATAGTGACGAACATCACCCGCGGTCACCTCGAGCAGGGATTTCTCATGGTTGTCACACCAGGCACTGAAAATACGCAGATCATTACGGTAGGAAGCGAGGGTGTTATCACTGACGCCGCGTTCCATCCACAGCGTATCGAGAAACCGGTCGATGTGTCGTTCGGACTGCTGATTATCAGACATAAAAAAGGCCAGGTACTGTCAACCCGGCCTTGTATTCTACAGGACTGCCAGCGCTCAGGTAGATGTTTTGATTTTTTCCTTGATGCGCGCAGCCTTGCCCTTGCGATCGCGCATATAGTACAGCTTGGCGCGTCTGACGTCGCCGCGGCGTTTGACCTGGATTTCACTGATACTGTTACTGTAGGTCTGAAACACGCGTTCGACACCTTCACCATAGGAGATCTTGCGTACAGTAAAAGATGAATTGAGACCACGATTGCGTTTGGCAATCACCACGCCCTCATAAGCCTGCAGCCGCTCACGCTGACCTTCTTTCACACGCACCTGAACCACCACGGTGTCACCCGGGGCAAAGTCCGGTATTTCGCGCTGCATCTGTTCCGCTTCCAGTTCCTGAATAATATTTGTCATGTCAGTACTCCGATATACCTGGTTTTAGTGCTCTTGTTTAAATTCTTCCAACAACTGCCGTTGTTCCTCATCCAGCTTCTTTTGCGCCAGTAAATCCGGACGCATCAGCCAAGTTCTGCCCAGGGCCTGTTTCAGCCGCCAGCGCCGGATGGCTTCATGGTTTCCACCCAGAAGAACCCCGGGAACCCTGTCACCAGAATCCGTCACTTCCGGCCGCGTATAGTGCGGGCAATCCAGAAGCCCCTGGTAAAACGAATCTTCTGCCGCTGACTGCTCATGCCCAAGCACCCCGGGGATATTGCGACAGATCGCGTCAATCATCACCATCGCGGCCAGTTCACCGCCGCTGATCACGTAATCGCCGATCGACCATTCCTCGTCTACTTCGCGATCGATAAGGCGCTGATCGACGCCTTCATAACGCCCGGCCAGAAATATCAACGACGAGCGTGTTGCCAGTTCACGGACCCCATCCTGGTCCAGCAACCGGCCTTGTGGACTCATATACAGTACCGGTGCCTCCTGTAATTGACCCCTGGCTGATTCAATGGCTTTTTGCAACGGCTCCACCATCATGACCATGCCCGGTCCGCCGCCAAACGGCCGTCCGTCCACCGTGCGATGCACGTCCACGGTAAAATCCCGTGGATTGATACAATTCACCTTGAGCAGGCCCGACTCAACCGCCTTGCCGGTAATGCCGTGATCGGTGAGCGCACCGAACATATCACTAAACAACGTGATAATGGTGACTTCCAGCACCTATTGTTCCCCGCGCCAGTCCACCAGGATCTCACCGCTGTCCGGGTCAATGTTCATTATGTAGAGGTCATTGATCCAGGGGATCAGTATTCGCTCATGACCCTCAATCACCATCACATCGTTGGCACCGGTTTCCAGTATCTCACTGACAACACCGAGTTCGACACCATCAACGTTACGCACTTTTAAACCAATGACTTCGTGCCAGTAATACTCACCCGCCTCGAGCGGCGGTAATTGTGATCGGGCAATCACGATATCCTTGCCGATATAATCCCGCGCCATCTCGCGGTCATCGATCCCGGCAAGCTTCACAACCAGGTGTTTGCCCAGCCATTGCCCGGCCAGGGGTTCGATGACTTCCTGATTACCGTCGTGGTCTATATACCAGGGCTTGTAGGAGAATATGTTTTCCAGTGGCCGGGTCCATGAATGTATTTTTAACCGGCCCTTGACACCGTAGAGACCGGTTATCCGGCCTACCGGTATCATGTCACGGGATAACGGCATTTAGCGTAACACTGGACGGCCAGGCCTGGCGATGTCCCATGATGGACGCGAAATCAGGCGCTGGTATGTTCCTTGACCAGTTTGCCCACGCGCTCGGATGTTGTCGCGCCCTGTGTCAGCCAGTACTCCATACGCTCCTTGTCCAGCCGTAACATTTCTTCCGATTCCGTTGCCACGGGGTTGTAAAACCCGAGACGTTCAATATAGCGTCCGTCGCGGCGATTGCGGCTGTCAGTGACAACAATATGATAGAATGGTCTTTTCTTGGCACCACCCCGCGATAGTCGAATAGTTACCATGTAATAATCTGCCTCTCGATTCGCTCTCAAGTTCGGGCGAAGATGCCCGTTGAAAAAGAGCGGTATTGTACGTAATCCTCTGAAAAATAAAAGCGAAAACCGGATGTTACACGACTTCAGAAGATTTATATCGCAGCGGCTCGTGGAAGACCTTCAGGGAAATCGGGTATTTTTCCTTAAAAATATAATTTATCAATGTAAATCATACAGTTAAATGCATATGACTACTGCTATCAAAAACAGAAAAGCCGCTATGCGCGAGCACCTGAAAGCGGCCAGAAGCCGGCTGACGGCCGAGCAGCATGCACAATACTCGGATCGCATCGTTCGGCAACTGCTCTCACTGCCCGAAATCGACGCTGCCGACACCCTGTTTATCTACATATCCGCTGATATGGAACTGAATACCCACACCCTCATCAACACCTTGCTGAATGACGGCAAAACACTGGCCGTACCCCGGATTCTTGATCGGAAAACCATGGTCGCCGTAGCGTTTGATGACTGGAACCAGTTGCAGCCCGCGCAGTTGGGGATCCTCGCTCCGGTCTCCAGCGAGCCATTTCCGGGTCGTTTTGACGTGATCATCACACCGGGGCTGGGTTTTACCCCGAAAGGCTACCGCATCGGTTATGGTGCCGGCTATTACGATCGCTGGTTCGACCGGCACCCGGAGGGTATTCGCATTGCTCCTGCTTTCGATCTGCAGCTTGTGGATGATTTACCCATAGACGAAACTGACTGCCCCGTACATCGCATTATCACTGAAAAACGTGACGTTGTTGTGCCCTCTGGTTGCTAAAGCGCAGTTCCGGATTCTATACAGTTCAGAGGTGTCTACCCTGTCAGGATTGATCAATATTCCCGGAACAGGTATTCAGTCACGGTAGGTCTCGAGTTCGAGAATGATCTCGCCATAATCCAGCGCCTTGGCGGTTGTGGTTTCCTTGCGTACTGATTTCACCAGTCCGACATCGGGCGCATACCAGTTCGTTTCATCAATACCGACGACCGTGTTACCCACGTAGTTGCCGGCATCATGAAATTGCCTGCCCGTTGAGCGAATGCGCATGCAGTTTCTGAACACGCCGGCCGGCACCCTGACGGTATCGGTCATCGACTCTATGTTCACAGTAACCGGAACGCGGGCAATAATACGGAATTCGGTTTTTTGTGGCGGCCCGACCTTGATCAGGACCCTCGACCAGGTATCACTCTGCCATTCCGTGCCCGCTTGCAGCGGAAACCGCAACAGGTAGCGGTTAATCTCCCGGTACTCATCTTCAAAGTCACCGTGACGGCTGCGTTGTGTGAGTATCAATCCCTTGTCATCGATGCGGTAAAAATACGATTTACCATCCATGGATACCTGTTCGTACAAAACACCTGCGTCGTCTTTTAGTTCCGGTTTGTTTTCAATTGCAAAAAATGTATCCATGGGACCGTTCATGATTTCGTAGTGCATCCTGTAACGCCAGTATATGCCTTCCTCCAATGGAAAATACTCCAGGTCTTCCCGTCCACATGCGGACAGCAAAATCATGCAAAGAAACAGGCCGGGGATTCGATTCATAAAGGGACCATGACTCCGGAATTAACGGCTGGTGTTATATCTTTTTTATTGCACTGTTTGACCAGTAACCGGCCAGCATCGCGCCGGATATATTATGCCAGATGCTGAACAACGCACCCGGTAGAGCGGCCAGAGCGGAAAAGTATTTACCGGACAATGCCACACCCAGCCCCGAGTTCTGCATGCCCACCTCGATTGCCAGGGTTCTGCAGGTGGTGGAATCAAACCCTGCGAATCTTGCCAACGCATAACCCAGACCAAGTCCCAGCAGGTTGTGCAGCATCACGGCGACCAGCACCGCCGGGAATACCGTTCTCATGACAGCCTGGTTCATGGCCATGATGATGCCGATAATAATAACAATGGCGGCCATGGAAACCATGGGCAAATACTGTTTTACACGGGCACAGGATCGGCCGAAATAATGATTTATAAAAACACCAAGAGACACAGGTAGAATAATAATCATGAATATCGTTTGCATCATATCCGCTACCGGCACGGGGATCCTCTCTCCCAGGTACAACCAGGCAAGCGCCGGTGTCAGCAAAACTGCCAGAAACGTGGACAGGGTGGTCATTGTTATTGACAGGGCAACATTGCCACCGGCCAGATAACAAATCACATTGGATGCCGTACCCCCGGGACAGGCTCCAACCATGACCAGGCCGGCCATGATCGGGACAGGCAATTGCAGTGCAATGGCCAACAGCCAGGCAATGAGCGGCATCAGTGTGTATTGCAGCAACAGACCGGCAATGACGGGGCGGGGCCGAACCAGAACCTGCCTGAAATCATTCGCGGACAATGTGGCCCCCATTGCGAACATGATGACTCCCAGCAACGGAATCACAGCCGATTGAAAATCCATGAACAGCCATGGCCAGGCCAGGGCAACAAGGCTGATAGATATGGCGGCTAATGGAAAAAATGTGACGGACCTGGACATTGGATATTCAGGCAAGATCAAAAATACATGAATGATATTTCATGACTATCGCATGACTGCTATAGTCGGGCAAAAGAAATATACGCGTTAATATAAAAGGATAACACGGGAGATACTCAAGATATGCTGCTGTCAGCAACGGCCAGATACTTATGTACATTACTCCCGTTTCTACTACTCACCGCATGTGACGCGGAGACCCCGCCGGCTTCAACAGACCAGGAATGGCCATTGTACGGTCGCGATTACAGCAATCAACGCTACAGTCCTCTTGCGCACATTAACCGTGATAATGTCGATCAACTGACCCTGGCCTGGAAATTCAAAACCGGCCGTAAGGCCACATTCCAGACCTCTCCCATTATTGTTGCAGGCACCATGTTCATCACCACGCCGTTCAATGATGTGATTGCCCTCGATGCCCTCACGGGCCGTCAAATCTGGCGATACAACCATGAACTGAACTCCACGGATTACTGCTGTGGACCGGCCAACCGCGGCCCGGCTGTTGCCGACGGTAAAGTCTATACGGTAACGATTGATTCCAGGCTTATCGCGCTGGACCAATACACCGGTGAAGTGCTCTGGGACCGGAAAATCACCGATAACGAGGCTGAACAGGGTGAAGTGCTGGAACCCTTGCTGGGTGTCCGTGAACTCTCAGGTGCCACGCAAACCGGCCAGACCGGCTATACCGCCAATCTCGCTCCCCAGGTCTATGACGGCAAGGTCTTCGTCGGCATCACCGGGGCCGGTTACGGATTACATCTGGAACTGGAAGAAGATGGCAAGCCGGTACTGTCCGTGGGTGGACTTTCCGGAGGCGGGCACGGTCTGAGGGGATTTCTCATTGCCTACGATGCCGATTCCGGTGAAGAAATCTGGCGCTGGTACAGTGTCCCGGAAAGCGGTTGGGAGGGGCATTTCAGTGAAACCACGGCCGCCGGAGACTCGCTGGATCGCGATATCGAACACGAAAAGAGGATTTATGAAAAATACCGTGATACGTGGCGTTATGGCGGTGGCTCCATCTGGACCACGCCTGCAATCGACCCGGATCTCGGGCTGATCTACCTGGGCACCGGCAATCCCTCCCCACAAATGGATGACAGCACCCGTCCCGGTGATAATCTGTACACGGTCAGCCTGGTGGCGCTCGATATCGAAACCGGAAAACTGCGCTGGCATCACCAACAGGTGCCCCATGACCGCTGGGGCTACGATGTGGCCAGCCCGCCGGTACTCTTCGAGTATCATGACAAAAACAATAAAACCATCAAGGCCGTGGGGCAGGCCAGTAAACTGGGCTGGTTTTATATCCATAACCGCAAAACCGGTGAATTACTGAAACGCAGCGAATCCTTTATTCAACAGAAAAACCTGTTTACGCGCCCGACTGCCGACGGTGTACGCATAGTCCCGGGAACACTGGGGGCCTCATCATGGTCTCCGGTCGCTTACCACCCGCAAGTCAACGCGGTCTATATTTCGGGGATTTACCAGCCTTCCCTGTTTTATACGCGTGAACTGACACCTGAACCCGGCAAGCCCTGGGAAAGTTACACCTTTTTTCGGCCATCCGATGAACCCGATTGGGGTATTTTCAGTGCCGTTTCCGTGACTACAGGCGAGATCCTGTGGCAATTCCGGGTGGACGATCCCATGGTCGGCGGCGCCCTGGCTACAGCCGGCGGGCTGGTGTTTAGCGGTGAAGGCAACGGCAACTTCAATGCCCTCGATGCCCGTTCCGGTGAATTACTCTGGCAGTACCGGAGTGAATACGGCGTCAATGCACCCCCGGTGACCTACAGTATTGACGGCAAACAGTATATTGCCATCGCCTCCGGTGGTAATAAATTGTTCGATTACAAAACCGGGGATGAAATCCTGGTGTTCTCGCTTCCGTAAACAGCCGGGGTTCTTCTGTTGCGAATTGTGACGAAATTCAAATTATATTTTTTATACGACCATTCATCCTGTTCAGACAACCACTTATCGGAATTCCCATGAAAATTGAAAATTCACCTGCTATACAATCAGGCATGCTTAATCAACGTGGCTTTTCCCTGCTGGAAATGATGACAGCCCTTGCGGTGCTCGCTGTACTCGTCGCGGTCGGCCTGCCATCTTTTGAATATGTCACCAAGACCAATCGTATTTCCTCACAATCCAATCTTGTCGTCGGCGCCTTTCAATATGCCCGCAGTGAAGCCGTCAACCGCGGCGTCAATATCCGTGTGGAGCCGGTCGTTTCAGGAACGGACTGGACCAATGGATTCCAGGTGCGCATCGATGGCAACGATGATAATGATTTCGATGATACTGAAGACGTCATCATCCGCAATTTTGACGGCATTCAGTCTGCCACATTGACGAGTGTTGAAGACACCATTACCTATTATCCGGCCGGTGATGTAGACAATGTAAATACGTTGACACTGCGCGCCAGTGATTGTGATGGTGATTTCCAGAGAATCATCAATATCACAATGTCCGGCATGGTTTCATTATCCAATAACAAAAGCTGCTAGATGATCATGTTGCCAGTCAAATTCAAAACACAACACGGTTTCTCCCTGCTCGAGGTGCTCATCGCACTGCTCGTGCTTTCCATCGGACTTCTTGGCCTGGCTGCGCTGCAAGCCGTATCGCTGAAAGCCAACCACAGCGCTTACACAAGAACCCAGGCGATTTATCTTGCCTACGACATCATCGACAGGATCAAGGCGAACAGAAACCAGGCTCTTTCCGGTGAGTATGATCTGGCCATGAATGCATCACCACCAGCCGCTTCAGCCACCAACCTGGCTGATACGGATTTGAATGAATGGATAACAGATTTCGTTGCTGTACTGCTGCCCGGTGGCGACGGTTCGGTCGACTGCACCTCAACAACCGGTGTTTGCACGGTAGTGGTTCAATGGGATGAATCGCGGCTCGGCGGCACGGCCTCCAGTGGTGCCGCAACTGCGCAGTTTTCCTTCTCCTCCCAAATCTGATGACAAGATGCTTCTTAGCCATGTATATGCACAATAACAAAACCTGGACCATGAACAGGCAATCCGGTATTTCCCTTATCGAGATCATGATAGCGCTGCTGATTGGTTTGCTGGTGACATTCGGCGCGATACAGTTATTCATCAGTAACAAGAATACCTACCGGGTGGAAACCGCTTTATCGCGCCTGCAGGAAACGGGCCGTTACATCGTTGACACCATGGCCCGTGAGATCAGGATGGCCGGGTTCAACGGCTGTTCCAGCCGCGGCAATATCACGCCGAACATCATTGCCAACGACCCTCCACCCTATGACGGCAGCAATGAACGCGCCGTGCAGGGCTTTGAAGCAACAGGCACCAATGCCTGGACCCCGACCATTCTCGCTTATCTCAGTAATGTCCGGGACGGCACCGATGTAGTCAATATCCAGCGTGGTGATGATTGTGGCGCCCAGGTTACCGGCAATTTCGAACCGGACAATGCCAACGTCCAGGTCTCTTTCCCCAACAATTGCGGCTTTTACCAGTCACAGCCCGTACTGATCACAGATTGCGTGGGCGCCGACATCTACCAGATTTCCAATAATCCGAAAAACGACGTTACCGGGGGTAACAAGCAGACGACTGCACATGGCAACAATGTAAATACTACGGTTAACCTGAGCAAGACCTATGGCCCGGACTCTTCTATTTTTGCTTTCCGTTCCTATGCCTTTTACATAGCTCCAAGCGCCATCGATGCCAACGAACCTGCCATGTGGATGGCCAACTGGGTGCCCAATACCGACGGTACGACCACCGTCGCCGATTACCAGTTTCTGGAACTGGGTTCAGGCGTGGAGGATATGCAAATTCTCTATGGTGTCGATACTGCCGCACCCGATGAATATGCGGATACCTATGTCACAGCAGACACTGTCGATGCCGGGAATAACTGGACCAATGTCCGCAGTGTGCGTGTCAACCTTCTGCTGCGCAGCGAGGACGGCGTCACCGCGGAACCCCGGGCCATCACCTTCAATGGCGCCGTGACCAACACCGGTGCCGGCGCCGACAACCGCCTGCGCATGGTCTATACAGCGACCATCACCCTCAGAAATCGTCTGCCTTAAGCGAGAATTACGATGCAACCGAAACCTTTTGGAAAAAATACCGGGGCCGCCCTGATCACCTGCCTTATGCTGCTGGTGGTCATGACCCTGCTTGGAGTCAGCGCCATTACCACATCCACAATGGAAGAAAAAATGGCCGGCAATGTACGCAACAAGCACATTTCGTTTCATGCCGCAGAGACTGCGCTGCGTGCCGGTGAGGCGATTGCCGCCAACCTGCCTGCCGATACCGTTTTTACCGACGCCACGAATCCTACAGGCACAACCACCGGACTGTACTCACGCTCCAATGCGCTCGATGCCAACTATCCGCTCTGGGAAGATGCCAATGCAGCCTGGCAGGATGTCGCTACCAGTGACAGCCTGGTCGTGCAGGACCCACAATACATTATTGAATCCTACAGTAACGCACCCCGTGACAATGACTGCATACTGGAGGTTCCGTTACCCGCCGGCTGCATGTTGCCCGTATACAGAATTACCGCACGGGGCTGGGGTATCAATACCAACGGCATATCAATCATCCAGTCCACGTATAAACAACTGTAGTTGTTGACGATCAACTGAATTGTAACGAATTAAACAGTTATTGGAGGCATTCGCATGAAGCCTGAAAGGTTTGCATCACTTAAATACCGCATGGTTTCTACCGTTCTGGGACTTTTCCTGGGCTCACACTCCGCCATGGCAACCCTGAGCCTGCCGGACACGCCCCTGTTCGTCTCCTCGGTCACCGAGCCGCCACTGGTGCTGATCACCATGGGCCGCGATCACAAGCTGTTTTACGAAGCCTACAACGATGCCTCCGATCTGAATGATGACGGTCAATTTGACGTCGGCTATGACCCGGCCAATATCGATTATTTCGGCTATTTTGATTCCTTCAAATGCTACGAATACGATTCTACAGACGGCCGCTTCGAACCCACTTCCACCACTGCGGACAAAACCTGTGCCGGCGGCCTTGAATGGAGTGGTGACTTTCTCAACTACGTGACCACGGCGCGCATGGACGCCATTCGCGGCGTACTTTATGGCGGTTACCGTTCCACGGACACCGCTTCCGATACCACCCTGGAACGCACCCATGTGCCACAGGACGCCCACAGCTGGGGCAAGGAATACAACGGCATCGTTGCTGAAGGTTACGACATCCAGGACTACTCGCCCCTGCCTCTGCCAGGCACCGGCAAACGGCACCTGTTGGCCAACACGACACTGAGAAATACCGGCGCCGGCGAACCCCGGCTGCGCATCCTCACCAACACCGATTTCCGGGTCTGGGAATGGCTCTCCATCGAACGGCCCGTTGCTGATTCCCAGTGCGGCAACCCGACCAAGACCAACTGTGTACCCAGCGGTGGCGGCAGTGCTTATTCCATTGTCCCCGCCAGCGGGACCGACGGGCTTTCCGGACTGTTTCGCGAAGCCTATGATTGTGGCGGCGGCATTTGTTCCGACAAAACACCGGACGATAAAGGTGAGATGGATACGACCCAGGACGAGGCTATTAATCCCGCCGGTATACCACCGAATTCACCGCTGGGTTCCGACACACCGTCCATCATCGATTTCCCCAGCCTGTCAGATGCAACACCGGATATTTACGGGTTCGGCCAGGTGAATGAATATTTCACCATCATTACCGGCACACTGAATGTCAGCACCGACGGCACCTACAAGTTTGCCGTCGATGGCGATGACGCCATCGATTTTGCCATAGACATCAACTCGGACGGCGACTTCGATGACGCCGGCGAGATCGTGACATCCTTCTACGGCCCCCATGGCTTTGACGGCAGTCCCAACACGGCCAATACTTTGGATACGTTCCTGTTTGCCGGCAGCTATAACATCCGCTACCGGCACACCGAGGACAGTGGCGGCTCCGGCTATCAATTGTTCTGGATCCCCGCCAGTGGCGCAGCCGGTGGACCGACGACCCTTACCGATCTGTTCGTGCGCGTGCAGGTATGTGTCCCGGGATTACTGGAAAGCAATTGCAAGCAGTACCCTAACGGCAATTTCAAACCCACCGGTATTCTGCATGATTTCGGTGAAACCGATAAAATGAAGTTCGGTCTGCTGACCGGCTCCTATGCGAAGAATCTTTCCGGCGGCGTACTCAGAAAAGCCATGGGATCGTTCACCGATGAAATCGACGCCAACGATGGAACGTTCACCAGCACTGTGGGCATCGTCAAAACCGTCGACCGGTTCAGGGAACTGGGCTTCAACACCAGTTATACGCACGGTTCCAACTGCGGGTTTATTTTCACCCGGCCATTCAACGAGGGCGAGTGCCGCTGGTGGGGCAACCCCATTGGCGAGATGATGTATGAAGGCCTGCGCTATTTTGCCGGCAAGGGTACGCCGACATCGGATTTCAATATTTCCGCTTCCAGCAACGACGATGCCACACTGGGTCTGCCCCTGGCCGCGTGGGACGATCCCTACGACCCCAACACCGGCGCCAACGAATGCGCCAAGCCCATGCAACTGGTGATTTCCGACATCAACCCATCCTATGACACCGACAAGATACCCGGAGTTAATTCAAACTTCGGCAGTTTCTCAGGTGATATCAGTGGTCTGGACGTTGAAGCCATACTCGATAACACGATTTCCCCCAATGAACCGGAAGTCGCCGGCAGTCACTTCATCGGCCAGGTCGGCAGCACTTTTGACGGTGCACCGACACCCAAAACCGTGACCTCCCTGGGCAACATTCGCGGTCTCGCTCCGGAAGAGCCGACAAAACAGGGCGGCTATTACTCGGCGGCCATTGCCTACCATGGACTGACCACGGACGTCAGCGCCGCTGCCGAAAGTCAGAACATCAATACCCTGGCCGTGGCCATCGCCTCACCGCTGCCGCAGTTTGAAATTCCGGTCTCCGGTTCCACAGTGACACTGGTGCCGTTTGCCAAGTCAGTCGGTGGCGCCGGGATCAGTACGGCACAGGGCAGTTTCCAGCCCACCAACACCATTGTGGATTTCTACATCGAGGATATTAAAAACACCAATGCCAACAATCAGGACGCCTCATTTAATGGTGGACTGCCCTATTATAAATTCCGCATTAACTACGAGGATGCCGAGCAGGGCGCCGACCATGACATGGATGCCATCTCCGAGTACATCATTACAGTGAATGATAATGCGCTGGTGGGTGACACTTCTGACGACACGCTTTCCGTACAGATGAATTCCGTATACGCCGCCGGTAGCGTAATCCAGCACATGGGTTATATCATTTCCGGCACGACGGCCGATGGCACTTACCTGGAGGTTCGCGATACCGATACCGGCGCCGGTAGCGATCGGGATTATTTTCTCGATACCCCTAATGTAGCCGGCGCCCTGCCCTTGTCCACATCCAGAACCTTCACCCCCGGTTCGGCCGGTGGCGCCACACTCCTCAAGGATCCGCTCTGGTACGCCGCCAAGTGGGGCAGTTTTGTGGACCAAAATGACAACGATATTCCCGACCTTGCTTCGGAGTGGGACGAGGATGGCGATGGCATACCGGACAGTTATTTCCTGGTCACCAACGCCGGCAAACTCAAGCAACAACTTGAAAATGCCTTCACCCGTATAACCGAGCTGATTGGCGCCTCGGCCTCTTCAGTCGCCATCAACTCAACGGTACTGCGCACCAATTCCAGGCTCTACCAGGCCACGTTCAATACCACTGACTGGAGTGGTGAATTAAGAGCCTTTACTCTCAATCCCGATGCCACTATTGACTCGGAAGCCTGGGCCGCAACCGATGCCCTGCCCGCCCCCGGCGACCGGAATATCTTCACCACGGTGCAAAAAACCGGCGTGGACACGGCCATCTCTTTCGATGATACCGATGCGGATCTCGTCACTGCAGTTGGTAGCGGCACGTTGATTAACTATATCCGTGGTGATCAATCCAACGAGCAACAAAACGGCGGCTTCTTCCGCGATCGCAGCGTAGTATTGGGAGACATCGTCAATGCTTCACCGATTTCCATCAGCAACCAGGATTTCGGTTATGACTTTTTGCCGGATGCGACGGAATCCAGCACCTATCCGGCCTATGTTGCTTCCAAGGGAGCAACCTTTACAGGTGCTAATGGCGAACGCTTCAGTATCGTAATTGCCGGCGCCAATGACGGTATGCTGCATGCCTTTATCGATTCCACGGATACCGTGCCTTCAACCGCGGGCAAGGAAATATTTGCCTATGTACCCAGCATGATACACGGTGACCTGCCGGAACTTGCCGACATTAACTACAGCCACAGATTCTTCGTGGACGGTACGCCGCATTCTTCCGATGCCTTTATCAACGGTGCCTGGACCACCATGCTGGTCGCACACCTGGGTTATGGTGGCCGCGGACTGTTTGCGCTGGATATCTCCGATCCTGAAAATTTCACTGCCTCGGATGTCATGTGGGAATTTGACAGTAACGACAGTGCGGAGCTGGGCCATGTATTGCATTCACCGGTCATCGCCAAACTGAACAATGGCGACTGGGGTGTGATATTCGGCAATGGCTACAACAGCGCCAGCCAGACCGCCCGGTTATTCATTCTCAACGCAACGGACGGCTCAGTCATCAAAATCATCGATACGGAAGTCGGCAGCGGCGCCTCACCCAACGGCCTGGCCCAGCCCTTCCTGCTGGATTCCAATAATGATCGAATCGTGGATATCATTTATGCCGGAGATCTCCAGGGCAACATCTGGAAGTTCGACATGACCGGCAATGCCAGCAACTGGGGCAGCACCTTCAAACAGGGCAATACGCCGGAGCCCCTGTATACAGCCACGGACGACAACGGCACGACCAACACGACAGCTGATGACACTGTCCAGCCTATCACTACCCGTCCTGTCGCTGTGAACCATCCGGACGGCGGCTTCATGGTCCTGTTCGGCACCGGCAAGTACCTCGAAAATGGCGACAACACCATTCCGAATGACCCGCAGACACAGACTTTCTACGGGATTCATGACCCGAACCAGAGTACCGGCAACCCGACACCCATTGGCACCGGCCGCACCGATCTGGTTGAGCAGGAGATACTGGACGAGGTGGATGTGCTTGATGATGATAACGAGGTGGTCAACCGCGCCAGAATCGTATCCGATAACACGGTCAACTATTCCACCAAGAAAGGCTGGTATCTGGATTTGATATCACCCATCAACGGTTCCGAGGCCGAACGGGTCATCGCCAACCCGCTGGCGCGATTCGGCCGGGTGATCTTTACCACGTTTATTCCTTCCGGGGCCTGCGAAGAAGGCGGCGATGCCACCATTATGGAAATTGATGCCGTTTCCGGCGCCCGGCTGGAAAACTCGGTCTTTGATTTCAACAATGATGGTGTCATTGATGCCGATGATTTTGTAACATACGGTGGAACGCAGGTGCCGGGCTCCGGTATCTACATTCCGGCTACCCTGGCCTCACCGGCAGTCATTACGGCCGATGACGCCAGCCAGGAATACAAGCTGACTTCCGGCATCAGTGGTGAGATTACCACGACACTTGAAGCCACGGGTGCCATAACTGTGGGCAGACAATCGTGGCGTCAACTTCGATAAGAGGCGTTAGATCAATGAAAAAAACGATACATAAATCACGGGGATTTACCCTGATAGAGTTGATGATTGTCCTGACCATCGCCGCCATCCTGATGGCTGTGGGGTATCCGGCCTATAAACAATATATCACCAAGGCGCGAAGGGTGGATGCAGGCGCGAACCTGCTGGAACTTGCCCAGTACATGGAACGGTTTTTTACGGAGAACGGCCGCTACGATCAGGATACCGGGGGTACTGCTGTGTCTCTTCCCTACAATAAATCACCCAAGGAAGGTACCACTACATTCTATAACATCACCATGCCCGCAGTCTCATCGACTGCCTTTACACTGCAGGCAACACCAACAGGCGACCAGGCAAGTGACACCGAGTGCGGCGCATTGACGATTAACTCAACCGGGGTTAAATGTATCAAGGCCGGAGCCAGTTGCTCCAATAATGCCAGTGCTTCGGTGCAACAGGCGGTGAGAGATTGCTGGTAACAGGAGCCGGAGTCCGTGAACCAGACCTGCTGATTATTATTTACAAAACTCGTTGACGTTTTGCTGAACCCGATCGATGGTGGCCTGGTGTTCTTCGTTGGAAGCCCACTTGGGATTGCCCTCCTCATCCTTGATTCTGAATCGGCGTAGACTTTTGAGTTTCTCCAACAGTTCTTTTGACTGCTTGCAGTTTTTTTCCCGCAGGGCCTCCTGTTTGGCAATCGCTTCCTGCTCTTTCTCCTTTTCCTTGCGGTACTCCTCGTAGGCCTTTTCCCGCGCCAGGCGGTCGGATCGTTCTCTTTCCAGTTCCGTGTTATCCGCTTTTGACTGCGGTCTGATCACTTCGGCGTCAATATCACCTTCCGGCTTCGTCTCCGTATAATGGACATTGCCGTCTTCATCAACCCATTTGTACATGGCGGCGCTCGCGGGCAAACACAGGGCAAACGCTATCAAACCGGGCAATAGCGGGTTGCAAACAGGGTACTGTGTCAACATTGTCCGAATTTTCATGGGCAGATAACCGATTTGTTACTATAATTTGTATTCTAGATTAAATTATTCATTATTTCATAGAGATATATCATACTTTTCAGGAAAAGCTCGCAATGAAAAATTTCACCCCTTATCTCGTTATAGCCGGTCTGCTGGTCCTTTCTCCCCAGGTATCGGCCATGAAAATCTTCAAGTGTGAGGATGAACATGGCCGGGTATCATTTGCTGATAAATGCCCGGACGGTACTACCATCGTTGAGGAAAAGAGTACAAAAGAAAAGGAAAAACCTGAAATCAACGTGGCTTTTTACTTCGTTCCCAAGTGCCGTGGCTGTAATGAAATCCGTAACTATTTCAGTGAAAAAGGTCTGGAACTGGAAGAAAAGAATGTCCGGGATAACCCGGAGCTGCAGGACGAACTGGTCAAAGTGGCCGGCAAGTTAAGCGTACCAACCGTTGTTATCAATGAGAAACCGCTGAGCGGCTATGATCCGGAAGCCCTGGATAAAACCCTGGATGAGGCGGGTTACGAGGAAAGCGCCAGATAGATAATTTGTTAACTTTTAAAACTGCTTTCGTAGAGCTTGATTGTCAGTATTTATATCTAGACGGGTCCGGAAGTGGCTTGAATAATAAAGTAGTACCATTTCCGCTCATTGTACACTATACGCTGATCGCCTTTTCAGTGATACGCTGCCGAGTATCAATAATCCCATGCCCAACAGGGCAAGATTATGAGGTTCCGGTACGCTGACTGTGCCGGCATCATGGGAGAAGGGCGCGAAATCATCAATATCAAAATCACAGTCATCCACACTGGTGCAATTCTTGCTGTTCTTAACATGGGTGTTGTAGAGATCAAAATGCAATTCAAACCCTTCCAGTAATCCGCTGGTATCAATTTCGAACTGGGCCATGTACATGAGATCTTTCGGGTCACCGGTCGCCGGTGTCGGTATCTTGCCGGCATCATCCTGTGTGTTGAAGGCAGCAACAGTCATTGCAGCATCAAAGAAGAATTCGAGTTCCAGGAAATAGGTGTCAAAAATACCGTGTTGTCCCAGGTCCCCGCCGTCGAAGATAGCCTCACCGTTTTCTATCGGTGGGGTCCCGAAAATCAGGTCAGAAATTGAATAGGAAGTGCCATCGATGACAAAGCTGCCGATATCGGGCAGATTATTTTCCTGCTTCGGGGTAATGGCCACTGCCAGATAGACCGGCTGATCGTCATCAATACTGAATTTATTGGCCCATGCAAATGCATCCAGGGTGAAAACGTCGTCAGCCGTGACGATGGTTTCATCTGTGGTATCATAAAAACCACCCTCGATATTCAATTGCAGCGCAGGTATGCCGTACGCAAGGCCCGAAAGCCCTGCCAGGAAAAAACCGGTTGCCAACCTGATGAATTTTGCCACTTTTACTTTTAAACCTTGGGTTATTGATTTTTAAAAACTTCGCAATATTAATAATGCAATTATCCTGCCATTATAATTTATACTTTTAAATCAATAATATGAATTACATAACGTTTAGCATATTCAAAATATGTAAAGCTTTTCGACGCTATTAAAAGACACTTACAACATTTGAAGACCTGATTATTCCTCTAATTCATATTAAAAACCTAGATTTTACAATCAGATAGCTACAGAATCATTGCCGGAAAATAAATCTTGTCATGTAAAATTTTTCGACACATTTAACTTATTGATTAAATTGATAATTTTTGTACAAATCGTGATAATCACAGCGCAGTACCATAAACCGGTTCATTCCCATGATTAACAGGTAAAACCTCAGTAAACTAATGAAATCAACGGTGAATCTGAAGACAGTCATCGGCCTCTTTCGATCACTCACATGAAAGTTTAATCAATTGGCGCACCGGGCTTTGAGCACCTCGATGAAATAATAAAAGTTGTATTTGCATACTGTCGCAGGAATTTTACAGACAATCACCCTGGCTGGCGCATTATGGAATGATCAATCCGGATTTATTCGAACCTCTTGAATAATATGAGTATTAAGCTGTTATATTGTGAATCATCTGAACGGCACATATCATCGACTGTCACTGTCTGTTTTGCAGCATAGCCCTTGTCAATACCTTGCATCAGGGAATCAACCTGTGTATAAATTCGCGCCTTGATGATCAGGTCATGAGACTGTTTTCACTGCCGGATTAGCTCAGTTGGTAGAGCACCCGCCTTGTAAGCGGTAGGTCGAGAGTTCGAGTCCCTCATCCGGCACCAATTACTGTCTGACAAATTCGTCATTCGGGATGTTCCAGTCCATTCAAACTCGAACTCCCGGAATTGTTGAGGGTCGAGAGCTGACCCATGCCTTCCCTGGCATGGGCCCTGCGGGAAAACCTGATGGTTTTCCCAATTTCGTTCCCGACGAAATTGTCGAGTCCCTCATCCGGCACCAATTACTGTCTGACAAATTCGTCATTCGGGATGTTCCAGTCCATTCAAACTCGAACTCCCGGAATTGTTGAGGGTCTGGAGCGGCTGGCTATTCCGGGTCAGGAACTGGCGAGAGGGTCTGACGGATCGACGCCGTCACGAAATGGCAAGCGCCTGTCCGCATGCGTGGTCTGGTAGACCTTGCCTATCCAGTTATTGATGACCGCCTCGGCACTGTCATGCCAGGTGTTCTGCAAGCGGGGGACAATCAAATCCTCCGGAAATTCTTCCACAGGATGATTCCCGGAGCGGGCCCGTTCCACGCGGTCACGGTATTCTTCGAGAATGGCACTTGATTGATCGTCAAAATAATTTTCCGGAAATACCGGGTAGTCGTCACGTTCACCATCAATAAAGCGACCGACTTCACGTTTGTATTCCTTCATCAGGCTGATGACATCATATTCCGGATGTCCCTGGAAAAAAACCAGCCTCAGCCCGTCGTTGCTGACCGCAAGGTGCACCCCGGCCACATCACTCTCCACCAGGACCTTGAGTTCCGCTTCTCGGAACTGGATATTATCAATCTGGTTAAATCGTGAATGCGGTACGTCAAACACGGTGTTCATACCTGTGGTCAGGGGATGGTATTTGTCGACAACGTTATGCGTAAAAACACCCCAGCGTTTCTCCGGCAGGGCCCGGCGATTCACGCCAAAGCGAAACTGCAACACCGCATGGGTGGCCAGACAGGAACATAAGGTGGATGTTACATTGTCATAGGCCCAGTCGATAATTTCGATCAACGGTTTCCAGAACGGCTGTACCGATAGTTCCCGCCCGACGACATTGGCTCCGGTGATGATCAGGGCATCCAGACCGGCATCACGAACATCGGAAAATTTTTCATAATAGCGGTCGACATAAGCCTGCCCCTCGGGGCTGCGCTGCAATCCGTCCAGGGTAAACGGATGTACATAGAACTGGGCAATCTGGTTGCTCTCACCGACCAGGCGGAAAAACTGGCGTTCCGTGGCGGCCAGAGCCTTGTCGGGCATCATGTTTAACAAACCGATGTGTAATTCTCGGATATCCTGGTGCAGGGCTTCCTGTTCGGGGATGACCGTTTCACCCTCATTGCGCAAACGTTCAAAGCTTGGCAGGTCAGTGTTGGCAACCAGCGGCATGGCTTCAGTCCTGTGTTTCCAGGGTATTATAAATCAGATCCAGGAATTCCATCTCGGAACGTATATTGGCGATGGATTCTGACGAAATGGTATAGCCGTATTCGCCGGCAATGTGTTCATAACGCGGTATGCGGGCGCGAAACAAGCGCGGAAAAACCCAGCGTACGAATTCGTCAGGATTGATTTGCGCAGAAAAACGGAACTTCCTTGCCTGCATATAGATCTCCAGCTGTTCTTCCAGAAAATCATCCCGGTAATACAGCGGTTTCGGATCGGTTTCGGCGCGATGCATGAGATCGAGCTCATCCTGATCCGTCGCCTTGATATAAAGGATCAGTGTATGTTCGGCCAGCACTTCCAGAACCTCGTTGTCATCCAGTTCGCACAGGCTGCCGCCGGCATCGTTTACGAAGTGATCGTAACCATAGATGGTCCTGGCCTTGCCGATGAATTCCGGCACGTCTTTCATGGCGGCGATCTCGGCTTCCCTGTGCAGCAACTGGCGCCGCTTGAATTCCTTAAGCCCGATACCGCCGTATTCCGGATTGCCCAGTTTCCCCAGGAAACTCGACACCGGCTTCAGATTATCGACACTCAGGTTATTTTCAATGTGGATGGAGTCCGATCGAAGCAACTCGCACAGAAACGGCACCTGCATGGCCTGTTGCTTGATATTATCCAGGATAGGCTCGTCCAGATAACGCGTACCAATACGATAATCGCCGGAGAAATGGAACCAGTTGTGATTGCGTAACAGGCAGGCAAGGCGCGTTTTCCCCACGCCGGACATGCCCAGCAGGGTAATCGCCTTCTGATTCCACTTAAAAAATTCCTTACCTTTAAGACGCATATGATTGATATCACGTTAAAAAAGCGAATCCTACAACAAAGCTGTTGCAAGTGCGAATGGATCATTGAGCATCCGGATTGCCTTCAAGGACCCGATAAACGAATTCAGGTGTTAATAAGTCTTCCAGCAAGTAACGTGGATAATCCGGGTATTCAGCATTGAAGTCGCGAAGGTTGGAACGGGCCAGAGCATCCGCACCGTTCACACGGAGATTGCGTATGTGTGTCAGCCATGACATCTGCGCTCGCGTGCCCTCGATAGTCACGGATGCATAGATTTCTTCCCGCAATACTTTTTGCCGGGCTTCTACCCTGGCAATTTCACGCTTCAGTAACAATCTTTCACGTTCCAGTTCCTGCCGGTTGCGTTGCAGTCCGGCAATATCTTCCTGCAGGAACTCTACTTCCTCCCCCATTGTTTGCACGATTGACGTATCAGACACCGGCTCGGACTGCTGTGAAATCACCCTGGTCGTATCCGGCCCAGCGTTGATTTGTGTTTCAGGCATGGCTGGACCAGTCGCCGGAGATTCAGCCAGCATTTCCGATGTTATCGATCCGGATGAGGACGCTGTAATCGATTCTGTAACACCAGCGTCCGAATCGTACAGCGTTGCGGGTTTATCAACCGGACCACCCTCACCGGAGTATTGCTGGAGTGTAATAACCAGGCCCACGGACAGCACCAGGACCGCGGCAATCGACACCGGTCCCTGCCAGGACGTACTGAAAGGAACGCAGGCGAAACCCGGCCTTGATCCCGCAGCCTTGCGACTGGCGGCCAGTATGACCTCATCAATATGCTCTGTTGGCTGTTCACGGGATTCCCGGGCATAGGCGCTGGAAATTTCGCGACTCTCGTCCGCGAATTCACCATTATCAAGGTCGTGATTTCTAGTGTTCAAGCTTGCTCACCATGGCGGAACGAATTTTCTTCAGAGCATAGCGCAGGCGACTTTTCGCGGCCTCGGCGTTAATCTCTACAACCCTGGCAATGTCATCTACCGACAGACCGGCCTCCTCGCGGAGCAGAAAAACCTCGCGTTGTTCCGGCGGCAATGCCTCCACGGCCTGTACCAGGGCCGACAGGGTTTCCTGCATCTGCGCCTGGTGATCCGGCTGCTGCTGCACCGGCGCCGCTTGCTCAACGACGTGCTGTCCGTCATTGACAGCCACTGAGGTCACTGTACGACCGGCCTGACGATAGTGATCGATAAGGCGGTGCCGCGCAATCCCGAACAAATACGTCCTGAAACCGGCGGACGGCCGGTAGCGGTGTCTTGCCCTGATCAGCTTCATCCATACATCCTGGAATAACTCCTCGGCAATGGCCCGGGACTGACATTGCCTGAGGATGAAGCGAAACAGACCGTCCTTGTTGCGTCGGTAAAGCTCGGCAAACGCTGCCGCATCGCCTCTACGGTAGCTCATCATCAGATCTTCATCAGACGGTGTTTCAGGCATTCGGAAACTACCGTCGCACCGGGTTGTGATGTGCTGCCATTGTCTACCCTAACGTTGCATAAATTTTTG
>DGNS01000005.1:0-44240 GCA_002389045.1 Thiotrichaceae bacterium UBA4486 | reverse complement strand
GATTGGAAAAAGCGAGCACGGCACTGATAATGCTGCTATAGAAGGAGCGAAGCGGTCCTGCGCCAAAAATTTATGCAACGTTAGGGTCTATAGCGTTAAACGCAAAAAACCCCGAATCGGGGTTTTTGCAAAACACAGGCACCGGACATGCAGTTGACCCGGCATTTCCAGGACGGTGTACTATTCGTTGACCGCCTTCATACTCAGTCGCACCCGGCCCTGCTTGTCCACTTCAAGGACCTTGACCTTGACGAATTCACCTTCTGTCAGCTTGTCACTGACCTGCTCAACGCGCTCATCGGATATCTGGGATATATGCACCAGCCCGTCCTTGCCCGGCAGTATGTTCACAAAAGCGCCGAAGTCCATGAGTTTGGCAACGCGGCCTTCGTACACCTTGCCGACTTCAATGTCGGCCGTCAGCTGCTCGATACGGCGTATGGCTTCATCCCCGGCCGCCTTGTCAATCGCTGCCACCTTGACCGTACCGTCATCATCGATATCAATGGTCGTACCGGTCTCTTCCGTAATCGAACGGATGGTGGCGCCACCCTTGCCGATCACATCGCGTATCTTGTCAGGGTGGATTTTAATCGTGGTAATGCGGGGCGCGTATTCGGACATTTCCACGCGGGGCTTGCTGATCACCACGTTCATTTTCTCGAGAATATGCAGGCGGCCTTCTTTTGCCTGTTCCAGCGCCACTTCCATGATTTCACGGGTAATGCCGTCAATCTTGATGTCCATTTGCAGGGCATTGACACCCTTGTCCGTACCGGCCACCTTGAAGTCCATGTCGCCGAGATGATCCTCGTCACCCATGATGTCGGAAAGCACGACAAAATTATCACTTTCCTTGATCAGGCCCATGGCAATTCCGGCCACGGGTGCCTCGATTGCCACACCGGCGTCCATCAATGACAAACTGGTACCACAGACGGTGGCCATGGAACTCGAACCATTGGATTCTGTTACTTCTGAAACTACCCGGATGGAATACGGGAAAGTTTCCATGTTCGGCATGACACCCAGAATGCCGCGTTTGGCCAGGCGACCATGGCCGATTTCACGGCGCTTCGGCGTACCGACGCGACCGGTTTCACCGACACAGAACGGCGGGAAATTATAATGCAGCATAAACGGTTCACGGCGTGAGCCCTCGATGGCGTCAATAATCTGTGCATCGCGATCGGTGCCCAGCGAGGTGACCACAATCGCCTGGGTTTCACCGCGGGTAAACAGCGCAGAACCGTGGGTTCGCGGCAATATGCCGACTTCAATATCGATCTGTCGAATCTGCCTGGTGTCACGTCCGTCAATACGCGGTTCTCCGGCCAGAATGCCGCTGCGCACCAGGCTGCTTTCCAGACTGCCAATGGCGTCCGCCACCTGTGCCTTGGTCCATTTGGGTTCGTCGACCTCGCACAGGCTCTCGATCACTGCCTTGCGAATTTCATCGAGGCGGTCACGGCGATTCAGCTTGTCGCGAATGCTGTAAGCCTCGCGCAATAAATCGGCACATTGGGTGGAAACCGCTTCTTCCAGAGCGGTGTCCTTTTCCGGCGGCTGCCAGTCCCAGGATTGAGTGCCGTTTTCCTCGGCCAGGGCGATGATGTTATCAATGACAGTCTGCATTTGTTCATGGCCATACATGACAGCTCCGAGCATGACATCCTCGGGCAACTGCCTGGCTTCGGACTCCACCATCAGCACCGATGAACGGGTTCCGGCCACCACCAGGTCGAGTTCTGATTCCTCCAGATCGCTGAAGGATGGATTGAGTATGTAATTACCGTCCTTGTAGCCGACCCTGGCCGCGCCTATGGGCCCGTTGAAAGGCACGCCGGATATGGCAATTGCGGCGGAGGCGCCAATCATGGCAACGATGTCCGGGTCCACTTCGGAATCCAGGGACAGCACGGTCGCGATGATTTGTACTTCGTTTTTGAATTCTTTGGGGAACAGGGGGCGGAGGGGACGATCGATGAGGCGGCAGGTCAGGGTTTCTTTTTCGCTGGGGCGCCCTTCGCGCTTGAAAAAGCCGCCCGGGATCTTGCCCGCCGCGTAGGTCTTTTCCTGGTAGTCCACCGTCAAAGGGAAAAAGTCACGGCCGGGATCGGCATCTTTTTTAGCCACACAGGTCACCAGCACCACTGTATCACCCATACTGGCCACGACAGCGCCGCTGGCCTGCCGGGCTATGCGGCCGGTTTCGAGAGTAACCCTGCGGTTGCCGAATTCGAATTCTTTTCGTACTACGTTCATATTGATTTACCTGGATATGAGTATATGGAATGTCTGCTCCGGTACCCGCGACGGTGGCGCGGGTACCGCATCGTTTCAACTACTGGTTTGCTTGGCGTTCGGTGGAATGGACCGGAACGAGGCGCTCATGGCGTATTATTTGCGCAGCCCCAGCCGCGTGATGAGTTCGCGGTAACGATTGATGTCTTTCAGCTTGAGATAGTCCAGCAGACTGCGGCGCTGATTGACCATTCGCAGCAAGCCCTGACGGGAGTGATGGTCCTTGGTGTTTTCCTTGAAGTGTCCGGACAGATCGGTGATACGGGCGGTTAACAGCGCGACCTGGACTTCGGGCGAACCCGTGTCATCACTAGATCTTTGATATTCCTGGACAATTTCTGATTTTTGTTGAGCACTTAAGGTCATTAATTTTCTACTCCAATTCGTCTCTCATCATTGACGGCGCGTATTGTACCCGCCAGTTTCAGCATGAACAAGAAAAATGCGGTACGGATACGCATTCATCAGGCTCTCAACATCCGTCGCGGCGCAACCCGGCCGTCATCGAGAATTTCTCCCAGACCCAGAAACCGGCCATCCTCGTGAAAAAGCCGTACATAACCGGCAACAGGCGCCCCGGGCACCTGCACGGCCTGACCCTGCAGAAGGTAGTAGGCAACGCTGTCGATCAATGTCAGTTCCGGCATGGTTGCAACCGCCCGCTCGGCAGGCAGCAGCAAGGCATCGAGCGCTTCCAGCCCCAGCCCGGCCAGTGACTCAAGTTCATCAAGGTCATGCATGTCCGTATCCCTGAACGGACCGGCCGCCGTGCGCATTAAATCGCTGACATGGGCGCCACAGCCGATGGCATGGCCGATGTCCTCGACCAGCGTGCGTATGTAGGTGCCCTTGGTACAACGAACAAAAATTTCCAGGATATCATTTTCAAGCCGCAGCAAACTGAGTTCATGGATGGTTACCGGTCTGGCTTCACGCTCCACCTCGATACCCTGATAGGCCAGTTTATACAGACGCTCACCTTTGTACTTCAGCGCCGAATGCATCGGGGGAATTTGCATTATATCGCCGCGGAACCGGTCCAGAATCGTTTCCAGTTCGTTCGCACGGATAGCCGGTACCGGCTGTTCATTGGTCACCTCACCGGCAGCATCGCCGGTGGTCGTGGATATGCCAAGCCGGCACACCGTGTGGTAGGCCTTGTCCGAATCGAGCAGGAAACCGGACATCTTTGTGGCCTCGCCAAAACACAGCGGCAATACGCCATGCGCCAGTTTATCGAGGCTGCCGGTATGACCGGCTTTTTGTGCATGAAACAGACGTTTGACTTTCTGCAGGGCCTCGTTCGAGGTAATGCCGGCCGGTTTGTTCAAAACCAGAATTCCATCGACCTTGCGGCCTTTTGCATTGCGCCTGCGCCCCATGAGCCGATTCAGTCCGAGGAGCGATCCAGGTTATCGATCAAATCAGTGATGCGATGGGCGCGTTCAAGATGGCTGTCGTATTCGAAATGCAGCCTGGGCGTTACCCGCAGCCGCAGCACGCCGGCCAGGTGCTTTTGATAAACATAGGCATCGGTATTCAGTTGTTCAACCAGCGCCTGGCTGCCGTTCTCCCCGCCCAGCAGGGTAACCAGTACCGTGGCCTGCCTGAGGTCGGGACTGACTTTGACAGAAGATACGGTCAGCATACCACTGGCGCCGCATATACGGTTTTTTTCCAGGTACATGGCCAGTTCACGCTGGATCTGCTGGGCCACACGCTGACTGCGCGGGAATTCCCTGGTCATGAACGGCGATTACTGGATGGTGCGTTCAACCTTGACACGTTCGAATACCTCGATCTGATCGCCGGGTTTGACATCATTGTAATTTTTTACGCCAATGCCACATTCCATACCGGACTTCACTTCGTTGACATCGTCCTTGAACCGCCGCAATGATTCCAGTTCGCCCTCGTAAACCACTACATTGTCACGCAGGACGCGGATGGGATTGTTGCGCTTTACTACACCACTGGACACCATACAGCCGGCGACATCACCGAATTTCGGTGAGCGGAAGACCTCCCGCACTTCGGCAATGCCGAGGATTTGCTCGCGAATTTCCGGTTCCAGCAAGCCATTGATTGCTGCCTTGACGTCATCGACCACGTCGTAGATGACGCTGTAATAGCGCATATCCACGCCTTCTTCATCGACCAGCTTGCGGGCCGAGGCATCGGCGCGCACGTTAAAGCCGATGACAAATCCATTCGAAGCCATGGCCAGGTTGATATCGGACTCGGTAATACCGCCGACGCCGGAGTTGATCACAGTGACCTTGACCTCATCGGTTGACAGCTTCTGCATGGCATCGGACAGGGCCTCGGCGGAGCCCTGTACGTCGGCCTTGATGATCAGGTTGAGATTGGCACCTTCGCCCTCGCCCATTTGCGACATGAGATCTTCGAGCTTGTTCGCGTGTTGCTTTGCCAGCTTGGTTTCGCGGTATTTGCCCTGGCGGAACAGGGCAATTTCCCGGGCTTTTTTCTCATCGGGAACCACGACCATTTCATCACCGGCCGTGGGCGTTCCGGACAGTCCGAGAACTTCAACCGGGGTTGAAGGACCCGCTGTTTCAATTTCCTTGCCCATATCGTTCAACATGGCGCGAACACGGCCATATTCGTGACCACTCAGGATCACGTCGCCCTTATGCAACTGGCCGTTCTGGACCAGCAGTGTGGCTACAGGACCACGGCCCTTGTCAAGACGTGACTCAATGACCGCACCGGAGGCCGGACCGCTGGCGTTGGCGCTCAGTTCAAGCAGTTCCGCCTGCAGCGAAATGCTTTCCAGCAATTCGTTGATACCCTGTCCGGTGATAGCCGATACCGGTACGAAGATGGTGTCACCACCCCAGTCCTCGGAAATAACATCAAACTTGGACAACTCCTGTTTGATACGGTCGGGATCCGCGTCTTCTCTATCTATCTTGTTGACGGCGATGATCAGCGGTACGCCGGCCGCCTTGGCGTGGTTGACCGCCTCTTCCGTCTGCGGCATGACACCGTCATCCGCCGCTACTACCAGTACCACAATATCGGTGACCTTGGCTCCGCGTGCCCGCATGGCCGTGAATGCCGCATGGCCCGGTGTATCCAGGAATGTGATACTGCCGCGACTGGTTTCAACATTGTAGGCGCCGATGTGCTGGGTAATACCACCGGCCTCGCCGGCCGCAACCTTGGTGCTGCGGATGTAATCCAGCAATGAAGTCTTGCCGTGATCCACGTGACCCATGATGGTCACGACCGGGGCGCGAGGCTGTTTTTCGCCCTGCTCTTCGGCGGCCTGCAACAATTCCTCCTCGATGGCGTTTTCTTTCATCAGTTTGGCTTTATGCCCCATCTCTTCGACCACCACGGCGGCGGTTTCCTGATCGATGATCTGGTTGATGGTGGCCATGGTGCCGAGACCCATCAGCAGCTTGATGACTTCCGGGGCCTTGACCGACATTTTCTGGGCAAGATCACCGACGGAAATACTTTCCGGTATCTCCACTTCACGGACGATGGGCGCCGTCGGCATGGCAAAGCCATGTTGCTTGTTGTGTTGACTCTGCGTGACGGTAGTCTTCGGCTTCTGTCGCCGCTTGCGGCGTCCGGATTTATCCGTTGCCACATGCAGTTCCTGGCGGCTGTCCCTGCCGCCACGCCGGTCCTTCTTGTCCTTTTTATCCTTGCCGGATTTTTCCGCTTCGGCGGCGGGTTGAGCCGGCACGGGTTGGTCGGCAACTGTGGGTGGTACACTGGTTTCCTCCGGTGATGCCTCTTCGGACGCCCGGCTAACCACTTCTTCCGTGTTGGCCTCAAGGGATTTCTCACGCTCGGCCGCTGCGGCTGCCTCGGCTGCGGCCTGTTCGGCGGCGAGACGCTCTTCCTCGGCCTTGCGAGCCGCTTCCTCGGCGGCTTGCCGTTCCGCCTCTATGGCAGCCTGACGCTTGTCTTCCTCGGCCTGCAGTGCCGCGTTTTCTTCCTCGATGGCGCTGCGCTTCATATAAGTGCGTTTTTTGCGGAATTCGACGTTGACCGTCTTGGTACGGATCTTCCGTCCGGCGGAGGTAACCGGTACCCGGATCTCACTCTGGCTTTTACGTTTCAGGGTTATTTTTCGTGGTTCCCCGCTATCATCCTTGCCGTGTTTTTTGCGCAGATGGCCGAGCAGTTCCGATTTCTCATTTTCGCTGATGGGATCGTTTTCAGCTTTCTCGGGCAGGCCGGCCTCCTTGAGTTGCTCTATGAGCCGCTCAACCGGGATACCCACGGTTTCTGAAAATTGTTTGACGGTTACTTCAGGCATCGGCCTTTTCCTCGCTGCTGCTTGGATCGTTTTCAAACCACGGGATTCGTGCTGTCATGATCAGTTTGGCGGCCACCTCTTCATCCATGGCCTCGATTTCCTGGAGTTCATCCACGGACAGTTCCGCCAGGTCTTCCATGGTGACGATGCCGCGACTGGCCAGTTCATAGGCCAGGGCGTTGTTCATGCCTTCCATGTTCAGGAGATCCTCGGCGGGTTCGGTATTACCCAGCTTTTCCTCGCTGACAATGGCCCGGGTGAGCATAATATCCTTGGCCCGCCCACGGAGTTCGGCCACCAGTTCATCATCGAATTCCTCTATATCCAGCATTTCCTGCTCGGGAACGTAGGCGACTTCCTCGACACTGGAAAACCCTTCCTGAACCAGGATGGAAGCGACTTCCTCATCCACCACCAGGTTTTCCATGAACATCTTTATCAGTTCCTGGGATTCCACTTCACTCTTTTCTTCCGCCTGCTGGGTTGACATCACGTTCAGTTCCCATTGCGACAGCTCACTGGCCAGTCGAATGTTCTGGCCGCCACGGCCGATCGCCTGGGACAGGTTTTCTTCTTCCACCGCGATGTCCATGCTATGGGCGTCCTCATCCACGGTGATGGAGACGACTTCCGCCGGCGCCATGGCGTTAATGACGAATTGGGCCGGATTTTCATCCCAGAGAATAATGTCAACGCGCTCACCGGCAAGTTCGTTGGATACCGCCTGGACGCGGGAACCGCGCATACCGACACAGGCACCGATGGGATCAATACGCGGGTCGTTGGCCTTGACCGAAATCTTGGCGCGCGATCCCGGATCCCGGGCGGCGTTGAGGATTTCTATGAGACCGTCATTGATCTCCGGAACTTCAAGTTTGAAAAGTTCAATCAGCAGTTTCGGCGTGGTCCGGCTGAGAAACAACTGGGGTCCGCGGGTTTCGGTACGTACTTCCTCCAGGAAGCCCCGCAGGCGGTCACCGGCACGGACAATTTCACGCGGGATCATTTTCTCCCGGGGTATGAAGGCTTCGGCGTTGTTACCGAGATCGAGGATCACATTACCCCGTTCAGCCCTTTTGACCACACCGCTGACCATGGTATTGACCTGGTTCTCGTAGGCTTCCACCACCTGCTGGCGTTCCGCCTCGCGGACTTTCTGTACAATCACCTGCTTGGCCGTTTGCGCGGCAATCCGACCAAAATCCACCGATTCCATGGGTTCCTCGATAAATCCACCCACCTCTATATCGGCCTGTTTTTCCTGTGCCTCGGACAGGCCGATCTGGCGCGATGGAAATTCGATTTCCTCTGCATCATCCAGCACCTCCCAGCGTCTGAACGTATCGTAGTCACCGGTTTTACGATCAACGGCGACGCGGGCCTCGATATCCTCCCGGTTACGTTTTTTCGTGGCGCTGGCCAGGGCGGCCTCTATGGCCTCGAATATAATTTCCTTGCTGACTCCTTTTTCATTGGAGACAACATCCACCACGGTCAGAATTTCTTTGTTCATAAACGCACGTCTCTGTTAGGTTAAAAAGCCCCGCAATTCTGCGTGACAACTATCGATATACGGATTACTTACCGAAAATCCGCAACCAGCCTGGCCCTTTCAATATCAGCCAGGGGCAACCGGTAACGCTGCTGATCGTCCTCGATGGCTATGGATGATGAATCGACAGACACCAGGGTTCCCTGGAAGCGGCGGCGCCCTTCGACCTTGCCATGCATACGCACCTTGATCGTTTCGCCCAGGTAACGCTGAAACTGGGGCCCGGTGAATAGCAGGCGATCCAGTCCGGGTGATGATACTTCCAGCATATAATGACCCTTGATAGGGTCTTCCACATCCAGCACACCGGCGACCTGGTGACTGACCCGCTGGCAATCATCCACGTCAATACCGTCATCACCGGCCTTGTCTATATACACCCGCAACGTCAAGCCAGACGCCGGAGTTAATAATTCAACCCCCCAAAGCTCGTAACCCAGGCCGGTCACAACGGGCTCAAGCAATGCGGTTAATTCCTGACTTGATCGATACATGTCACTGAAAACAAAAAGTGGGCACTAGGCCCACTTCCAGAATCCGTTGATTCATCCGCTCCCGGTCATTTCCAGCCAACCCGGACTGCCACGAAAATATCATCAACTCTATGTCTATCCAGTATAGTCATCCGGGCGCTACTCCGCCAGATGGTCCGTGAAGTATGAATAATACCTATAAAAAAAGCCCGTTACGGGCCTTGAGTCTGGCATTGGTCGCGCCTCTCGGAATTACTGCGACCCTGGCCCTCTGTATGCACGTGACGCGCGAATAGCCCGTCACATACACCTGAGTATTGGTAGCGGGGGCAGGATTTGAACCTGCGACCTTCGGGTTATGAGCCCGACGAGCTGCCAGACTGCTCCACCCCGCAATTGTTCCTGTTTCTATCTCTTTGTATCCCGGGTCGCAACCGCGACCTTCGGACCTTATCGATGCCGGGGAGCCCGACGAGCTGCCAGACTGCTCCACCCCGCAATTGTTCCTGTTTCTATCTCTTTGTATCCCGGGTCGCAACCGCGACCTTCGGACCTTATCGATGCCGGGGAGCCCGACGAGCCGTCACCCCGCATCAGAGTCGGCGAATACTACAGTCTGGTTACCGCTTTTTCAAGACGAACCAGACAATTGATTCGCCGGGGCATTCATTATTAATGAATTAATCACTGGTTCATCGTATTACGACGCGCTGGCGCTTTCCCTGCCAGTCTCCGGGCGCCGCGGCGAATACTCCGGGACACAGCGTTTGACAGTTCAGGCAGCGTCCGGATTCATCCAGTTGCCATTTAAGCAGATGATACCAGTCACGCTCAATCAGCAATTCACCACAGCCATGGCACCAGGTGCTGCCACCCTGCCGGTCGTGCACATTGCCGGTATAGGCGAAATGAACGCCGTTGTTCATGGCGATGTCCCGGGCTCTCGCCAGGGTCGATGCCGGCGTATGTGGATAATCCAGCATTTTCCAGTCCGGGTGAAAGGCGGTGAAGTGCATCGGCACATCAGCGCCCAGGTTTTCCACCACCCATGATGTCATATTGTTGAGTTCCTCGTCGGAATCATTCTCACCGGGAATCAGCAGGGTGGTGATCTCCAGCCAGACGTCGGTTTCATGCCTGATATATTGCAACGTCTCCAGCACCGGCTGCAGGTGGGCACCCGTGATCTTGTGGTAAAAACGTTCCGTGAATGCCTTCAGATCAACATTGGCGGCGTCTATATGTTGATAAAACTCCCTTCTCGGATCATCGCACATATAGCCCGCGGTCACCGCCACGGTATGAATGCCCTTTTCGCGGCAGGCATCCGCCGCATCCATGGCATATTCCATGAATATGACCGGGTCATTATAGGTAAAGGCAATACTTTGACTGCCGCTGGCCAGGGCGGCCTCGGCCAGTTGCCCGGGAGTGGCCTGGTCGGCGAGCGTATCCCACTCACGGGATTTGCTGATATCCCAGTTCTGACAGAATTTACAGGCCAGATTACAGCCGGCGGTGCCGAATGACAGTACGGAGGTTCCCGGCAGAAAATGATTCAAGGGTTTTTTTTCAATCGGATCGACACAAAAACCGCTGGAACGTCCATAAGTAGTGAGAACAATGGCGTCATCCCGGCATGCCCGTACAAAGCACAGCCCCCGCTGCCCTTCATGTAATTTACAGGCGCGCGGACACACGTCGCACTGTATCCTGCCATCATCAAGTTGATGCCAGTACCGGGTCGCGACGCCGCTGATTTGTGCAGAGGATGTTGCCATGTCATTTTCCATACGTTCTATACTTTATATATTCGGGTCGATTTACCGAAATCAACCACCGCATCGATAACCCACTGATGTAAATTTTATTATTCATTTAATTTCAGATGGTTAGAGATAAATAAAATACAGTATCCAGGGTCATGCGCAGGAATTCCCGTCAGTCACTGGTATTTGGAAATATAGCCCATATATATCCGCAAGGGCAGGATGTCAGGGATGCCATGAATCTCCGGTTAACCCTGAACAGGTATGAAATTTTTTTAATGATATGTCATCAGTCTCACAACATCACAGTCTCAGCGGTCGGCGGCCGGCCGCTGTAAATGGGTATTTTTATCCCGGTGACGCCGGCGAGTTGGCAGCCCTGGTCGAGAAGCTGCTGACGCCGCCCGCACAGGGGAAGACGCCCAAGGCCATCATCGTACCCCATGCCGGCTATATCTATTCGGGTGCTGTCGCTGCCAGCGGCTACTCGCATCTGGCGGGACTCGATAAGCGGATTTCCCGCGTGGTTCTGCTGGGGCCGGCTCATCGTGTGTATGTGCAGGGCCTGGCGGCAAGCAGCGCTGGCGAGTTTGCCTCACCCCTGGGCACGATTCCGGTAGATAACGAGTCCATTGACCGACTGCTGGAACTGCCCCAGGTCCGCTTCAATGATGCCGCACACGAATACGAACACAGTCTGGAGGTGCATCTGCCGTTTTTACAAAGACTTTTCAGTCATTTTAAACTGGTCCCGATGCTCGTGGGCGAGGCCGACCCGGAAACCGTGGCCGATGCGCTGGACCTGATCTGGGGGAGTGATGAAACCCTGATCGTCATCAGCACGGATCTCAGTCATTTTCATGACTACGATACGGCCAGGGCTATCGATGAGGAAACGGCACGTGCGATTGAAAATCTGTCCAGCCAAATCGGCCCGGAACAGGCCTGCGGATGCAAACCGCTGAACGGCCTGCTGACACTGGCGCGCAGGAAAAAACTGCAAATCATCAATTATGACCTGAAAAACTCCGGCGATACCGCCGGTGATCGTCAACGTGTCGTCGGTTATGGCGCCTGGGGTCTTTATTGAACGGAAGCTACACAAAACAGCAACAACGCCAGATTATTGAAGTTGCCCGGACAACCGTGGAGGCCTCCGTAAACTACGGCAATCGCTCACTGAGTTTGCCGGAAACGGTTGATGAAGTTTTGCAGGCGGCCAGAGGGAACTTTGTCACCCTGAAATGCGGACCGCATCTGCGTGGTTGTATAGGCTGTGTTGAAGCCGATAATCCCCTGCTGCGCAGTGTCGCTGAACACGCTTACGCGGCAGCTTTCAGGGATCCCAGATTCTCTCCGGTCAGCCGCCCCGAGCTGGACAGTTTGACCGTGTCCGTATCCATTCTCACGCCCATGCAGCCACTGGATTTCGTCGATGAAGATGACCTCGTCAGGGCACTTCGGCCCGGTCATCACGGGCTCTTCATCGAAAAAGACGCGCGGCAAGCCACGTTTTTACCTGCAGTCTGGGAGAACCTGGCCTCGCCGGTCGAATTTCTTAGCCAGTTAAAACTGAAAGCGGGCCTGCTGCAGGAAGAAGTACCGCAACGGGCCTGGACCTATACAGCAGTGACAATTACAGAATAATCCCCGCGTTATCGATGCTTGTAAATGACCGGATGGACCGTGTGTTATGAACTGCACTCGTCTAACGATGATTGCCTATCTGACCAGGCACTCTCCAACCGACCCGCGTAAACAGGTTTCACCGTCAAACCAGATTGCATTATCCAGCCGCGTGTCGGTGAAATTGGCCCCGCCGATGACAGCGCCGCTCAAGTCAGCGTAAGAGAGATCGGCATTGGTAAAATTTGCATAACTCAGATCCGCTTCGCGAAAATCAATCCCCTTGAGACTGGCATCGGTAAAATCCGCGAAACCGGCATTAGCCTTGAACACAACCGCGTAATCCAGCTTTGACTGTTTGAAATTAGTGCCCAGCAAGGTGGCCTGGTCAAGCCGGGCATCACGCAACACGGCCCCGGTCATATCCTGATTGCCAAGGTCAATCCCTTGCAATTTACAATAACTCCAGTCGATCCCCGGTCGCGGTGGCTGGTAACATTGCGCGCCGTTTTCCTTTTCTCCCGGGTTCAGTATCAAACCACCCATGATCAACAGGATGCTCAAAGTTACCAGGTAGATCATTGCCCGGCTCTTTCCGGGTACGGATTCCCGCGTGTAAATACTGCTGAGAACATGTGCCCGTTGTCTTCGATACAGTGGGAACTCCGGATTTTCATCCATCCGGCGATCGCGGGCCCGGCGCCGCTCTTCGGCCATACCCGGACGTCCCTGCGAACGCCGCTGCCCTGTACGTTCATCCACTTTCAGTTGCTCTTCAAGCAGCCTGGCGTTATCTACGGGTGTATCCTGCATAACCGGCGGATACAGGTCTGCATGCTCATTCAGCGGCTGCCAGTCCTCCTTGTCCCTGGAGACGAGGTCGGTGTCGTGAATCCTGCCAAGCAACAGATATTCGCCAATCACACGCGATGGAAACGGGCCCTTGACCGTACCGTTTCGATTCAGATACCAGAGTGATTTGTTTTTCATACAATGCCCATTGTCTGATAGCGGCCAGGTGCCGCCGGGGAAATCCGGGCAGCAATTGACCGGTTCAATGTAGATACAGTCAAGTTTCATGCCAGTTTGACGCCCACTACGGCATGGAAGCCGTCAATTTAGCTGTCCGCTATCAGCAAGGCGTGATAGGAAACCGGCAACAGCCGCTGAACAGCTGTTGTTGAATACTATTTAAACCACGGCCCGCCTGTGTAATCCGGCGTCAACCGGATCAACTGAATAGCAGAACAGATCCGCTCGACAATGGCCCGGCATTTGATGGTTCCCGGTCGATGACTTATACCGCGTGGATGGAAATGATAGAATGGAATTCAATCATTAAGGTCAGAATGCAAATCACATGATCGGGATATCGAATCAATGAACAACCACGAACAACGGCTTCTGTCCCGCCTGATCCGGGGTACGGGCACAGTCCTGCTTGCAGCAGTCACAACAGTGCACGCAGAGGAGTCCATCCGTTTCAACGTGGTCAAGGATGACGCAACAGAACGTCACATTTCCATCGTTCCGGAAGCCGGGTATACAGAGAACGGTGTACTCAAAAACAGTCATAATCCGAATTCCATTGTCTATCAACATGCCCGCATGCTTGAGCGATTACGGCGGGAAAGCAGGGAAATATCCGCTGCTGAAGAGATCATGGATGCTGACTCAGCGGCGATTGATCCCCTGGCAGCAACGCCGGTTGAGGAAAAAAAACCGGATCATATTTTTTCCGCCGGCAGGGAACGCAAAACCGTACTTGAAGAGCTGATCGAACTGGAAAAGCGTAGCGGCAGGGCCTTGCCGCCCGCCGATTAACAGCGTCAGGTTTGTATTATTCGGTGTAATCCCGGTTAGAGGCATAGGCTTCGGCCTTTTGTCGCGCAGCTTCAGCCTCGGTCAGCTCACCCCTCGCCTCTCTTGCCTCGGCAATCACCATCCAGTTGCCCGATAATAATTGCCGGTTATCACCCGCCAGACTGTTTGATTTACCGGCCATCGCTATAGCGTCAAGCCACTGTCCTGAACGAAGTTTCAATACACTCAACTGGTGCCATAACCATGGATCCTTGGGTTTGATTCGAATACCACGCTCAAGGCTCGCCATGGCCCTGGAGTTATCACCACGGGCGGCCAGGGTTTCTGCTTCATCAAGCGCAGCGAGAACCACCGGTTCAACGGGGCCGGCCGGCATCTGATTGTCATCTGCCTGCACCGGATGTTCCCCGGGAACAGGATCCATCGATACAGGAACAGGAGCCACTGCTGTTGCCTCGTCAGGCTCAGCCGTATCGGGAGTCTGTGCCCGGCTGTGATCTTCCACTGGCGCCCGGGTAGTGTCGACACCGGCACACGCTGACAATGCCAGCAGAGCAGTCAGCGTTATGAACGGCAGAAGTCCGGACGGCAATTTATTCACAAATCAGACCCGGTTCCGGCGCAGCGTTATCAGGAAATACAATGGTATGATCATTATGGCAGTTACCCTCGAAATCACGGACACGGACCCTGCGGGTCCCCTCAACGGACAGGGATGTGAGGGAACCGGGGCCGACAGACTTCATAATATCACCCCAGATCTGCATGGCTCCACTGGCACCGGTCAGCCCGGTGGCACTGTTATCGTCCTTGCCCACCCAGACCACACCCAGGTAATCAGCACCGAAACCCGCAAACCAGCTGTCACGCAAATCATTGGTGGTACCTGTCTTGCCGGCAATAACGGTACCGGGAAAAGTGGCCTTGAGTGCGCGTGCGGTGCCGGATTCAACCACGGTTGTTAGCATGGAATTGATCACGGCCACATGCCGGGGCTTGACCACCTGTTGTATATGGATTTGCGATCGTTGCAAGGGCTTGCCGTTACGTGTCAAAACTTCGCTTATCACCGTCAGCGGTGTACGAAAACCGCCACTGGCCAGCACCTGGTAGAGTTGCGTAACTTCAACCGGTGTTAACTCGATGGCGCCGAGCAACAACGATGGATAGCGATTGAATGGACGCTCCAGTCCGATCTGTCGCAATAATCCGGCTACCTGATCAAGGCCGATTTCCATACCCAGGTTAACAGTTGCCAGATTGTAAGACCTGGCCAGGGCCTCCAGTAATGTTACCCGTCCGTGACTTTCACCACTGTAGTTCCCGGGCCGCCAGATCTCCCCTTGTTTCAATTCAATCCCGATTTCCCGGTCATCAATATAAGTGTGGGGATGATACCCGTGAGATGAAGATATCGCGGCCAGGTACACAAATGGTTTGATCAGCGAGCCTATGGGGCGACGACTGTTAAGTGCCCGGTTAAACGAACCGGCGGCAGAACGGCGGCTACCCGTGAGTGCCAGAACCTCACCGGTATCGGCAGAACTGATTATCGCTGCCGCCTGCAGATCACGTGTATGTTTATTCGATGATCGTTCGAGGATTTGCAGTCTTTTTTGTACACTGCCTTGCAGCTGCTTCTGGACCAGGGGATCCAGTGTCGTAAATATACGCAGTCCTTCGTTTTGCAGATCCTTGAGTTGGTAGGTCTGCAGTAAGCGATTTTTCACCAGGTCAAGAAAAGCGCCCGTGCTGTTATGGCTGATGCGGTTTTTTGTATCAACCCCAAGTGTCTCTGTCTGTGCCGCTGCCAGTTCCCGGTCATCCAGAAATCCGATTTCATGCATTTCATCCAGAACCAGATTACGCCGTTGCAGTGCCCGCTGCGGATTCCTGACCGGGTTGTAAAAAGAAGCACCCTTGACCAGCCCGGCCAGCAGCGCCAGTTGTGCTGTTGTCAGTTCCTGTAGCGGTCTGCGGAAATAGAATTCCGCCGCAGTTCCAAAACCGTGAATACCTTTTGCGCCGTCCTGACCGAGATAGACTTCATTGATATAGGCCGCAAGTATCTCTGCCTTGCTGTATCTGATCTCAATCAACATGGCCATGACCATTTCGTTCAATTTTCGCCGAATGGTTCGTTCAGGGCTCAGAAAAAAATTCTTGACCAATTGCTGGGTCAGAGTGCTCCCGCCCTGCACAAATTCGCCCGATCTGAAATTCGCGATAAACGCGCGAGCAATTCCCCTCGGATCAATTCCGGCATGGGAAAAAAAACGACGATCCTCAACCGCAATCAAGGCATCAACCAGGCTCTGCGGAACCTGGTCGTAGGGTACGAGTATCCTGTCTTCATTATGAAGCGGATAAATCTTGCCAATAAGCCGGGGTTCCAGCCGGAAATAGGCCAGGCTCCTGCCGGTATCCTGCACAGTGATTCGGGATACCTTGCCGGATGCAATCACAACTGTAATTTTCTGTGCCGCAACATGGCCATCCCAGAAGGAATAATCACGGGTGTGAATCGTGACTGTGTCAACTGTTCGGTTATAGTGGCCAGGCCCCTGGTCAGGGTTCCCGCGCTGGTAACCGACACCTGTAAGGATGGTTTGCAGGGTCTCAGAGGCGAGTGGCTTGCCGATATATATCTCGACCGGACGGCCGTAAACCCGCGCGGGAACAGACCAGGGAGTTCCACTGAATTTTGCCTGTATCTGTTGATCCAGGTAACCCAGGTAAGCAGCAAAACCGATAAATACAACTGCGCTAACGAGAAATGCGTGGACGTATAACCGACTGAATTTCTGTGATTTTTTCTGTCTGGTTTTGCCTTTAAGACGAGATTTTTTCATACCTGCAGAGACTTCCGAATACTAAAAAAAAATGCCCCGGTATGATGGGGCATTTTCAATGTATAGCAAGCAGCGGATTCGATGTCTTGTCCCGCAGCCTGTAAAGCAATGTTCAGGTGACGCCGGTGGCGCCACCTCGGAACACCTTGCTTCTATCTCCTGCGCCGGGTGGCCTTCTTGCGTGCCGGTGCTTTTTTCCTGGTAGACTTTTTCTTCGCCTTTTTCTTGGCGACTTTCTTTTTCGCTTTTTTCTTGGCAGCCTTCTTCTTGGTCTTTCTCTTGGCTACTTTTTTCCTGGCAGTTTTCTTTGCTACCTTCTTGCGTGCCGGCGCTTTCCTTCTAGTCGCCGTCTTCTTTTTCGTACTACGCTTCTTTGCTGTTTTCTTACTTGCTCTTGCCATAATCTTAGACTCCCCTGAGAATCAATGATGAATTTGACATGAGTTTACGTTTATTACAGATCGATAAACTCGCAAATATTATAGTTATGTTTTTCATTTTTTCTATATATTTTTAAAAAAAAACGATTAATGTTAGTTATTTGCAACAACCGGAAAGAAAGTCATGAAACAAACATGTCGCAAATCATCGGGTTCAAGTGAAAGAAAACTGCTGCAATTCGATCCTTTTTAATATCATCCGAAACATTTTCCAGACACAGATCCCGTCTTCCAATACGCTCAAGCACCTGAATATTTCCACTCAGGAATATTGTTCAAGACCTGAAAATACGGCTTTTTTTATAGTCTCAACGTCACCAACACCATCAACGCGCAGATAGCGCGGCGCATTCTCCTCATCCTCTCTGGACCATTGTTGATAGTAATCGACAAGAGGCCGGGTCTGATCATGATAGACATTGAGTCGATTCCTCACTGTTTCCTCACTGTCATCATCCCGCTGCACAAGCGGTTCACCGGTGATGTCATCCTTGCCTTCCTCTCGCGGCGGATTGAATTCGATATGATAGGTGCGTCCGGATTCCAGATGAACTCTGCGGCCACTCATGCGCTTGATAATATCCTCGTCGGGAACCACCAGCTCCACCACATAGTCGATATCGATGTTATTTTCTTTCATGCCATCCGCCTGGGCGATGGTTCTGGGAAATCCATCGAACAGGTAACCATTTCTGCAATCATCCCTGGTAATGCGCTCCCTCACCAGGTTCAGTATCAACTCATCCGAAACAAGTTCGCCGGCATCCATTATTTTTCTGGCTTCAAGGCCCAGCGGTGTGCCGGCCTTGACAGCGGCGCGCAACATGTCGCCGGTGGAGATTTGTGGTATGTTGAAGTTCTCACTTATGAAACCGGCCTGTGTGCCCTTGCCTGCCCCCGGTGGTCCCAAGAGTATGATTTTCATAATATTTTCCCCTATCTGTTATAATGAAAAAAGTGTCCAAACTGAGAATTCCCATAGTTTTTGAATGAGATTATGAAGATTGAACTCGAATCAGGACTGCATGATAAAAACAGGATATCTGCGTATGCAGATGACCATATCATCGTCCGGGATGAATACATACGAAGCAGCTGTGTCATCACCGCTGACAAAATTCTTTATTCATGGAAGACATATGCGGACGGTACTGTGGCCTGCAGCGATTTTGATCCGGTTATCAGCCTGGGACCTGAAATCATACTTTTCGGTACCGGCAAAAATCTTGTCATCCCCGATATGGAACTGTGTGCATATATACAGGGTAAAAATATCGGATTTGAGTTTATGTATAACGGTGCCGCCATTCGTAGCTATAACATTCTCATCAGTGAAGAACGTAATGTGGCCGTGGCGCTGCTACTGTCATGATTTCGACAGTATCAGCCTTCGGTAAACAATGCATCGACTGAAAATCCCTCACGCTGGAGGATCTGTCGTAAACGGCGAATAGCCTCAAGCTGGATCTGCCGTACCCGTTCACGGGTCACTCCCAGTTCGTTACCAATCTCTTCCAGTGTCGAAACTTCACGACCGTGCAGACCAAAACGCCGCTCGACGACCGCACACTGTTTCTCGCTGAGTTGTGATAACCAGGTGTCTATGTGCTTTTTGACGTCGCTATTTTGCAACAACAGTGAGGGATCGGTATTTTGCTCATCGGGAATGGTATCCAGCAGTGATTTCTCGGATCCGTAGATACTGGGCGAATCAACAGATGATATCCGCTCATTGAGTCCAAGCATGCGTTTAACCTCTTCAATAGGCTTGTCGAGCATTTCCGCAACGTCTTCGGGCGTGGGTTCGCGGTCGAGTCGCTGTGCCAGTTTACTGGCTGCCCGCAGATAAATATTGATCTCCTTGACCACATGTATCGGTAAACGCACGGTGCGTGTCTGATTCATCAGGGCGCGCTCGATGGTCTGTCTGATCCACCATGTCGCATAGGTGGAAAACCGGAAACCGCGTTCCGGATCAAATTTCTCGACAGCGCGTATCAAACCGAGATTCCCCTCTTCAATCAGGTCCAGTAATGCCAGCCCCCGGTTCATATAACGTCGCGCAATCTTTACGACCAGGCGCAGGTTGCTTTCGATCATGCGTTTACGTGCCGCTTCATCGCCCTGCTGCGTCCTGCGTGCAAAGTAGACCTCTTCCTCGGCTGTCAGTAAGGGTGAGAATCCGATTTCGCTGAGATATATCCGGGTTGCATCCATATCACCCTGGGAGAGCGCACGGTTTTCCAGGGTGATGACGGGTTCCGGTTCTTTTTCCACCTCATCACCGGAAACCAGTTCACCGGCATCGTCATCATCCGGCAGATCATCCACTTCCAGATCGTCCGGAATATCCGGATCTTCAGTCAGTTCTTCGACAGGTTCTTTGGGTTCGGTGGGTTTGTTACTGGAAGTTTGTGTCATGACATCAGACGCGGGTAATTATCAGGACCTGGGCAACAATGTCAGCGGATTCACTGATTTACCATTTTTCCGGATTTCAAAATGAAGTTGGGCCTGACCGGAACTGTTCGTTCCCATTCTGGCAATGACCTGTCCGGTGCTGACAGAGTCGCCTTCCTTGACCAGTAATTCACTGTTGTGCGCATAGGCGCTCAGGAAAGTTTCGTTATGTTTGATAATAATCAGTCTACCGTATCCTAACAGCCCACTACCACTGTAAACGACATCTCCCTGTGCAGCCGCCTTGATATCTTGTCCCAATCGGCCGGCAATATCCACACCTTTTTTGGAGGTGAGAGAACCGGAACGCATAATTTCACCTTGCACCGGCCAGTGCCAGGCCAATTGATCCGTTTGTCCAACGGCCCCGCCTTTCAGTGTTTTATTATCTACAACTGCCTCTACGGGCTGTGGTGAAGATGGTTTCACGGCTGCGGGAGCGTTATCCACGATCGGCCCCGGTTGCCTGCTGATAACGGGGCCCGGCTGTACCACCGCGGTTGCCGGTTCCGGTGGCGGCTTCAGGCGAATAACCTGTCCCGGATAAATCGTATACGGTGTGGTGATGCCATTCCACGTGGCGACATTCCGGTAATCAAAGCCGTAATTCCAGGCGATGGAATACAGTGTTTCTCCACTGGCCACGACATGATACCCCTGGTGCTGCCGGCCGGATGCGGATTGCGATGCCGAAGCTTTGCGAACCGGCTCGGGTTGAACTGCCCTGACTGTGGTCGTTGGCTCACTGTCAGGGACACGATTGACCACGGGTGCTGTTCCTGTTGATGCGCACGACGCCAGCAATAACAGCAACGGCAATGACTGCCAGCTATGATATGTGTCTAATACTCTGGAGAGGATGTTTTTGTGCGGGCAAAAACATTGGCTGAATAGCCGATGATGCGCAGCAATAATACGACTCCTGAAATTAATGCTGTTTCCGGAATCCATCCATGAAATGTAAATATACCGGCGCAGACCCTTCAGCGTATGAACATCCGCGAAATACATGATTACCCAACGCCTTCCACCATCGGCACGAAACTGACCCAGTCAAGGCTTTGTTCCTCGAAACCCTGCGCGGTACGTGTGATCAGCAACAGTTTCTGTTCGCCGGTCAGGCCTACCGGGATCACCATACGTCCGTTATCTGCCAGTTGATCCATGAGAGCACCGGGCACACCGGCCGGTGCGGCGGTAACAATGATACCGTCGTACGGTGCATAATGTGGCCAGCCCAGATTACCGTCGCCATGACGGAAGCGTATATTATTGAGTTTAAGGCTGCGCAGCGATTCACGCGCCCGTGCCTGCAGGGCCTCGATACGTTCAATGCTGTAAACTTTTTCCGCCAGCTGCGCGAGAATAGCAGTCTGGTAACCGCAACCGGTACCTACTTCCAGCACTTTCTTCAGTCCATTATCCGTGAGCAGTGCTTCTGTCATCCTGGCGACTATATAGGGTTGGGATATGGTCTGATTGTAACCGATGGGCAGGGCCGTATTTTCATAAGCGCGGCTGGCCAGGGCTTCATCAACAAAAATATGTCTCGGGGTCCCGGCAATGATTTCGAGTACACGTTCGGAACGTATGCCCATATCCCGCAGCTTGTCCACAAGACGGTTGCGGGCGCGTTGCGATGTCATCCCGATACCCTGCAAATCAGAATTCATTACCTAACTCCAGCGCCCATTGATTCAAATTATCCAGTGTTGAGTGAGCTGTCAAATCCACCTGCATCGGTGTAACCGAAACACGGTTATGGTTGACTGCATAAAAATCCGTACCCGGACCGGCATCCTGCTCGGCGCCGACCGGTCCGACCCAGTATATAACCCGACCGCGCGGATCCTTGCTGCAAATGGCCGGTTGTGACTTGTGGCGATTGCCCAGACGGGTGATTTCAATGCCATCAAGTTGTTCCAGGGGCACATCCGGAATATTGATGTTCAATAGCAACTTGGTGTCAATTGCGGGATTCTCCAGTCGCTGGATCAATGACAGGGCAACATGGACGGCCGTATCGAAATGCTCATCACCCATCAGTGACAGCGCCATGGCCGGGCGTCCCAGGAAGCGCCCCTCCATGGCCGCAGCGACGGTCCCGGAATAAAGCACATCATCGCCCAGGTTGGCCCCGGCATTGATACCGCTGATAACCATATCCGGTTCATCATCGAGCAGACCGGTAATGGCCAGGTGCACGCAGTCCGTGGGCGTGCCATTAACGAAAATAAAGCCGTTTTCGGCTGTATCGGCACGTAACGGTGCATCGAGTGTCAGGGAGTTGCTGGCGCCGCTGCGGTCGCGATCCGGAGCAACCACGGACACCCTGCCCAGGGATTCCAGGGCCGCATGCAATTTAACCAGGCCCGTGGCCTGGTAGCCGTCGTCGTTACTTATGAGGAAATGCATGGATGTGTGTGACTGTTTTTTGGTGAATAGTGATTGGTGATTGGTAAATAGTATCTCGTATTGTAATCCAACCACCATTCACTATTCCCTATTCCCCATTCACCATTCACCATTAATCAGCAAAAATTCCAGCAACGCCTTCTGTGCGTGCAGGCGGTTGCCCGCTTCTTCCCAGACCACACTTTGCGGCCCGTCTATCACCCCGGCGGCTACCTCATCGCCACGATGAGCCGGCAGACAATGCATGAACAGTGCATCCTTGTCCGCCAGGGACATCAGCCGTTGACTGGCCTGGTACGGCGCAAATATCGCACGGCGATCAGCTTCCTCGGCCTCCTGCCCCATACTCGCCCAGACATCGGTCACCACGAGGTCGGCGCCGGAAACAGCCGCCTCGGGGTCGGAGGTGATAAGAACATTATCCCGATCCAGATCAACGGCCCCGGGATCCGGGCGGTATTGATCCGGGCATGCCACGTTAATGCGAAACCCCAGTAAATGCGCGGCATTGATGTACGAGTGACACATATTGTTACCGTCACCCAGCCAGGCGACAGTACATCCGGTCAGACTGCCACGGTATTCCATGTAGGTCTGGATATCGGCGAGCAACTGACAGGGATGATAGGAATCCGACAAGCCGTTGATGACCGGGATATCGGCATGACCGGCAAAGCGCACCAGTTTATCGTGCTCGAAGGTACGCACCATGACCGCATCCACCATTTTCGAAAGCACGCGGGCCGTATCTTCCATCGGCTCTCCGCGACCGAGCTGGGTGTCATGGGGTGAGAGAAAAATGGCCATTCCGCCGAGCTGATTCATGGCCGTTTCAAAAGACACCCGGGTCCGGGTCGAGGATTTCTCGAAAATCATGGCCAGTGTTTTGCCGGCCAGTGTCTGCCGGGTTTTACCCTGTTTCAAATCCCGCTTCAGGCGGATGGCATGCTCGACCAGGGCGACCAGCTCATCCAGGCTGAAATCATTCAGCGTCAGGAAATGTCTGATTGTCATTGTTTTCCACCCCCGGAAAATTCTTCAATGATTGCTGTCACGACAGTAATGACTTGCCGCAGTTGTTCCGGCTCCATGATTAATGGTGGTAAAAGGCGAATGACATTACCCGCCGTGACGTTAATCAATACGTTTTTATCCAGCGCTTTCTGTACCAGTTCAGCACAGTCGCGGTGGAGTTCGATGCCGATCATGAGTCCTTTGCCGCGGATTTGCCGTACCTCCACGTTCCCGGAAAGTGCCTCGGCCAGACCCTGCAAAAGCAAACGTCCCGAGTCACCGGCGCGCTTTTCGGCATGGATCTCCTGCAACACATCCAGCACACTGAGTGCGGCCCTGGCCGCCAGTGGATTCCCGCCGAATGTGGATCCATGGCTGCCGGGTTGCATCAGGTCTGCTGCCTGCCCCCGCGCCAGGCAGGCGCCAATGGGCACGCCATTGCCCAGCGCCTTGGCCAGCGTCATGACATCCGGCTGGATATTCTCGTGCTGGAAGGCAAACCATTTGCCGGTGCGACACATCCCGGTCTGTATCTCATCCAGCATCATCAGGCAGTCATGCTGATCACACATCTCCCGTATAGCAGCGAGGTAACCGCTGTCCGGGATGACGATTCCGCCCTCACCCTGGATCGGTTCAACCAGTATGGCGCAGATGTCCGGATCTGTTTCCAGGCGATGCTGAATCGCCACCACGTCATTATAGGGAACGCGGGTAAATCCCGGCATGAGCGGCGCAAAACCCTGCTGTACCCTGCTGTTGCCGGTGGCGGTCAACGTGGCCATGGTACGGCCGTGAAAACTGCCTTCCATGACCATGATCTGTGGTGACGAAATATTTTTTTTCGTCGCATGCAAACGCGCCAGCTTGATGGCAGCCTCGTTGGCCTCGGCGCCGGAATTGCAGAAAAACACCTTGTCCATTCCGGCCAGAGCCGTCAGGCGTGCAGCGAGTTGTTCCTGTAGCGGGATGCGATAAAGGTTGGATGTATGAATCAGCGTGGCCGACTGATCAGCCAGCGCGGCACTGACCGCCGGATGCGAGTGGCCAAGAACACACACCGCGATACCACCCAGCGCATCAAGGTATCGCTGACCTTCTGTATCGTACAACCAGACACCTTCACCGCGTACGAAGGCCTTGTCGAGTGGCGCGTAGTTATTCATCAATGCATGAGTCATGATATTTTTTCACACGTATAAATAAAGAAGGCAGCCCTCATCGGGCTGCCACTCCGGTTGGTATTCGCGTGCGAAACTGACGGTCAGATCTGGCTGGTCTTGTTATTGATCCAGGTTTTGCGCGGCAAATGACCAGTTAACGAGTTCCCAGAACGCTTCCAGGTATTTCGGCCTGGCATTGCGGTAGTCAATGTAATAAGCATGCTCCCAGACGTCACAGGTCAACAAGGGTACCTTGTCATCGGTCAGTGGCGTGCCGGCATTACTGGTATTGACGATTTCCAGCGCATTACCGTTTTTAACCAACCAGGTCCAGCCGGAACCGAAATTGTTAACGGCCGAATCCGTGAATTTCGATTTGAAATCGTCCACGGAACCGAAGGCTTTCTCGATAGCCGAGGCAAGATCGCCGTCGGGCGTGCCACCGGCGCCGGGGGCGAGTGAATTCCAGTAAAAAGTGTGATTCCAGATCTGGGCCGCATTGTTAAAAACGCCACCGGCCGGTGCATTTTTAATGATTTCTTCCAGGCTGGCGTTTTCAAATTCGGTGCCCGGGATCAAACCATTCAATTTGGTCACATAGGTCGCATGATGCTTGCCATAATGGTATTCCAGGGTCTCCTCGGAAATATGCGGGGCAAGCGCGCCTTTGGCGTAGGGTAAATCGGGCAGTTTGTGTTCCATCTATAACCTCTCTATATGCTGAATATTATTTTCTGAGTCAGCCGGTGATTATAAGTTAATCGTCACATCAGGGAAACTACGGCCGTAGCGGAAAGCAAATCCGGGGCAGCAGTACAGGCGTCATATGACAATTCCAAGTCATTGAAAATCAGTGCAAACATCCATAGATGCCGGTTTATGTTAGGCTTTAATACGTGATCGAAATCCCGCAAGCGCAGACACACATCCGAGTGCCCTGGACCGGCAGCGTCAGACGCTCCCGGGGCAGCCCATGAACGCAGTCGAACTCAGTCTTTTCAGCAGCCGCATGCAGGCCATCTGTGACGAGATGGGGGCCACACTGCGCCATACCGCCTTTTCGCCAAACATCCGTGACCGGCTGGATTTTTCCTGTGCCATATTTGATCAACAGGGACAGCTATGCGCACAGGCCGCGCATATACCGGTTCATCTCGGCAGCATGGCTTTTGCCATGCGTTCGATAGTCCGGCGCATGGACTGGCAGGCCGGTGATTGCATCATATTGAACGATCCGTTCCTGGGCGGCACACATTTACCGGATATCACCCTTATCAGTCCGGTTTTCCACGGCCAGGACCGGATTGGTTTCGTGGCCAACCGCGCACACCATGCCAATATCGGTGCCGACACACCCGGCTCCATGCCGGTGGCCACCAGGCTGGAAGAAGAAGGCCTGATCATCGAGCCCGTCCATCTGATCAAGGCATACCGCGCCTGCAACAGCGTCTGGAAGCGACTGCGCTCGGCACTGGACGTTTCGGCCGAAGCGGATCTGAACGCCCAGTCAAGCGCAAACACGACCGGATTGCAGCGCCTGCAGGAACTTGTCGAACAGTTGGGAACCCGTCGCTACAAACACGCACTGCATGCACTGAATGATTACGCGGCACGCATGGCCGATACCGGTCTCGCCGGGATCCCTGCCGGTACCTATACCGGCAATGACTGCATGGATGATGACGGCCAGGGTGCCGAGGATATTCCCATCAGGGTTGCCATCCGAATTGAATCCGGTCATGTCAACGTCGACTTCCATGGCACCGCGATGCAGGTTTCCGGCAATATCAACTGCCCGCTGTCGGTCACGGCGGCCGCGGTGTATTACTGCTTCTTTTGCCTGATGCCGGCCAATAGCCCGGCCAGCGCCGGTGCCTTTCGCAACATCTCCATCGAGGCGCCGGATGGCTGCCTCGTCAATGCCAGACCACCGGCCGCCGTTGCCGCCGGTAATGTCGAAACCAGCAGTCGTATTGTCGATGTCATTCTCGGCGCCCTGGCTGGCGCCATCCCGGAGCGGATCCCGGCTGACAGCCAGGGCACCATGAATAACGTGGCCATGGGGACTGCGAACTGGCATTACTACGAAACCCTGGCGGGTGGCATGGGCAGCGGTCCTCGCGGCGGCGGTCTCGACGCGGTCCAGACCCATATGACCAACACCAGCAATACACCCGTTGAAATACTGGAAATGCACTATCCATTAAGGGTGCTCCGCTATCAGATCCGTCACCATTCCGGCGGCAAGGGCCTCAGACCGGGAGGTGACGGACTGTTGCGTGAATACGAATTTCTGGAACAGACCAGTGTCAGCCTGCTCACCGAGCGCCGGCGGCACCGGCCCCGTGGGCTTGCCGGCGGTGGAGAGGGTGCGGCGGGGATCAATCTTCTCAATGAACAACCGCTGCCGTCCAAGGTCACATTCAGGGCCCAGCCCGGTGATCGGCTGTCGATCCTGTCGCCGGGTGGCGGCGGCTGGGGATCAGCCGACGAAGCCGGGTCAGTGTAATTATTTTCAGGCTGTTTGCATTCCCGGCGCTGGCGACTAGAATGCAGACCAAATCAACTCGCGAGGTACTATCAGAATGACCGTTGAAGAACACATCAGGAAAACCATTGCCGAAAACCCGGTCGTCATTTTCATGAAAGGTACACCGGACTTCCCGCAGTGCGGATTCTCCATGCGCACATCCCAGGCCCTCAAGGCCTGTAATGTGGAATTCGCCTACGTCGACATATTGGCCGAACCCGAGGTTCGTTCGACCCTGCCGACCATTTCCAACTGGCCGACCTTCCCCCAGGTATTCATCAACGGGGAACTCATCGGTGGCTGCGATATCGCCATGGAAATGTTTGAAAAAGGTGAATTACAAAGCCTGGCACAGGCGGCTGCCGGCACTGTAGAGCAGAGCTAGATAACTGTTCCGGATTTCGCTGCAGTTTGATTGATCTATAATTCTAAACAGCTATTCAGTCGAGTTCCAGTTCATCCCATATCGTCGGCTTGCCGGTAATCGCGGCGATATCGGCAAGCCGTTGACGATGAAACTCAACCTCTTCATCAGCGGGTAACAGCACCCGCAATTGCGGCCGGTTCGCCGGCAGTTCAACCGCTTCCAGCGACTGACCTCTCTCCGGTCCGGCATGGTCCAGGGTCAGATGCGTCTGTCCGCCCGTGAGCAACAGGTAGACATCGACGAGGATCTGGGCATCCAGTAACGCTCCGTGCAACTGCCGTTGCGAATTATCCACCTCATAACGCTTGCACAAGGCATCAAGACTGTTTTTCTGACCGGGATGTTTTTCCCGCGCCAGCACCAGGGTGTCGAGGATGCGGCAATGGTCGCTGACCTGTCCCCAGGACTTTCCCAGGTTGGCCAGTTCGGCGTTGATAAAACCAACGTCGAACGGTGCGTTGTGGATGATCAGTTCACTGCCACGGATAAAATCCATGAATTCCCGGGCGATGTCGGCAAACACCGGTTTGTCCGCCAGTGTTTCATTGCTGATACCATGCACATCATAGGCTCCATCCTCCACATCCCGCTCGGGATTGATGTACTGGTGATAGACATTGCCGGTCTTGCGGCGATTGATCAATTCAACACCGCCGATTTCAATGATCCTGTGGCCCTGTGTGGGTTCCAGACCGGTGGTTTCCGTATCCAGTACTACCTGTCGCACAAATTCATCTCCTGCACCGTCATCACAATATCACCAGTTCGTCGATACCCCGGTTGGCCAGGGCGTCGGCACGTTCATTACCGGGATCACCGCTGTGTCCTTTGACCCAGCACCATTCCACCTGGTGATCCTGGACAGCCTGATCCAGACGTTGCCACAGATCGATGTTCTTGACAGGTTTGCGGGCGGCGGTTTTCCAGCCGCGTTTTTTCCAGTCGGCAAGCCACTGGCTGATACCGTTTTTGACGTATTCGGAATCGGTAACTATACGCACCCGGCAGGATTTATTCAGGGCTTCAAGACCCTTGATAGCGGCGGTCAGCTCCATGCGGTTATTGGTCGTCTCGGGTTCACCACCGTACAGCTCCTTTTCCCTGTCCCGGTATTGCAGCAGCACACCCCAGCCGCCGGGACCGGGATTGCCGCGACAGGCGCCGTCCGTGAACATGATTACGCGGGCATCACTCATGCCGGGACCGCGCGCTGGGCTCAATCAAACCCGATGTGATCATGCGCCGCCGGGCCTGCCATGACATTTTCACCGGTGTCAGCGGAATGACGCGCTTTTTGGCCACTACTATGTAAGCGCCGCCCAGAAACGCCCAGGCGTATCGCCCCAGCTTTTCCATGAATTCAAGACGTTTCATTATGCGTTGGTGTTGAATGGGCGGTCGAAAATAAAAATGCTCGGTCTGGACAATTTCAAAATCGAGCAATGTTAACCAGTCCTTGAGCCTGGGCAAACCGAGAAAGCGGCCGCACCAGGGAGGTTCGTCCCGCCAGGCCAGAAATAAACGCCACAGGCCCCACAAACTCCAGGGGTTAAAGCCGGCAATCACTACATGCCCCTCGCCGATCAATACCCGGCCTGTCTCGCGCAGGATCTGATGCTGGGATCTCTCGAATTCCAGCACGTGCGGCAGCACAACAACATCGACACTGTCACTCTCGATCGGCAGGCTGTCGCTGCTGATCAGTACATGGTTATGTGCGTCACTGATATCGTCCCGGTACAAATCCAGCACTACCTTGTGGGCAATACAGCTGTTGTCGAGCAGATCCACGTCGGTCAGGCGCCCCAGTTGCAACAAGTGGTAACCGAACAGGCGATTGAGAATGGTGCCCAGATAGTGTCTTTCCAGGGCCAGCAGACCCTGGCCGAGACCGGTTTCGAACCAGCGCTGCAACTTTTGTCGCAGCAGGTTTGCGGGGGTGTAGGTGTGTTCCTGCAGAGAAGTCATCAGTATCGGCCAATGTGATTATAGCCCAGTATAAAATCGAATGGGCGTAATGAAAACGTCACCTGCCTCCACCACAACTGTATAACATCATGTTTTGCTTGACCTGAAGCCTGCGCATCCATAGCATTGCGGCATGCGAATATCCGGTCTGCCAGCAGTTGTCTGCCTCACTGTACTGACAACCGCCTGTAATTTCACTCCCGTCAGGCAAACCGACCAATCACCACAACAGGCGGAATCCCGCTCCCCCGCGCCCGGCAGCATACTGATCCAGCCACGCACTGCCACGGCCACGGCCAGACAGGGCACAGAGGAGGATCAGACCGCGGCGGTAACGCCGGCAAGCGATGATCGTCAGCCCGATGACCTCTGGCAGCTCATTCGTTCGCAACTGACGCTGCAACGAAACCTGGATAATAAAAAGGTACAGGCAAAACTGGCCTGGTTTGCGCGCAACCAGGATTATCTCGATCGTGTCTCGGATCGGGCACAACCCTATCTTTACCACATCGTTACTGAAATCAAACGCCGGGGTCTGCCCATGGAACTCGCGCTGTTACCGATCGTGGAAAGCGCCTATCAGCCGTTCGCGAATTCGCCGAGTCATGCCTCCGGCCTGTGGCAATTCATACCGGCCACCGGCAAACGGTTCGGTCTGAAACAGAACTGGTGGTATGACGGTCGCCGGGACATCGTGGCGGCCACCGATGCGGCGCTTCGCTATCTGCAGGAGTTGAACAAACGCTTTAACGGTGACTGGGAACTGACGCTGGCGGCCTACAATGCCGGTGAATACAACATCGAACGCGCCATCAAGCGTAATATCGGCAAGGGACGGGGTACGGATTTCTGGTCGCTGGACCTGTATCGAGAGACCGAGAATTATGTGCCCAGCTTCCATGCCATTGCCGAAATCATCGCCAACCCGCAAAAATACAATCTCCGCATCAGACCCGTCAGCAACGAACCCTATTTCACCGTCGTGGACGTGGACGGCCAGATCGACCTGGCCAGGGTGGCCGAACTCAGCGGCCTTGACATGGATGCCATCTATACCCTGAACCCGGGCTTCAATCGCTGGGCCACGGACCCCGGCGGCCCGCACCGGCTGCTACTGCCGGTGAGTACCGCAAATGCTTTCAGAACCAGGCTTGACTCCATGCCGGCCGAAGAACGTATCAGCTGGAAACAATACACCATACGCAGTGGCGATACCCTGGGAGGTATTGCGGCTCGTCACAATACCAGCGTGACGGCATTAAAAGACACCAACCGCCTGCGCAGCAACCGCATACGTGCCGGCAAGTCGCTGTTGATTCCGGTGTCCAGCAAACCCCCAGGTCACTACACGATGAGCCTGGATGCACGCCGTTTCCGGGATTTGAAACCCGCCGGAGACGGCCGAAAATATGTTTACACGGTCAGGCGTGGTGACACACTCTGGGACATAGGCCGGCATTATGGCATCAGCGTCGACCAGTTGTGCCGCTGGAACGGTATCAGCAGCCGGACCCTCCTGGCACTGGGGCAGCAACTCGAGATTTGGGTCGAAACTGATAAAGACCAGGGCAAAATAATTCCCGTCGCTGCCCGTTCAGTCAACAAGACCGAAGGTATGGTTCGTTACGAAGTCCGGCAGGGCGACTCCCTGTGGTTAATCGCCAGAAAATTCGGCGTCTCCGTTGCCGAGTTGCGCAAGTGGAACAACCTGCCCCGAAACCGGCATTTGCAACCGGGACAACACATCGACATCCATACCGCCACTACCGGCGCGTAAAAACGTTCAACGTTCGGGGTTCACGGTTCCGGGTTTCAGGTTAAAACTTTGAATCTTATATCTGATATCTGATATCTGATATCTGAAATCTGATATCTGATATCTGCAACCTGGAACGTTGAACCTAGAACCTTATACATGATCAAAAAATTCATCAAACTCTGCTTGCGCGGCCTGTTGCGTCTGCTTTATGGCGTCAGGGTCACCGGTCTTGAGCATTACCACGAGGCCGGAGACAAGGTGCTGATCATCGCCAATCACACTTCGCTGCTCGATGGGGTCCTGCTCTATGCGTGGCTGCCGGAAACGCCGACCTTCGCCATCAATACGCAGATCGCCAACCGCAGGGCTTTTCGCCCGTTCCTGAGATTCGTCAATCTGTTCATCATGGATCCGACCAATCCGCTGTCGATCAAATCCATGATCCGCTTCATCAACTCCAGGAACCGGGCGGTCATCTTTCCCGAGGGCAGGATCACCATCACGGGTGCCCTGATGAAAATCTATGAGGGACCGGGACTGATCGCCGACAAGTCCGGTGCCAGCATCTTGCCCGTCGCTATCGAGGGTGCGCAGTACAGCCCGTTTTCCTACATGCAGGGCCGCGGCCGCATTGTCCTGTTTCCACGAATCACGCTGACGGTACTGCCGCCGCGCAAAATCGAAATCGCCCCGGATGTCCATGGCTATGCACGCCGGCGCTCTGCAGCCCTGCAGATGCAGGACATCATGTACCTGCTGATCTACAGCGCCTACAACCATCGCAGCAACATTTTTTCGGCCTTCCTCGAAGCACGGAGGAAATTCGGCAAAAACACCGTTATCGTCGAGGACATCAACCGCGAACCGCATACCTATCAGCAAGTATTGTTAAAAGCCCTGGTGCTGGCGCAACTGATCCGGGAAGACACCGCCGAGGGTGAGAATATCGGGGTCATGTTGCCGAATGTCGTCGCCATGCCGGTCATGTTTCTGGCGTTGAATTACCTGCGCCGTGTTCCGGCAATGCTGAACTTCAGTTCCGGTTTGCAGAATATCCTGCGTGCCTGTGAAACCGGACAGATCCGCACGGTTTATACTTCGAGAAAATTTATCGCCAATGCGGGCCTGGCGCAGGTCGCCGAGACGCTGGAAACCAGGCTGAACCTGATATACCTCGAGGATCTGAAAGCACGGCTGGGCCCCGGCAAGAAGTTATCCGGATTCATTCGCAGTAAAATGCCGGACAGGCATTTTCGCAAAATCGCCAGGCACATCGATGCGGACGATCCGGCGGTTATTCTTTTTACCTCGGGATCGGAAGGTGTGCCCAAGGGCGTTGTGCTTACCCACAGTAACATCCTTTCCAATTATGCCCAGGTCAAGTGTCACATCGATTTCAGAGTCTCCGATACACTTTTTTCATGCCTGCCTACATTCCATTCCTTCGGCCTCAATGCCGGCATGATCATGCCATTGCTGGCCGGATCGAAAATATTCTTTTACCCGACGCCGCTGCACTATCGTGTCATCCCGGAATATTTTTATGAACTCGGGGCCACCATCCTGTTCGGCAGCAACACGTTCTTCAAGGGCTATGCGCGTTATGCTCACCCGTTTGATTTTTCATCAGCACGCTATGTTGTCGCCGGAGCGGAAAAACTGCACCAGGACACCATGAGCATCTGGATGGAAAAATTCGGCATCCGCATCTACCAGGGTTACGGAGTCACCGAAACCAGCCCGGTGATTTCAGTCAACACCCCCATGCAGAACAAGCTCGGCACGGTCGGCAGGGCCATGCCCGCCATGCAATGCCGAATCGATCCGGTGGAAGGTATCGATACCGGTGGACGCCTGGTCGTAAAAGGCCCGAATGTGATGCCCGGTTACCTGTTACACGGTGGCGATGGTCGAATTTCCTTCCCCGAAACACCGCATGGCAAGGGCTGGTATGACACCGGTGATATCGCCAGTATCGATGACGAAGGCTTTATAACCATCCTCGGCCGTGCCAGGCGTTTTGCCAAGATCGGTGGCGAGATGATCTCCCTGACCGCGGTCGAGGATATTGCCATGCAGATCTGGCCACAGCACAATCACGCAGCGGTCAGCCTCCCCGATGAAAGAAAAGGTGAAAAAATCATTCTCGTCACCGACTTCGAGGAAACCTCGCGCAAGGCGTTCCAGGAACATGTCAAAAAACACAAGTACAGTGAAATGACGATTCCCAGACAGGTCTTGTTTACCCACGAATTTCCGGTGCTGGGCACGGGAAAGATCGACTATCCGATACTCACCGAACTCGCCCACGCTGCCGATCAGTCCGGTGAAAGCTGGTTAAGCCGGCTGACCAGTTTTGTCAGAAAGCATGACAGCGGCGGCAAGGCCGCAATCACCGCAGCCGATAGCACTTCCGCTAACAACTCCGCTGGTGCAAGTGAAGAAACAGATGACGTGACCGGCAAACGCTGAACGCGGCCCGGGACGCTGTTTCAACCGCCGTCACCGGTCAATGGCACGAAACTGACCGGTAATGCACTGCGCTCATGAATGGCTCCGCGGGCGTCCTTTTCCAGTACCTTCAGTGTCTGCACCGCGCCCTGATCACCCACCGGAATCACCAGCCGGCCACCGGGACGCAATTGATCGAGCAGCGGTTGCGGCACCTGTTCCGGGGCAGCCGTCACCAGTATGGCGTCGAAGGGGGCCGCCTCCGGCCAGCCATGATAACCGTCACCAATACGAACCTCGATATTGTTGTATCCCAGCCGTTGCAGCGTGCGTTGGGCGCGCTTTCCCAGGGGTTCAACAATTTCAATGCTATACACCTGGCGGGCGATTTCGCCAAGGACGGCTGCCTGGTAACCGGAACCGGTGCCAATTTCGAGAACAACGGCATCGCCGTCAATGTTGGCCAGTTCGGTCATCAGCGCCACGATATAGGGCTGGGAAATGGTCTGGTCATGACCGATGGGCAACGGCCGGTTCAGGTAGGCATATTTACGCATATGCCAGGGGACAAATTCGTGCCGCGGTACCCGTTCAATAGCGGTCATCACCGCCTTACTGAACGCATCGATTCCGGTGTAGTCCTGCGTACTGTAGACATCATCCCGTATGGACTGCAGGAGTTCGGCCCGTTCCGATGCGTATTCATCCGTACCTGCGGCACCGCCTGACTGTTCGAATATGGACATGACAATGAATAAACACACCAAATGAGTCTTGAATCTCATCCTCTCTCCCGATCGTTTCCGTAACCCTGAGCCTGTTCAGAAACCTGCAATCAGGTCAGGGATTGCCCCCGGTTTCCGATGCCAGCCGGTGGGCATGCCGGGTGGTTTCCGGTAGTTTGAAACGCGTCGTACATTGCATAACATACTCGATCGCAGTAGCCAGCGAAACCCGGTGTCCCCGTGAGATAAACAGCGGTTTACAGCCGGGGCGCGTGCGCAGGACCGCACCGATGGTTTCTCCCCGGTGATACAGCGGAGTCCAGTCACCCCGATCCGCTCCCGGCTCGGCGTACTCACCCAGAAGCCGGGTCTTACCGACACCGATCGAGGCCATGCCGGTCAATACACCGAGATGACAGGCTATACCGAAACGCCGTGGATGCGCATAGCCCTGACCGTCACACAATAGCAAATCGGGTCGTGTTTTCAGGATAGCCATGGCGTCCAGAACCGCCGGCAATTCCCGAAAAGATAACAGTCCCGGTATATAGGGAAAGCCAAGTTCACGTTCGGCCACGGCGCAGTCCACAAGTTCGAGCGCGGGGAAATCCAGCACGGCAACGGCGGCGCGTGCGACCCTGCCCTGTTGCCGGATGCCCACGTCGACGCCGGCCACGTGTCGAATCGGGGGCAGATCGTCCACTTCGATTACCCGCCCGGCCAGTTGTTTCTGCGTCTTTACCGCATCGGCCGGTGACATATTCCAGGGATGCCGATCAGGCTGTTCGTGTTTCATGGATTGTGAACAAATGTACGGGGTTTCTCCGATTGTACAACGACAATCAGCTTCACTATCATGCCCGGGCGACAATACCTGTTCAAATAACGGAGACAGTAGTGAAACAACTCGGAGACTATATTCGTAACATTGCCGATTTTCCGCAACCGGGTATTCAGTTCAAGGACATTACACCGCTTGTCAGGCAGCCGGATATGTTGCGGCAGGTCACCCGGCAACTGGTCGAGCCGTTCAGGCAAAAAGACATCACGGCGGTCGCCGGAATGGAAGCGCGCGGTTTTATTTTCGGCACCCTGTGCGCACTGGAGCTGGATGTTGGTTTTGTGCCGTTACGCAAACCCGGCAAGCTACCCTATGATGTTCAGAGCATCGCTTACCAACTGGAATACGGCACGGCTGAACTGGAAATACATAACGATGCGCTGGCGCATGGCGACCGGGTATTGTTGGTGGACGATCTCATTGCCACCGGGGGCACGGCCCGGGCCAGTTGTGAACTCATCCGCCAGTTGGGAGCGGAAGTGGCGGGAATTGCCTTTGTCATCGAACTGGATTCTCTCAAGGGCCGTGAACAACTACGGGATTACGAGGTTCATTCCTTGCTGCATTACTAAACCCTAACGTTGCATAAATTTTTGGATGCAGGAGCTTTTAGAGCGGTATTATCAGGGGCGCGCGCAGATTTTTCCAACCGCAGCATAGCTCACTCTATGTGAGGATTNNGCGAGCACGGCCCTGATAATGCTGCTATAGAAGGAGCGAAGCGGTCCTGCGCCAAAAATTTATGCAACATTAGGGTAAAGAGTGCTTAAGGGTGCTTCCAAAAAAACACCCCCTGCGAAATACAGGGGGTGGAGCAGGCCTGATACAGGAATGACCTGAATGCTCGATCCTGATACGCCGATGGAGTCAACTCCGGGGTAAAAGTCGCTCTGGACCGGCCGGATGAATGCTGTATTAAGAATGCGTGACATCGTATTACTATGTTTAATAACGAATCGAAATAGATAATGTAAGCTACTGAAATATATAATAATATATTACAATATTAAAGTATATTATGAACCTGGCTCAGACCAGCCCGCCATTGATATTGATGACTTCACCGGTGATATAGCCACCGCTTGCGGCAGCCAGGTAGACGGCAACCGAGGCGACATCTTCCGGGGTACCGAAACGCCCCAGGGGGATCTCGGCCAGGCGTTGCCGGTAGTAGTCATCGTCCATATCAGCCTCGGCAAAAGCGGTCTTGATCCAGCCGGGCGCCAGCACGTTAACCCGCACCTCGGGCGCAAAACTCAGCGCCAGTGACCGGCTGAATCCGATAATGCCGGCCTTGGTGGCTGCAAAAACCTGGGGATTACTGCCTTTGAATCCGTGCATGGCGAGATCCCAGGACATGTTCAGAATGATACCGTCACCCTGTTCCTTCATCACCGGGGCCACGGCCCAGCAGGCGTTTATCGTGCCCTTCAGATCCACCTCGATCAATTGATGCAGTTTTTCTTCCAGTGACGCGGCGGCCCCCACCCCGGTAAGAATATCCGCGCCGGCGTTATTCACCCAGATATCAACCCGGCCGAAGTGATCGCATGTGGTTTCAAGCAACGTGCGGATAGCCTCTCTGCTGGCCATATCCGCCTGCACGGCCAGCGCCTCACCGCCGGACGTGATAATGTCGTTTTTCACCGCCTCGGCCCTGTCACCGGATCGGCAATAATTCACCACGACTCGGGCACCCTCGGCGGCAAAAGCCAGGGCAATGGCCCGGCCGATACCGGAACTGGCGCCGGTAACCACTGCAACTTTCGATGTCAATTCAGCCATGCGGATTTTTGTATAATGTGCAAAAAAGCCATTCAGACCGGGAATGATCCTGTCATGAACACCATCAGTGTCATCATACCATCATATAACCGGGCCAGGCTGCTGCCCCGGGCGCTGGATTCCGTGCTCGATCAATCCTGTTATCCACTGCAGGTGATTGTCGTCGATGACGGTTCAACGGATGACACAGTGACCATGCTTGAACATGAATATCCGCAGGTCATGTTGATCAGACAACCCCGCTCCGGAGTCAGTGCCGCCCGCAACCGGGGTATCATGGCCAGTCGCGGCCAGTGGCTGGCTTTTCTCGATTCCGATGATCAATGGTTGCCCGCGAAACTCGCGCACCAGTTGGGCCGTATCCGGCAACAACCGGATTGTCAGATCATTCATACCGATGAGATCTGGGTGCGTAGAGGTGTTCGGGTCAACCCACAGCGTAAACACAGAAAATACGGTGGACGTATCTTCCGTCACTGCCTGCCGTTATGCTGTATCTCACCCTCATCGGTGATGATCCGCAAATCGGTATTCGACCGGGTTGGCCTGTTTGATGAGCAACTGCCGGCCTGCGAGAATTACGATTTATGGCTGCGAATCGCCGCCACCTACCCGGTTGAGTTCATCGATAAACCGTTAATCATCAAGTACGGTGGCCATGAGGACCAGTTATCTGGACAATACCCGGCCATGGACCGGTTCAGGATCCGGGCTTTGAGGAACATTCTGGAAACAGGTGATCTGCAAGCGGGTGACCGGGCGGCGGCAATCAAAACTCTTGTCGCCCGGCTCAAGATCCTTGCCAACGGCGCCCTCAAACACGGCAACGCCGGCCTGGCCGAACAATGTCAGCAACTGCTGCAATCGTATAGCGATGATAAACGCTCACCGGAAACAACTTGAACAGCTTTTACCATGCATGAACCACTGACACAGATCCTCAACTTCGTTCAAATCGATGATCGTCTTGCCACGGCCGGACAACCCACGGCGGCGCAGTTCGGTACTATCCATGACGCCGGATTTGATACGGTCATCAACCTGGCTACCCCGAGTTCACCCGGTGCGATTAGCGACGAAGACTCCATTGTGGCTGCGAACGGCATGCACTATGTGGCCATTCCCGTTGACTTCAAACAGCCACAAATACAGGACCTGGGCGATTTTTTCACGGTGATGCAAGATGACGATTATGATAAACGCTTTGTTCACTGCGCCTACAACTGGCGGGTATCGGTTTTTGTGTACCTTTACCGGACGCTTTGCCAGGGCATGGATGTGGAACAGGCTGAAGCTGATTTACACCGCATCTGGTCACCGGACCCGGTCTGGTCTGAATTTATAGTGAGAGCTGCAACCGACCCGGATATAACCGTCAAGGCGCATAGCTGATGTTACTGATCCTGTGCGCCCATCGCCCGGAAGCAACGCCGATTATCAAACACTATGATCTGTCCCTTTACAGTGGACGATCGACTTTTCCTGTTTATCTTGGTGACGATGGCCGGATTGCCCTGACGATTAGCGGTACCGGCAAGGTCGCTGCAGCCGCCGCCTGCATGAATCTTGCCCATATGGCCGGCAGCGGTACTACTGATGCCTGGCTCAATGCCGGTATTGCCGGTCATGGAACCTGTGAACCAGGGGTTGCGATGCTGGCTCATAAAATCATCGATGTTGCCACCGGCAGGACCTGGTTTCCGCAAATCCATTTTCCGGCCGGCATGCCGTCGGCTGACTGTTACACGGTTGACGCTCCGGTAAATACCCGTGAACAAGCATTGTACGACATGGAAGCCAGCGGTTTCCTCGACACCGTGACGCGGCTGGCAACGCTGGAACATATTCATGCCGTAAAGGTGGTTTCCGATAACAGTGATCGGCCGTATCAGGAAGTCACTCCCGGGTTTGCGGGCGAACTTATCGAAGCCGCCATGCCCGCCATTGCCAAAGTGGCGGATCAACTGATTGAATCCAGCAATACCCTGGCGGAAACCCGTCGGCCACACCCGGCAATGAACGGGTTTCTGCTGCGCCGGCATTTCACTGAAAGCCAGCGCCATCAATTATCCCGGCTGCTAAGCCGGTGGCATTGCCTGTATCCTGATATCGATCCGCTGCACCAATTCGCAAACCGGAAAAACGCCAGGCAAGTACTTGATGCCCTGCGCAAAGCGCTCGATGAGAGTCCTGTTCATATCGGTGTGAAAACAGAATGATCGAGACACTCTACATCGAGGAAGGTGTGCGAATCTTTCCACTGAGTCAACGAATCATAAGCCGCTTTGCCGGTGCCCGTGTGGTCGGCTGCCGACATTACGGTGAAGTATTCAATCGCAAATCGCAGAATTTCCGTCTGCAAAAACGGGCACCGGCCCTGATCCTCGCACAGAAACAGGGAAATTTTCTGTTGCCGGTGCCGGATCATTACGGCATAGGCAACGAACATAATTATTATTTTTCCCATATACTGAACTGTATCTACGACTGTCGATACTGCTTTTTGCAGGGCATGTATCGATCGGCCAACTACGTACTGTTCGTCAACTATGACGATTTCCTCAGCGCCATCAGAACGCTCATCGAGAATCATAACGGCAAACCGGTGCACTTCTTTTCCGGCTATGATTGCGATTCCCTGGCACTGGAACCGGTAACCGGCTTTGTAAAACATTTCCTACCCGTTTTCAGGGACTACGCCGACTCGCTGATCGAACTCAGAACCAAAAGTACCCAGGTACGTGCCCTGCTTGACATGCCCGTGGTGGAAAATGCTGTTGTCGCCTTCAGTTTTACGCCGCAGAGAATCGCCCGGGCACTGGAACATAAAACCCCCTCCGTTGATCGGCGGCTGGCAGCCATGGACGCCCTGCAGGCCAGGGGCTGGAAAGTGGGAATACGCTATGACCCGCTGATATACACGGAGGACTTTGGCACACAATACACCGAACTGATTCAGCACATTCATACCCGTATTGACAACCGGGCATTGCACTCGGTCAGCCTTGGCACATTCCGGCTGCCGGCAGGATTTTTCAGGATTATTCGCGGACTCTATCCGGATGAGCCGTTGTTTGCTGCCGGCATGGACGAGACCGCAGGAATGGTGGGTTATCGTCACGACCTGCAGGATCACATGATGCAACACTGCAAACGTGAAATCGCACAGCATGTGACCGCGGAAAAACTCTTCGCCTGCCACGACTGACACAAATGCTCACCGAGAATCACCTGGTGTATGTTGCCTTCGCCCTGTATTTACTGGTGGTGTTGTGGATCGGATGGATGGCGGCAGAGCGGACACACAACACGGCCGATTATTTCCTCGGCAGCAGGCAGCTGGGCCGCTGGGTAGCGGCCCTGAGCGCCGGGGCATCGGACATGAGCGGCTGGCTGTTACTGGGGTTGCCCGGCTTTGCCTATGCTGCGGGACTGCAAGCCGGCTGGCTGGCACTGGGCCTGTTTGCCGGTACCTGGATAAACTGGAAGTGGATTGCTCCGGCATTACGGCAACAAAGCGGCAAGGCCGGCGATGCGATCACACTGCCGGATTTTTTCGCTCACTGCTTCCCGGATCACGCCAGGCTGATGCGTTGTATTTCCGCGCTGTTCATCCTGCTGTTTTACCTGTTCTACACCGGGTCCGGCCTGGTTGCTGCGGGCAAATTGTTCGAAAGCGTGTTCGGCTTTGATTACCTGTGGGCTACCTGCCTGGGAACACTGGTCATACTTGTTTATACGGTTATCGGTGGTTTTCTCGCCGTATCCTGGACGGATCTGTTTCAGGGGCTGTTGATGTTTTTCGCATTAACGATCAGCGCCTTCATGGCCGTATCGATTCTCGGCGGTCCTCTCGGTGCAATCGACAAGCTCGAGTCCGCCAACCCGGCCTACCTGGACTGGTTCAGCGCGCTGTCCGGAGAGCCGGTAACGTGGATATCCATCCTCTCATTGCTGGGCTGGGGCCTCGGCTATTTCGGCCAGCCACATATCCTGGCCAGGTTCATGGCCATACGTTCCTGCAGGATGATCCCGGGGGCACGCGCGATTGCCGTAACCTGGAGCGGCTGCTGTTTGCTCGCTGCCATGGCTGTGGGAATGGCCGGCGTGCTATTGGTGGATCAACCACTGGTCGGCAGTGACAGTGAGCGTGTGTTCCTGGAGATCCTGCCCCTGTTATTTCACCCGTTCATGGCCGGACTCTGCCTGGCGGCGATTTTGGCGGCCATCATGAGTACCGCGGACTCACAATTGCTGGTGGCCTCGTCGGCCATCAGCGAGGATCTCTATCATGTATTGACACGCAAACAGTTGAGCGAACGCAGGCAATTACTTCTCGGCAGAATATCAGTAGGCATTATTTCCCTGCTTGCGCTCGGACTGGCGATGGACCCGGGAAAGCGTGTACTCGACCTGGTGGCTTATGCCTGGGCGGGTTTCGGCGCCAGTTTCGGACCCGCACTGTTGCTGACCCTGTTCTGGAAACCGGTACGCGGCATGGCCGTTCTTGCGGGGATCATCACCGGTGGCGCTACCGTCGTGCTCTGGCAATACACCGGTGACAGGCTGGTTTCCGGTGTCAACGAGATCATTCCCGGATTCATACTGGCCAGTCTTGTTATTATTCTTATCAGTCGCTCCTATAACAGCCACCAATAGAATAAATCAGTGTGCCACCTCAAACCAATTCAAACAGACGGCTGAAAATATCCCGTGTGGTCCCGGTCCAACTCTGGTAATCCGTCATGAACTGCTCCGTGTCGGCATCATCCGGGCCATCGTGGTAACCCATGGCACGGGCAATCACCCGGTTAGCTTGCGCATGCCGGGAAATCGTATCAACGGATTTCATATCATGAACCCGCATACAGGTTTCGACCCGTTTCAGGAAATCGTATGCCGATAACAAATCATTGACGGTCTCATCGTCGAGCAACTGCAGTGCCTGCATGGCAATAAGCGCTGTTCGTGTACTCTGGGTCTGCAAATCAGAGTGTTCATGGCCGAAGGCCAGCTGATAATAATGGGTGATGAAATCAATATCCATGATGCCGCCGCAACCACGCTTGATATCGAATTTTTCACGTGGACTGCCCAGTTCGGTTTCCACCCGATGGCGCATCGAGATAACGGCGTCGCGCAAAAGTGCGTGATCATAGTCACGGTAAATACAGGGCAATATACCCTGCCAGGCCCCGGTCGCCAGCGAAATTTCATCATAGACGGGCCGGCAACGTGTCATCATCTGCCGCTCCCAGATCTCGCGGCTGTCACTGGCATGATAACGGGCAAAGGAATCCGCGGACGTGATCAGCACACCCGAATTACCATGCGGCCGCAGCCGTGTATCCACTTCGTACATAATGCCGGCAGGACTCATTGCAGCAATTTCCCTGAGAAAAATCCGTACCTGCCTGCCCAGCCGGGTGAACAATTCATCGGAATTACCCGGATACAGGAACACCAGGTCCAGATCCGAGCCGAAAGTCATTTCTCCACCGGCCATGCGTCCCATGCCAAGCACCGCGAAATGCTGTTTATCCTCGTTATCAAGAAAGACAATATCAATCGCAATGCCCAGTGTATGCCCGGCAAGACGCGTCAGTGCATCCTCGGTTTCACGCTGATTGAGACGCTCGGTAAGAAAACCGATAAAAATCTGCAGCATGATTTCATTTTTGTTGATGCGTAATTGCTCAAGTGCCGCCTCGGATTCGGGGATTTCCATAGCGGCAAGCAGTTTCTCACGCATACTCGCATCATCCAGGCCACTGTCGGGATAGTGCAGGCATGTGAGTACATCCTGCCCGCGGTAAAAGATGAAACGGGTAAAGTACCAGCTGGCGCCGAAGACCCGGGTGATCAGATTCTGACTTTTATCGTCCGGACTCCATTGCTCGCGTTCACACAGGGCCTGCCAGCGTTCCAGGCTGGCCGCGGCAGCCGCAGGATTCCAGGTATTTTCCGGCAGTGCGGTCGATTCGGCTTCAGACATGTTGTTTACTCAACCATGGTGGTGTCGGGCAATATGCGTTCAAAACAGTTACGGGCGACTGCCCTGTGCAGGCTTAACAGTTCCTCGAATTCCGACAATGGATCACCCGCTGTCTTCAGATCCAGCATCGATCGTGCAATCACGGTGCGTCCGGCGCGGTCATCCGGCAATTGATGCGTCTGGCGTTCATCGATCATTTGCAAATGGTTTTCAAGCCTGCGTAAAAAAAGGTAGCTGTCCCTGATTTGCCGGGCGCTTTCCTCCGGAATGAAACCTTTTTTTACCAGAACGGCAAGCACATCCAGAGTATTGGTGGTCTTGAGATCCGTATGATCCGGAGCATTGACGATTTGTAACAACTGGATAAAAAATTCGATATCGCGAATACCACCGGAACCCTGCTTGACGTTCCAGTTCCCCGCCTTGCGGTGATACACCTGCATTTCCGATTTGATCTGTAAAAATCGCCGCAGATCCTCGTCACTCAGTGTACGCCTGAACACGAAGGGTTCCAGTCTGCGCAAGAGTTCCCTGCCGATATCCAGGTTACCGGCGATGGGGCGCGCACGTAACCAGATAAAGCGCTCCCATGGCTCGGTACTTGCTGCATAGTAATTTTCCGTATCCTCAACACCCAGCACCAGTGGACCACTTCTCCCCCACGGCCGCAATTTGAGATCGACACGGTACAAAAATCCATCGCCGGTGATTTCCTCCATCTGGCGGGAAAACTTGCGGATAAAACGTATGAGTCTTTCCGTGATTTCTTCTGCATTCTCTCCGGGATCCTCACAGACGAAAATCAGATCAATATCCGAACTGTAATTCAGTTCCTTCGCTCCCAGTTTGCCCATACCCATGACGCAGAGATCATCCCGGGTTGCAATTTCTGTCGCCAGCAACCGGTAAAACCGGCCGATGATTTCCCCGGCAAGATGACTGGTATCCATGAGTATTGCCGGATAAGGTTCCGTCCCGGCCAGGTCGCGTGCGGTAAGCTTGAATAATTCGGCGTATTTGTAGTGACGTAACTCTTCAACCGTAGACGGATCCGTTTGCGGTGGTGACCAGCTCTCACCAATGCTCGTGATACATGCCGGGTTTCGGCGGATGTAGTTGGACAGAAAAGCAGAGTAACCAAGAATGCAAAGCAGTCCACCCAGTTGACTGGCGGACAGGGTTTCTATCGCCTCGCGAAACACCTTGCCGTCCACCAGTTCATCAAAACGCCGCTGCGCAGTATCGGGATCCGCCGTTTGTGCGATCAAGGAATCAATTTCTGTTGTCGACATACGTCCAGGCTGCCACTGTGGCAGTCAACCTCCCCCTCCGCCTTCGTGCGGCTTGTTATCAGTGATTTCCGGTGAATTGCACGTTAGTAACCGGCGCTGCAGATGCTGACACCGGTTTTTTGACTGTATCTTTACTCACGCACGGACGCAAGGCAGACCGGAACCCGCTATATGACTGTGCAAGATTACCCGGCGGATGCGGTTACAATGCCGCAACAGCGTCCGCCGATCGCATCACACCTCGTTATAGATCTTCCCGCCCTGCCGGCGGAACT
>DGNS01000014.1 GCA_002389045.1 Thiotrichaceae bacterium UBA4486 | reverse complement strand
CTATATCCGTGAACCGTGGAACTGACAGACATCAACAAAATTATTAATGCTATATAAAACAATAAGATAAATATAATTACTCTTAGTTATTTCAGTAATTCCCTTTAACTTGCTGCCATAAAACGAATTACCGATGCAATTCTGGCTTAGCCATGGATCGTGTATTTTTTCATTCGATATTTATGAAATAAAAAAATACCATTGACAATAAAGAGTTAGGGTGAAAAACTTAAGTTAATTGTCAAAAATTTTGCCATGAAGTCCGGATTTCTCCCCGGAAGATTTTTGGACGGGTTATTCGCAATACAGACAGGTGAAGACAAATCAGGATCAGGCATGTTTAAAAAGAAATTACAAAAAAATGCCGTAGTGGGGGTGTGTCCCGATGAAACCGGGATTGCCCTGGCATGTGTACGCCGGCAAAAAGACAATCCGCCGATCCTGGAAGTGTGTGTCGCCAAAGACACCCAGAATCTCTCCCTGCAGGGCGCCGAATTGTCCCGGTTGACTAAAGCCCACAATCTGGATCGCCAGGTCTGCGTGACCACACTGAATCTCGGTGACTACAGCCTGCTGATGATCGAGGCGCCCGAGGTCCCGGACGAGGAGCTGCGGGCGGCGATACGCTGGCGGATCAAGGACCTCATTGACTTTGACATCAATGATGCGGTGGTTGACGTGTTTGAAATCCCCAACCAGAAAGCACCGGGCAAGGGCAAGCTGAACGCCGTCGTCGGGCGAGCGAGGGAAGTGCACAGCCGTATTGAACTGCTCAGCGGTGCGGGTCTTGCCGTCAAGGTGGTGGATATTCCGGAAATGGCCATGCGTAACATCGCGGCCTTACTGCCGGAAGATGTCGCCGGGACAGCCCTGCTTTACCTGGGCCGGAAGAACGGCCTCATTACTATCACGCGCCAGCAGACACTGTACCTGTCGCGTCGGATCGATATCGGTTATGAATCATTCCAGGCCGAAGTGGAAAGCGGGGATACGGACCGTATCAACAAGCGTCTTGATCACATTGTGGTCGAGATCCAGCGTTCCATGGACTACTACGAGAGTCATTTCTCGCAGCCGGCTGTGACCAATGTCGTGATTGCACCGCTGTCCACACCCATCCCCGGTATGGAAAGCTACATCCAGGCACAGATCGGCGTCAATTGCCGGCAGATGGATATCAATGCAATCATTGACACCGGCGAAGCGCTCGATCCGCACACCCAGGGACGTTGCTTTCTGGCCATTGGCGCGGCACTGCGCAATACAGAGATGGCCTGACATGCAACAGATCAATCTCTACCAGGAACAGTTTAAAAAGCGCAAAACGCCACTCTCCGCGGTTACGTTATTGACGCTGCTGATACTGGTGCCGGCGGGTCTGGCGATAATTCATTATATCAACTACCTGGATTTTGCCAGTCTGCAGGATGAGCAGATGCAGGTCTCTGCAGAGTTCAATGAATTAACCGGGAAAGTGGCCACAGCCGAGGAAGCTGCAAAACCCAAACCGGTTGACAAGCTGCTCGAAAAAGAAGTGGAACAACTGGTAGTCCGGTTGCAACGCAACCAGCGACTGTTGCGGGCGCTGACCGAGGGCGCGATGAGTAACACCCGTGGATTTTCGGAATATTTCGAGGCGTTGGCTAATCGTCATGTCAACGGTACCTGGATCACCCGTATGCAGATCGGCAATGGCGGGCTGTCTTTCGCTTTTTCCGGAAAATCCATGATCCCGGAACTGGTACCGCGCTACCTGCAGAATCTTGGCGATGAAGAGATCTTCAATAATTTTTCATTCAACATTCTTGAAATCGAGCGCAAGGATACGGACAAACCGGTAATCGATTTCAATATTGCAACGGGCAAGGGTTAGTGATGGCCGGATTCAAGGATCAACTGGATAAAATTGACAGCCTGAGTCTCAGGGAGCGCGGCATCCTGCTGGGTGGCGGTCTGGTGGTGATATTCATGGTCTGGTTCAATTTTTTTCATGAGCCGCTGATGAAAGAAAAAGCGGCGCTTGACCGTGACATTGAAGAAAAACGGGCCGAGATCGAAACACTGACGGTACAGCTTGATGTTCTGACCAGCACAAAACCCAAGGACCCGAATGCGGTAAACCGGCAGCGGCGCGAGGAAACGCTGGCCGATCTTGATCAAACCCGCAATGCCATACTTCAGGCCACCAGTAACCTGGTTGCACCCGGGAAAATGCCGGAATTATTGCGATCCGTGCTGACGCGTATTGATGGTTTACAACTGGTCAAACTCGAAGGGCTGGGGAAAACGCCATTGATTGAAAGAACCGCGGATGAAGATGGAAAAGCCGCGCCTGAAGTGACCACGGGAGAAGACACTGACGCCTTTGATATGGCCTACAAACACGGCATGAAGATTGTTTTCGAAGGCGATTATTTCACCACGCTGGATTACATCCGCAAGCTGGAAACACTTGAATGGCGTTTCTTCTGGGACAGTATTGAATTCACTGTGGAGGATTACCCGCGCACAATCAGTACGGTGACGCTGTATACGTTGAGCCTGGACGAAAACTGGATAGGTATCTAGATGAGCGTTGGTTACAGTTACAGGATAACGGCCTTGATAGTGCTGCTGAGTCTGTGCATGGGTACCGGTGCCGCGACCGATCCGACGCGCCCTTTTGGCTACGGGGAAAAGCCGGAGATTATCGAGGTGGAAGTCCCGGAGGAGTCCACGGAATGGCACCTGAACGGTGTACGAATTTACGGTGACAGCCGCAGTGCGATACTGAACGGCAATATGATCCGTGAGGGTGACAATATTGAAAATGCCACGGTGCTGGAAATAAATCCCACCTTTGTAGTGCTGGAACAGGGTGACAGACGTCTGGTGGTGAGAATGCTGGAACTGAATATCAAACAACCGGCCCGTGCAATTACAAACGTTGAGAGTAAAAACACTCGATGAAAAGGTTTGACAGTATTATGAATAAATACATCAGAACAGTATACGTACTCACCCTTATCTGTATGCTTCCCGGTTGCGAGACCGAACCCGCACGCCAGAATGTAATGGAAGAGATGGACAAGGTGCTGGATGAAAGTTCGGAAAGCAACCGGGTCAGTGTCCCTGAAGATGTTTCTTCCGCACTGATACCCACTATCAGGCTGGGCAGCGAACGGGTCACGTCAACGGGTGACGAACAACATTTCGACATTTCCGTCAGTGATGTCCCCGCCGACCAGTTTTTTCTCTCTCTTGTCGATGGCACCCGTTATAACATGGTGGTACACCCCGAGGTAAGTGGTGTGATTACGCTGAATCTGAGTAACGTGACCATCCCGGATGTGCTTGAAGCGGTGCGTGATGTGTACGGTTTTGAATTTGTCAGTACCGATTACGGCTTCCAGGTGTTGCCGGGCCGGTTGCAGGCACGCATTTACCAGATCAATTATCTGAATATCAACCGCACCGGTAATTCGAGCACGATTGTCAGTTCCGGTTCATTGACGACCGGCAGTGATAATTCCTCGACCAGTGATGACGGCACCACCATTACCGGCGGCAGTAACCGCTCCAATCTTGTCGGCACATCGATCAGAACATCACAGCCTGAATCAACGTTCTGGCAGGAACTGGCCAGTTCGGTACAGGCGATCGTCGGTACCGGCGAAGGCCGCAGTGTGGTGGTCAATCCCCAGTCCGGTGTTGTTGTGGTGCGTGCATTGCCCAACGAACTGCGCGAAGTGGAGGAATTGCTCAAGGCAACTCAGCTGGTTGTCCAGAGGCAGGTCATACTGGAAGCCAAGATCCTGGAAGTTTCACTGGATGAAAAATTCCAGACCGGCATTAACTGGGGCGCCATCGTTCGTTCCGGACAGAAATCGGCAACGGTCGGGAATATCGGCGGCGGTACCGTACTGGTGAATGAAACCGGCGTCAGTGATATTGCCGGTGGTACGGGTAATCTTGATCCCAATAATCTCAACCCGCTGGATGGTGTATTAACGTCCTCGTTTGGCGGAGTGTTTACCCTGGCGCTGAATCTTACGGATTTCACGGCTTTTATAGAACTGCTGAAAACACAGGGCAATGTCCAGGTTCTGTCCAGCCCGCGGGTTGCCACTCTGAACAATCAGAAAGCCGTGATCAAGGTGGGCACGGATGAATTTTTTGTTACTGACATTTCCAACACCACGGTCACGGGCACATCAACCACGGTATCACCGTCTATCACGCTGACACCGTTCTTTTCCGGCATTGCTCTCGATGTAACGCCGCAAATCAGCCAGGACGGACGAGTGACCCTGCATGTTCATCCCTCGGTCAGCACCGTGGTGGATCAGCAAAAGACCGTCACCATAGGCACGCTGACACAACAGTTGCCTCTGGCGCGCAGTACCGTTCGCGAATCTGACAGTATCGTCCGTGCAGCCAGCGGCCAGGTGGTGGTGATCGGTGGATTGATGCAGGACCTCGTTAACGACCAGCAGGCCGGCGCACCGGGACTTTCCGATCTGCCACTGGTCGGCGGTCTGTTCAAGCATACCAGCAAGCAATCCACCAAGAGCGAACTGGTGATTCTGCTGAGACCTGTCGTGGTGGATGATGACAGTGTGTGGAGAAACGCCATGGACCAGTCATCGGGTAATCTCGACAACATTAAAGGGGATCTCGATAAACAGAACTGGGTGCGTCCGGTTCAGCCAGGACAGGAAAACTGATCATGTACAATGACTATTACGGGCTGCAGGAGTTGCCCTTCACCATTACACCCGATACCGGCTATTTCATGAACCGCGCCGGTTATCAGGATGCTCTGAATGTCCTGCTGGTGGCGCTGCGCAGTGGTGAAGGATTTATCAAGGTCACCGGCGAGGTTGGACTGGGCAAAACCCTGCTTTGCCGCAAGTTGCTCGCCAGCCTGGATCGCAAGACCAGCGTCACCGCCTATATTCATAACCCGTTCCTGCAGCCGGAGACCCTGCTGTTTGCAGTGGCCGATGAACTGAAAGTCGAATACCCGGACAATATCAATCAGCACAAACTGCTCAGAACCTTGACCCGGAAATTACTCGACATTCACCGCAGTGGCAGAAATGTCGTGTTGTGCATGGACGAGGTGCAGGCCATGCCCGTGGAAACGCTGGAGACGGTACGGCTTTTGACCAACCTGGAAACCGAGAAGCGCAAACTGATACAGGTTGTGCTGTTCGGACAGCCGGAACTCGATTACCTGCTCAGCCAGCCCTCGGTGCGCCAGTTGAAGCAACGTATCACCTTTTCCTATAAATTGTTGCCGCTGAACCGGGTGGCGATCAGGGCCTATGTCAATCATCGACTTGGTGTCGCCGGATACAACGGTCCGGAACTGTTCACCCGCGGATCACTGGATCGCCTGCACAGGGCCAGCCAGGGAACGCCCCGTTTGATTAATATCCTTGCCCACAAGGCTATGCTCTCCGCCTATGGTCAGGGCAGCCATCGCATCCGCGACAGCCATGTCAAGCAGGCGATCAGGGATTCCGAGGAAATCAGGAATTCACATGCGCTGGGCTGGATGACCTGGAGACCGGCAATCCTGCGCTGGATATTCGGTTAATCCCGTTGCTGAAGGTGTTGATAATAACCCACAGGGTGCAACCATGAGCCTCATTAACCAGATGTTGAATGATCTCGAGTCAAGACAAGCCCGGCTGGATGAGTCCCCGAATTCAGTGCTGGACGGTCTTGAATTCAGTGATGTCTATGAATACCGGGAAGATCACAGCCGTCCCCGACTGTTGTTCATTATTCTTTTGATCATGCTGGTCAGTTTGACCGTTTATGCGCTTTCCAGCCTTTCCGGAATCAATGGATTGACTGTTGACCGGGCATGGACCCTGTTTTCGGAATTTTCCGGCCCGGAGAGTGCACCCGTAACAGATGATTTCAACAGTCATATTTCACCGCTCGAACCCGGGGATATTGAGCAGCACGCAGCGGTGAATGAAGGATTCATTCAACACCCAACCGAAACGTCCGGCGAAGAGAAGGACAGCGTTTCAATACCCACGGCCGGTGTGGATACAGGTTTGCCCATGTTGACCCTGGACCAGGTCCTCCGCACGGCGGCGGCCAATGAACAATCGGCACCACCGGCACCCGCGAATGATCCGGCCATCATGGATATACAAGTGGTGCAGTCCGACGAGGGCGCTTCCATCGATCTGCAGTTTGCTTCGGAGCCGGAATACAGCCTGTTTACCCTCGAGGATCCATCACGTCTGGTGCTGGAACTTGATAATTACCGGTCCGATGATTCGATTCCAATGCGGAATCTGTTGCCGGACACTATCAAACTGCGTACCCGGCATGAAAATGACATGTACCAGGTTGTGTTCGAATTCGACCGGCCGATGCAGTTACAGGATACCTGGGCGCTGGAGCAGGGCAGCGGCATGTCCCTGCATATAGAGCTGTTGCATAACGATGGCCATGAAGCGCGGCGAATCATTGCTGTCGAACCACCGGAACGGGTGGAAAACACAGCGAATGCCGTTGATTCCGTGAACTCAACAACGGAAACCGTTGTTGTAAACCGGACCGCTATCGACAAGAAGGTGCTTAGAGAGGATACGGTCCGGCAATCCACCGATCTGCACGATCAGGGCATGGCCGCCTACCGGCACGGTGATATCATCCAGGCGATAGACACACTCTATACTGCCGTCTCCAGCGATGCGAACAACCACAGTGCCCGTGTAGACCTGGTGGAGATCCTGCTCGATCAGGGTGACACCGCGGCTGCCCGTAAATTGCTCATAAACGGACTCGAGAGAAAACCCGACCATACCCACATGGCGCGGTTGCTGGCCGAAATCCTGGCAGTTGAAAACAATAACGGTATGGCCCTGTTCTACCTGGAGCGGGCCCTGCCGGATATCCGGAAGGATCCAGAATATCATGCCCTGGTCGCCGCGTTGTTACAGCGCGAGGAGCGCCACCGGGAAGCTATACTGTTTTATCGTAATGTGCTGAATCTCAATGCAGATAACGGTCTGTGGTGGATGGGTCTCGGCATCTCGCTGGAGGCCACCGGTTCCGGCCAGATGGCGCTCAGCGCCTATCGCCGGGCCCGCCAGGACAGCACCCTGTCCGCAGGTGTCGCCCGTTATCTGGACAGTCGAATCAGTCAGTTGTACAAACAACAGCCTTCATGAATGTAAGCCGCAAAAAAATCCGTATTGGCGACCTGCTGGTTGAACACGACATCATTTCGCAGGATATCCTGGAACAGGCGCTGGCGGAGCAGAAGAAGTCCGGGCGCAAGCTCGGCCATGTGCTTGTCGAAGGTGGATATGTCACGGAAGACCAGATCCTCGAAATACTCTCCGAACAACTGAAGATCCCCTTTATTGATCTGAAGAATTACAAATTTAATCCGGATATCGTTCGTAAGCTGCCCGAGGTGCAGGCCCGGCGTTTTCGCGCCATCCCGCTGGCCGGAGATGAACATGGTTTGCTGGTGGGTATGGCCGATCCCACCGATATTTTTGCCTACGACGAGATGGTGCGCCTGTTGCAGGTACCCATTCGTCTGGCCGTGGTGCGTGAAGCCGACCTGTTACATACGGTTGATATCGTCTATCGCAAAACCGAACAGATCACGGGGTTTGCGGAAGAATTAAGTGATGAAATGACCGAGGGCGATGTGGATCTGCAGGCCCTGGTCTCCGATGCCGACCTGGCCGATGCGCCGGTGGTCAAACTTCTGCAATCGTTGTTTGAAGACGCCATACAGATCCGCGCCTCTGATATACATATCGAGCCGGATGAACACCTGCTCAGAATTCGTCAGCGCGTGGATGGAGAGTTGCAGGAGCAGACGATTAACGATACCCGGGTAGCCGCGCCGCTGGTGTCACGGCTGAAGCTGATCGCGGGACTCGATATTTCGGAAAAGCGACTGCCCCAGGATGGCCGCTTCAGCGTCAATGTAAAATCCCATGTTGTCGATGTACGTATTTCCACCATGCCGGTGCAGTATGGTGAATCCGTGGTCATGCGTCTTCTGGATCAAAGCCAGGGTACCTTTGAACTGGGAGATCTCGGCATGCCGGATCGTATCATCAAGTCGTTCAAACACGTGATTAAACGTCCCCACGGCATGGTGCTGGTAACGGGACCGACCGGCAGCGGTAAAACCACAACGCTCTACGCCGCGTTGAAACTTCTCAACTCACCAACCAAGAAAATCATCACCGTCGAGGACCCGGTCGAATACCGCCTGGAACGCATCAACCAGGTGCAAATCAATCCGGATATCGGACTGACCTTTGCAACTGTACTCCGATCAGCCCTCAGGCAGGATCCGGACATTGTTCTCATCGGTGAAATCCGTGATGAAGAAACCGCCGAGATTGCCATCCGCGCCGCCATGACCGGTCACCTGGTGCTGTCAACGCTGCATACGAACAGCGCCATCAGCACTATTAACCGACTGCTCGATATGGGTGTGAAGAGTTACCTGTTATCGACATCGCTGCATTCCATCGTCGCCCAGCGCCTGGTACGGCGGATATGCAGCAGTTGCAGTCAGCCATCGGAACTGGATCCGGAGATGCTGGAATACGTGAAAAACGTCGGTGGTGAACACGCCACCAGGGGCGGCTTCAAACGCGGCGCCGGTTGCGCGCATTGCAATTACACCGGCTACGAGGGCCGGGTAGGGATCTACGAATTCCTGGAACTGGACAAGGAACTGGGCAGGATCCTCGGCCGCGGTGATACGGTGGAATTCGCTGATGCGGCGCGCAAGAAACCCGGTTATTTTACCCTTGAACAAACCGCCCTGCTGTATGCGCTGAAAGGCATTACCACCATAGACGAGGCTCTGCGCATCTCGGCCGATGTGGAAGCCGAGCATATCAGCGAGGAGATGGAGGCATCGGCCCGAACAAGCATGGATTCCGCCGGGGGATAGGTCATGCCTGTTTATGAATACAAGGGCAGGGGCGGTGGCGGCGAACCGGTCCAGGGTACGATCGAGGCACAGAGCATGGATGCCGCTGCCGGCCAGTTGTTCAATAATCGCATTACCCCGGTCGATATTACCGAGACCCGGGCATCGGGTATCGACGTTGGTGAACTGCTGCAGCGCCTGAACCAGCCAAGACCGGGTCTCGATGACCTGATCCTGTTCAGTCGCCAGATGTATTCATTGATGCGTGCCGGTATTCCCATCGTTCGGGCGCTGGGCGGTCTGCTGCAGTCCATTCGCAATATTTATATGGTCAATGCCTTGCGCGACATCCGCGCCCAGCTCGAATCCGGCCGTGATCTGTCCAGCAGTCTTGCGCGGCACAGGGATATTTTTGATCCTCTCTATATCAGCATGATTCGCGTAGGTGAAAATTCCGGTAACCTTGATGAATCCTTTTTACGCATGAACCAGTACCTGGAACTGGAAAAGGATACCCGCGAACGGGTCAAGTCAGCATTACGTTATCCGGCCATGGTGATCCTTGCCATGGCGATAGCGATGACGATTATTAACATCTGGGTTATACCGGCTTTCGCCAAGGTGTTTGAACGGGCCGGAGCTGAATTGCCGATTTTTACCCGGATATTGATTGCAACTTCCAACTTTTTCGTGGCTTACTGGCCGTGGATGCTGGGGGCATTGATCGCGGTGATCATAGCGGCGAAATACTATCTGGCCACCGACCAGGGACGTTATGTATGGGGCCGGGCAAAAATACGCATGCCGCTGGTGGGCGATATTATCATGCGCGCCACGCTGGGGCGTTTCGCCCGCGCTTTTGCAATGTCCATGAAATCCGGGGTTCCCATCATCCAGGCTCTGACGGTGTCAGCCGATGCCGTGGATAATCCCTGGATCGGTCAGCATATACGTAATATGCGCAGTGGTATCGAACGCGGTGACAGTGTGACGCGTACGGCTACATCCACGAAGATGTTCACGCACCTGGTTTTGCAAATGTTGATGGTGGGTGAGGAAACCGGCCGCATTGATGAAATGATGGATGAAGTCGCCGGTTACTATGAACGTGAAGTGGATTACGATGTAAAAAACCTGAGTTCGATTATCGAGCCGGTCATGATCGTTCTCATAGGCGGGCTGGTGCTGGTGCTGGCGCTTGGCGTGTTCCTTCCCATGTGGGACCTGGCTTCGGTCAGCCTCGGGTAAATTATCCTGCCGGACATTGGAACTGAATGCGCTAAAACGATCCCTGTCCAGATACGAACTGGGTGTCTGCCTGATCATTCTTTCGATATTGTTCTATTATGCGATAGAGAAGATATCCGAAGTATCCGTATATACCGAGCAAACCGGGATCGAGGTGATGTTAAGGAATATGCAAAGTAACCTGAATCTGTACAAGTCCGAAAAACTCATCTCCGGAAACCTCATGCAAATGGCGGATATGATCCACGCAAATCCGGTGGGTACCATTTTTCCCCGACCACGAAACTATGCGGGAGAATATGACGTCCCGGATCCATCAGATTTCTCTCCCGGTGACTGGTACTTCGACAGAACCAACGGATATCTTGTTTACATGGTCATTCATGGCGATCGTTTCAGCAGCAAGTTGCCGCCGCCACCGAGAATACGGCTGACCCTGGAACCGGCTTATGTTGACAGGAATAACAATGGCATATTTGACCGGGATGTGGATCGATTCAGCGGCCTGATCCTGAAAAAAGTCGATACTTATGGTTGGAAATAACCGCACATCATGGAAAATCTGTCAGCGAATTTAACGATGCTTGTATATCAATTCCTGGCCATCATGGGCATATTGTTTATGGTGACTGGCGCGGCTTTACTGATAGCACCCGGTATGTCGATGAAATGGATTAAACTGATGAACGTCTGGATCGATACCGATCGCTGGTTTCAATACATGGACAGGGAGATGAAAACCGAGGCCTTTGTATATCGTCATCACCGCTGGTTTGGCGTCTTAATTGTCGGCGCCTGTACATGGATATTCTGGACCCTGACCCTGCATCATTCAGTGGACACGTTTTACCTCTGGTCCCCGGACAGTATCAGCCCGGTATTGCGCGACTGGCTGGTCAGCTCCACGGTATTTTTGCTGCGGCTTTTTACCGGTGTCTTCATACTGCTGGGCCTGATGATATTTTTCCGGCCGAGCCTGTTGAAAAACCTGGAAAGCTCGGTCAACCGATGGGTGGATGCCGGGGTGGCCAAAGCCCTGGAAACCCCGCACCGGGAGCCGGACGAGTACCTGGTTCATCATCCCAGGTTGCTGGGTGGCTTTGTTCTCTGTGCCGGGCTTTACCTGATGCTGAGCGCCGTCGTGGCGTTGTTGAATTGAGACACGATTTCAAATAACACGGATTTTATGTGTTGTGGAGGTTATATCAGTATAGGATTGACAAACATATTGTGAATCATGTAGTTATATGCTAAATTGATAGTTATTTATTAAAATCAGTTCACGGTTTCAAGCAGTACGTTTTCGAACAGGAACTGGTGGACCGATACTTGCGTCAGGAACGCCCGATTCATAACAGGTTTTGTACAAGGCTCGAACGGAGGCGGGTGAACAGGATCCGTTGTTACACGAAGTGACAGGTTAGCGGCCGCGGCCGTGCACCGGCGGTTCAAAAATACCAATCTGTTAATCAGCAGAAACATTTGAGGAATACATTATGAAAACGAAACAAGCAGGTTTTACCCTGATCGAACTGGTTGTGGTCATCACCATTCTCGGCATTCTGGCGGCGTTTGCCTTGCCGAGATTTGCAAATCTGGAGACACAGGCAAGACTTGCATCTCTTGATGGACTTGCAGGCAGTTTAAGAGCTGCTGCGGCATTGGCACGTTCCCAATGGCTGGCCGAAGGTTCTAGTTCCGCTCTCACTGTCACAATGGAAGGTGTGACAATAAACCTGACCGCAAATGGTTATCCACAGGATACGGATATTGCAAATACACTACAGGATACTTCCGGTTATACAGTCACTAATGGATTATTTGAGCTAAGAGCCAATTGCAGTGTGCTTTATGATGATGATGGGGGCCCAAGCAGTGTATCTCCCAGTATTACTCGAACTGTTACCGGGTGTTGATTTTGTAATCACAACAGTAAAGAACGGCAGCTGGTTAGCTGCCGTTTTTTTATCCTGAACATTAATGAATCAGTCAGGTACTCAACTTATAACTGACAGATTGTTGTCTGTTTTGACGATTGCAATCATTGTCATCGCTGTCATCGTGCAGGGTTTCAGCACGGAGTCGATGGCGATACTGCAAATATTGCAACTGTCGCTGTTTGGCAGCCTGTTGATCGTCAACCATGGCACAGGCATCCGCTATCACCGGTCATTTGCGATGTTGCTCCTGATCACGGTGTTTTATCTCGCGGTCAGTTCCCTGGTTAATCCGGTCGGCTATAACGGCCTGAACGGTTTTTTTCATTTTCTTGGCCTGCCGCTCTGGTACCTGGTAGTCATGAATTTTCTGGACAGGCACAACCGCTGGCGGCCGCTGGCAATCACACTACTACTCATGGCCATGGTGATATGCGTGTATTCGCTGGTGCAGATGTTTGTTTTTCGCGTTGAACCCACGGCATTTTTTGTACAACAGAACACCAATGCTGCGTTTCTGAATGTTGCAGCGTTCATGGCGATGTCCCTGCTGGTGGCGGGCAATGACAGTGTCAGTCAATTTCAGAAAAGATGTCTTTATGCCGGGCTGATACTCATCTATTTCACCCTGTTCAGTATTGCCGGGCGTGGCGCCCTGCTGGGCAACCTGGCGGGCTTGATCCTGTTATCAGGTGTTCTGATTACGGGGAATCAACGCAGAACAGTATTACCCCTATTGTTGTCTATCGTTATCGCTTTTGCCGCCAGCGGCGTGGCTAATGAATGGAATACAGGCGCCCGGTTTATGGAACTGGGCGAGGAAATGCTGCATATCCAGGATGATTCAATCTCCGGGACGGTTGATCGTGAACCCCCGGGATCGGTGGCCGAGCGTTTCCTCATCTGGAACTCGGCACTGGAGATGTTCAGGAATACGCCGTGGTATGGCAGCGGTTACGGCAGTTTTCATATGCGTTATCCCGCCTACCGTTCCACGCAGGACACCAGCGCCGGGCAATACGTGCATAATGATTTTCTGCAGTTCCTGGTTGAATTCGGTTACCCGGGAATCGTGTTATGTGCGGGATTCATCATTTATTTCCTGGTCAGGGCAGTGCGTTTTTTCAGAAGTCGCCAACAGAACCGGGCAGAAGCCGCGGCCATGCTCGCGGTATTGCTGGCAACATCGGTGTATAGCCTGTTCAGCTATAATTTTTATATCCCGGTCATGCTGTTGTTGATGGCCCTGTGCATAGGTCGCTTCATGACGCTGGATGAAAGCGTCGAACTGTCCCGATATGTACTCCCTCAGCGGGTGAATAAAAGACTGTTCTGCCTCGTTACCGGCGGCCTGCTGCTGCTGCCCATCCTGGCGTTTGCCAGCACCATGGTCATGAATCATTATTACGAGAAAGGGCGGGCTTTATATCGCGATAACGACATTATCGCGGCGGATTACCGTTTCATTCGGGCGGCGCGGTGGTTCAATACCGAAAATATCCAGATAGCCCGCGCCCTCGTTAATCTCTCGGTAGCCCGCTCGCTGGCGGATAAATCCGGCAGCGATTACAGAAATCTCCTGAACTGGGGACTGGAACACCTGCAGGCGGCGGAGACTATGAACCCGTGGCTGGCCCAGGTACCGTATGTCTATGGTCTTTACCTGCTGGAGTTCAGGGAAACCCTGTCCGCCGAATGGCAGAAGACAGCAATTCAGGCATTGTTGACGGCGTTGGCAAAAGACCGAAGACATTTTGAAGCCAGGCTGGCGCTGGCCGGAATACTGGCAGACGGAGGTGATCTCCCGCAGGCACAGGCCGTCCTCGAACAGGGACTGGCCTATCCGCTACCCGATAATGCTGAAATGGAAAACTACCTGCTGGAAGTTGTACGACTGCGAAAGTTTAACGGTATGGAAAAACAAGCCGCAACACTTGAAAAAAAGCTGGCCGCCCTGCGCAAGCGATGGCGGGATAACGAATGATTGCTGAACAGTGAACAAATTATCAGTGCGAAACGTTTATAATAGTATCGGAAATGATAGATCTGCACAGTCATGATTCACTGTCACTCTGAACGCGGATTCACACTGATTGAACTGGTCGTGGTTATTCTCATTGCGGGGATCCTGGCGTTTTTCGCCCTGCCGCGTTTTTTCGGGGTCAGCACCTACGACGAACGCGGCTTTTATGAACAGTCATTGGCCGCGATACGCTTTGCCCAGAAAGTCTCGATTGCCTCCGGTTGTGACACCCGGGTGCGTTTCACGGCGGGTACACCCGGAAGCTACAATATCCAGCGCTGGGGAAGTTGTGTGCCGGCCAATCACACGGCTGCCTCGGCGGATATCCAGCAACCGGACGGAACCGCATTTTCGGCCACGGCGCCGGATACGGTTTCAGTGACAGCACTGGATTTTTATTTTGACAATATAGGCCAGCCGCGGCAGATCAGTGCGGCTTCTCCACCACCCTTGATCACCAATGCCGCCGATCTGGATGTGACTATTGGCTCGCGCACCATTCAGGTCCATCCATTAACAGGTTACATTCAATGATCCGATCCCTGAAAACGTGCCGTGGTGCAACGCTGATCGAACTGGTGACTGCGATCGTCATTGTCTCCCTGGCGATTGCCGGTGTGCTTTTACTGAGCAGCGATACAACGCGACGCAGCGGCGATCCCCTGCTGATTGAACAGGCCAATTCCATTGCCGACGCCTATATGGAGGAGATCCAGCAGAAACAGTTCTGCGATCCGGACTGGGATCATGATGGCGCACCACCCAATGATACGGTTTGTCCCGTGAATTGCAGTTCATCGGCGTGTGCCGTATGCAAGGGTATGGGCAGTGGCTGGGCCACGGAGACCCGCCCGGTCTATGATGATGTCTGTGATTATGACAATCTGTCCGACAGCGGAGCACGCGATCAGAACGACAATCCGGTCACCGGCCTGAACCAGTACACTATCAACGTCAATATCACCGACGATAACGGTGCGACCATCGGTACACCGGGCAACACCCTGACCGGTACCAGCGGCGAGGTTGTGCTGATCACCATCACTGTTTCCCATCCGGCCATGCAAAGCGATGTCATCGTCTCCGGTTACCGGAGTAATTTATAGATGCACGGGTGGACTGAAAAAACCGGCTTTACGCTGATTGAACTGGTGGTGGTCATCACTCTCACCGGCATCGTGGCCCTGTTGGCCGGGCGTAACATTACCGCACCCATCCAGGGTTTTATTGATCTCAGTCGCCGGGCGGCCCTGGTCGATGAGGCGGATCTGGCCTTGAGCCGCATGTCCCGTGAAGTACAGTTGGCTTTGCCGAACAGCGTACGGATTACCGACGGTGTTTCAACACCACCACCGCTGGCCGCCTGTGTGGCCGCCGGGGGTACTTCCTGTTCGGTTGAAATTCTGCGCACACTGGATGGCAGCCGTTACCGCGAACAAACGGACAGCGTCGGCGCCGGCGATACGCTGGATTTCACGGCTAATTCCGATACCTTCGATGTCGTGGGCAACCTGCCGAATCTGGCCCGGATCACGGCAGGCGCCGGCAGTTTGAACGATTGCCTGACGGGCACTACGGACTGCCTGGTGGTGTATAACCTGGGTTTTTCCGGCGCGGATGCGTACAACGGCGACAACATTGCCGGTATCGTCGCCACTGCCCCGATGGAATTCGTCCGCCCCGCCCCGTTGCCGTTTTCTTCTCCCAACCAGCGCTTTCATATTGTTGATATGCCGGTCACCTTCAATTGCAATTCAGCCACGGGCAACCTGCTGCGTATAGAAGATTATTCCATCGCGGCCGGCCAGGTGCTGGCGCCCGGTGGCACCTCCAGTTTGCTGGCCGGAAATGTCAACAGTTGTGTGTTTCGTTATGATCAGGGATCGGGTTCCAGAAACGCGGTGTTAACAGTTGAACTGGTCGTCAGCCGGTTCAATTCCAGTTCAGGTAACAACGAAAGCATCCGCATGGTGGAACAGATCCGGGTGCAGAACGTCCCATGATCAGGAACAGACAACAGGGCGTCGCGCTGATCACCGCCATCTTTCTGGTCGTGATCGTGGCGAGTATCGGCGCCGTGATGTTGACCATCGGTCAGACCCAGCAACAGACTGCGACCTTGTCCATTCTCGGACAGCGCGGTATGAATGCGGCGTCCAGTGGACTTGAATGGGCCATCCATCGCGCGATTCACTCCGCTGCCGCCGGTCTCGACTGCTCGCCGGGTACGGTCAGTTTCAATCCGGGTGCAGCGATACTCAGCAATTACACTGTGTCCGTCGAGTGCAGTGTGCAGAGTTTCGAGGAGGGGACGACGACCTACAATGTTTATACGCTGACCTCCAGGGCTACCATGAACGCCTTCGGTAGCTCCGATTTCATCAGCCGCACCCTGCGCGCTACGGTGTGCGATAACTGTCCGTGAGACGATCGAAATCCGTCTGCCGCCAGGCTTCGTAAACGATCACGGAAACGGCATTGGCCAGGTTCAGGCTGCGGCTTGATGGCAGCATGGGTATGGTCAGGATATGGTCGCGGTCGAAATCCGATAGCATACTCTGCGGCAATCCACGGGTTTCGGGTCCAAAAAGGAAGGTATCGTGTTCATGATATTGAACGTCACTGTAACGGCGTTCCCCGCGGGTGGACACAGCGTATACAGTACCGGGTTTGACCGCTTCGTGGAAAGCACGAAGATCCCTGTGCTGAGAGACGCTGGCCAGTTCCCGGTAATCCATGCCGGCCCGGTGGACGCTCTTTTCATCCAGCGAAAAACCCAGCGGGTGAACAAGGTGCAGAGAACAGCCGGTGTTGGCGCAAAGGCGTATAATATTGCCGGTATTCGGGGGGATCTCGGGCTGGTACAAAACAATATTGAACATGGCTTATGACGGATGAATTAAAAATATTATTATCGCAGGATTTTTGCGGACTGCACTTTGACACGCCGCTGGTACTGTTATCAGGCTGTGTCGGTTTTGGCGAGGAATATACACGGATCGAGGGTTTTTCCAATACACAGGCCGGGGCTGTTTGTCTCAAGGGCACCACTCTGGAACCGCGCCTGGGTAATCCGCCGCATCGTATCGCCGAGACTTATATGGGAATGTTGAACGCCATAGGATTGCAAAATCCCGGCGCGAGAAAGGTGGTGGAGGAATACCTGCCGAACCTGGATTTCAGCGAAACCCGTTTCATTGCCAACATATCCGGCTCCACGGTGGAAGAATACGAAGAAGTCGCGCGTATTTTTGATGACTCGCCCATTGATGCCATGGAGATCAATATTTCCTGTCCCAATGTCAAGGAGGGCGGCGTTGCCTTCGGTAACGATCCGGACATGTCGGCGCGCGTTGTCGCGGTTTGCCGGCGGGTCACGGACAAGCCGCTGATCACCAAGCTTTCACCCAACCAGACCGACATCGCGGAGAACGCCCGGCGTTGCATCGAGGCCGGGACCGATGCGTTCGCCGTGATCAATACGCTCATGGGTATGGCCATTGATATCGATACGCGTGAGCCCATTATCGGTAACAACCAGGGCGGCCTCTCGGGTCCGGCCATCAAGCCCATCGCCCTGCTCAAGGTGCACCAGGTGCACCAGGTTGCGCGTGAACACCATGTCCCCATCATTGGCCAGGGCGGGATCTGCAACGCCCGCGACGCCATCGAATTCATCATCGCCGGTTCCAGTGCGGTCGGTATTGGTACGGCGTTGTTTTACGAACCGCTGCTGCTGCAGGAGATCAATCAGGGCATTGCCGATTACCTGCGTGCAAACGGTTTTGCCAATGTCACCGATCTGGTGGGGACACTGAAACTGCACGGTGCCGAGATGTCGGATTGCGGTGGCTGATGCAGGGGCGTCGTATTGGCAGGCAACTGGTTTATGACCGTGGCGGGTATTGAATTGCTGTTCAGTTCCGGCCGACCGGATAGCTCTCCTCGTCCGCGTAGGGGAACCACCAGAAGTCCTGGGCGCTGGCACCCGGATCGATCATGACCAGCTTGTTCTGGCGGAATGTCTCCAGGCCCTCGGGTCCCAGTTCGCGTCCCATACCGCTCATCTTGCGGCCACCAAAGGGGCCGGCATCGTTGTCCAGCAACGGGGCGTTTATCCACACCATCCCGGCTTCAATTTCCCGCATCGCCCGCATCGTCTCGTTCATATCGGTGGTATAGACGGTCGCTCCAAGGCCGTAGCTGGAACGATTCGCAAGTTCAAGGGCCTCATCCAGGTCCGCTACCCGGCATACCGGTGCGACCGGGCCGAAACTCTCGTTGTTCAGGATTGCCATATCAGGTGTTACTTCGGCGAGCACGGTGGGTTCCATGAACCAGCCGCCGGGAAGATGTTCCGGACGCTTGCCGCCGGTCATGATTTTCGCTCCCTCCGAGACGGCATTCGCCAGCACGCCCTCGAAGCGCTCCCGTTCGCGCCGCGAGACCATCGGTCCGATATCGACCTTGTCCAGACCATTTCCGATACGCAGTGACCGTGCCGCCGCAGTAAGTTGTTCCACAAAGCTTTCATAGATTGAGTCATGTACGTAGATGCGCTCGGCTGATGTGCAGACCTGGCCGCAGTTCAGGTAGGCGGCAAAAGTGGCGCCCCGAACGGCCCGGTCCAGCGGCGCTGAGGGCATGACGATGAAGGGATCGTTACCTGAGGCCTCTATCAGCGTGGGCTTGAAATTTTCGGCGCAGGCGCGTGCGACAGCCTTGCCGGTCTCGATACCGCCGGTGAAGGCGACCATATGGGTATCGCGGCTCTCGCAAAGCCGGGCGCCGACCCGGCCGCCGCCGGTGATGCACTGAAACAGGCCGTCAGGCAGATTGCCGAAGGCCTGCATGAACAGCAGAGTAGTGATGGATGTCAGTTCCGATGGCTTGACGATTACTGCGTTGCCCGTGGCCATGGCGGCCGCCGCCTGCCACGACAGTAAACACAGCGGGTAGTTGAACGGCTGTATACTGACGACCACGCCCAACGGTTCCTTGAGGGTAAAATGGAACTGCCCGTCAACGGAGGAACCCATGATCCTGCCCTGATTGTTGCGAGCGGTTTCCGCGTAGTAGTCAATTGCGGAGGCGCACCAGAGAACCTCGTCGGCTGTTTCCTTGTACGGTTTGCCCATTTCCCGGGTCATGGCCTCGGCCAGCAGGGGTTGAAGTTTACGAATGTTCGACGCTACCTCGTGCAGCTGCTCGGCGCGGCTGAGCATATTGATGCGATTCCATGCGCGTTGCGCCTGGTTAGCCCGTTCGATGGCGGTATCGACCTCCGCGTCGGTGGCGTCGGCGATATGGCCGATCACCGCTTCGGTGGCGGGATCGATAACTTCGAAGCTGTCGCTGGCCGCGCTTTTGCAGTAGGCACCATCGATGTAGAGCGACCCGCTCAGCTCGGTAAACTGTTTCAGTGTTGCCATGATTTTTCCTCCTCGCGTTTGTGTCTCGGCCCGCACGCTGGCCTGTGGCCACGGTTAGCCCAATACCGTCTGATGAAGTTACACTACTATTCTTTTATATGTTCTGTAAAGAATACAGTCTCTACAAGGCGGTTACACATATAATTTTACCGACTTTAATTACTATAACTTACTGTATTATAATAATATATATTACATTCTGTTGTAAGCATTTACATTGAATTGATATTCATATCATTCTCTTTATTCTTGTAATTTCTTACAGAACATGCACAATTTATTTATCTTTCTGCTCTAAAGAGGCCTTACTACTGGCGTGATGAAACAGGTTTCTGGTGAGGTTGGTCGCCGCATGCGAATAGCGGATGCGGCATCCCTGTCAGGTGTGAGCACCTCGACACTGAGGTTATGGGAGCAGCACGGACTGTTGCAGCCCGAGTATACAGCCAGCGGCCAGCGTCGCTATACCGACGCGCATCTGACCAGGATTCGGGACATTCATCGGCTTCGGGCGGTGCAGGGGCTGAGTCTCGCCGCCATCCGCGCCATGCGTTCCAAAGCGCCGGGACCGGCCGGCTGCGATAACGCTGAGTCCAACGGCAGCCGGGATCCGCATCAAGGCGTTTCCGTGGGGGCGAGGCTACGCGGTCTGCGCAAGGCCGCGGAGATGAGCCTGAGAGAAGTCGCCGTCCGAACCGGTCTGGCACCCTCATTCATCAGTACCCTGGAACGAACCTCGCTCGGGGCTTCGGCAGCGAGCCTTCACAAGCTGGCCCAGTGCTACGGGACCACTGTTACCGATATTCTCGCCACCGCCGCCCCCGCCGAGGTCAGCAGCGGTCATGAAGAGGTGGTGCGCTCGGGTGAAGCGCTGGTGCTGCCCATGCTGGGTCCGGATATCCAGGTGGAACAACTGGCGAAGGGTGATCTGATGATGGACTGCCAGAAATGGTGTCTGGCACCTGGTGCTGCGAGCGACGGCAGTTACAGCCACGAAGGTGAGGAGTTTATTCACGTCCTCTACGGCAGCTTCGAGGTCATTCTGGATGGGCATTCGCACCATGTACTGGGTGGTGGCGACAGTATCTATTTCAAAAGCACCCGGCTCCACGCCTGGTGCAACCCGGGCAACGAAACGACTGTGCTGCTATGGGTAAACACCCCACCCACCTTCTAGTGTCACACCACAGTATGACGCGTCCAGCATTGGCTTTGCGGCATTCTGACTATCATCGCCGGCCGGCGGGTGGTGGTAGTGCAGGGCGAGCTGTCTGGTCCGCAAAGTGTTGATACAGCAGTGAAGGATAATCCTCACCCGCGAGCGATCCCCCGATCCCTGCCGTACTGGTGGGAAGCCGGTGAGCCGCTTCCCGTCCAGCCATTAACACAACGATGTGACGTGGTCATCATCGGTTCCGGGTACACCGGCCTGTCGGCGGCATTACGGCTCGCCCGCGGCGGCTGCAGCGTTGCCGTGCTGGAGGCACGCCAGCCCGGCTTCGGTGCGAGCACGCGCAACGGTGGTATGGTCAGCGGGGTGCTGAAGCATGACTTTGACAGACTGGCCGGGCGGGTCGGAACAGATCGGACCCGGCGTATCTTCGCCGAGGCCCAGGCCTCTGTCTTGTTCCTTGAGCGACTGATTGAAGATGAGGATATCGCCTGCGATTACCGCAGAACCGGCATGTATTTCGCTGCCTACAAAGCCTCGCACTATGCGCAACTGGAGCGTGAGGGCGAACGCCTGCAGGAGCACGGCATCGAGACCACGATGGTTCGCCCTGATCAGCAACAGACGGAACTGGGCACGGATTTCTACCATGGTGGACGCATACTGCATCTGGCCGGCGGGCTGCACCCGGGACGTATGCACCGGGGCCTCCTCGAACGCTGTCTGGCATCGGGTGTGGAGGTGCATGGCGATACTCCGGTGACCGCTGTCGAACGCAGTGGGCTGAAGTGGCGGCTTGCGAGTCCGCGCGGTGATGTATTGACCGACGAGGTAATCGTCGCGACCAACGGCTACACGGGACCGCCCTTCGACTACTGCAGGCGGCGAATCATTCCCATCGGCAGTTACATGATTGCCACCGAGCCCCTGCCCGGCGAGCTTGCACGCACGTTGATACCCGGGAAACGGATGATTCAGGACACGAAAAAAGTGTTGTTCTACTTCCGGATGTCTCCTGACGGGCAGCGCATACTGTTCGGTGGCCGCACCAGCTTTCGCACGATCGACGAGCAGGAAAGTGCAAAACGTCTGCATCGCCAGCTGTCCGGCATTTTCCCGGCATTGCGTGACGTGCGACTGAGCCACACGTGGTCCGGCAATGTTGCCTTCACTTTCGATGCCTTGCCGCATCTTGGAAATCATGCGGGGATCCACTTCAGTATGGGTTACTGCGGTCAGGGCGTGGCGATGTCGACCTATCTGGGCAGCCGGCTGGCAGCCGGGATTCTGGGCCATGCCGATGCGGAGACGGTGTTCAGTGAGGCTGTGTTTCCGGGACGGCCGCTGTACACGGGATATCCCTGGTTTCTGCCACTGGTAGGTGAGTTCTACCGTTTGCTGGACAGGCTGGGACGCTGATGCGGGCCATGAGCACAGTGCATGCGTCTGCGGCCGTCTGTCATGCGCCGTGTTTTACCTGTTTATGTTTCCTGGCCACGATCATGGCCTCGTTCCTGATTCCCTGTTCCAGATCGCCGGCATCGGCATTGTCGGAGTAAAACAGGACTTCGAACAACGCTTAACTCGTACTCCATGCTGCGGCGATCACTGATTGCACATCATCCTGATCCTGCTGCGGCACGTTGAGGTCGCCGGCGGACTGCACATCGAACACCGCCATGGCCTCGACCAGTTGTTGCAGCATATTTTCGGTGAGGACGTAGCTGTCGCTTGGAGTAGTCATGGTTTCAATGTTGTCCGCCCCCGGCGCATACCAGTCCTGGATGGTGAGCCAATCCTGCGTGTCGATGGCACCCAGGCGGAGATCATTGTCCTTCCGCCAGAACCAGAGATCGTCATGGTTGATGTTCTCCAGGTTCAAGGTATCGTTTCCGGACGTGTCTTCGATTTGGTCCTGCTTGTCTCCCAACGTGAACCAGAAGGTGTCATCACCCGCGCCTCCCCTGAGAATGTCGTTTCCAGGGCCACCGTCCAGAATATCATTGCCATCACCAGCATTGATTGTGTCGTTTCCTGTAAGTCCGGCCAAGTAATCATTGCCGCTTGTTCCGGTCAAAGTATCATCACTACTGGTTGCCACCCTGGATTCCAGCGTCCCAACATCCCACACCGTGCCGTCGTCGAAGTGCAACTCCTCCACCCGGTGCCGTGGGTCCAGATACCAGTTCTTCACCTTGAGCTGGTCCCCCGATGCCCCCACATTAATCAGCAGGTGGTTCCCGTCCCGACTCACCGCAACGTCCGTCGTCGCAATCCCCGCGCCCAGGATGATCTTGTCCACATACGCATTGTTCCCATACTGCTCATCGATGGTGTCCTGGCCGTCGCCCAGGTTGAAGTAATACCGGTCCTCGTAGTAGCCTCCTTCGAGCGTGTCGCTGCCGGTCCCACCGGTAAAATACGCCGACGCATAGCCGTCCATGACCAATGTGTCGTTGCCGGCGCCACCATAAAGATAACCCTCTTTCAGGATCAGACTGTCATCCCCGTCGCCCCCGTACAGCGTGTCGATTCCGGTGCCACCGTCCAGTACGTCGTTGCCGGCGTCTCCGTACAAGGTGTCGTTACCGCTCAAACCAGTGATCGTGTCATCCCCACCGTGACCATAGATGACGTCCTTGTGGCCGTTCAACCCCGCCAGCGTCTCGCCGGCCCCGGTCCCGTGCACTTCCAGGCCCAGACTGTTCAACGTCCCAACATCCCACACCGTGCCGTCGTCGAAGTGCAGTTCCTCCACCCGGTGCCGTGGGTCCAGATACCAGTTCTTCACCTTGAGCTGGTCCCCCGACGCCCCCACGTTGATCAGCAGGTGGTTCCCGCTCCGCGTCAGGGCCACATCCGTCGTCGCAATCCCCGCGCCCAGGATGATCTTGTCCACATACGCATTGTTCCCATACTGCTCATCGATGGTGTCCTGGCCGTCACCCAGGTTGAAGTAATACCGGTCCTCGTAGTAGCCTCCTTCGAGCGTGTCGCTGCCGGTCCCACCGGTAAAATACGCCGACGCATAGCCGTCCATGACCAATGTGTCGTTGCCGGCGCCACCATAAAGATAACCCTCTTTCAGGATCAGACTGTCATCCCCGTCGCCCCCGTACAGCGTGTCATTGCCGGTGCCACCGTCCAGTACGTCGTTGCCGGTACCGCCTAAAATCAAATTATTATTGCCAGAGCCCGTTATAGCATCACCATCATTTGTTCCACCAATATATTCGCTATCGTTAATTTTTGATGACCAAGCTTCCAATTGAGTGCCAGTCAATGCATCATTAATTTCAGCGGTGATATCAGAAAATGATATGTTTAATTCTTCTTTTAAGCTATTTAACGCCTGACGATGGTTCGCCCAATAAGCAATTGCATTTTCAAAATTCGATGGCTGGTTATCAAAGATGTTTTGAACAATATCTGGTAGTTGTCCGCTGATCTGCACACTGTCATCCGAGTAGTTATATGTGGCAGTTGATAAGTAGAAATCACCATGGGTCTGAATAAATAGCCGAGTCAAAATCGAGGAACGAAGCGTTTCCCAAGCATCCTCCATTACAGAAATAGCCTGGCCTATGACATCACTTGTATTGTAGGCTGTCGAGTAATACGCTTCGCCCATGAATGCTTCCAGGCTTTCCAGTTTCCTTGCATCAAGATATCCGCCCCGACTGTCCTGGTCTACATTCGCAGATCCTGTCCATTCAATGATTATTCTATCAACTTGTTGATTGATGCTTTCCAAAGAATTTAATGCATTATCGGAAAACTCTTGCACAAGATTCTTCAGCGTCTCGTTTTGGGACATGGCGATATGTAAGTCTGCTACATTGCCATAACCTCGCGCCTTGGGCAGCAATAAAGCCTCGAATTTCAGTTCATAATCGCCAATGTAACGGGTGTTGCGTTTATCCACTTCAAAAAAGACATCGCCGATATCGCCGCTTGAGCCGTCACTCCGGGTGAACGTGGAGACCAGTGGTACCGAGTGGCCGTTGATAGTTTGGGAGGAAGATTGTGCGTTGAGATCAATGCTGACGATATTATGATCCGAGAGTGTCTTTAACTCATCCGTAGTGGACAGGCCATCCTGGTTCAGATCCCGCCAAACCCTGAGATCAGAGTACTGTGTATCAGAAGCATCAATAACACCATTTGCATTCGTATCGAACTCCGCCAATGCGGCAAACCCGTCAGCCGCGGTTTCGGTGCCACCATTGATGGGCGTGTTATCGCCAAATACTTCTGTACCGTCATCAATGGTACCGTTGGCGTTACGGTCATAGACAAGGAACCCATCATCCGGCGATACCCAGCCGGTGAGTTCGGCATACTGATTTACATCGTGATCGAAATGAATGCCGGATCCATCAAGCGGGGAGAGTTCAAGGCCGTCACCGTCCAGATCAAGCACCAGTGGTGATGATGCGGCGCCTATGGCTTCCGCCTGGGTGAACAGGCCGAGGATGTCGTCGAGGAAGTCGCCTATATTTTCTGCTGCCACATCCATAATGCTTTTTGCTTCATTTGATAAATCCTCTAATTCATCAAGAGTCTCATTTAAGAAGTTTCTTACATCATTAATTGAAGACTGCTTTACTTCTTCATATTTATTTACAAAATCTTCAATGAAATCCGTCGTATTATTTACGGCAACTTCATGAGCTTCTTCAACAGCATCTGAAATAGATTGATATTGATCACCAATCCAATCTCTTATTTCATCATATAAATAAACCGCAGATTCTCCAAGATCTTCTACATTTTCAGCTTGATCATCAATCCAATCCATTAAATCCTTTATAGGCTTAATTGCATCTTGCACTAGCGGCGTTGATAACACGCTATCGCCATCCCTAGAACCTGGCGCGAAATATCCATCTACATTATCTTGCGATGGCGCCGAAAGACCGGCGTTTTCTAACGCCTCATCTACTATCGTATTAGAATTATCATTGAGAACTCTGTAAAGTCTATCATCAGATTCAATATCATCCATTGTTTGCTTTATAACATTCCATTCATTTGATAAATCTTGCGCTTGAACTATTACTTCACCAGGATCATCATTTTCTCTATCAAAATCCGCAAAAGTTTCATCGTACACACCATGTTCGGTTACGATTTCCCCCAAGGGTTCTGAGCCACTACTATCTATTGTTTCACTTGATGTTTTTATCAAAGTATCTGAAAAATCATTAGCTCTTACACTTGTTCCACCACGAGTGGCAAATTTATTTCCATCAGAATCAGTATAAACAATATACTTATGATAGAAAGCAGTCCCGTTTATATCTCCTAATAATGTATAAAAGACTTCGATTGTCTCCATATTATTTCTCCCTAAAGTGACCTATAAACGATTTTTGCATAGATTTTCTCAACCACGTTGCTCTTAACAAATAAATAAATCTCGATAACGTCTCCAAAACCAAAGTTATACCATTTTCTTGTGTCGTGTCCTGCTGAATAAATAACATCATACTGGGGTTTCATTTCCATTAGCGTTTCATTTATTCTATATGTAAAAGAATTTTCACTAAGAACTCTAAGCGAGTCGTCTACTTTATCACCTATGGAAATATGATTTGCAACAACGGTTGTAATATCGACATTGCTGTCGGTATTTGTTTTCCTAAATGACAAAACATCATCAAGCATAGTATCTGCATTACAAACATTTAAAAAAAACAATGAAAAAATTAATACTAAATGTTTCACAATAGCTCCAATCAATATGTATTTGTGCGTTTTGATAGAATGATGCTTGTATGATCAAAATATAAATTGATCATCAACGCTCCCTCACACTCTCATCTTTATATCTCAGTAACGGGCTTAACAAGAATTCAATCAGTTTGCATTTACACATATTCATCTCCACTATCACGGCCATACCGGGATTCAGGTTTACGGTTTTGTCATTAACAAGCATGGTGGTCTTCGTCATCTTTATCCGCGTGACATAAACCAACCCAAGGTTTTCGTCGGCGGTAGCATCGTTGGAATGGTTTTTGATTTCTCCATCAATGGCGCCGTATTTGGTGAAGGGAAAGCTCTCGACCTTGATTTCGGCGGGCTGGCCTTCGTGCACGAAGCCTACATCCTTGTTTTGCAACCAGGCTTCCACTTCGATGGCGTCTTGTTCCGGTACGGTGCGCATCAGTTCCTGCGCCGGGGTGACGATGTCGCCGATGGTGTGAATGGCCAGTTGATGGACCTTACCGGTGACCGGAGACAACAGATTTTGCAGGGTGACTTTCTTATCAGCCTTGATCCGTTCCTGCTCCAGGGTGGTAATACGGTTTTCGATTGTTCTTCCCTGTCCATGGCCTCATATGAATAATAAGGGTTCAGCGGTGTGTTGGTTTTACCATGGGCATGATAATGGAAACTGAAGCAGGGATAATCGCCCGGATGTATCAGCATCGCGGGCCGTACCGGGTTCATCCCGATATAGGGGTAAAGAGCGGTTAGTAACGATATTTTTCCGGAGGAATATAAACAGGACGAACGGTTATGTTCACACCGGACCACGTGGCAGGAAACAGGTGGAAGTGACATCCCGGGTTTCCGTGGCATTATTTGCTCCTTAAATATCGCCTCTGGTGAATAAGATAACGATCTTATGGGATATTTCAAGCGGTAATTGCAATCTAAATCCTTCTTGTTTGGCCCGGCCGTATCAGGGATTTACACAGATTTCCGTATTTTTAATTACTCAGCTATTTCTATTATTGCAATTCCTCATCAGTTACCAAACGGTAACTTGTACTGCGACCGCCGCCGGGGTTTTGAATAATTATGCCGCGTTCAAGCAGGTCACGGATATCACGCAGGGCTGTATCATTCGAACATTTTGCAATTTTGGCATATTTGGATGTGTTCATATAACCTTTAAACCCGCCAAGCATACGGTTAATAACCAACTTCTGCCGTTCATTAACAGTTTGCTGATTGGCCTTCTCCCAAACCCGGGCTTTGTAAAGAACAGATGAGAGCGTGCCTTCAGCGCTTTCAATTGCCCGGCCAAGACAATCAAGAAACCAGTCAAGCCAGGAAGTGATATCAAGATCATTCTTCTGTTGTTGCTCAAGGCATGCGTAATAATCCTTGCGTTCGGCCTCTATTTGCGCGGACATGCTGTAGTAACGCTCCTTGCTGCCGTCTGACCGCGCAAGCGACATATCGGCAATGGCACGGGCGATTCTTCCGTTACCATCTTCAAAGGGATGGATGGTTACAAACCGGAAATGCGCAATGCCGGCCTTAAGAACCGGATCGATTGTCGCATCCTCTGCATTAAACCACTCAAGAAAACGCAGCATCTCCTTTTCGAGCCGCTCTGCATGAGGGGCCTGGAAATGAACTATCTCCCGGCCAACAGGGCCGGAAACGACCTGCATAAAGCCGGAAGCTTCCGTGCGCCATGCACCAACTGTAATCATACGCATGCCACTCCGGCCGGTCGGAAACAAGGCGGCATGCCAGGCATACAGACGTTCACTCGTCAGTGCTTTATGATGATTCTGCGTCGCATCCAGCATCATTTCTACGATGGCTTCAACATCACGCCCGGCCGGAATCAGGCCGCCTGTCTCTATACCCAGGTGGCGAGCGAGGGATGACCGGACTTCGTCCGGATTCAGCTTCTCACCCTCGATTGCGGATGACTTAACTACATCTTCGGTCAACGTATGGAGGCTGGCTTCCGTCCTGAGCTCAAATCCCAGGACTTTCATTCGGCCGAGCAATTCACCTTGCCGATAGCGCAGGACGGAAAGCTTTGAAGACAGCTTGTCCCTGTCCCAGGTAAAATCCGGCCAATCCGGTTTCTCGTGAATGTAGGTCATAATCTCCGCATCTTCTGCGGTGAATATAACATCTAATCACCGCAAATTGAATAATTACCGCGTTATGTGCGGTGAATAAGGGGCTTAATCACCGCATAACGGGCTTTTACACGAACGGAAACGGTTGTAGGTAGATTCCAGGTTCGGATCTCTGGCTGGCATTACGGCAATCTTAATGCGAGTCCCACTGCGCCGGCAGGTTGCGCCTTGTCTATCGTCGGTGATTAAGATGACAATCGATGGGTTATTTCAAGCACTTGTCCTGGTAAGAATTCTAAGCATCCAGCCCCGGCACCATTCAGACTACTGTAATCTGTTACCTGTTACCTGTTACCTGTTACCTGTTATCTGTTATCTGTTATCTGTTACCCGTTACCCGTTACCCGTTACCTGGATCTGGCTTCCTGACCACGATCATAGCCTCGTTCCTGATTCCCTGTTCCAGATCGCCGGCATCGGCATTGTCGGAGTAAAACAGAACTTCCAAATCAGCGAAAGTCTGCAGCAGTTCATTGCTTTTCAGCAGGTAGTCCGGGTTGGTGGGGCCGATGTCATTGACTTTTAATCGGGTAAAAGTCTGGTAGAAGAGCAACCCGCCGGCTGTCAGTGCAGCAGGCAGTGACGGCATCAGTGAGCGTTCCAGAAAATGGCTGACGACGATAACGTCAAAACTGTTTTCATCCGGTGGAGTGGTAGCTATGTCCCGGACCTCGGCTCGGATGTTCAGTCCTTCATGTTGTGCATAGTTATCGAGTTTGCGGATGGCTTCCGTTGAAATATCCCAGGCGTGTGTTTCCAGACCTTGACGGCACAGGTATATGGCGTTTCGTCCCAGGCCGCAGGCCAGGTCCAGCGCCCTGCCGTGACGGGGCAACAGGAAGGACTGCCGCTTCAGGACCATGCACGGTGGAAAAAACCCATGCTGATCGCCGGCGTAAACGCGGTCCCATTTGTCGCGTAACTCACTGTTCATAATTACTTGCGCCAGAAAGCCGGTGATATCAGCACCAGCAGGGTAAAGATCTCCAGCCGGCCGAGTAGCATGGCCACGCAGAGAATCCATTTTGCCGCGTTACTGATATCACCGTAATGCGCACTGACCGCTCCCAGTCCGGGACCAAGGTTGTTCATACATGCCGCCAATGCCGAGAAAGCGGTTACCTGGTCCAGACCCGTAGCCATCAGCGAGAGCAATAAAAAAGTGAAAGTTGCCACATAGGTGGCGAAAAATCCCCAGACAGCATTAATGACCCGTTCCTGTACCGGTTTTTTATTGAGTTTGATCGGGATAATGGCATTGGGATGGATCAGTCGTTTGATTTCCCGAATGCCCTGCCGGTACAAAAGCAACACACGGATGACTTTCAAGCCGCCACCGGTGGAGCCGGCACAGGCGCCGACGAAGCTGGCAAACAGTAACAGTACCGGTAAAAAGCTCGGCCAGCCCTGGTAGGCTGTGGTGGTAAAACCGGTGGTCGTGGCAATGGATACCGTCTGGAACAGGCTTCTCAATACGGCATCTGAAATATCTTCATAAAAATCCTGTTCCACCAGGTAAACCGAACAGACGATAAAAACAACCAGCAGGATATAAAGGTAGGCCTTGAATTCCGTGTCATAGCGGTAAGGTTTGAGACTGCCGTGACGCCAGGCGTGAAAGTGTAACGTGAAGTTGATGCCGGAAATCAACATGAAAACGACGGCAATGAGTTCTATGCCAGCATTGTTGTAATGACCAATGCTGGCATCGTGCGTTGAGAAGCCGCCGATTGAAACGGTGGAGAAACTGTGACAGAGCGCATCAAAAAGGGTCATGCCGGCCAGCCAGTAGAAAAAAGCGCAGGCTATCGTCAGGGTTAGATAGATATACCAGAGTGCCTTGGCTGTTTCCGTTATGCGTGGTGTCAGCTTGGAATCTTTCAGGGGGCCCGGCGTTTCAGCGCGGTATAACTGCATGCCGCCGATACCCAGGATGGGCAGAATAGCAACCGCCAGTACGATGATGCCCATGCCGCCCAGCCACTGCAACTCCTGGCGATAAAACAGAATGGATGGCGGCAGGCTGTCGATGCCGACGATAACGGTGGCCCCGGTGGTGGTCAGGCCGGAAATGGATTCAAACACGGCATCTGTGAAACTGAGGTGAGGCACATCGGACAAGGCCAGCGGCACGGCGCCGGTCAGGCCGAGCACGGTCCAGAACAGCACCACAACCACAAAGCCGTCACGCAGTCTCAGTTCACGCCTGATGTGACGGACCGGCAACCAGAGCAGGACTCCGCTGACCAGGATGCCGGTGAAAGCATAGACGAAAGCAATAAAACCCGAGTCTCCAAACCAGAAACCAATCAATATCGGCGGCAACAGGGTAATACTGAAGACCGAGAGCAAAATCCCGAGAATGCGCTGTATAACCGCCAGTTGCATCAGTCAGTATGGTTCGTTGCTGAGCAGGGTTGTACGGCAGATTGATTCCGGTTGGTCACAGGAATGTCACTCCCACCTGGAACAGGCGTTCGACGTCATTGACATGTTTTTTATCGGCAACGAGCAGTATCACGTGGTCTTCTGCCTCGATAACTGTATCGTGATGGGCAATGATTACCGCGTCATTACGTACAATGGCCCCGATGCTGGTTCCCGGTGGAAGTTTGATGTCCTGTATCCGGCGGCCCACCACTTTCGAGGTGTTCTCATCACCGTGAGCGACGGCCTCGATGGCCTCGGCGGCGCCACGGCGTAATGAATGAACAACCACGACATCACCCTTGCGGATATGCGCCAGCAGGCTGCCGATGGTGGCCTGCTGCGGTGAAATGGCGATGTCAATGACATCGCTTTGCACCAGGTCCACGTACGCCGCACGGTTGATCAGGGACATGACCTTGTCGGCGCCGAGACGTTTGGCCAGCATGGAGGAAATGATGTTGGCTTCATCGGCATTGGTGACGGCGCAGAATATATCCGTATCCTCGATATTTTCATCCAGCAGCAGATCCTCGTCCGCGGCATCTCCATGCAGGACTATGGTTCTGGTCAGTTGCTCGGATACGTAGTTTGCGCGTTCCAGGTTATGCTCGATCAACTTGACGAGGTACTTGTTTTCCAGCGCCTGCGCCAGGCGCACACCGATGTTGCCGCCGCCGGCCAGCATGATGCGGTTGACGCTTTTTACCACGGTACGGATTTTTCTCAACAGGTTGTTGATATGCTTGGGGGCGCCCAGGATAAAAATCTCGTCGTCCTCCTCGATGATGCTGTTGCCATCGGGGATCAGACCCTCGCCCTGCCGGAAGATGGCAACGATGCGGTATTCCACGTTGGGCAGTTGCTTTTGCAGGTATTTGATTGCCTTGCCGGCAAGCTGGCCGTCCTTGTGCGCCTTGACGGCGACCATAAGCGCACGGCCGTTGGCAAAATCGAGCACCTGAAGAACACCCGGAAAAGTGAGCAGCCGTTCAATATACTCGGTAACGACCTGTTCCGGGCTTATAAGCACATCAATCGGCAGCGCCTCCTGGGCGAACAACTGTGTGTTGCGTAAATACTCGATGTTCCTGACCCGGGCAATCTTGGTTGGCGTATGAAACAGCGTGTAGGCTACCTGGCAGGCGATCATGTTGACCTCATCGCTGTTGGTGACAGCGATGATCATGTCGGCATCTTTTGCCCCGGCCATGCCCAGCACGGACGGGTAGGAAGCGACGCCGCAGATGGTTCTCAAATCATAATGTTCACTGAGGTATTGCAGGCTGGCCGGGTTGGTATCGATAACCGTGATATCGTTGGCTTCACTAACGAGATTGATAGCGACGGATGTACCGACCTGGCCGGCGCCGAGAATGATGATTTTCATATGTTAACCAGTGTATAGCGTGAATTCAGTCTGTATTTAGCATCTAGCGGCGGCTCAGGTCTTGATATCGATGCCCAGCGATTTCAGTTTCCTGTACAGATGCGTGCGTTCCATTCCGGCGGCAATGGCCACCTTGCTGACACTGCCATGGTTTTCCTGCAGATGATGCTCGAAGTAGGCCTTCTCGAACTGTTCGCGGGCGTCACGGATCGGCATATCGAATCCAGGGTAATTACGTGTTTCACCAACCGGGCCCGGTTTGCCCAGATGCTGTTCGATCTCGTCAACATCGATCACTTCATCGCTGCCCATAATCAGCAGGCGCTGAACCAGGTTCTTGAGTTCGCGCACGTTACCCGGCCAGTTATGACGCCGCAAGCGGTTCTGCGCGGCTACCGAGAATTTGCGGTAGGGCAGGCCTTCGGTCTCGACAAAATGCCGGACGTAATATTCGAGCAGTTCGGGAATATCCTCGCTGTGTTCACTCAATGGCGGAATGTCGAGCGGAACAACACTGAGCTGGTAGAACAGATCGTCACGGAATTCGCCTGACTTGACCAGGGCTTCCAGATCACGGCTGGTGGCGGCCACCACGCGAATCTCAATACCTATGGATTCGGTACTGCCCTGACGTATGATCCGGCCCTCCTCAAGTGCATTCTGTAATTTCGCCTGCACGGCCAGGTCCATGTCGGCGATGTCCTTCAGGAACAGGGTGCCGCCCATGGCTTTTTCAATAAACCCGGTTTGTATACGATCGTCGTCCTCGCTGCCGAACAGTTCCAGCAACGCATTGGAACCTGCCATCGAGGAAATCCCGACGGAGATGAAAGGCCCATCCGCGCGGTCGCTCTCCGCATGCAGAAAACGCGCGTACAATTCCTTGTCAGTGCCCGAATCACCGCGCACCAGCACCGGGGCCTTGTGATTGGCAATGCGTTTGATTTGTTCGCGCAGGCTGTTCATGGCCTCGCTCTTGCCGACCGGCGTGGTCTCGAAACGGCCGTATTGTTTGAGGCGGATGTTTTCACGCTGAAGACTGGTGTTTTCCAGTGCGTGTTTGACCGTCAGCAGCAGCTTGGCCAGTGACAGGGGTTTTTCAATGAAGTCATAGGCGCCCAGCCGTGTGGCTTCCACAGCGGTTTCCACCGTGCCATGACCGGACATCATGACGACCGGTACATCCATGCGGCCGCTGTCGGACCAGTCCTTGAGCAGGGTTATGCCGTCGATATCCGGCATCCAGATATCGAGCAGGATGAGATCCGGATTCGAGGTGCTTTTTATACGTTTGGCCTGTTCACCGTTTTCCGCAACGTTGACACTGAAGCCTTCGTCCTCAAGGATTTCTTTAACCAGTGAACGGATATCCGGTTCATCATCAACGACCAGTACCGTGCCCGCACTCATCCCGTTTTACTCATGTCCGCCAGCGGCTCCGGGACTGATTGTCCCAGCGGCAGGCGGATACAGGCGCAGGCGCCGGGTCCCGGGTCATTGTTTTCAAGCCATACCATGCCGCCATGTTCTTCCACGATGCGCTTCGTAATTGCCAGACCCAGACCAGTGCCCTTGGTTTTATTGGTTACATACGGGTCAAACATCTGATCCTGCATATTATCGGCAATTCCACTACCCGAGTCACGGATTCTGATTTCTATGGATTCCACGTTGCGTTCCGAAATCCGGGTGCTGCTGATCAGGATCACGGAGTTATCGGGACTGGCATCAATGGCGTTCTTGATCAGGTTGTTGAAAACCTGGCGCATGCGCCTGGCGTCAATGTCCACCGGCGGCAACTCCGCGGTCAGGGATGTCTCGATGTTAATCACATCATCACCGGAATAGAGATCGGCCACTTCCCGGATCAGTTTATTGATATCCGTGGGCGCCGACTCCAGCGTCGGTGGCCGTGCGTAGTTGGAGAAGCTGTTGACCATGTCTTTCATAGTCTCCACCTGCTGCACGATGGTATTGGTCAGCCGGTCCAGTGTTTCGGCATCCTTCGCTTCCATGGAGTGCAGGTATTTGTGGCGCAGACGTTCGGCGGCCAGCTGGATCGGTGTCAACGGGTTCTTGATCTCATGCGCCAGCCGCCGGGCAACCTCGCTCCAGGCAGCCTCTTTCTGACCCTGTAACAACACCGTGATGTCATCGAAGACGATGACATACCCCTGATCTGTCTCCATTTCAGGGAGCATGGCACCGCTGCACATCAGGACCTGGCGGCCCGCGGCGCCAAAAATCGTGATTTGTTCGCGCCAGTCTTTCTGCCGCTCGGTGATATTTTCGGCGATCAGGTCTATGAAGCTTTCCAGGTAGCCATTGCTGGCGCGCACCTGCTCGAGCGTCCTGTCCTGCAGTGCGGCCGCGGGGATGTTGAGGATTTGGCCGGCACTGTCATTGACCGTCTGGATCACCGTGTCCCGGCCAATCACCATGACCCCGGAAGACAGGCGGGCCAGTACTGTTTCAAGATGGGCGCGCTGGGCCTCGGCTTCCTGCTGGCTACGGTTGACAGCGTCCCTGGCATCGGCCAGTTTCTGGGTCATGGCATTGAAAGAAGCGACCAGAAAACCCAGTTCGTCGCGACTGGTCACCGGCAGTTGCTTGGTGTAATCGCCGTCGGCCACGGCACGGGTACCCTCGGCGAGATCCCTGACCGGTGAAGCCAGCTTTTTCGCGGTATAAAACGCAGCCCAGACTACGCTGAACACGGAAAACAGCAGGACCATGGTCAGGATCATGATGAAACTCAGTTTCAATTGTTCGCGCAGGTACGAGAGTTCCTTGTATTCAACGAAGGCATCCTGAACGCTTGCTGCAAGCTCGTTCATGCGTTCGGTGACGGGAAACAGGGCTTGTACAATGCGGGCACTGTTCTTGCCTCCGAATTCCGGGACATTGACCACGACGCGAATATACAGGCCGGTGTCCTTGACCGGATCCAGGCCCACGTAGCTGTTGCCCTGTTGCAGTTGCAGCAGGATGGTTTCATCCGGGCGATCCGGCACCAGGCTGAGGCCCTCGCCGGTACTGGAAGCGATGATAGTGCCCTGGCGGGTCAGCAGCGTCAGTTCTTCGGCGGCGCTGCGTGCGCGCATCTCATCGATTTCGAACGGCGATGCCGCATCACTGGTGCCGCGCAGTTCCTCGGCTATCTGCCGGGTCTGTTTCAACAGTTCGCGCATGCGACCGTCCAGGGCCAGGCGGCTGAGTTCCAGCGAATTATCCAGCGCCTGCTCGACCCTGAGGTCGAACCAGTTATCGATGCCGCGCATCAGGAAATCGAGGGAAAAGTAATAGAGCACAAGCACCGGGGTAACAGACAGGATCGAGAACATGGTGACCATGCGCAAGGTCATGACCGCGCCGGGAACCCGGTTTCTCAGTTCCCTGGCAAGACGTCTGAAATTCAGAACAATAAGGGTAACCAGGGTGATGAGGCCGAGCGTGTTGAATACCAGCAGCCAGGAGTAGAGATTGCCGAAGCGGCCTGAATCCTCCAGTGCCATGCTCATCATCTGTAAAGACAGCAGCATGAAGCTGAACAACAAGATGCCCAGCAGTAATATGGGGCGGCCCTTGGCGGTCATGGCGTCAGCACCACGCTTTTCCAGCGGGAGGACAGTTGCCAGTCCGTGGATATATAGCTCAGAGGCCGTAATGGAGCCGGCAAGTAGGTGTTGTCGAGCACGACACGAATACGGATTGCATAATTCCTGTCTGGTTCAAACAGGTCCGCATCCGCGTAGGGATAATCGCTGATTCGGCCCATGCTGTTGAGCGCAGCCTCCAGGGTCCTGAAGTCATCACGACGGAAACGGTTGTATTCAGTCAGGAGGTAACGCTGACTCAGCGGGTGGTATTCCAGCCGGTAAGCCAGTGTGTCCATGTTGATAGTTTTGTCCCAGAGCAATTGCCGTTTCATCAGGGTTTCGATCACGACATTAAAATGAAGTGCCACGCCATGCTCAAGCGCCCTCAGCACTTCATTGGAAAAGTCATAGGATATTCTGGCATCGAGCAAATAGCGGTTGTCTTTTTTAAACGAATGCAGTGAGTCCACGGAGATACCCCTGGCCAGCGCCGGTTCGCAGAGTACGGTCAGGAAGAAAAATGAGCCTAAAATAATCGCGGATTTCAGTCTGCTTTTCATTATCGGATTTTTTTCATGCGGGCGAAATAAAACCCGTCGAGATCCTGTTGTCCGGGAAGGATCTGGCAGCCGTATTGCGTCCTCGTACCCGGGCATTGATCAATCAGATCCAGTTCGACATTTTGGCCCTGATCGAGAAAATTCCCGATGATTTCATCGTTCTCACGGCGCATGATTGAACAGGTCACATAAAGAAGCTTACCGTCACTGGCCAGTAACGGCCAGAGCGAATCCAGTATGTTCATTTGCACGGTGCGGATGGCATCGATATCAGCGGGTTGACGCAGCATCTTGATATCGGGATGGCGGCGGATTACGCCGGTGGCGGAACAGGGGGCATCGACAAGGATGCGATCGAAAGGCTCGCCGTCCCACCAGGTATCGGGCTGAGTGACATCCGCGGTCTTGATCACGGCCTCAAGCCCCAGTCGCTCCAGGTTCTCCCGGAGCTTATGCAAGCGTGCATTTTTGATATCCACGGCCAGCAGCGAGTGTAATCGCGGTTCGCGTTCGAGTATGTGGCAGGTTTTACCGCCCGGCGCGGCACAGGCATCGAGCACGCGGTGTCCCGGGGCCGCTTGCAGGAGAGCGGCGGCGAGTTGGGCGGCGCCATCCTGAACACTGACCAGTCCCTCATTGAAGCCGGGTAATTCGCCGGTTTCGTATGCTGATTCCAGGATCAGTCCTTGCGGACAAGCGCTGATTTCCCGGTATTCAATGGATTTTTCCTGCAGCAGGCGGGCGTACTCATCCCGTGTGGTGCGTCGTCTATTGATGCGCAGGGACATGGGTGGCGCCTGGTTATTGCCCTCGAGAATGGCTTGCCAGTCATCCGACCAGTCGGTTTTGATCGCCTGGATTAGCCAGGCGGGGTGCGCATACCGGGCGACCTCGTTGTCGTCCGCAGCCTGCTGTATCGTTTCCTGCCGGCGGATAAAATGACGCAATATCGCATTCACCATGGCCTTCGCCCATTGCAGCGACAGCGCATCACAGGCATTCACCGTGGCGGAAACGGCACCGTGATCCGCCGTGCGTTGATAGGCAATCTGGTATAAGCCGACCCAGCACAACAGTCTGAGTTTCAGGTTTTTTTGCCGGATGGGTTTGTCCAGCAACTGTTGCAGGTAAAAATCCAGACGCGGGTGCCAGCGCACAACACCGAAACACAGATCGCTGACGAATGCTTTCTCACGGTTCCCCGTGACTGCTTTGAGGTGCGATTCAAACAGATGATCGAGTGATACAGACTCCGTACACAGGCGGTAGAGGATCTCTGTGGCCAGCGCACGAGTCTGGATTGGCGGCTGATTCAACGGTCAGTGCTGCCGAAATCCGCCCGGCCATGAAGAAACTGATCCGCACTCATGGGGCGTTTGCCGGGTATTTGCAGGGTCTTGATGATCAGGGTGCCGGGATTGCAGGCAACCTCGATACCCCCGCTGTCACAACGCAGTATTGTTCCAGGAGAGACCTGTGGTGAGTCAGTCCCGCCCGGAACAGCCTCCCAGATGCGCATAGTCTGCCCGTTGAGTGTGGTGTGGGCGATCGGGGCCGGATTGAAGGCGCGAATCATACTATCCAGTTCGATCGCACTTCGATTCCAGTTTATTTCTGCTTCCTGTTTGGAAATCTTCCGGGCGTAGGTTGCGCGGGATTCGTCCTGTTCGCTGTAACTGGCCGTGCCATTGATGAGTGTATCCAGTGCCTCGATGATGGCATCGGCGCCAAGCCGGGCGAGTTTGTCATGCAGGGTGCCTGCTGTTTCACGATCATCGACAGGACATGATTTCTGCGCCAACACGGGGCCGGTGTCGAGGCCGGCATCCATCTGCATGATGCTGACGCCGGTTTCACTGTCACCATGCTCGATGGCTCGCTGGATGGGTGCCGCCCCCCGCCATCTCGGCAACAGTGAGGTGTGGATATTCAGGCATCCAAAGCCGGGGATATGCAGTATCGAGAGCGGCAGGATCAGGCCATAGGCGACGACGATGAGCGCATCCGTATTTGCCAACGCACCTGATTGTTCCAGATCGGATGATGTCGATGGTTGTTCTACATGGATTTTGTGTGCTTCCGCCAGTGACTTGACCGGACTGATGCGGGTCTTGCGACCGCGGCCGGCACGCCGGTCCGGCTGTGTGAATACCGTTGTAATGCGATGGCTGGTGTCACAGAGCAGACGATTCAGCACGTGGGCGGCCAGGTCGGGTGTCCCGGCAAAGGCGAGTCGCAATGATTTCGCCGTCACAGGACCTGGGCGTACTGCCTCTCCTGCTTCTCCAGTTTCTTGCGAAGGCGCTGTTGCTTGAGGTTGGAAAGATAATCAATAAAGAGTTTGCCATCGAGGTGATCAATCTCGTGCTGTATGCACACGGCCAGCAACCCGTCGGCTTCCCTCTCATGTGTTTCGCCGTTGAGGTCCTGGTAGCGGTAACCTATCCGTTCGGCGCGTTCGACGTAATCAAAATATTCCGGAACTGAGAGACAGCCCTCCTGCATTTTCTCGGCGCCCTCGGCGTGGAGGATCTCGGGATTAATCAAATACAGCGGCTGGTCCCTGTCCGCGGACAGGTCGATGACGATGATGCGCTGGCGAATGTTGACCTGAATAGCCGCCAGACCGATACCACCCTCGTCGTACATGGTTTCCAGCATGTCCCTGGCAATGGTGCGAATGCTGTCGTCAATCGACTCAACAGGCCTGGCAACATTGCGCAGCCTGGGGTCGGGATAGTGAAGTACGCTTAAAAGTGCCATGTCGATTTCTGGATTGAATCTATAACTTACTGATAGTATACAAAAAAATCTCTGTTACGGGTAATAGATAATGCAAATGGTTTAATTCCTTATATTTTGCTAAACTTTTTGCTAATCTACATTAAGGAATCCACGTAAGGTAGTAGACATGCTTAATAAAATTATAGCAGCATTTCTGATCAGCCTGGTCTCCGCGGCCCACGCGGACACCGTATCTGTGAATCCCGACCATCCCGATGAATACGTTGTTCAAAAGGGCGACACGCTCTGGGATATTTCCGGCCGATTTCTGCAGCAACCCTGGCTCTGGCCGGAAGTCTGGAAGGGTAACCCGCAAATCACCAATCCGCATCTGATTTATCCCGGCGATGTGGTCAGGTTGAGTTATGTGGATGGCTCACCGATCCTTTCGGTCAGTAGTGTTCAACGAACAAAAGATGGCCGTACCGTCAAGCTGACCCCTGCAGTGCGTTCCTATGAACGGGATGATGCGATTCCGGCAATTCCCATTGAAGTTATCAAGAGTTTTCTGACCCGGCCACTGGTTGTCAACGAGAATGAAATGGAAGAGTGGCCATACATCGTGGCCAGCTATGATCAACATCTGATTGCCAGCAGTGGTAATGAGATCTATGTGCGCGGCCTGGACGACTCGGCTGCGTCCAAACGCTTCGCGGTGTACCGACAGGGTGGCCCTTATATCAGTGTGGATGAGGACGGTCAGGAAACCTTGCTCGGCTATGAGGCCTTGTATGTAGGTGATGCGATTATCAAACAGGGCGGCGACCCGGCGACCGGCGTTATCGCTGCTGCGAACCGTGAGATACTGATCGGGGATCGTTTGCGTGAGGAACAACAGGAGGACGTCAACTCCGATTTCATTCCCAGACCGCCGGTTCGCGATGTGCAAGGCAATATCATCTCCGTGATCGATGGTGTGACCCAGATTGGCCAGTACCAGGTGGTTGTACTTGATCTGGGCACTGAGCAGGGAATCGAGGTCGGAAACGTCCTCGGTATTTACCAGGGTGGGGTCATGGTCAATGACAAAATTGCCGCCTCGGTCAAACAGAAAAAGAAAGATAAGGAACTGTTGCAGCGCATCGAGGAAACCGACTATGAAGCGGACGGTCTGGGTGGCGCGATTGCCTATGTCATCGATCAGGCGGCATTGGCCAAACAGAATTTTGACAATAAGTTCACCCATATCAGCAATCTCCAGGCGAAGCCCGAAAAAATCCGGTTGCCGGAAAGCAGCGTCGGTGTTCTCATGGTGATCCGTACATTTGACAAACTCAGCTATGCTCTGGTGATGGACGCAACGGCCCCGGTTCACCTTTATGACCGGGTAAAAAGCATGTAGTGATCGCAGCCGTAACAGGATGGGGAGTGACATCAATGGCATTCCCGTTTTACCATTAGCGATTACAGCCACCCGGCTGACACATGGAGGTGAGCAGGCGTTTTGCACAACAGGGAAGAACAGCTGCGTCACGAACTCGCCCTGAACCGGATCGAGGGCCTTTCCGCGTCACTCAAATCCATGCTCTGTCACCGTCTGGGGTCGGCGGTTGCTGTTTTCAATGCTCCCTCTTCAAAGCTACAGCGATACGGGCTGTCCCGTGCAGTCATGGAGGCGCTGCAAAGTCCGGACTGGCAGGCTGTGGAACGCGATCTGGCCTGGTCGCGGCAAAATGACCACCATATTCTGGGCATCCAGGATCCCGCTTACCCTGCACTGTTAAAAGAAATTGCTGATCCTCCTTTTCTCCTGTTCGTCAGGGGGAATACCGGGATCCTCGATTGTCTGCAGGTCAGCATCGTGGGTACGCGCAAGCCCACTGCCTCGGGCAGGCAGATTGCCCGGCGGCTGGCCACCGATCTGGCCGCTTACGGGCTGGTAATTACCAGCGGTCTGGCAACGGGAATCGACAGCATGTCGCATCAGGGTGCGCTTGAAGGCGGCGGCTGGACAGTCGCGGTTCTGGGTAACGGAGCGGACGTGATCTATCCCCGGAGTAATGCGCGCCTTGTTGAAAAGATTCTGGAGAGAGGCGCAGTGATCACGGAATATTCACCGGGAACACCACCCCGGAAACAGAATTTTCCCGCCAGAAATCGTATTATCAGTGGTCTCAGCGTGGGCACGATTGTTGTGGAAGCCGCGATTCGCAGCGGGTCACTCATTACGGCCAGAACAGCCGTTGAACAGGGTCGCGATGTCTTTGCCGTACCGGGTTCGACACTGAATCCGGTTGCCCATGGTTGTCACTGGTTGATCAAACAGGGCGCCAGGTTGACCGAGTCTGCAACCGATATACTCGAAGAACTGTCGTTTGAGATACGCCGGGCTGAACCGGTTGCAACAGGGCAAAACGCCGGTGAACCCGCCGGTGCCGGCTCGAAAGCAGAAGAGTCGGTATTACTTGAAGCCATGGGTTTTGAGTCCATGACAGTGGATGAACTCGTCCGGACAAGTGGATTGACGGCCGCTGAAGTTTCCTCCATGCTGTTAAATATGGAGCTTTCAGGATTAATCGAATCCCAGCTTGATGGAACCTATACCCGTGTCGCCACATAATCCCTGTTTTACCAGAGTCTGCTAGATGAAAGAAAGTGTACTGGATGTGTTGATGTATTTGTTCGACCACTATATTGAGCAGGATCATGACTATCGCCCTGATCAGGATGCCTTGCGATTTCATCTGCAGGAGGCGGGTTTCGAAGACAGGCAGGTCAGTAAAGCCTTCGACTGGCTCGAGGATCTGTCCACACAGAAAGACCAGCCGGATACCATCCGACTGGTAAACTCCGATTCATTACGGGTCTATAACAGTGCGGAACAGAACAAACTCAGCGTCGAGTGCAGAAGCCTGATATTGTTCCTTGAGCAGACCGGTGTGCTGGATGCGAAGGATCGTGAATTCGTCATTGAACGGGTCATGGCCCTGGAGACTGACGAGATAGACCTGCAACAACTGAAGTGGGTTGTATTGATGGTATTGTTAAATCAGCCCGGCAAGGAAGCCGCCTATGCCTGGATGGAAGATGTAGTCATGGATGATGCCTGTCTGAATCTGCACTAGGCGCAAACTCCCGAACCATTCTGAATACCTTAAACGCATAGCTGTCATGAGCAAGGCACTCGTCATTGTTGAATCTCCCGCCAAGGCCAAAACCCTGGGCCGCTATCTGGGCAAGGATTTCGATATTCTGGCCTCTTACGGACATGTCCGGGATCTAATGCCCAAGACCGGGGCTATTGATACCGACAACGGTTTCTCGATGCATTATCAAATCATCGAAAAGAACGCCAGGCGGGTGGACGATATTGCCCGGGCTCTGAAAAAAGCCGAAACCCTGTACCTGGCCACTGACCCGGACCGCGAAGGCGAGGCCATTTCCTGGCATTTGTACGAATTGCTGAAGGAGCGCGGGGTTCTTGACGGCAAAAAGGTCCACCGGGTGGTGTTCCACGAAGTGACCAAAAAAGCGGTCAACGATGCGATTGCACACCCTCGTGATCTGTCATACGAACTGATTGACGCCCAGCAGGCCAGAAGAGCGCTGGATTACCTGGTCGGCTTCAACCTGTCGCCTTTGCTGTGGAAAAAAATCCGGCGGGGGCTGTCGGCAGGCCGTGTGCAGAGTCCGGCACTGCGCATGATTGTTGAACGCGAAAACGAAATCGAACGCTTCAAATCCCGCGAATACTGGACCATCGAATCTGACCTGGAAAAAGCCGGGGCCCGGTTCAGCGGCAAGCTGAATCTGCTGCATGAAGACAAGGTCAAACAGTTCACGATCACCGATGAGAAGACCGCTGCCCGGGTTCGCAACGAACTCCTGGAAAGTGCCGGCGGCCGGCTACGGGTCAGCAAGATTGAGAAGAAACAGCGCCGCCGGCAACCTGCCGCCCCGTTTATTACCTCGACCCTGCAGCAGGAAGCGGTGCGCAAGCTCAACCTCAGCGCGCAGCAGGCCATGCGTATCGCCCAGCAACTCTATGAAGGCATCGATATCGGTGACGGCGCGGTGGGTCTGATTACCTACATGCGCACCGACTCAACCACGCTGGCGCAGGAAGCGGTTGATGAGATGCGGGCCATGATCAGTGAACGTTATGGCAAGGACAAGCTTCCCGATGAGGCCAGACAGTTCAAAACCAAATCCAAGAATGCCCAGGAAGCGCATGAAGCCATTCGTCCCACGTCCGCATGGAGAATGCCCCAGGACATCAAGGCACATCTGAGTCGCGACCAGTTTCGTCTCTACGATCTGATCTGGAAGCGTGCGATCGCCTGCCAGATGAAACATGCCACCATTGATACCGTGGCCGCCATGCTGGATTGCGGTCAGGGCAATACGTTTCGCGCGACCGGCTCCACGATTGCCGACCCCGGCTTCATGGAACTGTATCTCGAAGGTCAGGACGACAGCAGCGCCGACGATGATGAAAAAACCCTGCCACCGTTGCAGGAGGGCGAGGAAATCAGCTTGCTGGATATCCGCGCAGAGCAGCATTTCACCGAGCCGCCGCCGCGTTTCACCGAGGCCAGCCTGGTCAAGACACTGGAGGAATACGGCATCGGCCGGCCGTCCACCTACGCTTCCATCATCTCAACCCTGCGCCAGCGTGAGTATGTTGAAATGGATAAAAAGCGGTTTGTACCGACCGATGTCGGTCGTATCGTGAACAAGTTTCTGACCGAGCATTTTTCAGATTATGTCGATTATGATTTCACCGCCCGGCTCGAAGACGAACTGGATTCCATTTCCCGTGGTGAGAAGGACTGGGTGCCGGTGATGAAGAAGTTCTGGACTGCCTTTGACAAGCAGGTCAGGGACAAGGAAGAGAACGTCAGCCGCAGTGAGGCAAGCCAGGCACGTGAACTCGGCATTGATCCGAAGACCGGTTCCCCGGTCAGTGTGAGAATGGGTCGCTACGGTCCGTTTGTGCAGATCGGCACCCGTGATGACGAGGAAAAACCGAAATTTGCCGGACTCAGGCCGGGTCAACGCATGGATACCATCACCATGGAAGAAGCCATGGAGTTGTTCAAACTGCCACGTGAACTCGGAATGACCGACGAGGACGAGGAAGTGGTCGCTAATGTCGGCCGATTTGGACCCTATATCCGTTATGGCAAGAAATTCGTCTCACTGAAGGACGAGGATCCGCATACTGTCACCCTGGAACGGGCACTGGAACTCATCAGGGAAAAGAAGGAATTCGATGCCAATAAGGAAATCAGGATTTTCAGCGAGGAGGAGATATCGGTATTGAACGGCCGTTATGGTCCATACGTGACGGATGGAACCAAAAACGCCCGTGTGCCCAAGGACCGCGAGCCCGCCAGCCTGACACTGGCCGAATGCCAGGAATTGCTGGCCAATGCCCCGGCCAGGGGACGACGGGGCAAGAAAAAGACAGCGAAAAAGGCGGCGAGCAAGAAAAAGACGACGAAAAAAGCCGCCGCCAAAAAAACAAAAAAGAAAACCACGAAAGCAGCAAAAAAAACCGGCATATCAACCCAGGCTTGATTCCGCACAATGTTAAGACCCTGGCTGGCTCATCAGGCTCGACGGATCATTCATAATGGCGGTCTCATCGCTTATCCCACCGAGGCAGTCTATGGTATCGGCGCCAGCCCGGAAAACCGCCAGGCCGTCATGCGTTTACTGCGGTTGAAACGCCGGAAATCCACCAAGGGACTCATTATCGTCGCGGCGGGGGTCGACCAGGTGACACATTATATAAGACCATCCGACGCCATCGACTGGCCCGGCGTCAGACGTACATGGCCTGGACCGGTGACCTGGGTATTTCCCGCCAGTCGCCGGGTTCCGGAGTGGATTCGGGGTCGATATGCCACGATCGCCATACGTATCAGCGATCATCCCGTGGTCAGGCAACTCTGCCGTATAGCAGGTCCACTGGTTTCCACGAGCGCCAATCCGGATTCCCGCTTTCCGGCAAAAACGGCCCTGCGCGTGCATATGTATTTCGGCGATAAGCTGGATCTGGTGCTTCCGGGCCACGTGGGTGGACTGGCCAGACCCACGGAAATACGCAATGCCGTCACCGGGGAGGTGCTGAGGGCGGGATAACCGCTTACCGGTTGATACAGATTTCACCCGATTGTCAAATCTGTCGTGTTGACAGTGTCAGGGGATTAACTGACAATGTGCGGCTTGATTTTTGGAGGGGTACTCAAGCGGTCAACGAGGGCAGACTGTAAATCTGCTGGCTATGCCTTCGGAGGTTCGAATCCTCCCCCCTCCACCAGGCCAGGTATCAGGAGTCAGATATCAGAGGTCAGATATCAGACATCAGACATCAGATATCAGGTATCGGGTGGCGGTTGACAGAGGACGAATGGCGAATCGGGTGCGGGCGTGAGGATGAGGTATCCACAATCTGATGTCTGAAATCAGTGCTCTGATATCTGATTTGCGGGTGTAGTTCAATGGTAGAACCTCAGCCTTCCAAGCTGATGGTGTGGGTTCGATTCCCATCACCCGCTCCATATCAGCTGGCAGAATTCAGGAAACAGAAGTCAGAATTTTCAAAAGCCACATCATTGTGGCTGTGGGTGTTGCCCAGATGTCTGGCTGGTAGTTGGTTTTAGACTAGTGGCTTATGGCTAATAGCTAATTGCTGTTTTTTCGCTCATATAGCTCAGTCGGTAGAGCACTTCCTTGGTAAGGAAGAGGTCACCGGTTCAAATCCGGTTATGAGCTCCACTTTCTAACGAGAGATGCTGTAATCAACCATTAGATATATCCGGAGATTAATTCGATGTCCAAGGAAAAATTCGAACG
>DGNS01000012.1 GCA_002389045.1 Thiotrichaceae bacterium UBA4486 | reverse complement strand
CGAGCGGGTTCTGTTGAATATCATCCAGCACGAGTAAGGTGCCCTCAATATTGATTGCGTAATTGTCGATCGTGCCGGCGCTGGCCGTCAGGCCGGGAAAATCACCGAACCCGGTCCCGTTGAAAGTGTAGGCATGCAGCACTTCATCATAATGTAATAACGTAAAGATCTGTGCCAGGTGCCCGCCCAGTGAATATCCGGTAATGTTTAACTTACCATTTGCGGTCATGAGATCCCTGAATTCGTTCAGTGATGCATCGGCTTCAAAACCTTGTGTTGATTCGTTATACGCATAGCCGTTTTTGATCTGCTTGTAAAACTCTTCCATATCCTGGATCTGGGCGAAGGAGAAACCGTCAAAGGTGATTTCAGCATTAGCCCCAAAGACATCGCGCCGCCTGTCACCGCCGTCATTCTCATTCTTGGGCTCAGTGCCACGAAAGGACAGGGTGAATTCTCCGGTGGTTTTGTGCTGCAATAACGTGGCGGAGAAACCGCTGGTCTGGTTGGGGAGGTGGGTGATGATTTGCCAGGTGGATTCGAAGTCGTTTACCATTCGGTTGGTCATCTGGGTTGGACCCATGTCACCGCCCTGCTTCAATCGGTCAACCACATCATAGTGGTTGGCGCCATTTAACAATCGATCACGAAATTGAACAGCATTATTAATGTCAAACGGCTCAGAACCATACAGATTGTCCCAATAGGACTCGGCTGCAAACTGGGCTAAAACAAATTCATAATAGCTTTTAATATCCATACTCCTTCTCCTTTAAAAAGCTGTCGTCAAACGGCGCGGGCTTTAATACCTTGCTTACGAACTCAACGGTTATATAATCGTGCTTTCTTTTGGGACAAATCCCTCCTCGTTTTGACCACGACGGCCAAAAGAAAAAGCCACGGCGGATACCCAATGTTTCATCTGTATCTAATTTCTTGATAATCAATTCGCCACCGATGATGCCGAAATACTTATCCCACCGATTTCGTACTTGCCGCCAAGTAAAACCATATTGACTTTTGATCTCTGATACCTGTTCGGGGCGCAACATTGTCCAATACAGATCACTTTTAACTCTTCTCCTTAAACCATCATATGTCATACGCCAATATGGTTGACCTGCTGGTTCAGGCCGTTTAGAAAATTCACGAGTACTTACTCCAAGATCATATTCTTGTAGATCAGGTGCCTGAGAAGTTTCAAAAAAATGATAGGTTGGTTTCGAAGGATGTCTTAGAAATAATGTCCAGGGTCTTTGTGCCTCTGTGTTTGTATGCCCATAAGGATCTTCCATCAAATCCCCCCTCCGTAACCGCGAGAAATATTCCCCTTGCTCCCTCGGCCGCATCTGAAACACCCCTTCCACATTCTCCACCGTCCGATAGATAAACTCCCCTGCATCCTGCTCGCAGCGGTAATTAAAATACGCCTGCGCTGTTTCACCCCAGCCCCACTTCGCGCCCTGATAGAGAACGACGACGCCAATAAGCCCGATGAGGAATTTCATTGTTTTGGATTTCATATGCAGCGCTCCTGAAGAACAACGTTGCCATGGATGAAAGAGGTAATATTTCCGGACAAGGGGCTATCACAGCCGGAACCCGGTTGAAGCCCGGGCAAAGCAGAGAGGGTTTTTCGATTCAGCATCATTGCGTTCCTTGTCCCTGAATAGAAGTAATAAGATTACATCGGCGCCTGATATGAGTAAATCGTGAGATAATCCCCGTTACACCGTTGGTGTGGTCGCAACTGACCAAAACGTGTTTTGATTTCGGCCAAACGGCGCGGCTCCATATCCAATCTGCACATATCCCGTTGATCGCAGAAGATCTTCCATGCCGACAAAAATATATCGAGTGTTATCAGAGTCTCATTGACTGCGCCAGTCTGAAACCGCTGATAGTGATTAACAAACAGATCGTGGAAGGAAATTGATTTCGCCATCTGTATCCCTGTTCCCTGCGAAAGGTGGATTTGCTCGTCCTGATTTGATTAAACGCCGGACACGCCGCCCTGTCAAGCGGCTTGCCGCATCGATGGTTTACTCTACCCATCGGATGTCAGTTCCCGAGGTACGCGTCACTCATTCAGGTCTTTTCGCATCAGCCACAAATAACAGGCCGCCGAGATCCCGGCGGAACCGAAAATCATACACATGACCATGATCTGGTAGCGCACCGCTATCAATGGTGATACCCCGGACAGGATCTGGCCGGTCATCATTCCCGGCAGGGAGACCAGGCCTACCGCAAACATGGAGTTGATCACCGGGATCATGGCCGCATTCATGGCCAGGTTTCTTGCCTTGTCATAAGGCACGCTGTTGGCTGTTTCCGATGCAAACCGCTCGGCCGCCACACTGACGGTATTCATCGAGTTGGCAAAGATCATTCCGGCCAGGGGTATCATCATGTGCGGCGCAAACCACGGATTCAAATCCAGCACCGCTCCCGCAATCAGCGCCAGTGTCGTAATGCCGCCCAGGCTGATGGAAAACAGCACTTTCAGGTAAAGCCGGCGATGATTGCCCGCAACCGGCCGCAACGCGATCCAGCTCGAGACCAGCAGCATCAACGCCAACACCAGCATGATGACAACGGATTGCTTCGACTCGAAAATCCAGGTCAATACATAACCAATCAACAACAACTGCACCAGCATACGAAAAACGGAGTACACCGCCGTGCTCCCGCCCAGCGACCATGAATACAGGATCCAGATGACGACACATGCTGGGATAAACGACAGGGCCAGGTTGATCAGGGAAATGGTCTGGATGGTTTGCATGGCAGTCTCACCTGAATGAGTGAAAATAAAGTGTGATAGCGACCTGATTAGTGATGAATTATCACATGAATGTTGACGATACAACCGCCATGCGTATACTGATCGGGAGTTAACGGATTACAACAGCAACAAGGAGAGTCATCATGCTGAAACAACCACTCTGGTTTTATCTCGTTCTTTTATGCCTGCCCGGTTTCGCTACAGCCACACCGATAGACTTTGATTTTCGCGATCCTGTCATCGAATCACTGGATGACCGCGCGGAACTCAGCCTCGAACGGCTCGGTATTACCCTGACAGCCATCGCATCAAACGGCGTATTCAACCGCACCAGCGCCGGCTTTGGCATCAATGCCGAGGGTGCCGGCGATGACACTGACAACATCGATGCCGGCAGCGGTCTCGTGGAATTTATCGATATAGTGTTTGATGTGGATGTCAGTTTGCTCGGATTCGCTGTCTCGGGACTGGGCGCCAGCGATATCGGTGCCTACAATCTCGACGGCCTGATAACGGAGTTTTCCACCTCGGGTTTTATTGATCTGGGCGGTGTGTATCTGGCCACAGGGAAAAAGATCGCCGTTCAACACGTTGACGGCAACGGTTTCAGTCTCGACAGTTTCACTGTCCAGCCGTACAGCGCACCGGAGCCGCCCATGGTTTTGCTTCTGTGTCTTGGGCTGCCTCTGCTGGCGTTTGCACGTTCAGCAAAACCGTGGAATAAAATCAGGCGCGGGATCTGTCGTAACGGCGCAGGACCTGCCTGACGTAGGCCCGGGTTTCCGGGTAGGGGGGAATGCCGCGGTAACGATCCACGGCTTTTTCCCCGGCATTATATCCGGCCAACGCCAGGCTGAGGTCGCCGTCAAAGTAATCCAGCAACCAGCGCAGGTACGCCATGCCGCCGCGCAGGTTGTCGAGAGGGTCCCATATATCACGAACACCGAAGCGAACCGCGGTGGCCGGGATCAATTGCATCAGGCCGCGGGCGTTTTTCGGGGAATGTGCACGGACATTAAACGCGGATTCGGTCTCGATAACGGCCAGCACCAGATCCTTGTGCAACTTGTAATCCGGCGCCAGGCGTTCGACCCAGGACTCAACCAGGGCCCGGTCCGGATCCGGCACACTTTGCAGCGCCGGTTGAAACTCTTCACCGGAGGACAAAAGACAGCGCCGGTTTTCCTCAGCAGGACTTGCAGCAACCAGATTCAGCATGCGCTCGGCATGGGCATCACCGCTCTCGGCTGACAGGGAAAACCAGGAGGCGGCGACAGTATCATTTCGCTGCCCACCCCGGCCGTTGGCATAGATCCAGCCCAACCGGTAAGCGGCCTCACCAAGGCCCTGCCTGGCTGCCCGGCAATAGAGCCGGATGGCCTCGTCAATATCGCGCCGCGTGCCTTCGCCATGCTCGTAGCGGGTCGCCATCGCCAACAATTCCTCCGGGCTTTTATCCCGGTAAGGCGCATCCGGCATTTCCGCTCGCGCACCGGCCAGGCCGGAAATGTAGGCAATGAACGACACAATCCACAGCAGATGCTTCAAGTGCATTTACAGGTACCGGTTAAAAACAACGAGTTAGGTTGCTCCTTCAGAACACGAGCCGTTAATCTTTATTACAGGGTGCAGGGTTCGTGCCAATGGCACGATGGATGCGGGCTAGATGCCGTCAGCAACAGGCCGGGGGGTGGTTACGCCGGCAAACTGGGCTATCTCGGTGAGGTTGATGTAATTCTGATAGAGGGTTTTGATTTCACGCACATAGACCACCGTCTGTCCACAGCGGCAGAACACCACCTGTTCACCGTCCCGCTCTACCGGACGCGACAATTTTAACATGGCGGTTTCCACGTTATTGAACCAGCGGTTCGGATCGAGCCCGAGCTCCTGTGTGTATTTTCGTACCTGATTCAGACGCCCCGGTCCGGCGTTGTAGGCCGCCAGTGAAAACCAGATGCGATCTTCGAGCAACAACTCCTCCTTGAAACTGTCCCGCAACTGGCCAAGATAGGCCACCCCGGCATTGATACTCTGCCCGGGATCATTGGCATCAATCACACCCAGCTCTTCGGCTGTAGCCGGCATGATCTGCATCAGGCCCTCGGCGCCGACCGGGGACAATGCGGAGGGGTTGAACCCGCTCTCCTGGTACATCTGTGCCGCTATCAGGCGCCAGTCAAAATCGTATTTTTCGGCCGCTTCCTGAATTTCACGATCCCACGGTGACAACTGATCGAACTTCGCCAGCAGCCGCGAATTACCGTTCTGTGGCCGCGGGCTGCGGATATACTTCGTATACAGGGTATTGTAATAATCTTTCTTGTAAATATTACGGATGAAGTTGTTCAGGTTGGCCAACAGCCTGGTATCGCCGGAGCGCACAACCCATACATTGGACTCCGGTTCGCCGAGCGCGAACTCGGCGCGCAGACCAATCTGGCGTTTGAATTCAGAGACTATCTGATGGCTTGGCAACACGGTCAGGTCATACATTCCCTGCGAAACCATGAACAGGGTTGCCTCGGTATTCATGTTGGGTTCCGCGCCGAGGATCTGGAAATCGATACCGTGCCATTGGCGCAATGTCTCCAGGTGCGCACGATACGGACTCTCCACGGGCAGGTAGATACGGCGACCGTCCAGATCCTGGATATCGACAATCGGTTCACCCGAGGCCCGGCCGACCACGACCGGGGCCGCGTACATGTAAGGCTCGGTATAGGCGAGCTCTTTGCTCTTCATGCTTTGTCTTGGTAACGAAGCCGCAATAACATCGCCCTTGCCCTCAATGAGCAGGGATTTCATTTCTTCATGCGAACTCGCCAGAACCAGGTCAACGCGCATGTCATTCTGCTTGGCAAAACGATTCAGCAGCATATATTCAAAGCCGACGACCTTGCCGTTTTTGTAAAACAGGTTGGTCGGGCTCTGGTAAGTAATAAGACGTATGCTGCGCTTTTCCTGCAGGGCGGGCAGGTCATCGCGGGCAATGTCGCTAAGGTTCATTGCCAACAGGTACTTTTTCAGATACGTGTTCAGTGACTGGTACAGCCCGGCTGCCTCTTTTTTAACCGCCCAGGCCATCTGTTTTCTGTCGGTAATATCGAAAACGGCAGCAAGCTCGGGATGGTCGGGCAACCAGGTTTTCAGATACAGGCTGCTCATGACGGTCAGATCATATCCGCCTGTCTTGACCCTTTGCAGGATCTCTTCCTCGGTCATGGATTCCGGAATGGTGATGATGTCCATGCCCGGATTGCTCTCCAGCATTGCAGAGATCTGTTCCCAGACCGGAGAAGATCGCTTCAATGCCACCTGCCGATAAGCCAGATCTTCAATGCTGTTAATGCGGGCGCTGTCCTGACGGGACACGACCTGTTGGACTGTAGTGGCCCAGGGCTCAAGCAGTTGAACCTTGCCATCGATGCCGCCGGTCAGCCCCTGGCTCTGGGAAACAATGAGGTCACCGTTGCCTTCCAGTAAATGATTCAACAATTGCCACGGTTCATCGACCTCTATCCAGACCGGTTGCAAACCGGCTTCAGCAGCATAGCCTTCCACCAGGCGTTGCTCAGCTTCGCTGATCCCGAGCGGGTTGAGAAACCTGCGATGGTAGAGCACGCGCAGGGTATCTTCCGAATCCGCTGTCGGATCCTCGCCACCGGCCACGGATTGTTCCTTGTATTCATAGGCATAGACCGGCGCATCTGCATCGGCCGATACGTCCGTGATCAACAGTGCCAGCAGCAACCACAGGCCGCAGGCATAGCTGGAAAGACGTGACGGATTATCCTTGGTTTTGTGCATTAGCTTGACGGATTATTGAAGAATGCTTTTTATAAAGTTCAACAATAGAAATAAATTATACAACATGTAGTTGTTTAGAGGTTAATACCTACTAAATATAGATTTGTGCATCGCACAATATGCGTACTCTATCACAGCATTATATTGCATAGCAACATGACAGACGGGCGGGAAATTAGTTCAGGCAGTTGTCCATAAGCCTTTATTATGGAGGGAGGTTTTCTGGAGCGTGAATTATAGTGAGTGTTTACTTCTTATGTTGTCGCTGTATCTCCTCAAGCCTTTCGGGCGTGCCGATATCACGCCAGAAACCGGTATAGAGCTCTGCGTCGACACGCCCCCTGTCGGCCGCGGCACGTAATAAAGGGGTCAATGGGAAACGGCCGGGCTCACATTCAGAAAACAGGGCCGGATCATAGACGCCGATGCCGCTGAAGGTATAACGGACAGCGCCGGCATTGAGCACCCGGCCATCGTCCAAAGCAAAATCGCCACCAGGATTATGATCCGGGTTGTTGACCAGGACCAGGTGTGCAAGCGAACCGTCACGGATCGCCAGTCCGGAGCAATCAAAATCCGTCCAGACATCGGCATTCAGGACAATGAACGGCTTCTCGCCCAGCAGTCCCAGCGCCCGGTAAATGCCGCCACCGGTTTCCAGAGGCGAATCCCCCTCGGCGGAATACATCAGGCGCATATGATAACGATCGCCATTCCCCAGGTGCTCTTCGATCATATGACCAAGCCGTCCATGGTTAATGACAACCTCTCGCACTCCGGCCCGGTAAAGACGATCCAGGTGATATTCGATCAGCGGCTTGCCGCCCACGCACAGCAGCGGCTTGGGCGTGTGATCGGTCAGGGGCCGCATGCGTTCACCGCGACCGGCCGCCAGGATCATGGCGCGCATCAGGGCTCCCCCGTTGTGAAGCGCGGCATCACCGTGACTTCAATCAGCTCACACAAGGGCTCAAGCTCAGGGTATGCCTGACGAAGTTCGACAATATAGCCCAGGGTTCGTGGAATATCCCCGAGATAGCCTGCCTTGCCGTCACGGTGATAAAGACGGCAGAAAATACCGCTGGCTTTCAGATGTCGTTGCACGCCCATGAGATCAAACCAGCGCCGTAACTGTTGCGCGTCAGTGTTCGCCAGCAGGGTTCCGGAACGCGCATGGAACATCTTCAACCAGTGATGGATTTTTGTCGCCGGCCATTTGACATAACAATCTTTCAGTAATGAAACGATATCGTAGGTTACCGGCCCGCATACCGCATCCTGGTAATCCAGTACGCCGGGGTTGTTTTCGGCATTCACGGTCAGGTTTCTCGAATGGTAGTCACGGTGAACAAAAACCTGTGGTTGCTGCAGGGCCGATGTAACCAGGACATTAAAGACATCCGACAACGCATCATGCTCTATTGCGGTCGGTTTATGGCCGATATGTGTTTGCAGCAACCAGTCCCGGAACAACTGCATCTCGCCTAGCAACAGCTGTTCATCATAAGGCGGCAGGCCTTCGGTGGGACAGGACTTCTGCATGGTTACCAGTGTTGTAATGGCATCGTCATACAATTTGTCGACAGAGTTTTCATTGAGAGCCTCCAGGTAGAGCTGATCGCCCAGATCGGACAACAGCAAAAAACCCCGTTGCGGATCCTCCCGGAAGATAACGGGCGCATGAACGCCGGCATCATGCAGGCGGGCCGTCACATCGATGAACGTCGCGCAGGATTCCCTCTCAGGCGGCGCATCCATAACGATACGTGGACCATCATCCGTGTAGATGCGAAAGTATTTTCTGAAACTTGCATCCACCGATGCCGGCTCGACATGACAGCCGGCCGTTTTCGGATCTTCGGCCAGCCAGGCCGTCATTTTCTCGAATCGATTTTCCAATATGCAGTTTCCTTCAATCGTTGGCTGCGGCCATGCAACTATCAGGGTTATGATTATTCTGGCATTATCAGTTACAAAACCATACTTCAGTCAAACATGTTACTTGCAATTGTCGGCTTAATCACAGGTCTTGTATTACTGGTTTACGGAGCCGACCGTTTTGTCATCGGCGCGGGCAGTACGGCCCGCAATCTCGGTGTAAGCCCGCTCATAATAGGTCTTACTATTGTAGGCTTTGCCACTTCGGCGCCGGAAATCCTGGTCGGCTCGGTCGCTGCCTGGCAGGGCCGCACAGAAATGGCCATCGGCAACGCCATCGGATCGAATATTACCAACATCGCGCTGGTGCTGGGCGCGACGGTTGCCATCATGCCGGTGACCGTAAACTCCAGGGCGCTTCGCCGTGAATATTATTTCATGCTTGCCGTTATTGTCATTGCCCTGCTGGCTTTGCTGGATCTGCATTTGAGCAGGATCGACGCCGGCCTGTTACTACTGGTCATGATCGGCATTACCTGGTTGATTATCGTGGCCAGCCGCCGCTCCCGGCAACCCGACCTGTTGATTAGCGAAATACAGAAAGAACTCGCCACCACGCTGAACGTCAAGCAATCCGCCTGGCTACTGGCTCTCGGCATCATCCTGTTAGTCAGCGGCGCTGAAGTGCTGGTACGAAGCGCCGTGGTTATCGCAAAGCATTTTGGTCTCAGCGATCTGGTCATCGGCTTGACGATTATCGCTATCGGCACCAGCCTGCCGGAACTGGCCGCTTCCATTATGAGCGTTATCAAAAAAGAAGCGGAGCTGGCTATTGGCAATATCATCGGTTCAAACATGTATAACATGTTGGCGGTGCTGGGCATTCCTGCCCTGATCCAGCCCACGGCTTTCGAACAGGCCGTGCTGTTGCGCGATTATCCGGTGATGCTGGCCCTGACGTTGCTGATGGGAGCAATGGTGTTTATCTTCGGCGCCGGCAGATTTACTCGATTGGAGGGTTTGTTTTTGCTAGGCTGCTTCGGTGCCTACCAATATTTTATTTTCAGCCATGGAAGCTGACAGCATCCGCAGCTCATGAATACTTTTGATCAGAACAGGCTAATCGAGCTGGCCAGGGCTGTGCTCAAAACCGAGAGCGAGGCCATCATGCGGCTGGATCAACGCATTGATGACAGTTTTGTCAGGGCCTGCCGATTTATTCTCGCCTGCAGCGGCCGCACCGTGGTAATCGGTATGGGCAAGTCCGGCCATATCGGCGGCAAACTCGCCGCCACCCTGGCCAGCACCGGCACGCCCTCGTTTTTTGTTCATCCGGGCGAAGCGAGTCATGGCGATCTGGGCATGATCACCTCCGGTGACGTGGTCATCGCCTTGTCGAATTCCGGTGAAACGGACGAAGTCATCGCCTTGTTGCCCATGATCAAACGCCTGGAAATACCGCTGATTGCCTTCACCGGTAACCGCAACTCCACGCTGGCCCGCGAAGCCTCGGTGGTGATAGACGTCAGCGTGGACAAAGAAGCCTGTCCGCTCGGCCTCGCGCCCACGGCCAGCACCACCGCCACCCTGGCCATGGGCGATGCCCTGGCCATTGCCCTGCTGGAGGCGCGCGGCTTCAGTTCTGATGATTTCGCCCTCGCACATCCCGGTGGCACGCTTGGACGCCGCCTGTTACTGCACGTGGCCGACATCATGCATACGGGCGATGCCATTCCGGTCGTCACCGGCGAGACGCTCCTTGCCGACACGCTGGTGGAGATGTCCGCCAAGGGCCTGGGCACGACGGCCGTTGTCGACAACCAGCACAAGGTTTGCGGTATTTACACAGACGGCGACCTGCGGCGTACGCTCGACAGGGACATCGATATCAAGCGAACCATGGTTGCCGAAGTGATTTCCGGGCATTGCAAAACCATTACCGCCGACAAGCTCGCCGCCGAGGCCCTGGCCATGATGGAGCATTACAAGATCAACGCCCTGCTGGTGGTGGACGAGGACAACAACCTTGTCGGAATACTTAATATGCATGATCTGTTGCGGGCGCGGGTGGTCTGATGAGGCAGACGCCCGAACTCCTTGCCCGCGCAAAACGTATTCGTCTCGCGGTTTTTGACGTCGACGGGGTGCTCACCGATGGCAGCCTCTATCTCGGCGAGAATGGCAACGAATACAAGGCGTTCAACGTCCGTGACGGTCTCGGCATGGTGATGTTGAGAAAAACCGGCTGTCACCTGGCCGTAATTACGGCCCGCTCATCTTCCATTGTGGCCGAACGCATGCAAAGCCTGGGTATCAATCATATCTACCAGGGCCAGGACGACAAGAAGGTGGCCATGCTGGAACTGGTCAAGCATCTTGATCTGCAGCGCGAGCAAACCCTGTATCTGGGCGATGACCTGGTTGATCTTCCTGCCATGCAACAGTCGGGCTTCCCTGTTGCCGTGGCCGACGCACACCCCCTGGTAAAACAGGCTTCGCTGGCGATCACCGACGCGCCCGGAGGCCACGGCGCGGCGCGTGAAGTGTGCGAGTTCCTGATGCATGCACAGGATACGTTTGCCGCCCAGGTAAAGCGTATCCTCGGCGAGGAGTAATCATGAGCGTGGGAATCGCTGTTTCAATAACCGGACTTTTACCGGAAATTTTCCAGGGCCTTTTTCAGGCGTCACGCTGGCGCAGGCGCGCATAGATTGACGCCAGATACAGTGACAGGAACCCGGCAAAGTAGAGTTCCTGTGCTTCGCTCCAGCGAATTTCATAGCTGAAAGGCGACAAACCAAATACATCCTTGATGCGTTCGGGGATCTTGACAAGGACGGCTATCAATGCCGAAGGCAAACACAGCGAAGCCGGCAGGAACCAGTACTGCCAGCTTCCGGGGATAAGATGGTCATTTTTCCAGATCCTGATCGCAGGCAGAATAATGCCGCCGATCAACACCCAGAGTTCCAGCAGCAGGCGCGGTTTTTGATCAAACCAGCTGCTGATATTATGGATATTCGTCTCGTTCTGATCGTTGATCCGGCCGATACTCTCCGGGGTCGACCAGCCAAATAGCTGCTGGCCCCAGCTGAGTTCCTCCCCGGCAAAATATAAACAGGCCAGCGCAACGGCAACCGCCCACAGGCGAATCCAGGCCGGCAAATACATGCGCCCGGCAGCGGGAATGCGCGCACCGTAAATCATCCCAAACACCAGCACCAGCGGCGTTGCCAGTTCCACCAGCCCCTGTTCACTCTGAATCCATTTCTGGAAAAACGCCTGATCGATCAGGTTCACAATGAGCAGAAAAACCAGAAACAGAAGCGGCGCCCAGAGCCAGAGCCAGCGGGGCAGTTCATGACCGGACGAAGACATGGCAGGCCGTCTCTTGTCGTAATTACAGGGAGCGCAGCAAGCTCATCATGTGCGGAACGTAATGATCCACCAGCAGAAAGGCAAACAATGCCATCAGGTAAACGATGGAATATGAAAATGTTTGCATTGCCAGGCGATCACTTTTCGTTCGCCACAATTGCACGGCATACCAGATAAATCCCGACCCCAACAATACTGCCCCGAGAAGATACAGCGGACCGCTCATCATGGTAATGAACGGCAACAAGGAAATAATAAACAGCACGATGGTGTAAAGCAGTACATGCAAACGGGTAAACTCCGCGCCATGCGTTACCGGCAACATGGGAATATCAACACTCCGGTATTCCTCGCGTCTATAGATAGCCAGTGCCCAGAAATGCGGCGGCGTCCATGCAAAGATGATCAAAAACAGTATTAACGAATTCGGATCGAGGGTGCCGGTAACGGCTGTCCAGCCAAGCACCGGGGGCGCGGCGCCGGCGGCGCCACCGATAACGATATTCTGCGGTGTAGCCCGTTTCAGGTACATGGAATAAACAAAGCCGTAACCGATCAACGAGAGCAGTGTTAAAACTGCCGTTAATACGTTGACGAACGCGGTCAGTATCACCATGGACAGGGCGCCGAGAACGAAAGCGAACAGTATGGCGGACGAGGCGGAGACATTGCCGCTGGCCAGAGGCCGCAGACGGGTACGCGCCATCACCGAGTCTATATGTTGATCAACAACGTGGTTGACCGCGGCTGCCGAGGCGGCCGCCAGGCCGATGCCCAGCGTTGCAAAAAAGAGCGTGTCCAGCGGCACCATCCCGGGGACGGCCATAAACATGCCCACCACGGCCGTGAAAACGATCAGGGAGACAATTCTGGGTTTGCACAGCGCCAGGTATTCACTCCAGAGCGCGCTGGTGATGGTGTATTCGCGAGTCACGGGCGAACCGGATGGTTGATGGAAGAGGCATGATACAGAAGGGTGGCAACGCTGATCAACAGCAGGGCGGCGCCGCCGTTATGTGCAACGGCAATTGGGAGAGGTAACACATGGACGATATTCATTACGCCCAGCGTAACCTGAAGCACCAGCAGAACCAGCACCGCGACAGCCGGCAGCCTGAACGCCCTGTGCCCCGTACGCAAAGCCCATAATGCCACGCCGGCCAGCAACAATAAGGTAACGACCGCGCCGATACGATGCGCCACATGAATGGCCGTACGCGCCGGCGCATCCAGTACTCCGTATTCATAATCCTGGCCCAGCCCCCGCCACAGGGTAAACCCCTCGGCGAAATCCATGGGCGGCAGCCACTGGCTCTGGCACGTGGGGACATCCGAACAGGCAAGGGCCGCGTAATTGGCGCTGGTCCAGCCGCCCAGAAAGATCTGCGTATAAAGGACAATGAAGCCGAGCAAAACCCATGGAAACAGTCCGTGGTGCCGACTATTGCCTGTTGCCGGCGAAACCAGGCGCAACATCAACCACCACAACAGCAGCAGCACCGTCATGCCGCCGAGCAGATGCGCAACCACAATAATGGGTTTCAGCAACAGCGTCACTGTCCACATCCCGAGCAGCGCCTGGAAGACTACCAGCCCCAGTATTGCCAGCGGCAGTACGGGCGACTGTCCGAGACGCCGGCGCAGGCGCCAGCCCGCTATTGCCACCAGCAATATCGCCAGGCCGAGAAACCCGGCAAGATAGCGATGGACCATTTCTTTCCAGGCCTTGTCCTGTTCCAGGGGCCGCTGCGACCAGGCCTGGTTGGCTTCGTCAACATGACTGTCATGTTGCGGCACAAGCATCTTGCCGTAACAACCGGGCCAGTCCGGACAGCCGAGCCCGGCGTCAGACAGGCGCACATAGGCGCCGAGCATAATGACACACAGGGCCATAACGATGCTCAGGCGGATTAATGTCAGGTAATGTGTATGCGTAATCATGTTCTACTAGCCAATTCGCGAATTTTTAATCAAACGTTGAATATCCTTTATGATGCCCCTCGGATCCACATCCGCATCATATCGCATCATCAGGTTGCCCAGCGGATCTACAATGTACAGTCTGCCTGCACTGACGACATCCTCCCCGGAATTCTTGCGAAACGCATCGATAAATTCCTGCGTCACTTCTTCCCGGAAAAGCAGCAGCTGCCCGGCATAGTCCTCCGTGAGCAAGGGTTTGATCGATCCCAGGTCCTGCCGGTTAACGATCATGACGCGATGCAAACGCAGTGAATATTGGCCGGTAGCCAGCAATAACTGTCGCAGTTTATACAGATTATTTCTGCACTCATCCAGGCATGTCCCGCGATGGTGATAAACCAGGTTCCATTTGCCGTGCAGGGAATGCTCGTTACCGGTTACGGGATCAAGCAACCCGACGTCCGCCAATGGTCGGACCGGATGAATCAGTTCGCCATGGTGGGACTTGTCACGGTTCTGTGCGACATCGGTAAACTTCAACAGGTACCACGACAGCAGCACGGGCAACAGAAAGGCCGCAAACAGCAGCAGCAGTGTCAGCTTGTTTTTATTCCGGGCCAGCATCAGATGAATTATGTTTTTTTATATTCAGAACAACAAACAAAACGAGCAATACCGCGGCGAAAGCAAACCATTGAAAAGCATACCCATGATGCTTTGACACGCCTGAACCGGGCACGGGCCATTCCCTGCGATAACCGTGTGCCGACTCCTTGCTGAGTCGCAAAATCAGCGGTTGCAATGGAACGCCAAGCGCTTTGCCAAGTTCAGCCAGATCAACATCCTGGACGCGAATAAAGTTTCCGGCCAATTTCTCGGGCCCGGCTTCGCCAAGCTTGATCCCGACAGACGGCGGTCTTGTTAAAACACCTTCGATCACGACAGCGCCCTCTATACGATCAAGGTCGGGAACATCGGATCGGTATGTGCCTGCCGCGACCCAGCCGCGGTTAACCAGAACGGGCGATTCAACCCCGGCGATTTTAAATGGTGTGTAGACATAATACCCGACCTGGCCCAGCATAATGCGGTTGTCCAGCAGCACCCGCCGATCTTCATCGAAGCGGCCACGTGCCCGGGCAGGCCGCCACAGGTCATGCTCTGCCGACACCGGGCCGGCCTGCTCATGCAACAGCACTACTTCACCGGACTGGCGTTCCCTGAACTCGCTGAACAACCGGCGCTTCTCGTCAGCCCGCTCCAGTTGCCAGACGCCGAGATAAATAAACAATGGCAACAACACCAGCGTCAGAACAGCGGGCAACATCCCGGGCCTGAATCCCGGCATGGTCATGAAACAGTTTTTACCGGCCGCTTGTGCATTATCACTATAGAGCCGTGACAGGTATAATCAATTGTCTGCATTCCGGCGCTGCTTATGTCCGCACCCATAATTTTCAAAATTGTCGTCATTGCCCTGCTTGTCGTGATACTCATATCGCTCGCCGGCGGCATGGTATTCCTTGTCAGGGACAAGGGTCAGGGGGATCGGGCCGCCAAATCCCTGACCCTGAGGATCGTTCTCTCGATAATTCTGGTTATCCTTCTGCTGGCCGGATACAGGGCCGGCTGGATTCGGCCCCATGGTATGATGCCGGCACCCGTTGAAAATATCGCGCCGGAAAAAGAAAATGACACTTAACGTGTCATTTTCCCGGACAACGCCTGGCTGTGGCGACGCGGTTATGCTCAACCGCCGTTAAGCAAAGCCGCTCTTTCTCCGGCCATACATTTACAGCCAGTATACAAAAATAAACAGTCCAAGCCAGACGACATCCACAAAGTGCCAGTACCAGGCCACGCCTTCAAATGCAAAATGATTCTCGGCCGTAAAATGCCCTTTCATCGCCCGGATCAGGATCACCAGCAACATGGTCGCGCCCATGGTCACATGAAAGCCGTGAAACCCGGTCAATATGAAAAAGGTGGAGCCGTATATGCCGGAATCCAGCTTCAGGTTCAACTCCTGGTAGGCGTGCACGTATTCTCCGGCCTGAAAGTAAACAAAGATAAAGCCCAGGACAACGGTAGCGGCCAGCCACCAGCACAGGCCCTTGTTGTTGTTTTTCTTCAGGGCCCAGTGTGCGAATGTCACTGTCACACCACTCGAAAGCAGTATGATGGTATTCAGCAGCGGGATATCATTCCACGGGATTACCTCTTGAAACTGGCTGAACCCGGACGGATCGGGCATGGCGCTCAGCGGCCAGGCAGCAGTAAATTCGGACCACAGGATCTGGTTGGTAAGAAAACCATTGCCTTCGCCGGACAACCACGGCACCGAGAGTACGCGGGCATAATACAGGGCGCCAAAAAAGGCGGCGAAGAACATGACCTCGGAGAGAATAAACCAGCTCATGCCCCAGCGGAAACTGACGTCCACCTGCTTGTTGTAATTGCCGGTCAGGCTCTCGTCGATGACATCGGAGAACCAGCCGGCAAACATATAGATCAGCGCGGCGATGCCAATCCCGAAAACAAAAGTGCCAAAACCCGAACCGTTCAGCATTCCGGCAGCGCCGACGAAGGCCACGAACAGGGCCACGGACCCCACCAGGGGCCAGCGACTGGGTTCCGGGATGAAATACTCCCCTTGTGAACTAGACATAAGATAACCTCATTGAAGTGGTTTTTATCAGCTTGTTAATGGTGCTCAACTTTTATTTTTGATCTGAAATCCTGCTTCGTTCCTGTTAACCGTCTTGTTGTCAGGCACTTCGAAGAAAGTATACGACAACACCAGGGAGGCGAAACGCAGCGGCAATTCCGTGTTAACCACAAAACGAACCACCATTTCCTTTTCCTCCCCGGCCCTGAGCGATTGTTCCTCGAAACAAAAGCACTCCGTCTTGTCGAAATAAACCGAGGCCTGGGTCGGCGCAACACTGGGAATGGCCCGCCCGATGACATCCCGATCCGAAGTGTTGCGTACCCGGAAAACCGCTTCACCAATCTCGCCCGGATGCACCGAGACCTTGCGCTCCTCAACCACGAATTCCCAGGGCAACTCCCTGAGGTTCGTGTCGAATTCCACGGTAACGGTGCGGTGACGATCCACGGCCATCGGATCAACGTCAGCAATATTGATTTCGCCTGTCTTGCCGTTCAGGCCGGTAATGTCACAGAAGACATTATAAATCGGCACCAGCAGATAGCCGAAACCGAACATGGCCACCGCCAGCAACGCCAGCTTACCCGTGGTTTTATTAACCGGACGCATCATCAGTCCAGCATGTGGAACAGGATATAGCCTGCGTAAATGCCGAAAGCCACCAGCCCCAGTGCCACGGCCAGTTTAATGTTGGCCGAATCACGGGATGCGGAACCGGATTTACTGTCTTTCTCGCTCATCGGCCGTCAGGAATGTGCGACCGCGTCCGTTACCCGGGGCGGCGTGGTAAAGCTGTGGAACGGCGGCGGCGATGACAGCGTCCATTCCAGCCCGTGCGCACCTTCCCAGACCTGGTCAGAGGCCTTTTCGCCACCGCGAATACATTTGATCACCACCCACACAAACAGCAACTGGCTGAGGCCGAACACGAAACCGCCGAGGCTGGAAATCATATTCCACTCGGCGAATTGCATGTTGTAATCGGGTATGCGTCGCGGCATGCCGGCCAGGCCGATAAAGTGCTGCGGGAAGAACAGTACGTTGACGCTGATAACTGAAAGCCAGAAGTGCAGCTTGCCGAGCTTCTCGTCGTACATGTGCCCGGTCCATTTTGGCAACCAGTAGTAAATGGCCGCAAACAGCGCGAACACCGCTCCGGGCACCAGCACATAATGAAAATGAGCAACGATGAAATACGTATCATGATACTGAAAATCGACCGGAGTAATGGCCATCATCAGCCCGGTAAATCCGCCGATGGAAAACAGCATGACAAACGCAATGGCAAACAGCATCGGCGTCTCGAATGTCATTGACCCTTTCCACATGGTGGCCACCCAATTGAAGATTTTAACGCCCGTTGGCACCGCGATCGACATGGTGGCGTACATGAAGAACAGCTCGCCGGCCAGCGGCATGCCAACAGTGAACATGTGGTGAGCCCAGACGAAGAACGACAGGAAAGCGATGGAAGCGGTGGCGTAAACCATCGACTCATAGCCAAACAGCGGCTTCCTGGCAAAAGTCGGGATGATCTGCGAAACGATGCCGAACGCCGGCAGGATCAGAATATAGACTTCCGGGTGGCCGAAGAACCAGAAAATATGCTGGAACATGACCGGGTCCCCGCCGCCGGCCGCGTCAAAGAAACTGGTGCCGAAGTATTTGTCTGTCAACAACATGGTCACCGCGCCCGCGAGGACGGGCAGCGAAGCGATGAGCAGGAATGCCGTGATAATCCACGTCCAGACGAACAACGGCAGCTTCATGAAACTCATGCCGGGCGCGCGCATATTGAACACGGTGGCAATGATATTGATAGCGCCCATAATGGAAGAGATGCCGAGGAAATGCACCGTAAAGATCAAAAACGGAAAAGCATCATTCAGTTGCGTCACCAGTGGCGGATACATGGTCCAGCCGCCATTCGGCGCGCCGCCGCTCATGAACAACGTGGACAGCAGCATGGCGAATGCAAACGGCAGGATCCAGAAGCTCATATTGTTCATGCGCGGCAACGCCATGTCCGGCGCGCCGATCATCATCGGGATCAGCCAGTTGGCCAGCCCGACCCCCGCCGGCATGACCGCGCCGAAAATCATGATCAAAGCGTGCATGGTGGTCATGGAGTTAAAGAATAACGGGTCTACATACTGCAGGCCGGGCTGGAACAGCTCGGCGCGGATGATCATGGCCATGGCGCCGCCGACAAAAAACATGATCAGCGCGAACACCAGGTACATGGTGCCGATGTCCTTGTGGTTGGTGGAGAATAGCCAGCGGCCAATGCCGGTGGGCTTGTGATCGTGGAGATCGTCGTGATGGGCGACTGCTTCACTCATGGGTCTGTCCTCGTTTCTTCAATATTATAATCTGATTATCGTGCGGCCTTGATGTCCGCGGGCTGCACCAGGTCTCCAGTGTCATTGCCCCAGGCATTGCGTTCGTAGGTGATCACCGCGGCCAGCTCGGCATCGTTCAACTGGCCGCCGAACGCCGCCATGGCGGTTCCGGCCTTGCCGTTGATGACAATATCGAGATGTCCGGGCAAATCTCCTGTTGCTATCGCACCACCCTTGAGCGCGGGAAAGGCGCCGGGCAGCCCTTCACCATTGGCCTGATGGCAGGCTGCGCACTGGGTTTTATAAACGTCTTCGCCCTTGGCCATGGACTCTTCCATGGTAAAGGTCTTGCCGGATTCGTCTGCTGCCGCTGCCGCGGCCAGCTTCATCTCGTCTGCCCAGTCAGCATATTCTTCCTTCGAGACGGCTTTCAGCACAATGGGCATAAAGCCGTGGTCGCGCCCACACAGCTCGGCACACTGTCCACGGTAGGTGCCGGGTTCCTCGATATAGGTCCAGTTATCATTGATGAAACCGGGGATGGCGTCCCGTTTCCAGCCAAGATCCGGCACCCACCAGGCATGAATGACATCCGCCGCGGTGGTCAACAGACGAATCCGGGTGTTCACGGGAACGACAACGGGATTATCAACCTCGAGCAGGTAATTTTCGTGCTCATCGGGGTTCAGGCCGGATTTAAGCTGGCGTATTGTATTGCTCGTTTCATCGAGCGCGCTGAAAAAATCGAAGCCCTCGTTCATGTAGTCGTAGTGCCATTTCCATTGGTAGCCGGTGATTTTTATGGTCATCTCCGTGTCCTCGGTTTCTTCCATTTTAATCAGCACTTGCGTTGCCGGCACCGCCATGGCCACCAGGATCAGGATAGGGATAATCGTCCAGGCGATCTCGGCGCCGGTGCTGTGGTGAAACTGCGCGGCGACAGCGCCTTTTGATTTGCGGTGATGAAAGATGGACCAGAACATGACGGCAAAGACCAGAATCGCGATGACCGTCACTACCCACAGGATCGTCATGTGCAGGTCATAAACTTCCCGGCTGATGGGCGTGACGCCCTGGGTTAAATTCAGTCCATACTCGGCCAGCACGGGGCCAGGGAAAGTCAGGACTGTGAGCGCCAAACAGGCGCATAGTATATTTCGCAGCTTGATGAATAACATGTAGCTTCCCTCAGCTATTTATTTTTTTAACTGTTTTTCGGGTTTTGTCCGGCGATTTATTTTCCCTGGTTTGCTGCCGATGGCAATAAACGATCCGGGCTCCGCTCCCGTCCGGCTTGAAAAAGGCCGGCTTTTATTATCCGGCCTTGTGATTTTATCAACCGTCGGCAAGGATACCAGCTATTCTAGATTCTTTCTAAAACTATCTTTGCGCATCAGCCGCTACCTGCGTCCGGGGACTGCGCCAGCCACTGAACAGGATAAGTCATCTCCTGTACATTTATGTTGACAGCAAGCCTCTGCGGGTCCAGTGCCGCAAGATGCGGCAGAACCCCAAGGCCGGGCGCGCCCAGCGCGGCGGCCAGAAGGTCAAGCGTTGCCTCGCTGTCCTGGTAAGCGGGATCAACCCGGCTGGCCAGCCAACCAAGCATGGGGACGTCGTCGAACGCCAGCGCTTCGGCCGTGAGCAGGGCGTGGTTTATGCACCCTAGCCGGAGGCCAACAACCAGTATCACCGGAATCTTCAGCGCGCGGACCAGATCCCGGGCCTGCACCCCGTCTCCCCAGGGCACGCGCCAGCCGCCGACGCCTTCTATAAACAGGAAATCGGCCTCTTTCTGCAGGCGGCGGGCGGCCCGGACCAGGCGTTCCAGAGAGATCACGACCCCGGCCTGACGTGCAGCGAAACCCGGCGAAACCGGCCGCTCCAGCGGGTACGGATTGATGTGGTCGTAGTTGTACGCCTGACTGCACAGCGCCAGGATTTGTTCGGCATCGTCATTGACCAGGCGTCCGTCTTTCAGCGAAGCGCCACTGGCCAGCGGCTTCATGCCGGCAACGCGATGCCCCGCTTCGCGCACAGCCTGCATCAACGCCAGTGTTGCCCAGGTCTTGCCGGCGCCCGTGTCGGTCCCGGTAATGAAACAGGTGCGACAGGGCATCACTCCGACGCACCTTTAAGATGCTCTGGAGAAACGAATCTCATCACCTGTGACCCGTTTGCCGGGCTTTGCCGCGATCTCCAGGCGTGCCCGTAGATAATTTCGAAGGTCGCGGGCAAGCGGCCACCAGCGCGAAACTGTTCATAGTGCTCGAGGCATCGTCGGTAGCGGTTCTTCCCGGTCAGGGCACGCCGCCGGTCGCTGCCGGAGTTGACCGCCCCGATACGCCTCAGATCCAGCATGACGGCGCGTACATCCGGGTAGGTTAACATCACGCGCTCAGACTCCAGCACCGGTTGCGTAAACCCGCACCTGACCAACTCATCTCCCAGCCAGTGAATATCGGCAAAACTGTGTACATGGGCCTGTCCGTCCGCCTGCTGCCAGCTCTCCCGCAGTTCAAACAGGGTCAGCGGGCCCATCGTGGCAAACAGGAAAAGGCCTTCGGGTCTGAGCGCGCGGGCACACTCCGCCAACGCCACACCCGCCCGCGGACACCATTGCAACATCAGGCTTGAAAATACCATGTCAAAAGCGGCATCGGCCAACGGCATCGCCTCTGCATCCGCACAAACCCGCCGTGTTTTGGAAAACCACCGCAGCCTGGTTTTTTCGGTCTTTTTTAACATGGCTTCGGCAATATCCAACTGCACCAGTGTTGCGCGTGGGTACAGCCGGCCCAGCGGCTTTGCCGCTCTGCCTGTACCGCTGCCGGCGTCCAGAATGGTCCCGGGCTGGACACGAAATACGGGGAGCTGTTCCAGCAAGCGTTCCAGCACCAGCATTTGCAATGCCGCGTACTGGTCATAACCGGCGGCAGCGCGATTGAAATTTCGCATCAGTACGCGTTTATCAGGACTACCGGCACTCATTTGGCTGTAAACTCACGAATGATCTCTGCGACGCGGCCAGGCAAGGAAACCGGCAGCCCGTGTCCACAGCCCTCAATAACGCGCACCTGTATATTGGCAGACAGGGACTGGCATTGGCCGGCGGCGACTACCGGCACCAGGCGATCATTGCCGGCAAAAAGCATGACCACGGGACAATCGAGCTGCGCCAGCAGTTCTCGCTGATCCAGACTCTGCAGCAATCCCAGTCCGTATGCCAATACTGACGGACTCGTGCGTGCGGACAGGGTGTAATCGAGCAATGTACGGCGCGTCTTTTTGACCGCGCGCTCGCCCATGGCACACCAGCCGGCGAATTCCGACAAGCCGGCGATGGCGTCCTCCTGTAACCGCGCCCGCAAAGCCGTCAGCGCCCCGGGATCGATGCCACACGTCCAGTGAGGCTGAACAACAAAGCACGGTGTAGAACAAATGAGAATCAGCGCGGCGACACGATCCGGCCGCTCATGCGCCAACTGCACGGCCACGTTGCCGCCCAACGACCAGCCGGCGACAACAGCCCCGGGATCGATAGCCCCGGCCAGACATTTGACCGATTCACACAGCGTCATGGTCATTGGCCACGATGTTGTGATCCCGGGCACATCGTGCGCCCGCACCCTGTAACTTTCTTCCAGCGTTCGCGCCAGAGGCTGCATGACCCGCGCATCAAAGCCCCATCCATGCAGCAAGTGCAGCGGCGCTGTCACTCGGACAGTGACGCAGTTACCCCGGCCAAAGCATCCAGCAGGCCCTCTACCTGGTCGCTGCTGTGTGCCGCGCTGAGAGTAATGCGTAATCTGGCCGTGCCTTCCGGCACCGTGGGCGGACGAATGGCGCGCACCAGAAAGCCGGCCTCGAACAAACGTTCCCCGGCTTCAAGTGCTCGCCGGTCACCGTGCAGAACCAACGGCTGGATGGGAGTCTCCGAAGCTGACAGGGCGAGGCCGCGGCTGGAGGCGCCCTGCCGAAATTGCCGGATGCGTTCATAGAGGCGCTTGCGCCGCCAGTCTTCCCTAAACGCTTTGTTCATGCCCACGGTTGCGGCTGCGGCCACGGCGGGCGGCATGGCTGTTGTATAGATGAGCGTGCGGGCATGTTGCTGCAGCTGCTCAATGATTTCATTGCCGGCGGCAACAAAGGCGCCGGCAACGCCACAGGCCTTGCCCAGGGTCGCCATATAGATGTCGACCTTGTTGACCGGCACCCGGCACGCCGCCAGGGTGCCGGCTCCCCGGGCCGAAACAACCCCGAAGCCATGAGCATCATCGACTACAAGACAGGCGCCGCGACTCGATGCGAGTGACGACAGCTCCGGCAGTGGCGCCATATCACCATCCATGCTGAACACCCCGTCAGTGACGATCATTGTGCGACCGCCCGCTGCATGATCAAGCTGTTGTTCCAGGGCATCGCAGTCCAGATGCGGATAACGGTGCAGTTTTGAGCGGGAAAGAATGGCCGCATCATAAATGCTGGCGTGCGCCAGCCTGTCCACGAAAACATGGTCACCACGATTCATCAACACGCTTTGTATGGCCATGTTGGCCATGTAACCGGTGGCAAAACACAACGCCCGGTCATACCCGGTTATTGCCGCCGCTGTTTCTTCCAGAGCTTCATGCGCCTCGCTGTAACCGCTGATGTATTGTGATGAGCCCGCCCCCACACCATAAGCCTCCACCGCCTGCTTAAACCGGTCCTTGAGGTCGGGGTCCTGGGCAAGCCCCAGGTAATCATTACTGCAGAAGTTGATCAGGCGACGGCCGTTGCAGACAACGGTGCTCGCTGTCGGCGATGAAATCCGGGTCCGCTGCCGATATCGATCCGTGCCGGGCAGCGCGTGAACGCCGTTTTGCAACGGCAGCGTGCTCACGCCGACTCAGGTTGCACGGCTTCAGAGGCTGCCGTAACACCGAGACGTCCCAGCAGCTCCCGGTCCTGATCAAAGCGTGGATTATCAGTGGTCAACAGCTTGTCCCCGTAAAATATGGAGTTCGCCCCGGCATGAAAACACAGTGCCTGCAACTCGTCGGACATGTCATTGCGCCCCGCTGACAGGCGCACCATGGACGACGGCATGAGAATGCGTGCGACTGCTATGGTCCGCACCAGGTCAAAGGGATCCAGTTTGTCCGCATTCTCCAGCGGTGTGCCCGCGGCTCTGACCAGAGTATTTATGGGCACGCTTTCGGGAGGCTCCGGCAGATTGGCGAGAGTTGCCAGAAACCCGATTCGGTCGCGCACGCTCTCACCCATGCCGACAATGCCGCCACAACACACTTTGATCCCTGCTTCACGCACGTTAGCCAATGTTTGCAACCGATCATCGTACTGGCGGGTCGAGACAATGCTTTCGTAGAACTCCCTTGAGGAGTCGATATTGTGATTGTAATAATCGAGGCCGGCTTCCTTGAGCTGCCGGGCCTGTTCCGACGTCAACATGCCCAGAGTCAAACACGTCTCCATGCCCAGCGCTTTCACCGCCCCAACCAGGGTGATTATTTTTTCAAGATCCCGATCACGCAACTGTCGCCAGGCGGCGCCCATACAAAACCGCGTTGCCCCATGGGTCCTGGCTTCCAGGGCTGCGCGTTCAACCTGCGCGGCTTCCAGCAACGCCCCGGCTTCGACGCCGGTATTGTAGTGAACGCTTTGCGGGCAGTACGCACAGTCCTCGGGACAGCCGCCGGTCTTGATGTTTAGCAATGTGCTTAATTGCACTCGATTGGGATCGAAATGCATACGATGCACTGAATGCGCACGATGCAGCAGGTCATTAAACGGGAGGTGATACATTTCTTCTACCGCCTCGTGAGACCACGGGGGCAAGGTGGTAAAATGCTGTTGCTCTGGCATGGCGGCGTTTCACTGGATGATTTAAAACATATTCATGGAGGGACACATGGCTGTCAACCCTGTCAACGCTATAGAAGTTAACCGCGGCCCGTTTCTTCCGCGTCGCTGCGTTCTCTGCGCCGCGGAAAACGTCCATGCCTGTGGACTGTGTGCGGGATGCCGTAAAGATATTATGCCTGTCTCGACGTTTTGCCGGGCCTGTGCGACGCCGATTCATGCCGGTATTGTCTGCGGGGGTTGCCTGAATTTACCGACGCCGCCCTGGGAATATATTTACGCCGCATTCAATTACGCCTGGCCTCTTAACCGGCTGTTGTTGCAATTGAAGTTCCATCAGAACCTGAATGCCGCACGTTATCTCGCTGAACTCGGCTCATCCGCCATCGCATCGATATCGACGCTACAACCCCGTCCGGATCTCATTGTCCCGGTGCCGCTGCATCGAAAACGCTTGTTGCAACGCGGCTATAACCAGGCGCATGAACTGGCCAGAACACTGGGCCGCTCACTGTCAATCCATGTCGATCCCGGCGCCTGTCAACGTATTCAGTCAACCCATACACAAACCGGGCTCAACGCCCGCCAGCGCCGCGCAAATGTCCGCGGCGTCTTTACGGCCGATGCCAGAAAAGTCAGGGGGCGTATTGTCGCCGTGGTTGACGATATCATCACCACGACGTCCACGGTGAGGGAGTTGTCGCGCAGCCTCAAACAGTCCGGCGCTGGAGCGGTCGTGGTCTGGGCCATTGCCAAACAACCGCTCGACAGCAGCCGCTTCAGGTATCCAGATTCATCACCGACAGGGCATTTTGCTCGATAAATTCCCGGCGCGGCTCTACCTGGTCGCCCATCAAGGTTGAGAATATTTCCTCCGCGGCAACGGCGTCTTCGATCTGCACCTGCAGGAGATTGCGGGAATTGGCGTCCATGGTGGTTTCCCAGAGTTGCCCGGGGTTCATTTCGCCCAGACCTTTATAACGTTGCAGGTGCAGCCCCTTGGCGGCGTCATCAAGCAGCCAATCAAAGGCGGCTTTCATGGTGTCTACTGTATGTGTGCGCTCACTTTTCTTTATCATTATATCTCCCTTCCATGGTCGCGCATTTTCAAGGCCGGTCAAATCCCGGTACTCGCCCGAGTCAAAAAAGTCAGGCTGGAAAATCGTGGTTTTTTCAATTCCGTGCGTTGTCATGACAACCCGGACTGTAATCCGGGAACGCTCCTCGGGCGTTGGCAGAACTTCGACCAGAATCTCGGACGCCGGACTTTTTCTAGCCAGGCGGGCACGAAATTCAGCGCCCCACGCCACGGCATCATCAATGGAGCCATCCACGGGATGTTGAAACCGGGGCAATTCCTGCATAGCGGCCAGAAGAGACTGATCATAGCGGACGGAGAGCGTTCTACAGGACTGATTCATTTTCCGATAAAGCCGGCTTAAGCGTTCCAGGTCGTCTTTATCGACCTGGTTTTCGCCACTTATTGTGGTCATTATGGTTTCATCAAGGGCCATATTGAGCAAATACGCCTCTTTTTCAGCATCATTGTTCAAGTATTGCTCCTGTTTTCCCTTTTTTACCTTGTATAGTGGCGGTTGAGCGATATAAATGTGCCCGTTTTCGATCAATTCCGGCATTTGTCGGAAGAAAAAGGTCAATAAAAGCGTGCGAATGTGTGATCCATCGACGTCAGCGTCGGTCATGATAATGATCCGATGATACCGCAGCTTGGCCAAATCAAACTCATCCTTGCCGATACCACAACCCAGGGCGGTGATCAGCGTGCCAACTTCCACCGAGGACAGCATCTTGTCAAACCGCGCCTTCTCAACGTTCAGAATCTTCCCCTTCAGCGGTAAGATCGCCTGGTTTTTCCGGTCTCTTCCCTGCTTGGCCGAACCGCCGGCGGAGTCGCCCTCCACCAGAAACAGCTCTGAGAGCGCCGGATCCTTTTCCTGGCAATCAGCCAGCTTCCCCGGCAGGCCGGCTACATCCAGCGCGGTTTTGCGCCGTGTGAGTTCACGCGCTTTACGTGCTGCCTCGCGGGCCCGGGCTGCTTCAGTGATCTTGTCGCAAATTATCCGCGCCTCAGTCGGGTTCTCCATCAGAAAATCCTGCAGCTTTTCACTCACTGCCGATTCCACAACGGATTTCACCTCGCTGGAGACGAGCTTGTCCTTGGTCTGGGACGAGAATTTGGGATCCGGGACTTTGACCGAGAGCACCGCGGTCAGTCCTTCACGAACATCATCGCCGGTAATTTGTACCTTGGCCCTGGCCAGAATGCCTTGTTTGTCCATGTAGGCATTGAAGCTCCGGGTCAAGGCTCCGCGGAATCCTGCAAGGTGTGTGCCCCCGTCTCGCTGAGGGATATTGTTGGTAAAACAGAAAATGTTCTCCTGATAGGAGTCATTCCATTGCATGGATAACTCGACCGCGATGTCTTCGCGCATGGTATCGATGTCGATCACGGACTCATGCAGTGGCAGCTTGTTTTTATTCAGATGTTTTACAAACGCCGAGATACCGCCTTTATACTCGAACACGTTGTTTTTGCCGGTGCGTTCATCCGTAAGCTCGATACGCACGCCTGAATTCAGGAATGACAATTCCCGTAGCCGGCGCGACAGAATATCGTAGTGAAATTCGATATTTTTAAACACGTCTTTGCTGGGTATAAAGTGAATTTCCGTGCCCGTTCCGGGCGTCGCCTCACCACGCGCCAGCGGCGCCACCGGCTTGCCATTCTCATAAACCTGATGAAACGAGTAGCCGTTCCGGCTCACTTTCAACTCAAGCCGGTCGGACAACGCGTTAACCACAGAGACACCCACTCCGTGCAGCCCGCCCGAAACCTTGTAAGAGTTATCATCAAATTTTCCACCGGCGTGCAACACGGTCATGATGACTTCCGCTGCGGATTTTCCCTCTTCATGTTCATCGACAGGAATACCCCGGCCATCATCGACGACCGTGATGGACTCATCACGATGGATCTTGACCCGGATATTGGTGCAATGACCCGCAAGCGCTTCATCAATACTGTTATCCACCACCTCGAAGACCATGTGGTGTAAACCCGTCCCGTCTTCAGTATCGCCGATATACATCCCCGGTCTGCGGCGAACCGCGTCCAGCCCTTTCAGTACTTTGATCTTGCTGGAATTGTAATCACTTGAATCTGTCATTATTCCTCTGCTTCCGCCATCGTGTATTTTTCAATTCTACCCTGTTCCACGTGAAACAGTCCTGTGCAATAAGCTTGCATATTACTATCCGCGCTAGTGATAAAGCTCTGTGCTTCCATTTCAGCGAGGCGATTCGCCATCCTTTCCCTGGCGCCATTGTCCAGCTCTGCAAATACATCGTCTATAAGGATTACCGGCCGGGTTCCCGTGCATTGCTGCACTACGCAGGACTGGGCCAGAAGCAAAGCAATCATGTAAAGCTTGGCCTGACCACGCGATAACACCGATCCCGCAAAGTGTCCATCATAATAAAAAAGAGTGTCCGCCCTGTGAGGCCCCCGCCTGGTAAATCCGCAGCGCATATCCGCCTTGCGGGATTGTGCCAGAGCCTCGTCCAATGGCTGGGTTTCATCCCACCCACCCTCGTACTGTATTTTTACAGCGCCAGGCATTACCGCCTGCAACTCGTTTACAAATTGCTGCTGCAGTTTTTCAAGCATGCTCCGACTGGATGTAACCATGTCCTCCGCCAATACCGACATGCTTCTCTCCCAGCCAACCACCTCTACGGGCGACGCGCCGCTGCGCAACAATAGATTGCGGTGCCGCATGGCCTTCTGATACTGGCTCCACGTTGACAAATAGCCCGGTTCCACGTGGAACATCAACCAATTCAGCCAACGCCTTCGTTCTTTAGGCGTGTCCGTCAACAATCCCTGGCTCTCCGGGGCAAGTAACAGCACGGGTATATTCCTGACCTGGTCCGACATAAGCCTCACGACATCGCCATTGTACTTGATACGGGTTTCACTATGGCTGCGCTCTATCCCGGAGGCTATGTGTCGCTGGTCGTCAGTTAGTACGGTTGCAGCAACCTGCAAATGGTCACTGCCCCTGGTGATGACATCTTTTAGTCGTCGTGTCCGGAAGGACCGGGCCCTGGAAAGCAAATTAATCGCTTCAAGCAAAGAGCTTTTGCCGCTGCCATTGGCGCCATACACCAGATTCATGCCAGGCTCAGCGTGCAATCGAATACTGGTTAAAACCCTGACATTGGTGACCTCAATGCGTTCAAACTGCATACTTTAACCGGCACTATAAGCGCATCGGCATCACAACATACTTACACTGGCTCTCATCCTGAGGCAGGATCAGGCAACTGCTGTTCGCATCTGTCAACACGACGTTGACCTTCTCGGTTTTTATCGCTCCTATTGCATCCAGTAAATAAGACACATTAAAGCCTATTTCCATAGGGTCGCCGCTGTATTCCACCTGGATCACTTCTTCCGCTTCTTCCTGTTCCGGATTCTGGGCTTCCGCCCTGAGACTGCCCTCCTTTACTTCCAGGCGAATACCCCGGTATTTTTCATTGGAAAGTATGGAAGCGCGGTTCAGGCTCTGTCTCAACGTTTCCCGATCAGCAATCATATGATTGCCGGAATCTTTGGGGATCACACGTTCATAATCGGGAAATTTTCCATCAATCAATTTACTGGTAAAGCGGATATGACCTATCTGAAAACGTATATGGTTTGTGCTGACATAGACTTCTACCGGATCTTCCGTATCTCCTACCAGACGAACCAACTCCATCACCCCTTTCCTTGGTACGATGATCTGAAGTGTATCTGTAACATTACTGCTGATGTCGACTTCTTTCAGTGCAAGTCGATGACCGTCTGTAGCCACGGCTCTTAATTTTTCAGGGCCAATTTCCAGTAATAATCCATTTAAATAATAGCGCACGTCCTGCTGCGCCATGGCAAAGAGCGTATCTTCGAGCAGAGAACGGAAGACGCCTTGTGCAATTTTGAAGTTAACCGGAAAATCTTCTATATCGGTCAAGGGAAATTCCTGTGCCGGCTGTGATGCCAGCGAAAACCGGCTTTTCCCGGATTTCAGTTGAACCCGATCCTTGCTGGCATCAAACTCCAGCTTTGCCGACTCCGGCAAAGAGCGGCAAATATCCAGAAGTTTTCTGGCCGGGATAGTGACTTGCCCGGTACTGCCCAACGGCTCATCCTTGCTGGCAACCAACTCAACCTCCATGTCCGTCGCTGTCAAAGAGAATCCTTGCCCGGTACTGTTGAAGAGAACATTAGCCAGGATTGGCAACGATTGTCGCCTGTCAACCACTGAGATAATGATTTGTAATTCCGGCAAAAGCGTTTCTCTTAATATAGAAAATTTCATATATATAAACCTGTTATTATTACTATTAGTTATTAACTTATGTGGATAACTTTGATTTTCTATTTTATATCAATTATTTAATACTGTATTTTCTTTGGTTAAGTCTGGTGAAAAACAACCCGCTTCTCTGTATTGTTTAGTTTGAAATACGATGATCTTCGTGATTATCTTGATATTCACAGCATGTCCACCTCATGTTGTCAGGATTCTCTCAAGATTGATGTAATCTTCCTGGATTTTTTGCTCACTTTGCCGTAACTCGTTGATTTTACGGCATGCATGTAACACAGTAGTATGATCCCGGCCTCCAAAAGCATCACCGATTTCGGGTAGGCTGTGATTGGTCAGTTCTTTTGATAATGCCATGGCAACCTGCCGCGGACGAGCCACGGAACGGCTGCGACGTTTCGATAACAGGTCAGCCACACGGATTTTGTAATATTCAGCCGTGGTTTTCTGAATGTTATCGATCGAGATTTGCCGATCTTGCAGCAGCAACAGATCTCTCAAAGCAACCTGGACCAGATCCATGTTAATCGGGTTTCCGGTGAGATTGGAGTTGGCGATAACCCGGTTCAGCGCGCCCTCCAGATCACGAACGTTAGAGCGAAAGCGTTCAGCGATGAAGAAAGACACATCGTCCGGCAAAGCGATTTGGTAGCGTTGAGCTTTCTTGCGAATGATGGCAACACGTGTCTCCAGTTCCGGAGGCTCAATGGCGACGGTCAGCCCCCAGCCGAAACGGGATTTCAGGCGCTCTTCCAGGCCGTTGACTTCCTTGGGAAAACGATCGCAGGTTAGAACAATCTGGTGCTGACCTTCAAGCAGCGCATTGAAAGTATGAAAAAACTCTTCCTGGGATCGCTCCTTGCCGGCAAAAAACTGGATGTCATCGATAAGCAGGGCGTCAACGGAACGGTAAAAACGTTTAAAATCATTGATTGCATTATGCTGCAGGGCGCGCACCATGTCGGCAACAAAGCGCTCGGAATGCAGATAGATGATGTTGCTGTTGGGCTTGTGCTGCATGATCGCGTGCCCGATGGCGTGCATCAGGTGCGTCTTGCCAAGGCCGACACCCCCGTAAATAAACAGCGGGTTGTACGATTCTCCCGGATTCTCCGAGGCCTGTACCGAGGCCGCTCGCGCCATCTGGTTCGATTTGCCTTCCACGAAGGTCTGGAAGGTAAATTCCGGATTCAGATTCGCTGAACGTTTTGGCTTGTCTTTTTTCTGTTCAACGGCAACAGTCTCGGTGGTCATATTGCGCTGGGGAGGAGACGAGGTTTTCTGCGAGCCGACCTCGATTCTGAGACTGCAGTCGTCACCAAGGATGGTATTCAGGTGTTCACGGATGGAACTGAAATACTGTTCATTGACCCAGTCCATGACAAAACGATTGGGCGCGAGCAAACGGATACTGCCTTGATTTTCAATCGCCTGGAGCGGGCGTATCCAGGTGTTAAACAGTTGCGGGGAGAGTTCTCCTTCCAGACGTTCCAAACATTTTTGCCATGGCGACATCTCCAAAACTAATGCCCTCGGATATGTGTATTGCTGCAGTGATTTAAGGTTACCGGGTAAGGCGATTGAGTGTATACCGCATCGGTCAACTTATCCACAACAACCGCGAGGCCAAACATTCATTGAAATTACCTCACCCTGACAGTAAGATAGCCAGCCTTTTGATTTGACCGAATTTTTACCGGGTAGCAGAGAAAATGAAACGACCATTCCAGCCAAGCAACCTGAAGCGTAAGCGTAACCACGGGTTTCGCTCCCGTATGGCGACCAAATCAGGCCGGGCAATTATCAAGGCACGCAGGGCAAAAGGGCGCAAACGCCTCTCGGCCTGAGTGAGTGAACACCCGCACCGGGCGCTTTACCAGGCATCATCGAATCAACCAGCCCGCGGATTTCAACCAGGCCTTCAAGAGTGGACGACGTTCCAGGGATAGCAACTTTACGGTGCTGGCCCACCGGAACGGCCAGCCCGTCGCACGTCTTGGTATGGCTGTATCCGTCCGCTCCGCAGGGACAGTTGTCAAGCGGAACATAATCAAGAGACAGGTGCGCGAATTTTTCAGGCGCCATTCTCAGACACTCAAGGGCTGGGATATTATTGTCGTCTCCGGTCGATCGTTGCGAAATACTGACAGGACCCGACTTCGGCGATCACTTGAATATCATTGGCAGCAGTTATCAGCATGCACATCATCATCGACAAAATAATCCGCTTTTATCAATACTGCATCAGTCCGTTCATTGGGCCCTGTTGTCGTTATTATCCCACCTGCTCTGAGTACACTCTAGAGGCGGTTCGCTTGCACGGAAGCATGAAAGGCGTGGTTATGGGCGCAGCGAGGATTTGCCGTTGTCATCCCCTGCATCCGGGCGGCTACGATCCTGTGCCCGAAAAGCACGCGACTAACTGAACATGGACACCACCCGTTTTATTCTGATTCTTGCCATTGGTCTCGTGATCATGATGTTGATCCAGGCCTGGGAAGAGGATTATGGTCCGTCTCCCGCGACAGAGACTTCGTGGCAGGAATCGAGCGAAACAGGACAGCAGGTTGTTCCCGCCCAGGAACCTGCATCCATGGATATGCCGGATATTCCGGCTGCTGTCGGCGCCAGCAGCGAGCACGCTGCGCCTCCTGTAACCGCGCCGTCCACGCAACGCTATATTACAGTCACCACAGACGTTTATCGTGTCCGCATCAACCTGCGAGGCGGCGGCATTGATCAACTGGAATTGCTGGAGTATCCGGTTGATGTCGACAAACCGGAAGAACCCGTCGTGCTGATGGAACGCCAACAGGATCATTTTTATGTTCTGCAGGGCGGGCTGCTTGCGGACCAGGATGCGCCCACCCATGATGCGACCTACAGCAGCGTCCGCGATTCCTACCACCTCGATGACAACAGGGACACGCTGGCGGTTCCGCTTCGCTGGCGCGCCGACAGCGGCATCGAAGTGGAAAAAATCTATCGCTTCAGCCGTAGCTCTTACCAGATCGGGGTTGAATATACGCTGAACAACAGGAGTTCCAGCACCTGGTCCGGTCGCGCTTATGGACAATTACAGAGAAACGATCCCAATCGCACCGGCCACAGGCTGATCTATACTTATACCGGTGCCGTGCTCTCAACGCCGGAGGAGCGTTACGAGAAAATCGATTTTGACGACATGGAAGACAAGCCGTTGGGGGTCGAGGTGACGGATGGCTGGGTGGCCATGCTTCAGCATTACTTCGTCAGCGCCCTGATCCCCGGATCAAACAAAACCCCGCATTACTATTACACCAAGGCTCTGCATCAGGAGAACCGCTACCTGATCGGCATGATGTCTCCGCCGAAACAGATTCAACCGGGCGCCACCGACATGTTTTCCCACAAACTGTTTATTGGTCCGAAGATCCAGGACCTGCTCGAGCAATCCGCGCCGAGGCTGGAACTCACGGTTGATTATGGTGCGCTGTGGTTTGTTGCCAAGCCATTATTCATTTGCCTGGACTGGTTTCATGGAGTTACAGGCAACTGGGGCGCTGCCATCATACTGGTCACATTGTTGGTTAAACTCATTTTTTACCCGTTGTCAGCCGCGGGTTATCGATCCATGGCCAACATGCGCAAGGTTCAACCCCGGCTGCTTGCCGTGCGTGAGCGCTACAAGGATGACAAGGCGCGGCTCAACCAGGCCATGATGGATCTTTACAAGAAAGAGAAGATCAATCCGCTGGGCGGCTGTTTCCCGATTCTGATCCAGATCCCGGTGTTTATCGCCCTGTACTGGGTCTTGCTGGAAAGCGTGGAATTGCGACAGGCCAGTTTTGTGCTATGGCTTCAGGATTTGTCGACTCCCGATCCATGGTATGTGTTGCCGGTGCTGATGGGCATCAGCATGTTCTTCCAGCAAAAGCTCAATCCCGCCCCCATGGATCCGGTGCAGGAAAAAGTCATGATGACCCTGCCCTTCGTTTTTACCGTGTTTTTTGCGTTCTTCCCCTCGGGGCTGGTGCTGTACTGGGTCGTCAACAATATCCTGTCCATTGCCCAGCAGTGGATGATCACGCGGCGCATCGAGGCGGCCGGCAAGTAGCCCGGAACAGGCTTCGTGGCAGCATGCGACACTGCCGTGTTGATATTAACCGGCAATGCATTTACGGCTTTGTCCGGACCGTGACCCTGCCGCACATACTCATGGTATATTCAACGCCGGCCCGGCCCGGCCCAACACTTCAATATTTATGATACGCAGCACTGCCGGCAACGATACAATCGTCGCCATTGCCACTCCGCCCGGCAAAGGCGCGGTCGGCATCGTCAGGCTGTCCGGCCCACGTGCAATGGATATAGCCGGTCGCATGATCCGCCGCCCCCTGCAATCGCGTACCGCTGTATACACTCCGATCATCGATGACCAGGGCCTGGTGCTGGATCAGGGTCTTGCAATCGCCTTCCCCGCGCCGGGATCCTATACCGGCGAAGACATGGTGGAATTACACGCGCACGGTGCTGACATGGTGCTGCGGGAGATGGTTCGCTGCGCCACGCGACTGGGCGCCCGCCAGGCGCGACCGGGTGAGTTTACGGAACGCGCCTTCCTGAATGAAAAACTGGATCTGATCCAGGCCGAAGCCGTGGCCGATCTGATTGAAAGCCATTCGCTGCAGGCAGCACGCAACGCCAGCCTGTCCTTACAGGGCCGCTTTTCCACGGACATCGACGAGGCGCTGTCCGTGATTATTGAAATGCGGGCATTCGTGGAATCGGCGCTGGACTTTCCGGAGGAAGACATCGATTTCCTGGCGGATGGACAAATAAAACAACAGTTGCAGCAGGCTATCGAAATAATTTCCCTGTTGTTGTCGCGCAGCCGACAGGGCAAGCAACTGCGTGAAGGCAAACGTATTGTCATTGTCGGCCGACCCAATGTTGGCAAATCCAGCCTGATGAACCAGCTCTCCGGCTACAGCACATCCATAGTCAGCCATGTTTCCGGCACCACCCGGGACCTGGTGGAACAGGAGATGAGCTTCTCCGGCGTTATCGCGCAGGTGACGGACACCGCCGGTTTGCGCGAGACCAGTGATCCCGTGGAAATCGAGGGCGTGAACCGGGCACGAGAGGCGCTTGGCCGCGGCGATATCATTATCCACGTTAATGAGTGCCATGAAGACCCGGTTATCAAACTGGATAATCTCCCGCCAGACAGCGAAGTGTTGCGTATCTATAACAAGATCGATCTTCATGATGAAAAACCGCGGCGCGAAAAAAACGATGCCGTGGAAATTTACCTGTCCGCCAAAACCGGCGCCGGTGTTGAGCTGCTGCAGGAAGAGATTGCCCGCCGCCTGCTGGTGAGTGATGCGTGCGAACCTCTTTTCCTGGCCCGGCAACGGCATCTCGATGCGATGGAAAACGCCCGCCGAAGCCTCATTAATGGCCTGGAGCAACTGCGTCTTCACGGAGCCGGAGAATTGCTGGCCGAGGATCTGTTACAGGCGCAACGCGCGCTGTCCGAACTCAAGGGCGAGTTTCTGCCCGATGACCTGCTCGGGGAAATCTTCTCGCGCTTTTGTATAGGGAAATAACCCACGGCATGCTTTCACGTTACAATAACGCCAACCCTTAAAATCAATACCTGCAACCGAACCGCTATCATGAGTCTATCGATCCCTGTTTCCTACGGCGAATTACTCGACAAATTGACCATCCTGCGCATCAAGACCGAACGCATCACCGATGCAGACAAGCTGGCGAACGTGCGCCATGAACTTGCCGAACTGGAGGACTGCTGGCAGCAGGCCGCCGCGAAACTTGACGCCAGCGTCGATGAGCAAATCGCCGAACTTAAATCGATCAACGAAAAACTCTGGGATATCGAGGACGCCATCCGTGACAGGGAAAAAGCCAGGCTGTACGACGAGGAATTTATCCGGCTTGCGCGCGCCGTCTATATCTCCAACGATAAGCGTGCCGACGTGAAAAAACAGATAAACATGAAACTCGGATCTGATCTGGTGGAAGAAAAATCCTACTCCGACTACGGCGCGGATGACTGATGCCGCCGGCAAGCCGGCCTTGCTGATCTTTTCCCACGGCGAGTTGCTTGGCGATGCGTTGTTGAAATTGCCGGCGCTGTCCGCCTTGCGCCCGGCCTTTCCTGATCATCATATTACCTGGCTCGCCGGCAGCGGCTTCAGCTTTTATGCAAGACAGTTGAAACCACTGGTGGAACCGCTGCTGGATGAAGTGCGTGAAGACGTTACGCTCGGCATGAGCCTGAAAGAATATCTGCGTCCGCCGCCGCCAGGGTTTTATGATGTCATTATCGACACCCAGAACAAGATCAAGTCCACCCTGTTGCTGAAACGTTTGCAGCATCGGCGCTTTATCTCTTCGACCGCCGCATTTTTGTTTTCCGATGATCGGCCGGACACGCCGCACAAGCGCGGCTCGGTGCAGCGTCGCCTGTTGCAGTTGATAGGCCTGGCTGCCGGTCGCCCGGTGGTTGCAAATTATGCCCTGACGCTGCCCGACGAGTACCGGTCACTGGCCGGACAGCTTCTCCCCGAGGGACCTTGCTATATCGGGCTTGCGCCCGGATCCGGTGTGGCACGCAAGTGCTGGCCGCTTGAATCCTACATTGAGCTGGCCCGTCGCCAGATATTGTTGAACCGCGCCCCGGTTTTTTTCCTCGGGCCTGCCGAGGCCGGCTGGAAAAACCGCATTAATGCCGAGTGTCCCGGTTGCCTGTTCCCGGAACAGGCCGGGCCGCCACCGGGAGGCAACGGCGTCTTGCTTTCGCTGGCGCTGGCCGAGCGTATTGCCGCGGGCGTAGCCAATGATTCCGGCACCGGCCATATTTTTGCCATCGCCGGGCCGCCGCTGGTGTCGTTGTTCGGGCACAGCAATGCCGAAAAGTTTGTCCAGGACAGGGCCGCCCGCATTACCCTGCTGGCCCGTGACTTCGGCGGCGTGGAAATGCACCTTATTCCCGTCGATGCTGTTTGCGATGCCATCGATGCTCTGCTGCAGTGAAGACGGTTTGAACAAGATCCTGTTTATTTCGCTCAGTAATATCGGTGACGCGGTCATGACCACGCCGGTGTTGTATGAGCTGCACCTGGCCTGGCCCGGGGCCACGATTGATATTGTCGCCGGACAGCGTTCGCAACCGGTGTTCGAACATTGTCCCTGGCGTGGTGAAATATTCATCAAAAACAAGAAAGCCTGGTTGCGCGGTTACCCTTCATTGTTGCTGAAATTATGGCGTACACGCTACGACCTTGTTGTGGATCTGAGAACAGACGGATTTGCCTGGTTGCTGCGGGCCGGACAGCGCCGGCACAAGGAGCCCCGGCGCCGCCAGGATCGGCACGCGGTCGAGGAACACCTGTCAGTGATTACAGACCTCACCGAGCTGTCGCCGGATCCCCGCACCCATCTCTGGCTCTCGGACAGCAACAGGGCCTTTGCCGAACGAACGCTTGATCACGGACACTGGTTGGCCATCGGGCCAGGTTGCGGCGGGCCGGAGAAAGTCTGGCCCGGGGATCGTTACGGCGCCGTGATCGACGCTCTTTCGGACCGCTTCAATGGCGTGGTGTTGCTGGGTGGATCCGGGGACCGTGACTATGCCCGTCACGTGACGGATAGCAGCGATACAACCATCCTCGATCTGACCGGACAAACCGGCATACTGGAGGCGGCCGCGGTGATGGAGCGCTGCGAGCTTTTTATCGGCAGTGATTCCGGTCTCGGCCACCTGGCCGGCGCCGTGAACACGCCGACCTTAACCCTGTTCGGGGTGGGCCAGCCGCACCGCTACAGACCCTGGCAGGAGCGCGCCGAATGGCTCGCCGGCGACAACGAGGATATGCGCAACATTCATGTCGATGCCGTACTGGATGCGGCCCGGAGATTGCTGGCATGAAAATCACCCAGATTATGCTGGCGAAAGGCTTTGGCGGCGCCGAGCGGTATTTTGTTGATCTCTCAATGGCCCTGGCCGAACAGGGCCACGAAGTGCAGGCGCTATGCCACCGGCATTTTCACGGTCTGGCCGCGCTCCGGCAACATCCCTCTGTTCATGTAACCACCGTGAACGTCTTCGGCTGGTGGGATTGGCTGGCCTGGCGGCGCATTGGCGCGGAGGTCGGGCGCTTCGGGCCGGCGTTGATGCATGCGCATCTGGCCCGGGCCGCGTACATTGGCGGCAAGGTGCGGCGACGCACCGGCATTCCCCTGGTCGTGAAAACCCATAACTATGTGGATCTGAAATACTATCGCGACGTGGATCTGTTTCTGCCGACAACGGCGGACCAGCGCCGTTACCTGGTTGAACACGGTATTGCCGCGAGGCGGATTCAGGTGGTGCCGAATTTTTCCTCGCTGAGCGCGGTCGCTGAAGCCGGGAAGATAGACCCCGGCCCGCTCGTCTTCGGAAGCTTCGGGCGCATGGTGGCGAAGAAGGGGTTTGACCAGTTAATCGATGCGTTCAAGCAAGTGCTGGATGCCGGCATCGACACACGCCTGGTCATCGGCGGTGACGGCATTGAACGCAAAGCCCTGATCCGGCGGATTGCCGGGCATGGTTGTGCGGACCGCATTGATCTGTGCGGCTGGGTCAGTGACGCCACCGCTTTTCTCGACGGGATCGATGTGTTCGTGCTGCCCTCGCTGGATGAACCGTTCGGGATCGTGGTGCTTGAAGCCATGGCGCGCGGCAAGGTGATCGTTTCCACGCGCACGCAGGGGCCGAGCGAGGTGTTGACCGACGCCGACGCGTTCCTGGTGACCACCGGGAATGTGGACGATCTCGCCCGCGCCATGCGTGAAGTGGCTGCCCGCCCGGATGAGGCCGTGCACAAAGCGGCGCGGGCGCTGGAGAAGTTCAAACAGGCCTATGCCAAAGGCGTGGTGGTGCCGCAACTGCTGGCGCATTACGCGGCGTTGCAGTAGATCATCACTCGATCATGTTGTCACGGCGAAGACGTGACAGTACTTCCTCGCAATCGATGTTGGCCAGACGGTAGTCCGGGTTGGTCAGGCGTTTGCCCTTGATGCCGGGCGGCTGGCGGGTGATCACGTGTTCTTCCTGGCCGAGGGCGTGGTTACGCATAGGGTTGGTGAGGCCGAAAAACGCGTAGACGGGGATGCCGCTGCCCGATAATGCATGCATGGGTCCGGAGTCGTTGGTCATGGCGAAGCGCGCGTGGCGAGCGAGTTCGGCAAGCTGATTCACGGAAAAACACTGGCTGGCATCAACACCGCAGGTTTTTGCCAGCATGCGGTTTCTTTCGCTGTCTTCGCGGCCGCCAATCCATACGGTGTTGAGTGCTTGTTCCTGTAGCGCCGCCGCGAGTTGCTGGTAATACGGCCAGCATTTGTGCGGGTGTTTTTCGCTGGCGCCGGCATGCATGATCGCGAATTGGTCGTCGGCGAGGCCCCGTTGTCGCAACCAGTCGCAGACTTCCTGCCGCTTCACCTCCGCCAGCGGCAGATACACAACCGGCTTCGCGGGGGCGATCCCGGCGCTGTGCAGGATCTGGTTAAGCCGCTCGAAGATGTGGTAGCCGCCGGACCAGGCGTCCGCCGGGTGAATGGTGTATGGCCAGCACGGATGATTTCCGACACACTCGGGAATGCCCGAGAGGGCGCAGTATGCGCGCGTGCGATCACTGGATTGTAAATCGTAGACCCGATCAAAGCGCTGTCGCCGCATCCAGGCGATGGTTGCCAGTGCGGCGCGCAAGCCTTTTCTTGCGAACGTGACCGTATCAAGCCCGGGCCAGTCACAGAAAATACTCTCGAAGGGCGGACTGGTCAGAACCGTTACGGCGTCACCGGCGTGGTGGGCGCGGATCCGGTCAATGATCGGCGTCGCCAGGATGGTGTCGCCCAGCGCGCCCAGTTTAATGATCAGTATCCGGGCCATGACGGGCAGAGTAAACAACGGCGAAACTCACGGCCAGCATCCACCAGCCGAAGGAGGACCAGTAGGAGCCGTAAAAGGCCAGGTGCGCGTTGAGGGGAAACCACGCGGTGAGCGGACACAGCAGCCAGGGCATGTGCTGCAAGCGGCCTGCACGCAGTTCGTGGTATAACCAGCGCAGCAACAGCAGATAAAAAACCAGATAACCGGCAAGGCCGACAAGGCCGGTCTCGCAGGCGATTTCAGCAAGCGCCAGGTGCGGATGAGTGGTGCCCTGCGGGCGGCCGGACTGAACCCAGAAATTGTTTTGCTCCGCGTAGCTATTGAACACTTCACGGTAGCCGCGCGGCCCGACGCCATTGATCCAGTGATCGCGCGCGATGGCGACAGCCACGCGCCAGAGATCCAGCCGATGCGCCGTTGCCTTGTCGATCGTTGCGGCATCGGTGGAAAAAACGGCCAGCGTACTGTCGATACGATCACTCAATGGATGATGCGTGGCGACCAGCAACCACGCCGGCACCAGCACAATGATCGCGGTCAGCACAATGATCTTCAGATTAAAGCGTCTGTTGATCAGGTACAGGTAGACCAGGTATCCGGTGCCGGAAAACATCAGCATCATCCACGCCGTTCGTTTGCCGCCGAGCAGGATCATCATGGCAAAGGGGATCAGCAAAAGCAGCAGCCAAATGTGTTTTTTACAATGCAGGCGGATGAACTCGAAATACAGCGGGGCGAGCACGGCCAGAAAATAAGGCATTCGCACCTTCGGATAAAAAAGACCCATCAACTGCGGCGGAGTGTAGGGATAACCCAGGAGATTCCTGCCGGCGAAGTATTGAATGGCGCCGTCAATGATCCAGAGGGAAAGGAGTATAAAAATGAAAGCGTGTAATAGCTGTATGACCCGCGCATTCGCAATCGAGTAAACAATAAACACCGCCGCGGGCAGGTATAACGCGTAGGCCAGGGTTTTCTCCAGCGCCCGGGAAGCGTTGACCGCGTCCAGTGACGAAAACGCCATCGGCAGCCAGAGACAAAGAAACAGCACCAGCAATTTCATGGTTGCCTGCACGCGTACTTCCGGCCACGTCCGGATAATGTATACGCAGCCCAATACGGACAGCAGTGCGAGGGGGGCAAGAAACAGGGTTTGCGTGACAAACAGAACGAGAGTCAACAACAACAAAAACAGCCCCAACTTTCTGAAAAATAATATTAATGTCTTCACAGGCGCTTGTATTTGACCGTTATGCTATTTGCGCAAAATCCATCTATTCCGAGTAGATGCTGCTAAGTACAGATCCTTTTATATTTACATTCAATGATTCGACGGCACCAAGCAGATCCCCGTAAATCCGCATGCATGATAATCCAGTCTGTAAATTCGACATATTGACAGTGTCGGCAATGACTGGCAATACATGCCTATGGCCGTCTAATTCCGGATAAATTTTGGGGCGTCGGCCAGCAATCATGGAAGACGTAGGCGGCATATGAGGCGGGCAGATCCGGCTCATCAGCAACTGGGCAAGCATCCACAGGCCAACCAATCGAAATTGAAAAAATAATTGCATTTAGCAATAACAACGGCACGAAAATGTCGACGGATCAACTTACAGAGCCTCCAGAAATTAAACGATATTATGAGCATAAAATATGATCCGGTAATTGTAGTATAATCCTGGCAAATGCAGGAAAAATAACACTTACCCGCCGTTGTTTCGTTGCATAGATGAAGAGAATGATATAGTGCCAGTCATCAGTTACGTCACCACCGTTTATAATAAGGCCGAGTATCTGCCCGCCGTCGTGCAATCCCAGTTTGACCAGGAAGGTGATTTTGATCGTGAGTATATCTTTGTTGATGATGGTTCGGACGACGACAGCCTTGCGATTCTGAAACAACTGATTGCCAATCGCGAGGATTGTGTGCTTTTAAGCGGAGAAAACCAGGGGCCGAGCCGCGCTACCAACAAGGGTATTGCTCTGGCCAGAGGTGAATATATCAAACTGGTGGACGGGGATGATATCCTGCTTGACGACATGACACGAAAGTTACTAGATGCTTTGCAACAGGATCAGTTCGGCGTCGCCCTGGGAGTCAAGAGCAGTTACCGGCTTGCGTCAGGCGCACCAATATTTAATGAGCCGGAAAAGCAAACGGCAGCCAAGCTGCATCGTCCATTGCACAAGCTATTTAAAAACGCTTTTTTTACGCCTACGCACATGATGTTCAAACGGGATCTTTTGAAAAATGAGGATGCCTGCGACGAACGGGTTTACATACAGGATTACAGTATTGCGCTCAAGCTCGCGCATATTACGGATTTCATCATAGTGCCAGACGCAGTGTTTTACGCTCCAGAGGATGCAGCAAACCGAATGTCTCATAATGTTGCCCAGACTTTGCACGATCTGAATGCGGCCATGTTTTATTTTTTATCAGGCCAGCCGGATATCGATCCTGAACTGTCTGTTTATGCTGCAAGGCGGGCGACCGGCCGTGCTTGGCGATGGGCTTTGCGCGAGACCCGATCATGGAACGTCAGGGCAGCAGCAACCCGCAGTTATTTTCGCGCTCGTACACCCTTTGCAAATTCCAGAAAACTTGATTTGATCCGCCGGAGTTGTCATGTCTTTCAGAACGGGTTTGCGATCAAGGATCCGCTGCGATGAAACCATTTGAGCATGCCGTTATACGCATTATTCAGGGGGCGCTTTCGCTGTTTGGCGTGCGTAAGCGCGACAGGGTGTTGGCCACTATATCCCACGAGTTGGCGCCTGTGCTTCGGGTGCCGCTTAATGAAGGGGAAATTTGTATTCGCTGTACCAGTAAAAAATCGCTCTACTGGGCCAAATGTTTCTTTGCACATGAACCAGACACTATTGAGTGGCTCGACAGCTTGGGCCAGGACAGCGTGTTCTGGGATGTCGGTGCCAACATAGGCATCTATTCGCTTTATGCGGCGAGCAAAGGGGCGAATGTATATGCCTTCGAGCCAATGTCCGAAAATTTTGCCTGCTTGCAGCAAAACTCTTTTATAAATGTGTTGCCCGGCTCAATAAAGGCATTCTGTGTTGCCTTGTCAGATCATAGTGGATTATGCCGGTTACATCTGAGCGAATTCAGTTCAGGTAGTGATACGCATCAATTTCAAAGCGGCGTGCAGACAGATAATGATGATTACACACAAACTGTCCCCGCCATATCCATGGATGAGTTTATTCAAATATTTAATTCCGACCCTCCCACACATTTGAAGATCGATGTTGATGGTCCGGAGATCGATATATTGCATGGCGCACAGCAAACGCTCACTGATCGGCGATTGCGTTCAGTGCTGATTGAGGGGGATGCTGGAAACAGTGAACGAAACGAGAAGATAGATGATTTGCTGGTCAAAGCTGGTTTTCGCAAAACAGGTCAAGGGAGTACCGCAGGCGGCAGCATACACTGTAATTATATTTACAGCAGATCGGAAACAAGCCCACGAGCGAAATAGTCAAGCAGCCTGAGATTTTAGAACCAGCTTCACGATCCTCGGCGGGTGATTCCGTCACTGCTATAAAACAATAAACACGATAGATTACAGGTCCGGTCTACAAAAACACTTTGACGACAAGGAAGGACGGTCATTCATTTTTCGATTCATGCCATACCGCCTTTATATAGACAGTGATTGGTAGAAGCCCTGCGAGCAGCGCTATTATGAGACCATAGAGCCCTTCGTGGTATCCCTTCTTATAGATATAACACTTGTGAAACCGGGCCGGGATGCGTAACAGGTTGCGTATAAAACCGTTCAGTTTTTTTGCATGATAGGGATCTCTGGCCATGGCCGTTGTATAGCGGTTAAACCGGCGCAGCAGATCCGGGATGTTATCATCGATATAGTGGATCATCGCCTGTTGCAGTCGCCCATGGTATTCTGCCATGTCCAGCTCCAGTTCCGGGTGTATGGTCTGTGGCCCCCAGCGCTTGCTGCCGCGGGCAAACAGGCAGACCTTGGCATTGGTGCCGATGTAGGCGCCCCAGCCACGCCGCACCAGGCGTTGGCCGATGTAGTTATGGAACGGCACCAGAAAAAACCCGTGGTCCTTGTCCCTGATCGCCTCGCGGATTTCTCTTGCCAGATCCGGACTGACGCGTTCATCGGCGTCGACTTCCAGAATCCACTTGCCCGTACAGGTGTCGATGCCGAGATTGCGCCGTTCACCTTCAATGTCCCAGTTGCCCTCGATAATGGTGCAATTGTGTGCTTCGGCAATGGATTTTGATTGATCGGTGCAGTTGTCGAGCACGACGACGATCTCATCGGCAAAGGCCAGGCATTGCAGGCATTCGCCGAGTTGCGCTTCCTCGTTGTGGGCTACCACCAGCGCTGAAATCCGTGATCCGGGCATTATCGGGTCACGGACTCGCGGTACAGCGCCAGTGTCTGGTCCAGCATCTGCTGCCGGGTGAAGACATTGTTGTCTGTCATCCGCGGCGGTGTTTTATAAAAATCGCCCGCCCGCTCGATGGCCTGTTGAATGTTCATGGGCTCGATACGCCCGGCCGGAAACATCTTCGCCAGCACCTCGGCGGCGCCGCCGTGATCGTAGGCGATCACCGGCGTGCCCAGGCACAGGGACTCCAGCGCCGTGCGGCCGAAGGCTTCAGGCTCGCGCGCCAGCGACATCACGACGTCGGAGACGGCCATGATCTCTTTCAGATCGTCGCGGTGACCGAGAAAACTGATGTCATGATCAAGACCGAACCGCTTGACCATGTCGACGAGCTCGTTGAGAAACTTCTGCCGTCGGGGATGGGCGCCGCCGGCGATCAGGCCATGCACAGGGACCCCGGCTTGCTTCAGTCCTTGCACGATATGTATGAAGTCTTCCTGGCCTTTCCAGCGGGTAATACGGGCCGGTGCGGTGATGACGAAACGATCCCGGACCCCGGGACGTCTCTCGTGCCAGGACTGCAACCAGGCGGCATCGGGCCGGTATGCAAAGGGAAACTCGGCGCTGTCGACGCCGCGATGGATCACGCGGATGCGATCCGGGTTTGTGTCCGGGTAGTTGTTCAAAATGTATTCACGAATAAAACCGGAGATGGCGATGACGCGTTCGCCGCGGCACATGATACGGCTGTAACGGTTGACGCTGTAGGGGCCGTGCACCGTGGTAATGAAAACGGGGCGTGTTTCGGCAGGCAGCGCGCGCAGTGCCAGCCAGCAGATCCAGGCCGGCAGCCTTGAGCGGGCATGCACGATATCAACGCGTTCCTGTTGCAGCAATGCTCGCAATCCGGCCACGTGTCGCAGTGTCAACGGTGATTTTTTACCAATATTCAGGTCGATGTGTTCGCCGCCGCAGGCAGTAAGCTTATCGACCAGGCGGCCGCCGGCAGAGACGACCATGGCGCGATGGCCCTCGGCGGTCAGGGCGGTGGCGACTTCCACCGTGCCGCGTTCCACGCCGCCGACCTCCAGGGCGGGCAAGGCTTGCAACACGGTCAAAGGCATCAATATTGCCCTAATGATCGCCGTGCGCGACCACCAGCTTCATGCTGGATTTCAGACTCAAGCGCTTTTTAATGACGGCCAGACCCTGCCGCTCAAACAGTCGTCCCAGCGTTTGTGCGCTGAAATAATAAAGGTGCTCGGACGGCTTGATCTCTTTCCATTCGCTCAACGGCCGGGTGACCCGCCAGTGGCCGATATCCGGGGTGATGATGTCGATACGCCCGTCCGGCGCCAAAAGCCGCGCCAGCTCGGAGACCAGCCGGTTCAGATCCGGCACGTGCTCGATGACATCATAGAGCGAGATCGCCTGGAAATGCCGATCCGGGAAATGTTGATCTTCCAGCATGCCTGCATACAGGTTGGCGAGCCCCAGTGTTTCGCTGCCGTAACGAACGCCCCATGGCTCGACATCGACTCCCCAGCCTTCAAAGCCGGCCTCGTTGGCGGCCTGGACCACGAAGCCTGCCGAACAGCCCACATCCAGCCAGCGGCCTCTGTGGCGTATTTGTTTGGCCAGCAGGTTGACCCGGCGCCGCGAGCGGCGGATTTTCTTGTCAGCTTTTTTCGCATAGGTACGGGAATAGTCATCGGTGTAGGTGTGCATGACTTCACTGAACACCGGCCGTGGATTGATCAGAACCAGAGAGCAGCCTTTGCATTCAACAAAGGGCTCTCCCTGTTTTTCAAACAGCGGCTTGAATTCCTGTCCATCGCAGACCGGGCAGGCGATGGTTTCCCAGTTGTCGGCGCGGGCCTCGTTCATAATAAATGCGGAGTGAGAAAACGGTCGCTGATGATTTCGGCGCAACGATCGGCCTCATTCAGGATCCGCGGCGGTGTGGACAGGACCCGGCCTTCGCGCCAGAGGCTGAAAGGTGTCGCCATCCCCGCGGCGCAAAGCTCATCAATGGCGCGTGTGATCTTGTCGGCCCGCTGTGCGGGAAGATCAAACAGGCCCACCCGGGCGCCTGCGCTAATGGCTTCGTAGACCATGGAGACGCTGTCCGGGCTGACCCACGCCTGTTCCTGGCGCGGCAGTTCGCGATCCAGCCAACCGGGCGGACACTCCGTGTGCGGCGCCAGCCGCACGCGTTCACCGGCCAGAGGCGCGAGTTCGGCCATGAATTCCGCGGGTGTGCGGCGGGAACTGGTGATTTGCCAGTGGGTGGCAGCGTTTTTTTCCAGTACGGCCCTGATCTGTCTGAGCACGGCCTCGCTGTCCCAGTCATAGTGTTTCGATGGGCCGCCGAGCAGTATCATGCCGGTGCCCGGCGTTTTCTCCGGTGTGTGAATGATCGGATTGATGGCGCCCTCGGTTTCCACGACATGATCACTGCTGCCGACATGGTCGTGTCGCGGAACCAGGCACAGATCAAACCAGCCAAGAGGCAGGCCCGGTTTCATGAGTACGATAGCCGCGCAGCCGGTGGCGCGTCTGGCCGCGAGCAGTGGCAGGTGCGTGGCATGTCCGGCGCCGACGGCTATGTCCGGCCGCGGCACAGCGTCAGTGACCGGACTGCGTCCGAGCAGCAGATCCACAAGAACCCGCGCGGCCGGGCCGACACTGCAGGTACGTGTCGCACAGGGGCGGCGCTCCTGCAGCGCCCGCACCAGGCCGGCGCTCTGCCGGTCGTGCCCGGGTTTGCCATCGACAAAACGCCATACAGTGACAGCGTCAGCGGGGATCAAGACGGCCCTTGATCATCCAGGGTATAAACCGCGCCACAGTATGGGCAGGCGGCCTGCCCGGTTGCCTCGATGGGCAGGTAAACCCGTGGATGGGAATTCCACAGACTCATTGTTTCCGTCGGACAGTGTAGCGGCAACTGGTCCCGTGTAACCGTGTAGGTTTTTTCCGCGTTGGGCATTTGTAACTGTTGTGCTTCAGACATGACTTAACCAGTTCTCCTTGACCGTGTGTTTGCCCTGCACGGTATCGAAGTACAGGGCCTGGAGTTTTTCCGTGACCGGGCCGCGACTGCCGCTGCCGATGCTGCGCCCGTCCAGTTCGCGGATGGGAGTAACCTCGGCCGCGGTGCCGGTAAAGAAAGCCTCGTCCGCAATGTAGACCTCGTCCCGCGTCAGCCGTTTTTCGACGACACGGTAACCGCATTCCCCGGCCAGCGCCATGATAGTGTCGCGGGTAATCCCTTCCAGGGCCGAGGTCAGATCCGGCGTGTAGAGGATGCCGTTGCGGACGATGAAAATATTTTCCCCGCTGCCCTCGGCCACGTAACCCTCGTTGTCCAGTAACAGGGCTTCGTCGTAACCGCAGTCCAGCGCTTCCTGCAAGGCCAGCATGGAGTTCATGTAATTGCCGTTGGCCTTGGCCTTGCACATGGTAATGTTGACATGGTGGCGCGTAAACGAAGAGGTTTTGATGCGAATGCCTTTTTCCATGCCCTCGCTGCCCAGGTAGGAACCCCATGACCAGGCGGCGATAGTAGCGTGAACCTTGAGATTGTCAGCGCGCAGACCCATACCTTCCGCCCCGTAAAAACACATCGGCCGCAGGTAGGCCGACTGCAGTCCGTTCTCACGCAGTGCATCAAGGCAGGCCGCGTTGATCGTGGCCTTGTCCCAGGGCATCTGCATGCGCAGAATATGCAGGGAGCGAAACAGGCGATCCGTGTGGTCTTCGAGCCGGAAGATGGCCGTGCCGCGCCCGGTTGCGTAGGCGCGTATGCCCTCGAACGCACCCATGCCGTAATGCAGTGTGTGGGTCAAAACGTGAATTTTTGCCTCACGCCAGGGCACAAATGCCCCATCAAGCCAGATGACGCCGTCTTGGTCGTCCATTGGCATAGCCTTTCTCCTGTATTAATTGTTGCTGTAATGAACGGGATACGTAATCGCCGCCGGGGGCGAGTATCTGATTTGCAAGAAGATTATTCCACCATAAATTGCGTGGAAGTCATAGCGGCATGCGCCGGGGGGTCAGTCGTACAGCTAATCCTGTTGGTAATTTTCCCTGATACAGTCGAGGACACCGGCCAGGCGGGGCTCGGCCACCGAGTAGTACACTGTGCGTCCGCGGCGTTCGCAGCGTAACAATCCCTTGCTTTCCATCAGGCGCAGGTGCCCGCTGGTGGCCGGTTGCGTCAGTGCGCACAGTCGGGCAATGGTGTCCACGGTGTATTCGCCGCTGAGCAGGATCTCGATGATGCGCAGGCGGTGCGGATGGGCAACACATTTCAGGCGTTCCGAGGCCTGCTTGAGAAAATCCAGCGGTAACAGAGTTTGTTCCAGGTCGCCTGTATCGTCAAGAGGCTGAGTTTGCAAATGGCACCCCGGCAAATGTGTATCGAAGGATCTGATTAAGCCCGGCCGGCGGCGGTCAGCCTCGGACCCGGGCAAGGGTTACATACTAGATCAATACATAAAAGAATCAAGATATATTGAGAATATAATGTATCTCCGACGCCAGGCGTTTTCGGCACAAAATCCGCAGCCGGCCATGCGGACGTGATCCGGTCAGAGGCAACGCCGTGGGCGGCGATAACAGCTCTGCATTTTTTACATTTTCGGAACTTGATGTATATTTTCTTTGACAAACACGCTAGTTTTGCAGTGTCTGGAAGCCCGCTTCCATCCACTCACAGCCACACAGCAACAGGGTACGCGTATGACCGAAACCGCCGACGTCAAAGAAATTAATCCTCCCGAAGCCTGGAATATACTGGAAAACGACCCTGCCGCGATTCTCATAGATGTACGTACCAGCATGGAATTCGAATACGTGGGCCATCCCCTGAACGCGGTCAATATTCCCTGGATGGAGGCTCCCGACTGGCAGGTGGATCCCGGCTTCGTTAACAAGGTGCGCGAACTGCTCTCACACCGATCCGTGGACCGGGCCGTCGAGAAGGTGCCCGTGCTGGCCATCTGCCGCAGCGGCAAGCGTTCCGAGGCGGCGGCAAAAGCCCTGTGTGCGGAAGGTTTCAAAACGGTATTCAACGTGACGGAAGGCTTTGAAGGCGACCGTGATGGCCAGAAGCACCGCAACCACATCAACGGCTGGCGATTCCATAACCTGCCCTGGGAGCAATCCTGAACCCCCGGTCTTGAACCCGCTGCGGTTTTTTCCGGATCTCTGCCGCAATTTGCTTGCGGGCGTTCGCCTGGCATTTTTCCTTAAGGTCAGGCCATGGTATTTTACCGCCACTTTCCCCCAGGCCATGGCCCTGCTCGGCATCTCGTTCCTGTTGCCGTTTGCCCAGGACTATTTCGCCACGGCACCTGCAAACCGTTTCAACCCTTTCGGACTGAGTTACCAGGCGACGCTGTACCTGTTGTTTTTGCTCAGTGTGTTTGTGCTTGCCTGGCTGCAGCGGGATTTTCGCAACAGCCTGAAACTGATCGTGATGTTTCTGTCGGTTGTGCCGCCGGTCTGGTTCGGCTGCCTGCTGATCGACGCGGCGGCTGATTACATGCCCGGCGCCTCACCGCCGATCACCGAGTGGCTGGTGTTTGGCGTTTATATAGCCTGGTATTTATCAATTATCCTGCGCACGCTGGGCCGATTCCTGCGCGTTTCATGGACACGGGCTTTTATGCTGGTGCTCGTCTACGCATTGATCAATATCCCGGCCCTGTTTTATATCCCCGGCCAGCCGTTGTGGTACTCCATCGCGGCGAGCACGAATGACGAAGTCGCTCCTGACATCGATATCAATATTGAAGACACCTACTATCTGCAAAACGATCTGCTGGCCCTGCAGGCCGGCAGCCTGAGCCGGCAGACGCCGGGTGTCGTGGATATGTTTTTTCTGGGCTTCGCCGGCTTTGCCGACGAAGATGTATTTCGCAATGAAACGCTCTTTGTAAAGGACCTGATGGAGCGCAGTTTCACCGGCAAAGGCAAGGCCATGGTTTTGATTAATAATGCCGAGACCCTGTCACGTTATCCTGTCGCCAACCGCCACAACCTGGAGGCGGCGCTACACATCATTGCCGGCAGGATGGATGTGCAGGAAGATATCCTGTTTCTGTTTTTTACCTCGCACGGCTCCAAAGACCACCGGCTGAGTGTGCAGATGACGCCCCTGGGCCTGAATGATCTGACGCCGACACAGATACATAATGCGCTGCTCGGTGCCGGCATAAAATGGAAAGTGATCATCATTTCATCCTGTTATTCCGGCGGCTTTCTGGACGAGTTGAAAGATCCATATACATTGCTTATCAGCGCCGCCGCCCCGGATCGTAATTCATTTGGATGCGGTCACGATGGCCGCTTTACCTATTTTGGCGAGGCGTTGTTCGACCATGCGCTGTCACAAACAGTGTCTTTCGAGGAGGCTTTTGAAATTGCCGCCGCGCGTATTGGCAGGCGTGAGCGTGATGAGGGTCACCTGCCCTCGTTGCCGCGGATGGTGGCGGGTGAAAAAATAGGAGAGAAACTGAAGGTGTTTTACCGCCACCGTGCCGGGCTTTAATCAGGCCTCTTCTTCTTCCCGCCCGGACTGCGCCGAGCGAGCCGCGAGAAACAGCCCCGCCTCGAACAGCACCAGGACCGGAACAGCAAGCAACAGTTGTGAAATCACATCCGGCGGTGTCAACAGCGTGGCGAAGACGAACGCGGCCACGATAATGAAGGGCCGCTTCCTGCGCAAGGTTGCAACTTCTACAAGACCGCTTTTGACGACCATGAAGGTGATCACCGGGACCTCGAAAGCGATGCCAAATCCGAACGCCAGCTTGATCACAAAATCCAGGAAGCGGGTTATATCAGGCATCACGACCACGCCCTCCGGAGACATGGCCTGGAAAAATGCATACAGCAAAGGCGATACAACGACCAGGGCAAACAGGGTGCCGACATAGAACAGGATGACGCTGGCAATAAACAGCGGCAATGCCGCGAGTTTTTCCTTTGTGTACAATCCCGGGGAAATGAACTGCCAGATCTGCCAGAGCATGTACGGCATGGCCAGGTAGAAGGCGACGATCAGTGTTAACTTGAAGGGCGTCAGGAAGGGAGAGGCCACCTCGGTGGCGATCATGCTGCCGCCCTGTGGCAACAACTCCAGCAGCGGGTTGGCAATGAGGTGGTAGATCTCGGACGAAAAACCCACCAGCAACAAAAACACCGCGAGCACACTGATACAACAGCGAATCAGGCGCATTCGTAATTCGATCAGGTGGGAAATTAACGAGGTCTCGTCGGCCATCCCTTCTATATCCGGATCAGCCGTCGTTGTCTTTTTGATCCGGTGACGGTTGCCGGTCCGGGGCGTTTTTCATCAGGTCATCAAGATCGGCAAGGCTGGGCTTCAGATCCTGTTGCCGGTCCGGGGCGTTTTTCATCAGGTCATCGAGATCGGCAAGGCTGGACTTCAGATCCTGTTGTTCATGCAGCTTGAGTTCGTTCTGGAGTTCACGGCGGGCGGTATTGATCATCCGGCGCAGTCGCGCCAGCCATTCGCCGCACTCACGAACAAAGCCGGGTAATCGATCCGGGCCGACAGCAAACAGCGCGATGACGCCGATCAGCACCAGTTCCCAGAAACCGATATCAAACATGGCCGGGGTACAGCAGCGCGTCAGGCCCGTTTGTCTTCAGAGTGATTGTCCACCTCGCCCTCGATTACATTGCTGGAGGGTTTGTTGTTGTCCTCTTTTTCCACTTTTTTCTCCTCGCTGCCGCCTTTGAAGGCATTCTGAAAGCCTTTTACCGCGGTGCCCAGATCACTGCCGATATTTCGCAGCTTGCCGGTGCCGAACAGTATGGCGACGATGGCCAGGATGATGATGAGTTCCCAGGGTCCGGGCATGCCCATTAGTAATTCCTCCTTCGACAGGTGTGTTATTCAGGAAGGCGTGCGGCCAGCCTTCTCCTCGTGTCCGGAAACGCCAAAGCGCCGTTCCAGCTCAGCCAGAACTTCATCCGGAGAAATGTTTGCCTGTGACAACATGACCAGGCAGTGAAACCAGAGATCGGCGGTTTCATGAATAATGCCCTCACGATCCGCATCCTTGGCGGCGAGGATGGTTTCCGCAGCTTCCTCGCCGATCTTTTTCAGAATGCTGTCAAGGCCCCTGGCATAGAGACTGGCCACGTAGGATTTCTCCGGGTCGGCCTGTTTCCGGGTTTGCAGGGTTTCCGCCAGTTGCCGCAGTATGTTATCACTGTTCATTGTTTAGCCGCCATATTAACGATAGATCGTGGCCGGGTCCTTGAGCACGGCTTCATCGATCTTCCAGGCGCCGTTATCGAGCGTCCGGTAAAAACAGCGTTCCCGGCCGGTATGGCAGGCGATGCCACCCACCTGGCGTACCAGCAGTAACACGCTGTCGCCATCACAGTCGAGACGGATCTGCTGCAACTGCTGCACGTGGCCGGACTCCTCGCCCTTGCGCCACAGCTTCTGCCGCGAGCGCGACCAGTAGACTGCGCGCTGCTCCGTGTATGTCAGGGCCAACGCCTCGCGGTTCATCCATGCCAGTGTCAGCACCTTGCCGGTGCCGACGTCCTGGGCAATGGCGGGCACCAGGCCCTCGCTGTTCCAGTTGACCGCATCAAGCCAGGCGTCATTATCGGCTGTCATCATAATCGAACTTCAATATTCCGTCCGGCCATCAGTTCCTTGGCCTCCCGGATGGTGTGTTCACCAAAATGGAAAATACTGGCGGCGAGCACTGCATCGGCCTTGCCCTTGAGGATACCGTCAGCAAGGTGATCCAGGTTGCCGACCCCACCTGAGGCAATCACCGGGATGGTCACGGCCTCGCTGATGGCGCGGGTCAGTTCGAGATCAAAACCGCTGCGCGTGCCGTCGCGGTCCATGCTGGTCAATAGTAGCTCACCGGCGCCGCGGGCGCACATCTGCACCGCCCACTCAACGGCGTCAATGCCGGTATCCCGGCGGCCGCCATGGGTAAAGATATGCCAGCGCGGCGACTCGCCGGGCCCGGTTACCCGCTTGGCGTCAATGGCCACGACGATGCATTGCGAGCCGAATCGTTGTGCGGCGGTGGAGACAAAATCCGGGTTGTTGACTGCCGCGGTATTGATGCTGACCTTGTCCGCACCGGCATTCAGCATGCGGCGGATGTCCTCGAGCTCGCGAATGCCGCCACCCACCGTCAGCGGGATAAAAACCTCGCCGGCGACGGCGTGGACTATCTCGACCATGGTGTCGCGGTCATCGCTGCTGGCAGTGATATCGAGGAAGGTAATCTCGTCAGCGCCCTGTTCATCGTAGCGCCGGGCAACCTCGACCGGGTCACCGGCATCGCGGATATTCACAAAGCACACGCCCTTGACGACACGGCCGGCGTCCACGTCCAGGCAGGGTATGATGCGTTTGGCGAGTCCCATCGGATCAGGTTACTACGGGTGTCGGTTAATTAATACGGGATTGCAGGTAAATGTGCGAATCAAGAATGCGCGAATGTCGGGTTTTGCCGCGGTTACGGCATGACGCCATGCGGTTTTTTATTTACAGGGGACAGAGATCGTCGGCGAGCTTCTGGGCCTCGGCGAAGTCCAGCGTGCCCTCGTAAATCGCCCGACCGGTAATGGCCCCGGTGATGCCTTCTTCAGCGACCTTGCACAGGTTACGTATATCGTCCAGATTGGTGATGCCGCCCGAGGCGATCACCGGTATGCTGACCTGGCTGCTGAGGCTCACCGTCGCCTTGATATTGACACTGGTGAGCATGCCGTCACGGCCGATGTCGGTGAAGATTATCGCGGCCACGCCCTCATCTTCGAAGCGCTGGGCCATGTCCACGGCGTCGTGGTGCGACAGTTTCGACCAGCCGTTGGTGGCGAGCTTGCCGTCCCTGGCATCGAGGCCAATGATGATGTGCCCGGGAAACTCAAGACAGATGTCGGAGACGAAGTGCGGTGTCGTGACCGCCTTGGTGCCGATGATGACGTATTTGACGCCGGCATCCAGGTAGGTCTGTATCGTGTCCTCATTACGGATGCCGCCACCGACCTGGATGGGTATATCCGGGTAGAGTTCGGCGATTTCGTGAATGATGTCGGCGTTCTCGGGCCGGCCGGCGGTGGCGCCGTTCAGATCAACGATGTGCAGCCGTCGCGCGCCGGCGTCGACCCAGCGTTTCGCGACTTCAAGCGGATCCAGTCCGTAGACGGTTTCTTCATCCATCTGACCCTGCCGCAGGCGCACACACTTGCCGTCTTTTATGTCGATCGCAGGGATAATTAACATGAGGGGGTTCCTTCAATAACAACGATGGATGTTTAAAGAGTTTTTGCGCCAGCCGGGTTTATTGTTATCCAGGTGTCTGGGTTGTGATTGGGTCGAGGTCTCGCTTTGATTGCTTATAGTCTTAACAAAAAATCCGCATTTTGCAAACATTCGCTTTGCAATACTCACCGATATGCGCGTACCGTCGCGAAAGCAGAGTTAACTAGTGGGCTTCTTCCCAGTTGTCGCCGGAGCCGGCATCCACTTCCAGCGTAACTTCAAGCTCCGCAGCGCCGGTCATCAATTTCAGCACATTTTCCCTGACTTTGCCGAGACAGGATGTTTTTACTTCCAGCACCAGTTCGTCATGCACCTGCATGATCATGGCGGCATCAACAGCGCTGTCACGCAGCCAGTGGTCGATGGCGATCATGGCGCGTTTGATGATATCCGCTGCCGTTCCCTGCATGGGCGCATTGATCGCGGTGCGCTCGGCGTATTGCCGCCGCGCGGCATTGCGTGAATTGATTTCGGGCAGATACAGCCGGCGCTGAAACAGCGTTTCCACATAACCGTCCTTGCGCGCCTGTTCACGGGTTTTGTCCATGAACTCCCGGACGCCCGGATAGCGTTCGAAATACCGATCAATGTATGTTTTTGCCGCGCCGCGCTCGATGCCGAGCTGTTTGGCGAGACCGAAGGCGGACATGCCGTAGATGAGGCCGAAATTTATCGCCTTGGCCGAACGTCGTTGTTCGTCCGTAACTTCATCCAGTTTGATTTCGAAGACTTCCGCGGCCGTGGCGCGGTGTATGTCCTCGCCGCGGGCGAACGCGGCCAGCAGTCCGGCGTCTCCGGACAGATGCGCCATGATGCGCAATTCAATCTGCGAATAATCCGCCGCCAGCAACACGTAGCCGGGTGGGGCGATGAACGCGCTGCGTATGCGGCGGCCGTTGCGGGTGCGTGCCGGAATATTCTGCAGGTTCGGGTCCGAGGAGGACAGCCGTCCCGTGGCCGCCACCGCCTGATGGTAAGAAGTGTGTATGCGTCCGGTGGCCGGATTGATCAGCAACGGCAGTTTGTCGGTGTAGGTGGATTTCAGTTTGCTGAGGCCACGATATTCCAGTATCAGTCCGGGCAGTTCATAATCCCCGGCCAGTTCCTGCAGCACCGATTCCGCCGTGGACGGTTGTCCGCCGGGTGTTTTGGAGAGCACCGGCAAACCCATCCTGTCGTAGAGAATTTCCTGGATTTGTTTCGGTGATCCTATATTGAATGTCTGCCCCGCCAGTTCGTGGGCCTGTTGTTCCACGGCTTGCATTTCCTGCTGCAATTGCCGGCTTTGATCCTCGAGCATATCCCTGTCGATGGTGACGCCATGGCGTTCCATGCCGGCCAGCACCGGCAGCAACGGCATCTCGATATCAAGATAGAGTTTGTTCAGCCCGCCGAGATCCCTGATCCGCGGGTACAGATAGTTGTGTAACTGCAAGGTGATGTCGGCGTCTTCCGCGGCATAGGTCGAGGCGATATCGATATCCACCTTGCTGAAGGGGATCTGCTTGCTGCCCTTGCCGGCGATGTCTTCATAGTGCGTGGTGGTCTTGCCCAGGTATTTTTCCGCCACCGTATCCATGTCGTGACGACTGGCCGTGCTGTTATAGACATAGGAAGCGAGCATGGTGTCGTGAACAATGCCGCGCAATTCAATATCGTGATTCGCCAGCACCTCCATGTCGTATTTCAGGTTGTGTCCCACCTTGGCCTGGCCCGGGTCCTCGAGCAGGGGTTGCAGCAGCCCGAGCACATCCTCACGCGACAGCTGTTTCGGCGCATCGTTATAATCATGGGCCAGCGGGACGTAAGCCGCTTCGCCCGGTTTGACCGCGAAGGAAACCCCGACAATGCGGGCTTGCATATAATCGAGGCTGGTTGTCTCGGTGTCGAAGGCAAACAGGTCGCTGGATTTGAGTCGTTTGATCCAGGCGGACAGGCCCTTTTTTGTGAGAATGGTTTCATAACAGTCATCGGCCGCAGCCTCGGCCTGCTCTTCCTCTTCTTCCACCGGATGATGCTGCCTGTCGAGTTCATGGATCCAGCTGCGAAACTCCCAGCGCTGATAGTATTCCCGCAACAGGTCCTGCTGTGGCGGCGACAGCCGCAGGTCCTGCGGACGATAGTCCAGGGGGACATTACAGTTCAGCGTCACCAGCTCCCGTGACAGGGCCAGTTGTTCCAGGTTGTCACGCAAATATTCCCCGACCTTGCCCTTGATCTCGTTTCTGTGTTCAATAATCCGATCCAGGCTGCCGTACTCATGCAGCCATTTGGCCGCAGTCTTCGGGCCGACCTTGGGGATGCCGGGAATGTTGTCGATGCTGTCGCCGACGAGCGCCAGGTAATCGATGATCCGCTCCGGGGCCACGCCGTATTTCTCGCGCACGCCGTCGACGTCCAGGATGATGTCCCGCATGGTGTTGATCATGCGTATGTGGCCGTCCACCAGTTGCGCCAGATCCTTGTCCCCGGACGATATCAGGCACCGGATGCCGTCGACTTCAGCCTGTTTTGCCAGCGTGCCGATAACGTCATCAGCCTCAACATGATCGATAATGAGCAGCGGGAAACCATTGGCGGCAATGATTTGATGCAGCGGCCGGATCTGACTGAGCAGTTCTTCAGGCACCGGCGGCCGGTTGGCCTTGTATTGCGGATAGAGATCGTTACGGAAGGTTTTGCCTTTGGCGTCGAAGATTACGGCAAAATAATCCGGTTTGTGTTCGCGGATGAGCTTTTTCAGCATGTTCATCACGCCGTAAATGACGCCGGTATGTTCGTTTGACGAATTTCTAAAATCCGGCAGCGCATGATAGGCACGAAACATGTAGTAGGAACCGTCTACCAGGATCAGGGTCTTGTCTTTCATGGCTGTGGGCGGCGGGAAGGCGCCGGCCGGAATGGGTTGCTCACTATAATTTCAGACAAAGTATGCTAAAAGGACCGTTAGGCGACAGGATATCGAACGCCGAATCAAGGGTACGAAATCAATGATAAAATTCAACGGGAACCATTATGAATGATCAAAAACGCTTTGCCCATCCGCTGATTGACGATGCCACCCTGACCCGGGAATCCTGGAAGGTTTTCCAGATCATGGCCGAGTTCGTCGAGGGTTTCGAGAGGCTCTCGGGGATCCGTCCCTCGGTCAGCATGTTCGGCTCGGCACGAATCGGGCCGGGCACGCCTTATTACCAGCTGGGGGAGGACATCGCGCTGCGCCTGTCCAATGCCGGATTCGCCGTGGTCAGTGGCGGCGGGCCGGGCCTGATGGAAGCGTTTAACAAGGGCGCATTCGGGGGTCAGGCGCCGAGCGTGGGCCTGAATATCTCCCTGCCGCATGAACAGGTCAGCAACCGTTACCAGGACATTTCCCTGTATTTTCGTCATTTCTTTTCACGCAAGGTAATGTTCGTCAAGTACGCATCGGCCTACGTGGTGTTGCCCGGCGGTTTTGGCACCCTGGATGAACTGGCGGAAATCCTGACCCTGACACAAACCGGGAAAAGCAAAATGATCCCCATTGTGCTGGTCGGCACGCGTTTCTGGCAGGGTCTTGCCGACTGGTTCCGGGAAGTCCTGCTCGAGGCCGGCACCATCAGCCCCGAGGATCTTGATCTTTTCCGGCTGGTCGACGAGCCGCACGAGGTGGTCGATGCGATTTTCAAGTATTATGAAGGCCGCGGCATGACCCCGTCTGCCGATAATGAAGAAAAACACCTGGAACTTTGATACTCTGAATCCATGAACATATTTTTGAAACGATTGCTGTCCATGCTCTCCGGGCTTGCCCTGGCCGGCGCCTGTCTGGCCGGTGACATTAACCATGGTGGTCTTGAGCCGGTGCCGGAACCGCCGGATTTGCCCGATCCCCTGGAAAGCGGTGAGCGCATCGAGCCGGAAGTCACGATCGTACAAAAAGAGGACAGGGTCGTGCATGAATACCGCGTTAATGGCCAGCTGTATATGGTCAAGATCGTGCCGGCCGTGGGCCCGTCCTACTATCTCATGGACAAAAACGGCGATGGACGGCTGGAGTCCCGTACTGACGATATCTACAACCCCACGGTTGTGCCGCAGTGGGTCATTTTCAGTTGGTAGTCACCTTTCTCGCCGCAAAGATCAGCCCGGGTTTGCGGTTCGGGTAAAACCTGAGGATCTCGAAGCCGTAGTTCGCGAACAGGCGCTGCGCCGAGGCGCGATTGAAAAACTGCACATGCACCGGCGGAGTAAACACATCCCAGTCGTTAATGGACACCGGCACCCGGGGGTGGCCGATGTCCGGCGTCGTGATATAGACATGGCCACCTTCACGCGTCAGCAACTGCAATACCCGCATGTACAGGTTGATGTCACTGACATGCTCAATCACCTCGGATGAATAAATAAAGTCATAACGATCAGCGCTGTCGAGCAGATCGGAAAAATCCCGGCACAGAAAACGCGGCTTGCTGAAACGCCGGGCGGCATAGTCGATGGCATTTTGACTGATATCGATACCGGTGGACGAGCGGGCCACATGGCCGAGCACATGAGTGATAAAACCGCCGCCGCAACCGAGATCCAGCGTATCTTTATTCAGTGCAAAGGGCAGAAAGCGAGGCAGCTTCAGCCACGCACGCCGCAATCGGGATGAGGCCTTGTCATAGACAGGTTCGGCCTCATGGTTTTCCTGAACATACAATGCATTCAGCGTTGTCTGATCCGGCATCGGATCCAGATACACAAAATCACAGGATCGGCAGCGGCTGAAGTCGTAATTGTCCTTGCGGCTGAAAAAGAAGGTTTCCCGGGCCGCGCACACCGGACACGAAGACGTTTGCCTGGCGGAATTCACGGCTTCAGTTCAAAAGATACAACGTCGCCAGCCCCAGAAACGTCATGAAGCCGATCACATCGGTCAGCGTGGTCAGAACAACGCTGCCGGCAACGGCCGGATCGATACCGACACGGTTCATGATCAGAGGGATCAGCACCCCGGCGATAGCAGCCATCAGCAGGTTAATGATCATGGCCAGGCCGATAACAATACCGAGACCTCTGTTATCGAACCAGAACATGGCGACAATGGCGACGACCAGCGCCCAGAGACTGCCGTTGATAACGGCGATACCCAGTTCCTTGTTGAGAAATACACGGGCATTAAAACTGGTAATGTGTCCCAGTGCGATACCGCGAACAGCAATGGTCAGTGTCTGGCTGCCGGCGATACCACCCATGCTGGCGACAATGGGCATTAATACGGCCAGCGCTACCAGTTGCTGGATAGACTCTTCAAAGCGGCCGATGACCCATGAAGCCAGGAAAGCGGTCAACAGGTTAATGCCCAGCCATACGGCGCGGTAGCGGCTGCTGACCAGGATCGGTGAGAAAACATTGTCATTGGTACCCAGCCCCGCCATGCTGCGTACCGTGGATTCGGCCTTTTCCTGGATGACATCAACGACGTCATCCACCGTAATACGGCCCAGCAGTACGTTGTCATCGTCTACCACCGCGGCGGAAACCAGGTCGCGACGTTCAAACATATTGGCTACTTCCGAAGCCGGAAGATCGGGGTGAATGGCGGCCTCCTGCACCATGACTTCGCCAACTGTCTGCTCGGGATCGCTGGTGACCAGCGTGGTCAGCGGCAGCAGGCCCAGATACTTGTTGTCCCGGTCCACCACCATCAGGTTGTCGGTTTGTTCCGGTATGCCGTCACGGCGCGCCAGGAATCGCAGGTAGCGTGACACCGTGGCCAGATTTGCATCGGCGCGTACCGGGATCACGTCGACATTCATCAATCCGCCGGCAACATCCTCCGGGTAGGATAACAAAGAGGCCAGTCGTTGCCGGTTCTGCACGTCCATCGCCAGCAGCACACTGTCATGCATGTCTTCCGGCAGATCCTGAATGATGTCGGCAATATCATCGCTGTCCAGATCCCGGGTGATGGCGACCAGTTCGTGAGGATGGATCTGCTCCAGCAGGCGGGCGCGCACACTGTCCTGCACCTCCGAGAGGACCTCGCCCTCCATGTCGGGATCGAGCAGGTTCCAGACCATGTCGAGTTCCTTGCCCGGCAGGCTTTCCAGCAACAGGGCAATCTCGGATGGATGCAGCTCATTGAGATAGGAATGGGCCAGCTGCCGGTCTTCGGACTGAACCGCAAGACGCAACTTGTCAATGGTGCTGATGTCGTTGTTGTCGGCTTCCATTACCTGCCTGCAGGGTTGTGAGATAAACTGATGCCAAGTTTACCAGCAGCTTTGCAGGGAAGGGGAAAATTTTCGGAACCGCAAGACATCATGGAGATACCACTCATGCCTGATTCATACACTGATGTATGAACAGTACGATCCGCTTTCAGTTAAGCGTCTTCAGATAATCCTCGATCTGCCGGCCGCTGTTCAGGCGCATGACCTCGTCAGCCATGGTGGTGAGTTCATTGATGGCGCTGTCCATGATGATTTTCTTGACTTCCAGCAATCCCGCCGGATGCACGCTGAATTCCCGCAGACCCAGTCCCAGTAACAGCCTGGTGTAAGCGGGATCGCCGGCCATCTCGCCGCACATGGCCACCGGAATATTGTGCTTCCTGCCGGCCAGCAACGTACAGTGGATGAGGCGGATGACTGCCGGATGTAATGGATCATAGAGGTAACTGACTTCATCATTGACCCGGTCTATGGCCATGGTGTACTGGATCAAATCGTTGGTGCCGATGGAGAGAAAGTCGAGCCGGCTGGCGAAAAACTCCGCGCATACCGCAGCGGCGGGCACTTCGATCATGCCGCCCACGGGCAGGTTTTCATCAAAAGCCATGCCCTGTTCACGCAGATCCTTTTTCAGTTCCTTGATGATGGACAAAACCTGATCGGTTTCCGTGAGGCTGGAAAGCATGGGTACCATCAGGCGTACCGGCCCGTTAGCCGAGGCGCGCAGTATGGCACGCAGTTGAGGCCTGAAAAGCGCCGGCTCTTTCAGACACAACCGCACGGCCCTGAGACCCAGTGCCGGGTTGGTATGCACGGGGCCGGTCTGCACACCGCCGTCCACCTGTTTGTCCGCGCCGAGATCGAGGGTGCGGATGGTCAACGGCAGGCCGTCGAGGATTTCCATGACCTTGCTGTAGGTTGCATAGTGTTCTTCCTCGTCCGGGGGCGTCTCGCGGTTCATGTACAGGAATTCGGTGCGGTAGAGTCCAACGCCGTTGGCGCCGACCTCGCGCACCGTATCGAAATCGCTGGGCAACTCGATATTGGCCTGTAATTCAATGGTGATATTGTCGCGTGTCCGACACGGTGATTCACGGATCTCGCTGAGCGAGGAATAATAGCGCTCCTCCTCAGCCTGCCGATGCCTGTAGTGTTCCAGGGTGCGTTCATCCGGAGCGATTAACAATACTCCGCTGGTGCCATCGAGAACGGCCATGTCGTCTTCCCGTGCATAGCGGGTTGCGTGATGAATGCCGACGATAGCCGGAATGCCGAGACTGCGGGCCAGAATGGCTGTATGTGAGGTCGGTCCGCCGTACTCGGTGGCGAAGGCGGTAACCCCCTGTTGCTGCATTAATGCTGTGTCGGCCGGGGTCAGGTCCTCGGCCAGAATGATTGTGCCCGAGAGCCGGGTATCCAGATCTTCGTGCGGCAGTGGCGTATGTTTCAACAATACGCGCTGGATGCGGTTGACTACATGGTCGACATCATCCCGTCGCGTGCTCAGGTAGGGATCGTTCATTTGCATGAAGACATCGACGAGTGCGTTACGTTGTATTTTCAGCGCCCATTCAGCGTTGCAGTAGTTTTCACGGATCAGGCGTATCGGTTCGGCGGTCAGGGCTACATCGTCCATCATTAACAGGTGCGTATCAATGAATGACGCAATATCGGCAGCGGCCGACGATGGCACGCGGTTGCGTATTCTGCTCAGCTGCTCGCGGGCGCTGGCTACCGCCTGTTTGAAGCGTTGAACTTCATTCTCCACTTCACTTTTTTCAATGATGTATTCAGGAATGTCAGGCTGGTTGCGTTCGATAATATGCAGGCGACCAATGGCGATGCCACGGGAAACCTTCTTGCCGTGTAATGCGATGGTCATTCCTTTTCTCCAAAGCGATCCAGGAAGAGTTGTTCCACTTCAGCCAGCGCTTCTTTCTCGTCGGCGCCGACGCTGATGATGGTGATGGTGGATCCCTTGCCGGCTGCCAGCATCATTACTCCCATGATGCTTTTGCCACTGACTTCGCGGCCATTATGCTTGAGGGTAATGTCGGCCTCGTAGCGGGACGCCGTCTGCACCAGCCTGGCGGCGGCGCGCGCATGCAAGCCGAGCTTGTTAATGATGGTGATGTCCTTGCTGCAGGCCATGGCTCAGGGGATTTCCCGTATCCCGTCCTGTCCGCCGGACAGGGCTTTGTCCGCGAGGGCGGCCAGATCCAGCTCCGGGTAGTTAAGCACCCGGATCAACATGGAGAGATTGACCCCCGATATCGCACGGATCTCATGCTGATTGTTAATGCGGCTGGCGATGTTGCTCGGAGTTGATCCGTACAGATCCGTCAGGATCAGGACGCCATCTCCCGTGTCCAGGGCATCGACGAACTCCTCCGCCTGGCGGCTGAGATCGTCCGGATCGCTGTCTCTCGAGGCCATCAGCAACTTGGCTTGCAGCGGACAGCCGCCGAGCATCAGTGAAGTCGTGCCCAGCAGGGCCGGACCGATGCCGTCATGGGAAATTAATAAAAGGCCAACGCTCATAAGTGTGTCACTCCAGTCCGGCGCGCTTTTCTTGCCACACGTCTGCTGCGGACGCCGATCCGCTCGCCGTGGCGGACCGTAATTCCCCAGGCTGTTTCGACGCAGTGTCAGTTACGCCTTCAGCACCCCCCGGATCAAAGTCCGGGGCAGGCTCCATTCCATGCGACCCGTCACACCGTCGCTTCGACGTCCTCGTGACGAACGCTGGCGAGAAAGGCGGTCTAGATATCACGGTGGCGAACGATGACTTTCCGGTTTTTTTCAGCAAAGTAATCCGCCAGTTGTTTAACAATGTATACCGAACGATGATGCCCGCCGGTACAGCCAATGGCAATAGACAGATAGCTGCGGTTGTCGGCCTCGAATTTCGGAATCCAGTGATCCAGAAAATCGCGGATGTGGTCGATCATGTCCAGCACCAGCGCCTGCTGACCGAGAAATTCGGCCACCGGTTCATCGAGCCCGGTAAACGGCTGCAATTCCTTTTTCCAGTGCGGGTTGGGCAGACAACGCACATCAAAGACGAAGTCGGCATCCCGGGGAATACCGTGCTTGAACCCGAATGAAAGCAGTTGCAGGGAAAGGCCCGGTTTTTCGCTGCGGGCGACCTGGATGCGAATCAGGTCGCGCAGTTCATGCAGCAGGGTGCGGCTGGTGTCTATGTGAACATCGGCGTGTTCCGACAGGGGCTCCAGGATCCGGCGTTCCTCGCGAATGGCGTCAACCAGCGGCACGCTGTCCGATGACAGGGGGTGCTTGCGCCGGGTTTCGCTGAAGCGCTTGGTGAGGATGTCATCATCGGCTTCCATGAACACCAGCTCGGCCGGTATGCCCTTGCCGTTGAGCTCATCGATAAAGGTAATAACCCGGGAGAAATCATAACTGGGGTCGCGCGCGTCAATGCCAATGGCAAGATTGCCTGATATGCGTGCAGAGGGATCGGAGAGCTGGTTGACGAATTCGTTGAGCAGGCCAATGGGCAGATTGTCCACACAGTAAAAACCGAGATCCTCGAGTGAATTCAGGGCAATGGATTTGCCGGCGCCTGACAGGCCGCTGAGGATTACCAGTCGACAGGGTTGCGCCGTCATTTATTGCTGTTCTGTTCGATGAATTCCTGTTGCCGCTCGGTGAAATCGTCAGCCGCATTGTAGCCGCTGGTTCTGAGGATATGATTGCGCGCCGCGCACTCCAGTAGCACGGCCAGATTACGCCCCGGCGCCACCGGCAGGGTGATTTCCGGCACGTCAAGACCAAGGATGTTACGCATGCGATAGCTGCCTTCCAGGCGATCCAGCTTTAACAGCTGCTCATTGGCCATCGGTTCCAGGCGGGTAATCAGGCGCAGATACTTGTTGCTCTTGATGGCGCTGTCACCGAACAACTCCCTGACATTGATTACCCCGAGGCCGCGAACCTCGAGAAAATCCTGCAGCGATTCCGGGCATGTGCCATTGATGATGTCCGGCGCAATGCGGGAAAACTGCGGCGCGTCATCGGCAACCAGGCGGTGGCCGCGGGTGATCAGTTCCATGGCCAGTTCGCTTTTGCCAATTCCGCTGGGGCCGGAAATCAGCACGCCGATGGCCATGACTTCCATGAACACGCCGTGCAGGGTCAGGCGATCGGCAAACAGGTTGGTCAGGTAGTAATGCAGTGATTCGGTTAACACCACGCTGGACAGGTTGCTGGAGAAAAGCGGTATGTTTTTTTCGTTACACTTGCGTTTCAACGCCGTCGGCACGGTCGTGTTTTCAGTAACGATAATGCAGGCCGGCTTGTCATTGAAAAGTTGTTGCAACGCATCCTGCCTGGAGATGTCGCGAAGTCCGGTAAAATAGCTTAATTCGACCTTGCCCAACACCTGGATCTGGTGCGGGTGAATCAGGTTCAGGTAGCCGACCAGGGACTTGTTGTCGGCATCCGGACTGCGTTTGCGCGAGGCCTTGCTGCCGGCGCGGCCGCCGGGGTTGTTTTCTGTGGGAATAATGGCTGAATGCAGACCGCGCTCCGGCCGTATTATCATGCCCCCACCGTGAACCCCGGCAACCCATTCCAGGTCAAGTCGCTCACCATGTTGTTCGAAGAGATCTTCAACGGTGAGCTGTTTGACGGGTTCAGTCATCTTTCGGTCCGTGCCAGTAATTGCAGTAAATCTGCGGCAGATGCGCTGCCGGCGAGCGCCTCCACGAACCCTTCCTGGCTGAGCAGTTCGGCGATGCCGGCAAGGATTTGCAAATGTTCCTCGGTGGATTCCTCCGGCACCAGCAATCCGAAAATCAGGTTGACCGGCTGCCGGTCCGGCGCATCGAAATCGACCGCCTCTTTCAGGTGCAGCACAGCGGCGACCGGTTTCTCCAGGTTGCCAAGGCGTCCGTGCGGGATGGCGGCGCCTTTGCCCAGACCGGTGCTGCCGAGCTTCTCGCGGTTGATAAGGGTATTGAAAATTTCCTGGGCGGTAACTGAAGGGCAGTCACGGGCAAGCAGCCCGGAGAGATTCTCCAGCGCGGCTTTTTTACTGCCGGCCTCGATATTGTGTCTGACCCGCTCGGGGTTGAGCAATTCACTCAGGTTCATGAAACGTCAGGCCCTTGATTGTAAATGGTCAGGCATCAAAGATTTTGCTGATTCTTGATGCTGCCTTCGCTGCGGCGATGGTCCGAAAGCTTTTCCTTGTGCTTTTTCAACTGCCGGTCCAGCTTGTCAGCGAGATCATCTATGGCGGCATACATGTCGTCATGGGTTGCGTCGGCGAAAAGCTCGCCGCGGTTGACGTGTATAGTGGCCTCGGCCTTCTGGCGCTCCTTTTCAACGCTGAGGATGACGTGGATGTTGGTCATCTTGTCGAAATGCCGTTCCAGCCGTTCAAATTTGCTGTCAATGTATGAATTTAACGCGGGGGTAATGTCCACGTGATGTCCGGTTATATTTATCTGCATGAAAGGACTCCTTGTTGATTTGGGAAATCTCTGATCAGGTCTGTCCGGGACCTGTCAGAGCACGGTAAATACAAATGCGATAATTGTTGTTCTTCATACCCGGGCCACTTGTGCGATTGGCAAAAATACGGTGCATCCCTGTGCTGCAGCAACATCCGCTTATTATATTCCCCGGGTAATTGTTCACTGGAAAAAATGAATGACACGGTGCTTGTTCAAGACAGTCGTTTTCTTTCGTTTGATGGAGGTATCGCCATGGCTTCCCTGTATTTGGCAACGGTTCTTCTTGCAACGTTAATGCCCTGTTCGCCAAGGAGCGTGGCGATCTTGCTGTCACTCAGGGGCTTGTCCGGTGTTTCGACACTGATCAGCTTCTTGATCAGTGCGCGAATGGCGGTCGAGGAACAGGCGCCGCCGTAGTTGGTGCTGACGTGGCTGGAGAAGAAATATTTCAGTTCAAAAATCCCGCGCGGGGTATGCATGTACTTGCGGGTGGTCACGCGGGAAATGGTGGATTCGTGCATACCGAGAGTTTCGGCAATGTCATGCAGGACCAGCGGTTTCATCGCTTCATCACCGTATTCCAGAAATGCGCGTTGGCGTTCGACAATGGCAGTGGCCACCCGCAACAGTGTTTCGCTGCGGCTTTGCAGGCTCTTGATGAACCAGCGCGCCTCCTGTAAATGAGCCTTGAGAGAGTTGTTGTCATTGCTGTTGTCGGCGCGGCGGATCATGCCGGCATAACTCTTGTTGATGCGTAGCTGGGGGGTGGCATCAGTGTTCAGTTCAACTTTCCAGACACCATTTTTCTTTTTAACATAGACATCAGGGATCACATATTCCGTCTTGCTGTCCTGGATCGTGTTGCCCGGCCGCGGGTTCAGGCTCTGGATCAGTTCGACAATTTTCTGCAGGTCTTTACGGTCGAGCTTCATGCGCCGCGTCAACTGGTTGAAGTCATGTGCCGCCAGCGCATCGAGATGCTTGTCGACCAGTTCACGGGCTTCGCTCACCCAGGGCGTTTCTTCCGGCAACTGGGCCAACTGCAGTATCAGGCATTCTCTCAGGTCGCGGGCGGCCACTCCGGTGGGCTCCATCGCCTGTACCAGGCGGATGGTGGCCTCGACCTCCTCCAGTCCAACATCGCTGTCATCCTCGCCCAGGCTTTGCAGGATATCCCCGGCGCTGCAGGTGAGATAGCCGTCGTCGTCAAGCGCGTCAATGATCGACACAGCAATGGCGCGATCGATGTCCGTCGTCGGGGTCAGGTTCAATTGCCAGAGCAGATGATCGCGCAGCGTTTTCTCGGCACTGTCCTGATTCTCGAAGGTATTAAAATCGGTATTATCAGACTTTTGCGCATAGTTTATAGAGCCGTCGTAGATGTCATCCCATTCGCTGTCAACAGGCAGGTCTTCCGGGATATCTTCGTTATTTAGATTGCTGTCGGTGCTCTCTGCCTCCTTGCGGTTTTCCTGTTTGTCAGTACCGTTGAGCTCCCCGGCATCAGCCTCACTTTCGCCTTCATCAACTTCAAGCATCATGTTGGATTCCAGCGCGTCCTGGATCTCTGTTTGCAACTCGATGCTGGACAACTGCAACAACCGGATGGCCTGTTGCAGTTGTGGAGTCATGGTCAGGCTCTGGCTGACGCGGAGTTGTAATGAAGGCTTCATAATTATTATTTTAACCTAAAATTATCTTCTCTGTTGTCAATCAGATACTCAGACAATCTGCGGCAAATTATTTACAAACTGAACTGATCTCCAAGGTAAACTTCACGAACTTCATCATTTTCAAGGATATGCTCCGGGGTTCCCGAAGCGATGATCTGGCCATCGTTGACGATATAGGCCCGGTCACAGGTCCCCAGCGTCTCCCTGACATTGTGGTCCGTAATCAGTATGCCGATGCCGTGCTGGCCCAGGTAACGGATGATGCGCTGAATATCATTGATGGAAATCGGATCAATGCCGGCAAAGGGCTCGTCCAGCAGCAGGAATCGCGGCTCCGCTGCCAGGGCCCGGGCAATCTCGAGCCGACGCCGCTCGCCCCCGGAGAGGCTGGCACCGAGGTTGTCCCGCAAATGGGTAATATGAAACTCCCGCATCAGGTTCTCCAGGCGCGTCCTCATCTGGGCTCGTGTCAGTCGCGGCTGTATTTCGAGAATGGCGAGAATGTTTTCTTCCACCGTCAGCTTGCGAAAGACCGAGCTCTCCTGCGGCAGGTAACCGAGCCCCATTCGGGAACGCTCATCCATGGGCAGATTGCTGATTTCCTGCTGGTTGATGTGAATGCTGCCGTCGTCACTGGGGATCAATCCGACGATCATGTGAAAGCTCGTGGTTTTGCCGGCGCCGTTCGGCCCGAGCAGCCCGACGATCTCACCGCTGTGGATCATCAGGCTGATATCCTTGACCACCTTGCGGGATCGGTAACTCTTGGTGAGGTGGCGGGCGGCAAGTACGCTCATGATCTTTGCGCCTGGATCGTGATGTCTGTATCAACGCTAACCGCGAATGGGCGGCCCTGGCCGCTGTCAGCCGGGACTGGTTGCAAGTCAAAAAAATCAGGCACGTTCGGAGGGCCCGTTAATTTTTCTTTTTTGGCTCGATGATCAGTTTGACCCGCTCATTTCGCTTCTCGGCTTTCGCGTCCCCGGTCTGCTCCTGTTCCGTTTTGCTGCTGCGGGCGAAGACCTTGCTGTTCTCGGTGTCATACTCAATGCGGTTGCCGGTAAATCTGAACCCCTCCTGTTTAACCAGGGCCTCATTGATCAGAATGATCATGTTTTGCAGGGCATGATATTCCATGGTCAGGGCTTCGGCCTCGTCCGGCACGGTGCCGCCGTCCGGCATCTGCCTGTAGTGGGCCGGTTTTCCAGTGACCAACAGCGTGTCAAGTTCTTCCTGCTCGTTATAAGTCACCACCATGCGGTCGCCGTCGATGCGCATGCTGCCCTGGGTCACAATGACATTGCCTTCATAAATGGTGACGCCCTCTTTATCATCCAGTTCGGCGTAGTCGGCTTCCACCTCTATGGGCTGGTTCTTGTCCGTGGACAGTGCCATGGCAACCTGGCAGAGACCGACGGTGATAGAAGCCAGCAGCAGTCTAGCCAGATTTTTTCGGTTCAATTTTTCCATGTACATTGTTGAGTAATTCTATCCGGTTTTGTTTGAAGTAGGCACGCAGCCCGTCAGTATTGACAATGGTCCTGACTCCCTTGATCGTGGCATGCTGATCGGTTTCGGCATAATCCTGGTCCAGCAGCACCCTGACCTCGGTGGTATTGACCTCGAGTTCACGAACGCCTTCATGATTGTCCTGTGTCAGATCCACCTGGCCGGTTAATAGAATAACCTTATTGTTCGAGGTTACCCAGCCCTTGTCGGCGGTTATGATCATCGGCGGTTTTTCCTCCTTGTAAACTTCCAGTTTCGGCCGCGTCAACTCGATGGTGTCGTCATCGGCATAATGGGCCATGTAATCAGCGTAAAGTTTGTTCTTCGGGCTGCCGTCCGGCTCCATGGTCAGGGTGGAAAAATTTTCCATGTAGTAATCCGGGAAGTGTCCCTGTCCGGTGGTCTGTCGCTGGCTGTCTCCGGACAGCCAGTTCACGATCACGGTGCTGAAAAGAGCGAGTGCCGCCAGCAGCAGAATCAGCCTGACACGAAGACTCATGGAGCGGTGGTGGTCATAAGCATTGAAGTCATATCGCCGGCAAGTATGTCGTTTAAGACGGGTTTGCGGCAAGCGGGTTCATGTCAAACCTGGTAATAACCCGTAAAAAAGCGGTTCGGCCGGAACCGCTTTTGCTGATAGTAGCGCCGCTTGGGACAACGCCACCGCGGGCATGTCGGTGTTTCAGTCTATAGCCGCCTCCAGATTATGCTTGAGTTTTGTAAAGGCGGCCTTCTCCAGTTGGCGAATACGCTCGGCGGAAACCTGGTATTTCTCAGCCAGTTCGGACAGGGTCAACTTGCGCTCGCTAAGCCAGCGATGGGTGATAATGTCCCGGGCGCGGTCATCCAGGGCATCGAGCGCGCTTAGCAATGATTGCCGGGTCAGGTTCTCAATCTGCAGATCCTCCAGCTCGGTTTCCGGGCCGGGACGCAGATCTTCCAGGTAATTCACCGGCGCTGTCCAGGCTTCATCGGCATCGGCAGACGAACCAGCGTCGTAAGTGGCATCGACGGCGCTCAAGCGCTTTTCCATCTCCATTACGTCTTTGCTGGTGACGCCCAGGTCCGTGGCGACCGCATCCACCTCGTCCTGGTTAAGCCAGCCAAGGCGCTTTTTCGATGAGCGCAGGTTAAAGAACAGCTTGCGCTGCGCTTTCGTGGTGGCGACCTTGACAATACGCCAGTTACGCAGGATGAATTCATGAATTTCCGCGCGGATCCAGTGCACGGCAAAGGATACCAGCCGCACGCCCATTTCCGGATTGAAGCGCTTCACGGCCTTCATCAGGCCGACGTTGCCTTCCTGGATGAGATCCGCCTGGGCCAGACCATAGCCGGAATAACCACGGGCTACCCGGACCACGAAGCGCAGATGCGAGAGGACCAGTTGCCGGGCGGCCTCGAGGTCGTTTTCCTGCTGGAAACGCCGGGCCAGGTCTTTCTCTTCCTGATCCGAAAGCATGGGTATGGTCTGGACGCTGCGGATATAGGCGTCCAGGGAACCACTGGGTAATGCCAGATTTAATTTGGCCAGATTATTCATATAACAAACTCCCGTAAAAAATATGGACAACGAATACTGATTTTAATACTAGCACTCCAGCTTTTAGAGTGCTAATTTTACCCGCGGTTCATATTAAAGCATGATTTTTTGACAACGTAACTTATTGTAATTACAAATAAATACAAAAACCCTGATAAGACAGTATCGGCGTAGGCAACCCGTAAGCGGCGTGGCAGGACGGCCGTTGATCAGGCGGGTTCTATCTCGCGAATATGCCGCTGAACAGCGAGCCATGAGCCGAGGAACCCGAGGCCGCTGCCGATCAACAGTAATATCAGGCCTTCATACAGGCTGATGCCAAGCAATTCGAATTCGCTGGCGTACATGCCGGCCAGGGTATTGATGGGCGTTTTAAGGAACTGCAGGCAGACGGTGACGAGCAGCCAGGCCAGCAAACTACCGCAAAAGCCGAACCAGAAACCGCTGTACAAAAATGGCCTCTGAATGAATGAGTTGGCGCCGCCGAACAGCTTGATGATTTCGATTTCCTGGCGGCGGTTATAAATGCCGAGGCGAATGGTGTTGCCGATGATTAGCAGTACAGCGACAGCCAGCAAGGATGAAAAAATGTAAATAACACGTTCCACCAGTTCGATGATGACGAACAGGCGCTGCAGCCATTTCTGGTCGAGGATGGCAAGATCCACTTCATCCCGGTTTTGCAGTTGCAGCCGCAGCGTCTCGGGCTTGTCGCCCTCGAGCCGCGGTTCCACCAGGATCAGCGGCGGCAGCGGGTTGTCTTCCAGCGCATCCAGCGCCTCGGCAAAACCGGACAGTTCGCGATACTCCTGCAGAGCCTGATCCCGGGAGACAAAACGGGCGCGGGCCACTTCGGGCAGGGTCTCGAATTCCTGCACCAGGCTCAGGGCCTGATCATCGCTGATATCCGTATGTAAAAAAGCGGTAATCTGGGCGCCGCCCTGCCATCCCGCCGTGATGACGCGGGCGTTCTCCAGAAACACATAGAATCCTGCGGGCAAGGTCAGGGATACGCCGATCACGGCGATGGTCAGCAGGCTGCCCACCGGGTTGCGACTGATTTGTCCGAGGCTGGAGATCAGCGCCCGCAGGTGATCAACGAACCACGCCGTGATCCGGCTGCGGGCCTTGCCCGGCAGTTGTGACCGGGCCGGGCTAGTCATCGATGGAATTCCCCGCATATGAAAGTAATCGACCGTTGCGCAGAATGATGATGCGCTTGTTCACCTTGCGGATCATGTCCATGTCATGGCTGGCGATGAGCACGGTGACGCCCACCTGGTTGAACTGTTCGAACAGGTGCATGATTTCCAGCGACAGCGCCGGATCGAGATTGCCCGTCGGTTCGTCAGCCAGAAGTATGGCCGGCCGGTGCACTACGGCGCGGGCGATGCCGACCCGTTGTTGTTCTCCGCCTGACAGCATCACCGGGCAGGAACGTTCCTTGCTCGATAGCCCGACCTTGTCCAGCGCGGCGCGTACCCGTTTGCGTACCTCGTCGTGGGTGTAACCACTGATCACCAGGGGCAGCGCCACGTTGTCAAATACGGTACGGTCATTGAGCAGCCGGTGATCCTGGAAGGTATAGCCGATGTTGCGGCGGAAAATAGCTATACGCCTGCCGCGAACCCGCTCCAGGTTCTGGCCGTTGACGATGATCTGGCCGCGGGTGTGGCGTTCGATCAGTCCGATAAGACGCAACAGTGTGGACTTGCCGGCCCCGGAACGCCCGGCGATGAACGCCATGGCGCCCTGCTCGATGTAGAGATTGAGCTGTTTCAGTGCATCAATTCCGTCACCGTACTGTTTGTGCACATTGGTAAAGCGGATCATGAACGCTCCATAAGCAGGGCGCCGACAAAGGCTTCCGCATCAAAGGGTCGTAAATCGTCCAGTTGCTCGCCAACGCCGATGAAGCGTATGGGGATGCCTAATTCCCGCGCCAGGGCGAAGACGATTCCGCCGCGTGCGGTGCCGTCGAGCTTGGTCAGCACGATGCCGGTGATGCCCACAACCTGGTGAAATTCCTGTGCCTGTACCAGCGCGTTCTGACCCGTGGTGGCGTCCAGCACCAGCAGGGTTTCACGGGGCAAGCCGGAATCGAACTTGTCGACCACGCGCATCACTTTCTGCAGTTCCTGCATGAGGTTATGCCGGGTATGCAGCCGCCCGGCCGTGTCGGCAATAAGTATATCCGTGCCGCGGGCGCGCGCCGACTGCAGCGCATCATAGATCACGGCAGCGGAGTCCGAACCGCTGACCTGGCTGATCACCGGTACCTGGTTGCGTTCTCCCCAGACCTGTAACTGTTCGATGGCCGCGGCGCGAAAGGTGTCTCCGGCGGCGAGCATGACCGAGGCCCCCTGTTGCATGAACAGCCGGGCCAGTTTGCCGATGGTGGTGGTTTTGCCGACACCGTTGACGCCGATCATCATAATGAGAAACGGCCGGCTGTTTTCGGGGATCTCCAGCGGCACACACACCGGTTCAAGAATCCGGATCAATGCTGCCTGCAATTCATCCATTAACTGATCCGGCGTGGTTATGGCTTTTTTGCGGACCCTGGCGCGTATGTCATCCATGATTTCGGTAGTCACGCGGATGCCGAGGTCGGCGGTCAACAGGTGATCCTCGAAATCGTCGAGTATCCCGGGGTCAAGTTGCTGATCGCCGCCGAACAGTGATCGCAGTTGCGAGAATACGCCCTCACGTGTCCGTTTCAGACCGTGGTCAAGTCTGGCCCGGGTTTGATCGGAATCGGAGGCAGCTGCGGCGGGGGATTTCTTTCTGAAGCCGAACATAAACGCGTCAAGGGGAAATTAAGGTTAACTGTATCTTATTCTGTTTCGAACATGAACTCCCGTTCATGCCCCTGTCTAATCAGGGATTGTTGAATATGTGTATACTTTCCCGAACAAAAAACCCGGAATTCGCTGGATGAAAAAAATCCCCTCTGCACTGTTTATAATAACGCTGTTATTGTCTGTTGCCGCGCAGGCAGATGTTCATGAGTTCACCTTCGATAATGGCCTGAAACTCATTGTCAAGGAAGACCATCGGGCCCCGGTGGTGGTGTCCCAGGTCTGGTACCCGATCGGGTCCAGTTACGAGTTGCCGGGATCCACGGGCATCTCCCACGCGCTTGAACACATGATGTTCAAGGGCACGGAAAAACATCCGGCCGGTGAATTCTCTCGCATCATTTCTGAAAACGGCGGCCGGGAGAACGCCTTTACCAGCCGTGATTACACGGCCTATTTCCAGACCCTGGAAAAAAGCCGTTTGCCGATCAGCTTTGAGCTGGAAGCCGATCGTATGCGGAATCTGACCCTGCCGGAAGATGAGTTCCTGAAGGAGATCGAAGTCGTCAAGGAGGAACGCCGCTGGCGTACTGACGACAAGCCCACCAACTACACCTACGAGGTAGCCATGGCTACCGCTTTCCAGACCAGTCCATACCGGCACCCTGTGATCGGCTGGATGAGCGATCTCGACAATATGACGATTGACGATCTGGAACAATGGTATCGGGACTGGTATGCGCCGAACAATGCGACCGTGGTCGTGGTTGGCGACGTCGACCCGCAGGAAGTTTATGCGCTGGCGCGGCAACACTTCGAGCCTTTGCCGCCCGAAAAACTTACGCCACCGCCACCGAGGCCGGAAGTGGAACAGCAGGGAATCAAGCGGGTGACGGTCAGACGCCCGGCTGAACTGCCGTATCTGTTCATGGGTTACAAGGTGCCGTCATTGACGCCGGCTGCCGATGCGGACCCTGTCGTGAGCGAATCGGAACTGTACGCGCTGGAAGTCCTGGCCGGAATTCTCGATGGCGGTAACAGCGCGCGCTTTGCCAGCCGGCTGGTGCGCGGCAGCGAGGTGGCCGCTTCCGTGGGTGCCGGATACAGCCTGGTCAGTCGCATGGACAGCCTGTTTACCATCACGGGTACTCCATCACAGGATGTCACTACCGCCGATCTGGAGCAGGCTATCCGCGCTGAGTTGAACGACCTCAGGGAGAACCTGGTGACCCCGGAAGAACTGGCCCGGGTCAAGGCCCAGGTGGTTTCAGAGGATGTGTATGAAAAGGACTCCATGTTTTACCAGGGCATGATTATCGGCATTCTTGAATCCATCGGTCTTGACTGGCGGCTCGCCGATGAGTACGTGGGCAAGGTCCAGACGGTCAGCGCGGAACAGGTGCGTGATGTGGTGCGCAAGTATTTCGTGGATGATCGCCTGACCGTGGCCGAACTCGATCCATTACCCATTACCGAGCCGCCACGGCCACCACGGGGAGGGCTTCACCTTGACCACTAGAATTTTCCTGCTCTTCGTTCTTTGGACGGGCAGTGTCCATGCCTCGCCCGACATCCAGACCTGGACGACGGATCAGGGTGTGCAGGTATTATTTGTAGAAGCCCGCCAGTTGCCGATGGTGGATTTGCAGGTGTTGTTTCACGCGGGCAGCACCGGCAACGGCGACAAACCGGGACTTTCCGCGCTCACCAATCACATGTTATCCCAGGGCGCTGACGGCCTCAGCGCGGATGACATCAGCCAGGCGTTCGAATCCCTGGGAGCCGTATACGGCAGTGATGCCGGCTACGACTCGGCTATGGTAAGTTTGCGTTCACTGTCGGATAAAGCCAAGCTGGATAAGGCTCTGGAAACGCTCGAGCGCGTTCTCGCCAAGCCGGACTTTCCTGTTGATGCCTTTGAGCGTGAACGTAATCGCATGCTCATTGGTTTGCGTGCCAAGAAACAGAACCCGGGCTCACTGGCCAGGGACGCTTTTTATGCGGCTGTTTTCAATGAGCACCCCTATTCCAGACCCGTTGAAGGCACAGAGGATTCACTGCAAGCCATTACACTGGACGATCTTCGAGCCTTTCATGAGCGTTACTACGTGGCGGCCAATGCCGTGGTGGCCATCGTCGGTGACCTGACCCGCAACGAGGCGGGGCGCATTGCCAATCGACTGACCGGCGCACTGCCGCGAGGACGGCCGGCCGACCCTGTACCCGGGGTCGAACCGTTGACCGAGGCTGAACGGGTGTTTATTGAACATCCCTCCCAGCAAATGCATATTCTCATGGGTCAGCCAGGCATCCGGCGGGGTGACGAGGATTATTTTCCCCTCTATGTGGGTAACCATGTGCTCGGTGGCGGCGGTATGATCTCGCGCCTGTTCGCCGAGATCCGTGAAAAGCGGGGCTTGTCCTATTCCGCCTACAGCTACTTCAGCCCCATGAAACAGCCCGGACCGTTCGTGGCCGGCCTGCAGACCCGGGCTGACCAGGCGGAGGAAGCCATCGCCGTGTTAAAAGACAATCTGCGCCGCTTCATCGCCGAAGGCCCGACGGCGGAAGAGCTGGAGGCATCGAAGAAAAACATCACCGGCGGTTTCCCGCTGCGCATTGACAGCAACAATGAAATCCTGGCTTACCTGGCGGCGATCGGCATCTACGATCTGCCGCTGGATTATCTGGACACCTTCAACGACAGGGTTGAGGCCGTGACAATCGAGCAAATCAGGGATGCCTTTGCCCGCAGGGTGTCCCCGGATACTATCGTTACCGTGATGGTCGGGCCGGCCCCCGGCAGTGGCGAAGACGCGGCGAACTGAAGGGCCGCCGGGACATATCCGGATCATTGGCGGACGCTGGCGTGGCCGCAGGCTGCCGGTGCCGGATGCTCCCGGCCTTCGGCCGACCCCGGACCGTGCACGCGAAACCCTGTTCAACTGGTTGCAGCCGGTGATCCCGGGTGCCTGTTGCCTGGATCTGTTTGCCGGGACCGGGGCACTGGGTTTTGAGGCGCTGTCGCGCGGTGCGGCGCATGTACATTTCGTCGACAACAACGCAGTGCTGGCGGACGCCATTCAAGCCCTTGCGCAGACTCTGGCAGCCGACGCAACGGTGCTCACCAGCACGGCCGGCGACTGGTTACAGATGAACACCGATCGTTTTGATGTCATATTCCTGGATCCACCCTTCGGGCAGGATCTGATCGCCGGCATAATCAGTCTGATCGGTGAACGTCATTGCCTCAAGCCAGGCGGGCTTGTCTACATCGAGAGCGAACGCGGAATTGTGCTGCCGCCCGGGCTGGAAATAAAAAAACAGAAAACCGCCGGCGATGTGCAATTCGGGTTATATGAGTTGATCTAAACCGGATCAAATATCGGCTCTGCCCATAGCCGGGCAAGCGCCATGTGCTGCGGGTAGCGGATGCATCGATGTTAAAAACAGGTTATTTCGAGTCATCCGCCGGCGGTGTTTTATCCGCTTCCAGGCTCGACCAGAGCGTGACCCTGTTCCTGCCGTCTCTCTTGCTGCGGTACAGCGCCTCATCCGCGTGACGGATGAGTTCGTCCGTGTTCTGTGTATTGCCGGGAAAACCGGCTATGCCGATGCTGACGGTGGTCTTGACGGCTTGACCTTGCATATCAAAGGAAGTGTTCTCCACCGCCATCCTGATCCTGTCAGCCGCTTCAAGTGCCGCATCTTCGCTGGAGGCCGGCAACAGGGCGATAAATTCATCGCCACCGTAGCGAGCCAGGGAATCGGATTCCCGCAAACAGCCGAGGATTGTGTTGGCTATAGCCTGGATAAGCCGGTTTCCGCCCTCATGGCCAAACTGGTCATTAACGGCTTTGAGTCCGTCAGCGTCTATCATTAGTATGGACAGGTTTTGCTTGTAGCGCGTTGCCTTCTTGACTTCCAGTTCAAGAGTATTATTAAAAGCCCTGAAATTATCGATGCTGGTCAACTCGTCCGTTTCCGAGAGTGATTTGAACATTTGTTTGGCAAAATGCAGGTCTGCCGCGAGCATGGTCGTCAAGTAGGCGATGAGCAGATACGGTGAGAAGGTGGTCATTATGCGTCCGAAGCTTTCCAGTGAGAACCCGGCCCCGGCGTATTGCGGATAGCCCATGTAAATGTAGATAGATGTGATCAGGGCGAGGATCATCATTGTGGCGATCTTGCCAAGGGTCAGGCCGCTGGTGATGATCACCAGCAGGTAGAGATTCAACAGCGGGCTGTCGATGCCGCCGGTGTGGAACAGGACCCAGGTAATGAATCCGATCATTACCCAGATTTCGATGGCCATTTTCCAGCGTGTTTCACGCCGGTAAAAGTTCAGGTAACGAAAAAGCAAAACGAAAACGGCGAAATAAACACAGGACTGCAGGATCGTCCAGCTATCCCCGGGATGAACGCCCGGTGCGACCAGATACAGGATCACCAGGATCAGCAGCAGCCATTCCAGCTCGGCTATGCTTCTGGAGAACCCTTTTAACTCAACAGCTTCTATATTGAAGTCATCATTCACACCGAGCCCCATGGAAGACCTGTACACGGTGAATATTAACCGCATTAATCATAGTGACAAGCACTATCTGGCAACGGCATGCCCGATCGTATTCAATTACAGCAAGTCCGGAATTGTCAAGATCGGCGGCGATAGAAACCTGACTCGAATGTGACCTGCAAAGGGATGTCAAACTCCGCTCATTACTCTAGAATGAAACAATAACCGAAACGCATACGAAATCCTCGCGGCCCGATTAATACTGAAGCGAAAGCACAATGAACATTACGGCTATTTATCCCGGAACATTTGACCCTGTGACCAACGGTCATTACGACATAATCCTCAGGGCCAGCACACTGTTTGATAAAGTGATCGTGGCCGTGGCAGACAATCGCAGCACCAGAAAATCCACCTGTTTCACGACCTCCGAACGCGTGGATATGCTCAATACGGCGATCGCCGATATTGCCAATGCCGGGGCGGAAAGCTTCAATACACTGGTTACAGATTTCGCCAGGGAACAACAGGCGCGGGTGATCATTCGCGGCTTACGCGCAGTATCGGATTTTGATTATGAATTCCAGATGGCCGGCATGAATAACAAACTGTATCCCGAAGCTGAAACCGTGTTTCTGACGCCTGCCGACCACCTGGGCTGTCTGTCATCAAGCCTGGTTCGTGAGATCGCCTCGCTGGGCGGTGATGTCAGTCCCTTTGTGCATCCGGATGTCAACACCGCGTTGATACATCGCCTCAGGGATAACACAGGTAACGGGTAACGGGAGTATGAGGCTGCGATGGCCCTGATGATTACCGATGAATGCATCAACTGCGATGTATGTGAAACCGAGTGTCCCAACGAGGCCATCTTCGAGGGCAGCGAACATTATGAAATCGATCCGCAACGCTGCACCCAGTGTGTCGGTCATTACGATACCCCCCAGTGCGTGGAGGTATGCCCGGTTGACTGCATACCGTTGCACCCCCACTGGCATGAATCAATGGAAGAATTGCAGCAAAAGTACCTGATGCTGACACGGTCGTAACCCTTGTCTGTCTTATGAACAATACATCAATACCGGTATTTGCCCTGATACTGTTGCTGCTTGTCTCCCCCGCCCGGGCCGCCGGGCCCGGACAGGCCGGCGTGGCCACGGCTCATCCGCTGGCCACGGATGCCGGTATCGAAATTCTGAAAAAAGGCGGCAATGCATTCGATGCCGCCGTTGCCGTCAGCGCCGCTCTTGCCGTAGTCGAACCCTATGCATCCGGACTCGGTGGCGGCGGCTTCTGGCTGTTGCATCGTGTCTCGGATCAGAAGGAAGTCATGATCGATGGACGGGAGACCGCGCCGGCGGCAGCGCACCGGGACATGTACCTCGATGCCGGCGGCAATCCTGTACGCGAACGTTCGCTGAACGGACCGCTGGCCGCCGGCATCCCCGGGACGCCGGCGGCGCTGGATCACCTGGCCCGCCACTACGGCAAACTGTCCTTGCAGGCATCCCTGGCGCCGGCCATTCGCCTGGCAAATAACGGATTTGACGTCAGTAGGCATTACCAAAAACTCGTTGCCTACCGGCAGGATGTCATGCGGCGCTGGGCTTACGGCAGCGGTATTTTTCTCAATAACGGTCAGATGCCGCAAGTGGGACACCGTATCGTACAGCCGGATCTGGCCGCGGTACTGACGCAGCTGGCCGAACAGGGCCGGGACGGTTTCTACCGGGGACCCGTGGCCGAACAGCTGGTCAGCGGCGTACGTGAGCATGGCGGTATCTGGAGTCTTGACGATCTGGGTGATTACGGTGTCATCGAACGCCGTCCGGTGACCAGTTGTTACCGTGATATCCGTATTATTTCGGCGCCACCGCCGTCTTCCGGCGGCATTGTCCTGGCGCAGATCCTGGGCATGCTGGAACATTTTGACCTGCAACCAATGAATGCGGTGGAACGCAAACACATAGTCATCGAGTCCATGCGCCGCGCCTACCGCGACCGCGCCGTTTACCTCGGCGATCCGGATTTTGTCGAGATCCCGCTGCGAAGGATGCTGAACCCCGAATACCTGGAAGGCCTGGCACTCAGCATCGATCCCGAGAGAGCCACTGACAGTGAATCGATGGGCGATTTTGAACTGGATCAGACCGGCACCTCGACCACGCACTTTTCCGTCATTGACAAGGACGGTAACCGGGTCGCGGCGACGTTGAGCATCAATCTGCCTTTCGGTTCGGGGTTCGTGGCGCCGGGAACGGGCGTGGTGCTGAATAACGAGATGGACGACTTTTCAAGCAAGCCGAATACACCCAACGCCTATGGCCTGGTGGGTGAAAACGCCAATTTAATAGCGCCCGGCAAACGCCCGCTGTCGAGCATGACCCCGACTTTCATGGAAACCGGGGATCGACTCGGCATCATCGGCACACCGGGCGGCAGCCGCATTATCAGCATGGTGTTGCTGGGGGTGCTCGATTTTGCCGAGCGCAGGCAGCCCGCCTCGTGGGTATCCCTGCCCCGTTACCATCACCAGTATCTGCCTGATAAAGTCCAGTTTGAAAAGGGCGGGTTAACGCCTAAAGAACAGGCCGGGCTGAAACAACGGGGACATCAACTGGAGGAAAAGGATCGTCAGTACGGCAACATGCAGGCGCTGCTCTGGTACAAACCTAAAAACCTGCTCGTCGGTGCCAGCGATCCCCGCGGCGAAGGTAAAACCACCATCACCCTGCACTGATCCGTTTCATGACTCCGGCCGCTCGTGATGTGGTTTTCTATGAGGTATTCGCCGAGGAGGAAGAGGCCATACGCAGGCAATGGCCGGCAAAGTCCGGCATCCGCTTTTATGAAAACACGATCCAGGAAAGCGGCCATACCGACCCGCCCGCTCGTATCATTTCCATACGCACGCAGTCAATCCTTCCCGCGCACTGGGCGCAACAACTGGATGCCCTGTTGACGCGCAGCACCGGCTACGATCACCTCGTTGCCTTCATCGATATGAATTTGCAAATCGGTTATCTGCCGGAGTATTGCGCACGCTCGGTGGCCGAGCACGCCATGTTGTTATGGACAGCGTTGTTGAAAAAACTGCCCGCGGCCATGAATAACATGTCGTCTTTCAGTCGCAGCGGCATTACCGGCAGTGAACTAAAGGGCAAGCGCCTGCTGGTGGTGGGTGTGGGTCACATCGGTGTCGAGGTTGCACGGCTGGGTGGCGCGCTGGGCATGCATGTGCAGGGTATGGACATCGAACACAGGCACTCCGCTATTGAATATGTTGAGGCGGGCGCGGATGTATCCTGCTATGACGTTATCGTCTGCGCCATGAATCTGACCGCCGATAATCATGCCTTCTTCGATCAGGCGTTTTTCGATGCTGTCAAACCGGGATGTATCTTCATCAATATCGCCCGCGGCGAGATGTCGCCGCACGACGTATTGCTGGCCGCGTTGCGCAATGGTCGCCTCGGCGGGGTCGGTCTGGATGTGTTCGACAACGAGGCAGAACTGGCTTGTGAACTGCGGGAACAGGCGGGTACCGGTGCGGCTGCACGCACAGTGCAGGCGTTGGAGCAACACCCCAACGTGATCCTGACGCCGCATAATGCCTTCAACACTGCCGAGGCCACGGCACGCAAGGCTGAACAAACTGTCCGGCAGTTAACGGGTTTTCTGGACAACGGACGCTTTGTCTGGAGCGTTCCAGCGCACAGATCAATGCAGCGGGCTCACAGATAACCGTTAATGATTTCCAGCATGGGCCGGCAATCGCGGTAGTTGACAGGCACGGGTATGACAGCATCGTTCAGGTACAACGCCAGTGAAGGAAAACGAACGAGGCCGAGGTGTCGGGTCGTTGCAATTTCAGTCTCCAGTTGCTGAGAGGTTTGCGGATCGACGAGGTCGGATGCAAATTGCCGCACATCAAGATCGCTCTCACCCGCCAGTTCAATCAGCGTCGCGTGTTCCGAGGGATTGCGTGCTTCGAGATAGTAGGCGTGCTGAATGGCGTGGGTCATTCTGTCATCGTAATCATCACCCTGTTTTCGCGCCGCGATAACGGCGCGACAGGCCGGCCAGGTGGCGCGTCGCGGCTGACACAATGTCCAGAAATCGAAATTGAACAGTGTTCCAGGGACCATGGACTGAATGGTGCGCCAGTGATTTTGCACATAATCACGCAGGCTTTGCGGCATGGGTTCATCGGTATCCGGCGCCAACCCCCCGAGCAGGCGTTGTAACCGGATCCCTGCAGGCAATTGCTCCAGCAGTTGATCGTACACAGGTCGGAATGCCCAGCACCAGCTGCACATGGGATCATGAACATAAACCAGTCGGGTGCTCATGAGACGGTTCTCTCCCGTTTTTACCGGTATTACCCGATGAAGAATGGTTCATGAATTGCAGCAAATTGCTGCAATTCCCCGGGAAAACACCCTGTTTTCCATGGTCAAGTTTTAATAACAACGTCAACATGATAAAATATGCCCGTTCAACTGAAAATGCTTGATTAAAGCAACGAATCATTATTTTTCGAATCAATCATAACCATTGTTATCTTGTTTGTGCCTGCTGTCTTGTATTCCTGACTTCCGCGCAGGCACTGGACCTCTCTGTGAATACCGATCGGGCCACGGCCGGGTACTTCGTGCTGTCCTGGGACAATCCCGGCGATCATGAGGCAGTGCTGGAAGAATCCGCCGCCGCCGAATTTACCAGTCCTGATCGCTGGTTGTTATCCGGGGTTAGCAGCTATACCCGGACCGGCCTTGAAAACGGAGTCTATTATTACCGCATCAAGGGCGCCGATGGCCGCTGGAGCGAGACACTGAAAGTGGAAGTCGATCACCATCCGTTGCCGAGGGCGTTTATGTTCTTCAGTCTCGGACTCGTGCTGTTCATGGTACTGGTGGTCTCCCTGTACATTGGCCATAAAAAGACCGGAGTGCAGCCGGCGTAAGCCGGTCGGCAACCGTGCATGACTTCCCAGGCTCTCACTCCCGTTACCGCACTGATCATTCTGATCGTGTTTTCGCTGATCTGGATCGGCTTCGGTGTTTACCTGGGGCGCAGAAATAAAACCCTGAACGACAGCATGGTAGCCGGCCGCAACGTCGGCCTGGCGCTGGCCGTGGCCACGGCCATGGCTACCTGGGTGACCAGCAACACCACCATGACCGCGCCGCAGCTGACCTATCAACTCGGCGTCTGGGGCATGCTGGGTTATTCACTGGGCGCCGTCGGACTGTTGCTGTTCGCACCATTATCGACGCGAATACGCAGCCTGCTTCCGGAAGCATTTACCTCCGGGGATTTCATCCGTATACGCTACGGTAATTTCGCCTGGCGGGTATTTTTGATCATCTCCTTCTGCTATGCCTTTGGCTGGCTCATCAGTCTGGGCATGGCCGGTGGCATCCTGGTCAACGCGCTCAGCGGCCTCTCCTATCAACTGGGCATGTCGGTGATCCTGTTTACCTGTGTCGTCTATACGCTGTTCGGCGGCTTGCGCGTGGTCATCGCCACGGACTTTGTGCAAACCATAATCATTGTTCTTGGCGTGGCCATAATTGCCATCCTGATCATCAACTCCATCGGTCTGGAGCCGATTTACGAGGCCGTAAAAACAGAGCGCCCCATGCTGCTGAACCTGTTGTTCCCCGCGGCTATCATGTTTCTTTTCAACAACCTGATATTTGGTGTCGGCGAGATCTTTCATTCGAATGTCTGGTGGACACGCGCCTTCGCCTTTTCGGAAGGCATCGGCGCGAAAGCCTATCTGCTCGGCGGGCTGTTCTGGATCCCGGTCCCGGTCGTAGCCGGCTTCATCGCGCTGACTGCGCCGGCTCTTGACATCCCCGTTCCCGCCGCGGATATGGTCGGGCCGCTGGTGGTCGGCCATGTGCTCGGTGCTGTCGGTGGAATCATCGTGTTTATTGTCATTTTTTCCGCGCTGGCATCGAGCCTGGACTCATTGCTGGCGGCAACATCGAGCCTCATCACCCAGGACGTTTACCGGGGCCATATACGCAAGCAGGCCACGGACGAAGACTGCTATCGTATGAACAACCGGATCATTATCGGCCTGGGGCTGGCAACCTGGCTGTTATGCCTGCCGAGGATCACGACACTGGCGTCATTACTGCACTTCACCGGCGCCTTCGTCGCCAGTACCATCTGGCCAATCCTGTTCGGACTCTATTTTCGCTGGGCCACCGGTCGCGCCGCCGCGGCAGCCATGATCAGCGGCACCCTGCTGGGCCTGGTCGCCTATTTCCAGATAGGCTTTTACGTCGCGGCACTGGTGTCCTGCGCCGTGTCATTGCTGGTTATTCTTGCCTGGGGAATGGCAGCCCCGGGCCGGTACTCATTTGAAAAACCGGAGAAAATGTCATGAACTCCCTGTTGCCCGCAAGCAATCGCGTAGTCGCCATAACCCATGCCACAGGCGTAAGTGACGGCATCATCGCCGCAAGAGGTGTACTGTTATGATAATTTCATTTCCGTGGTTTTCATTTCTGGTTTATGGGGCAGTGATAATCACTGTAATTTCGCCGGTTATCATGCTGGCATTTTTAATTCGCGACATGAGGAACAACAGGCTATGGTAATCGAGGACGAACTCAAAGAAGCGGCTGTATTCGAGCGCAGAAAACCTGATGTATTCGGTGATGCGCATCCCAAGGCCTTACTGCGCAAGGTGGTTGAGAATGGTGATTACCTGAAGCCCCTGTCCAACCAGCATATCCTGTCGACCGATCAGTTCGATAAAAATACATTGCGCCAGTTATTCCGGCTTGCAGCAAAGTTTGAAAGCAACCCGGAACGCTTCAGCACGCCTTTGCAGGGCAAGATCCTGATCAGCGCGTTTTATGAGCCGAGCACGCGTACACGGCTGTCCTTCGAAAGCGCCTGGCACCGCCTGGGTGGTGACATCATGTCCATTACTGATCGCTCAACGACCGGGATCGCCAAGGGTGAGAGCCTGTATGATGTGGGCGAGATGTTTAACAATTACGGGGATTGCGTGGTTCTGCGTGATCGCAGCGATCAGTCGCTGTACGAAATGGTGAAGTCATTGCGCATCCCGATCATCAATGCCGGTAACGGAGTCGATGAACATCCGACCCAGGCCATGGCTGATCTGTATACTATCCTGAAGTGGCGTCCGGATTTATCCAGTTCAAAGGTGGATGACAAGCTGAAAATCCGGGTCGGTGTTATCGGTGTGCCGAACCAGATGCGTACCGTACGCAGTCTGCTGAAGATATTTGCCAAGGTTCCACACATGTTCTCCGAAGTCATCGTCATGCATGATGGCAGCACCGATCCTGTTTTTGACAAGGGTCAGCTGGAACATCTGAGGAATGCCGGGCTGAATGTCAATGAAACCACCAAGGTGAAAAAACTTGTTCCCGAACTGGATGTCATATACATCAATTCGATCGCCTGGATTGGCGATACCTATACCTCATTCCAGGAAAAGATCCGCCTGACCGGCAAATCGAAACTCAAGGACTCGGCGATCATATTGCATCCCCTCGCCCGTGGTGACGAACTCAGCACCGAACTCGATGAAACTCCGCATAACTGGTATTTCTCCCAGGCGCGCGGCGCCGTTTTTGTCCGTATGGCGTTGTTGACCTGCCTCGTGCAGAGAACCGAACGCGTCATTGACGTCATCTGATCATAAAAAGGTAAATAAACTATGTGTGGAATAGCGGGTGTCATGCACACCGATCCGGGCAGCACCATCGACGCGCAGACCCTTGTTAACATGGCTGCTATCCAGCACCACCGGGGACCGGATGGTTTTGGTTATGAAATCATGGACAGGGCCGGCATCGGTTTCAGCCATGCGCGACTGTCCATTATCGATTTACAGGGTGATCGAGCCCGCCAGCCTTTTCTCAGTGATGATAAACGCTTGCTGTTGGCCCATAACGGCGAGTTTTATGACTACCAGCGAATCCGTGCCGGACTGACGGCGCAGGGCGCCCGTTTTAACACCAAGAGTGATTCTGAAATTATTCTGCACCTGTACCCGCGCAAGGGGATCTCCCGCACCCTCTATCACCTGCGCGGTGAATTCGCCTTCGCCCTCTATGACGCCGGCGAGGAAACCCTGTTCCTGGTGCGGGACCGGTTTGGTATCAAACCGCTTTACTGGACCATGACCGACAAGGGTGTGGTGTTCGGATCGGAATTGAAAGTGCTGTTTGCCAATCCCGAGGTCAAGCGCAGGTTTTCCGCTACCGGGCTGTATCACCAGCTTATGCAGATCATGGTGCCGGGGACGACAGCTTTCGAAGGCATTCATCAGGTCAAGCCCGGACATGTGGTGCGTATCAAGCGCATGAACGGCAAACTCAATGTGATCGATCAGAAATACTGGGATATCAACTTTCCGGAAGCCGGAGCACATGACATCCTCAGTGAAGATGATGCCGTGGAAAGTGTTCGTGAGCAGTTACTGGAGGCGGTTATACATCGTCTGGAGGCCGACGTTCCGGTAGGCAGTTATCTATCCGGCGGTATCGATTCCTGCGCCATTCTCGGGCTTGCCGCCGCCTCGCGCCAGGAACCGGTGAAGGCGTTTACCATCGGCTTTGATGACAAGAAATACGATGAGAGTCACATTGCCACCGAGATGGCGGAGTCCTGTGGCGCCGATCACGACATCATGCGACTGTCGGGTAACGAACTTTACGGCTACTTCGAGGAAACGCTCTGGCATACCGAGCGTACCATATATAACACGCTCGGCGTGGCCAAGTTGCTGATGAGCCGCCATGTTCATAACAGCAATTACAAGGTGGTGTTGACCGGTGAGGGTTCCGATGAATTGTTTGCCGGTTATCCGTCTTTTCGCAGGGATATGTTTCTTTACGGTCTTGACGATCTGGACAGTTCCGAGCGTGAAGAGTGGCACCGCCTGTTGAACGAATCCAACAAGCTGTTTACCGGCGCCATGTTGCCGGCAGACATGATGCGCGATGAGGCTTTTGAAAACAGTGTTGGTTTTACGCCCACCTGTATACAGCCGTGGCTGGCCTGTTCCGAACACGTTCCGGCGCTGCTCTCGGAAGACTTCCGCAGGGAAACCTCGGGTTACGAACCGGGAACCGCGATCTTCGAGCAACTCGACATGGATCAGATCCGCGACCGCCATGCGCTCGACAAGGCCCAGTACACCTGGATCAAGACCATGCTGGAAGGCCAGATCCTGACCTGGGGTGGTGATCGCGTGGACATGGCCAACTCCATGGAAGCCCGGCCGGCATTCCTGGATCACAAACTGGCCGCTGCCGCCGTGCGCATTCCCCCGAACCTGCGCATCAAGGGCAAGACAGAGAAGTATGTGCTGCGCGAAGCCATGAAAGGCCTGTTGCCGGAGACGCTCTACAAGCGTGAGAAATTCGCTTTCATGGCGCCACCCGCCTACACGGATAAAACCAAGTGGCAGCAGATGCGCGCACTGGCCGCGGACTATCTCAGTGAGACGGCCATAGGGGAAACGGGCCTGCTCTCCTATGCCGGCGTCTGCGACCTGTTCGACAAGCACGATGACCCGTCGATTACGGCGGCCGACCAGGTGCAATACGACGCCATCATCAACCACCTGCTGGGAGTGCAGATCCTGCATAAACATTTCATACAACAGGACATTCCGAAACTGGCTGCCGAGCAGGCCAGGAAACTTGGCTGGAACGCCCGCTGAACGTTTTGAGGCAAGCCCCATGAGCAACTATCATCATGTCGATGTCAAACGAATTGAAAAAGACATCTATCAATTATCACAAATAGGCTACAACGAGGAAGACAAGGGTATCTATCGCCAGGGATTCACCGAGGCGGACATGGAAGCGCGCAAGTGGTTTTCACATCAACTGAATCAGTTGGACATGAATGCGCGCATGGACGGCGCCGGGAACGTCATCGGCCGTTACGGTGATCCGCACAAGCCGGCCATTCTGATCGGTTCTCATATCGATTCCGTTCCCTCCGGAGGGATCTTCGACGGCACACTGGGTCTGATCGCCGGTCTCGAATGCATCCGTATCATCAGGGAACAGAAGATCGATCTGAAACACCCGGTAGAGATCATCGCCACCAGTGAAGAAGAAGGTCGCTTCGGCGGTATGCTCGGCGCCCAGGCGTTGACCGGCAACCTGACCCTGGACTGGCTGGAATCGTCCCGGGATCCCTCGACCGGCGAGTACCTGAAGGACGCCATGGCCCGTTGTGGCCTGGATTATCGCGAAGCCATGCATGCGAAAAAGCCACGCGAATCCATGGTGGCATTCATCGAATTGCATATTGAACAGGGGCCGGTACTGGAGTTGGAGAAAAAAACCATCGGCATCGTCGAAGGTATTTCCGGAGTTTTCAAGTGGCTGGTCAAACTCATTGGCAAGGCCGACCATGCCGGTACCGCACCCATGAATATGCGCAGTGACGCCTTCATGGGCATGGCGGATTTCGCCCATGAAATCTCACGAATCATTGATGAGGAAGGCACGGATAAAACCCGGCTGACCATCGGTCACGTCGAACTGAAACCCGGTTACGCCCATACCATTCCGGGTGAAGCTGACTTTACGCTGGTGGGACGCGACATGTCCGAGGAAGTGATGACCAATGTCGCCGCCGCCTGTGCCCGGGTACTGGGTGCAATTGCCCGCAAACACCGGCTCAAGTTTGAATACAACCAGATGAGCTGGCTGGCGCCGCAGCCCTGTTCCCCTGCCATCATGTCTCAGATTGAACACACTACCCGGGAGCTGGGTTATGACTACATGATCATGCCCAGTGGCGCCGGCCACGATGCACAGTTCTTTACCGGAGTGACCCCTACCGGTTTGATCTTCATTCCCAGTGTCGGTGGCGTCAGTCACGCACCGGACGAATGGAGCCACTGGGAGGATGTGGAAAAGGGCACCAACGTCCTGTTGAATACCCTGCTGCATATCGACCAGGTCAATTAGTTTGCCGCATCTGTCCTGTTTGTCGCTCATGGAGGGTATAAGCAAGCGAACGGCTCCGTTTTATAACTGCTCCATGATTGAAGTGATGCTGCGGCTATTGCCACAGGCTCAGGACTTCAGCCGGTAACCGCTTTTGAAGATCCAGCCGATCACGCCCAGGCACAGCAGCATGAACACCAGGATCATGACCAGGCTGGTCATCACATTGACATCGGCAATGCCATAAAAACTCCAGCGAAAACCGCTGATGAGATAAACCACCGGGTTGAACAGGGTTACCTTCTGCCACAACGGCGGCAGCATACTGATGGAATAAAACGCTCCACCGAGGAAAGTCAACGGCGTGACGATCATCATGGGCACAATCTGCAATTGCTCGAAGCTGTCCGCCCAGACACCGAGAATAAAACCGAACAGGCTGAAGGTCAGCGCGGTCAGGACCAGGAAGCAGAACATGTACAGGGGATGGGCAACATCGTAGTCGACGAACAATCGCGCCGTCAGCAGGATCAGCACGCCCAGGATCACGGACTTGGTTGCCGCCGCGCCGACAAACCCGATCAGGATCTCGATCCATGATATGGGTGCGGAAAGAATTTCGTAGATAGTCCCGGTAAATTGCGGCATGTAAATACCGAATGATGAGTTGGATATACTCTCGTTAAGCAGCGACAGCATGATGAGGCCGGGAATGATGAATGCCCCGTAACTGACGCCGTCGATTTCACCCATACGCGAACCAATGGCGGCGCCGAAGACCACGAAATAAAGCGATGTGGACAGCACCGGTGAGGCGATGCTTTGCATCAGTGTGCGGCCGGTGCGCGCCATTTCAAATTTGTAAATTGCCTTGATTGCATACAGGTTCATCTCTGTCTCCTGACCAGACTGACGAAAATTTCTTCCAGGGAACTCTCCCTGGAATGCAGATCCTTGAAATCGATACCGTGTTCATTAAGGCGTCTCATCAACGCGGCAATACCCGTGTCTTCCTTCTGTATATCAAATGTATAAACCAGTTCGTGACCGTCGGCGACCAGTTCGAGCGGATGATCGCCAAGGTCTTCCGGCAGCACATCCAGGGGCGTTTGCAGGTGCAGTGTCAGCTGTTTCTTGCCGAGCTTCTTCATCAGTGTGCGTTTGTCCTCGACCTCGATGATCTCGCCGTGATTAATGATGCCGATGCGGTCGGCCATTTCCTCGGCCTCCTCGATATAATGTGTGGTCAGGATGATGGTGACGCCGCTCTCCCGCAGGCGCCGGACCATATCCCACATGTCACGGCGCAGTTCCACGTCGACCCCGGCGGTGGGCTCATCAAGGAACAGAATGGCGGGTTCATGTGACAACGCCTTGGCGATCATGACCCGACGTTTCATACCGCCGGAAAGCGCCAGGATTTTCGAGTCGCGTTTGTCCCATAAGGATAAATCACGTAATACTTTCTCGATGTAGTCCGGGTCCGGTGATTTGCCAAACAGGCCGCGGCTGTACACCACCGTACTGCGTACATGTTCAAACATGTCAGTGGCAAGTTCCTGCGGTACCAGGCCGATTTTCTCCCGGGCCGCGCGAAAGTCAGTGATGATATCGTGGCCGTCGGCAAGCACCGTACCCGAAGTCGGATTGACAATACCGCAAATGATGCTGATCAGAGTCGTCTTGCCGGCGCCATTCGGCCCTAGCAGGGCAAAGATCTCACCGCGCCGGATCTCGAGATTGATATTGTTGAGTGCCCGGAATCCGGAAGCGTAGGTCTTGCAGAGGTTCTGTACCGAGATGATCGATTGCATGGGTTGTCATTAATGTTTGCGGATTGTTCTTCTGAACCGGTTAGCGGTTTATTTTCGCTGAACGGATTGTACTGGACAATACGTTATTCTGACACGGACCATGGAGTAACAAAATCAACCGGCATGCCCGCAGTCATATTCCAGACATGATTATACGCCCGGGCGGTACAACCCGGCCGGATTCAGATACAATTCATAACAGTATAAAAAGTGTTTTGTAAAACACCATGTCTCTTGCTGTCATGCAGTAAATGAGATATTCCTGTCCGGTATATTCCTGCCGGATGGGCTACACTCTGGTCTGAATCATTGCTGGAGTTCAGGATCATGACGGATAAAGAACAAGTCGGGGAAAAACTGCAAAAATCACGTGATATCATCTCCCAACTGCGGGAAATCAGGCATTACTCGCAAGGCAACCTGGAAAAGCTGTCTGAATTCTGGCTGGCGCTGGACGACGAAGCGGATTTCAAGGCGCAGGCCGATGCAATAAATGGATTACTGAACCTGCAGGGTGATTTCCAGGAAAAGATCGATGTCCTGATCAATGATTTTGAAATTGAATGCAATCGTATCGAGAACGAAGAAACCTGACAGCGGCCTTGATGCAGCAGCATGATTGCTGACTATCTGCTGCTTTTCAGTTCGGCCTTTCTCGCTGCCACCATCCTGCCGTTCTATTCCGAGGTGATCCTGTTCGCATTGTTGCGGGCCGGGGGTGAACCGGTTGTGCTCGTTATCATCGCAACACTGGGTAATACCCTGGGGGCGGTGGTGAACTGGCTGCTCGGGCGATATCTACTGCACTTCAGGCACCGCCGCTGGTTTTATTTCAGCGATGAGCAGATAGAGAAAGCCCAGAACTGGTTCCAGCGTTACGGTTTCTGGTCGCTGCTGCTGGCCTGGATGCCGGTGGGGGGTGATGCCCTGACCCTGATAGCCGGAATCATGAAAGTGCGTATGTGGATATTTTTATTACTGGTAGGCACCGGCAAGGCGCTACGTTATGTATCCGTTGTTTATTTTACTGCGTGGACGACATTCTGACCGGCTGATTCGCGATATCGATCATGCAGTCCTCTGTTTAGCTTGAGAGGACTGCGTGGATACACCTGCATGGACCCGGGCGGTTGAAAATGTCCGAAACATTCATGCAGTCAGAAATTCCGCGCCCAGCGATGGCCGAGGCTGAGCACCTTATGTATCAGACGATCGTAATCCATGCCGATGGATTTTGCCGCGCTGGCGAGTTCCTCGTCACTGGAGATATCCGGGTTGGCATTGGCCTCGAGAAAATACAGTCTGCCATCGTCAGTGAGACGGTAATCAATCCGTGCGTAACCACTGAGATCCAGGGCGCGATAGATGCGACGGCTGATACGCTCCAGTTTATGCCGGACATCATCGGACAGGCGCCGGGCCGGTCCCAGGCGGATGCCGTGTTTCTCCTGGTACTTGAGATTCCATTTCACCCGTTCGGTGGCGATACGGGTCGCTTCGGCCGGCAGTTTGTCGAGGAACAGCTCCCAGGGCGGCAGGATTTGCAGGCGCAGGTTGCCGATCACCCCGACATAGATTTCCCGTCCCTCGATATATTCCTCGGCAACTGCGGCAGTATGAAAGTTTTCATGGACGAACTGCACGCGTTTGGCCAGGGCTTGTTCATTGTAAACAATTGATGCCTGTGATATGCCGGCGGAGGCTTCCTGCAGGTGCACCTTGACGATCAACGGAAAGCCCAGCCGTTTCGACACTTTGACACGCCGGTGCATGGGAAAAGTCTGGAAGCGCGGAGTGCGCACACGGTGATAGAGCAGTACCTTCTTGGCCAGCACCTTGTCCGAGGCCAGCACCAGTCCACGGGGATTGCAGCCGGTGAACGGCATGCGCAGCAGTTCCAGATAACTGACGATGTGCTGGTCGTAAAATGTCTGGTAACGGAACTGGTCGACGAGATTGAAAACAATAGTGGGTTTCCACTCGGCAATACGATCGCGCAATGGCGCCAGCTCATCCCACATGCCGAGTTGTTGCCAGTCATGGCCCAGCGATTCCAGCGCCCTGGTCACATCGGCAGCGGTCTTGAACAGTTCAAAATCCGCCTCGGATACAGCATCCGGATCCTGTGGAATCAAACCGGACTCCGAGACCAGGACCAGAACACGTTGTTTGCGCATGGCTACACCGCGTGCCACTTGCGGCTGCGCAACGCCTGCACCGAATGTACGGCAAGCAATATTGCGCACTCGGTTTTCAAACGATGCCGGGGACCGACCGCACGCAGGCGCAGTTGCCGCACGCGGACCATGATTTGTTTCAGCACATGATCAACAATGAACTGGTATTCACCGGTCCAGCGCGCCACCAGTTCACGTATTTCATTACGATGCCTGCGCAGGAAGGCGTGGGCTGTCTCGCCCGCCCGCGACTGATCGGGGTGTGTGAACAAACGTTCCAGATCACGATCAAAGGTCTCCGATCCATCCACGGCGTAGCGCTCGCGCTTGTAATCGTAATAGCTGCGCAGTGTGCGTCTCAGGGTGGACAGACGGTGTGGCTGGGTACGGCTGCGGAACCGGGGCCGCTCCCCGGCGAGCCGGCCCATGAGCTCATCAACATAATCCAGTTTCTCGAGCGCCGGCCAGTGTGCGTAACGCTTGCGCCAGCCCGAGCGCGGTGCCAGCCAGACAGCAAAGGTTTCGGCAAAATCTTCATCGGGATGACACTGGGCATACCAGCCATCGAGATGCTGGACATAATGGCGGCTGGCCGGGTTGGGTCGATAGTAATCAGGATAGGCTGCACCGCTGCGACCGAACAGTTCTTTCCAGCGCGGGCGTTGATGCACCCTGTAGGCAACCTGGATGGCATGAGCCGTTTCATGGCGCAAGAGTTTCATGCATTCGGTTCGTGAGCCGCCTTCCACTTCGTAAATCTCGCGCCGCTCCAGCGCCATCAGCCGCGGATGCGCGAGATAAAAAGGGATGGCAATACCGGGTGACTCCTTGGGCGAAAACCATTCGTCGGAGAGCCAGCAATGCGGGCGCAGTACGATGTTACGGGCCGCGAGTTCATCATGCAGGCGCTCGACACACTCCTCCAGCCAGGTTCCCCTGATGGCGACATCAAGATCACAGAGCCGCAATGCCAACAGGCGGTCAAATGACATGTTGTCAAGTGCGGTGCGTCGGGCCATTCCGGCATGATATCCAAGCCGGTTCAGTAACGCCAGCCGATGCTCCACGCAAAACCGTCTGCATTGTGTGGTTGACATGGCCCTTGCCAATAAACTGTTTACTCCGCTCATGGTCGTATGATCAATGATCATCTCCAAACAACATCCCGGCAAGGCCTGTGCGCCGGTCTCCTTGCGTAAACATCTTCTCGCGATCGCGTTGATCCTGTCCGTATCTGCGGGCTGCAGCACCTCGTTCACCTACAACCAGCTGGATTGGCTTATCCCGTGGTATGTTGAAGACTATGTCAGCCTTGACAGTGATCAGAAGGACCTGCTCAGGACCCGGGTTGATTCCCTGCTTGACTGGCATCGAAACGAGGAACTGGCAGCGTACATCACTCTGCTTGACCGTATAGAGGAAGACAGCCGCTCGACGCTTGGCACCGCCATGGTACGTAACTGGATAAACACGGCATGGAAAGCGGCGGAACGTATCGAAACCACGGTATTGCCGGCCGCACTTGATCTGGGCGAACGGATCAGTGACGCACAGATGGATGAGTTCATTGCCAGCCTGTGGCTACGACAGCGTGAGCTTGAAGAAGAATATCTGCAACGTAATGATGATGAATATCGCAGGGATGTTTACAGGCGGCTTGAAAAAAACCTGTCGCGTTTTATCGGCCGGCTCGATAGTGACCAGAAAATGCGGCTGCAAAGGGCGGCCAATGAGATACAGCGTTATGACAGGGTCTGGTTACGGGGAAGAGAATCCTGGCTGAACCGTCTCGAGCCATTACTGCGGCAACGTCAACCCGGCTGGCAACAGGCCGTGCTCATGACTCATGAGACACGCAGGGATTACCGCCAGGCCATCTATTACAGCTACAGGGAATATAATCTGGATATTATCAGTATGGCAATTGCCGATGTCATCAACGACCTTGATGATCGGCAGCAGCGGCGCCTGGCGCGGGAAATCAATCAACTGCGCAACGAACTGCGCAGCCTGATGCGTCCCCGAAGCGAGGGAGTATAATGAGCGGTTTATTCAAGGGATGAACCCTCATTCAACAGGCAGGAACCGTTAATCCGTTTATGGCAGCCGGCTTCAGTGCCTTCATTCTTGAAATTAGCCCCTGATCAAGCAATATACGTTGATCCCCCGCACCGGATCACTGCCGCTGCTCCCAGAGTCGGGCAAGTTCGTCCTCGCCCAGCGGTTCGGTTCGCTTGACGCGTAAACTTTCGGCCCATTCCCTGGCAAAATCCCGTTGCAGGTAAACGTTCAGTAATGCGGTGAATGACATAGCCGTCAATGCACCCAGGCTGGCCAGCGCCATGTCCTTGTGACTGTCCCAGATATCTCCCTGTGTGCCGAGATAGGCCATACCGAGGTCGCCGCCAAACAGCGAGGCCGCTCCCCACTCGAAAAGCTCGAAGGTCATGGAACTGGACATGGTCAGATCCAGCGGCAGGAAATAACCCCAGAAGCCGCGAACATTGACCACGCGCAGGAATATTTCGCGTACCGGGTAAGCCAGTAGCAGGCCGTAACAGAAATGGATGACGCGATCGAAGTTATTACGCTCCCAGCCGACCAGGTCATTAAAGGTGCCGCCGGTCATTGCCTGGAACCAGCGGTCATAGGGCACTTCACTGTAGGTGTAATGTGATCCGACTTCATGCAGGCAGAGAAAAATGAAAATCAGCGTGTAGGAGATGCGCGATAACAGCAGGTGCCTGTATGAAACGGCAATAATCAGAACAAAAACCGCCACCAGAACATTTTCCAGCGCCCAGTCCTTGCGATACAGGGGATCAATGGCCAGAGCCGCCCAGACCAGAAGGAATACCAGGGACAGGAACAGCAGGTATCGATGATGGCTAATATTCATCCCCCGGGGTTTCCCTGTCGGATTTCCGTAATTACATATTCACGCTGGTCAGGCAAACGAATATTCCGGTGGTGTTTAACACGGAACCGCTGCCCGGGTATCGATTGATCTGTTGGCTTCAGGCACTTTGTTTAATGGCATTGCCCCGATATCAATCCTGCAGGAAACGTCCGAGACGCTGGCGCAGTGATTCGTTTTCCATGTGCAGGGTTTGCATTCTGTCAAGCAACTCCAGCACCAGCGCGATGCCGTTCCAGTCGATGTCCAGATCGTCATGCAGCCGCGAGGCTTTTTTAACAACGCAGAGCATATGGGTATCGAATCGCCAGTTTTCCGGACTTTCCCCACCGGGTTCGACAATGCCTTCCTTGACGATTTCAACCAGTACCTCGGTGCTCATGCCGGTAATCCGCGTGAACTCCCGGACGTTGAACTGTACGGATTTTTCAGTACTCATGGTCAGTTTCTCCACTCGCTTCTGGGCTCAAAGGACGCCTCGTCGGCGAGCTGTTGCCAGAGCATGCGCGTGTTTTCATTACTTCGCCTTGGCATAACTATTTTCAACACCGCATAGAGATCACCCCTGCCGGTCTTGCTCACCAGCCCTTTGCCCTTGATACGCAGACGCTGGCCGGTCTGACTGTCCGGCGGAATGGTCAGACTGATGTTGCCGGTCAGTGTCGGGACGGTAATTTTCGTACCCAGTGCAGCTTCCCATGGCGCCAGCGGCACAGTGATGATGAGGTTATGTCCTTCGACATCATAGAGAGGATGCGGCACCAGTCGAATATGCAGATACAGGTCGCCATTGGGACCGCCACCGATCCCGGGCGCGCCCTGGCCCTTCAGGCGAATACGCTCACCATCGATTGCCCCGGGAGGAATTTTAACATTCAGTTTTTTCTCGACATCCTCAAGCCTGTGGCCATCGGCATCGTACTGCGGCAGCTTGTAGGCGATGGCTTTGCTTTTATCCGACAGCATCTCTTCCAGGAAGACCGGCAATTCCATTTCAATATCCTGACCACGCATATGGAAGTCGTGCCGTTGGGCGCGCCGTGTGCCGCCGCGTCCGCCACCAAAAATGGATGCAAAGAAATCGGAAAAATCATCTTCAAAAAAGGCACCGTCGGCGCTGCCCGATGGTTGCCAGCCCGGTGGCGGTTCAAAGGGTTTGCCATGCCTGCCGTACTTGCGGAGTTCGTCATACTCCGCGCGCTTTGCCGGGTCCTTCAGTACCTTGTAGGCTTCCGATACTTCCTTGAACTGTTTCTCGGCATCCTGGTGGTCGCTGACATCGGGGTGATATTTCCTGGCCAGCTTTCGATAGGCGGCCTTGATCGTCTTCTCATCGGCGTCGGGTTCAACCCCCAGAATTCTGTAATAATCCTTGAATTCCATCGGTCAGATCATTGTGTACGTAAATGTAATGCTCGATATCACCAGGGCAGGATTTCACCGTTGCTGTGCCAGAACGTTCCCGAGTTATCGGCGTTCAGTTCGTCGATGCGCTGCAGCAGACCGCGCACGGATTCCTCCGCGGTGATATTGCCATGATGATCGGTCATGTCGGTCTGCACGTGTCCGGGATGCAGAATGGCCACGCTGATATTGCGGTGTTTCAAATCGTGACTGAGGCTGACGCCGGCCATGTTCAGTGCGCACTTTGACATGCGGTAGCCGTACCTGCCGCCGGAGGTGTTGTCGCCAATGGAACCCATGCGGCTGGTGATCAGCGCAATCTTCGAGGGATCGGCCAGCAAGGGCAGCAGCGCGGTCACGGTGTGCAGCGTGCCCAGTGCGTTGACCTCGAACTGTTCACGGACGCTGTCGAAATCCATGTCGCCAATGGACTCATTCAGCATGATGCCGGCATTACAGATGAGGATATCAATTTGACTCCCCATCAGGTCATTGGCCAGCGTCGCCATGGAGGCAACATCGGTGACATCAATATTATCGATGGTTTGCACATCCAGCGCTTCGAGTTCCTTGCTGGCATTGCGGCAAACCGCAATGACGCTGTCGCCACGTGCCCGGAGCTGGCGACAGAATTCGAGGCCGATGCCGCGGTTGGCGCCTGTAACCAGTGCAGTTGTCATATGTTATCTCCGATCGGGGAACCCCGGATTATTCCAGGGGCACCGTCTTTTGGCAGGCACACAGGTGCTTGCCAAAAGAAGAAAATTGAAAGTCTCGTTACATTATCGTGCCCTGAAAATTCCGGTATAAAATCAGTCAGGGTATCCCTGAAATAATAGTAGATAGTCAGGTAATCGAATAATCACGTATTTCGCCTCACGCGAAGGCCCGAAACCTGAACCGTACCCGGCTGAGCAAACAACCCGGACAACTCTACTGCGGAATGAGCCTGCATGGCAACCGCGGCATGATAGTGTCGGCAGCAATGCTGCCGGTTCTGTCATCTAAGACCGGTTCAAAAACCCTGGCGTAAAACCGGAAACCCGCCGCATTATTCAAAACCGTGCCCGGCAATTGCCGCCAATTGGCGTTGTAGCAAGGCATGATCACTGAAATTACTGTAGGCATTCCTGCTGAGTGCCGTCTCAAGTACTTCAAGCAATACTATACGCCGCTTCCCTGCAAGCGCAGAAACAGCGAGGAATAGCCGCTCGCAGGGTAAACGGCATTAACCGGCAATTTGCCAGCCACCGGCTCGATCAAGGTCGTGTGTTTGAAAAGTTCTTCCATGACCACGCGCAACTCCATTCGCGCCAGCGGCGCGCCGGGGCAGACATGGATGCCTGCGCCATAGAGCAGGTTCTTGTCCGGATCGCGGTCGAGTCGAAAACGGTACGGATCCTCAAAAACCCGGCCATCACGGTTGGCGGAAATCCAGATCAGCGAGATTCGCTCGCCGGCTTCGATTTTCCGCCCACCGATCTCCACCGCGCGGGTCGTGATGCGGCGATTGGCCACCAGGGGGCCGTGCAGCCTGAGGATCTCGTCGATGGCCGCCGGCAGGGCGTCCGGTTGTCCGCGTAGCTGCTGTTGCACATCAACGTGATGAGCAAGATAGTGCAACAGGATGCCGATTGACGCGGAGATGGTGCCGACTTCACCTACGGTCCAGTTGCGCAAAATACTGGCAATTTCCTCGTTGCTCAGCGTCCGGCCCCAAACCTTCTCGTGCATCAGCGCGGCCGTGACGTCGTCATCGGGGTTCGCCCCGGCCTGGTAACGGGTCTCCAGCATCTCGTCGATGATACTCTCGAACTCGTGTGCGATTTCCGCCATCGCGCGCCGGTCCCGGGCCAGAGTCGCGCGCTGGTTTTTGCGGGTCCAGTCAGTAAGCGGTTCATGCAAGGACTGCGGCCAGCCGAGAAAGGCGCACTGCACACGCACCGCGAATGGCAGCGCAAAGCCGTGCATCAGTTCCGGTTCGTGGCGCGCACATGCGTCCCGCATTAACTCAACGACAATTTCCCGGCAGCGAGGTTCGAAGGTATGCATGCGTTCCGCCGTGAAATAGGGCTCGATAATACGCCGGTATGCCGAATGTTCCGGGGGATCCATGCCGTTGGGGACGGAGAGGTGCCGGGACACCGCATTGCTGAATGTTTCGTGATCACCGAGTACGCGGCTGATGTCCTCATGGCGAAACAGCGACCAGTGCATGGTTTCGCTGTGGGCAACAGGGCAGCGTTCGCGCATATCATCATAGGCGGCGCGCTGATCCCCCAGCACGTCGGCGGATCGTGGATCCCAGTCGGGTTGTCGATTATCGTTCATGGTAATTCTCTGTAGTGGCATGGCCGGTGAAGCAAACAGGCTAAAGCGCGGACATTTTGCATGAGTAAAGCCGATTTCGCCAGATAACCGGATAATTAAACTCGCCTCATGAGGATTGTTTGGAGCAGCGCGTCAGTCCTTGATCCTCTGTTGACGTTCAAGCACCCAGCACCTTGGATTATTGGTGAACCCGATATGCTCGTAGTATGAATTTGCGGCGGGGGCGGCAATCAGGATCAGCTTGCATACAGGACCAAGTTTTTCCCGGGTGATGGATTGTAATTTTCTGCCGATACCACGTTTTTGATAATTCCTGTGTACCGCCAAATCGGAGAGATAACAGGCATAGTGAAAATCCGTCATTGAGCGGGCAACGCCTATCAGTTCCTTGTCATGCCAGGCTGTCACCATAAGATTAGCGTTATTAACCATGCCTTCCATGCACGCGCGATCATCTATCGGCCGGCGTTCACCGAGTGTCGATTCGCGCAATAAAGTGATGAACTGATCAGTCGATATCGGGCTATTGATCTTGTATTCGATGGTCATGAATTCGCTCGCAGGCAATGACAAAGGCCCGGTATCAGGGCATGGGATTCCGCTCACAGGTGCTGCCGGGTCCTGTATCAATGCTCATGATGATGTGGCCGATCCTGCATGGCTGTATAACCGCGCAACCGGTTATACAGTTCAACCTGATTTTTGCCAAGCACTGCTTTTTGCTGAAGATGTGCGTGCAGATGCACATAGCGGATTTTCGCCCGGATCATTCCGGCATCAGCAACAAGCGTATTCAGCGTCTCCGGGTCTATTTCGCTGTTGGCAAACATCCGATCCAGTTCCTGCTCCTTTTCCAATAGTTGCTTGCCCAGGGTGATCGCCCGTGATCTCATTGACCCGTAAATTGCCCGGGTCCTGCTGATTTGCCCCTCGTCGAGACCAAGCTCATCGGCTAAATCCAGCACATGCAGCGGGCCGGGATAATTGTTGAGTTCAGCCGCCCTGGCATAGCCCATGCCCCTGCCGTTGAGATAACCATCGACTTGCTGTTGCGACAGCGACTTGATACCGCGCATCTCCTGTCCCTTGTAAGGGCTTTCGTCAGCAGCAATGCCGGTTGTCATAATCCCGCCGAGGACGAGCACGAATACCAGAGTTCTCACAGTTAGCTCCTTTGGATAGAACAATATTACCTGATTACCCCGGCACCGCGTCTTACCTCGAATCGTTTGCACTCGGAAACCGCCGGTAATCAGGCTTTGCAGATTTGATTTATTTCATAATAAGCTAGACATATTGAACATAAAAACGCAGAATTTGCCCTTGTGGATCCTGACAGTAACCCATTGATAATAAAGGACCTGATATGAGTGATCGCGATTTCGAAGATATCCTGACGTATTTCAATAATTTTGACAGCAAGAAAAACGGTGTCCTGGATTATTCGGAATTTGCCCGCCTAATCAGCGATATCGGCTTTCAAATTGACGAAAAAGAACTTAAAAAAGGATTCGATAAAATCGATACAGACCATAACAATGAAATCGATTTCGAGGAATTTATGGCCTGGTGGGGTGAACAGCAATAATCTCCTGATTACAACCGGGCCAATAATGGAGCTGGCAGTATCCAGCCATATTCATATTTACGGTTTTTCCGTCGATTAAGGTGGGGTGGCCGGGTAATGATGCCTTTGCTCAAATTTGTCACGGAGTAATCATATTTACTTCCTTCCCTGTACATGTTGCCGGTAAATCGACAGCTCCCGTTCATGCCGGGATGTGTCCGGGTCTGGCATGGACTCAATGGCTGTAATTGTGTTGACATACTCAGCGGGCAATCCATGTTCGCAAGCTCCGCGAACTATATGCTCCTTGTACCATTCATACGGCTTCAGTTCAGGATCGATGTTTATAGCATAGTAAGTAACGACATTCAGTATTTCGCCCTGATGAGTGTGAACTGCAACATTTTTCTCATCGTAGCCGATCCCCACGCCCTCTATTCTGTCCAATCCAGCTTTTTCAGTGACTGTAATTTCAAAAACGACACCATATACAAAATCCATGTCATTATTCGTATGCTGAATATCACATTTCCCGGAGTTGTCACTGCTTTTCTTGTGAAACATCAGCCGGTGCCCGTGCAGCCTCGCACCAGTTATGGCCCGTGCCGACGGAGCCCTGTGTGTGAGTCGGGGCGTAGACATATTGGAGCCATATGAGAAATAAAGAATCGTTTTCATTTGCGGTAATACCCGGGTGTAAGCCGGCACTTCCTGCTTTATCTATAGCGATATTTCAGAAAGTATAGATATACACATTTTTACGTTATCCAGACCTCATTGCAACCCGGGCTGATTTCCGGATTCATTTCAATATATTAGCCGATAGTCACGTTTCGCATCGGGAATGAAGTCGCATGCAGCCGTTTTATGCCGGTTGTTCAGTGTTCGGCCTGAGTGAGACTGAGTCCCACTACACCGGCAATGATCAGCAGTATGCAGGCAAGCTTGAAAACCGTGGCTGATTCCCGAAAATACAAAATACCGATTCCCGTGACCAGGGCTGTGCCGACACCCGACCAGACGGCATATGCAACACTGACCTCGATTTTTTTCAACGCAAAGGTCAGCGCCACAAATGAAGCGGCATAGAACAGGAAAATAAGCACCGAAGGAGTAAGCCTGGTAAAGCCTTCGGACAACTTCATCGAAGTGGTGCCCGCGACCTCAAGAGCGATGGCGACAGTAAGAAACAACCAGTGTTGCATAATTTTTTCCTCGTTAAATCAGCAAAGAAAGACTCTCGAAAAGCAGGTGGTATAATCTAGATCCGGCCAATTAATTTATTTTCTTTTGCTTCGCATAATTATGGCTGAACTGTTTTCGACAGGGATAGAGAGTAACAATCGAGAAAAGCAGATATTTGACCTGTTCAAATCCGCCATTTGCCGAGCTTTTTATGAATACGCGAAGTGAACACATCAACCTCCCGGACAGTAAGGCGCTCCGCCTTGTAGAGTGACAGTATTTCGAACCGGCATTCAGGCGCACAGGTGCGAAGGATAGCCGTTTTCAACACCCGTTTCACAGGTTGCCACAATAGCAGACGGTCCGCCCACCACGGTGATCCCAGTGTTGTAATCGCCATTGTCCGCCGCAGGTTATGCAGCCGGGGCTTGATTGGCCCGAGGTCCGTGGCGTGGTCATAGGCAATACCGGGCGCCCAGACGCGATCGAACCAGCCCTTGAGGATGGCGGGAAAGCCAAACCACCAGACGGGAAACACCAGTACGAGTGCTTCGGTGGAGCGTAAACTCTCCACCCGTGATTCTATGGCCGAGGAGTCAAACGGCGGATCATAATAGGTTTTACGTTCATTGATTGTGAGCGAAGGTATAAAGCCGGACTGATAGAGATCATCGATCACTACCTCGTGGCCGGCATCAGTCAGGGTTTGTATGGCAACGCGAGCCAGGGAATGACACAGGCTGCCGGAATCCGGGTGTGCAATTATGACGAGGCATTTCATGGGATAGATGGAACAGTTAATAAAGTTTACGCGCGATTAATATTGCATTGGTTAACGGCCGGTTTTTATGGTTCGGTATGCAGCTGAACAGGTGGATATATTTGAATTACGCCGGCCCAAAGCCGTGAATACACCAATTCCTGCAGGAGTTTATCAAGTCTTCCATCACCGGGACCGGAAAAAACGCAGCATCTCGTCACGGACCGCGTCCGGTGCTTCTTCGGGGAGAAAATGGCCGCAGTCAATGCTCCTGCCCTCAAGTCGCGTGCTGTACTGTTGCCATACGGCCATGACGTCATAGTTACGATGAACAAACCCCTTCCTGCCCCAGAGCACCAGCAGCGGGCACTGGATTTTGCGGTTCCTGTCCCCGGCATCGTGTAAAAGATCGATGGTCGCGGCCGCGCGGTAATCCTCGCAACTGGCATGAATTGCTGCCGGATCGCTGAAGCAGCGTATGTATTCGGCAATAGCGGCCTGGTTGAATTGCGCGCCGCCGGCACTCCAGCGCCGCAGCTTCTCGCGCAGGTAGTAGGCCGGATCGGCGCCGATCAGGCGTTCGGGTAAAGCATCCGGCTGGATCAGGAAAAACCAGTGGTAATAGCCTTCCGCCAGGTTACGGTCCACATGCTCGAACATGTAGGCCGTGGGCACGATGTCCATGACGCAGGCCGCCCTGACTGCATCCGGGTAATCCAGTACCATGCGATGTGTCACCCGCGCGCCGCGATCATGGCCGGCAACAAAAAACGCAGCGTATCCCAGCGATCGCATGACCTCGACCATATCACGGGCCATGGTTCGTTTGGCATAGGTGGAATGATCGGTGCTCCCCGCCGGCTTGTCGCTGTCGCCGTAACCGCGCAGATCCGGGCAGATGACGTGAAACCGGTTGACGAGTTGCGGGGCGACCGCATGCCACATGACATGGGTTTGTGGATAGCCGTGAAGTAGCAAAAGCGGGTCGCCGGCGCCCCCATGTGTTACATGGATGTCGATATCACCTGTCGGTATACGCGTGGAATTGAAGCCCTCGCCGAGCATAGTCATAACTACCGCTATTCATTATTTCAGTTGGCTAAGAAAAAAGATAAAATTAAGGGTCAAGATTTGACCCTAATTCTCCTCTCTAATTCACCTCAGTTCCTTAGTGGAGGGCATATTCTCGCTTATCCCACTTCGTCCCTTCCCAACCCGAAATAACGCCATCTTCGCTACATACCTCGCACTGCCATTCAATTTCAGTCGAATCCGGAATCAGAATTACTTCGATATATCCGGGGCACCGCCTTCCCTTTACCAACTTGCGGCACTGTATCTCATCGAGTTCGACATCTCCTTCGTCATCTGTCGTCGCTACCTCGATTATCGAGATTAAATAGGTGACCAAATCCAGTGCTTCCGTTGTAATTCTGGTATATCTCCTTCTTCATCCAGAAAGTGCTGAATGTTTGTGATCATTGTCATAGATGAGCTTCTCTTAAATACATACAATCCATAACGTTGCCCATCAGCCGCACCGCTTTTTGGTCGGCTGGATGGGTTTGTTATGTTTCATTCTGCTAACACCTTGATGACTGCTCTTGGGTTCTTATCAACAACTCTAAGCAACACCCGTGCTGCGCCTCTCGGGGTTCTAAGGCCTTGCTCCCAATGACGCAACGTTCCCAGCGAGATACCGAATGTGGCACAAAAGCGTTGCTGACTCATACCGGTTTTTTCCCGGATGGCTTTAACATCGATTGGTTCAGGACGATGCACCTTGGCCCTGGATTTATTTCCCTTGGCATGGGAAATGGCATCATTCAGACCCGCCGATATTTCAGTGTATGCTTTGCTCATTTCTTTGCCTCCAGAAGGCCACCAATTCTCTGACGGCTTTCGCAAGAAGATTTCTTTCTTCCTTCGACAGATTGGGCTTTTCGTTTTTGCCAAATGCCGTCAACAGATATAGTGGCATCGATTCGTCATGAAAATAATAGATAACCCGGAGCCCGCCACTTTTGCCGCCACCCGTTCGCGCCCAGCGCAGTTTGCGGATACCTCCTGTTCCTTCCATAATCACTCCTGTGTTGGGATGCGCGGCGAGGTAAGTGACCAAATCTTCTCGTTCCTGCTCAGTCAGTAACCGGGCCACTTTCCTTTGAAACATCCTTGTCCCGGCAACAGTTATCATCAGGCAATAATATACTCCAATGGAGTATTATTCAAGCAGAATCCGGTGACTATCTTGAAACATAACGCGGAGCGCAGCGGTGGCCTTTACAGAGAGAAGCGGCGTAAAGGGAATCCGCGTGACGCGAATTTTTATAAATTTCTCAGACCAGCTCGCCCACCAAGTCACCAAAGCCCCAAATTCCAGTTCCGATCATTACCAAATAGGCCGCCACTCGGGTTGAGGAATGGTCCTCTTGCTGAGTCCAGAACTTGGTGTTTTGGACATTCCCCTCTCTTAGGGTTGGCAGGTACTCAGTAACAATAGCCAGTATGACGATGACTGAGCCTGATCGCGTAAACCACGTCCAATTCGTGGTGACAAAGCTAATCCAAACGAACACCACTGCAACCACCGAGCAGAGTGCGACAGATAGGTGGTGTCTAGAAATTTTCAAATCGTCTCCAGGCAAAGTATTTATAACGGCTGAGTTAACTGGGCGGCGCATTTATTTCCGCTTGATTGACTTGTTATGTGTATATATATTATTATGTGTACACATTGCCTAAATTATACATTTTGAGGATTAAAATGCGAACCAATATCGAGATTAATGACAAATTAATGAAAGATGTCTTGAAAGCAACAGGCGTAAAAACCAAAAAAGAAGCCGTTGAACTTGGCCTTAAGACTTTGATCCGGCTAAAAAAGCAGGAGAATATTAAGAATTTTCGCGGTGAACTCAAGTGGACCGGCGACTTAGATGAAATGAGATCCGCGTCATGATTATGGTGGATTCCAGCGTTTGGATTGACTATTTCACAGGACTTGCAAGCAAACAAACGGATACGCTGGATGACACCCTGGGCCAGGAACCTGTTGCAGTTGGAGATTTGATTTTGACTGAAGTTTTGCAAGGTTTCAGGCGTGACAAGGATTATGAAACAGCCAGGACATTATTCGATGATCTGACTGTTTTTGAAATGCTTGGCAAAAATATGGCCATAAAAAGCGCAGAGAATTTCCGTACTTTACGGAAAAGAGGAATTACTGTTCGTAAAACAGCAGATGTCATTATTGCTTCTTTTTGCATTGAACAAAAATTCCCGCTTCTCTTTTCCGATAAGGACTTCAAGCCATTCGTAAAATATTTAGGTCTACAGGAAGTTTAGGATACACATAACGGCTCGGCTAAGACGCGCGCGCTTTTCGCGCGTCGTGCTTGAGCCACTGGTTATGTTGCATAATATTCTTCATTACTATAGTTACAGTGGCCAAATTAAAGTAATTTTGCCCAAGGTAGCCAGTCAAGAGATTCCTTATTTGTGTCTTTTAATACATCATCAATAAATCCTCTCTCTTTCAGTAAATCTATTGCATTTTGAATTAATGAGACGTTTGCAAGACTCGGATATTCACGCCATACAATATATTCACAAATAGCATCTTTCCCTTCCTCAGGCTGTAATGAGTTAAATGGAATTGTCTCGAAATTTAGTGTATTAATTAGTTCTTCAGAAATTTCTGGGGCTCCAGGTTCAGACTGTAAACGACGAAGTAATGCTGTCGTCAATGCGTGTTGATGACACTTACCATCATCATTGCCCCATTTTTGCTTAGCCATCTTCCAGCCTTCTTCATAAGCACTACGAGCTGACTCACGAAGTTTCGTTGCACTCAGTTGTGTAAGGTGTGGTTCAGAAGAAGACTCGTGCGCAGGAGTGTTACTGTCACTAAATAACCCGCGCTTTTTCATCTCTTTTTCAATCTTCTCCCTGTCACTTGCCCCAAATTGTCCAGATTCCAAGGATCGCTCATAGAGAAATTGTAGCTGTGAATCTGTTTTCGTTTCAGGCTTAACGCCACGAAATGCAGCAAATACCACAAAACCTAAGATAAACAAAATTATGATTATTAGTGCTTCCATTTTGATACCTCAAATAATATCAGCGGAGTTACTTGCAACATAACGCACGCATAAGCGGCCGACCGAAGGGCGATCCGGCGCCGCAGGCGCGCACTTCATGCGCTGGTTAGGCAGCTTTCGCCACATGAGGTTAACCATCCACATTCCAAAAATTGTATTCGTATCCAGCGGTAACGAGTTGCTGTAAGTTTTCCTCCGTCGACACCAATTCGAACCAATTCAAGGAAAAAAGAACCTCACGCAGTAACCTCTTTACGAAGTTGTCCCGCTCGTCGATAAGCTGCGATGCCGTTAATTCAAGATTGATAGAGATATTGTCATCAAGCGTCGAGTTTGGACCCTCCTCCGCAAGCTGCATGGGAAAATAGATCCATGGGACACCACGAACTCTGTGTAGCTCGACGTCTACTGACAAACTTCCCGTGAACCCCCCTTCTCTCAGGAATTGGCAACAATGCTCAGCAAATACTAATAGCTGCCCAACAAAGTGGTTTAGGTGTATACCAACAGAGCGACGCTCCGGTCGGTCAGCTCCGATTGCAATCTCAATTTCGGAAGCGTATGCCGTCATACCCCAAATATTTGCTTCCAGCAGTGAAAAGCTGGATCCAGGTCGAAGAACTAACACGCTTTCATGCTGAGTGACTACACCCAAAGTGATTCTTGGGAAGCCAACCTGCCTCCAGGGTATCTGGATCTGTTGGACAATTGTATTAAGACGAGAAGTATCAAAAAGAGATTCTGTGGGATATCGTGGAGTGACAATCATCGAAAGAAACGCTCCTAGGCCATTTGGATTCTGCCCATGCTCTGAGTAGTAGCGTTCCTCGAATGATTGAAATCGTTCCTTTGCTCTGTTGGATAGGGCTTCTCTTCGTTCTGTTAGTCGCTTCCGACGATCCGATAAACGCAAAATTTCATCGACTGTCGCCAACTGTGGTTCGTATCGTTGGCTGAACTCGTTAGTGCGGACAAATATGCCCTTTCTTTTGTTCAGGAAATGTGGGGCGCGCTCACTTTCCCGTGTAAACACGACATATACACTTTCGTCTGACGAGTCATCCATTTGGATTGGATCGGATACTTCAATGTCGATAGGTGGGCCGATATTGTCAAAACACCACTGTACTATCCTCTGTTTTAGCCCGGCTATCGGGGGGATGCCTGGCAAGGCGTTCAATCGGCCCGCGCCGTCTTCCTCCGCTCCTATGAGCAACCACCCCCCATAAGTATTGGCAAAGGAACTCAGTTTTTTCAGCAACTCATTCTTGGACGGCATTTCTCGTTTGAATTCAAGGCGGACATTTTCAATTGCTTGTTCGTCAAGCAGTTCTTGGAGATCTGCAACATCGATAGTTGCGATTGGTTTTGAGAATAGCGACATGGTTAGTAAGCTGCCTAACGCCGCGCTCTGGGGCAAACCGAAGCGAAGCGTAGGTTTGTCCCTAGCAGCGCTTTGTTAACCATTTGGCCCGTCATATTTTTGATCGAATATCATGAATATTCTATTGTTTACTCTTTCGATCCAATCGAGGACATTGATCATATTCTCATCTAGGCAATCAATTCGTTCTAACCAGAGCCGGTATGACTCATTACAAAATTTGAGTGTCGGACATATATATCTGACATCAGCCTCATGGTAGAACGGGTATACGGAAAAAGTAGAGTCTTCATTCTTCTGAAGACACCAATCCATAGATTCGCTCCACGATCCATGTATTGATTCTGACATTATTCCGTATGTGTATTTATATAGATCCTCGTCTGTAATTTCTTTGAAAATATCGAAGAATGTCTTGCCCTGAAGTCTCCATCGATTTTTCTTTTGGTCTTTGAAATCGTCTTCTGAGAAGCCCTCTAGATCCATCTTTTCCTGTACAGATTTGAGCAGTCGTTTTCCTGCCTTTGTCTCAAAGAATCGAGAGCCTTCTTTGAGTTCACGCAGTATCCTCAATCGGTCTTTGTACGAGCACTTTCTGTAATCTTTAATTACATCTGAATCGCTCATTAGCAGATATTCTGCTGTCACCGCGGCTTCGATTAATGGCCTTTCTAGAATACTTAAAATTTCAGCATTATCTTGCTCGTAGTAAGTTACTATCTCTTTGAGCAGCTTCCATACCCTGGTTAGCAACCCCAAAATTGGCGCATCTTCTAAACTGAAACCTGTAGGGTTTCGATCAATATTCCGAATCCTAGTAATGCAGTCATAAATCTCTGCTACATCCCTAACAAAAGTTCCGGTAAACCTATTTATGTCATCGAGTGATCGTAAGCTTTGCCCTACGTATTCTTCATCGTATCGGCTTATGATTTTCTCTATTTCATCCATGCTTCGTACTTTTTCGGATGGTTAACGTTGGCGATGAGCCGCGCTTGACGGCGACCGAGCGGAGCGGCAGCGAAGCGGCCGAGCTGTCAAGCGTCTGACTCCATCGCCCTTGTTAGGCGTCTTTAACATGGCTGGTACCGTTAATGGCGAAGAACACAAGCACAGCCAATAAGTATTTCAGATACATGATCCTGGTATTGAGGAAAGTGTCCGGATAATTGAACGCTAAAACTGTCGGTACAATTATGACAACTAGTGTTGCGCCGAGAGCAAGCCACCGCCGGTGTTTATCAAAAACGACCAGGTTCCCGCAGTATTCACATACGATCTGTTTACCAGAGAAAACAGCCAATACCCCGTCCAAAGCCTTTATTGCCTCGTTACAATGACAGCAATTCTTGTCGCCGATTACGTTCATAGCCTGATCACGCCTAACGGTTCGTATAAGGCGCGCGCTTTAGCGCGTGATCTTCCCCTGCAAAAGTGGACACTGTTTCACGAATGCATTTTCTCATAGTCATTGGGAGAATAATATCCGATCCCGGAATGCAGACGGGTTCGATTATAAAATCTTTGGATATAGTATTGAATCGTCTCTTTCAGTTCTTTAAATGTCTGATAGGGGTTGTCTTTTAACCATTCAGCTTTAATGGTATGGAAAAACGATTCCACGTGGGCATTATTGTCAACACAATGGCCCGGGCGGTTCATGCTGGGGCGGATCCCGTTTTGACTGAGCGTTCCTTCGTAGCGGTACGATGCGTATTCGACCCCGCGATCAGAATGAAATATCAGTCCCGCATCCGGGTTTCGTTGACGGATTGCTTTGTGTAATGCTGCCAGTGTCAGATCCACCGTGCGCTGATGGCCCAGGGACCAACTGATGATTTTGCGGGAATACACATCCATGACCACCGCCAGATAATAATAATGCTTGTGTAGTTTCAAATAAGTGATGTCACCGGACCAGACCTGGTTGACTGCGGTGGGCTCAGATTGTCTGAGTCTCAGATTGCCAATTCTCTGGAAGAACCGATCCGTGCCCCGATGGCGCCGATAGACGGTATGCACCTTCCCGACGATGCGCTGTTCCCGCATCAACCGGGCCACCCGATTCTCACCGCAGGATAGGCCCTGTTGATTCAATGCGACCGTCACCCTCGGACTGCCGTAGGTCCCATGACTGCTCTCATGAATACGCTGTATGTGTCGGACCAATGTTCGGTTCTCCATGTCCCTGGAACTCGTCGGCCGATTCAGCCAGGCATAATAGCCACTGCGCGATACATCGTAGTGTTTGCATAAATACGCCACCGGGTAGTCTCCTTGCCTTGCCAGGTGATGGATCAGCTTGAAGACCGCTGCTTTTCGTCCAAATCGAATTGAATAGCTTTTTTTAAAAGGTCATTCTCAATCTTCAGGCGGGACACCTGGTTCTCCAGTGCACGTATCCGTTTGTGTTCTTCAATGCTGGCCATTAGTCCTTCCTCCTTGACACAGTCCGGTAATCGACCTTCACGAAAATCTTTCTTCCAACGCGATAACATGAAGGGGTGAATGTTCAGGGATTTTGCAACATCCTGGGTGAGTACATCCGGATGATTCGCCAGCTTGACCGCCGTCACCTTGAACTCATGACTGTAACGTGTTTTCTTCATGCGGCCTGTTTTCATAGGACACCTCCTGAGTTAGGTATATGTGTCCACTTTATTCATCGAAGATCGGCGTCGAACTTGATACAGTTGTTAGCGGTCAATAGTTCATCCCCTGGATGAGGACAGCAACGTTTCTGGGTAGGGTTTCAAGCCAATGATCATTACCTGGATTATCCTTAACAATGAAAATATGATCTTCAACGTAGCGCCAGAAGTTCGGATCTGGAGCGGTAGACGCAGTTTCAATCATCTCGTTTACGTCCAAGTTAGATGGTAGCCCTTCATGCACTGAATAATTGTCAGTGTTGATTTCGGTCGGCGCATCTTTTGGATCCTTTCTATAGATTGTAATCTTTACTCGTTCCGTTGCTTGTCTTATGACTGCGGCTTCAACATGTGTGTCTAGCCCTATTTTATTCAGTGGGGTCTTTTCCAGGTCTAATGGTATTAGGTTGCCATCTTGTTGGCGGAGTCTCTGCCAGCAGGATCGTTTCATTATGAGAATCGTCTTCCCTACTCTTTTTTCCCAGAGAGCATGGAACCTTGGCGCTTTAGGTTTGACTTTCAATTTATTGTACCTTGGAGGCCCGTTTGGTTCTTACATCCTCAATGCCTATCTGTGCTCGTTGCCTGTAGGCTGCGTACACAAAACCGATGTAGCGCTCAATTACGTGGCGATACATGTTCTCGGCCGTATCCAGACACCCTGCGGATAAGGCTACATCTGCAATTTCTAAATCGAGATCTGCGGAATCTTGATTGTATTCCACAAGCGTTTCCGATCTTTGATCTGCTACGCTCTCAACTTCTCTTGCTGAAAGGACAGCAAGCTTCAAATTCTGAGAATTACAATCAGTCGGCTGCTCTCGTTGAAATCTCCGAAGTGGTTCTAAAACAATATTCCGTAAATTTGCCGTTGCTTGGTCTGCTTGCGCCTGCGGATTGGGGCCATAATAGCCTTGCTGCGCTGCGCAACCAGCTAGGAGTGCCGCGGTAACGAATAGTATTGAACGTTGGATCATAATGAAGTCCCTCCCGTACTTTGTGCTTAGTGACTTTGACCGCTAACAGGTTATTTTACGGCCATAGCCGTTATTTTCGGCCCTTGATTTCCTGAGATCATAATCTTTACACCCCATTCAATTCTAATTTAATCATACACTTACCTGCTGCTCAATAAAGGTGCATATATAAGCGGCTATGGCCACGTTATCTGCCGGGCTGTTAATTCTATATCCGGACTTTTTTATGCCCAACAAGTCATTGTTTTTGATATTGTTTTGAAATTTGATGCATTTGTTAGTCGTCAGCATTACAGACGGTTGTCCTTTTTACAGGCTGGATCGTATGATACATGGCTAACAAGGAAAGCTATTTATGAGGTAATGATACATGGACGATATCCCTGTCTTGATTGATTCCCGTTCCAAACGATTTATTCCCAGGCTCCGTTTATTCATCCGTAAAAAGGGATTGGCATACAGCACTGAAAAAACCTATGTGTATTGGATAACTTATTATATTCGATTCAATAAAATGAAACATCCCGGGGAAATGGGAGCATCTGAAGTGGACGCTTTTCTGACATTTCTGGCTGTTGAGCGACACGTATCTACCGCCACCCAACGAACAGCCTTAAACGCATTAATATTTCTGTATAAACAATTTCTGAATATGGATTTGGGAGAACTGCAGTTTTCATATGCAAAACGTTCAATAAGAATTCCGGTTGTATTAAGTCATGATGAAGCAGTCCGTATCATTGATAATATGACAGGCACATATCAGTTGATGGCGAAAATAATGTATGGCTGCGGCTTGCGACTGATGGAATGCTGTCGTTTGCGGATACTGGATGTCGATTTTTCCATGAACCAGATCATTGTTCGTGAAGGTAAAGGTAACAAACAACGAACAACCGTGTTGCCTGAATCCTTGATCAAGCCGCTACGAGATCAAATCAGGAAAACAGGAATAACGCATGAGTATGATTTGGCACGAGGTTATGGCAAGGTATTTTTACCCTATGCCCTGGCAAGAAAATATAAAAATGCTGCGTTTGATCTCAAATGGCAATACCTTTTTCCCGCGTCCAATGTATCCAGGGATCCCAGAGACGGTATCATTAAACGGCATCACATAGATAAAAGATGGGTGCAGAAAAACGTCTGAGTGGTAAGGGGTCGGAGTGAATAAAAACTATTCACTCTGAAAATCATAAGTCGTCGCCTCCCCCCGCAGAGGCATCCAGAGATAAACTCGAATGGGCTTACACTCAACTGAGGAGACGACTTATGCAACTTTACTGCGGAATAGACCTGCACAGCAACAACAGCTTGATTTCGCTGATAGATGAAAACGACAGGCCTGTCAGCGAGAAGCGTTTATCCAATGATTTGAACGCCATTCAACAACATCTACAGCCCTATCAGGACGACATCACCGGCATCGTCGTGGAATCCACCTACAACTGGTACTGGCTGGTTGATGGCCTGATGGACATAGGGTATCCGGTTCATCTGGCCAACACACTGGCGATCCAGCAATACAATGGCATTAAATATACCAACGATGCCAGCGATGCGCGCTTCCTGGCGCACCTGTTGCGACTGAATATATTGCCGACCGGGTACATCTATCCGAAAGCCATGCGCTTCGTTCGTGACCTGTTACGGCGCCGATTACTCCTGGTCAAACAACGCACAGCCCAGGTACTCAGCCTGCAGAGTCTGATTGGCCGGCACACCGGCCGGCGCCTGACCGGCTATCAGGTCAAACGGCTCCAGGTGGAAGCGCTGTCGCATTATTTTCCGGAACCTGCCAGCTTGCTGGCGGCCCAACATGCGTTCCAGTTGAAGCATCAAATCGATGCGCAAATTGCCGACATCGAATCCTTTGTATTGGACAGCTGCACAAGCAGCGACCACTACGCGCGCTTATTAAGCGCGCCAGGTATCGGTAAGATATTGGGTATGACCATTCTCCTTGAAACAGGCCCTATCGAACGCTTCCCGAATGTCGGCAACTATTCATCGTATGCGCGTTGTGTGCCCTCAGATAAAATCAGCAATGGGAAATCCAAAGGCAAGGGTAACACCAAAAACGGGAATCGATACCTGGCCATGGCCTTTATTGAAGCGGCCCATTACGCCGCCATCTGGGATCCGGTCATCAAACGCTATTATCAACGTAAATCGAAAAAAGTACCGTTGATGGTGGCTAAAAAAGCCGTTGCGAACAAGTTGACTCGTGCCTGCTATCACATGCTGAAGGAGCAGACCCTGTTTGATGTGTCGCGTGCTTTTGGATAACGGTTTATCAGGTGATGAGATCGAAAGGGGTATGGCTAAAAACACGGTACTCTGAATATCCATCGCCTGATTTTAATTTTGGTTTAGTGAAGTGCCCTCCGCATAAGCTCTCAGGAGACTGACGCGCAGTCCTTTACTCTGTATTCATTAGATACGCGGGGGTACCGATTATTTTGTGGGGCAACGATTTGCCAGGGGCAGCAGCAACGTCTGCAAATGCAGTGCTGCCAGCCTTGATCCTGATGGGTGGCTGAAGCACTTCCTTTTGAAGTAGCTCAACTATCAAAAATCGGATGCATATCACAACAACCAAAATAATATTTTTGGGATGTTAACGCCATGATGGCGCTCGGCCTGTTGACAGAGAACGACTTATGGGCGACCCCTTAAATCCCAGAGGATGCATTCCTCAGGTAAACCACACGAAATGGCGAATGGATAATTTCCCGGATGCGTTCTTGATTAAACTTGGGAGCCTTTCTGCCGGAGTCCGGGTGATCACGCAGCCTCTGTACATTTTTCAATATGGCATTTACAAAATCCTGACCAATGTCCGGCTCACCCCGCTCAATGTAATAAGCCTTAATCTCCTGGAGGTCGCTCAGGGCAGAGCGAGCGATAATGATTTACTTACTCTGTGCCGAGTATGTTCTTCGCCTCAGCCAGCGTGACGGTATTGCCTTCCCGGATGTAAGCCAGTCCCTTGGCCACAGTCTTGATGAATCGAAGTTCCTCGGCAGTTTTTTCGTAATCGTTGAGGTCTTGCACGACAGCAACGCCTCTACCTCTGCTGGTCAACAGCTCTGGTCTGTGTCTATCGTTCACCCGGTGTACGACTTTGCCCGGGTTAACCTTGAGATCAGACAAGGGAATGACATCCTCTGAAAATTTCGTTTGCATGATAACACCCTCATTTCGAACAGGGCTATTGTTAGCGCTTGTCTATAGGTGCTGTCAAGAAACATAACACCCTGCCTTCAGCCGTAAATTTGCAGCGAAGCCGAAGGCGTAGCGGAAAAATTATCGGTGTAATCCCCGCCGCGACAGTGTTGCGGCAAAACGGGATAGTTAAAGATGTTTTTACGGTAGTAAATATGATCTTTCAAGTCCGCCCGATACCATGCCCATATACCAGCCGACCGCCAAGCCAGCCGCCAACAACCAGACAGATGAGACCCACCGCATCCACGCACAATAGAGCCAGATTCGGCGCAATGGGCTGGAATTGCTCCTGGCCCAGGAGTAGCCGTATGGAAAATAGAGTAAACGCAGCAAGCATTAAGTTCATGTGCCAATAGGTATCCCGCAGTGGCGGGCCTTCCGGTACCTTTGGGAGTTCCAGAAGACCAGCCATCATGGCGAGTAGCGCCATGCCACAGCCCACCGCCAGAAGTCCTGCCGACCAACGCCAGGCCGCCTCGCCGAAGTGCAGGCTGGCAAAGTCAGCAAGCACCGCCAGTGACCAGCAGGCAATGGGGAAATGCACCACCGCCGGGTGCAGCGGGTGTCGCATTATTTAGAGTGCCAGGCTGAGCAGGGTCAGAAAACCGGCAACAGCCACCCCGGCGTGAACGACCACCACGGCCTTGGACGGAATTTTATGCCGCAGATGAAATGACGCCAGAAAGAAGCCACCCAGGGCGGCGACCAGCAACAGCACGAAGCCGATCACGACTTGCTGCGGTGCGGAGCCCTGCAACAGAATTATGATCAGCAGCACCAGCCCGGTGGCGCCCAGCAGAGCGTGCGCCACGGACAACGCCCAGGGGGCAAGTTTGTCGCGTAACACGCTGGCGGCCAGTACCAGGCCACCCACGGCAGCGATTCCAAATGCGATCAAAGCGTAATTCAACATATTCATTTCCTCTTGTTAATCAGGCCTCGCGGCCCTGCGTGTGAATCTCAGGACTGCGTAGCGCCGTGCCTAGTGCAAGCTGGCCAGTTTTACGTGGTTCACACCCAACGCCTGAGCCACGTCATACATCGCCTGGTTGAGAATCTTGTGGGTTGTCAGATCCGCTTCGTAACCTGCGCTGTTGTTGATATCCACCATCACCTGCTGATGAATCTTGTTGGAAACCGCCTTGTCGAAGAGGTAGCCGCTCCAGAAGGTGCCATCGGGCGTAGTGCCGGCAGTGACCAGGGTTTTGGCCAGTTCAACACCGCTTAGCGGGGCGGGTTCGGGCAAGCTGACACCGGCTTGAGTGGCGTGCTTGAGGCTGAGATTGATGGCTAAATCCATCCCGCCAATGAAGGTGTTGACCTCTGCCTCACTATATTGCCGAGTCAATTTTGCAACTTCGGCATTGACGGTTTCCTCACCAAGCATGGAAACCAGCGCTTTAGCAAAGTTGAAGTTTTCACTGCCGCCGCCGGCTTTTACCAGCGCAGCCGTTACCGCCAGGGCAGGCTCACCCTGGTAAGACGCACCGCCAAACATGTTCATGGGTGCTGATTGTTGGGAGCTACTGGCTTGATGGTGGCCGCCATCATCGGTGCTGGCGCAACCGCTCATCGCGGCAGGCAAAGACACGATCAGGGCGATGGCCATGGTGCCGGCCAGCGAACGGGAACGGCGGGTCGAGTGTGTGGAATGCGTTTGTGTTTTCATGGTATCCCTCCTGAGGGGCTGAACAGACGGTGGTATCTCAATGCAGAGCAAGGCTCCGACCATGAGATGACACGAGCGCCTGCCGCGTTCCCGAAATGGTGCGGACGCGTTGTGTCCGGCTACCCAGGTTCGCCGGTACGGCGAATAACCTCGGGCGGGGGTGCGCAACTGCTCCTGCAGTTAGTAGTGCCGTAATTCTTGCGGATGATCCTGGTGCGCAAGGGCTTCGTCCATGCAGCCCAGCCAGCCGCCCCTGCGTTCCCCGGTGCGCGGATTCATGACCCGGCAGGGTCGTTGTTTGCCTCCCCCGCCAGTCGCGCCAGTACGCCGGCGACGATGCGGTCGCAGCGCGCACCGGCAAAACTGAAGGCATCTTCGTGATTGAGGTCAATTTCACGCGCAATGGATTTGCGCATCAGGCCCCGGGCGCGGAAATAACGGGACCGCACGGTGGCTTCAGCTATGCCCAGGCAGTTCGCGGTTTCTTCAACGGTCATTTCTTCGAGCGCCCGCAGGACAAACACGCAACGAAACGCATCGGGCAGTTTGTCGATATTTCGTTCTATCAGACGACGGACTTCGGCGCGCTCGGCGTCCTGCTCCGGGCTGGCTGAGGTCGCGTTTGGCATGGGGGCATCCTCGGCAGTGGGTGAATCCACAGCGGCATTCACGTCGATGGGGATGATCGCCGCTCGGCGTTGATGTTTGCGCTGGCGTATCAGGGCTTCATTGATGACGATCCGGGTCAGCCAAGTGGACAGTTTGGCCTGGCCATGAAACTGACCGATGTTGCGATAGCCTTTCAGATAGGCGTCTTGCACGGCCTCTTCAGCCTCCTGCTCGTTCTTAAGGATGCTGCGTGCGGCGCGATACAGCGATTGATTGTAGCGGCGCATCACCCGCTCCAGGGTGACGGTATCGCCAGCAGCCATTCGTTGGCTCAACTCGGCATCGCTGGTGGTGTCAGTGGTCGATTGGGCTGGGTTCAACATCGGTTAAGGGCTCATGGTTGCAGATACTGTGTCATTGGATGCCTTCGGCGGACGCAGCGTTCCCGATTTCGGTTTGTAGTGGCCTAATAAATCCGTACCACTTGATAGGTGTTAATATACACCCAACAAGAGGTACACAATATGAGAAAGCGACGACGTTTCCCCCCGGAATTTAAACACGAATCAGCCTGTCTGGTCCTGGACCAGGGCTATAAGATGTCGGAAGCCAGTCAGGCCGTCGGTGTCGGCGAAAGCACGCTGCGGCGCTGGGTTGACCAGCTGAAAGCGGAACGCCAGGGCATCACCCCGGTGGGCAGCCGGGCACTGACCGCCGAGCAACAGCGCATCCAGGAACTGGAAGCGAAGATCAAGCGCATTGAACGGGAGAAAGACGTTTTAAAAAAGGCTACGGCGCTCTTGATGTCAGACTCGATGAGATCATTGCCATGATCGAGCAGTTAAGAGTGCGGTACCGGGAAAGCGACACTCCGTGTCTTTGATGTGCCCCGCAGCAGTCTCAACTACCGGCGCCAGCGGGCGCGACGGGTCGATCCCGAACGGGAACGGCTGAAGGAATTAGCCCGTGACATTCATAGTACGAGTCGGCGTGCAGCTGGCGCACGGACTGAAACAACAAGGCGAAGCGGTGGGCCGCTACAAGGCCCGCAGCCTGATGAAAGAAGCGGGCCTGGTCAGTAAACAACACAAGCGGCATCGCTACCGGATCGCTGAGGGCGAATCGGTGATTGCACCGAATAAACTGAACCGCGAATTT
>DGNS01000004.1 GCA_002389045.1 Thiotrichaceae bacterium UBA4486 | reverse complement strand
TCTCAAAGGTTATCGAGTAAGGCATTGATAGAGTACTAATAGCTAATAGCTAATAGCTAATGGCTAATAGCTGTGTTTTTAGGCCAGTAGCTCAATTGGCAGAGCGGCGGTCTCCAAAACCGCAGGTTGGGGGTTCGATTCCCTCCTGGCCTGCCATTCACCTGAGCGAAGCGTCAGAAGGTATACAAGAGGTTAAATGAATTCCAAAGCTGAGACGGTTAACGGTATGCAGGAAACAATCAAACTGCTTGCCGCTTTACTGATTATCCTGGCCGCCATTGTCGGTTTCTATGTCTACAGCGATCAGTCGACCCTGCTGCGTGTGCTGGCCTTGCTGGCGGCGACCGGGGTAGCGATATTCATCGCCTTGCAAACCCGCAAGGGGCGTGATTCCTGGGAGTTCCTGCAGGATGCCCAGATGGAGGTCAGGAAAGTGGTCTGGCCTACCCGGCAGGAAACCCTGCAAACCACGTTGCTGGTGATATTAATGGTGGTCATCGTCGCCATTTTCCTGTGGTTGCTGGATATGTTCCTGGGCTGGTCAATCGGCTCCCTGATGGGACGTGGAGGTTGACCATGGCATTACGCTGGTACGTGGTACACGCCTACTCGGGCTACGAGGCACAGGTCATGCGCTCCCTGCAGGAACGCATCAAGCGCAGTGGCATGGAAGATCAGTTTGGCGAGATCCTGGTTCCCACCGAGGAAGTGGTGGAGATGCGTGATGGTAAGAAACGCAAGAGCGATCGTATGTTTTTTCCTGGCTATGTGCTTGTGCAAATGGAAATGAACGACGCTACCTGGCACCTGGTAAAGGATGCTCCGCGCGTACTCGGGTTCATTGGTGGCACCAGTGATAAACCGGCGCCCATCAGTGACAGTGAAGCCAATACTATTTTACAGCGCGTGGAAGACGGCGTTGACAAGCCGAAGCCCAAGGTTCTGTTCGAGCCGGGTGAGGTCGTGCGGGTAACGGACGGGCCCTTTACCGATTTCAACGGTGTGGTGGAGGAGGTTAACTACGAGAAGAGCAAGTTGCGGGTCTCGGTATTGATTTTCGGTCGCTCTACCCCGGTTGAACTCGAATTCGGCCAGGTCGCGAAAGAATAGGCAGTACAAGTGATACTCCGGTGCTGATAACGGCACGGAGTATTGAAGTTATACATAACCGGGGAGCCAGACCAGTGAGCTGGCGTTTGCACCCAATGGAGGTTTGAAGTGGCTAAAAAGATAGACACTTATATCAAGTTGCAGGTGCCTGCAGGTCAGGCCAACCCGAGTCCGCCGGTGGGGCCGGCACTTGGCCAACACGGCATCAACATCATGGAATTCTGCAAGGCATTTAACGCCCAGACCCAGGACATGGAACAGGGCCTGCCGGTACCGGTGGTAATCACGGTTTTCTCGGACAAGAGCTTTACCTTTGTCAGCAAGACTACACCCGCCGCGCATCTGTTGAAGAAAGCTGCCGGAGTCAAAAGCGGCAGCGGGACCCCCAATACCAAAAAAGTCGGCAAGGTCACCCGCGCCCAGCTCGAGGAAATTGCCAAAACCAAGGAACCGGATTTGACGTCTGCGGATCTGGATGCTGCTGTTCGCACCATTGCCGGAACGGCCCGCAGTATGGGCATCGATACGGAGGGTGTGTAAATGGCCAGACTTTCAAAACGCATCAAGTCTATTCGTGAAAAGATTGAACACGGCAAGCTCTATCCTGTCACCGAGGCGCTGCAATTATTAAAGGAATGTTCCGCGGTCAAATTTGACGAATCAGTGGAAGTCGCCGTCAACCTGGGCGTTGATGCGCGCAAGTCCGATCAACAGGTCAGGGGATCCACCGTGCTGCCCAAGGGTACCGGCAAGACTGTACGCGTCGCTGTGTTTGCTCAGGGAGAGCTGGCCGACGCCGCCCGCGAAACCGGTGCCGATGTCGTCGGTTTCGAGGATCTGGCCGAGACCATGCTCAAGGGTGATATCGCCTTTGACGTGGTTATCGCCACGCCGGACGCCATGGCTGTAGTCGGCAAGCTCGGCAAGGTGCTGGGTCCCAGGGGTCTGATGCCCAACCCCAAGGTCGGCACTGTCACCAAGGACGTCAAGCAGGCTGTCGAGAACGCCAAGGCCGGTCAGGTGCGTTACCGGACCGACAAGAACGGCATTATTCACTGCGCCATCGGCAAGGTTTCATTCGAGGTGGATGCCCTGAAAGAGAATCTGGACAGGCTTCTCAGTGACCTGGTCAAGGCCAAGCCCGGCAATGCCAAGGGCGTTTATATGAAAAAAGTAAGTCTATCGACGACGATGGGACCCGGAATTCTGGTAGATCAGAGTTCACTGTCCCTGTGATCGATTACGAAATGTGTTGAATCAGCGGTAATCGCATGAACTTACGCGATTACCGGTTTCAGACTTTGGACTGGCAGAAAGAATCTGTCAGACGTCAAAGACCGCGGGTGCATCATCCACAAACGATGCATGCTTAATGTACGATCCGGTGCGAACCGGTCAGTTACCCGCGCAGACGGTGTTACCCAATCAATGGATTACCAGAGAAAAGGTCGCCGTGATGAGAAATGCTGTTGCTTGTTCAGGGAACCTGATTCTGTACGGATCAGCGAATGACTGCAGCGAATTAACGGAGGAAACAGTGTGTTAACACTTGAGCGAAAAAAGGTGATTGTCGAGGAAGTAGCCGAAATTGCCTCCAGGGCTCCGACCGCTATTGCAGCCGAATATACCGGGCTTACTGTTGCCGATCTGACCAAGTTACGCCAGTCAGCGCGGGAAGCCGGTGTCTATCTTCGGGTCGTGCGTAATACGCTGGCCAGAAGAGCACTCCAGGATACACGGTTTGAATGCATGCGTGACAGCCTGGTGGGACCTTTGCTTCTGGCCTTCTCCAACGAGGAGCCTGGTTCGGCAGCCAAGGTGATACGAGATTTCAGCAAAGACAATCAGAAACTGGTAGTCAAGCTGGTGTCCATCGATGGCAGATTGCTGGATGCGAGTGATATCGAGCGTCTTGCCAAAATGCCGACACTCGATGAAGCACGAGCCATGTTACTCGGTCTGCTGCAGGCCCCGATGTCGAAATTTGTTCGCACCGTGGCGGAGCCGCAGGCTAAATTTGCACGCCTGCTGGCGGCAAAAAGAGACCAGGAACAGGCAGCCTGACTTTTACCACTTGTTATTAATAGTTTGAATATTTAAGGAGATAGACAATGTCATTATCACGCGATGAAATTAAAGAAGCTCTGGGGCAAATGCCGGTGATGGAACTGGTTGAACTCATCAACGAGCTGGAAGAAGCCTGGGGCGTATCCGCCGCTGCACCAGTTGCCGTGGCCGCCGCTGCGGGACCTGCCGGTGATGCTGCCGCCGCAGCCGAGGAACAAACCGAGTTTGATGTCATCCTGACCGGATTCGGCGACAACAAGGTTGCTGTCATCAAGGTTGTGCGCGCCGCTACCGGTCTGGGCCTGAAAGAAGCCAAGGAGCTGGTTGAAAGTGCACCGTCCCCCCTGAAAGAAGGTGCCGGCAAGGACGAGGCTGAAGACCTCAAGAAACAGCTTGAAGAAGCCGGCGCAACCGTTGAAGTCAAATAACCGGCCCCTTGATTGACAGGTCAATCAAGCTGGGTAAGACACCGGATTACCGCAATGACGGGTGATCCGGTGTCTGTTGTTTGTCCATTTCAGGACATACATATCCGGTTGTCAGAATTCCCGGGCACCTCGCCGTGTCACCATGCAAAACCATGTGAGAAACACTAATGGGTTATTCATATACAGAAAAGAAACGAATTCGTAACGACTTTGGGACCCGTCCAGGGATCCTGCGGGTCCCGAATCTTCTGGCCACCCAGGTCGAATCCTTCGCGCGTTTTTTGCAAGAAGAAGTCGACCCGGAGCAGCGTGAGGACAAGGGTCTGCACGCGGCGTTCAAATCTGTATTCCCCATTGAGAGCTACTCCGGGAATGCGGCGCTGGAATACGTCAGTTACCAGCTGGGCACTCCTGTCTTTGATGTCAAGGAGTGTAAACTTCGTGGTCTGACCTACGCTTCATCACTGCGTGTCAAGGTTCGCCTGGTGATCTACGACAAGGACGCGGGCGGCAGTAACAAGGTGGTCAAGGATATCAAGGAACAGGAAGTATACATGGGTGAAATGCCACTCATGACCAATACCGGTACCTTTGTCATTAACGGTACCGAGCGCGTCATCGTTTCGCAACTGCACCGATCCCCTGGTGTGTTCTACGAGCATGACCGTGGCAAAACCCATTCTTCCGGCAAGCTGCTCTATTCCGCCCGGGTGATACCCTACCGTGGTTCATGGCTGGATTTTGAATTCGATCCCAAGGATCTTGTGTACTGTCGTATTGACCGTCGTCGCAAGATCTATGCGACCATCCTGTTGCGTGCGCTGGGCATGAACACCGAGGAAATTCTCAGCCTGTTTTTCGAAACCAATCAGGTGCGTATTAAAAAAGGAGAAATTTTCTATACTTTCATTCCCGAGCGACTGCGGGGTGAAACGGTTTCATTCGATATCAAGACCAGGCGTGGCAAGGTCATTGTCGAGAAGGATCGCCGTATTACCGCACGGCACATCAAGGAGATGGAAAGCGCCGGCCTGTCCGAGATCAATATTCCCGACGAATACCTCGTCGGCAAGGTGGTTGCAAAAGACATCGTTGATACCGAAACAGGTGAGTTATTGTGTGCCGCCAACAGCGAGATTACCGCGGAGTTGCTGGAAAAGCTGCTGGAGATCCCTGAACTCACATTTGAAACGCTGTACATCAATGATCTCGACCAGGGACCGTATTTATCCGATACCTTGCGCGCGGACACCACCACCAATGCACTGGAAGCGCAGATTGAAATTTACCGCATGATGCGTCCCGGTGAGCCGCCGACCAAGGAGGCTGCCGAAAACCTGTTCAAGAACCTGTTTTTCAGCCCGGATCGCTATGATCTGTCGGCTGTCGGCCGCATGAAGTTCAATCGCCGTGTCGGTCGCGAGGAGATCACCGGAGAGGGCGTGCTCGACAAGCAGGATATTATCGACGTGGTCAGGGTCCTGATCGACATACGCAACGGCAAGGGGTCAATCGATGATATTGACCACCTGGGTAACCGTCGGGTCCGCAGCGTGGGCGAGATGGCGGAAAACCAGTTCCGTGTCGGCCTGGTACGTGTCGAGCGCGCTGTCAAGGAGCGACTCAGCCTGGCCGAGTCTGAAGGGCTGATGCCGCAGGAAATCATCAATGCCAAACCGGTGTCCGCGGTCATCAAGGAATTTTTCGGATCCAGCCAGTTGTCACAGTTCATGGATCAGAATAATCCACTTTCGGAAGTCACTCATAAACGACGGATCTCGGCGCTGGGGCCGGGTGGCCTGACCCGTGAACGCGCCGGTTTCGAGGTACGTGATGTGCATCCGACCCATTATGGCCGTGTTTGCCCGATTGAAACACCGGAAGGTCCGAACATTGGTTTGATCAACTCGCTGGCGGTCTATGCACGCGCCAATGAATACGGCTTCCTGGAAACACCCTATCGAAAGGTTATTAACAGTACCGTTACCGAAGATATCGAATACCTTTCCGCTATCGAGGAAAGTAACTACGTTATTGCCCAGGCTAATGCCGCACTGAACGACAAGGGCAAGCTCACCGACGAGTTGATCTCCTGCCGTCATATGAATGAATTCGCCATGTATACGCCGGACCGGGTGCAGTACATGGATGTATCGCCGCGACAGATCGTCTCGGTGGCCGCTGCCCTGATCCCGTTTCTGGAGCACGATGACGCCAACCGCGCACTCATGGGATCGAACATGCAGCGTCAGTCAGTGCCTACGCTGCGGGCGGAAAAACCACTGGTCGGCACCGGTATCGAACGTATCGTTGCCACCGACTCGGGTGTCACCGTGGTCGCCGAACATGGTGGTATCGTCGATTCGGTGGATGCCGCCCGTATCGTGGTCCGGGTCAACGAGGATGAAATCGCCACCGGCGAAGCAGGCGTTGATATTTACAACCTGACCAAGTACATCCGTTCCAACCAGAATACCTGTATCAACCAGAAACCACTGGTCAAGCCCGGTGACGTGATCGCCAGGGGCGATGTTCTGGCCGACGGACCGTCCACCGATATGGGTGAACTGGCGCTGGGCCAGAACATGCTGGTCGCCTTCATGCCCTGGAACGGCTACAACTTCGAGGATTCCATTCTTATTTCCGAGCGTCTGGTAGAGGAAGATCGTTTTACTTCCATACACATCGAGGAATTGACCTGTGTTGCCCGCGACACCAAGCTCGGCCCGGAAGAGATCTCCTCGGATATTCCCAATGTCAGCGAGAGCGCGCTCGGCAAGCTGGATGAATCCGGTATTGTTTATATCGGTGCCGAGGTCAACGTCGGTGACATACTGGTGGGCAAGGTGACACCCAAGGGTGAAACCCAGTTGACACCGGAGGAAAAACTGCTGCGGGCGATTTTTGGCGAGAAGGCCTCGGATGTGAAGGATACCTCCCTGCGAGTACCTTCAGGCATGAATGGTACGGTCATCGATGTACAGGTGTTCACCCGCGATGGCGTGGAAAAGGATGCCCGTGCCCTCGAAATCGAGGAATCCGAACTGAACAATGTACGCAAGGATCTGAACGATCAGTTGCGCATCATGGAAGATGGCATCTATCAGCGTGTCGAGACCTTGCTCACCGGCAAGGTAGCGGACGGCGGTCCCAACGGCCTGACCCGGGATACAAAAATCTCAAAGGCTTATCTGGCCGAGATCAGCAAGGAAAAATGGTTCGAGATACGTCTGAAGAATGACGAACACAACCAGAAGCTGGAGCAGATCTCCGAACAGTTGAAACAGTTGAAAGATAATTTTGACAAACTCTTCGAGGAAAAACGCGCGAAGCTGGTCTCCGGTGATGATCTGGCACCCGGCGTACTGAAAATGGTCAAGGTATACCTGGCGGTAAAACGCCGCATGCAGCCGGGTGACAAGGTGGCCGGCCGTCACGGTAACAAGGGCGTTATATCCACCATCGTCCCGGTCGAAGACATGCCCTACATGGATGATGGCACACCGGTGGATGTGGTGCTTAATCCGCTGGGTGTCCCCTCACGTATGAATGTCGGACAGGTGCTGGAGACGCATCTGGGCTGGGCAGCCAAGGGCCTTGGACTGCGCATCCAGAAAATGCTCGACGCCCAGGCCAGTTGCCGGGAACTCAAGGAGTATCTCGATAAAATCTACAACAGCGGCGGCAAGATGGAAGATCTCGAATCTTTCAGTGATGATGAGATCAAGGAACTGGCCGGCAATCTTACCGGCGGTGTGCCCATGGCGACCCCGGTTTTCGATGGCGCCAATGAAAAGGAGATCAAAACCATGCTGGCACTCGCAGGACTGGATGAAGACGGGCAAAGCTGGCTTTATGACGGACGTACCGGCAAGCAATTCGAACGCCGGGTTACGGTCGGTTATATGTACATGCTGAAGTTGAATCACCTGGTGGATGACAAGATGCATGCCCGTTCCACCGGGCCTTACAGTCTCGTTACCCAGCAGCCGCTGGGCGGCAAGGCGCAGTTTGGCGGCCAGCGCTTCGGAGAGATGGAAGTCTGGGCCCTGGAAGCCTATGGTGCCGCATACACGCTGCAGGAAATGCTCACCGTCAAGTCGGATGACGTCAACGGCCGTACCAAGATGTACAAGAATATCGTCGATGGCGATCACCGTATGGAGGCCGGCATGCCCGAGTCCTTTAATGTCCTGCTGAAAGAGATCCGTTCACTGGCCATTGATATCGAACTGGATCAGAACGATTAGGACAGACCATGACGCATTTATATAAATTCACACGGGATACATCGTTGTCTTCAGGAGGTACACCTTGAAAGACTTGCTCAATTTATTGAAACAGCAGGGCCAGGTCGAGGAATTCGACTCGATCACCATAGGTCTGGCATCACCCGAGAAGATCCGGTCCTGGTCATTCGGGGAGGTCAAGAAGCCCGAAACCATCAACTACCGGACATTCAAGCCGGAGCGCGATGGTCTGTTCTGCGCCAAGATCTTCGGACCCGTGAAAGATTACGAGTGTCTGTGCGGCAAGTACAAGCGCCTGAAGCACCGCGGTGTTGTCTGTGAAAAATGCGGCGTCGAGGTGACCTTGTCCAAGGTCCGTCGCGAGCGCATGGGCCATATAGAACTGGCCAGCCCGGTGGCCCACATCTGGTACCTGAAATCGCTGCCATCACGTATGGGTCTGTTGCTGGACATGACCCTGAGGGAAATCGAGCGAGTGCTGTATTTTGAAGCCTATGTTGTCGTGGAACCCGGTATGACCCAACTGGAGCGGGGCCAGTTGCTGACCGAGGAAAGCTACCTCGATGCCATAGAACAGTACGGTGACGAGTTTGACGCCCGCATGGGCGCCGAGGCCATTCATGAGCTTTTGTCCACTATCGATATCGATGACGAGGTCAGCACCCTGCGCGCGGAAATTCCGCAAACCAAGTCGGAAACCAAGCTGCGCAAACTGTCCAAGCGTCTGAAACTCCTGGAAGCTTTCCAGAAATCAGGCAACAAACCCCAGTGGATGGTTATGGAAGTGTTGCCCGTACTGCCACCCGAACTGCGTCCGCTGGTTCCCCTGGACGGTGGCCGCTTTGCCACCTCCGATCTGAATGATTTGTACCGCCGGGTGATCAACCGCAACAACCGTCTCAAACGGCTGCTGGATCTCAATGCACCGGACATTATCGTCCGTAATGAAAAGCGCATGCTGCAGGAATCCGTCGATGCCCTGCTGGATAACGGCCGCCGTGGCCGCGCCATTACCGGCACCAACCGCCTGCCGTTGAAATCGCTTGCCGACATGATCAAGGGCAAGCAGGGCCGGTTTCGCCAGAATTTGCTCGGTAAACGCGTCGACTATTCCGGGCGTTCCGTCATCGTGGTGGGTCCGACACTGAAGCTGCATCAGTGCGGTCTGCCCAAGAAAATGGCGCTGGAACTGTTCAAGCCGTTTATCTTCAGCAAACTGGAGCGCCGTGGTCTGGCCACAACCATCAAGGCCGCCAAGAAACTGGTCGAACGCGAGGGCCCGGAAGTCTGGGACGTACTTGAAGAAGTCATTCGTGAGCATCCGGTCATGTTGAACCGCGCCCCCACCCTGCATCGACTGGGTATCCAGGCTTTTGAGCCGGTGCTGATTGAAGGCAAGGCGATCCAGCTCCACCCGCTGGTCTGTACGGCGTTCAATGCCGACTTTGACGGCGACCAGATGGCTGTACATGTACCCCTGTCGGTAGAGGCCCAGCTGGAGGCCCGCACCCTGATGATGTCGTCCAACAACATTCTTTCCCCGGCCAACGGCGAACCCATAATCGTGCCGACCCAGGATGTAGTCCTGGGTCTGTATTACATGACCCGTGAATCTGCCGGTGCGCGCGGTACAGGCATGATGTTTGCGGATGTTGACGAGGTGCATCGCGCCTATGAAAACGGCGTGGTCGAGTTGCATGCCCGTGTCACCACTCGTATACGTGAAGTCATGTTCGATGACGACGGTCAGCCGCAGGAAAACAGGGTCCGTGTTGAAACTACTGTCGGCCGAGCGTTGCTGTCCCGCCTGTTACCGCACGGTATGCCGTTTTCCATGGTCGACAAGGATATGACCAAGAAAGCTATTTCCAACCTGATTAATATTGCTTACCGTCGTCTCGGCCTCAAGGAAGCTGTTATTTTTGCTGACAAGCTCATGTATACCGGATTTCATTATTCCACTGTCGCCGGTGTCTCCATCGGTGTGGAAGATATGGAAGTGCCCGCCGAGAAAACCGCGATTATCGAGAAGGCCGAGGAAGAAGTCCGTAAATTCGAAAGCCAGTATTCTTCCGGACTGATCACCAACGGCGAACGCTATAACAAGGTGGTGGATATCTGGTCCCATACCAACGACCAGGTAGCCAAGGCCATGATGGACAAGCTGGGTGTGGATACTGTGACCGACAAGGATGGCAATGAAACAACCCAGCGATCCTTCAACTCCATTTTCATGATGGCCGATTCCGGCGCCCGTGGTTCTGCAGCCCAGATCCGGCAGCTTGCCGGTATGCGTGGCCTGATGGCGAAACCGGATGGTTCAATTATTGAAACACCGATTACGGCCAACTTCCGCGAAGGCCTGGATGTATTGCAGTATTTTATTTCCACCCACGGTGCTCGTAAGGGTCTTGCCGATACGGCATTAAAAACCGCCAACTCAGGTTACCTGACCCGGCGTCTGGTGGACGTGGCCCAGGATCTGGTGGTCACTGAAGTCGACTGCGGTACGACTGAAGGTTTGAAAATGACCCCCTTTATTGAAGGTGGTGACGTGGTGGAACCATTGCGCGAACGTGTACTTGGTCGCGTGCTGGCCGCCGATGCTCTCAATCCCCTCACCGACGAAGTCACGATTCCGGTGGGAACCCTGCTTGATGAACACTGGGTCGATGTCATGGATGAGACCGGTATCGACCAGGTGTATGTGCGTTCCGCCATCACCTGTTCGACCCGTTATGGTGTCTGCAGCATGTGCTACGGACGGGATCTGGGTCGTGGCCATCTGGTCAACATCGGTGAAGCAGTAGGTGTTGTCGCCGCACAGTCCATCGGTGAGCCTGGGACCCAGCTGACCATGCGTACCTTCCATATCGGTGGTGCGGCATCGCGGGCTGCAGCTATCAGCAATATTGAAATCAAATCGGGCGGCATCCTGCGCCTGGAAAACGTCAAGGTATTGCAACAGGATACCGGCAACCAGATCGTGATTTCACGTTCGGGTGAGGTCGTGATCCATGACGATGTGGGACGCGAACGCGAGCGCTACAAATTGCCTTATGGCGCAGTGATCACGGCGGAAGACGGCAATACCGTCGAGGCCGGGCAAATCGTCGCCCATTGGGATCCGCATACCCATCCGGTGATCACCGAGGTTGCGGGCAGGGTCCAGTTCTCGGATATTCTCGAGGGTGTCACCGTGGATCGTAATGTTGATGAAATCACGGGCCTGACCAATATGGTGATCACGGATCCGAAAACCCGTGGCGCGGCCAAGGACATGCGTCCGGTGGTGAAACTGGTCGATACGAACGGTGATGAGTTGATGATCCCGGGAACGGATATCCCGGCCCACTATATGCTGCCACCCAATTCAGTTATTAATGTAACCGATGGCGCCGAAGTCAAGGTAGGTGACGTTATTGCCCGCCTGCCGCAGGAATCACTGAAGACCCGCGATATCACCGGTGGTCTGCCACGGGTTGCGGACCTGTTCGAGGCCCGGAAACCGAAAGAGCCGGCTATCCTGGCCGAGATCAGCGGTACTGTCAGCTTTGGTAAGGAGACCAAGGGCAAGCAGCGACTGGTCATTACAGACAGTGACGGTGATACCTACGAAGAACTGATTCCGAAGTGGCGCAATATCACGGTGTTCGAAGGCGAGCACGTGGAAAAAGGCGAGGCGGTTGTTGATGGTCCGCCGGCGCCGCACGATATCCTGCGTCTGATGGGTGTTCGCGCCCTGGCCAGCTATATCGGTAACGAGATCCAGGAGGTGTATCGATTACAGGGTGTGAAAATCAATGATAAACATATCGAAGTGATAGTACGCCAGATGCTGCGCAAGGCCGAGATCACCGATCCGGGAGACAGCAGCTTCCTCAAGGGCGAACAGATCGAGCGATCCCTGTTACTCGAGGAAAATGAACGCCTGCAGGCCGATGGCAAGACGCCGGCCGAATGGGAACCGATCCTGCTCGGCATAACCAAGGCATCGCTGTCGACGGAATCGTTTATTTCCGCGGCTTCGTTCCAGGAGACCACCCGGGTGCTCACCGAGGCCAGTGTCACCGGCAAACGTGATTATCTCAGGGGACTGAAGGAAAATGTCATTGTCGGTCGCCTGATACCGGCAGGAACGGGCCTGTCACATCACGCTGATCGCAAACTGCGTCAGGAGCGCGGTGAGACTACACCGGAAGAGGCGATTGCGGAGGCATTGAAAGCAGAAACCGGCGAGATTTCGACAGAATCATCAATACAGGAATCCGGACAGGTGCAGGAAACCGGTGGTACATAAAATCCGTTAAATTCTTTTCACTTACCTTGACAGTTCAAGGTCCCGGACATAAAATCGCGCCTCTTTTGACAGGCCATCGCCTGGAATGATGACCCGTCAAAAGAGGCGGGATTTTTTTAAGGTGCCGATTTCACCTTCCCCCGGAAAGATTCGGGCTTATTACCTAACAATATCCAGAGTCTAACCTCGTATTCAGCCAATCGGGTTACGATACGGGGGTGAGACCTTTTACGCATTGTTTGGTGCAATTTATATTGAAAAATCAAGTATATGGCGACTATTAACCAGTTAGTACGGAAGCCGCGCAAGCGGCAGAAGAGCAAAAGTAACGTGCCGGCTCTGGAGAGCTGCCCGCAAAAGCGGGGGGTGTGTACGCGTGTTTATACCACGACACCGAAAAAACCGAACTCGGCACTGCGCAAGGTAGCCCGTGTGCGCCTGACCAATGGTCACGAGGTGACCACCTATATTGGCGGTGAGGGACACAATCTGCAGGAACACTCGGTGATCCTGATTCGAGGCGGCCGTGTAAAGGATTTGCCGGGTGTGCGTTACCACACCGTGCGCGGCACGCTGGACACTTCGGGTGTCGGCGAGCGCAAACAGGGCCGCTCCAAGTACGGCGCCAAACGTCCTAAATCCTGACGGTATTAACCAGAGAAAGACGCTATGTCCAGACGCAGAGTCGCAGAAAAACGAGAGATTTTGCCTGACCCGAAATACGGTGATCAGGTTCTGGCCAAGTTCATTAATATGATAATGAGTGATGGCAAGAAATCCGTCGCCGAGAAAATCGTCTACGGCGCACTGGATACTATTGGTGGCAAATCGCGGGAAGAACCCCTGGAAGTATTCACCAAGGCACTTGACAACATTCGCCCGGTCGTTGAGGTGAAATCCCGCCGTGTGGGTGGCGCCACCTATCAGATCCCGGTGGAAGTGCGCCAGGATCGCAGTACGACACTGGCCATGCGCTGGATTGTCGATGCGTCGAAAAAACGCAATGAAAAGAACATGGGTTTACGACTGGCCGGCGAACTTCTGGATGCTGCAGAAAACAAGGGTACGGCTATCAAGAAGCGTGAAGACACGCACAAGATGGCCGAGGCCAACAAGGCTTTTTCACATTACCGCTGGTAATTTAATTAATTCAATAAGTTATAAGGCATATCAGACAGTGGCACGCAAGACTCCTATCGAGCGATACAGAAACATCGGCATCATGGCGCATATTGATGCCGGCAAGACCACTGCGACAGAAAGAATCCTTTTTTATACCGGTGTTTCGCACAAAGTGGGCGAAGTACACGACGGCGCTGCCACCATGGACTGGATGGAGCAGGAGCAGGAGCGCGGCATTACCATTACCTCGGCAGCCACGACCTGTTTCTGGAAAGGTACAGAACAGCAGTACGATGAACACCGTATCAATATTATCGACACCCCGGGACACGTGGATTTTACCATCGAGGTGGAACGATCCCTGCGTGTGCTTGACGGTGCGTGTGCCGTATTTTGCGCCGTCGGTGGCGTCGAACCGCAGTCCGAGACTGTCTGGCGCCAGGCCAATAAGTATGCCGTGCCGAGAATGGCTTTTGTCAACAAGATGGATCGCGCCGGCGCCAATTTTCTTCGCGTGGTCGAACAGATCCGGGAGCGCCTAGGCAGTCGGGCCATTCCCATGCAATTGCCCATCGGCGCCGAGGATCAGTTCGAAGGTGTGGTGGATCTGATCAAGATGAAGGCCATCTACTGGGACACCGATAATTTCGGTATGACCTTCGAGGAACGGGAGATCCCGGATAATCTCAGGGCGGAAGCCGAAAAATGGCGCGAAGAGATGATGGAAAGTGCCGCTGAAGCCAATGAGGAACTCATGGATATTTACCTGGAGAGTGGCGAACTCTCCGCTGACCAGATCAAGCAGGGCATACGCATGCAGACCCTGGCTAATGAAGTGGTTCCCGCCTTTTGCGGTTCCGCCTTTAAAAACAAGGGTGTACAGACCCTGCTGGATGCCGTTATTGACTATATGCCCTCACCCATCGATGTCAAGGCCATCAAGGGTATTCTGGATGACAAGAATGAAACCGAGGCCCTGAGAAAATCCTCCGACGATGAACCGTTTGCCGCGCTGGCTTTCAAGATCGCCACCGACCCCTTTGTCGGCACACTGACCTTTTTCCGCGTCTATTCCGGTGTGCTGAATTCCGGTGATACTGTTTTCAACCCGGTCAAGAGCAAGAAAGAGCGTATTGGCCGTATCCTGCAGATGCATGCCAACAGCCGCGAGGAAATCAAGGAAGTTCGCGCCGGTGACATCGCTGCAGCAGTCGGTCTGAAGGATGTCACTACCGGTGATACATTATGTGATCTCAACGACGTCATCACCCTTGAGCGTATGGAATTCCCCGAACCCGTCATCGCGGTTGCCGTTGAACCCAAGACCAAACCGGACCAGGAGAAAATGGGCATTGCATTGTCCAAACTGGCCCAGGAAGATCCTTCATTCCGTGTCAGTACAGACGAGGAATCCGGCCAGACCATTATCGCCGGTATGGGTGAATTACACCTGGAAATCATCGTTGACCGCCTCAAACGCGAGTTCAAGGTGGAAGCCAATGTGGGCAAACCCCAGGTAGCCTATCGCGAGACACTGCGTAAGCTGGTGGAAAAAGCCGAAGGCAAGTTCGTGCGCCAGTCCGGTGGCCGCGGTCAGTACGGTCATGTGGTACTGAAAATCGAACCGCAGGAATCCGGCAAGGGCTACGAATTCGTCAACGAGATTGTCGGTGGTGTCGTGCCCAAGGAATACATTCCGGCTGTTGACAAGGGCATACAGGAACAGTTGAACAACGGTGTGGTTGCCGGCTATCCCGTGGTGGATGTGAAAGTGACCCTCTATGATGGTTCCTATCACGATGTTGACTCCAGTGAGATGGCCTTTAAAATCGCCGGCTCGATGGGCTTCAAGGCAGGTGCCGTAAAGGCGGACCCGGTGCTTCTCGAGCCGGTCATGAAAGTGGAAGTGGTGACACCGGAAGAATACCTGGGTGGTGTCACCGGCGACCTGAATCGTCGCCGCGGCATGCTGTCCGGGACCGAAGACTCCCCGGCGGGCAAGATCATACGTGCGGAGGTACCGCTGTCCGAGATGTTCGGATATGCAACGGACCTTCGTTCCAACACTCAGGGTCGAGCGACATACACAATGGAATTTTCCAGGTACAGTCAGGTGCCGCCCAACATAGCCGAAGGCATCGTTTCCAAAAATCAATAAAGTTCAGAGAGGTATTACACCGTGTCCAAGGAAAAATTCGAACG
>DGNS01000008.1 GCA_002389045.1 Thiotrichaceae bacterium UBA4486 | reverse complement strand
TCTCAAAGGTTATCGAGTAAGGGCCATGGCAGAACAACAGATCATACGTATCAGTCTCAAGGCCTTCGATCATCGGCTGATCGATCAGTCGACCCGGGAGATTGTCGAGACAGCGCGCCGTACCGGCGCCCAGGTGAAAGGGCCGATCCCGTTGCCGACAAAAAAGGAACGGTTCACGATTCTCATTTCACCGCATGTCAACAAGGATGCGCGTGATCAATACGAGATCCGTACACACAAGCGCCTTATGGATATCGTCAACCCGACGGACAAGACCGTTGATGCACTCATGAAACTGGATCTGGCTGCCGGCGTGGACGTGCAGATCAAACTTAACTAACAGCAAGAGACCATTACAGTGACTATCGGAATAATCGGACGCAAGCGTGGCATGACCCGCATCTTTACGGATGACGGAGTCTCCATCCCCGTGACCGTGATCGAAGCTGCGCCCAACCGGGTAACCAGTCTGGTTGACGCCGATCAGCGTGGTTACCGGGCTGTCCAGGTTGCCTGGGGAAGCCGCAAGAAAAGTCGTATTAACAGGCCGGTTGCCGGGCAGTTGTCCAAAGCCGAAATCGAATCCGCCGAAGGATTACAGGAATTTCGTCTGGACGCCGGCGAAGGTGACGATCTTGCTCCTGGTGTGGAAATAAAGGTGGGTATTTTCGAGGATGGACAAAAGGTTGACGTCACCGGCACCACCATTGGTAAGGGTTATGCCGGGGTAATCAAACGTCACAATTTCAGCAGTCAGCGTATGAGTCACGGTAATTCCGTATCACACAGGGCACCGGGCTCGACCGGACAGTGTCAGACCCCGGGTCGTGTACTCAAGGGCAAGCGTATGGCAGGCCATATGGGTAATGTGCAACGAACCACGCAGAATCTGCAAGTGGTCAGGGTGGATAATGAACGCAACCTGTTGTTAATCAAGGGTTCAGTTCCGGGTGCCAGGGGTGGTCACATACTGGTCAAACCGGCGATCAAAACGCGGAAATAAAAAGCAATGCAACTAGCGCTCTACAAATCAGGAAACAAGAAGGCCGGGAAACTGGATGTGGCCGATGGTGTGTTTGGTGTGGACTTCAATGAAGCCCTGATCCACCAGGCACTGACAGCCTATCTGGCCGGCTCACGTTCGGGTACCAGGGCACAGAAGTCGCGTTCTGAAGTACGTGGCGGTGGCAAAAAACCCTGGCGGCAAAAAGGCACCGGGCGTGCCCGCGCTGGAACGATCCGCAGTCCCATCTGGCGCGGCGGCGGCGTTACCTTTGCGGCGAAACCGGTTAATCATGAGCAAAAACTCAACAGGAAAATGTACCGTGGAGCAATCCGCGCAATTCTCTCCGAACTGGCGCGCCAGGAGCGTTTGATCATTATTGACGAGATCAAGGTCGAAGAACCGAAAACAAAAGCCATGCTGTCACAGTTACAGGAACTGGGCTTGAACGATGTACTTATCGTGGCCACCGAAGTCTCGGAGAATCTGTATCTGTCGTCACGGAATATTCCCAATGTTGATGTGATTGATACGGATGAAATTGATCCGTACGTATTGCTGGGATTTGACAAGGTATTGATGACGAAAGCTGCCGTAGAAAAAACAGAGGCATGGCTGAAATGAATCAGGAACGCTTAATGAAGGTATTGCTCGAGCCCAGGGTTACAGAAAAAAGCACCCAACTTGCCGAGAGTAACCGACAGTTTACATTCAAGGTCAGGACTGATGCGACCAGATCCGAGGTTAAAGGCGCTGTTGAACTGCTGTTCGAGGTTCAGGTTGACTCCGTGCAGTTGCTGAACGTCAAGGGCAAGCGCAAGCGATTCGGACAACGCGCCGGACGTCGTAATGACTGGAAAAAAGCCTACGTCAAACTGAAAGAAGGCTTTGATATTGATTTTATGGGGGCGCAGTAATTTACTGTAGAACGTTATGGCACTAGTTAATCCAAAACCGACATCCGCAGGCAGGCGCTCCATGGTCAAGGTGGTTACACCTGATCTTTACAAGGGCGAGCCTTATGAACCGCTGCTGGAAAGACAGGGCAGGAAATCCGGCCGCAACAATCAGGGCCGTATAACTGTACGCCATCGTGGTGGTGGCGCGAAACAGCGTTACCGTATTATCGATTTCAAACGCGACAAAGACGCGATTGCAGCCATGGTCGAACGTATCGAATACGACCCAAACCGCAGCGCTCATATCGCCCTGTTGCTTTATGTTGATGGTGAACGTCGATATATCATCGCCCCGAACAAGGTGCGTGTCGGTGATACCCTGATGTCCGGTTCCGAAGCCGAGATTAAAAACGGCAACTGTCTGCCGCTGAGGAATATTCCCATCGGTACGATGGTGCATTGTATTGAATTAAAGCCGGCCAAAGGCGCGCAGATGGCACGCAGCGCCGGTGCCAGCGTTCAGCTGGTTGCCCGTGAAGGCGCACACGCCACCCTGAGGATGCGTTCCGGCGAGATGCGCAAGGTGCTGGCTGACTGCCGCGCCACGGTGGGTGAAGTCAGTAATACGGAACATTCCCTGCAGAAACTGGGCAAGGCGGGCGCCAAGCGCTGGCGTGGTGTCAGGCCAACGGTGCGTGGCGTTGCCATGAACCCGGTGGATCATCCACACGGCGGTGGTGAGGGACGTACTTCCGGTGGACGTCATCCCTGTACCCCATGGGGCGTGCCTACCAAGGGTCACAAGACCAGAAAGAACAAACGGACCGAGAGTCTGATTGTTCGCCGTCGCAAGAAATAAGAGGAAGAGACAGTGCCACGTTCAATTAAAAAAGGGCCCTTTATCGATCATCACCTTATGAAGAAGGTTGAAGTCGCCAGAGACGCCAATGACAAACGGCCAATCAAGACCTGGTCACGCCGCTCCATGATCATTCCCGACATGGTGGGCCTGACCATCGGTATTCACAATGGCCGTGACCATATGCCTGTTTACATTACCGAGAACATGGTCGGTCACAAACTGGGCGAATTTGCCCTGACCCGGACATTCCGTGGTCACCTGGCCGACAAGAAAAGCTAGATCGAGAGACTATAGACCATGGCAACCAGTGCAAGATTGAGACATTCGATGATATCACCGCAGAAGGCGCGATTGATTGCGGACCAGATCCGTGGCCAGTCTGTGGGCAAGGCCATTGATATTCTGACCTTCAGCAACAAGAAGGCTGCAATGATAATCAGGAAAGTCTTGATGTCTGCAATTGCCAATGCCGAGCACAATGACGGTGCCGATATTGATGAACTGAAAGTAAGTACAATCACAATCGATCAGGGCCCGACACTCAAGCGTTTACGGCCTCGTGCGCGGGGCAGGGCGGACAGGATCGTAAAGCGTACAAGTCACGTCACCGTGACAGTCGCCGAGACAGGGGAACAGGAATAATGGGTCAGAAAGTACATCCAACAGGAATTCGTCTGGGCATCATCAAGGACTGGACGTCCAAGTGGTATGCAAATACCCATGATTATGCGAATTATCTACATATCGATCTCGAGGTACGCGAATTTCTCAGAAAGAAACTCGCCAATGCCTCGGTCAGCCGCATCCAGATTGAGCGGCCGGCCAACAACGCACGGGTCATCATACATACTGCGCGTCCAGGTATCGTCATTGGCAAGAAAGGCGAAGATATCGAGAAGCTCCGCCAGGAAGTCGCCACCATGATGGGTGTTCCGGCACACATCAGTGTCGAGGAAATTCGCAAACCGGAACTGGATGCCTATCTGGTTGCTGAAAGTGTGGCCCAGCAGATTGAACGACGAATCATGTTCCGCCGCGCCATGAAGCGAGCCGTGACCAATACCATGCGTCTGGGTGCGCTGGGTATTCGCATCAATGTCGCCGGTCGCCTGAACGGGGCGGAAATTGCCCGTTCCGAATGGTATCGCGAGGGACGTGTACCATTGCATACCCTGCGTGCTGATATCGATTACGGTGTTGCCGAGGCCCGAACCACCTATGGCGTTATCGGTGTCAAGGTATGGATATTCAAGGGTGAGGTTTTCGGCAAATCCGACAGTGGCAGTGAAGAAGAAAGCACCGAAGCGGCAGCAAACGAATCCTAGGAGTTAATTGTGTTACAACCCAAACGAACAAAATTCAGAAAACAGTTCAAGGGCCGCAACCGCGGAGAGGCTACTATTGCCAACAAGGTCAGTTTTGGTGAATTCGGTCTGAAAGCGGTAGGGCGTGGCAGAATCACCTCGCGACAGATTGAGGCCGCGCGTCGTGCAGTCACCCGCAAGGTAAAACGTGGCGCCAAGATCTGGATTCGTATTTTTCCTGACAAACCCATCACCAAAAAACCCCTGGAAGTTCGTCAGGGCAAGGGCAAGGGTAATGTCGAGTACTGGGTAGCACAGATACAGCCAGGACGCATGCTCTATGAGATCGAGGGTATCCCTGAAGAGCTCGCCCGTGAAGCCTTTACCCTGGCTGCGGCCAAGCTACCCGTAAAAACCACATTCGTGCACAGGAACGTACTGTAATGAAAGCGGCGGAATTAAGAGCAAAATCACAGGAAGATCTCAACAAGGAGATGCTGGACCTTTTGCGTGAGCAATTCAATCTGCGTATGCAGCGCGGTTCCGGCCAGTTAAGCAGACCCAGTGACGTAAAAAGGGTTCGTCGGGAAATCGCACGGATCAAAACCATATTAAATGAAAAAACATCGGGTGATGCTTGATGATTGAAACAGCAAATCCAGCAAAGACGCTGACCGGGGTTGTGGTGAGCAACAAGATGGAAAAAACCATCTCGGTACAGATAAAACGTACTGTAAAACATGATCTCTACGGGAAATATTATACCCGGACCACCAGGCTCATGGCGCATGATGAAAACAACGAATGCAACGAGGGTGACACCGTAATTATCGAGTCATCCCGTCCACTGTCAAAAAACAAGTCCTGGCGATTACAGAAGGTCATTGCCAGATCCCAGGAAATATAGATTTATATCATGAAAGATTACGGAGTACGCACATGATACAGATGCAAACCATGCTTGATGCGGCCGACAACAGCGGTGCGCGTCGTTTGATGTGCGTCAAGGTGCTTGGTGGTTCCAAGCGCCGTTACGCCGGAGTCGGTGATGTCATCAAGGTCACCGTGAAGGAAGCCATTCCGCGTGGCAAGGTCAAGAAAGGCGAGCTCTATAACGCGGTCGTGGTCAGGACCAGGCACGGGGTACGCAGACCGGACGGTTCACTGATCCGCTTTGACAGTAATGCCGCGGTATTGCTGAACAACCAGTTGCAGCCTATTGGTACGCGAATCTTCGGACCGGTTACCAGAGAGTTACGCGGTGAACAGTTCATGAAGATCGTATCACTGGCGCCGGAGGTACTCTAGAACATGCAGAAAATTCGCAAAGGTGATGAAGTCACGGTTTTGACCGGCCGGGACAAGGGCAAGCGCGGTGTAGTACTCAATGTTCTTAAAGACGAGGACAAGGTGATTGTCGAGAATATCAATATGGTCAAGCGTCATACCAAGGGTAACCCCATGCAGGGTGTGCCGGGCGGTATTGTTGAGAAAGAGGCCCCCTTGCATATATCCAATGTAGCTATCTGGAATCCGGTGACCAACAAGGCCGACCGTGTCGGATTCCGTTTTCTTGAGGATGGCCAGAAGGTACGGTTTTTCAAATCCAACAACGAAGTTGTTGATGTATAAAACAACAGCCATTAGCCAATAGCTATTAGCGAATAGTAAAGAAATATTATGTCGAGATTACAGGAATACTACAATGAGAAGGTCTTGCCGGCACTGAAGGAGCAGTATGGTTACAAGTCCGTGATGCAGGTGCCGAAGATCACCAAGATCACCCTGAATATGGGTGTTGGTGACGCCGTGGCGGACAAAAAAGTCATCCAGAATGCTGCCGGCGATCTGGAAAAAATCACCGGCCAGAAACCGCTGATAACCTATGCCCGCAAATCGGTATCCAATTTCAAGATCCGGGAAGGATATCCAAATGGTGTCAAGGTGACGCTCAGACGCGAACGTATGTATGAGTTTCTGGATCGTCTGATCAGCGTTGCTATCCCCAGAATCCGTGATTTTCGCGGCTTCAGTCCCAAATCGTTTGATGGTCGGGGTAACTACAGCCTGGGAATCAAGGAACAGATCATTTTTCCGGAAATCGAATACGACAAGATTGATAAAATCCGTGGTATGGATATCACTATTACAACAACGGCAGGAACTGACGATGAAGGCAAGGCACTGCTGAGTGCATTTCATTTTCCGTTGCGGAGTTAAAAGAGGCTTTTATGGCAAAAAAATCAATGGTAAACCGCGAGCTGAAGCGCATCCGCCTGGTCAGGAAATATGCAGGTAAACGTACCGATCTCAAGACGATCATCAAGGACCCCGGCGTGAGTGAAGAAGAGCGTAGAGACGCACGCGACAGACTGAACAAGTTGCCACGTGACGGCAGTCCATCACGCCTGCGTAATCGCTGCAAACTGACCGGTCGCCCACATGGTTACTACCGTAAGTTCGGACTGGGTCGTAACAAGCTGCGGGAAGCCGCCATGCGCGGTGATGTACCTGGTCTGGTCAAGGCGAGTTGGTAAAAACATAGCTACAAGCAATTAGCTACTAGCAACTAGAGAAAGCATATAAAGAATGAACGTTACATACACAAAAAACGAAGCTACAGGTAATTCACGAGCCGGAAAATCTTGTGGCTTGTGGCTGGTTGCTTGTAGCCTGGAGTTAATCTCATGAGCATGCAGGACCCCATTGCAGACATGTTGACCCGGATCAGGAATGGACTCGAGCGTGAAAAACGCTCTGTTGCCATGCCCGCCTCAAGGCTCAAGGCTGCTATTTCGCAGACGCTGAAAGAAGAGGGCTACATCAGTGACTTCAGCGTTACGGAAAATAATGGCAAACCGACGTTGAATATCGAGCTTAAATATTTCGAGGGTAAACCGGTAATCGACAGGCTGGAAAGAGTCAGCAAGCCAAGTCTGAGAAAGTACTGTTCCCGGGATGATTTGCCGAAAATTCTTGGCGGTTATGGTACTGCCATTGTCTCGACATCCAGTGGTGTTATGACCGATAAATCAGCACGCGATCAGGGACTCGGCGGTGAAATCCTTTGTTACATTTCCTGACAGGATAAAACAATGTCCAGAATTGCTAAATACCCTGTAACAATCCCCTCCGGTGTCAATGTCAACATCGATGAGCGGGATATTACCGTCAAGGGCAGCATGGGTGAACTTTCACATAAGATTCATGCGTTGGTCAGCGTGACACAGGAAGAAGACTCCCTGAGTTTCAAGGCGAATAACAACTCCAAGTCTGCCAAGGCACTGTCCGGTACCACACGGGCACTGATTCAGAATCTGGTCAAGGGTGTCAGCGAGGGGTTTGAGAAAAAACTGAATATTACCGGCGTTGGATACCGTGCCCAGGCACAGGGTAAGGTTCTGAATCTGACACTGGGTTTTTCACATCCGGTTAACTATGAAATACCGGAAGGCATCACTATCGAGACGCCTACACAGACGGAGATTGTAGTGAAAGGGATTGATAAACAGAAAGTCGGGCAGGTGGCGGCCGAAATTCGTGCCTGGCGCCCACCTGAACCTTATAAGGGCAAGGGCGTTCGTTATTCCGATGAGCGTATCCTCCGTAAGGAAGCCAAGAAGAGCTAGATATTTATGAACAAGAAACAAGCACGACTGAGAAGAGCAAGAAAAACCAGGTCGCAGATCAAACGTCTGCGCGTCAATCGCCTGTGTATTTACCGTACGCCTCGACATTTATATGCGCAGATTATTTCGCCGGATTCCTCCAGCGTCATTACCAGTGCATCAACGATTGACAAGGAAATAAGGTCACAGGTGAAAAACACCGGCAACGTTGAAGCTGCCATGATCGTTGGCAGGATTCTGGCAGAGCGCGCCAGGGCGGCCGGGATCACAAATGTGGCCTTTGATCGTTCCGGTTTCAAGTATCACGGACGCGTCAAGGCACTTGCGGATGCAGCGCGTGAAAACGGCATTGAATTTTAAACAGGTGAAGATATGGCAGTAGCTGAGAGTTATTCAAGCGGATCGGACCTTCTGGAAAAGCTGGTTTCGGTCAATCGCGTCGCCAAGGTAGTCAAGGGCGGACGGCAGTTCGGATTTACCGCGTTAACCGTGGTAGGTGACGGAAATGGCCGCGTCGGTTTCGGCCGTGGCAAGGCGCGTGAGGTGCCAATCGCCATACAAAAAGCAATGGAAAGCGCCCGCCGCAACATGGTCAGCGTGCCGCTGGACGGTGAGACCATTCACTATGCTGTGACTGCACGTCATGGCGCGGCGAAGATTTTCATGCAGCCGGCTTCGGAAGGTACCGGCATTATCGCCGGCGGACCGATGCGTGCCGTGTTCGAGGTACTGGGTGTACATAATATTCTTGCCAAGTCGATCGGTTCTCCGAATCCAATCAACGTGGTAAGGGCAACCATCAAGGGGCTGGCGGCGATTGCATCACCCGAGCATATCGCAGCCAAGCGCGGCAAATCAGTTGAAGAGATTACATCCTGATTATGGCAACGAATAGCAAAGAACTGAAGGTAACCCTGAAAAGGAGCCTGGCCAAACGGCTGGCGGGTCACAAGGCTTGTGTGAGCGGTCTTGGTCTCAGACGCATAGGCCAGACTGTAACCGTCAAGGATACTGCGGAGAATCGTGGCATGATTAACAAGGTATCCTACCTTCTCGCCGTCGAGGAAAGCTAGATGAGATTGAATACAATTAAACCCGCTGATGGTGCAAAAACTGCAGCCAAACGTCCCGGCCGTGGTGCTGGTTCCGGTCTGGGCAAGACTGGCGGTCGCGGACACAAGGGGCAGAAGTCGCGATCGGGCGGCTATACCAAGGTTGGTTTTGAAGGCGGTCAGATGCCATTACAGCGGCGATTGCCGAAGGTCGGATTCCGTTCGATTCTGGCCAGGCAAACTGCGGAAATCCGACTGCACGAACTGAACGGGCTCGAAGTGGATACAGTGGATATGGCCGCTCTGAAGAAGGCCAACCTGGTATCGGCGAGCATCAAGAGAGCAAAAATTTTTGCATCCGGTGAAATCACCCGTGCTGTTACTGTCAAGAGCATCAGGGTTACGAAGGGTGCGCGTGCGGCGATCGAAGCTGCCGGGGGCAAGATAGAGGACTGATGTCAGCACGGACCCCGACAATCCCCGGCGGTATCGCCGGCATAGGCAAGCTGACCGAGCTGAGACAACGAATCTTTTTCGTCATCTTTGCGCTGTTTGTTTATCGGGTATGTACCTACATACCGGTCCCGGGTATTGATCCGGATCGCCTGGCGGACATGTTCAGCCAGCAATCAGGAACAATTCTGGATATGTTTAACATGTTTTCCGGTGGGGCGCTGGAACGGCTGTCAGTAGTGGCGCTGGGGATCATGCCCTACATTTCGGCTTCCATTATCATGCAATTGCTGACGGTGGTTGAGCCAAAACTGAAACAGTTACGCAAGGAAGGTGAACAGGGCCGCAGGAAGATTACCCAGTATACGCGCTGGGGCACGGTAGTGCTGGCGACCTTTCAGGCCATCGGTGTTTCAATTGCCCTGGAAGGACAGAACGTAGTGATGGACCCCGGCATGGGTTTTCGGGTTACTGCAGTGACATCACTGGTAACCGGTACCATGTTTCTGATGTGGCTGGGCGAGCAAATCACTGAAAGGGGTGTAGGTAACGGCATTTCCATGATCATTTTTGCCGGTATCGTCGCCGGTCTGCCGTCAGCAATCGCCGGTACACTGGAACTGTCACGAACCGGGGAAATGCATCTGTTCGGTGTCATGGTGCTGTTTGCACTGGCCATCGTTGTGACGGGTATTGTTGTATTTATCGAACGTGGCCAGCGCCGGATCACGGTTAATTATCCGAAGCGGCAAATGGGCCGGAAAATGTATGCCGGTCAGTCCAGCCATCTGCCGCTGAAACTGAACATGGCCGGTGTGATTCCACCAATCTTCGCGTCAAGCATTATTTTATTTCCGGCGACGCTCGCCGGCTGGTTCGCGCAGGGTGAAGGCATGCGCTGGATGCAGGATATTGTCACCAATCACCTGTCCCCGGGGCAGTTGACCTACGTTCTGCTGTATGCGGGATTTATAATATTTTTCTGCTTTTTCTACACGGCCATGATGTTTGATCCGAAAGAAACTGCGGATAACCTTAAAAAGCAGGGTGCCTTTATTCCGGGCATGCGGCCGGGTGAACAGACGTCCAATTATCTGGATGGTGTTCTCACCAAGTTGACGATGGCGGGGGCAACCTATATCACCATTATCTGTTTGCTGCCGGAATTTCTGATTCTGGAGTTTAATGTGCCATTCTATTTCGGTGGTACATCATTGCTGATTATCGTGGTTGTAGTCATGGATTTTATGTCTCAGCTGCAGGCCCACTTGATGTCGCATCAATATGACGGCCTGTTAAAGAAGGCCAATCTCAAGCGCCACGGTCGTCGCTGATCGACCAGGAGATCGATTATGAAAGTTAGAGCATCAGTGAAAAAAATCTGTCGAAACTGCCGGATCATCAAGCGCGGCGGCGTGGTTCGCGTCATATGTTCGGATCCAAGACATAAACAACGGCAGGGATAAACCGATCCCGGAGAAACTAATATGGCACGTATTGCAGGCGTAAATATACCGGACAACAAGCATTTGAGTATCGCATTGACCTATATCTATGGAATCGGGCGTACCCGTTCCCTGGGGATCTGCGATGCCATTGGTATCAGTCCGGCTACCCGGGTTAACACCCTCAATGAGGAAGATCTGGACAAGGTTCGCGGCGAAGTCGCGAAATTCAACATCGAAGGTGATCTTCGTCGTGAGATTTCAATGAATATCAAGCGCTTGATGGATCTCGGTTGCAACCGTGGTATCCGTCACAGACGCGGATTGCCATTGCGCGGTCAGAGAACACGCACGAACGCGCGTACCCGCAAGGGCCCACGCAGAATGGTTAAAAAATAGACTGATATCAGGTAATCATCAATGGCAAAAGCAGCAGCAGCTCGATCAACGCGAAAGAAAACCCGCAAGCACGTAGTCGACGGTGTGGCGCATATTCACGCGTCCTTCAATAATACTATCGTGACCATAACCGATCGCCAGGGTAATACTCTGGCCTGGGCCACTTCCGGTGGCAGCGGTTTTCGCGGTTCAAGAAAAAGCACGCCATTTGCCGCCCAGGTAGCATCCACCAAGGCCGGTGAGACCGCACTTGAATTCGGCATGAAAAACCTTGAGGTATTCGTCAAGGGCCCGGGACCCGGACGTGAGTCTGCCGTAAGAGCCTTGAACGGGCTCGGCTTCAAGATCACCAATATTTCCGACGTGACGCCCATTCCACATAATGGTTGTCGTCCGCCGAAGAAACGCAGAGTTTAGAGGATAGACGAATGGCAAGATATCTGGGACCAAAATGCAAACTCAGCCGACGTGAAGGAACAGACCTGCTGCTGAAAAGCCGCGCGCGTCCACTGGAATCCAAATGCCAGATTGACAAGGCGCCGGGTCAGCATGGTGGCAAGGGCAAGCGGCTGTCAGACTATGGTTTGCAGTTGCGGGAAAAGCAGAAACTCAGAAGAATCTACGGAATTCTCGAAAAACAGTTTCGCAAATATTACAAGGAAGCGGCTCGCAGAAAGGGCTCTACCGGGGAAAACCTTCTGCAGATCCTCGAATGTCGACTGGATAATATTGTTTATCGTATGGGCTTTGGTTCTACCCGGACTGAAGCCAGGCAGCTGGTCAGTCACAAGGCAATCCAGGTAAATGGTAAAACTATCAACATCCCGTCCTACATGGTCAAGGCCGAAGACGTGGTGGCTATTCGTGAGAAGAGCAGGAAGCAGGTACGTATACAGGATGCCCTGTCTGTTGCAGAGCAGGTCGGTTTCCCCGAGTGGGTCGATGTGGATCCGAAAAAAATGCAGGGCATTTTCAAGACTGTCCCCGACCGCAGTGACTTGCCATCCGACATCAATGAACAACTGGTCGTCGAACTTTACTCCAAGTAACAGCGCAGAGAGGCTTATATGTCTACATCGTTTAACGAAATTTTGAAACCGAGGCGGGTTGATGTTGAACCGATCAACGCCAACAGTGCCAGGATCACGATCGAACCACTGGATCGTGGTTACGGCCATACCCTTGGTAATGCCCTGAGACGCGTGCTGTTATCATCCATGGCAGGCTGTGCCGTTACCGAAGCCGAGATCGAGGGTGTGTTGCACGAATACACCACCATAGAGGGTGTTCAGGAGGATGTCACCGATATATTATTGAATTTGAAAGGGCTTGCCATTCGCATGCATGCCAAAGACGAGGCGATTCTGAATCTGAAAAAGAGCGGGCCTGGCCTGGTCACGGCTGCCGATATTACCGTCGACCATGATGTCGAGATTGCCAACCCTGACCATCCCATCGCCAATCTGACCAAGTCAGGCGAACTCAATATCAATATGAAGATTGAACGTGGTCGGGGTTATCATCCCGTTATCATCGGTTCCAGCGAGGAAGAGCAGACCATCGGCCGGATCAAGCTGGATGCCTCGTTCAGCCCGGTGAGACGTGTGGCCTATGATGTGCAGAGTGCCCGCGTGGAACAACGTACCAATCTGGACAAACTGATCCTGGAAATCGAAACCAACGGCACCATCGATCCGGAAGATGCGGTACGTGAAGCGGCGACCATACTCAGAAGCCAGTTGGCCGTATTTGTGGATCTTGAGGCTGAAGAGGCTGAAATAGCAACGGCGGCTCACGAGCCGCAAATTGACCCGATTCTGCTGCGGCCTGTAGATGACCTGGAGTTGACGGTGCGTTCGGCCAATTGCCTGAAGGCCGAGAGCATTTATTATATCGGCGACCTCATACAGAGGACCGAGGTGGAGCTGTTGAAAACGCCCAATCTTGGTAAAAAATCACTGACCGAAATCAAGGAAGTTCTCGCCTCGCGCGGACTGGCCCTGGGTATGCGCCTGGAAAACTGGCCGCCGCCCGGTCTGACCCATGAAAAAGTAACAGCATAATAACGGTGTAGAGAGATGCGACATAGACAAAGCGGCAGAAAGCTGAATCGTAACAGCAGCCATCGCAAGGCAATGTACCAGAATATGGCGGTGTCACTGATGCAGCATGAAGTCATCAAGACCACGCTGCCCAAGGCGAAAGAACTCCGTCGTGTGGCCGAACCACTGATTACCATGGCCAGGTCTGATTCAGTGGCTAAACGCAGGCTGGCTTTTTCCAGGCTTCGTGATCGTTCCGCCGTGACCAAGCTGTTCAATGAGCTTGGTCCACGCTACAAGGATCGTCCGGGTGGTTACCTGCGCATACTGAAATGCGGTTTTCGTGCCGGTGACAATGCGCCAATGGCGTTTGTCGAACTGGTGGATCGTCCCGTGGATGCAGATATTGAACAAAAACAGGGCGCGGAAGCATAAGTACATCTGACAGCTCATGAATAGACGTATTATTCAGAGCGTCCTGAAAACAATCTTCAGTTCAAATCAAGGCGGGGGTCTCCCCGGCTTTTTTCTATGTGGATTCTCCGGGCCGTCCACAAATACTCCGGCACAGGTACACAGCAGCTGCGCTACGGCGATTATCGTATACGCATTTCTTACTCTTTGTGGCCGGTTTCGTCCCATGACAGGCAGCTGCAAAACAGGTGTTTGTCACCGTACAGATTGTCTACCCGGCTGACCGGTGGCCAGTACTTGTCCTCATTGAGCCCGGGAACAGGGAAAAACGCCCGTGCCGGCGAGTACGGCAGAGGCCAATGATCCTGAAGATACAATGTATGATGGTGTGGCGCGTTTTTCAGGGGATTATTCAGGGAGTCCATTTCTCCGTTCTGAATCGCCCGTATCTCTTCGTATATGGCAATCATGGCATCGCAGAAGCGATCCAGTTCGCGCTTGTTTTCACTTTCTGTCGGCTCGATCATCAGTGTGTCGGGCACCGGAAACGACATGGTCGGCGCATGGAAGCCATAATCGACGAGTCGTTTGGCAATATCATCGACCGTGATACCGCAACTTTCCCGGATCGGCCGCAAATCGATAATACATTCATGGGCGACCATGTCGTTTTTGCCGCGATAAAGCACCGGGTAGCAGTGCATCAGCCTTTTGGCGATGTAATTGGCGTTTAACAGCGCCACCATAGTGGCGCGTCTCAGCCCGGAATCCCGCATCATGGCGATATACGCCCAGGAAATACTCAGAATGCTGGCCGAACCCCAGGGAGCTGCAGCGATCGTGCCTATTGTGCCCATGTCAGATGCATCCGGGTTGACGTCATCGACAACGGGGTGGTCGGGCAGGAAAGGCGATAAATGACGCCTGACCCCGATGGGGCCGGCACCGGGACCGCCACCACCATGGGGTATGGCAAAGGTTTTATGCAGGTTGAGATGGGCTACGTCGGCGCCGATTTTCCCTGGCCGGCAGATCCCGACCAGGGCATTGAAATTGGCGCCGTCCAGGTAGACCTGCCCGCCCTGTTCATGGATGAGCTCACAAATATCACAAAATGCCTCCTCATAAACGCCGTGTGTTGAAGGATACGTGATCATGAGCGCAGCAAGCCGGTCACTGTATTTACCAGCCTTTTCACGCAGGTCATTGATGTCGATGTTGCCCTGATCATCACAGTGTACGGTAATGATTTCCAGGCCGGCCATCATGGCACTTGCCGGATTAGTGCCATGGGCGGAAGCCGGGATCAGGCAGATATCACGCTGTGACTGGCCGATGGATTGCAGGTATTTACGGATTACCAGCAACCCGGCGTATTCGCCCTGTGATCCGGCATTGGGTTGAAATGAAAAGGCATCAAAACCGGTCAGATCGCACAGCATCTGCTCAAGCTCTGTCAGCATCTGCATATATCCCTGTGCCTGTTCCAGCGGCACAAAAGGATGCATGGCGCTGAACTCTCGATAGGACAATGCCTGTAATTCCACCGAAGCGTTGAGTTTCATGGTGCAGGAACCAAGCGGTATCATGGCGCGATCGAGTGCGATATCCTTGCGGGCGAGCCGCCGCATATAACGCATCATTTCCGTTTCACTGTGGTAGCTGTGAAATACCGGATGCCCGAGGATTTCGCTGCGTCTGAGAAATTTCTCCGGGATAGACTCATCGAGGTCCTGATCCATGGCAATGATATCCATCGCATCCGTGTCACCGCCAGTGAAAATCCCGGCGATCTTTTTCAATAATTGTCGGGTGGTGGTTTCATCAAAGCTTATTCCCAGTGTATCCCTGTCAACGAGTCGCAGGTTGATTCTTTGTTCACGCGCATGCGCGGCAAGTCGCCGTGCCTTGCCGGGTACATGCAGGGTAATGGTATCGAAAAAACTGTCTGTGCTGACCGTGTAGCCCTGTGCTGTCAACCAGGCAACGAAAATTTCCATATAGCGGTGTACGCGGCCGGCGATTTGCCGTAATCCCTCGGGACCATGATAAATGGCATAGAATCCGGAAATAATGGCCAGCAGCGATTGCGAGGTGCAGATATTACTGGTGGCTTTTTCCCGACGTATATGCTGTTCGCGGGTCTGCAGGGTCATGCGGTATGCGGGCTCGCCGCGGCTGTCGCGGGATATACCGATGATCCTCCCGGGCACTGAACGAATATATTTTTCACGGGTCGCGAAAAATGCCGCGTGCGGTCCCCCGTAGGCCATGGGTACACCGAACCGCTGGCTGCTGCCAACCACGATATCCGCGCCGAATTCCCCCGGTGGTTTCAACATGACCAGACTCAAAGGGTCCGCGGCAACCGTCGCCAGGGCTCCCTGTTCATGGGCGAGGTCAATGACCGGCTGCAAATCACGGATCTGGCCACTGGATCCCGGATATTGAATCAATATGCCGAAGATATTGTGGTTGCCAAGTTCCGGACCGGGCTCTCCGATGACAATCCCGAATCCGAAGGCCCGCGCCCTGGTTTGTACAACAGCTATGGTCTGCGGGTGACAGTCCTGATCGACGAAAAAAATATCGGCATCTGATTTACATAAACGATGTGACATGGCCATCGCCTCGGCGGCAGCCGTGGCTTCATCGAGCAGTGAAGCATTGGCGATATCCATGGCCGTCAGGTCGATGATCATCTGCTGGAAGTTCAATAATGCTTCCAGGCGGCCCTGGCTGATTTCCGGCTGGTAAGGCGTATACGCGGTATACCAGCCGGGGTTTTCAAGCACGTTGCGCTTGATGACAGCCGGCATTATGGTGCCGTGGTAGCCCATGCCGATCATACTGTCGAAGACCTGGTTGCGTTCACGCAGCTTGCGCATGTAGGTAATCACGGCGCGTTCGCTGATATTTTCCTTCAAGGATCCGGGCTCATCGGCAAGGATGGATTCCGGAACGGCCCTGGTAATGATGTCCTCCAGTTTTTCGAGATCCAGATAATCCAGCATTTCCGCAATCTGCTCCCGATCCGGTCCTATGTGCCGGCGAACAAACTCACCGCGCATCTCCAGCCACTCCAGTGGCATACGTTTATCCGTCATGTGTTTACTCCTGATAACAAGATCTGTATTTGCGGATCAAGACAAGGCTGAACATTTCATTGCCCGTTAGTACAGCGGTCAATGCTGCCGGCAAATGCGGGTCTGGTCAGTCCTGCCCGACAATGAATTCGGCATAGGTTGCCGAATCCATAAGATCATTCATCTGTGCGGGGTCGTCCGGGACCAGCTTGATAAACCATCCGGTACTTTCGGGTTCACTGTTAACCACTTCCGGCTGCTCCACCAGGATATCGTTGATCTCGATGACCTTGCCGGCCAGGGGGCTTTTGACATCACTGGCCGCCTTGACCGATTCCACAACGGCAGCCTCTTCCCCCTGTGTCAGCTGACGCCCGGTTTCAGGAAGTTCAATGTAGACGATATCGCCCAGTTGTTTCTGTGCAAAATCCGATATGCCGATCACGGCGTTACCGTTCTCATCAAGAAAAACCCATTCATGATCACGGGAATATTTCATATCTGTCATCAGATAGTCCTCTTGTCTGCTTTATATGAATTCCGGGGGTTCACCGATCAGCTCATGGATGGACTTGATCGGTGATTTCTACAGTGTTTTGGTTATTCGTTATTTCACCACAACTTCAATTTATACAATGGTCGGAATCTGCCGGGCCGTGATAGTAACGACGACTGACAAAGGGTAGTTTCGTAACTGTAACCGGATGCTGTCGATTGCGTATTATAGCGTGCAACCGTGTGCCTGCCTGTGTGTATTCACTGTCGATACAGGCCATGGCTATGGGTTTTTCCAGTGTCGGTGAATAGGTGCCACTGGTGACACGGCCGGCAGTTTCGCCATCCATGTTTACGAGTATGGTATTCTCACGGACGGGCGCCCTGCCCTCGACCAGAAGGCCGACACGTTGTCTATGTGTACCTTCGGACAATTGCCGCCGTATGACATCTGACCCGTAAAAACCGGGGTCCGTGGCCAGGCGCACCTCACTGATGATCCATTTCAATCCGGCTTCAACAGGGCTGATGTCTTCATTCAATTCATGACCGTAGAGACACAGGCCCGCTTCCAGTCGCAAGGTATCACGGGCACCCAGACCGGCCGTTCGGGTCCGTTCATCGTCAAGGAGCCGGCGGGCAATGAATTCAACATGTGTGGACGGGACAGCGATTTCGAACCCGTCCTCACCGGTGTAGCCACTGCGGCTGACGTGGCAGGGTATACCGAGAATATCAACGGTCTTCGCCTGCATGAACCTTAGTTCTGTACAGTCATTATTCAACCTGCCGAGAATAGCCGCGGCATCGGGTCCTTGCAGCGCGATCAGGGAATGCTCTGCGCTTTCCCTGATCTCGATGTCATCGCCGATACTGGCTTCGATAAATTCACGATCCCTGTCCTTGCGTGCGGCATTGACGACCAGAATCAGGGCCTCACCATCAGCGGTTACGATCAGGTCATCAATGATACCGCCGTGCGTGTTGAGAAAAGTGGTATAGCGTTGCCGGCCTGGCAGGAGATCTTCGAGGCGGCAGGGGACCAGCCGCTCGAGTGCGCGGGCTGCGTTTTTTCCCATGAGAATAAACCGGCCCATATGCGAGATATCAAACAGGCTCGCATGTTTGCGTGTATGCAGGTGTTCTTCACGGATGCCCCGGTATTGCACGGGCAGTTCATAACCGGCGAACGGCACCATTCTGGCGCCTAGTTCCCGGTGAAGATCATACAACGCAGTATGTTTCAATGACGGGGGCATACTTTCCTCTTGCGACATGCCGGTACAACTGTGCTAATATTGTTGCGCCGCAATAATGAAGCAGTCATCCCTCTTTTGCAAGTCGAACCCGTGTCGACCGGCAGTTGTCAGGCCTCTGCCAGCGGTTCTGTGTGTTTAACAATCCATGTAGGAGACGTCTAATGGATCAAAGATTACGGCCGGGATCCGGCCATTTTTCCTCCGGCCCGTGTGCCAAGCGGCCGGGCTGGAACAGCCATGTTCTTGAAAATGCCACGGTGGGGCGCTCTCATCGTTCCCCTGTTGCCAAGGCAAAACTGAAACGGGCCATTCAACAAACCCGTGATGTGCTTGGTATCCCCGAAAATTATCTCATCGGTATTGTTCCAGGCTCGGATACCGGGGCCATGGAGATCGCCCTGTGGAATCTGCTTGGTCCGTCGGGTGTCGATGTCCTCTGCTGGGAAAGCTTCAGCAAGGACTGGATGGATGATGTGGTCAATCATCTGGCACTGGCGGACACCCGTGTTCATTCTGCCGATTACGGCCAGCTTCCGGATCTGGCAAAGGTGAACCAGGACAATGATGTGGTATTTGTCTGGAACGGCACCACCTCCGGTGTCAGGTTACCCGATGGTGAGTGGATTGCCGAAGATCGCAAGGGCTTGACACTCTGTGATGCCACATCCGCCGTATTTGCCATGCCGATACCGTGGTCCCGCCTGGATGCAGTTACCTTCTCCTGGCAAAAAGCGCTGGGCGGTGAAGCCGGCTTCGGTATGCTGGTGCTGAGCCCGCGCGCTGTTGACCGTATCAACAGCTTTCATCCGCCATGGCCCATCCCCAAACTGTTTCGACTGCGTAAAAACGATACACTCAATGAAGCCATTTTCAACGGTGATACTATCAATACCGTTTCCATGTTATGCGTGGAAGACTACCTGGATGCGCTTTACTGGGCTTCAGAAAACGGCGGTCTGGACGGTTTGATACAACGTTCGCTGGAGAACTTCAGACTGATCAGCGAATGGGTTGATCGCACAGACTGGATAGACTTTCTGGCTTCCGACCCGCTGATCCGGTCCAACACTTCGGTTTGCCTGCAACTGACGGCAGACTGGTTTACCGATCTTGATTCCGCGCAACAACGCGAATTTATGCAATCACTGACCGCGCTGCTGGAGCAGGAGCAGGTTGCTTTTGATATCAACGCTTACCGCGCCGCGCCCCCGGGACTTCGCATATGGGCCGGAGCCACGGTCGAGAGCCGTGATCTTGAAGCCCTGTTTCCCTGGATTGAATGGGCCTGCGGGCAGGTAAGAAACAAGCTGTCTCCCGGTTTAACAGCACTGCGTTGAAATCGAAATTCAACTTATATAAATAACAGTTTGAAGGAATACACAGTAATGAAAAATATATTTGTAGCCGACAAAATTGCCGATGACGGCATTGAATATCTGCAACAACAACCCGATTTTAATATTACGGTCGAACCCGGTCTGGATGAAGATGCACTTTGCAGGGCATTGATCGGACAACATGGACTCATTGTTCGCAGCGGTGCAAAAGTCACGGCAAAAGTACTGGCCGCCGCGAATCAACTTGAAGTTATCGGTCGTGCCGGTATCGGTGTCGATAATATTGATGTGGCCAAAGCCACGGAGCTTGGCGTGGTGGTACTGAATACTCCCAATGCCAATGCCACTACCACGGCTGAACTGGCCATGGCACACCTGTTTTCACTGAGCCGGAATCTGCCGCAGGCCGACCGATCCGTGCGCGCCGGTGAGTGGAAGCGTGGTGACTACATGGGCTCGGAAATCAGCGGCAAGAAACTGGGCATCGTGGGCTACGGAACCATTGGGCGTCTCGTCGCCGAACGGGCAAGGGCCCTGAAAATGCAGGTTTACGCCCATGATCCGTTTGTAACCGCAGAAGCTTTCACAGCCGACCAGGTACATCCGCTGGATATCGATGAACTTGTACGGCAGTGTGATTATATAACGCTGCATTGCCCGGCCAATGAAAAAACCCGTAATATCATCAGCCGTGAACGCATCCAGACCATGAAAAAGGGCAGCCGCTTGATCAACTGCGCCCGCGGTGGTCTGGTCGACGAGGATGCGCTATTCGAGGCACTGCAGTCCGGACATCTCGCCGGTGCCGCACTGGATGTGTTCAGCGCGGAACCGCCACTGGACTCGCCGCTGTTAACCTTGCCGAACATTGTATTCACACCGCATCTGGGTGCATCCACCCGGGAAGCGCAGTCTGCCGCCGGTACCGAGATAGCGCAACAGGTCGCCCGCTATCTGCAGACCGGTGAACCGGTGAATGCTCTCAATCTACCGTCCGTGACGGCGGAGGAACTCACCCGGCTTAAACCTTATCTGACACTGACCAACCGGCTGGCGCGTCTGCTGGTGTCCATGATCCAGGAACCTGTCAATGAGCTGACCATAACAACTTATGGTGATGTGAATGACCTGGATGTTCGCGTGTTAACGACGGAAAGCCTGATTGGTCTGTTGTCCACGGCCATGTCCGCTCCGGTAAACCGTGTCAATGCGGCGCATATCGCATCACAACGTGGTATACGCGTAACCGGGGTACGTTCAAACGAGGAGCGCGACTACCATGCGGTGATAAGTCTTGAGGCCAGACATGGCGATAACACTACCCGCGTCGAGGGCACCGTGTTCGATAAACTCTGGCCGCGTCTGACGCGTGTGAACGATTATGAAATTGAAGCGGCGCTGGAAGGCAACCTGTTGTTCACACGTCACAACGATCAACCGGGTGTCATAGCGGCCATCAGTACCCTCCTGGCCGGGCAGCAGATCAATATTTCCCGCATGCAACTGGGTATTGTGCCGGGAAGCAACAAGGCAGTGGCCGTGCTCGGTATTGAGTCACTACTGGATGATGACTTGATGGACCAGATGCAGGGTATACCGGCTGTCAGCAAGGCATTACAGATCAGCCTGTGATAACGACCACTGCAATCGATGCTGTTCTCCTCGACTGCGACAGCACCTTGTCGACAGTCGAGGGTATTGATGAACTGGCGCTTCGGGCCGGTGTCAGCGGTGATTGCCGGGAGCTGACCCGGGCTGCAATGGATGGAGATCTGCCTCTGGAGGCGGTGTATGCGAAACGCCTTGAACTCATACAACCCTCCCGAAGCGATACAGAGTGGCTTTCGAAACATTACATTAAACATCTGACTACGGGAGCCGAGACCCTGGTCAATATGCTGTACACACACGGTATAGATGTTTATATCATCAGTGGCGGACTGAAACCGGCCGTCCTCGGACTGGCAAAGGCATTGGGTGTCGCCGGAGAAAACGTTTACGCCGTCGATATTTTTTTCAATGATGATGGCAGTTTTCTCGACTATGACCGGGCATCGCCGCTGGCCCGGAACGGCGGCAAGGCGGAAATCACCCGGATGTTAATGAGTGATGGTAAAGCCATGGTTTGCATCGGTGACGGTGTTACTGACCTGGAGATGAAAATGGCGAATGTTCTGTTCATCGGCTATGGTGGTGTTCAGTATCGTGAAAGAGTAAGGCGAGAGGCAGATGTCTATATCGAGGATCAGTCCCTGATGCTGGCCTGGCCATATATTGCCACAGGAAACCGGGCACAGGGCGGCTGAGTTGATTTTCCTGTTCACTGACTATGGTCTTGAAGGCCCCTACCTGGGTCAGGTGGAAACGGTCATGCGGACCCGGGCGCCTGGAGAAGTTATCATCAACCTGGTTGCCGACGCGCCCAGAAACAACCCCAGGGCCAGTGCCTGGCTGCTGGCGTCGCTGATCGACCGATTACCGGAATCTTGCATCGTGTTCTGCGTTGTCGATCCCGGCGTCGGGACCGGTGCCGATGTTCCCGTGGCCTTGAATATCGATGGCCGCTGGTATGTGGGACCGGATAACGGCCTCTTCGATCTTGTTTGCCGGCAGGCATCTGCCATACAACAGGCATTGAAAATCACCTGGCAACCGGAAGTCCTTTCCAACAGCTTCCACGGCCGGGATCTCTATGCCGTAATATGCACAATGATTGCCAACGGGGATTTCGGTTTCGGTAAATCATTTACCTGGCGCGACCGGCACGGCTGGCCGGATGAATTAAACGAGGTCATTTACATCGATCATTTTGGCAATTGTATTACCGGCATGAAAGCGTTCTCACTCGACCCGGAGCGGGTATTCAGGATCAACGGTACGCAGATCAAACATGCAGGCACGTTCGGCGAAGTAAAGCCGGTGCAGGCTTTCTGGTACGCAAATTCCAACGGCCTGCTGGAAATTGCCGTTAATCAGGACAGTGCCGCGAGGCGGTTGAATCTGGATATAGGAGATGTGATCTCTCTGGTTTGAGAACGGCTTTAACTCAGAGTTTTCTTCGCAGCAGCTCGTTGACCTGCTGCGGATTGGCCTTGCCAGCCGTGGCTTTCATCAACTGGCCGACAAAAAAACCGATGAGTTTTTTCTGTTTGTCTTCAGGGCTGTTACGGTATTGTTCAACCTGTTGCGGATTGTCCGAGATGACCTTGTCCACAAGCTTCTCGAGTTCACCACTGTCCGACATCTGTTTCAGTCCCCGGTCTGAAATAATCCGGTCGGCATTGCCCTCACCGTTCCACATGCCTTCGAATACCTGTTTGGCTATTTTGCCCGAGATGGTGTTATCAGTAATGCGTTTGATCATTTGTCCAAGCATGTCAGCAGTGACCGGTGAGTTGCTGATGTCCCTGTCATCGCGGTTCAGTGCAGCGGAAAGTTCACCCATGATCCAGTTGGCGCAGAGCTTGGCTTCACCGTCAGCGGATTGTACACAGTTCTCGAAATAGTCAGCCAGTGCCCGTTGTGCTGTCAGTACTCCGCTGTCGTACCTGGACAAGCCGTAATCGTCCATGAAGCGTTGCCGCTTCTGGTCCGGCAGTTCAGGCAATTTCGATTGCAAGGCAACCAGCAATTCCCTGTCGACTACCACCGGCAACAGGTCAGGGTCCGGAAAATAACGGTAGTCATTGGCCTCTTCCTTGGTGCGCATCGAGCGGGTTTCATTTCTGTCGGGATCAAACAGGCGAGTCTCCTGGATAATGCTGCCGCCGTCTTCGAGGATATCCATCTGGCGTTCGACTTCGTGGTTGATGGCCTGTTCGACAAAACGGAAGGAATTGATGTTCTTCAACTCGGTGCGGGTGCCAAATGTCTCTTCGCCCCGGGGGCGCAGCGACACATTGGCATCACAGCGAAATGAACCTTCCTGCATGTTTCCGTCCGAGATCCCCAGGTAAGTGACCAGGCTGTGGATCTTCTTCATGTAGGCGACTGCCTCGGCGGCGCTGCGCATGTCCGGTTCCGAGACGATCTCGAGCAACGGGGTACCGGCACGGTTGAGATCGATTCCCGTTCGATCGGCGAAGCCCTCATGGGCACTTTTACCGGCGTCTTCCTCGAGATGGGCACGGGTAATGCCGATGGTTTTCAGCGTTCCGTCGACCTCTATGTCGATATGGCCGCGGCCGACGACAGGTAATTCGTACTGGCTGATCTGATAACCCTTGGGCAGATCCGGGTAGAAATAATTCTTGCGGGCAAAGACTGATCGTTCCGCGATGTCGGCATCGACCGCGAGCCCGAATTTGATGGCCATGGTCACCGCCTCCCTGTTCAATACCGGCAGTACGCCGGGCAAACCGAGATCCACGGCGCAGGCCTGGGTATTGGGCGGCGCACCGTACGTGGTCGAAGCGCCGGAAAAAATCTTGCTCCGGGTGGCGAGCTGGCAGTGTATTTCCAGGCCGATGACTGTTTCCCATTCCATCACTGAAACGCCTCCGGGATCCGGCGGTGCCAGTCTGTAATTGTCTGGAAACGGTGAGCGATATTCAGCAACCGGGATTCCTGGAAATAATTACCAATCAGTTGCAGACCGACGGGTAAACCATTCTTGAATCCGGCCGGTATCGACATGGCGGGCAGACCGGCGAGGTTCACCGACACGGTGAAAATATCGGACAGGTACATACTGACGGGATCTTCCGTGCGTTCGCCTATACTGAAGGCGACGTCCGGTGTTGTCGGACCGACGATGACATCCACATCAGTAAAAGCATTTTTGAAATCCTGTTGCAATAATCGCCGTATCTGTTGCGCTTTCAGGTAGTAGGCGTCGTAGTAACCGGCTGACAGTGCGTAGGTCCCGATCATGATCCGGCGCTTGACCTCGCGGCCGAAGCCTTCCGCCCGTGTGCGGCAGTAAAGGTCCAGTAAATCCCGGGGTTTATCACAGCGATAACCGAAGCGGACGCCGTCGTAGCGGGACAGGTTCGACGAGCACTCCGCCGGTGCAATGACGTAATAGGCGGGTATGGAGAGATGCGCATTCGGCAGTTCGATATCGCTGATAGTGGCACCGAGTTTTTCCAGTTCGCGGATGGCGTTGTCTATAACGACGGCAACCTCACTATCAAGCGATTCGTTGAAGTATTGCTTCGGCAGTCCGACTTTCAATCCATCAAGATCGTTATCAAGATTATCAGTGTAATCAATTGCGGGCTGTTCAACCGAGGTTGAATCGCGAGGATCGAATCCCGCCATATGATTGAGTACCAGGGCGGCATCTTCCGCACTGCGCGTCATCGGACCTCCCTGATCCAGACTCGAAGCGAAGGCGATCATGCCGTAGCGTGAAACCAGTCCATAGGTGGGTTTGAGCCCGGTAATGCCGCACAGGGCCGCGGGCTGACGGATGGAGCCGCCGGTATCCGTACCCGTGGCCATGGGTATCAGCCCGGCGGCCACGGCCGCCGCCGAGCCGCCGGATGATCCTCCCGGCACGTGATTGTCTTTCCAGGGATTGGTGACGACGCCGTAATAGCTGGTCTCGTTTGACGAACCCATGGCGAATTCATCCATGTTGGTTTTGCCGAGTATGACCATGCCTGCATTATTCAGTTGTTCTACAACCGTGGCGTCATAGGGCGCGATAAAGTTGTCGAGCATTTTCGAACCGCAACTGGTTCTGATATCACTGGTACAAAAGATGTCCTTGTGTGCCATGGGTATACCGGTAAGTGGTGTTGTTTCATCCCTGGCCCGTTTTGCATCGGCGGCTCTGGCCTGTTCCATGGCGGCATCCACGGTCACAGTTATAAAACTGTTAAGAACCGGGTTATGGATATTTATACGGTCGATAAAATGCTGCGTCAGTTCGACGCTGCTGATGCGTTTCTGGACAAGCGCATCGGAAAGTTCAGACAGTGTTTGACGATACATAATCAGTCAGCAGGGATCTGTTGGATGAAAACCGAATCCGAAAATCAAAATCATAATCCGTTACAGGCATCCGGAGTTTTTATAATAACGATGGCAAGGTGACAGACATGTATGAAAAGCCTGTGCTGTTCCCGCATTCATTCAATGACGCGGGGTACCAGGTACAGACCCTGTTCAACCTCGGGCGCAATGGCCTGGAAACGCTGACGCTGATCGATTTCGGTGATCTCATCCTCGCGCAGCCGGGCTGTGATTTCCAGGGGGTGTGCCATGGGTTCCACATCACGGGTATCCACGCTGTTCATCTGTTCCACCAGCCCGAGGATATTTGACAGGTCCCCGCTGTAGGATTCGCATTCGGATTCACTCACCAGGAGGCGGGAGAGGGTCGCGATATGTTGTATATTTTTTTTGTCTATCGACATCAATATCTGCCTGTTATTTATTGAAAAGAGGGAAAATTTATCACAATCTTCAGCTTGCTGAAAATCAGCCTCACTGTTAAAGTTAGCGCGTTTGCTAACAATATCCATGCAGAGGCATGAAATACCCGTGAAAAGCTGCGCGCTACCATCTTCAGTGCCTGGTTTTGACGTCATCCTATGCGGTATTTTCAGCACCGGGCGCTTGCAAAAAGCATGTCTTTTATATCACTTTTCCCAATAAAATCAGCAGGTTATGTTTAGTCAATTACGAGGCTTGTTTTCCAATGATCTGTCCATCGATCTGGGTACCGCCAATACTCTGATCTATGTGCGCGGCAAGGGTATTGTTCTGAATGAACCCTCCGTGGTCGCTATTCGCAAGGACGGCGATACCATTAATGCCAAATCCATTCGTGCCGTGGGCACCGAGGCCAAGCGCATGCTCGGCCGCACCCCGGGCCATATCACCGCCATCCGGCCGCTCAAGGACGGCGTTATCGCCGATTTCACGGTGACCGAGAAAATGCTGCAGTACTTTATCCATGCAGTTCATGGCAGTACCCTGTTCAAACCGAGTCCGCGTGTTCTCGTCTGCGTGCCCTGCGGCTCCACCCAGGTGGAACGCCGGGCGATACGGGAATCGGCCGCCGGGGCCGGCGCGCGCAGCGTTTTTCTGATCGAAGAACCCATGGCCGCTGCTATCGGCGCCGGTATGCCGGTCAGCGACGCCCGCGGATCGATGGTACTGGATATCGGCGGCGGGACCACGGAAGTGGCGGTTATTTCGCTGAATGGCATCGTCTATTCAGATTCGGTGCGTATCGGTGGCGATCGCTTTGACGAAGCCATCATCAGTTATGTACGACGCAACTATGGCAGTCTGATCGGTGATGCCACTGCGGAAAATATCAAGCACACCATCGGTTGCGCCTATCCGGCCAACGAAGTTCGTGAGATGGAAGTGCGTGGCCGTAATCTGGCCGAGGGTATACCCAGAAGTTTTACCCTGAACAGTAATGAAATACTTGAATCATTGCAGGAACCACTCGCGGGCATCGTCGGTGCAGTTAAAAATGCACTGGAAAAAACACCGCCGGAACTGGGTTCGGATGTGGCTGAACGCGGCCTGGTGTTGACCGGGGGTGGAGCCTTGTTGAAAGATCTGGATCGTCTGTTAATGGAAGAAACGGGATTGCCCGTAATCGTGGCGGAAGACCCGCTGACCTGCGTGGCCAGGGGTGGTGGTCGTTATCTGGAGATGATTGAAGAATATGGAAAGGATATCCTCCAGGTTGAGTAGACACGATGTTGGTATGAATACCGATACCGTCTTGATTGCCGGCTCTGATAGCGGAAATTGCGGGAATTACTGACAGATAACGGAGAACGAGAATCAACACTCTGTTTCAAAAGAACACATTTGCCAATATCAAGATTATAGCCCTGGTGCTGTTGTCGATAGCGGTGATGATTCTCGATCACAAACAGGGTCATCTGGATTCCGTACGATCATTCCTGTCTACCGCTCTCTATCCTGTACAGTATGTGGTTAATGTGCCGGTAGAACTGGCGGGCACTGTCAATGATGCTATCAGTATGCATTCCTCCCTGCTCGATGAAAACGACAGGCTGCGCGAAGAGCGTCTGATGCTGAACTCGAGACTGCAGCGATACGAAGTCCTTGAGGCCGAGAATCACCGCTTGCGGAATCTGTTTGAATCATCGCTGAAACTGAAAGAACGTGTTCTCATAGCCGAACTGATGGCGGTTGATCTTGAACCGTTCAAGCATCAGATCCGTATCAACAAGGGTAAAAAAGAGGGTGCCTACGACGGTCAGCCGATCCTGGACGCTACCGGGATAATGGGACAGATTATTCATGTAAGCCCGTTTTACAGCGATGTTCTGTTGATTACGGATCCGAATCATTCCATTCCGGTTGAAATCAACCGCAACGGGCTGCGGGCAATAGCGGTTGGTACAGGTCAAAAGAATGTATTGCAACTGGAACATTTACCCAGTAATGCGGATATAAAGCAGGGCGATCTCATCGTCTCTTCCGGGCTTGGGCACCGTTTCCCGGCCGGTTACCCGGTGGGTACGGTCAGGAACATTACCCTGGATCCCGCCGAACCTTTTGCCAAAATCATGGTGATACCCAGTGCCCGTCTGCAAAGCAGCCGTGAAGTACTCCTGGTTTGGCCTCATGAAAAGGCCAGACTCCGTTACAGTAATATGAAGGATTTTGCTTTTTACAATGCTCGATGAAAAACCCAGAGGCCGGCTGATTATCGCAACGAGTTTTGTTGTTGCCTTTATGCTGACCGCCATGCCGTTACCAGAATGGGCCCTGACCTGGCGACCCTTCTGGGTAGCCATGGTATTGATATACTGGTGTATGGCCCTGCCGAACCGGATAGGCCCGGGGACCGCCTGGTTTCTGGGTTTGCTCATTGATGTTTTACAGGGGACATTGCTGGGCATGAATGCCCTCGGGTTTGCGTTGATTGCCTACCTGGTCCAGAAAAGTTACCAGAGACTCAGGGTTTATCCATTGACGCAACAATCAATGGTGGTCGGTTTTTTTCTGGCTGTTTATCTGCTGCTGTCGTTGTGGATCCGCGGTATCAGTGATGACCCGAAAATCACCTGGAATTACTGGATGCCGATGATCACCAGCATGCTGTTGTGGCCATGGTTATTTATCGTGCTTCGTGATATGCGCAGAAAGTTTCATGTCTCATGAAATAGCCTTCTTGATATTCAGTTGTTCTCCGGTCTCTGCACTTTCCGTTTACTCCTGTCATTCCAGTCTGCATGGTGTTCATGCCGGGTAGTATTCGGCCTGTTCCGGGTCGGCAGGAACTTCTCCATGTTAAACATTACCGATGATTGACAGGATCAGTATCAGGAACTCTTCAGATGAGGAGCAATTGATTCGCCGCCGCATGGTATGGATCGCGGTCGTGGTTATATTTTTGGTGATACTGTTACTCTCCCGTATTTTCTATATCCAGATCGTGGAAAATGAGCATTACACCACCTTGTCACAGCATAACCGTGTCAAGGTATTGCCAATCCCCCCTATACGCGGACTCATTTACAGTCGTGACGGCGTACTACTGGCTGATAATTACCCGTCCTTCAGCCTTGAAGTCATACCGGAAAGAACAGTGGATGTGGATGAAACCATATTCAAACTGGGAAACCTGGTAACTATCAGTGATGAGGATATAAAGCGGTTCAGAAAGCAATTGGGCAAAAAACGGCGCTTTGACAGTATTCCTATAAAGGTGAATCTGAATCAAAAGGAAGTTTCGGTGCTCTCGGTTAACCGTCACCGTTTCCCCGGGGTCGATATTGTTGCCCGGCTGAATCGCTATTATCCACATGGTGAGGAAACGGTGCATGTTATAGGTTATGTTGGTCGGATTGACGAACAGGATTTGTCCCGTCTGGATGAGTCTGAATACAGTGGCACCACGCATATAGGCAAACTCGGCATCGAGAAATCCTACGAGGATATCCTGCACGGCAAGGTCGGTTACCAGCAGGTTGAGGTCAACGCACAGGGCCGGGTGATACGAGTTCTGGACAAGGTGCCGCCGGAGGCAGGAAAGAATGTAAATCTGACCCTGGATTTTTCGCTGCAGCAGGCGGCGGTCACCGCGCTTGAAGGACGCAAGGGTGCGATTGTAGCTATACAACCGGGTGATGGCGCGGTGCTGGCCATGGTCAGTTCCCCCGGTTATGACCCGAACCTGTTTGTTAACGGTATCGATTCCGCTTCCTACCAGTCATTACTCAGGTCGCCGGACATTCCCCTGCTCAACAGGGCCACGCTGGGCAAGTACCCGCCGGGTTCCACTATCAAGCCTTTTCTCGGTCTGGCGGCACTGGAAATGGATATACGCCATACGCATGACAAGACCTGGTGTCCCGGCTGGTATTCACTCAAGGGCAGCAGTCACCGTTATCGTGACTGGAAAAAACAGGGTCACGGCCATGCGGATTTGAATTACGCCATCATGCAATCCTGTGATGTTTATTTTTATTCCCTGGCCCACGACATGGGAATTGATCGCATCCATGAAGCCCTGGCAGAGTTCGGTTTTGGCGCGACGACGGGTATTGATATTGGTTCAGAATCGAGCGGTCTGAATCCGTCACGGGACTGGAAGCGCGGAGCAACAGGTCAACCCTGGTATCCCGGAGAAACCCTGATCAGTGGCATTGGTCAGGGTTATATACTGACAACTCCGCTGCAACTCGCCAGCGCAACCGCGGTGCTTGCCAATCATGGCAAGCGCATTATTCCGCATCTTGCCAGTGAATATCACGATCCCATCTCAGGAGCATCGACGCGTGTGAACACCGGTGACAAGGGGCATACGAAATTCAGGAACTCACAGTACTGGAATGAAATAGTTACCGCGATGGTTGATGTCGTGCATGGTGAACGCGGAACAGCGAGACGCAGCGGGCTTGGTGCGGCATACCGGTTCGCCGGCAAGACCGGTACTGCCCAGGTAATCGGTATTGCCCAGGATGCGGAGTACGAGGAGGATGATATCAGTGAAGAGTTCAAGGATCATGCCTGGTTTATCGCCTTTGCACCGGTGGAGAATCCACAAATTGCCCTTGCCATCCTGGTGGAGAACGGTGGTGGCGGCTCGCGGACGGCGGCGCCAATTGCCCGGACATTGTTTGATCACTATCTGACCGGTGGAGACAGCGGCTAGATAATGGAAAGCAAGACCCTGTCAACCCGGTTGCATGTTGATTTTCCGATCATTCTGGGAATCATCGTGGTGTGTGGTATCGGCCTGGTTATACTCTACAGTGCCTCCAATCAACAGGTCGATGTAGTCACCAGGCAGGCGATAAGGATTGGAATAGCCATCATCATGATGCTGCTGGTGGCACAGGTACCCGCATCTTCCATTCGCCGATGGTGTCCCGAATTGTATGTGCTTGGCATACTGCTACTGTTGCTGGTGATATTTTTCGGTGATATCGGCAAGGGTGCACAACGATGGCTGGATATTGGTGTGATTCGCTTTCAACCGTCCGAAATCATGAAACTGGCAGTGCCAATGGTTGTGGCCTGGTATTTATCACAGCGGGATTTGCCACCGCGACTGACGGCTTTGTTTGTCGCAATTTTGATTGTTGCCGTGCCCGTTGGCCTTATCGCCATACAACCGGATCTGGGAACAGCACTTCTGGTAGCCGCCGCCGGGGGGGCCGTGGTGGTCGTCGCCGGTATCCGTCTGAAAATACTTGCTGCATTTGCAGCCCTTGCCGCCAGTTGTGCGCCATTGCTGTGGTATTTCATGCATGATTACCAGAAGCGCCGGGTCCTGACATTCATGGATCCTGAGCAGGATCCCCTCGGTGCCGGTTATCATATTATTCAATCAAAAATTGCCATCGGTTCCGGGGGACTGTACGGCAAAGGCTGGCTCAACGGCACCCAGTCCAATCTTGAATTCCTGCCGGAACGATCCACCGATTTCATCTTCGCCGTTTACTGCGAAGAATTCGGCTTTATGGGTGTCCTGTTCCTTGTCTGTGTATATTTGCTGATCATATTCAGGGGCTTCTATATTGCCTACAATGCCCAGGAAATATTTGGTAAGTTACTTGCATCGGGAATTGTTCTGACATTTTTTGTCTACATTATTGTAAACATAGGAATGGTATCCGGTCAGTTGCCTGTAGTCGGGGTACCGTTACCCTTCATATCACTGGGAGGAACCTCTATGGTTACCCTGATGATTGGATTTGGCATACTGATGAGCATACACACACACAGAAGGTTATTGTCACAATAAATGGCCAGATTAAAACCGGTAAAAATACTGTATACACTGCTGCTGCTGGCGAGTGTCAATGTTTCAGCCTCCGTAGACGCCGAGATCGATAAATTCATCAGCGAGATGGTTTCACGCCACGGCTTTGAAGCCACGACATTGACAAACCTCTTCAACGAGGCCCGTGTATCAGAAACCATTCTCGAGGCTATATCCAGGCCCGCGGAAAGACTGCCCTGGCATAAATACCGGTCAATATTCATGCGACCTGATCGCATTCAGAGGGGCGTCGATTTCTGGAGCGAACATTTATCCACTCTGGAAAGGGCCGAAAAAATATACGGGGTCCCTGCCGGGATCATTGTTGCAATTATCGGTGTGGAGACTCACTACGGGCGTATCACCGGCAACTACCGGGTCATGGATGCGCTTGTCACACTGGGATTTCACTATCCGAAACGTGCGGATTTTTTCCGTGGCCAGCTCGAGCAATATCTCCTGCTTACCCGCGAGCAGGATATCGATCCCATGAGTCTGAAAGGTTCCTATGCCGGCGCAATGGGGATACCGCAATTCATCCCGGGTAGCTACCGTCACTACGCCGCGGATTTTGATAACGATGGCAAGATTAATATCTGGACCAATCCCGTCGATGCCATCGGATCCGTTGCCAGATATTTCAGCCTGCACGGCTGGATAAAGGGTGATGCCGTAGCCGAGCCCGCCGAATTTTCCGGTGATGAATGGAAAAATGCCGTTAACGAAGGCCTGCAACCGGATATGACCCTGGAACAACTGGCCGCTATGGAAATCAAACCGGCCGGGAGTGTGAATACCGGTTCAATGGTAAAACTTGTTGAGCTGGAACAGAAGGAAGGGCCTGAATTATGGCTGGGTTTCCATAATTTCTATGTCATTACCCGGTATAATCACAGTGCTCTGTATGCAATGGCTGTTTACCAGTTATCACAGGAAATCGCAAAACGATATAATTCCGATGCCTCATGAGAATATCCCGACTCATCCGCATCATTCTGACAAGTCAGGCCCTGCTTTTTGTTCTGAGCGCTTGTGGTGGTGCCGGAATTTATCGTGAACAAATCGATGCGGCTCCGGATACGCCTGCAGATATCTCTTCGGTTCCGGACGCTGTACCGCGTAATGAACCGAAAAGCAGGTATGGCAATCCGGAAAGTTATGAGGTATTCGGCAAACGCTATTATGTTCTGAAAAGCAGTGCCGGATTCCGGCAACGCGGCATTGCATCCTGGTACGGCACCAAGTTTCATGGCCGCAGAACCTCGAGTGGAGAAACCTACGATATGTATAAAATGACGGCGGCACACAAGACCCTGCCGCTGCCGACATACGTGGAAGTGACCAACATTGACAATAATAGAAAGATCATTGTCCGTGTCAATGATCGCGGACCGTTTCATGATGGCCGTATCATCGATCTTTCCTATACGGCAGCAACCAGGTTGGGTATTGTCGAACGCGGGACAGGCAACGTGGAGGTCCGGGCGTTGACGACAAATACAACAGTAACCGCGACGGCATCGCCGACTGACAACCGGACGACAAATAGCCACAATAACAGGAGTACGGGCAAGGAAGCTATTTACATCCAAGTGGGCGCATTTTCCGACAGGGCCAATGCAAGGATTCTGAAAGAGAAACTTGCTTCACTCAGTACCCATATGGTCACTGTGAAACATGTTGTGATTGACGGCAGGGACCTTCATCGTGTACTGGTCGGGCCCATTTTCCATATTGATATTGCCGACAGGATAGTTGCAACCCTGAATCAACTGGGCGTGGCGAATCACAGGCTTGTTACCCGATAATCCAATCACCAGGTATGAATAGATGTTTGAATCCGTATATATCCGTCTGTTAACAGTAGTATTATTCCTGCAGATTTCCGGCAATTTGCAGGCTGATGCCGGCATAATTCCCGCGCCTCCCGAGTTGAATGCAAGTTCCTGGCTGTTAATGGATTATGACAGTGGACAGGTCCTGGCGAAAAATAACATAGATAACAAACTGCCGCCTGCGAGTCTTACCAAGATAATGACAGTATACGTTGCCGCCAGTGAACTGGCAGAGGGACACCTTTCCCTGTCTGATGTGGTTACAGTCAGTGAAAAGGCCTGGCGTACACCCGGGTCAAGAATGTTTATCGAGGTTAACGACAAGGTTACGGTCGAAGAGTTGCTGAAGGGTATTATTATTCAATCCGGCAATGATGCCAGCGTCGCTCTTGCGGAATTCATTGCCGGCAGCGAAGAGGTATTCGCCAGCCAGATGAATGCACAGGCAAAAAGGCTGGGAATGCTGGATACTCATTATATGAACAGTACCGGCTTGCCTCACAAAAACCATTATACTACTGCCAGTGATCTTGCCATCCTTGCCAGGGCCATGATTCGGGACTATCCCGATATCTACAGCTGGCACTCTATTCGTGAATACACTTACAACAAGATCAAACAGAACAATCGTAATAATCTGCTCTGGCGCGACAATTCCGTTGACGGCATCAAGACCGGACATACCGAGGAAGCCGGCTATTGCCTGGTATCTTCAGCACAGCGTGATGATATGCGCCTGATTGCTGTCGTTATGGGCACCGACGGTTCCGAGGCCAGGATCAAGGCCAGCCAATCCCTGCTTAATTATGGTTTTCGTTTCTACGAAACCCGTAAGCTCTATTCATCCGGTGAAACCGTTACTTCGGTCAGGATCTGGAAAGGAGACAGGGAGACACTTGCTCTTGGTCTTGATGAGGATCTGTTTATTACAGTTCCGCGTGGTCAGTACCGTAACCTTGATGCCAGTGTTGAAAAAAACGGACGTATTTTCGCCCCGGTCACCCGGGGGCAGGAACAGGGAATGCTACAGGTCAGCCTTGCCGGCAAGGATCTGCTCAAGGTCCCGGTTGTAGCTCTTGAAGATGTGCAGGAAGGTCCGCTATTGCACAGGTTGAAAGAAGAAGTAAGACTGTTTTTTGAATAGTTGCGATGTCCATCGTCTATCTGAACGGTGAATACCTGCCCCTGGAAGAGGCGCGGATCTCCGTTCTTGATCGGGGTTTCCTGTTTGCCGACGGCGTTTACGAGGTTTTCCCCTCCTATAACAGCAAACCCTTTCGTCTGAATGAGCATCTGTCACGCCTGGATAACAGCCTGGCGGGTATTTACATGTCAAATCCCCTGTCAAAACAGGAGTGGGCGGCCATCTTCGCAGAAGTCATTGCCCGGAACGCGGGCAGGCACCAGTCGTTATATCTGCAGCTGACCCGCGGCATATCACCACGCGACCACCTGTTCAGTGACGATATCAAGCCCACTGTTTTTGTTATGAGCAAACCGCTTGAAGCAAAGACCTCAAATGCCGGTATTGCCGCAATCACCCGTGAGGATCCGCGCTGGAAACATTGCGACCTGAAAACCATCGCCTTGCTTCCCGGTGTTATGCTCAGGCACGAGGCCAGGACACAGGGCGCCACGGAGGCTATTCTTTACAGAGAGGGCAGGTTGACCGAGGGCGCTGCCAGCAATGTGTTTGTTATCAGTGACGGCGTTGTCAGGACGCCACCCAGAAGCCGGGCGATATTACCGGGGGTGACGCGGGACCTGGTGGTTGAATTGCTGCGCGGGGACAAAGTGGAGTGCCGTGAAGAAGAGATTGATATCAGGGCGCTGGATTCCGCCGATGAGATCTGGATTACCAGTTCCACTTGGGAAATAGTACCGGTGATATCATTGAACGACCGGGTGGTTGGCAGTGGCGAACCCGGCCCGCTTTACAGGCAGGCAAATGCGCTCTACCAGGATATCAAGGAGAATTACTGAGACGTGGAAATCTACAAGAAATTTTCCATCGAGGCGGCTCATCGACTGCCCAACCTTCCGCAAGGACACAAATGCCGAAGATTGCACGGTCATTCATTCCAGGTAACCATACATGTCAGTGGTGACGTGGATCCGTCTACGGGATGGGTTATGGATTTTGCTGCAATCGGCCGGCTGTTTCAGCCGGTTTTCGAGCAGCTGGATCATCATTATCTCAATGATGTTGAAGGCCTGGAAAATCCGACCAGTGAAAATCTGGCCCGCTGGATCTGGGACAGGATGCAAGCGGAACTGCCGCGGCTCAGTGCCGTGCACGTTCAGGAAACCTGCACGGCCGGATGTATCTACAGGGGTGAAGAACAGTTTTAACACCTGCAGTGGATTGCATGAATAACCAGACCCGGCTACTGCGGGCAAATTGCCACATTATCCAGCAAGCGCGGCAGAATATTGCCGGCGCTACCGATTAATTCGATGTCTGCCAGCTCACTGGCGCCGGTTGTCTCGTTATTGACCACGATTATTTTACTGCCGTGTTGCCGGGCAAGGTGGATGAGCCCGGCGGCGGGATAGACCGTGGCGCTGGTGCCGACCACCAGCAGGCAATCGGTTTGCCGGCACAGTTCCCGGGATTGAATCCAGGTTGATTCCGGCAGGTTTTCACCAAACCAGACTACGGCCGGCCGCATGAGTTGGCCGCATAACGGACATTGTCTCATGGGAGCGGGATTGGCCAGTTCGACAGCTTCCTCATGACAACAGGATGGATTGTGACAACGGTCCCGGGTGATGGTCCCGTGCAGATGATGAATGTTGCCGGCGGGAACGCCCGCCTTTTCCAGCAGGTTATCAACATTCTGGGTGACATGCAGGAAGGTATCCCGTTGCGCCAGCGCCCTGTGTCCGGCATTGGGTTGCGCATCGGCGTGGATTTTCCTGCGCCAGTTGTACCATTCAATCACGTGCCCGGGATCCTTCTCGAAGCCTTGAACCGAGGCCAGCTCGGCCGGATCAAATCTAGACCACAGTGCATCAGCCTGTTTGTCCCTGAAGGTCGACAACCCGGATTCAGCGCTCAACCCGGCGCCGGAGAAGACAGTCACTGTCGCAGATCCTTGCAGCAGGGCTCTCGCTTGTGACAGCAGATTTTCCATAGTCGAACAGGCTTTAAACGTGATTGCGGGTTTGATGGGACCGAATGTCAGAGTCTCCCGGCCCAGGTCATCAAGCCCTGCATAATCATGTCTATGGCGACCGTACCCACATAGAGTGCGGTAATTCGACCGGCAATTTCTATATAGCGTTCAATCAAGGCTTCGCGCCGTGGTAACACATAATCGTGCAGGCGTTTGAGCAGGGTTATGGTGATCAGGCAGACAATGACGGCCGAGAGCACGGCAGCGGCCGCGAAGATGGTCTCCAGCCGCTCACCAATCACAATACTGGCGCTGATTGTACCCGGACCAATGAGTACCGGCATGGCAATGGAGCCGGCAATATGCCTGGACTTGCCTTGCAGGATCTCGATCGCCGTCGGCCCCCGGAAAACAAACTGTAGCCCTATGAGCAGAAATATGATGCCGCCGAAAATCTGGAATGATGCAAATTCCACCTGCAGTGTAGAAAAAATTGCGTCGCCAAGAATGGCGAAGGCGCACAGTACTACACTGGCAATGACACCGGCGCGTATCAGCACCAGGTGAAACTGGTGCTGATCAAGATTGCGGACGACATCAACCAGGTAAATGATGACCAGGAACGGGTTCAGCAGTACCAGCATCAGGATCATGGAGTGGAAGAAGTCCATTATTTTACAAGCCCGCTCCCATAACCTGGTTTAAAAGTGACATAAGGTTGCCCAGTAGACATTTATTTTCTCGAAAATCATTGGAATATTACATCCAGAAAAGTGAGAAAGCGCTGCCAGGAAGCCTGGTCGGCATCAGCCCGGTAACGCTCTGTACCGAAATGTGTGAATGCATGTGGTGCGCCGCCGTAGCTGGTCATTTCATGGGCGATTCCGTGTGATTCCAGTTCCATTGTCAGCCGGGAAAAATCTTCCATTGTAATAGCCGTATCCGCGCTGCCGTGAAAAACCAGCACTTTCCCCTGCGTATTTTCATAACTTTGCCCTTCGGGTGTGGCAAGACCGCCATGGAAACTGACGAATCCCCGGAGCCCGGCGCCGGAACGGGCCAGCTCCAGAACCGCGGCACCCCCGAAACAGTAGCCCATGGCAACCGCATTGCCGGTATCCGCGCCGAGGCTATGTGCGGTATCCAGGGCTGCCTGCATCAGTGAACGCATCTTTTCCCGGTCAGTATATAATTCACCGGTATGCCGGCGTTTATCCCTGACTTCGGTTGGACGTACACCGGCGCCGAACAAATCCGCGGCAAAAACCGCATAGCCTTCATCAGCCAGCATCCGGGCACGTTTGATTTCATAGTCCGTGAGACCGTCCCAGTCATGGATCAGAAGCACCAGAGGAGCCTTGTCGCGCGGGCTGACATAATAACCTTCGTAGTCCACACCATTGACAGAATATTGAACGGAATTACCGGCGGCAAAAACCGGGCCGGCGGCCGGCAGCATGAAAAGCAGTGAAAGTATCAAATGGATAATGACCTTATTGCCTGTTCTGTCTGTATTCATAGGTTGATCTCCGTTCCACGATTCTTGGTTCATCGTTGTACTCTCCGGAAACTAACAGGCACAGCGAGCGATATGTCCGTGTGAATTCTATATTATAAATTCCTTTCATTCTCTTTGCATTTTGTGCAGGCAAAATGCGTGACGGGCTCTCCTGTAGTGTTGCTGTAAAAGAAGAAACGATAAGGACCACCTCTCCGTATCCGGTTGACGGTGTGGTCAGGCATGTCTCGCCCCGAGCATGATTACCAGCATTCCCAGAATACAGATGGCGACCCCGACCAGATCAGTTACAGTGGGTCGAACGGCATCCACAACCCACAGCCAGAGAATCGCTACTGATACATAGACTCCGCCGTAGGCTGCATATACGCGCCCGGCCGCGTGCGGATGCAGCGAAAGCAGCCAGACAAATAATGCGAGACTGGCCGCCGCCGGAAGAAGAAGCCAGGGGCTTTTATCGTGCTTCAGCCACAGATACGGCAAATAACACCCGACGATCTCGGCAACCGCTGTGGCCGAGAACAAGGCCAGCACCTTCGCACCTGCTAGAATGTCTGTTGGCATGTGTAACGCCACCCATCAGCCGTGCCGCTTTCTGGCGTCGGCTGGTTGGTTATGCCGCAATACCCTCTACAATGAGATGACTCACGTCGGTGCGCTCGCTTGCATGTTCGAATGTAATAGCGAAGACGTTACCTTGGGTATCTACATCAAGGATGGTGTTTTCATCCAGGTCATTGGACTCCGCTATATCGCTGTCTCGGAATTCGATATACAGTGTGTCAGTGTCATCAAAATAGCTAACTTTCATGGTTTGAATCCTCTATCAAAAAATGCATTGTGGATGGTTTCTCCATCCGTCAGCAAAATCACCCGTAAGTACCGGCCTTCCATTTCGTCTATTTTAGCCCATCGCCTTATTCGTCCATCTGCCTGTATGTATTCTCTCTCAGAGATCATGGAAAAAGATCATGGAAAGATCATTGAGGATCATATCATGGGGTCAGATCATATCATGGGGTCAAATCATGGGGTCAAATCTAAATCATGGGGTCAAATCTAGTTTTATCAGGTTCATCGTTCTCTGAAGTTCTTTATCCATGGCCAGCCGTTTTGTGAATTGACGAATACCCGAGCCGGCACTGGCATAGCTTTTCAAATTAAACCGGCCCGCAATTTCACGCAATGGCATATCGCTCATCTGCTGGCATAAATACATCACCATCCCCCGGGCCGGGTTTCCTGCACCGCGCCCCCGCGTGGACCGCCAAACAGTTTCCGGCTTCACTTTTAATCGGTGACATACTGCCTCCACGAGTTTGTCGAGGTCCGGTTTCGAGCGGATTTGCCGCAATTCCGGAAGGTCAATATTCTCCTGTTCGAGTGCCAGGGCCTCTCTGAAGGCATCCCCGCCCAGTACCGGCGCCTGCCTCTTGCCGGCATAAAAGTTTACCAACTCCGGATCCGTGCCCTCCGCCACATAAGCTCGATAGCGCTCGCGGCGGTTCCGGGCCGCTATCGCTTTCAGAATGTAATCGCATTGCAGCCAGGGCGGGCGTTTGTCTTTGCCGATGTAGCTGCGATAACTCGACCAATGATACTGGTCCAGGCGTTTGACCAGACCGGCTTCCAGTGGATTGCGATGGATATAGCGGGAAAGTTGGCTCCAGTAGGCCTGTTCATCGACCAGGATCGCTTTATAGCGCCCCCGGAATAACGGGCCATCGCGGCCTTCGGTCCGGTTGAAATATTGGGTATACAGGCCATTGATATGGCGCATGATCCTTTGCAAATTGCCCTCGGGGGTACGGAGCAGCAGATGATAATGGTTACTCATCAAACAATAGGCATGCCATTCGGCATTGAACCGGTTAGAGGTTTCGGCCAGCAAGGACAGAAAATAGTGTCGGTGTGCGTCGGTCTTAAAAACAGTCCGGCGGGCCGCTCCCCGATTCATCACGTGGTACCACGCACCGGCAAACTCGATTCGCAATGGTCTGGCCATGAGAGAAGAGTAACATAATCATAATATGTATAAAACTAGATTTGACCCCTTTGATTGTTTTTTAACCGTTCAATATTACATTTGCCCCATTCTCTCGTTTCCTAAAGCAGTGTCATAAATCAAAGACCTGACCCTATACTTGTATGACCCTATACTTGTACTATACTTGTATTTATTGCCTTCTAACGTTGTGCTAAATGGCGCATTAGCGGAGCAGCGAAGGCGCATAAAATGGCGAAGCCATGCGCCTTTGATGCGGAGACTAGTGCGTCCATTTTGAGCACTTTGTTATGCAACATCTACTTCATATGTTCTTGCCAGTTTTCAATGTAACCCGCCCCAAAATAGCCCTCAAAGGCCTGAAATCTATCTTTTATAACAAACTGCTCAAATCTACACTGTTCAATCTTGCTGTTGTTCGCAATATTTGATTGGAGCATCTCTAGCTCATCTTCTTCTTCAGCGGTAATCCTACCCTCTTCCCTTTTAAGCTCTAACAACCTAATTGGGCCAGTATTCGTGGTTACACCACAAATCGCAGTTAGCCTTTCGTCATAAAAGGCCGGATAGCCACCAAGTTGCTCTGCCCAAATGCCATGTATTTCATGTGAAGGGGTATTTAGCATTTGTTCAATTATTTCATCAGGAACCTTGTACTTTTGTAGATATTCCTCCATGGAGGCGATCATCGATTCATATAAAGCTTCTGCATCAGAGGGGGAAATTGACGAGTAAAATTCGGTGTCAAACACAGGTCTGTGTACTCCAACATATACGCCCTTTCTTTCGAAGCCACCAAGCCAAATAAGAAAGCATGCGGAATCACAAGTGCAATTACTTTGATCTTTTGGACCAGGCTCGTAGGATCTATCACATGCGGGCGATATTTTGTTCCTATCTCGCTGGTATTCAGTTAAAGAAAAATTTGGTGACACTGTCGTGAGATACAGGTTTCGTAATAGGTCCCCCATTTTCATGGCTTCAATAGCATCACCACCTGGAGAGTATAGATATACATCCTTAATCAATGGCCCAAAGTTTGATATGACGTCTCGAAGGGCCTCATAGTCACCAGCCTCAATTTTTCCTTCAATTACAAGTGTATCTTGACTTAAGCGGGCATTGTCCTGAAACCAAAATTTTGCTGCATAAGTTGAACTAGTGAACGAACACAGTAGGAGTATCGCCGCGATCTTTTTGATCATTTCACTGAATCCTCTTAGTTGCATAACGTCGCAAATCATCGGCAGATAAAACGGAGCGAAGCGACGAATTTGGCTGTCCGAGTGAATTTGCCTTGTTAGAAATCATTTTCGACCATCTAACTGCGTGCAGCAATAAGGCTACCATGAACCGCTTTTGCCAACTTATATAGCGGCCCAAATAAATGTTCTTTGTGAATCGTTTCATATCCAGCGACCGTCATAGAATAATTCTTACCTACCTCATCTTCATATTTTTTGATCCTTGGATTTTGAAGAGTCATATCAGTATGGGCAATTAACTCATTTCGTAAATTAATTATCTCCTTATGCAAGGACGTCATTTCATTTGGAACATGGTTAAAACTGATACGAAGTCCCTTAGATTGGTCGCTGAACTTGTTGCTGGAAAAAGGTTTAGCGTAGGAAATGACAGCATCTCTGAACAAAGCAGCCTTTAAATGCTGATTTTCAAATTCAGAAATATAATCTAACGATTTCATTACCCTTTCCATATCGATAATGGAGAGATGTTCAAGCGCCAATTTGTCATCGTGCTTTTTACTCATAATTATTTTTGAATTTTTTATTGTCGTAGCATCGAATTCCTTCTTCCCGCCTTTAATAAACCTATATGCCCAATATAATGCAACCGGAAGAAAACCAAATCCTGCTATTGGATATAGCCAAACACTGTTGATGCTACTCCAACCCCAAGGTTCAATGTAGAAAATGACTAATAATGGCCAAGCAATCGATATCACTACAATAACCCTATCTTTTTTAGTCATATCTCACCTATTTGTATTACACAGAAACATGTTCTTTGTTCACTCTGTCCAGTACATTATGTATTACTAACACTTCACATAAACGGCGCGAGGCACGAGCGTCCGGCGACCGTAGGGAGCGTATTTAATGTGATTGTTATAGGCATATACTTACTTTATTTGGAAACCCCATACATCATTACCTACGTCTCCAATAACATGTATTTCTTGGAATGAAAGCGCATTTGCCTCCCTCACTAATTCTTCTTTAATTGCATCCCATCGGTCGCGTGGAAGGGCGTTTAAATGTGCCTGAATTAACAGACAGTAAATATGCCTGTATTTTTCAGGCTGATTCTTTCTTGAAAGACACCGCGTTATTCCTTGCTTTGTTGCTTCGAGTGCTTGCTCGGATGAATACATTACGCGAGGCCTAGACATACTATGGTTAAACTCTGACTGAGGGTCATCATCTTGAAGGCCAACAAAACCACGCCCCATCCCTTCTTTATTCAGTTCGGTTGCTAGATGATATTTTTCTCGCCCACTCTCAATTGTGACTTCCAAGCCTCGATCGTTACCGTTGCTAGACATTAACCAGCAATCTGGTGTGTGATTGTCTAGAGGGAAACGGACTCGATTAGCTTCAACATGGTTAAACTCAAGGAATCTTGACACTGGCGCAACTTCATCTCTCAGTTTTTTCCAGGAATTACTACCCAGCCGATATTCTTTTATATCGTGGTCTATACGGTTATCCGCAAAAAGTGACGCTACCATATTTTGAAACGTCGCTATTTCCATACCCTCAGAAGAAGATATTTCAGAATAGAAATCGTTTAATGCCTTTTCGTCAAACATAATCCCATACGATGGATCAAGAATTAGCCAGCGTGCCCTTTTGCCTATAACGTGATAGCTCAGCCGACGGCAAAACGCGCAGCGTTTTGACGGTCGGCTGGAGCGCCTTGTTGTATTTCATCATGCGGGGGATACTCCCTTTCCGAGATTGCATGCTTGACATGTAGTACGCAGATTCTCGGCCACTGTTGCTCCGCCCTTAGACCAAGGATGGGTATGGTCTACGCGGAGCACCACTCCTCTCGTAATTCCTGGCGATTCACCGCAGACAACGCACCGGAACTCATCACGTTTCAGGACGAAATAGCGCAATGATAACGGGATGTCGCGCGGGCCACGTTTGTCCTTGCTTTGCTCTTTAGGCTGTTGCTTTCCAGCTTCCTGAGGGCGGGAATCAGGATTGATCTCTTCCTCCCTGGAGTTCACTCGCTCAACAAAAGCCTCTAACGCCTTTCGCCACGTCCCCCACCGCCTGACATAAGCCATCGATCCGACCAATGAGGGTGGCTCGTTCATTTCGTCATGCTGAGGAGGTCTGCCATAGTGAGTCCATACAGAGAGCATATTTTCATAGCATTCTTCGTCCGAATATCGCTTCCCAAGCGCTGATTGTTGCAGCCCTGCTGCGCTCAGCGCCGCACCCCAGGACCCGAAAATCCGGCACACTGGGCCGCCTGTCATTCCCGAATGCGCTTCAAACTCCCGGAGGGTGATTGACTCTTTTCCTAGCTTCTCAGCAATCTGCTTCATTGCAGAAAGCGTCTCGCTTTTCGTCTTCCTGACATTGCTTTGATCGGCGCGATCAGAAAGCCCAGCCGCCCGGAGTGCCCCTCTCCATCCGCCAAACCGTTTCTGGAGGGTCGATCCGTGGACCTTTGCGTTTTCGGAGAATTCCTTAAGCGTAAGCTTCGGTTTACCGAGCAGGGCGGCCACACGGCGCAACTCATCTATAAGCGCCTCATCGTCATATGATTCAAGGTGATTAACTTCAAATCGCATGACCTTCTCATGAAATACAACGCTCAGATCAGCGACGTAGCAAAAGTGGCGCGGCTTTTGCGCAAGCAAAAGACGTGACACCTTTGACACGTCCGCTGCATCTGAATGTTAGACGCTGCTTGCTTCCGCGCGTAATATTTCGACAACATCAGAGTATTGGCTATTAGACAGCCATTCCGGCTTTCGCTGTTCGATGCGACGCCATATAGCGACATCTTCCGGCGTCCGTATTCCATATCGCACGTTTTCGAAGAAATAAGCTTCTTGCCCTTCGTCTTGCTCTATCCAGGCGTCGGCGACTTTTTCAGGAGTGGACGGCGTCGACTCCGCTTGCGTGGCAGTAGCCAGTATCAGATCAAGAGTTGTAACAGCATCGGTTGTGCCTGAAAAAGGCCAAGGAATATTCAGCTTGCCGGTTGTAGTGATTGGCGGTACCGCTTTGCCATTGTTCGCAAAATGGTCCGCCCACCCCTCCACAACGTAGCAGGCAACCGATTCATCGCGAAACCGGACTCCGACGCTACCCCACGCTGCCGAGATACTTCCTGCGGCCGCCCCCGGTTGCTCCGCAGCCCACAGGTGTTCAGCCTCGGTTACAAGAGCGTCGAGCGTTGATGCTTCATTCCGACACGGCACGATTAGGGCTTCACCATAACCGCCGGTCGTTGATAAGACCATAGTGAACGTGCCGCCTCTCGATTGAGATCGACGACTGTAACGCAGCGGGGCCTTCACGCGAATTGCCTCTTTGAGCAAGAGACTTTCTTCACGCCACTTCGTTCGCTCCTCGCGTGTGTCCCACCACAGCGATCCCACGATGAGGATTCCGGTTCGCATGCCTACGGCTTCCCGCGTCTAACAGTTAATATACGGAACGCACGCCGAATATGACGCGCTGCCGGTTGGATGAATTGCCTGCCTGTTATGTTTGAACTCATACCGTTAGCGTCTATTCTTTACTGGTTTTGTGTGTTATTGAAAGCGGCAAACACGGCCATTCTGGCCGGTACAAGATTCTTATCCGGCGTGGCGGGCCGACTATTGCGCGATGGGTCGAGGTGGAATGTCCCGGTGTTCTCCATTGCATTCATGCCGTTACGCAAGTGAATTGAGTATACTCCCGAATTATTAAACGGGGCAAACACGGCCCGTGGCCGGTATAAATTACCAGACTCCAGATACCAGATTCCGGCATTTGCGACGTTTATTTCGAGATGCAGGAATTGCTTTCGGTAATTTACGTCTTGATCCCCGTGCCACGGTTCAGCAGCACCATGGCGAAGGTTCCGAGTGCAACGATGAACAACAGGATGATTGCGAAGGCGTGAGTGATCTCGATGTCGGAGACGCCCAGCATGCCGTAGCGGAAGGCGTTAACCATGTAGAGTATCGGGTTGAAGGTGGATACTTTTTGCCAGACCTGCGGCAGCAGACTGATTGAGTAGAAGACACCGCCCAGATAGATCAGCGGTGTCAGAACGAAAGTCGGAATGATGGAAACATCGTCAAATTTTCTGGCAAAAATCGCATTTATCAGCCCGCCCAGAGAAAACAGGATCGAGGTAAGCAGCACGACCGTAATAACAATGCCTGTATGATGCACCTGCAAGTCGGTAAAAAACATTGCAACGATCGTTACGACCGCGCCGACCATCAGACCGCGGGCCACGCCACCGCTGACAAAACCCAGCAAGATTATGAAATTCGGTATTGGCGCCACCAGCATTTCCTCGATGTGCTTCTGGAATTTGGATCCGAAAAACGACGATACCACGTTGGCGTAGGAGTTATTGATGATGGACATCATGATAATCCCGGGCGCGATGAATTCCATGTAACTGAATCCATCCATGGGACCGATGCGCGGACCGATAAGGCTGCCGAAAATAATAAAATACAGGGTCATGCTGACAGCGGGGGGCAGGATGGTCTGTAACCAGATCCTCAGGATCCGGCGTATTTCCCGGGAGGCTATGGTAAGCAATGCAATAAATATTTTCTCTGTACCCATGTTGGTCCTGTTAACTGTTTTGTTTGTTATCGACGAGGGTCAGAAACAGTTCCTCAAGGCGATTGGACTTGTTGCGCATACTCAGTACCTCGATATTCAAACGTGTCAGTTCCTCATACAGGGTATTCAGGAGTTGGTCCTTGCCGACATCGATCTCGATGCAGTGTTCATCCAGCACGCGGGTCTCATGGCCGGGAACACTGAAGTTTTCCGGGATGCGGTTACGCAACTCAAGGATAAAGGTTTCATTGCTGAGTTTATTGAGCAGTCCTCTCATATTTGTGTTTTCAATGATCAGTCCGTGGTCGATGATAGCGATGTTACGACACAGGCGTTCCGCTTCCTCGAGGTAATGGGTGGTCAGTATTATGGTGGTGCCCTGCCGGTTCAGGCCGGTCAGGAAATCCCACATGGATCTGCGCAGTTCCACATCGACACCGGCGGTAGGTTCATCCAGGATCAGCATCCTGGGCTCGTGGATCAGGGCGCGGGCGATCATGAGCCGGCGCTTGAGGCCTCCCGAGAGGGTTCTGGAAACATCATCACGGCGCTGCCACAGGCCCAGCTGGCCCAGGTATTTTTCCGCCCGTTCCCGCGCCAGCGATCGGCGGATGCCGTAATAGCCGCCCTGGTTCAGTACGATCTCCAGGCAGGTTTCGAACTGGTTGAAGTTGATTTCCTGGGGAACGATGCCGATGCAGGATCTGGCCTTGTCAAAATCGGAATCGATATCGTAACCGCAGACACGGATCTTTCCCGAGGTCTTGTTGATCAGCGAGGAAATTATGCCGATGGTGGTGGATTTGCCGGCGCCGTTGGGGCCCAGCAGTGCAAAAAAATCACCTTCCTCGACATCCAGTGAGATCCCCTTCAAGGCCTTGAGGCCGTTGGCATAGGTCTTGGTCAGGTTTTCAATCGATAGTGCTTTCACAGGCTGAGAGGTTCGGGCGAAACTGAAGGCGGCAATGATAACAGACCGGTTCCGCGAGGTGTGACCGGCACCGGAGCGCGAGCGTTAATCTCCCTGCAATTTCCTGATGGTCGCGCGTTGCTGCTCGCCGGCTTTTTTCAACTCGGCGGCGAGTTCACTGTCCCGGTTCACCAGCAGACGGAAATACTCCTTCGGGATCTGTATGAGACGGGCCTGGCCGTCGGTTCTTACATAGGCATTGCGTTTGCCCTTTTCTTCAGCGAGCAGGGCCTGTTCGCCGAAGTAGGTGCCGGGTTCAAGTCTGGCCAGAACGACAATCTTGTCTTCATCGTCAAAATTGAATACATCGACGATGCCTTCCAGAACCACGTAGAGATAGTCACCTTCCTCGTCTTCCTTGATAACAAACTCGCCGGGGCCCACTGTCAGGACCCGTGTCCAGTCATCAATGCTGATCAGTTCCTCGCGGCCCAGCGACTGGAACAGGCGCATCTTCATGATCAGGTCACGCACCTCGTGGCCCGGCAGATTCGGGTTGATTTCGGTGATATCCTCGCTCTGCGGTTCGGTGACGTCTTTCTTGACGCCGAGAAGCACGTATTTCTTGTCGATCTTGAACAGTTTCGACGGATGCAGTGCCCGTACCGTGGCATTACGCCGGCCGGTGCCTTCGGGTAACAGCGCCTGTTCACCGAAGAAGTCCCCGGCTCTCAGCGTGGCGATGGTGATTTCACGGTTGCCTGAGCCACCCCGGATCATGACCTCGACCGTGCCTTCCAGGATGACATACATACAATCGCCCATTTCATCTTCGCGGAGGATGATCTGTTTGGACGGGTATTCCTCTATGCTGTTTTCCTTCGATTTCAGGATAACACTGATAGCCTCCTCAGACAGCGATTTGAACAGCTCGATATTACGGATGATTTGCGGGTCTTCAATCATGAATAGTTACTCTATGTATCGGGAATATTTATCAATCTGTATATTGCTGAAACCATGCAATAGCTCATTTCCTGAACCAGGACATGATTTTATTGAACAGTGATTTTTTTACTACTCTTTTCGGCACTTCGGGTCTGGGTAACATATCCCTGACAATGGCCACGGCATTGTGTTCGGCTTCGGCCTGGATGGCTTCCACTGATATCTCGAATTCCTTCTCGGCGTCTTTCATGATGCGTTTCAATACCAGTTTGTTATCGGTCTTGCAGGCCTTGAACAGTTCACTGATTTCACTGCGTATATGGTGGGTAATCACCGCGTTACTGACGGTTTTACTGCCCTTGCTGACCAGATTATAGATACGTTCCTTGCCATAGTAGGAATAGAAAGTGACGGCTTCAATCAGCAGATTTCTGGCCGCGAGCAGCAGAACGCCGTCAATATTGTCGGCCAGGTAGGGATTACCGACACCGCTGAAAATGGTATTGACGCATTCAATCAGGTCCCTTGTCGGTATGAACAACACTTCGCTGTCGACCATGAAAATGCCGGTTACGGTTTTCTCCACCGAATGGATTTTTTCATGAAAAGCGTACAGTTTCTCCACAGCCTGTTCGATCTCACGGATCTTGTGTTTGCCAAGGAGATTGACGATCTGTTTACTCCGCCGGCTGGCATTGACCAGCAGGTGATGCAATTCGGTAAGTTCCTCGCGGGTAAAATCCTCAATGGCATGCTTTTTCAGGTATTCGTTGGCATTTTCCAGTGCCGTGGTCAGATTGGCGTGCTGTTCTTCCAGTACCCGTACATCTTCGCTTTTCAGATAATCATCATCCAGCAGTTTATCAATCCGAGCCGACAGCAGATTGGCCGGTGAGTGTTCGTTGAGTAGTTCATTGAGATGTTCATAGCCGCCGAGCGCCTCGGCAAAAAGGTAGATTTTCCTGAGGTCATCGTGGAGTGGAATGTAGCGGTTTGTAAACCTGGAGGAGACATCGATTGCACCGTCAGTTGCGTGATTATCACTGCTTTGCAGGTCAAACAAATCCAGGGTTTTGTCAAACAGCTCCCGGGTGCGATCCCGTATGGGTTCGACAATGACAGTTTCGTCGGCGGCTATATGAGCAAATTCCGCGAGGTCCAGGGTGCGGACCTGCTTTTCTTGCAGGTTATGCATGGGCGATCCGATCAAGTGATTGCCCGATCAATATAAGCCAGAATCAGCCGGATTCAAACGCTTATGGCAGAATAAATGCCGGAAACATCACGATTTTGCCATGCTGTTACAGAAAATGCAGGATAAATCACATCCCGGTTACTGTCCGCAGAGTTGCCGGCACTCGTCGGAATTCAGCAAGTGTTCGAGCCACAGGTTGGAAAGTTTTTCCTGTACCGTGTTCTGCCGCAGGCGGGCATTGAGGTTCGGGAAATCGACACGGTCCAGTTCCTGGTCCTGGTTGTAGCAGGAATAGACGAAGTATTCCTCCTGCGTATGCGGATCGATGTGCTTGCACAGGCACTGGGCGCAGACGCCTTTCATCATGCACTGCATGGGTGAGTTGATGGAGCCGATAGCGACATGATCGGGTTTGAACAGATCCTGCAGACGGCCGTTACGGGCCTCCTTGACGGCGGACATCATGCGGTCCGAGCCAATGACGATCATATGATCCACGTCACTGAGAGCAATCTCCGGTTCGCCCAACTCACCCCTGCCGTAGGCCTCGATAGCTTGCAGGATATTGCCAACCATACTCCTGTCCTGCGGACGGGTGATCGGGATCGGCTCTACACCCGGTGCCGGATCCACGGCCCAGACAATGACATCGGAGGCAGCCTCGATGTCTTCCACCTTGAAAACGTCGGTCGGGTTTTTGTAACCGGCGAAATAGATAACGCGATTACCGTTGGCGCGCAGTGCCTTGCCGATGGAAAACTGTACGGCGTTACCCAGACCGCCGCCGACCAGCATGACGTTTTTTCCCTCGGGAATGTCCGTGGGTGCGCCGGTGACGCCCATGACCACCAGGGGATCGCCTTTTTTCCACAGTGAACACAGGCGCGAGGAACTGCCCATTTCCAGTGCAATCAGGGAGATCAGGCCTTTCTCCTTATCCACCCAGGCGCCGGTAAGAGCCAGCCCTTCCGCGGCCAGTACAGTGCCCTTGATGGTTGGCGCCAGGGATTCCAGGTTCTGCACCCGGTAAAACTGTCCAGGTTCGAACTTGCGGGCCTGGGCCGGAGCCTTGACGATGACCTCGATGATGGTTGGCGTCAGGCGGTTGATTTTCTCGACCGTGGCAATGAGTTCCTCATCCATGTGTGCAAACAGTGCTTCCAGGGCCTGGTCGCGCTGCGGCTGTGACGCCGGATCGGGATTGGTGATCTGTTTTTCAAACAGCCGGACTATATACGGGTAGCCGTCCTTGGCGCTGGCCATGGCCTTGACGACATTACCGGCATAGACCGGATGATTATCGCCGTAGAAGCTGATGAATTTGCCGTGCTTGTGATAGGAGGTCAGCGGCGCCGGCTTGCCCAGCTTCGGTATCGGGGTATCGTTCATGGGCACCAGTTCAGGAGTTTCGCCGTCTTCCCAGTGCGGTTCGTAACGCTGGAAGAATTTCTCATCCATGCGAAAATTGTAGGGATATTCCTGCTCATAGATGGTATTCGGCGCCGTGCCGGCGGCGATAAAAAGACTGCGCACAGGCACTTTCCGTGACTTGCCTTCACTGATCCAGCGGCCTTCTTTCTCTTCCAGAATGTCGAATTTGACGGCCTTGAGGGCGCCGTATTCATCTTCGATGGCTTCTACCGGGCTCATGCCCTCGGCCAGGTGGATACCTTCCTGCAGGGCCTCGTAAATCTCTTCGTGGTTCTGCCGGTAGGCCGGCGAGTCCTTGATGCCCTTGCGGTAGAACATCGTCACACCGCCCCAGCCGTCGATGAGTTTCTGGAAATCGGGTGACTCCCCGGCGACCGCGGCACGCTGGCGCTCGGCGGCAATGGCCCGCCCATGCTCGAGGTACTCATCGAGAATACCCAGTTCTTCTTCATCGTACTGGCCACGGACACGGTCTTCACCGTAGCATGCAACCAGTTCTTCATAGCGGGACTTTATTTTCTCGACTTGTACTGGATAGTAAGCCATTACTTCGGTAGTTGTGTCAATAGCGGTCAGGCCGCCACCGATGATGCCGATGGGCAGGCGTACCTGCAGGTTGGCCAGCGAGTTGTGCTTGGCGGCGCCGGTGAGCTGCAGGGCCATGAGAAAGTCCGAAGCCTTGCGAATGCCGCGGATGAGGTTGTTCTTCAGACCGATAATGGTCGGTTTGCCGGCACCGCTGGCGATGGCGATGTGATCGAATCCCAGATCCCAGGCTTCCTCGATGGTCAGGGTGCCGCCGAAGCGTATACCGCCGTAACAGCGGAAGGTGCGGCGGCGGGCCAGGCTCAGGTATATCACCTTGAGGAAATTCTTGTCCCAGCGCACGGTGATGCCGTACTCGGCGACACCGCCGAACCCGGCAAGCACGCGTTTGTCGAGTTCCTCGTAGAGGTCGGAAAAATCGCGTATCGGTCGCGGTGGCGTCTGCGCATCCCCGGTAAGTTCCTTCGGCAGGGGTTCGATCTTCAGGGCGTCAATGCCGGCGACGGCAAATCCCTCGTTCAGCAGGTAATGGCTGAGTGTATAACCCGCCGGACCCATACCGACGACCAGGGTGTTTTTGCCGTTGTAGGGCAGGGCATAAGGCCGTTTGATATTGAGCGGATTCCAGCGGGTCAAAAAGCTGTAAATCTCGAAACCCCAGGGCATGAACAGCACATCGGTCAGCACATTGGTTTCTATCTGCGGGATGTTTACCGGCTCGGTTTTCTGGTAGATGCAGCCGCGCATGCAGTCATTGCAGATACGATGACCGGTTCCCGGGCACATCGGGTTGTCGATGATGATCAGCGCCAGGGCGCCGATGTTGTCACCGCCGCGCTTGACCAGGTGCATTTCGGAAATTTTCTCTTCCAGCGGGCAGCCGATCATGACCGAACCCAGCGGATTGGTTTTGAAACCACCATCGCGCTTGTTGCGCATGCCCTTGGAGCAGGAATCGGTATCGCGCTCGTGACAGTAGATGCAGTGATCCACCTCGCTGAGGCTCTGGCGTTCGTTGAAACGCGGATCGGTCAGGCCGAAACCGTCGCGCAGGCGCCGTTCACTGGCCGGCGCCACCCAGGTCTCAAAACCCCCGAGAACCCCGGTGTCGTGATGGACCAGGTCATTGAAATCGCGCTTTTCCGCAAAGCGCAAAGCCACCCAGCCCGAGGTGTCCAGTTGTTCCAGCTTTCCCGTCATCGCGGCCAGTGTCCAGCGTTGCAGAACCAGTAGCAGTGCCGCGATAATGTCGCCGCGATCCTTGAGTTCGAGAATATCGGCAAAGGTGATTTTTGCCTGGTCATGCCCCGAGAGATCGGCGGTAATCTGGTCCACGCGCATATCGGCGTCGCTGATGAGGCTGTCTTTACCCCTGGCGAGTGCCTGGTAGTGGGCATTGAGGCGGGCCAGAAGTGCGCCGATTTCGGCAACCGCGTACTCGGGATCGTTATCGAAATCCGTTGTCGGGAACAGACAGGCCTGCAATAACAGCATATCTCCATGCAGCCCCTCGCTGTCCCACTCCTCCTGGTCTTCCTTTTTCAAGGCCGCCGTGGCCTTGGCGGCTACCTCGTTCTTGTAGACGAATACAGTATCAATATCAGCGAGGATGTCCTGCGCCTGGGCTTCGCGGACATTTTCAACATTGAAAAGGCGGGCGACGAACTCACCGACATGGGGCGCCACATCGACGAGTAAAGATGAAATTTCCGTGGCCGAAAAACCGCTGCCCTGACTGTCGTTGTAAGCCTGAAAGCGTTGCGACAACCCGGGCGCCTTGTCTGCAAGTTCCCGGAGAAAATCATCATGTAGAGCCTTGAGTTTTTCAGGCTCATACAGATCAGGGTAACGATAGCCGTCAATCCCCGGGATCAGTTCGTTGTCATCGGATTCAGTCTTGGCGTGTACAGTTGTCTGTTTGTCCATGAAATATATAGAAATAGTAACGTATGAGCTGTGGTCAGCCGGTAATATCAGGCGGGATCATAACAATCCAATTAATAATTAAAAGTAATTATTAACTATATTTTAATAATTAATAGGTATAACAAAAAAATAATCAATCATTAACCGATCAGTATAATCGGTTTGTTGCGACGCACAATAGCAAATGCCGGATTCTATCCGTGTGGACTCAGGTTGATTCGTCTTTTTTGTCCTCTTTATCCTCAATGGCGCCGGCGCCGGTTGCTTCGGCAGAGTCGCCCGGACCGTCATCGATAGCAGGTGTAGAGGTGAACGGCCAGGGTTTATTATCGGACTGAAAAGTGAGGAAAATCAGGATTTGCAGGGCGTAATCGGTCAGCCTGGGGCTGAATTCCGATAAATCATCGATAAGCTTGCCGGTGATGACTTTGGCAATGAACTGGATCAGCACCAGAAGGCCGATGATGCCACAGAGGATGTAGAAGATGACGCCATAGATGACCATGAACAATGCCCGGATCCAGGTATCGGTTCGACTTGCGTTTTCTTTGATGCCCATGGGTACTTCCTCCTGTTATTTCAAGGTGTATTAACGGCACCATTGTAGGTTAACCGTGGCCATCATACGACCGGTTTCATCGCGGTCTGGCAGTCGTCCCTGAAATATCATCGTTGGCCGGTGATTACTGATGTACGCAGTCTGCGGATTAATTCCGCTTTTCATGTGTTAATCTAACGTCTTAATATAACGCTTTTTATTTTGTGAGATATGGCCAGTATGATGCCGGATAAGGATCGGCAAAGCCTGATGGAATTTCCGTGCCGGTTTCCGATCAAGGTTATGGGCAGGGCGGAAACCGACTTTGATGCCCTTGTTTTCGGGATTATCAAGCGTCATGTCGATGATATTCATGAAGGCGCCATACGCACACGTGGCAGCCGCAACGGCAACTTTATCGCGGTCACCGTCACCATCGATGCCCACAGCCGCGAGCAACTGGATAATATCTACATGGATTTGACCGCGCATGAAAAAATCCTGATGGCTCTGTAGCCATGATATGTCATGTCAGACACCTCGGCACGGTGGACTACGTGGAATGTTACCAGTCCATGGTGGACTTCAGTCTGTCGGCCCTCGACGCCACCCCGGATGAGTTGTGGTGTCTTGAACATCCACCGGTGTACACGGTGGGGTTGAACGGCAACAGCGAGCATTTACTGAATGTGGGTGATATCCCCGTGGTTCAGACCGACCGCGGCGGCCAGGTTACCTATCATGGTCCCGGACAACTGGTCGTCTATTGCCTGTTGAACATGCACTGCAAAGACTACGGCGTCAGGGGACTGGTGCAGCGGCTGGAAAAAGCGATTATCGATCAACTCGATGACTATGGTGTCCCGGCAACACAAAAAGCCGGGGCTCCGGGCGTGTATGTGCAGGGCAGAAAAATTGCCGCCCTTGGCATCCGTGTCAAACGCGGCCGGACCTGGCACGGTATTGCCCTGAACGTGAACATGGATCTGTCACCTTATAATGGTATTAATCCCTGCGGTTATCGGGGTCTTGAGATCACCCAGCTCGGTGATATTGTTCCCGGCAAATCAGTGTCGGAGGTGGCCACGGATCTGCTGCCCCGGCTGGCATCTTGCCTCGAGCTGGGTCAGCCGATCCGCGCCGGAGAAGCAACACCGGAAAACCGATACCTGGCCCAACTGTAAATGATCTAATGAGTAAAATTGCACCGGACAAGAGTCAGCGCGGTAAACTGAAAACCTCGCGGATACCCATCAAAGTGGTGCCTAGCGAGGGACCTTTGCCGAAAAAACCGGCGTGGATACGCGCTCCGGCGCCAACCGATCCCGGTGTTTTTCGACTGAAAAAACTCTTGCGGGAACAACAGCTGCACACGGTGTGTGAGGAAGCGGCCTGCCCGAACCTCGGTGAATGTTTTGGCAAGGGCACGGCAACATTCATGATCATGGGTGATTTATGTACCCGCCGCTGCCCGTTCTGCGATGTCGCCCACGGCCGGCCGCAACCACTGGACGAACAGGAACCTGCGCATCTGGCGCAAGCCATTGCGTTGATGCAACTCAAGTACGTGGTGGTGACCTCTGTGGATCGTGACGATCTCCGGGATGGCGGTGCGGGACATTTCAAACGTTGTATCGAGGCCATACGCCGGCAAACACCCGCTGTGACTATTGAAATTCTGGTTCCGGATTTTCGCGGTCGTATGGACCGGGCGCTGGATATATTCCGGGAGTCGCCGCCGGATGTATTCAATCATAATCTCGAGACCGTACCGGCGCTGTATCGCAAGGTACGTCCCGGTTCGGACTATCAATGGTCGCTGAATCTTATTAAACGATTCAAACAGCAACACCCGGACGTGACGACCAAGTCCGGCCTTATGCTGGGACTGGGGGAATCCATGGCGGATGTCAGACAGGTGATCAGCGATCTGCACGATCATCGCTGCGACATGTTAACTCTGGGACAGTACCTGCAACCCAGCCGTTATCATTTGCCGGTTGAACGATTCGTCCATCCGGATGAATTCAATGAACTGGGGGATTTTGCACGTTCCGCCGGATTCAGAAACGTGGCCAGCGGCCCGATGGTGCGTTCTTCCTACCATGCCGATCTGCAGGCTGCCGGCGATCACCGCGTAGGTAAACTGAATGCCTGATACCAGGCAGTATTAACAATCAAGGCAAGTCGAGGATATTCATGATGACCAGAGTCAATGATGACGTACCGGCATACAGATCAATAAAGGCGCTGAAGATGGCTGTTTTAGTGCTGGTCATCGGCTTTATGTCAGCCTGTGGCCAGGAGCTGACGCCGGAAGAACATCTCTACAAGGCCCGGGCTTTCCTGGCTGAACAGAAGGTATTCGAGAGCATCATAGAGCTGAAAAACGCCCTGCAAAAAGAGGGCAACCTGCCGGAGGCGCGCTGGCTGTTGGGCGAGGCCTACCTGAAACTGGGAGACGGGTCTCTGGCGTTGCGTGAGTTCAACAGTGCGCGATCACTGGGATTCGAACATGAGCAGATGGACAACAACATCTTCCGGGCGCTTAACCAGCATGGTAAATTCCAGGAGGTCATCGATAAGACCGGTATGCTGGTGGCGGAAAATAACAGTGCCGAATTGCAGGTCATTCGCGGTGATGCGTATTTCGGTCTCAGGCAGGGTGAGGAGGCTGAATCCGCGTACCGGGCGGCAATGGATCTGGACCCGTCTGCCGGTGATGCCTATGTCGGTCTGGCAAGGCTGGCACTGTCCCGAAGGGACCTGCCCCGGTCGAAAGAATTGATTGAAAAGGGCATAGAACTCGACCCGGAAAATGATGATTTATGGGTACTGAAAGGCATGCTGGCCCTGATCCAGAGCCAGGCTGCCGAAGCGGATGAATACTTCAGCCGCGCTAATGAGATTGCGCCCTATAACCGCATGGCAAAAATCGGTGTGATCCGTGCCCGGTTTGCCCAGAACAAGTTCGAGGAAGCCACGCCGCCGTTAAAGACGCTGGAAAGCCGTTACGGTAACTCCCCCACCGTTAAATACCTTCGCGCCTATCTTGAGTATCAGAATGGTAATGTGGAAAAGGCCGAGGAACTCCTGCTCGATGTGCTGAAGGTGAGTTCCAGTCACCCCGAGAGTCTGTTGCTGTTGAGCAATATACTTTACCAGGGCGGGAAACTGGAGCAGGTCATCGATTACATGGAACGCTTTACCTCGCAGTTTCCCGGCCACCTGCCGGCGGTGAAACTTCTGGCCGTGGCCTATCTCGGCCAGCAGGATATCGACAAGACCATCGCCCTGATCGAGGCTGCACTGGAAAATAATACGGCCGATGATCAGCTGTACTCCATTCTCGGCACCGCCTATATCCGCAGCGGCAACATGGAAAAGGCCACCGAGTATCTCGAGCAGGCGGCCCGCATCAATCCCAATGCCGCCAATATTCGTGCCCAGCTTGCCCTCAGTCACCTGGCGGCCGGATCCACGGACCTGGCCGTGAGCGCCCTGGAAGATGCCGTCAAGCTGGATCCGAAACTGTATTCCGCCGACATCATGCTCATCCTCACGCATATACGTTCCGAGAAGTACGACAAGGCGATCAGCGCAGCCCGCAACCTGCATGAAAAGGAACCGGATAACCCCCTGCCGCTGAACTTGCTGGGCACCGCCCATGCCGGCAAGCAGGAGTTCGATGAGGCGCGCCGGTATTTTGAACAGGCGATTGAGAAGAACCCGGAGTATTCCCCGGCGAAATTCAATCTGGCGAACCTGGATATCGAACAGGGCAATCTTGATGCCGCCGAGCAACGCTTCAAAAATATCCTGAAAACGGACAGCAGTAATGCCAAGGCCTACGTGGGTCTGGCCAAGCTGGAAAACAAACGCGGCAATGAGGAAGCCATGCTCGGCTATCTCAGGCAGGCACGTGAGGTTGATGAGAAATCCATCGAGGCCCGCCTGTTGCTGGCACGCTATTACAAAAACACCGGCCGTAACCGCGAGATGCTCGAGGCGATCGAGGAAGCCGCTAAACTGGCGCCGAACTTCACCGAGATCATTTTCCTGGCGGCCCAGGCGCAGCGCCTGAACGGTGAATACGATAACGCCCGTAAAAATATTGAATTGCTGGTCAGCGAGTTTCCCGAGGCCGTGGATGTATTGATGGAGCAGGCCATGTTGCAGATGGATTTACGCGAGTTTGAAACGGCCGAGGCCACCATCGAAAAAATTCTGGCCATCAAGCCCGATCACGAGCGGGCCCTGCTGGCGCAGATAAATCTCTATTTAAGGACCGACCGACCCGAACCTGCACGCACCGCACTGGAAGCCTACGCCAGTGCCTATCCGGATTCACCTGATCTGGATATATCCAGGGGCGATATCGCCCTCTATGAGCAGGACTATGCAGCGGCGCTGGAACATTACCGCAATGCACTGGCCGACAAGGAAACCTCTTTCGTGGTTTTCCGTATCGTTAATACCTATCTGGCCATGAATGACACCGATAATGCACGTGCGATCCTGGAAAAATGGATCAGTGAACATCCGGATGACAAGCAGGTGAAGCTGGTACTCGCCTCGCGTTATCATCAGGAAGACGACACCAGCCGTGCCATCGAGTTGTACGAGGAGGTCGTGCGCGATGACGCCACCAACATGATTGCCCTGAACAACCTGGCCTGGCTGTACCTGGAAACCAATGCCAAACGCTCGTTAGAGCTGGCTGAGCGGGCTTTCAAGCTGGCGCCGGAGCAGGCCGAGGTCATGGATACATTCGGCTGGATACTGGTACTCCAGGGCAGTCAGGTGGAGCGGGGCGTCAGTCTGATCCGGGCGGCTCTGGACAAAAAACCGGATGTGCCATCCATCCGTTACCACTATGCATTTGCCCTGGCAAAATCAGGAAACCGTGCGCGGGCAATTGATGAATTAAACAGTTTGCTGCAGGAAAACCCGACCTTCCCCGAGTTGAATGAGGCAAAAGCATTGTTGCAGGAACTGCAGAACAGTTAAGGAACCTCTGATTAAGTCAGAGCTTCCTTAGCTAGAATCTGTCCTTGCGGCGGCGTATTTCGGCGAATCTGGCCAGTGTCTCGCTGTCCCCGGCACCCAGGGTTTCGGCAATCGCCGGGGCATCCGGCCTGAGGAAAGGGTTGACCCGTAACTCAAGAGACAGGGTTGTGGGCAGGGTGGGCCGGTTTTCTGAACGCAGTTGTCTGGCCTCCTGGTAGTATCGCTCCAGGTCCTTGTTGTTGCGGTCTATACTGCGTGCAAACTCGATATTGTTGAGCGTGTATTCATGGGCGCAATAAATCGTGGTGTCTTCCGGCAGCGCCATGATTTTCCCGAGTGAATCCCACATCTGGGCCGGTGTGCCCTCGAACAGCCGGCCACAGCCGACTGAAAACAGGGTGTCGCCGGCAAACAGGATCCTCTGCTGCGGTAAATAATAAACGATGTGTCCGGATGTATGGCCGGGGGTTTCCATAACCCGGATTTCATGCGCGCCCAGTGTCAGAATGTCGCCTTCCTTCAACCTGATATCCATCCCGGGTATACGTTCGGCGTCATGCGCCGGGCCGTAGATCCGGCAGGCGTAGTGCTCTTTCAGTTGCAGGTTGCCACCGGCATGGTCGAAGTGGTGGTGCGTGTTGAGAATATGGGTCAGTTGCCAGTTCCTCGCCTCAAGCTCTCGACTGATGACATCCGCGTCCGGCGTGTCAATGCTGGCTGTCTGCCTGCTGGCCGGATCATGGACCAGGAAGCCATAGTTGTCGGACAGGCATGGAAACATATGGATTTGCAGGGCGTTTTTATCAGTCATGAAGCGGAGTCTGACAGGGATTGTACCTGGCGTGATACTGTTGTTTATCAGTGATGGTTTGCGGTCGCTTCCCTGATTGCCTGTGATCAAACAACCGCGGAAGCGGGTATAATTATAGCATGCCGGATTATTGTTATCTTTGTGAAGCCAACCGCAAAGTCGTGGTGGTACATCATGACATCAACACCCGTCTCAAGACCTGGGGCGAGGTCTGTTATGTCAATCAGATCCCCATGGACGATACCGATCCCATGGCGCCGGTTCGTAAGCTGGTTACCGCGCCCAACGTCATCACCCGTACGGGAAATTCTGAACTCAGGAGTCTGGGTTTTACCAAACTGGTCAAACGTGATGACGGCGTGTATGAAAATGTCACCGCGTCGGCAAACGAAAGCCGCTACATGCGCGCCGGAGATCCATCATCTGTACCGGATTTTTCCGGCAAGGTGGGCGACTAGACAGCTGTTTCGAATGCTGGGTCGGTCAACCACCTGCCGGGATTGTGCACCGCAAAACCCGGCTCTCCCTGGTGTGCGGCGGCAATATGGAACGGATTCCACTTCGCCGGGGGCCCGTGCTGCGGCAGGAAATGCCGTGTGTCCGTCTCGCAAGCTTCAATGAAAACACGATAATACAAGCAGTTACAGAAGCGTACCCGGGCGCCCCTGTTATGGGTCTTGTTTCCCCTGTTAAATTGGACTAGTTTTTACAATGTGGGCGTATGAACAAGCAATCATCCGGAATTCACACCAATCCTTTTCAGGGCCCTTCCCGGGTCCTGGTCAAAGATTCTCTTTGGCCTGTTGTGTCCCACACATTCCACCTATCAACAATCACCGCGGCTTCACAACGGCCGGGAAATCATTGATTAACTCAGGAGGGAATATGTTCGAACATGAAGAAGATATAGTTAATAATCTGCTGCAGGAAAATGCCGATTTCAAGCGCATGTATGACAAGGTCTGCCAGATCCGGGTTCAGGTCAAAAGTGCGAATACCGGTGAAAATCCCATGGATGATTACAGTCTGGAAAACCTGAAAAAAGAAAAACTTTATCTCAAGGACCGGATGGCCGGGATGATCAACGAGTATCGGCGGGAGCACGCCTGAACCGGAACCGCAACAACTCTGTATAAAAAAGGGCCATGCATGCATGGCCTTTTTTGTGGTCACTCAAAAGGCGAATTTTACCCCGATCAAAAACAGCATACTGGCCAGAACCGGTCGGGTAATGCGCTCGGGCAGAGCCGTTCCCGCCTTGCTGCCAAGATAAATACCCGGTATGGAACCGATTAACAGACCGATCAGCAGTGTAAAATCCACCGTGCCCATATAGCTGTGTCCGAGGCCGGCGATCAATGTAATTGGCACAGCGTGCGCGAGGTCGGTGCCGACTATGGCAATGGTTCTCAGGCCGGGATGCAGGAACAGCAATATGGCTGCGCCCAGGGCGCCGGCGCCGACCGATGACAGGGTGACGAGAATACCGATCATCGCGCCACAGCATACAGTCATGGGCTTTCTGATCTTTCTGTGAACCGTCCTGACAGCGGCCAGGTTTTCCTGCTCACTGATCTTTTTGATCCGGGTTTTGAAGATCAGCACCAGTGACGTCAGGATCAGCGCAATACTCAGTGTTGTCGTGATCAGCCTGTCGTAGTTGTAACCGGCATCATGGATCCGTTTCAGGATCACGATGGCGATAATGGTGGCCGGGATACTGCCCATGGCCAGCCGTTTGACCACATCCCAGTGGATATTTCTGTGTTTATGGTGAAACAGTATGCCGGTGCTCTTGGTGATGGCCGCATACAGAAGATCTGTCCCTACCGCGATGACCGGGTTAATGCCAAAGCCGAGCACCAGTATCGGGGTCATCAATGACCCGCCGCCCACACCGGTCATGCCAACGATAAAACCGACTGTAAAGCCGGCAATTGTATAAGCCAAATCCATGTCAGTTCTCGTGGGTAAATTGCGGGTGCCTGCGCTCCTTCCTGCTCAGGCTTGTAATGTTACGGACTGAATCTATAATTGAAAGTAATTATTATTCATATTTTTAGATGAAAATCATATAAAGACATGAAATTGCAGCAGCTTCGATATATCTGGGAAGTCATGCAGCACGATCTGAATGTATCAGCCACGGCCGAGAGTCTGTATACCTCGCAACCCGGCATCAGCAAGCAGATCCGCTTGCTTGAAGACGAACTGGATATCCGGATATTCCGGCGTAGCGGCAAGCACCTGACCGAAGTAACACCGGCAGGCCGGGCCGTGATCGAGGTTGCCGGGCAGATCCTGGAAAAAGCCGAGAACATCCGGGCTATCGCCCGCGAGTACAATGACGAGGGCAAGGGGGATCTCTCCATAGCCACGACCCACACCCAGGCCCGTTACGTGTTGCCGGCGGTAATCAGGGAATTCATCCAGCGCTATCCCCGGGTCACACTGCACATGCACCAGGGCACGCCGATACAGATTTCGGAACTGGCCGCCCGGGGTACGGTGGACTTTGCGATTGCCACGGAAGCGCTGGAGCTGTTTGACAATCTGATCATGATGCCCTGCTATCACTGGAACCGCAGTGTCATCATGCCTCACAATCATCCCCTGGCCACGGTTTCTCCGCTGACACTGGAAGCGCTTGCCCGCTATCCCATCGTCACCTACGTGTTTGGTTTCACCGGCCGGTCACAGCTCGACCAGGCCTTTAACAAGGCCGGACTCAAGGCCAACCTGGTGTTTACCGCCGCTGACGCTGATGTGATCAAGACCTATGTGCGTCTCGGGCTGGGCGTGGGCATCGTGGCCTCCATGGCCCATGATCCGGTCGTTGACAGCGATCTCACCGCTATTGACGCCAGCCACCTGTTCGCGCACAGCACGACTAAAATCGGTTTTCGCCGGGGCACCTACCTGCGCGGTTTCATGTATGAATTCATTGAATTATTTGCCTCGCACCTGACCCGTCCGGTTATCGAGCAGGCCGAAAGCAGTAAGGACAGGGAATCTCTGGACGGGCTTTTCAGCTCGGTTGATATTCCGTTTCATCCATAAACCGGATTGGTGTTGAAGGCAGCTTCCGAGAGGCTTCGGAGTTTGTAGTATCAGGTTGTTTCCAGCACTTCTTTTACCAGTTTGAAATAAACTGTGTAAATCCGTGGCGGGATTCCGTCTTCCTCGACGATAAAAAACGGCGCCCGCTCCACCTGGTATTCGCGCGCCAGTTGCATGCCCGGGCTTTCCGGGTCACGCTCATCCGCAATGACAATGTCATCGATTTTCTCCATCAGCTGACCGGCTGTCAGGCGTTGTTCCACCTCTGCGCATTTTTTGCAGGGTGAGCCGTCAGCGAGAATTTTTTTCACCATCGTAATTTTCATCAGTTACTCACGGATGATCGGATTTTGCGAATACTTCGGGTGATGGGTAAACCGGGGCGCTGATTGGACTAAACCCCGGAACAGCCATTCAGATGGTATTGGAGTGCTCCTGGATATACTTGACCGGCAGATAGGTACCGTGAGAAGACAAATCCGTCAGGCTGACGCGGTTCTTGCCCTGTTTTTCAATGACCAGATGCAGTCTGGAAATATCCCTCAGTCCCTGATCCATATGAATGGTGCTGACCGCATCGCGGCCGACGACGTTGCGTCCATCCATCAAAACATGATTCTTGCCATTCTGATCGATGAATTCAATCTGCTCGCCGTACTTGAGTTTACACTCATGCTTGGAAAGGATCAGATCCACTTCCTTGCCCGGCGTCAGGTTGATGGTCACGGCTTCACCCTTGGGCATGCGGGCCATATCCTGTCCACCTTCGGCAGAGGCGCCACCGGGGGTGCCAATCACTGTGCTGTCGAGGATTACCGTGGTTTTCATCATGTCCTGGTCGGCGGATTCCTCCTGGAGCGGTTCCGGTGCGACCCGTGTTTTTTCGGAATACAGGTACTTGATGATTTCCTGGCGGGATGACAGGTACTGCATGTACTTGACGATGGCAAGCCGGCGGAACTCGTTAATGTCGTCGTCTGTATTGTTGAGGGCGGCGATGATCTCGCGCCAGCCGTGATCGTGTGAAAAGATGATCGGGTCCAGTTCGCGCATGGCGCGGCTGATCCCTTCCGGATCTTCAATGGATTTCGAGAGTATGGCTACGAACCGTTTTTCGACTTCCTTGATCGTATGTGCTTCCTTTTTAAGTTGTTGTACCGAGAACTTGACCAGATCAGAGATCTTGTTGGCGGGGATGGACGTTCGGCCGTTGAGGGCAAATTCGAAGTCAACGAGGCTGTAAAAACGCAGGGTCTGGTCGCCGATCCGTAGTTCGACGGGCTTACTGAAGAGTTTGTCTAACATTTCCGTAACGTATCATAATTACCAGAATATAGTGTGATACTGCTCACAATATTATCACATGAGCTTGCTTGCTCGACAGGTACATGTCCGGATTTTGACGACGCCGGTTCGGGATAACCGGTATGAAAAAAAACCTGTTTAGACTACAGACCTGAAATAGCGACGGTTTCATGCAAGATCCATTTTTTTATATTCGGTCTAAAGAGTCGTCCATAGTTGCTGCCTGGACTCTTCAAGTTGTAACCACAACTCACCAGGGGCGGGATGGAAAATCAACGTGGCCCTGCCCGCGTGTATATGCCAGTCGCCACGCAGTATCTCGGCCTCCAGCTGACCGGCAGTCCAGCCCGAATAGCCGAAAAAGAGATTTATCCGACCGGCTTGCGGGGTGTCCTGCAAATAGCGCTCGAGACCTTCCCGGCTATCCAGCAACCAGACTTCATCAGTGACGGGTGTACTCAGGGCCGGCTGCAGGGTGCTGCGAACCAGAAGCCGCAGCGTATGCAACTGTACCGGTCCTCCCAGAAAAACATCCGGAGAGTCCTCCGGCCAGTGCGCATCCGGCCATACTTCGCGGGCATCGAGATTGCTGATTTTGTTCAACATGAGACCGTAGGTGCCGGATTCATCATGGTCCAGTATCAGAATAACCGAGCGGCCGAACAGCGGGTCAATGAGACTTGCATCAGCAACGAGTAGATTGCCTTTTTCCAGTGAGTGCCGGTCGGGAACCGGCGCCTGGGCACGCGTAATCGGCACGATTAGCAGGCTCACAAACAGGCATTGAAATAATAACCGGACAGGTAATGGGTGCTGGCTCATCGCCGGTTATCGTAGCACTCAGGCGGATTTTTAAAATACTCGAGAGCCCGGCGCCGGTTTTCGCGGTCGCACCCGGAGAGACCGGCAACATAGCCGTAGAATCGTTCCAGATCGCCATTGGTTGCTTCGTAAAGCTTCATGAAGGCAGGAACCAGTTCCCTGTAGGTGGTCAATGCCGCCAGACCGGCATTATTGAGATCGGAGTTGATCCAGTGATCATAGGCATCAAAATCCCTCCAGGTTTCGCGCAGTTGGCGGTAGTCCAGGCGCAAAGCGGCCAGCAGTTCGTGCTTGCGAGCGAGTTTCCGGTTGTCATTCTGATCGGATGTATAAAGTTTTTCCAGTCGGCGTTTGTATTTCAACACCAGATCGATGAACTGATCGGTATAAGCCTGCTCTTCAAGATAATCATGCAGGACCTTCGCTGCAGCGTTCTTTTCAATCCACAGGCCGGTGCCTATCCTGGCCACGGCATCGGCGAAAGCCTCGTTGAATTCAGTATCGTCACGTATATAGAGTTTCTGGTGGGCGAGCTCGTGAAAAATAATTCGCGCCAGGAACATATCATCCCGGTGCAGCATCGTGTTCAGAACCGGATCGCTGAACCAGCCCAGTGTTGAGTAGGCCGCCACCCCGCCCATGTAGACGTCGTATCCTTCCTGTCCGAGTTGCCGGTACAGGTTGACGGCATCGTCCCTGGAATAATAGCCGCGATAGTCCAGACAGCCGACGAAAAGGTAACACCATTGTTTCGGTTCAAGTGACAGCGCCGGTGTGGCGAATACATTCCAGATCACATAATCCCTGCCGATATTACTGTAGCTGCGATAGCTGTCGTTGTCGGGTAACAGCAGTTCGCTGTGCGCAAACCCGAGCAGTTCCCGCACCAGGCGCAGTTTTTCAACAGTAACCGTGTCCCCGGGGTTATCGCGAATATAGCTGTCCACGGCCTGACGACGGGACATGATCTCGAAATGACCCTTGATGGACTGTGCGTAATAGCCGAGCGTGGTGCAGCCGGTTGCCCCAACGACCATGGTGACCAGCACGGTTACAGCCAGTAATTCTGACAACCGTATCTTCATGCCGGGCATCATGGTGAGTTTGTTTTTCAACGGTTGGCGGGGAAGTCTTTTCTTCAAGTTTATCGTGCAAAAAGATAACATGTATTCATGTTTGACACGCTTGTTACCGTCGAAGAACTGTCCGGACATCTTGATCGACCAGGTTGGGTCATCGTTGATTGCCGTTACGATCTCTTCAATCCGGACGCCGGTCGCCAGGTGTACCTGGAAGCCCACATCCCGGGCGCCGTTTACGCCGATGTGCATGATGATCTGAGCGGCCCGCCGGTGTCCGACCATGGCCGGCATCCCCTGCCCACGGCGGAAGCGTTGATCGACCTGTTTGGCCGACTCGGTATCGAGCCGGGGACCCAGGTCGTGGCTTATGATGCATCCGGCGGCTCCTTTGCCGCCCGGCTCTGGTGGCTGTTGCAGTATATGGGTCACCATACTGCGGCTGTGCTCGACGGTGGCTGGCAGGCCTGGGTGGCCGCGAATGGTAGCGTTGTTGCCGGAGAAGAGGTCAACGCCGCCGCTGTTTTTCGGGGCAAACCCCGAACGGACTGGCTGGTATTGCTGCCGCAGATCCCGGATGAGGGATTCCTGGTCGATTCCCGCGATGCGGCGCGCTACCGTGGTGAAACCGAACCCGTGGATCGCGTGGCCGGGCATATTCCCGGTGCTTTCAATCGTTTCTGGCAATGTAATCTCAAGCAGGACGGTATGTTCAAACTGCCCGGCGCCCTGCGCGAGGAATTCAGGACGCTGTACCAGGAGGCGGATTCTGACCGGCCGGTATTTTATTGCGGGTCCGGGGTGACAGCCTGTCATAATCTGCTGGCGGTGGCGCATGCGGGATTGCCACCGGGGCGCCTCTACGCCGGTTCCTGGAGCGAATGGTGTGCGGACCCGCACCGGTCGGTAGCCACACAAACACGGTGACCGGTTCAATAACGGATACTTCCGCCTAACTTTATGTTCTATAATGCAAATCTGTTACCGAGTCCTTAAGATACCGATGTGAACATGAACATCCTGCCATCGACAATACTCATCAGCCTGCTGTTTGCCATGAATGCAGGCGTGAACGCACAATCCACAGATGATGTGGATGCGCTAAAAGCCGGAACCGGGCAGTTATCAGAACAGGCGCAACCCCTGCTGGACTCCATAGAAACCCCGACAACTCAAGATCTGACCGACACCACCGCAAAGACGGAGGCAACCGTGATGGAGTCCACCGGGGATCTGCCGGTGGAGGAAGAGGACACCGTATCACCGCCGGTTGAGGACAGCCTTATATTGATGGAGCAGGATACTGACGTTGATATCCCACCCAAGGACATCATGCTGGTACTGGATAATTCCGGCAGCATGAAGAAGAACGATCCGCAGTTTCTCGGCAAACAGGCCGCGCTCACCTTTATCAACGGTATGGACGATGCGACCAGGGTGGGGGTGATCATTTTTGACGAATCGGTGCGCATGGAGATGCCTCTGACCCAGGTGGACGAAGCCAATCGTCAGCAGTTGATGGGCAGTCTGGACAAGATTGACTATCGGGGCCAGTGGACTGAAAGCCCCGCGGCCATTGAAAGAGCAATCTATGAACTCAAGAATAATGCCAGGGATGACGTCCGGAAATTTATCCTCTTTCTGACGGACGGTATGGTGGATACGGGTGATCCCGCCCGGGACATCGAGCAGGCCAGATGGCTGAAGGGGGAACTGGCCGCCGATGCGGCCAAATCAGGGATCCGGGTATTCGGTATCGCCTATACCGAGAACGCGGATTTTCACCTCATTCAATCCATTGCCCAGACCACGGACGGTGAGTATTACCGGGCCATGGCGCCGGAAGATCTGCAAAAAACCTTCCAGCAGATCAAATCCATAATGAATACCCCTCCGGAACCGGAACCGTTACCCGAGCCGGAACCGGCGCCGGCGCCTGAGCCATTACCCGAACCCGAGCCGGTTGTGCAGGCACCGCCACCGCCACCACCGGAGCCGGTCATTATCGAGGTGCCGGTTGCCAGGGACACCGGGGAAGAAGATCTGCGCAATATGATCATGATCGTGGCCATCTCGGCGGTACTGATTGCCCTTATCGCCATATTGATCCTGTTGATGCGCCGCCGTGGCAGTAACGACCAGGCCGGCCCAGTACAGGAGGCCTATGTCAATGACATCAATGGTTTTACTGACCATGCGACCTACAAGCTGGGCCGCAAGCCGACCATGCTCGGACGTGTTGCCGGCAAGGATACCAATCACCTGGACTATATCGTCATTCCGCAAACCACCATCGGTCGCCGCCATGCCCTGATTGAATACAAGGATTTTTCCTACTGGATCATCGACCAGGGCAGCATTAACGGTACTTTCGTCAATGACAAGCCGATTAGTACGGAAACCCGCCTGAAACACGGTGACCGCATCCGCCTGCACAAATACGAGCTCGAATTCTCCATACCGGAACTGGCTGAAGACGGTATGACAGTCATGTCGAGCACGGTGCTGGCAGGCAGTGAAATGTCGAAGCCGGCGGCAGATGCCAGTGAGGATGCAACGGTTGCGCGTGGTAGTGCGGCAACCACGGAGCCACCGGCGGCCGATGTCGAACTGGAGGAACCTGAATTCGATCTCGATTTCGATATTACCGACGGTGTCAGCGAAAGCACTCCAGGGGTGGATTCCGAGGATGTTACTGCGGTTCGGGATGCCAATCATGATGCTTCTGCCAACAGCCGGGAGCCGGACGAGTCCGAAGGCGAGGCCGATGAAACCATCATGCTCAATGACGATGATGACATCATTCAGGAAGACGAAGCGGATTTTGCTGACGAGGATGCCACAATCCGGCGCAAACTGGATGACAAGGCGTCTCCCGAGCATTTTGTGGAAACCGCGGAATTTAACGTCAAGGACCTTGATAAAGATAAATAGTATCTATATTTCAATAATATAGATATCGCCTGCTGATGCTTATATGCATCGGCAGTAGCGGTCGGATCACCACCGTGTGATCGTCTTCTCAATTCACAGCATCCCTGTGAATTTCCCGCCGATTCACTAAAGAATTGCCTGCCACTGGCCGATGATCCCAGCACAGGGTTAATATGCGTACCCAGTCAGACCAGTGGTCGTTACCACATGATATCGTTCTGTCCAGCTTGCACTGCCGCGCATAGTTCTCCCATCAGGCCTTATTTGATATCAACTAATGATATGGAGAATACGACATGAGTTTGAGTGCAATCGATTTTCTTTCCACCAGCACTACGCGTATGGATGATGCGGCTGCGTTGTCCACGCCATCGAATACTGAAAATGACGTGTCATGGGTGGACCGTATCAGTAACGTCATCCGGCAAACCGGTTTCCGCAAAAGAATGTTCACAGCGGCCAAAGTGCATCCGTGCATCATCGGCGGCCATCGCGTACTCGTGTACGAGCGGGGGTTGCGTAAAACACGTCCGGACGCCTACGAGGAAATCCTGGAGTTTGCCGGGGCAAACGGTTTCAGCGTCAAGGAAGATCGTCGCCAACCTGAATCCAATACTCCGGGCCGCCTGTTTGAACGGCGTATGGCCTGCACTGCCCCGATGGTATTACTCGCCGGTGCCCTGTTTGCCCAGGTTGCCGTACAGGCTGAAGAGGCCGACGCCGGTATCCAGGTAATGCCGGACGTGGAAGTTCTGGGCGATCATCAAAGCAGTGATCGGCCCTACCTGGTCCGCGATGGTAAACGTTTCATCTCGGGTCCTTTCGGTGAGGTGGAATCCATTCTGGCCGTGGCCACGGAAGCCAGGCAGTCCGGAACACTGAAGCGTGTCAGCACCCGTAATATCAAAATGCCCCAGGAATACGTTGGCGGCTACATCAACCGCTATGACTATGAATTCCCGCAATCCTGTGGTGGCGGCAAATACAGCTACTACGAAGGCGAGGGTTTCGGGGCACTGGGTTATTATCATGATGACAAGGTGGTGCTCGATGTCCTCGTCGGCGGCGGTGCGTTTGCCGCACCAAAACTCTGGGGTCCTTATGACCAGGTGCTGTACGACAACCATGAAATGCAACTCATGATGGGTGACGGCAAACAGGACGGCATGGGGTTATTGAAAGCGTCTTATTCCATCGGCATGACCGCCATCATGGCGGATGAGGATTTCCGGGAATACGGCGACAGCTACAGCGACGGTATCCAGGCCGCGGCCGCATGCACCGGTATAGTCGACGATAACAAACCGGTTATCCGTCAGGCCAGTATCGAGAAAATATCCCCGTATCGATAATCATCTTTCAGCCCGCCTGCAGCGCGGGCATTGTAAAAAGCCGGGCCAGCCCCGGCTTTTTTATGAGCTCTGCTGTCGTTTCCACCAATAGCACTTGGCATTTTCCACTGTGCTGAGCATTATAGGCGGCAGATGAGCACACGTTCCGATTCCCTGCGTAAACGATTAATCCACATTCTGGCCGACGGTGGACTCTATTCCGGCGCCGACCTCGCCCGGCGATTGAATGTATCGAGGACGGCAATCTGGAAGCATATCCGGCATATGCGAACCTGCGGTCTGGTCATAGAATCGGCGCGGGGCCGCGGCTATCAACTCCGGCAGACGGTCGGGTTACTGCAGGCAAAAACCATCCGTTCCCTGTTGTCCCCGGCTGTGAGCGGCCGGGTTTCCTCCTTGCAAGTGTTGTTTGAAACCACTTCGACCAATGATGTGTTATCTGAAAATTACGGTCGGGCGTCGCTGCACGGCCATGTGCTGCTGGCCGAGTACCAGTCGCAAGGCCGCGGCCGGCGCGGCAATGACTGGATATCGCCGCTGGCGGGCAGTATCAACATGTCCCTCGGCTGGCATTACGATATGCCACCGCAGCATCCCGGTTGTCTGTCGCTGGCCATAGCCGTCGGCGTCATGCGTGTGTTCGGTCAACACGGCATCGCAGGGGCCGGATTGAAATGGCCGAATGATATTTTTGCCAATGGCCGTAAACTCGGCGGTATTCTGGTGGAAATGCGCGGCGAGAACGCCGGCCCCGTGGATGTTATTGTCGGTATCGGCATCAATATCAACTCGGCCGCGGCCATCAGGCTCGCAGACGATGAGGTCACGGATATTCAGGCATTAACGGGCAGGCCACCGTCAAGAAACCGGCTTGCGGCATCCCTGATCAATGAACTGGTGATGATGCTGGAACGCTATCCCGAACTGGAGATCGGCTCACTGCTGCAGGAATGGCGCGGCTATGATTGTGCCCGGGGCCGCAAGGCCACGATACGTCTGCCCGATCGCACCTGCAGCGGCCAGGTGATCGGTGTCGACGACCATGGCCTGTTACAAATGCGTATCGACAATGAATTGCAAACATTTACCTCGGGCCAGATCAGTTTCACGGTGCAGAATTGAACCTGCTGATTGATATTGGTAACAGTCATTTCAAGTGGAGCTTCACCGGCGTTGAGGACATGCCGCGCGAGGTCCATTATCAGCCCGTTGACGCCCTGACTGCAGGGTTTCTGGACACGGTGTGGCAGGATGACGGTCCGCCGGAACGCGTATTGATCGCCAACGTCCGTGGTGATATGCCGGCTGCTGTGATCACAAACTGGTGCCAGTCAACATGGAATATCCGGCCACTGTTCGTGCAGGTGACCCGCGAGTTCGACGGGCTGGTCTGTGGTTACGAGGACATTAGCCAACTGGGCGTGGATCGCTGGCTGGCATTGATTGCTGCCTGGATGCGAAAGCGGCAAGCCTGTTGCGTGGTTGATTGCGGCACAGCCGTGACCATTGATGCGATAGATAACAGCGGCAGGCATCTGGGTGGATTGATCCTTCCCGGTGTCGGTATGATGCAGGATATGCTGTGCAGTCATACCCATGGAATAGACGCCCAGGGAAAAACCGGCGTGCATAAACTTTTCGCCACCGGTACCAGGGATGCGGTTGCCAGCGGGACGATACTCGCCGTCAGTTGCAGCATCAACCATGCCCGATCCGGTCTGCAGGCATTGACGGGAGAGCTACCCCCGGGGTTGCTGACCGGTGGCGGTTCAGCCGGCATAAGGCCGTATCTTGAAGGTGACTATGAATACGTGGAAACCCTGGTGCTGGAAGGTCTTCAACACATGGCGTTGACGATATGAAGTGGCTGTTTATTTTTATTTTGCTGGCCAATCTTTTTTATCTTGCCTGGGAGATGCAGCGCGAAACGCGCATACACATCCAGGAGCAGGCCGGACAAACGCCGGTTCCCACAGGCACACCCGAACTGACCTTGCTGGCGGAACTCGCTCAAAAGCCGGACTCCAGAAGTACCCGGCCGATTTCAGAAACGGATATGGGCATTCAATCAGCGACGACCACGACAGAACCGGCAGTCGCCGGCCTGGCTTCTTCCGGGGATGCTCCGGCAGGGGATTTTTACACGGCCATGCCGGAACCGGTAAATATCGACAATGATACGTTGCTGATGGAAATGGTCCGTGGTAGCACAGCTGTTCGCAATGATTTTACCGGGACATCAGTGGCCTGTTTTTCCTATGGTCCGTTCAGCAGTGAAGCCGACTTTGCATCGTTGCGGGACTGGTTTGAACAGCGCCGGCAGACAACCCGGCAGCGTGTGGAGTATGAACAGGACAGGGAACTGTTCTGGGTCTACCTGGCGCCGACCTCCGACGATAAAACGGCCGTCGCCAGACTGTCAGAACTGAAACAAAAAGGCGTCGAGGACTATCGTTTGATACGCAAGGGCAGTTTCAAAAATGCCATTTCACTGGGACTGTTTTCCTCCCAGGCCGGTGTCAATCGTCGCTTGTCGGAACTGAACGCCAGGGGTTACCAGCCCGTGGTTGTGCCCTATCATGACAGTGAGGCCACGCGGATCTACTGGCTGGATGTGGTCCTGGCTGAAAACAAGGCTCTCGCCAGCGAGATTTTCAGCGGTTTTCCGGCACGGTTCAATTCCTTGCCCAAAGACTGCGACGAAATTGCCATGATCGGTAATAATCCCTAAAATACAGCAGTTTAATTTCAATCAATCATCTTGCGCACAGCGAGAGAAGCATACAAACGAGTAGCGCCAATCATGCACACCCGGTTATTGATTCATGTTTTGCGACAGACGCTGGTCCTGGCGTGCCTCTTTTCTCTCTGGTCGGGTACGGCTGCTGCGGCGCCTGCTATCGATGAAATCCAGAGCCTGGCCAATGCAGGCAACATTCAGCAGGCCCTGAAGAAAACCGATGATCTGCTGGCAAAAGACCCCGGTAATATCGAAGGCCGGTTTTACAAAGGTCTGCTGCTGACCCGCTCCAACCAACTGGAACAGGCCGAGGCGGTGTTTAATGCACTCATCGAAGATCATCCCGGGTTGCCGGAGCCTTACAACAATCTGGCCGTGGTGTATGCCGCCCAGGGTAAGTACGATCAGGCCCGTGATCTGCTGAGCCGTGCCATCAACACGCATCCGAGTTATGCCACGGCGCATGAAAATCTCGGTGATATCTATGCCAAGATGGCCAGCAAAGCCTACAACCAGGTGCTGGAACTGGATGATGACAACAGGAGCGCACGTGAAAAGCTGTCACTGATCAACGAGCTTTTCTCCCGTCCTGAACCGTTAGAGACCGTCGCCGCCGCACAACCGGTACCGGTTGTGGCCGCGACCCGGACTGAACCGGCGCCACCCAAAGCGAAAGTAGCCGAAGCAAAGCCACCCGAAGCGGTGGCAGCCACAGCTGCAGCAGCACCGGCCGTCGCCGCCGAACAGCCTGCACCAGGGCCGGTCAGGGATATGACTCCGACGATTCTTGCGGCCCTGAATGACTGGGCCCGGGCATGGGAATCACAGGACGTGGATAAATACCTGGCGTACTATGCATCCAGCTTTGTCCCCGATGATGGCATGACCCGATCACAATGGCGTGCGCAGAGACAGAAACGGTTGTCCCGTCCCGGGTTCATCAAAATCGGTATATCCTCACCCGAGGTGACGATGCACGGCGACAGTCATGCCGAGGTGGAATTTACGCAAAGTTATCAGTCCGACACGTACAGTGATCGGGTGCGAAAACAAATACTGTTCAGTTATGAAAACAACCGCTGGCTGATTGCAGAGGAGCGTTCGAACTAGGTCATGTTGCATGCCATGTTGAAAAAAGTCGCCATTCTCGTTCTGTCAGTACTGGGCACTGCGGTTTCAGCCGGTGACCTGGTGACCAGGACAGCGCAGGTGCATTCCATCGATCACGGTTATGAGGCGATGCTCATCAATGCACTGGAAAAGATTGGTGATAATCGTATCCATGAGGCGCTGGATGAACTGGAAATGCTGACCCGGTTGCAGCCGGATTTCAAGCTGGCCCAACTCGTCTATGGCGACCTGTTACTCGCACGCAGTCATCCGATCACCGATTTCGGTAATAATTACAATGCTCCGCTCGATGTGATCGATTCATTGCGGGAGGAAGCCAGGGTCCGCTGGCAACATCATATATCACCCCTGGCAGAAAGCAGGATCCCGCGTTCATTGGTCGAATTGAATGCCAGTCAACAATACGCCATCGTAGTGGATCTCGAATCATCACGACTGTATCTGTTTGAAAACCGCAAGGGTGTACCCGAATTATTTGATGATTTCTATGTGACCATCGGCAAGAACGGTTTCGGCAAATACAAGGAAGGCGATCAGAAGACGCCGACCGGCGTCTATTTTATTACCGGGTTTATTGAACAGGAGGAATTGCCCGACCTCTATGGTGGTGGCGCCTTTCCGCTGAATTATCCCAATGCCTGGGATATCCGTCTCAACCGGACCGGTTACGGTATCTGGCTGCATGGCACACCGACCGGCACCTACAATCGACCGCCCCGGGACAGTGATGGTTGCGTTATTGTCAGTAACCGGGATTTGCAGCGGCTCTCGGATTACATCACCATCGGCGAAACGCCGGTAGTGCTGGCTGAACAAATCGACTGGCTGAGCCGCGATGAATGGCAGAACAAACGCCGGCAGTTCGATCAGTTTGTTGAACAATGGCGGCGTGACTGGGAGAGCCGTGATGCCGATCGTTATCTCAGCCATTACTCGCAAACGTTTACCGGGCTTGGTAACGATTACCAGAGCTGGGTGAATTACAAGCGCCGGGTTAATCCGTCCAAGGAATATATCCGGGTCAAGCTGTCAGAGACCAGCATGTTTCTGTATCCGGGCCGGGAGGACGTACTGGTGGTAACCTTCGTACAGGACTACGACAGTGATAATTTCCAGCGCCGCTATGTCAAACGGCAGTACTGGCAGAAGGAAAAGGACGGTAAGTGGCGGATAATCTACGAGGGATCGGTATCCTGAACGTTCGCCATCAGGTTGTTTTCCAGATTTTTCTTCAGCCAGCTGACCAGGTCCGTCCAGATGTGTGATATCTCGTCCGGTTTCGGCATGATGCCCGCATAGGGCAGTTCGATGGTGACCACGGGCAGTTGCAGTTCAACGCCGGCATAGCGTCCCAGCGATCCCGGATAGGTGCCCAGCAGGTTCAGGTACAGCCGGCCCAGCTTGTAGGGCGCCTCTTCCGGACCGTCATAGTCGACAATACCGTGCGGGGCATGCACCGAAACGATTACGTCCGGGCGGAAACGTTCGATCTCCTCCACCAGCCACCGTGTTTCCGGTTCACTGATGGCCGCCGTGCCCGGATATCGTCTGGGGTTACGGGCCGTACGCACTTCCCAGTAATGGCTGGTTTCCGCCAGCCAGTTCGGCATCGGGAAGTTGCGATTCAGATCCACACCGTTGGCATTGACCCGGGTGGAATCGTCACGCAGCAGGCCATCCGGATTCACCAGCGGCGCAATACGCCAGTGAAACAGGCCTGAGTGATGCTGTTCCAGAATTTTCATCCATTTGAAAACGATGCTGACCGAGGAATATTCGTCTCCATGAATACCGCCAAGCAGCAATACCCGGCCCAGGGGAGTGCGCTGGGGCAGGGGCGGGTATTCCTTCATAAGGATACTGGCGTTGTTGACGGATTGTCCGCCGGTTGCACTGAGCTTCAACCCGGCACAGTCCCGGTAGCTGACGCTGCCGAGTTTATTGCCGATGCGATGGCACTCCCGGTCCACCTCCGGCGCCATTTCGGCCTGCATCGGCGAGGGCAGCAGCAGGGTAACCAGAATCAATAGCAGGTGCTTGTTCATCAGGTTGAAGTCATTAAATAATTTGTAAACAGGCCAAGGAAAATAGCGGCCCCGGTCCAGTTGTTATTCAGAAATGCCCTGAAGCAATGTTCCGGTTGCCGGTCCCGGATCAGGATCTGCTGGTAGACCGACATGATAGCAGCAGCCATAACGCCGACATAATAATAAATCCCCAGTTTTAACTGGTCACCCACCAGGATCAAAACCAGTATGAGCATGACCTGAATGACGCCAATGATGAATCGGTCATTGTCGTCAAACAGGATGGCCGTGGACTTGACGCCAATACGCAGATCATCTTCACGGTCCACCATGGCGTACATGGTGTCATAACTGACCGACCACAGTACATTGCCGAGCAGCAACAACCAGGCAATGTTGGGCACCGTGCCGGTTTGTGCCGCGAATGCCATGGGAATACTCCAACCGAAGGCCAGGCCGAGGACGAACTGCGGCAGGTAGGTGTAGCGCTTCATGAACGGGTAAATGATCGCCAGGGCAACCGCCACGAATGACAATTGCACGGTCAACCGGTTGGTGGTCAGAACCAGCAAAAAAGCCACACTCACCAGTGCCAGTACCAGCAGGATGGCCTCACGTACAGAAGCTTCCCCGGCGGCCAGCGGCCGGGCGCGGGTGCGCCGGACATTGCGATCGAAATTGCGATCGGCCAGGTCATTAACGATACACCCGGCCGAGCGCATCAAGACAACACCGGTCACGAAGATGAAAAAAATATCGACACGCGGGAAACCTTCGGCCGCCACCCATAGTGCCCAGAGCGTCGGCCAGAGCAGCAGGAATATGCCAATGGGTTTATCCAGACGGGACAGTCGCGCGTAAGTCACGCCGCGATCGATAACGACGGGCGTCCAGCGGACCCGGTAGTGCTGCAGACACCGGAAAAGCCGTTTCCACAGGTCAACCAGTCGCTGCCCGAGGCGCATGACCACCGGTCCGGCCCTGGTCATCAGCGTTTGTATCACGCCGGACAGGCGGATCAGGAGGTCTTTGATTTTCCGGATGTATGGATGCACGTTATCAAGGCTGGCAGAAAGATTTCCAGGACCAGGAGCGGTTGCGCCGAGACGATAAATACAGAGCGCCGCCCCCACAACATATCCGGTCGGTGTGGCAGGCCGGACAAGGCTCGCTCATACAGTCGACTGCGCCTGCCGATTCTACCAATTTGGGTAAACTGCCGATAGATGTGCGGATCACTGAACAACCACTCGCCCATCGGGCGTTGACCGAGCCTGTCCAGTTGCCCGCGGCAATGGGCATAGGTGGCCCGCGGAAACAGGCTGCGGCCATAAATCAGGGGTTGCTGTGCACAAGCCAGATGGATCTCGCGGATGAAACACCTCTGCTTCGGGTCCATTGGCAAATTCTCCACATCGTCCGCCAGTGGCGATTGCCATTGCTCACCGAGCAGTTGCAGTGTTAACCCCCGATCACAATACTGCGACAGGTGTTCTGTCAGTGAACCCGGGCAGGTCAGGGCTGATTGCAGCTCACGCCCGCAGCGCCGTGACTGCAGGTGATCCCGGTCAAGCCAGATGTTATTCAAGGCTGATGCCCCGATAGCGGTCAAACATTTCCATAACCCATTTTTTTCTGTTGCCAGCGTGCAATCAATTGCCGGGATTGTTCCGGGAATTGTTCCGCGACCCGGTCGGCAACCCTGTTAATCTCCGGTAACAGGTGAGCGTCACGGACGAGGTCGGCAATATGTAACTGCGGCAAGCCGGCCTGGCGGGTGCCGATGAGTTCCCCCGGCCCGCGTAACTGCAAATCCTTTTCGGCAATTTTGAAACCATCACTGGTCGAACGCATGGTTTCGAGTCGTTGCCGTGACAGTTCCGACAGCGGCGGTCGGTACATTAACACACAGTCACTGTGACTGCTGCCGCGGCCGATGCGCCCCCGCAGTTGATGCAATTGAGCCAGCCCCAGCCGTTCGGCATTTTCGATGATCATCAGGCTGGCATTGGGAACATCCACACCCACTTCGATCACCGTGGTAGCCACGAGCAGATCAATGTCGCCGGCCTTGTAGGCCTGCATAACGGATTCCTTGTCCCGGTCGGGCATACGCCCATGGATCAGGCCCACGTGCAGACCCGGTAACGCCTGTACCAGGTAATCATGGGTTTCCGTGGCCGCCTGGCATTGCAGTGCCTCGGATTCCTCGATCAGGGTGCACACCCAGTAAATCTGGCGGCCGTCATTCACCGCCTCGCGAATACGCTCGACGATGTCCTCGCGGCGCTGGTTCGATATGACCACGGTATTGACCGGTTTTCGTCCCGGTGGCAACTCGTCGATGCTGGAGACATCCAGGTCGGCGTAGGCCGACATGGTCAGGGTTCTGGGTATCGGGGTGGCGGTCATGATCAACTGGTGCGGATAAACATCACCTCTGGCTCCCTTCTTCAGTAATGTCAATCGTTGATGCACGCCGAAACGATGTTGTTCATCGATGATCACCAGTCCCAGTTGCGCGAAACTCACCTCTTTCTGAAACAGCGCGTGCGTGCCGACCACGATCAGTGGTGTATCCGTTGCCAGGGCCTGCAGCGCTGACTGGCGTTCGGCCTTGCGGAGTTTTCCTGACAGGATCACGGTGTCAATGCCGAGGGGTGCAAACCAGTGGCTGAAATTCCTGTAATGCTGATCGCAGAGCAGTTCTGTCGGCGCCATGACGGCGACCTGGAATCCGGAAGCAATGGCATTCAGACAGGCCAGCGCGGCGACCACGGTTTTACCGCAGCCCACGTCACCCTGGATCAGGCGCATCATCGGCAACTCCCGGGCCAGATCCTGTTCAATCTCGGCCAGCACCCGGTTTTGCGCGCCGGTCAGCGTAAAGGCCAGGGCATCGATGAACCGTCGTTGCAACGCCTGGCCGTTGCCCAGGGGCCGGGCGCTGTGCTTGCGCACGCGTTCGCGGATCCGGCGCAGGCCAAGAAACATGCTCAGCAGTTCCTCGAAGGCGAGTCGCTGCTGGGCCGGATGTTTGCCTGCCAGCAGTAGCGCCGTATCGGCATCGGGGGGCGGGCGGTGTGTATAGTGCAGGGCATCACACAGATCCGGGAGATCATATTGCTCACGCACCGGCGCGGGGATCAATTCAAGCAGGCGCGACGGTTGTTTGCTGATAAGCCTCAGCGCGGTATCGGTCAGTTTACGCAGGCGGTTCTGATGCAGCCCTTCGGTTGCAGGATAAACAGGCACCAGTGTGTCATCGACTTCCTCGTCTGCTGGATTCACAAGCAGCCGGTATTCCGGATGGATCATTTCATGAGCACCGCCGCTGCTGATACGCCCGTAGCAACGGATTGCCCGGCCGCGTTGCAGGCTGTTTTGCTGTGCCTTGTTGAAATAGAAAAACCTCAGGGTCAACGCTCCGCTGCCGTCACTGATCCGGCAGAGCAGGCTGCGACGGCGGCCAAACTTCACCTGGGTCAGTTCGATCTCGCCCTGTACCAGGCATTCCTGACCCGGCAATGTCGCGCCTATGGGCGTAATGCGGGTACGATCCTGGTAGCGTATGGGCAGGTGAAAGAGCAAATCCTGCACGGTGTATATGCCGAGCTTCTCCAGCAGCAGGGCGGTTCGTGCGCCGACACCACTGAGCCGGGTTACTTCCGTGTCAAGACCGGGCGCTTTACTGGGCACGAAACAGGATCGGTCAGTTGTCGATTACCATGATGGCATCCATTTCCACGTTTGCGTCTCTGGGCAGTGATGCCACGCCGACAGCCGCCCGGGCCGGGTAGGGTTCGCTGAAATAACCGGCCATGATCTCGTTCACCACGGCGAAATTGGCGAGGTCGGTAAGATAAATATTCAGTTTTGCTATGTCATTCAATGTACCCCCGGCGGCCTGGCAGACGGCCGCGAGATTGTCGAAAACGCGGTTGATTTGATCACGGATGTCGCCATCGACCATTTCCATGGTCTCCGGCAGCAGCGGGATCTGTCCGGACAGGTAAACCGTGTTGCCGGCCCGCACGGCCTGGGAATAGGGGCCAATGGCTTTCGGGGCCTTGTTGGTACTGATGATTTGACGGCTCATTTTTTTCTCCATTTTATGACAGATCACAGTGAACAGATCACAGTGAACAGATTACAGTGAACAGATTACAGTGAACAGATTACAGTGAATTGTGAATGGTGATTGGTGAGAAGTGAGTAGCGAGTCCGGGCTATGGTCTGTCGCTTCACCATTCACCACCGATCACCGTCGGGTGCTTTCATGCATCACCTGGAATCAAAGCCCGCCATCATTTCCGCGTAATGTGCGATACATGCCGGATCCCGCGAATACGCCGCATCACGTCCGCCAGGTGCCTGCGGTCCCTGACTTCGATAATAAACGTCAGCCGGGTATAGCGGTCATCGCGGTCCTTGATATCCACGTTGAGAATGTTCGCGCCTACAGACGAGATGGCCGAAGCGATCGTGGCCAGCATACCACGCTGATTGGTGACATCCATGGCCAGGCCACAGGGAAACTCGCCCTGAATGTTATCGGACCATTCCACCTCAATCCACTTGTCCTGCTGGTGTTGAAATTCGGCAACGTTCTTGCAGGACTGGTTATGCACGACAATGCCGCGTCCGGATGTGACGAAGCCCAGGATCGGATCCCCGGGTAACGGGTAACAGCATTTCGGGAAGCTGATGACCATGCCTTCGGTGCCCTTGATGGCCAGTGGCGCCGTGCCGCCGGGGCTGGATTTACGTTCCTGGCCTTCAGTAGTAATGAGCTTGCGCGCGATCAGCGGCGCCATGCGGTTTCCCAGGCCGATTTCACCGAGCAAATCCTTTTCACTATCGAGCTTGTATTCCTCCAGCAGTTTTTGCAGTTGCTCCTTGTCGATGTCGGCGTACTTGAGTGAGAAAGCCTGCAGTTCCCGGATCAACAGTCGCTTGCCCAGGGATATGGCTTCGTTGTGTTGCAGTGTCTTCAGGTAATGGCGAATGGCGGCGCGCGCCCTGGCCGTGGTAACGAAATTCAGCCAGCCGGGGTTCGGCGTTGCGGATTTTGAAGTCAGAATCTCCACCACGTTGCCGTTTTTCAACTGCGTACCCAGGGGTACCAGCCGTTTATCGATACGCCCGCCGGTGCAGGTGTTGCCGAGTTCGGTGTGAATGGCGTAGGCGAAATCCACCACGGTGGCCCCGCGCGGCAATTCGATGATTTTGCCCTTGGGGGTGAAGACATACACCGACTCGGGAAACAGGTCTACTTTGACGTTACTCAGGAACTCCTGCGGGTTGCCGGCGGTAACCTGCATTTCCATGATGTTTTGCAGCCATTCCCGGGCGCGTTTGTGGGCGCCATGCCGATCCGCTGTGCTGGATCCGGTCTTGTAAAGCCAGTGCGCGGCGATGCCGGATTCCGCCACCTCGTTCATTTCATGGGTCCGGATCTGGACTTCAATATTGACCCCGTAGGGTCCGAACAGCACCGTGTGCAGTGACTGGTAACCGTTGGCCTTGGGGATGGCAATATAATCCTTGAATTTGCCTGGCACCGGACGGTACAGGTTATGAATAACTCCGAGTGCGCGGTAACAGGTGTCAACGCTGTCGACGAGCAGACGAAAAGCATAGACATCATACACTTCGTTGAACGACAGATTCTGCTCGTACATCTTCTGGTAGATCCCGTACAGGTGTTTTTCCCGGCCGAGGATCCGGGCCGGGATCTTTTCCTGACGCAGGCGCCGCCTGAGTGCATTGCGTATTTTGTTGATGATTTCCTTGCGATGCCCGCGTGATTTGATCACCTGCTCGGTCAGAATGCGGTGGCGCATCGGGTACAGCGAGGCAAATCCCAGTTCCTCCAGTTCCAGGCGCACCGAGTTCATGCCCAGACGCTGGGCAATGGGGGCATAGATATCCAGGGTTTCACGGGCGATACGCCGGCGCTTGGCGGCGGGCAGGGCGCCAAGCGTGCGCATGTTGTGCAGGCGGTCGGCAAGTTTGACCAGGATCACCCGGATGTCATTGCTCATGGCCATGATCATCTTGCGGAAGTTTTGCGCCTGTTTTTCCTCGGAGGTATCAAACCTCATCATGGTGATCTTGCTGACCCCGTCGACCAGTTCGGCGACGCTCTTGCCGAACCGCTTCTCGATATCTTCCTTGGCAGTGGGAGTGTCCTCGATGACATCGTGCAGCAGCGCCGCCTGCAGGGTCTGGTGATCCATGTGCATCTCGCCGAGGATACGCGCGACTTCCAGGGGATGGTGGATATAGGGCTCACCGCTCATGCGCTGCTGGCCCTCGTGGGCCTTGGCGCCGAAGAGGTAGGCGCGCTTGACCCGGGAAATCTGCGCCGGCTCCATGTAACTGCCGAGCAAACGCGACAGATCAGTCATCTGGTACATGGTTCAGTTCGTCCGGCCCGGGGGCGGCGCCGAGGAATGATGAATATAATGCTGGTGAGAACAGTCCCGGCGCATACCGGGACCGGAAAATCTATTCGGATGCAGGCAGGGGGAATGCGTCGGCTTCAGGAAATTCATCCTCTACGTCTTTTTTGTCAATCTCATCGATATTGTCACGCGTTACCAGACCCTCTGCAATCTCGCGCAAGGCAATGACGGTGGGTTTATCATTGTCTTCCTCGATCAGGGGCGCCGAGCCCATGATGATCTGCCGGGCGCGTTTGCTGGCCAGCAGCACCAGATTATAACGATTGTCCACTGTCGACAGACAATCTTCCACGGTTAATCTTGCCATTTTCTACCTCGTTTTTGGGTTTCGGCGCCGGGCGCCATTGAACAGGGGCGGATTATACCCGAGGCGGGATCAATTCTGAAAGCACTGGATCCGGCTGCCGTGCCAGCCGATCAGGATTTCGGGGGTGGACTGCCCCGGTTTTGCCGGGCCTGTTCGGTGAGCCTGGCCACGAAGCGATCATAAAAATCCGGCTGATAGTGCAGGTTGTGGCGGCTGCTGTGGACAATCGCCTGCAAATGACCCAGGGCTTCATCAAAATCATCATTGATGACCACGTAGTCATAACCCCGAAAATGAGAAATCTCGTTGAGTGCGTCCTGCATGCGCCTGGCGATGACCTCCTCGCTGTCATTATCCCGTCCGCGCAGGCGCTTTTCCAGGGTGTCGTACGAGGGCGGCAAAATGAAGATGGTGACGCAACGGGGAATGAACCGCACCACCTGTTCGGCGCCCTGCCAGTCGATTTCGAGGATCACATTCAGGCCCGCCTCCAGCTGTTGCTCCACCCAGCTTCGGGAGGTGCCGTACTGGTGGTCAAAGACCGTGGCGTATTCCAGAAAATCGCCATTCGTGGCCATCTCCCTGAACGTGTCCGCGGAGACAAAATGATAGGCCACGCCGTCGCGTTCGTCCGGGCGTTTGTCGCGGGTGGTATGTGATACCGAAATCACAGTCTGGCCGTTGGAAGATTCTGCCAGGGCCTGGACCAGGGATGTCTTGCCGGCGCCCGAGGGCGCCGAGACGATCATCAGGACGCCGCGTTTTTCCAGGTAGTCATTTCCGGCAATCATGCTTACTCGATATTCTGAATCTGTTCGCGCATCTGCTCGATGAGCACTTTCAGGTCCACGGATGTGTTGGTCATTTTTATATCAGCTGATTTGGAGCCCAGTGTATTGGCTTCGCGGTTCATTTCCTGCATCAGAAAGTCCAGTCGTCGGCCGACGGGGTTGGCCGCGTCCAGCGCCCGGCGAACCTCGGCAATGTGGGCCTCGAGCCGGTCCAGTTCCTCGGCTACATCCATCTTCTGCGCCTGTAGAACCACTTCCTGTTCCAGCCGATCCGGGTCTACCTCGATGGCAAGTTCGGCGATGCGGGCATTGAGCTTGTCGCGCAGCGCTTCGATGATCGCGGGCAGATCGCTTTGCAGTCGGGCGATGATCGCGGCCACTTCTTGACAGCGGCCGTTGATCATCTGCTGAATTTTTTCACCTTCGGTCTCACGGGTATCCTTGACCCGCAATAGCGCCTTGTCCAGCAGCGCCAGTAATGTCGTACCCACGGCATCAATATCGACCGGTTCACGTTCAATGACGCCGGGCCAGCGCATGATCTCGATGGGGTTGAGAGCACCGGCATCGGCGCCGGATTCTCCCAGTGAATGCGCGGCCTCGATGACTTTTTTCGCGAGATTGCGATTCAGGCTGATGCCGGTATGGGCGCCGGCATCGGCATCGAAACGCAGTGTGCAATCCACCTTGCCGCGCTTGATGGTGCCGGCGATCTTCTGGCGTACGCTGTTTTCCAGCATACGCATTTCCTCGGGCAGGCGCAGGTTGATATCCAGGTAACGATGGTTGACGCTGCGGATATCCCAGACTACATGGCCGAATTCCGTGGTTTCCTCGATGCGCCCGAAGGCTGTCATGCTTGCAATCATATGCTGCTAACGCGTTTTGGCCTGTTATAAAACAGGCAATACTAACCTGTAGAGCAGGGCAGGCAAACAGCAATCGAGAAAAATGTATAATCGGCCGTTGTAATCAACAGGAGAACGCCATGCGCCCGAGCGGCAGAGCAGCAGACGAATTACGTACCATCAGACTGACGCGGGATTATACCTGTCATGCCGAAGGCTCCGTGCTGGTGGAATTCGGCAATACTCGCGTTATATGCACGGCCAGTTTCGACCGCGGTGTGCCGGCATTTTTAAAGGGCAAAAACGTGGGCTGGGTGACCGCCGAGTACGGTATGTTGCCCCGTTCCACCGGCAGCCGCATGCGCCGCGAGGCCAATACCGGCAAGCAGAGCGGACGCACGCTGGAAATCCAGCGGCTGATCGGCCGTTCCCTGCGCGCCTCGCTGGACATGAAAAAACTCGGCGAAAATACCATCATCATCGACTGCGATGTTATCCAGGCCGATGGCGGCACACGCACGGCTTCCATTACCGGGGGATGTGTGGCGCTGGTGGACGCCATCAACCATGCCATCAATAAAGGCCTGATCCAGGAAAGCCCGTTGCTCGCGCACGTGGCCTCGGTATCCGTGGGCATCCACAACGGCACGGCGGTACTGGATCTGGACTATGCCGAGGACTCCAGCGCGGAAACCGACATGAATGTGGTCATGAATGACCAGGGCGGTTTCATCGAAGTCCAGGGGACGGCGGAAGGCCATCCTTTCGATCAGGCAGAGCTCGACGCCATGCTGGGACTGGCAAAAAAAGGTATCCGTGAGTTATTCGATCACCAGCAACAGACTCTTGGCGCTATTACATCGTGAGTGTGCGGCAACGGATCGTTCTGGCCAGTAACAATCCCGGCAAGATCCGTGAGATCAACGCCTTGTTGTCCGACACGGACATCGAGGTGGTGTCCCAGGCCGAGTTCGACGTGCCCGGAGTCGAGGAAACCGGCTTCAGCTTCGTGGAAAACGCCCTGATCAAGGCTCGCCATGCCGCCGGCTACTGTCCCTACCCGGTGATCGCGGACGACTCCGGCATCGCGCTGGACGCCCTTGATGGCCGCCCCGGGATCTATTCCGCGCGCTACGCCGGCGCCGGCGCCAGCGATGAACAAAACCTGTACAAGCTCATCGACGAGATCCGCGACCTGCCGGAGCACCGGCGCCGGGCACGCTTCGTGTGCCTGATGGTGTACCTGCAGTATGAAACCGATCCCGTGCCACTGATTGCCGAGGGCGTCTGGCACGGTGTCGCCCTGACCGAACCGCGCGGTGACAACGGCTTCGGCTACGATCCGATGTTCTACGTGCCTGAACACGATCGCACCTCGGCGGAACTGGATCCGGCGACCAAGAATCGCTTGAGCCACCGCGGCCAGGCGCTGCGGAAATTGATTGGAATGCTTAAAGTGAAAGTTAATAAACAGGTTCTGCGTTAATGGTTCAGGGTTCAACCTCGAACCTTGAGCCCTGAACCTAGAACGTAGAACCTTGAACCTTGATCCCGGAACATTTCATTATGTTGAAATTTCACGAGGCATTGCCATTAAGCCTCTACATCCACCTCCCCTGGTGTGTGAAGAAATGCCCGTACTGCGATTTCAACTCTCACGCCGCAAGCGGCGAGCCGTTGCCGGAAGCGGAATACGTCGCCGCCCTGGTTCGCGACCTGGAGTTTGCGTTAGCGCAGATATGGGGACGCCGGATAACCTCCATTTTTATCGGTGGAGGCACACCCAGCCTGTTTTCCGGTGCGGCGATCAACGAATTGCTTGCGGCCCTGCATGCCCGCCTGAATTTTAATCCCGCCATCGAAATCACGCTGGAAGCCAATCCCGGCACGACGGACAGTGAACACTTTCACGGTTACTATGCTGCCGGCGTCAATCGCCTGTCCATTGGTGTGCAGAGTTTCAACGATGATCACCTGCGCGCGCTGGGCCGTATTCATGATGCCGCTGCCGCCCGGCGCGCCATCGACGCCGCCAGCGCCGCCGGTTTCGACAATATCAATCTCGACCTGATGTTCGGCCTGCCGGGGCAAACAACGGAGTCGGCCATCCGCGATCTTGAAATCGCTATTGAATGCGCGCCGCAACACATCAGTTGGTATCAACTGACGATTGAACCCAACACGGCGTTTTACAGCCGGCCCCCGGCGCTTCCGGATGAGGACAGAGTCTGCGAGATGCAGGAGTACGGCCAGGTTCTGTTGGCGCAGCACGGCTACGAACACTACGAAGTATCCGCCTATGCAACCACCGGCCGCCGCTGCCGACATAACCTGAACTACTGGGAGTTTGGCGACTACCTCGGCATCGGTGCGGGCGCGCACAGCAAGCTAACCGATGCCGGCAGCCACTGTGTGCGCCGCCATGCCCGACACCGGATGCCGCTCAGCTATCTGCAACTGGCGGGTACGGACGCCGCCGTGGTTTCAGGACAAACGTTATCGAAAGCGGATCTGGTGCTGGAATTCATGCTCAATGCATTAAGGCTGGTGCACGGCTTTGCGCCTGATTTGTTTACACAACGTTGCGGCATACCGCTCGAAGAGATCAGTGTACCTCTTGGCGAAGCACAGGCCAGGCAATTACTCGAACGGGATATCAATAAAATTATCCCTACAGCACGGGGAAGACGCTATCTTAACGATTTGATTGCCTGTTTTATGCAGGACCAGGAAACCGCGGTATAAGCCAAAGCCTGCGTACAAGCATCGGGACCGGCATGATTATATGGATAAAAAAAGGGGGCGTTTCCTCCCCCCTCACAGGATTACTGCATTTATTATTATTGTAATTTGAAAACGCTGATGCCCCGGGGATCAATCGTTGTAATGCGAGCTTAACCAGGCATTGGAGCGCATCAGGCTCAACAGGTCCATGGTTGATTTTATCGTTATTTGCAGACCGATCTCAAAGCCGCATGCGGTTGCCCTGCAGGACACCACTTCGGCACTGTAATCACGCAGGGCATCCGGCATCGGCACACCGATTTTCAACCGCGTTGGGCAGGCCATAGGTTGATCGCTGTGAAATGTCAGGGCGATGTGATCGGCATCCGGTTCATCGAGGATACTGTCGATGCCGGTGAACGTGTAGTTTACGCGTAGAAGCCGTTCCCGGAGCAGGATCCAGGGGGAGTCTGGCTGAAACGATTGGCTGGTCTGGAGGGGTTGACGCTGGTTTTCATGGCTTGACAGGGCTTGGAGCATACGTATGACCTCTCTTGCGACGTGAACGATAAGCGATGACGGAACTATATAACGCTGTCTTGGTATATGCAACTAAAAATATATATAAAACATATAACTATGTAGTTAACCTATAGTAATTTATTTTATATGGTTTTATATAAAGTAATATAGTTTATTGATATATATAGATTTATAATCGACTTTCATTTGATTGTTTCGGGCCGCCGGCTGGCTTACCATCGATCCGGGGAAACCGGGCACGAAAGCCGACGGTTATTCGATGAAAGCATTCACTTGTAAGGACACACCATGAAAACTCTATTCGGGATCATCGGCCTGCTGCTGGGCACAGGTTTTGGAAACATTGAAGGCGCCGTCACGGGTCTTGTGCTTGGTCTTTTGACCGGCGCCCATATCAACAGCCTCCGGCGTATCAGTGCGCTGGAAAATCAAATCCTCCACCCGCAGCAAACAACACAATCTGCAACTGAAGAACCACCACCGCCGCTCTTCGAAGCGGATTCCTCGCAAGGTGAAACAGCTTCCGTGGAATATGGCTGGAACGCACCGGCGTTCAGCCGCGAGGAAATGCTGCCGTCCGAGTTAATTGTACCTGCGGTCAGCAGCGATCATCGCCGATCACCCGAACTGTCAGGCACATCACCCGATCAGGAATCGGCTGCCGGTACACATCGCCCGGCAGTGCCAGGATCAACTTCCACGGCAGCGCCACCCCCCGGGGTGGGACGGTTCGCAACCATCGAGCAGGCCGTCAAAGGCTTTTTTACCCGCGGTAACGTTGTGGTGAAGGTGGGCATGATCATTGTATTTATCGGGGTCAGCTTCCTGCTCAAGTACGTTGCCCAGCGTGACCTGTTGCCGGTGGAATTGCGGCTGGCAGGTGTCGCGGCCATCGGCATCGGCCTGCTGGTGTTCGGCTGGCGGTTGCGTACCCGCAAACGTCAGTACGCCCTGGTGATGCAGGGAGGCGCCGTGGGCATTCTCTACCTCACCGTCTTCGCCGCCGCGCGGCTGTACCAGGTGTTGCCCGCAGGTTTTGTGTTTGGATTGATGGTCGCTCTGGTGGTGTTCTCCTCTGCGCTGGCCGTGATCCAGAACGCCCGGGCACTGGCGGTATTCGCCACGGTGGGCGGTTTCCTGGCGCCGGTACTGACCTCTACCGGGCAGGGCAGTCATGTCGCGTTGTTCAGTTATTACGCACTGCTGAACGCCGGCATCCTCGGCATTGCCTGGTTCAAGGCCTGGCGCAGTCTCAACTGGTTCGGTTTCATTTTCACGTTTGTCATTGCCTCTTTCTGGGGTGCGCGTTACTACCAGCCGCACTATTTCAGCAGCACCGAACCGTTTCTGATCCTGTTTTTTCTGTTCTATGTTGCCCTTCCGGTGCTCTATGCGCAACGCCAGCCGCCGCAGCTGAAAGGCCTGGTGGACGGGACCCTGATATTCGGCGTGCCGCTGGTGGGCTTTGCGCTGCAGAGCGCCATGGTGCGCGATTATGAATTCGGCCAGGCCTGGTCGGCGCTGGCCATGGCGGTATTGTACCTGGGTCTGGCGCGTACGCTGTGGTTTCGGCAGGTGCGAGGCATGCGCATGTTGACGGAAGCCTTCCTCGCGCTGGCGGTGATCTTTGTCAGCCTCGCTGTTCCGCTGGCCATGGATGGGCACTGGACCGCGGCCGCGTGGTCGCTGGAAGGCGCCGGCATAACCTGGGTCAGTTTGCGCCAGCGGCGGCTGGCCGGTCGCATCTTCGGCCTGTTACTGCAAGTCGGCGCCGGTTTTGCGTTTCTTGCCGCCATTGATTTGCCGCACGGTTATACGCCGGTTTTCAACAGTGCGTTCCTTGGCTCGATCATGATCAGCATCGCGGGACTGTTTACCGGTTATCAGTATTACGTCTGCCGCGACTCATTGCGCAAGGAGGAGCGGGGTATTGACAGTGTGCTGCTGGCCTGGGGTCTGGTCTGGTGGTTTGGCGCCGGCATCGCGGAACTGCAGCAGCATGTGACCGGCGGCTACCTGCCGCAGGTGATTCTGATCCATATCGCTGTCAGCGCGGCGGTACTGTTTCTTGCCGGGCGCCGCGTGCAATGGCCGGCCACGGCCTGGCCGCCGGTGTTACTGTTACCGGTGATGGTGATTTTCGCCGGTATCCAGTTTGTGGACCGCGGCCTCGACCATCCCTTCGAGAAAGCGGGTTATGTTGCCTGGCCGGTCGCCGTACTGGTGCAGGCTTTGTTGCTGCGTTGTGCGGCTGCTGTCTGGCCGGTCATGGTGATCGAGTTCTGGCACAGGATGATATTGTGGCTGGTGATGTTTTTACTGTCATGGTTTGTAACCCATGTGATGACAGTGCATGTTCCCGGTATGCAGAACTGGAATCATGTTTTCCAGGGCGTGGTGCCCGCCGTGTTCGTCATGCTGTTGCTGAATTTCGGCAGTCGTCTGAAATGGCCGGTTAACGCGCACGCAAGCGCCTATCTTGGCAGTGGTCTTTTCCCGGTGATCGTCTGGCTGGGGCTGTGGGTAGTGTGGCTCTCCGGACAGGAAAACGATCCGGCACCGTTGACCTGGATTCCGGTGGTGAATCCGCATGACATTGCCATCCTGTTTGTCTTTTTCAATATCTTCAACTGGTGCTGGTCACTGCGGCAAAAGATCATTCCGGCGGTAACCGGTGTACAGGCCGACCGGTTGTTACTGATCCTCGCCGGACTGGTATTTGTCTGGCTGAACAGTCTGCTGGCTCACAGTGTGCATTTTCATGCTGAAGTCCCCTGGCGACTGTCTGCATTGCTTGGTTCGGAGATTTTGCAGGCCGGAATTTCCATACTCTGGACGCTGGTTGCTCTTGGCATGATGGTCACGGCCACGCGCAGCCACTGGCGTCGCTTATGGCTGGCCGGAGCTATACTGCTCGGCGTGACCCTCATCAAACTCTTTGTTGTCGACCTTGCGGACAGCGGCACGGTGACCCGCATCGTCTCGTTCCTGTCCGTGGGCGGGCTGATGCTGGTGATCGGATATTTCTCACCGGTCCCGCCCAGATCGGAGCGTCAGGGATGATGGCAAAATACTGGTGGACAGTGCTGTTACTGCTGTTGATCAGCGAAGGCGTGCCGGCGCTGGCCCGGGAAGATTTTGCCCGGGGTATGGCCATCGAATACGAACCGGGCTCGCCTATTTATCGTCTGCAAATGCCCGCCGAGGTGTACGAAGTTGCCCACTTTGCCGATCTGCGCGACGTTCGGGTCTTCAACAGTGAGGGGACGGCAGTGCCCCATGCCATTCGCCGCCGGCAGACCAGCACCCTGAAAGAAGACTTTGCAACGCAACTGCCGTTGTTCCCGGTCTATCGCGACCTCAGTCAAAGCGAGATCACGGTATCATCCACCGGCAGTATCGTTGCCATCCAGCGTCTTGACAGCACTTACGTTGATCCGCATGCGGGTATTGAACATTACATCATCGATGCCAGTCATCTTGAGTCAACGATCAGCGAGTTACGATTCGATCTGAGTGGTATTGATAGCGGCTTTCTCGGCCGAGCCCGCCTTGAAGGCAGCGATGATCTGAGTCGCTGGCACAGCGTCGTCAGTGATGCGGCGCTGGCGATCATGAATTACGCCGGGCAGCGTTTGATCAGGAACGAAATCATAATGCCGCCTCATCACTACAAATACCTGCGCTTCACCTGGCTGACTGCGCATGACAATGTCCGAATCGATGCGGTCAGCGCCGTGCAAACCCGGACGGGCAGCAGGCAGGCATTAAACTGGACCCTGTTGCAGGGTACGCAGCCCGATGCGGACCGGCCCGTCTATGAATTCACAAACGAGGCACAGCATCCGGTGCAGCAAATCGAGGTGATCCTGCCTGAGACAAATACTTTGGTGGATGCCATCATTCGCTCGCGGCCCGATGCGTCCGTGGAGCACTGGAGCACGCGGGTATCGGACAGTTTTTACCGGCTCAACTGGCAGGGTGTTGAATTCAGTCACGACCCCGTTCGCGTGCCGTTGAGCCATGATCGCGACTGGCAAGTGCAGGTGACTACCGATAATGGCCTCGGTAACAAACCGCCGGCATTGCGCGTGGGCTGGGCCTCGAGCGATGTGTATTTTCTCGCCCGGGGCGAAGGGCCCTTCACACTGGCATTCGGCAATGCCAATGCCGGGATGCCGGTGAAACCGGTCAGGGCGCTACTGGAAATTCTGGATGACCAGGACAGGGCCGAACTCGTGGATGTCGCCACGCCGGGCGAGTCCGTGGAACTGCAAGGCCGCGCCGCACTCGTTGCCGATACGACCATCCCCCGGGAGCGCATCGTGCTCTGGGGTACGCTGGTGCTTGGAGTACTGATCATCGGCCTGATGACGTGGCGATTGTTCCGGCAAATGAATCCTCGCTGAGCCGGCCATTGTTGTAGAATGCGCGCATGTCACGCGCAGTACATCCGGATCGACCCAAAGGCGACAGCCTGCAACCCCTGAAATACGGTCTGCCCTTTCTGGCTCCCTACAAGCTGCGAATTGTCCTCGCGCTGGTGTTCCTGACCCTGGCCTCACTGTCCATGCTGGGGATGCCAATCTCGATTCGCTACGTAATCGATTACGGTTTCTCCGCCGACAATGTTGCCGGCATCGATCGTTATTTCATGGCCCTGCTGGGACTGGCGCTGGCCTTTGCCGTGTTCAGTTCGCTGCGCTACTACACGGTCATGTGGATTGGCGAGCGCGTCATCGCCGATATCCGCAGCAAGGTTTACAACCACGTCATCAGTATGAGCCCGACGTTTTTCGAGGTGACGCGCACCGGTGAGGTGCTCTCGCGCCTGACCACCGATACGACACTGGTGCAGTCGGTGTTCGGCGCCGGACTGTCCATTGCGCTGCGTTCGCTGTTCAGTGTCATCGGCTGCCTGGTCATGCTGTTTATCACCAGCCCCCGTCTCACCGGTATCATCCTGCTGCTGGTGCCGCTGGTGGTACTGCCGGTGTGGTTTTATGGCCGCAAGGTGCGGCGACTGTCACGCGACAACCAGGATCGCATTGCCGATTCCAGCAGCATTGCCGGTGAATCACTGAACGCGATCCAGATCGTCCAGGCTTTTACCATGGAGCGCCAACTGGGGGAGCGTTTCGACGCCTCGGTGGAAACCACGTTCAGCACGGCCAGGAAGCGATTGCAGGTGAGTGCGCTGCTCAGCGCGCTGATCATCCTGATGGCGTTCGGCGCTATCGTCCTGGTGTTGTGGATCGGCGCCCACGCTGTTTTGAGCGGTACGATGACGCCGGGCACGCTCGGCCAGTTCCTGCTCTATGCCACCTTTCTGGCCGGCAGTACCACGGCGCTGGGCGAAGTCTGGAACGATGTCCAGCGCGCCGCCGGCGCCATGGAGCGACTGGTGGAATTGCTGGGGACCGAATCCGACATTCACACGCCTGAACGGCCGCTGGCGATACCGCCCGGCGGCAAGGGCCGTATCGATTTCGAGGCGATCAGTTTTCATTATCCGTCGCGGCCCGGCATCCGGGCGCTGGATCATTTTTCGCTCACTGTACAGCCCGGTGAAACCGTGGCCCTGGTGGGGCCGTCGGGTGCCGGCAAGAGCACCGTGTTCCAGTTACTGCTGCGATTTTATGATCCCCGCTCCGGGCGTATCTGTATTGATGGTACTGACATCGCCGAGGCTGATCCGGCCGAGGTGCGCCGGGCCATCGCCATCGTGCCGCAGCACACGGTGCTGTTTGCCGAGTCCGCCATGGAAAACATCCGTTTCGGCCGGCCCGACGCCGGCGACGAGGAAGTCCGGGAAGCCGCCCGCGCCGCCATGGCCGATGAATTCCTGGAAAAGCAGCCCGAGGGCTATGACACATTTCTGGGCGAGCGCGGCATGCGCCTGTCCGGTGGTCAGCAACAACGCATCGCCATCGCCCGCGCCATCCTGAAAAATCCGCGCATCATGTTACTGGACGAAGCCACCAGCGCACTCGATTCCGAAAGTGAAAAACTGGTGCAGGAGGCACTGGACAGACTGATGAAGGAACACACCACGCTGGTGATCGCCCATCGGCTTTCCACCGTTATCAAGGCCGATCGCATCGTGGTCATGCAGGATGGCCATATTGTCGATACCGGCCATCATGACGAACTGATGAAGAAAAGCGGGATTTACAAGCGGCTTGCTGATCTGCAATTCACGTCCGGGCGGGAAATGGAACAGAGACATGAAGAGGAATACGCCTGACGGATTTTTTAGGATTTTTTAGGGGTCGGTGACAACTGAGAGTCATTTACATCAACTATCTCGTTGAATGTCTGTCCTGGTCCAGTTTCTTTCCTGTCGCTTGTTTAATCTCTTCACGAAAACGATCATTGCCTAACGGCAGGGAAAAATTGACAGCGTTACGGATGGCGTGCAATTTATTCTTCTCGATGTCCGTCAGAAACAGTTCCCGATAACAGGCCAGACGGGTATCCCGGTCGCTATCCAGCTGATAATACAGCGCATGGTCCTCTACGTTCCGATCCGGCTCGCCATAGGCATGGTGATGGTAACTCGACCAGGGGTAATCTCCCGGATGCTCAACCATTTTGGCACGTACGGGATTCATTTCAATATAACGGTAGCAGGTCAACAAATGGTCCTCTGCCTGGACCAGGCTGGCCTTATGACGTCCTTCCCACAAGGTACCGCTGCGACGGTAGGTCCGATTAATGTATTGCACGTAGCGCCGTCCAAGGGATTGCATCAAGCGCGAAATTCCCGTCGTATCCGTCGGTGTCATGAGCAGGTGTACGTGGT
>DGNS01000017.1 GCA_002389045.1 Thiotrichaceae bacterium UBA4486 | reverse complement strand
AAATTCGCGGTTCAGTTTATTCAGTGCAATCACCGATTCGTCCTCAGCGATCCGGTAGCGATACCGCTTGTGTTGTTTACTGACCAGGCCCGCTTCTTTCATCAGGCTGCGGGCCTTGTAGCGGCGCACCGCTTCGCCTTGTTGTTTCAGTTGGCCGGATATGGTCCGTGCGCCGGCTGCATGCCGACTCGTACTATGAATGTCACGGGCTAATTCCTTCAGCCGTTCCCGTTCGGGATCGACCCGTCGCGCCCGCTGGCGCCGGTAGTTGAGACTCTTGCGGGGCACATCAAAAACACGGAGTGTCGCTTTCCCGGTACCGCACTCTTAACTGCTCGATCATGGCAATGATCTCATCGAGTCTGACATCAAGAGCGCTGTAGCCTTTTTTAAAATGTCTTTCTCCCGTTCGATGCGCTTGATCTTCGCTTCCAGTTGCTGGATGCGCTGTTGCTCGGCAGTCAGTGCCCGGCTGCCCACCGGGGTTATGCCCTGGCGTTCCGCTTTCAGCTGGTCGACCCAGCGGCGCAGGGCAGTTTCGCCGACACCGACAGCCTGGCAGGCTTCCGCCATCTTATAGCCCTGGTCCAGGACCAGACAGGCTGATTCGTGTTTAAATTCCGGGGTGAAACGTCGTCGTTTTCTCATATTGTGTACCTCTTGTTGGGTGTATATTAACACCTATCAAGTGGTACGGATTTATTAGGCCACTACAAACGATTCTCGGGTTGACGGCGAAGCCGCAGTCCTTATGATTAGCAAGAGACCGCCTGCCAATTCGCGCACCTTCCGCAAACTCCATCCAGGACAAGGTCAGTGGCAGAGCCGGGTTTAATACAGGATGCACAGGATACGTATGTAACCTGGTCGGATCGCACAACCTCGCGGGGCTCGTTATTTCCAGAACTGCCACCAGCTCTTTTCATCGGCCTCGCCATGTGCAACTGATTTGTCCCTTGCAGTTGCACTGGCCTGACTTTCCCGGGCATGTTCGGGAACACCACCTCGTCCCGGGTTATCCTCATCTGCATGTTCTTTCCTGTCGGACGCATCTCTTCCCTTATCATCATTGTCATTCTTGTTGCTGATGCTATCTTTATCGCATCGTTCACTGCCACGTTCCCTGTTAATGATGCTGGAACGTTTTTCATCGAATTTACGATCCTGAGCGGCTACTTTACTGTCGAATTTTGCGTAAGCATCATCCACTTTTTGTTCCAGTGTTATTCTTTTTTCGCGGATCTTTTCTTTCTTGTCTTCCCTGGATGCCTCCCGTTCGAACTCGGATTCCGCCTTGCTCAATTTCCTGTTTAATTCCTCCTCCAGCTTCCGTATCTCGCGGCTGTATTCATCCTGTAGCCGGTTTAACTCGTGGTATGCTTCATCAGATGCACACCCCGGCAGAGGTCTGTGTTTGCGATCCTTCACATAACCATGTCTTGACAGATCAATCCCCGTTTTTTCCCGGACAACCCCTTTTGCTCTTTCAACAGTGCTATCGACTACATCCGAGATGGTTTCAGCAATCAAATCTCCGAGATAATCATCCGCTGTGTCTGTTGCACCGGCAGAAAGTGAATTTCCTGAAAGCGTGAAGAGGATAAACACGAGGAGTTTGATATATTTATCAGCTTTCATATCGTTACCGTTATTAACTGGTGGTTGAAGATTATGACTATAGAGCACGAACAGATTCGGCAGTAACTTGATAATAGGTTGATTATTGTGAACCGGTTATCAGGTTTTCGGAAGCGAAATCCCGGACGGCAAATTTCGCTGCTGTCTTTAAGCTGAGAAAACAGGAATTTAAGGAAGAGGGTGGTGGTTTGGTGGCTATGGGTGGACTTGACAATTTCGTCGGGAACGAAATTGGGCAAACGCAGTTTGCCCGCAGGGTGAAATACAGGGAAGTATTTCATCAGCCCCGACATCATCAACAAGACCGGTGGTTCAATCCGAAAAACAGCGGATTGTAATGTGTGTATAAAATAGATGGTGGCTATGGGTGGACTTGAACCACCGACATCAGCATTATGAATGCTGCGCTCTAACCAACTGAGCTACATAGCCTTAAAACCAGCTATTAGCTATTAGCTATTAGCTATTAGGAAGGGCAGGGAGAGGGATTTTCTGTACTTGGTGCGAGGTTGTCAAGTTTGGATTACCGGAGGTCCTCCAGTGCCTCCTTCAGGAGGTCCAGTCAGCGGGTTCCGAAGACCACGATGGTCTTGCCGGCGACGCTGATCAGGTGATCTTCTTCCAGGCTTTTCAGCACCCGTCCCACCATCTCCCGGGAGCAGCCGACGATGCGGCCCAGTTCCTGGCGGGTGATCTTGATTTGCATGCCATCCGGATGGGTCATGGCGTCGGGTTCCTTGCATAGTTCCAGCAAGGTCCGCGCGACGCGGCCCTTGACATCGGTAAACGCCAGGTCACTGACCTTGCGGCTGGTTTTCCTCAGGCGCATGGCCATCTGCGTGGCGATGGCGAACAGCAGGTCGGGGAACAGGTGGCTGAGTGATTTCAGCCGCTCATAGCTGATCTGGGCAATCTCGCACTTGGTCTTGGCGCGCACGAAGGCGCTGCGTTTATGTTCGGTATCAAAGAGGCCGATTTCCCCGAAAAAGTCGCCGGGATTCAGATAAGTCAGGACTATTTCGCGGCCCTTGTGATCCTCAATCAGCACTGTGACCGAACCACTCAGGATATAGTACAGATGGGCACTGGGATCGCCTTCCTTGATAATGACATTCTTGGCGTTGTAGTTCCTGGTGTGACAGTGCTCGAGTAACTGTGAGATCGTCTGATCACGATTGTGAAAACTGCTTCTTTGCATGACCTTTATTTCTCCATCCCCGGGTATTCTTCGCTCCGCACCTGTATCAGGTTCCGGATATTCGGCAAACTATGGTACTCTTTTTTCAGGAAATCAACAATTTGGAGTCATTTATGAAGGTCGTTGTCGGGTGGAAAGGCGATGTTTTATTTGCCGGGGAAACGGAGTCGGGCCATACGGTGTTGATTGACGGCCCACCGGAGGCTGGCGGGCGAAACCAGGGACCGCGACCCATGGAAATGCTGCTGCTCGGCATGGGCGCCTGCAGCTCGGTAGACGTGATTTCGATTTTGAAAAAGTCGCGCCAGGATATCCGCGACTGCCGCGTCGAGATTGACTCAAAACGCGCCGGCGAGGCGCCAAAAATCTTTACCGATATACACCTGCACTACGTGGTCTCCGGCAGGGATCTGAAGGACAAGAGTGTCGCCCGGGCCATTGAATTATCGGCGGGGAAATACTGTTCCGCATCCATCATGCTCGGCGCCATGGCAAAAGTAACCCATGACTTCGAGATTGTGGATGTGGAATAAGCCGGACTGAACCGCCCGGTTCAGAGTGTTCCGGCCTTGATCAGGATCCCGGCGGGACCGGTGACGATGTGGTGTACCAGTGAGGACTGGCGATCGGTACCGGTTTTACTGAACAGCTTTTTCAGATGGGTACGCGCCGTGTTCACGGTGATGCCGATGGACGCCGCAGCTTCCTCCAGTCTCGGATCCTGGACCAGTGCCGCGGCCAGCCGTGCTTCGGCCTTGGTCAGCAGATACAGGCGTTCCAGTACGGTTTCCAGGTGTTCCCGGTCCTTTCTGCCACAGAAGATAAAAGCAATGGCCACCGGGACATCGTCCGAACGTTCCGCCAGTGACGTCTGCAGTGGCGATATCAGCAGGTCAATGGTCTGATCCGAACCGGCCTGGCCCAGGGTGAGTTTTCCCGTACCCGCGGTTTCGATCATTTTTTTCAGGTCGTAATCCATGGCCTCATGTTCGACACAAAGTCTGCCGTTGCGGATAAACAGGGAACTCGACTCCTGCAGCAGGCTCCTCGCTGTTTCATTGATGAATGTCGGCTGCAAGCGCTGGTTCAGCAGGGTAACGCCGACAGACAGACAGTTCAGTGTTTGCTTGAAGGCGTCTTCGGTGGCGTGATTGTCCATCAGCCGGCTTTTGCTGGTGATATTTTCGCATATAACACGCACCGTGCCGGTGGTTTTGTCCGGTACGTATTCCCAGGTGAATATGTTATCCAGCAGGCGTCCGGCGATGAGATGAGAGTTGTCCAGGCGCAGGCAGTAACTGTTCAACTGGTAATGGTTGTACGGCAGAAGCTCTTCGGCCGATTCGATGTCCAGATGCTTCAGGGCGCGTTGCATGATGTTCGCATCGTATTCCAGGATGGAACCCTGTACATCACAGAGTATTTCGATGCGGATATCGTGATCGGAATGTTCAGGTTCGAGCTCTACGTGCACGTTACTGCGGGCACGCGAACGTACCTGCTCCATGGCAATTTCGATCGTGGCCCGGATGTCCTTGTCCCGCAGGGGCTTATTGATGTAACCCAGGGGGTGAATATCCTTGGCGCGGGCCAGGGTGGATTCGTCGGAATAGCGCGTTACAAAGACAATGGGGATCTTGTACTTCTTTTTGATAATGTTGGCGGCTTCGATGCCGTCGGCGCCGCGGCCGAGATTGATATCCATCAGCACCAGCGCGGGGTGGTAGCGGCCGGCTTGCTGGATGGCTTCGTCGGCATTCCTTGCCAGCGAGGGAACCTTGTAGCCCAGGTTCTCCAGTTTTAGTTGCATAATCGCGGCTGTGGTTTTGTTGTCCTCAACGACCAGGATATCTTCCCCAGACATTCATCATCCCCGCAATCAATGATAGTACCATCTGCTCCAAGTCAAACAATCATATCGCATTTTGTACGGAAGAATATGAATTAATTCGATGTTGTCCAGGGTTTGTAGAGCCGCAACCGTGCTCACACAACAGCAGCTGCCGCGGGCGGCCGGACAGTTCAGATTGTCGTTATACCGGCTTCGGATTGGCAGCACGCTGAATGTAAAAGGAAAAAACGCCGTCATCGGATTCCTGGTAATCGATGATGCTGTGACCGGTGCGGGCACAGTAGGCCTCGAAATCGACTTTCGAGTGCGGGTCCGTGGCCAGTACCAGCAGGATGTCCCCGGCGGCAAGGCGATTGAGTTCGACCTTGGTTTTCAGGATGGGCAGCGGACAGTTCAACCCCTTCGCATCCAGTGTGGCGGTGATCTCTTGTTCGGTAACGGTCATGAGCAGCGGATTCAGTCAGTATTCAATGGCTGGCATCTTACCGCAACAATCCGGTTTAAAACTACCGCGGGACACCCTGTGCCCCGCGGTATTCGCGTATATCAGTAGGTCAGGCGAAGACCGGCCATAACCGACCGGCCGGGCAAGGGCGCCCGGTCCTTGATGAACGAAGTATGCCGGCGCGCATCTTCGTCCAGAAGGTTGGTGCCGCGCAGGGATATACGGCCCGTGGCGGACCCGACCGGGAAGTCATAGCCCAGGCCGGCACTGACCAGGATATGGCCACCGGTGCCTGTTTCCAGTTCCGCCGTGTCGTTTTGCTCGAAGACATTGACGATGTCTGCATCAGCGCGCCAGGGACCCTGGCTGTATACGGCGCCTATGCCCAGGCGCGCGGGCGTGATGCGCGGCAGGTCATCGCCCCCTTCCAGTTGGCCGCGCACCAGGTCGGCGAAGAGCCTGAAATCCATGTGGTGGCGATCGGCAAACACAGTATGATAACGGGTTTCAAATTCAGCACCGTAAAACAGGGCGTCGTCCTGGGTGAAGCGCGTCAACAACAATTCACCACCGAGGGCCCCGGTTTCATCCACTTCGTCGGCCTGACCGTCGCCGTTGCGATCCTCGAATTGCTGGAAGATGAAATCCTCGATGTGGTTTGCGAACAGATTCAGTTTCCAGGACCAGGTATCGTCCTGGCGTTCGATGCTGACATCGACGCTGTTGACTGTTTCCTCATCCAGATCCGCATCGCCGATTTCGAACGTACCCGTCGCCAGGTGCGGTCCCGTGGCCAGCAGTTCTTCGAGCGCCGGCGCCCGCTGTGAACGGCCGATATTCACCCCGGCGCGGAGGCTATCCGTCAGGTTATAGAGCGCCCCGGCACTGACCGAGTAGGTGTCATGATCAATCTCATCCAGACCGGTGGTCGCCGTGGGCTCGATAGTCTGGAATTCGATCCGCGCCCCGGCCTCGAAATGCCAGCGGCCATGGTCGGTATCCTCGAGCAGAAACAAACCGGTCGAATTGAGTTTGGCCGGGGGTACAAACGCTTCATCACCCACCGCGGCGAAACTGCGCAGCCGCGTCTGTATTCCCACTACACCCGACCAGGACCCCAGTGGAACATGCGCCGCTTCCAGCCGCCCTTCCCATTCGTCGTTGAAAAAGAAAGTGCCCGGTTCTCCCGGACCCTCGAATTCCGTGTGTTCATAGTCGTTATGGGCGCCGCGCAGGCGCAGGGTCTGCAGTCCGGGCAACGGCTTGTCGAGCTGGCCGGCGAAGTCCACCCGGGTCTGTTTCAGGTCAATAAAAACCCGTTCATCGGGTTCGTCCGCATCCAGAGGCACTTCGTAGACACTGTCATAACGGCCCAGAGAAAACCCGATAAAACCGCGATCCCCGATCCATGACCCACCGATATTGACGTCCGTGGTATCGATCTCGCTGTTATCAATGGTACCGGTTTGTGCCTCGTAATTATTCGACTCCAGGGTCAGAAAATCGGCATGAAACGCCAGGCTGTCCTGACTGCCGTCGACCCGTGCGGCGAAGGTGTTGCTGCCCGCTGCCGTATTGTGGCGATAATCCAGGTCCGTCTCGAACTCACCGAGCGTTTCCGGAATGCGATTGTTGACGATATTGACCACGCCGGCGGAGGCGCCGTTACCATAAAGCAGGGTGGCGGGCCCGCGCAGGATCTCAATCTGGTCGGCGTTGAACGGAGAGATGGACACCGCATGGTCGACACTGATGGTGGAAATATCCATGGAACTGATGCCCCCCTGCATGACCTGCAGACGCTGACCGCCGAGGCCGCGGATCACGGGCCGCGACGAGCCCTGGCCGAAATCCGATGCGCTGACGCCGGGCTCATTGGCCAGCGTTTCACCAATGCTGTTGGACTGCTGGTTTTTCAACTCCTCGCCGGAAAGAATCGAGACCGGCGTGGCGGTGTGTTGCAGGCTTTGCATGCCATAGGGGCGGGCATACACGGTGAGTTCGTCGAGTTGATGGGCCTCGTCGGCCAGGCCGGTAAACGGCATCCCGGCGAGGCAGAGTAATACCCCTGGTCGTATCGTCATGGTCATGGTCATGGTCATTCTCCCATTACACCTGAACCGGTGGGACGGCATTGATCCGGCAGTCACTGCCGCAATTCAATGAGTCTTCGGGTTAAAGAACAGTTATTTACTGTGATTTCATGCCGGCGTGTCGCCGGATGAAACGTATTTCGAGCGGATTTCAGGGATGGGAGAAGGGTGGCGCCCGGATAGGGTGCGGTGACTCAGTGACTTCGCAGGGTGGCTGCGTCGATCCGTGGATGAAATGGATACCATCGAAAGCCGCGGCCACAGGCGCCGGCACAGACAACAGGCCGGCCTTGAAGTTTTTCAGTGCATCGCAATCGTGGCAGTCGCCGGATTGATGGGCATCAAAATGGCTGAAGACATGTGCGACCGTGAGTTGTTGCCCGGCCAGCATGGCCAGGACGCACAACAGCAACAATCGTTTTTGCCAGCTTCGATGCATGATTGGCACAAGACACCTTTAACGTAATGTTATAACATAACATAAAGTTGTGTAATCTCAAGCATCATCATGACCGCGATCACCGAACTGAAACCTTTTCGCTCCCACGATCACCAGCACTGCCTGGATGAAGCCATACGGCAGGCGGAACAGCGTTGCCGGTCCCGCGGCGAGCGCTTTACCCGTCTGCGCAAGCAGATCCTGGAGATGATCTGGAGCAGTCACGAGCCGGTCAAGGCCTACGATCTGCTCGACCGGTTAAAAGCCGTACACCCCGGGTCAGCGCCGCCCACGGTCTACCGGGCCCTCGATTTTCTGCTTGATGCCGGCCTGATTCACCGTATCGAATCGCTGAATGCCTACCTGGGTTGCGGGGTGCCCGGCAGCGGCCACAGCGGGCAGTTCCTGATCTGCAGATATTGCGGTTCCGTGGCCGAGTTGAACGATGATCGCGCCATCAACGAGTTGCATGACATGGCCGGGGCGCTGAAATTTCGCGTTGATAATATGGTCATCGAGATCTACGGGACCTGTGAGCGATGCCTGAAAGAATCCCGATAATGCGTAAGTTGCTGTTAGCGTTGTCCGCCGTTCTCGGCGGTTTGTTCAGCCATACCACGGGCGCTGCGGATCGCCTGGATGTTTTTGTCAGTATTCCGCCGCAGAAATACCTGGTTGAACGTGTTACCGGGCCGGATACCCGCGTGCGTGTGCTGACCGCCACCGATCCCGAACATTTTGAACCCGGGCCCGGACAGATGCAGGCATTGCTCGATGCGGATTTGTTCGTGCCGCTCGGGATCCGGGCCGAAGCGCGGTGGTTGGGTGTCATTCAAGAACAGGCCCCGGCGCTCAGGGTCGTTGACTGCTGCCGGCAGTTGATGACCCGGCGAGAGGAAGGAAATTACCAGGATCCACATGTCTGGCTGGATCCGATCCTGGCTATGCGCATGGCCGCGATCATTCTTGAAGATCTGATTGAAATACGTCCGGCTGAAGCGGAGTACTACCGATCGAACTATCAACGGCTCGCCTCTGATCTTGAACAACTCGATGCCGACATTCAGGCGCGTCTTGCCTGCTATGCGGGCCGCGCGTTTCTGGTTGATCACCCGGCCTGGGGTTATCTGGCCGACCGTTATGGCCTGAAACAGCTCACTCTGGAAGTGGAGGGGCGGGAGATCGGCCCCCGGACCATGGCCGAACGCATCCGCCAGGCCCGTGAGCTGGGTATTCGCACGGTATTTGTGCAAAAACAGCACAAGTCCACGGCCGCCGTGCGCCTGGCAGAGGCGATCGACGCCCGGGTCGTCACCCTGGATCCCCTGGGTGAAAATCCTCTCGAAAATCTCAAAATAACGGCGTCCCTGATCGCCGAGGGCATCTGATCATGGCTGCGGTTATCGAAGTGGATGATGTCAGTTTTGCCTATAACGGCGCCCCGGTGCTGGAGCACGTATCGTTGCAGATCAGGGAAGAAGAGTTTATCGGTTTGATCGGTCCCAACGCCGGCGGCAAAACGACACTGGTGAAGTTGATTCTCGGGCTATTGCAGCCGGATGCGGGAACCATACGGGTGTATGGCCACTGTGCCGATGAGGCGCGAACCCGGATCGGCTATGTGCCGCAACGACCGATTTACAATCGGGCATTTCCGGTTTCGGTGCGGGACAGTGTACTCATGGGCACTATCAATTCCGGCAGTTACTTCGGCAGTTACAATCGGCGGCAAAGGGCGATCGGCGATTCGGTCATGGATATACTGGATCTGCACGGCATTGCCGACCAGCCGATCAGCAACCTCTCCGGCGGCCAGGTGCAACGGGTCTGGATTGCGCGGGCGTTGTGCAGTGAGCCCGGCATCCTGGTGCTCGATGAACCCACGGCCAACATTGATGTGCGTGCCGAGGAGGACATCTTTGATCTGCTCAAGGCATACAATGCGCACATGACCATCCTGGTGGTCTCGCACGATATCGCCTTCATCTCCAGTTACGTGCATAGGGTGGCGTGCATCAACCGTACCCTGGTCTGTCATGATGTGGAATCCATCAGTGGTAAAACGGTGGAGGAACTCTACGGCGGCCAGGTCAGTATCATCCACCACGAGCATGCCCATGCGTGAGTTTCTCTCGGCCCTGCTGGAATACGATTTTCTGCAACAGGCGATGCTGGCCTGTGTGCTGGCCAGCATCGGTTGCGGAATCACGGGCGCCTACGTCGTGGTCAAGCGAATCGGTTTTTTGAGTGGTGGAATTGCCCATACCGTTCTCGCCGGTATGGGCATTGCTTACTTCACCGGAACTGACCCCATGATCGGTGCGCTGTTTTCGGCGCTGGTCGCGGCGGTACTTATCGGTCTGATCAAACTGCACTGGCAACAGGACGAGGAGATCCTGATTGCCGCATTCTGGTCCGTGGGTATGGCCATAGGCGTGATCTTCGTCTCGATGTCGCCGGGTTATAACGTTGACCTGATGGCTTACCTGTTCGGCAATATCCTGCTGGTGAGTAAACAGAATCTTGTGCAGATGCTGTGGCTGGACTGTGTGCTGGTGGCCATCGTTTATGTTTTTTACCGGCAGTTTCTGATCATGGCATTTGACGAGGAGTTCGCCCGTATACGCGGCGTTCGTGTCGAGCTGGTTTATATCCTTATGTTATGCCTGATCGCACTCAGCATCGTGCTGATGATACAGATGGTGGGTCTGATACTGGTCATGGCGCTGCTGATGTTACCGGCCGCCAGCGCATCGCGGTTCACCCGTTCCTTTCCGGGGATGATCATCATGGCCATACTGTTCAGTTTGCTGGCCACCACCAGCGGACTGGCGCTTTCCTATGGTCCGGATCTGCCGTCCGGCGCGACCATGGTGCTCATGGCCGGACTGATATACGTGGTATCGATATGGCTGAAACGGAAAAGGACCTGAGTGTTCACCTAACGTTGCATGCGTGCGGCGGCAGCCCCGGACAGCATCTGCAGCAGTTCCGTGGTGTCATCCCAGCCCAGGCATGCATCAGTGATACTCTGGCCGTACTGTAATTTACTGACATCAACCACGTCCTGACGTCCTTCCACCAGGTGACTCTCGATCATGACGCCGAAAATGGCGTCGCTGCCGTCAGCCAGTTGCTTGCAGACATCACGGCCGGCATCAAGTTGTTTCTTGTGTTGCTTCATGCTGTTGGCGTGACTGAAATCGACCATCAGTCGCGGAGTAATGTTGTTGGCTTTTAACTGTTGCACGGTTGCGGCAATGCTGTCGGCGTCATAATTGGGTTGTTTGCCGCCGCGCAGGATCACATGGCAGTCCTCGTTGCCCCTGGTGGTGAAAATGGCGGATGTGCCTTCCTTTCGCAGGGACAGGAAATGATGCGGGCGTGAGGCTGCCATGACCGCATCAATGGCCACCCGGGTGGAACCGTCGGTGGCGTTCTTGAAGCCCACCGGGCAGGACAGGCCCGAGGCGAGCTCGCGATGGACCTGGCTTTCCGTGGTTCGAGCCCCGATGGCGCCCCAACTGATGAGATCCGAGACGTACTGGGGCGTGATCAGATCGAGGTATTCGGTACCCGCGGAAACGCCGGAGTCGTTCAAATCCAGCAGCAGTTGCCGGGCCATGCGTAGCCCCTTGTTGATTTGAAAGGTGTTGTCCAGGTCCGGGTCGTTGATCAGGCCTTTCCAGCCGACGGTAGTACGGGGTTTTTCGAAATACACACGCATGACGATGTGCAGGGTATCCCGGTACTGATCCAGGCATTTTTTCAGCCGGCCGGCGTATTCCTTGGCCGCCTCGATGTCATGGATGGAACACGGACCGGTCACGACCAGCAGGCGTTTGTCGCGACCGTGCAGGATATCCTGTATAGCCTGGCGTGAGGCGGCAACGGTTGCGGCTGCCTGATCGGTGATCGGGATTTCCTCGATGATCACCGTCGGCGTGGTCACCGCCTTGATGCTGTCAATTCTGAGATCGTCTGTCTGGATAGTCATTGTAGGTTTGTTTGTATCAGCCTGGTGGCCAGGTGAAATCGCGGCCGGCAAGTATGTGTACATGCAGGTGAAATACGGATTGTCCGGCTTTTTCACCATTATTGATAACGATCCGGAAGGCATCGCCGTAACCTTCATCAGCGGCGATTTTGCCGGCGGTATGCAGCAGGTGTCCCAGTAGCGGTTCATCTTCCGGTGTGCTTGCGGCCAGATCCACCAGCGGTTTTTTCGGGATCACCAGAATATGCACCGGTGCCTGCGGATTGATATCGCGAAAAGCCAGGCAAAGTTCGTCTTCGTAGACGATATCGGCGGGAATTTCCCGGTTAATAATCTTGCTGAACAGTGTGTCGGTCATGATGTCCTCCCGGTATGGAGCAGCGGGATGCGAAACGGGCGCTCATTATAAGGGCTAAGCGCACCAGATCAATCTGCGAGAGATTTTGGTCCGGAGGGAATTGCTGCCGGTGGCGGAAGATTACCGGAATGTTTCCAGGTATCGCAGGGACGAGAGCATATTCTTGAAGTTGGCCTTGACGATCAGCGATCCGGCCATGGAGATCTCGAAATAATCGTTAAGTGGATAAAAAGGCAGACTGCCCGCTGTATCATCAGCGGGCAAGTGCGCGGACATCCGCCGATTCCGGATTTTTCGGGTCGAGCTAACGGTTTTATTGATCACCGACACTACCAGGTCGGGTTGATCCAGATGCACCGAATGACCACTTTTATTGGCAATGATTTGTATGGACATATTGGTGAGGTAGGTCAACTCGGCCTGTAATTCCTGCCAGGCAACTTCCAGGCGATCACCAAGATCCGTATGCGGCCAGACCCGTTTACCCCGCGTAATGACAACGAGAGGGATGTTGGGGAACGTGGATTTCTCAAGTACTTCGTGGGCGCTTTCGCGCATATGGTCGCTCTCGCTGAGTTGCGTGTACATAGCCTTGCGGGTACTGGCAAGCATATAGGCTATTTTCTTATACATCTCGGGATAGTTTTCATGGATGATCGGATTGCTGATGCGGTAGGTATAACCTGTGCGTTTTTTTTCCGCGTAAGGTTTTTTCGCGGTGGGCAAGCGCTCGAACTGTTCCGGATGCGATGAATCCACCAGGACCAGACCGGCAACCAGATCGGGATGTTCGCTGGTAAAATAACGCATCGTATAGCCGCCGAAGGAATGTCCCACCAGTACATACGGGCCGGGAACGGCAGCATGGGTCAATAACTGGAATAATTCGTAGGCAATTTGCCGGGTTGTACGAGGCATCGGCCCCGGCTCGCTCCAGCCGTAACCGGCACGGTCATAGGTGCACACGCGAACGTTATCGCTGAGATTATTCTGGATGACTTCCCATTCCAGCGAAAATCCCCCGAGGCCGGATTCAATGATGACGGCCGGGCTGCCCTTGCCTGTGCATTGTATATGCAGGCGGTGCGTACCAATATCCACCAGCCGGCCGGGGATATGCATATTGCGGTCACGTTCACTGCTAGCGATCGAGACCGATGTCTGGAAAAGAAGTAATAAAGGGACCACGCTGAGACAGGACTGAATCAGCTTGTTGACAAAACTGGAGTGACTGCGTTTAACCATTTTGTCTCCCTTGGACTGACAGGGACGTCTGCAAACAGGGAATCGACAAAGCGTTTACAGACTGTATTGACACCATAACAAAATCTTTTGGTCCCTGTCATGAATAATTGCGCCAGCGTGAACGGGTGCACATGAATCAGACATTGGCATTGTTCTGAAGGTTTCAGTCATGCCAGTAAATACAAAATCCTGAAAAATCCGGAAATCATAAAATCGCAGGATTTGTGCCAATACGGGCAATGGGCAGAAATGATTAATATACTTTGTAATCAATTCGTTAACTGCCTGTGTTATGTGCAGGGACTCACACAGGAGATGAAGTGTTGTGTTTCTGCGGCAGTGCAGTGCAATATAAAACAAACCGGTTCCAGCACTGCCGCGACATGGTTATGATGGTGTCGTATCGATTGGCTTTGAACCCGGAATCAATATACAGATCTAACAGACCATGACCGCAACAGTTTCCATAACATGACCCTGAACAAGACATTATTCGCAGCATGTGCATTGCTGGTTCTGACCTCCTGCGAGGAGCGCTTAACGCCTCCCGAAGTGACGGATGCATTCTGGCAAGCCGTGGTCAACCAGGATATCGTGGCTCTGCGTAACCAGGTGTCGGTTGACGCCGCCGCCATGGAGGATCTCGGCCAGGGTTTGCTGGCAATTGAATCCTGGACCACGGGCCGGATCATCATCGATGGTGATCGCTCCGAGGTGGATACCAGCGTGGTTGTTGCGGGAAAGGAACCCTTGAAACTGTCTATCAAGACCTACCTGGTCGACGAACAGGACACCTGGAAAGTGGATTATACAAAAACAGTTGAACAAATCCGCGACCAGGGGGAGGTCGGCCGGGTACTGAACCGACTCGATGATATCAGTTCACAGATGCTGGAAGGTCTGGATCGCTCTCTCGGGGATCTGCAGGATGCCTTGCCGGTAATCGAGAAGGAGCTGTCAAAAATGGAAGAAAAACTCAGGGAAAAAGTCCCCGAGATCAAACAACGACTGGATGAATTTGTCAGGAAACTGGAAGAGGCGCTGAAAGGCAAAGAGACGCCGCCGCCGGATCAGCCGGTGGAAATCTGAGTAATTGCTCCTGAACCGCAGGCGGTTCCGGAACCGCTATCCGGCATGCTCCGACACGTCAGGCGCGGTTCAATCCGGAGCACGGCCCGATGCCGGTCGTTCCGGAATGTACTATTCGACGGTTCTGCCGGGCCTCCCGGCGGCAATCAGTTCAGACAGGCACATCTCGTAAAGCGTGACCACGTCCTTGGGCTGGAATTCATCTTCGGGGTTTTTGGCCACCAGGCCGGCAGTCAATATGGCAGCGATGAGATGGTCTTCATTCATGGTGCGTTCCTCCGGTTGGTCAGGAATGAATTTCGGGGTTTGTTGTCTAGAGATACTACTGCACCACTATGATTGCAAGACGCTTAACCAACTAAATATGCCTGGCAAGACCCTGCTGACTCTTGTATTTTTACTGCAGCTCGCGCTGGCGGGCGGCTGTGTCGTGCGTAATACCATCAAGGGCAGCGGTGGATTTTTCACCACGCAACATGCCGCGGATCATCGCGGGGCTACCGAATCAATTTCAACTACGAGCGAGAAGTAAAGTTATGAGCCGGATTTTGACCAGTGTAATTGTATCCGTACTGTTTATCTTCATGAGTACGGGCGCTGTCGCCAGTACCACCATGCAGGCGTCGGATCTGGAAAAGGTAGAGAAAAAACAGATTCAATCCGCGTCGGAGCGTGAAACCATGGAGCAGGTGGCGGTGACCCTGGCCAGTTATGAATTCGCGGCGGCAAAACTGGTGGACCTGGTCAATGAAAACCGCATGCGTGACAGTATCGATCGGCAGGCCGGAGAATTGATCAGCCTTTCTGAAAGCGTACTGGACTGGGGCCGGTTCAGGCTGGCCCAGTGTGATGCTTACCTGGCCACCTCACTTGAGCTGAAGGATCAGCTGCAGTCGATTTCACACGATGCGTTGGAGAAGAATTATCATCATGACGGCCTTTTGCCACAGGCGCCACCGGAGTGCTACCACATCAAGGACCTGTTCGTTCATCCGGCGACGGTACTGGTGCTGACCCGCGACGATCCCGGATTGAATGCCGAGACCCGGGAAAACATCAAGGCCGAAATCACCGAAGTGCTGGCCCATACCGAGATCGTCAGGCAACTGGTTCTTTACTAACAGCGACTAGCGTACTAACAGCAACTAGCGTACTAACAGCAACTAGCCACAAGCTACTAGTGAAAAGAAAGGGAAAAGTTGAAAGAAAGTTATTGCAGGATTTCAGTCTGTAGTAACTGATTACTCTATAACTAGTAGCTAATAGCTGTGTTTTGGTGGGCCCGGTAGGACTTGAACCTACGACCAATGGATTATGAGTCCACGGCTCTAACCAACTGAGCTACAGGCCCGAATAAAGCAAATAGCAAATAGCAAATAGCTATTAGCGATAAGGTATTGTAATCGACGCCGGTTTGGCGTGCTAATTAATTACTGGTCCAGAAAGGTTCGCAAATGCTCCGAACGCGATGGATGGCGAAGCTTGCGTAATGCCTTGGCTTCGATCTGGCGAATGCGTTCACGGGTGACATCGAACTGTTTGCCGACTTCTTCCAGCGTATGATCCGTATTCATGTCGATGCCAAAACGCATGCGCAGCACCTTCGCCTCGCGCGGTGTCAGACCTTCAAGGGCGTCCATCGTGGACTGCCGCAGTCCCTCGAAGCCGGCAAAATCCACGGGGGATTCGATGTTTTGATCCTCGATAAAATCACCCAGGTGTGAATCCTCGTCATCACCGATGGGCGTTTCCATGGAAATCGGCTCCTTGGCGATCTTCAGTACCTTGCGCACCTTCTCTTCCGGCATATCCATCTTTTCAGCAAGTTCCTCGGGCGTCGCCTCGCGGCCTTTTTCCTGCAGGATCTGCCGTGAAATACGGTTCAGCTTGTTGATGGTCTCGATCATGTGTACCGGGATACGAATGGTCCGGGCCTGATCCGCGATGGAGCGGGTGATGGCCTGGCGTATCCACCAGGTGGCATAGGTGGAGAACTTGTAGCCACGACGGTATTCGAACTTGTCCACGGCTTTCATCAGGCCGATGTTGCCTTCCTGGATCAGATCCAGAAACAACAGTCCGCGGTTGGTGTATTTCTTGGCAATGGAAATCACCAGCCTCAGGTTGGCCTCGACCATTTCCTTCTTGGCGCGGCGTGCCTTGGCCTCGCCGATGGAAACGCGGCGGTTGATTTCCTTGAATTCCGTAATTGTCAGGTTGTTCTCGTTAAAGACCGAACCGAGTTTTTCCTGAATTTTAATAATGTCGTCCTTGTATTCCTTGAGTTTGGCAGCATACGGTTTCCTGGTGCGAACGAGTTTCCTGATCCAGTCCGGGTTGACTTCATTACCGGGAAAAGACTGTATGAATTCGTTACGCGGCATCTTCGCTTCCTTGACACACAGATTCATGATGTTGCGTTCACCCATGCGGATCAGTTCGATAATGCTGCGAACATTGATGGTCAATTGATCAATCAGTTTCGGCGTCAGGCGCAGTTCCAGGAACTTCTCGGTCAGTTCTGCCTGGGCCTTTTCGGTTTTCTTGTCACTGCGTCCATAGCGTTTGGCATATTTCTGCACCCTGGTGTGCAGACGTGAAATTTCCTTGATGCGATTGCGAATATCCTCGGGATCAATCGTCGCTTCCGGTTCGTCATCCGAATCATCGTCATCGTCATCATCATCATTATCATCATCGTCGTCATCCCTGTTATTGGTATTGTTGTTATCATTGACCGGTGGGGCGATGCCGCTGTCCGGATACTCTTCGAAATCATTGATACCGATGATGATGTCACTCAGTTTCAGTTCTTCCTGGTCGACCTTGGCGTGTGCATTGATGAGTACCTCGGTGGTCCCGGGGTAGGCAGACAGTGCGGCGAGTACCTGGTTGAGTCCTTCTTCAATACGCTTGGCGATTTTGATTTCGCCTTCACGGGTTAACAGGTCGACGGTGCCCATCTCGCGCATGTACATGCGCACCGGATCGGTGGTGCGGCCGAATTCATTTTCGACGCTGGCCAGCGCGGCGGCGGCTTCGGCGGCGGCGTCCTCGTCGGGGGCATCGGTACTGTCGGTCATGATGATGCCCATTTCCGGCGGCGACTCGTGCACAGTGATGCCCATGTCATTTATCATGTTGATAATGTCCTCGACCTGCTCGGGATCGACGATATCATCGGGCAGGTGGTCATTGACCTCATGATAGGTCAAAAAGCCCTGCTCTTTACCCTTGGCGATGAGGAGTTTTAATTGTGACTGGTCGTCGTTTTGTTCGAGTTGCTCTGCCATTTGCTGCTATACACAAAAGTGAATGACGGAAAATATCGGGAATTGCTATAACTGACTGAAATCTGGTAAAAATGTCCGAAACACAAACAGTCAATAATAGCACACGAGTGCAGATTACGCCAAGTCTGATTTGTCTTTAATATCCGGGGAGCCGCCCGGATAGAGGGTTTTGAGCTCGCTGGCGTCCTTGATGTTCCGCAGTCGCTCGAGGCGCTCGGCCTGGCGATGATCCTCGATGAGCTTGGTAATGATTTCGGTAAATTTCAGCTTCAGGTTCTCCGGTTCCGTGAGGATTTCCTCGTCCATGGCCAATTCCACCAGGTGCTTTTCGTAGCGGCTGCCACGCCAGTGTTCAAGGATGTTGGCAGTGGTCGTGGTGTCCCGCTGGAGTATGTATTCAACCAGTTCCAGCAAAAAAGGCATGCCGTGCTGGTCAACGGCTTGCAACGCCTGCAGGTCACCAATCTCCCGCGCCAGCGCCGGCTGGTTCAGCAGCAGCCGTATGGCCTTGCGAACCGGTGACAGTGAGGCACTCTGGCGGTGCGGCACAGCCTTGCGGCGTGGCCCGCGGTCCTGCCCGGGAGTACCGCGGCACAGGTTTCTCGCCGCCTGGGCTTCCATTTTTCCCAGTGTGGCCAGATCCTCAATCAGCAATTCGCGCAGGGCGCCGACGGGTATGCGCTGTACATAGGGGATAGCTGCCTCGACGAGGCTGGCGCGGCCCTCGCGGGTTTTCATATCAAACCGGGATTTCAGCGTCCCCAGCAGGTGATCGGACAGCGGCACCATCGCCTGCTCGTTCTCCAGGCCTTCGCGGCCGTGATTGCGGATGAACGTATCCGGATCCTCGCCCTGCGGCATGAAGCGAAACAGGATCTGGCGTCCCTCCCGGATCAGGGGCAGGGATAATTCCAGGGCACGCCAGGCGGCCTTGCGCCCGGCATCGTCACCGTCGAAACAGAACACCAGCTGGCTGGTGAGGCGAAACAGTTTATCGAGGTGTTCCGGCGTGGCCGCGGTGCCGAGGGTGGCCACGGCGTTGTTGATGCCGTACTGGGCCAGCGCCAGCACGTCCATGTAGCCCTCGACGACGTACAGGCGGTCGAGATCGCGTTGACGATGCCGCGCCTGGTAAAGACCGTAAAGTTCCCGGCCCTTGTGAAAAATCGGTGTTTCCGGTGAGTTCAAGTACTTGGGATTGTCGTCACCGAGCACACGGGCGCCGAAGCCGATGGCCCGGCCACGCGGGTCGCGGATGGGAAACATGACGCGGTCGCGGAAACGATCATAGTAGCCATCATGTTCCCGTTTCATCAGCATGCCGATTTTTTCCAGCCGGTCCCGGGCCGCATCCGAATGGCCCAGTGCACCGAGCAGGTTTTCCCAGCCGGGAGGCGCGTAGCCCAGTTCATAGGTGGCGGCCACCTCGCCGGTGAGGCCGCGGGATTTCAGGTAGGACACGGCGCGGTTGGCCTCGGGATGTTCCTTCAGTTGTTTGCGGTAGTAGTTCACCACCAGTTCCATGAGTTCGTAGAGTTCCGTGGTGTGACCGGAAGCGGAAACACGCTCACCTTCCTCGCGGGGAATGGTCAGGCCCGCGCGAGTGGCCAGATCTTCCACGGCCTCGACAAAACCCATACCGGAGTATTCCATTAAAAAACCGATGGCCGTGCCGTTGGCGCCGCAGCCGAAGCAGTGATAGAACTGTTTTTCCTGGCTGACCGTAAATGAAGGGGTTTTTTCCTCGTGGAAGGGGCAGCGCGCCTGGTGATTTTTTCCCGCCCGTTTCAGTGGCACGAAGCTGTCGATCACATCAACAATGTCGGTGCGAGCCAGTAGGTCGTCAATGAAATATTGTGGGATTCGGCCGGCCATGGATGGGCACAGAGTATAGGCTGCAAGTGCGTAAAAATCTTCCGCGACTTCTACGGGCGGGGGGCGTATTGAGATTACCGGGACAGCGCCGTGGCGCCGTGGGTATCAGCTGTCCGGCCAGGGTTATCCGGCCAGGGCGGCTTTGACGCGGGCGCTGACCTGGCCCATATCGGCGCGGCCCTGAAGTTGCGGTTTCAATTGTCCCATGACCTTGCCCATGTCCTGCATGGAGGCGGCGCCGGTCGACTCGATGGCCGTCTTGATCAGTGCATCGATGTCCTCGTCGCTCAAGGGTTGTGGCATGAACGCCTGGACGACGGCAAGTTCCATTTCTTCCTTCGCCACCAGATCGTCGCGGCCGGCATCGCGGTACTGGTTGATGGAATCGCGGAGTTGTTTGCACATCTTGTCGAGGATCCCGAGCACCGCGGTGTCATCGAGTTCGATGCGTTCGTCGACTTCCTTTTGCTTGATGGCGGCCGTGATCAGGCGCAGCGCGCCGAGTCTTTCCTTGTCCCTGTTGCGCATGGCAACCTTGACCTGGTCGTTAATCTGTTCTTTGAGTGCAGCCATGAGAGTGGCCGTCTGGAGTGAGTGTGTGGCCTTTCGAGACTACGGGTCAGGTACGTGACTGACGCATCAGTATGCCTCTTGAACTTCGCTTCTGATGGCGTTTTACCGCTGCGGCGGCTTTGCGTTTGCGTACCTGGGTCGGCTTTTCATAGAATTCGCGGCGGTGAACTTCGGCCAGGATCCCGGCTTTTTCACAGGAGCGCTTGAAACGGCGCAAGGCGTATTCAAAAGGTTCGTTGTCTCTAATCTTGACTGATGGCATATATAATGATGTTCCTGAAAACGGTCGGTTTAATAAAGGTGGCCAATTCTAGTGTCTATCACCAGAATTGCAATGGCTGACAACAATATTTTTTCCAAGGGGAATCACGCACATGCAGGTCCTGGGAATTGAAACATCCTGCGATGAAACCGGCATCGCGATCTACGATGACCGCCGTGGCATTATCGCCAATGCGGTGCACAGCCAGGTGGCCCTGCACGCCGGCTATGGCGGTGTCGTGCCGGAGTTGGCTTCGCGTGATCACATTCAGAGAATAATCCCTTTAATTCATAAAGTTATCGATGAGGCCGGCAGCTCGGCCGAAGATATAGACGCGATTGCCTACACGGCCGGCCCGGGCCTGGTGGGCGCCCTGATGGTCGGCGCCGCGGTCGCCAGCAGCCTGGCCTTTGGCTGGAAACTACCGGCGATCCCGGTTCATCACATGGAGGGACACCTGCTGGCGCCGTTGCTGGAAGCCGATCCGCCGGCGTTTCCGTTCATTGCCCTGCTGGTATCCGGCGGTCACACCCAGTTGGTTCGCGTCGAGGCACCGGGCGAGTACCGTCTGCTGGGTGAATCCCTGGATGACGCGGCCGGCGAGGCCTTTGATAAAACCGCCAAGATCCTGGGCCTGGGTTACCCGGGAGGTCCCGCGCTATCGGCGCTGGCGGAACAGGGCCACCCGGGAATGTTTGAGTTTCCGCGGCCGATGACCGATCGCCCGGGACTGGATTTCAGTTTCAGCGGCCTGAAAACCGCGGCCGCCATTACCATCCGCGAAGCCCCCGATTCGAAACAGGCCCGTGCTGACATTGCCCGTGCGTTCGTGGATGCGGTGGTGGCTACCTTGTGCATCAAGTGTAAACGTGCACTTGAGCAGGAGCATCTTGATAATCTGGTTGTTTCAGGTGGTGTAAGTGCTAACAAACAATTGCGCTTGGCACTTCATGATCTGACCACGAAACGCGGTGGCCGGGCCTGGTTTCCCCGTCCTGAGTTCTGTACCGATAACGGCGCCATGATCGCCTATGCCGGTTACCTGCAATGGCAACGCGGCGGACCGACAACGGAACACTACGGGTTTGCAGCCTGGCCGCGCTGGCCCATGGGTAAAGAGCCCCGCGCTGGAGTCTAGCGGCTGTTTAACCGGTATTCCGCAACAGCACTTCAGGTTTTCTCGCCGATACGGTCTTCCCGGCCGGCGACCAGGTTGCGAATATTGGAGCGGTGTCGCCAGAACACCAGGATCACCATGATCGACTGGGCAATGGCGTAAGCGGCGGGAAGCAGGATCAGGGAGACGACGGGCGTTACCAGGCTGGCCACAAGCGCCGCCAGTGACGAGTAACGAAACAGCTGGGCCATCAGCAGCCAGGTCCCGGCGAAAGTCAATCCGCACAGCCAGTGCGTGGCCACCAGTACACCGAGCAGCGTGGCCACGCCCTTGCCGCCCTGGAAACCGAAAAATACCGGGTACAAGTGGCCGGTGAAGGCCGCCAGTCCACATGCCGCAACAATACTGTCATCCATGCCCAGCCACCTTGCAGCCAGCACCGGGAGTACACCCTTGAGCACGTCGCCCGCCAGTGTCAGCGCGGCCGCTTGTTTGCCATGCAGCCGCAATACATTGGTGGCGCCCGGATTGTTGGAACCCGCCTGTCTGGGATCCGACAGCCCCATGGCTTTGCAGACGATCACGGCCGAGGCCAGGGAGCCACAGAGGTAGGCAAGCAGAATGACAGTTATTTCGATGAGCACGGGACTTTCTGTCTAAGTAAGGGATGCCGGGTGACAATATCATATTGTGAATGGTGAATAGTGAATAGTGAATGTTGAAATCATGCACCTGCATTCAGGGAACCGGCAGTACCGAAGTTGACTTTTCACACGGCACACTTCACCTTTCACAGGAAATATCAGCCGGCGCGCACATGACTCAATTCAACCAGCATTCCAACAGTTCGGAGTCCGGATAGTATGGACATCATTTATCTTAACGATTTAAGGATCGATACGGTTATCGGCATCTATGACTGGGAGCGACGCACGCGCCAGACCGTGATCCTGGATCTGGAAATGGGCGCCGACATCCGTGCGGCCGCGGCCAGCGATGATATTGAACATACCCTCGATTACAAGGCGGTTGCCAAACGGCTGCTTGAATTTGTGTCGGCCAGTGAATACCAGCTGGTGGAAACGCTGGCTGAGAAGATTGCCGAAATCATTATCAACGAATTCAATGTGCCCTGGGTGCGCCTGCGCCTGAACAAGCAGGGTGCGCTGCGCGGTGTACGCGATGTGGGCGTGATCATCGAGCGAGGCACCGATGCCTGACTCGCACCGGGTTTATGTGGGTATCGGCAGTAACATCGAGCGTGAAAGCAACATTTCCGGCGGGCTCGGGGACCTCGAGCGTGAATTCGGTCCGTTGCAGCTCTCCAGTGTCTATGAAAGCCGGGCCTATGGTTTTACGGGAGATGATTTTTTCAACCTGGTGGCCGGCTTTGATACACAAAAGAGTGTCAGTGAGGTCAGCGACATACTTCGCGAGATTGAATTTCGTTACGGGCGGCAGCGGCAGCAGGAGAAGTTCGCCCCGCGTACACTGGATATCGATTTGTTGCTGTACGATGACCTGGTGATGAACGAGGGCAGGCTGGAATTGCCACGCGAGGATATCCTGAAATATTCTTTCGTCCTTTGTCCGCTGGCGGAGATTGCCGGTGACGAGGTGCATCCGCTTGCCGGCAAGACCTATACCGAGTTGTGGCGGACTTTCAGCGGTAGCCGGGAGGACACCTGGAAATCCGCTTACCATCCCATGCCATCGCGGGCTTAAGACCCGAAACCGGTTTCGTGAGTTTCAACATCATCTGTTTCGGAGATTCCATTACCGGGGGTGAGGAATTTCCCGAAGAATGCCGCTGGACCACACTGTTACAGGAATTACTGGATAACGTCGAGCCGGGGCTGTTCCAGGTTCACAACCGGGGTATCAGTGGTAATACCACGGCCCAGGGTCTGGACCGGTTTGCCGGTGACGTTCTGCCATTACTGCCCGGACTGGTGCTGGTGCAGTTCGGTTTCAACGACGCCAATGTACCGTCCTGGTCCGTGGAGCCGCGGGTCAGCCTGGCGGAATACGAACGCAACCTGGTCGAATTTCACCGCGTCATAACCGCTGAACAGGGTACCTGTGTGTTTATCGTCAACCATTCCATAGGCGCGGTCACCGGTAAACAGGGCAACGGCAAGAGCTTTAACGAGAACTTCATGCCTTATAACGATAGTGTGAGAAAACTGGCCCGTGAACTGAATACGCCGTCTGTGGATCTGCCGCTGTTGATGCGCCGGCGCGGAATCAACCTGGATGATTTTCTATCGCTGGATCTCATCCACCTGTCTCTGGAAGCCAACGATCACTACGCACATATGATATTTGAAGTGTTGAAAAGTGATGCGATGCAGTCAGGTTATTAGGGTCTGGCCACACAGGTTCAGCAGGCACTGGCTGCCCTTATGAATAATCCTGTATGCTTGTAGCCACCGCAAAAGGAGCGACTATGTTACCGATACGCACCATCGCCATCCTGTTCCTGGCCGTCTTGACCGCATGTTCGGGGATGAAGGTACAGGAGCGGGTCAGCCGCCTGGAAACAGCCATCCAGTCCTATGGCGGTGCGATCCGCTGGGCCCGCTATACCGACGCCTACGCCTACCATATGGGCAAGGATGGTTTTCGTCCGCCGCTGGAACTGGAAGAATACGAAGGCATTCGCGTTACCGGCTACCAGATCCAGGAAAAGACATTAGGCAAGGAGCAAATGGAAGCCACCGTGGTAGCCAAAATCAGTTTTTACGATGATCGTACCGGTGTCGTCACCGACATCAAGCACATTCAGAACTGGTGGTTCCGGGAAGAGGACAAGCAGTGGCTGGTGGATGCGGCGTTTCCGGATTTCACCGAGTAATACCAGGTTCAGAAGTTGAGTCGGCGGCCGCCGTCAACCGTGATCACCTGGCCGGTCAGATAGCCTGCGTCGTTAATGAGAAATTCAGCTGCGCGGGCAATGTCCATGACATCACCGATCCTTTGTAGCGGTATGCGTTCGAGGATGGCCTGTTCGTGTCCTGCCGGCCGGTGTTCCGGCCACAGGATCGCGCCCGGGGCGATGGCATTCACCCGTATCCCGGGGGCCAGGTCCCTGGCCAACTGGCGGGTCATCCGGGTCAGGCCGGATTGCGTGAGGCTGTAAATAATATAGTCCGCCAGCGGTATTTCGGCATAGATGTCAGTGATGTTGATGATACAACCGGATTGCCTGGCCAGGTAATCAGCCGCGCACCGGGCGAGGCACAGTGGTGCCTTGAGGTTGATATTCAGCATTTCCTGCCAGTTATCCTCGGATAGATCATCAAGCGGCGTCGGATAGAACAGCGATGCATTGTTGATCAGCACATCGATACGGTCGTTGAATGTCAGGGCTTCGCGCACCAGATCCTCGAATACCACTTCCGCCAGGTCGGCCTTGAGCAACCGGACGGACCCCGGTCGTTGCGTTTCCAGTTCGACAGCCAGCGCCTCTGCCGCTGCGTCTGAAGTATGGTAGTGTATGATGACATCAAGGCCGCACGCATGAAGATGACGACAGATCGCAGCACCGATTCGCCGGGCACCACCGGTCACTATCGCAGTTTTGTTCATTTGATCCGAAACGTCGGCTACCCGACCCTCCTGTTGATGCAGCGGCGGCACAAAGACAGCCACAGTACAGGATAAAGGCCGGCCGTGTCAGCCATTGACCATCAAGCCCTGCCCGAGCCGCCGGCTGATCTCAGTGAACACAGTGCCCGGCTTGTGCATACAATCATTGCCGAAACCGCGCTCGCCGGAGCCATCAGTTTCGCCCGCTATATGCAGATGGCCCTGTATGAACCGGGGCTCGGTTACTACAGCGCCGGGCTGCGAAAATTCGGTCCCGGAGGTGATTTCATTACCGCCCCGGAAGTCTCCAGCCTCTATTCCCGGGCAGTGGCCAACCAGTGCCGGCAGATTCTGGCGGCATTGCATGAGCCGGTAATACTTGAATTCGGCGCCGGTAGCGGCCGCATGGCCGCGGATCTGCTGACACACCTGGCAGGTCTGCGGTCACTGCCACGCAACTATCTGATCATGGAGACCAGCGCCGATCTCAGGCAGAGGCAACAGCAACGGCTGTCTGAAGCACTTCCGGATTATTATCCGAATATCATCTGGCTGGATACATTACCCGAAGAACCGCTGGATGCCGTAATCGTGGCCAATGAAGTGCTGGATGCCCTGCCGGTGCATCGCGTCACCCTGAAAGACGGCATTGTCCATGAACAGATGGTTTCGATCAGTGACGGCTCTCTTGCTTTTGCCGGCCGCGAGTTGTCATCAACACTGAACGAGTATTGCCGGCTGCATGATGTTATCAACTGTGACTGTGACGACGGTTACACCACGGAACTGCATACCGGCTACGCGCCGTGGCTGGGTTCTCTGTCGGCATTGCTTCGACGCGGCGTCATACTGCTGGTCGATTACGGCTACACTGGCGCGGAGTATTATTCACCGGAACGCCGTGCGGGTACGTTGCTGTGTCATTACCGTCATCGTGTTCATGACGATCCGTTCTGGTATCCGGGTTTGCAGGACATTACCAGCTCGGTTAATTTCAGTGCGGTGAACACTATTGCGCAACAGTGCGGTCTGGATCTGCTGGGTTATACCACCCAGGCCGGGTTTTTACTCGGCTCCGGCCTCGATCAGCTGTACGCGGAACAGGTCTGTAATGATGATATCGATCGCTATCGCCTGAACCAGGAGGTGCGTACCCTGACCATGCCGGATGCGATGGGAGAACGCTTCCAGGTCATGGCGCTGGGCCGGGGAATGGATTTGCCGCTGCAGGGGTTTTCGTTCACGGATCTCTCCCACCGCCTGTGATCGGTAAACGGCTATTGATCCTGTTGGCTGTCGGTGCGCTGGTAGCGACCGGCTGTACGGGCGGGACATCCATCAAGGGCAGGAAACAGCAGGAATTCGATATCCGATCCCTGGCCCAAAGTGATATCGATTCCGTGCTGGAGGTGCATGTGCGCCAGGCGCGGGCTTATTGCCGCTTGCTTATGGAAAAGCTCTACAAACGCAATCCGCGTGAACTGGCCAAGAACCCGGTAAAATCCGTTGATGCTATCCTTAAACGCGTATTCGGCAAGAATCATAACTGGGAATTCACCGAGCTGGAGAATATCCGGGGTATAGACGCAATACGCCTGTCCATGTCCGATGATTACCGGGGCGATCGGGTTTTTGTTTTTGTTGTCGGTCTGAGCTCCATGATCATGGCCTCCTATGAATACAAAATGGATTTCTACCTGTTCGACGATGTGGATCCGCAAAAGCTCTATAACAGCGCCCGCAATATCGAAATCGCCGTGTGGAAGATTGAACATGATCGCGATGCCAACGGCGAACTGTATCTGTACACCAACTCCCTGCCCGGTGAGGACACCAACCTGAGTTATGAACGTTTGTTCGGAAAAATAATCGCCGTGCAGGACACCATGGCGCTGATTATGGAACAGAAAACCAACCGGACGATCAAGACAGTCCTGCAGAAAATGGCGACAGCGATCTTTCTGCCCATTTAAGCAAAGCTCTGACTTGTCACAGAATTCATTAACAGGCGGACATCAGTTTCCGGGACATGTTCAGCCTATCTGATCTACAGCAGCCGAACCCTGGGTTCGTTGTCATTTACACGCGTGATCTCCCCGGCGTGCCAGGCATCGACACCGAGTTCGTCCAGAATCCCGAGAGTGGCGTCACGATCCTGTGCCGGCACGATCAACACCATGCCGATGCCGCAGTTGAAGGTGCGAACCATTTCTTCCTGGTGGATCCGGCCCTGTTCCTGTAACCATTGAAAAATCGCCGGCAGCGGGCGTTGTCCACGATCGATGTCCGCACCCAGTCCGGCGGGTAGTATGCGCGGGATGTTTTCGATCAGCCCGCCGCCGGTAATGTGCGCCAGACCGGACACGCGGACCTGTTGCATCAGTTCAAGCAAGGGCTTGACGTAGATGCGCGTCGGTTCGAGTAAATGATCCACTAACGGCTTGTCGTCCAGTTGCTGATGCAATGGAATGTGGTTGACCTCAAGAATTTTACGGATCAGGGAGTAGCCGTTGGAATGCGGTCCGCTGGAGGCGAGAGCGATCACCGCATCACCTTCGCGGATGGCCGAGCCGTCGATGAGTCCGGATTTTTCCACCACGCCGACGCAGAACCCGGCCAGATCATAATCGCCATCCGCGTACATACCCGGCATCTCCGCTGTTTCACCACCGACCAGTGCACACCCGGCCTGTTGACAACCCTCTGCGATACCGGAGACCACATCATCCGCCGTCGCCACATCAAGGTGCGAGCAGGCATAGTAGTCGAGAAAGAACAGCGGTTTTGCGCCCTGGACCAGCAGATCATTTACACACATGGCCACCAGGTCGATGCCGATGGTGGTATGCCGGTTGGCCTCGATAGCCAGTTTGATCTTGGTGCCGACACCGTCGGTCCCGGAGACCAGTACCGGCTCGCGGTAACCGGCCTGTGAAAAATCATAGAGGGCGCCGAAGCCGCCGAGACCGGAAAGTACGGCCTGGTCATGGGTTGAAGCCGCATATGCCTTGATACGATCGACCAGGCGGTTGCCGCGCTCGACACTGACACCGGCATCTTCGTAACTGAGGGAATCTTTGCTGTCATTCATGCCGGCAATGTTATAGAGCGGACCGGGTTACCGCAATTCTTGACTTGCCCCGGCCACTCGCATAGCTTGCCGCCGTATGAAGCGTATTTACCTATTGGTGTTATTCCTGTTCACAGCATGCCCGCCCGTGTCCCACGCGGTGACTGTTACCAACCTGTACCAGGCCGAGGTGCCTGTCGCCGATCAGTCAGCCGGAGCCCGCGCAACCGCCATTCGCGCCGCCCTGCTCCAGGTCATGGTCAAGCTGACAGGTGATCGTAATGCCGCCGGCATTTACGGCGTCAGTGAACTGCAGGCACGCGCGGATCAACTGCTGCAACAATACGAGTATCGCAGTGCCGGGGAGGAAGGGCAGACCCGCTTGCGCCTGTGGGTGCGTTTCGATGCCCGCGGCATTGATAATGGCATGCGTGAATACAATATACCGGTGTGGAGCCAGGAGCGGCCGTCCACGCTGATCTGGCTGGTGATCCGCGATGATCTCGGACAACGCTTCGCCAGCCTGGATGCGAATTCCCGCTACTTCACCGCGCTGCAGGAGCAGGCGTCGGCGCGGGGAATCCCCTTTATCACACCGCTGTATGATCTGCAGGATGCCGCGGCGATCAGGACCGATGATGTCATTGGCGGGTTCGAGGAACCATTAATACAGGCATCGGAACGCTACCAGCCGGACGCGATTCTCGCCGGCGCGGTCATGGCCACGGCATCTGGTCTCTGGGAGGCACGCTGGCTGGCGATTATCCAGGGACAACCCAGGCAGTGGAGCAGTGCCGGCGACAGTATCGAGACGGTACTTGGTGAAGGCATGGAGGGGCTCGCCGATCAACTGGCAGCGGCGTATGCCCAGCAGCAGGGGTTTGCTTCCGAGAACATCCGGGAGATCAGCGTCACCGGCGTCGACAGTTTTGCGCGTTATGCCCGTACGGTCAGTTATCTTGAATCCCTGAACCTGGTCTCCTCCGTGAACGTGAAAAGCCTGGACTCCGAACGTATCATCTATGTGTTATCCACCCGCGGCGACGTGAATACGCTGCACCAGGCCCTGGTCCTCGGCCGGGTGTTGCAACCGGCCGGCAATAGCGGCGAATACCGGTTATTGCCATGACATGATCAGCGATGCCCAGAAATGGTTGCTGTTCGTCAGCCTGGCGCTGACCGGGTGGCTGCTGTATTTGCTGGCCCCGGTATTAACCCCCTTCGCCCTCAGCGCCCTGCTGGCGTATCTGTGTGACCCGATCGTCGATCGCATCGAGGCGCGCAGGGTTTCGCGGACGCTGGCGGTGGTGATTGTTTTTACCCTGCTACTTATTGTCTTTGTTATCGGGCTTTTGATCCTGTTGCCCATGTTGCAGGATCAACTGGTCAAATTCATCGCCCGTATACCGGAGATTCTGAACTGGTCACAGCAAACCCTGTTGCCTTTTATCGCCGGCAAGACCGGTGTGCATATCAGCCAGATCGACATGGACCAGGTCAGATCGGCATTGACGGAGAACTGGAAGGACATCGGCGGCCTGTTATCCCGGGTGCTGTTGCAAATCACGGATTCAGGGCAGGCCCTCGTTGCAATACTCACTTTTGTATTGCTGGTGCCGGTGGTGACCTTTTACCTGCTGCGGGACTGGGATGATATCGTCCGCAAGGTTCATGACCTGCTGCCACGCAGATACGAAAAGACAGTGACCATGCTGGCCCGGGAATGTGACCAGGTGCTGGGCGAATTTCTGCACGGGCAACTGCTGGTCATGCTGGGTCAGGGCGTGCTGTATTCCGTCGGATTGTGGATTGTCGGTCTTGAGTTTGCATTATTGATCGGCATGCTCGCCGGACTGGTCAGTTTCGTACCCTATCTGGGGGTGATTGTCGGCCTGGTGATTGCCGGTGTAGCGGCCTTCATGCAATTCCAGGACGTGATCCATCTTGTTTATATAGCTATTGTTTTCGGGGTCGGCCAGGCTGTCGAAGGCATGGTGCTGTCACCGTTGCTGGTCGGTGATCGCATCGGTTTGCATCCCGTGGCCGTGATTTTCGCGGTCATGGCCGGCGGCCAGTTGTTCGGTTTCATCGGTATTCTGCTGGCATTGCCCGTGGCCGCCGTCATCGTTGTATTGCTGCGGCATGCGCACGACGAATACAAGGAAAGCGACTTTTACACACCATGATCCCGGACGAAGCCGGTTTCGGCCAACAGATCCCGCTGCCGTTTACGCAGTTTGAGCCCCTGGATTTTGATCTGTATCTCACCGGTGAGAACGAGGAAGTCCAGGCCCTGTTGCAACAGACGGCGGCGGGCGTGCAGGGGCGATCAGTGGTTCTGTGGGGCGATCACGGCAGTGGTAAAAGTCATCTGCTGCAGGCGACCTGCCGGCGGGCCGCGGAGACCGGTATGACGGCGGCCTATGTCCCCCTGAAACTGTTTGCCGCACACCCGGTTTCCGTGCTTGAAGGCCTCGATCAGATGCGCCTGGTATGCATCGATGACCTTGATGAAATCTGTGGCCACAGACACTGGGAAGAGGCGCTGTTTCACCTCTTCAACCGCATGCATGACCAGGGCAACATCATGCTATTTGCGCTTCGTGGCAATCCGCGAGCGCTGGAGTTTCAACTCGAGGATCTGAAATCACGGCTCGCATGGGGGCTGGTCTACCAGTTACAGCCCCTGGCGGATGATGAGAAAATCCGCCTCTTGCAACGGCGCGCCGAGGCTCGAGGATTCAAGCTGTCCGGGGAAGTCGTGCAGTACATGATGAGCCGCAGCAGCCGTGATTTGCATTCACTGCTGGCTTTGCTGGATCGCATCGATTCCGCTTCGTTATCGGAGCAGCGCAGGATCACCGTACCCTTCGTCAGCAGCCTGTTGGCCGGGAACAGTGATTAGGCGGTCTGTTTCAACCGCTTGGCCAGTTCCGCGATGCGTTTGCCCATGGCCTGACAGAGGCGGTTTTCCTCGTCGGTGATCGGCGTCGTGCTGTCTGCGCCGGCCACATGGGTCGGGCCGTACGGAGTGCCACCGGAGCGGGTGGTGGCGACATCCGGCTCACTGTAGGGCAGTCCCGCCACGATCATGCCGTGATGCATCAGCGGCAGCATCATCGATAACAGGGTTGTTTCCTGGCCGCCGTGCAGGCTCGCGGTGGAGGTAAACACACAGGCCGGCTTGTTGATCATCGCGCCGCTCAGCCAGAGATCGGTGGTGCCATCGAGAAAATATTTCAGGGCCGCGGCCATGTTACCGAAGCGGGTAGGGCTGCCCATGGCCAGCCCGTCGCAGTCTTTCAGATCCTCGAAACTGGCGTAAGGCGGGCCGGTATCGGGAATATCACCGGCGCCGGCCTCATGATCCGCACTGACGGCAGGCACCGTGCGCAGGCGGGCGCTGCAACCGGCGACCGACTCCACGCCACGCGCAACCAGGCGCGCCATTTCCGCCACGTTGCCGTAGCGGCTGTAATAAAGTACAAGAATCTCAGCCATGGAGGTTCACAGAATATCGAGTACGCTTTCCGGCGGACGGCCAATGGCGGCGCGGTCGTTGGCCAGCACAATGGGGCGTTCGATCAGTATCGGATTGGCGATCATGGCCTCGATCAACTGATCCTCATCCAGGCTGTCATCATCAAGGTTGTTTTCAGTGTAGGCCGATTCGCCGGTACGTATCAGTTGTCGTGCGGAAAGCCCGAGCTTTTTCAGAATGCTTTTCAGAGTTGCCTTGTCGGGAGGGGTTTTCAGGTATTCAATAATCTCAGGTTCGAAATTGCGATCCTGTAACAACACCAGCGTCTGTCTGGATTTGGAGCAGCGGGGATTGTGATATATGGTGACATTCATGCCTTTAATCCTGTCCGTTATTGACGTATGGAATTGAGTATAACCAGCAATGCGAATGAAATGAACAGAGCGGCCCTGAAACCAGCGAAGGTAATCACTTATGTCAAATAACACAGTGAAAGAACGCCTGCTGAATGCGCTTACCTGGTTGCTGCACTTCTGCCGGTTTCTCTGGCGGCGTTTTATCGAGCAGCGCGGATTGCAGACGGCCTCCTCGCTGGCTTATGTCACGCTGCTCTCCCTGGTGCCCCTGTTCACGGTCATGTTCGGCTTTATCGGCGGTCTGCCGGTGTTTGAAAAACTCAGCAGCGAGATCCAGTCGTTTATGTTCAGTAATTTTGTTCCGGCATTCAGTGACGCCATTGCGCAATCCCTGCTGGCATTTTCCGAGAAGGCCAGACAACTGACATTTACGGGTACGCTGGTGCTGGTGCTGATTGCGTTGATGTTGATTGCGACCATTGATGATGCCCTGAACAAGGTCTGGCATGTGAAATCCCGGCGCAATCCACTGGCGAGTTTCCTGGTCTACTGGGCGGTGCTTACCCTGGGGCCATTACTGGTGGGTGTGGGTCTGGTGTCCACTTCCTACCTGTTATCACTACCGCTCCTCGACGATGTTTACTCGGCTTTCAGTCTGAAAGCCCGGTTGTTGCGCATTATGCCGTTTATATCGACCTCGATTGCTTTTACCCTGCTCTATATCCTGGTGCCAAATTGTTATGTCAACAAGCGCCACGCCCTGATTAGCGGGATCATTGCGGCCATACTTTTTGAACTTGCCAAATTCGGTTTTGGTATTTATGTCACCGCCATGCCCTCCTACCAGGCCATCTACGGTGCCATTGCTGTCATTCCGATTTTCCTGATCTGGATCTACCTGTCATGGGTGGTGCTGATCCTCGGGGCGCATATCAACTACTGCCTTTCGAATTTTGACCGGCAGGATCTTATTAACGGGTCAGTCAGCGACTGGGATTTGACCCATGTCTACCGCATCATTGGTGAATTGTGGCTGGCGCAGAAACGGGGTGATGCGTTATCCGTGCAGGCGTTGAAACGAAAAGGCGTCCGCCTGCCCCAGAACCGCATTACCGAAATACTGGATATCCTCCAGCAGGGCCGCTGTGTCCGTCGCACGTCCGGCGGACAATACATGCTGAGCCGTGACATGGACGATGTCAGTGTGGCCGATCTGCACAGGTTATTACCGTGTAAATTATTCAACCGCGACCGGCTCGTCGACGGCGATCCGTGGGAGGCTTCCCTGACCTCACTCTTCGACAGTTACCGGAGCGGAATGGACGAGGTGCTGTCCACGAGTCTGGCTGATTTACTGAAGGAAGTGGACGTCAGTAAATCCTGACAGTGCCGAAAACCCCGGCAAATTATTTTTAACCGTAATTGACGCCGAAGTATTCAAATAGCGAGGTGGCTTCCTTGATGTCGCAGGCGAGCAGCCGTTTTGTCTCGTGGTCCACCTGCATTTCAATGGACTGATCTTTCTCATAGGCGCCGCGGCCGGTGATGATAGCGGCATCACAGCCACTGGTCTGGTCGAGCAGGATGAATGCGCGGCGGTATTCACGATCGCCGGGTTGCCTGATCGCGACCGTCCTGGCGTTGGTGCTGAGCGACTGGATCCCCATCTTGTAGACCCGGGATTGGGTGATCATGAGCCAGCGGATCACACCCAGCATCCAGTCTTTCTCACCCCCCTTGCCGCGGGTTTCGATGCCGACCAGATCCCCGACACGTACCGGGCTGCCGGGCTTGATGTTTCTGAGCACGGCAAAACCACCGGCGCCCTGGTCCACCAGTTCCCATTCCTCTTCCGCGTAATGTATGCGTTGCGCCCCGGAGGTGTTCATAACGTCGATCTCATCATCACGGGCATTGATATCGTCATTGGCGATGAAATGCTGCTTACCGTTCATGTAGTAAAACGTCGAGTTCAAGCCATGGGTGAGTTTGACGTTGCCCGACTTTGGCTGGCGTTTGAAATACCGCTTCGGCGGCAATCCCCAGGACCGGGATAACTGCTCGAGCAGCGATTTCGCCGTATATGAGGTCAGCACAATTCCCTCATCGAGCGGCTGGCCCGCCCTCGCCCTGGCCAGTTGTTTGATAACGAAATTCTGCAGGGCGCAGGCATTGATGAGCCTGATTTCCCGGTTCTTTGCCAGGTTTTTGTTGAACTTGGAATAGGCCACCGGGGCGAAGTCGTTCCTGAGATCGACCACGAAATAGCCGCTGGGATTTTGCAGATCCTCAAAGGGTCCGATGGTGCTGGATTCCGCCCAGGTCTTGAGCTGGGTAAACACCTCCCAGACGGCGCCGAATGGCAGGTGATGCGGGTCCACCATGGAGGTTAGCACGATGCGTTTGTAAGCGTGTTCGACGGAAAACTTTTCCCGCTCGCGTTCCTCGCTGATCTCGCTGACCACGGTGTTGTGCTGGCCTATGCTCTCGGTAAAGTCATACAGGAAGTTGATTTCCTTCCAGACATGCCGGGGCGTCGGCGAGTATTCCAGGTACGTGAAAATCAGCAGGTGCGAGAGGTAATTCATGGCCATAAGGATCGCATCCAGCGGCGGCTTGCTCTGCATCCACAGGGTTTTCTTCTTCAGGGTTTCCTCGATGGCGATGCGGCAGGCGCGACTGAGACTGGCGGCCAGCTGTTTCATTGGCAGCGATTGTTTCTGTACGGTTTCAATGCTCTGCAGCGTGTGCTGCGCACCCATTTTGACCTGGGATTCGAGATAGTACTGGTAGGGCCGGTTGTAAAGCGCGATCAGTTCAACCCGCTGCGAGGGTTTGATGCTGACCTGGTTGCTGGCCTTGAGGGCCTTGAGCAAAAGGCTCGTGGTGCGGTCAAAGTCGACGTAGGGCAGGGTCTCCAGCCACTCCTCGATGATCATCGGGCGGGTATCAATGACTTTTTCAGTCCCGCTGCCCTTGCGCATCGGGATTACGTCGTGGTCACTCATATACGGGTTTCCTGAAGTCGAACACGCTTGTTGTTATCATAATGAACGCTCCGGCAAGCCAGTGTCCGAATCAGCATTCATTTCTGCGTAATCTGCAGTGTAGTGGATATTGTATTGATTTATAAGATTTAGAAGCGACATAATCCGGCTGGACTTGAGAACCCGGACATTCAATTTACAATGGGTCAGGACCATGAGCAGTACCACAGAACATGTCAAAGCGATGAATTTCCGCGTCTCGGGCCGGGTCCAGGGCGTCTGTTTTCGCAACGCCACGGTAGAGGAGGCCAGGCGTCTGGACCTCAGGGGCTGGGTAAAAAATCTGGCTGACGGTGACGTCGAGGTCTATGCCAGCGGCGATCCGGCCGCCATCGAGACCCTGCATCGCTGGCTGCACCAGGGTCCGCCCATGGCCCGGGTTACCTCGGTCAGGGCCGCCGCCGTGGATGTGGTCGAATTCGCCGACTTTTCAATCAGTTTCTGATCATTCGTATCCGCTGAATAGCTGTTGCATATTCCGCTGTAGTTCGAAATCAATCCCACAACCTTGGTCCTGGGCTGATTGATTAAAATCGCAACAGCTATTCAGCCAGTTCTTCCCGGATTTTCCCGGCCACCATGGCGACCACCGAATCCAGGGGTATGTCCTGGTTGTCCGCGTCACGTCGCCCCTTGTATTCGATGGTTCCGGCGTCCAGTCCTCGCTCGCTGAAGGTCAGGCGGTGTGGTATGCCGAGCAACTCGGCGTCGGCAAACATGACGCCCGGGCGGTCTTTTCGATCGTCAAACAGCACGTCTATACCGGTCCGCAGCAGATCCTGGTAGAGCGATTCGGCCGCTTCGCGCAGGCGCTGTGACTTGTGCATGTTGATGGGCACCAGCACCACTTGAAACGGCGCGATGGCCGTCGGCCAGATGATGCCCTTGTCGTCGTGATTCTGTTCGATCGCCGCGGCCACAACCCGGGAGACGCCGATACCGTAACAGCCCATAATCAGGGTCCGGGCGCTGCCGCTTTCATCCAGGCAGGTTGCTTTCATGGTGGCGCTGTAACGGGTGCCGAGCTGGAAAATATGGCCGACCTCGATACCGTGCGCTAACTCGAGTGTGCCTTCGCCCTCCGGCGCCGGTTCCTCGCTTTTCACATTGCGCAGATCGGCCGGTTCCGGTTCCGGGCAATCCACTGCCCAGTTGGCATTGCTGTAATGTTTGCCGTCTTCGTTCGCGCCACAGACAAAATCGGCAATCACAGCCGCGTCGCGATCGGCTATGACCGGGATGGACAGTCCGACCGGACCGATGGAGCCGGGGCTGCAGCCCAGTTCCTTGACGATACGGCCGGCGTCCGCCATTTTCAGCGGTGCGGCCACCAACTCCAGTTTTTCCGCCTTGACCCGGTTCAACTCGTGGTCGCCGCGCAGGACCAGAGCCACCAGGCCGTCGTTACCCTCGACAATCAGTGTTTTCAGGCACTGGTCCGGGGTGACTTCCAGAAACGTGCACACCTCGTCGATGCTATGAACGCCGGGCGTGTCCACGGTGGTGATGGGGCCGTCGGGGGCAGGCCGCCCGCTTTGCGGGGCCGGGGCCGGGGTCATTTCCAGGTTGGCGGCAAAATCACCGGCGCTGCTGAAAGCGATGCGGTCTTCGCCGGAATCGGCCAGTACGTGAAACTCGTGTGACAGGTTGCCGCCGATGTTGCCGCTGTCGGCCAGTACGGCGCGGAAATTGAGGCCGAAGCGCGTGAAGATCCGGGTGTAGGTCGTGTACATTTTTTCATAGGTGCGGTTCAGGCAGTCCTCACTCAGATGAAAGGAATAGGCGTCTTTCATGAGGAATTCGCGTGCCCGCATGATGCCGAAACGCGGCCGGATTTCATCGCGGAACTTGGTCTGGATTTGATAGAAGTTGGCCGGCAGTTGCTTGTAACTGCGGATCTCCCGGCGCACCAGGTCGGTGATGATCTCTTCATGCGTCGGTCCCAGGCAGAAATCCCGTTCATGCCGATCCTGTAGCCGCAGCAACTCCGGGCCGTATTTTTCCCAGCGCCCTGATTCCTGCCAGAGTTCAGCCGGCTGCACGCCGGGCATGAGCAGTTCCTGGGCGCCGGCGCGATCCATCTCTTCGCGGACGATGTTTTCCACCTTGCGCAGCACCCGGAGGCCCATCGGCAGCCAGGTGTAAATCCCCGCGGCCAGCATGCGGATCATCCCCGCGCGCAGCATCAGGCGATGGCTGACAATTTCCACATCGGCCGGGGTTTCCCGCACAGTGGCAAGCAGGTATTCGGAAGTGCGCATGATTACAGATCGGGTCGTCGAAAATTCGGCGCTATATTAGCGCATGCCCGCGGCTAAGGATAATCCGACTTTCGTAATGCTTTGAAAGGCTTGCAGGCTTGACCTGTGACGGGAATACCAGTACTTTCACCGGCTCGGTCTGTTTTGATCGGTGACCAGGGGGCGAACCGGTGATTGTCGCTTCCGGCATTCCGTTCCGGACTGGCGCCGGAACCCCGGAATGCGGAAAATTATAGACGCGGCTTGTCGATTTTCCATCCGTTATCCGTGCCGTGCGCGTACGGATTGCGGTGATTAATCCTGTATCGTGGTAACGGCTGTGCGGAACAGCGGTTACCCGGGTATCCGCCAACCTCCCGGTATACACAGGGATTTCCCTTAAATCATACACATTGGGCAAAGGCTTGTGAGCAAGACAAAAAAGAAACTACGCGGTGCTGAAATATTCATCCGCGCCCTGGCCGACGAAGGCGTTGAACACATCTTCGGTTACCCGGGCGGCGCGGTGTTGCATATTTATGACGAGTTGTACAAGCAGACCGACGTGGAACATATCCTGGTGCGTCACGAGCAGGGCGCCTGCCATGCCGCTGACGGCTACGCCCGTTCCACCGGCAAGCCGGGCGTGGTGCTGGTAACCTCCGGTCCCGGGATCACCAACTGCATCACCGGCATTGCCACAGCTTACATGGATTCCATCCCCCTGGTGGTGTTCTCCGGGCAGGTGCCGACGCACCTGATCGGTAACGACGCTTTCCAGGAAGCCGATGCCATTGGTATCACCCGCCCGTGTGTCAAACATAATTTCCTGGTCAAGGATGTCCGCGACCTGGCGGCAACCATCAAACGGGCCTTTTTCGTGGCTACCAGCGGCCGCCCGGGTCCGGTGGTCGTGGATATTCCCAAGGATATCACCGCCGACAGTTGCGAATATGCATACCCGGACAAGGTCGAAATGCGCTCCTACAAGCCTGTGGTCAAGGGCCATCCGGGCCAGATCAAGCGCGCGGCCGAACTGATCCTGTCGGCGCATCGGCCGATGATTTATACAGGTGGCGGCGTCATTCTGGGCGAAGCCAGCAAGGAACTCACCGAGTTTACGCAAATGCTGGGCTATCCCATCACCAACACGCTGATGGGACTCGGCGCTTATCCGGCCACGGACAAGCAGTTCGTCGGCATGCTGGGCATGCACGGCACTTACGAAGCCAACATGGGCATGCACCACTGTGACGTGCTCATTGCCATTGGCGCACGCTTCGATGATCGCGTTACCGGGGACCTGGAAAAATTCTGCCCGGAATCAAAAATCATTCATATCGATGTCGATCCCTCGTCGATTTCGAAAAATGTCCCGGTGGATGTCCCCATCGTCGGTGATGTGAAATCGGTGCTGAATGATCTCGTTGCCGCTATCAAGGCCTCGAAGAACAAGCCCAATGCCGGTGCCCTGAAGACGTGGTGGAAACAGATCGACGAATGGAAAAAGATTGATTGTCTGCGTTATGAAAAAACCGACAAGGTGATCAAGCCCCAGTTCGTCATCGAAAAACTGTACGAACTGACCAGGGGTGATGCCTTTGTTTCGTCCGATGTCGGCCAACACCAGATGTGGGCGGCGCAGTATTACAAGTTCGACAAACCGAGACGATGGATCAATTCCGGCGGCCTAGGCACCATGGGCTTCGGTTTGCCCGCGGCCATGGGCGCCAAACTGGCGCACCGCGATGCGACCGTTGTCTGTGTAACCGGCGAAGCCAGCCTGGTCATGTGTCTGCAGGAGTTGTCTACCTGTCTGCAATACGATTTGCCGGTGGTGATTGTCAATCTCAACAATCGTTACATGGGCATGGTCAGACAGTGGCAGGAGTTTTTTTATGACAGCCGCTACTCGCATTCATACATGGATGCCCTGCCGGATTTCGTCAAACTTGCCGAGGCCTACGGTCATATCGGCATGCACATTGAAAAAGCGACAGATGTCGAGTCGGCGCTGAAGGAGGCCCTGGCGATCAAGGATCGCGTGGTGCTGATGGATTTCATTACCGATCAAACCGAGAATGTCTATCCGATGATCGCTTCCGGCAAGGGGCATAATGAAATGCACCTTGCCCCGCAAAGGGAACTCGCTTAAGCCATGCGCCACATACTCTCCCTGCTTCTGGAAAATGAAGCCGGCGCCCTGTCTCGTGTCGCCGGGTTGTTTTCGGCTCGCGCCTACAATATAGAATCCCTGACCGTCGCCCCGACCGAGGATCCCACGGTATCGCGATTGACTCTGGTGACCAGCGGGTCCGATGAAATCATCGAACAGATCACCAAGCAGGTGAACAAGCTGGTCGATGTCATCAAGGTGGTGGATATCAGCGAGAGCGCCCACATCGAGCGCGAACTCATGCTCATCAAGCTGGAAGCGCGTGGCGCCGGTCGCGAAGAGGTCAAGCGAATGGTGGAGATTTTTCGTGGCCGAATCATCGACGTCACCGAGAAAACCTACACCATCGAGATGACCGGCGACGGTGAAAAACTCGATGCATTCATTGGCGCCCTGGACAGCAGGATCATCCTGGAAGTGGTGCGTTCCGGCGTCTCGGGAATTACCCGCGGCGACAAGGCCATGTGATCAGGGGTTGCGAGGAGATCCACCAATGAATCATTTCGAACCCATTCGGTTAACCCCCAGGGTAAACTCTGCGGGAAATCTCCAATGCCCGGGGATGATCACTCATATTCGTTCGGGACGTCTGCGGCGGATTTCTCCCGTTGGTCGAAATGACACTTCTCTGTCATTCCGAACCATGTCCCGAAGCCATGTCCCGAAGCGTTGTCCCGAAGCGTTGCGAGGGAACTTGTGAGGAATCCTTGTTACGGGTAGTCGCAATAACAGGTGGAAACATGTTTCGCCAATATTTAAATTCAATACATTTGAGAGCCAAGTAACATGAATATTTATTACGATAAAGACGCCGACCTTTCATTGATCAAGGGCAAACAGGTAGCCATTATCGGCTACGGTTCACAGGGTCATGCGCATGCCAATAACCTGAAAGATTCCGGTGTTACCGTGTGTGTCGGTCTGCGCGAAGGATCAGCCTCCGCAAAAAAAGCCGCCGCTGCCGGTATCGATGTCAAATCCATCGAGGATGCCGTCGCCTGGGCCGATGTGGTCATGGTTCTGGCGCCGGATGAGCATCAGGCCGCACTGTATAAAAACCAGATCCTGCCGAATATAAAGCAGGGTGCGGCGCTGGCTTTTGCCCACGGTTTCAATATTCATTTCCAGCAGATCGAACCGCGTGCCGACATGGACGTGATTATGATTGCCCCCAAGGGACCGGGACACCTGGTGCGTTCCACCTATACCCAGGGCGGTGGCGTACCGACACTGATCGCCGTTCACCAGAATGCTTCCGGGCAGGCCAAGGAACTGGCGCTGTCCTATGCTTCGGCCAACGGCGGCGGTCGTGCCGGCATCATCGAAACCAATTTCCGCGAAGAAACCGAGACCGATCTGTTCGGCGAGCAAACCGTGCTGTGCGGGGGTATTACTGCGCTCATCCAGGCCGGTTTCGAGACCCTGGTGGAAGCCGGTTATGCGCCCGAGATGGCCTACTTCGAGTGTCTGCATGAAACCAAGCTGATCGTGGATCTGATTTACGAAGGCGGTATTGCCAACATGCGTTATTCCATTTCCAACACCGCGGAATACGGGGATATGACCCGCGGTCCACGTGTGATCAATGAACAGTCACGCCAGGCCATGCGCGAGATCCTGAAAGAAATCCAGGGCGGACAGTTTGCAAAAGAATTTATTCTGGAAAACCAGAGTGGCGCCGCATCCATGAAGGCCATGCGTCGCATTACCGCTGAACATCAGATTGAACAGGTGGGCGAAAAACTGCGTTCCATGATGCCCTGGATCAAGGCCAACAAGCTGGTTGATCACGACAAGAACTAGACAGTTGTTCCGAATTTATAGATCTATCAGCCACCCGCCAGGATTATGACAGGAATGTATTTACAGCATATCCGGCGCAGGATCGGCGGGGCTGTGCCGTTGTAACAGGACAGTCGAAGGTACATTATGATTGAATGGCATTTATGTTAAGACCGTCACCCCGGCGAAGGCCGGGGTCCAGTATAAAAAGTGCGCCATAGGCGCTCATTATTTCGACTGGATTCCGGCCTTCGCCGGAATGACGACGGATTGGTAATCGGCATGTTTCTTGTGGTTTTGGCTTAATTAAGTGCCATTCCATTATAGTTTACTTCGACGCCTGTCGGGATCTGATAACAACTGCCACTGACGCTGTTCACAGGAGGCAATATGCCGAGCATTATCTACCCGTACATTGCCCGCGAAGGCCGGCCGGCCCTGCTGTTCGCCGGCGCCTTGCTGGTGATTATACAATTGTTCGGTTTTCACCTTCTTGCTTCGTCTTTGCTCGTGGTTCTCATCCTGTTGCTGTTATTCCTGCACCGCGATCCCTGGCAGACCATTCCCTCCCGCCCCCTGGCGATTGTCAGCCCGGTGTACGGGCGTGTCGAATCCATTAGCGATACCCGGGACCCGTTCCTGGATCGTCCGGTTAAATGTATACGCCTGCGTATGACGCCCCTGGATATTTTTTCCCTGCGCTGTCCCATCGAAGGCAAGGTCATGGAGCAGTGGTCGCGTGCACTGCCTGCGGCCGGGGGCGAACGCCACTGCTATGCATTCTGGATGCAATCGGATGAAGGCGATCATGTTGTAACCTCCGTACGCTTGTCACGGCCACGCCGGCGTTACCGTTTTTACATGCAGTCCGGTGAACGCCTGGGTCAGGGACAACGTTGCGGTTTCCTGTACTTTGGCGCCGTGGTTGATGTGTTGCTGCCACCGAATGTCAAATTCGAGGTAAAAGAGGGAGAGAAGATACGATCCGGCAGTTCAACCCTCGCAGTCCTCGTCCATGACCAGCCCGCCAGTGCCTACAATGGACCCAACCGGGACACCCAGGCCACAGGCTGATTGTTTATTTCCGGACAGATCAAGAGGCGAATAGAATGGATTACCGGGTTTTACTCACCGTATTCACGGCCGTATTCATCGCGGAACTGGGTGATAAAACCCAGCTCGCCACCATGTTGTTTGCCGCCGACCGGGAAGTCAGCAAGTTTACTGTCTTTCTAGGCGCGTCACTGGCGCTGATCCTGGCCAGTGCCATCGGTGTCCTGGCCGGTGGTTTTATAGCGCAGTACGTCAGTGAAAAATATCTCCATCTTGTCGCCGGCACCGGTTTCATTGTTATTGGTCTGTGGACGCTGCTGCGGGCCTGATGTGATCCTGGCCGGCAGCGAAGCTAACCTGTTTAGACGCTACACCGGGTACTGGCCGATGAATTACCCGCTTTTTTCATGTAGTGTTGGGTCATGATCCCGAAACTTGGCAAACCATGAACCGTCGCCGCGGCATTTATATCCTGCCGAACCTGTTTACCACGCTGGCCATGTTCGCCGGCTTTTACTCCATCGTCGCGGCGATGAACAACCGTTTCGAAGCCGCGGCCATCGGTATTTTCGTGGCCATGATCCTCGACGGCATGGACGGGCGTATCGCCCGGCTGACGAATACCCAGACCGATTTCGGCGTGCAGTATGATTCCCTGTCCGACATGGTGTCCTTTGGCCTGGCGCCGGCCCTGGTCATATATGAATGGTCGCTGGCCGGCATGGGCAAGGTCGGCTGGCTGGGCGCCTTCCTGTTTGCCGCGGCCACCGCGTTGCGCCTGGCGCGTTTCAATACCCAGGCCTCGAGCGCCGACAAGCGCTATTTCCAGGGACTGCCCAGCCCGGCCGCCGCCGCGGTCATCGCCGGTATGGTCTGGTCGATTGACAGCCATGGCGCGCTCTATGACGGTACCACGATCTTCTACTTCACCTTTCCCGTGACCGTGGTGGCCGGATTGCTCATGGTCAGCAATATCCGCTATCACAGCTTCAAGCAGTTCGATTTAAAGGGCAAAGTACCGTTTGTCTCGGTGTTTATCTTCATCCTGGTATTGATCCTGATCGCCAGTGAGCCGCCACTGGTGCTGTTTTCCGTGGCTTCCTTGTACGCCATTTCCGGACCGGTGCTGACCCTGATCCAGATCCGCCGACGCCGCCTGCGGCGCAATGTTGCGGACGTTGCCGGAATGGCCGATGAAGAAAAAGACTTGAAATAAACCCGAACAGGCTTATATTTCAACCTATGACAACCAGCGGCAAAATGTTTAACCTTCCTCTCAGCCTGGACATCCTTCCCGGCGCCGCGCTGCTGTGCCTGCTGCTGCCCTGACAGGGGCAAACTTACTTAACACACATCCGTAATACCGATCCCGTTAAACCTGTTGTTATGCAGGTTCAACGTTGGTTACTATTCGTTTGAATATCAGGAGTTTAGTCATGTCTGACAAATTGTATATTTTTGATACGACCTTGCGGGACGGCGAGCAGAGTCCCGGGGCCTCCATGACCAGGGAGGAAAAAATGCGTATCGCCAAGGCGCTCGAACACATGCGTGTGGACGTCATCGAAGCCGGTTTTCCCGTCGCCAGTCCGGGCGATTTCGAAAGCGTCAGCAGTGTCGCCGGCAGCATCAGGGACAGCGTGGTCTGCGGTCTGGCTCGGGCGCTGGACAAGGACATCGATACCGCCGCCGAGGCATTGAAAGCAGCGCCGGCATTTCGTATTCATACCTTTCTCGCCACCTCGCCCATCCACATGCGCGAGAAACTGCGCATGGAGCCGGACCAGGTGGTTGAACAGGCCGTACGCGCGGTCAAGCGCGCGCGCAACTATACCGACAACGTCGAGTTTTCGCCGGAAGATGCCGGTCGTTCGGACCCCGAGTTTCTTTGCCGCGTACTTGAAAACGTCATCGACGCCGGCGCCAACACGGTGAACATACCTGACACCGTGGGGTATAACATGCCCTTGCAGTTCGGCGAGTTGATCCGTTACCTGATCGAGAACACACCCAATTCCGACAAGGCGGTATTTTCGGTGCACTGTCACAATGATCTCGGTCTCGCCGTGGCCAATTCATTGTCCGCGGTCGTGAACGGGGCGCGCCAGGTGGAATGCACGATCAACGGTCTGGGCGAGCGCGCCGGGAATGCGGCTCTTGAAGAAGTCGTCATGGCCGTGCGTACGCGCCAGGATATTTTTCCATGCGACACCACCCTTGATACCACGCAGATCGTCAACTGTTCGAAACTGGTATCGAACATCACCGGCTTTCCGGTGCAGCCGAATAAATCCATCGTCGGCGCCAACGCCTTCGCCCACGAGTCGGGTATTCACCAGGATGGCGTACTGAAGAGCCGCGAAACCTATGAAATCATGCGCGCCGAAGACGTCGGCTGGCACAACAACCGCATGGTGCTTGGCAAGCACTCCGGCCGCAACGCGTTCAAGGCGCGGCTGGCCGAAATGGGCATCGTCTTCGACAAGGAAGAGGAACTGAATGCGGCGTTTTCCCGCTTCAAGGATCTTGCCGACAAGAAACACGAAATTTATGACGAGGATCTCTCCGCCCTGGTCGCCGATGCCATACATAATGCCCAGCAGGAACGCATCAACCTGATATCCATGCGGGCATACAGCGAGACCGGTGAAATGCCCACGGCCAGTGTCACCCTGTCCATCGACGGCGAGGAAAAACACGCCGATGCCAGTGGCGGCGGACCGGTGGACGCCACATTCAAGGCCATCGAGGCGATTGTTAACAGCGGCTGTGACCTGCAGTTATATTCGGTCAATAATATCACCACCGGCACGGACTCCCAGGGAGAGGTGACCGTGCGCGTGGACAAGAACGGCCGGGTCATCAACGGCCAGGGCGCCGATACCGATATTGTCGTCGCCTCCGCCAAGGCCTATATCAATGCCCTGAACAAGGTGATGGAAAACTGCGAGCGCACGCATCCGCAGGTATGAAACTCGACGCCCGACAACAGGCCTGCCTGCATGAAATGGGAATCGATGTCTGGCGCCTGCGTGGCAGTGCCGATGCGGCGGAGTCGCCAGCGGATGTGTCCATGGCGGGTGATGAGCACGCCGCCGATGTTGCCGGGGTCTGGACCTCGCTGCAGAAGACCGTCAGTAGCTGCACCTTGTGTGAATTACACAAGGGCCGGACGCACACCGTGTTCGGCGTCGGCGACCCACGGGCGGACTGGCTGCTGATCGGCGAAGCACCCGGCGCCGAGGAAGATCGCCAGGGCGAACCGTTCGTCGGCCGCGCGGGACAACTGCTCAACAACATGATCCGGGCCATTGGTCTGGACCGCGAGTCGGTGTTCATCGCCAATATCCTCAAGTGCCGGCCGCCGAATAACCGTGATCCCCGGCCCGAAGAAGTGACTTGCTGTGAGCCCTATCTGCGACAGCAAATCGAGTTGATCCAGCCGAAAATCATCCTCGCGCTGGGTCGGGTGGCCGCGCAGAACCTGCTCAAGGTATCGACGCCGATTGGTAAAATGCGTGGGCAGAAGTACGTCTACCCGGGCACGGAGATCCCGGTTCTGGTCACCTATCACCCGGCCTATCTGTTACGATCCCCGTCCGAGAAACGTAAATCATGGCAGGATCTGCAAATGGCCGTAAAACTGTTCAGGAAACTGCAATGAGTGCGGTGTTATCGGACGCCGGGTACCATTTTCGCCCCATGTGCGAACCTGACCTGGCGGCTGTCATGGAAATCGAACAGGCAGCCTACCAGTATCCCTGGAGCCACCGCATCTTCAGCGATTGCCTGCGCGTGGGTTATAGCTGCTGGGTATTCGAGGACGGTGATCATTTGATCGGTTATGGCATCATGTCCGTCGCCGTGGGTGAATGTCATATTCTCAACCTGTGCATCCGTCCTTCGGAGCAGGGCGCCGGTTACGGCCGCGCCTTGCTGGAATTCCTGCTGGATATGGCCCGCGAGCGCAACGCGGATACTGCCTTCCTCGAAGTTCGTCCCAGCAACACCAGCGGCCTGTCACTGTATCGAAAAGTCGGGTTCGACGAGGTGGGCATGCGCAAGAACTACTATCCGCACCCGCGCGGTCGCGAGGACGCCGTCATCCTGGCGCGCACCCTGCAGAGCTGATTTAAAACAACATCAAAACAAGGTAAGAATGTGGATATTCTGAAAGACTTTCCAACGATTGAGTCCTTCGTCGGCAATACACCTCTGGTGCGTCTGCAACGTATTTGCGCTGATTCTACAAATCTTATGCTGGCCAAGCTGGAAGGTAACAACCCGGCCGGGTCGGTGAAGGATCGTCCGGCCATGAGCATGATCGTCCATGCCGAGGAACGTGGTGACATCAAGCCCGGCGATACCCTGATTGAAGCCACCAGCGGCAACACCGGCATCGCTCTGGCCATGGCCGCGGCCATCAAGGGCTACCGTATGGTGTTGATCATGCCGTCACACATGAGCGAGGAACGCCGGGCCGCCATGCAGGCCTTCGGCGCCGAAATCATTGATGTCACCAAGGAGGAAGGCATGGAAGGTGCGCGCGACCTGGCCGAGCGGATGCGCGACGAAGGCAAGGGTTATGTGCTCGACCAGTTTGCCAACCCTGACAATCCGCGTGCGCATATCGAGGGTACCGGTCCGGAGATCTGGCGCGATACCCGGGGCAAGGTCACGCACTTTGTCAGTTCCATGGGTACGACCGGCACCATCATGGGGGTTTCCATGTACCTGAAAGAACAGAATCCGGAGGTTAACATTATCGGCGTTCAGCCGGCCGGAGAGGAAAGCATTCCCGGTATTCGGCGCTGGCCGGAGGCCTACCTGCCGAAGATCTTCCAGCGTCAGCGGGTCGATCGCATCATTGATGTCACAAAACAGGAGGCCGAGGACATGACCCGACGCCTGGCCGCGGAAGAAGGTATATTCGCCGGCGTGTCATCGGGCGGTGCGGTTTCGGCGGCACTGCGGTTGGCCGCGGAAGTGGAAAACGCCGTCATCGTGACCATCATCTGCGACCGGGGTGATCGTTATCTTTCCACGGGTATATTCAATAAATAACCCGGCAACAAATAACGCAACACTTCGCGGATAAACCCGCATGTGTGTGCTGCGTTATCAGCTGTAATACCGGTGCCGGCACGAAGGCGGCTCTTCCAGTCACGATCAGGCCTCGCCGGCAACCAGGTCAACCATCTTGAAAAAGGTACTGACACCGATCATCCGCCTGCTCTGCCCGGCCATCCTGTTCATGATCACGCCGGTCGTGACCATAGCTATCGATCTGGCCGATCTGAGTATCGAGTCTGTTGAGTCTGAATCAATCCGTATACGCGACCTGCGAACCGAGTTTGAATTTCAGGACGTGGATCAATTGCAGGTCCGGTTTCAAGCCGGTTCGATCACGGTTGTGGATCTGGGTGAACTGGTTGATGTAGCGGTGCGTTGTAACGCCACATTGCTTAATGATGCCACGCTGATGTGTTCATCCGGAACTGTGAGCGCCGTTCACGAGCAACTGGGGGCGGTGACAGGCAGCCTCTCCTTTCATCTGCGGGACGATTACCGGCCACGGCAGCTGGCCATGGATCTGCAAATCGGTTCGACCGGCAGTCTCAAGGCCGGCTATAGCCACGATAACAGCAACACTGAATTACACATCGATGCGGACCATATCGCCCTGCAGCCTTTTGTTCCGTTGCTGCAATCGCGCATACCGGCGCTGGCGGATCATGACATCACCTCCGGCGTTGTCGGCGGTATGGCGCGGCTGAACGGGACCACGGATCGGTTCACGGTGATTGAAGCGGAAATCAAACTCAACGATTTCAGCCTCGAGGGCGCGAATGTACTGGAGCAGACCGATCTCGCCGTCAGTCTCAATGCCCGGCGTGAAAACGACAACTGGCTGTTCAACAGTGATGCCCGGGTCGTCGCCGGCGTCATGTACCTGATCCCGGGTTTCGAAGTGTTTGACGATAGCCCCGGTTTTTATATCGATGCGACGGAAGAGGGTCTGCAACTGGCGCTGACCGGGCGCGTGGAAACCGGTTTCAGCAAACTCGCCCTGGAATCCTTTGCCTACAGTCATGGCGATCTGTTGCATCTCAAAGGTCGGGCGCTGATCGAACTGGCCGATAGTCCCTTTGTTGAACATCTTGAGTTATACGTCGACGCCCTGGATCTCGCCGGGATCTACCCGGTCTACGTCCAACCGCTATTGTTACCGACGAATTTTGCCGACCTGGATCTGGCTGGCGCATTACAGCTCGATCTTCGCTATGCCGGAAACGAACTGACCCGTCTCGGTTTGCAACTGAAAGACGTCTATCTCGATGATGATCTGCAGCGGTTCAGCGTCTCCGGCCTGAACAGCGATCTGTTCATCGGGGAATCGCAGCAGATGCGGGTTTCCAGTCTCGACTGGGGCGCGCTGAGTCTATATAAAATCATTTTCGGGACCGGCGATATTACCCTGCTCAGCGGCAAAAACCGCATTGAGGTCGTGGACTGGCAGGATGTGGATCTGCTCGACGGCCGTTTGCTGATCAACCAGTTGGCACTGAGCGGCATCGGCAGTGACGATTTCAGCCTGTCCTTACACGGCGAGTTGACGCCGATTTCACTGAAAAACTTCACCCAGACCATGGGCTGGCCGCTGATGTCCGGCCGTCTCTCCGGCATCATCGAGGACTTTGAATACCGTGGCGGCGATCTGCGGATAAATGGTGATCTGAAGTTCAGGGTCTTCGACGGTGATGTGATTTTGCAGGGGCTGGTGATCGAAAACCTGTTCGAGCGTAACGCGCGCTTTTATACCGATGTGGTCATCGATAACCTGGACCTGGAACAGGTTACCGGAACATTCTCTTTTGGCCGGATTGAAGGCAGTCTGGACGGCCATATTCGCAAGCTGACCCTGCTGGACTGGCAGCCGGTCTATTTTGATGCGGTCCTGAAAAGCCCTGATGATGATGAACGTCCGCATCGCATCAGTCAGAAAGCACTCGATAATCTCAGCGAAATCGGTGGCGGCCTGTCCGGGGCACTGTCGAAGGGTTTTCTGCGTTTCGTCGACGAATATTCCTACGGCCGCCTGGGGCTGCGTTGCCTGCTCAGCAACGGTGTCTGCAACCTGGGCGGGATCGAACAGACCGGGGACGGCTTTTATATTATGACGCGCGGCGGCCTGCTGCCGCCCTGGGTGGATGTGAAAGCCACCGGCCGTTCCATTATCTGGAAAGACCTGGTCAACGGCCTGAAACGAATAGCCGAAGGCGAAATCGCCTTTGAGTAGTAAACCCTGATAATACCGCGCTAAAAGCCCCTGCATCCAAAAATACAGGCAACGTCAGGGTAAACCTGTTTACGATTCGCAGGTCTCATTGATTATAGTTACAATGTAAACATAATCAGGGTAAAGGAACTTGATGACCACCTGCTGATGAATTCCCTGGCGAATCCAATCATTACGGTGTATTCCTGATGATGTTTACACCCGAACCGTCCCTGGAATGAGGTAAACCGTATGGCTGTCTTCAAACAACGCGCACCGCTGGTGCTGTTTCTGCTGCTGTTATCCGCCTGTGTCACCATCAATGTCTACTTTCCCGCGGCTGCGGCGGAAAATGCGGCGGATCGTTTGATCAAGGAAGTGTATGGACTGGAAAAACCCGATACGGAAACTCCGGCAGAGGAATCCGCGCCATCGGGGCAGGAATCCGGCGCCGTCATACCACTCACGCTGACCGGTACGCTGGTGGCCGTGATCGACTTTATCATCCCCCCGGCGCAGGCCCAGCAGCCGGACATCAATATCTCCTCTCCGGCGATCAACACGCTGAAATCCGCCATGACCAGCCGCCACCGTTCACTGGAACCGTATTATTCCAGCGGCGCCGTGGGCATGGACAACAACGGCCTGATCGATATACGCGATGCCAGGGCCATCGATCTGAAACAACGCAACGCCGTGAAAAAACTGGTCAGCGAGGAAAACCGCGATCGCAACGCCCTCTATACCGAAATCGCCAGGGCCAATGGTCATCCGGAGTGGGAAGCGGAAATCCGCGACACCTTCGCCCGCCGCTGGGTCGCCAATGCGCCGTCGGGCTGGTGGTACAAGACAGCCAATGGCTGGGTACAGAAGTAAGGCTGTCTCTGATAACGTCTTTTTCTGCCGATAGCTTTGACAGCGCCGTGCTCAAATCCTTGTTTACCGGCATGTAAACTGCGGTTTTGTGCGCGGCCCTTTCGCTCACTCAGTATAAAACAACATTTTTTAAAGGCGCCCCGACTGGCCATTCACCATTCACCAATCATCATTCACTAGGCAAATGAACATCCTGGTATTTGACATAGAAACCATCCCGGACATCGAGACCGGCCGGCGCTTGTATAACCTCCAGGGTCTGGATGATGCCGATGTGGTGCAGGTGTTGTACAGCCAGCGGCGTCAGGAAACGGGCGGCGTCAGCGACTTTCTGAAACTGTACATGCACAGGGTCGTGGCCATTTCGGTGGTGCTGCGCTCAGGCAACAAGCTCAATGTCTGGTCTCTGGGTGAACTGGACTCGGATGAAAAAGACATAATCCAGCGTTTTTACGACGGTATTGATAAATACACCCCGACCATCGTTTCCTGGAACGGTCGCGGCTTCGATCTGCCTGTGCTGCATTACCGGGCGCTGTATCACGGCATTACCGCGGCACGCTACTGGGAAACGGGGCAGGATGATCAATCATTCAAATGGAACAATTACCTCAACCGTTTTCATGACCGGCACACCGACCTGATGGATGTGATCTCCGGCTACGAGGGACGCGCGGTGGCGCCGTTGACCGATATTGCCACGCTGCTCGGATTTCCCGGCAAGATGGGCATGAGTGGTGACAAGGTCTGGGATTGTTACCATGCCGGCGACCTCGAGGCGATCCGCAACTATTGTGAAACCGATGTGTTGAATACTTACCTGGTGTACCTGCGCTTTGAACTGATGCGCGGCAACAAGACACCGCAATCCTATGCGAGTGAATGCGAGCGGTTACGGGAATTCCTGCGCGAAGAAAACAAAGCGCATTTTCAGCAGTTCCTCGATGAATGGAACGAATCAGATGACAGACGACAGTGAACAGACGACAGATGACAGTGAACAGTGAACAGTGAACAGTCTGTTGTCTGTCGTCTGTTCACTGTCATCTGTTCACTGTAATCTGTAGACTGTAGTCCGTAGACTGAAAATGTCCCGCAAACGCAAAAACAGACTACCCGCTGAACCCCGGCTTGCCGTCATCGATTCGCTGTCCCACGAAGGCCGCGGCGTGGCCGGTATCGACGGCAAGACCACGTTCATTCACGGCGCCCTGCCGGGTGAAGAGGTCATGTTTCGCTACACGGATCGCCACTCCCGTTTTGATGAGGGGTATACCGTCGAGGTCATCAAACGCTCCGAAGAACGCCACGATCCCGACTGCCCGCATTTCGGTGTCTGTGGCGGCTGTTCCCTGCAACACATGGACAGCGCCGCACAGATCCGGCACAAGCAGGCCGTATTACTCGAGCAATTTCAGCGTTTTGGCGGGGTAGCGCCGGAACAGTTGTTCGCGCCGCTGACCGGGCCCACCCGCGGTTACCGCCGCAAGGCACGTCTCGGTGTGAAATACGTGGCGAAGAAGGCAAAAGTGCTGGTGGGTTTTCGTGAAATCTATTCGCGTTTTGTCGCCGATATCGATTCCTGCCTGGTGCTGCATCCCGCCGTCGGTGAATTGCTGCCGGCGTTACAGGACCTGGTGGCCTCACTCAGTATCTACCAGCGCCTGCCACAGATCGAGGTGGCGGTGAGCGATGATCAGATCGTGATGGTGGTGCGGCATCTTGAACCGATCAGCGATGACGACCGTGAAAAACTGGCGGCCTTCGAGCAGGCGCACGGGGTCATTTTTTTCCTGCAACCCAGGGGTCCCGATTCCATCGTCAGGCTTTCCGATACCGCGTTTCCGGGACTGAAATACCGTTTGCCGGAGCACGACATCGAAATTGCATTTACAGCCACGGACTTCACCCAGGTGAATACCGATATCAACCGGCTCATGGTCAACCGCGTGATTGAACTGCTGGAACTGCACGACACTGACCGGGTGCTGGATCTTTTTTGCGGGCTGGGTAATTTCACCCTGCCGATGGCGCGCTACTGTGCCGGGGTCACCGGTGTCGAGGGTGATGCCGCACTCATTGAACGTGCAAAATTCAATGCCATGCATAACGGCATTAACAACGCGGAATTTGTCGTCGCCAACCTGATGGATGAATTCCTGCAGGCCGCGTTCCTGCAACAGACGTATTCGAAGATCCTGCTCGACCCGCCACGCAGCGGCGCCAGGGAAATCATCGAGAAACTGGATCTGTCGAACACTGAGACGCTGGTCTATGTGTCCTGCAATCCGGCCACGCTGGCCCGCGATGCGGGTATACTGGTGAACATGAAACACATGCGCCTGCTCCAGGCCGGCGTCATGGACATGTTTCCTCATACCAGTCACGTGGAATCCATTGCTCTTTTCAAACACCAGTAACAGCGGTTATTTCAGGCGCATCACCGGCCTGTTGCTGTTGCTGTGTCTCATCGCCGGTTGTGACAACACGGCGCATACCTCGATTCGATTCGGACTCAACACCGCACCCATTACCCTGGACCCGCGTTACGTCACCGATGCCGTCTCCCAGCGCCTGTGTCGCCTTATCTATCAACGGCTGGTGGATTTCGACGACAACTACCGGGTGATCCCGGCACTGGCCGAATGGCAAACCCTGAGCGATACACACTACCGGTTTCATCTGCAACAAAACCGCCGCGATTTTCATCACGGCACACCGCTGACGGCGAGGGACGTCAAGGCCACTTTCGAATCCATTCTTGATGAGCGCATTGCCTCACCGCACCGCGCGACGCTCGGCCATATCGGCGCCATTGAAGTCATCGATGCGGATACCGTGGATTTTCACCTGTCACGCGCTGACCTGCTGTTTCCGGGGCGGCTGAACATCGGCATTCTACCCGCGGAGGCGATCCGTCATCAGCATCCGTTCAACAGCGAACCGCTGGGCAGCGGCGCGTTGCGATTCGTCAGTTGGGATAACGAACAGCGGCTGGTACTGGAACGCATCGACGACGGCCAGATCATCGAATTCATCACGGTGAAAGATCCGACCCTGCGCGTGTTGAAGCTGGCGCGGGGCGAGATCGATCTGCTGCAGGGCAATTTGACCCGGGAAAACATACACTGGCTCGAACGCCGGCCGGGGATCCGCATCGAGCGACGGCGCGGCGATATTTTCACCTATCTCGGATTTAACCTGGAAGACCCGGTGACCGCTAAACTGCTTGTCCGCAAGGCCATTGCTCATGCCATCGATCGAGAATCGATCATTGAACACGTAATGGCGGGCGCGGCCCGTAAGGCGGGCGCCCTGCTGCCGCCGGATCACTGGGCCGGACATCCACGTCTGGACGGCGTGGAATACGCGCCAGAGCATGCCATCCGGTTACTTTACGAGGCCGGCTACGATCAGCGCCGGCCGCTGCGCATCGTATTCAAGACCTCCAGCGATCCGTTTCGTATCCGCCTGGCCACCATCATCCAGGACCAGTTGCGCAAGGTCGGTATCGATATGGAGATCCGCAGTTACGACTGGGGCACGTTTTACGGCGATATCAAGCAGGGCCGATTCCAGATGTACAGCCTTTCCTGGGTGGGGTTGAAGCTGCCGGACATCTTCCGCCATGTCTTTCACAGCGACGCCGTGCCGCCGCGGGGCGCCAATCGCGGCCGCTTTGCCGATGAACGGGTCGATGAACTGATCATGCAGGCCGAGGCGGCGATCAGTGTTTCGGCCAAGACCACGCTCTATCATGTCCTGCAGGAACGCCTGCAAGACCTGTTGCCCTACGTGCCGCTCTGGTACGAAGACAACGTGGCGGCCTATGGCGAGACGATCAGCGGTTATACGCCGGCCGCGGACGGTAATTTTGATGGTATTCTGACAGTAATGAAAAAGTCCTCAGACCATGAACACTGATACCTGCATTGAAATCAACATCACCGATCAAACCCTGAAGCTGAAGCAGGGCGATCGCATCGTGCACGAATACACGGTTTCCACCGCCGCCAACGGTCCGGGCGAACGCATGCACAGCAACTGCACACCGCGTGGCGAACATGTGATAACCGGGAAGATCGGTGACGGCGAGCCGGTGAACACCGTCTTCGTCGCCCGCGAACCCACCGGCGAAATCTATACGCCCGAATTGCGGCAACAGTATCCGGACCGAGACTGGATCCTGACCCGCATACTCTGGTTGTCCGGTTGTGAACCGGGACGCAACAAGGGCGGCGATGTCGACAGCCATGACCGTTACATCTATATCCATGGTTCCCCCGATGATGTGGCCATGGGCGAACCGGGATCGGCCGGATGCATACGCATGCGCAACCGCGATGTCATGGCCCTGTTTGATCAGGTTGAAGTCATGACCCGCGTCATTATCGAGGAATAACCAATGAAACAGATCCTGGTCTATGGCGATTCACTGAGCTGGGGCATCATCCCGGAAACACGGCAACGCTTCGCGTTTGATCAGCGCTGGCCGGGCGTTATGGAAAACCGGCTCACTGAATCCGGTCACGCCGTCCGCGTGATCGAGGATTGCCTGAACGGACGCAGGACTGTATGGGAGGATCCTTTCAAACCCGGGCGTAACGGCCTTGATGGGCTGGAGCAGCGCATGGAAATCCATTCACCGCTGGTCCTGGTCATCGTTATGCTCGGTACCAATGATTTCCAGTCTATGCACACCATGAATGCCTGGCACAGCGCCAGGGGCATCGAAGCCATCGTGCATGCCATCCGTCGTGCGCCGCTGGAACCGGGGATGCAGGTGCCCGGCATCGTAATCGTCGCACCGCCGTGCGTGGAACAGGCCCTGGGCAGTATGGCGCAGAAGTTCGAGAACGCCGGGGTAAAATCAGAGGGCTTGTCCGGCGCCCTGAAACAGGTCGCCGGTGAAACCCATTGTTATTTTTTTGATGCTGGCACAGTAACCGCCACCAGCAAGGTCGACGGCGTGCACCTGGATGAAGATCAACACGGCGTGCTCGGCCAGGCGCTGGCGCGCTTCATCGAGCCGCTACTGGCTGGCGAACCGGGCGGCTGACTTTGTAGTTGAACAGCAAAGCCATACGCCGCCTGCAGCTTTACAACCGGAATTTATCCATCATGGATTTGACGGCGTTGTTCATTTCCACCCATTTCTTTTCCGCCTCGACCTTCATTTCGTCCCAGGCCCGTTCACTGGTGTTTTTCAGTTTTTCAAAATTTTCCCAGGCTTCTTCCTGCAGGGCTTTCAGCCTGTCTATCTGTTTCTGATACTCGATCCGGGTTTCGGCCTCGACTTCCTCCGATTTGGCTTTCAATTTGTCGATGTCCGCCTGCCATTGGTCCAGTTGCGCCTTGTATTTATCCTGGTAAGCCTGTTTTTTATTGTCTTCATTACTCATGGTTTGTCTCCTGTCGTTAGCGTGGATAAAAGGGTTTACCTGTTATCAGCTTAGACCATACCCGGGCTAACGGATATGAGCGGACGCCGCAGTGGGGCTCATAAGGACCAGAGAAAATCCTTCAGGCTTTGTGGTTCGTAAAAGTGGGAGCTTTTGCTGAACGGATGCCTGACCACCGCGACCGGCTGCTGTTTGAAATACATCTCGCGGCCCTGTAACGGACTCTCCCCGGGTTCCTGCCAGACAAGTCTTTTAAACCAGGGATGATGATTCAACGCCACCCGGTAGAGTGCCCGCGCCCGTTGATCCTTGCGGCTGCCGATGAGCGTGATCTGCAGCGGCCGCTCGTGGTATTCCTGGTCGGCCAGCAGAATGCCGGTTTCCTCGTCGCGTGCGGTGGCCACTTCATCCAGGCACAGAAAACGAAAACAGTGTTTGGCCATGCCGCGATGACGTTTGCGGCCGGAATAGAACGACAACAGGTTGGCAAAGCGCATCAGCGACAGGTTCTCATCGATACCCGGGCCGGTTTGCAGCTTGCTGCGGGTATTCACGGCGGGGACAAAACCGCCACCGCGATGATGAAAATGCAGGGCAATGAAATCGGCGGCATTGATGGCGCGGGCAAGCCAGTCGGCATCAGCGGTGGCACGATACAACTGCAAAAAGGCCCGGCCCATGGCCAGGGTGTCTCCGAGGCGGTAACTGATCTCTTCGCCGTTTTTAAAACCGCCGTCGGCGATACTCCGCTGGCCGATGATCCAGTGCGCCGCGTTGACAGCGAGCTCCAGAGCGGCAGCGTCGTTACAGTATTCATAACAGGTGGCGAGCGCCTCGATGGCCCAGCCGTTCTCCCGCGCGAGTATTCGCGTATCGATCTCGGGTATGCCGTGCCGCAGACGCTGGAGTTCGTTCATGGCGTAGTAACTGCGCGGTTCGCAATCGCGGATGCGATCGAGCTGGCCGGCATAAAACGCATGCACCGGGCTGGCCAGGAAACGTGACAGGTAAGCGCGGATTTGCAGGGCGGCGCTTTTGAAGATGCGGTTGTCCCACAGCGCATGGGCGAGGGCATACATGCGCAGGTGACCGGCCTGACTGGCCATGGTCATGACATAATGGGGATGATGCCAGTCACCGGTGGCGTACTGGAAGATGCCGCCCCAGACCTTGTCCTGCAGGGCCAGCGAGCGATACAGCGTCAACCGGGCCATGCGGGCTTCACTGGTATTATTGTCGGCCGCCTGTGTCAGCGAGTATTCCACGCTGTCGCGATCCAGGTATTTGATCGGCGAACGGGTTCCGCCTTCCTGCCAGTTGAAATTCTGCCGGTGCCGGTTCAGCAGCTTGCGCCGCAGGCTGTGGGTCAGCGCCGGTTCATCGACGCGTACATCATCCGGTATCTGTACAGGGTGATGGTGGGTGCGGATTTCCGCGGGCGATTTCAGTAATGCGTACATGGGTCTCCTCGGGTTAAATGATTACGCTCCGGCTCACGGCACGGGCGATCACCACGTAACGCAGCGGCCCGCCGGAGCGGATGGCATCGAAGGGATAACAGGTGATCAGTGTCAGCCGGTTGCCGGCGTCCTGTTGCAGGATCCGGTGCGAGTTCTCGTCGACGATCAGCAACGCTTGCACCTCATAAGTCGTGATTTTATTACGCGGGTTTTCAAGGACGATGTGATCACCTTTTTTCAGGTGACGAATAAAACGGAAATGCGTATCACGATGTCCGGCGATCACACAATTGCCCGCCTCACCCGGCGCCGCGCTGTTAAAAAGGTGTCCTGGACCGAAGGCAAGGGAGGACCCGCTTGCCCCGGCCAGGACGAGACGGCGTTCACCAAGGCGCGGCACGGTCAATCGGCCGACCGGCCAGGTATCGGCCCAGGGCCACGGTTTCACCTCCTTGTGGCCCTGGCGTGTTTGTGACCAGGCCGATTCCAGGAGAACCTGCGCCACTTGCGCCTTGGCGTGGATCCAGACTCCCTGTCCGAACATCCATACACCGTAGAGGGGGAGGAAAGACAAGCCGAGCGTGATCAGCCGGCGTTTCAGCACATCAGACATGGCGGCGTCCCCGCAGCAGGACGAGGCCTGTCAGCAGACATAACAATCCCGCCAGCATATTCCAGGTGGCGGGCGTTGCCGTTTGCGGCAGTTTGCCGAACACCTTGTCGTAGTCCCAGCCGTGCGGCAGGTTGACCGGAACCGGCAGGCTTTTTAACAGGGCTTCGCGGACGCGGGCCGGGGTGACATCCACTGCAACCAGGCTGGTGTACTTGCTGACCAGGTGATGTTCGAGCGCCAGCTCGATGATCGAACGCCTGATCTGTTCCGCTTCGTTGCCGCTGCCGCGCTGATCCATCAGGGCCGCGATTTTCTGCCGGGCCCAGAGCCGGGCAACGCCCGGGTGATCCTGTCCGCCGTCGAGGACGAGTTCCGAGGACCAGGGTTGTCCGGCGATTTCGCCGCTGACGTTCAGCGATCCGGGTAATTCACCGGCGCGCAGCGTGAACATCAGCGGTTCGCCGCTGTAGAGATCCGGGATCGCCTGCGGCCACATCTCCGCCTGACCTGCTCCCTGCACCCGGATGCCGGTCATCACGGCGGATTCCAGTTTGGCGAACAATGCCTGCATGCGCTCGCCGACTTCGTTGACATCACCGATATAGGTATAAGTGCCACGGCCGAAACGGCTGGCGCGGCGCATGAAGTGGGCGTTCGGCGCCGAACCGATGCCTACGGTAAACAGCCGCGTATCACCAATGTGGCGGCGGATGCTTTCGAACAGGGCGTCTTCATTGCCGACACTGCCGTCGGTGAGAAAGATCACCTGGCGCACGTCGTAGTCTTTAGTACTGCTTGACAGCGATTGTTCGAGCGCCGGCAACATGACGGTGCCGCCACCGGCATGCAGCCGTTGTATGTAAGCATTCGCGCTGCGCAGCGTCTGCGGGCTGACGGCTTCGGGCCGGTCGAACAGGCTCTCGGTGCGTGAATTGAACTGGATGACATTGAACGTATCACCCGCCTGCAGGCGTTGCAGCGCCAGCAGCAGGGCCGCGCGCGCCTGGCGAATGGATGCTCCGCCCATCGATCCCGAGGTGTCGATGACAAAGATCACCTGCCGCCGCAGCGCCCCGGCCGCACCGGTGGCCGGTGGCAACACCATGATCTTGGCGTAGTGATTTTGACCATGGCGTTCGCTGAACAGGGCGGCCCGCGGTGATTCCCCGGGCACGGCGCGCCAGTTGAGTTCAAAATCGCGGTTGGCCGGTACGGCGCCGTCTTTCAGTGTGATGGTGTAGCGGGTGTTGGCATTCTGCCGGATGTCTATGGCGTGATAGGAACTCATGATGTTTTGCAGGGCAAAACCGCTGTCGAGCCGGACTTCGAGAGTGAGCGGATTGACAGTACCCGCGTCGGGGTGGCGCACCGGCGGGGTGATGCGTTGTGCATCGTCGACCTCGTCGGTGTTGATGCCCCAGCCGTGGCCACTGAAGCCGTGTACTTGCTGCGTACCGGGAATGAATCGCGGCGCGACCACCATGGGAAAGCGCAGGGAAAACTGACCGTTGTCGTAGCGTACGCTTTGCTGGAACTCGATCACGACCGTTACCGTTTCCCCGGGGCCGATATTGGCCACGCTGGTGGTAAAGATGTTCGGGCGTTCCTGTTCCACCAGGCTGGCGCGTTGACCGCTGTTTTTTGCCTGTTCGTAGGTTTTTTTCGCAGCCTCGCGCTCCTTGATCCGCCCTTCAATGATGCGCTCGCCTATGATCATGCGCAGACTGTCGACCGCGGCATCGTCAGGCAGGGGAAACACGTAGATGGCTTCAACCCGGTCATCGCTTTCATTAATGAACTTTTGTTGCAGCCGGGCGCGGCTGATGAGTCCGGAAACAGTGAGCAGGACATCCGTTGTTAGCAGCGGTGCGTGTTCAAGGCCGTTTGCCGTTTTCAACAACAGGCTGCCGCGGGTGACATCGGCGGGATGTTCCATGGTCAACGCATCTTCATGGTCCGCAGTCATGGCGCCGGCCGCGGGAGAGAGCAGCAGTACCAGCAGGCTGAGCAGGATTGAAGCGACCATGCCGGCACTGAAACCGTGGAGCAGGCAGTGTGCGGCGATGATCAGAAACGATCGGTTGCGGGTTTTCACCATCGCGGTTTTATTCATTGCTGCTGCAAGCCGCGGAATTCCCGGCGCCGTAAGCGCTCAAAGTGATCGGGGTCTGGTGTTGTGTCATCGACGGGCTCCTGTCATGGTGTTCGTGTAACAGCAATTAAAGTCCCGGCATCTGGCGGCAGCCGGTATGAAATCGGGCAGGGTGACGATCAATTGTGGCGAAAAAAAGGAAATTGAATCCGGGTTGCGGATATTGATGGTGAAATCGATATACTCGGGATACGTGATCTCACCGGGAGAGAGACAGAATATGCAGAAACACATTGCGCTGGTGGAGGACGAACCGGCCATACGCCGGAACTATGCCGAAGCCCTGACTAAACAGGGTTATCGCGTCAGCGCCTATGATGATCGCGAGCAGGCGCTGGCCGCTTTCAACCGCGAACTGCCGGACCTGGTGGTACTGGATATCGGCCTCGGTGACGACAGCGAGGCCGGCTTCGATCTCTGCCGCGAACTGCGTGCGCGCTCGCAAGCATTACCGATCATCTTTCTTACCGCCCGCGATTCAGACCTGGATTCCATCTCCGGTCTGCGCCTTGGCGCCGACGATTACCTGACCAAGGATATTTCACTGCCGCACCTGAGCGCGCGCATCGCGGCATTGTTCCGCCGACAGCAGGCCTTGCAGGCAGCCGGCGGCGATCGCGGTGATGTCATCCGCCATGGTTCGCTCGACATCGATTGTGATTCCCTCGAGGTCACGTGGCGCGGTCACCGGGTTGATCTGACCCTGACCGAATTCTGGATCGTCGTCTGCCTGGCGCGCATCCCGGGTCATGTCAAAAACCGCGACCAGTTGATGAAGGATGCCAATATCTTTGTCGATGATGGTACAGTGACCTCCCACATCAAACGTATACGCAGGAAATTCAAGGCTATTGACGCGTCATTCGATGCCATCGACACCATCTACGGTATGGGTTATCGCTGGAACCGCGAGACCTGAGCAGCCATGAAAACCGGCAGGGCCGGACGTTTCGGCCTCACCATCCGGACACGGTTGCTGCTCCTGGGGCTGGCGGTGCTGAGCATTCCCTATGTCGGATTGCAATACCTGCAGGAAATGGAGCGCTTTCTCCAGGACAGCCTCGAACAGTCGTTGCTGGACGCCGCCCGGGCCACGGCCGCGCCTCTGCACAATCATCCGGAACTGTTTCACCGTATCTACGACAACGACCAGCCGGCGATTTTTATCCACGATATCCGCCATCCGATGCAGATCGACGGTTACGTGAATGACTGGTCGATGTATATCGACTGGTCCAATCATTATGCACGGCCGAAAGGCGCTTCCGGTGATGCGGCCCCGGTATTTTTCAGCACCCTGATGGCGCGGCACTCGGGACAGGTCTATTTGTTACTGCAGGTCAATGACCGCGAGGTCCGCTACAACACACCCGATGCCGGCACCGGTATCAACGGTGATTACGTCAGCCTGGTGTTCGAGGATCAGTACGGACATGTGCAAACGGCGTATTTTTCACCCGAAGCTCCGGGCGCCATGTTTCCCTTCCGATTGCAGGAATACCATCCTGACGATCCGTTTTTTGAATTTTCCGAGTCGACACTGACGCGTACTTACATTACCAACATACACAGTGCATGGCAGGAAACGGAACAGGGTTATGTGCTCGAAGTGCGGATCCCCGAATACATGCTTGGCGACCGGCTTGGCGTGCTGGTCACCGACAGTTTTACCCGTGGCGGCCACGCCGGGCAAATCACCATTGGTTCGGCCGGCATCATGACCGCGACGCAACCCAATGTGTTGTTGCAACAGTCCACGGCCATTCATGCCATCCTCAGGGATAATGCGGAATTGCGCGGCCGCCGGGTCTGGGTTCTGGACAGCAAAGGCCAGGTACTTGCCGTCAGCGGTGAACTGGCCAGGCCCGCGGGCAGCGAGTCATGGAACCTGTTCTATGAGTGGCTGTTGCCCGATGTGGATGCACGATTTCATGATGATCGGGCCGGGCAATCGCGTCTTGACAGTGACGAGGTTCAACAGGCCCTGGCAGCAAACAGTACCGTGCACTGGCGTTCGCCGAACCGGCAAACCGCCGTGGTGTCCGCCGCGGTGCCGGTGTTCAACGGCAACCTCATTGACGGTGTGGTGATGATGGAGGAAACCAGTCATCGCATACAGTTGGTGCAGCGCGAGGCCATGAGCAACCTCTTTAATAAAACCTTTCTGGTGTTTCTCGTGGTTACGATACTGTTACTGGCGTTTGCCACCCACCTGTCACTGCGCCTGCGCAAGTTACGGCGCCAGGTCGATGCTGCCGTCGATGAACACGGCCGCGTTACCGGGACACTGGCGCCCATGGGCGGCGCCGATGAAATTACAGAACTCTCCGAGCATTACGTCGATATCGTCGATCGCCTGCGCCAGTACCACGATTACCTGGAAGGGCTTTCCGGCAAGCTCTCGCATGAATTGCGTACACCCATGGCCGTGGTGCAATCGTCACTGGATAACCTGCAGCATGGCGCGGAGAGTTATGCTGAACAGCAAACCTGTATCGAACGGGCACAGGCAGGGATACGCCGTCTGAATATGCTGGTCACAAGGCTCAGCGAAGCGGCGCGCCTCGAACAGGCCATTCAATCAACGGAGTTTGAAAGTGTTAACCTCGATGACCTTCTCGACGGTTGCGTTCAGGGTTATACCGCGGCATATCCCGATCAGCGTTTTGTATTTACACCCGGTAATACTGACAGTACTGCCAGAATATCCCCGGATCTGTTCGTGCAGATGCTCGACAAGCTGGTCGGTAATGCCGTGGAATTCAGCAGTGGTGACCGGCCCATAGAAATCACGCTTTCCCGCAAGCGCAAGCTACTGGAGCTGTCGATCACCAACTACGGCTCCAGCATTCCCTCCGGTATGGAAAAACAGTTGTTCAACTCCATGACTTCCATGCGCAAGCAGAAAGACGACACGCCGCACCTGGGTCTGGGTCTTTATATCGCCAGGCTGATTGCCGAGTTTCATGGCGGGACAATCACAGCAGAAAACCTGGATACTGCCGAGGCGGTGGTCTTCAGGATTACAGTGCCGACAGGTTGAATAATATTCCGGAACGCATATTCAGACAGCGTTTTGAATCTGGCGGAATAGTTTACGGCAGGTAGATGGAAAAACAGCCGCCGCCTTCTATGCCGTCATTGGTCGTGGTGATGTAGCCTTCGCGGCCCTTGTTTTTGTGTATACCGCATACCAGCCTCGAGAAATACAAACCCAGTCCGGTGCCGGCCATATCCGTGCGCAACGCCTGTTTTTGTGTGGTTTCCGGACTCAGCATCCAATCAGGATAACCTTCGCCGTTGTCCCGTATTTGGATGAGCAGGTAATCGCCGGATTGATCGGCGCTGATTTCCAGTCTGTCCCTGGTGTATTTATAGAGATTGTTGATGACATTACTCATTACCACCGATAACAGGTCGCGGTCGAAATACCAGATCAGGTCATCGCTGCAATCAAGGCTTTGCTGAATGTTTCTGTAGCGGAAAGTGGTTTCGTGTTGCATCAGGATCTCGTTGAGAAAAGCGGATACGGAATGTTCATCGATATTAACCATGTACTGGTTGTTGCGGATCCGGTATATGGCCAGCAACTCGATCAGGTCATCGCTGATGCGTGTGCCCTCATACTTGATATATGACAGCGACTCGCGGGTTCCACAATGATGATTATCACAGCTGCCAGAAACATTATCGATCGTATTCAACAACATGTTCAGCGAATTCTTCACCTCGTGGATGGAGCTCGCGAGCAGTGTGGAATAGTCAAATTCGGACAGTTCTTGCATGGTTCAGGCCGCCTCCTGATCAGGCTGCTTCACGCTGATCGGAAATTTTCCGGATCATGTCCAGTAATTCCGGGTATTTCCTGTTGCCTGGATCAAGCTGGTGAACCCGCTCCAGGTATTTGCGCGCGCGCGCCATGTATTTTTTGACTTTGCCGGTTTTTTTCATTTGCATGATGACGGAGTAGGCCGTATTGAGATTGACGACGACATTATCCGGCATGCCGTTGGCGGCTTTCATGAACAGTTCAATCGATTCCTCCAGCCTGCCTTCCTGGAGTAACTGCGCGCCCTTGTTGTTCAAATCCACGACCTCGGATTTGATTTTTTCAACCAGATCATTGCCGGAATCCGAACGGCCGGCGTCCGAGTACACCTGTTTGGTTTTTTCCAGCAGCACCTTGTCATCATGATGGTTGCTGACCAGGTGTTTGGTGATTTCATCGGCCTGGTCCGCCATGTTATGCGACAGGCACAGACCGGTAAGAGCCAGGGCGGAGTTGACGGACAGTTTACCGGCTTCGTGCCGGTATAATTCCAGTGCTGATTGCAGTGTCTTTGCGGCGGCTTCCGTGTCTCCCTTTTCTGTTAGAACCATACTGTCGGTTATGGCCGCAACCATGCCGGCGCCGGGATCATCTTTGAAGTCGCCGCGAATCCTGTTGGCTATTTTGACCGCTTCATCGGTATTGCCGGTTTTTACCAGGGTCCTGGCCAGTTCGGCGTAATCATCGGCCTGCTTGAAACAGGAATGCCGGCCGACGGCGAGGGCATGTTCATAGGCGCTTTTTGCGATTTCGTAATCACCGTTCGATACCGCGATTTCAGCGAGGTGGCGCTGTCTTGACAATGACTTGGGCGATTTGCTGACCGCCGTGGTCAGTGTATTCTGGGCCTTGTTGAGTTCCCCCATGCGCTCGTAGGTCTGTGCCATCAGGTCGTAGGCGGCGACATTGGAGGGGTTTTCCCGTATCAGTTGTTCGAGTATTTCCAGTGTTTCAGAATAGTGTTCCTGCAGAAACCGGGTTCTGGCCAGCGCCATGTAGGCCCACGGGATGTCCCTTTCCTCGATGATGTCCTCGTAAAATTCACTCGCTTCATCAAATCTGCCCAGTTTCTGCAGTATCTCGCCACGGGCTTTCAATATATCCATCTGGTTGGCCGGTTTTTGCGCCAGTAACTGGTCGCAGAGCGACAGGGCACGATTGTAATCGTTGTCAGCCATGGCCCCGGATATATCGATGAGATTGGACTTTTTATCCATGATTTTTTTTAACCGGCTTTGTATGACCATACGGTTGAAAGGTTTGGAGATATAATCATCCGGCATGTAATCGATGGCGCCCATGACCATTTCCGAGGTGTTTTCGGCGGTGACCATGATGTAGATGGTTGCATAACTGATCAGCCGGCGGTGTCTGGCCTCTTCCAGTACCTGCTGGCCGTCCTTGCCCTTACCAAGGTTGTAATCGCAGAACACGATGTCGAATGACTGGTTTTCCATCAGTTCCAGGCCATCTTCACCATTCTGTGCAAGCTGGATCAACGCCGGAGTCAGGGGCTCCAGTATCGATCGCAGCATGGCGCGCATTTCCTGGAAATCCTCGACGATCAGGACTTTTTTGTTTTTCAGGCTCCACAGAGACATGTCGTTAATTCCATGATTTTATTTGACAATTCGTTCAGAGCGTTATCGGCACGGTTGTATTGAAGCTTTAGGGATCGGCTATTGTTATTCCATGTGCATATTCCCCGGTTTCCCTGGCGGGAAGTTCAGGCTGGCTGTTCGATCACAAGCTGGCCCCCGGAGAGGCTGGAGCCATCGTGTGCATAAGTCGGCCATACCCCGGTATTACACCCCAGGTAACTGACCGCAAACTGTGGATCCGGCGATTGCACACGGCGAGCAGCCGCCTTATCACGATTGGCCGGGTACCAAAGGCCTGGCCCCGGATATTATGTGACTGTCGCTGACAGATATATCCCGCTGTTCATCATTGCATCTGGTAATAATAATTAATGACTGTCTGGAAGGCATTGAGATATGCCGGTCATATGCTCCTGACATTGTTCCTGAAAATTCCGCAGTGTGTATTGTTGTTTATTATTGAACGCAGTATTGCCACTTGCTATCCATAAAGTTGTTACCTATCATACATACGATGCCGTATGGTTGAGCGGGCATTGGCAACTATAACAGCAGATTTTACGGGCTTGATGCCTGACAGGCGCGGCCTGGTGGGCGGTTGAAAATACCTGGCCTGAGTGTCAATTGCTCGCCTTGATGGCATGAAAGGCCGGAATCATTGCCTGCAAGATACTGGTTTTCGGGGAAAATATATTCGAGGTTTCTTTGAGTCTGCTGAAAAACGTCAGGTGGTTTTTTCAGAATCTATCAGAATAAAAACCTGTATTCTTTCGATTCCGGGATAGAAATGAAACAAAGAGATTATTTATGTCGACGATACCGGTTTTTGCTGTGATGCGTCAATACGCTTGCCATTGTGACTTGATAAAACGCCTGGTCACGGTTATTGCCTTGCTGGTGTTGAGTTCCTGTGAGGCTCCGCTGAATCTCGAGGGCGTTAACGAGCAACGCAGCCGGCCGGTTGCAAGGTTCGATCATTTCCAGGCTGTAGCGGGAAACAGGCAATCAATTGTCGTAGTCGGATCCGGCGGTGTCGTGTTGACCTCCACGGATACGGCCGAGACCTGGTCAAGACAGGTTCTGCCGGACTATCCGGCGCTGATTGATGTGACCGCCTGCGCCAATGGTACTTATGCCATTCTCGATTTTTCCCGTCATATCTGGGTGAGTGATGATGACGGTGAGAACTGGCGTAAAAAACCGCTGGCGACGGAGGAAACACCGCTGGCTATCAGTTGTGACCCGGACAACCATCTGTGGGTGGTCGGGAGTTTCTCTACCTTCCTTTCCAGTCATGACAACGGCGAGAGCTGGCAGATCAAATCCCTGGATGAAGACCTGATGTTGACGTCGATACAGTTCATCGATGAATCCACCGCCTATGCCTGCGGTGAGTTCGGTACCGTATTGAAGACAACAGACAAGGGTGAGAACTGGGAGTATATGCAGCCCTTGCCAGGTGAGTTTTATCCCCAGGATTGCCATTTTGATAATGAGCAACATGGCTGGGCTGTCGGTTTGCGCGGCAGGATATTACATACATCCGATGGCGCTAACAGCTGGCAGGATCAAACAACTGATGTGGACATACCGGTATATGGCATCGGTGCCAACGGTTCCGGCCTCTATGCCGTGGGTGATAATGGCCTGTTACTCGAATATGCAAACGGCGAATGGGAAAGGCGTAATCACAAGCTTCCGATTCGTTTTTATCTGAGAGCAGTAAAGTCTTTGAACGACCAGTCAATCCTGATTGCCGGTGGCGCCGGGGCTGTGCATAAAATCAGGCTGGATTAGTATAAGTTTCCCGTGAAAACCGAGTCTGGAGAACAGTGTTGAATAAATTCGTCCAGCAGTTGTACAAGATCGATTTACTGGTATTTAAATACCCGTTCCGGGTGCTGTCGCTGGTTATGCTGGTTACGCTGTTTTTTGCTTACCAGATACCGGCGGTCAGAATGGTATCGGATTTTGCGGACTTGCTGCCCCAGGAACACTCGTATATCAAACTGCACAACGAGATCCGCGACACTTTCGGTGGCGCCAATAACATCATCATTTCCGTGGAGGTTGAGGATGGAACGATCTTTAGCAACGAAACACTGGATCGCATCCACCGGATTACCCAGGCGGTCGATCAATTACCGTTCATCAATCATAACCTGGTCGAAAGCCTGACCCATCGTACGACCAGAAAGATCTGGCTGAGTGAAGTCGGTAATGTGAAGTCCACACCCCACTATGATCCCAACAAGGGTGGATATTCCGATGCAGAACTGAAAGAGATGCGCGATGATGTGATTGCCAATCAGCGGGTCTATGGACTGCTGGTTTCACCCGATCTCAAATCCGCCCTGATCAAGGGCACCCTGCTTGAAGGCGAACTGGATTATCAGCGGGTTTTCACCGGCCTGCAAAAAATCCGCGAAACAGAACAGGCCGATAACATCAATATTTACGCAACCGGTCAACCGGTGCTGGTTGGCTGGGTGAGCAGTTATGTTGGCGAAATACTGCAAATCTTTCTCTACACCGTACTGATAATGCTGTGCCTGCTGGTGGTTTACTTCCGGCGGCTGTACGGGATCATTCTGCCCATAGGCAGCATTATACTGACATCAATTTGGGGGATAGGAATACTCTCGCTGCTCGGCTATAACCTCGACCCGTTGATGATGGTAATACCGTTTCTGATTTCGGCCCGGGCAATGTCACATGGAATCCAGATTGTTGAGCGTTATTACCTGGAACTGGATGATTGTGAAAACAGTGAACTGGCGGCACGTAAAACATTCAACAGCCTGTTCAGACCGGGCAGCCTGGGTGTGATTTCCGACGCTATTGGCCTGTTGCTTATCTCACTGGGTTCGGTCCCCATAAATGACAAGCTGGCCCATTATGCGTCACTCTGGGCCTTCAGTGTGATCTTTACCGTGCTCATTACCCTGCCTGTACTGCTATCCGTATTACCCGAGCCCGCGGAAACCGGAATGCGCACCGGCTTGATCAGGAGGCTGTTTCCGAAGATAGCCCTGGCAGTGAGTAACCGCAGAAGAGCCATTGTTATCCTGTTTATCTCGGCGGCGCTCCTCGTGGTTGGCGGATATTTTTCATCATGGGTGCAGATTGGCGAAGCGGAACCCGGTTCACCCCTGCTCTATCATGACCACGATTACAATGTATCCTCGAAACAGATTAATGATCGATTTCCCGGTTCGGAAGAATTGTTCATCATCGCCAGGACAAAGCAGGCACATGGCCTGAAGCAGCCGGAGATTATCAATGCACTGCGGCATTTCCAGAATTATATGCTCTATGATCCTGAAATGGGCGGCGCCAAGGGATTGCCGGATCTGATCGTTACGGTAAACCGCATACTTCACAATAATGATCCGCGCTGGCTACAGGTCCCGGATGACCCTTCCTATGTAGGCGGATTGATGTTTGCCTATATGATGGCAAGTCCGATCCAGGGGGCATTGCTCGAGTTTCTCGATGCCGATGAGCAGAATGCGAATATGGTTTTTTATTACAAGGATCACAAGGGTGAAACCATCAGAAGGGCGATCCACCAGGTAAAAGCATGGATCGGCGAATTTGGTAATAATTTTGAAAACCTGGAGATAAAACTGGCCGGAGGTACGATAGGTGTTACGGCGGCTATCAATGAGGCGGCCTACAGAACCAATCTTATCGTTATTCCTCTGGTTCTGTTCCTGATTTTTGTCTTTGTAACCCTGTTTTACTGGTCATTCCACGCCGGGTTTCTGATTGTTCTTGCCATGACCTTTGCCACTACCCTGTCCTATGCCTACATGGGTATCAACGGCATCGGTATCAATGTAAACACCGTGCCGATCATCGCCGTGGGTATAGGCGTGGGTATCGATTATTCCATCTATATAATGGATCGAATCCGGGAAGAGGCCTCCGGTTGCATTGATATATCCGATGCGGTCGTCCGCGCCATCAGCACGACCGGTGTGGCCGTGGGATTTACCGCACTGACTCTCATCGGTGGAGTGATCATGTGGGTATTCATTTCCACACTGCGCTTCCAGGCCGATGCCGCATTGTTGCTGTGTGTTATGTTGATACTGAACGCCCTGGCCGCGGTTTTCCTGGTCACTTCCTGGGTCACCATATTCAAACCGCGGTTTGTCACCTGTAATTTGCAGGGCAATGGCTGACTGCAATACCGGGCTGCTTGCCGGTAATGAATATACATGCCGCCCGTGTACCTTGCGCCAATCCGTACAGCGGGTTGTTAGTGTATTCAGCATAAAGATTCGAGGTAGCAATGGAGTTCAGGGAAATTTCACTGGATAAGGCCGGCAATACGATCCTTGCCCATAGCCTGAATCTTGATAGCGGGAGACTGAGAAAAGGTTCCTTGCTTGGCAGTGCGGAAATCGAGGCGCTGGCAAGAAACGGTTATCGTTATGTCATGGTCGCCATCCCGGACGAAGATGATGTGACGGAGGATCTCGCCGCCGAAACGCTTGCCAGGGCGGTGGCAGGAGAAAATGTTCGGGTAGAGAAACCGGCAACGGGCCGTTGTAATCTGCGTGCCGCCGCCGATGGCCTGCTGGTCGTCAACAGGGAAGTGCTGGAGAGGATCAATATGGTGCATGAATCCTGCACCCTGGCGGTTCTGCAACCTTTCGTTCAGGTCCGTAAATCGCAACTGGTTGCCACCATCAAGATCATACCCTATGCGGCGCCACGCCCGGTACTGGATGCCTGCCTGGATATTGCCGGCAGTGATGGCGATGTCATACGAGTGGCTGAATACGCGGCCCATTCCATCGGACTTGTGCAAACCCGGGTCAGCGGACTCAGGAATGAGGTTCTCGATAAAACCGCGAAGGTGTTGTCTTACCGGCTGGACGTTATGAACAGCCGTATTCACAGGGAAACTCGCTGTCAGCACGAAGCAGGTGAGGTCGGAGCGGCGCTTGGGGAGATGCTGGTTGATGACATCGATATGATCATTGTCACGGGGGCGACCGCGGTTGCTGATCGCCGCGATACGATTCCGGCCGCGATCGTCGAGTGCGGTGGTGAAATACTGCATTTCGGCATGCCGGTGGAGCCGGGAAACCAGTTGTTACTGGCGCGGATTGCCGATAAATACGTTATTGTCATGCCGGGCTGTGCACGATCACCAAAAGCCAATGGCTTTGACCTGGTGCTGAACAGGTTGCTTGCGCGTATCCCGGTTACATCCAGTGACATTATGCGAATGGGTATTGGCGGACTGTTGAAGGAGGTTAGCGAAAGTGCACGGCCACGGCAGTTACGATCCGGGAAGTCTGCTAACAAGGCAACCCATGTTACCGCGGTCGTGCTCGCTGCGGGCCAGTCCAGCCGTATGGGTGCGACAAACAAACTGTTAATCGAGCTGGGTGGCCGGCCGATGATCCGGTATATCGTCGATTCCCTGCTTGAATCCGAGGTCAGGGAAATAATTGTTGTCACCGGTTTTGAAGAGAACAGGATCAGGTCAGCCCTGAAGGACAGGGACATCCGCTTCGTATCCAACCCGGATTATGACCAGGGCATGAGCACTTCGCTGGCGGCGGGTCTGCTGGCAGCGAGCGGGGAAACCGACGCCGTCATGATCTGCCTTGCGGATATGCCCCTGGTCACACGCCGCGGCATCAACCTGTTGATTGCGAACCATGATCCGGGGGCATGCCATGAAATATGCTTGCCGACATACCAGGGCAAACGCGGGCATCCGGTTTTGTGGTCGCGCCGGTTTATCCGGGAGATGCTGCAGCTTGAAGGCGATATCGGGGCCAGGCAACTGCTGATCCGGCATGAGGAGGTTGTCCATGAAGTACCCATGGAAGACCCCGGAGTTGTGTATGATGTCGATACTCCCGAGGCGATAGAGGCGCTGCAAAACCGTTTTGAGTAAATCCGATAACAGGGCAATCCCGATTGACCCGGGGTTTGTATGCATAAACCCGGCAGTCAACCTGTTGCAACGTGAAACTGATTACAGGAGCAGGGTGTAACAGTCATATGGCCAGTAGCCGGAAACAGAAAACCGATAACAACCTCAAGGCATTGAAGGAAAACATTCGCAACGCCATTATCCAGGTGGATGCAATGCAATTTCCGGATAATGATTTTACCAACTTTGCCTGCAAGGAGTTCGCACTGCCCGGAGGCTTGACTGTTTATGACATCGAGATTGACCCGGTTACCATCGAGCGTAATCCAAACCATATCAGCCAGGATAACAACCAGGATTATTTTCTGACGACACTACTCCATGGCCGTGCCCGGATACATCAGGCGGATATTGATTACGAGTTGCTGCCCGGCCAGCTGGCCCTGATGGCCGGGGCGTTGCCGTACACGATCAGGTATGAAATTCCCAGTCGCAGGTTGATTGTACGCATACCGGATGAGGTTTTTCGCGAGAGGTTGCTGAGTTGCAGCCGCAACGTTGTTATCGGCAACCTGCCCGGTGAAGGTCTCGGCCACATCGTCAACGAGTTGTTGAAATCGGTTGCCTTCGAGGCTCAAACCCTGTCGATCACGGAGCAATACACACTGACTCAAAGCCTGCTCGAATTGACCGGGGCCCTGACCCGCTCATCGGTCAAATCCAGTGAAATCAAGCCGGCAACCCGGCAATCGGCCCTGTTAAACCGGGTCTACACATACCTGGAAGAAAATTTCATGGACTCGGATCTGACCCCGGACAAGGTCGCCAGGGCCAACAATATCTCCACCCGCTATCTGCACAGTCTGTTCAGGGATTCGGGGACCACGGTTCTGAAGTGGGTATGGGAACGGCGCTTGCGGGCGGCGCGCAATGATCTGCTCGATCCTTCACAACAGCAGTCCAGGATCAGTGAGATCGCATTTCGCCGCGGTTTCAGCGATTCGGCGCATTTCAGCCGTGCATTCCGCAACCGTTTCGGTATTTCACCCACCGGATTACGCGAACGGGCCAGGCAGTCGGAATCCTCCCGGCAGTAACCCGGAGCGCGCATGCGCTAGCAGTCAACTGCTCAAACATCCCAGGTCAAGACGGCCCCGTACGGCCGTACTACTATATCGGCATGACAATTCTTTTTTTCCGCCGGCTGCCGGCCGGTGACCTGTGAATTCCGGGAGGAATCTGACATGAACGACGTTGTGCAACCGAAAGCGGGTGTGATCTTCAAATCCTATGAACCTTTGTCCGCCATGCAAAGATATGCCGCCCAGACCGAGGCCTCGAACCTGACGGGTGGTTTCTGGATTGCCGAAGCCTATCACTGGTTCCGCCAGTACGGGCTGGAACCGCGCGGATGTTTTACCACCCTGGCCGCCGTTTCCATGGCGACCCGTGAAATACCCATAGGCCTGGGCATTACCTCTCCGTACATGCGTCACCCCACGATACAGGCATCGGAGGCCGCGGCCATCGATGAATTATCCGCCGGCCGTTTCATCATGGGCATCGGTGTCGGCAAGGTCGGAATAGAATACCTGGAATACGATATCGAGAAACTGCGCCCGGTGAAGGTGCATCATGAAGCCATGGAAATCATGCGCCGGGTGTTCAGTGGCGAGGCTTACAGTTACAAGGGCGAATACTATGAATCCACCATGCCGGCCTATGACCGGGCCGCGGACGGATTGCGCACCGAGATCCCGATCTATGTCGGCGCCACCGGTCCTTTCATGCAAAAACTGTCCGGCCGCGAAAGCGACGGCATGTTGCTTGCCGGTCTGACCTCGCCTGCTTTTGTCAAGTACGCACGGGATAACATGGACGCCGGGGCCGCGAAAGCCGGGCGCACTCTGCCGGCGGATTTCCCGGTGGGCGGGGTGATCCTCTGTGCCTGTTCCAGGGATGGCGGCAAGGCGAAAAACGCCACCCGTTCCTACACCGGCACCTACATAGTCAACAAGATCCGCAATATCAAGAACGATGTCATCCTCGCCGGATCCGGACTGCCGGATTCAACCTGGGATCCGTTCCGCAAGGCCATCGAGGAAGGCACCCAGGACAATGTTACACACCTGGTCACCGACGAAATGATGCGCAGGTTCACCGTTATATCGGGAACGCCAGAAGAATGCCTGGAAATCACCCAGGAACTGGTCGACGCCGGGCTCAACCTGCCGTTGCTGGAAGTCGTCGGTGAAACCGAGGAGGACAACCTGGAAACCATCCGCCTGATGGGCGAGGAAGTCGTGCCGCACCTGAAAGCGGCAAGCGTGTAGAGGACGGCCGATGAGACTGGCAACGTTCAAAATCAGGTCGGGTGCTAACACCACCATCGGCGCCTGTCTCGACAACAGCTATGTGGATTTATACGAGTTGTCGGGCGGTGACTTGCCGGATTCCATGACCGAATTTCTCAACCGCGGTGACGAGGCCATGAACACGGCCAGGGAACTGCTGCAAAGGACGGCGGGCGAACTGACCTCGACCCCGGCCGCTGAACTGCATTCCCGCAGCGGCGCGCGCTATGTTTATGCGCCGGACGAGATTGAATTGCTGGCGCCCGTACCCCGGCCCGGCAAGATCATTCACACCGCGTGTAATTTTGATTCCCATCTCGCCGAGTTGACCACCTGGAACGATCCGGAGTGGGAGTCGCATAACTGGAAAGATTTTCACTTTGAACATCCGACCGGTTTTTTACAGGCGCCGTCCTCGGTCTGTGCCCACGACAGCGGCGTGGCCATACCCAGGTTTACCAAACAGCTCGATTATGAAATCGAAATCGCCATTGTCATCGGCAAAGAGGCCTTTGAGGTCAGTTCCGCCGGGGCCATGGATTACGTGGCCGGTTACACGATATTCAATGACTTGTCCGCCCGCGACATTCAGGCCAGGGAGCATTCCAACAAGGTGATCCTGATGGGCAAGAGCTTCAAAAATTCCTGTCCGCTGGGACCGTTACTGGTTACCCCGGATGAATTGTCCGACCCGCACAACCTGGATATGAAACTCACGGTCAATGGCGAGCTGCGGCAGGATTCGAATACAAAAATGATGCATTACAAAACCGCCGAGCTGGTCTCGTGGTGGTCGCTGATGGGGCTGTATCCCGGTGACGTCATTACCAGTGGCAGTCCTCCCGGTGTGATTGCCGGGATGAAAAATCCCGTCTGGTTAAAACCGGGCGATGTGATCGATGCCACGGTTGCCGAACTCGGCACGCTCACCACCCGCATCGTGTAACGGCACCATGACAACCAGTAATAAATCAACAGGGGATTAACGTATGTCAAACCAGCAGTACAGCGAACTCGCCGCCAGGGCGATTGAACATGTAGATCGGGAACGCCTGATCAAACTGGTCATGGACCTGGTCGATATTCCCAGCCCCACGGGCGAGGAAAAAGACATGGCCAACGCGGTTTATGCGGAATTACAGGCGGCCGGTTTCGATGCCACCCTGCAACCGATTGGCGATGATCGTTATAATGCTATCGGCCGTTTACAGGGTCGGGGTGGCGGCAAGTCGCTGATGTTCAACGGTCACCTCGATACCTCGTTCGGCCCGGAACAGGCGCACCGTGGCATCGGTTATGAGTGCAAGGCGACCCTCATCGATGATGAGTGGATCTATGGCATGGGTTCTTTCAATATGAAAAGCGCCATGGGTACCTATATCGTGGCCAGCGAGGCCATACAGAAGGCCGGTATTACGCTCGCCGGTGACATTGTCATTGCCGGTGTGGCCGGCGAGATCGAAAAATCTCCCGTCAATGAATACGAGGGCCGCAAATACCAGGGCTATGGCGTCGGTACCAAGTACGCCATTACCCACGGCGCCGTGGCGGATTTCTGCATTCTGGGTGAACCCACCAACATGATGCTGATCCCGCGTCACTGCGGCACGACCTGGATCAAAATCACGGTGCCCGGCCGCCTCATCCACACTGCCTGGTCCAATGTCGACACTAACGCGATTAACAAGTCACGCATGGTGCTGGATGCCATTCATGAGTGGATACCGGATTACTGCCGGCGCAACAGCGTTGGGGATTTCCAGCCGCGCGTGAATGTGTCGGCCATCGAGGGTGGATGGCCCTGGCGCGGCGCCCGCACACCCGATAACTGCTGCATTTACATGGATGTGCGCACGCTGCCCGACAGCCTGCCCGTCGAGGCGTACAATGAAGTGCGGGATGTCATCAGGCGAGTGGTCGGGGAGCACCCGGAACTCGAAGGCACCCGGGCGGATATTTTTGTCTCCGCCCCCGGCACGTCGATTGCGGACGACCATGAGCTGATACGCACCATTACCGAGGCGCATACGCAGCAACTGGGCAAAGCGCCGGAGACGGGTATCGAAACCTGGTACAGTGATGCGGCGCACATGAACCGTTACGGCATCCCGACGGTGAATTACGGGTCGGCCGGACGCATCCGTAGCGGCGGCGGTGGATTCTCGACCCACCAGGGCGAAGCGGTGCATATTGGTGATATGCTCGATATCATAAAAGTTTATATTCAGACCATGATCACATTATGTGGAGTGGTTGAATAACAGTCTGAAGGTGATGAAAACAGCCAGATCGGTTTTATCCAGGGCAGAGCAGGGTGAACGGCCCGGCGCGGAAGAGGCCCTGTTGCTTGCCGGCTATGACGATCTGAAACAGCTTTCGAACAGCGCCGCCCTGATTCGTGACGGCGGTCACCCCGACATCATCAGTTATTCCCCCAAGGTCTTCATACCCCTGACCCGGCTGTGCCGGGACGTGTGTCATTACTGCACGTTCGCGCAATCGCCGAAAAAACTGCAGCAGGCCTACCTGAGCCCGGAACAGGTGCTGGAGATCGCCCATGCCGGTAAAGAGGCGGGTTGTTACGAGGCCCTGTTTACCCTCGGCGACAAGCCCGGCCTGCGTTACCAGGCCGCCCGTGACCAGCTTTACAGGCTCGGCCATAACAGCACGGTGTCCTATCTTGCCGCGGTCGCGGAGCGCGTGCTCGAGGAAACCGGTTTGTTGCCGCATTTGAATCCGGGCGTGCTGAGCCGCGGTGATTTGTTGCATTTGCGCCGGGTCTCCGTATCCCAGGGCCTGATGCTGGAAAGCATTGCCTCCCGGTTGTGTGAAAAAGGCGGGCCTCATTACGGTTCCCCGGATAAAAACCCGGTGACCCGCCTTGGCAGTATTGCCGCCGCCGGTAGTGTGCGGGTGCCGTTTACCTCCGGGATCCTCATCGGTATCGGTGAAACCCGCCGTGAGCGGATCGAATCGCTGCTCGCCTTGCGCGAGTTACACGAGGCCGATGATCACCTGCAGGAAATCATCATCCAGAATTTCCGCCGCAAGCCCGGCACCAGGATGGCCAATGCGCCGGAACCGGATCTGGATGACCTGCTCTGGACCATTGCCGTTGCCCGGGTGATCTTCGGGGCGCGGATGAACATACAGGCGCCACCGAACCTGATGCCGGAAGGGTTGCCGCAGTTGATCGACGCCGGGATCAATGACTGGGGTGGCGTCTCGCCGGTTACCCGGGATCACGTTAACCCGGAGGCCGCCTGGCCGCACCTGGATGAACTGCGCAATGTGACCGAGATGCGTGGCAAGCACCTGGTTGCCCGTTTGCCGATCTATCCCGAATATGTGCACGAACTCGATAAGTGGGTGGATCCACAGCTGCACCGCAACGTGCTGGGCAGCGTGGATGCAGAGGGTTATGCCCGCGGCGACCAGTGGTATGCCGGTTCCGACCGGCCGGTGACCACGCTGGTCACGCCGAATACTGTCGTCCCGGCGTATATAAGCGATATCGGTCTGATCATTGACAAGGCCTGCCGCGGCAAGGCCCTGGGCGAGAAGGAAATCGTGCGCCTGTTTGCCGCGCGTGAACGGGACTTCAGGCTTGTTTGCCGCGCCGCCGATGAATTACGGCGAGAGGTCAACGGCGATGCGGTGACCTACGTGGTCAACCGCAACATCAATTACACCAACATCTGTTATTTTGGCTGCCGCTTCTGCGCCTTTTCCAAGGGCCGGGTGGCCGATAACCTGCGTGAGCCCGGTTATATGCTCAGTCTTGCCGAGATCCGGCAACGGGTGTGCGATGCCTGGGCCAGGGGGGCAACCGAGGTCTGCCTGCAGGGAGGCATCCATCCGGATTATACCGGGGATACCTATCTTGCCATTGTCCGTGCCGTTAAACAGGCACAACCCGCTATTCATATACACGCTTTTTCACCGCTGGAGATAGCCCATGGCGCGGAAACCGTCAACCTGGACCGGCGTGAATATCTCATGCAACTCAAGGATGCCGGCCTTGGCAGTCTGCCCGGTACCGCCGCCGAGATCCTGGATGACGAGATCCGTGCCATTATCTGTCCTGACAAGATCAATACGGCGCAATGGCTGGACGTGGTCAGGACCGCGCATAAAGCCGGTCTGGCAACGACGGCCACCATCATGTTCGGTCACGTGGAGACACCGGAATACTGGGCCAGGCACTTGATCCACATCAGGAACCTGCAGGAAGAGACAGGAGGGTTCACCGAGTTTGTACCCCTGCCGTACGTGCATATGTCGGCGCCATTGAGCCGCAAGGGCCGGGCCCGGCGGGGTCCCACCTTGCGTGAAACCGTATTGATGCATGCCGTCGCCCGACTGGTCCTGCATACACGCATTGACAATATCCAGGCCTCGTGGGTGAAACTCGGCGCGGCCGGACTTGATGTTTGTCTGCGCGCCGGAGTCAATGATCTGGGTGGAACACTGATGTATGAAAGCATCAGCCGTTCGGCCGGCGCCGTGCACGGCCAGGAGTTTTCAGTGGCCGATATGCAGGCATTGATCCGCGATCATGACCGAAGGCCGGTTCAGAGAAACACGCTGTATGACGTGCTGGAAACGCCGTACAATGAACCGGACATGAAAAGCAGTTATCTGCCGAACTAAATACCTGACCCTGATCCGTGTGCAGTCGGAAACCATAACGCAGACACGCGGTAAATACGTCCCTGTAGCTCGGATGCGGCATCCCTGCCGCATACGGTCTGCTTGTATGGTTCCCGACTGCACACGGATCAGGAACACATGTATAGAAGATCCCTGTACGGCACCATCCGCGACGCATCAGGGCGCGATCATCGATAAAGCAATTTTGCAGTCGCCTGCATGTTAATGTGTAAACCGGCCAGGCAGCCAAACGAACCGGAGAACCAAGAATGTTCGCTGTTGAATATGCCTTCAGATTCCCGCTAATGCAGGGTGTTGCCCATGGCTGATAAGTTGCATGAACTGCTGAACAGCGCCAGGAAATACGATCTCGGCCAGCCCTACTGGAATGGTATGCCGGTGCATCCGTTTGACCCTCCGTTCCAGTCTTACCTCTACCGGTACCATGAATATGTCAGGAAGACCTTCGATGAAATGGGCATCGAACCGGGTTTTTCCGACGCCATCAGCCTGATGATCACCTCGCATCATGCCGGCACGCATTTCGATTTGCCGATCCACATGTCACAGGATAACAAGGTCCAGGGGATCGATGTCACACCCTACCAGAGAGATACAGGTTTCAAGGACCTGCCGGAACCCCTGCACAGCCTGGAAAGCGTGCCGCCCCTGATCCTGCGGGCGGTGTTGCTCGATGTCCCGGCTTATAAAGGTATGGACCTGTTGCCGGAGCGTTACCCCATCAGCGGGGAAGATCTTGCGGGGACCATGGAAAAATATGGACTCGTGATCAATGCAGGTGACTGCGTACTGATCCGTACCGGTTACGGCAGGTTCTTCGAGACCGATAGTGATACCTACCTGAATAAATGGGCGGGCTTGAATGATGATGCCGCCCGCTGGCTGGCCGGCCTGGCCCCGCGACTGGTGGGTATCGATAACCTCTCTATCGGCATCCCCGCACCTTTTGCCAGCCATCGTATCCTGCTGGTAGAGAAGGGCATTTACGTTATGAAAAGCCTGAACCTGGAAGAACTGGCGAAGGATGGTGCGTATCTGTCAACTGTGATCGTTCTGCCATTGAAAATCCGCGGCGGCGAGGCCTCACTCGTCAGACCGGTTGCGCTGGCCTGAAGGCGGGGCGTAATCAATCAACATTGCTGATACTCGGCCGTGAAGTGGCGCGGGCAGCGAGACGAGTTGATCGTTAAATGTGTTCATGCTCTTCAGGAACGGCCATTCGAACCGCTTTGGTCGCCATGATCCATAAAGCCCCGATAATTGTTTATATTGCCCGCACCGCGCCTGCCATACTGTGTAATGATGATGGCACGGGCGGTGTTCATGGACAGAAAAGGGGTGAGGCGGTATCTCGTTATCAGTCAACCGTTTGGGCTCTGACAGTCAAGACAGGATCCGTGTTGCCAAGCTAGTATTTTTTCAATACCGGGACGATCCTGTCCGATTCCGTATTTATTCAACAACTGTTTGATTTTAATCAAATTTGACGAGTGTATCAGAATGAGCACATGCATACAGAGCGACCGCATCTGGACCAGCGAGCTGAATTGCCGCGATGAGATACAGTCAGCCTTCGATCATGCAAAGACCATACATTTCTACGATACCACGCTGAGAGACGGTGAGCAGTCTGTCGGTGTGTGTTTCAGTCCGGACGAAAAATTCGAGATAGCCTGCAAGCTGGATGAACTCGGTGTTTCGCGCATCGAGTCGGGGTTCCCGCGCGTCTCGGACGATGACACCCGGGCGGTCAGGCGCATACTGGATGCCGGTCTGTCCGCGGAAATCTGGGGGTTTGCCCGCTGCATGCAGGCCGATATCGATGCCCATATCGAGTTGGGGACCGAGCATATCCTGATCGAGATATCGACCAGCGAACTGAAAATGAAAGCCTACGGTTTTGATCGCGACAAGGTCAGGGAACGGGTCACTGCCGCGGTCAGGCACGCCAAAGACAGCGGCATGAAAACGGTGAATTTTTTTGCCGTCGACAGCACGCGCACGGATCCCGGCTTTCTCAAGGATATCTATGCCGAGGCGATCGAAGCGGGTGCCGATGAAATATCGGTGGTCGATACCATCGGCGCCTGTGCACCGGAAGCGGTTGAATACCTGATCCGCGAAGTAAAATCCTGGAACGGCGGCACACCGCTGCACTGGCACGGACATAATGATTTCGGTCTGGCGACGGCCTCGGCAGTAGCCGCCGTGCGTGGCGGCGCCGACTGGATACAGGGCACGATCAACGGCATGGGCGAGCGCGCGGGCAACGCGGATATCTGCGAAGTTGCTCTGGCCCTGCAGTGTCTTTACAACGTTCCGGTCGAAATCGATCTGCGCAAGGCGCGCGAGATTTCAACACTGGTGCAAAAAGCCGGCAATTACACGGTGGACGGCTGGAAGCCCGTGGTCGGCGAATATCTTTATACCCGGGAAAGCGGCGCAGTGGCGTCGCAATTTCATATTCCCGAGGCCATCGAGCCGTACTCGGCCGAACTGGTGGCCGCTGAACGCCGGATCGTTCTCGGTAAAAAGAGTGGTCTGGCCAGTATTGATTTGAAAGCCGAAGAACTCGGCCTGGATATTCCGCAGGACAAGCGCGACAGCATACTGGCCGAAGTCAAGGATCTTGCCACCCGTAACGCCCGTTTGATCAGCGACGATGAATTTCGCGCGATCGTCGGGCGCCATTGCTGAGCGGTTGGGGCCGGGTGGTGATGGCTGCGCGTCTTCCGGGTATCGATTCACATTTTCGCAATAGCCGCGCCGGGGGCGTAAACATTTGAAACTGCAACGTGTGTGCGTGGTTGGCGCCGGCGCCATCGGCAGCCTCTTCGCGGGCCACCTGGGAACGGTGGTCGAGACAACCGTGCTCACGCGCCGGCAGGAACACGCTGCGGCCCTGAACAGGGAAGGCCTGCGGGTCAGCGGGAAGTCCAGCCTGCATCCGAAGGTACTGGCTTCCACCAACCCTGCCGACCTGGGTGATTGTGACCTGGTCATTATTGCCACCAAGGCGGCCGCAGTCGAGGCCAGCGCCGGAAGTCTGCAGGGATACTTTCCCGGCGCACATATATTAATGGTGCAGAACGGCCTGGGTTGCGAGGAAATCATCAAAAAATACGGCGACTGGCCGATCGTTTCCGGCGTGACCTTCATGAGCGGCACCCGCCATTCCGACACCCACGTCGAATACGAGCTGGATACCGCGACCTGGATTGGCCCCTGGGCGGGAAGTACGGCGAATTTTGAAGCGGCCAGGGAGATCGAGGCGTTGCTCAATCGATCCGGACTCAAGGCCGAGGCCTACGAAGATCTGTTACCGCATCAATGGTCAAAGCTGATTTTCAATTCGGCCATTAACAGTATTGCCGCCATCACCGGATTGCCTCACATCAGCGCTTTTGCCCGGCAGGACAATCTCGAGGATCTGGGACACCTGGTGTTTGACATGATGAACGAGGCCAGGGAGGTGGCCAGGGCCCGTGGTGTCACCCTGGCGGATGATCCCTGGGAAATGAATGTCAGGGCGGTATCGCAGGGAACCACCGGCGGCGACGACTATGCCCATGTGCCGTCGATGCTCGATGATGTGCGCAATAAAAGACTGACCGAAATTGACTGGATCACCGGCGCCATCGTCAGGGAAGCAAGAAAGGCGGGTATTCCCGCACCTTATCATGAAACCCTGTACCGGCTGGTGAAGGCTTATGAAACGAGCTGGAGTTTGCAACCGGCTTGCCGGCAGGAGACGGCATCAGGGGAATAATCAAGACGCGCTGCCGCCTTGATCAGGTACCGGGATGTCAGGCAGTGCTGCGGCTTGATCAGGGGTTCCATAGATAGATAAATCAGGAGTAAGCAATGAAGATATGTATTGTCGGCTGTGGCGCTATTGGCAGTCTCTATGCCGCCCACCTGGCCCGGCTCGATGATGTCGAAGTCTGGGCCTATGATCTCAACCAGGCCCATGTGGATGCTATCAACGCCAACGGTCTTCGACTGACGGGCCTGAGTGATTTTGTCGCACCGGTCAATGCGCGTTCGGATGTGAAAGATATCCCGGCCTGCGAATTCGGCATCGTTGCCGCCAAAACCCTGCACACGCGTGCGGCCATTGAAGCGACGGCCGGAATTTTCACCGATGCCGCCGTGTGTTCGGTACAAAACGGTGTCGGTAATGAAGAAATCATCGCTGAATTCGTGCCGCGCGTGATCCTGGGCACCATCTTCCCGGCCGGGCATATCGTCGAACCGGGGGTCTGTAATCATGACGCCGGCGGCAAGACCTGGATCGGGCCTTTCCCCGATAAACCGGCGACCATGGACGAAGTTGAAGCGCTCGCCGATGCCATTAACCGGGGCGGTATGGAATGTCTTGCCATGGCCGACGCCAGGGGCGCCCAGTGGACCAAGCTGATATTCAATTCCGCCTCCAATGCCATGGGCGCGCTGACCCGGCTGCCGCACGGTGTCGCCTGCGATCAACCGGGTGTGCGCAAGGTGATGTCGGATATGGTCAGGGAAGGTGTAGCCGTTGCCGAAGCGCTGGGTATCACTCTCGATAGTGATCCGGATGAATTGATAGATTACGGCCGTGAGAAGGCCTATCACCATCCTCCCAGTATGTTGCAGGATGTGCGCGCGCAACGCCTGACCGAAGTGGATGCGCTGAACGGCGGAATAGCGCGTCTGGGAAAGGAACATGGCGTGCCGACACCATTGAACGAGGCGATGACGGCAATCATCAAGGGCCTGGAAGCCTCCTGGTCCTACAAAAAACCCGAGGAGCACTGACAGTATGACTGATTATATCAACCGGTTTCGGCCCAGCCAGGCGGAAATTGATCGCCGCTATGCCAATACCCGCGCGGCGATGCAGAAAGCGGGACTCGATGCCCTGATCATCAGCGGCAGTGAATACACGGGTTTCGAGGGCGCGGTAAGATACATGTGCGGTTTTCATATTCTGCACCGTTATGCCTATGTGTTGATCCCTGCCGATGCTGATCCTGTCTGTGTGTTTCCGCGCGAGGCGACCTGGGTCGGCGATCACAGCGCTACATTCATAGAAAAACGGGAATTCCCCGATCACTGCGGCAAGTGGATGGCGGACTATCTGAAAAACAGGAAAGTGAAAAAACTCGGGATTTACGGCCTGGAATATATTATCAACGTGCGTGATTACTCGGCCCTGGCAGCCGGGGATTTCGAGATCATCGATTTTGAAGTCGAGTTCGATTACTCCCGCGCCTGCAAGAGCGATGAAGAACTGGTTTCTGTTCGTCATTCAATGGAGATCAACAAACAGGGCGTACTGGATGTGATCCGGAATTATCAATCCGGAAAAACCGAGGCGGAGTTGATGGGCATCGCCGAACGCACATTTGCGGCGGCCGGTTGCGCCAGAAATACCATGAATATGATACAGAGGGGATTCAACGGTTCACTCGAGCCGCAAATGGTTTTTCCCAGCCAAAGGCCGTTACAGGACAGCGACGGCATTTTGTATGGCCTGGAGATCTCCGGCGAGGGCGGTCACTGGGTGGAATTCTCGCGGCCGTTGATGCCGGAAGGCATGGACGAAATCACCCGGGAAATGATGACGGCGTACGAGGAATTCCACGAATTGGCGCAGCAGCATATGAAAGCCGGCAACACGGCGGAAGCGGCGGCCAACGCCTGCATGAAACCGATCTTTGATCGTAATTACCGTTCCGGTCATGTTTGTGGACATTCCATCGGGATGACCATGATCGAGATGCCGCGTATCGGTGAGGGGTTTGACTTCGTGCTGCCTGAAAACATGATCTGCTCCATGCATCCGCATTTCATGAACCAGGAGCGTACGCATTCACTGTATTTCCAGGAAACCTACCGGGTCGGCAAGGATGGCGGTGAACCCTTGTCCGGGGTTCCCATCAAGGCCTATACAGGTGGTGAATCGTCGTTCTGAATGGCTACCTGCTGATTGATCTGTAATTCGGAACAGTTGTTTTGCAGCCCGGCAGGTATCTGCAAGTCCGTTACGGGGATGCACTCACCTTCGTCCCCCGGCGGACATCAGATCATGCCGAGCAGTTGCAGTCCATCGTGAAACAGCAGAATGGAAAATAAACACAGCAGTACGCCCAGTAATTTCATGGTATAGATATAGGCTTTACCGGCCAGGAAAGTCCTGGATTTGCCGGTAATTACAGCCAGCACTATTTTTGAACCGACCAGGCAACCATAAAATACCGCAACAAATACCAGCGCGTAGATAAAACTCTCCTTCATCGCGGTACCGAGCACTGGCGCGCCCACGGTCAGCCAGAACATATAGGGATGCGGACTCAGGATGTTGGTCAGAATGCCTTTCATAATGGAGCGCGGACGTGGCAGGTTGTTGATATCGACAGCCACCGCAACGGTTCTCAGGTTGTTGCAGGCGAGATAGAGAATAAAAAACCCGCCCGCCAGCGATACCATGCCGAGAATATGATCAAGCTCGGTGAGCCTGGCCGAGAGATAGAACGTCACGATAATCACAGGCAGGTCGGTGATCACCGGAACGATGGCCACCTTGATGCCGTTGCTGACACCGTGTTGCAGTGTCTCGGATATCACAAGCGTCATCAGTGGTCCGGGAGCAAACCCCGCGGACAGGCCGAGCAATGCGCCGATGAGGACATAGCCGGACATGGACCGGGATTACGGGTTCTTTTCGCCGCCCGGCAGCAGCGGATAGGGCCCGAGCATGGCAATGAGTATGGTGCCTGCAAGCACGATAGCCGCAACAAGCCACAGCGCACCGATGTAATCACCGGCATGATCGTAGTACAGACCCATCAGCGGCGCGCCGAAAGCGGAACCGAGCTGGAAGGCGGCAAACATAATGCCGTAGATCTGGCCAAACGCCTGCTGTCCGAAATAACGGCTGCATATATAGGCGATTTCGCTGATTTCCGAGCCGGTGGCAAGTCCCACCAGGATGGCGGCAACAAAGACCAGGTTGCTGCCGGTGCCTGTTGCCAGTATGGCTATGCCGGCCACCAGGCCCAGCAGGAATATCGCGGCAACATAAGGCGCGAAAAAAAGATCCATCAGGTAACCGGCAAGAATACGGCCGCAGATCAATCCGATTCCCAGTGCAGACATGCACAATGAAGCCATGGTCGGCGTGACACCCCGGTCCATGAGCATCGGCACTAGGTGGGCGAGGATGGAGGTAATACCGATGCCCACGAGCAGGAATGAGATGAGGATCAGCCAGTAACTGCCGGTTTGAGCGGCCTGCCGGCCGCTGAGCCCGGTGTGCGGGTGGTCAATGACCGGGGCTTTGCACGCATCATTAAAATCACCCTGTGCCGATGTGTCGGGTGGCTTCTCCTTCAACAGGAAAACCGCCAGCGGTAATGAAATGCAGATAATGGCGGCGGCAAAGCCGAAATAGGCGATACGCCAGTTGAAGATATCGATCATGAAGCGGGCAAAGCCGGGGATCAGCGCGGCTCCGGCACCGAAGCCGGACAGGGCAATACCCAGGGCCAGTCCGCGCCGCTGCGTAAACCAGGCGATGATGACCCTGGAATAGCTTTGCGGCAGGGTGCCAGCCCCGAGTACAGGGATCAGAAAATACATCAGGTAGAAATGCCAGATGTGCGGACCCAGCAGACCCAGCGAGGCAACGGCCAGCGCCATTAAAACCAGGGAAGGGATGAGGACACGGCGGACGCCGGTTTTGTCGATAATCAAACCCAGCGCGGGCGAAGCAAAGACCACGGCAATATTGGTCAGGGTCAATGCGAATGAAAGTTCGCCGCGTTGCCAGCCGAATTCGGCTTGCAGGGGTTTGACAAAGGTGCCAAAGGCAAAGACGGTAAACATGGCGTAACTCAATGCCATGCCCACAAATGCCGTCAAGACGTTATACCAGCCGTGGTAAACCGCCGGTTTAACAATCACTGATCGCTTCTCCCCCCGAATCCGTCTTTGCTGATAAAAACACTATTATAATCACCGTGACGTGCAATGCCCATGAACGTGTTGGTTGTGCCGCAAAAGCCATGGCCGGGCTGTCATCATCCCCTCGATAGAGGCATCCGGTGTCCTGCGCTCACAGTCAAGCAATTGGCCATCCAGGTCAAGCACACGGATATCGCCCGTATTATCATTATCCTGTCGGGTCATGCCCGGGTATTGAACGAGGACTGAATTCCATGAATGAAAACAGCCGTATCATCGCGGTTCCCGGTGGCACCGGAAACCTGGGTTTTGCGCTGGCATGGCGCTGGGCGCGTGCCGGGCACAGGGTCATTATCGGTTCGAGAACGGCGGCAAGGGCGCAACAGGCCGCCGCCGAAATCAACGAACGTACCGGCAGCAATACGGTAACCGGTAGTGAGAATGCCCCGGCCGCGGCTGAGGCGGAGATCATTGTTCTGACTGTTCCCTATGCGGCGCACGAGATGACGCTGCAAACGATTATGCCCGCTCTTTCAGGTCAAATCCTGGTTGATACGACGGTACCGCTGCAACCACCAAAGGTTAATGTCGTGCAGTTGCCGGACTCCGGGTGTGTGGCCGTACAAACCGCGAAACTCGTGGGTGATCGGGCCAGGGTCGTGGCCGCCTTTCATAATGTGGCCGCGATTTTGCTGAACAGTGATAACGATATCGATTGCGATATTCTTGTGACTTCCGATGACCCGGATGCAAGACAGACAGTCATGCAACTGTCGGAAGATGCAGGCTGTCATGCGCTGAATGCCGGAGCGCTGGCGAACGCTGTTGCCAGTGAGGCGCTGACCAGCCTGCTCATTCACATGAATAAAACCTACAAAGCCGGGCATGCCGGGATCAGGATAACCGGTGTATGAGCAGAGAGTAACTTCACGCCTGATGTGCTGTTCTGGAATATGCATCGGGCCCTGAACACGGCAGTATCCGCAGCGGCTGTTCAGCGAAACAGGTCCTCTTTTTCAGGGCGTAATAATTGTCGGCTGTCCAGTTGGGTGTCGATGCATTCAAATCCGCGAATCAGCACAACCGGTGTGGCGTTATCCGCTTCTCCCATCAGCAGGCAGGCGGCGGACGCCAGGCTGTCTGCGTCGGCGGTTTCGCTTACCATCAGCTCGTGTCCGAACATGTCCCTGTTGCCACGCAGGTCACGCAGGGGCAGGATCCCGGCCGAGCCGAGGGCGATACCCGTCGTGCCCAGGCGCCACGGCCGGCCGATGCTGTCAGTGATAAGAACCCCTATTTTTTTACCGCAACGTGATTCAATGGCCTGTTTGATATCGCCGGCTGAACGGTTTGAATCCTCGGGCAGCAGACTGACGTATTCCCCCTCGCTGTCTGCACTGACATTGGAATGATCAATGCCGGCATTGGCCAGTATGACACCGGTGTGATGTTCAACGATAATCACTCCCGGCTTGCAGGCGATGACACTTTTCGACTCGGTGAGCACCAGTTCAATCTGTCTGGGATCCTTGTTGATTTCCCGCGCCAGTCTGACGGCTTCCTTCGAGGGCGTCACTTCGGCCAGGTTAACGATACGCCCTTGCGCCTTGGATACAATCTTCTGGGCGATGGCTATAATGTCGTTATTTTCAAACTCATGACCGCAGGACGACATGGCCTGCAATATGATTGCCGCCAGATCATCACCGGTCCTGACAAGCGGTATATCGCGGATAACACTCAATGACAATGACGCAGGCGGCATATTGTTTCTGCTTATGAAAAATGCTTTATCAAACGTTATTGCGGAATCTGCCGCAACGTCTTCCATCTTAACACATTATTTTTTTCACACGGGGTGCGCGGTTATCAAACAGACTGTGAAAATACCGGCTAAAGCCCCACCGCTTTCATGATCGCAAAGCAAAAATATCTTGCTCTCTCCGGGGGTATAGGCGGCGCCAAACTGGTGCTGGGCCTCAGCCATGTGCTGGCGCCGGAACAGTTGTCCGTGGTTGCAAACACCGGTGATGATTTTCAGCATTTTGGTCTGACTGTCTGCCCGGACATCGACACCCTCATGTATACGCTGTCCGGCCTGGGCAATAAGGAACTGGGCTGGGGACGCGAGGATGAAAGCTGGAATTTCATGGCCGCCTGTACCGAACTCGGTATGGACACCTGGTTCAGACTCGGCGACAGGGATCTTGCACTGCATCTATATCGTACTCAAAGGCTGGCGGACGGTGCGAAGCTGACGCAAATCACGGCGGAACTGTGCGAACGTTTAGGGATCCGGGTGCGTGTTATTCCGATGTCGGACATGCCGGCCCCGACTGTGGTCTTTACCGACAGGGGTGAACTTTCTTTCCAGGAATATTTTGTCCGGTATCGCTGTTCACCTGAAATCCGTGAGCTTGAATACGGGGGTATGAATGCCGCGGCCATGTCACCGCTGTTTGAACAATCCCTGCATGACCCGGCCCTGCAAGCCGTGATCATCTGTCCTTCCAATCCGTTTCTGAGTATACAGCCGATACTGTCATTGCCTGTAGTCAAGCAGACGGTACGAAAGGCGGGAAAACCCGTGATCGTGATTTCTCCTGTCGTGGCGGGTGAGGCGCTGAAGGGTCCCACGGTGAAGATAATGCAACAGTTGCATATGAACAGTGATGTGCAGGCAATCGCAGAATTTTATCACGATATCGCAGATGGCCTGATCATCGACAGCAAAGACAGTAATCACGCTGAGGCAATAACCGCAATGGGAATCAGGGTGCATAGCTGCAATATCGTCATGCACACGCTCGAGGACCGCATCGACCTGGCCCGGGAAGTGCTGCGCTTTTCAGAGCAACTCCGAACGCAACACCGCCAGGCATGATGTGGGTGATATTACCCGTAAAGCACCTGGCGCACGGCAAGGCCCGGCTGCAAGGCATCCTGTCGGATGAGCAAAGACAACAGCTCGGTTACCTGCTGCTCGTCGATACCCTGCAGACACTCGCCGCTTCAGCGCATGTGCAGGGCGTTACCCTCATCAGCAGTGATGAGGACATATCACAACTGGCTGATCGATATTATGCGCGTTTCATTCTCACGGAACAGGATCGCGGCTTTGCGAAAGACGCGATGACAGCCGTGGACAGCGTGCAGCCCGGAAGCGTGGAAAAGGTCGCCATATTGCCCGCCGATCTTCCGTGCCTATGTGAAAGTGATCTCGAATTACTGGATACGAGTCATACCGGGGGTATCACCCTGTGTGAAGCGAAAAAGGACGGCGGCACCAACGCGCTGGTGTTTACCCCTCCCTTGAGCATACCCTTGTTATTCGGCCCGGACAGCTTCAACAGGCATCGCCGGGCGGCAATGGACAGGCAGGTTGAAGTCAATACGGTTGTTGCGCCGGGGCTGGAGCGCGATATCGATCGGGAAGAAGATCTGATCTGGCTGAGCCGGCAACCGGGCGGGGCCGCGGCATGGAACTATACCAGGGACATCATGCGCAGCAGCTCGCGGTGACGATGTGCAACAAGACGGATCAGCGGCTCTCGGTAGTCACCGGTCTTTGCCGGCCCTCCCTGATAAAATCGTGCAGCGCCATGGGTGAATTATGCGAATGCTGGATAATGACGCCCTGGTCATAGAGCGCATCCTGCAAGGCGGCGCTGATGGCATGCAGCGGCGCGCCACCACCTTCGCCCATACCCTTGGCGCCGTTGTAGGTGAACGGTGAAGGTGTCTGCATGTTGCTGCATTTCAGATCAGGCATGTTATTGATGGTAATCGGGGCATAGTCGGTAAATGAACCGGCGAGGACATTGCCGTCCTTGTCGAAAGGCATGATTTCAAGCAGCGCGGCGCCCAGCCCGTGGGCTGTGCCCCCGTGCACCTGGCCCTCGACGATCATGGGATTGATCACCTTGCCGCAATCATCGACGATAACATAATCCAGGATCCTGGTTTTAAACGTCTGCGGATCGACTTCAACGGCAGCTATATGCAATTGCATGGCGTAAGTCAGGGTCAGGTTACCGTATTTTTTCTCCACGTCGGGAGCTTCAAAAGGCGGCACGTAGGTGTGCCGTACATTGAGTGAGATTTCCCGCAATTCTTCCGGCAGGCTGGCCTTGTTGTAATTCACCATGTTGGCAAGCGCCCAGTAGTTGACGCCACGGCCGGTGCCGATCACGCGAACTTCCGGCCCCTGTTCACCCATGCCGAATTCGAGATCATTCTCATTGGCTTCCAGGGCATAGGCCGCCAGTTTTTTCATTTCATTCCTGAGTTTTACAACGGCGCCGTGGACGGCGGACAAACCGGTTACCGCAAACTGGCTGGCATAGGTGCCGCAGGTCCCGGAGTGACTGTTACGCTCTGAATCGAAACCGGTTTTAACGTGCACCATGTCAGTATCAACACCGAGTTCTTCGGCGATGACCTGTGCCGTCGTGGTCTCATGTCCCTGGCCCTGGGGAAAGGTACTGACACTGGCGCTTATTGAACCATCCAGGTCCAGTTTCACCGTGGAAACCACCGAGTTGCTCGAGAAGGGCAGGAACGGATTGATGATCTGCGACTGGGCGAAATTGTTGGTGCCGGAATCCAGCGTCGTACCGATACCGATGCCGATGATGCGGCCTTCGGTTCGCGCCTGTTGCTGTTTTTGCTTCCAGTCGTCCCAGCCAATGATATCCCTGGCCCGGTTCAGCATGGCGACGAAATCCCCCGAGTCATAGACACAGCCATTGGGCGTGGTGTAGGGGAAGTCCCTGATGTAATTACGCAAGCGGATCTCGTCGGCCGGGATCCCCAGTTCATGACCGCAAATATCGATGACCCGCTCCATGAACCACATATGCGGCAGCCGCGAGTAGCCGCGGTTGGGCGCGCAGGGTCCCTTGTTGGTGACCACCTGGCTGAAATCGATACGCACATTTCTCAGCTTGTACGCGGCCGGCAGAACCTGCGACCAGATAACACAGCCGAGCGGTTCATAACGCGGATAGGCGCCGCAATCATCGACATGGCGCGAGCGGATTGCGGTAATGACACCGTCTTTATCCAGGGCGACTTCGGTATCATAATAATTGCGTTCACCGCCGTGGCCCCCGGCCTGCATGTATTCGCTGCGGGTTTCCACCCATTTCACGGGCGCCCCGCCGGCCTTGCGGGAAGCGAAAGCCGCCAGTGTCATATACGGATAGTTGCCGATCTTGTTACCGAAAGCGCCGCCTATATCATGGGTCCGCAAGCGGATTTGATCAGTGCGGACATCGAGTGCCGGCGCAATCATGGCGATGGGCACGGTCATGATGGTGTTACAGAAAAAATCGATTTGATCGCGCCGGTCCCAGGTCGCGACCACCGCGTTGCATTCGAGTGCGGTACTGCTGAAGCGGTGAAACTTCAGATGATCGATTCTGACAATATGGGCAGCCCCGGCAAAGGCCTGGTCAACATCACCGTATTCATAAACACCCTGCCAGGTCCGGTTGGTACCCGCTTCCTCGTGAATGACGGTGGTGTCTGTTTGCGCATCTTCGCAGCTTACAACCGCCGGCAGGATGTCATAATTCACTTCCACCAGTTGTGCCGCATCGGTGGCGATGTGCCTGGACTCGGCAATGACGGCGACGACCGGGTCTCCCTGGTAACGAACCTTGTTCACGGCCAGGCAGAAATCCTGGATGCGGGCGCTGGGCTCAGGTCCGATCTGCGTGAACGGCGTGGTGTGTTCCGCGATCTCCTTTCCCGTGATGGTGCAAATCACGCCGGGCAGGCTTTCCGCGCGGCTGACATCGATATCGAGAATTCTGGCGTGGGCATAGGGTGAGCGCACCAGCACCATATGCAGGGCGCCCGCCGGGAGATAATCGTCTACATAAAGGCCCTGACCGGTGACCAGGCGTTTATCTTCCTTGCGGCCGGGTTTCATCGCATTGCATCCGGCATCGAGGATCCGGTTGATTTTATGAATGGAATCTTTCCTGCTTTGCAGCGTGTCTGCCGGATGCGGTGCATAAGTCATGGTCGTATCCGCTGCTGTCGCGGGACTTGCCTGACTGTCTGTCGCTTCCTGCTTGTGCGTACCGGTCAGGAAATGCAGCAGCCGCATGAACCAGTTTTCTTCAGGCACCCGGATTTCAGCTGTCTGCGCTCCCGGGGCCAGTGCGGCCTGCAGGCTGGTAATCACCCTGTTGATTTCCTTCTCGGCGTAACTGCGCAGCCCCCCTCCGGCGATGGACAGCAGTTTGCCGGCCAGCACAGTGCGGCCCTGCCACCTGACCCGGGTCTCTCCATCGATTTCGTCAAGTTCAAACGTTGATGACATCTGGTAAGCGCCCTGCATCACCTTGCCCTGGCCGGTGTAACGGATTCTCGAGGGCGCCAGCGCTTCTTCAAGGATCAGTTCCGTGGTCGCGGTGGCGATGATACTGCCGATACCGACTTTCACTTTCAGGTTCGCCCGGTTGCTGTCTTTCATCTCCATGCTGTGAAAAGTCGGCAACAGCGGTGCGAATTTCTCCGGGTCGCGGAGAATTTCAAAGACTTTATCGCGTGGCTGGTTTATGTTGAATTCGCCGTCAAATTTCATTTCCATGGTTCAATCCTCCTGCATTGCACTGGCGGCGGCTTCTATGGATTTGATAATGTTCTGGTAACCGGTGCAGCGGCAGATATTTCCGGCCAGTTGTTTACGTATGTCCTTGCGTGTCGGATTCGGGTTATCCGCCAGCAGGGCCAGCGACGACATCAGCATGCCCGGTGTGCAGTAGCCGCATTGCAGACCATGATTACTGGAAAAAGCCTGTTGCAAGGGGTGCAGTACGCCATCCCGCTCCAGCCCCTCAACCGTTAATATTTCGCTGCCGTCGGCCTGTACGGCAAGCATGGTGCAGGATTTCACGGCATCGCCGTCGACTATTACCGTGCAGGCACCGCAAAAACTGGTATCGCAGCCGATATGGGTTCCGGTCAGGCCGAGTGTTTCGCGGATGAATTCCACCAGTAATAACCGCGGCTCTACCTGCCGTTGGCAGGTTTTACCGTTAACACTGACAGTGATCGGAACCAGTTGAGTCGACTCAGACATATTCATGTACCCCCTGAACCCTGTTGCCACGCGCCCGGTTAATGGCGATATCCGCGGCCTGCATAAACAGGGAATGCAACATTGTGCGTTTGAAGCCTGACGAGCCGCGTATATCAGACGGCGGATCGGACTCGGCGATGATGGCCTCTGCAGCCTTTTCCAGGTTGGCCCTGGTGATGGTATTCCCGCGCAGAATGGATTCGGCTTCGCCGCAGATCACCGGCCTCGGTCCGGCTGCACCGAGGACCAGCCGGACATCGCTGCAGACATCGCCTTCAGCCAGGGTTATCTGGATACCGGCGGCGGCGGCGGGGTAGGCGGGCGCCGCTTTCTTGAAGCCGATATAACTGCCGCCGGAATTTTCCGGCGGACATTTAAAACGGATCCCGGTGACCAGTTCGGCATTTCCGAGCGCCGTCGTGTAGGCATCGGCAATAAACTCGCGAATCGGCACGCTTCGACTGCCGTGCGCATTCTGACAGACAATATCGGCATCGAGGGTGTGTAACAGCGTCGGCCAGTCACAACTGGGGTCCGCCGTACTCACGGAGCCGCCTATGGTGCCCCGGTTGCGCACCTGCGCGTCGGCGATGCCATTGGCGCAATCCGCGAGAACGGGGATCATGCCGGCCACCGCGTGTCTGCCGATTCGGGCATGGGTTGCAAGGCTTCCTATGTGAATGATCCCGTCCTCAATATTGATCGAGCCAAGTCCCGGCAAACGGCCGATATCGACCAGGTCGGTCGGTTCATCCATTCTCAGTTTCAGGATCGGGATGAGTGTCTGGCCCCCGGCCAGGGGTCTGGAGGATTCACCCAGCTCGGATAAAAGCGTTAGCGCCTGATCCAGGGAACCGGGCCTGAAATAGCGAAAAGGTGCGGGATACATGCGTGTCTGACCCTCTGTCGTTACTCTAAAGTCAATCCAGCCTGTGCTGTACGTGTATTAAGGTAGCCCTGATTACGTCTATCAGGCGTTCATCAGGGCATGGTAACCGTTCATGCGGATGATACAGGTCTCCCGAAATCAATACCCTGAATTCATTGCCCGGTAGCATAACGTTTATGTCATGCAGGAATCGCTGTCTTGATGCAGCGATGCCCTGAATATTACAAGCTAAGGAACCTCTGATTAAGTCAGAGCGTCCCTGAAATATATGTGTGTATCTGCTTTTTATATTTGCACCATCACTGTGGGCGTACCAGACCGTATCAGGGCTGAACGGCATCATGGTTTTACTTTAGCACATACTCAAGCGTATTGTCTTCACGTGGTGATGTGTCGGCGGGTAGATGTTGCCGGTGATAACGGGGCAGCGGTCTGGAGTCCTGTCGTAGAGTATGCCGCTTGTTCCCGGGAGAGCGGTTCACGGATATTTATCATCATAAATAGTATAATATAATCAGTTAAATATAGTATTTACAGCCGGTTCTCAACGGCCGCGCTGCGTTTTCCGCAGTGCACATAAATCAGGCCCCGGGACGGATGTAAACAAGGGCCGGCATGCCCCGGCCCGGATACCTGGCGGTCAGAATCGCTTTGGGTATACTTAACATACGTCTGCGTATTGACATCGCAGCGGGGCGGGCCTATTGTTTCGTACCATCAGAACCGTTCTCCATGCAACGGTCGGGAACAGGATAAATGCAGGAACGGCAAGAAGACATTCTCGGTCTGGCGCATAAATGGCATAACGAGGGCAAACAGGTTGCGCTGGCGACAGTGGTTTCAACGTGGGGTTCATCGCCGCGTTCCTGTGGCAGTCAGTTGGTGGTCCATGAGGGGGGAGAATTCTTCGGTTCGGTATCCGGGGGCTGTGTCGAGACCGCGGTGATTACGGAAGCACTGGAAGTCATGCAAAGCGGAACACCGAGGTTGCTCGAGTTCAGTGTCAGTAACGAAATGGCCTGGGATGTAGGGCTTGCCTGCGGTGGTACTGTCAGGATTTATGTGGAACCGGTGACAGCATGAATACGGGCCTTGACCGAAGCGTGTATGAAACCTGATAACAAATGAAATCCGATGCGCGCCGAATTACTTGAAAAAATCATACATGCACGCAAACAGGCGCGGGCTGTTGTCATGATCAGTCATCTGGATACACATACACAATATCTCTATTCCGGCAACGGCGAACCCGACGCGGACAGCATTCCGGAGGAATTGTCTGCGCAGGCAAGGCTGTTGCTGAAAGAGGATCGCAGTCAGCTTGTTGAAACGGCTGGCGGCCAGGTGTTCTTTCATGTTTTCAACACGCCATTGCGCATGCTGATCGTCGGTGCAGTGCATATTGCCCAGCACCTGGCACCTATGGCGACAATGTGTGGCTACGATGTGACCGTCATCGATCCCCGGAAAAGTTTTGCTTCCCGGGAACGCTTCCCCGGAATTTCACTGAATACGGCCTGGCCGGATGAGGCTCTGCGTGAACTGGCGGTGGACGGGCGCACAGCCATCGTCACCTTGAGCCATGACCCGAAACTGGATGATCCGGCCCTGGCGGCAGCCTTGCAGTCGGATGCTTTTTATATAGGTGCCCTGGGCAGCCGCAAGACACAGGCCGGACGCCGGCAAAGACTGGTAGAGAAGGGTTTCAGCGAAGAACAACAATTACGAATCAGCGGGCCGGTCGGCCTGGATATCGGGGCCCGGACGCCGGCCGAGATCGCATTGTCGATCATGGCGCAGGTGACAGAGAAACGGTGTTCAGAGACTGATTGAAGCAAATACCTGATGTGTTGAATCAATTTAGCGGAGAGACAGCTTGGCATTAACCAGTGTAGAGACATTTCATCAGCCGGAGACTAAAAACCGTGTAGCGGAGTTGCTGCAGGAGCATGAAGACCGCGCCATGATCGTTGCCGGCGGCACTTTTTTGCACGGGCTGATAACCAGGGGCCTGATATACGGTATAGAGGCCCTCATCGATATCCAGAAACTCGGGCTGGATTATATCAAGCCGGTTGATGAAGGTATTGAAATCGGCGCCACCACCAGGTTCCTGCAACTGCAGGAATCCGCACTGCTGCGTGATAATGCGGCGCTCGGCGCGATTCGGGATGCGCTGGAATACCCGCCGATGCAAATCATGAATTCCGCCACGATCGGCGGTTGCGTAGCCTCGTCCTGTCCGTTCTTCGATTTACCGACCAGCTTCCTTGCCCTCAATGCACTTGTTCTGGTGCATGGCCGGGAAGGCGGGCGGGAGATACCGTTAAGCGATTTTTTTACGGGTCTGTTTGAAAACGCTCTGCAGGCGGATGAATTTGTTGTCGCCGTCAGGATCCCCGGCGCCGGGAAAGGCTGTGCCAGCGCCTTCGTCAAGCTGGAAACCAACGCCAATGATCTTGCCATATTGAATGTGGCGGCGAGTCTGCAAATGGACCCGGCGGGTCATTGCCAGGCCGCAACGATCTATATTGGCGGCGGCGTGGGGGAATCGGTTGTCCGGGCGCCATCGGCCGAGGCGGCGTTAACGGGGAAAAAACTGGATGCCGGGAGCATGCAGCAGGCAGCCGCGGTTGCAAAAAATGATGTCGATCCACTGTCTGACCATCGTGCTTCCGCTGCATACCGCTCCGCCATGACCGCTGTTCTGCTGGAACGAACATTAAAACGTATACAAAACCGGCCTGGTTAAGGGGTAATTGATATGAAGCAGGTTATTGAACTTGAAATCAACGGTGAAATGCAGGAGTTGATGGTTGAGCCTTATGACAGCCTGCTGCGTACCCTGCGCGAATATGCCGGGCTCACCGGCAGCAAGCGCGGTTGCGATTCCGGCGGCTGCGGCTGCTGTACCGTGCTGGTTGACGGCAAGGCGGTCTATTCCTGTATGACCATGGTCATGTCAACGCAAGGTAAAAAAATTACCACCGTTGAAGGTCTGGCAACGGATGGCAGGCTGGACCCTCTGCAACAATCCTTCATTGATGCCGGCGCCGTCCAGTGTGGATATTGTACCTGCGGGATCCTGATGGCTTCGAAACAGCTTTTGCAGGACAACCCGCATCCCGGTGATGAAGAGATCCGCAAGGGTATATCCGGAAACCTGTGTCGTTGCACCGGTTATCAGAAGATTGTCGATGCCATCAGGCACGCGGCTGAAAGCCGATAACGCGTCCCTGGTTCGTATATACATGAATAATCGGCGGCAGAGCTGCCGGCAGGATAATTAAAGAGAAAACCGATGACGGAATTAAATGTAATTGGAAAGAGTGTTGCCCGGCCCGATGCCTTTGACAAGGTGACGGGGGGCAGACATTATCCGGTCAATATCAGTATGCCGGGGATGTTGCATACAAAAATCCTTCGTAGTCCGTTTCCCCATGCCAGGATCGTCGCTATCGATACCTCGGCCGCGGAGCAATTGCCGGGAGTCAAGGCTGTACTGACACCAAAGGATGTGCCGCAACGGCCGTTCACACCGGTTTATTTCGTCCCTGTTGAGTCGAAAAGCATGGTCCTCGATTTCGTTATTATGAGCGATACCGTGCGCTGGGTCGGCCAGCCTGTTGCGGCCGTGGCCGCGACAAGCATTGACATTGCCGAGGCCGCGCTCGAATTAATCGATGTCGAATACGAGGAACTGCCCGCCGTATTTGATCCGGAAGAAGCCATGCGCGATGGCGCACCGCAACTGCATGAGCATGCAGGAAACAACATTGCAAAAAATCCGTCACTGAGCATTGGCGATCTGGAAGCCGGCTTCGCGGAAGCTGATCATATATTCGAGGGTGTCTATCAGACCCAGCGGGTGCATACCTGTTACATGGAACCCAGGGTATGCGTGGTGGACAGTGACAGCAGCGGTCGTCTGACCGTGCATTCATCCATGCAGCATGCTTTCGGACTCAGGGAAAAACTGGCTTTTGCACTTGGATTACCTGAAAGCAGGGTCAACGTGATAAAGCCGCCCTATATAGGCGGTGGATTCGGCGGCAAACTCGATCTGGGTTTTATCGAACCCATAGCGGCATTGCTCAGTTTGAAGACCGGCCGTCCGGTTCGCGCCGAACAGACCCGGGGCGAGGATTTTATATCGACCGCGCGCCATCCGATCAAGGTGTTTCTGAAAACCGGCGTTAAAAAAGACGGCACATTTACCGCCCGATATATCAAAAGCATTCTCGATACCGGCGCGCATGCAACCCATGGCTCCGAGGTGATAATGGTGCACGGCTTGTATGGTGCTTTTTTCCCGTGGAAATGCCCGAACCAGGCCTGGGAAGGCTTTACCGTATATACCAATAACATGATTGGCGGCGGTTACAGGGGTTACGGCGCGCCACAGGGCTGTTTCCCGATAGAATCACAAAATGATGAAATCTGTGAAGCCCTGGGCCTGGATCCGATCGAATTCAGGTTGAAGAACACGCACCGGGAAGGCGATCCCCATCCCGTGCTTGAAGGTCATACCTTGTCCAGTTACCGGCTCGATGAATGCCTGCGGCGCGGTGCCGAACGCATCGGCTTTGATCAGCGTAAAAAAGCGGGTTCTTCGCCGGGCAGTATAAAAAAGGGCATCGGCTTTGCCTGCCATCCCCTGTGGGTGAGCGGTTGTGTCGGTTTTCCCGATATCTACGAACACGCCGGCGCCATGGTCAAACTCAACCGCGATGCAAGCGCCGATATCATATCCTCCTGTGTGGATATCGGTTCCGGTCAAACCACCATGCTTTGCCAGATGGTCGCCGAGGAACTGGGCCTCGACATTGAATCGGTCCGGGTTGTTTACGCGGATACCGACACGGCACCGTTCGATGCTCCGACCCATGCCAGCCGGGCAACCTATTCCGCGGGTCTTGCTACAAAGGCAGCGGCTGTAGATGCACGTAAGAAACTGTTCAGGGTCGCCGCTATCGTCATGGAGGCCAACCCGGAAGACCTGGAGATCGAAAATGGCAACATCATGGTCAGGGGTGCGCCGGATTCATCAGTGCCGATGGCGGATATCATCGCCCGTGCCGAGTCACCGTTTATCCAGGTCGGCGAGCAGGGACCCTTTGCCACCACCCTGGAAGAAAAGGGCACGATCATCGGCTCGGCCAGCATGTCGCCACCGACCAACCCGTCACCGGCAGCCGCGGAATTCGTGGAGCTCGAGGTGGATACGGACAGTGGAGAAGTGAAAATACTGCGCGTGGTCTATGCCCATGACATAGGCAGGCTGATTCATCCGAATTCGGCCGAGGGCCAGGTCGAAGGTGGTTTTCAACAGGGTATGGGCTATGCGTTGATGGAGCACTTGCAATTCGATCAGGAAACCGGCGCCTGCCTGTCCGGTGATTTTCTGGATTACAAGATCCCTACCGCGGTGGAGATGCCGGCGAAAATCGAAAGCATATTTATAGAATCCAACGAGATCAGCGGTCCCTACGGCGCCAAGAGCATGTCAGAGATGTGCATCATCGTCCCGGCGCCGGCTATTGCCAATGCCATTTACAACGCCATCGGGGTCAGGATCCGGGATCTTCCCATCACGCCGGAAAAAATATTAAGGGCACTGGGTAAAATCTGAGCAGGCAATATTATAAGTTCAACGTCTCGGCGACGAAATCGGCATCCTTGTCGCCGCGCCCGGACAGGTTAATGAGGATGATTTTTTCCCTGTCCATGGTGCCGGCAATCTTCATGACATGAGCCACTGCGTGCGCACTTTCCAGTGCCGGGATCAGTCCCTCGGTACGTGACAGTGTCATGAAGGCTTCCAGGCATTCCTGATCATTGATCGATACATAACTGACCCGGCCGATATCCTTGAGATGACAGTGTTGCGGGCCGACGCCCGGATAGTCCAGCCCGGAAGCAATGGAATGCACCGGCAGGGGTTCACCCTTTTCATCCTGCAGGTTATAGCATTCAAAACCGTGGATACTGCCCTTGACGCCCTTGCTCAGGGTGGCCGCATGATACGGCGTATCCAGTCCCTTGCCGCCCGGTTCCACGCCGATCAGTTGCACGGATTCATCATCCAGAAAGCCGGTGAACAGGCCGATGGCGTTTGAGCCGCCACCGACACAGGCGGTGACGATGTCCGGCAATCGGCCGTACTCATCCAGGCATTGCTGCCGGGCTTCCCTGCCGACAACGCTCTGGAAATCACGCACCATCATCGGGAAGGGGTGTGGACCGACCACCGAACCGATGGCATAGAAAAAATTCGCCGGGTCACGCAGGTATTCTTCAAAAGCGCTGTCAACGGCATCTTTCAGGGTTTTGGTGCCGCGGCTGACAGGTACCAGCTTACAGCCGAGAATTTTCATCTTGGTGACATTGGGGTGTTCTTTTTTGATGTCGATTTCACCCATGTGAATTTCACAATCGATGCCCACCAGGGCGCAGGCCGTGGCCAGGGCCACGCCGTGCTGGCCGGCGCCGGTTTCCGCCAGCACCTTGGTTTTACCCATGAATTTCGCCAGCAGCGCCTCGCCCAGGCAATGATTGATCTTGTGAGCGCCGGTATGGTTAAGATCTTCGCGTTTGAACAGGATCCTGGCGCCGCCGAGTTTTTCAGTAAGCCGGCGGGCCAGGAAGACGGGACTCGGACGGCCTACATAATGAGTGTAGAGATCCTGCAGTTCGTCCTGGAATTCCCGCGTGTCCTTGATATCCAGGTAGGCACGGCAGATCTCATCCATAACCTGTTTTAGCTCGGGCGGTATGATCTGCCCTCCGTATTCACCGAAGTAACCGTTCTCATCGGGTAATGCGGACTTGTTCAATGTGTTCATAGGAAAACCTCAAATTTTTTAACGCAAAGGTTTTGCCGAACCGGCCGTTTGACCGTGATCGGGCTTCGAATGCAGTGTTTATTGTGCCGGTGCCCGGTTCGTGTTTTTTTAATTACGGATAGTCTCCCCGGGGGAGGGATTGTGCATAATCGGCACCGCAATATAGGCTATAAAGAGCGTGATTAAAAGCGCCGTAATAAATGTCCGGGTTTTGAACGCGGCTGCGGCTGCAGTTTATTCGGGCCGCATGACGGTGAATGTATTGTCCTTTCCGGGAACGCCGGGGCTGGTAGCGCCCGGTGAGGTGGCCGTTTCACAGCCCCGGTTATGCCACCGGATGCTGAAGCCGCTCATGCCTGTACCCCGCCGGGTCGGCCATGAACATTCAGCTGCATTTGAATCGGAAGAAAAACCGCGACAGCGATTTCAGAAAACAAACCGATCCGGTTTCCGGCGTACCGGTGGTTTGATCTGCGGCCGCCCGCGTTTGAGCTTACCCACGCTATAGCCCTGTTGCTGTGACGCGCGGGTGATGATTGTGAATTTCATGTGCCAGCCACTGAACAGCGCGAGCAGGGCGGCTACGGCGCCGGCCGGCGGACCGGCCACGGGTATTAGCAGGGCGATAGCGGCGAGAACTGCAGGTGTGATATTGCCGGCCCATAAGGTTGTTGCGTGTATATCACGCAGAATCGACAGCGTTTGTTGCGGCGCCTGCCCGGCGATCAGTCTTTGCCGATAGCTGTTCCAGGACAGGGCGCGAATTACCAGTAAAACCGGTAGTAAAACCAGCATCGCTGTCTGCATCGAAGAGCCGCTCAGCAACAGGTAGAGTATGAATACGGCACTGCCTTCCACCAGGCCCGTGCTGATAATCAGCGCCACGATGGCCGGCTCGCGCCATGACGGTATACCCTTGCTGGCAAGCAGAATACGCGCCTGGCAATAGAGAAATACCAGGCCCAGCAAACCGGCCGCGATGACAATAGCCGGGTTTCGGTAGAGAAGGCCGATGAGGGTGACAGGAAACAGCAGCAGTGCAACGGAAGCTTCCCGCGTCATCCAGGATGTTTGTGGATGGAAAAAAACGTGCAGGAAACGCATGGGTCTGCCTATCTCGAGCCAGACCGTGAACAGGCCCAGGCCGACCAGTACCAGCGCCGTAATGCCCGCGGGCAATGCCGGTGTGCCGGGCAAGGAGGCAATGGCGATTATCAGGATCAGGGCGCTGCCGGTGCCGCCGAACATGAAATTGACGGCCGCACGCCAGTCCCAGGATGTTTGCAGTACGGTGTAGAATCTATTCATCGTCCGTATCTCCCGATGGTTCCTGATCCCAGAGGTAATAAAATCCGGTTTCAGTGCCCAGTTCCGCATGCATCTGGAACCAGGTATTTTCAGCGAGCAGTTCGGAGACATTGCTGTTTTCATCCTCGATATCGCCGAAGCTCAGGGCGTCGGCGATACAGGCATTGACACAACCGGGAGTTGCATCCGGATCGATACCGGGGCGCAAACCTTTTGCCAGTCCGGCGTCGACGCGATCCGCGCAGAATGTGCATTTCTGGGCGACGCCGATGCGTTTTTCATCGAAACGCGCGGCTTCCGATTCCATCGGTGTATCGCCATAGGCGAAGACGGGGTTGTCCACTTTATAGCGCGCCTGGTAGGGACAGGCGACAACACAATACGAACAACCTATACAAAGGTCATAATCGATGGTGACTATGCCATCCTCGCGCTGACCGGTAGCGGTGCTGGGACAGACATGCATGCACGGCGGATCCGCACAATGCTGACAGCCCACGGGCATGAACAGCCGTTCGACATCGGGGTACTCACCCCACTCGACATCGATGACCTTGCGCCATTGCACGCCCGGCGGCGTGCCGTTGGTATGTTTACAGGCCACTGTACAGGTCTGGCAACCGACACAGCGGTTCAGGTCCGCAACCATGACATAGCGGGTCATCAGTGCCGCCCCCCGACCCGGGTGATATAAACCCGGGTGCCATCGATGCTGGCGCCGCCGCCATCGAGATAATCCTGGTTCATCGGTACCAGCTTGTTCAGTCCCGTCCGTTTCAGGTCCCTGGCATAGGGCGTTTTCCATTGACCGAACTGGGCGAGCATGATTACCACGTCCGGGCGCACACCCTGGCGCAGGCGGGCTATACCACGGGTCGAGGCGACCGGCGAGGTAACCTCGATTTCATCGCCGTCGCTGATACCCATTTCCGCCGCCTTGCCTGTATTCATGATGATGCCGTCATGACCGAAGACATTATCGGCGGCCTCCTTCATCATCTGGATACCGACATTGGCGCCCCATGCGTACTGCATGCTGCGGCCGGTAAGCAGCCAGAAGGGATAATCCGCCGCCCTGACATTATGGTTTTTCTCGATTAATTCATCCCAGAGCTTGTTCAGATCACGCCATACGGGCAGGGGTTCGTATTCTTCCAGTTGCCGGTCCCACCAATGCACGCCGGTTTCATGCAGGCGGTTGGCGAGTTCCTTGCCCATGCGGTAATAGCGTTCCTGGTAGGGCAGTTCAAAACGCAGGTTCTTGTCCTCGATGAGGGGATACAGGTACCAGTTGAGACGGGAATACGGCCGCGTCTTGTAACCGTGTTTGCGAAACCAGTCCAGCCCCAGGACTTCCCTGCCTTCGGTCAGGTCAAAACTGGCAGCCTTGCAGACGGCATCCCATATTTCTTCCTGGGAGTGTTCCTTGCTGACATCAAGCGAGAAGTCATAACCTTCGCCCTGCAGGGGAATACCGCAACCGGCGCCGTTGATGACGGAATTGTACGCCTCCAGTAAACCGGTGCGGCGTGCCAGTTCATTGGCAATCCAGCTGAAATCCCTTGCCTCGTGCTGGGGTGGCACCACCGCCTGGCGCAATGCCCAGCCTTCCGATTCCCAGTGGTTTTCAAAATAGTGCCCGCCACCCAGGCGCAACAGCTGATCACTTTCCAGGTCGGTGGCCTCGGGCATTAATATATCCGCGTAGTGATTGGTTTCATCAAGGGTATAGGCAAAAGCGGCGATGAAAGGAAAGCTGGCCATGATATCGTTCATCTTCTCGGTTTCGGAGAACGATATGGCCGGGTTACATTTATAGATAAACCAGACGTCCGGTGGATTGGGTTTGGGCCAGCTCTCGGCCGCGCGCTCCTGCAATCGTAACCAGGCCAGCGTGGTGGAACCGAACAGTTGTGCGCCCATGTTTTTACCGGCCATGGGCGTCAGGCAATCCTGGGCGTGGCGGTTGATGGGAGCATTATTCCATTCTTCCTTGCTGGTCGGGGTAAAGGTGTGGGTCATGAAACCGTCTTCACCTTCCTCGACCGTCAACAGCCTGTTCCAGTCCGTGTCACCGGCAAGATGCGTGGTGCTGCCCAGCATACTGCCGGATACTTCCAGCGCACCGACGAGTACCTGCATCATGGTATGCGCCCAGACACATTCAAATCCGCCCCAGCCGTTGTTGACTGATTTACCGAGTACGGTGCATACCGGTCGGAACGGGATCTCGCGGCCGTCGATAACCTCGGTTTCGCCGATGTGGGCGTGGCTGAGAAATTCATTGGTGACACGGCGAATGGTCGCTGCCGGCACATCCGAGATCTGCGCCGCCCATTCCGGGGTATGCCCGGCGACCAGCTGCCGGGTTTTTTCCAGGCCGGTGTCGGCCTGGATGTTCCGGTGGGTCCAGGTTTCATCATCGGCCCCGATTTCCACGGCCTCGTCGACCATGAAGCTGCCGATGATGGCCGGATCGCTGTTTTCGGTATCACAGGGCACAGCCCTGGCCGAGGCATTATCCCAAAGCAGCGGTTTTTTACTGTCCGGGTCACGCAGGTAGAAACCATGGGGACCGACCAGGTAGGGCGAGGCGGTGCGATGTTTGAGGAACTCGACATCAAGGCGGTCCACCGGCGTTTCATGTAACAGTACATGCAGCATGGAAAATAATACGGCGGAGTCGGTCTTGGTTTTGATCGGTATCCATTCCGTGGCACTGGCACCGGTTACCGACAGGTGCGGCTCGAACTGAATGCGTTTCATGCCGCGCTTGCGGGCGTCGGCATGGCGGCGGACACCGGTGACGCCGCCGGAAGCATCGATATTATTACCAAAGGAGATGAGGTATTCGCAGCGCGGTGTATCCGGTAGCACGGTAAAGGCCCGGTGCCAGAGTTCACCGAACATGTGTTCCGAGTGATAGCACTTGACGGTACCGCCCGCGCCGAGACTTTGATCAAAAGGACCCCAGGCGAACAGCAGGGCGGGGAAACTGCCCATGTACTTGAAGGGCGTAGCGGCGCCGCCGGTGGTAAAGGCCAGCCGCGGATTGCCGTGTTCATCGAGCACGCCCCTGGCGCGGGCCGCGTTCATCTTTTCCGCCACGGTATCCAGCGCTTCTTCCCAGGAAATTTCCACCCAGCCGGGATCCTCATTGCGGCCCTTTTTCGGATTGGTGCGTTTCATGGGGCGTTTGATCCGGTGCGGGTTATACAGCTTTTGCACCAGGCCGAAAGGTTTGACACAGATTTTACCGTCCGCCGGGTGTTCGCCCCTCAGATCGAAATTCGGTTCAACCCTGGTGGCCACACCATCGACAACCTCGACAGTGAGCAAATCCGGACCGTTGACGCACTGATAACAATAGGTGGAGATTTTCTTGATATCCGCCGCGGACTGTTCAGCTTTTGTGGACATGGACCCTCCAGCTCCTGGCCTGCCTTTGAAATATTTCTATAAAATATCTTCAAAATTACATTGTATTTTCACAGTAAAATTCTTGAATGTAAATACTCAAACATACGTCAGCGTATCTGAATTTCCGGAGGCTGCATGCGCGCGCTCATGCGGCATTGCAGTATAAAGTGATGAGAATGTCGTTCCCGGAGTGTCAGGACGATGCGACTGGCGGGTTTTCAAACGGCAACAGGACTCGATGTTCGCCTGTTAATAAATTCGCTGCCGGGGATGCGCGCGCATGGCAGCCCCTGTATCGGGACTCCGCCAGGTGGCTTATTCCTCGATATCGGCATCCGGCCTTCTGTGCGCGGAGACCGTCAGGGCGGCTGAGTCATAGATGCCTTTCAGAAGATCCAGGGTTCGACAGGTGGAATCCGACAGGGTATCCCAGTGGTGCACGGATTCAATCAGGGGCAACAGCAGCGATCTCCTGATCTCGGCATAGGCGTCCGTGACCTGGTCGCCGAGGGCGGTGGTTTTGTAACAGATCCCCTTCTTTTTATTCCCCCGGTATTTTTCAATCAGGCCCACATTCACCAGTTTGCGGATGGCATACTGCAGATTCGGTATATCATCACGGTTCAACAGCCGGCCAATTTCGGAAATGGTCTTGGGCCGCTCCTTCATGCGGATTACATGCAGGATGCTGTTCTCGGTGCTGCTCAGGGGCAGGTTGGCGACCGCCGCCACGCAGTCCGATTGCCAGCGATCAAAGGCAGCGTAGACCCGGTAGAGGGCGTATTCGAGTTCCGCCAGCTGAATTTCCTCCTCATCCCGGGCCAGATGCCAGTGTTTATCCAGGGTGTCGTAGCCGGACCGCGTCTGTGGTTTTTTCTTTTTTGTGACCATTGATTACCGCCTCGCGAACAAGCTCCGGGTTCAGTACTGCTGCATGCAGTGGTTTGTTAAATTGTATGTGAACCCGCCTGTATGATCCAAAACGTGTAACGCCCGTGGCAGTGCGGGACTGCCGCCGCCGTGGTCATTGCGGATGCGAGAGCATGAAATTGATAAAGGCCTTGTTTGCCCGGGAAAGATAATTATTTTTTTTCCAGGCAATGCCGAAATTCAGTTCCAGGCGCGGTTTGAATGGGATCCCCACCAGTTGTTTTTCTTCCTTGAGGACCGAGTTCAGGCAAAAGCTGACGCCGAGACCGGATAAAACCAGTTTTTTCATGACGTGCACCAGGTTGACCTCGAAACTGATCCTTGGCTCGAGCCCGTATTGCCTGCACATGCGGTTGACCACTTCCCTGAGGAAATACCCTTCCCGGTATAAAATCAGTGGTCTGTCCTCAAGCTCGGCAAAACTGATTGAGCGCCGCTTTGCCCATGGATGCTCACGGTGCAGGCATAACAGCATTTCTTCATGGATGATCGGATGCGATGCCAGGTCCTCCTGGGGTTCATCCAGACTGATGATGCCCATATCGATTTCGCCCTGCTCGAGGTGCTGGCGAATCAACCGCGTGCCCTCGTCGATGATCGTGATCTTGATGTTCGGATAGCAGGTATTGAAGTCGACCAGGTAAGGTGAAAAGTAATAGGAAGCCAGCATGGCGGGCACACCCAGCCTGACCTCGCCGCGTTTCAGGTCATTCATTTCCGCCAGTTCAAGTTTTGCCTGCTCCGCTTGCGACATGATGTTTTGTGCATGGCGGCGCAACACTTCGCCTTCGTCGGTCAATTCCACCCGCTTGTTGTTGCGGTTGAACAGTTTCAGATCCAGTTCCGTTTCCAGTTTGCGTATGGCGATACTGACCGCGGACTGGGCAATACACAGCCTGGCCGAGGCCTTGACGAAGCTCTGCAGATCGGCAACGGCCAGAAAGATTTCCAGTTGTCGAAGGTTCATGACCAATATTCTATAAAATATATATATTTAATAAAAATATTATATTTTACTTATTGAAGAATTGGCCTCTTAATACCCCTCCATAAGCGGCGGGCCGCGGTTACGGAGCGCCGAAATTCGTTCCCGACCGGGACCCGCGCGCCGGCCGGATCCTGAACCGGGAAAGAGGAACAGGAGTCAGCGGGCGAAGCACAGGGGTTGGTCCGGCCCGTCACGGCCGTTCAGGAATGCATGACTTCGGGTTGCCCGGATATCTTATCGCGGAGGAATTTTCATAATGAGCAAAAAACCGGTATTTGACTGGCAGGACCCCTTGTTATTCAGGGAGGAACTCAGCGAAGACGAGCGTATGGTCCAGGAGGCAGCGTATCAATACGCCACGGAAAAACTCATGCCGCGGGTCACCGAGGCCTTCAGAAACGAGCATACGGACCCGGCGATATTCCGCGAGATGGGAGAACTGGGCCTGCTCGGTGTGACCATGGACGGCTACGGCTGCACTAATATGGGCTATGTCTGTTATGGCCTCATAGCCCGGGAGATCGAGCGCGTCGATTCCGGATACCGGTCCATGATGAGCGTGCAATCAAGCCTGGTTATGTATCCCATCCATGCCTATGGCACGGATGAGCAAAAAGAAAAGTATTTGCCCGGACTGGCCAGTGGCGAACTCATCGGTTGTTTCGGTCTGACCGAGCCCAATCATGGTTCCGACCCGGGCAGCATGGCATGCCGGGCCAAACGCTCAGGGTCTGATTATATTCTCAACGGCAGCAAGACCTGGATCACCAACTCGCCGATAGCGGATGTTTTCATCGTCTGGGCAAAAGACGATGAAGGCATCATTCGCGGTTTTATCCTGGAAAAAGACATGCCGGGATTGTCGGCTCCGAAGATCGAAGGCAAGTTTTCCCTGCGCACTTCCGTCACCGGTGAAATCGTCATGCAGGATGTCAAGGTTCCGCAAGCCAACCTGTTGCCGGGCGGATCCGGTTTGGGCGGTCCTTTCGGTTGTCTCAACCGCGCCCGTTTCGGTATTGCTTGGGGCACCATGGGCGCGGCGGAATTCTGCTGGCAGGCCGCGCGCCAGTATGTACTGGACCGCAAGCAGTTTGACCGGCCATTGGCGGCAAACCAGTTGATCCAGAAAAAACTCGCCGATATGCAAACTGAAATCACCCTCGGCCTGCACAGTTGCCTGCGTCTGGGCCGCCTGTTTGATGCCGGCAAGCTGGCGCCCGAGGCGATTTCATTGATGAAGCGGAATAATTGCGGCAAGGCTCTCGATATTGCCCGCCAGGCCCGGGATATGCACGGCGGTAATGGCATTACCGACGAATATCATGTCATACGCCATGTGCTCAATCTCGAATCGGTCAACACCTACGAGGGCACCCACGATATTCACGCCCTGATCCTCGGCCGTGCCCAGACCGGTATCCAGGCGTTTACCGCCTGATTGATACAAGACCTGATTCATTATGAATGGCGCCCTCAAGCATCTCAGAGTGCTCGATATGAGCCGGATCCTGGCGGGTCCCTGGGCCGGGCAGATCCTCGCCGATATGGGCGCCGAGGTGATCAAGGTGGAACGGCCCGGCAGCGGCGATGACACGCGCGCCTGGGGTCCGCCCTATGCGCGGGATGCGCAGGGCCGGGAAACCCCGGAGTCGGCCTATTTCATGAGCGCCAACCGGGGCAAGAAATCCATCGCGGTTGATATCGCCACGCCCGGGGGACTGGAAATCATCCGCCAACTGGTCCGCCACTGTGATGTACTGCTGGAGAATTTCAAGGTCGGCGGCATGAGCAAGTACGGTCTCGATTACGAGTCGCTGCAGCGGATCAACCCCGGCCTGGTTTACTGCTCCATCACCGGTTTTGGCCAGACCGGCCCCTATGCCCATCGCCCCGGTTATGACTTTGCCATCCAGGGCATGGGAGGCTTGATGAGTATCACCGGTCAACCCGACGATCAGCCCGGTGGCGGCCCGCAAAAAGTCGGTGTGGCGCTGGCGGATATCAGTGCCGGGCTGTACGCGACTATCGCCATCCTCGCGGCACTGGTAAACCGCAATGAAACCGGTGCGGGCCAGTATATTGATCTGGCGCTTCTCGATGTTCAGCTTGCCGTGCTGGCTAACCAGGCAATGAATTACCTGGTTTCCGGAGAAGCTCCGCAAAGACTGGGCAACAGTCATCCGAATATCGTGCCTTACCAGAGTTTTGCCACGGCCAACGGTCATATCGTTCTGGCCGTGGGCAATGATGCCCAGTTTCGCCGCTATTGCCTGCTTGCAGGTGATCCCGGGCTTGCGGATGATCCCCGTTTCATCAGCAACAGGCAGCGGGTTGAAAACCGTGGCGTGCTGATCCGGAAACTTGAAAAAATCATGCGCGAAAAGACCAGCGAGGAATGGTTGCAACTGCTGGAAACGGAGAATATTCCCTGTGCGCCGATTAACAGCATCGACAAGGTATTCGGGAACGAACAGATACGCCATCGCGGTATGCGCCTGGATATGAAACATCCCGCAGCCGGTCCGATCAGCATGGTTGCCAACCCGATCCGTTTTTCCGCAACGCCCAATCGTTATGAGCAGCCGCCGCCATTGCTGGGTGAACATACCCGGACGATTCTGCGGGAGTTGCTCGAACTGGATGAAAACGAGATTGAGGCTTTAACACATGCTGCTGTTATCCGGTAAGTACACGGGTATTTATTTATTAAGACAAGACCGTATCGCCCATCGGCGCGATAAATAAACCGATACAAAGCATAAAGGTCAACAGGTGAAATAAATCAGGATCGCCATGAAAAAACAAAAACTCATCTACTATTTCGGATCGCAGGCAACCGAAGGTAACCGGGACATGCGCGAGTTGCTGGGTGGCAAGGGGGCTAACCTGGCGGAGATGACCAGTATCGGCTTGCCGGTACCCCCAGGGTTTACCATCACCACAGCATGCTGCGCGGACTATCATGCGGCAGGGAAAAAACTCACCAAAAGCCTGATTGAAGATGTACACAGGAACATGCAGCGGCTGGAAAAGGAAAGCGGCAAGATGTTCGGATCGTCCGAAAATCCCCTGCTGGTTTCGGTTCGAAGCGGCGCCGCCGTGAGCATGCCGGGCATGATGGATACCGTGCTCAACCTGGGTCTGAATGACCGCACGGTCAGAGGCCTGGCAAGGCTGACCGGAAACGAACGCTTCGCACTGGATGCCTATCGGCGATTGATCAATATGTACGGCGATGTGGTCATGGGGATTGAGCATCATCATTTTGAAACCGCCTTCGACCGGATCAAGAAGCAATACAAGGTCAGCCGCGACACCGATCTGGATACCGACGGGCTGGGTGATCTGCTCGAGGCGTACAAGGCGATCTATAAAAAGCACACCCGCAAGCCGTTCCCGCAGGATCCCTATAAACAGTTACAACTGGCCATTGAAGCGGTGTTTCGCAGCTGGAATATTCCCCGTGCAATCGCATACCGGCGCATCAATGCCATCCAGGGATTACTGGGGACCGCCGTCAATGTGCAGTCGATGGTGTTCGGCAATATGGGTGATGATTCCGGCACTGGTGTGGCTTTCACCCGGGATCCCGCCACCGGTCAAAACCGTTTCTATGGCGAGTTCCTGATCAATGCCCAGGGTGAGGACGTGGTTGCCGGTATTCGCACACCCCTGCCGGTGATGGATATGAAAAAATGGCAGCCCGCTATTTACCGGCAGTTGTTGCAGGTGAAACATACCCTGGAAACGCATTACCTGGATATGCAGGACATTGAATTCACGATCGAGCGCGGCAGGCTTTTTATATTACAAACTCGTACCGGTAAACGCACCGGCCAGGCGGCGGTGAAGATTGCTGTTGACCTGGTCAGGGAAAAAAAGATTTCCCGGGCGACGGCATTGCTGCGCGTGCCTGCCAATGACCTCAACCAGTTGCTGTTGCCTTCGTTCGATCCGGCTGCAAAGCGCACGGTGCTGACAACGGGCTTGCCCGCCTCACCCGGAGCGGCCTCGGGCTATCCTGTATTTACCGCCGACGAGGCCGATGCCCGGGCCGCTGACGGCGAGAGCGTGATCCTGGTTCGCCGTGATACCAGTCCCGAGGATATTCATGGCATGCATGCGGCAGCCGGGATCCTCACCTCGACCGGTGGTTCGACCAGTCATGCCGCCGTGGTTGCCAGGGGCTGGGGTAAATGCTGTGTAGCCGGCGCCAGTGAGTTGAATATCGATGACAAGCGCAAACGTATCCGCGTCAACGGGGTAACGATTACCGGCAAGGATATGCTCAGTATCGATGGTACCTCCGGCGAGATCCTGATGGGTGAAGTGTCGAAGTCGCCGCCGGTTTTTACCAAAGAATTTAAAACCCTGATGAAATGGGCCGATGGGAAAAGGAAATTACGGGTCCGTACCAATGCCGATACCACTGAAGATGCAGAAGTCGCACGGCAGTTCGGGGCAGAGGGTATCGGATTGTGCCGCACCGAACACATGTTTTTTGGAGATGATCGCATCATGGCCATGCGCCGGATGATCCTGGCGGATAATCCGCAGGATCGCCGTCAGGCATTGAAAAAGCTGTTGCCTTTCCAGCGCCGGGATTTTTACGGTCTTTTCAATGCGATGAAAGGGTTGCCGGTTACCATTCGGCTGCTCGATCCGCCCTTACACGAGTTTTTACCACGGGATGAAAAAACAATGGGCGAACTGGCGCGGATAATGAAAGTGCCTGTCACCGCTGTCCGTAATCGCGTCAATCAGTTGCATGAAAGCAATCCGATGATGGGCCACAGGGGCTGCCGTCTGAGTATTACCTACCCCGAAATCCTCGAGATGCAGGTAAGGGCAATTGTCGAGGCGGCCATCGATTGCCGCCGCAAGCGCATTGATGCACGGCCCGAGATCATGATCCCGCTCATCGGACTGGCGCGGGAACTCGCGCTGTTACGTGAACAGGTGATAGCCATAATTGCGGATATCAGGCGGGAAAAACGCTATCGTGGAAAACTGGATATTCCGGTAGGCACGATGATCGAGGTGCCGAGCGCGGCCCTGACCGCGGATCAGATCGCCGGGCATGCCGATTTTTTCAGTTTTGGCACCAACGACCTGACCCAGATGACCATGGGTTACAGCCGCGATGATATCGGTTCGTTCATTCCCGAATATATCAACAAGGGCCTGTTGAACAATAATCCGTTCCAGACTATCGATGGCGGCGGTGTGGCAATACTGGTCGAGATGGCCATAACCGGCGGCAGAAGTAAAAAACCCGGTCTGAAATGCGGAATTTGCGGTGAACATGGCGGCGATCCGGAATCGATCGCGTTTTTCCAGAAAGCGAAACTGGATTATATCTCCTGCTCCCCGTTTCGGGTTCCGGTAGCCAGGCTCGCGGCCGCACAGGCGAAGTTACTGGATGAATAAAAACGCTGCCGGCATGGGCGTCAATGCCAACGGGGTTTTAAAATAATATAAAACAATAAAGGTACCGATATGAAAATACTGGTCGCAGTAAAACGGGTGGTGGATTACAACGTCCGGGTGCGCCCGATGGCGGATGAAACCGGAGTGGAAATCAGTAATGCCAAAATGTCCATGAATCCCTTTGACGAGATCGCTGTCGAGGAGGCCATCCGGTTGAAAGAGGCGGGTATCGCCGACGAGGTTGTTCTGGTTTCGCTCGGCGTCAGTCAATGTCAGGAAACATTGCGTACCGGTCTGGCAATGGGGGCGGACAGGGCGCTGCATGTGGAAACCGATGTGGAATTGCAGCCGCTGGCGGTTGCCGGTTTATTAAAGGCTATCGTTGACCGGGAAAACCCCGCGCTGGTGGTGCTCGGTAAACAGGCTATTGATGATGACGCCAACCAGACCGGACAGATGCTGGCTGCCCTGCTGGGCTGGGGTCAGGGTACTTTTGCCTGTGCCGTGAAGATTGAATCCGGTGCTGCCGTCGTGACCCGGGAAATCGATGGCGGTACCCGGACCGTAAGCCTGAAATTACCCGCGGTGATCACCACCGATCTGCGTCTGAATGAACCGCGTTACGTAAAATTGCCGGATATTATGAAAGCCAAAAAGAAATCAATCGAGAAACTCGCGCCTGAAGACTTCGATCTGGATATCACGCCGCGTCTGCAGACACTGAAGGTCAGCGAACCGCCAAAACGCAAGGCCGGGATCATCGTCGATGATGTCAATGAATTGCTGGACAAGCTACGCAACGAAGCAAAGGTGATTTGAGATGAGCGCACTGGTTATTGCCGATCATGATAACGAACATTTAAACGCCGCAACCCGTTGCACCATCACCGCCGCCGGTGAACTGGGCGGCGGGGTCGAGGTGCTGGTAGCCGGTCACAACTGTGCCGCTGTTGCCGATGCCGCGGCGAGATGCGAAGGCGTATCACGGGTATTACTCTGTGATGATGAATCCTGCCGGGCGCAACTGGCGGAAAACATCGCCCCGCTGGTCGTTCAGCTGGCGGAACGGTATACGCATGTGCTGGCTGCGGCAACGACCAGCGGCAAGGACCTGATGCCAAGGGTCGCGGCCCTGCTTGGTGTGGCACAAATCTCGGACATCATCGCCATTGTTTCGCAAGATACCTTTATCCGTCCCATCTATGCCGGCAATGTTCTGGCTACCGTTCAGTCCGCAGACAGCACCAGGGTGATCACCGTGCGTAGAACGGCCTTTCAGTCGGCTGGCGATACGGATAATCCAGCGCCCGTTGAAACCGTTACAGCCGCGGGCGACAGTGGCCTGGCAAGATTGCTGGAGGAAAACCAGACGCCATCCGAACGACCGGAGTTGACCGGCGCCGACGTGGTCATAGCCGTCGGTCGCGGTCTCGGCAACAAAGAACATCTCGATCTGATAGAAAAACTGGCCGACAGCCTGGGTGCGGCAATTGGCGCTTCGCGGGCCGCCGTCGATGCCGGCTTTGTTCCGAACGATTACCAGGTCGGCCAGACCGGCAAGATTGTCGCCCCGAGACTGTATATTGCCGTCGGCATCTCGGGCGCCATACAGCACCTGGCCGGCATGAAGGATTCGCAGGTCATCGTCGCGATCAACAAGGATGCCGAGGCGCCGATCTTCCAGGTTGCTGATTACGGCATTGTCGGTGATTTATTCACGGTCGTGCCGCAGTTGATCGCGGCCCTGAACCGGTAACGGCGGGCGTGACTGATCATGCAGCGTGAACAGATGGACTATGACGTGGTTATCGTCGGCGCCGGCCCGGCCGGCCTGTCCACGGCCATACGTCTTAAACAACTGGCCCTGGAACAACAGCTTGATCCCGGCATCTGCGTTCTTGAAAAAGGCTCGGAGGTGGGCGCCCATATTCTTTCCGGCGCCGTGCTTGATCCCCGGGCCCTGCATGAACTGATCCCCGACTGGCAGCAAAAGCAGGCGCCGCTGCACACCGCGGTCAGTGCCGATGAAGTGTATTTTCTTGGCGGGCCGCAAAAAGCGTGGCGGGTGCCGAATGCGCTGGTGCCCGCACCCATGCATAACCGCGGCAACTATATTGTCAGTCTGGGTAACGTCTGCCGCTGGCTGGCGGCAGAGGCCGAGGCGCTGGGGGTGGATATTTTTCCCGGTTTCCCGGCAGCCGATGTCATCATCGATGATAACCGGGTCGTTCGTGGTGTGATCACCGGCGATATGGGTGTGGCCGCCGATGGCACCGCCAAAGCCGGTTTCGAGCCCGGTATGGAACTGCTGGGCAAATACACGGTTTTTGCCGAGGGATGCCGTGGTCACCTGGGCAAACGCCTGGTAAAGGAGTTCGACCTCGATAGTGATTCCGATCCACAGCATTACGGGCTGGGGATAAAAGAGCTATGGGAGATCCCCGCTGAACATCATCAGACCGGTCTGGTCATCCACGGTGCCGGCTGGCCACTGACCGAGTCGGGCACAAACGGCGGTTTCTTTATGTATCACCTGGAGAACAACCAGGTCAGCGTCGGTTTGATTGTTGATTTGAATTACAGCAATCCCTGGCTCAGCCCTTACCAGGAATTCCAGCGACTCAAACAGCATCCGCTTATCCGTCGCACCCTGTCCACCGGCCGCCGGGCCTGCTATGGCGCCCGCGCAATCAGCAAGGGCGGATATTTTTCATTACCGAAAATGCTGATGCCCGGCGCGATCCTGGTTGGCTGTGATGCCGGCACCCTGGACTTTTCCAGGATCAAGGGTGTCCACACGGCCATGAAATCAGGCATGCTCGCAGCTGACACACTGGTGGAGGCGCTGGCGGGCGGCGATGAAGGCGGGCGCGTACTGACGGCTTACAACGAGCGATTCAAATCCTCATGGCTGCATGATGAACTGTACAGAAGCCGGAATTTCGGATCGGCGATAAATAAATGGGGACCGTATATCGGCGGTGCGTACAATTACCTGGAGCAGAACTGCTTTGCCGGCAGGTTGCCGTTCAACCTGCGCAATAGCGGCAGGGATCATCAGGCCCTGATGAACAAAAACCGGGCTGAAAGTATTGATTATCCAGCGGCTGACGGCGAAGTGAGTTTTGATATTTTATCGTCCGTCTATCTTTCCAGCACCAACCATGAAGAGGATCAACCGTGTCATCTGAAATTGAACGATGCGGATGTCCCGATCGCGATCAACCTGAAAGACTACGGCGCCCCCGAGCAGCGTTACTGCCCGGCTGGTGTCTACGAGATCGTTGCCAGGGAAAATGGCGAACAGTATTTGCAGATAAACGCGCAGAACTGTCTGCACTGCAAGGCCTGTGACATCAAGGATCCCGCGCAGAATATCACCTGGGTATGTCCGCAAGGTGGCGGTGGCCCGAATTACCCGAATATGTAAACGCGCCCTACAGCTGTTGACACCCGCCGCTGCCGTGGAACATCCATACCGGGTGGTGGTTTATACTCAACGATGCAACCCGGTTCGCTGCCGGAATGAACCGGGCATCAGGGAATGATCGGCAGTTGCAGCCGGGCCGGGGTGATACGGCCCGTTGTCATGAACGCTGTCCGGACCATTCGAGAAATGTCGAGCCTTCCTCAGCGAGCTGTTGCAGCAGCGGCGCCGGTGTCCAGTAGCGATCGCCGTAGCGTTGCCTGAACTTGCATATGTCTTCGTAAACCCGTGCGGGGCCGACGAGATCGGCATGAAACATCGGACCGCCACGATAGCGCGGCAGGCCATAACCGTTCGCAAAGATGACATCGATGTCACCGGGCCTGAGTGCAATTCCCTCTTCGAGTATCAGGGCTCCCTCGTTGATCATCGCATAAAGCATGCGCTTGAGGATTTCATCATCGCTGATTTGACGCTGTTGGATACCGAGTTTTCCCGCTTCCACGCGCGCGAGTTCAGCGACTTCCGGGTCGGCTATGGCCTTGCGTCCTTCGTACAGGTATTTGCCGGCACCGGTTTTCTGACCGTAGCGGCCTTGTTCATAGAGCACCCTGCAGATGCGAAAATAGGCCGGGTCAACGGGTTTTTGTTGCCATTCATCGTTGATTTTGAAAAACACGTCCTGACCGGAGAGATCGGTCACCGCGTGCGGCCCCATGGCCATGCCCCAGTCACAGGCCACCCGGTCGATACGTTCGGCTGCTATGCCTTCGAGCATCATGTATTCGGCTTCGCGCACATAGGGCATGAACATGCGGTTGCCGACAAAGCCGAAACAGACACCGACCAGTACGCCGATCTTGCGGATTGTTTTTGCCAGTTTGAATGCGGTGGCAATAACATCTTTCGCCGTTTCCCCGGCGCGGACGATTTCCAGCAGCGGCATGACATTGGCCGGTGCGAAAAAATGCAGACCAATGACATCGCCGGGACGATTCGTAAAACCGGCGATGACGTTGATATCCAGGGTCGAGGTGTTGGTGGCCAGAATGGCGCCGGGCTTGCACACCCGGTCCAGTCTTGTGAAAACCTGTTTTTTAACCGACATGTTTTCAAATACCGCTTCAATGACCAGGTCGGCGTCACTGATGTCGTCATATTCGGTACTGCCCTGCAGTAACTCCAGGCAACGATCCATGCGTGCCTGATCCAGCCGGCCCTTGCTGACGCGATCCGCGTAGTTGCGGCGGATGGTTTGCATGGCCTTGTCCAGTCCGCTGCGGTCGACTTCGAGCATGGTCACCGGGATATTCGCCTGCAGGAAATTCATGGCGATGCCGCAGCCCATGGTTCCGCCGCCGATGATGGCGACCGTGTTGATGTCACGGCACGGCGTCTCTTTCGGTACATCCGCTACGCGCGCCGTTTCACGCTCGGCAAAAAACAGGTAGCGCTGTGCCCTGGAGTGATCCGAATCAAGGCATTGCAGAAACAGTTCAGCCTCGACTTCGAGTGCTTCATGGTATGGCAGCTCAACTGCCGCCTCGACACACTGGATGATTTTTTCCGGGGCAAAAAAGCCGGCCGCGTTTTTTTCGATCCAGCGGCGGTATTCACTGAAGACGCCGGGTCCGGCATCGCTGCTGCTCATTTCAACCCGGCTCAGGCGTTTGCCCGCCTGTTGATGTTCAAGGATTCGCCTGGCGAAACCGATGGCGCCTTGCTGTAAATCCTCGTCAATGATGCAATCGATCAGACCGTATTCGAGGGCATCGCGCGCAGTAACCGGCTTGCCGGTCAGCATCATGTCCAGTGCCCGGCGGACACCGATCAAACGCGGCAATCGCTGGGTGCCGCTGGCGCCCGGGAGCAGGCCCAGGGTGACTTCCGGCATACCCAGCCGGGCATCGCCCGCAGCACAGCGAAAATGACATCCCATGGCCACTTCGAGTCCGCCGCCGAGGGCGGCGCCATGGATGGCGGCAACGATAGGCTTGCCGGCATCCTCGATTGTCTGCACGACTTCCGGCAGCCAGGGATCCCTGAATGGCAGCTGATCAAACTCGGAGATGTCCGCCCCGGAAATGAAAGTTCTACCGGCACAGAGCAGGACCGCGGCGGCGGCCCCCGGGTCCGCGTTAAATTCATTGACGGCCTCTATCAACAGGGTCCTCGTCTGCAGGTCCATGACATTCACAGGCGGATTATCGATGCTGATGATGGCTATGCCATCGATGACTTTATAGCTGACGGTGTTGGTCATAAACGGGTTATCGGCTCAGGTGACGGGGGAATTCGCGGCCACGGGATCGTTTAGCGGCTGAGTGCGTAGATCAGGCCGATGACCAGCAGCGCGGATATGGCAATGGCGATCGGTTTCCAGTTCATGGGTGTTTTTTCCGGGACGGCGCCGGACTGCGCCCCGGACTCCTGCTCCAGGCTCTCCCGCAATCCGGCGACGAATTGATCTCCCACGGAATCGGCGACCTTTTTCATCATCCCGGAACCGAACTTTCCCAGGCGGCCCATGATGCTGATATCCGAGGTGTAGGTAACCTCGGTACTCGCGGGGCTGAGTGCTTTCAGCGCCAGTGTGCTGGTTGCCTTGATGCGACTGGCCTTGCTGCCTTCTTCACCTTTAGTCATGTATTTTGCAAATTCCGGCGGCTGCTCTTCCATGGTTTCGATTTCGACGTGAAATTTCGCCTTTACCGGGCCGACCCTGGTTGTGATTATGGCCTTGTATTTATTTGCATCGATTTGCTCGGCCCCTTCACAGCCGGGTATACAGGGTGCAACCTTGTCCGGTGTGGTAATAAACTCCCAGACCCGGGCCTGTGGCGCCGCCACTGTGAATGTTTTTTCAATTTTCATCGCATTGTCCCTCTCGGTGAATGGACCTGCAGTGCCACAATGTAGCCATAAAGTACCCGGGACCAACCCGGGGTTCGCCGGTTTTCGTGGTATAGGAAAATACCACTCTAAAAGCTCCTGCATCCAAAAAAGTATGCAACGTCGGGGTTTGGTCCCGGCGATTCTGATTATTGATGAAAAATATGCCGGGTACCTGTATTATAATTTAACATACGGTACCGTATTGATAATATCAAGTGCAAGCCCGGTGAATCAAGTTTGTATTTGCGGCCTGGCCCGGTGCATCTGCATTCATGCAAATCCGCTTGCGTGCGCAAATGTGAGAACAGGCAGGACTGCCGGATGATGCAGCGCAATCAGTGCCAGCGGGGCAGACGAGTAAAAATAACGGCTGTGGTTGCCGTTTCTATCCGGGTCAATTTGATTTATTTTATTGCATCCCTGATGCAAATAGCGACATCCGGAAAAGTCTGTGATGACTTCATCCGCAATGCATTCATAACACTTGAAACAACAAAAAGTGAATGCAACGTCAGGGTTAATACAGAGGGTGACAGGTTTATGTCACAGCAGAGCCGCGGAGGGTCCGGCGTTTCATTAATATCCCGTCTCTACGGGTCCGAGGAGAAGACTATATGAGCATCGAATTCAGTATTGCCCTGCAGGGCAGCTATCCCGTCCGGGAATACATCAGCAAGGCACAGCAAATCGAGGCATACGGTTTTGATGAAATACACGTATATGACGACCTCATGTTCAAACCCACCTGGCCCCTGCTGACCCTGATTGGAGAACATACCAGCCGCATCAAGGTCGGGCCGGGAATTATCACGCCACAGATCGTCCATCCGTGTTATCACGCCGGTAATCTGGCGATCCTGGATGAATTGACCGGTGGCCGTGCGGTAGTCGGCATCGCCCGCGGCGCCTTCTGGGAGTTCCTTGGTATAGAGAAACAGCACAAACCCATCACCATGGTGCGTGAAGCGATTCACATCATCCGGCGTCTGTTCGCGGGGGATCGCACGGCCTTTCATGGAGAAGTGTTCACTGTAACCGAGGAACTGTTTTTTCGCTTTCAGCCCCTGCGCAAGGAAGTCCCCGTTTTCATCGGCACCTGGGGACCGAAGATGTGCCAGTTGGCGGGAGAAGTGGCCGACGGGGTCAAATCCGACGGCTTATGGAATCCGGATTATGTGAAAATCCTGCGGGAAAATATCGAGATTGGCGCGGCACGGGTGAATCGTAATCCGGATGAGGTGGCCATTATCGCCGGACCGCTCAGTTCCATCTCGGCGGACCGTGAAAAAGCCAGGCAAACCGCGCGCAGGGTGCTGGCTGTTTATCTGCCTTACTTGCGTCCGATGACCGATGTTGCCGGTATTTCCGAAGAAGAAATCAATAATGTGCGCGATGCGGCTGCGACCGGGGATTTTGAACGCGGGGCGACGTTCATCTCGGATCTGTCCGTGGCCAAATGTTCAGTCACGGGAACACCCAATGAGGTCATCGAACAGATTGAAGAAATGGTCGAGGCCGGCGTCACCCATGTTGCCTTCGGTCATTGTCTCGGGCCGGATTTCAATGAGGCCCTGGACCTGCTCGGCAAGAAAGTCCTGCCGCATTTCAGGTAGCAGCAGAAGCCGCTGTCCGCCGGCCCGGGTTTTTAATCCGGTCAACACCCGTCGGCGTGGCAGAGAGGGGCAGCCGCCCGGTTGTCATGGCGGTGCCATGAGGCATCCGTATTCCGGCACCGGGTGTCAGCGCCAGAGTTTTTCCAGGCGATCGAGGAATCCTGCGAAGCTTTCCAGGTTATGCGCCGGCAGAAAGTAGTCAATCCAGGGCAGGGCCGTTCGCATACCCTGACACAAGGGCTGATATTCGTCATTGCCGAGCAGGGGATTCAGCCACAGGATCCTGTATGCATTATCATGCAGGCGTTGCATTTCCCGCGCCATGACGCCGGCATCACCCCGATCCCAGCCATCGCTCAATATAACGATAATCGTACGGGCACTGGATATCTCCCTTGACAGCGAACGGTTGAATTCATCAAGACACTGCCCGATGTTCGTTCCCCCCGCCCAGTCATGAACGGTTTCTGTGATCATGTCCAGGGACTGGCCGATGTTATCCAGGCTGAGACAATCCGTGATCACGGTCATATGTGTTGAAAACACCGCCACTTCGAGCTCTTTCAACTCCTGGCGCATGGCATAGATGATCTGGATAAGAAAGCGGCTGTAGTCTTCCATGGAGCCACTGACATCGCAAAGCAGGATCAGCCTGGTTTTTCTTTTGCGTTTATTGCGAAACACCATTTTCAGGTTATCGGTTCCGTAACCGGAAGTGTGTCTGAACATACGGCGAAAAAATAATTCATGACCGCGTTTACTCATTTTCCGCCGCCGGCTCCTGATATGGGCAATGAGTCTGACCAGTTCAGAGACAAGCCTGCGTGCCTGTTCGAGCTCTTCCGGGGTCATTTGCCCCAGATCCTTTTTCATCAGGTATTCATCCGCACTGTAGCTCGAGCGGTTGAATTCCGGTTTGTTTTGCCGGCCGGAACCGCCGGTGTCACGGGTTTGCTGTAATTTGTCCTGCTGATTTTTCTGATCGGCGGACTCAATCTCATCCGCGCCGGTATCTAACGGCTTTGTTTGCTTGCGGGTTTCCCTGCCGTACCAGAAGGACTCATAAAGATAATCGAAAACGGCCAGATCGCGATGGCTTGAAATCAGTGTGGCCCGGCTGGCGGTATAAAAATCCTCCGGGTTACTGATATCGATATGTTCAATGCAGCGAAACAGGTCAATCAGCTTGGCCGGATTAACACTGATACCGGCATTATGCAGCAATCGCGAAAACTCAACGACCTGGTTGAATATATGATGATCGCCGGTATTGTTACTGCAAATGTGGCCGGGTGGTGTCATGTTCCAGTTGTTCGACAATCAATGGCAGATCCAGCTTGTTGACCTGATCCAGATCCTGTTTGTGTTTGAGGATACAGCCGAGCGTAGCTTCCACCGCGTCGGCCGTGAGTTCTTCCCTGCCCAGCGATAACAGCGCCTCGGCCCAGTCGATGGTTTCAGCGATGCCCGGACGTTTATACAGGTTTTCCGTCCTTATCCATTGCATGAACCGGCATATCTGCCGTGTCAGTTCTTCGCGGACGCCGGGTACGCGGGTCAGTACAATGCGCTGTTCACGTTCCGGATCCGGGTAATCGATGTAATGAAACAGGCATCGGCGTTTCAGGGCATCGTGTAACTGGCGTGTATTGTTCGATGTCAGGATAACGACAGGGCGTATGTTCGCCCGGATCGTACCCAGTTCCGGGATGGTAATCTGAAAGTCGGACAAGACTTCCAGCAGAAATGCCTCGAATTCTTCATCGGAACGGTCGACTTCGTCTATCAACAGTACGGGTGGCGACGTGGTCCCGGATTGTATGGCCTGCAGCAGTGGCCGTTTCAACAGGAATGCTTCACTGAATATATTTTCGCCAATCCGGTTCTTTTCGATATTGCGCGCTTCCTGCAGGCGCAGTTCCAGCATTTGTCGCGGATAGTTCCATTCATAAAGAGCCGTATTCGTATCCAGCCCTTCATAGCATTGCAGACGGATTAACGGCGTATCCAGGATCTTCGCAAGCACCTTGGCAACTTCGGTCTTGCCTACACCGGGCTCACCCTCGAGGAGCATGGGTTTTTCCAGCCGGGTGGCTAGAAACAGGGTCGTTGCCAGTTTCCGGTCACAGATATAACGGTGTTCCGTAAAACGGCTTTCGATTTCTTCGGCGGAACTGAAACAGTGCCGGGGTATGGATTGCATGGGCCACCCTTGTGCATTTATTTACTACTGTTGATTCAGCATACTGTTAAGTATGGATGTATTAAAGTCGGAAATTGTTCAACCGTAACCTGTCACCTGGTGCGATGTTGGCTCGATAATGGCGCCGGCGCATCATGTCGCATTGCAACACGAAGGCTTTCCCGGCTGTTTCGCTGAACCGGCTTTGCAATAAGCGGTTGTAATGCCATTGACGAACACGTCTATTGCACCCGAATTGTATTGATTACTTGACCGCTGCAATCAGCTACTTGTAACTTACTGAAAAAACAATATATCCCTGCAACAGCATTAGCTTAATGAGCCGTAATGAGTGTTATTTTCATCCCGGCAGCGTGCTTTTTTAAATATTTTTATTCTATTTTCACCATGGGCTGATGTTGTTTGCTTTTTGAATTTACATTATGAAAAATAAACCGGTAAACATGAGGTTGTAAAAATAATTTAAGTTGTTATAAAACCATACGGAAACGTATTGACATGAGGTTTTGATGCCAATATTATTGGTTATATCTACAGTAGCTTGCGGGTATTTCCGATCGGATTCAAAAGACGGGAATAAATAATGATTAGCACGTAGTTTGTCAGGGGAGGGTCATAGTATGAAGAGCATGACTAAGTGTTTTTACGGGTCATTGGTCATCAGTTGTTTAGCAATATATTCATCCGGGGTATTTGCCTGGACGTCCGAAGATAAAAGCTGGGTAGTCAACGGCTTTCTTGAAAATTCCACCCACGACCGTCACCGTGTCGGTATATCGCGTTCGCGCACCCGCGGTCAGCTGGAGTGGTCAAAATCCATCGGCAGTGTCGGTATTTTCAAAGGTGTCTCCATGAATGGCGTTTTGCGCGCCAGTTACGACGCCGCCTATGATTTGAATGATGACGACTTCGGCGATGATGCCGGCAGCGCCGTTGCCTTGCAACAGGTCGGCGTCCCGGCCGGTGTTCTGCCCGGTCCGTTTGCGGGCGGTGTTCCCACAGCTTTTGTACCATGGGGTGGTGGCTTTCCTCTTGATGGCGGTGTGATCGGCGGCCCGACGAATCCGAATACGGGGCTTGCCATCCTCGGCGGTGATTTGCACGGCGGCAACGACGGTGGCGCGATCCTGGCCTACCCGGTGCGCCCCTGTGACGAGGACTCCCGCGGCTGTCTCGATGGTTACATGGACGCCGACAAGCAGGAACTGGCCGCCCCGGAATTCAATGACCGTGCCGATGTCATCCGCGAAGCTTACCTGGATGCGACCCTGCCTTTACAAAACGGTGATGAAATCAATTTTCGCATCGGTCGCCAACAGGTCGTCTGGGGTCGTACCGACCTGTTTCGCGTGCTCGACGTGGTCAACCCGGTTGATTTCTCGGCCCAGAATATCTACGAAGAACTGGAAGACGCCCGTATACCCATGGGTATATTCAACATGGAATACCGCGCCGGCGCTGGCGATATCTTCCAGGATCTGAACTTCCAGTTCCTGTGGAAATTTGAACAGGCCCGGCCGCATACCCTCGGCCAGGGCGGCTCCACCTACAGTATCCTGCAGGCCGGTAATTTCTTCCGGGCCATGAAAACATGCTGGGATGTCGGTTGTACCGTGGGTAATTTTGCCTTCGGCGTGGCCGCTACCGACTTCGGCCCGGGCCAGATCGGCATACGGCGGGCCAATACGCCGGACTGGGAAATCGATGAGACCGATGTCGGCATGCGTCTTGAAGGTGTCTACGAGGGCGTCGGCTTCTCGGCCAATGCCCTCTATTACAACTCCCACCTGCCCAGCCTGCGCGGCGGAATCACCTCCACTGATCCTTTCGCTCCCCCGGGCACGACGGGTGTATTTCCCCATGCGCTGGCGTTCGACATCGATTTCCCGCGCATTTTTCTGCTCGGCGGCTCCGCGGATTTTTATCTCGATGAAATCAAATCCGCTTTCCGGGTCGAACTGGCCTGGACCACAGGCGAGGAATTTGCCAATACCTTGAGGCCACGGCTGTTTTCGGAATCTGACGTGGTGCGTTATGTCATCGGCTGGGACCGGCCCACATTCATTCCCTTCCTGAATAAAAGCCGGGCCTTCCTGATCTCCGGCCAGTTGTTCGGCCAGCACATCCTGGATCATGAACTGGAAAGCGGCCCGCTCGGCAAGGTGGGCATTCCCGACTGGGAAGACAACTGGATCGCCACTCTGTTGATCCAGGGTTTCTACCAGAACGACACGGTACAGCCACGCATTATCACGGCCTACGATGTCCGGGCCCAGGCCGCGGCGGTCGCCCCCCAGGTGGACTGGCTGATCAGCAATAACTGGCGGCTGGTGGTGGGTGCGAACTTCAAGTTCGGTACCGGCGCCCGGGAATTTGATGACAACCGCAGCGCGCTTCCGTATGCAGGACTGGCAGCATTGGCCGGTGGCGCCGTTGGCGGCAGTGCGGGCCTGGGTGGTTTTGAGCCCCTGGGCCGTTTCCGCTCCGGTCCGATTGGCATGGCATCAGCCGAAGATGAAGTCCAGATCAGCCTGCGCTATCGCTTCTAGGAAAGCTGCTGAATGCTGCATACACGGCATAATTCATACATGAATTATCGGGTTACGCCGGACTGTAAATGTGATGATTGACAGGCTTTCATTTTTATTGGTATTCAGACCGGCGAAAATAGCGGCGCATCACTGCGCCGCTGAAGCCCTGAATCAATCAGTGTTTTCCCAAATCCATTCCCGAGGTTGAGGAGAAGAATCCGATGAAAAAAATTGCAAGAACTCTTGGTGTGTCTCTGCTGGCATTCACCGCAGGGAATGCCTTTGCTGTTTCCGATGAAGTGATACAGCAGTCATTTTATCCATACAATAACTGGACCCCCACGTTTGACGGCTATGAGCCGGGCGTGGTTGTCAACCAGTCCAATGTCGAGAAATACAAGGAAATCCTGGATGAAGCCCTGTACCGGTTTATCAGTGATGGCTGGATAGAAATCAAAACGGCACCGACAACGGACTTCCCGTTGACCAGTGATTATGTAGAGGCCACCCGGAAATACTCGGATGCGGTGACCCTGAACGCCAACGGCACATTAAACGGCTATGTCGCCGGGCGTGCCTATCCCCAGGAGCCTGATGCCAATGACCCCGATGCCGGGCAGAAACTGGTCTGGAACTATCAATACGGTTTCAACTCCGGTGACTCGGAAACCATTGAACCATTCTGGTGGACATACCGCGATATGAAAAGCGGCAAGGTAGAGCGGGTGTTGAAGTTCTCCTGGCACTTCATGAATTTCAATCACCGTGTCACATTCGAGCCCAAACCGGAATTTGCCGATAACCCGGGTGAGATCTATCGCGGTATTTACAGCCGGGTCCTGGAACCCTTCGATCTCAAAGACACGCAGTTGCTGATCCATCGTTACCAGGATGATACCAAGCGTGATGACGGCTGGTTGTACCTGGGCTTTCAGCGCCGTGTGCGCCGACTCGCCACCGGCCAGATCACCGATTCCTTCCTGGGCAGCGATCTGATGATCGAGGACTTCGAGGGCTATAATGGCCGGGTCTCTGATTACAACTGGGAATATGCCGGCACACGTAATCTGCTGCTGCCGTTTTATTATCATAACGAGATGGAACTGTCCTCCGATCCGGCCGATGATCCGGATGGTTATCGTTTCGTCGATGTGGAAGGCAAGGGCAACTGTTTCCCGAAAGTCACCTATCAGTTAAGAAAAACCTATACGCTGATCGGTACGCCCAAGGATCCGAATCACCCGATTGGCAAGCGTGTCATCAACCTGGACAGCCAGACCATGACCATGGCTTCATTGGTGACCTACGACAAGAAAGGCGACCTGTGGAAGTGGTTCCCCATAGGCAAGGCCCATTCCGATCATCATCATGAAAGGAACAAGGGCATGGGTGTGGCACTGGATGATTTTGCCGTCTTGATCGATGTTCAGGCCATGCATTGCACGACACTGCAATTCAAGAGCATCATTACGGACGATGTCAATCAGCCGCGGTTATTCTCGGTGCAAAACCTGAGGAAATCCGCGCGTTAACAGGAAACTGGTGTGCTGATGACTGTGATTAAAGACACCGGTAATAACGCATCCGGGTGGCGGGCAGCTATCTGATTCAGATAGCTGCCCGCCACTGCGGGATCGGCAGTATCCGGCAAGGCCGGGATGAGACAACCTGATTCATCAGAGGTTACTTGAATTTTGTGATTTGCCGGTTTTATTTCAGCGGCGCCATCATTATTTCAGTCTTGATATCCAGCCGTTTCATTCGTTTGGGCATCGGCTCCTTAACCGTGACTATGCATTCGCCCATGATGTAGTAATACATAAGGCGGGCGCGTATTTCGGCCTCCTGTTTCGTAAAACCGATGTCGATGAACAGACCCTGCAGGAAATTCAGGCGTATTTCGTCAACGTATTCGACGACCTTTTTTACCTTGTCATCATTTCTGGCCCAGTTACGAACCGCCGGGTCATACTTTGTACGCTCCTTGCTGATAATTTCCCGCAGGGTGTTGATCAGCCGTTGTCTCGGACTGCCATGAAATTTCTTGGCAAAATCGAGGACGGATTGGGTCATTTCCTTTTCCCAGTAACCCAGCAAGGCGTCATGCAATTCTGAACGGTTTTTGAAATGCCAGTAGAAACTGCCCTTGGTGACGTTCAGTTTTTTAGCCAGCGGTTCTATACGTACAGCATCCAGCCCCTCCTCGTATAAGGTGTCAAATGCGGCAATAATCCATGACTCACGACTGAGGCGTTCATTTTTTTTATCAGACTTGTTTGTCATATGCAGGACTCGGGTTCTACCAGGCAAGCTCCTAAGCAACCGGAGGTTCCCCGGAAACAGCAATACCAAGGAAAAGGCGGTCAGCTGACAGCGTTAGTGTTTATTACCCCCGCAGCACACAAACAATCACTATCGCTTATCAAGCGATAACAATACCAGATTTGCATAATTAATGAAGCTGTATGTAACAGGAAACCTGCATACGCGCCACGGAAAGTACTCGCATACCGGGTATATGCCGTTGCATGATTTGGACAACCGGCGCCTGCCTGGCAAGGATATGGCGAGGTCGCCTCCTGAATGGTAAGGCGTCGAATCGTTCGAGCCTGGACCTGCTGTTAAGCTATGAAGTATTTCAGGCTCTTGCGCAGAATCCATGGGTGGAAATTTACTCGCCACGTTAGCCGGTTATACCGGCCGGCTCCAGGTTACTCTTTTATATCCGGCTCGATAAAACACCACTTAACGGCAGGGGTGCGCTGCTTTATCTGTTTCTCGAGTTCATTGATTTCCCGCACCGTGTCTTCTATGGAAAGACCGGTTTTTATTTTAACCTTGGCTGCCAGCATAACATGGGGACCGAACTGCATAGTCAGCGTGTTCAGGACTTTCTCGATACAGTTATCTGCGGCGATAATTTCCTGAATAATCTGCACCAGTTCCGGTTCGGCCGAACGTCCGATGATGAGCATTTTGATCCGCCAGCCAATGAATGCGGAAACAAGAACCAGAACTACCCCGATACAAATGGAACCCAGGGCATCAAACACGGGATTGCCGGTGATCCAGGCCAGCGTGACGAAAATGAAGGCCAGCACCAGGCCAAGAATCGCGGCGCTATCCTCACCGAGTATAACCACCAGTTCCGCGTTACGGGTATTTTCAAACCACTGCCAGAACGGCCGTTCCTTGCGCAGGTGACTGATTTCGCGCAACGCCCCGGCCAGACTGAAACACTCCAGAACAATTCCGAACCCCAGCACCAGCAGGGCAACCCAGGCCTGGTTCAGCGGCTCCGTTGTATGCAGTTTGTGCCAGCCCTCGTAGATGGAAAACAAACCACCCATGCTGAACAGCAGGATGGCAACTATAAAACTCCAGAAATAGGTCACCTTGCCATAGCCCAGCGGATGTTGATCGTCGGCCGGCTTCAGGGATTGTCTGAGGCCGATGTACAGCAGTACCTGGTTGCCACAATCGGCATAGGAATGGATCGCCTCGGCGAGCATACTGCCGGATCCTGTATAGATCGCGGCTGCGGTTTTTGCGATTGCCAGACCCAGATTGGCCAGAAACGCATAGAGAATCGCTTTCAGTGAAGCGCTGTGACCGGTGGATGACATGCAGTTCATTAGCTATGATTTTTCCGCAGTGTTGTCCCGGGGGGTGACAATGTCAACCAGACCGGTGAGCATGCGTTAAACTTTCAAACATCCTGAGAATCGGGAGACCGAATGGTGGATATTTCCATGCACAATGCCGGCATCACGTTGTCCGCAACAGGAGATCCGCTGATAATGACCACAACCGGCGGTTGCCATACTGCACAGGCGGCTGGCTCGTCCACCGGTAAGTTAACCACCAGGTCCACAGGGACAAGGGGAGAAGTGCTGGATACTACAGCTGAACTGCAGCGTTTTCTCGCCGGTTCGGAAAGACGCGCCTATCGTATAGCGGTAATTGCCACGGGTAACCGCGAGGAGGCCCTGGATATACTGCAGGATGCCATGACCAAACTGGTCGAGAAATACGCGGATCGCGACAGCGAAGAGTGGGGACCGCTTTTTCATACGATTTTACAAAGCCGCATCAAGGATTGGTATCGCCGCAACAGTGTCCGTAACCGCTTTCGCGCCTGGTTCGGCAGTTCAACGGACAATGAGGATGATTATGATCCTGTTCAATCAGCCAGCGATCCCGCCGGCCGATCACCGGAACAATTGATCGCGACAGGGGAGATCATGGCCGCCCTGGAAGCGGCGATACGACAGTTGCCGTTGCGGCAGCAACAGGCATTCGTGTTACGCGCCCTTCAGGGCTTTGATGTTGCCGAAACCGCCAGGGCCATGTCCTGTTCGCAAGGCAGTGTGAAAACACACTATTCACGTGCCGTGCACACATTAAGAGATCGACTTGGAGAATACCGGTTATGAGCAAAGACTATTCGAAAGACACAGATACGAGCAAACTCCGGGAATGGTTTGATGACAGTGTCAATGCCATTGACGCTCAAACTTTATCGATGATCACGCAGGTCAGAAACCGTGCCCTGGAAAAACAGGGTAAAAACCATGCACCGTGGTTTGTGTTGCCGGCGGGCGCCGTCGCCACGGCCTGCCTGTTTGCCATGATCTTCCTGCTCATGCCCGAGCGGCCATCCGACCCCGGCCTGAGGGAAATAGACGTGGAACTCATCTCTTCATCCGAGGAACTTGAGTTCTATGAAGACCTGGAGTTTTATGAGTGGCTGGACAGTTACGAGACAGCCGGTACATCGTGATTTTCCCCCTGATGAGCAAGCAGCCTGATGCGTCACGTTAATGCAATCATGGTGCTGCTGTTATTGTCCGTGCCGCTGTCGGTGCGGGCAGATAGCAGCATTGCCTGGGAGTCGTTGTCGGCGGAGCAGCAACAATTGTTGAAGGACTATGAAGATGACTGGGATGTTCTGCCGGTACATAAACAACAACGTCTGCAAAATATTACCGGCCGCTGGCAGAACCTGTCGGATGAGGAACGTGAGCGGGTGCGTAAGCGCATGCAGCGTTGGAAAAACATGGACCCCGCAAAAAAACAGCGTTTACGGGAAATGTTCCGTCACTTTAAACAACTGCCGCCCGAAGAGCGTGAACAAATCCGCAAGCGCCGGGAATGGTTCAAGAGTCTGCCCGAGGAAAAACGCCGTGCCTTGCGTGAACGCTGGCACAGCATGACACCGGAAGAACGGGACAGAATGAAGAAGAGTATGCGCGCCCTGGACGATGATCAACGCCGGCAACTCAGGCAGCGGCTTCATGCCATGACACCTGAACAACACCGGGAGTTTCACCGGCGCTGGCTGGAAATGAGCCGCGAAGAACGCGAGCGATTCATACGTGAGGACCGGTTTCAGGAAGACACTGATTAAGCCCGGGCTTACTCGGGCGCCTTCATGGACTCCCGTGCCAGCTGGCGGGCGAATCGCTTGATGTGTACGTCATAGAGCACGAGTTCGCCGCCGGTCTTGATCGCCGTTAGTGAAATTCGCGCAATCAGCATGAGCATGAGGATGGCTATGACCCAGGCGAAGAAATACGACACTCGAATCGTACCCTGGGGGATCTGGGTTCTGATTTCATCACTTGCAGCCTCTTCGGTTACGCTGTCACGCAGGGATACCAGGCTTTTATCGACATTCGATCCCTGTTCTATATATGCCGCGAGGGTTTCAATTTTTTTCGGATTTTCATAGAGTTCCATGGCCTCCAGCATGACAAAGATGGCAATCCAGAGCCCGGCCAGTAACAGGGCAAAACCGAATAACCGGACAATGATGCTCATCATGTCTGTGCCAAGATCGGCCAGAGTCGGCGCGGGATGGTCATTGTTGTTGTCATTTTTAAATTCATACATCTTCTGGGTCTCTAAATATCTGTTCCTGATCCGTGTACAGTCGGGAATCATATAAGCAGACCGTCTGCGGCAGGGATGCCGCATCCGAGCTACATGGACGACATACATGGATGTATTAGTGTCGCTGGAGGACAGGAGTCCGGAGCGACCGTATTTACCGCGTATCTGCGTTATTTATGGCTCCCGACTGTACACGGATCAGGAACACATATATAGCACAGGCGTCCCTCGAGACTGGTTGCATTATGCCGCAGATATAGTGGAAAGTAATCATCAACATGTTGAATTATCTCGTTAACCGCCTGTTCACATCGATTATTGTCGTCATTGGCGTTTGCAGTATTGTTTTCCTGTTGATTCACCTGGTTCCCGGTGACCCGGTGGAAGTTATGCTCGGCGAGAGCGCATCGCCGGCCGATCGCGAAACCCTGCGTCGGCAACTGGGACTGGACCAACCCCTGCACAGGCAATGGCTGCTGTACCTGCAGGACGTTGCCCGGCTGGACATGGGCATGTCGATTCACAGCCGGCGGCCGGTGACGAGCCTGCTTGCCGAACGCCTGCCGGCAACTTTTATACTGGCCGTGGCCAGCATTGTCGTGGCTGTATTGATTGCGATCCCGGCCGGGATCATGGCGGCATTGAGAAAAAACACTCTCTATGATCACGTCTCGATGACCGTCGCCATGGTCGGCGTGGCCATACCCAACTTCTGGCTCGGACCATTGCTGGTATTGCTGTTTTCATTTTATCTCGGCTGGTTTCCGGTCAGCGGTATGACCGGACCGTTATCGCTGGTGCTGCCCGCCGTAACGCTGGGAACCGCACTCGCGGCATTGCAATCAAGAATGATCCGTGCCTCGTTGCTGGAAGTTCTGGGTGAGAACTACATCGTTGCCGCGCGAGCCCGAGGTCTGGGTGAAGCCCGCGTGGTACTGGGGCACGCAATGCGAAACGCCCTGTTGCCGGTGACCACCGTTCTGGGCGCACAACTGGGAGCGCTGTTGACCGGTGCCGTGGTCACGGAACAAATCTTCGACTGGCCGGGACTGGGACTGTTGACCATTGAGGCCATACAGAAACGCGATTACCCGGTTCTGCAGGGATGCATTCTGCTGATCAGTATTATTTACGTGATCATCAACCTGCTCACCGACCTGGTTTATGTTGTTCTGGATCCCAGGGTCAGGCTGGACAATGAATAAGCCGGTTTACCTGGCTGTTTTCATCACGGCATTATGGCTTGTTCTCGGCCTCATGGCGGGCCTGGAACTGTCGGACCCGGACCGTATCGATCTGGGCCGGATCCTCGAACCGCCTGCGAGCGGTTCACTGCTCGGTTACGATGATCTCGGCCGGTCCATCGCCGCGCGCCTGGTGGCCGGGGCGCGCACCTCGCTGGTCGTGGCCCTGACGGTTGTGATGATTTCCGCACTGGTCGGCACGGTGGTGGGGATCACCAGCGCCTGGTTCGGTGGCTGGTGGGGTCGTATCAGCGTGATGCTGATCGATATTTTCATGGCTTTTCCGGGTCTGCTGCTGGCCATCGCCCTGGCCGGGATCCTGGGACCGGGAGTGTCCAACGCCATCATTGCCCTGGCCGTGGTGGGCTGGGTGGGATTTGCCCGGCTGGCCCGCGCCCAGACACTGTCCGTCCGGGAACGCGACCATGTGCTCGCGGCCAGGGCCATGGGTACGCGAACCCCGGTCATCCTGGTCAAACACATTCTGCCGTTGATTCTTGCGCCGCTGATCGTACAGGCCACATTCGATATAGCCGGAGCGGTCATCGCCGAGGCCACGTTGTCTTTCCTGGGTCTCGGTGTGCAGCCGCCCGCCGCCTCATGGGGATCCATGATCCGTGACGGGGTTCGCTACATGTTGTCCGCACCGCACATGGTTGTGGCCCCGGGGGCGGCCATCTTCCTGGTGGTATTGTCCATCAATATACTCGGCGACCGGTTACGGGATCGTCTCGATGTGCGCATGCTGAACGGCAGGCGCGAGCCAGCCGCACCCCGGGAAACATTGGCTTGACCGGCATTCACTGTATGATCACGTATTACCCTGCAAGCGGAATGAAATAATGTCACTGGGACCCATTATGCTGGATCTTCGCGGCCCGGTACTCGAAGACGACGAGGCCGGGATGCTTGCGCACCCGCTGGTGGGAGGGGTTATCCTGTTTGCGCGCAACTACGAATCCATTGACCAGTTACGGGCATTGACCACGGCCATACACGCGATTCGCGATCCGCAATTGCTGATAGCCGTGGATCACGAGGGCGGGCGTGTACAGCGGTTTCGTCATGGTTTTACTCATCTGCCACCCTGTCATCTCATCGGTGAGCAGTATGATCGTGACCAGGCCAGGGGCTTGCAACTGGCCGAACGCGCCGGTTGGCTGATGGCCTCGGAGTTACGTGCAGTCGGGGTCGACTTCAGCTTCGCCCCCGTGCTGGACTTGTATAAAAGCATCAGCCAGGTCATCGGCGATCGCGCCTTTCACGCCGATCCGCAAACAGCAAGCGCCCTGGCCCGGCGCTACATGCACGGTATGCACAATGCCGGTATGGCCGCTGTCGGCAAACATTTTCCCGGTCATGGTTCGGTCATCGCCGACTCCCATACCGATGTGCCCGTGGACGAGCGCCGTTACGAGGATATCGCCATGGAAGACATGGAGTGTTTTCGCAGACTCATTGATGGCGGTCTCGCCGGCATCATGCCGGCGCATGTCATCTATCCCGCGGTAGATGACAAACCGGCGGGATTCTCGGAGATCTGGCTGAAACGTATCCTGCGACAGCAACTGGGATTCAAGGGCATCATATTCAGCGATGACCTCAGTATGGCCGGCGCCGGTGTGGCGGGTGACTATCTTGATCGCACGCGAATGGCATTGCATGCCGGTTGTGACATGGTGCTGATATGCAACGAACAGCAACAGGCGATCAGGGTATTGAATGAATTCGAGCACCAGACCGATCCCGTTGCCAGTGCACGACTTATCCGCATGCACGGCCGCGGTAACATCAGCATGCAGCAGCTGCAGTCAGGTCCCGAATGGCAACAGGTAGTGCAGACGATCACGGCACTGGATCTTACCCCGGAACTGAATCTCGGCGATGATACAGTCTGAGTCATGAAACGGTTTCTGATCGGTTTTACATTGCTGTTCCCGGTGCTGTCCGCGAGTGCCGATCAAGAATGTCGTGAATTTGTTGTCAATGAAGCGCTTGCCGATATTCCTGCACGTTACAGCGATGCGGTGTTATGGAAAGTAAGCCGGAACGGACAGCGACACAGTTATATTTTCGGCACTATTCATGTATCGGATCCGCGCGTGGTCGATCTTCCCGGTCCGGTTGTCAATGCCCTCGATGAATCCGTCACTTTTACCATGGAAGCAATACCGGAACCGGATGATCTTCTGATCCTGCGTGAACTCATGTTTTTCTCCGACGAAACGAGACTCAATCATTTACTGAAGGCGGATAAATACACCCGGGCCGCGGAGATCCTGAAAAAGTACAATCTTAGCGGTGAATCCATAACCCGGTTGAAACCCTGGGCAGCCTATCTGACCATGAATTACCCTGTGAACGATGGGTTGCCGCTCGACCTGGTGCTGCTGCAGATGGCGCGAGAACGGGGAATGAAAATCACCGGACTGGAGACACTCAGTGAACAGTTGTCAGCGCTCACCAGCCTCGGTGATGAACAACAGATCAGAATACTGGTGGACACGTTGTGTAATTATGACCAGATCTTGCATGGATTCGAGAACATGATAGCTTTGTATCTCGACCGGGATGTGCGGGGAATATACGCTTTCAGTATGAAATATTCCTTGCAGGATGATGATATTTACGATCATCTCTACAGGAAACTGCTCATCGATCGTAACTACCTGATGGTCGATCGGCTGGATGAGGATTTGCAAAAGGGCGGCGTATTTGTTGCCATCGGCGCCCTGCACCTGGCGGGTGAGGAAGGCGTGCTTGCCCTGCTCGACGACAGGGGGTACCGGATCGAGGCAGTCTACTGATCCTGCATAGTTAACGTACAATTCCGTTATCAACCGAGAACACAACAAAAACCGGAATATCAGTTATGGAACTGGAAACAGGCTTCAAGGCATTAATGACCTACCTCAGGGGTGAGTCCTGGGCGATCCAGGTGTTTGTGGTGGTCTTTGTGACGCTGCTTGCCGCGCTGGTTCAAAAACGTATGTTCGCCAGACTGATCGGGAAACTGGTACGAACCCCCACCTTCTGGGATGATTCCCTGGTCACCGCGCTGTCGAGTCCCTTGAATATCCTGATCTGGATTCTCGGTCTCAGTTTCGCCGCGGAGATCGTCCAGGATAAAACCGATGCCGCGATTTTCGGCGCCATTGAACCGATTCGCGGTGTCGGCGTTATTATCATGATCGCGTGGTTCCTGGTGAGATTCATCCGCGATGCCGAGGCCAACCTGCTCAGGTTTCGCATCGAGAGCGGTGAACCGTTCGATCAGACCACGGCCGACGCCATTGCCAAGCTGTTGCGGGTCTCCGTGATCATCACGGCGGCGCTGATTATTCTGCAGTACCTGGGTTACAGCATTTCCGGGGTGCTGGCCTTTGGCGGTGTCGGCGGCATTGCCGTCGGTTTCGCGGCCAGGGATCTGTTGGCCAATTTCTTCGGTGGCCTGATGGTGTACATGGATCGTCCGTTTAACGTCGGTGACTGGATCCGTTCACCGGATCGGGAAATCGAGGGCAAGGTAGAAAACATCGGCTGGCGCCTGACCACGATCCGGACCTTCGACAAGCGGCCGCTGTATGTGCCGAATTCGGTCTTCACCACCATCGCCGTCGAAAACCCGGCCCGCATGACCAATCGCCGGATCAATGAAACCGTGGGCATACGTTACAGTGATGCCGGCAGGATGGCCGCCATTACCCGTGACGTAAAAAAGATGCTGCAGGAACACCCGGAAATCGACACCAACCAGGCCCTGATCGTCAACTTCACCAAATTCGCGCCGTCCTCGCTGGATTTCTTTGTCTATGCGCTGACCAAAACCACCGACTGGCACCATTTCCACGAGGTCAAGGAAGACGTGCTGCTCAAGGTCATCGAGATCATTGAATCACACGGCGCTGAATGTGCCTTCCCGACATCCACCGTCCACCTGGTCAGTCATGAGCAGGAACCGCAAGCGGACTGAATCGCTGAATTCTGTCTCAATCCGGCGTCGATTTCAGCGCTGGTCTGAGCCCTGCAATATATAACTATTTGTATTTAAAGATTATTTATGGATGGCATGTGAATTGCTCTATTTCGTTAATATTTTCTATAACGAAAGAAGGGGGGGCAATTCCAATGGTTACCGAGAAATCCCGGAACGACCTGCTGACGCTGTTCCTGGCCGCTGTTCTGATTGGCGGTATTGCTTTATTCAATACGGTGTTTGCCGCGCCCGTATTCTGATCCTGGAAAGTCCCCGTAATTCTCCTGCCTGACAGGCGGGTAACCGGAATGGTCGCGTTATCCGTCATAGTCAGGCTCATGACCGTTTCGTTGCAATATCCCCGGCATTGGGTAATCCTCTGCCGCTATGGAACTTCAATTCACCAAGATGCACGGTCTGGGCAATGATTTTATCGTTCTTGATTTCCGTGATTCCCGGCTAACGCTGACCCCGGAACAAATCAGATTTCTGGCGGATCGCCGTTTCGGTATCGGCTGCGACCAGGTCCTGGTGCTGGAGCCGGCCAGGGATACCGAGGCTGACGTTTTCTACCGTATCTATAATGCCGACGGTGGTGAAGCGGAGCAATGCGGAAATGGCGCCCGTTGTATTGCCGCCTATCTCAGGGAACACGGTTACCCTGATCGCGACATGATCATCGCTGAGACGCAAAAGGAACGGCTGCAACTCAGTTTTACCGCCGATGGCCTGATCCGCGTCAACATGGGCCACCCGGTTTTCGACCCGGCATCCATACCCCTGGCGATAGATTCGGCGGCCACGGAATACACGGTTCTGACCACCCGCGGGGAAATCCACTTCATTGCACTATCTATGGGCAATCCCCATGCGGTATTATTAGTCAACGATGTGGAGACGGCCCCGGTGTCCGACCTCGGGTCTGAAATCCAGCAGAGCGCGTTATTTCCGCAAGGGGTGAATGTCGGCTTCATGCAGAAACTGGATGCGCACACTATCCGGCTGCGCGTGTTCGAACGCGGTGTGGGGGAAACGCTTGCATGCGGCAGTGGCGCCTGCGCCGCGGTCGTCGCCGGGCAAATCCGGCATGATCTGGCCGCATCGGTCAACGTGAAACTGAAGGGGGGAGAATTGAATATTACGCGAGAAGGTGAGAGACATCCGGTCTGGATGACGGGCCCGGCGACCACAGTATTCAAGGGTACAATCACACTATGAGTTCTGCCAGTGAATCCGGCAAACGCTACGCCGGTATCACCACGGATGATGTGATCACCTACCTGCAGGAACACCCGGATTTTTTCAACGAGCATCCGGAAATACTCTCCGAACTGGATATTCCCCATGCCACCGGACCGGCTGTTTCCCTGGTGGAAAGACAGGTTTCAGTACTGCGGGAACAGAATCAGCAAATCAACCGCCGCCTGCACGAATTGATCGAAATTGCCCGCCTGAACGAGGAACTGGCCAGGCGTATGCACCAGTTGTCACTGACACTCATGGATGCCGGCGATCCGCGCGAGATCTTCAAGACCCTCTACGATAACCTGACCCGTAATTTCCACGCCGACCGGGTAGTGGTGCGGCTGTTTGCCGACCCGGCGTTTCTCGATATTGATGCCGGTGAAGAATTCGCCGGTGCCGACAATCCCGGGTGGTCGCTGTTCAAATCCATTATCAATAATCGCCATCCCCTGTGCGGGCGCATGAAACACCAGCAACAGGTTTTCCTGTTCGGTGACGATGGCGACAACATCGCCTCCTCGGTAATGATGCCACTGAAGGGCGATAACTGGAGCGGTATCCTGGCCATCGGCAGTTTTGACCCGGATCGGTTTCAGCCTGGAATGGGCGTGGAACTGCTGGCCAACCTCGGCGAGATCCTGAGTTTTATTTTCAAACCCTGGATTGCGGAATAGTGAGTAACGGGTAGAGCATGGTGAATAGCGGTACATTTCCCGGCTCGCTTTTCATCCCGTCACTATTCACCATTCACTAGATTACAGGCGATATAGAGTTGCACTCGAAACCGGCAGTGCCAGATCCTCTGCAACAATCAGTAAACGTGTTTCTACAGACCCTGCATCACCTCTCGCCGCACACGGTAAGCGCTTACCGGCGAGACCTGCATTGCCTGTGCGAGTATTGCCACGGGCATGACATCTCCGACTGGACACAACTGGATGCCCGGCGCCTGCAGGAATTCGTAGCCTGGCGTCATCGTCGCGGCATCAGCGGCCGTTCCCTGCAACGCAATCTTTCCGCGGTACGTGCATTTTACCGCTATCTCATCGACCAGGGTGTGACCAGAGCCAACCCGGCACGGGGCCTGAAAACACCGAAATCACCACGCCGGTTGCCGACCCTGCTGGATGTCGATCAGTCCGCCCGCTTACTGGATATTGATGAAGACGATACGCTGTCGGTGCGTGACCGGGCGATGATGGAACTCATGTACTCGTCCGGTTTGCGACTGTCCGAGTTGACCGGGTTGAACCTGGCCGATATCGACCTGGCCGATCGCGTGGTATCGGTGACCGGCAAGGGCCGGAAAACACGCACCGTACCCATGGGCCGCATGGCCTGCAGCATTCTTCGCTACTGGCTGGAACGGCGCCGGGATATGGCACAGCCGGATGAAGCGGCCCTGTTCATCAGCCGGCGTGGCTCCCGGCTTTCCACGCGCAGTGTCCAGCAGCGGTTCCAGCGCTGGGCCGTGCGCCAGGGCATCGATTTACACCTGCATCCGCACATGCTGCGGCACTCCTTTGCCAGTCATATCCTCGAATCCAGTGGCGATCTGCGCGCTGTGCAGGAACTGCTCGGGCATGCGGACATCAGCACCACCCAGATTTACACTCATCTCGATTTCCAGCACCTGGCCCGCGTCTACGATGAAACCCATCCGCGCGCCCGCCGCAAGAAGTAAACCGGAACCGGCCGGCGAGCAATCCGGGCATTGACCCAAACGTTGCATAAATTTCTGGCGCAGGACCGCTTCGCTCCTTCCATAGCAGCATTTTCAGGGCCGTGCTCAATTTTTCCAATCCTCACATAGAGTGAGCATGCTCCGGTTGGAAAAATCTGCGCGCGACCCTGAAAAATACCGCTCTAAAAGCCCCTGCACCCAAAAATTTATGCAACGTTTGGGTTGAATTCTCGGGATCTGCCCGGATCTCATGTAAAATGCCGCTCTTTTTCGGCAGGAGACCATTTTGGAACAATTCAGGGGAACCACCATACTGTCCGTGCGCCGTAATGGCCGCGTCGCCATCGGCGGCGACGGCCAGGTATCGCTCGGCAATACGGTAATGAAGGGTAATGCCCGCAAGGTCCGACGGCTGTACAAGGACCGCATCCTGGCGGGTTTTGCCGGCGGCACGGCGGATGCCTTCACGCTGTTTGAACGTTTCGAGGGCAAGCTGGAGAAACACCAGGGTAACCTGACCCGTTCCGCGGTGGAACTGGCCAAGGACTGGCGAACCGATCGCATCTTGCGACGACTCGAAGCCATGCTCTGCGTGGCCGACAACGAGTCCTCACTGATCATCTCCGGCAACGGTGATGTCATTGAACCCGAAAATTACATCATGGCCATCGGTTCCGGCGGCGCGTTCGCCAGCGCCGCGGCGACGGCGTTACTGGAAAATACCGATCTGTGCGCCCGGGATATTGTCGAAAAAGGCTTGCAGATTGCCGCGGATATCTGCATCTATACCAATCGTGAACTCACCATCGAAGAGCTCACTACAGAATAATTCATTAATCGTTTATTCAACCAGGAACACGTTTTATGTCGGAGTTGACCCCGAGAGACATCGTTAACGAGCTCGATAAACACATCATCGGTCAGGATTCAGCCAAGCGCGCCGTGGCCATCGCCCTGAGAAACCGCTGGCGCCGCTCCCGGGTTGATGAAAACCTGCGCGCCGAGATCACGCCGAAGAATATCCTCATGATCGGGCCCACCGGTGTCGGCAAGACCGAGATCGCCCGGCGGCTGGCACGGCTGGCCAACGCCCCGTTCATCAAGATCGAAGCCACCAAGTTCACCGAGGTGGGTTACGTCGGCCGCGATGTTGAATCCATTATCCGTGACCTGGCCGACATCGCCGTGAAAATGACCCGCGAGGAAGAAATCAAAAAGGTCAAACCCCGGGCCGAGGTGGCCGCGGAAAACCGGGTGCTGGATATCCTGTTACCGAAGGCCCGCGGTTTCGGTGATGTCGGCGAATCGGAATCGAGCACCAGTTCCACCCGGGAAAAGTTTCGCAGTATGTTGCGCGAAGGCAGCATGGCGGAGAAGGAAATCGATGTCGAGGTCAGCGCGCCCTCCGTGGGCGTGGAGATCATGGCGCCGCCGGGCATGGAGGAAATGACCAGCCAGTTGCAGGGCATGTTCCAGAATCTATCCGGTGGCCGAAAACGCACCCGCAAGCTCAAGGTCAGGGATGCGCTGAAAGTCCTGGCCGAGGAAGAAGCGGCCAAACTGGTCAACGAGGAAGACATCAAGGCCCGCGCCATTGACAGCGTGGAACAGAACGGCCTGGTTTTTCTGGACGAAATCGACAAGGTGACGCGGCGCTCCGATACCAGCGGACCCGATGTTTCCCGGGAAGGCGTGCAGCGTGACCTGCTGCCGCTGGTGGAAGGCAGCACCGTGACCACGAAACATGGCATGGTGCGTACCGATCACATTCTGTTCATTGCCTCCGGCGCGTTTCACCTCGCCAAACCCTCGGATCTGATCCCTGAATTACAGGGACGCCTGCCCATACGGGTGGAACTGGATGCGCTGGGCGTGGAGGATTTTATCCGTATCCTGAAAGAACCCGACGCATCGCTGACCGAACAGTACGCGGCCCTGCTGGCGACGGAAGGCGTAACACTGGAATTTGCCGAGGACGGCCTGGCGCGGATTGCCGAGATGGCCTGGCAGGTCAATGAGCGCACCGAGAACATCGGCGCTCGCCGTTTGCACACCTTGTTGGAAAAACTGCTGGAGGCACTGTCGTTCGATGCTTCTGAACAAAAACAAAAACACGTGGTGATCGGGGCCGATTACGTCAACGAGCACCTCGGAGAACTGGTCGAGGACGAGGATCTGAGCCGGTATATACTCTAGAATAACAGTTCCGAATCCAGAGACTATAAACCGATTATCCGGCCGGGGAGCGAGACGCCTTCGGCCGCCGGGACGCCTTGATACAAAGCTCATAATTGGCTGTACTGAAATCAGGATTCATGTTTACCTTCTACCATGACAAAAAGAGTCCCTGTTCCACATACCATTAATGTTCTGAGAGATTCACGTATACTGAAACTGGTATACGAAGATCAGACCAGTTTCGAATTCAGCTTCGAGTTTTTGCGTGTTTACTCACCCTCCGCGGAGGTCAAGGGTCACGGGCCCGGAGACGCCGTATTGCAGGTGGGAAAGGAAAACGTGGGCATCAGCGGCATCGAACCGGTGGGCAACTATGCCATCAAGATCCGATTCGACGATGGCCATAATACCGGTCTGTACTCGTGGGATTATCTCTACGATCTGGGAGTGAACATGGAGACATACTGGCAGGATTACCTGCAACGCCTTCAGGAAGCCGGGCACACGCGAACATGAGCGACGATCAAAGCACGCATTTCGGCTATCGCCAGGTTTCCAGCGGCGAAAAAACCAGGCTCGTCGGCGAGGTTTTTACCTCGGTGGCGGATAATTATGATTTGATGAACGACCTGATGTCGCTGGGTATGCATCGGCTGTGGAAATGGTTTGCTGTACAACAACTGGCGGCGCGTCCCGGAGATCGGATCCTCGATCTGGCCGGTGGCACCGGCGATCTTGCATCGAGACTGCAGCGCAAGGTTGCGCCAATGGGCAGTATTGTCATTGCCGACATCAATCAAAGCATGCTTTGTCGTGGCCGCGATCGCATGCTTGACCGGGGTATCAGCTCGGGGGTGGAATACGTACAGGCGGATGCCGAGAATCTGCCGTTCGCCGATAACAGTTTTGATCTTATAACCATCGCTTTTGGTCTGAGAAATGTCACTGACCAGGCGCGGGCTCTGGCTTCGATGTACCGGTCAGTGCGTTACGGCGGGCGGGTGCTGATCCTGGAATTTTCCCGCGTCGCCATTCCGATGCTGGCCAGGATCTATGATCGCTATTCCTTCAAACTGATCCCGTGGCTGGGCAGGACGGTGGCCAGGGATGAAGCCAGTTATGTCTACCTGGTGGAATCCATTCGCAGGCATCCGGATCAGAAAACACTGGCAGCCATGATGGTTACAGCCGGGTTCGATAATGTCAGTTGGCAAAACCTGAGCGGCGGAATCGTGGCGCTGCACAGCGGTTACAAACTCTGACCATGCCCAATCTGCTCAGTGAAAAAATTGAAGCCCTTCTCAACCGTGCACTGCTGCTGGATGCGCAGACACACCGGCGTTTCTGTACCCATGCCGGCCGCCGGATCGGCATCGAGTTGACGGACCTGGAAATTGACTTTGTGTTTCGCATTCATGAATCCGGCATTGAACTGGATTCGCCCACCGGGCAGCCGGTGGATGTCACCATCAGCGGGCGCATTGTCTCGTTACTGGGCTTGCTCGGCCGCCGCGATGCATCAAACAGTCTGTTTCCCAAAGACATCCAGATCCGGGGTGACGTGCACCTGGCGCAGGAGCTGCAGACACTGTTGCAAGGCATGGACATCGACTGGGAGGAATATGCTTCGCGCTGGATTGGTGATACTGCCGCACGCAAACTCGGCAACCTGGCGCGCGCCAATGTCCGCTGGTGGCAGGAGACACGCACAACGCTGCGTGACAATCTGAGTGAATATCTGAGATTCGAGATCGAACTGTTACCGGACAGGTTACTGGTGAACGAATTTAACAACGGCGTTGACGCGGTGCGCGATGATACCGAGCGATTGCAACAACGCATTGCCCGGCTGGACAAAAAACTGCGCAGGGAACCGGACTGATGTTCAGCTTTGGTGAATTGCTGCGATTATTCGCCATCCAGCGTATTCTGATCCGCCACGGTATGGACGAGATCATTCTCGCCACTCATTTGTTTCGCCCGGTACGCTTCATTCTTTTCCTGTTGCCGTGGAACTGGTTTCGCGGCAAGCATGAACTGCCCGAAGTCAGGTTGCGCCGCGTACTCGAGGATCTGGGCCCGGTCTTCGTCAAACTCGGCCAGTTACTGTCGACACGCAAGGATTTTCTTTCCGAGGAAATCGCCGAGGAATTCGCCAAACTCCAGGATGCCGTACCGCCTTTCCCCGGTGTGCTGGCGCGCGCCATTATCGAGAAGGAATACGGTTGTAACCTGGACGAGGTTTTCCAGGAATTCCGGGAACAGCCGCTGGCCAGCGCATCCATTGCCCAGGTACATACCGCGCGCCTGCATGACGGTCGCGAAGTCATAATCAAGGTGGTTCGTCCCGGAATCGATAAAATTATCAAACGTGACCTCGGTATTCTCTATTTCCTGGCCACACAGGCGGAAAAGTATTCAGCGGACGGCCGCAAGTTACGTCCCACCAATGTAGTCAGGGAATTCGAGAAAACCCTGACCAACGAGCTCGACCTGATGCGCGAGGCCGCCAACGCTTCGCAGTTGCGGCGTAACTTCAGGGATTCCACCGTGCTCTATGTGCCGCAGGTGGAATGGGAGCACACCCGCCGCAACGTCATGGTAATGGAGCGCATCAGTGGCATACCGGTGAGCAACCGGGCTGCCCTGGTTGAAGCCGGGGTCGATTTGAAATGGCTGGCCGAAGCCGGGGTGGAAACATTTTTCACCATGGTCTTTCGCGACAGCTTCTTTCATGCCGACATGCACCCGGGTAATATTTTTATTTCGCCTCCACATGGCAAGGAACCGCCGCGCTTCACGCTCATCGATTTCGGCATCATGAGTTCACTGAGTGAGTACGATCAACGTTACCTGGCCGAGAATTTTCTGGCCTTTCTCGACAAGGACTATCAACGGGTGGCGGAACTGCACGTGGAATCCGGCTGGGTGCCGGCCGATACCCGCGTCGACGAATTCGAGTTCGCCATCCGCGCCGTTTGTGAACCCCTGTTCGACCGCCCCTTGAAAGATATCTCGTTCGGCACCTTGCTGCTGCGCCTGTTCCAGACCGCACGCCGGTTCAACATGGTGATCCTGCCGCAGCTATTGCTGCTGCAAAAAACCCTGGTCAATATTGAAGGGCTGGGCCGGGAGTTATACCCGGAACTGAATCTCTGGGAAGCTGCCCGTACACCCATGGAGCGGTGGATGAGTAATCGTATGGGGATCAAGGGTCTGTACAAGGGTGCGCGGCAGAACTTTCCACGTTGGGTGGATCGCCTGCCGGAACTGCCCAACAAGACCATCGATATTATCGAACGTCTGCGCGACGGCAAGATCAAACTGGAGTGGAAGTCGACCGAAATGGAGTTTCTGCGCAACGAGATCCGCAGCAGTTCCTACCGCCAGGTAGTGGCCATTGTCGGTTCGGCGTTCATCATCAGTGCGGCGTTGATCTACGGACTGGACGGTTACTCGCCGCAAATGCTCTGGGGTGCGCCTGTGCTTAGCTGGTTACTGGGCGGCGCGGGATCGCTGATGGTGGTTCTGGCATTGAATGAGTAGATAATTAATTGCCAACTCCTCTATGACCAGGGTGAACGACTGATCAGTAAAAAACACATGAGAGCGCTGGTAATCGTGCTGTCAGCCATAGTCTCGGCATGTGCGCCACTGGTGCCGACAGATGAGGCACAGGAAACAGAAGATCTGTCCTGGCATTCCTGCCGCTTCGCGGTCCACTGGCCGGAGAAAGAACCCCCGGCCATGCACGTGGACCTGTTTCTTGCCCGTGATATCGTTAAACCGGTGCTGGAGAGTCACGGGCCGCGGATTCCGCTGTGGCGTTTTCACCGCCGCGCTGTGCGTGACGCTGCCGGGCACCGTTTCAGTTTCATTTATTTTACTGATCCGCGGACACAGGCATCACTGGTGTATGATCTGCAAAATTCTGTTGCGTTTAAACAGGCCGGAAGTCATAACATCATCGACTCGCTGTCCTGCAGTGATGTGGATTACTGGGCCGGCAGCGATATCGGTGCGACCGCTGATCCACGTTGGTCAGAGCCGGTCAGGGATAACTGGCCACACTACATCATGGGAGTAAGTAAACTCTGGCTGGGTCTGATTGATGATCTGGCAACCGACAGCAGCAAGCATGGATCACTCGCAGAAACACTCGACCATTACCGGCATGTTGATAACACATTGATCGGAATCTGGCATGAGCAGGGTGAACATGCCTTTCTGCATCACATGGATGCCATCTTTGGTTACCGGGGATTCGAGGACTAGCCCGCAGATTCAACGATCACCGTGATCTTCCGTGACATCACCGGTGGATGGTGAGGAACATGCGCATGATTGCCGAGTAACAGTTGCAGGGTATGCCTGCCCGGCTCCAGTGTCAGTTCGGTTTCTGTCTGTCCAGCACCGAAATGTTTGACCTGATCCGTGGCCGGCAGCGGCTTAGAAAGATCCGGTAATTCGTCGACATTGATCAACAAGTGGTGATGGCCGGTATTTTCCCGGCTGATGCCGGCCGGGGCAACGCCCATGCCATACAGACCGAACACCACTTTGAAGGTGCCGTCTACGGTCTCACCGTCCTGTGGAGAAATGATATAGGCTTTCGCGCCCGCAGGTGAGGCCGTATTCATGGGCTCCTCCGCGGCCACCGGAACGCTCAGGGTAATGAATAAAAACAGGGATTGAATCAATACAACTGGACTTTTCATGGTCTTTATCCTTATGGGTTTGCCGGGAATTTATATGGCATTACGACCTCTGACGGCGGCAAATGTTCTGGCCCGCATTTCTTACCAGTGTTCGTAAAGGCGGTCGGATCGTCGACCGCAGTAGAAGGGCGGTGAGAAATACAGGTTAACCGGTTGGCATGATGCGATATTCACTTTCTGGCCAGGCCGTGAATCCGGGAGCATTACCGGCCGCGGTTCACCGGAGAGGTCTTTATTTATATTTCCATTTAAATCAGCAGGTTAACAGTCTCGCCGGGAGGTTGATCTGGATCAATGAGCCGATGACGCTACCATGACATCATTCTTTCTCCCCGCTGGAAGAGACCCGTTTCCCATGAGTGCAGTTCAGATCACATTGCTCGCTATGATTGTCCTGGTATTTACCGGCCTGGCTATCGCCATGGCGATCACTATTTCCCGAAACTTGAAAGTCGGCAAGGAATTCCGGCAGCGGCTGTACCAGCGCCTGCAGCGTTTACCGTATATTCATATGCTCGCAAAGCGCGACATTGATATTGATTCGTATCTTGCCGGGACCATGGTCAGGGATATCCGTGCGCAACTGGATAACTGTGAACAGTGCAAGACTGCCGAAACCTGTGAAACGGTACTGGCCGATCAGAATGCCGACGCCGTACAGGACCAGGACTATTCATTCTGTCCCAACGACAAGTACTTCAAGGATTTCAAGCAAAAGCGGGACGACACCTGAAACCAGCCGTTATTCAATCCCTGTAAAAAAAACGAGCCGGGCTGCCGGGTCACCCGATCAACAGGCCGGTTTCAACCAGGGATTTGCCCGGCAGATACATCGTTCTTATACAACCCGGAGAAGGGGTTGTAATTCCGGCTTTACAGGCGTGAAATAAGAACCGGAATTCAATAACCGGATCAGCTTCCATGCCTGTGCTCGAACGATTCCCTCCGGCAATGCTCATGCTTTACCTGGTTACGGCAATTATACTGTCATCCTGTCAACGCGAGACGGACCCGTTGGCGGCTTTTGAAGCCGGTGATTACGAGGCCTCCTATAAACTGTGGAAACAGGCGGCGTACAGCGGCAATACAGCCGCGCAAAATTACCTGGGCATACATTACTACCTGGGGCTCGGTGTAAGACAGGACATTGGCAAAGCCCTGAAATGGTACCGAAAGGCGGCCGAAACCGGTCATCACGAAGCCCAGAATAATCTGGGTATGCTTTACATTTCCGACAAGCTCGGCAACCCCGATTTTGAAATGGCTTATGTCTGGTTATTCGCGGCTTACCAGCAGGGCAACAGGCATGCACACAAGGGCCTGGAATCCATCGCCGGACAATTATCCCCGAACCGGGTACAGATCCTGAAACAAAGGGCACTGCAATACGTGCAACACGACGTTATCGATCCGGAAAACGATGATTATTGACGGGTTTATGCAACCGGAAGTAATCGTTACCTGATTCAGTCTTCAGTTAAAGGTTTTTTCCGACGGCTGGAACGCATTGCAGGAGATTTTGTGAACCGGCGCATGCACATCCGGTAATCGGCGGATAACATTCCGGCATCGGGTATTATGTTTATCCGCCACATGCCTGAAAAAATCAATTAACTTCTTACCAGTGCTTTTTCCACTTCGTCGCGTTTTGCTTTTCCAGCCAGCGTCTCGATTAAATGCAGTGCAAAATCCATGGCCGTGCCGGGACCGCGGGAGGTGATGACCTTGTCGTCGGTGACGACGGGTTGCTCCAGGTAGCTCAATCCCGCCACGTCGAGTTTGTCGAAAATACCGGGGTAGCTGGTGGCACGTTTGCCGGCGAGCAGGCCGGCGCTGGCAAGGACCTTCGGGGCGGCGCAGATGGCGGCGGTGAATTTTTCGCTGTTGGCCATTTTCGTCAACAGTTCCCGGACGCGGGGATCGTTATCGAGATGGTCGGCGCCGGGCAGGCCGCCGGGCAGTACGACCATGTCATAGTCCTGTTTCAGTGCGCTATCGAGGTCGGTGTCGGGAATGAGCCTGACGCCGCGGCTTGCGGTGACCGGTCCGGCATCGAGGCCCGCGGTCACCACCGTGATCCCCGCGCGGCGCAGAAGATCGATGACGGTTACTGCTTCGAGCTCTTCACAACCCTGAGCGAGTGGGACGAGGACATTTGCCATTTTCGTATACCTCCATTCCGATGTGTATGCAGGGACTTCAAACCGACCAGTTGTACCCGTTCGGGATCGAGTTCCTGTATCGCGCGCGAGAGTACATCCATGGTTTCGGGATACGGATGGCCAATACCGACGGCCGTGCCGCGAATGCGGGCAATGCTGATCAGCTTGTCAAACTGCCTGCGAATGGCTGTAGTGTTTTGCACGTTGTCAAAAAATATGTCGCGTTCCAGATAGGGTACGTTTTCTTCATGGGCAATGGCGGCCGCGACGCTGTTGTCGCTGGTGATGCTGTCGATAAAGATGAGGCTGTTGCGCTTGATGCTGCCCATCAGCCAGGCCATGGCGCCCGGATGCTGTGTCAACAGGCTGCCCATGTGATTGTTGATGCCAATCAGGTGCGGGACCGATTTCATGTTGGAATCAAAGGTATCGAGAAATTCCTTTTCGGTCATATCCAGGGTCAGGGCACCGGGCCCCAGAAATTCATTTTTTTGCAGTGCCTCAAGCGGCTGGTGCAGGATGACGTCCTTGCCCTGTTGAAACGCTATTTGTGCCAGTTCGGCGGAATAGGGGGCATGCGGCATGATGGCGCAGACTATCGGTCCGGGCAGGGCGACGGCTCTCAGGTCATCGTGCAGGCGATAACCCAGGTCATCAATAATGATGCTGATATAGGCTTTTGTTGCCGCCACCGGTTCGGCGGTGGCGGTGCTCCCGAACATTGGCAGCAGGAGGAGCAAGACCGGAAATATGATTCGCGGACGTCTCACTCGTTGTGTCTACCGGAAGTTATCTATGCTGTTCATAGGCAATGGCCAGGCCCTTGAGCACATTTAATGCTTCATAGAGTCCATAATCACTGGCGGCCAGCGAAACCCTGCGGGTTTCATCAGATTCGCTGTCTACCTTGTTGCCTTCTTCATCAATGGCGCCATGCGTTTCGCTATCGCCACCTTCGTTATTCTCCGCATCACCGTTGCCATTATCCAGATGACGGTTAAGATCGGCTTCCTTCACCTCACCAGCGCTTTTCTCGGCAATACCGGTAACGTTGACTTTATCGATGATGATGTCAGGGATAATACCCGTGGCCTGGATGGAGTTGCCGGAGGGTGTGTAGTAACGCGCCGTGGTCAGCTTCAGTGCTGATTCGTTGGCCATGGGTAATATGGTTTGTACCGAACCCTTGCCGAAGGTTTTTTCACCGACAATGATCGCGCGTTTGTGATCCTGCAACGCACCGGCAACAATTTCCGAAGCCGAGGCGGACCCGGCATTGACCAGTACAACAATTGGAACGCGGTCGAGTATATCCACGGGTTTGGCGTTGAACTGCAATTGCGAATCCTTGATCCGGCCTTCGGTATAGACAATCAGTCCCTTGTCGAGGAACAGGTCCGATACGCCGACCGCGGAACTCAATACCCCGCCGGGATTGTTGCGCAGATCGAGAATAACGCCCTTGATGTTATTATTGCTTTCTTCCTTTAGCTTTTCCGTGGCCTTGCGCAGATCCTCGGTGGTGCGCGACTGGAAGTGCGATACCCGCAGGTAGGCGAAACCGGGTTCCAGAAATCTCGAGCGTACACTTTTCACCTGGATGTAATCACGGACAATGGCGATTTCAAGCGGTTTACTCTCGCCTTCGCGAATGACGGTGAGGATGATCTTGGTGCCCGGTTTGCCGCGCATCTTTTTGACCGCCTCGTTCAGGGACATGCCCTTGACCGGGGTTTCATCGAGCTTGATGATCAAATCGCCGGCCTGGATACCTGCCCGCGCCGCCGGAGTCTCGTCGATGGGGGCGATGACCTTGACGAAACCGTCTTCCATTCCCACCTCGATGCCGAGTCCGCCGAATTCACCGGTCGTGCCTTCCTGCAATTCCTTGTAGGCATCCTTGACCAGGTACGCGGAGTGGGGATCAAGTCCGGCGAGCATGCCGTGAATCGCGTTTTCGAGTAAATCCTTGTCGTTGACCTGTTCGACGTAGTCATTCTTGATTTTCTGGAAGACCTCGGTGAAGGTTCTGAGCTCATCCAGCGGCAGTGTGTCGTATTCGGTTTTTTCTGCGGCCGTACCGGTATCGTCCTGGGCCTGGACAAACAGCGTGGTGCTCGCCACCAGCATGAAAACTATTAGCAATGACTGACAGATTTTATTCATCGATGATTCCGGTTAGCATGTAGTTCGGAATTCCGGATATTCGCCTGCCGGGAATTCCCTGATAAAAGGTATAGGCATCCGCTGTTTGTACCATGGACCACCTGCTCGAAACAATTAAACCCGGCATACCGGCCATTGTAAATGCCGGGCGTATAAAATCACAGTGATGTCCGGGGTGTGGCCAGTCTGCTGCCGGCGTTAATCACGCGCATTTATTTCCGGCACCATTTGACCGGATTGACCGGTTTGCCACGATGACGGATCTCGAAATACAGGCCGCTGCTGGTCTGGCCGCCGCTGTCGCCGACCAGGGCTACGGGTTCGCCGGGCAATACCCAGTCGCCCTGTTTCTTGTTCAGACTCTGGTTATGGCCATACAGACTCATGTAACCGTTGCCGTGTTCAATAATGATCAACAGCCCCAGGTTCTTGAACCAGTCGGCGAATATCACCTTGCCGGTGCTGATGGCCTTGACTTCGGTACCCGCCGGCGCCTCGATGAACATGCCTTGCCAGTTCAGGTTGGCGCCTTTTTTCGGACTGCCGAACCGGTGAATGATTTCACCCTGAATCGGCCATTGCAAGGTACCGCGCAAGGTATCGAACGGGGCAATGTCCTCGAAGAATGTGATACCGCCGGGTCCGGATTCACTGATTCTGTTGATGAGTTTTTTCAGTTCCTGCTCCTGCGTTTGCAGGCGTTGCAACTCCAGTCCCCGCTCGCTGATGAACTGATCAAGCTGCTCGATGATGGTCCGGCGTGTATTGCGGAGCTGATGCAGGTTGGCGAGTTGCGTTTCCTCTTCGCTTTTCAGGGCAATGAGTCTTTTGTTTTCCTGCAAAATGGTGTTTTCCAGTGTGGCGATAGCGTTCAGTCTTTCCATGGTTGCATCGATTTCGGCCATGCGCGTGCGATTATGATAATCATAATAGGCCAGCACGCGGCCGATACGCTGCGGGTCTTCCTGGTTCAGCAGCAATTTCAGGTAATCGGAACGGCCGGACATATAGGCAGCCCGGATCTGCCGGGACAGGTGAGTTTGCTGCACATTCAGCTGCTGCTCACGATTTTGCTGTTCGGCCTGTAAATTACGGATCTCCTCGACCTTGGCGGCAATCTCCAGGTTCAAACGGTCGAGTTTTGCCTGGATTTGAGCGACATGTTTTTCATTCTCCTCCAGTTCCTGCGTGAGGAATTTTTTTTCATTACTGGCGCCGCGGATACTGGATTCGACTTCCTGGATGTTCTGGCGCAGTGATTCGAGTTTATCCGCATCAGCAGTATTGTCCTCCGCAGCCGCAACCTGGACCGCCAGCAGCAGCCACAGGATCAGAACCGTATTAAGCCGTGTCGCCGTCGTCATCCTTCAGATGGAACAACGGTTGTCCGGTCATTTCCCGAGGCTGTTTCAGGCCCATCAGGTAGAGCAGGGTGGGACTGATATCCGAGAGTAACCCTTCCTTCGGTTCCGGGTCCGCCGACCGGCCGATGTAAACCAGTGGCACGGGATTGCTGGTGTGCGCCGTGTGCGACTGGGCCTTGATCTTTTCCGTGGTGTAGGCGCGCATCTGTTCGGCGTTACCGTGGTCGGCCGTGATCAGGGTTTCACCGCCGGCCTTTTTCATGGCGGCGATGATGCGTCCGAGACAGGTATCCACCGCTTCCACCGCGCTGACCGTTGCCTGGAAATCGCCGCTGTGGCCGACCATGTCGGTATTGGCAAAGTTGCAGACGATCAAATCGTATTTGTCGCTTTCGATGGCTTCGATGAGTTTGTCGGTAACCTCGTAGGCGCTCATCTCCGGGACTTCATTGTAGGTGCGGACGTGGGGTGAAGGCACCAGGATGCGATCTTCCCCCGGGAAAACCCGTTCCTCGCCACCGTTGAAGAAGAACGTTACGTGGGCGTATTTTTCAGTTTCCGCAATGCGCAATTGCTTCAGGCCGCGATCAGAGATGTATTCACCCAGGACATTGTGCAGATGTTCAGGGCGGAAGGCGACCGGAAATTCATAGTTCGATTTGTATTCCGTCAGGCTGATGAACTGGCCGAGTTTCGGGAAATGCCGGCGTGTAAAACTTTTGAAATCCTCCTTGGTGAAGGCTCGCGCCAGCTGTCGTGCCCGATCGGCCCGGTAGTTGGCAAATATCATGATATCACCGTCTTCCACGCGCACCGGCGCCTGGTCGTGGCGGTGGATGCTGATCGGGCTGACAAATTCGTCGGTTTCGCCGCGTTCATAAGCCCTGTCCAGGGCGACGAAGGGATCCGGCGCAATGTAATCGGCGCGACCCTCGCTGATCAGGTCATAGGCAACCTTCGTGCGATCCCAGTGCTGGTTGCGATCCATGGCGTAATGGCGGCCTATCAGGCTGACAATGTTGCCCTTGCCGATCTCGCGCAGCTTCACCTGGGCCCGGGCGATGGATTCCGTGGCGCTTTTCGGCGGTTTGTCACGGCCGTCAAGAAAGGCATGCAGGTAGATATGCTCGACACCACGCTGTGCCGCCATTTCCAGTAAGGCAAAGATATGTTCTTCATGGCTGTGCACGCCACCGTCGGAGAGCAACCCGACGATATGCACGGCCTTGGCGGTGCCTGCGGCCAGGTCGAATGCTTCGCACAGAGGTTCATTGCTGAAGAAACTGCCATCCTCTATGGCGGCGGAGATGCGGGTAAACTCCTGCTTGACCACGCGACCGGAGCCGATGTTCATGTGGCCCACCTCGGAATTCCCCATTTGTTCCGACGGCAGGCCGACATCAATACCCGAGGCGCTGATCAGCATGTGCGGATTCTCGTTCCAGATGCGATCCCAGTTGGGTTTGTTGGCGCTGTGAATGGCGTTGTAAACGGTGACGTCGGTATGCCCCCAGCCGTCCATGATAATGAGCAGGTAAGGTCTGTGTTTCAGTCGCATCAGGAGGCGGGATCCGGTGAATTCATCAGGACCATCAACGATTCGGAATCTGTGCTTTTAATCGCGGTTATGTGAGGATCAATGCATGTAATCGTGCTTTGCGCCGACATTCTAGCATGAATTGCCGGCTTTGCTGAGACGGGAAAAATAAACTTTTGACGCGTTTTTTATATCACGTATCATTGGCTCCCGGCCCCGTGTCAGAATAATTTCCCGACCACATTATCCTTAATTTGTTATGGAACGATTACCGGAATTTATCGCCAATCACCTGTTTTTGTTCTCCCTGCTGGTTGCCCTGCTGATGTTACTCGCCTGGAACCTGTTTGGAGACAGCATGTCCGGTGTCAAAACCATGTCGCCCGCGGAAGTCACCCGCCTGATCAACCATGACAACGCCCTGGTGGTGGACATTCGACCCGCCGATGAATTCAAGGATGGCCATATTATCAACGCCATGAATCTGCCTGTGGCCGATCTTGAATCCAGGCGCAAGGAACTGGACAAGTACAAGGATAAGCCCGTGGTGCTGTATTGCCAGGGCGGCGCCGAATCCGGTCGCGTCATTCGCGGGTTCAAACATGAGGGCTTTGGTAATTTATATGTGTTGAAGGGCGGCATGCAGGCCTGGAAAAGCGCCGGCTTGCCGCTGACCCGTGATTGAAAACCGGCTGTCAATACGGCGCCAGGTGTTTGCCGGGCCGGTTGTATTTAGTCCAATGCGCAGATAAGTAAAACAGCTTAAGGAAACCGAGAATGGCAGAAGCAGCAGGCAATACCGGTAATGTTCAGGCCGGTCAGTTCACCATACAAAAGGTGTACGTCAAGGATGTTTCCTTTGAAACCCCGCATTCACCGGAAATCTTCCGCAAGGAATGGAAGCCGGCCGTAAACATGGAGTTGTCGACGGATTCCCGGTTACTGGAAAATACCCTTTACGAAGTGGTATTGACCATCACCCTGACGGTCTCGGTGGAAGAGAAGACGGTTTACCTGGTGGAAATCAACCAGGCCGGTATTTTCAACATCGACGGCTTTCCACAGGATGCCATGGCGCGCATGATAGCGACGATCTGCCCGAATATACTGTTCCCGTTTGCCCGGGAATTTATCTCGGATCTGGTCACGCGCGGTGGTTTTCCGCAGTTGCTTCTGGCGCCGGTTAATTTCGATGCACTGTATGCCCAGCACAAGCAGAAAGAACAGGTACAACAGGACCAGGGCACCCGGCATTAACGCGCCCGGTTTCCGGGTAACCGCCCGGGGAGCCGGCGCCTGATGGCGGGGCCGGTACTGGTGATGGGCGCCGGTTCATGGGGCACGGCTCTGGCGCTGGTACTGGCAAAAAATGCCCATGATGTTTACCTGCTGGGGCGGGACCCGGCGCGGATCCGGCAAATGCAGGCGGACCGGGAAAATAATCGCTACCTGCCCGGCCAGCGACTGTCCGATAATATTCACTGTCTTTTTGAGCCTGTATTCGACGGCCTGCCGCCGTCCTGCCTGGTGCTGGCCGTGCCCTGCCATGCCGTGCGCGAATCACTCGAATTCCTGTCGCAGACATTGCAACCGTTGCCACCGGTGTGCCTCGTGTGCAAGGGCCTTGAGCCCGGCACACAGCTGCTGTGTCATGAGATCGTGATGGATGTGCTGGGTCCCGAACACGGTGTCGCTCTGCTCTCCGGGCCGTCCTTTGCCGCCGAGGTGGCCAGGGAATTACCTACCGCCGTCACCGTGGCCAGCAGCGATGCCAAACTCGCCGGAGATATATCCAGGTTGTTTCATAACGATGTGTTTCGTGTTTATACCCGGAATGATGTCACCGGGGTGGCCATTGCCGGTGCCATCAAGAACGTACTGGCCATCGCCTCGGGTATCGCCGATGGACTGGGGTTCGGCGCCAATACTCGCGCGGCCCTGATCACCCGGGGACTCGCGGAAATCATGCGCCTGGGCGTGGCCATCGGCGGTCAGCAGGAAACCTTCATGGGACTGTCCGGCCTCGGTGACCTGGTGCTGACCTGTACCGATGACCAGTCCAGAAACCGCCAGCTTGGTCTGGCGCTGGCGGCTGGAGAGGACCTTGAATCCGCACGGCAGCGTATCGGCCGGGCTATCGAGGGCGCAAGAACCGTGAACGAGGCCTGTGTGCTGGCCGCACGCTACCAGGTCGAGATGCCGATTACCGCGGAAGTCTACCGGGTGATCAATAATGAATGCACGCCGCAGGAAGCGGTGCAGTCATTACTCTCCAGGGACCCGAAACCGGAGCAGCACTGACACTCCGTGTTCAGTGCATCGAGTCAACCATTGGCATGACCGTGGACACTGACCCGAGAACGTTGTTACAACGTTACTGTGAACAGGATGACCAGACGGCTTTCAACCGTTTTTACCGCGGCCAATCGGGGCGTTTGTGGGGATTTCTCCGCAGCCGCGGTTGTCACGAAGAGGCGGCGTATGACCTGGTGGCGGAAGCCTTCAGCCGGTTTATCCGCGTTGTCTGCAAGGATCCCGCATCACCGGTGGCGCTGCTTTATCGCATCGCCATCAACCTGCACATCGACAGTCACCGCCGGGATACGGCTGCGCCGGTCACGGTGGACAGCCGTTTGCTGGACAGCGCGACCGCTCCCGAGTCCAGTGAATATCATCAACTGCAAAAACAACTCCTCCGCCATTACATGAATCAGTTACCGCGGGATGAACAAAACCTGTTGCTCATGCGTTACTGGATCGGGCTCACTCACAGAGAGATTGCAGAGGTGGTGGATATGCCCGAGGGCACCGTGCGCCGGCAGGCGGCCGCAGCCATCCATAAAATCAGAACCATGTGGCAGGCAGATGAAACATAATATTGCGGCACCGGACAGCGCGGTTATCGAAACACTGATCACCCCTGCCTTTGACGAGACGTATGTGCCCGACCCGGCGCGCATGCAGGCCATTCGTGATGCGCTGGCCCATGCAAAAAGCGGAAGCCGTTCACATAAAAAACCGAACACTCTGCCCTGGTGGACCGTTTTACTGGTAACAGGTGGACTGGCGGTGGCGGCGGGCTGGCTGGTGAACGAGTTCGGTATCACCGGCAAGCCCGAGCAAGCGCAAGTTGAACAACCCGCCGATACGTTGCCGCTCATGCCGCGGACGAACCGGCATCTGGACAGGAACGGCCGGCCCGACCGGACACGGCAACAACAGGACCCGGTTATTTACCTGCGCGAAGCCGATTAATGCAGTACATCCCTCTAACAGGTAACGAACCGGGGCCGGTACATATAACCGAGGACGCCATGAACAGGCTTATATCGATACTCGTCATGCTTTGCTCCCTGTTACCGCTGCAGGCAGCATTGGCTGCACCCGGTGATGTCCTTTTTAATGATGATTTTGAAGGCGGTTTTGCCAACTGGACCAGCAGCGGGCCCGGTGACGCCAGTATCGGCAATGAAACCGCGAATTCGGGCAGTAATTCAATGCGTTTGCGCTGGGACACGGTGACCGCCACCAGCACCACCATCAATGCGGCCGTTCCCGCGGCTGAATTGTCCGTATGGATCCGCCGTGGTGCCGACGCTTTCAGCGAGGACCCGGATTCCGGCGAGGATCTGAGCGTCGAATTCTTCGATGGCGCCACCTGGAATACCCTGGAAGTATTTCCCGGTGTGGATACGGATGGTGAAATCCTGACGCGCACGTATTTTTTGCCGCCGACGGCGCTGCATGCGGGACTGCAAATACGCTTTCAACTGGCATCCGGCAGCGGTGCGGATTTTGATTACTGGCATGTCGATGATGTGGTGGTCACGGAAGCTACGCCGACGCCCCCGTTGATTGTGGGTTCATGCGATACGTTTGAAAACGGCCTTGGTAACTGGACTGTTACCGACTCTTCCAGGGCCGGTATCAGCGCTGTGACGGCGAATTCACCGACCCAATCGCTGTTCACCCGCCACGGCGTCGTCACCGCGACATCCGTAGCGGTGGATACCAGTGCGATCAGTTCCGCGCTGATTGTGGAGATGTGGGTGCGCCGCGGCGATGACGCCTTCAGCGAGAATCCGGAAGCCGGTGAGGACCTGGTGGTTGAATATTTTAATAATGCCAGTACCTGGGTCGGTATTGAGACCTTTCCCGGCAATGGCGCGCCCGGAGAGATCTTCAACCGTTCCTATACGCTGCCTGCCGATGCGTTGCATGCCGGTTTCCGGATTCGTGTCCGGCAGACCGGCGGCAGCGGTGTCGACTGGGACTACTGGCATATGGATGATGTTTGTCTGTCGTCCGCCCCCGAGCCGGTGCTGGACTGGCGCATGGAGGAATTCAACTGGAACGGCACAGCGGGTGAGGTCGTGGACAGCAGCGGCAATAATCTGAATGGCACCGCGATTAACGGCACGGGAACCGACGATACCACGCCCGCTATCGGCGGCGATCCGGGCACCTGCCGTTATGGCGTTTTCGATGGCAACAATGATTTACTGGAAATCGCGGATAACCCGCTGCTGGATATCGCCAACGAGCTGACCGTAACCGTCTGGGTGAATCCCGCCAATATACCGGGCGGCGGCCTGATGTCGATCATCTCCAAGGATGAGAATTTCGAATTCCACATCGATTCCTCCGGCCGGATTTTCTGGTGGTGGGGCGGCGGCGTCCGCGAGCTGACATCCAGCGGCACCCTGACGCCGGGTGTATGGCAGCATGTCGCCATCGTTTACTCCGCCTCGGGCGCGTTCCAGAGGATCTATATCAATGGTGTTGAGGATCCCAATACCAATAACCAGTCCGCCAGCCTTACCCTGAACAACGATCCGTTCCAGGTCGGCGGCGATCAGGGTTTTGCCGGCCGTGAATTCGATGGCTTGCTGGATGAAGTGCGGGTTTACGATATCGCACTCTCCGCTACCCAGGTAGCCGACGTGATGAACCAGACCCATCCCTGCGCGCCACCGCCGCCGGTACTCTATTACGCCATGGATGAAACTCTGTGGGCCGGAGCGGGATCCGTGGTGGACAGCAGCGGAAATAATAATGACGGCTCACCTCTGGGCGGAGCGGCGCCGGCCAGCCCGGCCAGCAATCCCGCGCTGGTCGGCGATCCCGGCACCTGTGGCTATGCAGAGATTCCGAACAACACCAACAATTCCATCGACGCCGTTGCCAGCAGCTTCACGCCGGGGAACCGGGGTTCCATCACCTTCTGGTATAACTCGGCGAGCAACTGGAACAGTAACGGCGATCGAATGTTGTTCGACGCCTCGCGCAACCTGGGCAATAACAACGCCGACAAGCACTTCTTTCTGGTCCGGCAGGATAACGGCGGCGGCCGCCTGGTCTTTGTGCTCGAGGACAGCAACGATCAACGCATGCGGGCGATCACGGGCGGTCTGGGATTTGCCGGCGGCACCTGGGTGCATATCGCGGTGACCTGGGACCTGCCCGCGGATTTCATGGAAATCTATGTCAACGGCGCGTCGGTGGCCACGGATAATACCAACACCAATGGCGTGCTCGGCAATATCAACGATCTGTACATCGGCGACAACCGCGACACCGGGACCGGCGGCAACAACTGGTCGAACGATTCGGCGAACGGTTTCCTTGATGAATTCAGGATCTACGATGAGGTGATCAGTGCCTCGCAGGTGGCCACGGATTTTGCCCTCCGGCATCCGTGCGCCGCCGGCATCGATCACTACGACATCGATATCAGTCCGGCGGCGGGCATTACCTGTTTGCCGGTGACGGTGACAATTACGGCGAAAGATTCAGCCAACACCACTGTTGCCCACACATCGGCCACGACAATCAACCTGGCCACCAGTACCGGCCTTGGCACCTGGGGCGGTGCCAGTGTCGGCGCGGTGAGTAGCGTGGCCCCGGGCGCGGGCACGGCGGATTACCAGTTTGCCAATGGCCAGAGCAGCGTCGATATCCAGTTTAATTACCCGGTGCTGGGCGGACCGGCGCCGGAAACAGTGAATATCAATATCGTCTCGACGCCGAATGAGACCACCGGCGCGGCCATTGCCGCCGAAGACGATCCGGATGTTGATTTTCATACCGCGGCGTTGATTTTTAATAACGTCACGGCCGGCAATAACATCATACCGACACAGATCTCGGGCAAGCCCTCCGACGTCGCACCCGATGCCGTGACGCTGAATATCCAGGCCGTGCGCGCATCCGATAACGATCCCTCGGTTTGCCAGCCGATTTTCAGCAACGGTTCTGTTGTTTCCATCGATCTCGGCGCCGAATGCCGCAACCCGGCCCAATGCGCGGGCAATCAATTGAATATCACCAACAGTGCCCCGGCCACCTCCGGCGGTGTCAATATCGCCACCAGCGATGACAATGGCGGCGCACAGACCGTTGCCGCCTACAGTGCGGTCGATCTGCAGTTCGGCGCCAATTCCGATGCAACCCTGGTATTGAATTACCCGGATGCGGGTCTGATGCAATTACACGCACGTTACCCGTTGTTGCTCGATGACGGCAGTCCGTCCGGTGAATTTGCTGTTGGTATCAGCAACGACTTCGTGGTCAAACCGGCGGGGTTGTGCGTGGAGAGCACGGACCCGGATTCGGACTGTGCCGGTGCTGATGGCAGCTGTTCGGTATTTCGCAAGGCCGGCTCGGGCACGGTGGAGAACGCGTTCAACC
>DGNS01000001.1 GCA_002389045.1 Thiotrichaceae bacterium UBA4486 | reverse complement strand
TCACTGTTCACTGTTCACTGTTCACTGTTCACTGTTCACTGTTCACTGTTCACTGTTCACTGTTCACTGTTCACTGTTCACTGTTCACTACTCAAACGCCCAGCTGGCAAACGGTTCAATCTCATCACGGTTCATCACTACCAACTGGTAGCGGCGCGGGTTCATGGAGTGATCCGCCGTGGTGTCCACGGAGAGTTGCTGCAACAGGTAGCCGATCAGCGCCCGGCGGATGTGGATCTCGATGATCCCGTCGCTGGCGCCGTAGTCGATCAGCAGGCTCTGGCGGTTGGTCTCGTTCAGGCCCGGGTGCGGCGCCAGTTGCAGACTCACCTGTTCCATCCAGTCATCGTCGTACTGGGCGTTGGATTCGGCGCCGGTGTCCAGGCATTCGGCCGCGACGAAGCGCGACAGCACGAAATCGCGGAAATCGAAGTTGCGCTCATTGTACGCCCGCACGTGCCAGCGGTGGCCGGTGTTGACCAGGGCATGGGGCTCGATGATACGCTTTTGATCAATATCTTTGCCGGATAGTGAGCGGTAACTCACCAGGAGCTTTTTACAGGCGTGAATGGCGCGGGTGATCTGCGCCAGGACGGCCTTGCCCGGCAGCCGCCGCGGCAGGTTGAGGTGTTCAACCGCTATTTCGAACACCGGGTGATCGCCGTACGGACCTTCGTAGCCGGTGAGGTTGGCCTCGATCATGGGCAGTACCCGGGCCGGTGAGAGATCGGCAAAGACTTCCCGAAACCGGGGACCGGGTACGAAACCGAACACGGCGTGCTTGTAGATCAGGTTCTCGGGGGCGATGTCGCTGTAATATTTCAGATCCTTGGTGGCCGCGGCGTCGGAGATCCCGAAGGCCCGGGCGACGTCGCTGCGACTGACGACGCCGGTGTAATAGGCAAGGATTTCAATGTATTGCAGACGCTGCCGTGTCGCCCACTTGATTTCACCCAGCATTTTTCCGGCTCCGGCCACGTTGCCTCCGTTTGGTGGTTGTTGGTAGTGACCCGGTTTGACTTCCCGAAAGTCAGTGACCCGGTTTGTCATCCCGAACGTCAGTGCCCCGGTTTGTCATCCCGAACGTTAGTGAGGGATCTTCTGAAAGGTCGATCCCTAATTTCATTCGGGAGGCAACAGCGGATTTCTCCACAATGACATTGCCAATCGCGTGATTTCAAACCGGGCCATCATTCGGATCCACGCCAGTATACGCATCAGGCATCGATCTGATAAATTATAGGATATAGTAAAAAATACATAGGTAATAAAAAATATTGACATCAACAAAAGTATTGCCTAAATTATCACTAGTCCGCATTTCTCACCAGCGTCCGCAGTAGAGGGGTGGCGAGAAATGCGGGCTGGATATCACCCGCGAGGGTATGCCTTCCGGCAAGCGGATACACCAATTGACGAACACCAAGGAGACAGCACATGGCGAACACAGACGACGACAAACAAAAGGCCCTGAGCATGGCGCTCAGCCAGATTGAAAAGCAGTTTGGCAAGGGGTCCGTGATGAAAATGGGCGATCAGCCGGTGGCCGAGATCCCCACGGTCAGCACCGGGTCGCTGGGCCTGGACATCGCGCTGGGCGTCGGCGGCCTGCCGTACGGCCGCATTGTCGAGATTTACGGACCGGAATCCTCCGGTAAAACCACCCTGACCCTGTCGGTGATTGCCGAGGCGCAGAAACAGGGCAAGACCTGCGCCTTCATCGATGCCGAGCATGCGCTGGATCCGGTCTACGCCGAGAAGCTGGGTGTCAATATCGACGATCTGCTGGTGTCACAGCCGGACACCGGGGAACAGGCGCTGGAGATCTGCGACATGCTGGTGCGCAGCGGCGCGGTGGAACTGGTGGTCATCGACTCCGTGGCGGCGCTGGTGCCGAGAGCGGAAATCGAGGGCGAAATGGGTGATTCGCACATGGGCCTGGCCGCGCGCCTGATGTCGCAGGCGCTGCGTAAACTCACCGGCAACATCAAGCGCGCCAACTGCTGCGTGATCTTCATTAACCAGATCCGTATGAAGATCGGCGTCATGTTCGGCAACCCCGAAACCACCACCGGCGGAAACGCGCTGAAATTCTATTCCTCCGTGCGCCTCGATATCCGCCGCATCGGCGCGGTCAAGAAGGGTGATGAAGTGGTCGGCAACGAAACCCGCGTCAAGGTGGTGAAGAACAAGGTGGCGCCGCCGTTCAAACAGGCCGAGTTCGATATTCTCTATGGCGAGGGTATTTCGCTGGAAGGCGAGATCATCGACATGGGCGTACAGCAGGGGATCATCGACAAGGCCGGTGCCTGGTACAGTTACAAGGATGACCGTATCGGCCAGGGCAAGGACAATGTGCGTAATTTCCTCAAGGAAAATCCGCACATTGCCCGCGAAATCGAGACGCAAGTCCGGGAAAAACTGTTACCATCCGTTGCCGTTGAAAATACACCGGATGAAAAAGCCGAAGAGGAACTGGCGGTCTGAGCAGCGACCGGCAAAAACTGCTGCAAAAGGCCTGTGATTTTCTCGCCCGACGCGAACACAGCCGCCACGAACTGCAGTTGAAACTGGCGCGCGCCTGCGACGACAGCGAGCTGATTGCCGACCTGTTGCAGACCCTCGCTGGCGAGGGTCTGCAGAGTGACGAACGCTTCGCCGAAAGCTTCGTGCACCAGCGCATGGCCAAAGGTCACGGGCCGTTGAAGATCCGCCGCGAACTCGAGTTGCGCGGTATCGATGCCGCACTCATAGACGGGTACCTGAATGCAGGGACCACGGACTGGCTCGACATCGCCGAACGGGTCAGGGCGGGGAAATTCGGCAGTGATATTCCGGGTGATTTTCAGAACAAGGCCAAACAATCGCGATTTCTTTATAATCGCGGCTTCAGTGCCGAACAGATTAACCAGCTTCTCAAGTCGCCCGGGAGTCAATGAAAACAACAGCGGAGTTAAGACAGGCGTTCCTGGATTATTTCAGGAGCCAGGACCACGAAATCGTGCCAGGCAGTCCCCTGGTGCCGGCCAACGATCCGACCCTGCTTTTTACCAATGCCGGTATGGTGCAATTCAAGGATGTATTTCTGGGGCTGGATAAACGGCCCTACACGCGCGCGGCCACGGTACAGCGCTGCGTGCGTGCCGGCGGCAAGCACAACGACCTGGAAAACGTCGGCTATACCGCCCGCCATCACACCCTGTTTGAAATGCTCGGTAATTTCAGTTTCGGCGATTATTTCAAGACCGAAGCCATTCGCTATTCCTGGGAGTTCCTGACGCAAAAACTCGGCATCCCCGAGGATCGCCTCTGGGTGACGGTTTACGAGGATGACGAGGAGGCCGAGCGCATCTGGCTGCAGGACATGGGCGTGAGCCGCGAGCGTTTCAGCCGTTGCGGCGAGAAAGACAACTTCTGGTCCATGGGCGATACCGGCCCCTGCGGCCCCTGCTCGGAGATCTTCTACGATCACGGCCCGGAAATCCCCGGCGGACCCCCGGGCAGCCCGGACGAGGACGCCGACCGCTACATCGAAATCTGGAACCTGGTATTCACCCAGTTCAACCGCGACAAGGACGGCACCTTAAATCCCATTCCCAAACCGTCGGTGGATACCGGCATGGGACTTGAACGCATCGCCGCGGTCATGCAGGGCGTGCACAATAATTATGATATCGACCTGTTCCGGACCCTGATCGACGCCATCCGTGAACTCTCTCCCCGCGAAGACCCCGACCTGACCTCCATGCGCGTGCTCGCCGACCATATCCGCTCCTGCGCCTTTTTGATCACCGATGGCGTCATGCCCGCCAACGAAGGCCGCGGGTATGTGCTGCGCCGGATCATTCGCCGTGCCGTGCGTCATGGCAACAAGCTGGGTTTTACCGAGCCGTTTTTTCACCAGCTGGTGGCGCCGCTGGAAGCGGAAATGGGCACCGCCTACCCGGAACTCAGCCGGGCGAAGGCGCAGGTCACGAAAGTGCTGCTGCAGGAGGAACACCGTTTTGCCGAAACTCTTGCCCAGGGCCTGCGGCACCTGGAAGACGCCATCGAGCGTGGCGGTGGCAAGCGCATCGCCGGCGAGGATATTTTCCGGCTTTACGACACCTACGGCTTTCCCGTGGACCTGACCGCGGATATTGCCCGGGAACGCAATCTTACCCTGGACATGGAAGGCTTCGACAAGGCCATGGCCGAACAACGCGAGCGCGCCCGGGCGGCCAGCAAGTTCGAGATGGACGCCGGCCAGTTCCCCGAGATCCAGGAAGTCACCAATTTCTACGGTTATGAAAACCTCGAAGGCGAGGCCACGGTCAAGGCCATTTACTGTGACGGCCAACTGGTGAATCAACTGCAAAGCGGCGAAGCCGGCGGCGTGATCCTGGACAGTACGCCGTTCTATGCCGAGTCCGGTGGCCAGGTGGGCGACCGCGGTGAGATTCGCGCAGACGGCTTGATGTTCGAGGTACAGGACACCAAAAAACAGATGAAAGCCCATATTCATCTCGGCCGGGTCAGGCAGGGATCGATCCGGGTCGGCCAAACCGTCAGCGCCCGGGTCAATCGCGAAACGCGCATGGACACCGTGCGCAATCATTCGGCCACGCATTTGTTGCACGCGGCCCTGCGCGCCGTGCTCGGCGAGCACGTGGTGCAGAAAGGATCGCTGGTGGCTCCCGATCGCCTGCGTTTTGATTTTTCGCACGATAAACCGCTGAGTCAGGAGGAATTGTGGAAAATCGAATCCATGGTCAACCAGGTGATCCTGCGTAACTTTCCCACCAGTGTGGAGATCATGCCACTGGACAAGGCCATGGAATCGGGCGCCATGTCGCTGTTTGGTGAAAAATACGAGGACGAGGTGCGGGTGCTGACCATCGGTGGCAACTTCTCGGTGGAGCTGTGCGGCGGCACCCACGTCAAGCGCAGCGGCGACATCGGTCTGTTCAAGATCATCAACGAGACCGGCATCGCCGCCGGCATCCGCCGTATCGAGGCGGTCAGCGGCTACGCCAGCCTGAACCTGGTCAATCATTACGATCACAGCCTCGGCAACATCGCCCGGCTGCTCAAGGTCGACCGTGAAAACGTCGAAGGTCGCCTCCACCAGGTGCTGGAAAAAACCAGGAAACTGGAAAAACAGGTCGAACAGTACAAAAACAAGCTCGCCAGTTCCGTGGGGGACGACATGGCTGCCGAGGCCATCGACATCAACGGCATCAAGGTCCTCGCCCGGCACCTGGAAAATGCCGATCCGGGAACCCTGCGCAGCACCGTGGACCAGCTCAAAAACAAGCTCGGCACGGCGGCGCTGGTGCTGGCGACGGTAAAAGATTCCAAGGTCAGCCTGGTGGCCGGGGTTACCGAGGATGCAACCGCGTCCATCAAGGCCGGCGAGCTGGTGAATTTCGTTGCCGAACAGGTGGGCGGCAAGGGCGGCGGACGCGCCGACATGGCCCAGGCCGGCGGTAACGATCCAAGCCGGCTCGATGCCGCGCTGGCCGGTGTCGAAGGCTGGATCCGCGGGCGATTGTCCTGATTGTTGCCCGCAAGTTTTACTTTCCCCCATATTCCGCTAGAATCCGCCAGTTTTTGAACCCGGACAGGCTATGGCGTTAATCGTACAAAAATACGGTGGTACCTCCGTGGGCGACACGGACCGTATCAAGGCCGTGGCCGACAAGGTGATCGAGACCCGCAAGCAGGGCCACAAGGTGGTGGTCGTGGTTTCGGCAATGAAAGGTGAAACCGACCGTCTGCTGGGTTTGTCGCAACAGGTGACCGACCAGGCGCATGGCCGTGAACTTGATGTCTTGCTCTCGACCGGAGAACAGGTGACCATAGCCCTGATGTGCATGGCTCTGGAACACAAGGGTTATCCGGCCCGTTCCTATACCGGTGGCCAGGTCCACATCCTGACGGATGACGCGCACAATAAGGCGCGTATCATGGACATCGAGGCGGCCCGGGTGTTGCGTGACCTGAATGACGGCAAGGTCGTTGTGATTGCCGGATTCCAGGGCATCGATGAAAATGGCAATATCACGACCCTGGGTCGTGGCGGTTCCGATACGACGGCGGTGGCGATGGCCGCGGCGTTGAATGCGGATGAGTGCCATATCTATACGGATGTCGATGGCGTTTACACCGCTGACCCGCGCATTGAGCCCAATGCCCGCAGGCTCGACCGCATTACCTACGAGGAAATGCTGGAAATGGCCAGCCTGGGATCCAAGGTCCTGCAGATCCGCTCGGTGGAATTTGCCAGCAAGTACAATGTCAATCTCAGGGTGTTGTCCTCTTTTGAGGAAGGTCCGGGGACATTAATCAGTCAGGAGGAAGATTTCATGGAACAAGCAGTCATATCCGGGATCGCCCATAATCGTGATGAAGCCAAACTGACCATCGTGGGGGTACCTGACCGGCCCGGAATCGCATTCTCGATCCTGGGACCTATTGCCGACGCCAATATCGAGGTGGATATGATTGTCCAGAACGTTGGTGTGGATAATACGACTGACTTTACCTTCACGGTGCACAGAAATGATTTTGCCAGGGCGAGGAAGATACTGGATAAAATCGCGGAAGAACTGGGCGCCAAAGAGGTTAAGGGAGACGAGGGAATTGTGAAAATATCAGTAGTAGGTGTTGGTATGCGTTCACATGCAGGGATTGCGAGCAGGATGTTCAAGGCGCTCGCCGATGAGGGAATCAATATCATGATGATATCAACCTCTGAAATCAAGGTTTCAGTGGTTGTCGCTGAAAAATATCTGGAACTTGGTGTCAGGACGCTTCACACGGCCTTTGATCTGGATCATGCACAGGAACAATCAGCCTGAATTGTTTTACTGATCATGATTAGATCGGCTGAAAATATGCCTATAATAAAATCAGATCCACGTGATCTTTCTATGAGCAAAAGGATACAGGAGATATATTGATGTTAATTTTAACCAGAAGGGTTGGCGAATCGCTTATGATCGGCGATAACGTCAATGTTACGGTGCTTGGTATACGCGGTAACCAGGTACGGATTGGCGTGAATGCACCCAAGGATGTTTCTGTGCACCGCGAGGAAATCTATGAACGCATCCAGCAGGAGAAAAGCGGCGGCAATACGTCAGAGCCGGATGATGAAGCGACAGAGTGATTTGATGTAACACCTGTCACAAGGGATTACACTCACACCAGCAGTCTGCGGCGGCCGGTCTGAACGTGGAGAAATATGGCCTGATGATTTCTCCGGACGCATACCCGATGTGGATTTTTAATCCGGCGACCTCCATTTAATGGTTGATTATCGGCGGCGTTATTTTGTTAGAATGCGCGGAAAGGATGGTCCCCGGCTGTCGCTTTATTTATCCGCTGTCGGACTGAAGTCAGACAGCGGCAAGTGAAAGCCTGAAAATTGAACCTGATTTGGAGAGATGGCCGAGTGGCTGAAGGCGCTCCCCTGCTAAGGG
>DGNS01000016.1:63133-66065 GCA_002389045.1 Thiotrichaceae bacterium UBA4486 | reverse complement strand
CAACTATATTGACAAACACCGTGACCGGGAAACGCATGCACCGGATCGTTCCGGTAATCCTTGACTCACTTACGTAATACATTCTCGTGTAAATCCAGGTCGCGGGCCACCTGCGCCACCGTCAGGCCCTGTTCATTCACCAGACGAACAGCTTCTACTTTGAACTCACGGGTATATCGTCTTCTTGCCATTTCCTGCCTCCAGTTTCATCATACTACCTTATCAATTCGTACGTGAAACCTGGGGCAGTCCAGTATAGGAGCACAATTAAATTAGTTCATTCGACACTGACTATCATAATTTCATAAGTTATTATTATTAGCCAATGATTGATACACGAGCACAGGTGTTGATTTTGGAGTTGCATAGATATTCACTGACTATCGCTCGTTCTCTAGCACGTGTGAATTTCCATACTATTCTCGGTGTAACTGAAAATTCGAACCATCGTCATTTCGAAAAAAGCAGGTATGTTAGTGAGATATGGAAACATCCGCCTTTACATGAAAATACTGAATTTTATCAAGCTCTTCAGCAATTTTTGAAAGAAAAACCAAATATACGAGCTATATTTCCCGCAGGCGAACGTGCACTCGGATCTTTATGGGGCAGGAAAGATTACAATACAAGACCAGTATTAGTAATGTGTTCAGAAAGTATAGCCAAGTGTTGCTTGAATAAATGGACGTCGATTGAAATTGCACGCAAAGCAGGATTGCCTGTCTTAGAAACCAAATATGTGTGGAATTCAAATGAATTAAGAGATGCTGTTCGGGAAATTGGTTTGCCAGTCGCGATAAAACCAAGCTATGCAGGTCACTTTATAGATGGTAAAAAGTGTATATTCATAGAATCAGAGCAACAACTATCTCTATTCTCGTGGCCAAACTTTGTCGATGAGATTGGTTTGATAATACAACCAATGTTCATGGGTTATCGTCATAATTGTATGTTTATTGCTAAAGAAGGCGTAGTAATCAGTTATTTTGAATCAAGGGTGGATCGAACAGATGCTGATAATGGAACTGGTTACAGTGTAGAATCTGTATCAGTAGAACCATCGAAGATTCGGCGTAAATATGTGGAGTCACTAATCAGAAATCTAAATTATTCAAGCTTAGGTTGTGCACAATTTATTGTTTGTCCTGAAACTAATAATATGGCTTTTCTTGAAATAAACCCGCGAATAGACGCTACTTGCGAACTACCAGTTGTCCTCGGTTTCAACTACCCTGCGTGGAGCGTTCAACAGGCACTTAAAAAATCGCAAGATTATGAATGGCCTGAGAATTATCAAACTGGAGTAAAACATACCTGGACATTAGGTGCTCTAGAAGCATGGCACGATTCGCTCAAAGATTCATCCTTTATAAAAAATCTAGTGGACTTTGGAAAAATCATGATGCGTTGCTTAACTAGCAGAGCACATGCTACTTTTGAGCTACGTGACCCATTACCTACGTTGAGTATGTATATAGATAGAGCGCATTCTCTTGTATTGAAAATACTAAATGTTAAATAAGCGCGTGCAATCATCCACCACTGTCAAACAGCGGAAACGCCGGCCGCCCATCAACTGGTCGGAGACAAAATCCATCGACCAGCGATGGTTGGTTGACTCCGGCACCGGGATCGGGGAACGTCCCACCGCCGTACGCCGTCTCCGCTTGCGCTGGCGTACCAGCAGGCCTTCTTCCCGGTACAACCGATACGTTTTCTTGTGATTCTGGGTGAAGCCCTCCCGTCGTAACAGATGGTGCAAGCGTTGATACCCGTAACGACGATAGCGGTGCGCCAGCTCCCGCAAGCGTTTCCGGATCTTCTCTACCCGGGGGCCGGCTGGATTGGTACCGGGCCGTGGTCCGGTGCAGCTTTAACAGCCTGCAGACCGTGCGTTGACTGGGTCCGTGGCGGGTCATCAGATACCCGGCCAGTCGCCGCCGTTCTGCAGGCTTACAACTTATTTTAACCAGATCCTCCAGCGCGGTCTTCTCCAGCATGGTCTCGGCCAGCAGCTTCTTCAGCTTGCGGTTCTCTTCTTCCAGGTGCTTGAGTCGTTTGGCCTCCGACACGGTCATGCCACCATATTTGGCCCGCCAGTTGTAAAAACTGGCATCGCTCATGCCGTGTTTACGGCACAGCTCGGCCACCGGCGCGCCAGCTTCAGCCTCGTTCAGGATCGCGATGATCTGTTCTTCAGAGTAGCGTTTTTGCTTCATGGAAATCCCTCCTTCGGGTCATTTTACGGGAATTTCCTAAGCGGCGGGTGGACCGGTTTACGGGGAGGGGGTCACGGTGTCAGCCTGAAGGCAGACACCCGGGACAAAAAAATACCCGGTCACAGGGACCGGGTATTGTTTATTAAATGCCTGGCAGTGTCCTACTTTCACATGGGGAGACCCCACACTATCATCGGCGCAAAGCAGTTTCACTTCTGAGTTCGGGATGGGATCAGGTGGTTCCCACTTGCTATTGCCGCCAGGCAAACAGGTAACAGACTACAGGTAACAGTGAACAGATAAAAAAACCTGCAATCTGAGATTCGGAATAAGCTGATAATTACTTACTTATATATCGCGTCGCATTGACCACTCTCAAACTGCTTGAGTGTTATATGGTCAAGCCTCACGGGCAATTAGTACTGGTTAGCTTCACACATTGCTGCGCTTCCACATCCAGCCTATCAACGTTGTAGTCTTCAACGGCCCTTCAGGGGAATCAAGTTCCCAGGGAGATCTCATCTTGAGGTGGGCTTCCCGCTTAGATGCTTTCAGCGGTTATCCCGTCCGAACGTAGCTACCCGGCAGTGCCATTGGCATGACAACCGGAACACCAGAGGTTCGTCCACTCCGGTCCTCTCGTACTAGGAGCAGCTCCTCTCAAATCTCCAACGCCCACGGTAGATAGGGACCGAACTGTCTCACGACGTTCT
>DGNS01000016.1:60255-63089 GCA_002389045.1 Thiotrichaceae bacterium UBA4486 | reverse complement strand
CGACATCGAGGTGCCAAACACCACCGTCGATATGAACTCTTGGGTGGTATCAGCCTGTTATCCCCGGAGTACCTTTTATCCGTTGAGCGATGGCCCTACCATGCAGAACCACCGGATCACTAAGACCTGCTTTCGCACCTGCTCGACGTGTCTGTCTCGCAGTCAAGCACCCTTATACCTTTGCGCTCGTTGCACGATTTCCGACCGTGCTGAGGGTACCTTCGCGCTCCTCCGTTACTCTTTGGGAGGAGACCGCCCCAGTCAAACTACCCACCATACACTGTCCCCGACCCGGATAACGGGCCTGGGTTAGAACCTCAAACAAACCAGGCTGGTATTTCAAGGTTGGCTCCACGCAATCTGGCGATCACGCTTCAAAGCCTCCCAGCTATCCTACACAAATTTATTCAAAGTCCAGTGCAAAGCTGTAGTAAAGGTTCACGGGGTCTTTCCGTCTAGCCGCGGGTACACTGCATCTTAACAGCGATTTCAATTTCACTGAGTCTCTGGTGGAGACAGTGTGGCCATCGTTGCGCCATTCGTGCAGGTCGGAACTTACCCGACAAGGAATTTCGCTCGATATATCCTATCTGTTTCCAGTAAGGTCGGACTTTATCTTAAGTTACCGCGATTCATCTGTTTGGCAATCCGGCGTATTTCTTCAATGCCTTCCTGCTTCAGATGATCGCCCGCTTCAATTTTCTGAAGAATATTGCGGAATTTTCGAAATTCCACGTTCTTCTTTGTTTTCAGCGGATGCTTCATGAAAAATGGAACAATGTGCTCAAGCAAATGCTTGATTCCCCGTACCCGATAGGCCATTCGATCACCGTGATTCACACGAACCACGCCACAATCGAAATAGTCTTTCAAAGCATGAAGAATTTGCACATCCCGTTTGTGTTGAACAACGGTGAATTCCGGTAAAACCTGGAATCCAGTGGTCATTTCCTTGTGGGGGTTGATTCCCACATGAAAACAGCCTTCGCCGTCCACAAAACCGGTAATCCATTGTGCATCAAGTTTCATCGGCAACTCCCGAACGTAAAGTCTCTGAGGATTTCTGATTAGCGATGTCACAGTATGATGAAGCGGACCGTTGGTCGACTGATGCTTCAACACACTGATAATCAATCAGATCTTTCCTGCGGATTGTCACCATGTCTGCCAGATTTTTACTGAAGATTTAAAATCAACGAGTACTGGACAGTTTTGGATGAGTTTCCCGCATATGGTTCAGTTTTACTAAGGCTAGCGAATGCAACCTTAGGACCGTTCATTAATGTTAACAATAATAAACAATTATTGTGGAATGTCTCGACAACATTCCCTCTATATCGCTATAGAGATCGGACTATATCATCATCTATAAATCCAGCGACAGCCGGTACGGATTCTAGATGCCTGGCGTGTAGTCTCTGAGGATTCTGACCATCAAACTGAATGGCCAGCCTTTCCTGCTGATTGTCCGCACCTCTCGGTTTGTTACTGCCCCACGATTGGGACGAGTACCGGAGGATACACCGGATGTTCCAGCATTTAGCCAGGTTTATTAACGTAACTACAATCGGTCATTTACTTCATAGTTACGGCCGCCGTTTACCGGGGCTTCGATCAAGAGCTTCGTCCGAGGACTAACCCCATCAATTAACCTTCCGGCACCGGGCAGGCGTCACACCCTATACGTCCTCTTACGAGTTTGCAGAGTGCTATGTTTTTAGTAAACAGTCGCAGCCACCTGGTCACTGCAACCCCCTTCTGCTCCGGCCGCAGGGCCTTCACATACCAGGGGCACACCTTCTCCCGAAGTTACGGTGCTATTTTGCCGAGTTCCTTCACCAGAGTTCTCTCAAGCGCCTTAGGATTCTCTCCTCACCCACCTGTGTCGGTTTGGGGTACGGTCACTTATAATCTGAAGCTTAGAGGTTTTTCCTGGAAGCATGGCATCAATCACTTCGCTCCCAATAAAGGGTGCTCGTCATCACGTCTCAGTTAAGCTCCCCGGATTTGCCAAAGGAGCACACCTACACGCTTAAACCGGAACAACCAATCTCCGGATGACCTAGCCTTCTTCGTCGCCCCATCGCAATTATAAGTGGTACAGGAATATTAACCTGTTTTCCATCGACTACGCCTTTCGGCCTCGCCTTAGGAACCGACTCACCCTGCGCCGATTAGCGTTGCGCAGGAAACCTTGGGTTTTCGGCGTGCGGGTTTTTCACCCGCATTATCGTTACTCATGTCAGCATTCGCACTTCTGATACCTCCAGCAGACCTTACGATCCACCTTCAACGGCTTACAGAACGCTCCTCTACCGTGCCAGATACCAGACTTCAGACATCAGATTGCAGATGTATGGCTTTTATAAGACCTGCGAGCATTTTCGAGATCTCTACGTATTCTGCCTTCCATCTGAAATACTCATTTTCCCTGATATACCCGAGATCGGAACAGTATTTGGTCCAAACCTGCATCTCATCGGAGGATCCAATCGCTATTTTGATAAAGCGTTTGAATTCAGACTGAGATGATCGTTTGGCGAATCCCTCTGCCAGATTCGCAGCTATGGATTTACTAGCTTTGCGCATCTGTTCAGCGAGACCGAACTGTTCCAACTTTGGAAACGTCAAGGTAGCTCGATGTATTTCCAGTGAGACATCGTATGCTCTCCGGAATACAACAAGTTGTTCGACTCCTTTCGTTTGCATAAAAAACCTCCTGTTTTTATCTGTCGTCTGATATCTGAAATCTGATATCTGACACCCGCAGCTTCGGTACATAGCTTAGCCCCGGTAAATCTTCCGCGCAGGCCGACTCGACCAGTGAGCTGTTA
>DGNS01000016.1:25255-55255 GCA_002389045.1 Thiotrichaceae bacterium UBA4486 | reverse complement strand
TTGATGTTGAAATAGCGTGAAAAACGCCCACTCAACCACTGCATCAAAACCGGGATACTGTTTTCGGTGGACGGGCTTGCCAGCAGGTGAAAATGGTTGGTCATCAGCACCCAGGCATGCAGCGCCACGGAATGTTCGTGACTGGCCTTGGCGAGACTCTGAACGAAGTAGTGGTAATCCTCTTTCTGAAAGACAATTGGATTGCGGTTATGGCCGCGTTTGACCAGGTGAACCGGTTGTGAGGGGAAGAAAATACGGGGGTTTCTGGGCATCCTTGCCTCCCTGGGTATGTTTTGTGATGAAGAGGCGAGTATATAGCAGAACGGTGTTTTACTGAAGTCGGACATCTGCTTATCAGGTGTCCGGTGCCGGGCCAGGGTTACTCCTCTCTACAGGTGNNGGCTTTAGCCTGACATCGTCAGCTGCAGGGCGGGGTTTACGATGTCAGCCTGAAGGCTGACACCTGCATATAGGGAAGGCTGACACCTGATCGGGGGAAGGCTGACACTTGCATCATCCGGCTGCCGGGCCGGGTTACTCCTCTCTACAGGTGNNGCTTTAGCCTGACATCGTCAGGTGCCGGGCGGGGTTTACGATGTCAGCCTGAAGGCTGACACCTGATCGGAGGAAGGCTGACACCTGCATATAGGGTAGGCTGACACCTGCATCGTTCGGCTGCCGGGCGGGGTTCTCGATGTCAGCCTGAAGGCTGACACCTGATCGGGGGGAAGGCTGACACCTTACAGACCAGGCTGACACCTGCTATTTCCTTATCCTTATCCGGGTAATGCGGCGTTTACCTATCTGGATTATGTAGGACTTGCCGGCTATTAGTTGGGTGTTTTTGTCGGTGACTTTTTCGCCGTCTATGCGTAATGCGCCGGCGGTGATGTTGCGAATCGCTTCAGAATTGCTGGCCGTCAAGCCGGTCTCGGTGCAGGCGGCAGCGATCCATTTCGTTCCCCCGGCATCGGCCGTGATCACTTGCTCCTCGATATCGTCCGGTAGGACGCCTTCGCGGAAGCGGTCGATAAAGGCCTGCCGGGCCGCGGTTGCCGCCTTCTGGTTATGAAAACGGGCGATGATCTCCTCGGCCAAGCGGAACTTGATGTCGCGGGGATTGGCGCCGTTGGCGACTTCTGTCCGCAACGCCTCGATCTCGGCCGCGGGGCGGAAACTCAGCAGGTCGAACCAGCGCCACATCTTCTCATCGTCAATGCTCATGATTTTGCCGAACATCTCGTCCGGGGATTCGGTGATGCCAACGTAATTATCCAGGGATTTGGACATTTTCTCGGCACCGGAGTGAATGCCCTCCAGGATCGGCAGGGTCATGATGACCTGCGGGGGCTGGCCGTAGCTTTCCTGGATCTGGCGGCCCACCAGCAGGTTGAACTTCTGGTCCGTACCGCCCAGTTCGACATCGGCCTTGATGGCAACGGAATCGTAGGCCTGAACCAGGGGATAGAGAAACTCATGGATCGCAATTGGCTGGTTCGAGGTGAAGCGCTTGTTGAAATCGTCGCGTTCGAGCATGCGCGCCACGGTATGGCGGGCGGCGAGCTGGATCAGATCGGCGGCGTTCATCTCGCCCATCCAGCTGGAGTTGAACATGACCAGGGTTTTTTCCGGATCCAGGATCTTGAATATCTGTGCCTCGTAGGTGCGGGCATTTTCGATGACCTCATCGCGCGACAGCGGCGGTCGGGTGGTGCTTTTGCCCGTGGGGTCGCCGATCATGCCGGTGAAATCGCCGATCAGAAAGATCACCTCGTGGCCGAGGTCCTGGAACTGGCGCATCTTGTTAATGAGTACGGTGTGGCCGAGGTGCAGGTCGGGCGCCGTCGGGTCGAACCCGGCCTTGATCCTGAGCGGGCGGTTCTGGTTTAACTTCTTTTCCAGGTCCGCTTCGAGCAGGATCTCGTCGGTACCACGGCGCAGAATATCGAGTGCATCGGCAACACGCGTCATTGTAAAGTCATCAGCTTAGATTCAAGGGTGTGATTATTATGTAAAACTCTGGCGGAAACAGAGGCTTTTTATCGCATTTTTTTATAAATACCGTTGACGAAACCGGCGGTTATAGATATGTTAGTCCAAACAATTTCACGTAAAGACCGTGACTTACAAAGTCTATATAAAGCAAGACTATAAGGCAAAGGTTGCCCGGGGACAGAAGCTTCATCGGCACATCGCGTATGCCGGTGTGCTGGGTCTGACCGGCGCGTTTTTACTCCTGAATTCCTTCTCCGAATCCGGCAACGCCATGACCGGGCCAACCGAAGTCAAAGTTCACCTGTCTGGGCCCGCATCCACACCTGAAATTACCCGTGCCGGGCAAAGCACGACGGCTCCCCGGCACGTTGCCATGATCCAACCGGTCGATCCGCTGCCCGAATGGCGGGAAGAAGCGGCTGTGCAGTTGCCCGCCCTGGTGGATGAAACGGAATCAGTCACATTGCCCGCCGAGTCCGTCGCGGAAACCCGCAACTGGCGGGAAGTGACGGTCAAGCGCGGTGACAACATGGCGCTCATCTTCAAGCGTCTGGATCTCGGTCCGCGCGTCCTCCACGACATCATGACCTCCGGTGAAGATGCGAAGACCCTGAAAAGCATCATGCCCGGGCAGGCTCTGCGTTTTGATATCAGCGACGGCCAACTCCAGGCCATGGAGTACGACATCAGTCCCAGCCGTAAACTCGTGGTGAGCCATGGCGACGATACGATCACCACGGCCATCGAGGATATTGCGCTGGATAAAAAGGTACGCCATGCCGCGGCCGCAATCTCCAGTTCGCTGTACCTGGCCGGGCTCGAGGCCGGGCTGTCCGATAAGCTCATCATGGAGATGGTCACCATCTACGGCTGGGACATCGACTTCGCTCTCGACATCCGCCAGGGTGATCGGTTCACGGTCATGTTTGAGGAATACTACAAGGATGGCGTCAAGGTGGAAGACGGCCCGATCCTGGCGGCGGAATTTACCAACCGCGGCAAAACCTTCAAGACTGTACGCTTCACCCACGAGGACGGCGACAGCCAGTACTATTCCGACAGCGGACACAGCATGCGCAAGGCGTTTTTGCGCACGCCGGTCAAGTTTTCACGCATCAGTTCGCGTTTCAACCTGAACCGCCGACACCCCATATTGAACACCATCCGCGCGCACAAGGGCGTGGACTACGCCGCGCCGACGGGCACGCCGATCAAGGCCACCGGCGATGGCGTCGTCACCTTCAAGGGTACCAAGGGCGGTTACGGCCGCACCGTGGCGATACGCCATGGCAGCACCTACAGCACTCTATATGCGCACATGTCGCGTTACGGCAAGGGCATACGCAACGGCGTGCGCATCAAGCAGGGGCAGATCATCGGTTATATCGGCAGTTCCGGCCTGGCGACGGGTCCGCACCTGCATTACGAGTTCCGCGTTCATGGTGTGCACAGAAATCCCCTGACCGTGGATTTGCCCAAGGCCGCGCGCATCCCCGACGATTTGATGGATGAATTCGTTGCCCGGACCCGGCCATTGCTGGCGCAACTGGATGAATTCAGCAGGCAGACCGATTTTGCCGCTGCAGAGCGCGAGCGCGAAGCCGAACTCATCGCCATGAACAAGGAGAAACCCGCCTCCACCGTGACGCGTTAATCACGGGTCCATTATCCGTGTTATTCCTCGGACTCATCTCTGGCACCAGCATGGACGCCGTGGACACGGCCCTGATAAATATTAAACACCGCACTATCGAGCTGGTGGCATTCCGGGAATACCCGATCCCTGAGGACATAAGAACACCCCTCAGAGCCATGAATGAAAACACTCCGCTGAAAACCGTCGCCATGATGGATGTGCGCATCGGTGAACTCTTTGCCGAGGCGGCCCTGGAGCTGATAGCCGGGCACGGGGTCAATCCAGAGGACATCGCCGCCATCGGCAGTCACGGCCAGACAGTATTTCACAGCCCCGGCTCCAAACCGCCGTGCACCGTTCAGATCGGCGATCCCAACGTTATTGCCTCGCGTACCGGGATCACCACGGTTGCCGACTTTCGCCGCATGGATGTCGCCAACGGTGGCCAGGGAGCGCCCTTCGCGCCGCTGTTTCACCAGGCCCTGTTCCAGACCGATCATGCGCGCATCGTTCTCAACATCGGCGGCATCGCCAATCTCACCCTGTTATCCGCCGAGGCTGACGCGCCCTTGACCGGGTTTGACAGCGGCCCCGGCAATGGGCTCATGGATGACTGGATCCAACGCCATCAATCCAGGGCATTTGATGAGAATGGCCTATGGGCCGGTACCGGTAAGGTCAGTAAAGACTTACTCAAGATCTTGCTGGAGGATGATTATTTTGCCAAGCGACCGCCGAAGAGCACCGGCCGGGATGACTTCAACCTCGACTGGCTGCAGGGAAAAATCGACCGGCTCGGCAACTCACCGAAGCCGGAAGACGTGCAGGCGACTCTGCTCGCCCTGACGGCGAAGACCATTAGTGAGGCCATTCACAACAGCGGCCAGGATCCGGACGATATCCTGGTCTGCGGCGGCGGCGTGCACAATGGGGCCCTGATGGACAGACTGGCCAGTGCCGTGGCCCCGGTTCCCCTGATGACAACCGGCGAGGCCGGCATGGACGGCAACGCCATCGAGGCCGGTTGTTTTGCCTGGCTGGCCGGCAAACGAATCAATAATGAAAAAATGGTGTTGAAAGAGTTAACGGGCAGTGACCGGCCGGTGACCCTGGGTGGCATTTATTCCCCTTGATTATCAGTTGGTTAAGCCACCTAAGTGGTTCCCGAAAAGCAGTCTTTAGACTCTATCAATAACATGTAAAGCAGGCTTTACAGGCCATGGGTATCCTGACTGGAGAGGTTTATACCGAATATCCATTAATAACAGGTAGATACATTATTTCAGCGATAATATGCACCAGAATTGTGCAGAGATGAACGCCAGACAACGTCGAAATTCTTTACGAACGGCTTGTTAAACGACCCACAGGGTTTCTATAACTCTTTGATATTTAATAAATAATCGATGTTGGCACGAGAGGTGCAGTAGATTGGGTGGCTAAATACTATTTATTTCACGGAGGCTATGATGAAATTTCGAAATATTAAAACATTAGTTGCCGGTCTTGCTCTCTGCGTCAGCAGCAGTGCTTATGCCGGTTTGATTGATATTGTTGGTGGATCTTCCGGATCTATTCCTGGTGGAGTCGCCCTGAACAATGGTCTCGTACCTGTTTACGGTGCAGGAACAACTTCACGATCCGGGTACTATGGATCTGAAATACAGCTTACTGGTTCCAGCCAGGGTTATTACCTGACCTTTGAATTCCTTGGCTTCGAGGCTGCATTCCATAACGAGTTCAATCTTGGCGCAACGGAGCTTTTCGATACCGAAAATCACGCCGGTAATAATAACTGGGGCAGTCTCGGGTTCTTCGCAACAGTCGTTGCATCAAGTGGAACACTGGGTTTCAGCTTCGACTACAACCAGAGTGGCGATGCGGGTGATACAGTCCCGCCCGGAACCGTTGCTAATGGTTCAAACCCTAATCCGATAACAGATGCAAATGCTGGCCCCAACTTTTTTGTAAGCTGTGATTCAGGTGCAACAGACACAAACTGCGACTCAATTGTGCTCTGGCTGGATGATAACGGCGTTGATAGCGACGACGACAACCATGACGACATGGCCATCCGTATTACCGCCCGCCTGCCGGAACCTTCCAGTATCGCACTGATTGGTCTTGGCCTGCTGGGTCTCGGCTTCGCAAGCCGCAGGAAAAAGGCTTAATCCTGAAAGCTCGATAGCATCATAGCCGAACGAAAAAGGCGCTGTCTTCGGACAGCGCCTTTTTTTATGTGTTCACTCCAGGTGTCAGGCTTTAGCCTGACATCGTTGGCTACTGTGCGGGGTTTACGATGTCAGCCTGAAGGCTGACACCTGCATAAGGGGCGGGGTTTACGATGTCAGCCTGAAGGCTGACACCTGCATAAGGGGCGGGGGTTACGATGTCAGCCTGAAGGCTGACACCTGCATAGGGGGCGGGGTTTACGATGTCAGCCTGAAGGCTGACACCTTGCAAAGGGGTGGAGGTTACGATGTCAGCCTGAAGGCTGACACCTATATAGAGACACCTGTCAAACAGTAAACGACGATCCGCAGCCGCAGGTGGTTGCGGCGTTGGGATTGCGGATGACGAATTGGGCGCCTTCTATGCCCTCGGAATAGTCTATCTCGGCACCGGCAAGATACTGGATGCTCATGGGATCGATCAGCAACTTGACGCCTTCCTTCTCGACTACGGTATCTCCGTCCTCGATGTTTTCATCAAAAGTAAAACCATACTGAAAGCCGGAGCAGCCGCCGCCGGAAATGAACACGCGCAGTTTCAGGGCTTCGTTGTTTTCCTCGGCAATCAGTTCGCGCACCTTGATGGCGGCGGAATCCGAGAACACCAGGGGAGATTCGCTAGTTGTCTGTACATCGGTCATATCAGTTCACATCCGGTTAATTGGTCAGTCGGACACCTCAAGGGTGTCGGTTGAGTTGGCGATCGCCAGTGGCACGTCCTCGGCTTCCTGGGAATGCACGAGTTTGCCGTTCACTTCGGCGCCAATCGCCATCTCGATTAAATTATAGTAGACATTCCCTGTGATTCTCGCCTTTGACATGAGTTCCACGTGTTCACTCACATGCACATCGCCGATGACCACGCCGTTGAGCTTGACGAAGGGCACCTTGACCTCGCCCTCGATGGTGCCGTTTTCATTGAGGATGAGCAGGGAATTGTCATCCTCGGCGATGACATTGCCGTTAATCGTCCCCTCGATGTACATGCCGTCGCTGAATTTGACATCACCACGAACCTCGGTTTGCCTACTGATCAGCGTCTTGACGCTGGAATTCCTGGGTTGTTTTTTCTTACCCCAAATCATAATACTGCCTCTCCTAACTCATTAGATTGGGCCAGTCGAAGGATCGCTCGATCCTGGACCGTCCATTGCCTTTAGGTACCAATTGTACCGTGACTCGCTGGGGAATAAAGCCCGCCGGCAGCTTGATATCACCTTCAAAGCGCTTGAAGTTGCGAAATTTGAATTCCCAAGGCTCCCGGGAGGTTGCGCTCAGTTCATTGATATCCAGTACAGTCCGGGCGCCGCCCATTTCGCCTTCCAGGGTCATGTTGATGACACCTTCGACATCCTGCTGGTTTTTCGCCACATTGGTCAATACCAGCCGGTAGCGATAGGTCTGGTCGACCGCCAGCGCCTCGACATAGAGCCCCTGTACGTTCAGGCCCCGCGATTCCTGCGTGGAACTGAGGATGCCCTTGTAAAACTCCAGTTCCGCCTTGAGTTTGTAAAACTGGTCCTGGAGATTCACCACCTGCTCGCGCAGCATTTCGCCGGCCTGCTTGTCGATTTCCGCCGTCTGTTCCAGCGTTATCACCCGATCCTTGAGTTCGCGGTTTTCTTCCTCCAGTTGCCGGTTAATCTGCCACATCCGGCCGACTTTTTCATTACCGCTGATGCGGCTCTGTATGTAATGCCAGTGGCTCTCATCCAGCAACAGCCAGATGACCGTGGAAATAACCACACTGATGACGACGACAGTCAGGATCAACTGCAACGGCCGGTGTTGTTTGATAACCAGATTTTTCATGGAAACAAGTGCGTGTCTTTTAGGTGTCTGCCTTCAGGCTGACACCGTTCTCCAGGTAACAGGTAACAGACTACAGATAACAGCGAACCCCGAACCTTCGCTACGATGTCAGGCTAAAGCCTGACACCTGAAGAGAGAACCCCGCGCAGAAGCCTACGATGTCAGGCTAAAGCCTGACACCTGGGGTCGAGCTCAGGTGTCAGCCTTCAGGCTGACACCGTACCCCCCATACGGTAGTCCGGAAATATTCAGGGCGAGAGAGCGATCCGGGTCAGACCTGTAGTTTCAGCCAATCCGTGCATGATATTCATGTTCTGAACGGCCTGGCCTGCTGCGCCCTTTACCAGGTTATCAATCACTGACAACACAATGAGTCTACGCCCATTCTCCGGCTGATGCACGGCGATTCGACAGGTGTTGGAGCCGCGCACCGACTTCGTATCGGGGTGCGATCCGGCGGGCAGAACATCCACGAACGGTTCATCGGCATAGTGGTTTTCATAACAGGTCTGCACGGTCTCATCACCGCTCACGCGGGCATACAGCGTCGCGTGGATGCCGCGGACCATCGGCACCAGGTGTGGCACGAAGGTGAAATCTTCCATCCCCTCATGGACTGATTTGAGGGCCTGGAATATTTCCGGGTGATGCCGGTGACCCGCAACCGCGTAGGCGCTGAAGGATTCACCGGCTTCGGAAAATTGCGTCGCCAGCGCGGCCTTGCGCCCGGCACCACTGACGCCGGACTTGGCATCGGCAATGATCCCGGTGCTATCGATGAGACCGTGGAGCAAGGCGGGTAACAGGCCGAGGATCACCGACGTCGGATAACATCCCGGGTTGGCCACCAGGGAGGCCTCGCGAATTAACGAGCGGTTGATTTCGGGCAATCCGTAGACGGCCTGTTCGAGCAACTCCGGGCAGGCGTGAGGCTCACCGTACCAGTGCGACCAGGTGGCGGCGTCCTTGAGCCGGAAATCGGCGGACAAATCGATGATCCGGATCCCCACCGACAGCAGCTCCGGCGCCCGGTGCATGGCGGTGGCGTTCGGGGTGGCGAAAAATACCACTTCACAGTCCCGGATGGCCTCGTCATCGTGCCTGGTCAGTACGAGATCCGTAACGCCGCGCAGGGAGGGAAAAATATCAGCGACCGGCTTTCCGGCCTCGCTGTCGGATGTCACTACGTCGACTCGAACCCCCGGATGGCCACTGAGGATACGCAGCAACTCAACCCCGGTATAGCCGGTGGCGCCTATTATTCCTGCATGGATCATCCGCGGTCTCTCTCCTGGTGAGTGGTTATTGGTGAATAGTGAATAGGGTTGCGGGATTATACGATCAGACGGGAAATAAAAAAGCGGCCGAAGCCGCTTTGAAATTCTGGTTTTTTTTATTATTAGAAGATGAATTTAATGCCAAAAACAGTAAATTCGTAGCAAAGTCTAATCGACAGACCCTCGTTGTGTCAAGGAATATCTCCTGTCTTATCAGAGCATTAGACCGGTTGAATAAGGGGGAGGGAACATACCCTGAACAGCGGTACTCTGAAGCTGTAAGTCATTGTTCCGGAAAAAAGAAGGGCCGTTTATTTGCCGGATTGATAGAGTATCTGCGGGTTTGGCAGTCGCTCGATGTAAATGATACTTTCTTTTTAAAAAGGCAACGTGCAGGACAAACCCGGGCAGGCGGTTAGGCCTGCAACCATAAATCACTTGATCACAGCATTAAAGCGATGACAATGATGGGTAGTGGCTCAGTTTGTCATCCTATGCTTGCTTTGTGTCATCCTGTGCTTGCTTTGTGTCATTTCGACCAACGGGAGAAATCTAATCCTTAAATTATTGAGATCTCTCATTAGCTCCCTCGCTACGCTTCGGGACAGGATTCGAGATGACAGAACCGGGGTTTCAGTTTCAAACTGAGCCACTACCCAATGATGCGTTAACAAGCGCCAGTATCCCAAACCCGGAAACCGATTTATGGACACAGTTCAGATCATTGCCCTGACCATGGGCGCCGCCTGGGCCAGCGGCATCAATCTCTACGCGGCCATTTTCATGCTGGGGTATCTTGGCAGCAGTGGTCACATCCAGTTGCCTCCGGAACTCATGGTCGTTACCGATCCGCTGGTGATGTTCGCCGCGGGACTGATGTACTGCGTCGAGTTTTTCGCCGACAAGACCCCGGGCGTGGACACCGCCTGGGATTCCGTTCATACCTTCATTCGCATTCCCGCGGGCGCCATTCTGGCGATGGGCGCCGTCGGTGATACATCGCCGGCCGTGGAACTGGCGGCGTTCCTGCTCGGTGGCGGCATCGCTGCCACCAGCCACTTCACCAAGGCCGGCACCCGGGTCATGATCAACACCTCGCCCGAACCCGTCAGCAACTGGACCGCCTCGCTGACCGAGGATGCGGTGGTAATTGCCGGCCTGTGGACCGCGCTCAACTACCCGCTGGTGTTCCTGGTCTTCATGGGCGTATTCATTCTCTTCGTGATCTGGTTCCTGCCCCGGTTGTGGCGGGCCATCAGGAGAACCTTTGACTATCTTCGCACCCTGTTCACCCGGGCAAAATCCGGCACGCCCTCCCCCGGTCTGCCCGGCCCCGAATCCGACAAACATCTGACCTGATCATTGTTGTGAAAAAACCGGTACGGGCAAGCCTCGCGGTATTGGTCGCAGCCGCCATCGCGATCGGCATCTACTGGCTGACAACAGCCTCCGGCCGCCTCGACAGACGTCCGGATATCACACTCACGACCATCGATGGCAACAACTTCGACCTGGCCACCATGGAAGGCAAACCGTTACTGGTAAATTTCTGGGCAACGACGTGCACGGTGTGCATGCAGGAAATGCCTGAACTGATAGCCTTGTATAACGACCTCGCGAAAGAAGGGCTGGAAATCATCGCCATTGCCATGCCTTACGACCCTCCGAACCGGGTCGTGGAAGTGACAAAGCAGTTCAAATTGCCCTACCCTGTTGCGCTCGATATCCGCGGCGAAGCCATGCACGCCTTTGCTGACGTCAAGGCGACGCCGACCACATTTCTGATTGCAGCCGATGGGCGTGTGGTTGGGCAATCGGTTGGCAGAACTGACTTCGGGTTGCTGCGACGGGAAATTTTGGAGCTGCTTGAGGACAGTAAATGAAGGTTCTGGGTTCAAGGTTCAAGGTTCGGGGTTCAGGGTTCATGGTTCGGGATTCGGGATTCGGGGTTCGGGGTTCGGGGTTCGGGGTTCGGGATACCAAGTTCCAGGGTCATGGTTCAAGGTTCTGTGATCTGTAATCTGTGATCTGTGATCTGTGATCTGTAACCTGTAATCCGGGTTCGAAAAAGTGAAGATTCAGGTATTATGTATGCATTCAAAAAATAACTCGTTGTTACCTGGAACTTCGAACATTTAACCTGGAACAATTCTTTACTCATGCTCTGGATCAAGGCTCTACATATCATTTTTATGGTGACGTGGTTTGCCGGTTTGTTCTATTTACCCCGGCTGTTTGTGTATCACGCCATGGCAGAGGATCAGACCAGCCTCGACAGGTTCAAGATCATGGAGCGCAAACTGTTCTTCGGCATCATGACGCCGGGGGCGCTGCTGACGGTTGTCTTCGGTGTGTGGACGATGTTTGCCTTCGGTATTGAAACGTACAAAGGCCAGCACTGGCTGCACATCAAGACACTGCTGGTGTTGTTACTGCTTGTATACCACGTCTATTGCGGCAAGCTGATGTTCGATTTCAAACATGATCGCAACAAACACACGCATGTATGGTATCGGTGGTTTAATGAAATCCCGGTTTTGTTTTTGGTGTTGATTGTGTTGCTGGCCGTGGTCAGGCCGTGGTGAACATGTAGCTACAAGCTACAAGATTATGTGCCTGCGTTCAGCCTGACACTGCCCCCCACCCAGGTGTCTGCCTTCGGGCTGACACCGTAACACCGACCGGGAAAGCTATTGCCCCGGGTTTACTGTTACCTGTTACCCGAAGAACGATGTCAGGCTAAAGCCCTGACACCTGCAGAGGTGTGTACCTGACACCTGCAGAGGTGTGTGCCTGACACCTGCAGAGATATGAGCCTGACACCTGATCTAGTAGCTTGTGGCTTGTGGCTTGTGGCTGTTTTTAAATCTCAATCATCTCAAAGTCTTCCTTGCGCGCGCCACAATCCGGGCAGGTCCAGTTCGGGGGTACGTCTTCCCATTTGGTGCCGGGGGCGATACCGTCATCCGGCCAGCCTTCGGCTTCACTGTAAACAAACCCGCAAATGACACACATGTACTGCTTCATTACCGGACTCCCGGGATACTGGTAAAAATTTGCGTGTAGAATACTTGTGTTATGAAGAAGATCAAATCCGGTAAACCGGTGGTGCTGGTGTTCGGCGGGCATGATCCCTCGGGCTGCGCGGGGATCCAGGCGGACATTGAATCCATCGCCGCGCAGGGCTGCCATGCGGCGACGGTCATCACCATGCTGACCACGCAGAGTTTCAATGAATTTATTTCATTCAGGTCTTGTGATAGCGAGGATGCGGTAAAACAGGCGGAGCTGCTACTCGATTCCATGGACATCCGGGCGGTCAAGATCGGCGCCATCGGCAGCCTGTCACTGCTCGATGCCATCGTTGATATACTCTCGCGCGTGCCCGCGCTGCCGGTAGTACTCGATCCGGTACTGGCCTCAACAACCGGCCATGACATGGCGTCGGATGACCTGATGTCCTCCATGATTGAAACTCTACTGCCACGTGTGGAAATACTCACCCCCAATACGCATGAAGCCGCGCTGTTAAGCGGTATCAATGATAACCCGGATGCGGCCGCCGGGAAGTTGCTCGAACAGGGTTGCCGGCATGTCTTGCTGACCGGCACCCACGCTACAACCGACAACGTGATCAACCGCTATTACAATGCCGACGACACGCCGGCAAGCTACGAATATCAACGCCTGCCGGGTGAGTACCGCGGCAGCGGCTGCCTGCTCGCATCGGCGATTGCTGCAAACCGGGCGTCGGGGCTGGATGTGCAGACCTCGATCGAACACGCCCTCGAATACACCTGGCAATGTCTGAAGGCCGCAAGTACCAATGACGATACGATCCACATCCCGGATCGCATGCGCTGGAAAATACAGGATGATCGCCAATGACGCTGCCACGCGGCGGGCTCTACGCCATTACCGACACTTCGTTGCTTGGCGATGACGAGGTGATTTCAACAACGGAATCACTGTTGCAGGCCGGCATCCACCTGCTGCAATACCGGGACAAGCAACGCCATGACGATGATCGCCGTGAACTCGGCGAACGGTTAGTGGCGCTTGCGGATCCATACCGTGTGCCGGTGATCGTCAACGACGATCCGTCACTGGCAATCGCTATCGGTGCAGCCGGTGTGCACCTGGGCAGGGAAGATGCCGGACTCTCCAGCACCCGCGAGCGGTACCCGGATCTGATTATCGGCGTGTCCTGTTACAACGATCTTGAGCGGGCCGTTGACGCCCGCGACCGCGGCGCCGATTACCTGGCCTTCGGCGCTTTTTATCCATCCACCAGCAAACCCGGGGCCGTGCACGCCGATGTGAATCTGCTGGTCAGGGCCCGTACCGTGCTGGACCGGCCCATTGTTGCCATTGGCGGCATAACACCCGAGAATGGCGCTCCCCTGCTCGCGGCCGGTGCCGATTTTCTGGCCGTCATCAGCGGGCTTTATGCAAACGCCAATCCGTATGAAAATGCTAAAAACTATCTGAAACTGTTTGCTGATACCTGATGACTGATAAAACGCTGTTTGAACATTCGAGGAAAGTCATTCCCGGTGGAGTCAACTCACCGGTACGGGCTTTCAAATCCGTTGGCGGGGATCCGGTGTTTATTCGCCGCGCGCGCGGACCTTACATCTACGACTGCGATGACAGGGAGTACATCGATTATGTCGGCTCATGGGGTCCGATGATCCTCGGCCACGCACATCCGGACGTGGTCAGTGCGGTCAGGGACACGGCCGCTAATGGTCTCAGTTTCGGTGCGCCCACCGAACTCGAGACACGCATGGCTGAAAAAATATGCGCACTCATCACTTCCATCGACAAGGTGCGCATGGTCAATTCCGGGACCGAAGCGGCGATGAGCGCCATCCGTCTCGCCCGCGGTTACACATCCCGCGATACGATCGTCAAGTTTGAAGGTTGTTATCACGGCCATGCCGATTCGCTGCTGGTCAAGGCCGGCTCCGGCGCACTGACACTGGGCATCCCGACCTCGCCCGGCGTGCCGGCGGATCTGGCCAAACATACCCTCACGCTGACCTATAACGATGCCGGCCATGTCCGGGAACTGGTCCGGGAACACGGCGATCATATTGCCGCGTTTATCGTCGAGCCGGTCGCCGGCAACATGAACTGCGTACCCGGGTCAGCCGAATTCCTGCACAGCCTGCGCGAAGCCTGCGACCAGTGCGGCGCGATGCTGATATTCGATGAGGTCATGTCGGGGTTTCGTGTCGCCCTCGGCGGTGCGCAATCGGTATACGGGATCTCTCCGGACATCACCATACTCGGCAAGGTCATCGGCGGCGGCATGCCGGTAGGCGCGTTTGGCGGCCGCGCGGAGATCATGGATCAACTGGCACCGGACGGACCGGTGTACCAGGCCGGTACCCTGTCCGGAAATCCGGTGGCCATGGCCGCGGGGCTGACTACCCTGGAACTGGTTTCCGAGCCCGGTTTTTTTGAACAACTGGAAGCGAAAACCCGGGCGTTGACCGGCGGCCTCGAGGCGGTGGCGAAACAACATGGCATCGCGTTCACCACACACTGCATGGGCGGCATGTTCGGTCTGTTCTTTCATGATGGCCCGGTCGCGGGATTCAGCGAAGTCATGGCCTGCAACCAGGAACAATTCAAGCGGTTTTTTCACGGCATGCTGGATGCGGGCATTTACCTGGCGCCATCCGCATTCGAGGCCGGGTTTGTATCCAGCGCGCACACCGACGATGACATTGAACGGACGGTGTCATGTGCCGGCAAGGTTTTTCAATCACTTTAACAACGGGAGGCGGGTTATGGGAGCGTTTAAAAGAATGGGGGTCGTTGGCGTGTTCGCCGTGCTGGCGTTATTCACCATTGGCTGCGCACCGGAAATCGGCAGCGAGAAATGGTGTGCGAACATGAAAGAAAAAGCCAAGGGTGAATGGACGGCGAACGAGGCCGCGGATTTCGCCAAACATTGTTTGTTGTAGGTGTCTGGCTTTAGCCTGACATCGTAGCGATCTCAGATTTCAGACGACAGACGACAGATAACGGATAACAGCGAACCCTGAACTCTGTAGTCTGTAGTCTGTTCCCTGTTACCTGTTACCTGCATCACGGTGTCAGCCTGAAGGCAGACACCTGATAACGTATTCCCCGCCAGCCGCCCGACTAGTACCAACAATCAGCCTCAGCACACCATTACGGTCTCTTTCCACCGGCCCGGCGGCTTCAATACGCTCACCGGTGAATGCCTGGCCGGTGTAGGTGGCGGTGTAAGCGATGATTTCGCTGATTTCGGGATGATCCACGCCGTATCTGGACGGATAGGAAAATGCGTTGCTGTCGTCGATTACTGTCGTTTCGATGCGCCGGGACGGCAATTTCACCACCGGGTACGCTATGGACGGCGCGTCGCCGGGTTCGGGGATACAACTGAAATCCACCTTGGTGCCGTGCCAGTTGATCTTGTTGGACTTGCGCATTTCATGGCGTTTAAAGGTTTCGAAATCCAGCTCACAACCGCGCCGTTGGTAAGCATCCCGCCACATCGCCGCTGTCAGCCGAACCCCGGGATCGCTTGATTCAAGTTGCTGTATCACTGATCGCACCTGCATGAAGTGGCCGAGTCCGTAGACGATCACGTCAATATCGGAGTCAGGATGGTGAAACCCGGGCAGCAGCGATCCGGTGATACCCAGGCATTCGAGGGCAACGCCCCGGGCAAGCAGGTATTCGAGCAGTTCCCGGGCAAGCCGGCTTTTTTCGTCCGCCCCGGGTGACTTCAGCAAACGGCGGGCGGCATCGCCGGGCTTGAGAACCTCGGCGATATCCGCCCCGGTGATGCCGTGAAGACGGACATCCAGCGTTTTCGAGTCATGGTGATACCGCGGGTAATGCCTGGACAGGAATGCATCAGCCGATGCGGCATCGAACTTTTGCACGCGGCCGTCATTGCTACGTGCATAGCGCAAGGTGCATAAATAGCGCCCGTCCTCGATGAGGTCGCTGACCACGGCAAAATACAGGTTCTCGTGACTGACAAGAAAATCCCTGGCCCTGATCATCCGGGAGAATCTCCCCTGACGCTGTCATTTCCCCACATCTTTTTGAAAACGCTTTGTTTTTTCTGATTTTTAGTCATACAATCCTGCACTGCAACAGTGTCTTGCCATGGCGACAGCAAATCCATGGTGTCGTAATCATTACATAATGGAGTTTTGGTCACTAATTAATGGAATGCGGTTGTTCTGCAGTTTTCGAGTCCTGTTCCCGGGCGTATAAATTTTCCCTTTATCTTCATAGAGATACTGTGATGGCACGAATGCCGGCCGATGTCGCTGCCGGGAGGCATCCGGTCTGCTGCTTGCATGCAGTCGCGGCTGTGGCGGCAGCGGCCGCGCTCGGTCCCCGCCGATCGGTAACGCGAACGCTTAGTTGTTGTCGGACAGAGACAAAACGACCGTGAATCGGCAGCTGGAATACCCCCTGTTCACGGGGAGGCTCAGATACGTCCTTTCCGGGTGTCTGACTAACTCATTGTAAAATAATGAATTATCACGATTGATTTCAGCATTTCAGGCTTTGCCCAGGCACATATCGGAAACTGGCACAGCGCTTGCGACAGGAATTGCAGATAACAATAAAAATAAAAGGATTCAGTACTAAACATTCATCCTGAAGTAATCAAGACAGAGTAACTTATGGTGCTGTCTTCAGAATAATCAGGTGCATGGGGGATGCGTAGTTGCTAACTGGAGAAGAAATGACTCATGTTTAGAATATTTGGACACTATATACCCAAGTCGCTGTTTCTGCTGGGGTCAACGGAAAATCTGATCCTGCTGCTGTCCGTATATTTCAGTATCAGCCTCGGTGCCAGTGTCACCGGTATCGACACGCCCATCTGGCCGAAAGCCCTGCTGTTCAGCATTGTCATGATCCTGGTGATGACCGCCATGGGTCTTTACCAGCACATCACCGAAGACGACACGACGCTGGTTTTCACGCGGATCCTGCTCAGCTTCCTGCTCGGCGTGGTTCTGCTGACCTTCATCTACAAAATGGTTCCGGAGCTGTTTTTCGGGCGCAATGTGTTTTTACTGGCCGTGCTGTCTTCGTTTTTCGGCATCATTTCCTGCCGGCTGGTCTGGCATTTGCGCCAGGATCATATACTGACCCAGAATACGCTGGTCATTGGCGCCGGCAAAAAAGCCGAGCAGCTCGAACGATTGAACCGTATGGGTAACGCCGGCGTTACCATCTCCGGCTACCTGAACATAGAAGGCAGCGGACCGCGCATGATCAAGGATGACAGGATCTTTGACATCGACCCGGATCTGACCAACCTGTCGAAAATCATCGCCGACAATCATATCCGCGAGATCGTCATCGCCCTGGATGAGCGGCGTAAATTCATTCCCATCGACCGCATTCTCGATTGCAAGATGCGCGGTGTGCGGGTGGTCGATGTGAATACCTTCCTCGAACGCCAACTGGGCAAAATCTGCCTGAAGACGCTGCACCCGAGTTCACTGATTTTTACCGAGGGCTTCATCCAGAACGAGGCAAAGACCTTTATCAAACGCGTGTTTGATGTGGCAGTGAGCAGCATTATCCTGTTGCTCGCCCTGCCCGTCATGCTCGTCACCGCGCTCGCCATTCTCATCGAATCCGGTGGCCGCGGTTCGATTATTTACCGCCAGCAACGGGTCGGGGCCAATGGCAAAACATTCAGCATCTACAAATTCCGCAGTATGCAGGAAAATGCCGAGGTCGACGGCAAGGCGGTATGGGCCAGCAAGAATGACGCCCGCGTCACCGCGGTGGGTAAATTCATTCGCAAGACCCGTATCGATGAACTGCCGCAGTTAATCAATGTGCTCAAGGGCGATATGAGTTTTGTCGGCCCGCGACCGGAACGGCCGGAGTTTGTCGAGAATCTTTCCAGGGAAATCCCGTTTTATTCGCTGCGCCACCATGTCAAACCGGGCATTACCGGCTGGGCGCAGATATGTTATCCCTATGGCGCCAATGTCGATGACGCCCGGGAGAAACTTCAGTACGACCTCTACTACCTGAAGAACAACACGATTTTCCTGGATTTGCTGATCCTGATACAGACCGCTGCCGTGATTTTGTTGTGCAGGGGGGCGAGGTAGGCAGACTTCAGATTACAGATTACAGATTACAGATTACAGATCACAGATCTCAGATCTCAGAGTTCAGGCATCAGCCTGGTTAACCGGCAGGGCCGGGACTATCCGCTTCGTGAACTGACCGTTAACCACTGATGCCGGCAGGCTGAAAAGCTGCAGTTTCTCATCTAATCAACAGCCGGCCGGTATCCCCGGCTGTTTTGCCTGCGCTACCGCTTATCCCGGTTTATACTGGTTCCGGCTGGCAGTATTATCCTGCATCCGGATCCACATCCATCAAAGGGACGACGCACCGGTTAACTCATGTCAAATCTAGGCCTGATCAGTAATTCCATCGGTACACTGCTGTACCTGTTCCTGCTGCTGTTGCTGCTGGTGAACTGGAAAGGCAAGCTGATCAGCTTCCTGCTCTGCGCCTGTGCCCTGGTTTCCGCCACCTGGTTCGGCGCCGTTGCCTGGCATGCCGCCGACCGCTACATCAGCCTGGAAACGCTGAGAATTCTCGAACTCGCCCGGGATTTATGCTGGCTCGGCCTCCTGATCCTGGTCATTCGCTACGGCGGTGGCGACAAAACCCTGGAACGCTCGGACAAGCTGTTTATCGTGCTGTTCGTCGGCTTTATCCTGCTGTTCCTTGTTGCCGTGATTGCCAACCAGCAGCTTGACATCATCAGCCTGGAAAGCATGGGCGGTGTCAGCCTGTTGTACTTTTTTTACCTGGTCCTGGCACTGTTCGGACTGCTGCTGGTTGAAAAACTCTACCAGAACACGGCGCCCTCGCAGAAATGGAACATCCGCTATTTCTGCCTGGGCATAGGCGGCATTTTTGTCTACGACTTCTACCTCTACTCCGATGCCATGCTTCTCGGCAGCATCAACCCGGACCTGTGGTATGCAAGAGGACTGGTGAACGCGTTGTGTGTGCCATTGATCGTGATATCCATCGTCAGGAACCCGCACTGGGAAGCCAACCTGTTTGTTTCCCGCCATGTGGTCTATCGCAGTATCGTCGTCATCGCGGCCGGTGTGTACCTGAGCGTCATGGCCGCGGCCGGTTATTACGTCAAACAGTTCGGCGGCACCTGGGGCAGCACCCTGCAAATCGTTTTCTTTTTCGGCGCCCTGGTCATTTTGCTGGTGGTTATTTTTTCCAGCCAGTTCCGCTCATCGCTGAAGGTGGCGCTGGCCAAGCACTTCTATAAAAACAAGTACGACTACCGCGAGGAGTGGCTCAATTTCACCCGTTCGCTGGCCGAGGAACCGGAAACGGACAGGGAACACCGGCATGTGATTCGGATCATTGCCCGTACCGTCGATTGCAAGGGTGGAGCCATGTGGGTGCTGGATACTAACAGGGACATGTACCGCCCGGTGGATACCTGGAATGATTTTCCACAGATGGATCATGAGATCGCCGGCAACGATGATCTGGCCGTGTTCCTGCAGCAGAAAAAGTGGGTCATCGATGTCGGTGAATACCGTAACAAGCCGGAAGCGTATGACTACATAGAACTGCCGCAGTGGTTGCTAAAGGTCAACAACATCAAGCTGATACTGCCGCTGATTAATAATGACGTGCTCATCGGCTTCATCGCTTTTACCAGTGACAGTAACGAAACCCTGAACTGGGAGGATGCCGATCTGCTGAAAACCATGGGCTACCAGTCGGCCAGTTACATCGCGCTGCTGGCCGCCAACGAACAACTCATGGAAGCCAAGCAGTTTGAAACCTTCAACCGCCTGTCCGCCTACGTGGTGCACGACATCAAGAACCTGGTTGCCCAGCTGTCCCTGGTCAGCGCCAATGCCAGAAAGTTCAGGGACAATCCCGAGTTTATCGAGGATGCCTTCGATACCATCGAGAACGCCACCGAAAAGATGAAGCGCATGCTGAAAAGCCTGTCCAAGCAGGAACTGGACAGAACCGGCAACCAGCAGCACCTGGAAATCAGTGCGCTGGTCCGGGAAGTGCTGGAAAACCGCGCCTCGGGACTTCCGGCGCCGCAACTGAACGCGGTGGACGGCGAACTGTATATCAGGGCCGATGAAGACAGGTTTAAATCAGTGCTCGAACATCTGATCGAAAATGCCCAGGAAGCGACCGCGGATGACGGCTTCGTCCGGGTACACATCGACAAGAAGGATACTGAAATTGTGATCGATATTGTGGATAATGGTTGCGGTATGTCCGATGAATTCATCAACAACCACCTGTTCAAACCGTTCGACACCACCAAGGGCAACGCCGGCATGGGCATCGGCGTCTACGAGAGCCGGGACATCATCCGTAATCTGAACGGCAGGCTCGAGGTACAGAGCACGCCCGGCGCCGGAACCCGGTTCACCATTTATATCCCCGAGTCAATCACTCCGCAAGGCGCTCACTGACGATGATATTTGACGGCAAACTGAACAACGTGAAACTGTTGATTATCGATGATGATCCGGGCATGCAGAAACAGCTGAAATGGTGTTTCTCCGAAATGGACGTCGACATTTCCGACTCCCGCAAGCAGGCGCTGAAACTGGCGGAGAAAAACCGTCCTGCTGTGGTCATTCTCGATCTTGGTCTGCCGCCCGATCCGGCCAATGCCTCGGAAGGCCTGAAGCTGCTGGACGAACTGCTGCAACTGGACAACGCCTTCAAGATCATCGTGGTAACGGGAAATGAAGATCGCGCCAATGCACTCAAGGCCATTGAACTCGGCGCCTATGATTTTTACCAGAAACCGGTGGACCCGGATGTGCTGCGGCTGATTGTCAGCAGAGCCCACAACCTTTATCAAATCGAGCAGGAAAACCGGGAATTACTCAACCGCAACGTCAATACCCTGTTGAACGGCTTTGTCACCGGCCATCCGGCCATGAAAGACATCTGCCAGAAAATTGAAAAAATAGCACCCTCCGATATCACCGTCATGCTGCTGGGTGAAAGCGGCACTGGCAAGGAAATGCTGGCCCGCTCGCTGTATGAACTGGGCAGTAATAAAGATGGACCCTTCGTCGCCATCAACTGTGCGGCGATTCCGGAGAATCTTCTGGAAAGTGAACTGTTCGGCTACGAGAAAGGCGCTTTTACCGGCGCCGCCAAACAGACCCCGGGCAAGATCGAGGTGGCCGGTGGCGGCGTGCTGTTTCTCGATGAAATCGGTGACCTGCCGTTGTCCCTGCAGGCGAAATTGTTGCGCTTCCTGCAGGAACGGGTGATCGAACGCATCGGCGGCCGCCAGGAGATACCGGTTGACCTCCGGGTCGTCTGCGCCACCCACCAGAACCTGAAAGAGAAAATCCAGAACGGCAGTTTCAGGGAAGATCTGTACTATCGCATCAGTGAGATCAGCGTAGAGATCCTGCCCTTGAGGGAGCGCCCCGGCGATGCCATCCTGCTGGCCCAGTATTTTCTGGGCAAGCTGCAGCAAAATGAAAGCAAACGCAAAAAATTGCACGATGACGCGATCCGCGCCATCGAAACCCACGACTGGCCGGGCAATGCCCGGGAACTGGAGAACCGTATCAAACGCGGTTTCATTCTCGCCGAGTCCGACTACATTACCGCGGACGACCTTGAACTGGACGCGTCCCTGGATGGCTCGGCCGCGGATTCCACGCTCAATCTCAAACACGTACGCCAGCAGGCGGAACACAACGCTATCGTCAGGGCCATCGGCCGCTGTGACGGTAACCTGACCGCGGCGGCCAAATTGCTCGGGGTCAGCCGGCCCACGGTCTATGATTTGATAGAAAAGTACGATATCAAGTAGCCAAACCGGCGCACGACGCCCGGTGGATCAGTGTAAAATCCCGTGGCAATACGACCACGAGGGAAAAACTCATGAAATACCAAGGACTTACTTAGTCACTGAAAGCAGTGACAGCAGACATACCCGGCCATTCAAAACCTGTTATAGTTTATAATATAATCTAGGTAATTGATTGAAATTGAAATAAAATTCAGCCCATCGAGCGAACGATCGGAGATCCAGACATGAAACCTATCCGGCCTTTTTCAAATTTCCTGCTAGTCGTCACCTCGGCTATCCTGTTCACGGCCTGTGCCCAGTTCACCGGCGCCGGCGGCACGCCACCTCCCGAAGGTCAGAAAGCCACCGGCTACGATTACCAGATCGCGCCCGGCGATGTACTGAACATATTCGTCTGGCGAAACCCGGAGGTGTCCGCCGTCGGGATCCCGGTCCGACCGGACGGCCGCATCTCGGCACCCCTCATCGACAGCATGGTAGCCAGCAACAAGACGCCGGCGGAACTGGCCAATGAAATCGAGGAAATCCTCGGCGAGTACATCAAGGATCCGTTCGTCACGGTCACCGTGACCAATATCATCGGCGGTTTCCAGCAGCAAATCCGCGTTATCGGCGAAGTCAACCAGCCCAGCGCCCTGCCCTTCAGTGAAAACATGACCCTGCTCGATGTCATGATCGCCGTCGGCGGATTGACCGAGTTTGCCTCCGGGAACAAGGCCAGCATCGTCAGGAACATCAACGGCGATGAACAGAATTACAGCGTGCGCCTGGATGACCTGCTCAGGGGCGGTGATATCAGCGCCAACGTTGACATGTACCCCGGCGACATCGTGGTTGTGCCTGAATCACTGTTCTAGATTTTGATTACGTACCAAACCCAAAACCACCTCGAGCAGGCATTGACCCATGCGTGAAGCGCTGGAACAACTCAACTCGCAACTGTGGATCATCCTGCATCACCGCTGGCTGGCGCTGATCTGTGCCTTTGTCATCTGCGCAGCCGGCTGGGCCGTGGTCAACATCCTGCCTGACCAGTACCGGGTGGAAGCGAAGTTTTTCTTTGACACCAAGACCGTTCTCAAACCGCTGCTGGAAGGTCTGGCCGTGGACAGCTCCGTCAAGGAGGAATCCATCTCGTTGATCAAACGCACACTGACCAGTCGCCCCAACCTGGTCAAGGTCGCGCAGGATACGGAACTGGACCTGACGGCAACCACGCCCAAGGAAACCGAGGCCTTGCTCAAACGCCTGGAAAACTCGATCAGTATCAGCGCGGTCTCTGACAGCGGCAACAAACGGGGTGGCGATGACATCTACAGCATCAGTTACGTCAGTACCGATCCGGTCATCGCCAAAAAGGTGGTCGACTCGCTGCTGAACATTTTTGTCGAGAGCCTGCTCGGCATCACCCGCAAGGACAGTGACAAGGCCGAGGCTTTTCTGGATGAAAAAATCCGCGAATACCGGCAAAAGCTCGAGGAAGCGGAAAACAACATCAAGGTTTTCAAACAGAACAATGCCGGTCTGCTGCCCGAGGAGGGCAGCAGTTTTTATTCACGTCTCTATGCCGCGGAAGCGAAACTCGACGAGGCCATGCTCAGGCTGAGGGAAGAACGCAACAAGAACGCCTCGCTGCAGGAGCAACTGACGGCACTGGAGAACCAGTCTGATGACGCGCCTGCCGAACTCATGGTCGGCCCGCCCAGGGAAAAGACCCAGTTGGAAAAACGCATCGAGGCGATGAAACTGAAACTTGATGAACTGGAATTGCAGTATACCGACCGGCACCCGGATGTGATCACCACCCGCAAAGCCCTGGAGGAACTGATGGCCCAGCAGGAAGCCGAAGCCGCCGCGCAGACGGATGACCCGGATGCAGACAGCCGCATGGAAAGTGCCTCCCCCTCGATACGGGATTCAAATTTTTACCAGGAACTGAAGATCATGCTCAGCAGTTCCAACTCCGAGATCGCCGCCATCACGGCGCGTATCGATGACTACCGCAACAGGATCGAGGAAATGAAAGCGCTGGTGAACGTGATGCCCGAGGTCGAGGCAAAAATGAAAAGCCTGGTGCGTAATTATGAAATCCTCAAGGAAACCTATGACAACCTGGTGCAGCGCAGGGCCTCGGCGCAGATTTCACGCGAGGCCGAGCAAACCGGCAGCGAATTCCAGTTCAATATCATCGAACCGCCGCGGGTGCCGCTTGAACCCGTAAGCCCGAATCGACTGCTGCTGGCCTCCCTGGTGCTTCTCGCCGGTGTTTTCGGCGGCGCGGCGCTGGCCTGGGTGTATGAACAACTGAAACCGACCTATTACCAGCAGCAGGAAATCGAGGAGGATTTCGAACTGCCCGTATACGGCGGGGTTTCCATGTTCTGGTCACCGCAGGAAATTTCACGGCGCAAGGCCGGGATATCGATATTCATTCTTTTATACCTGGTTTTATTCAGCGCCTGGGGACTGCTGCTGTTTCATTACGGACTGGGAGAAAAATTACCCGACCAGGTCATGGAGTTACTCGGTCTATGAGTATCATCGAAAAAGCGCTGGACAAGCTGGGCTCCGCATCGGAGGCCGAAAAAGATCAGAAAGCCCGGGAGAATAAAGCCGGCCGGGAAGCTGTACAGACAGAAAAGGAGGACTCTCACCGGCAGGAAAATGTCGGCACCACGGCAAAAACATCGCGGACCATCGAACTGGACCTCAAGGGCCTGGGCAAGCTGGGCTACCTGACCCCGGACACGGATAACAAGGTGCTGTTTGAACAGTACCGGCGTATTAAATTGCCGGTCCTGAAAAGTGCTTTTGAACATGAATCCGGGAAAGAGAATAAAAACATCGTCATGGTCACCAGCTCGGTGGCCGCTGAGGGTAAATCCTTCACCTCGATGAACCTGGCCATGAGTATCGCCTATGAATACAACTACACGGTATTGCTGATCGATGCCGACGTGACCAAGCAGATGTCCAGCAAGGTCATGGGGGTCGAGGGCGCCAACGGTCTGATTGAATACCTGACCGGCAAGGAAGAATACCTGGAGAACCTGATCCTCAGGACCAATATCCCCAAGCTGAGCCTGATACCTTCCGGCAGCCATTCAGACATGGTCACGGAACTCTACAGCAGCAACAGGATGAACCGGCTCATCGAGGAGCTGTCGACACGCTATAACGACCGCCTGATCATCATTGATACACCCCCCGTTCTCGAGGATTCCTCGGCCAAGGTACTCACACACCTCGCCGACCAGATTGTCTATATCATCGAGGCCGAAAAAACGCCCCGGCACGTGGTTGAAAACGGCTTGCGTATGCTGAATCGCAAGGACTCCATCGGCATCGTCCTTAACAAGAGCAACCTGAGACATAATCGTTCCTATTATTATGTCTGAACGATCGTACATCTCCGGTAACTACGGGCATCTGCAACGACTGTTTTTTTTTCTCGGCTGTATTTTTGCTGTCAATCTGTACGCATTTAATTTAACCGTAGACCCGACGATTTCCGTCTCCGAGACATACACCGACAATGTCAATCTTGCCCGCGACGGGTTCAAGGATGACGATTTTGTACTCTCACTCAACCCCGGGCTCAGCATCAGTACTGATTCCAGGATGCATGAATCAACTTTCAACTACGTTCTGCAGAAAGTCCATTTTCTCAATCTCGAACGCACCGACACTTTCAATTCCCTGAATACCGACGGCGAATTCGAATTTCTCAAGGAGAGATTTTTCACCGAATACAATATCCGCAACGGCCAGCAGAATGTCTCCAACACCGGGGCCCTGGCCACGGACAACCTGTCCATCAACAACAACCGGCAGAATGTTTTCTCATACCAGGTCCATCCTTACTGGATACAGCGTTTCGGTACGTTGGCATTTCTTGAAGTGGGTTTTAATTTCAATGAAATCATCTCTGACAACAACGACAGCACCTCGGAACTCATCGATATCAAGCTGGACCATGGCACGCTTTTCAACCGGATCCTCTGGGATATTGATTTTTCCGACGAAACCATCGACAGCGAATTCGGGCCGCGCACTGTATTCAGGAATATTACCGGAAATGTACGTTATCTCCTCACCCGTAAATTCGCCCTCATCGCCGCGGTCGGTTACGATGACAATGAATTCCAGAGCAGCGATGACATCAGCGGTGAATTGTGGAATGCCGGCGTTGAATGGAACCCGTCCAGGCGTACTTCCCTGTCGGCCGCGGTAGGTGAGCGTTTTTTCGGCACGGACTACAGGATTAATGCCAGTCACAGGACCAAAAAAGCACGCTTTGAAATCACTTTCGATCAGACGCCGGAAACGACCCGGCAGAACCTGCTCGACCAGCAGGTATTCAATCTCAGTGATATCTTCGGTGAGACGATAATCGATCCCGTGACCGGACAACCGGCCACACTGGATGTTCTGGTGCCCCGGCAAACCAATGAGGTGCTGATCAACCGGCAATTCAGGTTACTGGCCAGCTATGATTACCGGAAAACATTTGTCAGTGTCGAGTTCTTTATCAGGGAACGTGATTTCCAGCTCACCGGTGACACGGAAGACAACTACGGCACCCGGGTCAACTGGCGCTGGGACCTGTCGCCAACCCTGAATACAGATACGATTTTTGACTATAACGTTCAGGACAGCCGCCAGGGCATCACCAGTGATGATATTCGTCTCAGTTTCAACATTACCAAGAATCTGAGCCGGGATCTGGATATCAACGGTGGATTGTCACACCGTATTCGCCAGTCCGATTCAGGCGGCAATGAATTTGATGAAACCCGGGCATTCATCGGGTTAACGCGGAATTTTTAATTATGTACGAGGCATTTTACAATCTGTCAGCCAATCCTTTCAGGTTGAACCCTGATCCGAATTTTTTCTATAACAGTAAAACCCACAAACGGGCGCTGGCCTACCTGCGTTACGGTATCGGGCAGGGAGAAGGTTTTATCATTATCACCGGGGATGTGGGTACGGGGAAAACCACCCTGGTCAGCCGGCTGTTCCAGTCACTGGACACCAGCAATATCAAGGTCGCCCGCATCGTCAATACCCAGTTGCGCGCGGAGGATCTGCTGCGCATGGTCTCGGCCGAATTCGGACTCGACTACAAGCGCTCCAACAAGGCTACCATGCTCAAACAACTGGAGTCTTTTTTTATCCAGTGCTACAAGGACAACCAGCGCGTCCTGTTGATCGTAGACGAAGCACAGAACCTCGCACCCAAGGCGATCGAGGAACTGCGCATGCTCTCCAACATCCAGTATGAGGGCAAACAACTGTTACAGAGTTTTCTGCTCGGGCAAAAGGAATTCAGGGACACCATGCGCATGGAGGGTTTCGAACAACTGCGCCAGCGGGTGATTGCCTCCTATCACCTGCGGCCGCTGGATGTGGAGGAAACCCGGCAATACATTTTGCACCGGCTGCATATCGTCGACTGGAAAAACGACCCGGAATTCGAACCCGAGGTTTACGAGGAGATCCATCGCTACGCCCAGGGTATACCTCGCAAGACCAACCTGCTTTGCGACCGCATCCTGCTTTATGGCGGACTCGAGGAAATTCACAAAATCACCTATGAATCGCTGCAGTCAGTACTGAGTGATATTCAGGATGAATTCTGGAAGAACGATTTATCCGTGGACATCAATTTTGACGATCCCCCAGAGAACAGCCAGGACCTGGTAACTTATAAAAACACCTCACCGGCGGTGCAGAAGGAGCTGGTTGAAGGTGAAGTGACGCTTTATGATATTTATCGCCGCATCAGTATCCTGGATAACTACATGCATTCGCTGAATGACATCGTCAAGAGCGAACTCAAGGAAATCCGCCGGCACCTGAACAAGCGGGACAACTAGCGGGGTCAGACTACAGATGACAGACTACAGACGACAGATGACAGACTTCAGGTGTCAGACTTCAGGTGTCAGAGTTCAGCCTGACACCATACCGTACAGTCTGTAATCTGTAGTCTGTAATCTGTAGTCTGTAGTCTGTCGTCTGCTAACTGTCCATCATCTCCCACGTACCATCCTCCTGCCGGCAAGCCGTAGCCGTCACTTCCTCGGCCTGCCCGTCGACATTGATGGTCTGGGTAAATTCCCGGCAGGGAGTGCCGTCACTAACTGTGTAGGTTTTGGTCGGCGTGACCGCACCGGAGTGGCCACTGTCGGGATTACTCCAGCTCGAGGTCTGCCCCGTGGGCTGGTATTCCAGTGCATTCTGGGTCGTTTCGACATGATAGGCCTGGTCCTTGCAGTCCAGCTGCTTGCCGATTTTGTTACCAAAGAGTCCGCCCGCCAGCACACCGGCGCCGATGGCAATCTTGTTGCCGCTGCCACTGCCTATCTGGGAGCCGACCAGCCCGCCCACGGCCGCTCCGAGCAGTGTACCGAAGATTTCGTTACCGCCGGTCTGGTTGGGATCGCATTCCGCGCGCACATTCGCCGAACCGAAAACTAATACCAGCAATATCAATAAATTATGAACTTTCATGATAACTCACCGTTCCCGGCACTATTGGCCTGTAGAAAAAATTCCATGCTCATCAATAATATTGTTGTCCAATCCTGGATGCTATTCCAGTGGAAAATCCTGCTCTTGTGAACAGGGTTATGATCTGATCGACCCGGGCTTCCCTATAATGGTTCGGTTGAAATCACGATGCCGTCCGCATCGGCGTACAGGTATTCGCCGGGACTGCAATCGATACCGGCGATAGTCACCCGGATATCGCGGTCGCCGGCGCCTTTCTTGAGGCTTTTGCGCGGATTGGTCGCCATGGCCTTGACCCCGATATTGATGGTTTTCATCACCTCGGTGTCACGTATACAACCACTGACGACGATCCCGGACCAGCCGTTTTCCTCGCCGAGCCTGGCGAGCATATCGCCGACCAGTGCGCAGCGCAGGGATTCGCCGCCATCGACAACCAGCACGCGCCCCTGCCCCGGCTCTTCCAGTGCGCTACGGACCAGTGAATTGTCCTCGTGGCATTTCACGGTGGATACCGGACCCGAGAATGTCAGCTTGCCACCGTAATCGTTGAAGATGGGCAGGGCAACTTTCAGATCATCGCCGTGCTCATCGTACAAATCCGCGGTCGTAAATTCCATCCGATCACTCTCCTCGTTAATGTTATTACAGATAATATTCCGGACGCCGGTCCGCCAGCACTTCATTCAACGCCGTGATGTGCTTGTTACGTGAAGCAGTGGGATCGATGTCCATGATGACCAGGTCATCCCGTTGTGATGGCGAACGTTTCAACAGGACGCCACCGGGCGCCACAATCTGGCTTTTGCCGGTGAATTTCAATTCGCCGTGCGGCCGCTTGTCAGTGCCATAGCGGTTTGCCGTTACGGCATAGACGCGGTTTTCCAGGCAACGCGTGATCATGGTGTCCTGGCAAAAAGACAGCACCAGGTTGGCCGGATGACAGATGATATCCGCCCCCTGCAGCGCCAGGGTACGCACCACCTCGGGGAAGACCCAGTCGAAACAGACCATCATGCCTATATTAACATCGCCAATCCGGTTCACCTGCAGCGGTATATCGCCCGGGGTGAAAACGTTTTTCTCGTCACTGAAAAGATGCAGCTTGCGGTAAGTATGCACAAGACCTTCAGGTCCAATCAAAACGGATGAATTGAAGCATTTATCGAGGTATTTTTCGGCGAAGCCGCTGACGATGTAAAAATTCCGTTGCCGGCACAGCTCGGTCAGATTGTCAATAATGGGCGACGAGGTAACGTCCTGTGACAACCGGCAGGCTTCATCGCGATCGGCAAAATAGTAACCGGTATACGCCAGTTCCGGGAGAATGATCAGGTCCGCCTCGACATCGGCAAGCGCAGCGAGCACTTTATCGAGATTACGCTCGATTTTGCCAAACAGGGGACGAAACTGGTAGTAGCCGACTTTCATAGTTTGTGATTGGAGAATGGTAAGTGGTAATTGGTGATTGGTGAATAGAAGATACTTATGCGCCTGTCCTGTAAATTGTACCACTACTCACTGTTCATTGTTCACTGTTCACTGCCCGCTGTGACCGAGGCATCCGCGTTCATGTTCCAGAAAAGATCTCTCCCGATGGCTCGAGACAAGGATTTCTCCCGT
>DGNS01000016.1:0-25118 GCA_002389045.1 Thiotrichaceae bacterium UBA4486 | reverse complement strand
CCGCTCACTGCTCACCGTTCACCGTTCACTGTTCACTGTTCCCTGTTCCCTGTTCCCTGTTCCCTGCCCACTGTTCCCTGCCCACTGTTCACTGCCCACTGTAGACTGTTCACTCATCCCTTCTCCGGCCGCCGCCAGCCTTTCACCGCGAATTGCCTGACGCGACTGAGCACCAGGTCCCTGGGTTCCACATCCTCGGTCACCGTGGTGCCGGCGGCGATGGTCGCCTCCGCTCCGATTTTGACCGGGGCGATGAACTGGCAATCCGAGCCGACGAAGACGTTGTCACCAATAATGGTTTTATGTTTATTGGCGCCGTCATAGTTGCAGGTGATAGTGCCGGCACCGATGTTGACATTGATACCCACCTCGCTGTCACCGATGTAGCTGAGATGATTGATCTTGGCGCCACGGGCCACCAGGCTTTTCTTGATTTCAACAAAATTGCCCACGTGGACGTTACTCTCCAGCGCCGTATCCGGGCGGATGCGCGCGAAGGGTCCGACCCGTGAACCTGCACCGATGACCGATTCCTCGATCACGCAGTTCGGCAGAATGGTCACTCCATCCATGATGTTCGAATCACGAATTATCGTGTTGGCACCAACCCTGACCCGGTTACCCAGTGTTACCTCGCCTTCGAGAATCACGTTGATATCAATCTCCACGTCCTGGCCGGTTTGCAGTGAACCGCGCACATCAAAACGGGCCGGATCCGCCAGCGTTACCCCCTGACGCATGACCTGGTGCGCCTGTACCAACTGGTAATAGCGCTCCATGTCCGCCAGTTGTAAACGGCTGTTGATGCCACTGACTTCGACCAGCGATTCCGGATGCTCCGGTATGATCCCGATGCCGTCGTTCACCGCCTGCTCGATGATATCGGTAAGATAAAATTCGCCCTGGGCATTATTGTTATCGAGGCTGGCAAGCCAGCGTTTCAGCAGATCGGCCCTGACCAGCATGATGCCGGTATTCACCTCGCGTATGTCCAGCTCTTCAGCGGTGGCGTCTTTCTGCTCGACGATCCTGACGATGCCGCCGCTGCCGTCCCGAATGATACGGCCATATCCTGCCGGGTTTTCCATCTCCACCGTGAGCAGCCCGAAACCGCTCTCGCGGCCCGACTCAATCAACCGTTGCAACGTTGCTGCGGTAATCAGCGGTACATCCCCGTACAGGATCAATACATCATCGGTATCGGGAATATCGTCAATCACCTGCTGCACGGCGTGCCCGGTCCCCAGTTGCTGCTCTTGCTCGATCCAGTTGACAAACAGATCCGCGCAGGTCTCCCTGACCTGCTCACCGCCATAACCGTAAACTACATAGATATCCCTCGCCTGCAGGTGTTCAGCGGTGTCATGAACATGTTGCAGCAGCGTCCTGCCGGCCAGTTTATGCAGCACTTTCGGCAGTTCGGACTTCATGCGCGTGCCCTGCCCCGCTGCCAGAATGACGATACTTAATCCCATAGATGTCTACCGTTTATCCTCGGAAAAGGTCCAGTATGAATTCAGAAAATAATTGATGAATGTGGCCGGTATGATACCGATAAACTGGTGCACCTGAGGCGCCACATCCGGAAACCACAATGACAATAACACGAACGTCAGGTAACTGACCAACAGGGCGACAAAGGATACCGCGTTGAATTTCAGACCCCGGATACGCTTGCGGCTGCGGTTGTTCCGGTAGCGGAAGGTCCAGTAATTGTTGAAAAAGAAATTCGTGATAATCGATACCTCTATGGCAATCGGCGAGGCGATGAATTTGTTGACGCCCAGGGCCATGAGCAGTGTCATGGTGCCGAGGTTGACCACCACGCCGCTGGCGCCCACGACGCAGAATTTCACAAAGGTCCTGTAACTGCGAAAGCGGATGCCGCCGATGTGGTAGAGAAATTCAAGGATATCACCCGGGCCCAGCTTCGACTCACCGTAGCGACGGTCGGTAAAATGTACCGGCACCTCGCGTATATCCGCGTTCAGCAGCACCGCCTCGTGCAACAGCGCCACCTGGAAGGCATATCCCTGGGTCCTGATCTCGGAAAAATCGATGGATTTCAGTAACGCGGCGCGGATCAGGCGAAAACCCGCTGTGCAGTCGCGTACCCGGTAAATCCCGGCAATGTAGCGAGCAACGAAATTGCCGCCCAGTGAATTGAGTCTTCGCAACCAGCCCCACTCTTTCGGTACCGTGCCTCCCTGGACATAGCGACTGCCGATCACGAAATCCGCACCATCATCGAGTTCGGCGACCAGCCGCTTCAGGTCCGCCGGATCGTGAGAGAAATCCGCGTCCATCTCGAAAACCGCGTCCGCGCCCAGGTGGTTGATCGCATGCTCCATACCGCGCAGGTAGGCAGCACCCAGTCCCGCTTTTTCCCCGGGAAGCAAATGGACACCGGGATTGTCGCGGCTGAATTCCCGCACCTTATCGCCGGTACCGTCGGGAGAATTATCATCCACCACCAGCACTTCACAAGTATGCTTGATGTCTCTGAAGACTTCGTGCAATGCCTTGAGCATGGGGATGATGTTTTCCGACTCGTTGTAAGTCGGCATGATGACCACGAGCTTCATGGTTGCTTTGTTATAGTTCCCTGGATTATCTGGCGTTGATCATAATACATTTAATAATGTTGATCCCGCTGAGGCGCAGGGAAAGATACAGAACAAGAGACTTATTTTTCTTCGCGTTCCTGGCGGCTTGGCGAGAGAAAATGGGGTTGGCTTTTGAAAACAGGGGGATCTCGCAAAGGCGCCAAGGGCGCAGGGAAGGATACGGGACATAAGTCTTCGATACGGTGTCAGCCTGAAGGCAGACACCTGCAGTATAAAGAAGGCTGACACCTGCAGTAGAGAGAAAAGCCTGTGGGTCGGGTTTTACCGCTTTGCGCGTTTACGCAGACGCTGAATGGCTTGCAGCTGTGCCGCGGCTTCAGCCAGTTGTGCGCGCGCTGTCGCGTATTCGATCTTTGCATCCTTGTCATGAAAGACTCTTTCCGCCTCTTCCCTGGCCTTCAGTGCCGCGGCCTCGTCAAGATCCTCGGCGCGTTCCGCGGAGTCCGAAAGCACGGTGACCACGTGTGGCTGCACCTCGAGCATGCCGCCGGACACATAGAACCCCTGTTCCTCGCCACTTTCCAGTTGGACACGGACCTCACCGGGAGCCAGTTGTGTCACCAGCGGCGTATGCCCGGGTGCAATGCCCACCTCGCCCTGGGAGGCCGGTGCAAAAACCATCACGGCCTCACCCGAGAAAATCTCGTGTTCGGCGCTGACGATGTCGACGTGTAAATGTGCCATAGTCTGCCTTTAAAGTGTTTTCGCCTTTTCGATGGCCTGCTCGATGCTGCCGACCATATAGAAGGCCTGCTCCGGTAAACTGTCGTGCTTGCCTTCGACGATTTCCTGGAAACCACGAATGGTTTCTTTCAGGGGCACGAACTCGCCGTCCTGACCGGTGAAGACCTTGGCCACGAAATACGGCTGCGACAGGAAGCGCTGGATTTTACGGGCACGGGCCACGATCAGCTTGTCCTCTTCAGAAAGTTCGTCCATGCCGAGGATGGCGATGATGTCACGCAGCTCCTTGTAACGCTGCAGGGTATTCTGAACGGCGCGGGCGGTATCGTAATGTTCCTGGCCGACCACCAGCGGATCCAGCTGACGGCTGGTGGAATCCAGCGGATCCACAGCCGGATAAATACCCAGTTCGGCAATCTGACGGGACAGAACCACGGTCGCATCCAGATGCGCAAAGGTGGTCGCGGGTGACGGGTCAGTGAGGTCATCTGCGGGCACGTAAACAGCCTGGATGGAGGTAATGGATCCGGTCTTGGTGGAAGTAATGCGTTCCTGCAGGCGTCCCATTTCCTCGGCCAGGGTCGGCTGATAGCCCACTGCAGACGGCATGCGGCCCAGCAATGCGGAACATTCCACACCGGCCAGGGTAAAACGGTAAATGTTATCAATGAACAGCAGTACGTCACGGCCCTCGTCGCGGAATTTTTCCGCCAGTGTCAGGCCGGTCAGTGCGACGCGCAGGCGGTTGCCCGGCGGCTCATTCATCTGGCCATAGACCATGGACACCTTGGACTTGGAGAAATCCTCCACGTTGACCACGCCGGCTTCCTGCATTTCGAAATAGAAGTCGTTGCCTTCGCGGGTACGTTCACCGACACCGGCGAACACGGAAAGACCCGAATGCTGGGTGGCGATATTGTTGATGAGTTCCATCATGTTGACCGTCTTGCCGACACCGGCGCCGCCGAACAGGCCAATCTTGCCGCCCTTGGCGAACGGCACAATCAGGTCGATGACCTTGATGCCGGTTTCCAGCAGTTCGGTACTGGGACTGAGTTCGGTGAATTTAGGCGCCGCGCGGTGGATCTCCATGGTTTCCTCCGCATTGATCTCGCCGCACTCATCGATGGGCTCACCGAGTACGTTCATGATGCGGCCGAGGGTATTGACGCCGACCGGGATGGAGATGGCTGCACCGGTGTTATTCACCTTGAGTCCGCGCTGCAAACCGTCGGTGGAGCCCAGTGCAATCGTTCTGACCACACCATCACCCAGCTGTTGCTGCACTTCCAGGGTCGTATTCACACCTTCGGCATCCACCAGCAATGCATCGTAAATTTTCGGAATGGAATCACCCGGAAACTCGACATCCACCACGGCGCCGATGATTTGTACAATTTCTCCAGAACTCATTGTTTAGTTCCTCTTGGTATTTTCGCGTTTAAATATAAAACCTGTAGTCTGTAGTCTGTAGTCTGTAATCTGTAATCTGTAATCTGTTGACTGTGATCTGGATCAAACCGCCGCAGCACCACTAACGATCTCGGACAGTTCCTGTGTGATCGCAGCCTGCCGGGCCTTGTTGTAAATAAGCTGCAACTCGTCGATAAGCTGACCGGCGTTATCGGATGCACTCTTCATGGCAACCATGCGCGCGGCCTGTTCGGAGGCGATGTTTTCGACGACACGCTGGTAAACCAGGGATTCAATGTAACGTTCAAGCAGCACATCGAGCACCTCCTGGGCATCGGGTTCGTAGATATAATCCCAGTGATGCTTGTATTCGTCCTGTTGTTCGGGTTCAACCGGAATCAGTTCCTCAACCACGGGCGACTGGGTCATGGAATTCACAAAATCGTTGGAGACGATGTAAAGCTCGTCGATCTCGCCCTTGATGTAGGCATCCAGCATGATCTTGACGGTACCGATCAGTTCATCCACGCCCGGTGTATCTCCCATGCCGGTAAGCTGGCCGAGCACCTCACCGCCAAGGCGGCCGAAGAAGCCGGCGGCCTTCGAGCCGATAATGCACAGTTTGATTTCCTTGCCTTCTTCTTCCCAGGCCTGCATACGCCGCAGGGTTTCCCTGAACAGGTTGGAGTTCAGGCCGCCGCACAGGCCGCGATCAGTGGAGACGATGATCAGGCCTATGCTTTTCACTTCCGCTCGCGGCGTCAGGAAAGGATGATGATATTCGGGATTGGCGTGACCGAGATGCGCAATGACGTTTCTGATCTTGTCCGCGTAGGGCCGCGCGGCCTTCATGCGATCCTGGGCCTTGCGCATCTTGCTGGCGGCCACCATTTCCATGGCCTTGGTGATCTTCTGTGTATTTTTTACACTGCTGATCTTGCTTCTGATTTCTTTAGCTCCAGCCATGATCAGATACCGGTAACCAGATGACAGACTTCAGATAGATAATTCATCATAAATAATGCTCGCTTTCAGATCCCGATAATTACCAGGTGTGGTTGGCCTTGAATTCATCGATCGATGACTTGATACCGTTTTCGATGTCATCGGTCAGATCGCCGGACTCGTTGATGGAATTCATGAGGTCACTCTTTTCACTGCCCATGAAACTGTGCAGTGCCGCCTCGAAAGCGCCGATCTTGTCGAGTTCGATGTCATCAAGATAACCATGCTCGGCTGAGTAGAGGCTGACGGCCATCTGGGCCACGGTCATGGGCGAGTACTGCTTCTGTTTCATCAGTTCCATGACGCGCTGACCGCGTTCGAGCTGTTTGCGGGTGGCTTCATCGAGATCGGAGGCAAACTGTGAAAACGCCGCCAGTTCCCGATACTGGGCCAGGGCCAGGCGCACACCGCCACCCAGCTTCTTGATGATCTTGGTCTGCGCGGCGCCACCGACGCGGGAGACCGACAGGCCGGCGTTGATGGCCGGACGGAAACCGGAGTTGAAGAGGTCGGTTTCCAGGAAGATCTGGCCGTCGGTAATGGATATGACGTTGGTCGGAACGAAGGCCGAGACGTCACCGGCCTGGGTTTCGATGATCGGCAGGGCGGTCAGTGAACCGGTCTTGCCCTTGACCTCGCCATTGGTGATCTTTTCAACGTAGTTTGCATTGACGCGGGAAGCGCGTTCGAGCAGGCGTGAATGCAGGTAAAACACATCACCGGGATAGGCTTCACGACCCGGCGGGCGTTTCAGCAACAGCGAGATCTGGCGATAGGCCCAGGCCTGCTTGGTCAAATCATCATATATGATCAGTGCGTCCTCGCCGCGATCACGGAAGTATTCACCCATGGAGCATCCGGAGTACGGCGCGATGTACTGCATGGCTGCAGAATCGGAAGCACTCGCCGCCACCACGATGGTGTGTTCCATGGCGCCGTGCTCTTCCAGTTTGCGAATTACGGTGTTGATGGAAGAGGCCTTCTGGCCGATGGCCACGTAGATGCATTTAATGCCGGTGCCTTTCTGGTTGATGATCGTATCAATGGCGACCGCGGTTTTACCGGTCTGGCGGTCACCGATGATCAACTCACGCTGGCCACGGCCGACCGGGACCATGGCATCAATGGACTTCAATCCGGATTGTACAGGCTGGGAAACGGATTGCCGGGCGATAACGCCGGGGGCAATCTTTTCAATAGGCGCGGACTCTTTCGCATCGATGGCGCCCTTGCCGTCGATAGGCATGCCGAGGGAGTCGACGACACGGCCGAGCAGGGCCTCGCCTATCGGCACCTCGAGAATGCGCTTGGTGCACTTGACGGTATCGCCTTCGGAAATATGTTCGTATTTACCCAGGATAACGGCGCCCACTGAATCCCGCTCCAGGTTCAGCGCCAGGCCGTAGGTATTGTCGGGGAATTCGATCATTTCACCCTGCATGACATCGCTGAGGCCGTGGATGCGCGCAATGCCGTCGGCCAGGCTGACCACGGTGCCCTCGGTGCGTGCCTCGGTATCAAGATCGAGTTCCTGGATCTTTTTCTTAATCAGATCGCTTATTTCGGTAGCACTGATTGTCATAGGTTGTTCCTCTGTATTTAAGTCTTAACTTGCAAATTCGTTGGTCAGGTCATTCAATCTGCCGCGCAACGAGACATCAATGACCGAATCCCCCGCGCGAATAATGGCGCCACCGATCAATGACGAGTCGACCTCGCTGCTGATCTCGATCTGTGTACCGAGCCGTTTTGACATGACATCGCGGATAGCGGATTGTTGCTCTTCGCTGAGTTCCCACGCCGTGGTCACGGACACCTGTGAAAGACCGATCTCGCGCGCCTTTTTTGATTCGAAAAGGCCATGGATTTCCGGCGCCACATTGAGCCGGTCTGCATCGACCAGGATGCGGATAAAATTCCGCCCGCTGTCGAAGACAGTATCGCCACAGAGTTCGGTAACCAGGGTAGCGAGTCTGGCTTCATCCAGTTTCGGATTACCAATGACCGCGCGCATGAGCGGATCGGAGACCACGATACCGAGGCGTTCAATCAACGCGGACCATTGATCCAGCGTGCCTTCCTCGCGTGCCACTTCAAATGCCGCCTGGGCATAGGGTCGGGCGATAGTGACCTTTTCCTGCATGATTACAGGTCCGCGCCGAGTTTGTTGAGCACGTCGTTGTGCGCATTGCGGTCAACTTCGCGCATCAGGATCTGCTCGGCGCCGGCAATGGCCAGCATGGCCACCTGTTGCCTGAGTTCCTGGCGCGCCTGTTCCTTTTCCTGCTCGATTTCACCGCGGGCGGCATCCAGTTGCCGCTGGCCCTCGACCCTGGCGTTCTGCTTGGCTTCTTCGACGATTTCATCGCCGCGTTTCTGCGCCTGGGCAATGATATCAGCGGCCCTGTTCTTGCCTTCTTCCACAGCCTCGGTCAGACGCTGTTCCGCCTGCTCGAGTTTCTGTTCACCCTTTTCCGCTGCGGCCAGACCGTCGGCTATGCGCTTTTCGCGCTCCTCGATCATGCCCAGCAACAACGGCCAGATGAACTTCATGCAGAACCAGACAAACACCGCGAAAGCGATGAGCTGGCCGAAAAATGTCGCATTAAAGTTCATTTAAATGCCTCTTGATCAGATTCAGGTGTGTTATTAACCGGCCAGTGCCCTGGCAGCCTCAACGTAGGGGTTGGCAAAGGTGAACCACATGCCGAAACCGATACCGATCATGGTAACCGCGTCGATAAGACCGGCAACCAGAAACATCTTTACCTGAAGCATGGGTGCCAGTTCCGGCTGACGGGCGGCGCCTTCGAGGAATTTACCCCCGAGTATACCGAAGCCGATAGCGGTACCGAACGCGCCCATACCCAGAACGAGCAATACGCCCAACGCTGTAAATGCAAAGATAGATTCCATGATTTCCTCCGAAATGTAATGGTTAGTACAAATTCATACAGTTAATGATGCTCGGTCGCCATACTCAGGTAGACGATGGTCAGCATCATGAAAATAAACGCCTGTAAAATGATGATCAGAATATGAAACACAGCCCAGATAAAATGCGCAGGCAATTGCCACCAGCCGAGAAGTGCAATCAATATAAAGATCAATTCACCCGCGTAGAGATTACCGAAAAGTCGCAGCGCCAGTGAAACCGGCTTGGCCAGCAACGCCACGCCTTCCAGTATCAGGTTAAACGGCAGCATCCACTTGCCGAACGGCTGCAGGGTCAGTTCACCGACAAACCCGCCGATACCCTTGCTCTTGATGCTGTAGTAAATGATCAGTAAAAAAACCATGAACGACATGGCGAAGGTGACATTGGGATCGGTGGTCGGGACGACCTTGAAATACAGGTGCGGATCACCGGAAATCCATTGCGCAATTTCCGGCAGCAAATCCACCGGCACGAGGTCCATCAGGTTCATCAGAAAGACCCAGCAGAAAATTGTCAGTGACAGCGGCGCTATCACCTCGCTTTTGGCATGAAAGGATTCCTTGACGCTCTTGTCGACCATTTCCACCAGCATTTCCAGGAAATTGGCCCACTTGCTGGGTACGCCCAGGGAGGCTTTTTTCGCCACCCGGTAGAAACAGAAACAGAAAATAAAACCCAGAAATACAGCCCAGCCCAGTGAATCCAGGTGAAAGGCCCAGAAGCCCATGTCCCTGGCTTCCTGCGCGCTGTGCGCCAGGGTCCAGGTGGCCTGCTCCAGTACATGGCCGTCGGCGCGCTCGTAACCCGCGGGCAACTGGCCCCAGGTCATATTCTGGATATGGTGAGTAATGTATTCGGTTGCTGAAGCAGGCGCGTGCGAGTCAGAAGCCATAATCGTGTATTCCAGTGTACCTTTGAGTTGCCGGTTTCATTTCATGGAAGCTCTGACTTACCCAGAGGTTCCTCAGGTTTTTGTTTTCAGTAATGCCAGCCAATGCAGTATCAGCATGGCGATGTATGTCAATATGAACGCCGGGGCATTCAGGTCGAGTAATATAAAGACCAGGAGAAAACAAACGACGGTGAACACCACCTTGGCCGCTTCTCCCAGATAAAACGCCATCAACATCTGCCCGGCATCGTTACCTCCCCGGGCAAACATGATCCTCGACATCAACCAGGTTGCCAGACTGCAGATGGCTCCGCCCAGTAAGGCCGACCACGCCGGCTTCGGGTCCAGAAATACCCATAATGTCAGGGCAATACCCGCCGTTACCGCTAATTGAATACAGGCAAGTTTGTCTGCGATGGCTTGATTAACTTGTTTTTGCTCGAACAACTGTCACAAACACCGCTGCCCCAATCGGTTAGCTGGTTGTGTAAATCCCTTTATTTTTTCTTGATTTAATGTTCAGCAGCAACGGTGTCCGGTTGCCGGGAGACGCAAGTATAATGATCTCGTCTGAACGAATCAATATGTTGCGCTGCAATATCCGGAATTTATTTTTGCCGCCGGTTATTTTTTTATTTTTTCCAGGATCCCCTGCAGTTGATCGAGGCTGTGATAACGGATTTCCACCGTGCCCTTACCACTTTTGTGCCGGATGTTCACCGGCGAGCCCAGGTAGTCGGACATATCGCGTTCGAGACTGATGATGTTCGGATCCCTGGCCGGTTTTTGTGCTTTGCTTTGACCGCCCGCTTTCTGCTGTGACTTTACATAGGCTTCGGTGGCGCGAACACTGAGTCCCGCCTTGACCACGTGCCGGGCGGCATTGACCTGTTCCCGGTTTTTCAGGGCCAGCAGGGCACGGGCATGGCCCATCTCCAGTTGCCCCTGTTCCACCAGTGTGCGCACTTCCGGTTGCAGCTCGAGCAGTCGCAACAGGTTGGAGACCGCGGAACGGGATCGGCCGACGGCATCGGCGACGGTTTCGTGGGTCATTTCGAATTCTTTCAGCAGCCGCGACAGGGCCCGGGCTTCCTCGATGGGATTGAGTTCCTCGCGCTGGATATTCTCGATCAGCGCGATGCACATCGCCGTCTGATCGGAGACGTCGCGCACCACCACCGGCACATCGTGCAGTCCGGCCATTTGCGCCGCGCGCCAGCGCCGCTCGCCGGCGATGATTTCATAGCGGCCATCGCCGGCGATGGGACGCACCACGATAGGCTGGACCAGCCCCTGGGACTTGATGGACGCGGCCAGTTCCGCCAGGGCGGACTCATCCATATGGGTGCGTGGTTGATACTGACCGCGTTGCATCCTGTCCACGGGAAGATGGTGGACCTCATCATTCGGCGGCGCCTGTTCATCCGCTTTGCCGCGCGGGGACAACAGGGCATCGAGTCCACGACCCAGGCCTTTTTTGCGTATATTCATTGCATCGGTTCTCTTCAGGCCGCAATACCTTCCCGGCGCAACATTTCCCCGGCCAGGGCGAGGTAGGCGAGACTGCCGCGACAGGTGCGATCGTATTTGAGGATGGACATGCCGTGACTCGGTGCTTCGGCCAGGCGCACGTTGCGCGGGATCACCGTACGGTAGACTTTCTCACCAAAGTATTCGATCAACTGTTCGGATACCTGGCTGGACAGGTTGTTGCGCGGGTCATACATGGTGCGCAGCAGGCCCTCGATTTTCAGATCGGCATTCAGATGTTTGCGGATCTTCTCGATGGTGTCGAGCAGTGAACTCAAACCCTCGAGGGCGTAGTACTCGCATTGCATGGGGATGAGCACCGAATTGGCGGCCACCAGTGCATTGACCGTCAACATGCTCAGCGAGGGCGGGCAATCGATAAAAATATAATCATAGTTTTCCTGCACGGGGTTAAGAGCGTTACGCAACCGCACCTCGCGCGCCAACTCATCGAGCAGGGTGACCTCGGCGCCGGTCAGATCGGCGTTACTGGGCAAGACATCAAAACCCATCTCGTTGGCGGGCACCAGGCAGTCCTGCAGCCGGTGCAGATCCATGAGTACATCAAAGGTGGATTTCTCCAGCGTGGACTTGTCGATGCCGCTGCCCATGGTGGCATTGCCCTGCGGATCCATATCGATCAAAAGAACGCGGCGTTTGGCCGCGGCCATGGAGGCGGCAAGATTGACGCTGGTCGTGGTTTTACCCACGCCGCCCTTCTGGTTCACGATTGCCAGTGCCTTGCCCATGTTGATATCAATCAATGCCTTTACCGTTGTTATTGATCACCGTCCGCGAATCACCACCAGCCCCGGTGTTTTCTCCATTCCGGGGATCGTCAGGGCATGGTAGTCGACAGGCCCGGCCATGGCGCTGATTTCTTCCAGTTCAGCATCCGGTTTACCGGGCTTCATGGCCAGAATGACGCCTCCATCGGCCAGTCGTGTTCTGCTCACCGTGTAAAAACCTGCCAGTGAACGAAAGGCTCTGGAAACGATAGTACTAAAAAGTCTCCCGGGTGCAAATTGCTCAATCCGCTGTTGGACGATTTCGACATTATCCAGCCCCAGCTCCAGCTGCGCCTGGGTCAGAAACCGGGTTTTCTTGCCGTTACTGTCGAGCAGAGTCCATTCCGTGTCCGGCCGGGCCAACGCCAGCAGCAGACCTGGAATGCCGGCACCGGAACCCACATCCAGGCAGTGATGCCCCTTGAGCCACGGCAGTATCGCCAGGCTGGTCAACACATGCCCGTTTAACATGGCCTCCGGATCACGGATGGCAGTGAGATTATAGGTGCGGTTCCATTTCACCAGCAGTTCAAGATAGGCTTGATACGGCTCAAAGTCGACCTCGAGTCGCGGATCCAGCTGCCGCAGGCCCTCGTGGAAGTGTTGTTCAAGCGAATGGCTGTTAAAAGTCGGCTTCAAGCGGACTTTTTCATGCCGGCACGGTATTTTTTCAGGTAAACGCGCAACAGGGAAACAGCGGCCGGGGTAACACCGGGGATCCTTGAAGCCAGGCCGAGATTATCCGGCCGTTGCTCACTCAGTTTCTGCACCACTTCGGCAGAGAGGCCGCGAACTTCCGTGTAATCGATATCGTCCGGTAACAGCACGTTTTCATGATGGCGGTTGCGCTCGATTTCATCGGACTGCCGTTCTATGTAACCGCTGTAGGTGGCCTGGATCTTCACCTGCTCGGCGACGCACGGATCCACCGTGGCCACCTCGTCGATCAGCGCCAGGACCTGTTCATAGCCGGTGTCCGGACGCGCCAGCAATTGCAACAGGTTGCACTCCCGGTTCAAAGGCTGTCCCAGGATCGCCCGCACCTGCTCCGCATCGATACGACCGGGCGCCAACCATATGTTTGCCAGTCGCGCCTGCTCCTGTTCGATGGCTTCCTGCTTGCGATTGAAGGCACGCCAGCGGTTCTCATCCACCAGGCCCAGTTCATGACCGATGGCCGTCAGCCTCAGATCCGCATTGTCTTCACGCAGACTCAAACGATACTCGGCCCGGCTGGTGAACATGCGGTACGGCTCCAGGGTACCCTTGGTGATCAAATCATCGACCATAACGCCAATGTAGGCCTGGTCACGGCGTGGATACCAGGTTTCCCGGCCGGCGCTGAGACGCGCGGCGTTGATCCCCGCCAGCAGTCCCTGGGCGGCGGCTTCCTCGTAACCGGTGGTACCGTTGATCTGCCCGGCGAAAAACAGCCCGCCGATATGCCGGGTTTCCAGCCACGGATGCAGATCGCGGGGATCGAAAAAATCATATTCGATGGCATAACCGGGGCGGGTGATGTGCGCCTGCTCAAAGCCCTCGATGGTGCGCACCAGGTTCACCTGGGCGTCAAACGGCAATGAAGTGGAAATGCCGTTCGGATAGACCTCGTCGCATTCAAGTCCTTCCGGTTCAATAAAAATCTGGTGCGAGGTCTTGTCGGCAAAGCGCACCACCTTGTCTTCCACCGAGGGACAATAGCGGGGTCCGGCGCCGTCGATTTGTCCTGTGTACATGGGCGAGCGATCCAGCGCGCCGCGGATCACCTCGTGGGTGCGCTCGTTGGTGCGGGTGATGTGACAGGGCACCTGGCGCGGATGATCGTCCGCCTTGCCGAGATATGAAAACACCGGTACAGGCTCATCGCCGTGCTGGATTTGCAGCCGGGAAAAGTCGATGCTTTTACCGGCGATACGTGGTGGCGTGCCGGTTTTCAGCCGCTCCACACGGAACGGCAACTCGCGAAGCCTTGAGGCCAGCGTGTTGGCGGGCGCATCACCGGCGCGACCGCCCTGGTAACTGGATTGACCTATATGAATGCGCCCGCCGAGGAACGTGCCCACGGTCAGCACGACCACCGGGGCGTGAAAAGCCAGACCCATCTGTGTCATCACGCCGGTGATGTGTTCGCCCTCGACAATAAGGTCATCCACGGATTGCTGGAAAATATCCAGCCCCGGTTGTGTTTCCAGGATCGTGCGGATGTACTGCCGGTACAGGGCGCGATCAATCTGGGCGCGGGTGGCGCGCACGGCCGGGCCCTTGCGGGCATTGAGGATGCGGAACTGGATACCGCAATGGTCCGCCGCCCGGGCCATGATGCCGCCGAGGGCATCGATCTCCCTGACCAGGTGACCCTTGCCGATACCGCCGATGGCCGGATTGCACGACATCTGGCCAAGAGCATCGATGCTCTGCGTGAGCAACAGCGTCGCTGCTCCCATACGCGCGGAGGCGAGCGCGGCCTCGGTGCCGGCATGGCCGCCGCCGACGATGATGACGTCGTATTTTTTACTGTGCTGATTCACTGTTCGGGATTCGAAGTTCAACGTTCATGGTTCATGGTTCGGGGTTCAACGTTCGAGGTTCTGGGTTTTGGGTTCTGGGTTCTGGGTTCTGGGTTCTGGTTCACTGTTCACTGCTGTCTGTAATCTGACGTCTGATGTCTGATATCTGATATCTGTCCCAGCTCCGCTTGCAACCACGGCGGCAACACCAGCGCCGCCCGCACGATTTCCGGGCTATAGTAACGCGTCTGCACGGAATTGCTATCCGCGGCGGGTTTTCCGAGTCCTTCGAAGGCATGGTTTTTCGCCGCCAGGGTGGCGCTCCACCAGCCCGAGGGATAGGTGGGCAGATAGAACTGCAGGGTTCGCAGTTCGCCGAAACCGGCCGCGGTCATTTCCCCGCGCAGGCCCTTGAGAATGTCCAGATCCAGAAACGGCGATTCGCTCTGCGCCACCAGGATCCCGCCGTCGCGCAACACGCGGTGGCAATCGCGGTAGAACGCCATCGAGAACAGCCGCTCTGCCTGCCCCACCGGGTCCGTGGTATCGAGCACGATGACATCCGCGCTGGCCGCCGTGGCATCACGCATCCAGGCGATGGCGTCCTCGAACAGCAATGTCGCCCTGGGATCACCGTTCGATGCGCACAGTTCCGGGAAAAACTGTTCCGAAACACGGGTAACGCGTTCGTCCAGTTCCACCTGGGTCACCGTGTTGATATCCGGGTGCTTCAATACCTCATGCAATGAGCCGCAATCTCCACCGCCGACAACCACCACGTCCAGGGGCCGGGCATGCGCAAACAGCGCCGGGTGAGTCATCATTTCATGGTATATGAAATTATCACGGCCGGTGAGCATGGTGATGCCGTCCAGGGTCATCAACCGGCCAAAGCGTTCGGTGTCGTAGATCTCGATCTTCTGATACGGCGTTTGTTCTTCGTGCAGTTTTTGCCTGATCATGAGTGACATGCCGAAGCCCCTGGCAGCCTCGGAAAACCAGTGTTCGTCCAGTGTCATCAATTTCTCCTTATCGGTTCTGTATAACGGGAATTCCGGCCATGGTGATCGGTCAGTATGCGGAAAAACGGTGATGGTTCAGAGCAACTGTTGCTGTGCCAGCCCGGCAATATGTTCACCGGTACGCAGGGCCAGCGCCTGTATTGTCAGAGACGGCGCTTCACCGCCTCCGGAACTGGGAAAAACGCTGGCATCGGCGATGAACAGGTTTTTCCAGCGGTGGCTGCGGCCGAACGGGTCCACCACTGAACTGTCCGGGTCCGTTCCCATGCGGCAGGTTCCAAATACATGCGTGGCACTGAAATAGTCGTAGGTGCCGTATTCTTCAAATAGTGAATCGACACCGGCCGCAGTGAGTATGGCGCGACAGGTCTTTGCCATAAAAGCCAGGCGACGCACAGCCATTTCATCCAGGTGGCTGTGGATACGGGCCCGGGGTAAGCCGTGGGGATCGCGTGCTTGCGGATCCAGATCGATACAGGTTTCTTCATCTGGCAGACTCTCACCCAGCGCGCCCACCGATAATACGTGTCCGAACGTTTCACGCATACGCCGCTTGTGTTCACGGCCCCACCCGCCCACGACCCGCCGGGCATAATTGATCGGCCCCACCAGTTCCGCCTCGGCAATGCCCGAGCTGAAACGGCAGCCACCGATGACACCCTCGATGGCATCCGGGGCGTTGTAATCCCAGCAAATGCTGTCGGAGGGAATACCGCGGTGACTGCCCAGCGCATCCGCATGCAGGCCGCTGCTGTACCAGGCCATGGTTTCCATAAAATGCCGGCCCACCTGACCGGATTCATTGGCCAGTCCGTCCGGAGAGTGCGGACCGGACGAATTCAGCAGCAGCCGCGGGGTTTCGACAGCGCCGCAGGCGATCACCACAGCCCGCGCCGCTATCCTGGTTTGCGCGCCACTGTCATCGAGATAATGCACGGCGCTGATTCTGTCGCCATCACCGGCCTCGATACCGATAACGGTTGCACCGGTGCGAACTGTACAATTGCTGTATCGGCGGGCCTGGCGAATAAAAGTCACATCCACACTGCCCTTGTCCCCTCGTGGACAACCACGATTACAGTTATTACATTGATTACAACCCGGACGGCCATCGTACGGCCGGGAGAGAATAGCCAGGGCGTTGGGGACGAGATCAAGTCCCAGGGCATCGCAACCCCGTTTCAGCGGCTGGCTGGAATAATTAAATGGATGCGGCGGCAACGGGTACGGCCGGCTGCGCCAGCGGACCGGATCATGCTCCGGACCGGCCACTCCGGTGATACGTTCGGCCTGCTGATAATAAGGTTCAAGTTCACTGTAGGAAACCGGCCAGTCCGCGGCAACACCGAAGCGGGTTTGCATCTGCATGGCGTCAGGGTGCATGCGGTGCGCTTCGCCGGTGTAGTGCAAGGTGGAACCACCGAGTCCCACGACATGATGATAGGCATACGGTTGACGTGTCGATGTACGGTTACGTTGGCCCGTCAGATGATTCCAGGATCGCAGATCATCCCGTTGGGCATCCAGTGCCTGCATGGGCGCGAAGGTCTGCCTGCCTTTAACAGACACCTTGTCCGGGAAACCGGTTGTCTCCCATTCGGCAAGATGCAGACGATAGTCCTTGCGATAATCGTAGGCCGGTCCTGCTTCCAGCAACAAAACACGGACGTTGCGCCGGGCCAGCGCCCACAGGCAGGCGCCTCCACCTGCTCCGGAACCGATGATCACGACATCATAGTCATCGCGCGTCACAGGTGTTGTCCGGGTGATTGATGATAATCCGGATATCCCAGGGGCTGCGGCGGATGATCCATACCCAGATTCTTCCAGCTTGCCGCATGTGAATAATAATGAGTGAACAGGTCCGCCTGTACCTGTCTGAAAAATTCATGTGCGAGTGTACGGTGTTTCATTGCAGACATCCGTTGCACAATGAGAATACGTTGATCTTCACTGATTTCACTGAAAGGCTCGGCGTATTCCTCCTGCGCCGTCTGCTCCAGCCATTGGCACCCCCTGACCAGCAGACGGAAATAACGCGTCTCGTTGTCAGCCCGATGCAGCAGTTCACGATCCACCTGCAGGTCCGTGGCCGATGGCGATTCATCAGCCGGCATCAGGGTATCCAGGTATACCGGCAAAATCCTTGCAACGAGATTGTCACGGGACGCCGCAAATACGCGTGGCCAGACGACAAACAACAGGGCCGACGGAACAAGTTTGATTAATGTACGACGTGTCAGGAGCATGGATGGACTCGATTATGACGGAAATCAGTACAAGACCGCCATCGTACGGTACTGTTTTCCGGGGGCGTGCCCTAGAATTCCAGCCGGCCGAAAAGACTTATTTCATGACTGTCAAAGTTACTGCGGTCAAGTACCGTATTCCATTGCAGGATACCGGCAAAACCATCGTTGGAAAATGCGCGAACCCCCAGACCCAGACGTACATCATCGCGATCATTGTCCGGCCTTGCCTGCCCGGCGTTAACAATAATCTTTTCCCGTTCAAAATCGTATTCGTAAAAAGCGCTTACAAAGGGTTCGAAGTTACCCAGGCTATAGGCCGCTTCACCACCAATTTGCAACTGTCCGAATTCGAGTTCCTGTGATGCGACAGCGGGATTAACGGCAGCGCCGGCGACACCGGTCTCGGTATAGCCATCGTGGTCCTCTTCACTGTAGACCATTCCTGCACGACCCGACAAAAACCAGTTGCCGACATTCCTGAATGCGTTGAGGTTGAAAGAGGCAAACCAGCGGTCTGATTCAGTATCACCATCGACCAGGGTACCGGTTACGGGGTCGGTTCGAACCTGGTCGATATCGTAGCCACCATAACCAACACTGCCGTCAATGCTGAAGACATCGGTGAGGCTGTAACCGAAATAAGGAGCAACCATAAAGCCGTCAATTTTCTGGGAACCGGTATTAAATACCGTGTCCACATCATTATCCTCGGCCAGGAAAGCCAGCCCGACCACCATGCGATCAGATACTATGTAATCGATACCCGCCATGGCATTGTTGGTAGAGGAATCGAACGCCGTTGAGCTGAGATCATCCTCGGTTTCCACCCGACTGTAACTGAGCCAGAAGGAATAATTTTCCCATGCGTCACCGGCTGACAGACCGCTGGCCGGAAATCCCTTCTGGATGAGGGCAACATTCTGACCACGATTGTTGCCGAGACCACCCTGTGCAATTCCGGAGAGTGCATTGGTAAACGTGGTGGTACTGGAACGCAGAGTTTCCCCTTCCTTGACCACGTTGCCCTGGGCCAGCAGACTGCATTCCTCATTATCATCGAAACTGTTGTCGCCAAGCAGCAGATCATTTTCGAGATCGCTGGATATTTCGCACTCATCCTCAAGTGCCCCGGGCAGCATTGGCGGGGGCGGTCCACCGGCGATACTGGTAACAGGATAGAAAGTAATCAGCAGAAATAATAAATGTCTTTTCAGAAATGTCATGGTTTTGTCTCAGAAATCAGAATGATGGTAGCCATGTTCGCGGTGCCGCGATTCAATGTCCCCTGTTAATAACCAGATTATAGTGTACGAAACCGCAATTATCAGGAACACATCAACGCATTTTATGCCTGTCTTTCAGCGTTGAGTAATGTTTGGCGGAATATTCAAGAAACTCGAACTCCTTTTCTTTTAGCGGCCGCACCTGTTTGACCGGGCTGCCGACATAGAGGTAACCACCTTCGAGTTTCCTGCCCGTAGGCACCAGGCTGCCGGCGCCAAGGATCAGTTTATCGCCCAGTTCGGCGCCGTCCATGATAGTGGCCGACATACCAAGCAGACAGAAATCGCCAATGGTGCAGGCATGCACAGTAACCCGGTGACCGACAGTGACGTAACTGCCGACCCGGCAGGGAAAGCCGCCGGGGGAGAATTTGCCGTCGTGGGTCACATGCAGTATGGAGCCATCCTGGATATTGGTTTTTTCACCGATGCTGATGCTGTGCACATCGCCCCGCGCCACCACCATGGGCCAGAGTGATGAATCCGCACCCACGGTCACATCGCCGATGACCACGGCACTGTCATCGACATAAGCACTTTCATCGATCACGGGGGTCTTGCCCTGAAAGGTACGGATTGCCAATGGGGATTATCCTGGATTGTTATTCGCCCGTTATTGAATTGGTGATTGGTGAATGGTGAGTGGTGAAAGAGCTGATTACCATTCACCATTCACCATTCACTGTTCACTGTTCACTGTTCACTGTTGACTGTTGACTGTTCACTGTTGACTGTTGACTGCTCCCTGTTCCCCGTTAACTCATTCCTTACCAAGCGGTGATTTGATCAGGTTACCCGGACCGAGGACACCATCACCCCGGGCCACCAGGTAAGCATACAGATTGTCGAGGTTATCCATGACCCGCTTGTTGGTATTATGCGGCCGCATCATGGTGCCGGAAACGCCGTTGGTCACAATATTCACAAACTCTTCCTTGCTGAGTTTCTGCGTGACACTGTCGGCCAGGTTGGGTCCGACCGCACCGATAGCGCCCTTGCCGTGACAGGCGCCGCAGCCGCCGCCATTGTAGGTTTTCCAGCCTTCGATAGCGTTTTCACTGATACCGCCATCCACCACCTGGTAGGGCTTGTCGCTGGCCGTTGACATGGCTGTCTCCATGGCTTCACCCGCAGCATCGGCCGTTTCCGTGACGGCTTCGCTCACGGTATCGACCATTTCACCGGCTTGTTGACCGGCGTCTTCCGCCATCGCCGTAACCTGGTCAGCGGCATCTGCTACTGCTGCCTGGACACTGGCGGCCGCTGGCGCCTCGGTATACGGCCAGTCCCTGTAAATTTCATCCTGGTAGATTACGCCATTGTCCATCAGCGCCGTGACCTTTGCGGTCGATCCGACTGATGATTCGGACGCCGCCCCGGATGTATCGGTAGTTTCAGTCCGGGCAACGGCTTGCTCGTCCGCCATGGCCGGCTGCGTGGTCATGGCGGGCTCCGGCGATGTTGCTTCAGTCCCGGCACTGTCAGTGCTCTCTTCACTGCAGCCGGCAAGCAGGGCCATGGCCAGTAATACGGTTGTCAGGTCACGGTACATCATGTTGTTTGTCTCACCTCGTTTCTGAAATTGATGCGCTTGGCTGATTATTTGTAGATCTCATCCATGTAGACAACACCCTCGGCCCGCTCGATACCTTCAAGCACCGGGTGCGTTGTTGAAGACGAATCACCGGCAGGCGTATCCATTTCAGCAGCCGTGCTTTGCCCGGTGGCGCTGCCGGCCGGCGTTTCAGTGACGGCCGGCTGCGTACCCGCGGACTGATCATCACTGCAGGCGGAGAGCAGAAAAACAAAAACGGAGAGTACGGTTAATAATAATGATTTGCTAGTATGCAAGCGATACATGATGACCTCCAGTATTTGACACCCTGAACGAACACCGGATCAACGGACACTGTGGCTTCAAGATTGTTGCCCGCCTGAAAATTCAGGGAAAATTGACATTCGAACGGATATTGTAACGTGAACAGCGATTTATTACAGCAGCACTGCGCGAACGTCTGGGCAACCTCCATTGTTCCCGAACTGGTGGACTATATCCGGATCCCGAACAAATCACCGATGTTCGACCCGGAGTGGGAAAGCAACGGTTATATGGAACGAGCAGTGCAGCAGTTTTGCCGCTGGATCGCCGCCCGCAACATTTCCGGCATGACCCTGGAAGTGGTGCGCCTGCCCGGACGCACGCCGCTGATCCTGGTCGAGATCCAGGGCCGGACCGGGAACACCGTCATGCTCTACGGCCATCTCGACAAACAGCCGGAAATGAGCGGCTGGCGCGAGGACCTCGGCCCCTGGCAGCCGGTACTGGAAGACGACCGGCTTTACGGACGCGGCGGCGCCGATGACGGTTATGCCCTGTTCGCCAGCCTGCTCGCCGTGGAAGCCCTGCAACAGCAGGGTATCGCGCACGGGCGCTGTGTCGTCATCATCGAAGCCTGCGAGGAAAGCGGCAGCCCGGATCTGCCCTTTTACATGGATCACCTGGCTTCGCGTATCGGTACACCGGATCTGGTGATCTGCCTCGATTCCGGTTGCGGCAACTATGAACAACTGTGGTGTACGACATCCCTGCGCGGACTCATCGGCGGGGAATTACGCGTTGAAGTCCTCCGCGAAGGCATCCATTCCGGCGACGCCGGCGGCATTGTGCCTTCGAGTTTTCGACTCCTGCGCCAGTTGCTCGATCGCATCGAGGATTCCACTACCGGCAGCATTGTCATCGAGGATTTTCACGTAAATATACCGGAGCAACGCCTGCAACAGGCGCGGGACGCCGCCCGCATGATCGGCCGGGACATTCACAAGCGCTTCCCGCTCAGCGGCGAAACCCGCCCGGTCAGCGAAGATCCACTGGAACTGATCCTGAACCGCAGCTGGCGCCCGGCCCTGTCCGTGATCGGCGCGGACGGCCTGCCCCCCATTCACTCGGCCGGTAATGTCATGCGGCCGCAGACGACACTGAAGCTGTCCATGCGCCTGCCGCCGACCTGCGATGCCGCCGCCGCTGCGAAAAAACTGCAGCAAGTGCTGCTGGCCGATCCGCCATCGGGCGCCAGTGTCACGTTTACCCCGGACTGGGCCGCCAGCGGCTGGTTGGCGCCGGATATGCCGGCGTGGCTGCTGCAGTCCATCGATAACGCTTCGCAAACTTTCTTTGGTAAACCGGCCGTGCACATGGGCGAAGGCTGGTCCATCCCGTTCATGGGCATGCTCGGCGCACAGTTTCCCGATGCCCGCTTTCTTATCACCGGTGTCCTGGGGCCGGGATCGAATGCCCACGGCCCGAACGAATTCCTGCATCTGCCCACGGCAGAGAAACTCACCTGCTGTATCGCCGCCGTGATTGCTGATCATTTCCGGCAGGCCGGTGCAGCCTGAACATGTACCAATGCAAATGGAGAACACAATGAAAACCGGCGTTATAGGCCTTGGAGCCATGGGCAAACATATGGCCATGAACCTGCACAAGCAGGACCATTTGTACAGTGTCTGGAACCGCAGCCGGGAAAAGGCCGCGGACCTGGCCGGCGAATGCGGTGTTAGCTGTGCCGAAAGCCCGGCCGCACTGGCAGCCGACTGTGAACTCATCATTATCTGTGTCTCGCGGGATGCGGATGTATTGGAGGTGGTTAACGCCATGGCCGATCACGTCCGGCCCGGCACCGTAGTCGTAGATACATCCACGGTCAGTTCCGATACCGCCAAAGAGGCCGCGCGCAAGCTCGAGGATCACGGCGCCGGGTTCCTGGATTGCCCGGTGTCCGGCGGTGTCGAGGGCGCGCGCAATGCCACCCTGGCCATGATGGCGGGCGGAGATGCCGCGGCGCTGGACAAGGTCAGGCCGGTGCTTGCGGCCATTGCCGCCAATATCGTGCACATCGGTCCGACCGGATCCGGTCAGGCCTGCAAGGCCGTGAACCAGTTGATGGCCGCCGGCATCAACCAGGCTGTGACCGAGGCCCTGGCCTTCGGTCAGCAAATGGGCCTGGACATGGACAAGGTCGTTGACGTGGTCTCCAACGGTGCGGCAGGAAACTGGTTTCTATCCCACCGCGGCAAAACCATGCTGCGTGGCACTTTCGAACCCGGCTTCAAACTCTCGCTGCACTACAAGGATCTGAATATCTGCAAGGCCATGGGGGAAAAGACCGGAAAAAACTGGCCCATGGTGGAAATGACCCTGCTGCACTACAGGAAACTCATGGAACAAGGGTATGGCGATGAGGATATCTCGGCCCTGTTTCGCCTGAAAACCGCCGACCCGGCATCATCGCCGGGCTGAGCGCCAGTGCAAACCCGGTAAACCGGTTGCAATCCCGCGGGTGCCGATGAGCGTTGTCGGGCAACCGCGGGGCGTGTTACCGTGAACCCCGCCGGGAGACAACAGTCACAGTCCCCATTGAGTCGACCGGGCAGTGATGAATTGACCCGGGCGCGTTTATATGCAGAATAACGCCGCTGCAACCCCTCTATACATTAAATAAGAACGAATGATGGAGCCAGACGCCGCACCACCGGCTATCAACGTCAAATCACTGGACAAGCGCTTCGGGCCGATTCACGCGGTACGCGGTCTATCCTTCAGTGTGGCCCGCGGTGAAGTGCTCGGATTTCTCGGTCCCAACGGCGCCGGCAAGTCCACCACCATGAAGATGATCACCGGGTTTCTCGAACCCAGCGCCGGGACCGTGGAAGTCTGCGGCGCCGACGTGCTCACCGATCCCATTCGCGCCAAGCAGAAAATCGGTTACCTGCCGGAAGGCGCGCCCTGTTATGGTGAAATGACCGTGTTGCGTTTCCTGGAGTTCATTGCCGACATCCGCGGTCTCGAGGGTGATGTCAGAAAACAGCGTATAGAGCAGGCCATTGACACAATCAACCTCGGCTCGGTGGTGCATCAGAGCATCGAAACCCTGTCCAAGGGGTTCAAACGCCGCGTCGGTGTCGCCCAGGCCATCCTCCATGACCCGGAGGTGCTGATTATGGATGAACCTACGGACGGTCTCGATCCGAACCAGAAACACGAGGTGCGCGAACTGATCAAGGCCATGGCCGCCGACAAGGCCATCGTAATTTCCACCCACATCATGGAAGAAGTGGACGCCGTGTGCACCAGGGCCATTATCATTGCTTCCGGACAAATACTCTTCGACGGCACACCACGGGAACTGCTGGAGCAGTCCCCCAGCGGGCGCATGGACGATGTATTCCGCCAGATCACGACGCGCTTCTACGAGCAAACCGGGATGCAGGGCACTTCATGAAAAATATCCGCGCCATTTTCAAACGCGAGCTATACGGCTATTTCTCCACGCCGGTGGCTTATGTGTTTATTGTGATTTTCCTGTTCCTGACCGGCGTGTTCACGTTTTATGTCGGCTCGTTCTACGAACGCAACCAGGCCGATCTGGAACCGTTCTTCCGCTTTCATCCGTGGCTGTACCTGTTTCTGATCCCCGCCATCGCCATGCGGCTGTGGTCCGAGGAACGCAAGTCCGGAACCATTGAATTGCTCATGACCCTGCCGGTAACCGTGCTCGATGCGGTGCTGGGCAAGTTTTTTGCCGCCTGGTGTTTCACCGGCGTAGCGCTGGCCCTGACTTTTCCCGTCTGGATCACCGTTAATTACCTGGGCTCGCCGGATAACACGGTAATCATCGCCAGTTACCTCGGCAGCCTGCTCATGGCCGGCGGTTTTCTGGCCATAGGTTCGTGCATATCGGCGTTGTCGAAAAGCCAGGTCATTGCCTTCGTCATCAGCGTGGTCATCTGCTTTCTGTTTATACTCGCCGGCTTTCCGCTGGTGGTGGATTTCTTCCGCGGCTGGGCGCCGCCGGCATTGACCGACGCCATTGCCTCGCTGAGTTTTCTGACCCATTTTGATTCGATTAAAAAAGGCGTGATTGATTTTCGCGACCTGTTTTACTTTGCCACGCTGATCGCCATCTGGTTGTACGCGAACATCGTGATCATCGAGGCGAAAAAGGCGGATTGAATGAAACCGGATATTGAAATTTCACCAGGGGGATTCTGTCATACCGGATACTGGATCAAGTCCACTACAGGCTTTGATCCGGTATCCAGTAAAACAATGTCCGCACGGGGTGCGGTTGTTTATTTACTGGATTCCCGCCTTCGCCTGTCTCTTAGTCACAAATA